>DHWB01000012.1:1416-232010 GCA_002412965.1 Desulfomicrobium sp. UBA5193
GTGCGCCACTCTACTCAGGGCCGAAGCCCCTTTCTCGTACGACTTGCATGTGTTAGGCACGCCGCCAGCGTTCATTCTGAGCCAGAATCAAACTCTCCAGTTACGTATAACTACAAGCAACCATGTTGCTTTATAAAACCTTATCAATCAGTTCTATTTGCTCCAACTCGCTATTTATTTGTCAAAGATCCTTGCCATTTCCGGCAAGAGGAGATCGTCTCTATCGACTCACTCTTCCACCGTCAAGCGCTTTCTTCATTCTTTTTTCAACCAACTTTGCGAAGCGTTCTTCGCAAAGGCAGGGTTAATTTCTTAACCCCACTTCTTCCTCAAGGTCAACCCTTTTTTTTAAGGTCACTGTCGAGAAGAGAGAATAAAAAAAGTCCTGGCGACGACCTACTTTCCCACCAGTGGACTGGCAGTATCATTGGCGCTGGAGGTCTTAACTTCCGAGTTCGGAATGGAATCGGGTGGTACCCCTCCGCCTTGGTCACCAGGACGAAATATGAAAATATCAATGAACTTTTTTCTTGTCCGGATGAGGAGTTCCTCATCGCGGAAGAAGCCTCTAGGAGAACTCGGCGACTCTCGTCAACTAAAAATTTGCAATAAGCGCAAATTCTTTCCCGCAGCCAAACCTTTAATCCGCTTACTTATCGAAATTATTGATTTTTAGAAATACGGAGCATGACGACATCAACGTCAGGCTCAAGGGTTACGGAGGCCCGTGGCAATCTGGACCAATCAAAAACGCGCAGGAGATCGCAGGGAGTCGCCATTTCCACCTTGGGCATCAGTCCAGCGCGATGGCCCAGATAGCCGACAATGGCTTGCGGCGAAACGCCAGCCTCCCGCAAGGCACGCAGCTCCCAGGACTGGTGCCTCTTGGCCAAACGCTCGCCGCGATGATCCACAATGAGCGGCACGTGGGCATAGTGCGGTGCCTGGGCGCCCAAGAGGCGAAAAAGGAGGATCTGGCGCGGAGTGCACGGCAGGATGTCCGCCCCTCGCACTACCAGATTTATGCCTTGATCCATGTCATCGACGGCCACGGCCAGTTGATACGCCACAACGCCATCGGAACGGCGGAGCGGAAAATCACCGCCACACTCCCCCCAGCTCATGCGAATTTCACCATGCACAAGATCCTGAAATATCGTGTCTTCACTGCCATGGAGGCGTAACGCGGGTTTGCGTCCTTGAGCCTGACGCTCCGCACGGTGGGTAGCGGAAAGCCCCAGGCAGGTTCCCGGATAGATGGGGCCAACGTCATCGGCATGTGGCGCCGAAGCCATGGTCTTGAGCTCTTTGCGCGTGCAGTAGCACGGATAGGTATGGCCGAGACTGGTGAGCTCCCTAATGACTTCGGCATAACGCTCAAGGCGCTCGCTTTGAGTGTATGGGCCAAAAGGGCCACCCTTGTCCGGGCCTTCATCCCAATCCAGGCCCAACCAGGCGAGATCGCGCTGAATTGCTTCGGCATAGTGCGGACGCGAGCGATCCGGATCAATATCTTCCATGCGCAGCACCAAGCGCCCTCCAGCCAAGCGCACGGCGAGCCAGCAGATAAGAAAGGACCAGGCATTGCCCAGGTGCGGATACCCCGTGGGACTTGGTGCCAAGCGACCGCGTACGGGCGTGGATGATACGGAAAAAGGGGACTTCATGAGCGTTTTGCCGATCATGACGATGCTCGATTGTCAAGCGGACAGTGTTCGTGGGTGACGCTGAAAAGCTTGCGATCCAATAAAATGGCCATTGCCATCAATCCAGAAGACGATAAATCCGTTCCATGTCGAGGCTTTTTCGCACCACAGAGGCCAAGCGATCCAACGCGGCTTCCAGATCATAGGCTACCTGCACCTTCTTAAGAGGAGCAAGCCCCTTGCGCACCCGCAAGCGATCCAGGAAGGAGCGGCGGAATCCGTCGGCATCGAATACTCCGTGCAAATAGGTGCCCCAGACCATTGCGTCTTCACGACCCCAACCGATGACCGTCCCGTCCTTGCGGGTCACAACGGGCTCGAGATGTCCGTCCAGCACACGCGTGCGGCCGTGATGGATTTCGTACCCGCATATCTCCTCACCCGAAGGCAGGAAAACGCAGCGCGCCTGGCACAACACTTTGTCCACGGCCATTTCCGTAGCCAGAGGCAAAAGGCCTAGGGGCCTGGCCGAGGCGCCCCCACTCTCGACGCAGGCCGGGTCCGTGATGCCGGCACCGAGCATCTGCAGCCCTCCGCAGACCCCGACTATTTCGGCCCGGCTGCCCAGGACAGCCTGGGCCAGGCCCGAACTCCACAGATAGTCCAGATCCGCAAACACATTCCGCGATCCCGGCAGAATAATGACATCTGCACCAGCCAAGTCATGGGGCGCGCGGGCGATGCGCAAATCCACATCCGGCTCAAGTCCCAGGGCATCGAGATCCGTGAAATTGGAGATATGCGGCAGGTCTACGGCAACTATCCGCAACTCGGCGCTCCTGCCCTGCGGGCGAGCCCCCTTGAAGCTGACCGAATCCTCTTCGGGCAACCCGAGGTCCCTTAGAAAAGGCACCACGCCCAAGGTTTCGATGCCGGTGAAACGACGCACGTAATCGACAGCGTCTGTGAGCAAGTCCTGCCTGCCTCGAAAGCGGTTGACGATGAATCCCCTGACCAGAGCCCTCTCCCACTCCTCCATGACCTCCATGGTCCCGACAAACGAGGCGAAGACACCGCCCCGGTCGATGTCGCCAGCCAGCAGCACGCGCGCCCGGGCGTGCCGGGCCATGCGCATGTTGACCACGTCGTGGGATTTGAGGTTGACCTCGGCCGGACTGCCCGCGCCCTCCAGCACCATGACCTGGGCCGAGGCGGACAGCTCGTCGTAGGCTTGCGTGATGGTCTCGAAGATTTGCGGCTTGTAGCGGATATACTGCCCCACGCTCATGTTGCCCACAGGCTTGCCGAGCACGATGACCTGGGAGCCCGTCTCCGAATTGGGTTTCAAAAGCACCGGATTCATGCGCACGTCCGGCTCCAGCCGACAGGCCTGGGCCTGCAGAACCTGGGCGCGGCCCATCTCACCGCCGTCACGGGTGACGAATGAGTTAAGCGACATGTTCTGGGCCTTGAATGGAGCCACGCTCAGTCCGTCCTGCAGGAAAATCCGGCACAGAGCCGCGGTAAGGACCGACTTGCCCGCATTGGACGAGAGCCCCTGCAGCATGATGGCCGGGGTTTTGCGTACGGGCCGGCTGCGAGGTCTGCCTGACTCGAAAATTTCTGAAAGGACCTGCACCAGACGCTCGTTCTCCTCGGCGCTGCGCACGGCCACCCGGAAATAACGGGCATCAAGGCCCTTATAATTAGAGCAGTTGCGGATCAGAATGCGGCTTTTGGCGAGCTTCTCCTGCAAGGCGAACGCGTCCGGATTTTCACTGCGGCAGAGCAGATAGTTGGCGCTGCCCGGAAAAACCCTGATCCCGAGCCCCGCAAGATCCGCTTCCAGGCGACCGCGCAGTTCCTTCACCGCGTCGATGGTCTGCCTGGCATAGATGTCGTCGCGCAGAGCCTCTTCACCCACGGCCTGGGCCAGGGCGTTGACGCTCCAGTCCGGCAGCAGAGCCGCAAGCTCCGCGCACACCTTGGCGCTCCCATACCCAAGTCCCAGACGCAGTCCCGGCACCGCATAAAATTTGGTCAGGGAATGCAGGACAAACAGATTGGGATGAATCGCCGCGCCAAGCCTTGCAAGATGCGGCACAAAATCGGCGAATGCTTCATCAACAAGAAAGAAGCTCTTCGGATGCCGGTCGGCCAGCTCCAGAATGAGTTCCGGTTCGAGCAGGGTGCCGGCCGGATTTCCGGGCTGGCCGAAAATGACCAGCGCAGGCTTGCTCAGCAGTTCTTCGAGCCTCGGCCAGTCCATGGCGAAGCCGGTTTCGGAATGCAGAGTCAGAGTTTCGCACGAGAGCCCGGCAGCCTCGCAAGCCCGCTCATAATCCCCGTAACAGGGCACGGGCAGCACGGCGCGCCCAAGGCCCCTGGCTACGCAAACCCTGGGCAGGGCATACAGCAATTCGGACGAACCGTTGCCGGCGACCACATTTTCGGGCTCCACGCCCATGCGCGTAGCGGCGATCCGGCGCAGCCCTTCTACCCGTGGTTCTGGATAATGAGCCGTCCCGGCCAGGGCGCGGGCCACCACGGGCCGCAGCCATGCGGGCGGTCCAAGGGGGTTGATATTGGCTGAAAAGTCCAGAATCTCTTCCGGAGCGCAACCAAGCGCCGTGGCCATGGAGCGGATATTGCCGCCGTGGGCGGGAAGACTGGCCATGATCAGGCGGGTTTCCCGAGCTTGAAGCGCAGCCGGAGCACCCCGTTCTCAAAGGAATGCGTGGTCAGCCGAAAGACGCCGAGCGCGGAGGTCTGGTCCACATGCTCGCCGATGCAGGGACAGGCGTCGTAATCCCCGATGCGGATGATGCGCAGCTCTTCGGACGCGCCTTCGGGCAATCGTTCCAGATTGAAGAGAACCTCGGCCTCGGACCGGATCATGTTATCGGCGAAGACCGGCAGGTCGGCGACAATGACGGCGTTCACCCGCGCCTCCACGTCCCGGGCCTCGGCCTCGGTCAGGTCGCGATCAAAATGATAGTCGCACTTGGCCTTGTCCGGGTTCACATGCGCGGAAAAACAGCGCCCGCAGGCAAAGAGCCGGTCCATGGTCTGATTCAGGATGTGCTCCGCCGTGTGCATGCGCGGATCGTAATTTTTGGCCATCGTTCCTCCGAAGGAAGATGATAGCCGGGGGATGGGGCGGGGTAAAGGGCTCAAAGCCCCCCAATCAGCCAGCGAAGGCCGGTGCGACCAAAGACGCGGCCACGCCCCACATGGTCAGGCCCACCAGCACGTCGAGCACTGCCCAGGACCGGGGATGACGAAAAAGGGGCAGCAGGAAGCGCGCGCCCAGACCCAACGCAAGAAACCAGGTCAGCGAGGCCGTGGCCGCCCCTGCGCCAAAGGAAAACCGCTCCGCGACCGGATAGCGGCCGCCGATGGAGCCGAGCAGCAGCACGGTGTCCAGATACACGTGAGGATTCAAGTAGGTCACGGCCAGCGTGGCGGCCACCGTGGCGCCAAGCCCCATGCGCATCCGCTCCCCTAGCGCGAGACTTCCGGATCGAAAGGCTGACCGAAAGGATCGCACCCCGTACCAGAAAAGAAACACGGCGCCGAACCATGTGGCCCAAAGCGCCAATGAGTCGCTTCCGGCCAGGACCGCGCCCATTCCGGAAAGCCCCAGGGCGATAAGCAGGGCGTCGCTCACGGCGCAGATGAGGGCCACGGTGAGATGGTGGTTGCGGGCCAGACCCTGGCTCAGCACAAAGGCGTTCTGGGCTCCTATGGCGATGATGAGTCCGGCGCCCGTGCCCAGACCCTGCAAAAACGGCGTGGCGATCATGGTGTTCTCCTTGTCAGATTGAGAGCCCGAAGGTATGGGAAGACAGCAAATAAGAAAAACGAATAATTTTACTGAATCATAAGAAAAATTAATGCTCGACACCAAACAGCTTCAGGCCCTGGCTGCGGTCATCACCGAACAGAGCTTCGAGAAGGCCGCCCGGACCCTCTTCCTGACCCAGTCCGCCGTCTCCCAGCGCATCCGCCAACTGGAGAATCAGGTGGGGCAAATGCTGGTGGTGCGCTCCGCGCCCGTAAGGCCGACACCCGCAGGCATGGCCATGCTGCGCCATTTTCGCCAACTGGCCGTATTGGAGGAGTCGCTGTTCGAGGAACTGGCCCCCAGGGAGTCCGAGGAATTTGTTTCCGTGACCCTGGCCGTCAACGCCGACAGCCTGGACACCTGGTTCTCGCGCAGCGTGCGGGACATCCTGGCCGGGGAAAAAGTGCTCCTGGACCTTGTCGTCGACGACCAGTCCGTGACCCATGCCTATCTGCGCTCAGGCGAGGTCCAGGGCGCCATCACCTCGACCCCGGCCAACTTCCAGGGCCTTGCGACCCACGACCTAGGAGACATGGAATACCTCTGCGTGGCCACACCGGAGTTCCGGGCGCGCCATTGCCCGCAGGGATTCGACCGGGAGGCCGCAGGCTCGGCCCCGATGGTCATCTTCAGCCACAAGGATGCGCTGCAGCACGAATTCCTGCGGCAGCGCTTCGGGGAAGACATCGAACCGCCGGTGCACGTCATGCCCTCCAACATCAGCTTCCAGGGCCTCATCCTCGCGGGCGGCGCGTACGGCATGGTTTCACGCATCCTGGCCGCGCCGCATCTCGATCGGGGCGACCTGATCGACCTCACCCCTGGTGAAACCCTGCGCGTGCCCCACTTCTATCAGTGCTGGAGCCTGCAAAGCGGCCTTTCCCGGCGCATCTCCGACATCATAGTGCGCACCGCCCGGGCCCATCTGCCCCTCCGGGAGCCAGGTTGCAGCAACCCGGCGCTTGAGGCACGGGAACGCTCGCCGCACTCTCCCGTCTCTTCCCGCCGTCTGCGGGAGTGATGGCGCAGCGCGACGTGCGACCGTCCACCTTGATGACCAGAGGAAGGGACAGGCGCACATGGACCACGTGTTCGTCCCTGGCCAGAACCTCCTGGCCTTCCAGCCATTCCCAGTCAAAGCGCTCGCCTTCCTTTCCCGAGACCATTATATAATTGATACCAAGGGTCGTGATGTTGTGGAAGAAATGCGATCCCTGGGACGGCTCGACCCGCAACTGGGCCGAAGCGGTCTCGACGATGGCCGCCACGCCGCAGATGTCGTTCCACCCCACGGGTATGCCCAGCCAGCGATCCGCCGTGCCCCAGCGCCCCGGCCCGGCCAGCAGATATTTGCGGCCCTCGGCCACAAGGCCGGCGTTGATGCGCCCGATCTCCCCGGCGATCTGCATGGTTTTTTCGACCTCAAACGTTTCAGGCCGCACATAGACAATGTCAAAAACATCCGCCTTTTCCGCGTTGCCCAGGGCGTGGCTCGAAAGGCAAAAGGCCCGCACCCGGTCCTCCTCGGTGATGTTCACCCGGTTCAGGTCGGCGCGAGCGGACATGGGCCGCAGCTGCAGCAGGGAAAAAATCGGCTTGCGGGCCGGGTCTGGATAGAGATTGCAGGCGAACTCAAGCTCCACCGGGCAGCCCATGGCCGATTCGGTGATGGCCATGACATCCTGAAGCATCTCGGCCAGAGGCAGGGTCCTGTGTTTCAGGACCGGGGCAAAGAGCAGTACCCGTGGGCGATCCGGGATGGAGGCGGTGTCGCGGATGCGGCCCTCTTCGGGCAGGAAGGTCGAGGCCACCAGTCCCAGCGGCCCCGCGCCCTCGGCTTCGACGATATGGCGGCGGGTCAGCGAAAAATCCGTGCGCGGCCAAGGCCAGCGCTCAAGCGAGAGGCTGTAGAATTCGGTCTGGGCCGTGCGCAGAGCCAGCTCCACCGTCGGGCATTGGGGCAGGATGTTCGGATACTTGGGTGAAAAACGCAGGGTCTGGCCGCCGTCGACCACGATCTTGCCAAAGCCCAAGGCGATGGTCGCCACCCCGTCCTCGGGCTTCATGCGGCCGAAAGGGTAATAATTGTAGGACTGGGCCACCCCGGAAATGACCGGATAGAAATACCCGCCGTACTCCTCGCCGATGACCTGCTGCACCAGCACTCCCATCTTCTCCTCGTCCGTGCGCTGGCTGACCCGGCGTGAAAAGGCCTTGGGCGCCTGATAAAAGGTCGAGGCATAGACCTGCTTGATGGCCAGGATCAACTCCTCAAGCCTCGTTTCCAGATCCGGATGATTGTTGGGGATCATGATCGTCGAATACAGGCCGGCATAGGCCTGGAACTGGGCGTCCTCGAGCAGGCTCGACGAGCGTACGGCCAGCGGATGGCGGACATGGACCAGATAGGACTTGAGCTGCCGGCGCAGCCTGTTGGGGAAGCGGCCCTTCACGAATTGCGCCAGAACTTCCTCATCCCGGATGTCCATGCGCGACATCTGCTTCAAATCGTTCAGCTTCAAAAAGGCGTCAAACCCTTCGGTGGCTATGGCCAGGGTCTTGGGCATGGCAAAATCCACCTGCGGATATTTTTCCCGCAGGCCGGGCAGGCGGCTCAAAAGCGAAAACAGGAACGCGAGGCCGCGGGCCTTGCCGCCCAGGGATCCTTCACCGATCTTGAAGAAATCCGTGGCCGGGTCAAAATCGTTCGGGTTGAAGCTCGCGATGATTCCCTTCTGGCGCTGCTCGCGGCGGCGCTGAACCATCTCCATGACCCCGGAGCGCAGCTGCTCGGGGGAGGTGAAATCCTTCTCGCTCATGGGCCGCAGGCGGTCGGCCAGATCGAATTCGGTGCGGGCAAAAAACCAGCGCGAAAAATCATTGTGCCGGGAATGACGGATGAGCACTTCCGCCGGGACAGTTTTGAGACGCGCCTCCAGGCTGTGAATGTTTCCGGCGCGGGCGATCTCCTGCCCATCTTCGCTCCGAAAGATAAAATCCCCGAATCCCAGCCGCTCAAGCACGAACCGGCGCACATCGGCAAGCAGCGAAGCCGAATTCTTGTCCACAAAGGTGGCCGGAATCTCCCGCGCCCGCCGGGCGTTCTCGGGTTCGTTGCTCATGAGCAGAAGCGGAATGTCGAAGCGCCGCTTCCTGATGGTCGAGAGCAATTCCACTCCGGCCCCGGCATCGAGTTTTCCGCCATGAGGGAAGCGCACATCGGACAGCACGCTCAGCACGTACGGCTCGAATTTTTCGAACAGGGCCAGCGCATCCTCATAGTTGCCGGCCAGCAGGATCTTGGGCCTGCACCTCATGGTCAGCAGGCGGTGCTCCTGGTTCAGCCCTTCGCGGATGACGTCCTGGGTCTGGACCACCAACTCGCGGTACAGGATGGGCAGCAGGCTGGACTGGTAACGGGGGGAATCCTCGACCACGATGATGACACGGATGCCGACGCTTTTCGTGTCGAAATCGACATTCATGGCGTCCTCGGCGTTCTTGACCAGAGCGACCAGCAGGTCGGCGTTGCCGGTCCACACGAACTGGCGGTCAATGCCTTCGGGCGGGGTTTCCCCGGGCAGGAACACTTCGCGGTGGGTCAGCAGATAGACAGGGATGCCAAGGCTCAGCTGCTTGATCCTCTGCCCCAGGGTCAAGGCCTCGCGCTCGGCCAATTGTGGCATGATGATAATGAGTTCGAACGGGCGCTGCGCCAGGAAAGCCAGCGCCTCCTCGGCGCTTGAGGCCCAGGTCAGGCGGGGCGGGCGGCTCAGGTTCAGGCCCTGGTATTCGGACACGATGCGTTCGGAGAGCTTGCAGTCCTCCTCCATGACCCAGGCATCGTATGCCGTGGACACCAGCAGAATATTCTGGACTTTTCTGGCCATGAGATCATGGAATTTCCGGAATTCCGAATCTTGGGCCACAAGTTGCAATGACGGCTTGAGGGACATGTCTGTCTCCGGTGAAAACTGTGCGCTGAAGCTTTGAGCCTATGCAATTAACCCGCCCTTAGGCAACGCGGCCGAGGTCGAAAATGCGGATAAATATCTCGTGCGAATGTTTGGTTTCAGGCACGGATTTGTTGAAATCATGGGTGCATCACCATATAAAATTTACAACGATGTCAAAACCAGAGGCTGCTTATGAAATTCACCGGCTATGATCTAGGCCCTTTTCATGACGAAATGTTCTCGGCTCCCGGCGTTCCCCGCGACGGCACGAGGCTTCTGGTCGACAAAATCGAGTCCCTGCCCGAAGGCGAGTTGCTCAGGCGGCAGCAACAGGCCGAACAGGCACTCTACGACCTCGGCATCACGTTCACGGTCTATGGCCACGAACAGGGCACGGAAAAGATCTTTCCCTTCGACGTGGTGCCGAGAGTCATTGAGGCCAACGACTGGGATCATATCGAGATCGGCCTCAAGCAGCGCATCTTCGCCCTGAACCTTTTTCTGGACGACATCTACCACGACCAGAAGATCATAAGGGACGGCGTCATCCCGCGCGAGATCATCGAGACGGCCGAGGGCTTTCTCCCTGCATGCATGGGCATAAATCCGCCCCACGGAGTCTGGTGCCACGTCACGGGCACGGACCTGGTGCGCGACGAAAGCGGAACCTTCTTCGTTCTGGAGGACAACCTGCGCTGCCCATCCGGGGTGTCCTATGTGCTGGCCAACCGCAGTCTCATGAAGCGGACTCTGCCCGAAGTCTTCGCGGCCTCGCGCGTGCGCCCCGTGGATGACTATCCGGCCAAGCTTCTCAATCTCCTGCTGCGCATGGCCCCCAAAAACGACTCCCAGCCCTGCGTGGCCCTGCTCACCCCCGGCATCTACAATTCCGCCTATTTCGAGCATTCCTTCCTCGCGTTGCAAACCGGCATCGAGCTTGTCCAGAATCAGGATTTGGTTGTCGAGGACAATTTCGTCTACATGCGCACGACCAAGGGCCTCAAGAAAGTGGACGTCATCTATCGCCGCCTGAACGACGATTACCTTGACCCCCTGGTCTTCAGGCCGGAGTCGCTTCTGGGCGTGCCGGGCATCATGGGCGCCTACCGCGCGGGCAATGTCTGCCTCGCCAACGCGCCAGGCACGGGGGTGGCCGATGACAAGGTCGTCTACGCCTATGTGCCCGAAATCATCCGCTACTACCTGGGAGAAGAGGCCTTCATCCCCAATGTCCCGACCTATCTGTGCTGGCGGCAAGAAGACCGGGCCTATGTGCTGGACAATCTCGAAACCATGGTCGTCAAGGCGGCCAACGAATCCGGCGGCTACGGCATGCTGGTCGGTCCGGCCTCGACCAGGGCCGAGCGGGAGGATTTTGCCGGGCGCATCAAGGCCAGACCGCGCAACTACATCGCCCAGCCCGCGCTCATGCTCTCCCGCGCACCGGTCATCGTCGGAGATCATTTCGAGGGACGGCACGTGGATCTGCGGCCCTACATCCTCCATGGCGGCGACGTGCAGGTCATCCCCGGCGGCCTGACCAGGGTAGCCCTCAAGAAAGGGTCGCTGGTGGTCAATTCCTCCCAGGGGGGAGGCAGCAAGGACACCTGGGTCCTCAAACACTAACCCCAAGGACACGCCCATGCTTTCACGTGTAGCAAACGCCATTTACTGGATGAGCAGATATCTGGAGCGGGCCGGAAACCTGGCCCGCGTGGTCGAAGTCAACTGGCACCTGACCCTCGACCTGCCGGGGTCCGGCGCCACTGAATGGCGGTCCCTGATCGAGGCCAGTGGCGACCTTGCCCTGTTCGAGGAGCATTACGGGGAATACGACGCCGCCACGGTCATCACCTTCCTGAGTTTCGACCGGGATTATCCCAACTCCATCGCATCCTGCCTGTGGGCAGCGCGCGAAAATGCCAGGGCCATCCGCGAAGTCATTCCGTACGAGATGTGGAACTACATCAACATGTTCTACCATATTGTCCACGATGCCGCGACGAGGCCGTTGCAGGTGGTCGAAAACCCGTTCTCCTTTTGCCAGGAAGTCAAAATGCGCGACTTCATGCTCGGCGGGATCACTGCCGACGCCATGATCGAAGACGAAGCCTGGCATTTTGCCCGGCTTGGCCGTCTGCTGGAACGGTGCGACAAGACCTCGCGCATCCTCGATGTCAGCTTTCAGCAGCTTCTGCATGAGACGGGGGAGATGTCTCAGCCCGTGGATTCCATTCAATGGATAGCGCTGCTGCGCGCCACCAGCGCCTTCAATGCCTTCCGTCGCTGCCGGGGACGCATATCACCCGAAAAGGTGGCGGACTTTCTGCTTTTCGATCATGAATTTTCGCGCTCCATATTGCACGGGCTCACTCGCGCCCAGACTTCCCTGCACGCCATCACGGGGACAAAGCTGAATTTTTTCACGCGCGAAAGTGAACGCCTGCTGGGTCAACTTTGCGCGGACCTTTCCTACTTGACCATTGAAGATGTTTTCGCGCAGGGTCTGCATCGTTTCACGGACCGTTTGCAAACCCGCATGAACGCGGTCGATGCTCGCCTCGGAATCGAATTTTTCGGTTACGCGGCTCATGGGCCGGAAACAAGGATGGAACAATGACCTTTTGTCTCGGCATCACGGTGGAAGACGGCCTGGTCGGCCTGGCGGACACCCGCATCACCGCCGGCAATGAAATGACCACGGCGCAGAAACTCAGCACCTATGAGACTGCGAGCGGAGCGGTTTTCTTCATGACCTCCGGCCTGCGCTCCTTGCGGGACAAGGTGGCCACCTATTTCGAGGAAGCCCTGGAATCCGGGCCGCCTCCGGACAAACTGTACAAGGCCGTGAACCTCTTTGCCGACCTCGTCCGGCGCGTGGCCAAGGAGGACAAGGAATATCTCGACGCCTCGGGACTGCAGTTCAACATCCACGCCATCATGGGCGGGCAGTTCTCCGCCGACGCCACGCACAAGCTCTTCCTGATCTACCCCCAGGGCAACTGGGTGGAGATCACCTCCGGCACCCCCTACCATATCATTGGAGAAACCGGATACGGCAAGCCCGTCCTGGACCGGACCCTCAAGCACGCAGACTCCATCCATTTCGCACTCAAGGTCGGCTGTCTGGCCTTCGACTCCACGCGCATCAGCGCCGCCGATGTGGACTTCCCTCTTGATGTGGTGGTCTATTCCAAGGGGTCCTTTTCCCTCATCGAACACCGCTTCGAGCAGAATGACCTGGCGCACATCTCCACCTGGTGGCAGGAGCGGCTGCGCGAGGGCGTCCATGCCCTGCCTTCGGAATGGATCGACGCCATCGCGGCCAGCCTCGCCCCCAGCAGCCGCAAACTGCACTCCAAAACCGAGGAGTGAGCGATGCGCATCCGGGTGGAACACGAAACCAGCTATCGCTTCAGCAGGCCCGTCTTCCTTGAGCCGCACCTGATCCGGCTCAAGCCCCGGCAGGATGCAGGGCAGATGCTCGAACACTTCAGCCTCAAGGTCAGCCCCGAACCGGCTGGACTGTGCGAAATCCTGGACGCGTGCGGCAATGCAGCCCACTGGATGTGGTTTGAGGGCATGTGGGAGGAGCTGGTGATCCGCACGGAATTCACGGCCCACACCCTGCGAGCCAACCCCTTCGACTATCTGCTGCACCCGTGCGCATTCACGCTCCCCCTGGACCTGCCAGCCCTTGAGCGCGAAGCCTTGATGCCCTCTCTGCGGCCCGGCAGCCCCTCAACGCGCGCCCTCGCCAAGAAATTCATGGCCGAGACCGGCAGCGACAGCCTTCAATTCTTGAACCGTCTCAATGCCTGGCTCTACCAGAACATCGCCATCGTCCCACGGCTCGAACCCGGTATCCACACCACGGAGACAACGCTGCTGCATGGCCGGGGCGCGTGCCGCGACGTCAGCCTCGTCTTCATGGAGGTCTGCCGCGAAGCGGGAATTCCGGCCCGCTTCGTGTCCGGCTACCAGATCGGCGACCCCAAGCAGACCGAGCGGGACCTGCACGCCTACCCGGAAGTCTACCTCCCCGGAGCGGGCTGGCGCGGCTACGACCCCACCCTGGGCCTTACGGTCGTCGGAGGTCATCTCGCCCTCTGCGCCGCCTCCGAACCGGAACTGACCGCGCCCATTACCGGCACGTTCCGGGGCAGCGCCACGAACGAACTTCTCCACAAGATCCACCTTGAGGCCATGCCTGAAAAAACAAACGGCTGACCCCCTTTCAAGGATCAGCCGCAACGCGAAACGCAAGCATTTTCCGTCTACATCAGACCACGCCCTGGTCCAGCATGGCGTCGGCCACCTTCACGAATCCGGCGATGTTGGCGCCCACGACATAGTTGTAGGGCTTGCCATAGGCTGCGGCAGTGTCCATGCAGACCTTGTGGATGGTCTTCATGATCAGCTTCAGCCGGTCGTCCACTTCCTGCCTGGTCCAGCTCAAACGCATGCTGTTCTGGGTCATCTCCAGGCCCGAGACCGAGACCCCGCCGGCGTTGGCAGCCTTGCCCGGCCCGAAGAGCACGCCGTTGTCCAGAAAAATGCGCACACCGCCGTGCGAGGTCGGCATGTTCGCGCCCTCGGCCACAACCCGCACCCCGCCGGCCACCATGTTTTCGGCGTCACGAGGGCCAATTTCGTTCTGCGTGGCGCACGGAAAGGCGGCGTCCGCCTGATGAGCCCAGAGCGGGTTGTATCCCAAGGCGTAATCCGCAGGCGTGAACACCGCCTCGGGATACATCTCCACATATTCCTTCACCCGCCCCCGGCGCACGTTCTTGAGGTGCTTGATGTAGGCGAGCTTCTCGGGCGTGATCCCGGCTTCGTCATAGATATACCCTGACGAATCGGAAAACGTGACCGGAGCGCTACCCAGCTGCAGCAGCTTTTCCATGGTGTACTGGGCCACGTTGCCCGATCCGGAAATCAGGCTGCGGGTCCCTTCCAGCTTTTTCCCCTGGGCCGCGAGCATCTCGCCCGCAAAATAGACCGCCCCGTAGCCCGTGGCCTCGGGCCGGACCAGGCTGCCGCCCCAGGATGCGCCCTTGCCCGTGAGCACTCCCGTAAATTCATTCTTAAGCTTCTTGTACATGCCAAACATGTAGCCCACTTCCCGCGCGCCCACGCCGATGTCTCCGGCAGGCACGTCCGTGTTCGGGCCGATGTGGCGGAAGAGTTCGAGCATGAAGCTCTGACAGAAACGCTGCACCTCATGGTCGGACTTGCCCTTGGGGTCAAAATCCGCCCCGCCCTTGCCGCCGCCCATGGGCAGGGTGGTCAGCGAGTTCTTGAAGACCTGTTCGAAGGCCAAAAATTTGAGAATGCCGAGATTCACTGAAGGGTGAAAACGGATGCCGCCTTTGTAAGGGCCGATGGCGCTGTTCATCTGCACACGGAATCCGCGGTTGACGTGCACATCACCGTGATCGTCAACCCACGGAACCCGGAAGATGACCGTACGCTCCGGTTCGACCATGCGTTCGACAATCCCCGCCCGGCGGTATTCGGGATTGCGCTCCAGGGCTGGTTCTATCGACTCCATGACCTCGGTCACGGCCTGATGAAATTCCACTTCGCCCGGATCCCGCCGCTTGACCAACTCAAGAATCTCCATGCTCATGTCCGTCCTCCGCGTCTGTCCTGTTGCAGGCAATTTCTGTCAGCGTTCACTCTACCGTAAAATGAAGACTGTGGAAACCTTGCCGCCCTTTTTCCCCTAAGCGAAGCCAAGGTCAAGGGAGCCCGACATTTTTTCCGCAAAAGAAGCCCTATTTCGCACAATATCTTGAATATCAACTCGATTCCCGTAATTTCAACGGAACCATGCCCTGCAATTCCTGTGTCCGAAAAAAAACACGATCCATGCGTGTCGGGGTGGGTTGGTCCGGGCTGGTCGCCTCGACTGTCTGACTGAGCCAGGCATCGTTGGCTAAATCGTTGCCACACGAGCTATCCCGATCTTGTGCCCTGCACGCAACGATTCAGCCGTACGAGGCCCGCGAAGGAGTTTCGAGGCGGCCAGCCCGGACCAACCCGCCCCGACACACTCCAACCAGACGAAAAGCCGCGCTTTTTTCCTAGAAAGCTTGGATCCCCGCATTCGCGGGGATGAGGCGGAGTGATGCCGAAGGGATGAGCTATAGAAGCACGGCAGAGATAACGCAGCGCTCTTCTGCAAAGATGGCACAGACCCTTCTTGCAAAAAATCACAGCCCCCCTCATGATGAGCACTTGAAACCGACACCCGCATCGCAAGGAGACTCCCGATGGAACCCGTTCAGCTTGGATTCGAACAAAGCCGCACGCTTCTGGACGCCTACAACATCCCCGTCCTGGGGCGCATGATCCGCACTCTGGAACAGGCCAAGCAGGCGGCGAAAGAGCTCGGTTATCCGGTGGCCATGAAAACGGTCTCAAGCCAGATCATCCATAAGTCCGATCTGGGCTGCGTGCTGCTGGGACTTGAGGATGATGACGCGCTTGCGTCCGCGTACGCAAGGCTCATGGATAATGTCCGGACCGCCGGAGTGACCGACATCGACGGCATCCTGATCCAGCCCATGGTCAAATCCGGCCTTGAGGTGCTCATCGGCGCCACCCAGGACCCGAGCTTCGGTCCCATGACCATGATCGGCTCGGGTGGGCGCTTCGTTGAACTGATGGCGGACGTGGCGCCCGGCATCGGCATTTTGGAGGAAGGGGATGTGCGGGCCATGCTGGACAGAACCCGCGCCGGGCATATCCTGGACGGATTTCGCGGCCCTGCCCTCGACAAGCAGGCGGTCATCCGGCTGGCCATGAACGTGTCCCGCTTNNGGCTTCGCCATTGTCGATGCCCGCCTCATCGCAGGAGACCCGGTCCAATACCCCCGCCAGACCGATGTCTCGCCGCAAAAAATGAGCAGCCTGCACACGATCTTCAATCCCGAATCCGTCGTTTTGTACGGAGCCTCGAACACCGGCACGGTGGGCGGCATCGTGCTCCGCAATCTGCGCCGCCTCAGCCGGGTCTATCCCATCAACCCGCGCACGACCTCCCTGCATGGGAAGCGCTGCTACCCGAGCCTTGAGAGCCTGCCCGAAGTTCCGGAAATGGCGGTGTTCGTCATCAACTCCGAGACCGTGGTCCGGGAATTCGAGAAGTTCTGCCAGGCCGGAGGCAAGGGCGCCATCATCATCAGCGACGGCTTTGCCGAATCCGGACGGCGGGAGCTCGAAGACAGGCTGCGGAATCTGAGCCTGCAATATGGTGTCAGCTACATCGGCCCCAACTGTCTGGGCATCATCGACAATTTTTCCGGAGTGAACACAATGTTCATTCCTGCCCACCGCACGGGCGTCATCCGTGAACCGGGCGGAATCGGCATCATCTCCCAAAGCGGCGGCATTGGCCTGGAACTGATGGAGATGCTTGAGGCCGACCGGGTCGGCATGGGCAAGTGGGTGTCGTGCGGCAACTCCAGCAGCGTCGGCGTGGCGGAAATACTGGCGCACATGGGCCAGGATCCGCGCATCGAAGTCATCGCCATTTACCTCGAAGGACTGTCCGAAGGTTTGAAGCTGATGGAACTCGGCAAGCAGGTCTCGGCCAAAAAACCCGTGCTCATCATCAAGGGCGGTTCCGGCGGCGGCAAGGAGGCGACCATGTCCCACACCGCTTCCCTGGCGGGGAGCCACGAAGCCTTCCGGGCCTGCTGTTCCCAGGCCGGATTCTATCTCATCGAAGATCTGACCGAAGATCCGAAGATCATGGTCAACGTGCTCTCCATCCTGACCACGCAACCCAAGGCCAGGGGCAAACGCACGGCGGTGGTCAGCGTAGGTGGCGGCGCGGCGGTGCTGCTGGCCGACCAGATCACGGCCGAAGGCCTGGAGTTGGCCCAGTTCAGCCCGGAAACCCGGCAGCGCCTGCAGGAACTGCTGCGCGAGAACATCAAGGCCGCAAACCCGGATGACCTGGAACAGATGCTCGTCAACGTCGGCAACAACCCCCTCGACCTCCTGGGCAACTGCGACGACAGGCGGCTCATCCGCGCCCTTGAGATCATCGCCGATGACCCGGGCACCGACGTCATCGTGGCCGCGATCTACCTGCAAGTCCCATATCTGTCCGAATATCTGGCCGAGCGGCTGGTCGAATTCAGGCGCTCCATCGACAAGCCCTTCATCGTCTCCCCGCGCGGACTGTGCACCCATGTCAGCAGGTTCAGGGAATCCCTCTACGCCAAACGCTTCCACACCTACACCGTGCCGATGGTCAAACCGCTCAGCATCGCCCTCGACATTTGGGATCGGTATGACCAGAGCTTCATGAGCGAGGCGGAACTGCAGGAGGACTGAACCATCCACATGCCTAAAATCCAGACTCGCGTTGACCAAAAGGATCATCTTTGTTAGGGGGTTGGCGCTTAATCTGATTCACTGGCGGAATTTTTCACGTATCGGGTCCGCTCCGGCCCCCTGCCTGCCTGTTTAGGCGCAGACCAGGACCACAGAACCCGCCACAGCGCAACAAGGACGATCGAATGAAGTACCGCCAGGATCCGGATCTGGACTTTCTGAAACAATGCACAAGCCGGGAACTGGATATCCTCGTCAAGGTGCTCCTTTTCAACAAGGACGGGCAGCCCCGCAGCATCGTCCAACTTCCGAACCACCCGCTCTACAAGGAGCACGCCCCGAACCATGCCGCCTACTGGGAAGTCGTCGCCGGAGAGATCCAGCGCTACGGATCCAATCCTCTCGCGGCGCTGGCCAGGGCCGGACGCGGCAAGCATTACCTCAAAATTCTGGACAATGTTTGCAGCAGGCTCACCGTGCACTATCTCCCGGACGCATCCGTGGAGGTCATGGAGCGGACGCTGTGCTTGACTCTTTTCACCAGGGCTCTACAGCACATCCCTTCCGAGGACTTGCAGGTCATTTGCTATGCTTTTGATTTCACTCCGGCGGACATGTCTAATAAAGGCATCCTGCAGGTGCTGGTCGATACCATCCGCCTTGACGATCATGCCGAATGCCTGCTGCGCATGATCGTGGCCAACGGTGCGGCGATGCACGCAAGCGGAATCAGCTACTCCAAAGTTGCCGCAAAAAAATACCACACGGTCCTGGCCCTCTTTGAAAAACCCCTGGCCATGGAACTGGAAGGCGCGTCCTCGCTCAGCATGACCGGGGCGGCGCATTGGATCATCATCCCTTCCGTGCTGCAGCTGACCTTCCTGCGGGCGATAAAAGGCCTGAACTCAAGCCGATAATTTTTCTGATGAAAATCTGTTATAATGACGTCCCTGCCTGCGCTTCGTCAACTCAGGAGGGACGGGCGTCACGGTGCAGGTTCACGAATAGGTCCGGCAAGGAAGTCGTGTGACAGGCTCACCGGGCGTGGACAGATATTTTCCCTGGGCCATATTCATGAGATTGATGGATCCCCGTCTCCGCAGGGATGAGGGCAACGAAACTCCCTCGTCATCAGGTTCCCCGCACATCAATGCCTAAAAAAGCCCGGCCCCCGCAATTCGCGGAAGCCGGGCTTTTCGATTCATTGTCACCTGTCTTCAGGGTTTCGTCTCCGCACCCCAGATCTGTTTGAGGCGCAGATCCCGTCCGCAGCCCTGTCGATAGAAATGATAGCGGAGAGGATTTTTCTTGTAATAATCCTGATGGTACTCCTCGGCCGCATAAAACTCGGTCCGAGACAGAATCTCGGTTGCAATCTTGAACCCCCTGGCCTCTTCGAGCTTCGCCTTTCCCGCCCTCGCCAAGGCTTCTTCGGCCTCGTTCCCGAAAAAAATCGCAGATCTGTATTGCGGGCCGCGATCGCAAAATTGCCCGCCTGCGTCCGTTGGGTCGATGTTACGCCAGAAAACGGCGAGCAACTTTTCAAAATCGACCTTGTCCGGATCATAGACCACCCGCATTGCCTCAATGTGGCCGCTGGTTCCGGAAGAGACATCCTCATATGTCGGGTTGGGCAGCTTTCCTCCGATATAACCGGCCTGCGTTTCGATCACTCCGGGCAGCGCGTCGTAAGGCCCCTCAAGGCACCAGAAGCAACCACCAGCAAAGACAGCGTCACGTGTTTGTGCAGCCACGTTCCCTCCAAGAAAAACCGATAAAAGAAGAGTGAGAAACAGAGCAAAACGCATGGGGCCTCCTACTGTAACTTTTTGGAATCCCAAAGCTCCCCTTCGGAGGAAAAGGGAATCCCCCCTGCTCGAACCCCGCTCTGATAAAAAACGCCGTCCAGGGCATACGTCAATTTCGTCTGCCCGCCTTGAAAAGTCATGATCTGACGCAGGAGATCAAAAGTCGAGGCAGAGGCTTCGACCTTGATAAGCGTCTCCCCCAAGGCCTCCACCCCGCCGTTTTCCGGGGAAACGGCGGACAAGAGGCTCATGTCATTGAACCTGGAATTCACCTTGTATCCCGTCCACGACAAGGCAAAGGGATTGGGATTTGTCACCCGCAGTGTCAGGGCCAGCCGCTGCTCGAACAGAGAGCTGCTCGCTGGCACCACATTGACCAGTCGCACCAAGGGAGACTCCACTGCTCGACCAAAATGGGCGCACCCCGCCACCACAAAAAAAACCGCTCCTGCGAGCAACAAAAATACTTTCCTCATGCCCCCGTCTCCATTGTTGGTGAGTAATACATCATCGGGCTTCCCAGACCGGGAAAGTCCCCGGCAGCTGCTCATCAGTGAGCCGCCACTTCTCGTCTCCTTCAACATGGTGCAGGCCTGCATATTTGAGAAGTATCCTCGACGGTCCGTTGGCGAAGAATCCGCTCCCGCCCAAGATCTCCAGGGCTTCGTTTTGATCCGGATATTCCAGCGCGGACACGTAGCATACCTTCACTCCGTTCAGCTCAACGCAGTGCGGCTCGAAATAATGCATGAAATGCAGCAACGTATTGATGTTTTTCATTGTCACCCCCTGAGGCTTACAATTGCAGGTAATCACTCTCTGGAGGATGACAAATATAAAAAGAGAAGATGGTTGGCGGGCTCGCCCGTACGCAGGGATATTCTGATTATCGCCGGATGGAGGCAGGCGGTCCAGGCATGTGCTAGGCCGCGCACTTCATGCCGGACGCTTTGTCGTATCAATTTGAAATTTCTTGATCTTGTAATGCATTGTGCGCCTGCTGACCCCCAAAAGTTCCGCAGCGTCCTTGACCACCCAGGAACTGCGTTCCAGGGCGTTGAGGACCACCTGCCTTTCGCTTCCTTCCAAGGAAAGGAGGTTATCCGACAGGGGGGTATCCAGCTCGATGTCCTCAAACTGCATGTCCTCCATGTGGATGATGTCGTCCGAGGACAAAATGACCGCCGCCTCAAGCATG
Source organism: Desulfomicrobium sp. UBA5193 (assembly GCA_002412965.1). Lineage (GTDB taxonomy): Bacteria > Desulfobacterota > Desulfovibrionia > Desulfovibrionales > Desulfomicrobiaceae > Desulfomicrobium. The sequence goes on from DHWB01000012.1 coordinate 22,227, forward strand.
TTGCGCAGCTCTCGCACGTTGCCGGGCCAGGAATATTCAAGAATGGCTTCGACCACCTCGGCGTCAAGACGTGAGACCGGGCCGCTCTCGGCGAAGAGCTGCAGGAAGCGTTCGGCCAGGATGGGGATGTCGGCCTTGCGCTCCCTCAAGGGCGGCACCTGGATGGTGATGACCTTGAGTCGGTAGTACAGATCCTCACGAAATTCACCGCTACGGACCAGGTCCGCCAGGTCCGCATTTGTCGCAGCGATGACCCGGCAATTGACCGCCGATTCGGTGACCTCACCGACCCTGCGGATTTTTCTTTCCTGCAGAAAGCGAAGCAACCGCAGCTGCATTTCCTGGGATATGTTTCCGATCTCGTCCAGAAAGAGAGTGCCCCCGTGCGCCTCGGCCACCAGCCCCTTTTTGTCCTTGTACGCGTTGGTGAATGAGCCCTTGACGTGTCCGAAAAGTTCGCTTTCAAGAAGAGTGGACGGAGTGGATCCGCAATCCACAACGACGAACGGCCCGCGCGAGCGCTGGCTGAGACGATGCAGCAGCCCCGCGATCTTCTCCTTGCCGGTGCCGCTCTCGCCCAAAAGCAGAATGGTGGCCTCCGTCGGCGCGACCCGCTCGATCAGCTTGTACAGTCGCTGCATGGAAGGACTTTTCCCGCCCCATAGTTCCTCGGTCAGCAGGTTGCCTTCCCTGGCCCAGGAGCGGCCATCGCTGGCGACCAGGATCGAGGCGATCTTGCCCAAGAGTTCCTGCCCGTCAAAGGGCTTGAGCAGATAATCAACAGCCCCGTCCTTCACGGCCCCCACGGCTTTGGGCACAGTCCCGTATCCGGTCAGGATGATGACAGGCAAACCGGGCCAGCGCCGGACACATTCCCACAAGAGCTCCCGGCCGCTCATGCCGGACATCACATCATCGGTGATGACCAGATCGACCTGCCCGCTCTCAAGCCTCAGCAGCGCCTCTTCCCCGTCGCCCGCCAGCATGACCGTGTACCCCGAGGCCATCAGCAAGTCTTGCAAAACCTGACGAATTCCGGGCTCGTCATCGACGACCAGAATGGTCCTTTCGCCGTTCACGAGGCAAACCAAGCGCGGGCGACCATCTTGTCGAATGCGCAAACTGTGGAGGCGAACCGCGCGCTGTGCAGGGGATCAAAATTCTTCATAACAGAGAGATACCTGAAAATAAGAGAAGACTCAAACATGTTCACCCGGACAAGGAGCCCGCGGGTCAGAGTTGTCAGGTGGCGCACCCAGCGTTATAGTGTCCATGTTCAAACCAAAGGAGGTCCTCCATGACGCAGAAACAGGAACATCCCCTGCCCCTGACAGGCGATACGAAGAAAAAATTATCCGGCCGCAAATGCAAGGAACTGGACGGCCAGACCGCAGCCATGCTCGAATCGAACGAAGTCAAGGCCATCACCGGCGACGGCGAAGAATGGTGGTGCCCAAATCCGGACTGCGCAGTCGTCGACAAATAGCGCTGGCATGTCCCGAATTCGGCGCAGCCTGGGAACTTGGGTTCTCAGGCTGCGTTTTTTTGTCGTAACACTCATTATCCGTGGACGACTTAATACTAGGTCCACCCATTATTGGAAATCTTTTTCCATGTGCATAGCATGCCGCAAGTTGCTGGAACGAAATCACTCAACTTGAGGTACGCGAAACGACAATGCACAAAAAAACCGAGCGAGGCATGACGCTCATTGAAATTCTTGTCGCCATGGCCATCTCCGGCCTGGTCATCAGCGCAATATACTCTCTTTTTCAGGCCCACCACCGCATCGCGATCAAACAGGAAGAGACAACCCTCATGCAGCAGGAGCTGCTCTCCGCCACGGCACAAATCGCAGACGAGCTCCGCATGTGCGGATACTCGGCGCACGGTGCGGACGGGTTCGGCTTTGCCCACATGCCGGACACAGGTGCTCCAAACTACGGCCGCGCCACGAATAAAACCGCCATCTACTGCAGCCTGGACTGGAACGGTGACGGAGTGGTCAACGAGAGCGGGTCCGGAAGCCTGCGAGAACATGCCGGATTTAGGCTCAATGTCGCCAATGAAGGATCCGCCAAGGCTGTCGACGACAACGTGTTGCGCAAATATGACACAGGGACTGTACGCTGGCAGCCCATCAACACCAATATTGGCGACCTGCGTTTCACCTATTTTGACGCTGCAGGGAACGTCATCAACAATCCGCATGCGAATACGAGAATCATCCACGGCGTGCGCGTTGAAATCACCGCGATCCCCTCGCCATCCCGCTCAAGGCTCGGCATCGGCAACCGCACGTTATCGACCAAGGTGTGGTGCAGAAATACGGAATTGGAAAAAATACCATGAAAAAAACCACAAGGGTGGCCGAGCCTGCCGTCGCGAGCCAATCGTAATGATTTCCGGGAGAAGCCTGCCGGGGCATTCCTTGCTTCAAGCGCACGGGTGGCAAATCACCCGGTCCACCCGTCAGGGATACACTCTTCTGGAGACCCTGATGGTCCTGGCCATCGTTGCAGTGCTGGCAGGCGTCTCCGGCACGACGCTCATCTCCGCCCTGCCGGAAGCAGAAATGAACCGTGCGACCAGAACCATTGTCAGCATGTGCCGACACGCCAGATGCGAGGCCATAAAAAGGAACGAGCAAATCCGATTTCAATGCGACATGCAGCAAAACACCTGCGAAATCAGTGTGCGCAACGACAATACTCTACTGCGTCGATTCGATCTCTCGAGCTTGAGAAACCGCGTCGCCCACACCAAATCCTTCACTACCCATTTCAACGGCCGTGGCAGAGCCAGCGTGGCCGGGACTGTCACCATCCAGAACAACACCGGATTGTCCCGCACGTTGACGGTACGGCCGTCGGGCAGCGTAATAGTGGAGTAGCCGCGAATGCCTAAACTTCCCATCCCCCTCTCCTTGTCCAGGATGCAATTGGCTGAACAGCTCGCCGCCTCAAACTTGAGCACTCACCCGAAGCGGAGAGAGAAAAACAGCCCAGGCTTCACCTTGATCGAAGTCCTCATGGCGACAGCCATTCTGGGCATAGGTTTGATGGGCGTCGCGTCTCTTATCTCCCAGGCTTCCGTGCAAGACATCCGCGCCGGCCACGTCTCCTGCGGGAGCCACCTGGCTGAGGAATTTCTGGAAAATGCCGCCCGCACCCAGTACTCCGCCCAGGCGTTCAATGCCCTGACGGACACCAAAGCAAACACCGTCATCAACGGTGTCCAATTTTCCATAACCTGCACCCTGGCTGACAACACACCCGTGGAGCGATGCAAGGAAATGACCTGCACCCTCTCGTGGAACAACAGCGGCTCTCCTGCGAGCGCAAGGTACGTCTATGTTCTTTCCCCAAAGTTCTAGGCCCTGCCCGGATCAGTCCGGCATGGCCTTGTTGGTAGCCATCATCGCCCTCGCACTGCTCGGGATCATGGGACTGGCCGCCAACGACACTGCGCATCTTAACATCCTCATGGCCGCAAATGGCCGCGACTCTAAAAATGCCTTCTTTATGGCGGATTCGGGCACTAACGCTGGTCACGAATTTTTGGAAAGAGCCATCGCCTCCGCTAATTCAACATTCTATAATGACGGCACTCCTGCCACCAACGCTTCCGCCTGGGAAAACGAGGACGACTTCAACCCCGATGATTTCCCCGTCAAGTGGCACCTCCATGCAGCCGGGGGCACTCATGTGCGAGCAGGATTCATCGAATCGGGCCTGGTTCCGGGCAGCGCCATGCAGACAGGTTCGGGGTATGCCAGCGCAGGCCAAGGCGCGGCCTCGGGCGGGACCTACAGCAGCTACCTCATTCGTTCGCACAGACAAGGTTTTCGCAACAGCGTGGCGGAAGTGGACCTGGGCTGGAGGCACATCAACCAATGAACAGGACAAAGACTCTCAGAAAAGCGACCTTGATTGTCGTCTTAGTACTCATACTCCTTCCAACCAAAACTGCCGCGTACAGGGCAGGTGATTTCCACTGGCTTCCCCCCTTTCTGGCAGTGGAGGAAAAGCCCTCGGTCACCTTCATCCTGGACACATCGATCGGCATGCTGAAAAGGGCATATCTTGGGCCCTTCGACGCGACACGTGACTATTACGGATATTTCGATCCAGAATCGTCCTATGACTACAACGCAGATTCAAAAACACCCCATTTTTTTGCAGACAACGCCACCGGGCAATGGAACGGAAATTTCCTGAACTGGGCGACGATGCTGCGCATCGATGTCGCACGCAAAGTTCTCAGCGGTGGAAAATTCGATGCCCAAAGCGGCTGCTACGAATTCGAGCCGCGAAGCAATCAGAACTGTACTGCCGGGCTCGACTTCGACGACACTACGCCCAGGCGCAATCTTGACGGCAGCCTTTCGCACATGACGCCCCTGCACCAACTGATCACCATCAGACACCAGGGCGACGAAAGCATGCTGGTGGTCTCCAGGCCGGACGTTGAGACGAAATACGCGCTACGCGTCAAGGGCGAAGCGGGGAACGGGCTGCTCCACTCCATCAGAAAAAAGGCCCGCGTCGGTATCTTCACATGCGAAGATACCGATCAAACCCGGCATCCCATGAGCGACGACGGGGCCAGCCTTGATCGGATCATCAACACCGTGAACTCCGTACGACCGCAGGGAGAAGCTCCTCTGGCGACAACCCTCTACGCAGTCTATGAGTATCTCAGGCACGACGGCAGGCGAGGCTCCCAGACTGACGACCCGTTTTACTTTCCGTCCAGGGGGCAAACGGCTCCATGCTCCAGGCAAAGCGTCATCCTGATCACTGCAGGAGAGAGCTCCGGCGACCATAACATTCCCGACAGTTTCAAAAACGTAGTGGTGCGCACCCGGCCGGAAGAGGACTACCTTCTTCACCCAAGCGGAAGCACGTATCTAATCGATGTGGCGTACATGGGACACACAACGGATTTGCGGCCCGAGGCGGGCATGGACGGGATGCAGAATTGGAATTTTTACACGATTTCTCTGGCTGATGGCCCGTGCAGCCTTCTCATAGACGCCGCGCGGCATGGAAAATTTACGGACTCAAACGGCAACAACCTTCCCGACCTGCAGGTAGAGTTCGATAGCAACGGTGACGGCTTACCCGATAACTTTTTCACGGCGCAGTCAGGACGGGAACTGGAAGCATCAATCACGGGCGTTCTTCAGCTTGACACACGGGGAGTCGCCTCCGGCTCAGCCATGGCCGTCGCGTCCCTTACGCGCGGCGGAGAAGGCGCCGCCTATCAGGCGGTCTTTTTTCCACCAAACCGCACAAACCAGATCGCCACGTCATGGTCAGGACAGGTGCATGCCTATTTTATGGACACGCAAGGCAACCTGCGCGAGGACACCAACGCCAACCAGCACTTGGATCTGACCGCCGACAGAGTCATCGAATTTGATGGAGAACTGATTCATGCGCATGTCGACGCCAATGGGGACGGAATCATTGAAGAGGGGGAAAGAAACGCCACTACGCTCGGCAGTATGGCCGACATCCGTTTCCTCTGGTCCACAAGCTCCTGGCTCAACAGCCTGACCGATCAGCAGGCGGCCACGCAGCGGACCCGTTACGACGGCGTTACTCCAAACCGGTACATCTTGACTTTTGTGGACACGAACCGGGACATGGTGGCCGACGCAGCAGGCGGAGAAATCCAGCACTTCGCGCTCCCGGCCACGCCTGCGGACACAACGCTCAACTCACCGGAATTTTTTCATAATTTCCTGACCCTGTACGAATCAGCTTCCGGCAGGATCGGACTTGACCTCGCCGACCCCGTCCAGAGTGCAATCAACACCCTGAAGGAAGAAAATCCCTCTGGATTCTCAAATTTTCAGGCAACCCTGGCCAAACGGCAGGTTGACTTCATCCGAGGGGCCGAGGTCGGCAACGCAACGGTGGAAGGGATCATCGACGTGGCCCGAAGCCGCGTGCTCGGGGGAACCCCCTGGCGGCTGGGCGACATTATCTTCTCTTCGCCCACAGCGGTGGGCAGGCCTGCCGAAAACTACCACCTTACATATAATGATATTACCTACGAGGCGTTCCTGAAGAAATACATGGACCGCCGCCAAGTGGTGTATGCAGGAGCCAATGATGGCATGCTGCATGCGTTCAACGGCGGATTCTGGAATCGCCAAACCCGCACTTTCGACGTGACGCAAGGAACACTGACGCAATTTCCCTTCGGCATGGAGCTCTGGGCTTATGTGCCTTACAATCTGCTTCCTCATCTCAAATGGCTCATGCATCCGGATTATGGCGAAAAGCTTCATGTCGCCTATATGGACTTGAAGCCGCAGGTTTTCGACGCCCGGATCTTTTTCATGTCCGACGGGGTCACGCCAGTGGACGAGCACACCTATCCGGGCGGATGGGGAACCATCCTGGTCGCAGGCATGCGCCTTGGAGGAGCTGCGATGGAAGCGGACATCGACAAAACCGATGGCGGCGCCTTTAATGCGGACATCGACCGCGCTGTGACCTCGGCCTACGTGATCATGGATGTCACAAACCCCGAATCCCCGCCCAACGTCTTGGCCGAAATCTCCATGCCCGGACAAGGATTCGCGACATGCGCCCCTGCTGTCATGCCCATGAGCAGCCCCAATGCCGAGACCGCCGCCACAAACGAATGGTACATGGTCTTCGGCTCCGGTCCGGCCGACGCATCCGGACGCGCCGACCGGGCCAAGCTGTTGCATGAGAGCAGCGACCAGCCCGGCAAGCTCTTCGTACTGAACCTAAGCGCCTTGGTCATGGAAAAAGCTGTCAAGACAGTGGACAGCACGGGCCTGAACTCATCAAGAGGTAAACCGTTCGCCTTTACGGAGACAGGCTCGTTCATCTCCGCTCCCGTCTGCGTGGATCTCGATGTCGGCTCCAAGAATGGTACGGGAAAATTCAGCACCGACCTCGTCTATTTCGGCACCGTGGCGGGGGATTCCTCCAACTCCGCAGGCAAGGTTTACCGGCTGCGGACCGGCAACGGCGGACCGGAGGGCTGGACAACGTCCACCCTCGTCGATGTGGGCGAACCCGTGAGCGCTGCACCCTCAGTTGCCATTGACGAAAAAGGCAGGCTCTGGATTTATTTCGGCACGGGGCGCTTTTTCAATCGGGACGACATCCCCCAAACCTCGCCCATGGGCTTCTATGGCATTAAGGAGCCCGAAACCGATGGGATCAAGAACTGGGAAACGATCCTCGCCCACAATCTCTTCGACAGTAACAAGGTCGCCGTGACGGGGGGTACGTGCGGAATGGGTGAATACTCGCAAGACTGTGTAGGTATAATCTACAAGGACAAGGACACAAACTCCGCCCGGGACTGGGCATGGCTGACCAGCAGTCTGGACTTGGCCCCTGGCTGGAAACACAACTTTAACGAAGCGCGAGAAAGAGTCCTTGGACCTGCTGCGGTTATGGGAGGCTCAGTGGTGTTCACAAGCTACATCCCTGCCGAAGAAGTTTGCTCAGCCAATGGGACAAGCCGCCTCTGGGCGCTCTACTACAAGACGGGCACCCCGTATTTTTGGCCCACACTGAAAAATCCGAACGGCAAAATCCCCGCCTCCATCGAACTCGGCCAAGGCCTGATCGCAAACCCTACCCTGCACATCGGCGAAAAACGCACTGCCACAGCCGTAACCCAATCAAACTTCAGCGTAGTCTTGAGAACCGAGATCAACACGCCCTTCCCCATCAAGTCCGGAGGACTGTTCTGGCGGAAAAAAACAGATTGATCGAAAAATCAACAACATCAAGCAAATTGAACTGCTTTTAAGCCTATGCGCAACGAGTTCGACGGCCAAGAATAACCTCACACCGCGTTGGGCGGCAAATCACGCCACCCAATTTCTGATCAGCAATTCAGCCTGAAATCCACGCATCACATCGACCCGGTTTTACAAAATCATTTCTCCGGCATACTTCCTGCTGTTAATAATTTCAAAAGACAACTACTGGAAGACACTGGTCTTTGACATCTTTAAAATACGAGATTATACTGGTTAAAATGATAATAGATACTTATTCTTGAAATCAGACGGAAAATTTTTGCGCACAATTCCTCAATCGGCGCGCAGTTTTTTTCATAAGAATGCAAACAGAATCAAAAAAATATTTTTTGGAGCCTGGCCTTATGAAAACTTGTTTTGTTCCGAAAAGCGAAACAAAAAGCAGCCAGTGACAATTTTTGACAAAAACTGACAAATTAATGGCGACAAAATGCCTTACTTAGGAAAAACAACGCCAACAAAACCATAACTATTAATCTTGCGAAGCTTTCCAAACAAAGTGAGGCTGACTTGTACACTGATCTGAGAAACCAAGGCGGCGTGACCCTGGTGGAACTGCTGGTCGTGGTGGCGATTTTAAGCATTCTGGGCGGAATAACAGGCATATTCCTGCTCAAGTATTTGCCCGAATATCGTCTGAGATCCGCCGTAAGCACGATGTCGCAAGATTTGAGACAGGCCCAGATGGGCGCCTTGAAACGGATGCGTCCATGGGCTTTCAGCGTCGACACAGGAGCACACACGTATTCTGTCGTTGATTCTGGACCGGACGAGTCTCTCAACGCGACAGCGGATAATGTCACCATCAAAACCATCAATCTCACCGCCTATGAAGATGAAATTCGTTTTGCAGGAGCCAACTCCACCTCTTTCAATGCGGACGGAATGGCTGACAATTCCGTGAACATCCTAATGACGAACAGCCAAGGGACCATAATCACGACGCAAGTTTTACGAACGGGGGCGATACGTGTTACCAGGTAGAAAGGCTTCCAAAGAAAATTACGCATACACTGGGTTTACACTCGTAGAACTCCTGGTGGTGATTGTCATGTTTGGAGTCCTGACCGCTGCCGGTTTCAGCCTCTTCAGAGAACAGTCCAGGATCAACCAGTGGCAGCAAAATCAACTGGAGATGCAGAGCAGTTCACGTGCGGCTATGCAGGTCTTGATTCAAAGCTTCAATCATGCCGGGTTCGGCTGCAGCGAGAACATCTCAACCGGCAAGGACGTGGCCGGGGAAGATAATTTTTTGAATCCGACGAATCAAAACTTCACAGGCATAACCCCTGACAGTGTCACACTCGTATATGGATTTGACCATGTAGCAACAGTTAACGGAGCTGTATCTGAAAGCACTCTTGTCACAGTGGACAGCGCAACAAATATTGGCACAACAGAATATTTAAAACATATCAGCTTTTTCCCATCCTTAGCTCCAAATGACTTCTATGAAGTTACTGGCAAAACATCAACTACGTTAACAGTGGACAAAAGCATTACAAGATTGCCGAATAATGCCCGGATATTTCGCGTCAATCCGCTCCAATACGCTGTCGTCAATGGCGAATTGCGCGAGCGTGAAACTGACGGCCCCCGCACTGATATCATCATCTATGATGTTCAGGATTTTCAACTTGCGTACACAGATGATGACGAAAACCTGAACACTCCGGCAAACTGGGAAGACAATCCGGCCAACCCCGAAAACGTCAAAGCCGTGTGGATTTACATGATCCTTCGCACGCGTGAACGCGAGGCGGGGCACCAGGAAAACCGCATATTCCGCCTGCCATGGGATGCCGGCCAAAGCTTCAATGGAAACACCCTGCCCGCAGGATTCCATTATCAGGAATTTCAAACACAGGTCTGGTTGCGCAATGCCAACTAAAAGCAAACAAAAAGGCTTCACCATCGTCGAACTTTTGATTGCGTCCATTATCATTGCCGTTGGGATTTTGGGTTGGGCCAAGGCCCAGGATGGGAGTATCAAGGGCAGAGCGATCAGCAACGGAATCACCACAGCATCGGAGTTGGGCATGGCCAAACTCGAACAGATCGCCCTTGAATGCCAGAACAATGCGGAAATAGACAACGACTTTGACACGATTACGACCCAAGGAGTGCAGTTTGTGCGAACCTGGTCCATCGACCAGGGAGAAATTCTTGACGGAGTCGATTTGTGGAAAATCGATGTCACTGTTTCCTGGACCCATTACGGCCTCAAATCTGTTCAGTACCAACGCATCGTAGTAGGCGGATAAGCATGGGAAAAGAAAAAGGAAGTGCACTGGTGCTGGCCATTATTATCATGGCCCTGCTTGCCGCAGTCGTTATTGCCCTGAGCAGGGGCACGGATATAGACCTCTTTGTCGGACGCAATGTCCGTTTAATGAAACAGGCGTTTCTCTGGAGTGACAGCGGATTGGAAATTGCGGAGGAGGTCATCGGTTTCTCCGAGTATACTCGAGGAGAAGATGGAAACTCGACATTCCCCACAAGCGGTCCTCTCGTCGTGAACGGGACCGACTTTGAAATTGAGAACCCCGGACCCTCCATTTACAACAATAACGGGACTTCCACACTCAATTTCATTGTGGACGGGGAGGTCGCCTCGGTAGTGACCGTTAACTATCTTGGATCCCTGACCTCCGATGGAACATCCATCATTTTTGGGGCCGGTTATGAGGGTGTCGGGAAAGGACTCGCCGGCGGAGGAGCCATGGCCCGCATTTACCATCTGCGATCCACCGGTTTTTCCGACAATGACCAGTCGCGAAAGCGCTCCGCGGAGATTTACCGATCCCTGACATCTGGAAAATAATGGAGACAGAAATGAAAACTCTTTTTTTGTGCATATGCCTTATGTTTCTTTTCGCAGGAGCAATCCACGCAGAGGAAGGGGAGTCAAATTCGACAGACAACCTCTGCCAAGGATACTGGACTCTCTCCAATCAAGCGGGATGGGTGATCCGAAACAAAGAGGGTGTGGTCCTGCCCTTGTCGGCATCTACGGTAGTCTTCGGCTGCGGGAAAATTCCTGTCTCGCTGGAGAAAGACCTGTCCGGTGTTTCAGTTGATGCCCGTTGCGCACCCTCGCCGGTGGAAAATGGGTTGCCTGATGTTGTGTCCATATCCATAGTTTGCGAATAGTATAGCGAGCCCATCGTCCAGGAGGAAAGAGAAATGAGGCGTTTTACTTTTATAGCTATTGGCTTTGTGCTCTTTTTTTCCTTGTCCGTGTCGATAATGGCAGCGCCAAAGCCTCCCCAAGTCGAAGTTTTTAACTGCAATAACTACAGCTTAACTCCTCCATTTCTAGCTGATGCAGTTGCGCCATCCACAACGCTCATCGTTGATTCTTCAGGAAGCATGAATGAACATGCGTATCAGGAAATAGAAATCGGCTGGAGATATTCATCAGACAGCAGCAACAGGCGCGCTTACACTGGATTCAATTCAACATATGAGTATTACGGTTTTTTTGATTCGCGTTCATATTATGCTTACAACAGCACGGGAAATAAATTCTATCCTTCTGCATCCGGAGAATGGAATGGAAACTTCATGAATTGGGTTTCCATGCATCGGACAGACGTTGTGCGCAAGGTGTTGACGGGAGGTCCCTACTCCAACTCGACAAGTACCTATACAGTATCAAACACTGACGAATCCAATCACCGAGGAAAATATCACGTTTTTGACGCGTCAAGCGCAGTCACCGACCTGAATAACGAATCAAAACATGTTGTGCCTGCTGGCTACAGGGAAAAACTTGGATTTGTTCAAGTTTCCGGCGACGACTTTTTGTACATTTATGCCGTAACAAGTGTCGACACGGCCCAATCACCGGACCGATGGAATATCGGCGCATTCAAAAATCAATTCACATTGAGCATACATTCTGAAAAAAAATACGGTGTCCTGGACCGTTTTGGATATCGCATGAGGTTGTCGCTTTTCCGCTATGACGATGATGGATCCAACAACAATGGCGGGAAAATCTTAAACTACATGACGTCCGATCCGACCCAAATTTCCGACATCATAAATGATATAAATACGCTCGCAATGGACAGCTGGACACCTCTTGCCGAGACGTTTTACACAGTCACCGGGTATGTCCAGCAAATCGGCAATCAGAATAACGAAGGGCCTCGGTATGAAACTGATTCATACGCAGCAGGAACCACTACGGACCCTTTTTACTTTCAAGACTTGAACAAAAAAATCCACTGTACTCAGCAGAACGTCATCCTCATTACAGATGGCGAATCAACCCAAGACAAGAATGTCCCAAGTAAATTCAAGACAACAGCTTCCGATGTCGGAGGCAATGACAATGCAACTTATGACAGTGACGGAAGCGGATATCTGGACAACATTGCCTACTGGGCGCACACCAACGACTTGCGCACGGATTTAAACGGAACCCAGTCGATAAACCTTTATACTATTTTCGCCTTCGGTTCTGGCAGTCAACTCCTCCAAGACGCCGCCAAATGGGGCGGGTTCAACGACAAGGACGACGACAACCTGCCGGATGCAGATGAATACGATTCAAACAATGACACCGTCCCCGACAATTATTTCGAAGCAGCATCCGGTGCGGACCTTGAGAACTCTCTCATCACCGCATTTAGCAGCATCCTGAATCGCGTCTCGTCCGGTTCGGCCGCATCCGTCGTCTCGACTTCACGCAAAGGCGAAGGGCTTCTTTATCAGGCGGTATTCTGGCCGCAGCGGGTTGATTCCAACGGCAAGGAAATTTCATGGGCCGGCGACGTCTATTCGTACTGGCTTGACGACGAGGGAATCATGCACGAGGACAATGGAGCAACGCCGCTCGCCCTCGATTCTTCCGACAGCAAGGTCACCATCTGGTATGATGATACCCAAACATTGAAACGATCCCGCGCCTGCTCTGGGGGCACGGTCGTAGGCGGTGAATGCGTCAACGGCACCGCAAAGGAACTGACTTCCGTTCAGCATGTCTGGACCGCCGCCAGCTGGCTGAATCAAGTTGGTCTAAACGCAACGGTACAACGGTCCAGCTATGCATCGGCGGTCGGTGCCGATAAATCACGGCGCTTTATCATGACCTGGAAGGACGACAACGATGGCAAAGTTGAAACTGGCGAGGTGGTGCCGTTCACCTCGGCCAACATCAACTATGCCTACTGTAACTCCACCGTGGTCAATTGGGTGCGAGGCCTCGACATGACCGGTTACAGGTCCCGCCAGTTACTGGTTGACACAAATTACGACGGCACAGGGGATACGACGGTTACATGGCGTCTGGGGGACATCATCAACTCGTCGCCTACCGTTGTCGCCGCTCCGGCCGAGAACTACGATCTCTACTGGGACGATGCATCGTACACCGACTTCTACAGAAAATATCGAAATCGGCGCATCATGGTGTACTTCGGCGCTAATGACGGCATGCTTCACGCCGTGAACAGCGGCTTTTACAGCCAGACTGACAGCGCCTACTACAAGCATCAGTATACAAACGGCACCTACGACAATTCACAGGGCTTTGACCTCGGAACGGAAATGTGGGCATATGTCCCCTACAATCTCCATCCTCACCTGCCGTGCCTGACCGATCCGAAATACCAGCATCAATATTACGTCGATCTCAAACCGAGAGTTTTCGACGCCCAGGTCTTTGCCACAGACGTAGACCACCCCAACGGGTGGGGCACAATCATGGTCACCGGCTTCAACTTTGGTGGTGATGGCCAACAGGATCTGGGCAGAAATTCCAGCTACTTCGGTTCGTCTTTCTTTATTTTTGACATAACCAACCCGGAAAAAGCTCCGGAATTATTGGGGGAATTCACCTTCGATGGCAATTACACCCTCGGATACGCCCTCAATCAGCCGACCGTTGTTGCGGTCAAAGACAACTCCAATGTCAAGCATTGGTACATGCTTTTCGGAACAGGTCCCTTGACGGCCGCAGGGTCGAGCACGCAGAAGGCGCAGGTGATCGTCATACCCATGAAGGCAATGATTGACCAAGTCACAAACAAAGCCAAATCCACGTTCCCGCTCCGTCTGGCAGACGACAAAACCAAACCGACCATGACCTCCATGGGAGTACTGTCCCTGTCCGACTCCAATAGCGCCATGGGAACCGGGTTTGTCTCCGTGGACTACAATTTCGATTTCTTCGTCGACATGATGTATTACGGCACGGTGGTTACACCGAACAGTGGCGCAATGACGGGCGGAGTGCACAGGCTGAAGATCGAGGCCGAGCCGGACCCCAGCAAATGGGAACGAAAAGAAATGACCAATACCGGCGGACCACTGACGGGTGCTCCCAATGTCGGATTCAAGGACAAAAGCGTCTGGGTATATTTCGGAAGCGGAAAATTCTGGGACGTCTCTGACAAGACGGACCTTCGAACTCAATGGATGTACGGCATTCAGGAACCGAAACAAACGAATAGCAACGCGTACAACTTCAGCCAAATTCCAGCTGGAAATTTGCTTGATGTAACCAAAATGATCGTCAAAAATGATGGATTGGGGACATTAGAGTGTTCTGACGGGTCTAACTGCCTCCCGACAGATGTAACAACCGTGGAAGAACTGGCCGATTATATCAGGGATAGCAACAGCATAGATGGCTGGAAGCGAGCCATGCCCAACACAGGGGAGCGCGTAGTCGGCCAGCCCACACTTTTCGGAGGCTTGACCAACTTTACGACCTTCACGCCATCAAATGATTACTGCACCGCGGAAGGATCGAGCAAACTCTATGCGCTTTACTACCTGACGGGGACGGCATGGAAAGAAAACGTCTTCGGTGATGGCGGGGGGGATTACGTTCCGTTTATTGTTGACCTTGGCCAGGGCATGGGTGTCTCACCCAGCTTGCACCTGGGAAGCGAAGAAGGTGTGCGCGCCTTTGTCCAGACCAGCACGGGCACAATTGTTGAAATACATCAGCCAAACTTGCCGATTCCAAATGTCAAATCCGGACCCGGCGGATGGCATACCCTTGAACTGAATTGATAAAAAACACTTATGTCAACAGGCCGACATCATCCTGATGTCGGCCTGTTTATGTCTGCCCTCACATCGTCTCTTGATATCGATTTGACTTTGAACGGCCCCATCCCTATCAAAGCCCCCATGTTTCCCAAATCTCTCGACCGCCTCACACCCCGCGCCTATCCGCGCACACGATTACTGACCGCGGCCGTTGTGTGGTCTGCGGTGGGTTTTTTTCTGGCGGGCAAGGGGATTTGGCTTTCAGGGGATGCGCCTTGGACGCAAATCATTATCGCGATTTTAGCGGGGCTGGGGCTGGGGCTCGTCAAAAGTCGCTTCATCTTTGACAAAGTCGCCAAAAAAATAATCGCCCATATCGGGCGCAAGCCTTCCCGTACGTGCCTGGGCGGGCTTTTTTCGGTCAGAAACTGGGTGTTGATCGTGGTCATGGCCCTGTTCGGGCGCACCCTTGGCGCGTTGCCGCTGGACTCGGCCCTGAAGACCGGAATCTATGTCATGGTCGGCAGCGGGCTGGGCTACTCCAGCCGGTTATTGTGGAACGCCTGGAAAAAATCACCTTTCGCGATGCTGTAGCCACTGCGCGCTCAATACATCCGGCACTTTCATCCCCCTCAGGGCAAGCAACTCCTCCACCAGCTCCAATCCAAAACCCACATCTGCAACTCCATGAGCATCGTCTCCGTAGGCGACAGCTATGCCCATCCTCGCCGCCGCGTCCAGGATTGGCGCGCAGACATAGGGTTCAGTCTGGCCCTTCAAAAGTGCACGGGCGTTGATGTCCAGTATCGCACCTGCGCCCCTGATCCATTCCAGATTACGCAGTACGCGCTCCCAGACCTCCGGTGTGGCCAGCGTTTGCAGATAGTTCGGATCATGGAGACGGATGAGGTCGAAATGTCCGACCACTTCCGGCCTTGTCGCCTGCAGCATTGCGAACTGCGCATCAAAGTAGGCCGCGTAAAGTTGAACCCGGCCGCCGCACAAGGCTGCAGCCTTGGCATAGGACTCCCCGGAAAAATCAAAGCAGACGCCCTGCACGTGATGGACCGAGCCGACAACGTAATCAAGCGAGTGGTATTTGCGCAGCTCCGCCACCCATTTTTCGCAGCCCGGATACCACTCGCCTTCCATCCCCACCAGAATCCGCATCCGATCCTTATACTCACGCGCTAGCTGCCTCGCCTCGGCGACATAGAGGGCGAACCTTGCCTCCATCCAGCCTGCGCTGCGACCCAAAGCGACTTCGTCGGGATAAAGGCCGGAATCATCGGGTGGCGGCATGTGCTCGGTCAAGCCGACGCACTGAAATCCAGCGCGGTGGTAGGCCTCGACTATTTCCGCCAATGTGTCTCTGGCGTGATCGCAGTACTGGCCGCTGTGCCCGCCGTGCAAGCTGATCCGCATCAGAACGCCCTCCTCATTGCAGCGCATACATCATCCACCGTTTTGGGGATGGACACGCTCAGCACTTCAACTCCCGTCTCCGTGACAAGAACATTATCTTCCACGCGGATGCCTCCGAATTCCCGATAGGAATCCAGCGCGTCATAGTTGATGAATTGCGCCAGCCGGCCTTCCTTGCGCCACAGGTCGATGAGAGCGGGGATGAAATATATGCCCGGCTCGACGGTCATCACAAAGCCTGGTTGCAGGCGACGGCCCATGCGCAGCCCGGACAGGCCGAACTGGGTGCTGCGCCGAAAGTTATCGTCATAGCCGACAAAATCCTCGCCCAAGCTTTCCATGTCGTGAGGATCAAGACCGAGCATATGCCCCAGGCCATGCGGAAAAAAGAGGGCATGGGCTCCGGCCGCCACAGCCTCGGCAGGGTCTCCGCGCATGAGCCCCACATCGGTCAGCCCTCTGGCCACGGTCATGGCCGCCGCCATGTGACATTCCACAAAGGGCACACCGGGAGCCATGCACGCAGTCCCCTCGGCCAACGCGCCGAGGACAATTTCATAGATTTGCTTCTGCCGCGCCGAAAATTTTCCGCCCACCGGCACTGTGCGGGTAATGTCCGATACGTAGCCCAAAGGTGAGCACACACCGGAATCGACCAACAGCAGATCGCCGTCGCGCAGGATCTGGTCGCGGGTGTGATTGTGCAGCACCTCCCCGCGCCGCGACAGGATCATGGGGAAGGCCTCTCGACTGCCACGCGCTAGAATCAACCCCTGCAGGCGACCGTAAAGCTCAATCTCCGCCGCACCGGGAGCACAGACGGCCATAAGCTCGGCGTACATCTCTGCCGAGAGGGCTAGCGCGTGACGGATTTCGCCCACCTCCTCATCACTCTTGACGCTGCGAAGCGCCACCACGGCTCGGATAAGCGTATACGAAGCCCCGGCCTCGACAGTTTCCGGCGCAGCACCCAGCAATCGGCACAGACGCAGCACCCCGTCTCCCTGATAGGACGGCAGGTAATGCACCGCCCGGCCTTGCCTTTGCGCTTCATGACAGGCATCCGCCAGCTCCGCCATGGTCCAGGTGCTCTCAAGCCCCGCCCTGGCAGCCAATTCCTGAAGCGACGGCGCCGCACCGCTCCAGATGGTATGTTCCAGCCCCAGGCTTGGGCCGCAAAGCATTTCCTTCCCGCTCTCACAGTCGAGCCACAGGCAATGCGCTGGCTCGTTCAATCCGACGAAATAGAGAAAAGAGCCATCCTGACGAAAGGGAAAGGCGTTGGCCTGATAATTCATGCCAACAAAATCGTTGCCCGGCAAAAGGATGCAGCCGGTCTTGACCGACTCCATCAGCGCCCGGCGACGGGCTGCATACAAGCTCGCTTCAAACATCCAAACCCCTGGTCGTGCCTAACTGGCTGTTGAAAAATGGTGAGATGCGAGGGACAAAGAAAATCCAGGGCTGAAGCGTACGTGTGCCCTCAAGGGTATTCAGACAGGTGAGGGTCTGGATTTTCTGCAGTGCCGACGCAGATGACCATTTTTCAACAGCCTGCTCAGTTAGTCCAAATTTCAAGCCGGTTCCGGCCGTTGTTTTTTGCCATGTAAAGTGCCTCATCCGCATTCTTGAGCATGGCCGCAAGATCCAAATGCGTGGACACGCAAAGGCCGATGCTGATCGAAAAGGAACACCGAACTCCGCCGCACGTAAAATCCGTGGCCGCGACCTCCCGACGAAACTCTTCCAGCAATACAGCCGCGTCGGCGGCATCGTCATCAAGGAGGAGGCAGAACTCCTCCCCGCCAAGGCGGGCGGCGATGCCACGGTGAGCAAAATGCCGTCGCAATTGTTTGCCCAGGTCCCTCAGCACGACATCACCCGTCTCGTGACCGTACTGGTCGTTTATTTTCTTGAAATGATCGATATCGAGCATGGCCAGGCAGACCGCATCGCCCCGCTTCTGTTTCTTGCGAATGCGGGACGGCGCTTGCGCAAACAGGTAGCGGCGGTTGAACAAGCCTGTCAGAAAATCCTTTTCGGAGTAGTCCTTGATAGTCTGAATGTATTCCAGCAGGTCCATGTTCTGGGAGACCCGGCAGTAAAATTCTTCGCTCGAAAAGGGCTTGGTCAGAAAATCGTTGGCCCCGCTTTTGAGGAAACGGGCCGACAGAGATTCCAGCTCATGGCTGGAGATGCCGATAATGGCCATCTCCTCCTTGGGATGGCGTGCACGCACGGCACGAACGAAACGTATCCCGTCCATTTCTGGCATTTCGTAATCCGTGATGATGAGCCGGATGTCCGGATTGGCGTTCAAGACCTGCAGCCCCTCGCGACCATTACACGCCTCGAAAACCTGAAAACGGTGAACACGCAGGAGCCCTGCGACCATGGTCCGGACCATCTCCGAGTCCTCGACCACCAGCACCTTGACCTCACGGTTCAGGATCACGCGCCGCGCCTGGCGCACGGCATAGCGCAGGCTCTCGCCGCCTTCCTTGAGCACGTAATCGACGATATTTTTGGACCACAGGCGCTTGCGCGTCTGGTCCGTGCAATCCCCGGCAAAGACAATGACCGGAATCCCCTTTTCAAGCACAAGATCGACCACCTCGGCCTGGGGCGCATCGGGCAGGTTGAGATCGAGCATGGCCACAGCGAACTCATGCTGGTCAAGCAAGGCGCGGGTCTCTTCCAGGGAGCCGGCGGAAATGATGCGACCCGCGACGGCCTCCTCCAAACTTTGGACCAGGACCTGCAAAAACATCTTGCTGTCGTCAACAACGAGCACGTTCGGCATAGGGTAAGGCATGGCACTCCTTGCGTTGTCCAGGACAGGTGATTATTCAAAACGATGTACCGGGATGCTCCCGAAACAGCAAGAATCACCCCAACCTTTTGACTGCGGAGACATGATGCATTGGGTTCTTCTGGCCAACGGCCCCCTTGAACTTTCGCCCAAAGTCCGCGCCATGGTCTCCTCAGCCGAACGCCTGATCGGCGTCGACGGAGGCAGCAGGCATCTTGAATCCCTGGGGGTGCTGCCACATCTGGCCGTAGGCGACATGGACTCCATCCCCGAGCAACTGCTCGCGCACTACAAAGGCGAGGGGGTCGAAATGCACCTCCATCCCCCCAAGAAAGACGCCACGGACCTGGAATTGGCCTTGGAGCTGGCCTTGGAACGGGGCGCTTCACGCATCTCCATTCTGGGCGCGACCGGAGGCAGACTGGACCACACCCTGGGCAACCTCTTCCTGCTGGCCCGCTGCCTGCCGAGCGGGATTCCTGCCTGCGTCATGGATCAGGATCAATGCATCCATTTGACGGACCAGGCCTTGACCCTGACAGGAACCATCGGCGACACCCTGTCCCTTCTCCCCGCCACCCCGCAGGTCAGCGGAGTTAGCCTGACAGGGCTTGAATACCCGCTTCAGGATGCGACCCTGACCTTCGGCACCAGCTGGGGCATGAGCAACGTCTTTGTCGAGCCCCAGGCCACAGTGACCGTGCGCAGCGGACGAATGTTCGTGTTTCATCTGTTCAGTTCGTGATAACTAAATCTGAAAACACAGGATGGGAAGGCTGTTCAAAAATGGTGATATGCGAGAAACAAAGAAAATCCAGACCCGAAGCGTATTTTGCATACGTGAGGGTCTGGATTTTCTACAGTGACGACGCAACTCGCCGTTTTGGGGCCGCCGGCTAAAGGGAGCTGTCGAGCACCATGTTATCGCGGTGCACGACTTCCTGATGCGGGCACGGTCCCAGCACCTTCTCGATCTCGGGGCTGCTCAAGCCCTGGATCTTGCGCAGCTCGGAGGCCTTGAAATTGGTGAGGCCGACGCCCACGGTTTCACCGTCAAGACGCGCGATCTTGACCAACGCCCCCATGCCAAAATTTCCATCCACATCGGCGATGCCCGCAGCCAGGAGGCTCTTGCCCTTGACCGTCAGGGCGCGCGCGGCCCCGTCATCGACCACAATTGTGCCCGCCGGGTCCAAGTGGTAGGCCAGCCAGAACTTGCGTCCCGAGAGCATTTTTTGCGTCGGCGCGATCCAAGTGCCGAGGTCATCCAAATTGAAGACCCTCTCCAGAACATGTTTCTGCCGACCCGAGACAATAAGCGTCGGCACGCCGATACTCGCGGCGCGACGGGCGGCCATGAGCTTGCTGAGCATCCCGCCGGTTCCGGCCCCGGTCTTGCCCCGGCACATGGACTGCAAATTGAGATCGGAAATATTTTCGATGCAGGGCACAAAGCGGGCGGCGGAATTTTCCAGCGGATTGTCGTCGAAGACGCCATCGGCGGAGGTCAGGTTGATGATCACATCGCCCCCGACCAGGTTGGCGACCATGGACGAGAGGGCGTCGTTGTCGCCGAATTTGAGCTCCTGCACGGCCACCGTGTCATTTTCGTTGACGATGGGGATGACCTTCCAGTCCAGCAGACGGCACATGGTGTTACGGGCGTTCAGAAAACGCTCCCGGCTGCGCAGGTCGTCCTTGGTCAAGAGGACTTGCGCCGTGATCTTCTCATAATGCGCAAAAGCCTCGTCATAGCTGTGCATAAGCCGGCTCTGGCCCACGGCCGAGGCAGCCTGCTTGTGCACCATGCAGCCGGCGGCCTTGTCCGCACCGAGCACGCAACGCCCTGCGGCCACGGCCCCGGATGTCACGAGCACGATCTCAAGGCCCCGGTCATGCAGGCCCGCGATCTGATCAGCCAAGCGATTGACCACGCGCGGGTCAAGCCCTTTTTCCGTGGTCAACACGGCGCTGCCAATCTTGATGATGACCCGTTTGGCCTTCTCCAGAATCCGGCGGCGCTGTTCGCGCCAATCAGTCGATAGTTCCATGTTCGGTTTCGTCCTTGACGGTCTGCAGATGCAGATTCCACATGGCATCCAGCACCACGTCCACTCCGGTTTCGTCCAACGCCGACATGAAGTACACCTTGAGCCCAAGCCGGTCAAAGGCGGCTCGGACCTCGGCCAGACGTTCCTCGTCAGCCAGATCGATCTTGTTGATCACACGAATCTGAGGCTTCTCGCCCAGCGCCGGATCGAACTTGCGCAGTTCGTCGTCAAGGATATGGAACCCGGACAGGGGATCTTCCACGTTCACATCCTCGATACTCAGGATATGAACCAGAAAGCGGGACCGCTCCACGTGACGCAGAAAGGTGTGCCCCAGGCCCTGCCCCATATGGGCGCCTTCGATGAGGCCGGGAATGTCCGCCACGACCAGCTTGCGCTCATGCTCGTCGATGACCACGCCCAGGTTGGGCGCCAGCGTGGTGAACGGGTAGGCCGCGATTTTCGGCCGAGCTGCGGAGATGCGCGAAATGAGGGTGGACTTGCCCGCGTTGGGCAACCCCAGGAGGCCTACATCGGCAAAGACTTTAAGTTCGAGGCGGATGTATTTTTCCACGCCCGGCTCTCCGGGCTGCGCGAAACGGGGCACCTGCATGACGGAAGACTTGAAATGGGTATTGCCCTTGCCTCCGCGCCCGCCTTCGGCCACGACGATCTCCTGGCCGTCTTCGATGAAGTCGGCGATCAGCTGCTCCTTACCGTCAACTTCCTCGAAAACCTGGGTGCCCACGGGCACCTCGACGATCTTGTCCTCGCCGGCGCGACCATAACAAAGCCGTCCGCCACCGGGACGCCCGCTTTCGGCTTCCTGGAAGGAAGCGTGACGATAATCGTAAAGGGTCAACAGGTTGTTGTTGGCTCGCATGATCACGTCGCCGCCCTTGCCCCCGTCCCCTCCGTCGGGACCACCCCGAGGCACGTATTTTTCCCGGCGGAACGAAACACTGCCCTGACCACCGCTTCCGGAACGGATGATGATCTTGGCTTCATCTACAAATCTCATGTTCTCTCCAGGTCCGGCGCTGTGTGCCGCCGAACAGCAAAAAAAGCCGCCCAAGAGCACTCTCTTGAAGCGGCTTGAAAAAGGCTTGCGAAGGGCAACGCCTAGACGGCAGGAACGATATTGACCCTGGTCTTGACCTTGTTCTTGCGGGTATACTTTTCAAACTTCACGACTCCGTCGATCAGAGCGAAAAGAGTAAAATCCTTACCCACGCCAACGTTGACACCGGGGTGAACCTTGGTGCCATGCTGGCGCACAAGGATGTTTCCAGCCAAAACCGTCTGGCCGCCGAACTTTTTCACGCCAAGCCGTTGACCGGCGCTGTCGCGTCCGTTGCGTGAACTACCACCTGCTTTTTTATGAGCCATTATTTCCTCCCGACACTAGGCCTGAATGGATTTCACTTTCAGGGTTGTATAATCCTGACGGTGACCCTGGGTTCTACGATAATCCTTGCGGCGTTTCTTTTTGAAAATGATTATTTTCTTGTCTCGTCCATGGTCAACCACTTCGCACTGCACGGTTGCACCGGCAACAAAGGGCTGGCCAATTGTGACTTCGGCGCCAGTTCCGACAAGCAGGATTTTGTCCAGAGTGAGTTCTGTCCCGGCCTGCACGTCCAACTTGGCTACCTTCAGACTGCGGCCTTCTTCCACACGAAACTGCTTTCCGCCCGTTTCCACGATTGCAAACATCTTGCGTCCTCCAAAATATTGAACGACGTGGCTAGCTCTTTCGAGACGCCCCGTCAAGACTTTCATCACGCTAAAAAGCCGTCCGGAGCAGGACAGCTGTCGAGAGGGAGGATGCACATAAAACGAAACACATGGAGCGTCAATAAAAATTTCAAGAGCACCACTTCTCCAGAGTCTCGACCAGATCCTGCAATCTGTAAGGCTTTGCCAGGTGCCCGTTCATGCCCGCCTCCAGGCTTTTGCGCTGATCCGACTCCAGGGCGTGGGCGGTCAAGGCGATGATCGGCACGTTCAGTTCCATGGCCCTGATTTTTCTGGTGGCCTCCAGCCCGTCCATGAGCGGCATCTGGATATCCATGAGCACTATGTCGAAGTCCTGCCCTGCCGCAAGGGCATCGACCGCGTCCTGCCCGTTTTCGACCATGTGGATCTCGCTTACATTCAGGCTGCGAAGCATCTTCATCAGCAGGCCCCGGTTGAACGGGTTATCCTCTGCTGCCAAAACCCGGACGCACACGAAAGAACGCTCCTGGACGTCAATAGCTGCAAGCTGTTGCACTGACGCTGACGCGGACACATTCATGACCAGCGTGAAGGAAAAGGTACTGCCCTGACCGATCTGGCTTTTTACTGAGACACCACTGCCGCCGAGCAGGCGGACCAGACTGTTGGCGATGGTCAGGCCCAGGCCCGTCCCTCCGTACTCACGGGTCAGGGAGCCATCCGCCTGCTCAAAAGAGACAAAGATTCCCTTCTGCCGGTCAGCAGAAATGCCGATCCCAGTATCGCGCACGGAAAAACAAAGCGCGGCCTTTCCTCCCGCACCGGCCTCCCCGCGAACGGAAAGCTCCACGCCACCATGTTCCGTGAACTTGATGGCATTGCCGGCCAGATTGACCAGGATCTGCGTCAGCCGACCGGCATCCGTGCTCACGACCTGCGGCAATCCGGAAGTAACCAGACGCAAGTCAAGGCCTTTTTTTTGCGCCTGCTCGCTGAGCATGGTCCGCACGCGTGCAAGCAGCCCTCCCAAATCGACATCCTCGGGCGCGATGCGCAGCATGCCGGCCTCTATCTTGGAAAAATCAAGAATGTCGTTGATGATAACCAAAAGGCTCTCGGCACAAACTCGGATCCCCTGCACGCAATCCGCCTGTTCGACATCAAGGCGGGTCCTGGCCAGCAATTCCCCATGACCGAGGATGGAATTCATGGGCGTACGGATTTCGTGGCTCATGTTGGCCAGAAATGTGCTTTTCGCCTGGGAAGCGGCTTCGGCCCTGCGTCGAGCATCGACAATGGCCGTGACCTCAATGACGCTGACAATCATGCCGCCAAAAACTTCCTCGCCCAAGACAGGCTGCATACGCACCACCAGAGCCATATCACGGAACGATTCCAGCTGGATTTCACGCAGCCGAGTCCGTGGATTTTCCTGCAGGGCGCGTAATCCCTGCGCCATCTGCGCCCCGAGAATCCCGTCGGGGAAGAGATCCCAGACTCTTCGTCCCAAAAGCTCCTGAGCTTTGATCCCCAGAATGCGACAAAGGCTCTCATTGACCTCGAGCACACCGCCGCGTTCGTCCGTCAGGGCGACGCCTTCATTTATCCCGGATAGAAGTGACTCAAGACGCGATTTTTCGTGCAGCAGCTCGCGCTCGGCCTGCTTGCGCTGGGTCACGTCCATGAATACCTCAAGGACCAGGGTCTCCCCCTGCAGGATGACCGGGATGGAACTCTTGATCACATCCAGGGTCCGCCCTTCCAGCGCGCGCATGCGCACCTCTTGCTCGAATTCGATCCGGGGCTGCCGTTCGGGGTCATCGCTTTGCGCATTCTCGCAGAACATGTCCCAAGGGACGCGGCGCTCGAAAAACCAGCCGGGCTCAATATCAAGGAGGTTGGTCGCGGCAAGATTGACCCGGCGGATGATCCGGTCCTGGCCCAGAATGGCGATGCCCACCGGCAGCGCTTCCAAAATCCTTTCCATGCCCGCGTTGGCTTCAACCACAGCCGCGCTGTCTTTTTCCCGCGACCTGAACATGTCCGCAAAGGAGCGCATGATGCACACGCACAACGTGATCATGCCCGTAAGCAAAAGAATGACCAGCCCGCAGGTCATGGCCAGGATACGATTGGCGTTGGTCTGGTGGTCTTCGATGGCCCGTGCGATCCGGACTCTGATGTCACGCTGAAGGATATCGGCCGTTTCCGCCGCCTGGCTGAACAAAACCTCCGTCTGTTCACGGGCGGTCTCCAGGTCCGGGTCCACCCCCTCATTTTTCGACTTGTCCAAGGCATGCAGCAGGTTGCGGACCATAAAATGCCCATGGTCTGAAATGTCCTGCACCACTGGGACGAGCTTCGAGGCCTCGTCAAGAAGCTCAGCCGGCATAGGCTGGGCAAGAGTGATGATTTGGTCCGCAGGCTGCCCTTCAAGACCCTCCAAGCCAAGCTCACCGCCCTGATGCATCACGACCAGAGCCCTCCGCGAGCGCATGAGCGACCTGTCCGTCTCGGCTTCAAGAGCAAAAAGACCGGGCAAGTCCGAGGCCAAAGACAAGCGATCAAAACCCAAACGCACCGAACTCATGGCAACGCGAAAAATCTGGACCAGATCCAAATGAGCCTGCTCTGCTTTCATCAGCAACCGGTGTTCCTGAATGACCTTGTAGTGATAGGCGTCCTTGGCCCCCAGCGCGATAATTCCCAGCAACATGAGCGCCAGCAGTCCTAAAATTTGCCGCGGATTCTGATGCCCAAAATTTCGGAAAGAAAAATTCTTCATACCGCCCTGCCCAGAAAAAAGATGTCCACACGCCGCGCTTTAGCAGCCAGACAGGCTTTGGCACAGGCCGTCAGGGTCGCGCCCGTGGTCATGACATCGTCGACAAGCAGGACGTGCTGGCCGGACAAACTCGCGACCGCCTCGAAAGCCCCCGCGACGTTGCGATGCCGTTCGGCCCGGCCCAGGCTCGATTGGGCCATGGTTTCCCGGGTCTTGCGCAGGCCGGAGAGCAGAGGTGGGAGGCCGATGACCTTGCCCAGCATGCGCGCCAACTCAACGCTCTGGTTGAACCCGCGATCAAGCAACTTTGCGGGGAGCATGGGCACAGGCACGATGCAGTCGGGGCGGGACAGACTGTGCCGGTCCCAGGCCTCGCGGATCAGGCCGCGCAGCAGCAGACCCAGACCGTGATCGTGGTTGAACTTGTGCTGGTGGATAAGCTCGCGCAGAGCACCGGAGTAGAGCCCGTGAAAAGCCACCGCCGACCACGGGGGCTTGCCCAGGCGACACGACAGGCAGGAATATACGGGAATTGCGGAGTCCTCGTAGCAGATTCCGCAGTCAGGACAGTAACCGCCGACACGCGGGGGCAGGAGCGCCCGGCAGTTTCGGCACAGCGGAAATTCATCGGCATGTTCGAGCACCGCCGCGCAAAATTGACAGCGGCGGCCGACCACATGCAGCACGGCGGCGAGCCTGCGTGAAAGCCCCGCCCCTACCATCCGCTGCACCTAGCCAGATCTCGCACGGCATCCTCGGCCGCGCGATTCCGGGAAAAATCATCAGCTCCGTCCAGACCGCGCAGAAAGAGCGTCTTCTCGATACGAAAATCAAAAACCTGCAAGAAATAATTCAAGGTCGGCAGGATCCCCGCAAAAAGGTTCTCGCCCCGTGTCCGCCCCGCCACCAACACGACGTAGGCGCAGCGGACGGCGTCCGGGGTACGCAACCCGCTCTGCCTGGCCATATATCTGGCCTGGGCGCGATCGATCCAGGCCTTGGCCTGACTTGGCAAATGATAAAAATAGACCGGCGCGGTCAGAACCAGACCGGGGGCGCGGTCAAGCCGCAAAAAAAGCTCTTCAGCCCAGTCCTCGCCAATCCAGCACCTGCCGTCTTCGGCGCAACTCCCGCATCCCGTGCAGGGCTCGATCTGACGGTCGCGCAAAAAAACGGGCCGGAGTTGCCGGTCCAAACTGCGTGCGAAAAGAGCAGCGGCATGGTCGCTGTTTCCGCCTGCTCTGGGGCTAAGGGACATGATCAGAGGTTCATTCATGGACGAGGCTTGCGGACGAATTCCGCCCGCACGAATTCACCGACCTCGCGCAGGCTCAAGGTCCAATCGGTCTCGACATAGAGGGCGTTCTCGAGCTGGGACACCACGCTCGGCTTGACCCAGAAAACCTGCCTGTCAGTGCGGCTGAAACGCAGATGCCAACTGGCGTCCACTCCCACGTGTCAGCACTTGTCCCGGAAATCGTGCTCGCCTTCGGGAATCATGGGTGCTCCTAGCGCAAGAACTCGGTGAAAAAGGGGTTATTGAGCCGCTCCTGACGGACGGTGGTCTCGGGCCCGTGGCCCGGATAAACCAAGGTGTCCTCGGGCAGGGTAAAAATCCTGGTGCGCACGGAGCGCAGCAGGTCACGCTCGGAGCTGCCGGGGAAATCCGTGCGTCCCACGGAGCGGTAAAAGAGCAGGTCACCCACAAAGACGGCCCCAAGCTCCTCGAAAAAGAATGACAGGCTGCCCGGACTATGCCCCGGCGTGGCCAAAACCCGGCAGGTAGTGCCCAAAAAAGGCATCTCCCCTTCTTCCAAGTGAACATACAAAAAAACTGGCGTGCGCGGAAAACCCATCATTCCACCACCACCAAGCTCGGTCTCGAGGAGATAGCCGTCCTTGGGGTTGGCCATGACGGTCACGCCCGTGGCTGCGACCAGATCCGCATTGCCCTGGATATGATCGAAATGCAGATGAGTGTTCAGGATCGCGGTCAGGGTCAGCTTTTTGGAATGAAGGAACGACAGGATTTCATCCGCATCTCCGCCGGGATCAATGACCACAGCCTCGCGATCCGAATGCACGACGTAACAGTTTGTATCCAGCGGTCCAAGCGGCATGGCGGTCACTTTGAGCATCAATTCCTCCCTGGTGAAAAACGAGATGCCCAAGATGTAGACATCTTCGGGCCAAAACACAATTCTCCTTTCTGGACAAGGGTTCCGGCATAAGGCAATGCCTTCAAAAACACCCTGGGGTCATTCATGAACACGGCCATTTCCATCGAGACGAGCACGCTGCGAAGGCAGGACATCATCGAATACGAGCCCCTGCTCAAAGCCGCCCTCAAAGCCATCATCCCATTCTCCTCCTACAGCCTCATGTTTCCGGCCATAACCCCGGAAGACCTGGAAGCACGGCCCCAGCATCCACACGGACGGGCCACGCTGGAGGAGGACAGGCTCATGCTGCCTCTGACCCACGGGGAGAGGCTGCTCGCGGTCTTCGAAGCCCGCGGGGTGGACCCGGAGGAGACGGCCCGCGCGCTACCCTATCTCCCGCTCATGGCCTCACTGTGCCTGGAGCAGATCAAGATCCGAAAATCGGCCATCACCGACCCGCTGACCGGCCTCTTCAATCGCCACCGCCTGCAACAGGCCCTGGTGCGGGAAATCTCCGGCATCGTGGGCTCCATCATGCCCGGCCCGGGAGCAGTGGCCGACGACTCCCTGCAGGGGCACAGCGCCTGCTTCGGGCTGATCGTCATCGATCTGGACCGCTTCCGGCAGGTCAACGAGAATTACGGGCATCTCTTCGGAGACAAAATCCTGACCCTGGCCGCCGAACGCCTGCGCGAACTCTGCCCCAAACAAACCCTCGTCTGCCGCCTGGATGGGGACTCGTACGGCGTGCTCTGGCCCCAGGCGTCGCGCTCCAAGCTGAGCGAGTTGGCGGGCAATCTCGGTGCCGAACTTGCCCGGATCACGGCCCGCTTCACCCCCTTGCGCGAGGATGTCGCGATCTCGGCCAGCATCGGCTACGTCAATTATCCCCAGGATCTTCAGGGCTCCCAATTCCAGAAGGCTCCCGAAGAGCAGGCCTGGCTCGTGCTGGACAAGGCCGAAAAGGCCCTGATGACGGCCAAGGCCGGCGGACGCGGACAGATTTATTCCTTCAGGCAGATCCTGGCCCAGGGCGGGGTGGTCCTGGAGGTCATGCCCATGAGCCGCCTCATCATCAACCTCGGCCGGGGCGTGGACGCCCACGAAGGGCAGCGCTTCCTGATCTGGTCACGCAAGTTCAACGGCCGCGAGACCGTCGTCGGGACTCAGGGCGACGTCATTTTTGGCCATTATCCGCCCATGTACAAGGCCGAGATCTCGCTGGTGGAAGTGCAGGACGAGATGGCCATCGCCGAAATCCTGGTGCAAAGCGATCCGGAATGGGTCGTGGAGAAGGGCGACAAGCTGACCCTGCTGGACGAGCACTCCGGCCTGATGGAGCAGCGCGAGGCCCAGCCCGGCGACCGCTCTCCCCAGAAGGATCCGCTCACGGGGCTCTACCCCTACCGTGATTTCCTGCAGACATGGCAGGGCGCACGCGCCCAGGCCAAGACTTTTTGCATGGTGCTCATGCGCCTGGAGTCTCCTCACGGCGAGCGCACGCCCATGGACCAGATGAAAGAAGAACAGTTCTTCCAGACCCTGGCGAGCCGCGTCGAGGCCCTCTTCGGACCGGACGCACTGGGCGGACGCTACAGCATGAACTGCATCCTCTACCATGTGCCTGAGCTCGGACAGGAGGACTGCCTGCGTATCGTGCGCGAGCTGCTGGAGGACGAACGCTTTGCCGGACTGGACAAATCCGTCGGCATCGCGGCCCATCCATTTCTGGACTACTCCCGCTCCGACACGCTGGACAACGCCCGCAAGGCCCTTGACCACGCCGGATTTCTGCAGGGCGAGAAGATCGCCTGCTTTGATTCCGTATCATTAAACATCAGCGCGGACCGCCTCTTTGCCCAAGGCGAAACCTATGACGCCATCGCGGAGTACAAAAAGGCCCTGACCGTCGACGAAGGAAATCTGCTGGCCCGCAACTCACTGGGCGTCTGCTACGCCCGATTGAACAAGTACGCCACGGCCCGGACCATCTTTCAGGAGCTCATCACTCTCCACCCGGACCACGCCATGCCGCTCTACAACTACGGCTGCGCCTGTCTCAAGGACGGGGATCCCGAAGTGGCGAGGCAGGCCTTCGAGCAGGTGCTGAGCATCAAGCCGGACCACGTCTACGCCCTGGTCCGCCTGGGACTCATGGCCGAGGACGAGGGCGATTTCGAGCGGGCCTTGACGCTCTACGAAGGGGTCAAGGCCATGCCCGATGGAGAGCGGCTGGCCCACAGGTATCTGGCCCGCCTGGCCTTCCGCCGCGACGACCGCGACACGGCCCGCGAATACCTGCACCAGGCCATCACCGCCAATCCGCAGGATGCCCATTCCTTTCACCTCCTGGCCAAAATCTATCTGGAGCGCGGCGACGATCCGGAAATCGCCGAATCCCTGGCCAGACAAAGCGTGCACCTCAAACCCGATGCCTCCGCCTTCTGGGAGGTGCTGATCACGGCCCTGGAACAGCAGGGCAAGATCGAAGAGGCGGGACAGACAAAAATCCGCGCGGCCGCTCAAAGCGGTTGACAGAGCAGGACTCTTTGCCTAAAGAGGCTCCTCACGAGCATTCCCCGGTAGCTCAGCTGGCAGAGCAGGTGGCTGTTAACCACCGTGTCGGCAGTTCAAATCTGTCCCGGGGAGCCAGACTTTTTTAGGGCCCTTCACGCGAAGGGCCTTTTTTTATGACGCGTCGGAATAAACGCGCCACCCCTCTCCAAGCAGACGAAAAGCTACGGCTTTTTCCTCAAAATTTTCCTTAAAAAAACCTGGATCCCCGCCTACCCATGCTGGGCACACGTTCGCGGGGATGACGCATAGTGATGCCGAACGGATGACACATCGTGATGCCACAGGGGCGGCGCATCAGTCATGCCGCGAAAACAACGTATCGTAATGACGCGAAGGGTCTGCTTGGTCCGGGCAGGTTGCCTCGACTGTCTGACCGAGCCAGGCATCGTTGGCTGAATCGTTGCCGGACGAGCTGCCCCGCCCGTGCGCCCTGCACGCAACGATTCAGTCGTACGAGGCCCGCGAGGGAGTTTCGAGGCGGCCGGACCGGACCAAGCAGGCCCTTCGCTCCGACCAGGCGAATTACCGCGTCTTCCGACTAAAGCCTGGATTCCCGCCTTTGCGGGGATGGCGCATCAGTAATTCCGATTGTAATGCGCCAGAAGCGACGCATTGTAATGCCTCAAAGACGACGCAGCGCATTAGCTCCAAATAGACGCTTGCCTTGAGGCCTCCCCTCGGTCCATGATGGAGATCAT
The DNA here is from genome assembly GCA_002412965.1 of Desulfomicrobium sp. UBA5193. GTDB lineage: Bacteria > Desulfobacterota > Desulfovibrionia > Desulfovibrionales > Desulfomicrobiaceae > Desulfomicrobium. The sequence goes on from DHWB01000012.1 coordinate 53,295, forward strand.
GAAAGCCTTGCACAATCCAGCCCTGCACGCTCCATCCTCCGGCCTGGCCGATCACGGCAGAATCGTTGGCGAGGCTTCGTCTTGCCTTGATTCCCTGCAGCTCGAACATCTGGAACGGGAATTCAGGTCCTGGGCCGAAGACTCCAAACGCGGCGACGTGGTCCTGTCCCGCAAGCGCATCCTGCTCATCTTTCTGCTCATCAGGCACACCGGGGCCAAGCTGCACGAAGTGCTGGAACTGGACCCCTTCACGGACATCGACCACGACCGCCTGATCGTCACCTTTGGCAGGTCCATGCCGCAGCAGACCAGATCCGTGCCCCTGGCAGACGCCCTGGCAGTGGAAATCAGGCGCCTTTTCGCAGACGAGGCCTTCCGCCAAGCCGTGGGGCGGAGCCTGGGCGTTGACCCGGCCTTTGTGCGCCGCAAATTCTATGAACGGGCCCAGGCCTGCGGTTTTCCCAAGAACTTGGGCAGTCCCGAGATGATCCGCAAATCGAGGGGAGTGGAGCTGATGCAGTCCAACATGCCCCTGCCCGCGGTGCAGTTGTACCTCGGGCACTCCACGCCCAATCTGACCTCGGCCTACGTGTCCTTTTCGGCAGAGGAGATCCGCACCATCACCTCCTCCTTCCTGCAGCGGGAGAGCCATCGCAAGACCAGCGCCCGCAACTCCTTTTTCGGCAAGATCACTGGCATACGCCCTGCCGACATCCAGGCCGCGGTGGAGCTCACCACCCTCGACGGTCACGTCATCTCCTCGGTCATTACCCTGGACAGCCTGAGCCGCCTCGGGCTCAAAGTCGGACGCTTGGCCACGGTGGAGGTCAAGGCGCCCTGGGTGAGCCTGTACAAGACCGAAACGGATCCCCTCTGCTCGGCCGAAAACCGCCTGCCCGGAGTCATCACCCGCATCACGCGCGGCCAGGTCAACACCGAATACGTGCTGCGCATCGGCCCGGACACGGACCTGTGCGTCGTAACCACGACGGACAGCCTGCGCCGGCTGGAATTGCAGGAAAAGGACACCGTCTGGGCCGTTTTCGGCAGCTATGCCACCATTCTACGGGTCGACTGACCCGCCTGACTGACTGAAAATTTCAAATGTCCAGGCTGCTTAAAAAATGATGAGATGCGCGGAGCAAAGAAAATCCAGGCCCGAAGCGTACGTGTGCCCACAAGGGTATTTTTGCATACGTGAGGGTCTGAATTTTCTGCCGTGACGAAGCAGATCTCCATTTTGGGGCAGCCTGCCAAGGTCATATCGTCTACACAGGAGACGCGCATTCCATGAACGAAGCTCAGACGAGAGACCATTTCATCGAAATGAACGCCCGGGAATACGGCCCCCTGTTCAACTATATCAACTGGATCGACGAGGACAGCGCAAGGCAGGCAACCCAAAAGAGAGCTCGCCTCCTGGAGGTGCCCGGAATCGAGGTGTCGTGCCTGGGCACCAAGATCCATTACAGCCTCCTGTCACCGGGCTGCAGACAGTGCGCGGGCATGGCTTGGTCCTGCCTGTTCATCAGCGGCCGCTGCAATGGGCGCTGCTTCTACTGCCCCACCCCGCAAAACGTGGACGATCCGCCCATGTCCGGAAGCGTTCCGTTTCACCGCGCCCAGGACTACGCCGACTATGTCCGGTTTTTCGGGTTCCGAGGAGCGAGCGTCAGCGGCGGCGAACCATTCCTGGATTTCGAGAAGAGTCTCGACTACGTGCGCGCCCTGCGCCGTACCTGCGGTCCGGAACTGCACATCTGGCTCTACACCAACGGCATTCTGGTCACACAGGACAAGCTGCGCAGACTCGCGGAGGCCGGGCTGAACGAGATCCGCTTCGACATCGGTGCCACAAGCTATGACCTCAAATTCGCGCGTCAGGCGGCGGGCATCGTGTCCACGGTCACCGTGGAAATCCCGGCCGTGCCTGAAGAAATCGAACACTTGCGTGCGTTGTTGCCCGAACTGTCCGCAGCCGGCGTTTCCCACCTGAACCTGCACCAGCTCCGCCTCACCCCGCACAATGCGAGGCATCTGCTGGAGCATGACTACACCTACGTCCACGGCCCCAAGGTCACGGTCCTGGAGTCGGAACTGTGCGCCCTGGAACTGGTCGCCCACGCAGCCATGCACTCCCTTCCCCTGGCCATCAACTACTGCTCCTTTGTCTACAAGCACCGCTTCCAGGCGGCGGCCAGCCGGGAGCGGTTCGGAGCGCATGTCCTTGATGGCGGCGAAGCGCTGACAGGCAGCGGCCACATCCGCAGCCAGGCTGCCGGAGGACAGGAACCAGACGCGCCAGCCTTGGGCTTGGAACCGGCCGCATCGTCATCCGACCGGGAAACCCGGCCTGTCTACTGGGCCGCCTTTGTTCGCCCCCACATGAGGCCGAAGTTTCCGCACAGAACCATACCCATCTCGGCAGATTTCGAGGTCATTGTGGAACGGCATCCAGCCCAGGCGTTCCGCAACCTGGACAACATGTCCGCGCCCATGCCGGACCCGGCCATGGCCGGCCTCTATCCGCCCAGCCTGGATGAATCTTGCGAATGGATCACGCCCGGCCTTGGTGTGTACTTTTAAACTTCCGCGACTTAATATCTTGAAGAGATAATCATGGAGGGCCACATGAAACCGCATATTTTCCTCAAGACAGCGCTGCACGCGACTCTTTTGATCGCGATTGCGCTTTGGGCCGGATGCGCCCATGCGCCGTTTACGGATCGGTTCAACCCCGAAACCAACGAGGCAACCCTCTGGGGCTCCGAAACCATCCCCCTGGATCCGGGCTGGCGCCTCATTGGCGTGGAAAAAATCAATCTCCGTGGACAGATCTGGAACTCCTTCCTCGTTCCAATCGACGAGGTGCAAACCATGATCCTGGTCCGGGGAGAAGAAAAGGAGCCGTCGATCCTGCTCTTGTCGAGAGTTATCAAAACCAGACAAACCGAGATATTCACGTACCTGGGCGGGGCCAAGACAATCCTCGGCGACCGCCCCTACCGGGAGAACATGTACGGACTCTCCTCGGACACATCGGACCCGGAATACCGGCGCTATCTGGAAAGAGTGAGCGCCGCCGGGATATCCCTGGCCCCAGGCTACCGCGTGCGGGTCCTAGACAGGCTGCCGCATGACACCGTCATGGTGCGCGTCATGGAACTGACCCCCGGCAACGTGACCTCCACCCTGCCCTCCTATGGACAAATGTACCCGCAGGAGATTCAGGAACTGATCCGGCGACGCTTCGACTAGAAGCATGGCTCGAAAATCCGCACGGATGCCTCAAGGGGGCTGACTTCAAGGTTGACAGTGAGCCCCCCTTTCCCTAAAAGCGCCTTCTGGCTCCTGTTCCCCGGTAGCTCAGCTGGCAGAGCAGGTGGCTGTTAACCACCGTGTCGGCAGTTCAAATCTGTCCCGGGGAGCCACCAAATTTCCGGCCCATGCGGCAACAAAAACCCTTGAATCTTCGAGGGTTTTTTGTTGCCTTTCGCCATGCGGCCAGACGCATGTACTGCCGGACATCAAACCCTTGAAGCCATCCTTGCCGCCACTTCAGCATCTGAACGTGGAATAAGACAGGACAAAAAAACGGCGCGAAACCCGAAGGTTCGCGCCGTAAAGCGTGTTCCAACGTCGCCTGCGGCTATTTGCGCGCGGCCTGGGCCTTGCGCATCTCCACGTAATGGGCGGCGGCCAGGGCGGCCACGCAACCGTCGGCCGCAGCCAGGACGATCTGGTTGGCGTACTTCTGACGCATGTCACCCACCGCGAAAATACCGGGCAGGCTGGTCTCGCATTTCTCGTCGGTGATGACGTAGCCTGCGGCATTCATCTTCACGCCGGCCGGGACCAGTCCGTTGTTGGGCCGAAAGCCGACAAAGATGAAGACTCCGTCGGTTGTGATGTGCCGCGCCTCTTCCGTCTGCACGTTCTTGACGTTGATCCCGGTCACGCCCTGGTCATCCGCGACGATGTCCGTGAGCACGGAATTCAGCACCAGCGTGATGCGCGGTTCGGCAAAAACTCTCTGCTGCAGGATGCGGCTACCGCGAAATTCATCCCGGCGATGAACCAGATAAACCTGCGTGCAGATTTTGGACAGATACAACGCGTCTTCAAGGGCCGTGTCCCCGCCGCCGACAACGACCACGGTCTTGCCCCGGAAGAAGAATCCGTCGCAGGTCGCGCAGTAGGACACCCCTTTGCCGTAGTGTTCCATCTCGCCGGGTACGCCCAGCTTGCGGGCCGATCCGCCGGCGGCGAGAATGATCGCGTGGGAGTGCATGCGGGTGCCGTCGGACAGGACCACCTCATGATAATCCACGCCCGGCTCGACGCGCACGACCTCACTCTCCCGAATGTCCAGATTGTAGCGTTTGGCGTGATTCAAGAACTTTTCGCACAGCTCGAAGCCTCCAATCTCTTCGATGCCGGGATAATTCTCCACATCCTTGGTCAGGGCGATCTGGCCGCCAGGCATGCCCTTTTCCACCAAAACGGCGTTCAGCGCCGCGCGCATGGCATAGATACCGGCCGAAAGCCCGGCCGGACCTCCGCCGACAATGACCAGATCATACATAACTTTTTCCAAGATATTCTCCTTTAAGACGCCAAGTCTGCTCAGACCTTTTCCTGTTTATCTTCATCCTTGCCAAAATTGGCCATGCCTTGGGCGAGATCCTTCAGTCTCTGGTCCACCAGGGCATAAATGCTTCCCTTGGGATACGCTCCATCCTTCTTGCGCATTCCGGCCTTCTCCCCGGTCAAGAGCTCTATGCCCTGTTCGATGCTGGCCACTGACCAGACATGGAAGCGCCCTTCACGCACGGCTTCCACGACTTCGGTTTTGAGCATGAGATCCTTGACGTTTGCCGCGGGGATGAGCACGCCCTGCTCCCCGGTCAGGCCCTTGGCCTTGCAGCAGGTGTAAAACCCCTCGATCTTGTAATTCACCCCGCCGATGGCCTGCACCTCGCCGTTCTGGTTGACCGAGCCGGTCACGGCGATGCCCTGCTTGATGGGCACGTTCGCCAGGCTTGAGAGCAGGGCATACATCTCCGTGGACGAGGCGCTATCGCCATCCACGCCGGAGTAGCTCTGCTCGAAGGCGATGGAGGCGCTCACGGCCAAGGGCTTGTCCTGGGCGAACATCTTGCGCAGATATCCGCCGAGGATGAACACGCCCTTGTTGTGGGTGCTCCCCGAAAGCTCGGCCTCGCGCTCGATGTTGATGATCCCGGCCTTGCCCATGGAGGTGGCGGCCGTGATCCGGCTGGGCTTGCCGAACATCATGTCGCCCATGCTGTACACTGCCAAGCCGTTGATCTGCCCGACCTTGACCCCGTCCGTGTCGATCATGATCGAGCCGCGGTCAATCATATCCTGAATCTTTTCCTCGATGAGGCTCGAACGATGGATGCGGGCCCCCAGGGCGTGGCTCACGTCATCTCCATGAACCATGCCCCGGCCGTCCTGCTCGGCGAAATAATCGGCCTCCATGAGCACGTCGGTCAGCTTGGGAAAGGATGCGGCCATCTTTTCCTGCCGTCCGCCCATGCGCACGGCCTCTTCCACCAGAGCCGCAACGGCCGAGCGGTCAAAAGGCCGCAAACCGTGCTGGGCGCATTGCGTACGGATAAAACGGGCAAACTGGGCCACGGACTCGGCGGTGTTGTCCATGGTGGAGTCGAAATCCGCCCGGACCTTGAAGATCTTGGGCACGTCTTCGTCGTAGTGCTGCAGCAGGTGGTAAATGTAGGTGTCGGCCAGGATGATGACCTTGATGTCCATCTCGATGGGTTCGGGCTTCATGGACGACGTGGTGAACAGATAAAAGGGGTCGTAGGTCTGCATCTCCATCTTGCGGCTCTTGAGCGCCCGCTTGAGGGATTGCCACACCCCCGGCTCCATGATGGCGTCGAGCAGATTCAGGACCAGATATCCGCCATTGGCGCGCACAAACGACCCGGCCTTGATGCGGGAAAAATCCGTGCGCCACACTCCGCTGCGGTCCACGATACGCTCGATGCTGCCGAAGAGGTTGCGATAGGTGGGATACTCTTCGATGATCACGGGGGGACCGTGCTGCTCGCCGTTATCGACCAGCACGTTGACCGCGTACTGTTCAAAGGGATCGCCCACGGGCATTTGCGGCGGCCGCTCCTGATTGAAGAAGATGGCGACATTGTCGACCATGTCGTCGATCATGTGCTGAAAATACGCATCCAGCTCGGCACAGGCGAAATCCTGCTTGAGCGGGTTGATAAGGCCTTCGGCCAGATTGGAAAACATGATCTTGTCCGCCTGCCTGTTCTTTTCCTGAATTTCCTTTTGCAGCCCGCGAATCTGCAAAAAAATGGAATCGATTTCGATCTTGATCTCCACATGCTTGGCCTTGATGCGCTCGAACTCGTCCTTCGGAAAACGGCCATTCTCGACCATCTGCTCCAGTTTCAGAACGGGAGTGGGGTCGCCGTCGACCACGGGCATGACCTCCGGCGGCTGCCCCTGCCTGCCCTGAAAGGTGACCAGGGCGAACCCGGCCTCCTTGACCCGCTTTTCCAGATTCATGAAAAAACTTGCGGTCTTTTTTTCGTAGGTCTCGTTGATCTCGTTCTTGCGAGACAGATATTCCGGGCTCTCAAAGAGCTTGGGCACCTCTTTTTTAAGCTCCTCGACGAGGCCCTGCATCTTCTTTTTGAGCTTTTCGCCAAGGCCCGCCCCCAGACGAACCAGGATTGGCGCTTCGGGATCCTTGAAATTGTTCAGGTAGCAGAGGTCTCCAGGGCTTTCACCGTTCTGCACGACCTTGGACAGAACCTTCTTGACCGCGTCCATGCGGCCGGTGCCGGAAACTCCGGTGACCAGGATATTGTAGCCGGGCCTGCGGATGCCGGTGCCAAACATGAGCGCGTCCACGCCCCGTTTCTGCCCAAGAATCTCATCCAGCGGCTCCAACTCGTCGGTGGTTTCAAAAGGGAGGGTGGCGGTATCGAGGGTCCACCGCAGCGCATCGGGAGTCAGTTGTTTCGCGTCACTCATTACTGCCTCGCTCGTGGTTGTGCTCGCCCATGCGGACCGGGACCAGAGTGCAGTCCGCGCATTTGGGCAAAACGATTCGCAGCACCCCTTCCGCATAGCTGGCGCTGACCCGCTCCGCATGGACGGGGGAAGTCAGGCGGATGGTGCTGGAAAAACCGTGCCGGGAAATGGTCCGGCTCTGCTCGTCCGTGCGTTTCTCCACCTTCTGTCCGGCAATGGACAGGCGGTTGCCGGAGACCGAGACCTTGATGGAGCGTGGATCGAGATTGGGGATATGGACCGTGACAAAAATGGCATCCTCCTCGCTCACAACCCGCACATCGGGCTCGCAGCTCAGCAGACGCAGATCCATGGGACTGCAGAAATCGCGCACAAAGGAATCGAAAAGCTCTTCCATGTCCTCTTTGAGCTTTCCAAGTTCGGCGCGGTGCCACAAATGAAGATCGGACATAATTCCCCTCCGCTTCAAAACCCCGGGAAGGTCAATCAGATTCCTGAAAAAAACGTCGTGTACGAAATGTTTCCAGGATCGCCAATACAATGAATATCACTCTGCACGGCCGTCCGGTCAAGTGCGGTGTGAAGGTTGGCGGTGATGTCGGTGCGAAGTTGCGGAAGTCCGGAAAGACGCTGGGCATGATCGAAGTCAACGATCAAAAGCCGCGCATGAGGGTAACTTTGAGAAAACATTGAAGAAGCGTAGCGCCTGGAGTGCGGGGTCCGCAGCGCGCCGGAGCGTTCAAGCACGCCCCGGACCCAGGCCGCGGCTGTGGCTTCATCCGCCAGCCATCGCTCGAGCTCGCCCATGCGCCAGGCAATGCCGCCTCGGCCGCGCAAACGCAGATCTCCATCCGTGTAACGACGGAGCAGAAAAAAAACGGCCTCGCCTTGCGCGGAGAGGGCGACAAGGTCGACCCGGCCCGAAGGCAACGGAGCGTCTACGGCCAGGACGCAGGGATGGCGGAGGAAAAGCCGGTCCAGGATCGCCTGCCGCCGGTCCGTGTGCCGGCAGGCCCTGCGCCGGACATGCCCATAGTGGCTGGCGAGCTCCGCAAGGTTCTGAACCAGCTTCGGCTGCGGGGCGGCCCCGGCATCGCCGAGCACCGTCCGCGCTCCGGGATGGGACAGCAGGAGATGTTCAGGATCAATGTGGCACTGCAGGGCCGCTCCCCGCAGCCGCACCTGCGCGAACTCGTTGCCGCGCAGACGCATCGTGACCTCGGACTCATCGACACGCGGGACAGCTTCGGGGTCGGAAACGATTCGCTCCCACCAGCTCTCCCGCTCCATGCTCAGTGTGTTGCAATGCTGGCACACGTCGCGCCAAGCCGGGGGCGAGGCCGGAGCTTCAGCCGAAAGGATAGGGGATGAGTTCTGGTCCGACACGCCCATTGTCCTTGAATTAAATATGGGATGGGTGCTCATTGAGGCCGGTGTCACACGCGGCAGATCGCTCGCGATGGGAAATAGACGGTAGGAAACGACACAAAGTCCATGCTGTCAGAGAACCGGAAAGCACTCCACTGCCGCAGGGGGAATCTCGGCCTGCACCAGATCACCGACCCCCAGGCCTGAAGCCCGAAAATCCGCAAGCCGCATCTGCACGCGCAAAGGGCGACCCAAATTCACACTCAGGGAGACCATCTCTCCTTCGAGCCGGACCTTGGACAGCGGGCCGCGATTTGGTCCCGGATCGAGAGCCTTGCTCAGGAACACAGCCTCCGAATCGATGACCACTCTGACCCGGCCCGGCTCACACTTCGGAGCCGGGACGCAAAAGCCCTCTGAAATCCGGCACCATCCCTGCCCACCTTCGATGCTGAACATTCCTGCATACGAGTTGCGTGCGAAACGAGTGGCCAGTTTCCCGTCCTCCAGATAAATGACGCGAGGGCACAGCGACCAGGCCTGAGAGCGATTGTGCGTGCAGAGCACGATGGTGGTCTCTCCCCGGTCACGCAGTTCGGCCACGATCTGCTCGATGATGACCCGGTTATGGGTGTCAACGCTGGCCGTGGGTTCGTCCAGAAGAAGAACCTTGGGATGATTGGCAAGGGCGCGGGCAATGGCCACGCGCTGGGTTTCCCCCCCGGAAAGGCGCGGGGCGTAAGATTCGGCCAGATGGGTCAAGCCCACGAGATCAAGCGCCTCATCGACCAAATGGTTGCGCCGAACCTTGTCCACCCCGCGGATTGCCAGACCATAGCCCACGTTTTCGCGCACGCTGCAGCTGAACATGACCGGATGCTGCTCCACCAGCGCGACCTTGCGGCGCAGAGGTCGCAGGAAGCTCTCTTTCCAGACCACGGCCTCCCCTTCAAAGCTGATATCCCCTGTGTGAGGCGGACTCAAAAAGGCCAGGATGCCAAGCAGGGTGGACTTGCCTGCCCCATTGGGTCCCTGCAGCGAGTAGGTCAGCCCCTTCTCGATCTGGAGACGCGAGAGGTCGAGCACGACCCGCCCATCATAGGCGACTCGCACATCACGCAGATCAAAGATGCTCATCGCTGGGTCCTCCCCTGCACGTAGCCCAGCAGCGTGTTCACTGCCAGACTGATGGCCAGAAGCACCAGGCCCAAAGCCAGGGCAAGGACAAATTCACCCTTGTCGTATTCAAGCGCCATGGCGGTGGTCATGGTCCGGGTGAAGCCCCTGGCGTTGCCGCCAAGCATCATGGAGATGCCGATCTCGGAAATGACGCGTCCAAAGGCGGCCACAATGGCGGCGATGATGCTGAAGCGGGCTTCACGCAGAACCACCAGGGCCACCTGCCAGGGAGACGCGCCCAAGGTCAGGGCGGTACGCCGGTAGCGGTCATCGATGCGCGCCACGGCGGCAACCGTGAAAGCAATGATGATGGGCGTAATGAGGATGATCTGGCCGAATATCATGGCCTTCTGGGTATAGAGCCAGCCCAGGGACCCGAAGACCCCTCGCCTTGAAAGCAGGGAATAGACCAAAAGACCGATGACCACGGTCGGCAAGGCCAGCATGGTATTGAAAAAAGTGATGGTCGCCTGCTTGCCGCGAAAACGCGTGATGGCAATCAGAAATCCGGCTGGCACGCCGACGACGCACGCGGCCAGAGTGGACCAGAAGCTGACGTTCAAGGACACCCCGACAATAAGCAGCAACTCGGGATTGAACTCGAGTAAAAGACTGAGCGCAGCCGACAGACTCTCCCAAAAAAACATGCCCGCACCCCGAAAAGAACGACTTGAAAAAAAATCGGCCCGCTGCTGGAGCGGGCCGTTTCAACTACACTTCACCGCCCGAAAGCGCAACAAAGACGCACGCTGCCGTTTTTGGCAGCCCTTGCCTACTTTGCGTCGGGGAAGAAGAGCTGCTTGTCAAGCAACTTGAAGTCACCGATGACTTTCTGTCCGCGCTCCGACACCAACCACTTGGCGAACGTGTCGGCCAGATCGAATCTGACATGGGGATGCTTCTCTGGATTGACCGGAATCACTCCATAGGGATTGAAAAGCGCCTTATCGCCTTCGCTGATGGCTTCAAGCTGCAGGCCTTCCGGGCGGCCGTACTTGTACTGCACATAGGTGCCACGGTCGGTGATGGTGTAGCCCTGCTTTTCTTCGGCAAAGGTCAGAGTCTTGCCCATGCCCTGGCCGATGGACATGTACGCCTTCATCTGCTCGGGATGAACAGCCTTGAACTTCACTTCCTTGTCCTTGGCCTTGAAGACCGCGTCCTCTTCCTTGAGCGGCAGACCGGCAGCCTTCCACAGCTCCTGCTCCTTGGCATGGGTGCCGCTGTCGTCGCCGCGAGACACGAAGACCGCTTCGGAGAGGGCGATCTTCTTCATGGCCTGGGTTGCATCGCCGCCTTTGGCGCCGGCAGGGTCAGCCGCGGGACCGATGATCAGAAAATCGTTGTACATGACGTAATAGCGCTTGGTGCCGAACCCGTCGGCCACGAATTTCTCTTCCCGGGCCGGATCATGCACGAAGATCACGTCCACGTTGCCGTCCACGCCGTCGCGAATGGCCGCGCCCGTACCCTTGGCCACGACCTTGACATCAATGCCGGTGTCCTTTTTGAACTCAGGCAGCAGAACCTCAAGTAAACCCGACGACTCCGTGCTGGTGGTGGTGGACATCTTGAGCACTTTATCCTGGGCCACACTCACGACCGGCAAAGCCAGCAGAACGAGCAACAACAAAAGTTTTTTCATACTTCCTCCGTATAGGTGAATATTGACATAGGTAGATATCCATATGCCAATCGAGACACAAGAACAAGGAGGAAGCGCTCCTGGACTTCGTCAATTGAGGATGGTTTTCACCGACGGCTGAACGCCACCACCCCCGCTTTGAGGCTTTGGCTGCCGGATATTCGTCAGGGTAAAATCGGACGAAGCCAGGGCCACGCCGTCACTGGCGCGCAATACCCGCACGTTGACGTAAATTTGGCGCTCGATGAGCGTGTAGGTCCCAACCAGAACGGAATAGGCGGACGCATCGGCATTGATTTCCCCCAGGTTACGGGACAGGGCAAAGACCCCGCCTCCGGGATCGACGCGCAGCTGATCTGATCGCAGCTGGATCTCGGTCAGGGAGTACCCGAGCTGGCTCAGCCGGGAAGCGACCTGTTCGGACAGAAGCCGGCCAAGGTCATTGGTGCTTTCCACGTTGGCGGAATCCACGAAAGCAGCTGCCAGCATGGGATAACCGGGCACCTCGCTCCCGGAAAGCTGCCCGTGCAGATGATCGGCGGCCTTGTAGGACAGAGGCAGCAGCTGGGGCGTTTCGGGCTTTGCAGCCGCGCCGAACATGAAAGGATGGTTCGCGCAAGCGCAAAGAAATATGCTGGCAAGTAAAATATACAGTTTGGACATGGCCGATCCTCCGGAGAAAAATGCCGACTGCGAAATGCAAAGCATGCCCCGTGCCAAGTTCCGTCGAAGATGGCTTAAGTTTTTCCGGCAGCGGCCGATATCCTGATTATGGACATAACCAACATCAAGGATTCCGCCATGCGCATCGCCGCCACCCTTGCCCTTGCGGCTCTGGGACTTTTGACCGCCTGCTCGTCGGTCAGCGTCATTTCCGGCCAATCTTCGCAGATGGTCACCGCCCAGGCCCCCCTCTCGCGAGGATACCTGCTCAGCACCCAACCCAAGATGCAGGCCATGGCCCATTGGGACCAGCTGGCGCTCAAGGTGGCCGAGAGCTGCGGCACGGCCCTCGATCATTTTTATCCCGATGAAAATGTGCGTGTGTATGTGGCACCGCTCGGCACAACGCCCTTTGCCAAAGCCTATCGCGAGTCCCTGCTGACCGGCCTCGTGGCTTACGGCGTTCCCATCGCCTTCGAGCCCGATGGCGCCGCCATTCTGGAAGTCAATCTGGAATACGTCACACATCGGCGCACCCTGGAAAAGTCCTCCAAGGGCTCCCGCCTTGTGGTGGAGCCGGGATTCACCCAGCGAAAGAATGAGAAAGGCAAATACGAAAAGGTGCCCGTGGTGGCCGAGGAAAGCGGATATTTTGACGCGCAAACCCCGGACTCGGAAATCCAGATCAACTCCGCCCTCGTTCACCGGGGCTCATATCTGTATCGCGACTCAAGCATTTTCTACGTCGACGGCTCGGACTGGGCCCACTACCAGCAGAACGCGCCCCAAGGCAGCGTGGATCTCAAACGTTTCTCCCTGGTGAATAAATGATTCGCGGCATTCTGATCCTGACCATCCTGCTGTGCACGGTTCCCGCATGGGGTCACGCCCAGTGCGGAGAATCGCGCATCGACGCGATCAGCTCGGCCCTCGCCGAAAGTCTGGTTGAAAACCTCCAGGTCCGACTGGATCGCACCGCGCCCATCATGACCGCGCCCTTTGCCGATCTACACGGACCAAAGCACACCTCCCCGCTCGGACGCCTCCTGGCCGAAGAGATAGGCAACGCGCTCTTCCGCTACGGGTATCGCATCGCCGACCCGCGCGTGTTCATGCCAACCCCGTACTCTCTCAAGGAGCACGGGGAGACCGCCCTGGCCGTAGATCCAGACCAGGCGGGCGCCGCGACGGGCGCGCAGATCATGCTGACTGGCACCTACGCCCTGGCCGACGGCGGGCTGCGCATTTCCGCCCGCCTCGTGAATGTCGCGGACCGCTCCGTCCTGACCGCGGCCAGCTGCCGGTTACGCCTCACAGAAGAAGTACAGCTCCTCCTCGCCTCGTCTTCGCCCGCAGCCAAAACGCAGGCGCCGCCCGCCCGACTGCTCGACCTCAAGAACAAGGCCGACGTCAAACGCGTGCAACAGGCCCTGGCCGCGCAGGGCCTTAATACGGGAAAGATCGACGGCGTGTGGGGCAAGAAATCCAAGGCCGCGCTGCTCCGCTTCCGTGCGTCCCTGGCCATGCCCGCAACCTCGGCCTGGGATTTGGCCACCCAAAACGCCCTGCTGCCTGCATCCTAAAGCCCCTCGCAACCTGCTCGCGCCCAAAACTCCACACAAAACAATCGTCATCATTTTACTTGACGAGCAGACTATTCGTGCCTAGTTGAGCTTCGCTACAAAACGTCATTCGCAAAATTTAACATATTTCTGAATATCGAGGCTCATCATGCGTGAAATCACCGTGTTTTTGCACACCCAAAAAATCCAGCGTCCCGAACCGATTATCTCCAACGCGATCATGCGTCTGGCTGGCGGCGTCCGGTCCGCCTTGAGCGTTCTTGCGCACGGCTTGCGCCGCTCCCCTTCCACCGGAAGATAAGAACTCAGCGCCATAAAAGAAAACGGCCGGGTTGCGATGCAGCCCGGCCGTTTTCTTTTATGGTCGTCAAAGCCTACTGCGCAAAGCAGGAGGCCTGGGAATATTCCACCCGATCCTTGTATTCCGACTGCTTGCCCTTGTTCCACATCTTCACCGGACGGTAATAGCCCACCACGCGGGTGTACACTTCCGTCTCCTGACCACAGTTCGGGCAGGTGATCTGCTCGCCGGTCAGATAGCCATGATCCTTGCAGATCGAAAAGGTCGGCGTGATCGAAATGTAGGGGATCTTGGTCTCGGTCAGGGCGCGCACGATGAAGCTCTTGAGCGCGGCGATGTCCGGCACCGATTCGCCCAGAAAGCTGTGGAACACGGTGCCGCCGGTGTACATGGGCTGCAGGCGGTTCTGGTGCTCCAGGGCGGAGAAGATGTCCGAAGTATGCCCCACCGGGAGCAGGGTCGAGTTGGTGTAGTAGGGCACCCCGTTTCCGGAGGCATGGATGTCCGCATACAGTTTCTTGTCGATCTTGGCCAAGCGGTAGCTGGTCCCTTCCGCCGGGGTGGCTTCGAGGTTGTAGAGATTGCCCGTTTCTTCCTGGAAGCGGACGGTCACCTCGCGCAGATGGTCCAGCGTGCGGACCATGAGCCTGGTTCCGGCGTCGGTCTCGATGCCTTTGCCAAGCAGGTTGAGACAGGCTTCGTGGCCGCCAAGGATGCCGATTGTGCTGAAATGGCTGCGAAAACCGTTCTTCAGATACCGGCTGGAAAAGGGGAACATGCCCTTGTCCATGTTGTCGGTGACCATCTTGCGCTTGAATTCAAGGGAATCCTTGGCCAGGGACGCGTACTCGCCCACAAGGTCCAGAAAGTCTTCCTCACCCTGGGCCAGATAGGCCAGCTTGGGCAGGTTGAGGGTGACGACGCCGATGGAGCCCGTAAGGTCGCCTGCGCCAAAAAGCCCGCCGGTGCGTTTGCGCAGCTCGCGCAGATCCATCTGCAGACGGCAGCACATGGAGCGCACATCTTCAGGCTTCAGGTCGGAATTGATGAAGTTCTGGAAATACGGAACGCCGTATTTGGCCGTGAGTTTGAGGAGCAGCTCGCCGACCTCTGTGTCCCAGGGGAAGTCCGGGGTGACGTTGTAGGTCGGGATGGGGAAGGAAAAGATCCGCCCGTGATAATCGCCGACCAGCATGACCTCCAGGAAGGCCCGGTTGATCATCTCCATTTCGACGGCAAACTCGCCGTAGGTGTTGTCCTGAAGCTTGCCGCCGATGATCACCGCTTCCGAGGCGATGTGCGCCGGAGGAGCAAGGTCAAAAGTCAGGTTGGTGAACGGGCTCTGCCCGCCCCAGCGGGATGTCGTGTTCAGATTGAACACGAACTTCTGCATGGCCTGCTTGACCTCGTCGTAGGTCAGGCTGTCGTAGCGGACCAGCGGGGCCAGATAGGTGTCCACATTATTGAACGCCTGCGCGCCGGCCCATTCATTCTGCAGCGTGCCCAGAAAATTGACCATCTGGCCCAGAGCCGCGTCAAAATGCTTCGGCGGCCCGGAAGAGCAGCGCCCTTCGAGATTGAAGCCTTCAAGCAAGAGGTCGCGTAAAGACCAGCCGGCGCAGTACCCCGCCAGGCCAAAGGACAGGTCATGGATGTGAAAATAGCCGTGTTCGTGGGCCTGCCGGACTTCCTCCGGATATTTCTCCAGGGAATAGCGGGCCTGCACGGAGCCGGAAAGATGCAGCATCAGCCCCTGAAAGGAATGCGCCATGTTGGCGTTCTCGCTGACCCGCCAATCGGACTTGTCCAGATAGCTGTCGATGGTCTCGGTCACGTCCAGAAAGGTTTCGGTCTGGCTGCGGATCGCGCGACGCTTTTCGCGATACACGATATAGCGCCGGGCGACCTGGTAGAGCCGGGACTCCATGAGCACCTGCTCCACGGTGTCCTGAACCAGCTCCTGTTCGGGTGATGGCATGCCCTCAAGCTTGGTTTCGACCTTTCCGGCCAGACGCTTGGCCAGGATCGGATCCTTGATGCCACTGGCGTTGAGGGATTTCAAAATTGCCTGGGCAATCCGGTCCACGGACCAGGACTCGACGCGGCCGTCACGTTTCACAATCTGTTGAGGCATGAATACTCCAAAATAATTCGGTCGAATTGAGAATCAGGAAACATCGTCACTGTTGCGAGGGGACACATACTCCTGGAAATGCAGGGGCAGATCTTCCGGAACCTGGGCTCTGGTGGCCTCCAGGTCCGTGGGCGACAGGGAGGGGACCTTGGTGCAGCGGAAATATATCTGTCCGGGATGCTGCCTGGCCAGGTCAAAGACTTGGCTAAGGGCATCACGGGCCATTTCCGCGTCCATGCCTTGTCCGGTGAGCCCCGGATACAAGGACCACGGTCCTTTGACATCCACAGCCAGGGTCTGGACCAAACCGCCACGCAGCAGCCGCGCCAGGACATCGGGCGCGGAACCGTTGGAGTCCAGTTTGACCGGCAACCCGGTCGTGGCCAGATCCGCAAGCAGATCATCCAGTCCGGCCACGCACGTCGGCTCGCCTCCCGAGAGGGTGATCCCGTCCAGCCAGCGCTTGCGGCGTCGCAGATCTGCCAGGACCGTTTCACGGTTCAGGCTCGGCAGAGATTTCCATTTCCAGGCCAGGGACGCATTGTGACAAGTCGGACAGCGCAAATTGCAGCCTCCGGCAAAAAGCACGCACGTGATTTTGCCCGGCCAGTCGCAAAGACTTACCGGCACCATGCCGCGCACGCGTTCCCAAGGCGGGATCGTGTCAGCCATGTTCGCTCGAAGTAGGTGTGATGTTTTTCTGAATATCCCAACACCCTGCATCCGCGTGCAGAGGGTTAAGAGAAATTCTTCAGGCAGGTTTTCTGGCTTGCCCGCCGCGCACCGCCTTCCCGAAGGAACGGGAGAGGGTCTTTGACACGCGGCATCTGGGGTTACAGTGGCGGGACCGCCCCGGACTCGCACCGGGTTCCCTTGCACCTGAAGTAGCTTTTGCAGAACAGGCAAATCTTTAGGCCATCCTCGCGGCAGGAGCAACCAAAACCTTTTCCACAGGGGCACCTGCGCGTTGTGGAAGAGCGTTTCAGGTCAAGGAAGACGGGAGGTTGCGACGCAAAAATTCTCGTCCGGCAAGCGGCAGGGCCAGGGCAAAAAAAACGCCCAGCGTAAGAAAGGTCGGGGCGAGTCCCTGCGCATCGGCGAGCCAACCGACCACCGGCCCGGTCAGCACGAAGCCAAGACGAAAGACCAGACTGTGCAGGGACAGGATGCTCGCCCTGTTCGAACGCTGACTCAGCGCCTGCAAACGGGATCGCATGAGCGGACCTTGCAGGCCGCGCATGGCCGTGAGCAGATAGTAGAACAGGAACCCGCCCAGTGCAGTGGTCGCGGCCAGGCCAAAATAGGCCACCACGATCAACGCAAAAAAAAGCAGGTACATGCCCTTCATCCCGACACGCGTCTGAACCCGGTGGCTGTTTGCCGCGGCCAGGGCCACGACCAGATTGGCTCCGGCCCAGACCGGGCCGAACCAGGTCAGAGGCACACGGCACTCCTGCATGTACGGCTGGATGAGCCAGACCATATAAAAGGACGCCAGCCCCAAGAGCATCCCGCTGACAATGGTCGCGCGGATGGCCGCGCTCTCCAGAAAGGCGTGGCGGCATACCCCCAGGGCTTCGGCCAGGTGCGACGTGACGGGTCCGCAGGATTCGGACTTGGGCTCGCGCAGAGACAGGCACAACGCAAGCGCCACGCCCCAGACCACGATCTGGGCCACAAAGGGAAGCAGGGGCCAATGGGCGTACATGAGCCCGGCAAAGAGGGCTCCTACGGCCTCCCCCCCCTGCCCCCAGCCGACCATGCGACCGTCGCAGCGGGTATAGAGGTCCACCCTGCCCCCGGCCCGCAGGGTCTCGAAAAGGAGCGCCGTGTCCGATCCGCTGATGAAGGCATAGGAAACGCCGAGCAGCAGTTCCGCAACCAGCACACCCCAAAAGGTATCCGCCACCAGATACCACGCCCAGCCGAGCAGACCAAAAAGACAGGCTACGATCAAGGCCCAGCGATAGCCGAGACGGTCGCTGACATAGCCGGACGGATACTCCATGACCACGCTGGCCAGGGAGAAAAAGACCTGCAGGGACAGGATCTCCGTCAGGGTCAGGCCAATCTCGTCCTTCCAGAAGAGCGTGATGACGGCCATGGGGAAGAGGGTCATCTTCAGGGCCGCAAAGATGTTGAGCGTCAGCAGTGTCCGCCGAATGCCGACGTCGTCTACCATGCCCGCCTCAAGGCGACCGCGCCCCTGGTCTGCAATCCGGCTTGAAAAGTCATGGGGTTTCTACGCTCGCAGCAAGGGGCCGAACATCCGCCCGGACATGCGCGGCTTGCCCACCAGTTGCGGAACCAGATAATTCAAACCCAGGATGACCGGCAGGCACAGGCACAGGCTGACCATGGCAACCAGCGCGCTGACGAAGAACACGGTCCACCCGTCTCCTGGAAGATTGGCGACGCACCATGCGGCCAGGGGGGCGTTCACGAAATGATAAAAAACTCCGTTCAGGCCAAGCAGGATGAGCGCGTTGCGGCCGAAAAAGGCCAGACCTCGCACCTCCTGAAGCGCCCGTCCCAAGGCCAGGACCATTGCCGAACCAGCCAGGGCCGTGATGGGAAACCAGATGAAATGCCCATGTCCGGACAGAAGAATGATCACGGCCTGCAGATATCGAAATGGCCCCTGATTAAGATCATAGGTCAGGTGCACGATTGCCAGGGCAGCCAGGCACAGCGCCACTGATCGCCCTGGCGTCACGAAGTTCAAGACAGGGCTCCGCCCGAGCAGAAACCCGACAAGGTAAAACGCATACACTACAGGCACTTCGTGCAGCAGCCAAAAGCTTAGGTTCTGGCCAAAAAAGAAATACTCCGCGTTGAGCGCATCTCCGGCGATGTAGCAGGCCAGCGCCGTAAGCAGAATCTTGGTCGGGGAATCCAGAAACCAGCGCAGGAGATGATGCACGCACTCCACGCTGACAAGGCAGGCCACAAACCACATCGGAATATTGAACAGGGGGAAACCGAGCCCTGTGGACACGGCGGCCTGGACGTACCCTTTGGCGCTTGAAAGATCGACGATGGGAAACCAGCCGGGAAGGAGCAGGGACATCACAGCCAGCAGCAGGCTGAAAAAAAGATATGGGACAATGCGGCTGGCCAGGGTCGATTTGATGAATACCGAAGAAGGAGCCGTGCTCGGCTTGGCCCCGCGGATCCAGCCCGAGAGGATGAAGAAGAGAATCATGTGAAACGAGTAGATCCACTTGTATTGAGCGGCCGCGGCCGGATTCTTGAGATACATGATCTGTTCGACGAAATGCCCGTAATAGACAAGCAGGAGCCCCACGGCCCGGGCCACATCGATCGCATCCAGCCGTCCCTGTTCCGCTTCCTTCATGACAACTCCTTGCGGACGCTGGCGCATGTCCGCTCATCGAAATCAAACACCGTTCAATCTATGAGCACAGGTGACGTCCCTTTGTCATCCCCAAAAAAAAAGGCCCCGAAGGGCCTTTTTTGGAAACTAACCGTCTTTACTTGTTCAGCTTCACTTCCTGCGGGAAGATCGGCAGATAGCGGTAGGACAGACTCATCACGAAGATGCCGTAGGCTACGATCATCAGCGACGTGGACCACTCAGCCCAGTTGGGCATATACGAGGTCCAACGATCGAAAGGCATGACCGGAACGGCCAGGGCCTGAACCGTGAAGACGAAACGGTTGATGGTCACGCCGCAGGCAGCAAGGATCACGGCGATGTACATCAGGGCCGGACGATTGCGGACGGCGGGCAGGATGAGCATGACGGCAGGCAGGAGGCCGCACCACAACAACTCGGCCCACAGCCAGATGGTCCCGTAGCCGTGCTCGCTGCTGTACATCTGATCGAATGTCAGCCCCATCCCGGGCAGGATTCCCTTGGCCCAGGCATAGGTGTCAATGATCTTGAAGAACATGTAGACGCACAGGAGCAGACCGGAGATCTTGCCCATGAGCTTCTTGGTTTCATAACTAACCAGCTTGCGGCCGGTAATGGTTTCCATGAATGCCGCGCAAAGCATGGTAAAACCGGGACCGGTTGCGATGGCCGAGGAGATGAACAGGAAGAAGGTCCAAGGCCAGATGAAGAATCCCTCACGGAACACAAACGGACGACCGAAGAGGACGCCGTACATGCCACCCAGGGACCCCTGGTGGAAGAAGGACAGGAAAGTTCCGATGCCGGCAAAAAGCGGCATGTACACATGGAAGTTATGCGCGATGTGGTGACACAGCCTGTTTTCGTTGATCTTCCGGTTTTCCAGAATGAGCGGTACAAACTCGATGATCAATACTGTCAGGTAACAGGTGATGCAGAAGATGACTTCCGTCAACATGGAGTGAACGTTCGGGTGCCAGTATCCGAACCATGCCCTCAGCGGCTGTCCTACGTCGAGCACCAGCACCAGCATCGCGCCGGAGTAGCAGAGAAAGCCGACGATTACCGCTAGATTGATAATGTTTTTAAGTTCATCGATGCGGATGATGTACCGCAGGAAACCGGAAAAAAATGCTCCGGCGCCCAGGGCGATGACCGCCAAGTCAAAGGTGATCCACAGGCCGAACCCGAAATAGTTGTCCAGGCCCGTCACACCGATACCGGTTCCCAGAACCTTGAACGCGCCGTATCCACCCCAGGCGAGGAAGATGCTGATCACGCCCAACCAGACCAGGAACTTCCCAACAGAACAACGTTCCACCCCTTCGGGCCAGTACGCTCTATCAGACATGTTCGCCCCCCTTCGCATTCTTCAGGTAATTGTCCCCGAGTTTCCTGACCCATTCCCGCTTGGAATAATAATAAACCTGCGGATCGGTGCCGAGTTTTACCAGCAAACGGAAAGCGAACTTGGTCGCGGCCATCTTGCTGACTTCGTGCTCGGGATTGTT
This sequence comes from Desulfomicrobium sp. UBA5193, assembly GCA_002412965.1. Lineage (GTDB taxonomy): Bacteria > Desulfobacterota > Desulfovibrionia > Desulfovibrionales > Desulfomicrobiaceae > Desulfomicrobium. The sequence goes on from DHWB01000012.1 coordinate 74,105, forward strand.
CAGATTGCCGAATTTCATGGCTCCGGTCGGACAGATTTCCGCACACGCCGGGATGTATGCATCTTCAGCCAGTTCCGTCGGATCTTCACCGTTCATTCGAGCCTGTTCCTTGGCCGCGTTGAAGCGATGGTGACAGAAGGTGCATTTCTCGACCACGCCGCGAGGACGGGCCGATACATACGGGGTCAGAGTCTTCTCCATGCCTTCGGGCCAGATTGGATCAAACCAGTTAAAATAACGAGAGTGGTAGGGGCAGGCCGCCATGCAGTACCGACATCCGATACAGCGGGGATAGACCTGGCTGACGATTCCACCTTCCTCATCCTTCAGGGTCGCCACAACGGGACAAACCGTAGAACAGGAGGGCTTGCCGCACTGCATGCAAGGCCGAGGCAAATAGGCTACCTCATGCTCGGGAAAGGGCTTCTCGTTGGACAATTCGTATATGTTCATCCAGTCGGTGCTACGCAACTTGTTGGAGGCATCGACTTCGGGGGGCAGATTGTTCTCCGCCTTGCAGGCCACGGCGCAGGCACCGCAGCCGGTGCATTTGTCAAGGTCGATGACCATGCCCCATTTTACTTTGAATTCTTTTGCTTGCATTGTGAATATCCTCTTATTTTCTCCAGGTGCTCAAGAATCTCTACGCCTTACTGACGGTAACCTGGGCCGCGCCGAAGCGGGACAGACCACCCTGGGCCTCGGCGGCCAGCAGTTTGAAGACGTTGTCTCCCTTGCCTCTGGAAAAATCATCCCATGCAGTATGACCAAAGCCCAAAGGTGCCACCACGGTGTCGTTCATCACACCTTCGAAGATGCGCACGCGAGCTTTGCATTCACCAGCAGCATTGGCCAGCTTGACCAAGTCGTCCTTTTTCAGGCCAAGATTCTTGGCCGTGGCGCCGTTCACCATCACATACATCTCCCGGCCAAGCATTTCGTCGAAACGAATGGCATTGGTTCCAAAAGGCGGCGTGGCGATCTTGGCGCTACCGATCTTGAGGCGGACAGGGGCCACCAGAGACAGAGACTTGCCGTCTTTGGCCGGAACAGTGAGAGCCTCCAGGGGGGCTGTCCACAGGGCCAGATCCTGAACCGGGAATTCTTCGGCAATCCAGGGCGTTCCCTCGACCAGTGCGTCAAAATCGGCACCAATGGCTTCGGCTTTGGCCTTGACCACATCCTCGAAGGTTTCAAACCCGAGCTCCAGACCGGCCTGTGCGGCAACGGCCAACAGAACGTCGCCAGTGGGCTTGGTGTCGAAAACGGGTTTGATGACCGCACCGGCAACCGTGTAATTGGGCTGACCGGAACCATAGGGGCTGTAGGCATCGTCCAGGCGCTCAAAAGCGTAGCTGTCGGGCATGATCAAATCGGCCATGGCTGCGGTTTCGTCCATGAACGAACTGAACGAGACCACGAAGCCGGCCTTGTCAATGGCGGCCTGGGCCTTGGTCAGATTGGGCATGGCATAGGCGGGGTTGGCACCGTAAACCATGAGCATGGCCGGAGCGTTGGCCGAGCCGTCGGCAATGCCGGTCAAATAAGCCACCAGGTCGTTGCCGAACATGGTCTTCTTGTCGGCGGCGGCCTCAATGACCTTCGGAGCCCAAGGCAGAATCCGCACACCGCCGGCCGCGTTGACGCGTTCCAGAAGCATGTTCAGGCACATGCCCGCGGCGGCTTCGAAAGCGCCCAGACCCTGGCCGGATTCGGAAGCGGTCAACACCAGGGGCCTGCCGGACTTGACCAGTTCCTTGGCCAGGCCGTTGATCATGTCGACGGAAACTCCGGTGATCTCGGCCACTTTTTCAGGCTGGTAATTCTGTTCCACGTACTTGGAGAACGCGGCGAAACCAGGCCAGGATGAACGGTCACGTCCGGATTTGATGATCACCGAGGCCAGTCCCAATGCCAAAACCGGCTCGGTGCCCGCCACACAGGGAATCCAGGAATCGGCAACGGCCGTGGTCCCGTTCTGGGCAGGCCCGACATAGACGTACTTCACGCCTTTCGCGCGGCTGGCGGAAAAGGCCTTGCCATTGCGGGCCACGTTGCCCCAGGAGCCAACAGCGTCGGCACCCAGCATGAGCACATAGCTCGCATTCTCAATGTCGTAGCCGACCTGACCGTCTCCACCCAGCATTGCCAGGGCGGCAGCGGCAGGAGCGCTCTCGCTCGGCATGAAAAAAGATTTGTCGGATCCAAGCTTGCCGACCACACCTGACAAGACATCGGTCACGGAACCGGTCTCGTCACCGCTGATCATGGCCACATCAGCGCCGGCGCTCTTCAATTTCTCGGCCAGGATGCCTTCGGCCTCTTCCCAGCTGATGTCCTTGAATTTGTCTCCGTCCTTGACCTTGGGGTTCTTGATCCGAGACGGGCTGTACAGGAGCTGCACGCTGGCCGCACCCAAGGGACAGATTCCGCCCAGGCTTAAAGGATGATCAGGGTTGCCCGTCGCCACGACCGGATTGCCGGCCACGGTCTTGATCTTGATGCCATAGGCATCGCTACCCAATTTGCACAGCGCCGGAACACTCAGTTCCGCGCCATAATTGAGAGTGGGGATCCAGGGCCAGTTTTGAGTCCAGATAGACACGTCATCCAAGGTCTTCCAGACCACAGGAGTAAAGAGGCTACCTACGACGCCGCCAGTCACCAAAGAAATAAAGCTTCTTCTGTCGAGTCCCATCGTAAATCCACTCCTCTCTTATTTATGACACACGAAGCAGGCGTTGCTGGCGCCATTCTGAGCATGGCATTCTTCACACTGCCACATCTTCATGGTATCCTTGCTGTAGCCCGAGAGCTTGTTTTCATAATAGACGGGCGGGGTGCTCATGCTGGCCACGTCCGGATGACAAGCGGTGCACTCAAATTTTTCCTTGTGCGCGATGTGAGAGAAATAAACGTTGTCCGGCTGTTTCTGGTACGTGAGCCATTCAACTTCCTTTTCCTTCTGCACGTACTCGGCTACGTAACGAGCCTCGTCAGGATCTTCCCCCTGCACATCCTCATGACAGCCGACACAGTTCTCGTTCGTGGGCAGGCCGGTAAAGGAGCCATTCTCCCGAAACGCATGGCAATCCTCGCATGCCATGCCTTGACCGTCCACATGCACGACGTGATCGAACCGGATGGGTTGCGCCTTTTGGCTATAAAGGACTTTCGGAAAGCCCCACCAGCCAAGCACGATCGATGCCACCAAACCAATCAGGAATGGCAACACCACGCAGCTTTTGCATTTTGCCACAGTCCTCTCCTCCTACCGCGTTGAGATGAAATTTGAAAAAAACGCACACAAAATAATTGCCCTCATGTATTCAAGAGGCTCATGCTGTGTCAAGAGATAATGAAAAAAATCACGATCTTCCGCCCAGCCATAACCCCTTTGCAATATTCGAAATTCAGCGGTTCGCGAACAATACCCCACTAATACGCTCGGCAATCATGTGCCTGATTCCACAAGGAACGGCGAATCGAATTCCGCAAGCCTCGGCAGACGCGTATCCTTGTCCGACATGATCGGCTGCAAGGCGGGCCAAGCAATGCCCAAATCCGGATCAGTGCACAGGATGCCCGCATCATGTTCCGGCGAATAAAAGCGGTCGACCTTGTACAGAAATTCGGTATTCGGCTCCAAGGTCATGTATCCATGAGCCAACCCCGCAGGGATGAACAGCTGCATAAAATTCTGCGCGGAGAGAGTGAAGCCCTGCCAGCGGCCAAAGGTCGGCGACGCTTTGCGCAGATCCACTACCACATCGAAGACCGCGCCCCGGACCACCCGCACCAGCTTGGTCTGGGCCATGGGTGGAGTTTGTAAGTGCAGGCCGCGCAGCACTCCGGCATGGACGGAAAAGGCCTCGTTGTCCTGCACAAAATCAATGCTGAGCCCGTGCGCGTCAAACTGGCGACGGCTGTACGTTTCACAGAAATACCCACGGTGATCCCCAAACACATGGGGCTTGAGCAAGAGCACTCCGGGAATCTCGGTTCGTGTCACATCCATTCTTGACCATCCTTGTCTTCAGGGTTGAGCGCCTCTTCGAGTATAGAAAGAACCACCGAAAAACAATCGTTCACCAATCCAAACAATCGACCTCGGCAAGAGCGCGACAGGACAGCGACGGCATAGATATAACCGCAGCCCCATGTGTGTGGTGATCGGCATCGGTCAAATTTCAGGCACGCCCGTTCTCCAGGGCCTCGCCCCCAGACGCACGAATGGCCCGGCTTTTCAGCCGGACCATTCACAAACGACGCTACCGCTAAATAAAAAAGCCGCGAAATCTTTTTGATTTCAGCGGCGTAAGCGCAAATGGCGGAGGGTTAGGGATTCGAACCCCAGATGCCCGCAAAGGCATGCCGGTTTTCAAGACCGGTGCAATCAACCAGCTCTGCCAACCCTCCAGGGGATGGCGGAGAGGGAGGGATTTGAACCCTCGATAGAGGTTTAAGCCCCTATACTCGCTTAGCAGGCGAGCGCCTTCGGCCTAGCTCGGCCACCTCTCCGTCCGTTGAAGAAGTGGCTAGTTATCCAAAACCCTATGGAGCGTCAACAAAAAAGACGAACCGCTTCCAACTGTCCCGTTCTTTTGACAGCGGGCCAAGGATGCGGCAAAAAGAGATCTTCGGCTCGATAATCTTTTTCTCAATGCTTCGGCGTGGAGGAATCCCTTGAAAGACTCCGTCATTCATCTCGGCCTGGCTGGCCTCGGCACGGTCGGCTCCGGACTTGTAAAAATCATCCAGGAAAACAACGACTGGATCGTTCGCAGACTGGGCAAGACCTTGAAGGTCAAAACCATCATGGTCCGTGACCTGGGCAAGGCAAGAAACGTCGTTCCCTCCCCGGAAACGACATTCACCACCAGCATCGACGACCTGATCGGCGATCCCGAGATCGACATCATCGTCGAACTGGCCGGGGGCATCGATTTCCCCCGCAAACTGATCACCCAGGCCCTGAACCACGGCAAGTCCGTGGTCACCGCCAACAAGGCCCTCCTGGCCCAGTACGGTCCGGAGCTCTTCGAACTGGCGGCCAGCAAGAACCTCGGGCTCTATTACGAAGCCAGCGTGGCCGGGGGCATCCCCATCATCCAGACCCTAAAGGAAAGCCTGGCAGGCAACCGCATCAAGGCCATGACCGGCATATTGAACGGCACAGCCAACTTCATCATGTCCGAAATGTCCGAAAAGGGTGAGGATTTCGCCACGGTCCTGGCCAAGGCCCAGGCCAAGGGCTATGCTGAGGCAGACCCGACCCTCGACATCGAAGGCATCGACGCGGCCCACAAGCTGGTCATCCTCATCCGCCTCGCCTACGGCCTGGATTTCCCCATGAGCAAACTCACGGTGGAAGGGATCTCCAAGGTGGAGCAGTTCGATATCATCCTGGCCAAGGAATTCGGATACCGCCTGAAGCTTTTGGCCCAGGTCCGAGAAAAATCCGGCCTGCTTCATGCCGGAGTCTATCCGGCCCTCCTGCGCCAGGACCACATCCTGGCCAAGGTCGATGGCCCGTTCAATTCCATATTACTGGAAGGCAACGCCGTCGGGCCTGTCATGCTTTACGGCCAAGGCGCCGGGGATCTGCCCACGGGCAGCGCCGTCCTGGCCGACATCCTGGCTCTGGCCCGCACCAACTGCGTGCCCAACAACACGGGATTCCTGGAAGCGCGCCTCCCCCAGGCCCAGATCCTGGCCCCGGAACTGACCGTGTTCCGCCATTATTTCCGCTTCACAGTGGTCGACCGGCCCGGAGTCATGGCCTCCATCGCGGGGGTCATGGGCGAATACAACATCAGCATCGCCCAGGTCGTGCAGCGGCAATACGCACCCGATGACGGCGTGCCGATCGTCTTCATCAGCCATTCGGCCCAGATGCAAAACGTGACGGCCGCCTTGGAAACAATCAAGAAATTCAGCTTTGTGCTCGATCCTCCGGTGCACTACAGGATCATCTGATGTCGAAAATCGTCTTTCTCGTGGCCGACGGCATGGCCGGGTGGCCCCTGGACAGCCTCGGGGGCCGCACGACGCTGCAAGCTGCCCATACCCCCACCCTCGACCTCCTGGCTCCCCGCTCGCGCTGCGGCTGCTGCCGGACCGTGCCCCAGGGGATGCCTCCGGGTTCGGACGTGGCCAACATGTCGCTGCTGGGCTACGATCCTCATGCACACCATACGGGCAGGGGGCCCATCGAGGCCGCGGCCCAGGGCCTGCAACTGGATCCCGACGATCTTGTCTGGCGCATGAACCTCGTCAATGTGACGGAGCTCTCAGGCACAGGCATCATGCTGGATTATTCCTCGGGGCATATCAGCACCCCCGTGGCCGCCCCTCTGATCGCCAAACTGGCGGAACTGGCGCAAGAGAGTCCCTTTCAACCGATTCAGGGCATCCAGTATCGGCACCTCCTGGTCCAACGCGGAGGAGCCGCAACCGATGCGGCGAGGCTCCTCATCCGTCCGCCCCATGACATCCTGGATCAAGCCATCGCCCAGGATCTGGCCAGTTTCTCAACGTTCCCGGAGCTTCAAGCCTTCCTGCGCACGGCTCACGAGTTCCTGCGCTCAGAGCCCACCTCCCAGGCCACTTCGATCTGGCCGTGGGGCCAGGGCCGCCCCCTGTCCTTGCCGGCCTTTGCCGAGCGCTTCGGACTGCGTGGAGCCGTGGTCTCCGCCGTGGATCTGGTCAAGGGACTGGGTCGGGCCGCCGGAATGGAGGTGCTTGAGGTGGAAGGCGTGACGGGACTCATAGACACCAACTATGAAGGCAAGGTCGACGCCGCTCTCAAATTCCTGGAACATGGAGATTTCGTCTACCTGCACGTGGAAGCCCCGGACGAATGCGGACACATGGGCGACGCGGAACTCAAGAAGCGCGCCATCGAACTCTTCGACCAGCGCATCGTGGCCCCGGTCCTGGCCGCGCTTGAAGGCTCCGACGCGACCATCGTCGTCACCTGCGACCACTTCACCCCCGTTGTCCGCCGCACCCACACCGAAGATCCCGTCCCCTTCCTGTCCTTCCGGACGCGCGCACCGCGCACCGACGGTCCGGCGGTCTTTGACGAGGCCACGGCGCAGGCCACAGGCCTTTTCTTGCCCGAAGGCCGGGACCTTATCCCCTTCTGCCTTGAGCACACCGCATGAGCACGCCCTTTCCCACGCCTTCGTGCTGGCTCGCCCACCGCGTCTCCTACGGTGAAACCGACGCCATGGGCGTGGTCTATTACGCCAACTACCTGCACCTGTTCGAACGCGGGCGCGGTGAACTGATCCGGGGCCTGGGCTTCAGTTATGCGACCGTGGAGGAGCGGGGCATTTTTCTGCCGGTCCGCGAAGCCAATTGCCGCTATCTCGCCCCTGCCCGCTACGACGAGATCATCCATATCCATACCGGGCTGGCCGCACAGTCACGGGCCAGCCTCAGCTTTGTCTACGAGATCACCAACGCGGACCAATCCGCCATCCTGACGCGGGGCTCGACCCAGCATGCAGTGGTCAATGCCACGGGCAAGCCCGTGCGCGTTCCGGAGTGGCTCCAGGCGCTGTTCGGCTAGGGTCGCATGATCGACTGCCACACCCACGTCTTCCCCCCCAGGATCGGCCCCAAGCTGGCCGCGGCCATCGGCCGGGAATTCGGACGCGACCCCGCCGGAGACGGTTCGCCGGAGGATCTCTTTGCCCACCTGGACCGGGCCGGCCTGACCCACGCCCTGTGCTTCACCGCAGCCCTGCGCCCCGATCAGATGATTCCGGCCAATTCCTGGATGCTCGCGCTGCGCCGGGCCCATTCCCGGCTCATCCCGCTCGGGACCGTCCATCCGGACCACCCTGCCTGGGAAGACGAGCTCGCCCGGCTGGAACGAAACGGCATCCGGGGCCTCAAGATCCATGCGGACCTCTCGGGCATCGCCCTGGATTCGCCCCGGTGGGAGCCGATCTGGGAAGCAGCGCAAAGCCGCTTCCTGATCATGGTCCACATGGGCCCGACCAGGGCCGCAGGACCGACCATGTCCCGCCCCTCCGCTCTGGCCATGGTTCTGGAACGCTTCCCCGGACTGCAGGTCATTGCCGCGCATCTGGGAGGACTCCACCTGTGGGAAGAAACCCTGACTCATCTCGCCGGGCGGGACATGTATATGGACACCTCCTGTTGCCATGACGTCATCCCGGCTCAAACCCTTGGGGCCATCCTGAAACGCCATGACCCCGAGCGAATTCTTTTCGGCAGCGACTACCCGCTCTTCGCCCCTGAATCGGAGCGCGCCGCCCTGACGAAGCTCCTCGCCCATCTCGGCGCATCTTCGGAAAGGATCCTCAAGAACGGAGCACGTCTGGCAATGAGCCTGCAAAACGGCGGATTTCCTGATCTGCCGCCATCTCCCGAGCATTGACTTTTCTTGACGATAGGTCCAATTTCCAATACCCGCATTTGTTTGCTCGACGCCATTACCCCCGAAACGGAGATTTTCCTTGACACAAGACCAGCCCAATGCCCCAAGCGAAAAGCAGCTGCTCCGCCACCGCAAGGAAAAGGCCCAGTTCCTGCTCGACGCGGGTATTCCCCTCTACCCCAACGATTTCCGCCGCTCCGATGAAATAGGCGATGTCCTCGATGTGCACGGGGACAAGAATGAAGATATCCTCGCCCAGGAAGACCTGACCTTTGCCCTCTGCGGCCGGATCATGGCCCACCGCTCTTTCGGCAAGGCGACCTTTTTCCATATCCAGGACACCAGCGGCAAAATCCAGGTCTATGCCCAACGCGACGACCTGGGCGTTGAACAGTACGGGGTCTTCAAAAAATTCGAGATCGGGGACATCGTCGGGGTCAACGGCAAACTGTTCCGCACCAAGACCGGCGAGATCACCGTCAAATCCACCGAGGTTCGCCTTCTTTCCAAGTCCATGCGCCCCCTGCCGGAAAAATACCACGGCCTGAAAGACGTCGAAACCCGCTACCGTCAGCGCTACGTGGATCTGCTGGTCAACGACCGGGCGAAGGAGATTTTTCGCAAACGCACGGCCATCGTGCAGTATATCCGCAACTTTTTGAATGAGCGCCGCTTCATGGAAGTGGAGACGCCCATGATGCAGCCCATCGCCGGCGGGGCCACGGCCAAGCCCTTCAGGACCCACCACAATGCCCTGGACATGGACCTGTTCCTGCGCATCGCCCCCGAGCTGTACCTGAAACGCCTGCTGGTCGGCGGCTTTGACCGGGTCTACGAGATCAACCGCAATTTCCGTAACGAAGGCATCGATACCCGGCACAACCCTGAATTCACCATGATCGAATTCTACTGGGCCTACGCCACGTTCGTCGACCTCATGGACCTGACCGAGGAGCTCCTCTGCAGTCTGGCCAAGTCGGTCTGCGGCACCCACCTGGTCGAATACCAGGACAATGTCATTGATCTGCAGGACGGCTGGGTGCGCATGCCCTTTCACGAATCCCTGGAAAAAATCGGCGGCGTGCCACCGGAAGTTTATCTGGATTACGACAAGTGCAAGGATCTGGCCCTCAAACTCGGAGAGGGCGCGCATCCCAAGGAAAAACTGGGCAAACTCCAGGCCAAGCTCTTCGACAACCTGGTCGAGCCCAAGCTCATTCAGCCCCATTTCATTTATCATTACCCGACGGACATCTCTCCGCTGTCCCGCAAGAATGACCAGAACCCCGAGATCACGGACCGGTTCGAACTGTTCATCTGCGGACAGGAAATTGCCAACGCATTTTCCGAATTGAACGACCCGTACGACCAGAAAGATCGTTTCGAGGAGCAGGTTCGGGAAAAGGCCGCCGGAGACGACGAGGCCCACGCCATGGATGAGGATTACATCCGCGCCCTGGAATACGGCATGCCCCCGGCTGCCGGCCAGGGCATCGGCATTGACCGTCTGGTCATGCTACTCACGGACTCGCCGTCCATCCGGGAAGTCATCCTCTTCCCTCTGCTGCGGCCTGAAGTCGTCGGCTAGGGCAGTTGCCGCCCATCAAGGCTGACACGTTCCTCCATACAGCGAGACCCAATGCACTTTGAACTGTTCGTTTCCCTGCGGTACCTCCTGGCCAGGCGCAAGCAGGCCTTCATTTCCGTCATCTCACTCATCTCGGTGCTGGGCGTGGCCATTGGCGTGGCCTCACTCATTGTCGTCCTCGGGGTCATGAACGGCTTCAGCGACAATCTGCGTGACAAGATTCTGGGCATCAATTCCCATCTCATCCTCGGTTCAGTCAAACAGACCATCGAAGGCTATGACCGGCTGGTGCAAAAGAGCCTGCAGGTCGACGGCATCGTCGCTGCCACGCCTTTCATCTACTATGAGGTCATGCTCTCCACTCCCACCGGGGTCAAAGGGGTGGTGCTGCGCGGCATCGATCCACACACCGCCGGCACGGTTTTGTCCGTCGAAAAGGATCTGGTCAGCGGCAGTCTGTCCGACCTGGCCAATCCAGGCGACGCTCCCGGCATTGTCATCGGCAAGGAACTGGCAACGCGGCTGGGGTTGACCATGGGCAGTCGCGTCAGCCTGCTCGCACCGAGCGGAAAAAAATCGGCTGCCGGTTTTTCTCCCAGGATCGTCTTTTTCAACGTCGTTGGTATCTTCAATTCCGGCATGTTCGAATACGATTCGTCCCTGGCCTTTGTATCCATCCCTGAAGCCCAGAAAATTCTTGGCTTTGAGGGCGATTTCGTGACCGGAGTGGAGTACAAGGTCGCGGACATTGACGGGGTGCAGAAGACCGGAGAAGCCCTCATTCGGGCTCTGGGCGGATTCCCCCTCTATTCGCGCAACTGGATCGAGATGAACCAGAATCTCTTTGCAGCGCTCAAACTCGAAAAGACGGCCATGGCTGTCATTCTGATCATGATCGTGCTGGTGGGCTCCTTTTCCATCATCACCACCCTGGTCATGATGGTCATGGAAAAGACCAAGGACATCGCAGTGCTCATGGCCCTGGGAGCAACCCCCCCGCAAATCCGCAACATCTTCATTCTGCAAGGCTCCCTCATCGGGACCTTGGGCACGACTATCGGGTTTGGTCTGGGCCTGACGATCTGCTCCCTGCTCCAGAAATATCAGTTCATCAAGCTTCCGGCCGATGTCTATTACCTCGACCACCTTCCGGTGAAGATAGAGCTGCTGGACATGTCCCTCATCGCCATCTCGGCGATGGTGCTGTGCTTTCTGGCCACTTTGTATCCGGCTCGGCAAGCAGCCAAGATGCACCCTACCGAGGCGCTGCGCTATGAATGATGTGTACCGCCTTCAAGGCATCGGCAAGGCATACGAACAAGGCGAAGAAACCATCACCGTGCTCGGCAGCCTGGACTTGACCGTGCGCAGCGGCGATTCGCTGGCCATTGTCGGAGCGTCAGGTTCGGGAAAAAGCACCCTCCTGCAGATCATGGGAACTCTGGACATCCCTTCGAGCGGTTACATTTTTTTCAACGGAGCGGACATTTCCACCCTTGGCTGGAAAGATCGGGCTCGAATCCGCAACAAGAATATCGGCTTTGTTTTTCAATTTCATCACCTGCTTCCGGAATTCTCGACACGTGAGAATGCCGCCATGCCGGGCATCATTGGCGGTATGCCCCGCAGCCTGGCCCTGGAAAAGGCCGACGCGGCTTTGTCGCGGGTGGGGCTTGCGCATCGACGGCATCACAGGGTAACCACCCTGTCCGGAGGAGAGCGGCAACGCGCGGCCATAGCCCGGGCAATACTGCTCGAACCTGCGGTAGTGCTCGCTGACGAACCCACCGGCAACCTGGATGAGCGAACGGCTCGGGAAGTCAACGACCTTTTACTGCATCTGAACAAAGATCAGGGAGTCACCCTGGTCGTCGTTACCCACAATGCTGAACTTGCCCAATGCATGCACCGCACCTTGGAGCTTCGTTCCGGAGAATTGTATGAATCGTAATGCTTTCCTGCGTCTGGTTCTTGCCCTTAGCCTCTTCTGCGCCAGCCCCTGTTTCGCGGAACCCGCGAACAAGGTCATCATCCTGCCGTTCGCCGTCAACGCGGCGCCGGACTTGGCCTACCTCGAAGAAAGCCTACCCAAGCTTCTGCACGATCGCTTGGCGGCCATGGGCTTTGAGGTCGTGTCGGAAGAAGAGACAATGCGCCTTTTACAGGAACAGCACGTTGAATACCTGAACCTGGACGTGGCCAAAGACATGGCCCTGCTCTCCGGTGCGGGATACGCGGTCTATGGTAGCTTCAGCCAGGTCGGAGAAACCATCAGCATCGACACGCGACTGGTGGACGCCTTCGGAATACGCGAGCCCAAGCCCTTTTTCGTTGTCAAGGAGGGTGTCATCAACATCCTCCCAGCCGTTGACGAAACCGCCGCTAAAATCCAGTCGGGGATGCAACAAAAAGATCGAATCGCGGCCATCGATGTGCGAGGAAATGAAATCCTCGACGACGATGTGGTCCTCATGCGCCTCAAAGTGCAACCCGGAGACCCTTATGATCCCAAGGTTGTCAATACAGAGCTCAAAAATCTCTACGATCTCGGGTACTTTGACGACATTGAAATCGCACTGGAAGACTCGGCCGAAGGCAAACGTCTGATCATAAACGTCAAGGAAAAACCCCTCATTCAGGCGATCAACGTCGAGGGAGCCAACGAACTTGACGCTGACGATCTGCTGGCCGCCATCGCGACCAAGACCGGAGCTGTCCTGAACCCCAGGGTTCTGGCCGACGACATGGGCAAGATTCGTGAACTGTACCGCAAGGATGGCTTCTACAACGCCAAGATCGACTACAAACTCGACCAAGCAGATGCCAAACGCGCACGGCTCAATATCGTCGTGGACGAAGGCAATAAACTCTACGTGACGGATATCATCATCCAGGGGGCAAAGCAGCTCGATCCTTCAGACCTCAAGGGTGAACTGGCCCTGTCCGAGCGTGGGATGTTCTCCTGGGTGACCGGTTCAGGCATCTTGCGTGAAGAAATTCTGGATCGCGATGCGGCGGCTCTGGAAGCATATTACGGCAACCGGGGTTTTTTGAACGCCAAAGTGGGTCAACCCGAAGTGCAGTATTCGGACAAGGGCATCACCGTAATCTTCCAAGTCGAGGAAGGCGCTCGGTACAAGGTCGCGAGCGTGAACTTCAGCGGGGAGATGATCGCCGCTCCTGCGGATTTGAACACTGTCGTCGCTCTGGACGACTTGGCAAAGTCCAAAGAATTTTTTGATCGTTCCGTTATGCGAAGTGATCTGCAGAAGCTTGCGGAGCATTATTCCAACTTCGGCTACGCCTTTGCGGAGGCTGATGTGAAGATGGCCCGCAATGAAGAAGACAGCTCCGTGGACATCACCTATGTCATGTCCAAAGGCGCGATGGTCTCCATCAACCGGGTTCTCATCGAAGGGAACAGCAAGACCAGAGACAACGTCATTCGGCGGGAAATGCGTCTGGCCGACGGAGATCTCTACAACGGCTCGCAGCTGCGAAGATCCAACACGCGGCTCAATAAGCTCGACTTCTTTGAAACTGTGGAAATCACACCGGAACCTACCGGCAGCCCCAATGCTCTCAACCTGCGAGTCAAGGTCAAGGAAAAACCCACGGGCCAATTCTCGGCAGGCGTAGGCTATTCAAGCTATTCGCAGGTGTTTTTCTCCGGTCAGGTTCTGGAGAGGAATCTTTTCGGCATGGGCTATCAACTTGGCTTCACGGGAACAATCAGTGCTCGTTCCGCCGACTACACAGCGACATTCTGGAACCCGCACTATGACGACACGAACCTTGGCATGGGCGTGGCCCTTTACAATAAGATGGACGAATATTCGGACTATGATAAGAAGTCCGTGGGCGGACGTTTGCTCTTTGGGTACCCTTTGGGCGAATATACGAACCTGTCCTGGCACTACCGTCTTGAGCAGTACACCATCGAAGACGTGGAGGATGACGCGGACAAGGATATCAAGGATATTGAAGGCGAGAACTGGGCCAGCAGCGTATATGCGTCCATCAAACGCGACACGACGGACCGCAGGATCAACCCCTCCAAAGGGACGACATACCAGTTCTCCACTGAATACGGTGGAGGTGTTCTTGGAGGCGATGACGATTTCATCAAATATATCGCCGACACGAATCATTACTATCCGATTTTCCTGGAGACCATCATTCATCTCCATGCCCAGGCCGGCTATATCATGGAAAACGGCGGTGATAAAATTCCTCCCTTCGAGCGTTTTTATCTCGGCGGCATGAACTCCGTTCGAGGCTATGAAGAGCGCACCATCTCCCCGCTTTACGATGACAAAGATGCATCGGAAGGTTATGAGAAGGGCGATGAAAAGGGCGGAAACAAGAGCTTTTTCTTCAATGCCGAATATCTGGTTCCGATACACAAGGAGATGGGAATTTTGGGACTGGTCTTTTTCGACACGGGTAACGCCTGGGATGACGACGAAACCATCGACTTTAACCTGTACTCAAGTGTGGGCGCAGGAGTCCGCTGGTATTCTCCTCTTGGGCCCCTTCGCCTAGAGTACGGGTATCCGTTGGATGAGATTGACAATGAGAGAAAGGGACGGTTTGAATTTTCAGTTGGACAGTTTTTTTAAACTATAATTCACAGTACACATTATTGGTGAGGAGTTTCCCATGCGTGCATTTATTCTGACATGCTTTTTCGTACTCTGTTTGAGCCTTACGGCTGGCGCCGAAACTAAAATCGGCTTTGTGGATATGAAGACGGTTATCGCCAAGTCCGAACCTGGTTCCAAAGCCATGGAGCAGCTCAAGACGCAATTCAAGGATATGAAAGACAACCTTGATGCCCAGAAGAAGTCACTGGATACACTGAAGGAAGAACTGCAGAAGCAGTCCATGATGCTCAGCCAGGAAGCGAAGCTCGACAAGGAAGCCCAATACAAACGCAAAGTGCGTGACTTCCAGGACATGGGTCAGAACTATCAGCGCAAGCTGCAACAGGCCGAACAGAACCTGTCCAAACCCATCATCGACACGTTGATTCAAGTCATCCAGGACTACGGCAAAAAGAACGGATTCACGGCCATTTTCGACAAACAGGGCAGCGGCTTGCTCTTCAGCCAGGACAATATCGACTTGACGACCATGGTCATCGCCGAATTGAACAAGGCCATGCGCGGCAAATAGCAGGAACAGAAATGCTCCTCTCCGATATCGCGCGCAGTCTGAGTCTGGTTCTGCAAGGCGAAGATTTGGAAATAACAGGTGTCAACACCCTATCCGATGCTTCGCCCGCAGAGCTGTCCTTTCTGGCGAATCCAAAATATGCGTCACAGTTGGCCACTACCAGGGCTGGAGCAGTCATTGTCTCCGCTGGCCAGGCCCTGGACAACAAGCCTTGCCTCATCAGCGCCAATCCGTACCTGGATTTCGCTCGGGGAGTTCAGCTTTTCGCCAAACCCCAGGGATGTTTCTCCGGGGTAAGTGATCTGGCATTTATCCACACCGATGCGCGCGTTGATTCCACGGCAACCATTGCTCCTTTTGCCTTCATCGGCTCGGGAGCGGTCATCGGCCCAAGAGTCCGCATCTTCAGCGGGACATATGTGGGCGAAGACTGTGTCATCGATGAGGACACGGTCATCTACCCAAACTGTTCACTCATGGCTGGAACAGTGCTTGGCAAACGGGTCATCCTGCATGCCGGAACCGTGCTCGGCAGCGATGGCTTCGGCTTCGCTCAAGCCGCAGGAGGGATGACCAAGTTCCCTCAGATAGGGCGGACCGTCATCGAGGACGATGTGGAGATCGGGGCCAACACGACCATTGACCGTGCGGCCTTGGGAGAAACACGCATTGGGCAGGGAACCAAGATCGATAATTTGGTTCAGCTTGGCCACAATGTCCGCGTGGGCAAAAACTGCATTCTGGTGGCTCAAGTCGGGATCGCCGGTTCGACGACACTAGGTGACGGGGTCATCCTGGCCGGGCAGGTCGGCGTCGCCGGTCACATCCACCTGGGCGATGGCTGCCGCATCGGGGCAAAATCAGGGGTGGGACAAAATGTGCCTCCAAAACAAGATTTGAGCGGCATCCCGGTCATGCCGCACGGCTCCTTTTTACGAGCCTCGGCCATCATGCCCAAGCTGCCGGAAATGAAACGGCGCCTGGGCAAATTGGAAAAGGAACTGGCCGCCCTCAGGGAAGAACTCGCGAACAAAGGGTAAAGGATATGATCACCAAACCAGATAGCGGGGAAATTGTCAGCCGGGACATCCTGGACCTGCTCCCACACCGCTACCCATTCCTGCTCGTGGATCGGGTACTGTCCTTTGAAGCCATGAAGTCCATCCACGCCATCAAGTGCGTTTCCATCAACGAGCCTTTTTTTCAGGGACATTTCCCATCCTATCCAGTCATGCCCGGCGTGCTTATTCTCGAAGCCCTGGCGCAGGCTGGAGGGATCATGGTCATCAAAACGCTTCCCCCCGCGGAAACCGTCGGCAAGATATTTCTCTTCACAGGCATGGAAAAAGTACGATTTCGCCGCCCGGTGTTCCCAGGCGACCAGCTGCATCTGCATGTGACGTATGAGCGTCACAAGATGAGCATGTGGAAAACCAACGGCAAGGCGATGGTCGACGGCAAGGTTGTTGCCGAGGGCATCCTGACCGCTTCCGTGGTACAGAGGGAAGACTGATGCAGACAACAATTCATTCCACAGCGGTCATCCATCCTGATGCATGTCTTGGCACCGGGGTCACGGTCGGCCCGTATGTGATCATCGAAGAGGATGTGCGCATCGGCGACGGAACCATCATTGACGCCGGGGCGCAAATAAAGCGCTTCACGACACTCGGCACCAAGAACCATGTTCATTCCATGGCCTGCGTCGGCGGAGAACCTCAGGACCTCAAATTCCATGGCGAAGAGACCAGGCTTTTGATCGGCGATCGCAACAAAATTCGTGAATTTTCCACCATTCACCGAGGCACAGAAGGAGGAGGGGGCATGACCCGGGTTGGTTCGGACAACCTGATGATGGCCTACTCCCATATCGCCCATGACTGCGTCGTCGGCGACAACAATGTTCTGGCCAACGCTGCGACCTTGGCGGGTCACGTCATTGTTGGCAGCGAGGTCGTCGTTGGCGGGCTTTCCGCAGTGCACCAGTTCGTCAATATCGGGGATTTCGCCTTTATCGGCGGAAAAACGGGAGTTGCCCAGGATGTGCCCCCGTTCATGCTCGCCGTTGGCGAGAGAGCCACGCTGCGCGGCCTGAACCTCATCGGTCTGCGACGGCACGGATTCTCATCCGATGAAATCCATGCCCTCAAATCCGCCTACAAGTTGATCTGGCGCTCCAATCAGGAACGCAATGAAGTCATCCAGCAGGTCGAGACCGAGCTTGGAAATTTTCCTCAGGTCATGAAACTCCTGGATTTCATCCGGAGCAGCAAACGGGGCACGATTTCACCTGAACGCATCTAGCGCCGATCATGACCAAAACTCTGGGCATCATCGCCGGCGGCGGATCTTTTCCCTTTACCGTGGCCCGCACAGCCAGATCCCGCGGTGAACACGTCATCGGTGTCGGATTCGCTTCCGACACCGATCCCGCTTTTCCCGAACACTGCGACAGCTTTGCCTGGCTCAAACTCGGCCAACTCGGCCGGCTCATCGATTTCTTCACCGCCAACAAGGTCACGCATGTGGTCATGGCCGGGCCCATCAACAAACCTCGGGCCTTGGACCTGCGACCGGACTGGCGAGCTGCGAAGCTTCTTTTTTCCACCAAGACACGTGGGGACGACGTCCTGCTTCGAGCTCTCACAACGGAGCTTGAGCGCGAGGGATTGCACGTTGTGGCCCCGCACCTCTACTCTCCCGAACTGCTCGCGCCCGAAGGCGTCCTGACCCGCAGGAAGCCTACGGAGAGGGAGCGTGAGGATATCGCTTTCGGGTGGGCTTTGGCTCAGAACCTCGGTCAATTCGACATCGGTCAATGCCTCGTGGTGCGGGAAAAAATCGTTTTGGCCGTTGAAGCCATCGAGGGCACAGATGCGGCCATCCGTCGCGGCGGACAACTCGGGGGGCCGGGCGCCGTGGTGATAAAGCGACCGAAGCCGACTCAGGACAAGCGCCTGGACCTACCTGCCATCGGGCTTGGCACCCTGCAATCCATGGCCGAAGTCGGGGCGACGTGCCTGGCCTTCGAGGCCGGCGGATGCATCTTTTTCGAACAGCAAAAAACCGTGGATTTTGCGAACAGCCACGGCATCACTCTGGTTGGTCTGCCCGCTTCCTCAGTCTGATCTTCGCACCGCAGGACGCGACAATTATTCCAGATCAGGCCCCCTGCCAAAAAAATGGCCAGGACTTTCATCCCGGCCATCGGCTCATCGATTTTGGAAAGCTACATCCCCCTTTTGTCCAACCCGAGAATCTCAACCACGTTCTGTGCTGCCTGAACCGTAAAGCCGTCCTCTGGCAGTCGGTCCTTTTCCTGCTGCGAGATGACCAGGCGCGGGGCATTCGAAAGCTGTGCGTCTGGCGTTATTTCGTATTCAGGTCCAAAGCTGTTCTGGAAATACATGTCCTGAAAACCGGCAAATTTCAGGGCATGAGCCGTCGCATCCAGAATCGCCAATTCACCCTCGTCCAGCAGTCCCAGTTCCTTGGCCTTGAGCAGACCGGCGAGACACTCACCGCCCTGCGTGCAGGCGATATGGCCATGCCTGTTGGCCAGGAGCATTGATTCGATGATCCTCTGCTCGCTGACTTGCACGATCTGAAATGATCCCCCCCCACCGAGTTTAACGTATTGCTCAGCCAGATAGGCGACACGCGGAAAGGACACTGGGTTTCCGATCATGGCGGCCTGGGCCACGGACGGACGCACCTTTACCGCCTCGAACTTTCTTGGCGTGGTTTCCTGGGCGTAGTAGCGGAAAACCGGGTCGGCGTGCTCGGACTGGACACCGAAAATCCGAGGCAATGACTCAATGATGCCCAGGCGCAGGAGTTTCAGGAATCCACTCATGATGGCCGTGACGTTGCCGGCGTTGCCGATGGGCACAAAGACCGCCTTGCCATGCAAGTCCCAGTCATACCACTGGGCGACCTCAAAGGCGTAGCTTTCCTGTCCCAGGATGCGCCATGCGTTCTTTGAATTGAGGAGCGCCACCCGATAGTGATCGGCCAAATATTCGACTACCTTCATGCAATCATCGAACACTCCTGGGATTTCGAGCACGCGCGCTCCGCTGCCCAAGGGCTGCGACAACTGCTGGGCGGTGACCTTGCCCTGAGGCAAAAGCACGACGGAGGTCAACGGAGCGCCGACATATGCCGCATACAAGGCCGCCGCAGCCGACGTGTCACCTGTGGAGGCGCAGATGGTCAGGACATTGTCCCACTGGTGTTTGGCGACCAGATGACGCAAATAGGAATACGCGCAGGCCATACCCCGATCCTTGAAGGACGCCGAAGGGTTCTGGCCATCGTTCTTGAAGGCCATGGGCTGCCCTACCAGAAGCTCTAACGCGGGGGATGAGCGGGTCACGGGGGTGTTGCCCTCGCCCAGATAGACGATGTGCTCTTCGGCCACGACAGGAGCCATCAGTTCGTAAAAACGAAATATTCCGCGCAAGGCCGAATTCTTTGTCGCGGCGCGCAGATCGAAAATATCGCGCCACGTCTGGCCCGACGTTTTTTCAAGCTCGCTGAAACGCGTGTCCTCTAGCAAAAAAACGCCTTTGCACTTGGGACAGGTATAGTGGAGTTCGTCAATGGGGTATCGGGACTGACAGCCCAGACAGACATATTCCATTTCCCCGCGATAAGATGGGAAAATATTGGCTTCGCGCATGGTGTGCTCCCTGAAAATTGATTACTTGAACGCCGTATCCACAACCGCGCCCGCAAACAAAAAAACCGCCACAAATCCATTCATGGTAAAAAAAGCCAGATTGACCCGACTCATGTCGTGCGCCGAAATCAAGCGATGTTCGAAAAGCAGGATCACGGCCACGGCCAGACAAACACCTGTATAGATGAGCCCCGCCCCGGCAGTCCATCCGGCCAGGAGAAAAAAAACACCCGTGACCACATGGCTGAATGTTGACAGGGCCAGAGCAGCAGGGACCCCAACCTGCGCCGGTAGGGAATGCAGCCCCTCCGCACGGTCGAACTCAACATCCTGGCACGCGTAAAGAATATCAAAACCACCTACCCAAAGGGTCACGCCCAAGGCCAAAAGAACCGGCGCAATCTCCACCACGGGTGATACCGCGAGCCAGCCGGCAAGAGGGGCAAGTCCGAGCACGGAACCCAGGAAAAAATGGCAAAATGGAGTGAACCTTTTGGTGTAACTGTACAGTCCGGACCAAATCAATGCCAAGGGAGACAGTGCAAGACACAGGGGGTTGAGAAGCCAGCAGGCCACAAGGAAGACAACGGCGCATGCGGCAATGAAAACCCTGGTTTCAGAAACCTGCAGCTCGCCGCTGACCAGGGGTCTTGAGAATGTTCGCGGATTCTTGGCGTCAATCGGCAGGTCCACCAGCCGGTTCACAGCCATGGCAAAGGAGCGTACTGCGACCATCGCCACGGTCAGGGGAATGAACACCTTCCAGCCCGGCCAGCCGCCAGCCGCCCAAAGCATCCCGAGATAGGCGAACGGAAGGGCGAAAATCGAGTGTTCGATCTTGACCATGCGCGCCAGCAATACTGTTTTACGCCAAATCGGAAGCAACACGGACCACTCCTTAGGCAATCACCAGCTTTAAAAATCTTTTCTTGCCGATCTTGAGCACATATTCCCCGCAGGCAAAAGCAAAGGCCGCATCGTCTTCCTTGCGGCCGTCGATGGTCACCGCGTTCTGCTTGCACATCCGCCGGGCGTCGCCCTTGGAGGAGCACACGCCGCTCTCGCTCAAGACATCCACCAGCAGGATGCCGGTAATGGCGGCAAAGACCTCGATGTCCTCGGGAATTCCCTGCTTGGCAAAAACGGCGTTAAAACCTTCACGCGCGGCCGCAGCCGCTTCCGCACTGTGAAAACGCGCCGTGATCTCTTCGGCCAGATCCTCTTTGGCTGTCTTGGGGTGCAGGGCTCCGGACTGAACCTGTTCACGCAATGAGCGGATCTGTTCCAGGGACCTGTCGGAAAGAAGCTCGTAGTAGCGCCACATCAGCTCGTCGGAGATGGACATCAGCTTGCCGAACATGTCGCTCGGAGCCTCGTCGATGCCAATGTAATTGCCCAGCGACTTGCTCATTTTCTGGACCCCGTCGAGGCCCTCCAGGATGGGCATGGTCAGCACGATCTGCGAGGCCTGCGCGTGTTCGCGCTGAAGATGGCGCCCCATGAGCAGATTGAACTTCTGGTCCGTTCCTCCGAGTTCGACATCGGCGCGCAGGGCGACGGAGTCATAGCCTTGAACCAGAGGATACAGAAACTCATGAATGGAAATCGGCTGATTGCCTTTGAAGCGCTTTTCAAAATCATCGCGCTCAAGCATGCGGGCAACCGTGTAACGGGAGCAGAGTTCGATGAAATCGGCTGCGGAAAACTTGTCCATCCAGGTGGAGTTGAAGGCGATCTCGGTGCGATCCGGGTCGAGGATCTTGAAAATCTGCTTCTTGTAGGTTTCGGCGTTGCGCAGGACCTCTTCGCGAGTCAATTTCTTGCGTGTTTCGGATTTTCCCGAGGGATCTCCGATCATGCCCGTGAAATCACCGATCAGGAAAATGACCTGATGACCGAGCTCCTGAAAATGCTTGAGCTTTTGAATCAGGACCGTATGCCCGAGGTGCAGATCCGGAGCAGTGGGATCAAAACCGGCCTTGATTCGAAGCGGAGCGCCCCGGCGCAATTTCCCGATCAGTTCCTCTTCATTGATTATCTCCACGCTTCCGCGCCTGATCTGCTCCAGCTGCCGTTCCAATTCAGTATCTGTCATGACACGTCCTGTTCCTTTAAAACCCTGTATTGCCACGCCGAAATGCTTCGGCAACGTCCCTGATCCACTTCCATCAGCGCCCCGTTCAACATGCACGGCCCCTTGGCCAGCTCAAAACGCTGGGGCAGCCCAGTCCGAAATCTGCGCAGAATAATGTCGCTGTCCATGCCCAGACAGGAATCTTCAGGCCCGCACATGCCAAGATCTGAAATATAGCCGGTGACTCCGTCAAGAATACAGGCGTCGTTGGTCTGGACATGGGTGTGGGTCCCGAGCACCGCATGCACGCGGCCACGCAGCATATGGGCCAAAGCACGCTTTTCCGACGTGGCTTCGGCATGCATGTCCACCAGGATCACCGCATCCGCAGGAGCCTCGCCAACAAGTCGCTCAGCCGCTGCAAAGGGGCAGTCGATGGCTTCCATGAAGGTCCGGCCTTGCAGATTGATGACCATGAGCGGTGCAAAACACTCGCCCACGGAGAAAACCAGCGCCCCACGGCCAGGAGCAGACGCCGGATAATTGGCTGGACGCAGCAACCAGGACTCATTCTCGAGCAACGGACGGATGTCGGGAAATTTCCAGACATGGTTGCCTGTGGTCAAGACGTCCACACCGGCTCGATGCAATTCACGAGCGCTTTTCGCCGACAAGCCCAAGCCGCCCGAAGCATTTTCCGCGTTGGCAATAACAGCGTTCAGCCCCAATTCCCTACGCAAATGCGGCAGATGGTCTTTTACCATCTGCCGCCCGGTGTTACCTACAATATCGCCTAGAAAAAGAAGCCGCATGAAGGAGTTATTTTGCAATGCCTACGGCCCTTTTCTCTCGGATGACCGTAACCCGGATCTGTCCCGGATAGGTCATCTTTTCTTCGATCTGCTTGGCGATGTCTTTGCTCAGCATGTAAATCTGGTCATCGTTGACCGCATCGCAGTCCACCATGACGCGCACTTCACGGCCGGCCTGAATGGCAAAAGCCCTGCTCACCCCGTTGAAACCGGTGGCAATGCCTTCCAGTTCCTCAAGACGTTTCACATAGCTCTCCAGCAGCTCCTTGCGGGCGCCGGGACGGGCGCCGGACAGGCTGTCAGCTGCCTGGACCAGGACCGCGTACACGGACTTCGGTGGCACATCCTCGTGATGCGCGGCGATGGCATGCACGATTTCAGCGGATTCATTGTATTTCTTGGCCAGATCGGCGCCAATGAGCGCATGCGGCCCTTCGACTTCATGGTCAACGGCCTTGCCCAGATCATGGAGCAGACCCGCCCGTTTGGCCTTTTTGATATCAAGACCCAATTCAGCCGCCATGATCCCGCACAAGAAAGCGACTTCAAGGGAGTGCTGCAGGACGTTCTGAGTAAAGCTGGTTCGAAAACGAAGCTGGCCCAAAAGACGCACGATTTCAGGATGGATGCCATGTACTCCCAAGTCGAAAGTGGCTTGTTCGCCGATCTCTCGAATCTGGACATCCATCTCCTTCTCGACTTTCTTGACAATGTCCTCAATGCGGGCCGGATGAATTCGTCCGTCGCTGATGAGCCGCTCCAGGGAGCGCTTGGCCACCTCGCGGCGCAGCGGATTATAGGCTGACAAAATGACCGTTTCAGGAGTGTCGTCGATGATCAGGTCAACGCCCGTGGCGGCCTCGATGGCGCGGATATTACGACCTTCTCGACCGATGATGCGACCCTTCATATCTTCGCTGGGCAGCTCCACTGAGCTGACCGTATGCTCAGACACATAGTCTCCGGCATAACGCTGCACGGCGCTCGCAATGATCATCTGCGCTTTGCGATGCGCGGTCTCCTGAGCTTCGACCTCAATGACGCGCACCATCTTCGCGGCCTCATGACGGGCCTTGCTTTCGACCTCCTGCATGAGCTTGGTGCGGGCTTCTTCCGCCGTCAAACCCGAAATTTCTTCCAACCGGATCTGCTGCTGGGCAATCATTTCCTGCAGCCCTTCCTCCTTTTCCTCAACGGCGCGCTCCTGCTTGGCAACCTTCTTCTCCTGATTGACCAGTTCGCTTTCCTTCAAGGCCAAGGCTTCAACCTTTTTTTCCAGCCTCTCTTCCTTGGCCTGCAGCCTGGCCTCATTTTTTTTCAATTCCCGCTCACGGTCCTTTGCGTCCTGCTCAACTTCCTTCTTCAATGCGAAGACTTCATCCTGAGCCTGGAGCAATACTTCTTTCTTATGCGCTTGGGCGTCTTTTTTAGCTTCATCAAGGATACGTTCCGACAATTTCTTCGCGTCATCAATCTCTTGGTCGGTAATGTATTTTTTAAACAAGAACCCCGCTATCGCACCGATGCCGATACAAATAAATGCGGTAATAATAATTTGGCTTGCCATGAAGACTCCTTGGCTCAATATATTTAGGATGTCTGCGCAAAGGACATGATATGTCATCCCCGTCCTGAATCGGACTCAAGAAACGACAGCGCACAAGCTTACTTACGATCTGCAAGGAGGTGATGAAGGTCTGGCTTCTGGATAGGACAGACTTGTTAAAAGCCCCGGAAGGTAGTGTTGGGAATCATTTTGAACCTCTTAAGTTAAGAGGGGGTTGGCTACAGTCCATCAGGCTTCTCCGGTTGACCGAAGCATGCACACAAGACCGTTGTAAGCTACCCTAATTGCGCTTTATTGGCTCAAAAACGCATCACCAATCACTAGCCCCCCAGGGTTTTTCAAATCTGTTATTCTTCAGGACTATCTATCTTCGAAAGAAGTTGCTGCATTGTTCCTTCGAGGTGCGACAACTTCCCTTGATCTTGTAAATAATCGTCGGCCAGACTCAATGCCAAGTATGTCAGTAGCCGCTCCTTGCTCATGTGACTGACCCTCCCTTCGAGATCACGATAACGCTGGTGAACAAAGTCAACCGCCTTGTGAATCCGCTCGGGAGAGACATCGGCCGCGAAGGAAAGTTCGAGGCCGAGCACTGTCAAATTGTATCCTGGCATTAGTTAGTTTCTATCAACCTCTTGCAGCCTGTTCAAGATATTTTCCACCCTGGCAAGAACAGCCTCCTTGGTCTGGCGTTCCTGCTCAAGAGTTTCCTTTAATTGCACATTCTCAAGTTTCAAGGCTTCCTGGCGCTCTAAAAGAAGTGTTATCTTGTCCGTAAGCTGATTCAGAATATCCATATATCATCCTAGGATTGAGGTGATTTGTTTTTTTTCCGCTCAATATTCACTTGCCGGGCACGAGCCACGCACAGAGATCCGTCTGGCACATCCTTAGTAACCACTGAACCCGCTGCGACAAGGGCTCCAGCCCCTACAACCACCGGGGCCACCAAGGCCGTGTTGCTCCCGATAAAGGCGTTTTCATGAATTTCTGTGCGGTGTTTCCGCACGCCGTCATAATTGCAGGTAATGGTTCCTGCACCTATATTTACACCCGGGCCGATATCGCTGTCTCCCAAATAGGAAAGATGGCCGGCTTTGGCCCCGGTGTGAAGCACACTCTTTTTGACTTCAACAAAATTACCGACCCGGGCGTCAACACCAATGTCCGAGCCGGGCCTGAGTCGCGCATAAGGCCCGACACTCGCGCCGCTCCTGATGCGAGATCCTTCAATATGGGAAAAGGATTTCACTTGGCAAGGGCCAAGAATCGAATCCTTGATCCAGCAATGGGAAGCAATTTGCGCCCCGCGTTCAATGCTCGAATTGCCATAAATTTCGCACGGCCCGACAATCTCCACTCCGGGATCGATGCGGACGTCGGGACCAATCGTGATGGAACTTCTGTTGCGCAGAATTACACCCGCTTCGAATGCCGAGGCAACGATGTCGCTACGCAAGGCCTCCTCAAACTGGACCAACTCCTTGGGAGAATTTATTCCTCGGAGAAGATCTGAATTCCCAAAAGGCATTCCCACAACTTCGTGTCCTTGACTGCCGCAAATGCTGATCATCTGTGTAAGATAGAACTCACGCTGCGCATTGGCCTGATCCATCATGGACAAAAATGAGCCGCAGCGACTCACGTCGAAAACATAAACGCCGGAATTCACCTCATGAATTTCTCCACCTAGGTCAACGGCTTTGAAATCCTTCTCTTCTATGACACGTTCAACGCCCCCGTCATGCGAGCGAACAACTCGACCATAACCAAATGGATTGTCGAGATGGAGCGTCAGCATCCCCATGGCGGCGCCCTTCTCCACGCACAACGCCATCAAATCATTGATCGCCGCTACTGGCACGTGAGGCGTGTCTCCATTGAGCACACAGACGTGGGACAATCCGCTGGCTTCAATTCTTGGCCAGGCGAGCATGACAGCATGCCCTGTGCCGAGCTGCTCTTCTTGGAGAACAAATTGTTCCGCCTGCGAGAGAAATTTACCCCGAACGTCCTCGGCACGAAACCCGACAACCGTCCATACACGATCAGCAGGAACATGGCGCAACGCATCGTACACATATCCCAACAAGGACTTGCCAAGCACTTTTTGCAAAACCTTGGGAGAATCTGAATGCATGCGTGTGCCCTTGCCGGCAGCCAAAAGCACGTATCCCAATTCTGGCTCCATATTTTACCCCAAAAATAATTTCAAATTGTCCAACACCCTGGCCATTCTGTGTCCGAATCGTGGTTGCGATTAGAGTTCCACCTGAGGAATTCCACCGCAATTGAAAGAATACCACACGCCCAGCGTTGTCACCAAAAAACGCAGATCTAAATCACGCCAGAGTACAAATAATTTTAGGGCATTATCCTTTTCTCAACGAGAAGAAAACAAAAAAAAGCAGGCCCCGAAGAGCCTGCTTTCTTAAGTACTTAAACCGTGGCCATTACATGCGGCAAGTGCCTTCACTTACAGCGCTCTGACGGCATTTCATGCGATGAAATGCCCTGGCCATCGCAGCCTGAACGGCTGCGTGATCCAATTTCTCCTGTTGCTGCTTGGCGCGCTGCTCAGCTCTGTCCTGAGCCCTACGGGCTCGTTCCAGATCGATGTCTTCAGCTCTTTCCGCCACTTCAGCAAGAACAGTCACCTTTGCAGGGGAGACCTCGGCAAATCCACCGGCAACGAAGATGAAATACTTCTTGCCGTTGAGCTTGTAGTAGAGGCTCCCGATACCAAGTGCAGAGAGAAACGGGATATGATTGGGCAGGACACCAAATTCGCCATTGATGCCAGGAGCGCCGACGTAATCGACCTCTTCCTTGAGCACCATTTTGTCAGGTGTCACTATTTCAAGCGTAATTGTTTTAGCCATATCAATACCCCAGAGCGAGAATTACTGTTTCTTGGCGTTTTCCAGAGCCTCATCGAGTCCGCCTACCATGTAGAAGCAAGATTCCGGAATGGAGTCATGCTTACCCTCAATGATTTCCTTGAAGCTCTTGATGGTGTCTTCAAGCTTCACATAGCGGCCTTCCTTGCCCGTAAACTGGGCGGCAACGAAGAAGGGCTGAGACAGAAAACGCTGGATCTTGCGCGCTCTGGAAACGGACAGTTTATCGTCATCAGACAATTCGTCCATACCCAAAATCGCAATAATATCCTGCAAATCCTTGTACTTCTGGAGGAGACGCTGCACTGCGCGGGCGGTCATGTAGTGGTCCATGCCGATAACGTTGGGATCCAGAATGCGGGAGGTGGAGTCAAGCGGATCCACCGCAGGATAAATGCCGAGCTCCGCGATCTGACGGGAAAGAACGATCGTTCCGTCAAGATGCGAGAAGGTTGTGGCAGGCGCGGGGTCGGTCAAGTCATCGGCGGGCACGTAAACGGCCTGAACCGAGGTGATTGAACCCGTCTTGGTGGAAGTAATACGTTCCTGCAGTTCACCAAGGTCGGTACCCAGGGTCGGCTGGTAACCAACCGCGGAAGGCATACGACCAAGCAGAGCGGATACTTCTGAACCGGCCTGGGTAAAACGGAAGATATTGTCAACGAAGAGCAGCACGTCCTGGTTTTCTTCGTCACGGAAGTATTCCGCAGCGGCCAGAGCGGTCAGCGCAACGCGGGAACGGGCTCCCGGAGGTTCGTTCATCTGCCCGTAGACAAGGCAGGCTTTATCCAGAACGCCGGCTTCTATCATTTCGTGGTAAAGATCGTTTCCTTCACGTGTACGCTCACCAACACCAGCGAACACGGAAATGCCACCGTGATTCTTGGCGATGTTGTTGATCATTTCCATGAGAATAACGGTCTTGCCTACTCCGGCACCACCGAACATGCCCATCTTGCCGCCCTTGGGGAAGGGAACAAGCAAATCGATAACTTTAACGCCGGTTTCAAGCACTTCGATCTTGGTCGACTGCTCGGTGAAGCCGGGAGCCGGACGGTGAATGGGGTACATCTTCTCGGAAGAGATCGGCCCCTTTTCATCCACGGGACGGCCAACAACATTCAGAATTCGACCCAGAGAAGCCTTGCCTACAGGTACCTGGATAGGCTTGCCCGTGTCCTTGCCGATCTGACCGCGAACCAAGCCGTCGGTGTTGTCCATGGCGATGCAGCGCACAACACTGTTGCCCAGATGCTGAGCAACTTCGACAACCAGGTTGTCTTCCTCGGCATCAATGGTCGGGTTTGTAATAAGTAAAGCATTCAAAATACTCGGGAGATTGCCTTCGGCAAACTCCAAGTCGACTACAGGTCCGATGACCTGCACTATTTTTCCGGTATTAACAGCACTCATGCGTTATGCCCCCTTATCCTTTTAGTGCCTCAGCACCGCCTACGATGTCCATTAATTGGGTGGTGATACTTGACTGGCGAGCTTTGTTATAGACTTTGGTCAAGCTTCCGACCATTTCGTCGCAGTTCTTGGTCGCGTTATCCATGGCCGACATACGGGCAGCGTGCTCGCTGGCCGATGTATCGAGCAGACCTCTATACATCTGAACTTTTACATATCTAGGGAGAAGTTCCGCAAGCAGGCCCTCGACCGATGGTTCAAAGATGTATTCACTTGAAGCGCCAGGAGCATCGGCAACTTCTGCCGTCTCAGCCGGCAGAATCTGTGCAGTCGTTGCTACCTGTCTGGCGATGCTCACATATTTTCCGTAGATGATATGCACTTCGTCAAATTGTGCGGTAAGATATCCATCAATGACGAGATTTCCAGTTTCACTAGCCAGCTGAAAATCAAAGTTCGTCATATTTTCAGAATACTGAGAGGTAATCTCGTATTTCGTCTTGCGAATGAAATCTCGCCCTTTTCTTCCAATGCAGATAAACTTGACGGTCTTGCCTTCTGCTTCCTTCTGTTTTGCCATCCTGTTAGCGGCATTGCAGAGGTTTGCGTTGAAGCTGCCGCACAACCCCTTGTCCGAAGTCACCAGAACTATTCCTATGTTCTGAATCTCTTCGCGTTTTTCAAGCAGGGGATGCGAGCTGGCATCGGCGCGGGAAGCCAAATCGATAAGAATGTCATTGAACTTATCAGCATAGGGACGGAAGCGCTCGATTCGGCTCTGAGCACCGCGCAGCTTTGCGGAAGCGACCATGTTCATCGCTTTCGTAATCTGCTTGGTCTTTTTTACACCGACGATTTTATTTTGAATGTCCCTGAGTGATGCCATTTACGACTCCTTAAACGATCCTAGGCTTTGAAACCGGCTTTGAACTCATCGATCGCAGCAGCCAGCTTCTTTTCGGTTTCACTGCCAAGATCCTTGGTCTGAACAATTTCAGCCAGGACTTCGGATTTCTGGTTGCGCATGAACTCAACCAATTCGGAACCGAAACGGATGGCGTCAGACACGGCGACATCGTCCAGGAATCCGCGAGTACCTGCGTACAGAACCGCAACCTGCTCTTCGACAGGCATTGGCTGGTACTGGGGCTGCTTCAGCAACTCCACCAGACGTTCGCCGCGTGTCAGCTTGGTCTTGGTAGCCTTGTCCAGATCGGAGCCGAACTGCGCGAAGGCGGCCAGCTCGCGATACTGAGCGAGGTCGAGACGCAGGGTACCGGCGACCTTCTTCATCGCCTTGATCTGAGCGGCACCACCAACTCGGGATACTGACAGACCAACGTTGATGGCGGGACGGATGCCGGCCATGAACAAGTTGGGTTCCAGATAAACCTGACCATCAGTGATGGAGATAACGTTGGTCGGGATGTAGGCGGAAACGTCGCCTGCCTGGGTTTCAATGACCGGCAGGGCGGTCAGCGAGCCGGCACCAAGCTTGTCGTTAACCTTGCAGGAGCGCTCCAGAAGTCTGGAGTGGAGATAGAAAACGTCACCGGGGAAAGCTTCGCGTCCCGGAGGGCGGCGCAGAAGCAGGGACATCTGCCGGTAGGCAACAGCCTGCTTGGACAGATCGTCATAAACGATCAGGGCATGCTTGCCGTTGTCACGGTAGAATTCCGCCATGGTGCATCCGCAGTAAGCAGCGATGAACTGCAGCGGCGCGGGTTCGGAAGCGGTGGAGGAAATAACGGTGGTGTAGGACAGAGCGCCGTTCTGCCGAAGGGCTTCAACGACCTGGGCGACAGTGGAACGCTTCTGGCCGATGGCGACATAAAAGCAGTGAATGTCACTATTTTTCTGCGCGATGATCGCGTCGACGCCTACAGCGGTCTTGCCAACCTGACGGTCGCCAATGATGAGTTCGCGCTGGCCACGGCCAATGGGGGTCATGGCGTCGATAGCCTTGAGTCCAGTGTACATGGGTTCGTGAACTGATTTACGGGCGATGATGCCGGGGGCCTTGATTTCAACGTTACGGAACAAGTCCGTCTGGATCGGGCCAAGGCCGTCGATGGGATTACCCAGCGGATCAATGACTCGGCCCATGACCGCGTCACCGACAGGCACCTGGAAAATCCGACCCGTACGTTTTACGATGTCGCCTTCCTTGATGTGCTCTGTCTCACCGAGAAGGGCGACACCAACGGAATCTTCTTCAAGGTTAAGGACCATTCCCATGACGTTACCGGGGAACTCAAGAAGTTCCATGGCCATCGCGTTTTCGCAACCGTAAACGCGGGCGATACCGTCACCGACCGACAGGACCACGCCAGTTTCGCTCATCTCAACCTTTTTCTCGTAATTCTTGATCTGGCCTTCGATGATCTGGCTAATTTCTTCTGCTTTAATCTGCATAGCCTCTACTCACCCCTTTTGATATTTTCTTTCAAAATTTGCAGCTGAGCCCGAATACTGGCGTCAAGGACCTTGTCCCCGATCTTAAGCAAGAGCCCGCCAATGATGTCCTGATCCACTTCGTAATCAAGGATCACCTTCTGGCCCGACTCTTTCTGCAATTTATCGACAACGTTCTTCTGCACAACATCGGAGAGCCTCACAGCCGTCACCAGTTTGCCGCGAAGAACACCCTGGGCTGAATCCAAAAGCGTTCCGTAGGATGCGTTGATCTCGGGGAGAAAAGACAATCTGTTCTTGTCCGCAAGAAGCAGACAAAAATTCCGGACCGTGCCGCTAGGCGCGAGCTTTTCCAGAACCTTGATGATTACCCCTCTCTTTTCTTCCACGCCAAAAATTGGGTTGCGGAAGATCTTCGTGAGCTCAGGCGCATTCTCCAGGAGTCCAGCCAGCCTAGCCAAGTCGTCTCCATACTGCGCCATCGCACCCTTATCGGACTGCGCCTGCGCAACAGCGAACAACGCCTTGGCATACCGTCTTGCTACGATATTCCCAGTCAATTGAGCACCACCTTTTTAAGATATTCGTTGACCAAATCTTCGTGATCTTTCTTTTTGAGCTGCTTCTTCACAAGATCTTCAGCGGCAGTGGCAATCTTTTCGGCCAATTCCTCACGGATGGCATCAACCGCCAGCTTGGCTTCCTGAGACGCGGAAATCTCGGCCTGCGCCTTGATCTGCGCAGCCTGAACTTCAGCCTTGTCGATGATCGTCTGGCGCATGGCCTCGCCCTGGGCCTTTGCATCGTCCAGAATCTTGGCCTTCTCCGCCTCCAGATTCGCAATACTCGCCTCAACTTCAAGCAAACGCTTTTCCGCGTCTTCCTTGCGTTCATCGAGATCGGTCAAATCCGCCTCAATCTGCTTGGTCCGCCCGGACAACATATCCGCGACGCGCTTGCCCGCGAACTTGTAGATCAAGAATGCGACAATGCCGAAGTTGATAAAGCGATACAGAAGGTCGAGCCACTTATCGTGCCCCCCTCCTTCTCCACCGCTGGCGAAAGCTATCGCCGCGCAGAGAACCAGTGCTGCCGTCACCAATCCGACAGTCTTGAACTTTTTCAAAATTCCGCCCTCCTTATATGAAAAAGTAAATCTATGACACACAAGGAAACCTCAAAACAACTACGCCTTGCTCAACACCTTGTCGGCAACATTCTTGGCATAGTTCGCGACTTCGCTGCGCAAAACCTTCAGGGCGGCCTGTTTCTGACCATCGATTTCCTTTCGGGCAGCGGCGATCTGCTCGGCGGCCTCAGAACCGGCCTTGGCCAAGACAGAGGATTCCACAGCAACGCCTTCCGCCTTCAAAGACACACGCACCTGCTGAGCCTCAACACGCGCGCCCGTCAAAGCGACCTTGTACTTCTCAAGCTTGCCCTCTGCTTCAGCCGCAAAGGACTCGATGGAACCCAACTTTTCACTCATGACCTCGGCCCGTTTCTTGATGATCCCCCGAATTGGACGGTACAAGATCAAATTCAAGACCGTCAGGATGACCAAAAAGTTCACGAGCTGAACAAAAAATGTGTAATCAAGATCAATCATGCCGCCCCCTAAAAAGTATGTGAATTTTTGTTCAAAGTCACTGGGCCTCTATCTGATTCCCATTTTCGTGTCAAAATCTTTTTGGATAAAGTATCAGCAAAATGAGTGGAACTGCCTCGGTTTTCGCAGTTTGTTCAGAAATTCACGTGCCTAGCGCGCGCCGTCTCCCATCCCCGAATGCACATCCTTTACAGGGGCGATAATCTTCCCGGCCGGCCTTCTGGCCTAGTGAGCGCGAGTCTTGCGAGGTCGTCAAAAATCAAGGGTCAGCCTTTTTTGAAGACAAAACGCCGCATGGCCACATTCAAAACAAGACCGATCATGCAGAAATTGACTATCGAGGCGCTGCCCCCATAGCTGATGAATGGCAAGGGAATGCCGACGACAGGCATGATTCCGAGCACCATGCCCATATTGATGAGAATCTGCCAAAAGAAATAAAAGAAAACACCCGCCGCAATATAGCTGCCGAAGTCATCTTTTGCTTCCAATGTGACAATGTAAATCTGGTAGAGAAATGAGCAAAACAGAATGAGCAGGATCATGGCGCCGCAGAACCCCCACTCCTCTCCGAACACCGCGAAAGCAAAGTCCGTATGCTTTTCCGGCAGAAATCGGAGCTGGCTCTGGGTGCCTTCCAGGAATCCCTTGCCCCAGAATCCCCCGGAACCGATGGCAATCTGGGACTGGATGATATGATAGCCGGCCCCAAGAGGATCGTTTCCGGGGTCGAGAAAGGTCAGTATCCTTTGCTTCTGGTAGTCATGAAGAAAAAACCAGCTAAAGGGCAAAACACTCGGGAGGACAACGACGAGAACCCTGAAAACCGAAGCCGTGATGCCCTTGAAGAGAATCATGCCGCCCAGGATAAGCAGGATGTTCAATGCGGAACCCAAATCCGGCTGTTTGACGACCATCGCAGCAGGGACCAACCCTACCAGCATGGCCTTGCCGAGATTTATCCAGCCAAGCCGACCTTCCATGCGAGCCATGAGCCGGGCGCCGAGAACAAGCACCGCGATCTTTGTCAGTTCAGTGGGCTGAAGGTTGAAAAAACCGAGATCAAGCCATCTCTTGGCTCCGTATATGGTTTTACCCGCAAAGCTGACGCCAAGCAAAAGAATGAGGCACAAAATAAAAAATGGCCACGACACCGACTTGAGGTGCCTGTAATCGACGAGCACAAGGGCCGTCATCACGCACAGCCCCGCTCCGCCCCACAGCAACTGCTTGTTGAAATAAACATCCAGTTCCAGTCCGGAGGCAACGCGCAGGGTGCTGGCCGAATAGAGGTTCATGGCCCCGATCAAGAACAGAAGCAAGGTCAGGACCAAAAAACCCCAGTTGATATGAAAAAAAAGTCTTCTGTCGAACATGGATCTTCCTGCTCAATTTCCTGATTGCACGCCAAAAAGAGCATCAACAACGGCGCCGGCCACGGGTCCCGCATCCGATCCGCCATGCCCGCCGTGTTCCACCATCGCCACGACCACAAACCGTCGCCCGTCCTTTTCCGCAAAGCAGGCCAGCCAAGCATGGTCCCTGTATTTATAGGGAATCTCGTTCGTCTTCTTTTTCTCGTACTTGTCCAGTAACTTCACGACCTGGGCCGTACCGGTCTTGCCACCGATCCGGATGCCCGAACGCCGAAGAAGCTTGGCCGTACCCCTCTCCTCATCGACAGTAGCGACCATGGCATCGAGAATCAGCTTCCTCGTAGATTTGCCCATAGGCAATTCGCTCACGACCTCGGGAGTCTCTGTCCGCAACAAGGTGGGACGCAGGAGATACCCGCCATTGACCAAGGCCGCAACAAACCGGGCAACCTGCATAGGAGTTGTCAAGGTATAGCCCTGGCCTATGGAGTAATTCAGCGTTTCTCCACCCTGCCATTTTTCTCCGAAACGATTCAGCTTCCATTCTGCCGTCGGCATATTGCCTGATCGCTCGTGAGGCAGCTCGACGCCGGTTTTGACCCCGAACCCGCAACGGATCGCATATTCGCTGATCGCATTCACGCCCAGTCGCTCGCCGAGCTGATAATAGTAAACGTCGCAGGATTCGCGCAGAGACTTCTTGAAATCCGTTGTCCCATGCCCACCCTTGTTCCAGCAACGAAACTCGCGCTGGCCGAGCTTGTACACGCCGGAGCAGAAGACAGTCGAGGAAGGTATCACAGAACCGCTCTCCAGTCCCAGTCCGCCCAGGACCAGCTTGAAGACCGAACCCGGAGGATAGGCGCTTTGCACCGGCCGATTCTGCAATGGGTGCAGGGGATCTTCCAGCAGTTCCTTCCACTTGACGTGACTTATGCCGACAACAAATTCGTTGGGGTCATAGCTGGGCAGGCTGACCTGAGTGAGTACCTCCCCCGTATCGGCGTCCATGGCCACGACGGACCCGACCCGTCCCTCCAGAGCCTTGGTCGCGACCTCCTGCAAGGCAAGAGAAATGCTCAAGTTCAAATCCTGGCCCATGATCGGGGAAGAGACCACCCGTGAAGACAACACCCGGCCGGAAGCGTCGACCTCGAACTCTTCAAGCCCTTTGGTTCCGCGCAGCGTGCGCTCCAGCACCAACTCCACCCCCTGCTTGCCCACATCGTCGCCAAGCTGCAGGTCAGGGTCGTTGTTCAGTTCTTCTTCGTTTGCTCTGGCCACATAGCCAAGGACATGCGCCAGGGTCGACCCATAAGCGTAGGAGCGTTTTGGGCGCACCGCAATGGTCAGGCCCGGCCAATCCTGCCTGTGGGATTCCACCAAGGCTACCAGTTCAAAAGGAATGTTGGGTACGATGACCTGCTCGTCAAAATGCTTGACCCGCTTGCGGCCAATCTCAAAAGCCTTTTGCAGCTCATCCCTCGGCTGACCCGTCCAGCGGCTGATCTGATCCAAAGTACCCGGAATATCGGGGCAGTCTTCCCTCACCAGGGCCAAGGCGTACGCCGGAGTATTTTCCGCGAGCAGCACGCCGGTCCGGTCACGGATAATTCCCCGTGGGGAAAACATGGTGCTTTGCCGGGTCCTGTTTTCCTGAGCCCGGCTCTTGTAAAAATCACTTTTGTAGATTTGCAGGTACCACAGCCGGATGCCGAAGGTGCAAAAAAGGACCACCAAGAGGACGAGCAGCAAGGTGGACCCGGAAAAAATCCGAGGTCTCTCCGGCGAATCAAACGCGCCCATGCCTGCCCCTCCGCTGATACATGAGCAACGAAATTCCCCAGAAGATCATGTACGCAAGCCACTGCTTGGCAATCCAGGGCCAAGGCGCATGCATCTGCGCCGGCAATTCCTGAAAGGTTATGGCCCCGTTCAATACGACCCACGACCAGCAAGCCAGCAGCAAGGAAAAAAGAAGAATGAAGAGTGGATTTTCAGGCTCAAGAAGCCATCTTGAGAGCAGATAAAAGGCGAACAAACCCGCATAAAAAAGAATGACCACGCCAAACACCAGATTCCCGATCCCCTCCTGCACAAGCACCCACAAAAGGGTCATCCAGGCGGCAGTCCACCATTGGCCGGACTGCAGACAAATGAGTAGCCCAGGAGCAAGAAAATCAAGTCCCCCCGAAAGCTCTTGCGCCCAGATGCTGACGACGAAGTAACTCGCCCACCAGAGGAACGCAGGGACCTGCCCGGTATTGGAACTTTCGTGCTGCGTGGCTGATAGTCTCACGGTTTTTTGCGCACTGGATGGCGGGTTGCGGTGGACGCGCCGTTGCCGGGCGTGACCGAAGCGTTCGTCGCGGGTGGAGTTTCTGGGGCAACGGAGGCATTGCCTGCGGGCGGCGCGCTCTGGCCTGAGGTCGCATTGGTCACTGGCGAAGCGATGACAGCCTGACCCGCATCAAAGCCGTCATTGCGGCTCAAGACCAAAAGCTCTTCGTAATAGCGCAAAGCCAGCAGGGGTTCGGCATAGACTTTTTGAAAAAGGGAGACATCCGCAGGCGTCACTTCCACCACGCGGGCCACGGGAATGCCCTTGGGAAAAACGCCTCCCTGCCCGGAACTGAGCAGGATCTCTCCGGGGCTGACGGGATCGTTGCGGGGGATGAACTTGACTTCCAGAAAGGCGCCCGCCCCCTGCCCCTGGACAATGGCAGGTACGCGGCCCTCGCTGGTGATGACCGGAATCCGGCTGGTCGCATCGGACAGCAGGACGACGGAGGAGAAATGAAGGCCCGGCTTGGCGATGCGTCCAACCACGCCCTTGGTCGAAATGACCGGGTCATTGGGGCGCACGCCATGCATCGAGCCAACATCGATCAGCAAGGTTTCGAGGATGGCGTTGGGACCAAGCTTCTGGCCGATGACCCGCCCTCCCCGCTTCTCCCAGGACGCTTCTGGGCTGAAGCGCAACAGGGAAGTCAGACGATCGGCGGACTTTGCTTTCTCGGAAATGCGGCCAAGCTCAAATTCCAGTTCCCGGACACGCAGGGTCAAATCTTCGTTTTCCTGCCGCACGCCGACCAAGTACACATAACGCGACCAGAATTCGTCCACATTGTTCTGCAACCATCGTCCGGGAGCCAGAATCCAGCCGGCCAACTCCAGTCCGGTCGCGGAGGCCAGCCTATCCAGATATCCTGTTTTCCAGTTCCATGTGTACATGGAAAAATAGAGAAACAGGGGAAGAAAAAAAAAGAGAACCAGGTATCTGAAGCGAGGGGACATCACTCTACTCGATGGTTACCTCGCGCAGGACATCCAGATTGTCCAAGACCTTGCCCGACCCCAGCGCCACCGTGGACAGGGGATCATCGACCACGGTGATGGGCAGGGAAGTCTCCTCGCGCAACAAGCTGTCCAAACCCTTCAGGAGCGCTCCGCCGCCGGTCAGCACGATGCCCCTGTCGACAATGTCCGCCGCCAGTTCCGGCGGGGTCTGCTCAAGGGCGATACGCACGGCCTGCACAATGGAATCCACGGGCTCGGAGATGGCCTTGCGGACTTCCTCGGAGGTGATGGAAATGTTTTGCGGGATGCCAGAAACAAGATCACGGCCTTTGACGTTCATGACCAGTTCCGGATCCATGGGATAGGCGGAGCCAATGGTCATCTTGATGTCCTCGGCCGAACTCTCGCCGATGAGCATGTTGTACTTGCGCTTCACGTGCTGGAGAATGGCCTCGTCCATCTTGTCCCCGCCGATGCGCACGGACTTGGAGTAGACGATGCCCGCCAGGGAGATGACCGCCACCTCGGTGGTCCCGCCGCCGATATCCACGACCATGTTGGAGGTCGGTTCGGTGATGGGCAGATCCGCCCCGATGGCAGCGGCCATCGGCTCCTCGATCAGAAAGACTTCGCGTGCGCCGGCGCTTTGAGCCGACTCGCGCACAGCCCGCTTTTCCACCTGGGTGATGCCGGTGGGCACGCAGATGACAATGCGGGGACGTACCAGTCGACGGCTGTTGTGGACCTTGGAAATGAAGTGC
This sequence comes from Desulfomicrobium sp. UBA5193, assembly GCA_002412965.1. Classification (GTDB taxonomy): domain Bacteria; phylum Desulfobacterota; class Desulfovibrionia; order Desulfovibrionales; family Desulfomicrobiaceae; genus Desulfomicrobium. Next base: position 112,198 of record DHWB01000012.1, read on the forward strand.
CGAAGCATTGCCTCCGTCACTTCAAAATCCGCGATGACGCCGTCCTTCATGGGACGGATGGCCACGATATTGCCAGGTGTACGGCCAAGCATCCGCTTGGCTTCGCTGCCCACGGCCAGCACCTTGTTGTTGCCGCGATTGTCGCGCTTGACCGCGACGACGGAAGGTTCCCGCAGAACGATACCCTTGCCCTTGACGTAGACACAGGTGTTGGCGGTTCCAAGATCGATTGCCAGATCGTTCGAAAAGAATCCCAAAATCTTATCCAAAATTCTGGACATATATTTCCTCTTTTATCATGTTCGGCGCGGTACGCCGATAATGCGCGGCATGTTCCGAAACACGCGTAACGACGGAACACGCATCAATTGGTCAAAATCTGCATAACGAGCCGCTCTGCTTATCAGAAGTTCAATGCGCAGGCAACCTCCACCCAGGGCAGGCATAAATCCCAATCATACCAGGCATGTCACCCAATAGATTTTATCCCCTGTCGGTCTACTTCCAGAGATGCTTCGGGCAACGGATCCGCAAGATCCCCCTGGACGCGGGCAGTTCCTGTCCAAATCGGGATGGCACCCTGTCCAGAAGCGGATGCACTTTCTGCAACCAGATGGGATCGGGCACCGGACTTGCCCGTACAGGCATGTCTCTGAGCCGCCAATATCTCGCCGGACGGCAGCGGTTCGTTGGCCGCGCGGAAAACACGCGCTTCCTCGGATACATTCAATCCTTCTCAAACACCCATGGCCCCGCCGCACGACTCCGGGAACTGCTCCGAGAGTTCGACGGATTGCCTGACCTGGCCGGTCTGGCCATCGGAACCCGTCCGGATTGCCTGGATGAGGAGAAGCTGAAAATTCTGCAGACCGCGCCCTTTGAGGAGATCTGGCTGGATCTGGGCCTTCAGTCCGCCCATGATCGCACTCTTGAACTGATCCACCGGGGACACGACGCGGCATGCTTCGCGACCTGGGTCAACAAAGCCGCAGAGCGGGGCATCAAAGTCTGCGCCCACGTCATCACAGGGCTGCCGGGCGAGAACCTGGCGGACTTCGAACAAACCATTGCCTTTGTCAACAGCCTGCCCGTGGCCGGCATCAAAATACATAATCTGTATGTCTGCCTGGACACGGCCCTGGAACATGCATGGCGGTCAGGAACGCTCGAACTTCTCTCCCGGGAGGAGTCCTTGGCCTGGCTTGTACGCGCAATTACGCTATTACGCCCGGAAATCGTCATCCAGCGCATGAACAGCGACCCGGGCACTGACGAGTTGGTGGCCCCGAAATGGGCCCTGGAAAAAGCGGGATTCATCAATGCGGTCAAACAAAACCTGCTCGAAGCGGATTCCTGGCAAGGGAAAGCCCTCGGCCTGCCCTTGCCTGCATGGTTCAACCTTCAAGGACGGCAACATTCATGAACAAGATTGTGGAGACATTCTCGAACCAGTGGTTTTCCGCCACATTCGAATGGACTGACGGATTTCTGGTCCAGATAGATTTGACTGCGGAGCAAAAGGCCGCCACCGCGCCAAGGTCAGCTTATGGTGTGGAGTTGGCCCGCATAGTGGAACACTATGAGCAGCTTGGTGCGGACATGTGGCCCGACCTGCCTCTGGACAGGCGCACGCTGACCGCATTTTCCCTGAAGGTCCTGGAAACCCTGCGCCGCAATACTCCCAGAGGCTCCTGGACCACATACGGCCAGTTGGCCGCACTCTGCGGCTCGCCCCGGGGAGCCCGCGCCGTGGGCGGAGTCATGGCCAGAAACCCCTGGCCGCTGCTGTACCCCTGCCACCGGGTTCTGGCCGGTAATCTCGGACTGGGCGGCTTCGGCCCAGGGATCGAACTGAAGCAGACCCTGCTTACTCTGGAAAAGGCTCGTCTTCGGGGGTGAAGGCGGGGCGGCGCAATTCCTGGTCGACCAGATCCGCATCCTCCGCATAAAGGCGGACCAGATTGCGCAGATGGGCGAAGCTTGCTTCGTCCATGCGCAAAAAATCAATGGCGCCGTCCTGCCCGGCGCGGATGATCCGGCCATGGATGTGCATCCGCAGCCCGGATTCAAGCTCCAGGGTGACATCACATTCCTTGCCGGGCAGAATCCACTCATCCGTGGCGCACGAGAGCCCCTTCAGACTCAAGTCATGAACCACGCCCCGAACCTGCTTGCCTTCAAAAGATATGGTCAGTGGAAATTCAAGATTGACCCGACTTCGCTTGCGTCGTTCTTGTGTCATGTTTCCTCCAGCCCCTGCGTATACATTCCCCGGATGGGGACGAGTCCTTGAGCGACAATTTGCGCGGGACCGCAGCGGACAATGCAAAAAGTATTTACGTGAATTTTAATCCTTCGTCGACATCAAAGCTTCAATACTTCTGGCTTGATGGGGCGCTTGAGCTCCCGCGCTGTCTCATAAAAAAGAAACCCCGGCATTGGCCGGGGCTCTGTTTTCATTCAAGGAAGATCTTTTTCTTGGGCTTGGACGGCTCGGCCTGCGGCTCCGCCGGCTTCTTGCGGCTGGGGCGGGAATTTTCCCCGCGTCTGGGCGCCTTGCCTTCTTCCGTGGTATCCGCCGATTTGGGTCTTGCCTCTCCCCGCGCAGGGCGCGAAGCCGGAGTCGGCTTGGCGGCCGGAGCTTGCGCCGCGACAGGGGCTGGCGCGGCAGCAGGTTCCGATGCGGCAGCTGGGGCCGCGGCTCCTGGCTCGTTCACGGTCTCTCGTCCCGCTTCTGGCTTTGGCCCCGAAGACTTGCGCGGACGACGGCGGCGGCGTTTTTTGGGCGCGGCCGCCAGCTGGCCATCCACAATCCCCTCTTCGGCACCCTCAGCGGCTGCGGACGGCCCGGCTTCGGGATCTTCCGGTTTGGCTTCGACAGCAGCGGCTGGCGGGCGAACTTCCTTCGGAGGTCTTGGAGCACGCTGTTCCGGCTGTGAAATCTCCTTTGGCGCCGCAGGCTGGGCAGGAGCCGGCTGCGCGGCAATCGCCGGCGGTGTGACGGCTGGAGCGGAAGATTCCGCAGGCGCATCGGAAACGTCCACGGAAGGCTCCGTCCGGACCTGTTCCCGGCCGCCTGTCTCGGCTCCGCTCGCAGGCTTTTTGCGCGAACGTTTACGCCGGCGCTTCTCGCCCTCGACCCGACCGCTTTCGGGCAGCACTTCGGGTCCATCCTCCGGTTGCGGCCCTGGCTTTGGCCCCGGACTTGGAACTGGCTGCACATCGGGCCTGGCGGCAGGCCTTAATTCAGGCCTGACAGGACGAGCCATCTCGATCAATTTTTCCGAGGGCTGTTCCAGAGGGGCATGAAAGGTGCTCTGGTAGAATTCATCCACCAGCATGGCCAAAAGCGCACGGGAATCATCGTTGGTCGCAAGCTCTCCCACCGTGCGCATGAAGCGCTGCATGCGCTCCTTCTGGATGTTGTCCGCCTTGCGCAGACGGGCTTCCAGCAAAAACACGGCCCGCTGGGAAATGAGCGTTTCCAATTCCTCGTCGGCCGGGACGGAATGCTCGACCATGGGGATGGAGAATTTCTTGGCGATCTGCTCAAGCTCGATCTCTTCCATGCCCGAGACCAGGGAAATGGCCACGCCGGCGGCTCCGGCCCGGCCCGTACGACCTGTGCGGTGCACGTAGGCCTCATGATCCTGGGGCGGCTGGTATTGGAAGACATGGGACAGTTCGTGGATGTCGATGCCGCGCGCGGCCACATCCGTGGCTACCAGGAATTTGAGCTTGCTCAGCCGCAGCTTCTCGAGCACCTCCTCCCGGGCCGCCTGGGTCAGATCGGCGCTGATCTCGCCCACGTCGTACCCGAAGCGCCGCAGCACCACGGACACGAAATGCACGTCCGCCTTGGTGTTGCAGAAGATGATGGCGGAGGCCGGATTTTCCTGCTCGATGATCTTGACCAGGATGCGGCTCTTCTGCATGGCCGGCACCTTGTAGACCACATGCAGGACATCGCTGACATGGACCTGGGACTGGCTGAGGGACACGAAGATCGGATCTTTCAAAAATTGCTGGGCCAGACGCTTCACGTGTCCGGGGTAGGTGGCCGAGAACATGGTCGATTGCAGCCCACGCGGCAGATACCGTTGCAGCTGCTTCATGTCCGGATAGAAACCCATCGACAGCATGCGATCGGCCTCGTCGAAGACCAATATCTTCAGTCGGTCCAGGTTGAGGGTGCCTTTGAGCAGATGATCCAAGATACGGCCGGGCGTGCCGATGATGAGCTGCGCCCCGTCTTCGAGCCCCTGCATCTGGGCCTTGTATCCCACGCCTCCGTAGATGGAGAGCGGCTTGATGCCGGACTCCCGGCCCAATTCCTCTGCGTCACGGGTGACCTGCACGGCCAACTCGCGGGTGGGAACCAGCACCATCGCCTGCGGCGCTCCCAGCCCCGTCTCGATGCGGTTCAAGATGGGCAGCAAAAATGCCCCGGTCTTGCCGCTGCCGGTCTGGGACTGGACCATGACGTCCTGTCCGCGAAGCATGTACGGGATTGTTTGCACCTGCACCGGCATGAGCTCGGTCCAGTTCAGGCGAAGCGCTGCAGCCCGCAGGGCCTCCGGCAGCTCGTCCATGGAAAATGCCTTGCCTTCGAAATTCTCGGTTTGGGAGGCCTCGTTCTGGGCGTCACCAAAATCAGTGTTGTCTGTCATACATTCCCTGCACAGTGTCTGCGTTCATGTGGTCCGCTATTCCAAGCACCATTTCGATGACGGAATTACTGACCAGCATGCCCTTACGTGTCAATTGAAGATGACCGGAACGGAGGCAAACCAGCCCGCTGGAGCGCAATTGCTCGACAGCCGGGAGGTGCCACGGAAATTCCGTACCAGTCGTTGCCATGAATTTTTCAAGGTCAAGCCCCCTGCTTGTGCGCAGAGCCAACATGACCGTTTCCTGCCAGCGCGTCTCGGCGGACAGGAATTCCACCTCGTCCGGCACCGCGCCCGCCACGACGGCTCGGGCGTAGGCCTCAAGTCCTGCGGGATTTGTCCGACGCTGGTCTCCCAGCGTGGACACGGCCGAGGGTCCAAGGCCAAGGTAGTCACAACCGGACCAATACCCCTGATTGTGCCGGCTTTCCCGGCCTGGACGCGCATGGTTCGAAATTTCGTAGTGAGCGTATCCGCACGACTGCAAAAATTCCGATCCATCCAGATACATCCGGGCCCCAACGTCCTCGTCCGGCAGACTCAGCGCCCCGGCCTGAAATTGACGGGCCAGGGGCGTTCCCTCTTCCACGCTCAAACCATAACAGGAGAGGTGGTCCGGTGCCAGCGTCACGGCCTCGGCCAAATCCCTCATCCAGCGAGGCAAATCCTGACCGGGCAGCCCCCAGATCAGATCCAAACTCAAATTCTCAAAACCGGCAGCCCGAGCCGCATGGACCGCCTGACGGGCCTGGGCGCTGTCGTGCGGGCGGCCCAGCATCGCAAGCAGGTCGTCCTGCAGGCTCTGCACCCCAAGGCTGAGCCGGTTCACGCCAAGCCTGCGCACGCTGTCCAGAAAACCGGCTCTGACTGCCGATTCCGGATTGGCCTCCAGCGTGATCTCGGCCTCTGCGGCCAGATCGAAGACGCCGGCAGCCGCTTCGAGGATCGCCCCCAGCTGGCCCGGTTCCAGCAGCGAGGGAGTGCCGCCTCCGAAGAAGACCGTCTCCACCGGAACCCGGCCCAGGGTTCGCCCCCAACCGGTCAACTCCCGCAGCACCAGCCCCATGTATTCTTCCGCCCCCGCCGTGGAAAACGGACCGGAATGAAAAGCGCAGTACCCGCATTTACGCACGCAAAAGGGCACATGAACATAGAGCAACATGGGCTAGGCGAGCCTGCCCAGTTCGGACCCGTAGCGCTCGAACTCGCTGTACAGACAGCCGCAGTACTGCTGGCGGTAGACCCCCCACTCCTTGGATTGGGCGATACCCTCGGACCAGCCCGAGCGAAAATCCTGATAATGAAAGTCCACGCCCGAGCCCTCGGCCAAGTCACTGCCCACGGTCCGGATCTGTTCATGCTTCTGGAACTTGCTGTAGAGGAGCGTCGTCGTGAAGGCGTCGAACTTCCCGCGCCGGGCAATGGACAAGGTGCGCTCCAGACGCAAGGCGTAGCAGGGCAGGCAGCGATTGGGTTCGCGGTAGGTCACGGCCCTGAAGTAGACTTGGGGATCGTACTCGTCGTCCTTGAAGATGACTGGGATGCCGAGGCGCTCGGCCACCTGCGCCACGCCTTCGCGACGGCGCAGATATTCCTGCAAGGGATGAATATTGGGATTGTAGTAAAAACCCGTCACACCCATCCCGGCCTCTAACATGGCTCGGATGGGTGTGACGGCGCACGGCCCACAGCAGATGTGAACCAAAATCTTCATGGAAAAACCTAGCAAAATGCGCAGTTGGGCGTTGCCGTGGGCATGATGAAAATCTTGCGTTCAAAGGTTTGCTCATATTCCATGAGCTTCTCGCGCTTGCGGTTGACAAGGTAATGCATGAGGTCCGCATCGGTCATGTACGTGAACGGCTCGTGGCTCTTGTCCTTACGCAGCTCGCGATAAATGTCCTTGAGGGCCTGCATGGACCGCCACTCCAGATTGCGGCGGGTGCCCGCACCGGAGCAGTGCGGACATGGTTCGAGGCTCCCGGACAGGGCCGAGGTGCCGAGACGCTGGCGCACGATCTCAAGCAGGCCGAACTTGGAGATGCGGCCGATGTCCGTGCGCGCGCGATCCACCTTCAGAGCCTGGCGCAACACCTTCTCCACTTCGCGGATGTGCTTGCCGTCCTTCATTTCAATGAAATCGACCACGATCTGCCCGCCGATATCGCGCAGCATGAGCTGGTTGGGAATTTCCTGGGCGGCCTCGATGTTGGTCCGCAGCGCCATCTCCTTGAAATTCTTCTCTCCTCCGATCTTGCCGGAGTTGATGTCGATGGCGGTCAGGGCCTCGGTGTGATCGATGACCAGTTGGCCGCCACTGGGCAGATTGACGTTGCGGCTGAAAATCTTCTGCAGCTGCGCTTCGATGCGGAAACGCTCGTAAAGGGTCCGCTCGGTTTCGGAATGGACCTTGATGAAAGTCTTGCGGCGGGGGAAGATGAGGGCCGCGAAATCCGTGATCTGCGCGGCGGTTTCGTCGTCGTCGACCCAGCATTCGGCAATGTCGGGGGTGAGGTAGTCGCGGATGGCGCGGAACGCCAGATCCTTTTCCTCGTAAATCACGGCCGGGGATTCCGAGGAAATGCCCTTCTTGCGGATATCCTTCCACAGGCGCTTCAGAAACTGCAGATCCCGCGACAGGCTGCTCTTGCTCTGGGCTTCGCTGACCGTGCGCACGATGACCCCCAGGCCCTCGTCGAGCTTGAGCTCCTCGACGACTTCCTTCAAGCGGTCGCGCTCCTTTTCGTCCTCGATCTTGCGGGAAATGCCGAGCTGCTCGCGGCCGGGGGTGAGCACGAAATAGCGTCCGGGAATGGACAGGTAGGTGGTCAGAAAGGCGCCCTTGGAACCGGTCGGTTCCTTGACGACCTGCACCAGTACTTCCTGGCCGGGCTTGAGCACCTTTTGCAGGGGCGGGTACTTGCCGCGGGTGGGCACGTCGCCCTGGTAGTATTCGGGATGGACTTCGTCGACCTGCAGAAACCCGTTCTTGTCCGCCCCGTAATTGATGAAGGCGGCCTGCAGGGCCTGATCGACGTTGTGAATCTTGCCCTTGTAGATGTTGCCCTTGGTTTTGCTCTGATGGAGCATTTCAACATAATATTCGACCACGACGCCATCTTCCATAATGGCCACTTCGACCTGTTCACCAGGCAACACGCTGATGAACATCTTACGCTTCTGCTTCTCGCCCATACATATCCTCAAATGGAAAAAGTTTCCGGCAAGGCCGGGGAAAAATGACAAAATTTTCGGACGGAAAGTCCGTGAAAAAACGTGTGTAATCGGAACGTGCGGCGAAGGAATCAAAACGGAAGCCGGACTTTGCCGGACGCACAGCACGCCGAGTATCAAGGAGCTTCTCTACCCTGCCAACGGCTCTATAGCAAGAAAAACCCTCTTCAGGGCAAGGCGGATTGCTTGACATACCATTATGCCATGGCTACTCCCGCCTACGCACTTCACAGGAGGCCACATGCTCGAACCGGGACAGCTGGTAATGCTGCTCAACGCAAAGGACAAGCGATATTTTGTTACTGCCCAGGAAGGGCAGGTCATGCATACAAATGAAGGACTTCTGCATCTTGACGAAGTCCGCGCCGCAGGATGGGGACAGCAGGTCATGACGCACAAGGGCTACCCCTTCACCGTCATGCGCCCCACCCTTTATGATCTGGTCAAATCCGTCAAACGCCGCACCCAGATCATCTACCCCAAGGAAATCGGATATATTGTCATGAAACTGGGCATCGGACCCGGTTGCCGCATCGTCGAGGCCGGCTGCGGCTCCGGCGGACTGACCACGGCCCTGGCCTGGCTGGTGGGCGACACGGGCAAGGTCTACACCTACGAACGCCGCGAAGAATTCTACACCCTCTGCCGCCAGAATCTGGAGCGCATTGGCCTCGCACACCGCGTCGAGCAGTTCCATCACGACATCGCCGAGGGCTTCAACCCGCATGCCGCCGACGCCCTCTTTTTGGACGTGCGCGAACCCTGCGACTATATCCATCATATTCCAAACGCGGTCGTGCCCGGCGCGCCCGTGGGCTTTCTGCTGCCGACCACCAACCAGGTCCAGGATCTGCTGAAATCCCTGCAGGCAGGACCCTTCAGACAGATCGAGGTCGTGGAGATCTTCCTGCGCCACTACAAGCCCGTACCGGAACGCCTGCGTCCCGAAGACCGCATGGTCGCCCACACCGGATTCCTGGTCTTTGCGCGCACCTTTGCCGAGACCCAGGTGCCGGAAAACATTGAATTGGAAGCCCCCCTGGACGAAGAAATCGGACAGGAGCTTCTGGACGAATAAGTAGATTCCACCCTGATTTCGTTCTATTTCAAGGATTTGCAAATACACACTTGCAAATCCTTTTTTTATTCCTGTATAGCACTGTTTTCTCCACCCTCTAACCCCGACCACCACGGCCGGACCACACCACCGCAAGGAGGAGTGCTGATGACCCGCAAGGATCGCACCGAAGGCATTTTCAGCCGCCGCGAAGTTCTGGATGCCACGGAACGCCAAAAATACTACCAGATCCAGCTCAAGGAGTTGCTCTCGTACGCGTACAGATATTCCGAGGACGTGAAGAAGCGCTTTGACCGCGCCCAATTTTCCGTGGAAAAATTCCGCGACCTCATTGATTTGAAGCACGTGCCGATCCTCAAGAAAAAGGAGCTCATCTTCCTGCAGTCCATGGGCCCGCGTCTGGGCGGCCTCTTGACCAAGGATCTGGGCGAACTGCGCCGCGTCTTCCTGTCTCCCGGCCCCATCTTCGATCCCGAAGACAGAGGGGACGACTACTGGGGCTGGACCGAAAGCTTTTACGCCGCAGGTTTTCGCTCCGGCGACCTGGTCCAGAACACCTTCAACTACCACATGACCCCGGCCGGCCTCATGTTCGAGGAGCCCCTGCGCCAGCTCAGCTGCGCCGTGGTGCCCACGGGTCCGGGCAACACCGGCAGCCAGCTCGACATCATGAAGAAGCTGCGCGTGACCGGCTACGTGGGCACGCCCAGCTACCTCATGCACCTGGCCCAGAAGGGCGAGGAGAAGGGCCTCAACCTGCGCAAGGACCTGTATCTGGAAGTTGCCTTCGTGACGGGCGAGAAATTCTCCGAGAAGCTGCGCTCCACCCTGGAAAAGAAGTTCGACCTCATCATGCGCCAGGGCTACGGTACGGCGGATGTGGGCTGCATCGGCTACGAATGCTTCCACAAGAACGGTCTGCATATCGCCAACCGAGCCTATGTGGAGATCTGCCACCCGGACACAGGCATCCCGCTGAAAGACGGCGAGGTGGGCGAGATCGTGGTCACGGCCTTCAACAAGACCTACCCGCTGATCCGGCTGGCCACGGGCGACCTGTCCTACATCGACCGCGCATCCTGCCCCTGCGGCCGGACCTCCCCGCGCCTGGGCACCATTGTCGGCCGCGTGGACACCACGGCCCGCATCAAGGGCATGTTCGTGTACCCGCACCAGGTCGAACAGGTCATCTCCAGCTTCGAGGAGATCAAGAGATGGCAGATCGAAGTCACCAATCCAGGCGGCATCGACGACATGACGCTCCTGATCGAGACCTCCGGCTTCAAGCGCGAGGAAGAGCTGCTGCACATGTTCCGCGAGAAGATCAAGATTCGCCCGGCCCTCAAGATCCTCACACCCGGCACCCTGCCTCCGCAGATCCGGTTCATCGAGGACAAGCGCAATTGGGACTGATGACCCGGCTCATCCTGCCCCTGCTGCTGGCCATGGTGGCCGGCTGCGCAAAACCGACGGCGGTGACATCCCCATGGGTGTCCCCGCCGCCGGGTTCCTTCCTCTCGGCCACGGCCCAGCCACTCTCCGACGCCGATGTCGTGAAGATGGCCAAGTCCGCGGACTTCATCCTCATGGGCGAGAGCCACACCAACCTGTGCGATCACGCCCTGCAGGCTCGCTTCATCGAGGCCCTGGCAGAGGGCGGGACCCGCTTTTCCATCGGCCTTGAAATGCTCCCCGTCACGGCCCAGCCCGTGCTGGACCGTTTCAATGCCCGCCGCATCAGCGCCGCCGACATAGGTCATGAGGTGGGATGGGAAAAGCTCTGGGGCTACCCCTATGCCCAGTACAGGCCCATCTTCGAACTGGCCGAAAAATTCGACCTGCCCGTGGCGGGCCTGAACATCCCCCGCCAGGTGCTGACCACCTTCCGGGACAAGGGCAACGAGGCACTGAGCCAATCCGACCGGAACGCGCTTCCGCGCCGGATCATCCCGGCCAGCCCCGCCCAGAAGGCGGCCCTTGAGGAACAGGTGGGGATACATCAGAGCATGCGCGAAGCGAGTGCGGCAGGAACCATGCCCAAAGCTGCCGCACCGAAGGCTGCGCCTGGCGACATGGGCTCCGCAAGCGGCAAGGTTCCGTCCATGGGCGACATGGCGGAAAAATTCTTCCTTGTGCAGGCCATGTGGGACTCCATGATGGCCGAACAGGCTCTGAAATGGCGCGACCGACTGGGTATTCCCATGTTCATCCTCGCCGGCGGCGGTCATGTGGAACACGGCTGGGGCATCGAGTACCGCCTGCGCACCCTGGACCCCGACGCCGCATGCCTGGCCATCATGCCCGTGCGCGACGCGGAGGACTTCAAGGACCAGACTGATGTCACCCAGCGGCCCCTGCCCGGCAATTCGATCTATTTCTATTGCGCCTCCCAGCACAAAAGCCGTCTTGGCATGAACATCGTTTTTGAAACTGACAGGATGATCGTGGACAGCGTCGATCCCGAGTCGCGAGCGGAAAAAGCCGGCCTGCTGGCAGGGGACATTCTGCTCAAGGCCGAAGACAAGCCCCTCACCGAGGCCACTGATCTGCATTTTGCGGCCATGGCCGCGTCCCGCCAGAAAAAACCGCTGCAACTGACGATCCTGCGCGCGCAGCAAACTCTGACCGTCAACATCGCCCTGGACTGATGCCCGAGCTGCCTGAAGTCGAAACCATCGCCCGCGGCCTGCACACGCTGGTCCAGGGGCGCCGCATCACCGGGATCCGCCTGCTCACGCCAGGCGTGCTACGCGCGGGAGACCCGGACTCACTGCCGGGCATGACCATCACCCATGTCTCGCGCCGGGCCAAGCTCCTGCTCGTCCATCTGGACCAAGGCGACTGCCTGGCCTTTCACCTCAAAATGACCGGCCGGGTCTGGGTCGCAAGCCAGGGACAAGCCCTGCCCAAGCACACACATCTGGTCTGTGATCTTGATGGCGGGGACCGGATGGTCTTCGAAGATACGCGACGATTCGGATTTTGGGGAATATACGGAGAAGACGATCTGCAGGCCTGGAGCTTTTTCAAAAGCCTCGGCCCCGAACCGCTGGAGAGCACGGCCGAGGAACTCGCAAAACGCCTTGGAGCACGCCGGACCGGAGTGAAGGGGCTGCTTCTCAATCAGACGGTGCTCGCCGGAATCGGCAACATCTACGCCGACGAGTCCCTCTTCGCAGCCCGCATTCATCCGGCCAGCCTCGCCGCGAACATCCCCGCAGCCAGGCTCCTCCGACTCTGCACAGAGCTGCGCCGCATCCTGCTTGAGGCCATCAGCGCCGGGGGCAGCACCATCAACGACTACCGCAACGCCTACGGCAAAAGCGGCATCTTCCAAAACAGCTTCCAGGTCTACGGCAAAAAGGGCGAGCCATGTCCAGGCTGCGCAAAGCCCCTGCAGGCCGCGCAGATTGCCGGACGCACCTCAACCCACTGCCCACTCTGTCAGAAAAAATACTAGTCGACTCTGGAAGGGGACGAAATGGCCCGACATGCGCCGATGCGAACGGAGGGAAGCTGGACGGGACAGTGCTCAGGATTCGGGTTCCAGCACCGTCGCCCCGCAGAGGGCCTTCTCCTGTCCCGCCTTTGACGCCTTCTTGGAGCGCTGAAGCTTGCCGGATTTGGAGTCTGAGTCGCCATGCCCGTTGCCATGTTTGTCCAGAATGGCCCGGTAGCGTTCGGTGCGGCTCAAATTGAGGGAAAGCACCACATGCTCGCGCTCGTCCTTGAAGCCCTTCTTGGTGAAAAACTTGCGCGCCGCCGTGTTGCTCGGGTCCGTGTCGGCGATGAGATAGCGCGCACCGGCTTCGACCATGCGCTCCACCAGCTTGTCATAGAGCTTGTGCGCCACGCCCGTGGACTGGAACGTACGGTCCACCCCCAGCCAGACGATATAGCCGTAGGTCCAGGATGCCTTGCTGATGAGGGTGCCGATGATGAAGCCGGCCAGGGTGTCGTCCACCTCGGCCACGAGGCTGAACTCCGGATCCGTGTTGTAGTGGCCGACCACCTCCCATTCGTCCCAGGTGCGGTACAGAAAGGGATACAGGTCACAGGTGAAAAGCCGCTCACCAAGATGATAGACAGGGGCGAGGTCGTCCAGTTCCATTTCACGAATGGTGACTTCGGGGCGGGAGGTGCGTTCTGATGTCATGATGCCGGGGGTTGAGGATAACGGGACCGATGATCGGTAAAACGCCCTTCATGCCGCTGTCAACGCGGCACGGCATGAAAGGGACACGGCCCGCAAAAAAGCCGGGGCGGCGCGAAGCGGCCCCGGCGTGAAAAACCGTTGTGCTTTCTTTTAGCGTTTGTTGTCGGGGAGGGTCACGTTGAATTCCAGAACCTCGCAGTCGCCGTCCCGGTTCACGTCCACGCGGATATTGTCGAGCTCCACATGCACGTATTTTTGAACGACGAGCAGAAGCTCCTGACGCAGACGGGGCAGAAACTCATACCCTCCGTTCTGCGCCCGCTCGTGGGCCACGATGATCTGCAAGCGATTCTTGGCAACCTCGGCAGTGTTTTTCTTGGTGCGAAAATAACTGAAGATTCCCATGTCAGCCTCCAAATATCCTGGAAAAAAAGCCCTTCTTGGCCGGATTGATGAACCGATGGGGCACGGTCTCGCCCAGCAGCCTGGACACGGCGTCGTCATAAGCCTGGCCCGCGTCGCTCAGCTCGTCGAGAATGACCGGCTCGCCGGAGTTGGAGGCCGCCAGCACGGACTTGGATTCCGGAATCACGCCCAAAAGCGGGATGGCCAGAATCTCCTCCACGTCGCCGACGCTGAGCATTTCGCCCCGCTTGACCCGCTCTGGGTCATAACGGGTCAGGAGCAGGTGCTCCTTGATGTTTCCGCCATTCTTGGCTTTTTTGGTCTTGCTCTGCAGAAGGCCGAGCACCCGGTCCGAGTCACGCACGGAGGACACTTCCGGGTTGGTGACGACCACGGCCTCGTCGGCGAAGTGCATGGCCATGAGCGCTCCGTGTTCGATGCCGGCCGGAGAATCGCAGATCACGTAATCAAAGCGTCCCGTGAGCTCGTCCAGGATCTTTTCCACGCCGTCCATGCGCAGCGCGTCCTTGTCCTTGGTCTGGGAAGCCGGGAGAATGAAGAGGTTCTCCACGCGCTTGTCGCGGATCAGGGCCTGATGCAGGGTGGATTCGCCCTGGATGACATTGACGAAATCATAGACCACCCGGCGTTCACAGCCCATGATCAGGTCAAGGTTGCGCAGGCCCACGTCAAAATCCAGAACCGCGACCTGCATGCCGCGCCGGGCTAGGCCCGTGGCCAAAGAAGCGCTGGACGTGGTCTTGCCGACCCCACCCTTGCCCGAAGTAACAACGATAATTTTACCCACAGTCCCTCCTGGTCCTGTCATAGTGATTCAATCAACAGCTGCCGTCCGGTCAGGCGGACCTGCACCGAAGCGCCTTGCAGGTCTTCGGGCAGATCCTCGCTGACCCTGTACAAGCCGGCCACGGAGATCAGCTCCGCCCGCAGTTCCTTGCAAAAAATCCGTGCGCCCTCATTGCCCATGACCCCGGCCAGAGCCCGGCCCCGCAGCGGCGCGTAAATATGAATGTTGCCGTCGGCGATGACCTCGGCGCCCTGCCCCACCGGAGCCAAGACAATGAGATCGCGGCCCTTGGCATAGACCTGCTGTCCGGAGCGAACGGGCTTGTCCACGACCATGGCCAAGGCATCTAAGACCGGAGCGCTCGTGCTGCCGCTAGAAGACCGGCCCGGAGCCGGCCTGCTCTCGGGGAACACGCCCAGATGCAGCGCCGGGGCCAGCCGCTCATGATATTCATTCCCGCCCTGGATGCCCACGGGCATCATGCCCTGATCCCGCAGCAGGCGCACCAATCCGTTCAGGTCCAGGCCGTCGCGCGTCTGGCCCAGGGCCGAGAAATCGACGATCACGGCCATATTGCGGAAAAATTCCGGAGTCTGGCTCAAACGCTCTTCCACGTCGCCGGTCAAGACGGCCAAATCCGTGGTCAGGGGCCGAAAGAGCGTGCACGGGGCAACCTTGCCCTTGATTTCGAAGGACGACACGTCAATGTCCTTAAGGAGTTATGCGTTGGAATCCGGACCATGTCCCGGACACGAAGGGTGGCCTTACAGTGGGAAGAGGACGAAGACAAGCCCGTGCGGTCGTTGCAGCCTCCCGACCGGCCGGAACAAAACACACGGCGCAGACCGCCGATAAAGGCCGCGCTGCGCTTCTCTACCCGCAGTGGGCGAGGATACGCCAGACGTGAAAAGTGCATGCGGCCAAAATAGGTACACGCACCCATTATAGGCCCGGAAAAACTACGCTCAAAGCGTGGTTGCGTCCCGCCTGAGCATACGTACTCGACATGGAGAGCCTGATTTTTCAAAACTACCGGGCAATCGGCCTATTTTGTCGGCACGGGAAGCCGGCTCTTGACGAGGCCTCCAGTCTTGCCCATGAAAATGAATCACAACATTCTCAAGCCGAGGTATCCCATGGATATACGCCACGTCATCGAGCAGGAAATTCCCTTCGACCGTTTTCTAGGCCTGCTGGTCGAAGAAATCCGGCCTGGCTACGCGCGCCTGCGCATGCCCTTTCGACCGGAATTCATCGGCGACCCGCGCCGGCCCGCCCTGCACGGCGGGATCATCTCCATGCTCGTGGACACCTGCGGCGGCTCGGCCGTGTGGGCGTCCTGCTCGGTCAGGGACCGGGTCGCTACCATCGACATGCGCGTGGACTATCTGCGCCCGGCCGATCCGGCGGATCTCATCGCCATCGGCGAGGTCAAACTCCTGGGCAACCGGGTGGGCAACGCCACAGTCCAGATTTTTTCCGTGAACAATCCAGGCGTGGTCATTGCCGAAGGCCGAGGCGTGTATAATATTCGTAAGGCCGGATCCAAGGCGCCGGACAATGTCTGCGCACCAATCTGTGCTCCCTGACACCACAAGGAGGTCTCATGAACGCATCCAGATCAGCTTTCATCTTCCTGACATTCCTGTTGCTGATGCCGGCCCCATCCGTCATGGCCGGAACAATCGTTGACGAGTGGGCCGCAGTCCAGCCGCCTGCTCCCGTGGAACTCAAGAGCGTGACCGTCAACGCCACGGACACGGCGTTCCTGGTCCTCGATATCGAGCAGCGGACCTGCAACATGGAGGCACGCCCCCGCTGCGTCGAGTCCGCGCCCAGGATCGGAGCGTTTCTGGCCAAGGCCAGGGAGGCCGGAATGCCCGTGGTGCACAGCCTGACCTCCAAGGGCACGCCGGATACCATCCTGCCCCAGGCCTTGCCGCTGCCCGGCGAGCCCATCGTGCAGTCCAGCGTGGACAAGTTCTACAACACGGATTTGGACGTAATTCTTAAAAAACTGGGCGTCAGCACGGTCATCATCACCGGCACCACGGCAGAGGGCGCGGTGCTGCACACGGCCACCGGCGCGGCCATGCGCGGACTCTCCGTCATCGTGCCCGTGGACGGCATGTCCGCCGCCACCCTCTACGCGGAGCAGTACACGGCCTGGCATCTGGTCAACGCCCCCGGCACCCGCGCCAAGGCCAGCCTGACCAGACTTGACATGATCGGCATCAACAAAAAATAACCCCGCCGGGGAGCCCCGCCCCGGCCAAGAAGATCATATGCATCTCATTAACCCGGAACAAAGCCAGCTTCTGGACGCCATCAACCAGGGCGCGGTCATGCTGCGTGACAGCACGATCCGCCACGCCAACCTCTGCTTTGCCGAAATCTGCAAAACCGACCGAGACAGCCTGGTCGGGCGCTCGTTTTTCGACTTCATCATCCCCAAGCATCACAAGCGGGTCGACAGATACCTGGCCTCCATCCCGAAGGGCGGAGCGTCATGTTCCCGGCAAAAAATCGAGTTCACGCTGCAGGACGCAAGCGCGACGGAGTCGTTCGTCGAAATGCAGGCCACCAGAGTCTCCCACTGCGATCAACCGGCAGTGCTCTGCTCCCTGACCGACATCACCCAGAAAACCAAAGCGGAAAACAAGCTCAAGCGCATCCTCGATTCCATCCCCGAAGTCATCATGGCCTTTGACCGGGACCATTCGCGCATCGAATCCGCCAACAGCGCCACCGAAGGCCTCTACGGCCTCCCGGCCGAGCAGTTCATCGCGAACATCTTCCATCCCATCGACCTCGTCTTCCCGGAGGACAACGCCAAGGTCCAGGCCTTCTATACTGGCCTGATCGAAAACGAAATCGACCGCATCGAATACCGCATCGTCCACGCCAACGGCGACATCCGCTGGGTGCGGGACGAGGGCGAAGTGGTGTACAAGGAGCAAGGGCTGGGCAAAATCCAGCAGGTCTACCACTTCATCAAGGACATCACCGACCGCAAGAACGACGAGGAAAAGCTGCGCATCAACGAGCAGAAATACCGCCGCATCTTCGAGAACTCGACCGACCCCATCTACATGACCAGGCCGGACGGAAGCTTTGTGGACATCAACCACGCGGCCATCTCGCTCTTCGGATACGCGGACAAGGCACACGCCCTGCGCGGAAACATCATCGACCATTTTCCCGATGCCCAGGAGCGGCATGCCCTCGTCTCCATGATCAACGAGAAGGGAACCGTCACTGACTATCCGACCAGACTCAAAACCCTGACCGGGGAGGTCGTGGACGTGGTCGTCACCGCAGGATGCAGAAAAAACCGCAATTCCGGATTTCCGGAAACGTATCAGGTCATCCTGCACAACATGCGTGCCGTCATCGAGCGAACGGAACTGGAAACCTACCGCCGGACCATGGGCGGGCTGTCGGACCGGCTGAACAACCTCGTGCAGGCCCAGGCCATGCAGTACGGCCTGATGTCGGATTATATCGAGGCGCTGAAATCCACGGAAGACGGCCCTCGCAAGGATCAGCTTCTTTCCCGCCTCCTGGCCAAGGTCAGCGACTCGGAGCGCTCCCTGGAAGACCTGCGCGTCCTTGGCGAAAAAATCCGCAAGATCTATCACACGCCCGAACCCCCCGTCCCTGTTCCGGACGGAACGGGCGGCATTCTCTTTGACCTCAAATAGGTGGCCCTCCCGGGTCGACCAGTTTCATGCGGCCAGGCGTAGCCCCCCCCGCCTTCAGCCCCAAACCCGCGCAGGAGTCCGCCATGACCGCCGATGTCCTTTCACTGTGCCACGCTGGGCCACACCTTGAAAAAACCGTTCGGCGCGGCTCCCATGGCCCGCATGTTCATCGGCAGGCGGATGCCTCTTTATTGCGACGAACAGACCATCACCGGCACGGCCGAGTCCCTGCACTGAGACCATGACCATGCGCGCCCTGCTCCGGAGCTTCTTCCGCCGGACTTCACTTCGCCCCATCCTGCGATTCACCAACCGCCATCCGCATGGCCGTCCGACCCTGGCCGATCTGCTGCGCTGGAATCGCCAGCGCCGAAGCCTCGACCTGCCCAAACCGCCCAAGGCCGACCTCTCCCCAGTCACGCCCGATCTTGGACGCATCCGGACCAACCAAGGCGAGGCGCTTGCGACCTGGATCGGCCATTCCACGCTGCTGGTGCGGATGGCCGGCCTCGCCATCCTGACCGACCCGCATTTCGGCACGCACGCCTCGCCCTTCCCGGGCTTCGGGCCAAGACGCTGGCAAAATCCGGGGGTAGCCCTGGAAGAGTTGCCGGACATCGACATCGTGCTCATCTCCCACAATCATTACGACCACCTGGATCTGCCCAGCGTGCGCAAGCTCGCGACGCGCAGGCCGCAAACCCTGTTTGCCGTTCCGCAGGGGCTTCAGGCGTGGTTCGCGGCCCATGTGCCGGGAGCCATGGTCCAGGCCATGAGCTGGGATGAATGTCTGCGCGTGGGCACACTGGAGATATTCTTCGTGGCCGTGCAGCATTGGAGCAAGCGCGGATTGTGGGACACGGACCGATCCCTGTGGGGCGGATTCGTCCTGCTCTCGCCGGACGCGCGGTTCCTCTTTGCCGGAGACCTGGGCTATTCCCCCGCCTGCAGGGAGATCGGAGAGAGCTACGGTCCCTTCGATCTGGCCGCCATCCCCATCGGGGCCTACGAACCGCGCTGGTTCATGCGCAATCAGCATGTGAACCCCGAGGAGGCGTTGCTGGTCCACAAGGATGTGCTGGCCAGACGCAGTCTTGGCATCCACTGGGGCACCTTCCACGGCATCACGGACGAAGCTCTGGATCAACCGCCAAAAGATCTGGCCCTGGCACGAGAAAATGCGGGAGTTTTGGAAGAAGAATTTTTTGTGATCCGCCACGGAGAAAGCGTGAGAATCCGAGAAGAAAAATCCGGAGAATAAGGCTACAATGCCATTGCTTCGTCAAAACCGGCCCGGGCCGTGCGCACGAAGGCCCGCACCAGCGCAGGGTCCTTGGAGCCATCAGGACCTTCCACACCCGTGTGCACGTCCACGGCGGCCGGACACACGGCCTTGATAGCCTGACGCACGTTGGCCGGGGTCAGCCCCCCGGCCAGAATGACCGGGCGCAGGCTACAGCGGACCAGTTCGGCGCTCACGCTCCAGTCATGAACCCGGCCCGTCGCTCCGCTGGCACCCGTGGCGGGGTCGAAAGTGTCGGTGATGAATGCGTCGCAAACCGGAGAATAGGCCTGCACGAACTGCTCCGGCCCCATGGACTCCCGCCCCACGACGTAGCTCTTGAAGATGTTCAAGGGGGCGCGACCCTTGATCCGGGCCAGGATGTCCGGGGACACGTCGGCATGAATCTGCACCGTGCCCACGTTCAGAAAACGGCACAATTCCACAAGTCGATCCGGGTCCTCCTCGTAAGTGATGAGCACGCAGAGTGCAGGCCCCACCTCTTCGATGATGGCACGGGCCTCAGCCTCGGAGGTGTCCGGCGCATGAACGGGCAGCCGCAGGGGGAAGCCGAGCAGATCCACGCCGCAGTCCAGCAGCATGCGCGCCTCGCCTGGACTGCGAATTCCCGCCACCTGCACCAGGCCGTCGATGTTCATGCCCCCTCCCCGTGCGTCCCGGAAATCACTTTTTCTTGGCTTCTTTCAACAGGTAGCGCGCGGTCTCCAGATCGTAGATCTTCGTCGGATCGGCCTTGGAGCCGCGTTCCTCGAACATCCTGGCCCCGCGCTTGATAATGTCCATATCCAGCCAGCCGTGACGTTCCCATATCTCGGGATGATCGACATTGTTCAGTCGAAACTCGACGTTCCCGTCCTGTTCGCGCACATACATGCGGATGCGCTTGTTCTCTGGGTAGGGATAATAAAAGATTCCGTCTTTGTCCTGCACTGTTGCCTCCAAAATTGTTTGTTTTCGGGACTTTCAAAGCCGGGGACAATTGTCAATCCCTGAAAAAAAGCAGAGCCGCCCGCAACCGCTGTCCCGCCGTGAAAATCACGACCAGCGCAAAGATGCTGGCCAAGCCTTCCACTCCTGCCGGCCACAGGGCCATGAGAGAAAAAAACAGGAAGCCTTCGCTGCGCTCGGCCAGCCCCGCCTGATAATGAAAACTCTTGTTTGAGGTCGCGGGCAAGGCCGCCGCCGAGGTCAGAAAAACGGTCAACGACAGGATGATGGACCCGCTAAGAAGCAGCAGGCTGAAGAGCGCGTCAGGAAAGCGCAACCCGAAGGCCACGATGACCAGAACCTCCACCAGACGGTCGCACACGATGTCCAGCAACGCTCCGGCCCGGCTTGCACTGCACAATTGCCGGGCCAGGGTCCCGTCCACGGCGTCAAGCAGCCCGGACAGCCACAGCAGGATCAAAAAGAGCGCCGTCCAGCCAATGGCCAGGGCCAAGGCCGCCACCGCACCCAGGGCGGCGGCGCAAAGCGTGACCTGCAGCGGCTCGATGCCCCTTCGCGCGCAGGTCTGCGCCAACCTTTCAAAAAACGGCTGCACCACGTGCCTGACATGCGTATCAAGCATTCAAATTCCCCTGCGCCCGAACGCGGACGGACCTGAAATTATGTTTGACAATCAAACAACACGGCAATATCTGTTTGATAACCAAACAATTCGACCATCAAACATAAAGAGACACACATGCACGACCACTCCTGTTCCTGCGGACATGACCATCATCATGAACATGATCACGGCGAGCGCGGGACCCGCTTCGTCTTCTGGCTGACCATGGCCACCATGGCCGTCGAGATCGTCTCCGGATGGGCTTTCGGCTCCATGGCCCTGCTGGCCGACGGCTGGCACATGGCCAGCCATGCCGGCGCCATGGCCGTGGCCTGGTTTGCCTATGTCTGGGCCCGCAACAACGCCGACAACCCGGAGCTGGTCTTTGGCGCGGGCAAAGTCAATGCCCTGGCCGGATTCGCCTCGGCCGTCGGCCTTGTTCTGGTGGCCGCCTACATGGCCGCGGAATCGCTCATGCGCCTCTTCTCTCCGGTGCAGATCACCTTTGGCCCGGCCACGTTCGTGGCAGTCCTGGGGCTGTCCGTCAACCTGCTCAGCGCCTGGTGGCTGCGCGACGAAGACCATGCCCACAGCCACGACCACAATCTCAAGGCGGCCTACATGCACGTCCTGGCCGACGCCCTGACCTCCATCCTGGCCATCTTCGCCCTGCTAGGCGGGAGATTCTACGGCCTGTATTGGCTGGACCCGGTCATGGGCATCGTCGGCGCTTTGGTCGTCGGGCGCTGGGCCATCGGCTTGCTGCGTGAAACCGCGTGGGTGCTGCTGGACCATCGCGTGAGCAAGGATCTGCATACTCAAATCCTGAGCCGGATCGAAAAAGACGGCCAGGTCCGCGTCCGCGACCTCTCTATCTGGAATGTGGGACCCCGCCGCATGGCCGCCCACGTCACCGTCGAGGACCCGACCCCCCGTCCGCCGGAATACTACAAGGGCCTCATGGGCGAAGTACCGGACCTGAACCGCATCACCGTGGAGGTCCACTCCTGCCCATGTCCGGCGGAAGAGCACGGCCATCCCTGCCCGGAGCCAGGCCATGCATGATCTTGAACGCCTCAGCGACCTGACCATCGAGTTCTACGATAAGCTGTCCTCCTGGGAGCAGGCCGTGGTGCGGGACTGCTCCATCACCCTGCCGCAGATGCACACCCTGGAGATCCTGGGCCAGCAGTCCCCGTTGCGCATGAAAGAGCTGGCGGCCAAGATGGGCGTGACCACTGGGACCCTGACCGTGGGCATAGACCGCCTGGAAAAGCAGGGGCTGGTGACCCGCATCCCCCACGAAACGGACCGCCGCTCCATCCTTGTCGCCCTGACCGAGGCAGGGCAGGAGCTCTACCGCGAGCATCATGCCCACCACCTGCACCTGACCCGGGAGATCCAGGCCGCCCTGACCCCGGAGGAAACGGAGCAGCTCGCATCCATCCTGACCAAACTGACCCAGGCCTTGTGAGGCCCGGCCGCTGGAGGAGAGCCCTTGAAAAACATCTGGAAGCCGGGGGCCTCTTGGGCTAACGTGCGCGGGCACGAAACACGAAGGGGCAGGAGTGCGGCGGCCCCTCAAACCCCATCCCGGTAGCTTTTGCATGAACATCAAACCTCTCAGCGATCCGTATCATACCCCTGAAATTCAGATCGACCCGTTTTCCCGACTTTTTCCCAGCGCAGCCTTCTACGCGCGGATATTATCCATTGTCTGCGAAGCGGCGTGGCGAACCCGGGGAGGCGGTTATTCCATGGAGAAATGGGCCGCGGACAGCCTGACCGTCATGCGCAGGGCCGAAGCCGTCGGCATTCGCTTCCACATCGAAAACGTCTCCGCCGTCACCAGCCTGCCCGGACCCTGCGTGGTCGTGGCCAACCACATGTCCACCCTGGAGACCTTCTGCATGCCTGGCATTCTGGCCACCCACCGGCCCATCGCCTTTGTGATCAAGCGCAGCCTGACGACCTATCCGATCTTCCAGCGGATAGTAAACGCCGTCGAACCCATCGCCGTCGACCGCGTCAATGCACGGGACGACTTCACGACCGTCATGGAGCAGGGGCAGGAACGCCTCGCGCGCGGCATTTCCGTCATCGTCTTTCCCCAGACGACGCGCACCCTGAATCTTGACCGTCAGGCCTTCAACTCCATCGGCATCAAGCTGGCCAAGAAGGCGGGGGTGCCGGTCGTGCCCCTGGCCCTCAAGACCGATGCCTGGGGCCTGGGCAAGCTGAGCAAGGATTATGGGTGCATCCGGCCGGAGATCCCGGCCCGCTTCTGCTTCGGGGACCCCATGATGATCCGTGGCGCGGGAAAGAACGAGCACGAGGAGATCATGGAATTCATCCATTGGAAGCTCACGGCCTGGAGCGCGACGTGAAAAAAAAGGTCTGCATCCTCTACACCGGCGGGACCATCGGCATGAAGCCCACCCCGCAGGGCTATGCGCCGGAAGCCGGATACCTCGGCCGCGTCATGGCCTCCATGCCCGATTTCTCAAGCCCCGAGATGCCGAAGTACGTCATCTGCGAATATGCACCACTGCTTGACTCCTCCAACATGGGCCCGAAAAACTGGCTGGCCATCGCCCGCGACATCGCCGAAAAGTACCATGAATTCGACGGGTTCATCGTCATCCACGGCACGGACACCATGGCCTACACGGCCTCGGCCCTGCCCTTCATGCTTGAGGGGCTGGCCAAGCCCGTGGTCCTGACCGGCTCCCAGATCCCCCTGTGCAAGGTCAGAAGCGACGGCCGCGACAACCTCGTCACCGCGCTCATGGTCATTGCCCAGACCCCGGTCTCGGAAGTCTGCCTATGCTTCGGCAACCGACTGCTGCGCGGCTGCCGTTCAACCAAAGTGGACGCGGCCGGGTTCCAGGCCTTTGACTCTCCCAACTACCCTGACCTGGGACACATCGGCGTGACCATCCGGCCTCATCCCGAGCTGCTCCTTCCGTCTCGGCCCGCAAACGGCCTGACCGTGCACCCCCTGTCCGAGGCCAGGGTCGGTGCGCTGCGGCTCTTTCCAGGCATCTCCGCCGAGCTGGTGGCCAACGTGCTGCGCTCGCCGCTGCAGGGGCTGGTGCTCGAAACCTACGGCATGGGCAACGGCCCCTCCGACGATGCCGAACTGATGGACGTCCTGGCCGAGGCGAACAAGCGCGGCGTGGTCATCGTCAACTGCACCCAGTGCCTGCGCGGTACCGTGGACCAGGGCGGGTATCAGGCCGGCTCGGCCCTGGCCCGCGCCGGGGTTGTCTCGGGCGTGGACATGACGGCCGAGGCGGCCCTGACCAAGATGATCTATCTTTTCAGCCTGGGCCTGCCCCCCGAAGACATCCGCCAAACCATGACCAGGAACCTGCGCGGCGAGTTGACAGAACTCCATGACCGTCCCTGAAATAAAGGTTCTGTACCGCGACCAACACCTGATCGCGGTACACAAACCAGCCGGTCTGCTTGTGCACCGCAACGCCCATGCCGGGCGCGAACCCTTCCTCCTGCAGATGCTGCGCGATCAGCTCGGGCAGCATCTGTATCCGGTGCACCGCCTGGACCGTCCCACCTCCGGCCTCATGATCATGGCCCTCTCGCCGCAGGCCGCGCACGCGCTGGCCCTCCAGTTCGCGGGACAAGGCGTGAGCAAGACTTACCTGGCCGTGGTGCGGGGCTTTGCGCCCCAAGAAGGTGTCATTCAAGACCCGCTCAGGTCCGAGTCCGGCGCCTGGCAGGAAGCCAGGACCGAGTTCACGCGCCTGGCCACGGCGGAGATAGCACAACCCGTGGGGCCGCATGCCTCCGCCCGCTACAGCCTGGTCCAGGTTCGCCCCAGGACCGGCCGCACCCACCAGATCCGCCGCCATTTCGCCCACATCCGCCACCCGCTCATCGGCGACGTGCTGCGCGGCGACGGCCGCCAGAACCGCTTCTTCCGCGAACATTTCAGCCTGCACCGCCTGCTGCTGGCCAGCGTGGAACTCACCTTCCGCCACCCCGAAGACAACAGTTCAATGATTTTGACCTGCCCCCCGGCCCGAGAACTCTTCGATCTTTTCGGCCAACTGGGCTGGAGCGCCGTCATTGACGCTTTCAACGTCCAAATCAACACACGCTGACACCATACTCTCCCTATGAGACTTCGCGGTCCAGCAAGCAAACACCCCTCGACTGTGTGGATTCCCGCCTTCGCGGGAATGACTTTCAACGATACCTGACGACTTTCTAAGAAAATTCTTCTCCGCTCAAGTCTCCGCGCGAGGCTTGGCGGTTCGGCCCGCAGGCAATCTCTCGACTGTCTGACTGAGCCAGGCATCGTTTGGTGAATCATTGCCCACCGCACGAAGCGAAGACCTGCGTTCGAAGGGGCAATGATTCACCTCTACGAGGCCCGCGATGGAGTTTCGTGAGGCTGCCTGCGGGCCGAACCGCCAAGCCGTCGCATCACCCCAGTCCAAAAGTTGACCTCCCCGTCAAAAGCCTTATTTTACCAATCTGATCAACAATCAAACCAGGAGCGGACAATGGCGGCCCCCGAAGAGATTTATCAGTGTCAGACAGTGAATTGCGGGTACATGTACAACCCGGACAAAGGCGACAGGAAGGGCAAGATCCCGGCGGGAGTGAAATTCGCGGACTTGCCGGATGATTGGCATTGCCCCATATGCGGGGGCACAAAACGATGCTTCCGCCCCTTGGTCGGGCCAGGTTCGACCAAGGACGCAGGGTGTGAACTGCCCACCAAGGCGTAAGGCGCTCCAACCTGAAAAAAGCGCGCCCCGGCCATTTGGTGGCGGGACGCGCTTTTTTTCTGCTTCGAACCATTTTTATTGAAACGCCCAAAACATCAGGCGTTCGGACACCGCAGCTCTTATCCTGCCTGAATCTCTATTCGACGAGGTTTGAAACGGGCCGCCTTGGGCAGAAACACTTCAAGCAGGCCTTTTTTCAGGCTAGCGCGTATGCCTTCCCGATCCACTCCGTCGGAGATGGTAAAGGTACGCACATACTCACCATCACCAAATTCCACATGCAGTGCCTTGGCATTTTCCTCGCGCGGATAGACCGCCTTGCCACGGATCTCCAGCTCGTTCTCGCGCAGGTCAATGGACAATCCGTCCTTGCCCACTCCGGGCATGTCCACGAAAATATGAAACCCATCCTCTCGTTCCAGCACGTCCGTATTCGGACGGAAGCGGGGCAGGGTCGGGGTCGTCTTTTTTTCCATATCGTTTGTCATGGGTTCGTCTCCTCCACAGAAAAACTTACTGCGCATCGATGGCGATGGTCAGGGGATGGCTTTCCTTGGCCTTGGGCAGAACCACCCGAAGCACTCCGTCCTTCATGGACGCCTTGATCGCGTCCGCCCGGACAGGAACATTCAGGTTTATGATCCGCTGGAAACTTCCCGTCGGACGCTCCTGCCTGTAGTAATTGCCGACCTCGTTCTTCTTTGTGCCCCTGATGATAAGGCTCTTCTCATTCAAGGTCAGCTCGATGTCGCCCGTATCCATTCCGGGAATCTCCGACATCACGACTATCTCTTCCTCCCCTTCGCTGATATTGACGGGCGGGTAGGAGATACGTCTTTGGCTCAAGGTGCTTGGTCGCCACATCTCCTCAAAAAAACTGTCCATGTTGCGCGGTAAATCATAGTATGTACTGAAATCAATAACCATACGTCATACCTCCAGGCTTTTCGATGGCAAAAACGTAAACACGATTACCCTGACGTCAAGACCAGCACTTGTTCCTGTTCTCTACGGGCACGCACTGCCTGCTCCGCCAAGGAAGAGATATTTCTTTATTATCAGGAATTAGTCTTATTAAATTGACACTCACCATCCCCCCTGCTAGAGGCAGGACACATTTCAACCACGGAGGATTCATGTCGAAATCTTTGAAAGGCACCCAAACCGAAAAAAATATCCTGACCGCTTTCGCTGGGGAATCTCAGGCGCGCAATCGCTACTCTTTCTTTGCCAAGCAGGCCCGCAAGGAAGGCTTCGTTCAGATTTCCGAAATTTTTGCCGAGACCTCGGAGCAGGAGATGGCGCATGCCAAGACGCTGTTCAAGCTGCTCGAAGGAGGAGAGGTCGAGATTACCGCGGCCTTTCCGGCCGGCCGCATCGGGACGACCCTGGAGAATCTGCGCGAGGCCGCCGCAGGCGAGAACCACGAATGGGGACACATGTATCCGGATTTCGCCAAGACCGCCAAAGAGGAAGGTTTTCCCGAGGTTGCCTCGATCATGGCGGCCATCAGCGTGGCCGAAAAGGAGCACGAGCGCCGCTACCTGGCCCTGGCCAGAAACATCGAGGAAGGCCGCGTCTTCAAGCGCGAGAAGAAGATCACCTGGCGCTGTCGCAACTGCGGTTATGTGCACACAGGTGAAAAGGCCGCCGAGTGCTGTCCGGCCTGCGACCACCCCCAGGCTCATTTCGAAGAGTTGGCCGAAAACTGGTAAGCCGTCCCTCGCATCCAAAGCGTCAAGGAGCCTTCGCGGCTCCTTTTTTTTGCGCAAGCGTATGGATGTGACGTGGCGGAAGCCGCAACGAGGAAAGTGGGATCAGGAACGCTTGCCCGGAACAAATGTGGAACGCAGGAATCTGGGATGGAAGAAAGAGACAGGGTTGGCCACGATGGCGTCGGGCAGGATGTGGTACCAGCGGTAGCCAAGTTCCAGGAAGACATTCCGGGCCTGCGCGCGGCAGCCGGTCTCGCGGGCGGCCAGGAGGGCTGCGTCGCGCTGGCAGCGGGACGCAGCCACCAGCCGGAAAATTCCGGGCCTGAACCCGTAGCGGCGCAACAGGCGGCGCATCCTCTTGAATTCGCGGTAGCGCGAAAAGGCGTCCGCCTGGCACAGGATCACGCCCCAGGCAAAAAGCCCGGTCAGAATCACCCAGGCCCAGGCCGTCCAGGAAAACTCGGGCTGTTCGAGAAAGAACCACGCTTCGCATCCGGAAACAAAGGCCAGGACCGAAACCTTGACCGTGGTCAGATGGGGAAAGGGAGCCACCTGCAGATAACAGAGGAGTTCACTCAACGCTGATCGCAACATTGTCTGAAAATGGCGATTCACATGCCTTTCGTCAAGGCCTGCAAATTTCCCATTCTTCCCGGTCTCATGCGTTCTCCGGCTCAGTCTGGATCAAGAACCCGATTTTCATCCGCTCTCGAACCGTGCGTCAATTCATCTTTCCTGCCGAGCACCCACCACGGTCGTCGAAGCGAAAAGCAAAGGCTCCTAGCGCCTCGTCCCCCGGACCATGCGCGGATGGGTCATCTTCATGGGGTCGAGTGCGTCTTCCAGCTCCTCCATGGTCATGAGCCCCTTTTCCAGCACCAGGTCGTACACAGTCTTCCCGGTCGTCGCCGCTTCCTTGGCGATGGCGGCGGCCTCGTCGTAGCCAAGATACGGCACGAGCACGGTCACGATGCCTGCGGAGATGCGCACCAGGTGGGCGCAACGCTCACGGTTGGCGGTGATGCCGACGATGCAGCGGTCTTTCAGGATACGCATGGCCCGCAGCAGCATGTCCATGGTCTGAAAGAGGTTGAAGGCGATGATGGGCTCGAAGACGTTGAGCTCCAGCTGCCCGGCCTCGGCGGCCATGGTCACGGTCAGGTCGTTGCCGATGGCCTGGAAGCAGACCTGGTTGACCATCTCCGGAATGACCGGGTTGACCTTGCCGGGCATGATGGATGAACCCGGCTGCCGTGGCGGCAGGTTGATCTCGCCGAACCCGGTGTACGGGCCGGAGGAGAGCAGGCGCAGGTCGTTGCAGATCTTGGAGAGCTTGACCGCGACGCGCTTGAACACTCCCGACAGGTGCACGAAAGCGCCGGTGTCTGAGGTGGCCTCGACCAGGTTGGGTGACTTGGACAGGGGCAAGCCCGTGATGTGGGCCAGCTTCTCGCACACAAAGGCGGCATAGGCCGGAACGGTGTTGATGCCCGTGCCGATAGCCGTGGCGCCCATGTTGATCTCCATCAGGAGCTTGCGGCACTCCTGCACGCGGTCGATATCCTCGCCCACGGTCACGGCCCAGGCCGTGAACTCCTGACCGAGGGTCATGGGCACGGCGTCCTGGAGTTGGGTACGGCCCATCTTCAGCACGTCGGCGAACTCCTCACCCTTGCAGGCCAGGGCGTCGACCAGATCCCCCATGCTGCACACAAGCTCGCGGATCTTCCAGATGGCCGTGATCCGAAGCGACGTGGGGTAGACGTCGTTGGTGGACTGGGACAGGTTGACGTGGTTGTTCGGGTGGCAGAACCCGTACTCGCCCTTGGCGTGGCCCATCAGCTCCAGGGCGCGGTTTGCGATGACCTCGTTGGCGTTCATGTTGACCGAGGTCCCGGCCCCGCCCTGGATCACGTCGACCACGAACTGGTCACTCAGTTTTCCTTCGCGCACTTCCCGGCAGGCCGCCATGATGGCCTGGGCGATGTCCGGATCGAGAATTCCCAGCTCCAAGTTGGCCAGGGCTGCGGCCTGCTTGATGCAGGCAAGCGCCTCGATGTGGAGTGGATAATGGGAAATGGGGATGCCCGTGACCTGAAAATTTTCCATGGCCCGCACGGTTTGCACCCCGTAGTAGGCATGCACCGGGACCTTGCGCTCGCCCAGGGAGTCCTTCTCGATACGATAGTTCATAATTCCCCTCTTTACTCGTGATTGCCTTGAAGCCTAGAATGTCCAACACACAAAATAGTCGGAGATGACCCAATGCGAAAGCACTTTTTTCTCTCTGTTGCGCTGCTCTGCCTCGCAACCCAAGCCCTGGCCGTCGATCTGCGCTGCCAGGGCGACCTCATGACCGTCGGCACGATCATCACCAAGGTGCGCAGCAAATGCGGCGAACCCGCCTGGGAAGACCGCGTCGGCGAAGTCAAGAGCACCACCCGCAGCGGCGGAGAGCGCCTCCTCTACATCACCCAACTGACCTACGAAGTGAGCGGCGGCTATTACGTCCTGACCTTCGAAGGCGGCGAACTCACGAAAACGGAATACTACCAATATTGAACAAGGCCATCAGCCCCGGAGCCACCATGCGGATTCACATCCTCTATTGCGGCCTTTGAATGGGCTACGCCCAGCGCGCCGCAAGTCTTGCGGACCGACTGCGCATCGATCTCGGCGCCGACGTGACCCTCGAAGAGGGGGGCAAGGGTGCCTTCGACATCCTGAGTGACGACCGGTTGATCTATTCCAAACTTGAAACCAGACGCGTCCCCAATCCGGAACAAATCCTTGCCCTTCTACGCAAAAGTTGACTTCGCATCGCCTCAAGTCCCCCTTCTCAGTAAATAATCCTTTTAAGATTTTTTCTCCTGAAGTATGGTGTCCACAATCAGGGCTTTATCTCCTGAGCATTTTTGGCGTTGCGGCTTCGACATTTATCAGGAATAGTTCGCATCAAATAAGGGGATACCATGAACCACCTCGTCATTTTCTGCCACCCGAACCCCACAAGCTTCAATCGCGCAATCGCCGATTCCGTGGAGGCCGTCTCCGGGGCACTGGGGCACGATACCTGCTGTCGTGATTTGTACGGGATGGCTTTTAACCCGGTGCTGGGCAAGGCGGACCTTGAATGCGCCAACGGCTCGACCCCTCAGGACATCAAGCAGGAACAGGAGTTCATCACCTGGGCAGACATGCTGACCTTTGTCTACCCCGTGTGGTGGACCGGTATGCCGGCCATGCTCAAGGGTTATATCGACCGGGTCTTTTGCCAGGATTTCGCCTATGCCCTGCACGGAGACAAGATCTCCGGGCTCTTGAGCGGCAAAAAGGCGCTCATCTTCAACACAACGGGTCTGCCGAGCACGTTCTACACGTCGCAGGGGCTGCATGAGGCCATGTCCCTGGCCACGGATGCGGGCTTTTTCGAGTTGTGCGGCATGGAGGTGCTCCACCACGCCTTTTTTGGCAGCGTGCATTCGGTCTCGGCCGAGGTCAGAAAATCGTATCTGGGCGAAGTGGTCGCCATCACCTCCAGATACCTTTAACTGAATGTAAAAATTACAACTTCAGGCTGTTCAAAACTGGCGAGATGCGAGGAACAAAGAAAATCCAGGGCCGAAGCGTATTTAAAAATACGTGAGGGTCTGGATTTTCTGCAGTGACGAAGCAGATCTCCGTTTTGGGGCAGCCTGCTAACCAATAAAATTTCCCGGAGGACAGTCCAATGGACTTTCTTTTCGAGCGTTTCACGTACATCTTCGATCCTCTGCACCATTTCTGGGAACATGAGCGCATGCACCGGCGCTTCGCCTTGGGGCTCATCGTTGTGTTCCTCTCCGCCCTGGCGGGCATCGAACTGAACAGGCACGGTCTGCTCCCGGCCAGCATTGCCGCCCATACGCCGACCAATCACTTTTATGCCGTGAACCTAGCCTTCACCCTGGTGCTTATCCTGGAGGTCATAAGCCTCATCTTCACCCTGCCCTGCTCCTTTTCCAAGTCTGTGGGGAAGCAGTTCGAGATCCTGTCCCTGATCCTCCTGCGCGACGCCTTCAAGGAGCTCTCGTACTTCCCCGAACCCATCACTCTGGGCTCGGAGCTGACCCCCGTCTATCACATTCTGGGCTACGGTTTCGGCGCGTTGGCCATCTTCGCCCTGCTCGGCGTCTATTACCGCGTCCAGCCGGTCAAGAAACAGGACATGGGCATGCCCCACGACCTGTTTCGGTTCGTGGCCGCAAAGAAAGGCATCGCACTCATCATTCTCGGCACATTTGTCATCCTGGGAGCAAACAACCTCTATAACATGTTCGCGGGCCTGACCCATATCGATTTTTTTCCTGTCTTCTACACCCTGCTCATCTTCACCGACATACTGGTGGTGCTCATCTCCCAATGCTTCAGGCCGTCCTTCCATGCCGTGTTCCGCAACTCAGGGTACGCCCTGTCCACGCTCTTCATCCGGCTGGCCCTGGCCGCCCCGCCCATGTACGATGTGGCGCTCGGCATTGTCGCGGCCCTCTTCTCCATCGCCCTGACCCTGGCCTGGACCAAGGTCTTCACCAACACCAAACCATGAGCACCGCCATGAGCATGCCCCTCGTCTTCGTCGGTCACGGCAACCCCATGAACGCCCTTGAGGACAACGACTTCAGCCGAACATGGGCGCAGCTGGGGCAAACCCTGCCCCGTCCCCGGAGCGTCGTCTGCATTTCCGCGCACTGGGAAACGGACGGCACCTGCGTCACCGCCATGGAGCGGCCCGCGACCATCCACGATTTCTCCGGCTTCCCGCCCGCCCTGGAAAACATGGACTACTCGGCGCCGGGCTCACCGGAGCTGGCTGGACGAATCATGGACATGGTCACGTCAACCCGCATCCGGCCCGACCGCTCCTGGGGACTGGATCACGGCGCCTGGTCCGTGCTCTCCCGCATGTACCCTCAAGCGGACATTCCCGTAGTGCAGGTGAGCATCGACGCATGGGCTCCGCCCGCTTTCCATTACGAACTGGGCAGGGAGCTGAGGCCGTTGAGAAAAGAGGGCGTGTTGATCCTGGGCAGCGGCAACATGGTCCACAACCTGCGGGTCATGGCCTGGCAGGACGAAGGGTTCGAATGGGCCGTGGAATGCGACGCCGCCATGGCCAGGCTTATCGGCAGCGGGGATCACCAGAGCCTGATCGACTACGCGGGGCTGCCGCATGCCACACAAACCATCCCCACGGAAGAGCACTACCTGCCGCTGCTCTACGTGCTCGGAGCCATGGACAAGGACGAGCCCGTGACATTCTTCAACGACCGGGTCACGCTGGGGTCCATCTCCATGCGCGGCCTGCGCACCGGATGATTTTCATTCCAGAACGGCATGTTATGCCACGGGTGTACTTTGCCGCCGATTCTGCTAGAGGCGCAGCAAAAAACGCGAGACAATCATGACCACACAGATCCGCTGCCTGCTGGTGGACGACGAGCCGCCTGCCTTGGACGAACTGTCCTATCTCCTGTCGGCCTTCGAGGACGTGACGGTCGCTGGCACGGCCAGCTCAGCGTCCCAGGCCCTGGAAGAGATAGCGCGGCTTTCGCCCGATGTGGTCTTTCAGGACATTCAGATGCCCGGAGCCACCGGGTTTCACGTTCTGGAACACGCCATCGAAAACCCGCATCCGCCTCTCTTCGTCTTTGCCACCGCCTACGACCAGTACGCCATCCGCGCCTTTGAAGACAATGCCGTGGACTACCTGCTCAAGCCCGTCTCCAGGGAGCGGCTGAACAAGTGCCTGGAGCGCGTGCGCTGCATGCTGCGACGGCCCACCTCGCCGGCCCAGCCCAACCTGGAGGCACTGCTGCGGGGTATGGGGCTGGCTCCGACTCTGGTGCGCATCTCCGTGGAAAGCGGCGGTCGGGTGCTGCTGCTGCGCCATGCCGATGTCGTCTTCATCCGCACCGAGGAGCGGCGCGTCATGGTGCATACCCGTGACGCTCACTATCCCCACCACGGGCTCGGCACCCTGGACCGCCTGGAGGAAAAGCTCGCCGCCCTGTCCTTTTTCCGCGCCAACCGTGGCGAGTTGGTCAATCTCGCCCAAGTCCGCGATTTCGCGCCCTGGTTCAACGGCAAATACATGCTGACCATGCGCGACAACGCGGCCACCGAAATCACCGTCAGCAAGGCCCGGGTCCGCGAATTCCGCGACCAGCTCGGCCTCGCCTAGAGGATACCCATGAATTCCGATGCTCTCATCCTGGCCCTGGCCGAACGCCTGGGACTCATTGTGGCCGGAGCCTTCCTGCTCCTGACCATCACCCCCATCCACAAGCTGCGCCTGCGGCAGGGGCCGTCATGGCGCTCAACCCTGCTGCAGATCCTGTTTTTCGGAGCGGCCGGGATTCTCGGCACCTACGGGGGCAATCTCGTTTCCCAGTCCGTGGCCAATCTGCGGGCCATGGCCGTGATCACGGGCGGGCTCTTCGGCGGCCCGGTGGTCGGCATCGCCTCGGGACTCATCGCCGGGGGACATCGCATCCTGATCGACATCGGCGGATTCAGCGCCGTGCCGTGCGGCATGGCGACCATGCTCGAAGGCGCGGCCGCCGGCCTTTTGACCCTTTACCTGAAGGAACGCAGCGTGGATTGGCGCTGGGCCGCAGGTCTGGCTCTGGCGGGAGAGACCGTGCACATGGGCATGGTCCTGGCCTTGTCCCATTCCTTCAGCGGCGCCGTGGAGCTGGTGCGCATCATCGCCGCGCCCATGATCCTCCTCAATACCCTGGGCGCGGCCACCTTCGTGCAGGTCATCAACGTGGTCTTCCGCTACCAAACCCGGCAGGATTCGGTCCAGGCCCAGGAGATCCTCGACATCGCCAACACCACGGTCAGCCATCTGCGCTCCGGCCTGACTCCGGAAAGCGCCATGGCCACGGCGCGCATCATCCATGCACGGGTCGCGGTCAGCGCAGTGGCCATCACCGACCAGACGGGCGTTCTGGCCCACATCGGCCAAGGCAACGACCACCACCAGGCCGGCCGCCCCAT
This sequence comes from Desulfomicrobium sp. UBA5193, assembly GCA_002412965.1. Taxonomy (GTDB): domain Bacteria; phylum Desulfobacterota; class Desulfovibrionia; order Desulfovibrionales; family Desulfomicrobiaceae; genus Desulfomicrobium. The sequence continues at coordinate 146,624 of DHWB01000012.1, forward strand.
CGTCACCCACGCCACGCGCACGGTTCTGGAAACGGGCCAGCCCTCGTTCATCCGCGACAAGGCCGATATCGGATGCAGCCATCCGGGCTGTCCCTTCGCCTCGGCCATCATAGTCCCCCTGCACAAGGGCGGCAACGTGGTCGGGACCCTCAAATTTTACGGCACGGCCAGCAAATCGCTGGATTTGCTGCTTTTCGAGCTGGCCAAGGGGCTTGGCAACCTCTTCTCGACCCAGCTTGAGCTGGAAAACATCCAGATTACCGAACGCCTGCTGGCCCACGCCGAGATCCGCCGCCTGCAGGCCCAGATCAACCCCCATTTCCTGTTCAATTCACTGAACACCATCACCTCCTTTTGCCGCACAAGCCCCGAAAAGGCCCGCGGACTGCTGCAGGACCTCTCCAGCTACCTGCGCAAAAGCCTGGAAGCCAGCCGGGGCTTCGTCCCCCTCTCCGAGGAGTTGGACCAGATCCGCTGCTATCTGGCCATCGAGCAGGCCCGCTTCGGCGAGCGCATCCGGGTCCGGTTCGATGTGGAGGACGGATGCGAGAATTGGCCCATTCCGCCGCTGATCATCCAGCCCCTGGTCGAAAACAGCGTGCGCCACGGCATTCTGGCCCAGGAAGACGGTGGGGAGATCAGCGTCCAGGTGCGCAAGGACGGCGGGCACCTGCATGTGGAGGTCCGGGATGACGGGGCGGGCATGAACGCCGCCCAGGTGGAGAGACTTTTCTCGAAGACCCGCCTGGATTCCCGCTCCGGAGGGATCGGGGTCCGCAACTGCTTCCAGCGCCTGGAGCAGATCTTCGGCCCGTCCTATCTACCCTCGGTGGTCAGCGCGCCGGGTCAGGGCACGCGCGTCGACTTCATGCTGCCTATGCCTGCGCGGGTCTGATAGTCTGCAGTGGAACCGACCATGGCGTGATCAGCCCGCGTTTTTGCCGAGGACGCTTCGAGCTTCATCCTGCGCATTTCAATCCTGAAAAATGACATTTTAAACAACATCCCTTGCCGAAAAATCCTTCTCTTCCTTAAACGTGGGGCACGCTCGTCGCGTTCGCTCACGCCCACCCTTCCCGGCCATGCGAACTCGGTCGACTGTTGGAATGGCGGGGCTGGAACCTGAAGCAACTTTTTTCCGAGGAGGTAGATGTGTTTTACTTCTTTTTCGCATGCGCGGCGCTGATCGCCGGCTATTTTGTGTACGGCAAGATTGTCGAAAGCCAATTCGGCATGGACACCTGTCGGGCCACTCCGGCCTGTCGCTTGGAAGACGGGGTTGATTATGTGAAAATGAACCCCAAAACGATCTACATGATCCAGCTTCTGAACATCGCCGGCCTGGGCCCCATCTTCGGTCCCATCCTCGGCGCCCTCTACGGTCCGTCGGCCCTGGTCTGGATCGTGCTGGGCAGCATCTTCGCCGGCGGCGTGCACGATTATTTCTCGGGCATGATGTCCGTGCGCTATGAAGGTAAATCCATCCCCGACGCGGTGGGTTATAACCTCGGCAATTTCGCCAAACAGTTCATGAACGTCTTTTCCGTCGTTCTGCTGCTGCTCGTAGGCGTGGTCTTCATTGTCGGACCCGCCAAGCTCCTGGCCAACAAGATCGGCTTCAACCTGGACAAGGAAATGGCCGTGGTCGTGTGGACCGGCATCATCTTCGCCTACTATTTCCTGGCCACCATCCTGCCCATCGACAAGATCATCGGCCGCCTCTACCCGCTCTTCACCGTGTGTCTGCTGATCATGGCCTTCGGCCTCTCGACCATGCTCATCGTGGACGGCTACACCTTCTTCCCGAACGGCGTGGGCCTGGCCAACGTGCACCCCAAGGGCCTGCCCATCTGGCCGCTGATGTTCATCACCATCGCCTGCGGAGCCATCTCCGGCTTCCACGCCACGCAGTCGCCCATGATGGCGCGCTGCATCCCGGATGAAAAGTGCGGCCGGCCCATCTTCTACGGCGCCATGATCGGCGAGGGCATCATCGCCCTGGTCTGGGCCACCCTGGGCATGACCTTCTACCAGACCCCCGAAGCCCTGCAGGCCGCCCTCGCAGCTGGCGGCCCCGCTGCCGTGGTCGATCAGGTCGCCACGACCCTGATGGGACCCATCGGCGGCTTCCTGGCCATCATCGGCGTCATCATCCTGCCCATCTCCTCCGGCGACACGGCCTTCCGCGCCGCCCGACTGATCATCGCCGATTTCGGCAAGGTCGAACAGAAGTCCATCCTCAAGCGCCTCTTCATCGCCGTGCCCCTGTTCGTGGTCGGCTTCATGATCACCAAGACCGACTTCAACGTCATCTGGCGCTACTTCGGCTTCTCCAACCAGACCCTGGCCACCATCGTGCTTTGGGCCTCGGCCATGTACCTGGTCCGCCACGGCAAGCTGCACTGGATCGCCACGGTCCCCGCGACCTTCATGACCGCGGTCTGCGTGACCTATCTCTGTGTTGCTCCCGAGTTCCCACTGAAACTGAGCAACGAAATCGGGTACACCATCGGCATCGCCGCAGCCATTGCCTGCTTCATCCTCTTCATGCTCAAGGCCCGCAACACGCCGCTGGCCGTTGATGCCTTGGACGCACCCGGAATCATTGGCTAATTTTCCTCACGTTTCACACAAAAGGGGGGAGCCGATCGGCTCCCCCCTTTTGTATTACGGATTCGAAGAGAACCGGGACAAATGCGCACTATATCTTGAACTTGCTCACCATGTTGTCCAGATTTTCCGCCAAGCCCGAGAGCGTGCGCGCATTTTCGTGCACGGCGGCGGCCGTCGAGACGACGTCTCCGGCAGCCGAGCGAACCTGGGCCACGTCCCCGGCAATGTCGCGGATGACCGCGTCAGCCTTGGTCACATTCTCGTTCACCTGCTGCACGCCCACCGCGGCCTGGCCCACATTCTCGGCGATATCGCGTGTCGTCACGGATTGTTCGTCCACAGCGGCGGCAATGGTCCCGACGATCGCGTCCACGTCGCCGATCACATCCGTGATCTCGCTGATTTCCACAACGGTTTGATTCGTCGCCTGCTGGATGCCCTGAATGCGGCTGCGGATTTCTTCGGTTTCCCGGGCGGTCTGCTGCGCCAACTCCTTGATCTCGTTGGCGACGACGGCGAAACCGCGCCCTGCCTCTCCCGCCCGCGCCGCTTCAATGGTCGCATTCAAGGCCAGGAGGTTGGTCTGGGATGAGATGGCGGTGATGGAGGCGGTCACCTTGCCGATCTCCCTGGTCGCCGCGCCCAGTTCGTTCACCTGACCGGAGGCCTTGCTGGCGGCGGACACGGCCTTCAAGGTCATCTCCTTGGCCTTGCCCGTGTTGCGCGCGATCTCGGAAATCGTCGAACTCATCTCCTCCGTACCGGTGGCCACAGTCCCGATGTTGACGGAGAACTGCTCCATGGCGACGGCCACGGTGTTCATGTTCGCGCTCATCTCCTCCGAGGAGGAGGCTGCGGCGGCGGATCTCCCGATCATGGCGTCGGAGGAGTCCTTCAAGCTTCCCGCCAAAGCCAGGAGCCCTTCGGAGGCGCTGGCCACCTGTGTGGAATTACTGGCGACATCCGCCAGAATATTACGAATCTTATCCATGAGATTATTGAACCACATACACAATTCCCCGATCTCGTCACTGGACGTCACGGCAAGCCTGTCGGTCAGATCGGCCCGGTCCTCCGTGATGTCGACGATGCGCATTCTCATCCTGGAGAGAGGACGAATCACCAGTCGCATGAGGACATAGGAGCTCATAAGTCCCGCCGTAACCAGCACAAGCGCCACGAGACCGAAAATGTACACGCCGACTGCACGGATGGCGGAGTTCCAGGTGGACGCGTCGAAGGCGTACACGAGTACACCGACCTGAGCGCCCGCATAGTCCTTGACCGGAAAGGCGGCCATGGCCAGGTTTCCAAAACGTGCGTAGGAGGTTTTCTGCTGTCCCTGGAGCAGAAAATCCACCGTCACCAGCGCCTCCACCTTGCCATCCTCCGTAGGCGTCACCAGCACGAACCTGTCGCCAATGACTGGATTTTTATCGGCATTTTGGAGTTCCGTCGCAACTGGCAGGCTTTCGGCGTTCATGTATACGACCATGCTCTGCCCTTCTCCGGACGCCGCGCCAGCGATAACGGATTCAAAGGACTCGAGCGTTTCCACCGACCCCAACTGCTTCCCCTGGGCATCGACAACCGGGGCGATGCCCCTGATGGCGAACCCGCCGCTGCCGACTTCCACGCCGCGCAACGCTTTGCCGCTTGAATTGACCTGGACGACCGTCTGCCGAAAAGAGGCAAGGTCGTCCGAAATATCCACCCAGTCTCCATTGCGCTTGGTTTGCTTTTCCCGCCACAGCCGGACCAGGCTTCGCGCCGGGGGAAGGTGAAAATGAAGCTGCATGGCCTTGCCCGACGCATCCTTGAAACCGGCCAGATCGTCCTTGAGCAGCTGACGCAACTGCTCCCTGGCCTGCTGCGCAAGCAAATCCTTCTCATCTTCGAGATTGCCGAGGTGGGCCAGTTCGAAGGCCTGGACGACATCGCCGCGCCGGGAAAAAAGGGCAGCCTTTTCCAGACCTTGGGCTGCAAGAGTGTTTATGGCCGTTTCCACCTCGCGGGATTTTTCCTCCGCGATGGACTGCAGGAGCTGCGCCTGGAAGTCGTTGAGCTGCGAGCGAATGAGCAGGCCGCCAGCCAGCCCCAAAATGACGACCGTAATAAAAAGGGGAAGAACAAATTTTGTTCTCAGCTTCATACAACCCTCCAAAATAATGATTCTTGTTCACTCGCAACGTATTTCTTTGAATATCAATCGTATTTCAAGAATCGGACAGCATCATCTTTTGCAAAGAAATTTACTTTTGACAAAACAATACAAAAAAAACAATTCTTTTATCCCAAAAATCAAGTCAAACTACAAAAAAATAAAAACGCCTCTGGATTGTGTTCAATCCAGAGGCGTTGCACTCAAAGTCGAATCCCTATTCCAGCCTACTTTTTGCGTTCCAGAGACAACGCGTGGGTGGTGCATGCCGTGACGCAGGCAGGCTCAAGGCCTGCATCCAAGCGGTCCATGCAGTAGTCGCACTTGCCAACCACATTGGTATCCTCGAACAGGACCGGAATATTCCATGGGCACGCGGCGATGCATGACTCGCAGCCAATGCACAGCTCCTTGATCACGTAAACCAGTCCGTCCGATTCCCGGCGAACCATGGCTTCGGTCGGACAGGCTTCCACGCAGGCCGGATCGTCGCAATGGTAGCAACTGCGGAATGACGCCTTGAGCGCAATCTTTCCGTCTTTGAGCTCCGGCCCGGAAGACGTGTGCACGGCATATTTGATCCCCACAGGGTTGTTGTTCTTGACCTTGCAGTGCACTTCACAGGCTTTGCAGTGGATGCAACGCTTCTTGTCCAGTTTCATTCTGTAATTGCTCATCGCTGCCCCCTAGATTTTGCGCACGCCGACAAAATGTTCCTGCATGGAGAGACATCCACCTCCCTTGTCCCAGCTCTCAAGGCCGCCTGGCATGAGTTCCTGATCAGCCGCGCCCTTGCCGATGGCCCGGGATTCAACCGGCAGCTTGTGCCCAAACCCGTGCACCATGAACAGCGCCTCGGGATGGACGCACTCGGTCACGAAGGCCTTGATCCTGCCGCTCTCGCCCTTTGCGGACACAACCTCGACCATGTCGCCGTCGGCAATACCGAGCTCGGCGGCCCGGCTGGTGTGAATCCAGGCCACGTTCTCGGACATCTGTTCGGCCAGCAGGGGGTTGTTCACGGTGTGGCCCTGGGTGTGCACGCCGACCCGGCCGAAGGCGATGCGGAACTGGCCCTTGGGCGGGTGCGCCGGAGAAACGTACGGCGGCAGGGTCTCATGGCCGGCCTTGGCCCATTTGCCGCTGGACATCTCGATCTTCCCCGACGGCGTGGGCAGCTTGACCTCGGCCATGGGCCGGTACAGAGGCTTGTCGGCCAACTCCACAAAACCCTTGGCGTTGAAATCTTCGATGCTCACGCCCGTCTCCTGCAGCTGGTAGTTCCACAGGTCTTCGATGGTGTCGAAAGCCAGGGGATCGATGCCCAGGCGCCTGGCCAAACCGGAGATGATTTCCCAGTCGGCCTTGGAGTCGAAGGTCGGCTCCTGGGCCCGGTGTCTGACAAAGAACTGCGGCTTGAGGCCGGACTTGCCGGCGATGATGCTTTCCCTGGCCAGATAGGTCGAAAGGGGCAGGACCACGTCCGAGTTCCACGCCGTGTCGGACCACGAAAAGGTGATGCTGACCAGCAGGTCGAGCCCGGCCCATTTCTTCTTCAGGGCCTCGGGATCGGGCATGGCCATGAGCGGATCGTGACGAAAGCAGAGGTAGGCCCTGATGGGATACGGTTCACCCGTGACGATGGCGTCGTAGGCAAGGTTCACGAGACCCGGACCGGCGTCGAACTGCGGGTACTTCCAGCCCACGCCATCGGCGCGCTTCTCTTCGGGCTTGGGGAAGAGGTCGACCAGCTTCTTGAGGCCTTTGCGTCCCACTTCCTTGGCCGCATTGACGAAGGGCAGTCCGCCCTTGGCGCCAAAGGCTCCGAGCAGGGCGTTGATGATGTAGGCCGTACGGCAGACCTGGAAGGAATCGTTGTAGCGGGCCACCATCCAGCCCGGATGCCAGACCACGCTCGGCGCGGCCGCCGACAGCTGGCGGGCCAGATCGGTGATGGCCTCGACCGAGGCGCCGGTTTCGGCGGCGGCCCACTGCGGCGTGTAGGGCTTGACGAACTCCGCCAGCCGGTCGAACCCGTCCACGAACTGTTCGACGAACTCCTTGTTATAGAGCCCTTCGTAAATGAGGGCGTGGATGACGCCGAGATTGAAGGCGTAGTCCGTGCCGGGACGAATGAGAAAGAAATTGTCCGCCTTGCTCGCGCTGACCGTGCCGCGGATATCGATGACCGTCAGCTTGGCGCCGCCGGCGATGCCGTCCAGGGCCGCGTTGACTTCGGCCACGTTGATGGCCTCCATGATGTTGCGTGTCTGGAGGATGATGTGCTTGGCGTTGCGCAGGTCATAGGCCACCATCTTGCGGCCGACGCCGATGACCGACTGGGCGCCGTGCTGCACGTTGCGTGCGCAGGAAGCGTCGTGATTGCAGTAGTTGGGGGAGCCGATGCCACGCATGAAGGCCTGATACAGATCAGGAAACGGTCCGCCCCGATCGGACCAGAGCACCGAACGGGGGCCGTGCTCGGCCATGACGCCCTTCAGCTTGTCCGCCACGTAATCCAGGGCTTCATCCCAGGACACCGCCCGCCATTTGCCTTCACCGCGCTCGCCCACGCGGATGAGCGGAGTCTGGGGCTTTTCCGGATCCTGTTCCAATGCGATTCCCGCGGCTCCGCGGGCGCACAGTCCGCCTTTGAGCGGAGAAAATTCGTTTCCTTGGACGCGTACGGATTTTCCGTCCTGCACATCCACCTGGATTGGGCAGCGCACGGTGCACATGCCGCATACACTGAACACAGTTTTTGTTGCCGTCATGGCCATCTCCCGCTGATAAAGGGCGAAACCCGGAAACGGGCTTCGCTGATGGTTTGTCGATATGATTTTTTGTCACTACCCGCAGTCACGCCGCATGGAAAATACGAGACAAGACTGTCACCTTTTTCACAATCCAGGCCGTGACAGCCACTCGTGATCCCGTCATATTTTCCAGAGCTTGTATCAAAAACGTGTAAGCGGCGGCGATCTTCGGGCGCAGTTGCGGGACCAATCAGCGCGAGGCCGGCTGCGCTATCTGAAAAACCAAATAATCACGGACAATTGGCAGACAGCTTCGCTACTTGGTTTTGGCGCTCCCCGCCTCCAGGACCGTCAACCCGCGCACCTTTTCCAGGAAAGCCCCCCGGCGCACATCATCCCGTTCCTCGCCTGGGCGCAAGGTGGAGATCACCAGCCGGCCGACCACGGCCCGGCCCTCCCCTCCGTCCGGCAACATGGTGCGCACTCCCCAGATGTTGTGCAGCATGAGCGGCTCGCCCCGGACATCGGTGCCCAGATACAGGCCGATATGCCCCTGCAGCCAGATGAGGGATTTAAAAGGCACGCCCTCGCCGCGAATGACGGCCAGCTTGGCATCCGCGCCGAGCCCCTCCAGTGAGACCAGCCGCCCGCCCGCCTGGGCCTGTTGCGAGGAATTGCGCGGCAGCCAGATCCCGAAGGGCAGGAACAGGTCGCGCAGGGTGGAGGAGCAATCCCGGTTCTCGAACATCCCGCCCCAACCGTACAATTGACCGGACATGGCGTCCGCCAGGACGGCCACGGTCCGGGAGGTCATGGGCAAAGGCATGAGCGCGGCCTGCATCGAGTTCAGTTCGGCAAGACCGATCTCGGCCTTGGCCGTGGCTCCCCGGACAGGCACCTTGACCGTCACGTTCCCGCCAAGCTGGGAATGCAGCGGAAAAATGGCTCCGATGTGGGTCTGCCCAAAATAACGCCCCTGACCAATGAGCGAGGTGTCGTCCATGCGCAGGGCGACCATGGCCCGCGTCTTGTACTCCGCGCAAAAATTCGCATCCGCCAGGGCCACATCCTCGCGACGCACCCAGCCATAGGAAAAGGCCGTCTCGACGAAATACCACGCCTGATCCGAGGACGTATGGGTGACGAGCACGGGCGTGCCCATCCACACCGCGGTGTTTTGAAAATAATCGAAGGGGAAACCTTCGCCCGGCCTGGCCGGATCCAGAAAAAACGGACGAAGCGACGGCAGGACGCGCACCGACGTATTGCGGACGATGATGGCCGCCGAGACCATGGAAGGATAGTTCACCACGTTCTGCAGAGCCACGAGTCTGTCCCACCGATCCCGGGGATACGGCTGCAGATTCTCGGCGTAGCCCTGTTTGGCGCCATACGCCGCCACTCCCCAGAAAGCCTTGACCGAGGACAGGGACGCGCGGGTCATCAGCCACGGGGCAAAAAAACGCTCCAGAGCGCGCTCGTGCAAAACAGCCTGATCAACCGCGTCCATGAGCGGCGCATCCGAAAGGGGTGCGGCCTGGCTGACCAGCTGCGGGGCATCGAAGACCACCTCCGGCATCAAGTCGGCACGGGGTGGAACAACGATTTCTTCAGGGGCGGTGACGGGTGGCGGGACGGGCACGGACTTGGTCGCGCAGCCCGAGCCGAGGATCAGGCCAAAAACTACGCACGCAACCTGAATCCAGGTTCGAAAAATACGATCCATGCTTGCTCCCCAGAGGTTGACATATCGAAAAAAGAGTCCCGCGCAGCAGCCTGCGTCTGGGATAATGCGGAAAAGAGAGAGCCTCTCAATAAACCTTGCGCCGCGAAAAGCCCTTGCCGATGACGTTGAATGTATTCTCGAAAATGACAAAGGCGTCCGGATCCAGAGTGAAAATCATTTCTTCGAGCTTTTTCTGTTGCACATTGTGGACCACGGTCATGACCACCTGCTTGGGCAGGCCGGTATAGCCGCCCCGGCCTTCGAGCAGGGTCACGCCACGGTTGGCTTCTTTGAGGATGGCGTCGGCAATGGCCTGGGCATGATCGGAGATGATGAAGACGAGCTTGCGCTGATTGAACATGCTCAGCACGTAATCCATGATCTGCCCCGTCACGAAGACCAGGATCAGTGAATACAGCACCAGATCCGATTCCATGAGGGCGAAACTGATCGTAAACAGGACGGCGTTGAACAGGAAGCTGATCTGCCCGATGCGAAACCCGTAGCGCTGGTGCAGGATGATGCCGATGATGTCCAACCCGCCGGACGAGCCAAGGGAGCGCATGCTGATCCCCGCGCCGGCCCCGAGCAGCGTGCCGGTGGCAATGGCCGCCAACAGTTGGTCATGGACGGGAAGCGTGAAGGAGATGAGCTCCATCCAGAGCGTGATGGCCAGCATCCCGTAGGCCGTGTAGAGCACGAACCTGCGGCTGACCATGATCCAGCCGCAGATGGCTATGGGGATGTTCAGGATCAGCAGCCACAGACCGGGCGTCAGGGTATGGGTGAAATAGTACAGAAGCAGCCCGATGCCCGAGACGCCGCCCGAAACGAGACCATGCGGGACAGCCACTGCCTTGATGGACAGGGCCACCAGAAAACTGCCTACGGTCAGCAGGGCCAGATTCCAGGGAATTGAGTAGGTAAAAAGTCGAAGCTTGGCATTCATGCTGCCGAGTTTGCATCCTTTGAACAAAAAGTCCAGCCAAAGCGGTCTCATGCCGCTTGCCCCGGTGTCAGCGCAGCCCTCGCGGAAGCATTGCAAATTGCATCTTCACTCCGGACTTTGTACACATGAGGGCAGGCTCCCTTTGGCTACTCAAGCCGCCGGGACCATCCACGCCAGCGAACCCCGGACACCGTCAACAGGAGCAGCCATGACCTCCAAAGTCGCCACCCACATCGATTTCGCGGCCATGACCCGAATATTCCAGAACGCCGCCCGCGAAGAGCGGCGCTTCCTCTTCGAATACGAGGTCTATGACCTGCTGCGCAACCTGGGGTCCGAGACCCCGCCGCGCAGCATCCTGCTCGTGGCCGGGACGCGGCCCTCGGACGAGGAGTTGCTGGCGCTGCCGGGGGACAAGGTCGTACTCAAGATCGTCTCGCCCTACATCGTGCACAAGAGCGATGTCGACGGAGTGCGCGCCATCCCCAAGCAGCCGGACAAGATCCGCGCCACCTGGCGACGGATGATGTACGAGGTGGCCGAGAGCTACGCCGACCGCATCGAGCGCCGGCCCGACCACGCCCCGATGCGCTACCGGGGGCTGTCCGGAGACGCCCTGGTTTCGGCCATCTCCCAGGACATCCGGGGCGTGCTGCTGGTTCAGTTCATGCCCCCGGATTCGGACACCTTCGGCAAGGAGCTCATTGTCGGCCTGCGCGCCACTCGCGAGTTCGGCATGGTCCTCACCGCCGGAGTGGGCGGCACGGACACAGAGCTCCTGGCCGACAATTTCAGGAAAAACCGCAGCATCGTCTCGGCCTCCACGGAACTGAACGACGGCGAGTCCTTTTTCGAGCTCTTCCGGCGCACCGTGTCCTACAAGGTCCTGGCCGGAAAAACCCGCGGCCAGAAGCGCGTGGTTGCCGACGAGCAGCTCATCGAATGCTTTTCCGCCTTCATCCAGGTCGGCAACTTCTTCTCGCCCACGCGCGAGGACGCGCCGTTTGTGATCGAGGAGCTTGAAATCAACCCATTCGCCTTTCCCGACTTCATGATGGTGCCCCTCGACGGGATGTGCCGCTTCTCCCTGCCGCAAAAGACGCTCACTGTTCCACGGCCCGTGGAAAAAATCCACACCCTGCTGCATCCGAAGAGTATCGGCGTCATCGGCGTTTCCACCTCGCGCCAGAATTTCGGACGCATCATCCTCGGCAACGTCCTGGCCCACGGCTTCCCGGCCGAAAAAATAACGATCATCCATCCGTCCGCGAAAGAAGTGGACGGCGTGGCCTGCGTGGCGAGCCTGGCCGCCCTGCAGGAACCCTTGGATCTTTTCGTGGTCGCCGTGGGCGCTGAAAACGTCCCGGAACTGATCGACGAGGTCATGGAGAGCGCCAAGGCCGCCACCGTGCTGCTCATCCCCGGCGGCCTTGGCGAGACCCCGGACAGCAGGATAATGGCGCAAAAGATCATGGCCCGCATCAACGCAGGCCACGAACAAGGCGACGGCCCGGTCTTTCTGGGCGGCAACTCCATGGGCGTCATCTCCCACCCCGGCCGCTACGACACCTGGTTCATCCCGGAGGAGAAGCTGCCCAAGGAGCGCGGGCAATACCTGCGCAACTCCGCGTTCATCAGCCAATCCGGGGCCTTCATGGCCACCCGCATGAGCCGCACCCCGGACATGGACCCGGCCTATCTCATCTCCATCGGCAACCAGAACGACCTGACCCTCGGAGATCTCATGGCCTATTTCAAGGACCGGCCGGAAACGGACGTGGTCGGAGTATATTGCGAGGGATTCAACGATCTTGACGGAGTCCATTTCACCCGCGCCGTGCGGCAGGCGGTCCTGGCCGGCAAGGAGATCGTCTTCTACAAGGCCGGACGCACGCCCGAAGGCAAGACCGCCACATCGAGCCACACGGCCTCCCTGGCCGGCGACTACACGGTCTGCGAGTCCTGCCTGACCCAGGCCGGAGCCATGGTGGCGAGATCCTTCGGCCAGTTCACGGAGCTCTACATGCTGGCCAAGAGCCTGCACGGCAAGGTCATCTCGGGGAACCGCATGGCCGCCGTGTCCACGGCCGGATACGAGGCCGTGGGCATGGCCGACAACATCGCGGGGGACGATTTCGAGCTGCGCATGGCCGGCTTCCGCACGACGACGCGTGAACGCATCTCCCGGGCCCTCAAGACCTGCGGACTGGACAAGCTGGTGGAGGTGAAGAACCCGCTGGACTTGAACCCTGCGGCCACCGACGCCCTGTTCGTCGAGGTTGTGGAGGCCTTGGCCGCTGATCCGGGGGTGGATCTGGCCGTCATCGGCATGATTCCGCTCACGCCCTCCATGTCCTCTCTGGCCATGGGCACGAGCCAGAACATCGCCGAGCGCATCAGCGCCATAGCGCGGCACAGCCCCAAGCCCATCGTGGCCGTGGTCGACGGTGGAGAGATGTACAATCCGTTTGCGACGCTGCTGCGCAGGCAGGGAATGGCCGTGTTCCGGGATGCGGACAGGGCGGTGCGGGCGCTCGGACTCTATGTTCAGGCCCGGCTCGGAGCGGAAAACCTGCGCTGCAGGCAAGGCGGGGAGATATGCGGGGAAAAGCGCTAGTCCTCGGTTCCCTTGCGCAGGGTTTTGAGCCGGGATTGTTTGGCCTTGGAGGCCAGCCTCCTCTCCTTGGAGGCGCGGGTGGGCTTGGTCGCCCTGCGAGGCTTGGGCCTCACGGCGGCCTGTGAGATCAGGAGCGCCAGCCGTTCCAGGGCGGCCTTGCGGTTTGCGTCCTGGGTGCGGTGGGCCTCGGCCCGGATGATCAGTTCTCCTTCCACGGTGATGCGCTTGCCGGCCAGCGCCTCAAGACGCCCACGCGCATCCGCGTCCAGCCCGTGAATTGCGTCCACCCGCACGCGCAGGCGCACGGCCGTGGCCACCTTGTTCACGTTCTGGCCGCCGGGCCCGGAGGCGCGGATGAACTCGAACTGGAGGTCTTCATCTTCGATGTGGATGCGAGGTGTGATGTGCATAACGGAGGGATAGCGAAAACAGGCTGGTTCTGAAAGCAAAAAGGGCCACCAGGGCAGCCCGTTTTGCGTCATGTCGTGCGCTTTTAGCTGCAGCTTCCGCCGCAACCGCAGGAGGAGCAGCCTCCCTGGGCTTCGGGGAATTTCATGCTCGATTCCACGGTGAATCCCATGGACGCGTCAAAGGCCACGCTCAGGGGCTTGGCTTCTTCGAACAGGGCCGATTCCATCAGGAAGGAATAGCCCTCCACATCAAAGACCTGATCATTGTCCTTCTGCTCGTCCAGGGCCAGCCCAAGACGCGCTCCCCCACAACCGGATGCCAGATATATACGAATCGGCTCCTTGTCCTTGCCGCCAAAATGCTCATCCAGCTGCGCCTTTGCAGCCGACTTAAGAGTAAACATAGATGCCTCCTATAGTTTGAATAGGAGATTCTTTAATCCCTGCAAATCAGAAGTCAACAGGAGCGGATCAAAATCAGGATACCGCCCAAAAAAGAAGCGGGCTCAAGGCCCGCTTCAAAAAAACAAACATTCCGGAGTAATCAACGCATCAGGTAGAAACCCAGGTCGCTGTCATAACTTTTCTGATCCGCAAACTGGCATCCGACATACCGGTCACTGATATATTTAACGCGAACCAGGCGGCTGACTTCCGTACGCCGCACGTCGTCCAGACGGAATTCGATCTTGACCAGCGAGTTCCTGGCCAGACGATGCCCGAGCAGGGAGGTGAACCCCACACCGTTCAGGGACAGGTTCTCCAGCAGGAAATCACCGGACTCGCCCGTTTCGGAGTTGGTAAAACGCCCGGCCAGTTGCACGCCTTTGCGGTAATATTGACGGCGCTCCATGGCCTGCCTCTCTTCGTTGAGCAGCAGGAAAAGATTGGCCGCGACATTGCGAAGCTTGCGGAAACCCTGGAACTTGGTTTTGCTCAAATCGCAGATTCCAAGCAGGGGGGTGATGTCATCCTGAACGCCTGTGTAGACATCCATGGTCAAGGAAAAAAAAGGCAACTGTCTGGTGGCACCTTGCTGCACAATTTTGTTGTTGATGCGCTGACTGACATCCAGAGCGGCCGGCTTCGCGGTGTTCGGCATGATCACGGCGAACGTGTTCGAGGCGATCCGACACGGCACATCGACCTTGCGCACCTCTTCGGTCAGGACCATGGCCATCATCTGAATGATCTTGTCGGCCGCGCTTGTCCCGTACTCCTCATTGAGCTTGCGCAAATTCTCAAGCGTCACGAGCACAACACTTGATGGGGTGCCGTAGCGTTTGCAGACCTCAATCTCGCGCTCCAGGTAGCGATCGAAGGAGCGTTTGTTCGCAAGACCCGTGAGCAGATCCGTTTCGGCCATCCGCCTCATGGCCTGAAAATAATACGCCCGCTCCAAGGCTACGGAGGTCACTTCGGCGATGGCCGAGAGTTCCTGCAGGGTCTCCGTGGTAAAGGTCGCGCCGTGCTTGGAGTCAATAAGCTCCAGAACCCCGTACACCGTCTCTGCGCTTTTAAGGGGCACGGCCATTACGGTCTTGGAGCCCTTGGTCTTGGCGGTCAGGAAATGTGCGGCAAAACGGGAATCGGCGGCAGTGTCTTCGATGAGGAGCGCCTCTCCCCTGTCGGCAACCCACCCGGCAAGCCCCGTGCCCTTGCGCAGCTTCTTGCCGCTGAGCAACTCCACCTTCTCTCCGACAACGTGATTGAAGGTCAAATCGCCGGTGTCCGGTTCCACCAGCAGGACGGCCAGATGTTTGGGAGCAAAATAGCTTTCCACATGAACGCAGATTTCATCCAAAGTCTTCTGGATGCTGGTCCGATGCGAAAGGCCGCGCGAGATTCCAAGAAGAACCTGTATACATGACGAAGGCGTTAGCGGCTCCATGCCTGGCTCCTGCTGTTGAACGTATGTAAATCCCATCATATAGGATTCATTTCTTGGATAAAAAGCGCGATTTTGTCAAATATCTTGTATTTTGCAAATGCTGATGCTCACGTCGCGAGTCTTTGCCCACGACTCCAAGGCGGACAGCGTCGCCGGATAGGGATGGCCAATGACGACAGCAACTCCGGTACGCTTGGCGAGAGACTCGGCTTTTTTGAGTTGCAGGAGAATGGCATGCTCCTTGGCGGTGTTGTCCATGAAAATGTGTCGTCTGTAGTATTTCATGCCCAAGGATTTGCTTATTTCACGAACGCAACTCTTGGGGGTGGTCAGACTGTCCAGAAAAAATTTCCCTCGCCCTTGCAGATGCGCAAGGACCACGGTCATGGCCTTCTTGTCCTTTGTCAGGCTGGAACCCATGTGATTATTGACCCCATCCACTTCAGGCAGGCGGGACAGATTGTCCACCAGAGTCTGCTCCAACTGCGCATCGGACATCTTCACGCGCAGGGTGCCCGGACCGGAATTGGCGGTCTTGGGGTAGCCCTCCGGCTCACAGGGGAGATGCAGGAGCAGTTCGCGATTTTTCTTACGGGCCAGTTCGGCCACTTCACGGGCTTTGGTGTTATGGGGCAGGACCGAAAAACTGACCGGGAAAGGCAGATCGGCCAGACGCTTGGCCACATTCACACTCTCCCCGAGGTCATCGATGACGATGACCAGCCGGGGTGTCTTGACGGCCTGCGGAGCAGGCTCGGGGACCAGGGACAAGGGAAAGAAGAGATGGTGTGTCGGCTCCCCGAGAATGGATATCTCCAGATCACGGGGATTTTCGTTGACAGTGGCCAGGGTGGCTTCGGGCACCAGCAGCTCCAGGCTTTTTCCCAGTTCGGCCAGAAAGGGGAAGACGTCCTGACCCAGCGACATGGTCAGGTTCTGATAGTAGAATTCCTGCCCATCATGGTTTCGGGCTTCCACAGCCCTGTGACGCATGATGTTCTGGTTCTCCCCCTGCGCCGCCAAGGCCTGCAGGATAGCCAAGTCGACATTGCGGACCTTGGCTTCAAAATCATTGAGCTGGGCTTCATAAGCCTGTTCCTGATCCTTGGGGACCGCGGTGTCATTGGACGCGACGGGGCCTGGCAAGGGCTCCGTATCATTTCTCCGGGATGCGGGCTCTTGAGGCGACTCACGCGTGACCGGGGGCTGAACGACTTCCTTGGGTGTGCTCGGAGGCGTTCCCAAAGGCATGTGCATGAGCACAAACAAGGTCAGGCCCGTCAGCAGGATGACACAGACCCAAAGCAGGGCCTTGAACAGGGAGAATTGAGGGAAACCCGTCCGGGCTTTTTTCCCCTTGCGTTTTTTGGGAGGCATATGGGTACGGAAATTACGGGGCGGCGAACGCCGCCCCGATCATGGAATGATGATTAGTTGGAGAGTTGCATGAAGCGGGGCAGGGACTTGACCATGCTTAAACCCATGCGGAGCTGGTTGTCCTTGGCCAATGCTTCCTTGATGTCCAATTCTGTCGCGCCCGGCTGGCTGCCCCCATTGGGGTTGTCCAGATGCTTGGACAAATTGGCTTCACGGAATTCCCCCTTTTCCTCGGTTTCTTCCGCCGCGGCCACGAAGGGCAGTTCGACATCCGGATCGATGCCCGCAGCCTGGATGGATCGGCCATTTGGGGTATAGTAGAGCGCGATGGTCAGCTTGACCGCTGATCCATCGGACAAGGGCATGATGCTCTGCACCGAACCCTTGCCGAAGGTCCGCTCGCCCACGAGAATGGCACGCTTGCGATCCTGCAGGGCGCCTGCCACGATCTCGGAGGCCGAGGCGGACCCTGAATTGATGAGCACCACGACGGGACAGGTCACGTCCGAGGCTTGCCTGGAGGCCAGCTCGTCCTTTCTGCTCTTGGGATCACGGCCCTGAGTATAGACGATGAGGCCGTCGCGCAGGAAGGTGTCGGTCACGGAGATGGCCTGATTCAACAGTCCGCCAGGGTTGTTGCGCAGATCAAGCACAACGCCCTTGAGCTCCTTGGTCGCCGTGTACTCCTGCAGCTTGCGGTGCAGGTCCTCGGTAGTGTTGGCCTTGAAATCAGTCACCCGGACATGCAGGTAGCCGGGCTCGAGTTCCTTGGTCTTGACGCTGATCAACGGGATCGTGCCGCGCACGATGGTCAGTTTTTCCGGGGACTGAGAATCCTTGTGCAGGATGGTCAGGTCCACGGCCTTGCCCTTGGGGCCGCGTATCTTGGAGACTGCGTCCTCCAGGGAAATATCCATGGCCGAGATCCCGTCAATTTCAAGGATGATGTCCCCGGCCCTCATCCCAGCCTTGTCCGCCGGAGTGTCTTCAATGGGCGCGATGACTGTCAGACGCTTGTCACGGACTCCGATCTGGATTCCGATTCCGCCGAACTCGCCCTGGAACTCCTCCTGCATCATCTTGAACTTTTCCAGATCAATATATGTGGAATGAGGGTCGATTGAATTGAGCATGCCCTGGATGGCGCCGTGGATCAGATCCGTGCGGTTGACCTCCTGAACATAATTTTTTTCGATCAGATCCAGAACCTGGCTGAACTGCTTCAAAGCCTGGTAGTGATCCGTATCCCGAGCCTGGCTGGATGAGGCCGTGGCGCAAAGGCCAGCCAGAAGAACCATCGTGCCAAGAATATGGCTGAAACGCATGATGTCCTCCCTGAGGGAATGGCGAGAAAATGTTGGAATCACGGGAACGTGGATGTTTTCATATAGTCCAATTCGGAAGCTTCGATTTGCTCTTTACCCCGATTGTAACCATTTCAACGGATTAATGACTTTCTGCCGATAACGCAATTCAAAATACAGGCCATTGCCTTTGGCCGCAGGGTAAAATCCGCATACGCCGATCTGTTCCCCCCGCTCCACTTCCCGACCGACCGGGACAGGGGCATCGGACAAAAAAGCATACAGGGAATAATAATCCTCGCCGTGAAAGACGATGACCACCTGCCCGAATCCGCGCAACTGGTCATTGTGCACAACCTTTCCCCAGGAAATGCTGCGCACCGGAGTCCCGGCAGACAGCGAAATGCCTATCCCGTTGCTGGCGGGATTTCCCTCGGGCCGGAAGGACGCGACGGTCTTGCCCTTGGCCGGCCAGGACAACTTGCCCTGGAGTTTTGAAATCTGTTTGGAGGATTGCAGGCTGATCTGGTGGCGGATTTTGGCGATGGAACCCATCAGATCCTGGATTTCCTTTTCGCTCTGCTTCTTTTTGGACCGCACTTCCGAAATCTGGCGTTCATACTGGGTTTTCTTCTTCTCGAGTTCAACCCTGGATGACTTGATCTTGTCCAGTTGCGCCGCAGCCTTGGCCGCGTTCTGGTCGAGGACGGATTGCTGGTCGGCCAGAACCTGGCTCTGGCGCTCAATATCCTCCCGCAAGACCTGCGCCTCACGGTACAGCGAGGTCAGCCATTCTTCCCGACGGTTGGCCTCGGCCCACTGCTCCGGGGAGGCAAACCCCTCCTCCTTGGCCGACAGATAGATGGGCCACAGCGTCTGCATCAGTTCAGACAGACGCTTGGTCGTCTTTTCCCGTTCCGCCAGCATGTCGTCCAGGCGCTTGGCGCCGGCGGCCTGCTCTTTCTTGAGTTCAGCCAGTTCGCCTTCAAGTTTGCCGAGCGACTCGGCCGCGTTCTTGACCGAGCCCTCAAGCTTGGCCAGATCCTTGTGCAGGAGGCGTTCCTTCTCCGTCAGGCTTTCGATGGCTTTTTTCTGCTCGGCCAGCGCCTTGTTCTTGGCGGACATCTCCTCTTCCAGCGAAGACCAGGAGGGAGACGCGGCCAATGCGAGCCCCCCCAGAATCAACAGAAGGGTCCCGTAAACACGGAGCAGATGGCGGAATGACGGACGATTCATGGGTGAGGGATGATGCTTTTTCCACCCAAGGTCAAGGGTGGAACTCTTCCAAAAAGCAGGCCAAAGGGCATGACGGACATTTCCCCGCTTTCTTGACACACCAGTCCTTGCCGGTACGCACGATGAGCGCGTGGTATTCGTTGAAGAGGCGCACGTCCGGCGGCAATGCGTCCATGAAGAACGCCCGCAGCCCCTCGTAGCCAATGTCCTCGGGAACAAGCCCGTGCCGGGTCAGGATGCGGCGGGTGTAGGCGTCGACCACAAAAGAGGGCAGGTCAAGAGCGTAGAGCAGGATGGAGTCTGCCGTCTCAGGACCAATCCCCGAGACCTGCAGAAGGTCTGCGCGCAGCGCAGCGACGTCCTTTTCACGCAGCCGCTGCATGTCCGAGGCGCAGGACACGTGAAGAAACTTCAGAAAATTGCGCACCCGCCCCGTCTTGACCCGAAAGGCTCCAGACGGGCGGATCAGCGCAGAGAGTTCGTCGTCGGACAGACACTGCAGGGCCAATGGGTCCAGAAGGCCTTGCTCGCGCAGGTTGTGAATCGCCTTCTCGACATTGGCCCAGGCCGTGTTCTGGGTCAGGATCGCGCCAAGGGCGATCTCGAAGGGCGTGCGGCCCGGCCACCAGTGACTCGGCCCCAGCCCGGCCAGCATGGCTTCATAGTACCGGGTCAGCAGGTCGTGACGCTTCATGGCCGAAAGACAAGCAGCGCCCACTCACCTGAAAGGGAGATTTCCGGGTTGACCAATCCCTGGGCGGCGTAGGCCGCGACAACACGGTCGGCCTGCTCAGCCAGGATGCCGGACAGGATGAGCACGCCCGGACGAGCCAGACGCAGACAGATCTCTTCGGCCATGTCGATGAGCGGATTGGCCAGGATGTTGGCCAGAATGCAGTCAAAGCGGCGCTCTTGCGGGATGGCGTCGATGCTCCCCACCCCCAGTTCAAGCTGAGCCTCCACCTGGTTCAAGGCCGCATTTTCGCGCGCATTGTCGATGGCCACGGGATCGATGTCGTACCCAAGACCGCAAAGGCCCAGCTTGGCCGCGGCGATGCCGAGAATGCCCGAGCCCGTGCCCAGATCGAGGAAGGATTTCCCCGCCCCAAGCACCCCTTCCGTGGCCAAACGATCCAAAGCCCCCAGGCACAGCGCCGTGGTCTGATGGTGCCCCGTTCCAAAGGCCATCTTGGGCTCGATCAGGATAGGCTCGGCCGCGCACGGCTCGTCCTTCAGCCAGGACGGCAGAACGACGAAACGCGTTCCGATGGGGATGGGCGTGAAATATTTCTTCCAGGCGCTGTTCCAATCCGCATTGTCCACGGATGTGATCTCCATGGTCAGACCGGGGCAGGCGGCCACAAGGGCCGCTTCGGTTTCGACCGACTGTTCGGGCTGGTCGAAGTGCACGGTCAGGTGACGCAAGCCATCCTTCAACCCCTCGTCCTGCCAGCCCCAGGGGGTGTGCATGAACAGAAGCCCGGTGACAAGATCATCGCATGCGGAGTTGAAGACAAGGCAAAGGCGGATAAGCTTATTTGTCATTTGTTCTGGCCTGATAACGGGACATTGACCGTTCGAGTTTGCGGCTGAAAGACGTCAGCACGTAGCAGATGATAAAATAGAACAGCGCGATGGTCAGGAAAATCTCCATCGGCGCCTTCATGGTCCGGGTATAGATGTGACGGGCCGACAGGGTCAGCTCGTTGACGTTGATGATCATGGCCAGGGAGGTGTCCTTGGTCAGGGAGACAAACTGGTTGACGAAGGACGGGATCATATTGCGCAATGACTGGGGCAGAATGACGTGGATCATGGTCTGCACGTGGGACAGGCCCGACCCCCGAGCGGCCTCCATCTGACCCTTGGGGATGGCCAGGACGCCGGCGCGCACGATCTCGGCCACATAGGCCCCGGTAAACACGATGAAGGCCGCGATGGCGCTCTCGGTTTCTGGAACGGCGCGACCCAGCAGGATCGGGGCGAAGAAGTAAAACCAGAAGATGACCATGAGCAGAGGCGTGCCTCGGATGACCTCAATGTAGATCAGGGCCGGCCAGGTCAGCCAAGCGCGCTTGGAGAGACGCATGAGGCCCACGGCCAGACCAATCCAGAAGGCCCCGAAGATGCCGATGACGGCCATGACGATGCTCATGGCCAGACCGCCCAGAGGGCCCTTGGGATAAGCTCCTAAAAGCAGGTAGTCGAAATTTTTCCAGACCACGCTCCAGTTGGAGAAGAGCCCCACGAACCATGTCAAAAACTCATCCATGACCGCCTCCTACCTACTGCCCACGTGCAGAAAGTGCTTGTTGTACAGGTTGATGGCCAGGGAAACGAGAAGTGACAGGGACAGATACATGAGCGTCGAAACGGTGAAAGCCTCAAAGCCGTGAAATGTATGGGCTTCCACCTGGCGGGCCATGTAGGTCAGTTCTGCGACGCCGATGGTCATGACCAGGGACGAGTTCTTGATGAGGTTCAGGAACTGGCTGATGAGCGGCGGAATTATGATCCGGAAGGCCTGTGGCAGGATGACGTAGCGCATGGACTGCAGGAATGAGAGTCCCGTGGCCCGTGAAGCCTCGATTTGGGTCCTGGGGATGGACAGGATGCCCGAGCGCAGTTCCTCGGCGAGGAAAGCCGCGGTGTAAGTCGTCAGGGCGATGACCCCGGTGGCGAACTCGATGTTCTGCCTGTAGAGCCACTCCTTGAATACGGCGGGTAGCAACGGATCGGAGCCGAAATACCAGAAAAAGATCTGGACCACGAGCGGGGTGTTGCGAAAAAATTCGATGTATCCCGCGGCAAGCCATTCCAGGGGTTTGACCCGGGAGATGCGCATGACCGTGAGCAGAGTGCCTAGGAGCATGGCCAGGACGATGGACAGGCCCGACAGCTGCAGGGTCACGGACAGGCCGTCGAGGAACCATTGGCCATACTCGCCGGAAAAGATGATGGCCCAGTTGAACTTGTAATTCATGCGCGCCTGCGTATGTCTCGGGGTGGTCGTGAAAAAAAATGGCCGGCCTGTGGGGCCGGCCTCCCTCGTAATCGAAACTGACGTCTTACGGCCAGATTTCCATGGTCCATTTCAACGGGATATAGAACTTGGTCTTCTCACCGAACCACTTGTCATAAAGCTTCTGGTAGTCACCGGACTTCCACATCTCCATCAAGGCGATGTTGACGGCGTCGCGCAAGTCGGAATCATTCTCGGGCAGGCCGATGCCGTAAGGCTCGGCGGCGATGTCCTCGCCCACGATGGCCCAGTTCTCGGGATTGTCGTCGGAGTTGCGGATGCCCAGCAGGATTGGGGCATCCGTGGTCACAGCCGCTACCTTGCCCTGCTTCATGGCCAGGAAGGCCTCGGGGTAGGTTTCAAAAGAGATGACTTCACAGGCAGGCTGGGCCTTCTTGACGTTCTGCTCGGAGGTGGAGCCCTTTGCGGAACCGACCTTCTTGCCGGCCAGGTCGGCTACGGACTTGATGCCCCCGTCCTTCTTGACCAGCAGTTTCTGAGCGGCCGGGAAATACGTGATGGAGAAATCGATCTTTTCCTCGCGCTCGATCTTGTGCGTCATGGTGGCGACGATGAGATCGATGGCTCCCTGCTCCAGCATGGGGATGCGGGTGGCGGAGGTCACGGGCTTGAGCTCAAGCTTGACACCAAGCTTGGCGGCCAGGGCGGCGCAGAGTTCCGGCTCGAAGCCGACGAGCTGCTTTGTTTCCTCGTCCACGTAACCAAAGGGCGGCTGCGAGTCCTTGACGCCGGCCACCAGAGTGCCGCGCGCCTTGATGTCTTCCAGTTTTCCGGCATTGGCACCGGGCAGACCCAGGAACATCGTCACAACCACCATCAACAGGGCAGCTTTCCACATTTTTGTCATAACCGTCTCCTCCAGTTGCAAGGTTTATGGGTTTAGAGAATTTCTCTCAAAAACGCCTTGGTCCGTTCATGTTCGGGTGTGGTGAAGAAATGCTCCGGAGTACCCCGCTCCAGGATCTCGCCATGATCCATGAAGATGACGCGGTCAGCCACTTCCCGGGCAAAACCCATTTCATGGGTCACGCACAGCATGGTCATGCCGTCGCGGGCCAGATCCTTCATGACGTTCAAAACCTCGTTGATCATCTCCGGATCAAGGGCCGAGGTGGGCTCGTCAAAGAGCATGATCTGCGGCTGCATGGCCAGGGCCCGGGCGATGGCCACGCGCTGCTGCTGGCCACCGGACAGCTCGACCGGATATTTGTGAGCCTGGTTGCCGATACCCACGCGGTCAAGCAAGCGCAGTGCCGTTTTCTCAGCCTCGTCCTTGGACACGTTCTTGACCTTCATGGGGGCCAGAGTGATGTTTTTGAGAACCGTCAGGTGCGGGTACAGATTGAACTGCTGAAAGACGATGCCGATCTCCGCGCGCAGGGCGTTCAAATCCTGTGCCTTGTCGGTGACGATTTGACCGTTGATGACGATCTCGCCCTGATCCACATTTTCCAGGCGGTTCACGCAACGCACCAGGGTGGACTTGCCGGAACCGCTGGGGCCGCAAATAACCAAAACCTCGCCCTTTTCCACGGTTTCATTGACATTCTTGAGGACGTGAAATTCACCGAACCATTTATTGACATTGCGAAATTCGATCATGGGCATGCAGAAATCCTGTCACGAAAAGGGGGTTGATGCTGATAAAAACGATGCCCAAGGGCGGCGATGGAGCGTTGGCACTCTATTGAGACTTCGCGTTTTTGTCAAACAGACTTAAGGATTTGCCATAAATCCACCAAGTTACACCCTGCTAATCGAAGAAAATCCGAAGATCGTCAGAACCGGCGAAGAATATTCAAACTTTTTACGATTAAAGAAGTGTCCGAATCCAACGCACAAACGAGAAAAGGGGCTCTGAGCCCCCTTTCCGTAAAATAACAATTTTGAAAAACTACAATGCGGACAAAATGGACTCCAAGGCCACGACAAAAGCCTCCAGCTCTTCCTGCGTGATGACCAGAGGAGGCAGGAGGCGCAGAACCGTATCCTGGGTCAGATTCAGGATAAAACCCTGCTCCAGCAGCGCCTTCCAGACATCGGCTCCGGGTTGCGCCAGCTCGATGCCGATCATCAGGCCATGCACCCGCACATCGACGATCCGGTCAGGGAATCTGGCCTTGAGGCCCTCCAGACGCTCACGCAGCCAGTCGCCCATGCGGGCTGCCCGGCCGCAAAGATCGTCGCGCTCGATGATCTCGATGACCTTGTCCGCCACGGCGGAAATCAGCGCGTTGCCGCCAAAGGTCGTGCCGTGACTGCCCGGAGGAAACCCCTTCGAGACCTCCTCGCTGCACATGACCGCGCCCATGGGCAGCCCCCCGGCCAGACCCTTGGCCACGGTGACGATGTCGGGAGTAAGCCCGAGGTGCTGATGCGCCCAGAATTTTCCTGTCCGGCCCACTCCGGTCTGAATTTCATCCACGATAAGGAGCACACCCCGCTTGGCGCAAAGCGCAGCCAAGTCCCGCGCATAATCTTCGGGCAACGGTCTGACTCCACCCTCGCCCTGGATCATCTCGACCAGCACGGCGGCGGTGCGCTCGCTGATGGCCGCCTCCATGGCCGCAAGATCGGCAAAGGGCACAGTGATGAAGCCCTCGGGCAGGGGCCCGAAGCCGGTCTTGATCTTGTCCTGGCCAGTGGCCGTCAGGGTGGCCAGTGTCCGCCCGTGGAAGGATCCGCTCAGGGTGATGATCTCGAAGCGCTCTTGCCCGCGCCCTTCACGCATGTAGCGACGGGCCAGCTTGATGGCGCCCTCGTTGGCCTCGGCTCCGGAGTTGCAGAAAAAGACCCGCTCCAGATGCGATGTGCCGAGCAAGCGCCTGGCCAGGGAGACCTGTTCTTCCTGATAAAAAAGATTGGAGACGTGGATGAGCTTTGCCGCCTGGCTGCAGATGACCTCCACCAGTTCGGGGTGGGAATGGCCCAGATTGCAGACGGCGATGCCGGCCAGGAGGTCGGTATAGACTCGCCCTTCGGGCGTGATGAGCTTGGTGCCCTGGCCCCGGCTGACCGCCAGGGGGTAGCGGGCATAGGTCCGGCAGAGGGCCTTTGCTTCGCCTTCCTTTATGTCTTCGCTGTTCATGGATACACCTTCCAACATACTGATTTTTATCCTGCAATAAGCACAACGAGCCTTGTTCCGAACGCAAGGCACTGTGGTGAAGAAACGAATTCCTTTGCGCCTGATGTGTCTGGCATGCCTTGAAATCAATGTTTCGTATTTTCTTCGGCACGTTGTCAATCACGCCGCGCCCGAAGATCCGGGACCAGTCGGCCCTCGCGGCGGCACTTGATCACTTCAATTTTCCGTTACGGGAAGAAATAAGGAGTGAGACGTATTGTATGGTTCTTTGCATTCGACATACCCATTGCCAGCCTTGCTACGTAACATCGTCACGATGCCGAAGACAGCCAACGAAGCCGGCGATGCGCTCCCTTCAAACAACCCAAACCCTGAAAATCACATATTAAGGTGACCACACATGAAACTCAATGGATGGAAGCGAGTCTGGATTGTTTTTACCGTCTTCTCCGGACTGCTGTCGTGCGGCCTGGTCATCTTCTTGACCGAAGCATCGCTGCAATCGGAAGATTTGAACCAGCACATGGCCAATCTTTTGGGAAATGCAAAAGTCGTGAACATAAAATTGTTTGGAAATGTCCAATTTCCTGCCCAATTGCCGGAAGAAGAGATAAGCCGCATCGTAAAGGAAGGGTTGTCCACATCTCCGGCAGCGGTAAAGGAAGCCGCCGAGAAGGAATTCATGAAAATTGCCTGGCAGCTTGTGGATCAGGCTCGGGCCGAGAATGAAATGAAGCGGCTGAAAACGTACCTGTTTTCGTCCTTGATATGGATCGGCGCGGTCACGTTCATTTATGTTTTTGGCTGGTCCGTCGCGTGGGTGCGGCGCGGCTTCGACGACTATTGAGCTTATGCGGCTTCGCCTCGCGGGCAGACAGGAAAGGCCCGGTCAAACAGGGGCGTCCCCGGCGTGGGTGTTTTCCTGCTTGCCTTTCGTCTGACCCAACCTTGAACATCTGCAAATTTTCTCTCTCCCATCGCCCACTTTCGCCCTTTCCTCCCGCCTTCCGACGGCCTTTTGGCCTGATCAAAAATCAGCTGGCGCCCGTATGCCCAAAGCCCCCGGCCCCGCGTGCTGTGTCCGAGAGCTCTTCCTGTGGCAGAATTTCGGCCCGGACAAATGGCTGAAAAACAAGCTGGGCGATGCGCTGCCCTTTGGTCACGGTGCGAGTCTGATCCGAGGTGTTCAAGAGACTGACCAGAATCTCGCCCCGGTAGTCCGGATCGATGACTCCCACACCTTGACTGACCACGAGCCCGTCCTTGGTTCCGAGGCCGCTTCGGGAATAGACAAAACCGGCCACTCCCGGCATCGTGCATTCTACGGCAATGCCCGTAGGGAAGCGATACCTTCCCCCGGGGGGGATACTGACCTCCGCTTCCGCCATGCAGGCCCGCAGATCAATACCAGCCGACCCCGGAGTGGCATAGTTGAACTTCTCCGGCGGGCACGTTTCCGATAAAAAACGGACTTTGACCGGGATGGTGACATTTCCGGAACAGGGATTCATTTCTACTCCTGAGCATGCTAGTCGCAGGTATCAAGCGCACATGCGGGGATGCGATACACATTTTTGAAAGGGGGATTTATGCAACCATTGCATGTCTATACAGTTGTGCCCAAACTTCCGGAAAAGCTCCGGCCGCTCAAGGCGCTGGCCAGCAATCTCTATTTTTCCTGGCAGCATGAAATCGAGGAATTTTTCGCCCAGATGGACCGGGATCTCTGGGAAAAAAGCGAGCATAATCCTGTCTGGTTTCTGAACCATCTGCCCCAGAGCACCCTCGAAGAACTGGCCGAGGATGAATTCTTTCTGGACCGGCTGTCAACCATTACGGCGGGTTTCGAAAAATACCTGGGCAAACGCGGCCCCATGACCGGGCTTGATGCTTCGGAGAGCGGTCCGGTGGTCGCCTACTTCAGCGCCGAGTACGGGCTGGCCCAATGCCTGCCCGTGTACTCCGGCGGCCTCGGAATCCTGGCCGGCGACCATCTCAAATCCGCCAGCGATCTGAACATTCCCCTGGTGGGAGTGGGCCTGTGCTACCAGCGCGGATTTTTCCGCCAGTACATGACGCACGACGGCTGGCAGCAGGAACGGTATCAGGCCAACGACTTCGAGCAGATGCCTCTTTTCCCCGTGCTCGACCCCGAGGGGAACCCCTTGAAGGTGCGCATCCTCATGCAGGGCAGACCGCTCTATTTTCGAATCTGGCGCGCCGATGTGGGCCGGATTCCGCTCTTCCTCATGGATACCAACATCGCCGAGAACTCCCCGGAGCGACGCGAGCTGACTTCCCAGCTCTACGGCGGAGACCTCGAAATGCGCCTCATGCAGGAATACCTGCTTGGCATTGGCGGGATCAAGGCCCTCGGGGCCATGGGACTTTCGCCCCGGGTCATCCACATGAATGAGGGCCACTCGGCTTTCGCCGGACTGGAGAGAATCCGGGCGTTCATGCACGACCAGGGCCTGTCCTTCGAGGCGGCCCTTGAGCTGGTGGCCCAGAGCTCGGTCTTCACCACCCATACCCCGGTTCCGGCGGGCAACGACCGCTTTCCTCCGGATCTCATGGCCGGATATTTTCGGGAATACGCCTCGGACCTGGGCCTGTCCTGGAAGGTCTTCCTGGCTCTGGGCCGGGAAGACACCCGCGACGAGAGCGAACATTTCTGCATGACGATCCTGGCCCTGCGCCTGTCCCGCTTCAACAACGGCGTCAGCCGCCTGCACGGCGAGGTCTCGCGCAAGATGTGGTCCAAGGTCTGGCCCCAGTACCCGGAAGAGGACGTTCCGATAAACTGGGTCACCAACGGCATCCATTTCCCGTCCTGGGTAGCCCCGGAAATGTCCGTGCTCTATGACCGTTTTCTCGGCCAGTCCTGGCGGGAAGATCCGGACTGCGAACGAGTGGGGGAAAAATTCGGCTCCATCCCGGACATCGAACTCTGGCGCACCCATGAGCGCCTGCGGGAACGCTTGGTGGACTTCGTGCGGCGCAGGCTGCAGCAGCAGATCATGTCACGGGGCGGACGAAGCTGGGAGCTGGAGGTGGCGGACAACGTGCTGAACCCCGAAGCCCTGACCATCGGCTTCGCACGCCGCTTCGCCTCCTACAAGCGCGCCTACCTGCTGCTGAAAGACGACGACCGCCTCAAGCGGCTGGTCACGGACCCCGCGCGTCCGGTGCAGTTCGTCTTCGCGGGCAAGGCCCACCCCCGGGATAACGAAGGCAAGAAAATCATTCAGGAACTGATCAGCCTCTGCCAGTCCAAGGAAAGCCGCGCGTCCATGGTCTTCCTGGAAGACTACGACATGCAGGTGGCCCGTTATCTGGTCCAGGGCTGCGACGTGTGGCTCAACAACCCGCGCCGCCCCCTGGAGGCCTGCGGCACCAGCGGAATGAAGGCCATGGCCAACGGCGTCCTCAACCTGAGCACTCTCGACGGGTGGTGGGACGAGGCCTGGATTCCGGACAACAGCGTGGGCTGGGCCATCGGCAACGCCGAGGAATACGACGACGTGGAGTACCAGGACTTCGTAGAGAGCCAGACGCTCTACAACATCCTCGAAAACGACGTCATCCCGCTCTTCTATGAACGCGCACAGGGGTCCTTTCCCCGGCGCTGGGTGCACAAAATGAAGCAGGCCCTCAAAGCCCTGGGTCCGGTCTTCAACGGTCACCGCATGGTCGAGGAATATTCCAAGCGGGCCTACCTGCCGTCCAACATCAGCTACGGCAAGCTCGCGGCGGGCGGGTATCGCCCGGCCATGGACCTGGCCGAGTGGCGCATGAACCTGCTCACCCACTGGGGCGGGCTTGGCATCCGCAATGTACAGTGCAACACGGCGCACGAGATGTTTGTCGGCGAGGGGCTTGAGGTCAGCGCCGAGGTCAAGGTCGAGGGGCTCGGCATCGAGGACATCCGGGTCGAGATCTACACCGGCCCCCTGGACCACACGGGCGGCTTTGCCAGCCGCTCCACCTTCTCCATGAGCCCCGATGAGCGCACTGTCGACGGCTGGTATGTGTATCGAGGCAAGGCCATGCCCAAGGCCACAGGCAAGTTCGGCTTCACCGTGCGCATCCTGCCCCATCATCCGCTGCTGCGCGACTCCCACAGCCTGGGGCTCATATTCTGGGCCGACGAGCACTCAGCGGAGCAGCAGGGGTAGGCGGACATGGCCAGGAATGTTGAACGGGCCGACGTGGTCCTGGCCGAGCAGGGGCTGGTCGAAAGCCGCGAGAAAGCCAAACGCCTGATCATGGCCGGACAGGTCTATCTGCTCCAGGGCGGGGCCAAGACCCTTGTGGCCAAGCCTGGGCAGCAGATCCCCCGCGCGGCCAGCCTTGAACTCAAGGAATCCGAGCGGTTCGTGTCGCGGGGCGGCTACAAGCTGCTCACGGCCATCGAGCATTTCGGCCTGGACGTGACCGGCCTGGTCGCCCTGGACGCGGGAGCCTCAACGGGCGGATTCACGGACTGCCTGCTGCAGTTCGGGGCCGCGCGGGTCTATGCCGTGGACGTGGGACACGGCCAGCTGCACTGGAAGCTGACGCAGGACCCGCGCGTGATCAACATGGAGCGGGTCAACCTGCGCCACGCCGCGCCCGACCTGCTCCCCGAGCAGGTCGATCTGGTCGTGGCGGACTGCTCGTTCATCTCCCTTACGCTCATCCTGCCACCCTGCCTCCAGTTCCTCAAAACCGGGGGGCGGGTTCTGGCCCTGGTCAAGCCCCAGTTCGAGCTGGGGCCGGAGCATGCGGTCAAGGGCGTCGTCCGCTCCGAAGAATTGCAACTTCGGGCCGTGAGCCACATCCAGGATTTCGCGCGGGACGAACTGGGGCTCGTCCCGCGCGGCTTTGTCGCGGCCGGAATCAAGGGCCCCAAGGGCAACCAGGAATACCTGCTGCACCTTGGGCGCTGATCCCGGCTTTGCCAACCCGGCCTGATCCGGGTACACAGCGCCCTATCATGACCACCTCAACCAAATCCGAAGACATGCCCGACAGATTTCTGACCGAAGAACGCAAAGCGCGCCTCAAATACGTGCTGGCCAGACGCCAGCCCGACCTGACCCTGGTTCTGAACAACATCCACGACCCGCACAACGTGTCCGCCATTCTGCGCAGCTGCGACGCCTTTGGCGTGTTCGGGATTCATCTCTACTACACCAAGGAACGGTTCCCCTCCCTGGCCAACAGCTCCTCGGGCTCGGCCAAGAAATGGATCGACCTGACCCGCCACCGCGAGGCCGGAACCATGGTCGCGAGCCTTCGCGGCCAGGGCATGCAGATCGTCGGCACGGGCTTCAGCCCGCTGGCCCGGCCCCTCATGGACATCGATTTCACCAGGCCCACGGCCATCATCCTCGGCAACGAGCACCGCGGCATGGACCCGGACGTGAAGGCGCACGTGCCGGACGAGATCTACATCCCCATGTTCGGCATGGTGCAGAGCCTGAACGTCTCCGTGGCCGCCGCGACCATCCTCTACGAGGCCATGCGCCAGCGCCGGGCCGTAGGCATGTATGACCAGAGCCCCCTGGACGAGGACAGATTCGAGGAAGTATACGCCGACTGGTGCAAGCGCGGCAAAGAATATTAGCCGGGGCCTGACCCCTGGAGAGCAGATGGCGGGAAACACTTTTGGCACCGTATTCAGGTTGACGACCTTCGGCGAATCCCACGGACCGGCCCTGGGCGGAGTGGTGGACGGATGTCCCGCCGGACTCGCCCTGGACGAGACCCTGATCCAAAGCGAGCTGGACAAGCGCAGGCCCGGACAGGGAGGCCCCGCTGTGACCGCAAGGCAGGAGCCGGACCGCATCAGGCTCCTGTCCGGAGTGTTCGAAGGCCAGACCACGGGCGCGTCCATCGGCTTTGTCATCGAAAACACGGACCAGCGCTCCCACGACTACGGCAAAATCAAGGATATTTTTCGGCCGGGTCACGGCGACATGACCTACCAGGCCAAATACGGGGTACGCGACTATCGCGGCGGTGGCCGCTCCTCGGGCCGCGAGACCGTGTCCCGCGTGGCCGGAGGGGCCGTGGCCGGAGCCTTACTGCACAGACTGGGCATCACCGTCCGGGCCGCAGCCATCGAGTTGGGCGGGATCAGAGCCAGCCGGATTGATCTTGACGGGGCCGACGCCCGCCCCTTCTTTGCGGCGGACGATGAGGTGGTCAGTCTCTGGCAGGAGCGGGTCAAGGAGGTCGCGGGCCAGGGCGATACCCTGGGCGGGATCGTCGAGATCCGCGCTTGCGGAATGCCGGCGGGCCTCGGCGAACCGGTCTTCGACAAGCTCGACGCGAGGCTTGCGGGCGCGCTCATGAGCGTGGGCGCGGTCAAGGGCGTGGAGATAGGCGCCGGATTCGCGTCCTCCCGCCTGCTCGGCAGCCAGAACAACGACCCCATGCTCGCCTCGGGCTTTGCGTCCAACAACGCGGGCGGCATCCTGGCCGGCATCTCAAGCGGCCAGGAGCTCGTGCTGCGGGCCGCCATCAAGCCCATCCCGTCAATCGCGCTTGAGCAGCAGACCGTGGACCGTTTCGGCGAGCCGCGCGCCATCCGCATCGGCGGCCGGCACGACATCTGCGCCATCCCGCGGGTGGTCCCGGTGCTCTGCGCCATGGTCCGCCTGGTCCTGGCCGACATGGTCCTGCTGCAGCGGCGCATGGGGCACGGCGGATGAGCGTGGGCGTCGGCTTTCTCCTGAAGAAGGCCTTGGGCGCCCTCTTCATGCCCCTGACGGCCTGCCTGCTTTTTTTCGCCCTCGGCGCGGCCTACGTGCTGTTGCGCCGCTCCAAGGATGCCATCGCGCCCTTCGCCATCGGAGCGATCCTCCTCTACGCCTTTTCCCTCAATTCCATTTCCGGCTACCTGATCCGCCCTCTGGAGCGGGCCTATCCGCCGCTGAACCTGACCAGCCAGGCTGTGGCCGAAAAGCCCGTCAAATGGGTGGTCGTGCTGGGCTCCGGGCACTGGACGGACAAGGGCCTCCCACCTGGCGCCATGCTCGATGAATCCGCCCTCTTTCGCCTGACCGAGGGCATCCGCATCGCCAATCGCATCCCGGGTTCCATCCTGATCCTGTCCGGCGGCAAATTTCGCGACGAGCAGTCTAGCGCCCAGGTCATGGCCGCGGCGGCCGTGGAGCTCGGTTTTGATCCGACCCGTATCATCGTGTCGGACAAGGCGCTCGACACCCATGACGAGGCGATGCACATCAAGGAAATGATCGCAGATGACGCCTTTGCGCTGGTCACTTCGGCTTCGCACATGCTCCGCGCCGTCAAGCTTTTCGAGAACCAGGGGCTTTTCCCCTTGCCCGCCCCCGCCTACTACCGAAGCAAAGGCGAACCCGAATACTTCCTGCCCTATGCGGACAACATCCAGACCTGCAATATGGCCGTGCACGAATATCTGGGACTGGCCTGGTCCTTTGTGCGCGGACAGATATCCATTCTCAAGTGATCGACATCCTGCCCACCCTGGCCCTGGCCAGCTCCAAACACAACCCGGACAAGGACACCCTGCGCGCATGGTCCCTGGTCCTCTCCAGCCGCAGGTTCCTGAATCGCATTGACCATGGCCGGCTTCTGGTCGCCCCGGCACTGGCCCACCTCGCCATGCGCGAAATCCTGGCCTATGAAGGGGAAAACCTGCCCCGCGTTCGCAAGGCACCGCTGCCGGATAATTCGTGGGTCTCGATCCTGGTCATCGGCCTCTTTCTGTGCGCGAACATATGGCTCGACAGCCGGGGGCTGGGCGAACGCCTGACCTGGCACATGGCCGGCCGGGCCGATGCGGGGCTGATCCTCGCGGGCCAGTGGTGGCGCAGCGTGACCGCGCTCTTCCTGCATGCCGACGCAGGACACCTGCTGGCCAACGCCGTGGCCCTGGCCGTGCTCGCCTCCATCCTGGGCCGACGCATCGGCTCGGGGCTGACCTGGGGGCTGTTCGTGCTTTCGGGCAGCCTGGGCAACGCCGTGAACGCCTGGATCCAGGCCCCCGATCACCTGAGCGTGGGCGCATCGACGGGCGTCTTCGGCCTGATCGGAATCCTGGCCGGGGGAGCGGGCCGGGCCGAACGGGGAACCAAAACGCAGATTCTCCTGCTGGCCCTGGGCTTTGGCTTCAGCCTGCTGGCAATGCTTGGCGCGGGCGAGGAACGGGTCGACCTCGGCGCGCACCTGTTCGGGCTGTGCTGCGGCCTGCCCTTCGGTGTTCTGGTCGGAGGATGGCATGGGGCGAACGGATGGAAGACCTGGTTCAACGGGCTGGCAGGCGCGGCAGGACTTGGACTGGTTACCTGGGCCTGGATATCGGCCCTGCAGGCGTAACCGGCGAAAGGGCGGAAGCGAAGTTCGAGGAGCCATGCAGGCTCCCCGAATGGCGCGCAGTTGGCTGCTAGAATTGTCCGGTGCGGAGCATGACCAGGGTGCAGGCGTGCTGCCAAGGGATTCCCGCCTCGGTCAAGGCCTGTTCCAGCGCCGGGGATTCCGTGCCCGGATTGAGGATGACCCGTCCCGGCTTCAACGCCAGGATGGCATCCTGCAACTGGGCGCTGCGCTCCGGACCGACATACATGGCCAGGGTGTCGACCTTCCCCTCGATGCTGCCCAGCTCCTGAACCACGGGCAGCTCCTCGATGACGGCCCGCCCCGGCGTGACCGGGATGACCGAGTGGCCGTACTCCTTGAGCATGCGCACGGCCTTGTTGGAATAGCGTTCGGGCTTGTGGCTCGCGCCAAGCACGGCGACTGTCTGGCCCATGACCTACGCCCCTGCCTTGCGGCTGACCATGACCTTGGCCGGACGGAGCAGGCGGTCTTT
Source organism: Desulfomicrobium sp. UBA5193 (assembly GCA_002412965.1). Classification (GTDB taxonomy): domain Bacteria; phylum Desulfobacterota; class Desulfovibrionia; order Desulfovibrionales; family Desulfomicrobiaceae; genus Desulfomicrobium. Next base: position 180,640 of record DHWB01000012.1, read on the forward strand.
CAGCATATACCCCTTCTGAAGCATCTGACAGACCGTGTTCTCGTCCACGTCGTCGCGCTCAATCTGCCCCAGCGCCTCATGGCGGGCCGGGTCGAAGGGCACGTCCACCGCCCCGATCTGCTCCAGGCCATGCTTCTTCATCGTGTCCAGAAAGATGTTCATGGTCATCTCCACGCCCATCACCAGATCCTTGCAGGCTTCGGCTTGCCTGCCATGCGCCAGGGCCAGGTCGAGATTGTCCATGACCGGGATGATCTCTTCCAGAATGGCGGACGTGGCGAACTTGAAATACTCTTCCTTTTCGCGCAGCAGGCGCTTCTTGAAATTCTCGCTGTCCGCCAGGACGCGCAGGTTGTCCTTTTTCAGTTCTTCGATGTCGGCCAGGGCCTGGGCATATTTTTCTTCCAGAGTGGGCTCCTGGATTTCTTCGGCGGGCAATTCGGTCTGAACTTCGTCCGGGGCTGCGCCCTCGCGTTCCTTGTTGGACATGAAAAACTCCTGATCCTTGATATATTTGAGAAATCGTTTCACGACGATCCCTAGTAACGGGATTTGAGGCACTGACTAAGTATTTGAGCGGCAAAGTCAACCATGGGCACGATGCGCGCGTAGTTCATGCGCACCGGACCGAGCACGGCCAGGGTGCCATGGGTGCTGGCGAAGGCGCTGTACGGAGAAATCACCAGGGAACAGCCGGCCAGCCCAGGCATGTCCTGGGTCAGGCTGACGGAGACCGGCTCGCTGGCCGAGGTCTTGTCCAGAAGCTCAAGCAGCCGGGAGCGCTCTTCGATGAGCCGCAAAAGCTCCTGGATGGTCTCCAGTTCCGTGAATTCAGGCTGAGCCGTCAGGTGGCTGGTGCCACCGACGAAAACTTCGGGCTGTTCGTCCGAGGCCAAAGCCTGCGAGGCCAGTTCCCAGGCACGACGATAGGCGTCCAGAGTCTGGCTTACGCTGCGCAGCTGCCGTTCGATCTCGCCGCGCACTTCGAGGGTGGTCCGGCCCTCGAAAAGACTGTTCAGATAATTGCCGCAGCGCACGAGATCGTCGGCGGTCAGGCGGGTGTCCATCTGCACCAGACGGTTGCTGATCAGGCCGCCCTGCATGACCAGCACGGCCATGATCATGCCGGGGCGCAGGAGGACGAAATCGATCTGCCGCCAGCGGGCCAGATCCTGGCGTGGAGCCATGATCACGCAGACCTGGCGGGTCAGGGAAGACAGCGCCCGCGCGGCGCGGCGCAGAACCTGCGACAGCTCGCCCTCGCCGGGCAGGATGTGCTCGTGCAGACGGGACTGGTCTCGTCGCGAAAGAGGCCCCAGCTTCAAGACCTGATCCAGATAATAACGAAAGGCCTGCACCGTGGGAATGCGGCCGGCCGAAGTGTGCGGCTGCTGCAGATACCCCTTCTCGGTCAGGGCGGCCATGGTCGAGCGCAGCGACGCGGGGCTGAGCCCAAGGCCGGCGGCCAGAGCCTGGGAGGCCACGGGCTGGGCCGTCTCCACATAGGTCTCGACCACCGCGGTGAGGACTTCGGTTTCGCGTCTGCCCAGGATCATGACGTGCAATCTTCCCGGGAAAAAAGAAATTCGCGCAGGGCCTGCACCCATGGCCTTGGCGCGATGCCCGTGACTGCGGTGAACCTGGCCAGGTCCAGAACCGAATAGGCCGGACGGCACGCCTTCTGGGGATATTCCGACGAGGGGATGGGCTTGATCCGGCAGGGAAGATCCGCTCCGCGCACGGCCTCGGCGGCCAGTTCGCACCAGCTGGCCTGACCCGCGTTGGCGAGGTGGAAGATCCCCGTGGCGCCCTTTTCGACCAGAGCCAGGGAATTGGCGGCCAGATCCGGCGTGTACGAGGGGCTCCCGATCTGGTCATGGACCACGGAGAGCTCCGGGCGCGTTGCGGCCAGCTCCAGGATGCGGGTCACGAAATTGGTCTTGCACGGGCCGAAAAGCCAGGACGTGCGGATGATGAGCAGGCTCGGCAGGCCTAGGGCCAACAGCTCTCGCTCGCCCTGGAGCTTGGTCTGACCATAGACCGAACGGGGATCGGGCTGGTCTTCGGGGGTGTAAGGCGTTGTTTTCCTACCGTTGAAGACGAAATCGGTACTGTAATGGACCAGCGCGACATCCTTGCCCTGCACGGCCTTGCCCAGCACCAGCGGGAGCTGGCGGTTCAGGCGGGAGGCTTCGGCCGGTTCGTCCTCGGCCTGATCGACCTTGGTGTAGGCCACGGTGTTGAAGAGGACCGAAGCCTTGGTCCGGTCAAGATATTCCTCGATCGCGGGGCGGTCGAAAAGGTCCAGATCCTCGCGGCCGGGGGCGTGTACGGTCCACCCTCGCCGGTCCATGGCCGCGCACAGCGCCTGACCCAGAAGCCCGGTCTTGCCACCCAGTACAATGGCGCTCCTCATGCCTGCCTTCCCTGATACCATGCATCCATGAACTGGCGATAGGCGCCGCTCTGCACTTCGTCAAGCCAGGCCCCGTTCGCCTCATACCAGGCCAGGGTCCGGGCCATGCCGTCCTCGAAGGAGAACTCGGGCGTCCAGCCAAGATCCCTCGTTGAGCGTTCAAAAGCCATGGCATAGCGGCGATCGTGGCCGGGCCGGTCCGTCACGAAGGTGATGAGGTCCTCGCTTTTGCCCGTCAGGCGCAGGATGGTGCGGACCACTTCGATGTTCGTGCGCTCCGCGTCCCCGCCGAAATTGTAGACCGCGCCGGGCGTGCCCCTGAAAAGTGCGGCCTCCACACCCCGGCAGTGGTCCAGGACGTGGATCCAGTCGCGCACATTGAGCCCGTCGCCATAGACCGGAATGGACTCGCCGCGAGAGGCCTTGAGATAGACCAAGGGGATGAGCTTCTCCGGAAACTGGTATGGCCCGTAGTTGTTGGAACAGCGGGTGATGATGACCGGCATTCCGTATGTGTGGAAATAGGCCCTGACCAGCAGGTCCGAGGAGGCCTTGGAGGCCGAGTAGGGCGAATTGGGCGCCAGGGGCGTGTCTTCCGTGAATTGCCCTGTCGGGCCGAGGGTGCCATACACCTCGTCCGTCGAGATGTGCACGAAGCGGGGAATTCCGGCCCGTCTGGCAGCTTCCAGCAGGTTCTGCGTGCCCAGCACGTTAGTGGTCACGAAGGGGAAAGGATCGTTTATGGAGCGGTCCACATGGGACTCGGCCGCGAAATTGAGGACCGCGTCGAAGGGAAAACGGCCGAGCAGTTCGGGCACGAGCTGCTGGTCGCAGATGTCGCCGTGCACGAAATGGTAGCGCCGGCCCAGATGCCGGTCTTCCACCTCGGCCAGATTGCGGCGGTTGCCGGCATAGGTCAGCTTGTCCAGGTTGACGATGACCAGATCGTCATGGACGCCGAGCATGTGCTGGATGAAATTGGAGCCGATGAAGCCGCAGCCTCCGGTGACGAGCAAATGCATGTATTCTCCAGGCTTCGCGGTTCTTGACGGAAGCGGGATTGAAAGCCAATTGATTGCGTGCCGGACAGTGCGGCGCTTCGAACCAAAGAAAAATACGCAAAGAGTACCCAAGATGCAAATAGCCCTTTACGAGCCTGAAATTCCACCAAATACGGGAACAATCGCTCGCCTCTGCGCCGCCACCACTACCCGCCTGAACCTGATCGAGCCCCTGGGTTTCAGCTTGGACGACAAATATCTGAAGCGGGCCGGACTGGACTACTGGCCCCATGTGGACAAGCGGATCTGGTCTTCCTGGGCCGCCTTTCTGGAAGGGCGGGACTCCGGGCGGTTGGTTTTCACCAGCGCCCGCCAGGGGACATCCTACCACCGCTTCGCCTTCCGGCCGGACGACATCATCGTGCTCGGCCCCGAAACCAGAGGCCTGCCCCCGGAAGTTCTGGAGGGAGCCGAGGATCTGGTGCGCATCCCGATCTGGGGCCGGGTCAGGAGCGTAAATCTGGCCAACGCCGCAGCCGTGCTGCTCTACGAGGCCTACCGCCAGACCGGGGAACTGGACCTGCGCGAGGACGCCCCGGAATAACACGAAGAGGTCCATCATGCTCGACATGCTGTACAATCTGCCCCTGAACCTGTCCCTGCTTGTTTTTCTGCTGGGCTGCGCGGCCCTGGACCTTCTCTTCGGAGACCCTCGGGAATGGCCGCACCCGGTGCGGCTCATCGGCGCGGCCCTGGACCGCCTTGAGGGATGGGCGAGAGGATTCTGGCTCGGCCCACGCGTTGGCGGAGCCCTGTCCGTCCTTGCCCTGGCCGTGGGCTGCGCGGGAATTGCGGCGCTGCTCTCCGGCCTTCCCCTGGTAGGCGAGCTTCTGGCCCTGTACCTGGGCTACGCAGGCCTGGCTTTGGGCTGTCTGCTGCGGGAAACGCAGGCCGTGCTGGATTTGCTGGAAAACGGGCGGTTGGCCGCAGCTCGCGCGCATCTGGCCGGACTGGTCAGCCGCGACACGGCGGACATGGATCAGGACGAGGTCTGCCGCGCGCTGGGTGAAACCCTGGCCGAAAATTTCAACGACGGATACGTGGCGCCGTTCTTCTGGCTCGCCCTCCTCGGCCCGGCCGGACTGTGGGCGTACAAAGCCGTGAGCACGGTGGATTCCATGTGGGGCTACCGCACGGAACGCTTCGAAGAGCTGGGCAAGGCCGGTGCGCGCGCCGACGACGCCCTGGCCTGGATTCCCGCCCGCCTGGCCGCGTTCTACATCTGGATCGCGGGCTGGCTTATGCTGCGCCCCGCGTCATGGAGCCACATCGCCCGCGACGCCCGGACCATGGACAGCCCCAACGCGGGCTGGCCCATGAGCGCCGCGGCCCATGTTTGCGGAGTGAGCATGGGCGGCCCGACGCGCTATTTCGGAGAAATCAAGGACAAACCGCCGCTCGGACCCCAAGGCTTGCCGTGGTCCACGGGCAAAATCCGCGCCATGCGCCGGGTGCTCCTGCTCGCGGCACTGCTGTACACACTCTGCGCGACCGCCGCGGGCAGTTTCCTTGCATGGTGGAGCCTTTAGTGATGCACACCCCGAAATTTCAAAGCTGAAATCTCAAATCATTCCCCTTCCCATCTGCCCCACGTGCCGCTTGGCAGATCAAGCACCCCCTCGCCGCCGCGCAGAAGCATCTCCCCGCACGAAAGCTCGCCCCGCCCAAAGGTCTGCTCCAGCAGATTCCTGAGCACAATGGGCGAAAAGCCCGGCGTGTGCGAGGTCAGGATGACAAAGAGGGGCGTGTCACTCATGACCTGACGGACCAGCTCCAGGGTTTCCTGCACGTTCTTTTCGACCTTGAAGAGCTCGCCGCGCTTGCCCCGGCCAAAGGACGGCGGATCGAGGAGCACCCCGTCATATTTGCGCCCGCGCCGCACTTCCCGCTTCAGAAACGCGCCGACATCGTCCACGATGAAGCGGATACCCGCGTCCTCCAGGCCGTTCAGGGCTGCGTTGCCGCGCGCCCACTCGACCATGCCCTTGGAGGCGTCGAGATGGCAGCATTCTGCGCCGGCCTTGGCCGCAGCCAGGGTCGCGCCGCCGGAATAGGCGAAGAGGTTCAAAAAGCGCGGCGCCTGCTCCCGTTTGCCAGCCGCGTCCTTGACCTCTGCGGCGATCCATTCCCACAGGTCCAGCGTCTCCGGAAAGATCCCGAGGTGGCCGAAATCAGTGGTCGAGAGGCACATGCGCACCCCGCGCGCCGTGACGACCCATTCCTCGGGCAAGCGCTCCCGGCCATGCCAGTTCATCCCGTCCTTGCGGTCGAAGGTGGCATTGGCGCTGTCCCAGAGTTCGGGCCGCCGGGGCTCCCACACAGCCTGGGCGCAAGGGCGGGCCAGGATGACGGAACCGAAGCGTTCCAGTTTTTGTCCGTTGCCGCTGTCGAGCAGCTCGTAATCGTCCTGTATCTGCATGGATGCTCCATAAGCGAAAAACCCTTCCGGGCGGGTGCCTGAAAGGGTTTGTGCGGTCGGTGGTGGGCGATACAGGATTTGAACCTGTGACTTCCACCGTGTGAAGGTGGCACTCTCACCGCTGAGTTAATCGCCCGAGGAAATGCGTTTAGCCCCGGGCCCTGCGTCCTGTCAAGAAATTACCGGCAGCTGATCCGCCCGACATCACAGATTTTTTTGCAGTTCCAGGAATGCGTGCCTGTCGGGGCCAAAACAGCGGTCTCCGCTCATCCCGGTGATCTGCATGAATCCGAGCCGGATCCAGAAACGCAGGGCGTTCCAGTTCTTGAGCCCCACGCCCACCCGCACCCTGGTCATGGGACCGAGACGCAGCATGGCCTCCAGGCGCAGATAGACCTCGCGGCCCAGACCGACGCCCTGGAACGAGGAGTGCAGAAAAAGCTCGCCGACATAGGCGATTTGGGGCTTGGGATAGCCCAGATACACGCTGAGTAGTCCGATGGCGTCCCCCGCCTGTGTTTCGCGCAGGATCAGGTTGTGCAGGCCCGAGGGTACGGCCCTGGAAGGCAGGTTGTGGTGCTGGACAAAGCGGTGCGCCAGGGCCGAGGGCTCATTTTCCCGGTCCAGCAGGAGCAGAAGTTCCCGGTTCCCGGCGTAGACAGCCTCGATCTCCGGCGTGTCGGCCTCTGTCACGGGCCGGGCGATGACGCGTTCGCTGTGAAATGAATAGGGCATAAGAAAGGCGGCCAGAGGGCCGCCTACTCCGCCAGTTCCTTGCTGCGCCTGGCGGCCGCCTGGACTGCCTGGCTGAGCGCGAATTTGAAGCGGTGCTCGTCCAGGGCATTCAGTCCCGCGATGGTCGTTCCACCGGGGGAAGTGACCATTTCCTTTAATATTGTCGGATGCGCACCCTCGGCCTCGGCCATGAGGGCCGAGCCGGAGACCAGCCCCGCGACCATGCTGGTGGCCTGCGCACGGGTCAGCCCCAAGGTCACGCCCGCGTCGATGAGCCCTTCCATGAAGGCATAGACGTAGGCGGGTCCGGAACCAATGAGGCCCGTGTAGGCGTCGAAGAGCTTCTCCGGCAGCACATGCGCCTGACCAATGGAGGAGAACGTGCCCAGAACGGTCCTGCGGCGGTCCTCGTCCACAAGCTGGTGGTCGAAGCAGAGCGCGTACACGCCCTTGCCGACCATGGCCGGGGTGTTCGGCATGACGCGGATCACGGGACACTTTTTCCCGGACCATTCGACCAGCTGGTCCAGGGTGATACCGGCCGCGATGGAGACAAGACAGGTTTCGGGCCCAAGGGCCTCGGCCAGATCGGTCAGGACCGGACGCATGATCTGCGGCTTGACGGCCAGCAGGACATAGTCGGCGTTCTTGGCCAGTTCGCGGGCCGTCGGATGGATGGTCATGATGTCCGCGCTCTGGCGGCACATGCCTTCACTCGGATCGAAACCGTGCAGGGCGAACGCCCCGCCCGAGGCCAGTCCGCGAGCGATGGCCCCGCCCATATTCCCAAGCCCGATGAACCCGAAACGTTTCATTATCCCACCAGTTCCAATGCGTTGAAGAAGTAAACGATTTCCACGGACGCAGTATCCTGACCGTCGGAACCGTGGCAGGAGTTCTTTTCGATGTCCAGCGCGTATTTCTTGCGGATGGTGCCTTCGGCGGCGTTGTCCTTGTTGGTCGCGCCCATCAGGTCGCGGTACTTCTGCACAGCGTTCTCGCCTTCCAGGCACATGACCACGCAGGGGCCGGAGCACATGTACTCGACAAGGCTGCCGAAAAAGGGACGCGCGCTGTGCACGGCGTAAAAGCCTTCGGCCTGGGACTTGGTCAACTGGATCATTTTCAGGCCCACGATGCGCAGTCCGGCGCTCTGGATCATGGCCATGATCTCGCCCTGCAGGTTGCGGGCGACGGCGTCGGGTTTGATGATGGAGAAAGTGCGTTCCATAAATACTCCTCAAGATGATTTTGGGGCCTCGTATCCTCTGCATAGGGAAAACTCAAGGCATCCGTGGAAAAAGGGAGCTGGTTGATCGTTCAATTCGCAATTTTTGTTCAGAAGCGAATTTATATTGTTCTCTTGCTCCGATGTCATATATGGATTTCGCGAAGTCTTTGACATGAACGGAGGAAATCATGAGCAAAAAACGCCTCTATGAAATTATTTACGAAGTCAGCCGAACCGTAAATTCGAGCCTCGACCCAAGCGAGGTCTTAAGCCGCATCGCGGAGCAGGTGACCAGGGCCATGGGCGTCAAGGGATGCTTTATCCGGCTCCTTGACCGCACCGGCAAGGTCTTGAAACCGGCGGCCTATTTTGGCCTGAGCGAACGTTACGCCCAAAAAGGCGTGGTCGAAGTGGCCAAGAGCGGCCTGGACCGTGAAGCTTTTACAGGCAAGGTGGTCCAGATCGCCGATGCTGGTTCGGACCCCCGTTTTCAGTACGGAGGCGAAGCGGCCAAGGAAGGACTGGTTTCCGTGCTGGTAGCGCCCCTGTTTGTGGAAGGAAGCCGCCCCATCGGCGTGCTCAGAGTCTACACGGGTGAGCGCCGCGCGTTTGACGCCGAGGAGATCGGCTTTCTGCAAGCCATAGCCAACATCTCGGCCATAGCCATTGAAAACGCGCGCATGCACCAGACCTTGAAGCGCCAGATGGAGTTGATCAACGCCTACGACTATCAGGTCTTTGAAGATTAGGGAGTATTCCATGGGAAAAACACGTATAGGAATCAATGGGTTCGGACGCATTGGCCGGCAGGTGCTCAAGACCATCTGGCAGCGTCACCGCGACACCCTGGAAGTCGTGGCCATCAACGACCTTTTTGACACCCAGACCAACGCCCACCTGCTTCGCCACGACACCTCCTACGGGCACTTCGCGCCCAGCGTGGAATCGGATGCCGAGACCATCCGCATCGGCGGCGAGTGGGAAGTGAAGAGTTTCGCCCTGCGCGACCCCAAGCTCATCCCCTGGAAGTCGTGCGGGGTGGACATCGTCATCGAATCCACGGGCATCTTCCGCACCGGCCCGACGGCTGGCCAGCACCTGGAGAGCGGCGCCAAAAAGGTCATCATCACCGCGCCCTCCAAGGACGAGGACCTGACCGTGGTCATCGGCGTGAACGAAGACAAGTACGACCCCGCAATCCACCACATTGTCTCCAACGCATCCTGCACCACCAACTGTCTGGCCCCGGCCGTCAAGGTCATGCACGCCAAGTTCGGCGTGGCCAAGGGCGTGCTGACCACCGTCCACGCCTACACCAACGACCAGCGCATCCTCGACCTGCCGCACAAGGATCTGCGCCGGGCCCGGGCCGCGGCCTGCAACATGATCCCCACGTCCACGGGCGCGGCCCAGGCCGTGGCCAAGGTCATCCCCGAAATGGCTGGCCGCTTTGACGGATATTCGGTGCGTGTGCCCCTGCCGGCAGTGTCCCTGGTGGATTTCGTGGCCGTGCTCGAACGCGACACGACCGCCGAGGAGCTCAAGGCCGCGTTCAAGGACGCCGCCGAGAATGAGCTCAAGGGCATCCTCGGCTACAGCGAAGAGGCCCTGGTTTCCTCGGATTTCATCGCCGACCCGCATTCGGGTGTCGTGGACGCTGACTTCACCACGGTCCAGGCCGGGAACCTGGCCAAAGTGCTCATCTGGTACGACAACGAATGGGGCTATTCCTGCCGGGTGGCGGATCTGGCCCATCTCATGGCGCAGAAGGGATTCTAGCGCGCACTTCTGAAGGCCGATCCGAAGGCCTGCATCTGCACACAGCCCCCGCCGACGAGTTTGGCGGGGGCTCTTTTCGTCTTGAAGCCGGGCAATCGATCCCTGTCCCGCAAGGGTGCGGAGTCATTTTGTGCAAGAAAATGTACAACCCGCCCTTTACAAGCATTTTTTAGGCGTTAATTTGTGCCCGATTTTTACAAGCTTTTTTTTCGAAATCAGAGAGGAGACCACAATGGGCAAGATTATCGGAATAGATTTGGGTACGACCAACAGCTGCGTCTATGTCATGGAAGGCAAGGACGCCAAATGCATCACCAATCCCGAAGGTGGCCGGACAACGCCATCCATCGTCGCGTTCACGGATCAGGACCGGCTGGTGGGCGAAATCGCCAAACGTCAGGCGGTCACGAATTCGGACAAGACCATTTTCGCGGTCAAACGCCTCATGGGCCGCCAGATCGACGACCCCAAACTCAAGAACTGGATCGCCAAGAGCCCCTACAAGATCGTGGCCGGCGCCAACAACGACGCCTACGTGCAGATCGGCGACAAGAAGTTCAGCCCGGCTGAAATCTCCGCGCTGATCCTGCAGCGCCTGAAAAAAGATGCCGAGACCTACCTGGGCGAGACCGTGACCGAGGCGGTGATCACCGTCCCGGCCTACTTCAACGACTCCCAGCGGCAGGCCACCAAGGACGCTGGCCGCATCGCCGGTCTCGAAGTGAAGCGCATCATCAACGAGCCCACGGCCGCTTCCCTGGCCTACGGTTCGGACAAAAAGGCCAACGAAAAGATCGCCGTGTTCGACCTCGGCGGCGGCACCTTCGACATCTCGATCCTCGAAGTGGGCGACAACGTCGTCGAAGTGCGCGCCACCAACGGCGACACCTTCCTGGGCGGCGAAGATTTCGACCACGAAATCATCACCTACCTGGTCGATGAATTCAAAAGGGAAAACGGCATCGACCTGTCCAAGGACAAGATGGCTCTGCAGCGCCTGAAGGAAGCCTCCGAAAAGGCCAAGAAGGACCTGTCCACCTCCACGGAGACGGACATCAACCTGCCCTTCATCACCGCCGACCAGAACGGCCCCAAGCACATGACCATGAAGCTGTCCCGCGCCAAGCTGGAATCCTTGTGCGAAGCGCTGGTGAATCGCACCATCGAGCCCTGCCGCAAGGCGCTGGCCGATGCGGGCCTCAAGACCGGCGACATCAACGAGGTCATCCTGGTCGGCGGCATGACCCGCATGCCCCTGGTGCAGAAAAAGGTCGGCGAATTCTTCGGCAAGGAGCCCAACCGCAGCGTGAACCCGGATGAAGTCGTGGCCATGGGAGCGGCGATTCAGGGCGGCATCCTGGCCGGCGACGTGAAGGACGTGCTGCTTCTGGACGTGACCCCGCTGTCGCTGGGCATCGAGACCCTGGGCGGCGTGTTCACCAAGCTCATCGACCGCAACACGACCATCCCGACCCGCAAGAGCAACACCTTCACCACGGCCGCCGACAACCAGCCCTCGGTGTCCATCCACGTGCTGCAGGGCGAGCGCCCCATGTGCTCCGACAACATGACGCTGGGCCGCTTCGAGCTGACCGGCCTCCCGGCAGCGCCCCGCGGCGTGCCCCAGGTCGAAGTGACCTTTGACATCGATGCCAACGGCATCGTCAACGTCTCGGCCAAGGATCTGGGCACGGGCAAGGAACAGTCCATCCGCATCACGGCCTCCAGCGGCCTGAGCGACGCGGATATCGATCGTCTGGTCAAGGAAGCCGAAGCCCATGCCGAGGAGGACAAGAAGAAGCAGAAGCTGATTGAAGTCCGCAACAGCGCCGACACCCTGATCTACACCACGGAGAAATCCATCCGCGATCTGGGAGAGAACATTGACGCAGCCATGAAGGCGGACATCGAAGGCAAGGGCGAAGCTCTCAAGAAGGTCATGCAGAGCGACGACGCCGACGCCATCCAGAAATCCATGGACGAACTGGCCCAGGCTTCACACAAGCTGGCCGAAAAGCTCTATGCCCAGAAGACCGACGCCGGCGCCCATGCCGACGCCCATGAAGCTCCTGGACAGGGCGGTGGAGCCAAAAAGGACGACGATGACGTTGTGGACGCGGACTACACGGAAGTGAAGTAAGTACGGACCACGACAAGCATTGGCTTGACACGGCAATTTGCCGGTCCCTATACTCCATGCCTGGCCCTTGACGGGGCCAGGCTTTTTTTATTCAACCGGGACTTTCCCACGTCAGACCTCAAGAGTCAGGCTCCATACATCATGAAAACAGGCTTCCTCACCTCCTGCATCCTCGTCCTGGCCCTGGCCCTGGGCCTGGCCTCCTGCGCCAAGAAGATCGTGTACTCCACGCCCACGACACAGCCCGGGGCGGCCCTGCCCGGCCACAAGGCCGCCGACCCGCAGAAGGCGCTGCAGAAATACACCAAGCAGCTGGAGACAACCAGGCCCGGTGACCCCAGCCGTGGCGAAGCCTGGCGCAACACTGTCGGCAGCGCGGTCCAGCTGGGCGAATTCGAGCTGGCGGAAAAAAACCTGCAGACATGGCAGGCCGAGAGCAAGAACGCCACCGCCTCCTGGGACTGGAACCAGGCCAACGCGCAGCTCCTCCTGGCCCGCAAGGGCAAGGACGCCTACTCCGGCTACCTCATCGACATGATCAGCCGCAAGGATCTGGACTGGACCACGCGGGAGGCGGCCGGCATGGAGCTGGTGGATCATTTCTGGGCCATCCCGGAGTACGGTCTGGCCTTCGACGCACTGGGCCTCATGTACAAATCCGCGCCGGACGAGGCCAAAGGCCCGCTGGAGGCAAGCGCCCTGGCCCGGGCCGAATCCCTGCCCCTTGACGAGCTGCATAAAATTTTGAGCGGCGCCCTCGGCGCGGACCCCAACACCTACCCCTGGTCCATGGTGGTCTGGGCCCAGAGCATGAAGCTCCTCGCGCAGGACAAGGCCAACTGGACCACGGTCTGGCCCAGCCTGTCGACCATCGTGCGCACCGGAGGGCTCGCCAACAAGGATTTCTTTGCCGGAAACCTGCGCTCGCTCGAACAGGAGATGGGCGTGGTCAGGCAGAGCCTAGTGCTGCTTTTGCCCTTGTCCGGCCCCTATTCCAAGGTCGGCTGGAAAATCGCCAAGGGCGCGGACAGCGCCTGGCGGGAAAACCGTGCGCAAACCGCCGCCCCTGAAATCAAGCTCATCAACACCGAATCGCCCACGTTCCTGGACGAACTGCGCACCGTGAGTGGCGTGCCCATCATCGGCGGCCCCCTGCGCAAGGACATCTGGGAAAAAATCCGGCTGGCGGGCCTGCACCGCTCGGCCAGATTCATGACCTTCATGCCAAGCGTCGAAGACGAGGGCATCGAAGCCTGGCGTTTCTTCAGCAGCCCGGCGGACCAGACCAGGGCATTGATCCGGGGCTGTGAAGAGCTCGGGGTCACGTCTTTTGCCATCCTGCATCCCCAGGACCGCTTCGGCACGGCCATGACCGAGGTTTTCCAGGAGCAGGCCAGACTTCTGGGAGCAAACATCTCGACAGTGCGGGGGTACGACATCGAAAATCCTCCGGCCTGGGGCAAGGCCGTGGCCGCCATTCTGGGTGCCAGCGGTGCCAAGGACACGCTGAATCCCGAACCGCCCTTCCAGGCGGTCTTTCTCCCCGACTCCCTCTTTCGCGTGCAGCAGCTGGGTCCGCTTTTCCATTATTATGAAGAAACCCGGCTCATTTTTCTCGGCCCCCAGCTCTGGAGCCAGAGTCTGGCCGAATCCAAGCTGGAAACGCAGTACTTTGACCTGACTCTCTTTCCGGGGGCGTGGAGTTCGGACCTGAACTCGCAAAGCGCCCAGAGCCTGAAGCGCAGCATGCAGGAAAGCGGCGGCGAGGAGACCGACCTGTGGGCCGCCCTGGGCTACGATTTCGTGCGCTTCTCGGCCCTGGTCGGCGGCGGGCAGAGCTCCACCGACGCCTTCAATCAGGCCCTGGCCCAGGCCGCGAGCCGCATGTCCTGGTCCCTGGCGCCCATGCACTGGGATGCGGGCCGGGCCACGCAGGATCTCTTCCTGTTTCAGCCGACGGAGTCCGGCATGGTGCTGGCGGACATGGAAAAGATGCGCCAGACACGCGAGCAGCGGCAGACCCGCCGCGAAGAGCGCCGCATCCAACTCGAAACCAAGAAGCAATAAGGGATGAGCATGAAAATAAGCCCCGAAAAAGCCCTGGCCATCGCCACCCTCGCGAGGCTTGAGATCAGCCCCGGGCAGGCCGCCACCCTGGGAGCACAGATGGACGACATCCTCGGCTACATGGACAAGCTCAATGAGCTCGACACCGCGAGCGTCGAGCCCATGTACACGCCCGTGGACCAGGCCGGCACCTTGCGCGCGGACGAAGTCAAAAAGGAGTTCCCCCGTTCGGAAATCCTGCGCAACGCTCCTGAAACCGACGGCGAATACTTCATCGTGCCGCGCATCGTCTAACCACACGCGCCCCAAGCTCCGCCCAAAGAGGATTTTTCATGTCACAGCTTTTCCATCATTCCCTGACCCAGGTCCGCGACCTCCTGCGCGTCGGCGAGATCACGGCCCAGGACGCGACCGCCTCCTGCCTGGAACGCATCGCCGCGACCGAACCCATCGTTGAGGCCCTGCTGCATGTGGCCGGTGATGAGGCGCTGGCCCAGGCCCGAGCCATGGATGCCAAGGGTCCCGACGCCGCACGGCCCCTGTGGGGAGTGCCGGTCATCATCAAGGATGTCCTGGCCACGGTCGGCATGCCCACCACCTGCGGCTCCAGGATTCTGGAAAATTTCGTCCCGGTCTACGACGCCGACTGCGTGACCAGACTCAAGGAGGCCGGGGCCATCATCCTAGGGAAGGCCAACATGGACGAGTTCGCCATGGGCTCGTCCACGGAGAACTCCGCCTTCAAGGTCACCAAAAACCCATGGGACACGGCGCGGGTTCCGGGCGGCTCCAGCGGCGGCTCGGCGGCCAGCGTGTCGGCCGGGCAGTGTTTCGCCTCCATCGGCACGGACACGGGAGGCTCCATCCGCCAGCCCGCCAGCTTCTGCGGCATCGTCGGCCTCAAGCCCAGCTACGGCCGGGTTTCCCGGCGCGGACTGATCGCCTACGGCTCGTCCCTGGACCAGGCCGGTCCCATGACCCGCACGGTGGCCGACGCGGCGGAAATCCTGCAGGTCATCGCCGGCCACGACCCCCTGGATTCAACCAGCGTGAACGTGCCGGTACCGGATTATCTGGCGGCTCTGGCTCGTCGCGAATCATTGAAAGGCCTGCGCCTCGGGATGCCGCAGCAGTACTGGGGCGAAGGGCTCTCGGCCGAAGTGGACGCGGCCTGCCGCAGCGCAGTCGATCTGGCCACCTCCCTCGGCGCCGAGATCGTGCCCGTGTCCCTGCCGCACACGGAGTACGCCATCGCCACCTACTATATCCTGGCCATGGCCGAAGCCAGCTCCAACCTAGCCCGCTTCGACGGGGTGCGCTACGGCCACCGCAGCAGCGAGACCCGCGACCTTGCGACCATGTACACCCGCTCCCGCTGCGAAGGCTTCGGGGAAGAGGTCATGCGCCGGATCATGCTCGGCACCTACGTGCTTTCGGCCGGATATTACGACGCCTACTACAAAAAAGCCGCCCAGGTCCGCCGCCTCATCCGCCAGGACTTCCTGGACGCCCTGACCAAATGCGATCTGCTCTGCGGCCCGGCCTGCCCGACCACGGCCTTCGCCATCGGCGAAAACACGGCCGACCCCTTGCAGATGTACCTGACGGACATTTTCACCATCTCCCTGAACCTAAGCGGACTGCCGGGCCTGAGCCTGCCCGTGGGACTGGGAAAGGACACCGGCATGCCCGTCGGTCTGCAGCTTTTCGCGGGCAACATGGACGAGGCGGGCTTGCTGGCCGCCGCCGCCACCCTGGAAGCGCACCTGCCCAAGCTGCCCGCACCGCCGCTTGCGTAACCGTGGCTGGATCTTCCGGCCTTTTTTTTCATGCATAAAATCGCAATCGCACTGAGCGGAGGGGCAGATTCCCTCATGAGCCTGCTGCTGCTCCGGGAAACCGGGGCAGAGGTCATGGGCGTTCACGCCCGTTTTCTGGGCGCGGACGACGAGGCCCTGCACAAGCGGCTGGGCAATCTCTGTGCGACGCTGGGCGTGCCTTTTGCGCTCATCGACCTGCGCCGGGAATTCGACGAACTGGTCATCGCCCCCTTTGTGCGAGCCTATCAGTCAGGGCTGACGCCCAACCCCTGCGCGACCTGCAATCCGGCCATAAAGTTCGGCCTGCTCCTGGACCGGGTCCGGGAACTGGGCGCAAACCGCCTGGCCACGGGCCATTATGCCCGCCTCGAGGAAAGCCCTTACGGACCGGCCCTGTTCAGAGGTCTCGATCCGGCCAAGGACCAGAGCTACTTTCTGTCGAGGGTGCCGCAAGACCGCTTCCCGCACGTCGTCTTCCCCCTGGCCGCATGGACCAAGGTGGAGGTGCGCCAGGCTCTGGCCGAACGCGGGTTCACTCCGCCCGCCGGGGCAGAGAGTCAGGAAGTATGTTTCATTCCCACGGATTACCGGGAATTCCTGCTCAGCCGAAAAACGCGCCTGAGCGGCCCCGGCTCCATCGCCCTGGCCGACGGCACGGTGCTCGGCCGCCACGCAGGACTGTGGAACCACACCCTGGGACAGCGCAAGGGGCTGGGCATCGCCTACAGCGAGCCCCTCTATGTCACGGGCAAGGATTTTCAAAAGAACCGGCTCATCGTGGGCACCAAGGCCGAAACAGTGGCTTCGGGCTGCCGCACGGCAGCGCCCAATCTGCTCTGCCCGTCCGAGGCGTGGCCCGCGGAGGTGCTGGTGCAGACCATCTACCGCCAGCGGCCCGAACCGGCGCGGGTCAGCGTGGATGGGACCGGCATGACCATCACCTTTACACGGCCGCAGCCCCTGCCCTCGCCCGGTCAGGTGGCCGCCGTCTATTCCGCCGCAGGACAGGTCCTGGCCGGAGCGGTGATCGAAGAGGCCTCCCATGCGGCGTGAACCCGGACAGCTTTTCTACCTCGCCACCCAAGGCTGCAAGGTGAACCAATACGAGTCCCAGGCCATCCGCGAATCCTTCATCGCGGACGGGTTGCTGGAGACCCATGACTGCGCCCTGGCCGACATCGTACTCGTCAACAGCTGCGCCGTGACCGAACGGGCGGTTCTGGATCTGGCCAAGCTGATCCGGGGTTTCGCCGCGCTGACGCCCAAACCCTGGGTCGTGGTCGCGGGTTGCGCCGTAGAGGCGGACCGTGAGCGCATCAAGGCCATGACGGCGGTGGATGAGATCATCGCCCAGCAGGACAAGGGCGCGCTAGGGCATCAGGGCCAGCAAAGCCAGCCCTTTTCCTCCCTGCGCATCTCGGACTATAACCGGGCCAGGGCCGTGATCAAGGTTCAGGACGGCTGCTCACACGGCTGCACCTACTGCATCATCCCCTCGACCAGAGGCCGCTCCGTCAGCCGCGACCCCGAGGACGTGGTCCGCGAAGCGCAGCTTCTGCTCGATGCCGGAATCCGGGAGATTTCCCTGTGCGGCATCAACCTGCGTCACTATGGCCGCGACCTTTCCCCCGCTTCGGACTTCTGGGATCTGCTGGCGGCCGTGGACCGGGCGCTGGCTCCCCGCTGGGCAGGCCGCGCGCGGCTGCGCATCGGCTCCCTGGAACCGGCGGACATGCATGCAAAGGCGCTCGCGACCCTAGCCCAGTGCCGCATCATGACCCCGCACCTGCACCTCTCGCTGCAAAGCGGCAGCCCCGAAGTGCTGCGGCGCATGGGCCGGGGGCATTACGGGCCGGAGGAAATTTTCGCATTTCTGAAAGGATTGGACGAAATCTGGCCGGTCTACGGCCTTGGCGCGGACATCATCGCAGGTTTTCCCGGCGAGACCGAGGACAACCTGACCGAGACCCTGAACGTGGTGGAACGGCTGCCCCTGTCCTACGCCCATGTGTTTCCCTATTCCGAGCGCCCGGGCACCCCGGCGGCCTCGTTCAAAGGTTCCATCCCCGGCCACCTGCGCCGGGAGAGGGCCAAACTCCTGCGTCAGGCCGTAGAACGCAAGCGCGCCCTTTTTCTGCGGGGCCTGCTCGCCCGGCCGCACATGGATGTGGTGCTTGAAGACAACGGCACGGGCATGAACGAATTTTATGTCGAGTGCGAAGTCAAGACCGAAATCCCGCAGCATGCGCGGGAGCTGGTGCGGGTCGTGCCCACGGGAGTCTCCCCGTTCGGACTGACGGTCAGGGCCGTTCACAATCAGTCCGAAAAGGAGAACGCGTGAGCATCCCGAAAATCCCCGTGCCGGGGAGGACGTTCTTGTCCGTGCTCAGCGCCCGCTGGGATGAATTCTGGCCGGAGCTGCGGCCCCGGCTCGCCACGCTGCTCGGCGAGATCGATTACGAGTCGCAGCCCATCCCCTTCACCCAGACCAGCTACTATGACCCGGAGTTGGGCACGCCCATCACCCGGCGCATCCTCTCCTTTGACCGCCCCCTGCCTCTCGACGGGCTGGTCGAGGTGAAGCTGGCCACCAATGAACTGGAAGAAAAATGGAGCGAGGGCGACAAACGCCTCTTCAACCTCGACCCCGGCTACATCACCCAGGAACGCCTGATCCTGGCCACGGGCAAGAATTTTTCGCACCGCGTGTACCTGTCAAAGGGCATCTGGGCCGATCTGACCCTCATTTTTCACAAGGGCGACTGGTTCGACCTGCCCTGGACTTTTCCAGACTACGCTACGCCCGAAATCAAGAAGCACTTGACCGCCGTTCGGGCGATGTACAAAGCCGGACTTGCGCATTCAACAACACCAAAGGACACACCATGCCCAAAAGTATGACCGGCTACGGCCGGGCCGGAGCCCAGGAAGACAACTGGACCCTGACCTGGGAAATCCGCAGCCTCAACAACCGCCATCTGGACCTCAAGTGGAAGATCCCGCCCACCCTCTACGCCCACCAGAAGAGCTGGGAGAACGAGGTACGCGCAGTGGCCGCCAGGGGCGGTGTGGAGCTGTTCCTGGGGCTCAAGATCAACAACCCCGAGTTGCAGTCCTTGAGCCTGGACACGACCATGGCCACCTCCATGCTGCGCGAACTGGACCGCCTGGCCGAGTCCCTGGGCGTCGCCCACACCCCGGACCTGAACCGGCTGATGGCCATCTCCGCCCTGTGGAAGGAATCCGGCACCATCGACAACCCGCAGCTCGTGAGCAGCCTGACCGAGACCTTGAGAAAGGCCCTCGCGGACTGGGACGAGGCCCGGATACGGGAAGGCCTGGCCCTTGAGGAAGACCTGCGCGTCCGCTTCGCGAGGCTCGGCGACCTGGTTGTCGAAATCCGCGCGCTGGCGACCCAGACCGCGCCGGAACGGTTCGCCCAGCTCCAGGAACGGGTCGGCAAGCTCATGGCGGAATCCGGCGCCCAGATCGATCCGGACCGGATGCTGCAGGAGCTGGCCACCATCTCCGACCGGGTCGACGTTTCCGAAGAGCTGACTCGCCTCGAAATCCACCTGCGCGGCATCGACGGCTACTTCCGGCAGACCGAGCCCGTGGGCCGCAAGCTCGACTTCATGGTCCAGGAATGCTTCCGCGAGATCAACACCTGCGGCAACAAGAGCCAGAACACGAGCATCAGCCAGCTGGTGGTGACCTTCAAGGCCGAGCTCGAAAAATGCCGCGAGCAGATCCAGAACCTGGAGTAGGCCGTGGACAAGAAAAAGCTCCTCAACATCGGTTTCGGCAATGCCGTGGTCATGAACAGGGTGGTGGCCATCGTCGGCCCGACCTCCTCCCCCATGCGCCGCTTGCGCGAGGAGGCCAAGCAGGCCGGGCGGCTCATCGACGCGACCCAGGGCCGCAAGACCCGCTCGCTCATCATCACCGACTCGAACCACTGCATTCTTTCCGCCATTCAGCCGGAAACAATTAGTCAACGCTTCACCGCCGGAGGCAGCGATGAATAGCGCAGGAGCGCAACAAAACGACGCGAACACGGGCATGATCCTGGTCATCAGCGCGCCCTCGGGCACGGGGAAAAGCACCCTCATCCGCCGCCTGACCGCGGAATTCAAGGCCTTTGCCTTCTCCGTGTCCTGCACCACCCGCGCCCCGAGGCCGGGGGAAATGGATGGCCGGGAATATCATTTCCTGACCCGCGGGGAATTCGAGCGCCGCCGCGAAGCAGGCTTCTTCGCCGAGTGGGCCGAGGTTCACGGCAATTTCTACGGCACACCCCGAAAGGCCACCGAGGAATTGCTGCTTGCCGGACGGGACGTGATCTTCGACATCGACGTGCAGGGAGCACGCCAACTCAAGGCGAATATGGGCCAGGGGTGCTACGTGTTCATCTTCCCCCCGTCGCGCGAGGCCCTTGAAATGCGCCTGACCGGCCGGGGCACGGACAGCCCGGAGACCATCGCCCGACGCCTGGCCGGAGCGCAGCACGAGATCGCCGACAGCCCTTGGTTCGGCCACTGGATCATCAACGACGACCTGTCCCAGGCCTATGATCAGCTGCGCGCCGTGTATCTGGCCGAAAAAACCAGACCCGAGTACCAAAAGTCCTGGAGCGAAGCCTTCAGCAAGCAATGGGAGACGCCATGATGACAAACCCGGCCCTGGTCGTGGCCCTGGATTTCCCCCAGGCCGCCCCTGCCCTCGATTTAGCCGCCCGCCTGCAGGGCGTCGTGCCCTGGGTCAAGGTCGGCCTCGAGCTCTACCTCAGTGCCGGACAGGACCTCTTGGCCCGACTCAAGGATATGGGATTTCTCGTTTTTCTCGACCTCAAGTTCATGGACATCCCCAACACCGTGCAGGGTGCCACGGCCCAGGCCACACGCATGGGCGCGGACATGCTGACCATCCACGCCCTCGGTGGACGCGCCATGTGCGAAGCGGCCATGGCCGGACGGGACATGGCCCTTGCCCCCGGACAGACCCCGCCCCTTGTGCTCGGCGTGACGCTCCTGACCAGCCTCGGCCCCCAAGATCTGGTCTGGAATCCTCACGGATCCGCCGAAGATCTGGGCACGCTGACCGTTCACCTTGCCAGGTCGGCCCAAAACTGGAAACTGGACGGCGTGGTCTGTTCAGGGCGAGAAGTTCGTGTTATACGTGAGACATGTGGAGCATCCTTTCAGCTCCTCACTCCCGGAATTCGTCTGCCTGACGCGGACGCCGGGGACCAATCCCGGATTTGCACCCCGGTTCAGGCCGCTCGCGACGGAAGTAACTTTCTTGTCGTCGGCAGGCCCATCACCAGGGCGGACAACCCCGTACAGGCCGCATGGATGTATCTAGGGGCAACTGAATAAATTTCTGCAGGGGACGTTCATGTCGGAAACGGAAAATCAACGTGCGCGGATCAAGGGCGTTTTTTCCTCGGAAAAAATAGCCAAGGTCGGAGCCGGGGCGACAGTCCGCAAGACCACGCAGACCATGTACTGGTTTGCCGAGGAAGACGAAACCGGACTGATCTGGATTCAACCCTTGAATCCCAACTACGTGCCTTCCGGCCCCAAACAGGAAATCCCGAAAGAGGATTTTCTGACACAATACGCCCCTGAGCCTGAATTTTATTCAAGCAAGGTCTATCCCAACATCCGCAAGCTGAACCAGACCATTGCCAAGGCCGAGCGACATCGGACCAACGGGGAGACATACAGCGCGGAGATGGAGTACGGTAGCGCCCTGCGCGTGGATGAGGAGAACATCCGCGCCAATTTCGGACTTGGGCTGACCTATCTGGAGCGGGGGGAGACAGACAAGGCCGACAACATCTTTCAGCGCCTGATCAAGATGGAAGCGACCTTTGACGCCGAGCACAAGCACCTCTTCAACGACTTCGGCATCAGCCTGCGCAAGAATGAAATGTACGAACAGGCCACGGAGTACTACGCCAAGGCCCTGGAGCTCTCCCCTGCCGACGAGAACCTGCATTACAACATGGCCAGGGCCTGCTTTGCAAAGGCCGACATCGAAAAGACCTTTGAGCATCTGCGCGAGGCCCTGCGGCTCAACAAAGACCTTGAAATAGCCCAAAAATTTCTCGCATATCTCAAGAAAAACAATTTACTGCCGCACAACCTCTCCGGCGCGGACCAGACGGCCTCTGACTAAAACATTCCTCATCCGCCACGGAGGGAACATGAACCGTAACAGCTCTGCGTCCAAGGATGACAACCGTCGAAGAATTGAACGCTTTTCCATGAGCATCCCCTCGAAAGTGAGTTCTATCATGCATGACTACTCCGAACAGATGCTTAACACGACAAACATCTCCGCAGGAGGGGTTTTTTTCGAGACGGGCCAGACCTATCCCGTTGGCACGAACGTGACCCTGAACATCTCCCTTGATTTCGGCAGCGCGAAGACCGGCCTCCTGCTGTCCCGGTTCCGGGTCGAAGGCACCGTGATCCGGTCGGAAAAAAACGGCATGGCCATAGCTTTCGACGCGGAGAAAGTCACCGCCATCCAGATTAATTCCGGCAAGAAACCCGGCAAGAATGGTCCGGCAATGATCGGCATCGTTGGCGAGGATCCGCTTTTGAACGACCTCATGGCGGCCAGGCTGAGCCAGGAAACGGGCGTGAGCTGCAGCCATTCCCCGTCCATGCCCAAGATCCTGGAAACGGCCAGGCCGGACCTGACCCTCATCGACTGCACTGACATGTCCATGGAAGAGCTCCTGCAGGAAGCAAACGCCGAGGACTCCCTGTTCATGTCCACCTCGGTCGCCCTCTTCAACGTCCCCAACGACCGCGCCCTGGAACTTGAGGCGATCAATTCGGGAATCCGAGGCCTCTTCTACCGCAACTCGCCCTTCAAGCTCATGGTCAAGGGCGTCAGCGCAATGCTCGACAACGAGCTCTGGTTTTCCAGGGAAGCCATGTCCGCGTTCCTGCTCGGCAAGCAGAATCGCCCCGCGGAATTAGCGGTCACCCAGGAAGAGCAGACCGAACTCAGCCTGCGCGAGAAGGAAATCCTGCGCATGCTGGCGACCGGCGCCACCAACAAGGACATGGCCGACAAGCTGTACCTGAGCCTGAACACGATCAAGTCCCACATCTACAACATCTACAAAAAAATCGACGTTCCCAACCGGCTGCAAGCCTCCCTGTGGGCGGCCAAACATCTGGACGACACAGAAAAGCCTTGAGTTTCCCCGGCAAGTATATCAAGGACCAACCCACACCAAGGCCCCGCCGTCCGGCTTCCCTGGCACTTTAGCCCACAGGTTTGCATCCATGAAGACCCTGTCCATCACCGCGCTGGCCATCCAGCCGGAATTCGATTTGCCCACCTTTCTTTTTCTGTCCCAGATCGACGAACTCGGACCGCAGGACATGCTCTCCGTGCTCGACACATGGGAAAAATGGCTGCCTATGCTCAAGGTCTACAAGCTCGGCGACCGCAAGGAACACGTCGTGGTTTATCTGGAAGATGTCGTGGAAGATCAGGTGGATAAAATCTGGAAGGCGTCCCCGTCGGAAGGGTTCAAGCACGAGGCCATCGCCCAGACCATGATCATGGGCACCCTGAAGGCGCTGATGCCCGAATTGGGAGAGAAGGAGTGCGCGCCGGTACCCGAGCCGACCAAACCGCTGCGCCGCACATTGGAAAAAATCGGCCTGGACATGCAGGAATCGGGAGCCCTGAACCGCAAATACTCGACCATCACGCCCTATCCGCACCGCTACGGATGCGAACGCTGCCACTTGAAAGACAGCTGCATCAAGAACATGAATCTGGACCTCGGCGGGATCATGAAATCACAGCCCAAGGCTGAGTGATCCTTCAGCGCGGCCCCCTCTTTCCGTGAACACAGCGCCCCATCAGCACCTCAAGGCCCGCTGTCGGCATGGCCTTGAGGCTCGTCGGCTGTCTGACTGAGCCAGGCATCGTTTGTTGAATCGTTGCCGGTCGTCCCGCCCAGCTTTTCCGCCCGTCACGCAACGATTCAACTCTACGAGGCCGATGAAGGAGTTCCGGCGGGCCTCAAGGCCATGCCGACAGCGGGCCGCCCCCCCCCGCCAATCGCCCTCTGGCCCTCTAGCCCTCTTCCCCAAAAGCCTGCGCCATGAGGTGCTTGTACAGCCCGCCAAGATCCGCCGGCGTACGCCCAAGCACGGCCTGCCAGACTTCGTCCGACTCCATGCACAGATAGAGTTGCCGATCCACCCCGCCCCGGCGCAGCGCATCGGCCAAAAATCGGAACTGCTCAACCCGAAGCGGCCGCAACAGGCGCTGCTTGCCGTCGAGTCCCGTCACGAACTCCCCATAGATATATTTTGATCCCGGAAAATTCTCGCTGATGCAGCGTTTCAAATCCGGCATGTGCCGAAACGACCCCATGCTGACGTAGGCTATCTGCTCCGGCTGAAGGTGATCGAAAATCATCTCCACCGTCCGGGCATAGCCTTCCCTCCAACCAGGGAAATGAATCATGGGGTCAAAATGCAGGCAGACCCGAAAGCCCGCCTGAGCGCAGGTCCGGGCCGCGGCCAGACGTTCCTCTAGGCTCGCGCAGTCCCCCTGCTCCTCGCCATCGACAATGTCCGGCGCGTTCATGGACCAGGCCGGCAAAACCCTGGACGGATCGCGGACCGCATCCATCCACGACAGGTCCACGACTTTGGACTTGAGTTCCAGGCAGACCTGCGGATAATTTCCAAGAAATTCGACAAGATCTCTGCTGTAGCCGGTCAGCGCCTCAAGCACCAGGGAATCGGTGAACTCCCCGGTCCCGACCCGGTATCGGCGACCAGGACTGGCGCAAAAAGCCTGGTCCAGTTCCCGCCACAGGTCGTCCTGATTGGCCCAGACCTTGAGCACCCGGTCCTGAAAATAGGCCTGCAGGATGCAGTAGGAGCAGCGCAGCGGGCAGTTCTCTCCGATATGAATGATCTGGTAGCCGCAGCAACGGTAGTGGCTGGTGCCGGGGCAATGCCGCAAAAAGCGCCCCCGGTAGTGCTTGAGGTACAGGATGTCTTCGCGCGCCAGCCCGGAAGACAGGGCCTCGCCTTCGGCCAGCACCTCCGCATTCACATGGGGCAGCCGTTCACCGACGCGCCGGGCCACGGGCGAATCGGCCACGGCCGCATCGACCACCACCCGACTGATTCCGCCCAGATAGGCGGGCAACGTCTTCATTTGAGCCCCTCGGGAAAAAGATCCGCCAGCTCTTCACGGGCCGCGATGCGCGTCAGCTCCGCACTGGCCAAACGCAGTTCGGCGGGGCTCGTCAGGCGCACGCTGAGCTCCACACCGTTGCTCTCGAACAGGTCAGGCTGCACCAGCCGCCAGCGCGTTCCGGCCGAAACCTTGCGGGCGGTTTCGGTAAAATCCCGCTCCAGGGCCGACAAGCGAGGGTAGCGCAGCAGACGCGCTTCCTGCGTGATCCTGTTCATGGCATCCTTGGGCGAGAGGCCCGCCGCCAGGATTTCCTGCAGCCCAAGGCCGCCCAGAAACTCCGTGACCGAGATTCCGTCCCGCACACAGACCTCTCGAATCCAGGTCAGCACATTGACTGCGTTCCCGCGCGACCAGGACAAGGAGGCAAAAAGAGGTTCGAGGGCCTTGAGGTCATCGGGCGAAAATGCCTCCAGAAGGTCCGCACACGCCAGGGGAACGGCCCCCGCGCCAAGAAGTCCGTCCCAGTGCAGTGGCAGGGTCAGCCAGGAGCGCACCAGACGCAGCCGCTTGGAGCGCGGCTCAAGCCCCAGAGCATCGAGCACGGGTTCCATGTCCACGCCGGGCAGCGACGCGAAATAGCGCATGGCCGTCACGACCTGCCCATCGGTCAGCTCACGACCAGCATTGGACTGTACGTAGGCAAGCCCCTTGGCCAAATCGTTCAAGGACCCCAGATCCAGGCACAGCACCTCGCGCCCCAGCGCGGCCAAGGCGGCCACCCTGGCCGCGCCAGCGACGAGCATGGGCCGTGCGCCGCTGGCATCGACCAGCACGGGGACAAGCTGTCCGTGAAATTCCAGGCTGCGGCTTAAGGACGGGGACGGCAGGGCGGACCAAAAAAGCCAGGGTCCGCCTGCATCGATATCTGTTGCGCCGCAGAGCAAAATCGTGGCCCGTGCTAGGTCCCGGGGCGAAGTGACAACCGTATTCATGGTTTTCTCTCAACAATTTTGAAGAATTACGTACCGTTTAAAATCCAGTTGCTCTTGACAACTTCCAAGGCCCCTCCCTATAGGGGTATTTCTTGAAAAAGTTCAGGATAGCAGGTGGTTTGCAAGGTCTCCGGACTATGGAGCATGGGACCTTCATCCAATTTCTTCTCTTTTGCAAGCTAATTCCCGTGACTCACTTTGGTGAGCCGGGAAGATCTTATACCCTGTAGCCGTATGGTTGCGTAATACTTTGCATAAGGGGGCTGTATGCAGGATCAACTTCAAAAACAGAGGACTTTTGCCCTGATAGGGCACGGCGGAACCGGAAAGACATCGGTAGCTGAAATGCTGCTGTATACTTCCGGTTCCATCTCCAGACTGGGTAAAATTGACGAAGGCTCCACGACTCTCGACTACGAACCAGAAGAAATCAAACGCAGGGGCAGCATCCAGCCCGCCTTTGCCCAGTTCGCCTGGAAAAAGAATCCCAATTTTATGATCGACACGCCCGGTGACAACAACTTCATCGGCGACCTCCCCTATCTCCTGCAAGGCGCGGACAACGCGGTGCTGGTCATCGACGCCATTGACGGAGTCAAGCCCCTGACCAAGAAAATCTGGTCCGAAGCCGTAAAGGCCGGACTCCCGGCCATGGTCTTCATCAACAAGATGGACCGGGAGCGCGCGAATTTTCAGATGGCCTACCAGGGCCTGTCCGACATGCTCGGCATCAAGCCGGTTCTTTTGTTCCTGCCCATCGGCAGCGAAGCGAGCTTCAGCGGCGTCGTCGATATCCTGGCCGATAAGGCCTACGCCTTCGGAGACAAGGGTGAGCTCAAGCCCATCGACATGCCTGAAGACCTCGCCGACGAAGTGACCATGGCCCGCGAAATCGCCATCGAGAACATCGCAGAAAGCAGCGAAGAGCTGATGGAAAAATATCTGGAGGAAGGCTCGCTGACCGAAGAGGAGATGCTCTCCGGATTGCGCGCAGGCGTTCTGTCCCGAACCCTGGTCCCGGTCTGCGCCGGAGCGGCCATGCAGAACAAGGGCGCCATCCCCCTGCTGGACACCCTCCAGAACATCATGACCTCGCCGCTCGAACATGAGCCCTGGCTGGACGCCGACGGCAACGAACGCCCGTCACGCCATGACGCGCCTTTTGCCGCCTTTGTCTTCAAGACCATCGCCGACCCCTTTGCCGGACAGCTTTCGGTCCTGCGCGTGCTGTCGGGCGTCCTGGCCCCCGACGCCGCCGTCCTCAACGCAACCAAGGACGAGAAGGAAAAGATCGGCCAGATCCTCTTTCTGGAAGGCAAAAAACAGAATCCCTGCAAGCAGGAAGTCGGGCCAGGCGCCATCGTGGCCGTGGCCAAACTCAAGAACACCGTCACCGGCGACACGCTGTGCGCCGAAAAAGCACCCTTTATCCTGCCCAAACCGGCCTTAAGCCCCTCCATCATCTCCTACGCCCTCGCCGCCGAGGAGAAGGGCGAAGAAGACAAGGTCTTCGCGGCGGTTCAAAAGCTTCTGGAAGAGGACATCAACCTGCACTTGGTCCGCAACGACGAGACCGGCGACATGCTCCTGACGGGCATGGGCCAGCTGCACATCGAACTGGCCGTGGAAAAGGTCAGACGCCGCTACAAGACCAATATCATCCTGAAGACGCCCAAGATTCCCTACCGCGAAACCATCAAGGGCAAGGCCCAGGTGCAGGGCCGGCACAAAAAGCAGTCCGGCGGCCGCGGCCAGTTCGGCGATTGCTGGATCCGCATGGAGCCCAACGCCCGCAGCGCGGGCTACCAGTTCCTGGACGAGATTGTGGGCGGCTCCATTCCACGCAACTATATTCCGGCCGTGGACAAGGGCGTTCAGGAAGCCTCGGCGCGAGGTTTCTTGGCCGGCTATCCCATGGTCGACTTCAAGGTGGCCGTTTACGACGGCTCCTACCACAACGTCGATTCCTCGGAAATGGCCTTCAAGATCGCCGGTTCCCTGGCCTTCAAAAAAGCCGTGGAATTGTGCAACCCCATTCTGCTTGAACCCATCATGCTCGCCGCCGTCTTCATCCCCGACGAGTTCATGGGCGACGTCATCGGAGACCTGTCCAGCCGGCGCGGCCGCGTGCTGGGCTCCGACTCCATCGGCGGCATCACCGAGGTCAAGGCGCACGTGCCCATGGCCGAGATGATGAAATACGCCCCGGACCTGCGCTCCATGACGGGCGGCCAGGGCACATTCACCATGGAGTTCGCCCATTACGAGGAATGCCCCCCGAATGTGGCTGAGCAGGTCATCGCCGAGAGCAAGAAAGAAGAGGAATAGTTCCTCTATCAGCCAGAAAAGGCCGCCCCGGGCGGCCTTTTTTTGGCCTTGTCCTTGGCCTCCACTTCACTTAGTTTCCCAAAGATTGCGCAAAGCGCTGCACCTTAAACAGAGCGGAGACCATAATGCCCGAATCGCACGTTACCCTGACCCCCCTTGGCGGTCTGGGAGAAATCGGCATGAACTGCATGGCCCTGGAGACCGAGCAGAGCATGATCCTGGTGGACTGCGGGCTCATGTTTCCGGACGTCATCCTCTACGGCGTGGACGTGGTCATCCCGCGCATGGACTTCATCGTCAGCCGCAAGGACAAGCTCAAGGGCATCATCCTGACCCACGGGCACGAGGACCATATTGGAGCCCTGGCCTGGCTCGTCCCGTATCTGCAGGACGTTCCCCTTTACGGCTCGGAATTCACGCTGCGCCTGGCCCTGAAACGCCTCCAGGAACGCAACCTCGAATCCCATGTCGCTCCGCGCCCCGTGCGCGCCAGGGAACGCGTCGAGATGGGCGAATTCGCCGTGACCTTCATGCCGGTCTGCCACAGCATCATCGAAGGCTTCGGCCTTGGCATCGAGACCCCTGCGGGGCGCGTCGTGCACACGGGTGATTTCAAGATCGACCGCAATCCCCTCGATGGCCACGCCACGGACCTCGAAGCCTTCGCCGACTTTTCCCGGGACGGGGTGCTGCTCATGCTCTCCGACTCCACCAACGTGGAGCGCGAAGGTTTTTCGCTGACGGAGCGCGAGATTCAGGCCAGTCTGGACGAAGTTTTCACCGGGGCCGAGGGCCGCATCCTGGTCACGCTGTTCGCCACGCACATCCAGCGCATGCAGGAAATTTTCGACCTCGCGGCCAAGCACGGCCGCAAGGTGGCCTTTACGGGCCGCAGCCTGGTGACCAACATCGACGTGGCCAAGGATCTCGGGCACCTTCGCTTCAACCGCGAGAACGCGTGCGAAATGGAAGAGCTGGCGTATCTGGACGACAACCAGATCGTCATCCTGCTGACCGGCTCCCAGGGCGAACCCCTCTCGGCCCTGAGTCGCGTGGCCAGAAGCGAGCACCGCCAGATCAACATCCACAAGGGCGACACGGTCGTCATGTCCTCGCGCTTCATTCCGGGCAACACCAGGGCCATCACCCGCGTCATCAACGATCTCTACCGCCATGGCGCGAGCGTGCTCTACGAAAAGGTGCAGGCCATCCACGCTTCGGGACACGCCCACAAGGAAGAACTGAAGATCATGCTCGACACGGTGCACCCCAAATTTTTCGTGCCCGTGCACGGCGAATACCGCCATCTCTTCAAGCACGCCGAGCTGGCGGTATCCCGGGGGATCGCCCCTGAGCGGGCGCTGATTCTGGAAAACGGCCAGCCCGTGACCCTCTCGCCAACGGGGATCCGCCTCGAAGAGGCCGTCTACGCCGAGTCCATCATGGTCGACGGCAAGGGCGTGGGCGACGTTGGTCAGAGCGTGCTCAAGGAACGCCAGATCCTGGGCGGCGAAGGACTGGTCGTCGTACTCCTGGTGCAGGATGAATTCGGAACCATCGTCTTCGGACCGAGCATCCAGTCGAAGGGTTTCATCTTCGAGCAGCACTTCTCCCACATTCTCGAAGACGCCAAGTGCATCATCCTGGACATCATGGAAGGCAACCCGCAAAGCGAGGCCTACAAGCTCGAAGAGAAGATCCGCTCTTCACTGCGCCGTTTTTTCCGCAAGGTTCTGGAGCGCGACCCCATTGTCATTCCCCTCATCGCCAGGGTCTAATTTTTTCTTGCCAAGGACAAATCTCTCGCGTACGGACTGCAGTTCTCAAATCAAAAACTCCACACGCCCGCGCTTTTGGTTTGGCCCATCCGGGCTAATGCGGGCGGAGGAAAAAAACCAAGGAGACTTACCATGCCTTATGTCAGTATGAAACAGATGCTGGAAACCGGAGTACACTTCGGCCACCAGACCCGCCGCTGGAACCCCAAGATGCGCCCGTTCATTTTCGGCGCACGCAAGGGCATTCACATCATCGACCTGCAGCAGACCGTGAAGCTGTATCGCAAGGCCCATGACTTCATGGCCGAGACCGTCGCTCGCGGCGGCAAGGTCATCTTCGTCGGCACCAAGCGTCAGGCCCAGGACGTGATCAAGACCGAAGCTGAGCGTTGCGGCATGTACCATGTCACCAACCGCTGGCTCGGCGGCACCCTGACCAACTACCAGACCATCCGCACCAGCATCACCCGTCTCAAGAAGCTTGAGGGCATGTTCGAAGACGGCTCCGTGAACCGTTTCCTGAAAAAGGAAATCGTGCGCATGGAACGCGAAGTGACCAAGCTGAACCTGACCCTGGGCGGCATCAAGGACATGGAAGAACCGCCTGCGGCCGCTTTCATCATCGATCCGCACCGCGAAGAGATCGCGGTCAAGGAATGCCGGAAGCTCGGCATCCCGATCGTGGCCGTTGTCGACACCAACTGCGATCCCGACCTGATCGACTATATCATTCCGGGCAACGATGACGCCATCCGCGCCATCAAGCTCTTTGCCGGCGCCATGGCCGACGCGTGCATGGAAGGCATGGCCAGTTCCAAGGACACCGCTCCCGAAACCAAGACCAGCAAGATGCCGGAAGTTGAACTCCCGGTTGTCACCGCAGAGACAGAATCCGAAGATACGGACGAAGAGGTATATTAAGATGAGCATCACTGCAGCAATGGTTAAGGACCTGCGCGAACGCACCGGCGTAGGCATGATGGATTGCAAAAAAGCGCTGGCCGAATGCGATGGCGATGAAGAAAAAGCCATTGCGTGGCTGCGCGAGAAAGGTCTCTCCAAGGCCGCCAAGAAAGCCGGCCGGGCCACTTCCGAAGGCTTGATCACCGTTGTCGTCGCCGCCGACGGCAAGTCCGCGTCCATGAGCGAACTTAAATGCGAGACCGACTTCGTGGCCAAGAACGAGGAATTCATCGCCCTGGCCGAAGGCATCGCCAAGCTTGCGCTGGAAAAGCAGACCTCCGACATCGAAGCCCTGCCCGCCGAAGCCACTGACCTGACCGATCTGATCGGCAAGATCGGCGAGAACATGCAGGTCGGCCGTGTGGCCTACGTCGCCATCTCCGGCGACGGCGCCATCGGCACCTATGTCCACTCCACCAAGAAGCTGGGCGTACTGGTCGAACTGACCGGCGCAGCCACTCCCGAACTGGCCAAGGACATCGCCATGCAGATCGCGGCATCCAACCCCCTCTGTGTGACCCCCGAGCAGATCCCGGCCGAAGCCCTGGCCCAGGAAAAAGAAATTTTCCTGAGCCAGGCCAAGGAAGAAGGCAAGCCGGCCCAGATCGCCGAGAAGATCGTCGAAGGCCGCATCCGCAAATACTACCAGGAAGTCTGCCTGCGCGAGCAGGTATTCATCAAGGACGACAAGAAGACCATCAAGGATCTTCTGGGTAAAAACGCAGACATCGCCCGGTTTTACCGGTTTGCGATTGGCGCATAAGGAAAAGGGCCGCAAGGCCCTTTTTTTTGGCCCACATATCTCTGAAGCCTCCGCAGCGCATGCTCCCAAGCCTCCTGTTGCAGCGACCGGGCGAAATGGATATACACTCATCCGAGAAGGAGGCGGGGCGTCCCGGCCTCCTTTTCGTTCACCGTTTACCGTGAGGGAATGATCAATGGATAAACTCCGATACGGCAGAGTCATGCTCAAGTTGAGCGGGGAAGCCCTGGCCGGAGAGCAGGGATTCGGCATCGAACCCCAGACCATACAGTCCATCTGCCGTGAGCTGGCCGAAGCCGCGTCTCTGGGCGTACAGCTCAGCATGGTCATCGGCGGCGGCAACATTTTTCGCGGCATCTCGGTCTCTTCCAAGGGCATGGACCGGGCTTCCGCCGATTACATGGGCATGCTCGCCACGGTCATGAACGCCCTGGCCGTACAGGACGCCCTGGAAAAGCTGGGCATCACGACCCGCGTCATGACCGCCATCGACATGAAGGAAGTCGCCGAGCCCTACATCCGGCGCCGAGCCATCCGTCATCTCGAAAAAGGCCGCGTGGTCATCTGCGCGGCCGGCACGGGCATCCCCTATTTCACCACGGATACCGCGGCAGCGCTTCGGGCCATGGAGCTCAAGTGCGAGGCCATCCTGAAGGCCACACGGGTCAACGGTGTCTACGACAAGGACCCGGAAAAGCACGACGACGCAGTAATGTTCAAAAATCTGAGCTATATCGAAGTGTTGCAGCGTCGCCTCAAGGTCATGGACTCGGCGGCCATTTCCCTTTGCATGGACAACAAACTCCCCATCGGGGTCTTCAATCTCTTCGTGCCCGGTAACATCCAGCGGGTGGTCAGGGGCGAAGATGTCGGAACGATCGTTCAAGGAGAATAACATGGACAAACACGTACAGGATTGCTCAAGCAGGATGCAGAAAAGCATCGACAGTCTGGAAAAGGATTTCGCCAAATTGCGCACCGGGCGTGCTTCCACAGCCCTGGTGGACAGCATTCGGGTCGATTACTACGGCACGCCGACGCCGCTCAACCAGGTTGCATCGGTGTCCATTCCCGACAGCAGGACCATTTCCATCTCCCCCTGGGATCGGAGCGCCTTCAACAGTATCGAGAAGGCCATCATGAAGTCGGACCTCGGGCTGACCCCCATCAACGATGGCCGGGCCATCCGCATCAACATCCCGACTCTGACCGAGGAACGTCGCAGGGACCTGGTCAAAATGGCCAAAAAATATACGGAAGAAGCCAAGGTCGCCATCCGCAATGTGCGCCGGGACGTCAATGACGCGCTCAAAAAACTGCACACCGCCAAAGAGATCAGCGAGGACGACCTGCACAAGGTTCAGGATGACGTGCAGAAGACCACGGACAACTTCGTGAAGAGAGCTGATGCAGTTTTGGCCGAAAAAGAAAAGGAAATCATGGAGATTTAGATCCTGTCCATGCCACCGCTCACTCATCTCGCCATCATCATGGACGGCAATGGCCGCTGGGCCAGGGCCAGGGGTCTGGAACGCAGCGCCGGCCACAAGGCCGGCACGGAGACCGCCCGCGAAATCGTCCGGGAGTGCCGAAAACTCGGCATCCCCTTCCTGACCCTCTACACCTTTTCCAAAGAGAACTGGTCACGGCCCAAACAGGAAATCGGCTTCCTGTTCAACCTGCTCAAGGACTTCCTGAGCGAGGAATTGCCGTCCCTGCTGGAACAGTCCATCCGCCTGAACGTGCTTGGCGAGCTGGACGAATTGCCCCTGCCGACCAGGCAGGTGCTGCGCCACGCCATGGACAAGACCGCCACATGCACGGCCATGACCTTGAATCTGGCGCTCAACTATTCGGGCCGGCATGAAATCCTGCGCGCCTGCCAAGCCTTGCTGAAGAGTCGGGTAAAGCCCGAAGAGCTGACCGAGGAAATGTTCGCGGCAGAACTCTACACAGCGAGCATGCCCGATCCGGACCTGATACTGCGCACCAGCGGGGAACTGCGGCTCAGCAACTATCTGCTTTTTCAAAGCGCATACAGCGAGCTCTATTTCACGGACGTGGCCTGGCCCGACTTTCACGCCCCCGAGCTGCACGCCGCGCTTGCAGAATATGCGTCCCGCCAGCGCCGCTTCGGGACCACCGGAGAAAAAATCGCATGAAGAGTCCCCATTTCCAGCGCGTGCTGACCTCGCTTCTTCTGCTCCCCCTGCTGGGCTGGGCCATCTACAGCGGCGACCCGGTCCTGAGCTTTGGTATCACAGCTGTGGCGGGTTTCGGACTCATGGAGTTTTACGCCATGTTCTGGCCGGGCAAAGAAAAACTCCCGTGGAAGATCGGCGCTATGCCGCTCGCACTCGGCATGGTCTGGGCTCCCTTGAGCTGGTCCGGGACGGCTCTGGTCTGTCTGGCCTTGCTGGCCGTGGCGACGGGTTTTCTGGTCACCCACGACCGGGACAAATACCCGGACGCCTTTCTTGACAGCCAGATTCTCCTTTTCGGGCTGCTGTACCTGCCCTTCATATTGCGCCTGTTTCGAACCATCTCCGCCCCGGAGATCGCCCTTGTACTGCTGACCACCTTCGCCGCCGACACCGGAGCCTATTATGCCGGCAGCCTTCTGGGTGGCCCCAAGATCTGGCCTTCGGTCAGTCCCAAGAAAACCTGGGCGGGAAGCCTTGGCGGACTGGGAGCGAGCGTCCTTGTCTGCAGCGCCGTCGGGCTCGCGCTCGGGACGGCGAACTGGACCCGATTTGTCATGCTCGGCGCAGGCCTGAATATCGTCGCGCAGCTGGGAGATTTTTTCGAATCCGCCATCAAGCGTTGGCGTGGGATCAAGGATTCCGGCAAAATTCTGCCCGGCCATGGGGGCATCCTGGACCGGATCGACAGCCTGCTCTTCACACTGCCCCTTTACTGCGGGATAGCCGCCCTTTTCCCTTTTTTCGCGTAACACAGCGCCATGAAATACATTTCTTCCCTCTCATCTCCGGTTTTTAACCGCCATTGCGGGCGCACTCTCGCCATTCTGGGCAGCACCGGCTCCATCGGCACCAGCGCGCTCAAGGTCGTGGCCAAGAATCGGGATGCGCTCAAGGTCGTGGCCCTGGCCGGGGCCCGCAACATGTCCCTTTTGGCCAGGCAGGCAGAAACTTTTCGCCCCGAATGCCTTGGCGTCCTGACCGAAGAGAAGGCCCGCGAACTGCGGGCGCTCCTGCCGGCCGGATACAACCCGCAAATTTTCGTCGGCCAGGACGGCTACGTGGCCTTGGCCACCTTGCCCGAGACGGATCTGATCCTTGCGGCCCAGGTCGGCGCGGCGGGGCTGGTTCCTGCGCTGGCCGCGGCCCGCGCGGGGAAAGTGATCTGCCTGGCCAACAAGGAGGCCCTGGTCCTGGCCGGAAACCTCTTCCGCCAGACCTGCCAAGACAGCGGGGCCGTGATCCTGCCCGTGGATTCGGAGCACAACGCCCTTTTCCAGGCCTTCATCGGACACGGCGGCAAACAGGTCTCGCGCCTGATCCTGACCGCCTCGGGCGGACCGTTCCGTACCAAGAGCGTGGAGGAGATTCGTGCCGTCACCCCGGCCCAGGCCCTGAAGCACCCCAACTGGTCCATGGGCGCAAAAATCTCCATCGACTCCGCGACGATGATGAACAAAGGGCTCGAGATCATCGAAGCCGTGCATCTGTACGGAGCCTCTCCCTCGGAGGTGGACGTGGTGGTCCATCCCCAATCCATCGTCCATTCCCTGGTCGAATACGCGGACGGTTCGCAGTTGGCCCATCTGGGCATGCCGGACATGGAGATCCCCATCGGGTATTGTCTGGGCTATCCCCAGCGCCTGAATATCGGGCTTGAGCGACTCAATCTGGCCAAGGTCGGCACTCTGACCTTTGAAGCCCCGGACCTTATGCGCTTTCCCTGTCTTGGTCTCGCGCGGGAAGCCCTTGCCGCCGGCCCGAGCCATCCGGTCGTGCTGAACGCCGCCAACGAGATCGCGGTCCAGGCCTTTCTGGACGGCCGCATCACCTTCACCGGCATTGCGCGACTCATCGAACGCATGCTGAGCAATCATTCCTTGACCTCCGTCCACGATCTGGAGGACATTTTGGATCTGGATGCGCAAACACGAACACGGTCCGAAGAGGCCATAGGAAAAGGCGAATGCTAACCAGTATCCTGGCGGTGGTGATTGTCCTGGGCGGTCTGATCTTTTTTCACGAACTGGGGCACTTTGTCGTCGCGCGCGGCATGGGCATGGGCGTGAGCGTCTTTTCCCTGGGATTTGGCAAACGCCTCTTCGGCATCACCAGGGGCAAGACCGATTACCGGGTCTGCGCCTTCCCTTTGGGGGGGTATGTACAGCTTGTGGGAGAATCGCCCGACGCCGAACTGCCGGAAGGCTTCGAGGCCCAGGAATCGTTTTCCCGTCGCCCGCCCTGGCAGCGCATGCTGGTCGTGCTGGCCGGTCCAGTCTTCAATTTCCTCCTGGCCTGGCTCATCTTCTGGGGCCTAGCCTTCAGCCAGGGCGTGCAGGAGCTGCTCCCGGTCATCGGCCAGGTGACCAACTCCAGCGCGGCCGAGGAGGCCGGCATTGTTCCGGGCGACCGCATCATCGAGATCGACGGGAACCGGATCGACATCTGGGAAGACCTAGTTGAACGGATCGAGGCCAACCAGGGTGCCCAGATGCTGTTGACCGTGCAACGGGGCAAGGAACTCTTTTCCCAGCACGTGACCCCCCGACTGCAGGAAAAACGCAATCTTTTCGGCGAGATCAAGACCATGCCCATGCTCGGAATCGCGCCCAAGGGAGAATTCGTCACCCGCGAGCTCGGCTTCCTGGATTCGGCGGTTCAGGGCGGGCGTCAAATCTGGGATGTCAGCGGACTTATGATCATGGGTATCGTCAAGCTTGTGGAGCGGGTCATCCCCTGGACGGACATGGGCGGGGTCATCCTCATCAGCGAACTGATCCACAAGGAAGCGCAAAACGGACTGATCAACCTGCTGGCCCTGACCGCCCTGATCAGCATAAATCTCGGCATCCTGAACCTGCTGCCCATTCCTGTCCTGGATGGTGGGCACATCCTTTTCTTTTTTCTGGAAACAATCACCGGCAAGCCATTGAGCCCGCGGGTGCAGCAGGCCGCCTTGAAGATCGGCATGACCCTGCTGCTCATGCTCATGGTTCTGGCGACATTCAATGATATCCTCCGCCATTTCAAATAATCCGTATCTCGCGCTGAACTGCGCCGAGGAACGAATCCAGATCGTGCTGGGCTCGGATCAAGGGCTCATGTTCAGCGAGGAGATCCTCTGCCCCGGGCAATCGATCAGGCACCTGCCCACGGCCATCGAGCGCGCCCTGCGGGTGCACGGCTTGGCCGTGAAGGACTTGGCCGGCATCGCCTGCGTACGCGGACCGGGCTCATTTACGGGCCTGCGCATCGCTCACGCCACCATGTACGGTCTGGCCCGCCCCTTTTCCATCCCCATGGCCGGACTCGAATACCCGGCGATCCTCGCCGCGCAGGCCACGCCCTTCGTCCACGGGGAGATATGGGTGCTGACCTATGCCCGCAAGGCCCAGGTTTACATCCAGGGCTTTGCCGGTGGCCTGCCCTTGGGGCAGATCCGTCCGCTGCCCGTGTCCGAGGCGCAGGCGCAGCTGCGGGCACGGTCAAGCAACCCTTGCCTGCTGGGCAGCGGTGTGCGCAAGAACCCCGAACTGCAGGAGCTGCCAGGGAGCACAATCCTTCCTGCCAGCCTCGACACTCCAATGCCAGCCACCTTGCTGCATGCGGCCTGCGCCGCGTCATTTTCAACCCACGCCCCCGCACCGCTTTATCTGCGCAAGTCCGACGCCGAAGACAATCTGGAAGCCATCGCCCAGACCCGGGGCATCCCGGCCGCCGAGGCACGCCAGCACATCCACGACTTCGAATGATTTTGTCTGACATCGCCTGTCGGACAAAATTCCTCTAAAGAAAATCCGACTCCTGCCGATTCACTCATCAAGAGCAAGAGAGAAACCCCTTGCTCCTGAATCCAAAGGCAAGGACGCCGCCAATCTTTCAAGGAGGAATTTTTTATGTCACTCATTATCAACCACAACCTGATGGCCATGAACGCGAACCGCAACCTGTCGAGCGCGTACGGCAACCTGTCAACATCGGTGAGCCGTCTGTCTTCGGGCCTGCGCATCACCACAGCTGCCGATGACGCGGCAGGTCTGGCCATTCGCGAACTGATGCGCTCCGACATCGCATCACTGAACCAGGGTGTGCGTAACGCCAACGACGCCATCTCCATGATCCAGACCGCGGACGGCGCCCTGGCGGTCATCGATGAAAAGCTGATCCGCATGAAGGAACTGGCCACCCAGGCGGCCACCGGCACCTACAACTCGGACCAGCGCCTGATCATCGACTCGGAGTACCAGCAGATGGCTTCGGAAATCACCCGAATCGCCAACGCCACGGACTTCAACGGCATTTATCTGCTGAACGGCAACCTTTCATCGTCGACAACGGGCGTCTCGAGCTGGGCAGGTGACCACGACGGTAGCAGTCTCCAAGCCGTCGGCCCGCTGAAGGTTCATTTCGGCACAGGCAACGATTCTGCGGAAGATTACTACTACATCGCCATCGGCAACGCGACCGCTTCCGCCCTCGGCGTAGGCAACGCGTCGGACGCGAATTCGGCAAACGGAACGCACGGCGTTGCATCCGGCGGTTACAGCATCTCCACTCAGCAGGGAGCTCAGGAAGCCCTGGCGGCCCTCAACGCGGCCATCACTTCCAAGGACAACATCCGCGCCAACCTCGGTTCGCTGCAGAACCGGCTTGAGAACACCATCACCAACCTGCAAGTTCAGGCCGAGAACCTGCAGGCTGCCGAGTCCCGGATTTCCGATGCCGACATCGCCACGGAAATGACCAACTTCGTTCGCAACCAGATCCTGACCCAGAGCGCCGTGGCCATGCTTTCCCAGGCCAACTCCCTGCCGCAGATGGCGCTGCAGCTCATGCAGGGATAATCACAGTAACGTAAACTCTCGTTCCCGGCCGGGTCGCGGAAGCGGCCCGGCCTTTTTGCCCCGAAAGATGTGATTCTGGCACTAGGTTTGCTCAAGACAGGTAACTACCCGTTCAATCCGATGCACCAGAGGACCCCATGGCTGATGATCTGACCTCTTCACTTGTTTCCGGCTCAATCCGCTTCACCGGCCTTGGTTCAGGGACCGACTTCGACTCCATGATCACCAAGCTCGTCGAAATCGAGCAGACACGGACCAAGCGGCTCGAGAGCTGGCGGGCGGGCTGGGAAGCCAAGAGCGAGGCTTTCGACTCGCTCTCCGCGAGCATGCTCTCGCTCAAGACATCCCTCGACTCCATGAACACTACGGACGAGTTTCTGGTCAAGCAGGTCGCCTCGTCCAACGCAACCTCACTGAACGCCAAGGCCGGCAGCAGCGCGGAAGAAAGTACCCACCAGGTGGACGTGGTGGCCTTGGCGACCAACGACATGCACATGGGTACGGTAATTTTTTCCTCTCAGGACGCCGCCATCAGCGGAGGAACAAGCGGCACGTTCGCCTTTTCCATCGGCTCGCGGCAGGTGTCCGTCAACGTTACCAGCACAACGACCCTGGCCCAGTTCGCCAACCTCATCAATTCCGACCCGGACAACCGCAACTATGTCCGGGCCAGCGTGGTCAACGACGGCAGCGGCTACCGGCTGCAGATCCGGGGCATGGATCTGGGCGCGGGCAATGATTTCATTGTCGACGACGCTTCGACCTCCGCCAGCCTGCTGACCAATTTTTCAAAAAACAAGTTTATCGAAACCCAGAATGCAGGCAATGCGCAGCTTCGGGTCGACGGGTTTCCACTTCTGCCTCCCACCCAGACCGAAGACATACTCAAGGCGACCATTACCGGCAAAGCGAGCACAGATGCCGTCTCCGCGACCGCGGGCGCCTTCAAATTCGCCTATGCCGGCAGCCTCTACTCTGTGAGCGTCGCCAGCTCGGACACCTACGCCAATCTGGCGGCAAACATCAACACGGCCGTCGGATTCACCATGGCCTCGGTTGCCGACGTATCCGGCAATGTGGAGCTGACGCTGACCGGTCAAGATGGAGCGAACAGACAAATCTCCATCATAAACGCACCCGGAACAACGTTGGGCAATTTGCAACCCGCTAAATTTGTTCAGCTCCAGGGCGCCACCGACGGATATATCGAGAGGGGAGCCAATTCCATCTCCGACATCATCCACGGCGTGACCATGAACCTGACCAGCACGGGCAGCACGACCCTGACCACCAGCATGGACTCGGAATCCGTCATCCAGAAGGTGCAAACCTTTGTCGATGCCGTGAATTCCGTCCTGCAGGAGATCAAGAATCAGACCCAGGTCAAGACCGTGGGCTCGAACGTTTCCGGCTCCCTTTTGACCGGTAACTACGGGCTGCAGATGATTCAGCAGAAGCTCAAAAATATTTTGGCGGAGAAAGGCATCGGCTTTGACAACGACATGGACCCCATCGTTTCGCTGGGCAGTGTCGGGATCACCACCGACAGCACCGAAGGCTCCCCGAGCTTCGGCATGCTGGGTTTTGACCAGGGCGCGTTTTCGGCGGCCCTGAACACGGCCCCCGACGCGGTGGCCCGCCTCTTCAGCGCGGACAATTATCCATCGACCAAAGAGATCGTGAACGGAATCGCGGTCGAGTCCTCCAACTTCAAATTCGACTCTTCCATCAAAGGTGTCACAAGCGCCGGGGAATACGCAATTTCCTACAAGGTGGACGCTCTTGGAAAGATCGTCTCCGCAAATATCAATGGGTACGCTGCCAGCATCGACGGCAACAAGATCGTGGCCAGTGGAAGCGCGAATCCTGCTCGAGGCTTGGCCCTTGAAGTCATCAATCTGACAGCGGGTTCGTACTCCGGCCAGGTGCAAATCAAGTCGGGGAAAACAGAGGAGCTGGCCCAGGAAATCAAAAAACTGACAGACCCGCAGTCCGGCACCCTCGAAATCCTGAAGGACAATTATCAGGACATCATGGATTCCATCGACGACAAGATCGCCTACGAAGAACGGCGCCTGGAGCTTCTCGAAAAGAACCTGCGACTGCGCTTCGCCAAGCTGGAAGCCCTGCTCGGGACCTACGACAACATTTCTACGCAGCTGAGCTCGCAAATCAAGGGCTTAAGCTCGTCATCGTAAGGAGATTCAAAAGTGCAAAGAGCCGCCAACGCTTACATGCAGACCCAGGTCACCACGACGACACCCGGCCACCTCGTGGTCATGCTCTATGACGGGGCCATAACCTTCCTGGAGCAGGCCAAGCAGGAAATCGAAGTCAGGAATTATGCCAAAAAAGGAATCCTCATTTCCCAGGCCCTGGATATCATCTCAGAACTTGATGGTTCCCTGAATACCGAGAAGGGTGGGGAACTCGCCCAAAATCTGCACAAGCTCTACATGTACTGCAGCACGCGCCTGCTACAGGCCAACCTGAAAATGGACATCACCCTTATTGACGAAGTGATCGGGATCCTGTCCTCCTTCAGGTCCGCCTTTTCAGAAATCTCCAAAACCCAAGCCCACCCTTCGCCGCCCAGGGCCGCTGCCTATTACGCGCGGTAAGGCGTCGGGGATTTTGCCTTTGCGCAAAATTTAAGGCACGCATTCTGCAATTGCCCTGACACATCACTCTAACAGGGATATCATTGCATGTGCGGCATTGCCGGTTTTTTCAACCCGGACGGGATAGGCCCGGACAGCAACGTCCTGGCATCCATGGCCGAGGCCTTGGCCCATCGCGGCCCGGACCATCAGGGCCTGTATCAGGACCGCTGCTGCGCCCTGGCCTCCAGGCGCCTCTCCATCATTGATCTGGCCGGGGGCAACCAGCCGGTAGTTCACGAACCGTCCGGAACAGTCCTGGTCTTCAACGGCGAAATCTACAACTATCAGCCCCTGCGCGCCGAACTCGCCAGCCTCGGCCATGCCTTCCGCACCCATTCGGACTCCGAGGTCTTGCTCGCCGCCTACATGCACTGGGGTAAAAAATGCCTGCGCCGTTTGGTCGGCATGTTCGCCTTCGCGGTCTGGAACCCGCGTGACCGCGCCCTGTTCCTGGCCCGGGACCGCATGGGCAAGAAGCCTCTCTTTTACACCATCCTTCCGGACAGGACTCTGGTTTTCGCCTCGGAAATCAAATCCATTTTCCAGTTCCCCGGCATCCCCCGCAGCATGAACGTCCTGGCCATGGACCGCCTGCTGGACTACGGCTTCAATCTGGCGCCCGACACATTCCTGAACGGAATCCGGCAGATCCCGCCCGCGAGCCTCATGCATGCGGACATGCGGGGACAACGCGAAGAGACCTATTGGGACATCCCCATGGAACGCCCCGTCTCTCCCGTGTCCGAGGATGACGCCGCCGAAGGCTTGCGCCACCATCTGGTGGAAGCGGTGCGCGACAGGCTGGTCGCGGATGTCCCCGTGGCTTCATACCTGAGCGGCGGCATCGACTCCAGCAGCGTGACCGGCCTGTATGCGCATCTTTCAAACGCCCCGGTCCATACCCTGTCCATCGCCTTCGAGGACGCGGGCTACGACGAACGCCATTTCGCGCGCCTTGTTTCCAGTTCGTTCGGCACCACCCACCACGAATTTCTGTGCTCCATCGAAGAAGAGGAAATCGAAAAGCTGATCTGGCACCTGGAAAGCCCGCTGGTCACGCTT
The DNA here is from genome assembly GCA_002412965.1 of Desulfomicrobium sp. UBA5193. Classification (GTDB taxonomy): domain Bacteria; phylum Desulfobacterota; class Desulfovibrionia; order Desulfovibrionales; family Desulfomicrobiaceae; genus Desulfomicrobium. Next base: position 223,100 of record DHWB01000012.1, read on the forward strand.
CTGAACCTGCCCCTGTATCTGCTGTCCAGACAGATCCGGGACATGGGCTTCAAGGTGGTCCTGTCCGGTGACGGGGCAGACGAAATCCTGGGCGGGTACGATTATTTCAAACTCATGAAGCTCATGAGCTTCATCGGCAGAAACGAGAGCGAGGGCCGCGCCAACCTTTTGCGCAGGGTCTTCCCCTGCCTTTCCTCACCGCAGCAGGCCATGCTGCAGTATCAAGTGCTCAAGGGATACCCCGTCATCCACCCGGCCCTGCCCTACAGATTCCAGGCCTTTCAGCTCAAAAGCCAGCTCCTGTCCGATTCCTTCCTGGAACGCCTCGCGCCGAAAGTCGCGCAGCGCGAAGGCGAATTGCCTGTGATTCCGGGCAATCGCAGCCTCATGGATCAGGCCTTGTATCTGGAAAGCAAGATGCGCCTGCCCAACCTGACCCTGACCCTGGCCGACACCATGAGCATGGCCAACTCCGTGGAACTGCGCTCACCATTCATGGACCATCGGCTGGTGGAGTACGTCTTTTCCCTGCCCAGCCGTTACAAGATGCGCGGCCTCAATGAAAAACATCTGCTCAAGAAAAGCTTTCGCACCTTCCTGCCCCCCGCCATCTGCCAGCGCCGCAAGCAGCCCCTGGCGCCCCCTGGAAAATGGTTCGTGCGGAGGTTCCGGGGCCTGATCGGCGACACGCTTTCGGCCAAAAGCGTACGCGACAAGGGATATTTCCGACCCGAGTTCACGGATCACATGCTGCGTGAATTCGACGGCGACAGCCCCATGGACTACAGCGGCGTCCTCATTGTCGCCTATTTTGTCCACCTCTTCGACGACCTCTTCCTGTCCTCAAAAACCCGCAGCGGTTGCTAATCGGGCCAAGAGCGGGTATCAGCCTTCTCGCAAGAGGAGAACGCATTTACCATGAACATCACCTGTCCCAAGTGCGGATTCGGACGCACCATCAACGAAACGAACCTGCCTCCCAAAGCGGTCATGGCCACCTGTCCCAAGTGCCAGCATCGCTTCAAGTTTCGGGAGCCGAGCATAGTCCTGCCCAAGCAAACCGCACCGGAATCCGACACCACGGCGCCAATTCCTTCGACCGCACGGGTCGCACAGGTCGCACCGGCAGAGCCGATCCAGGGGGCTCCAAGCGCTCCGCATGCCGAACCGGCACAGCCAGCCCCCGTGCCTCCGGTCGAATCAACTCCTCCTCAAGACGAGGACCTCTGGAATGAGCTTGAAGCGCTCAACGATGACGACGGCGAGTCCTCCTCCGGGCATGACCAGGGTCAGGCGCATACATCCCTTCCGCTGTGGGAGCGCGCGACCTCTGGCTATCCCCGCGCTTTTGCCCAGACCTTCATGGATGTGCTGGTCAACCCCAAGAAATTTTTCGCGGCCATGCCCGTCGGACATGGGCTGGTCAAACCGCTTGTATTCTTTCTGATCATCGTCCAGGCCGTGGCCCTGTCCCAGTCCATCTGGCAGCTTTTGGGGATTGTTCCTCCGAGCCTTCTGACGGAAAACCTGGACAACTCCCTGCAGGCGGCCATCTCTCTCATCCTGTACCCGCTTGAGGTCTGCATCTTTTTGTTTCTCGACACCGCCATCAACCACTTCTTTCTGCGCCTTTTCAAGGCGGACACGAAAGGTTTCGAGGGCACGTTCCGGGCCGAGGCCTATAGCGCGGCGCCCATGCTGCTCATGATCATCCCGTATATCGGCCTGCCTTTGGCCATGATCGGGGCGACCGTGTACAAATTCCTCGGCCTGCGTCATGTGCACGGAGCCACGAACAAACAGGTCCTGGCCGTCCTGACCTTGCCCATGCTCCTGGCCTTGGCCGTCGCGATCATTCTGACCCTTGTCGCCGGAAAGATCTGATGCGCGGCTTCAAAGCACTGTGGCGCCTTGCCCTGGGCAAGCGTCAGGGAAAACCAGGGGACAAGCAGGCCAAGCCATGCAGTAAGCCCGAGTCCACGACCAAGGATTTTCAGGACCCGGTGCACAAACTCCTGAGCGCCGATCCACCAACCAAGACCCTGCAGTAGGCATCGCTCGCCCCTTGACTTGACAATAGCAACCATTAGGACAAGCCTTCGGCTTTCCCGTTTTTCACGAACCTCCCGCGCCACTTCACGCGGGCCGGTTCGCATCACCCCGACGAACCAACGCGTTCACATGAGGCAACCATGATCGGTATTTCGAAATTATACTGCGGCACGGTAGAACCTTCCGACGCTCTGCGCTACGGACGCAATTCCGCCCAACTCCCCTCCCACCTGCTGCAGTTCGCCAAGGACAAGAAGCCCGTTGTGGTCTGGAACATGACCCAGCGCTGCAACCTCAAATGCGTGCATTGCTACGCCCACGCCGTGGAACCGAGCAATCACAAGGACCCCATCTCCACGGAGCAGGCCAAGGTCATGATCGACGATCTGGCCAAGTTCGGCGCGCCAGTCATCCTCTTCTCCGGCGGCGAGCCACTGGTGCGCGAAGATCTGGTGGACCTGGCCAAATACGCCACCTCCACGGGCATGCGCGCGGTCATCTCCACCAACGGGACGCTGATCACCAAGACCAAGGCCCGGGAGCTCAAGGAAGTGGGTCTGTCCTACGTGGGCATCTCCCTGGACGGCGCCGAGACTGTGCACGACCAGTTTCGCGGTGTGACCGGTTCCTACAAGCTGGCACTTAAAGGCGTGGAGAACTGTCAGGCCGAAGGGCTCAAGGTTGGCCTGCGGTTCACCATCAACAAGCGCAACGCCGCCGAGATTCCGCACCTCTTCGATCTGGTCGAATCCCTGGAAGTGCCGCGCATCTGTTTTTACCACCTGGTCTATTCCGGCCGCGGCTCCGAGCTGATCAAGGAAGACCTTGATCACGCCGAAACCCGCGCCGTGGTCGACCTGATCATGGACCGCACCCGGGCCCTGCACGACAAGGGCAAGCCCAAGGAAGTGCTGACCGTGGACAACCACGCCGACGGTCCCTACGTCTATTTCCGCATGCTCAAGGAAGATCCCAAACGCGCGGCCGAAGTGATGGAGCTGCTCAAAATGAACGAAGGCAATTCCACGGGACGCGGCATCGGCTGCATCTCCTGGGACGGCTCCGTGCACGCGGACCAGTTCATGCGCCACCACACCTTCGGCAATGTCCTTGAACGCCCGTTCTCCGAGATATGGGTGGACGAGAAGATCGAGCTCCTGCACAAGCTCAAGGACAAGCGCCCGCATGTGAAGGGCCGTTGCGCCACCTGCCGCTTCCTGAACATCTGCGGCGGCAACTTCCGCGCCCGCGCCGAAGCATTTTATGACGACTTCTGGGCTCATGATCCGGCCTGCTATCTGACCGACGAGGAAATCAGCGGCGAGAAGGTCTAGGAGGGTCATCATGAACACGTTTCATCGCGGCCGCCGGCTGCGCTCTTCCAAGGCCTTGCGGGACATGGTCCGTGAAACACGGCTTGGACCCGAGGATTTGATCCAGCCGTATTTTGTGGTCGAATCGGACCCGGACTTCAGGAAACCCATCGCCTCCATGCCCGGCCAGTTCCAGCTGGGACTGAATCAGCTTGTACAAGACGTCGGCGAGGCCGTGGACGCAGGTCTGAAAAGCCTCATCCTCTTCGGCATTCCGGTCCAGAAAGATCCGGCCGGCTCCCAGGCCTATGCCGAAAACGGCATCGTGCAGGAGGCAATCCGCCGCATCAAGGACCGCTGGCCCGAGCTTATCGTGGTCGCGGACACCTGCCTGTGCGAGTACACTTCTCACGGGCATTGCGGTCTGGTCTCGACCAGCGGCGAGGTCCAGAACGACCCGACCCTCGAACTGCTGGCCCGCACGGCCCTGGCTCAGGCCAAGGCCGGGGCGGACATCATCGCCCCCTCGGACATGATGGACGGCCGGGTGGCGGCCATCCGCTGCGCTCTCGATAGCGGAGGGTTCCTCAATACGCCGATCATGTCCTACGCGGTCAAATATTCCTCGGCCTTCTACGGCCCCTTTCGGGACGCGGCCGAAAGCGCGCCCAAGTTCGGGGACCGCAAGACCTATCAGATGGACCCGGCCAACTGGCGCGAAGGCCTGCGTGAAGCGGCCGCCGATGTCGAGGAAGGCGCGGACATCCTCATGGTCAAGCCGGGACTGCCCTATCTGGACATCATCCGCCTGGTCCGCGACAGCTTCGACCTGCCCGTGGCCGCCTACCAGGTCAGCGGGGAATACAGCCAGATCAAGGCCGCAGGCCAAAACGGCTGGATCGACGAAACCGCCGTGGCGCTCGAAAGCCTCATCGCCTTCAAACGCGCAGGCGCGGACCTGATCCTCTCCTACTTCACTCAAGACCTGCTCAAGGCGGGACACATATAATGCATAAACATCCTCATCAGGTCGCAGGCGGCCCCGGCTTGGACGGGCCTGCGGCCGGGCATCCAGGAGCTCATTCTGGTGGCCATTCGGGCGCAAAGCCCGGCGGACATCCCGGCGGCATGATCACCACCCTGACCGACGGCACTCCGGCCTGCAAGCTCATCGCCTGGGAAGTGACCCGCTCCTGCAACCTGGCCTGCAAGCACTGCCGGGCAGAGGCGCACCTGGAACCCTACGAGGGCGAGTTGGACACGGCCGAGGCCAAGGCGCTGATCGATACCTTCCAGCAGGTCGGCAACCCCATCATCATCTTCACCGGCGGCGACCCCATGATGCGCGCCGATGTCTATGAGCTCATCCGCTACGCGACAGACAAGGGCCTGCGCTGCGTCATGTCGCCCAACGGGACCCTCATCACCCCGGACACCGCGCGGCAGATGCGAGAAGCCGGCGTGCAGCGCTGCTCCATCTCCATCGACGGCCCAGACGCGGAAAGCCACGACGATTTTCGCGGCGTGCAGGGCGCGTTCGACGCCTCCATGCGCGGCATCCAGTATTTGAAAGACGCAGGCATCGAGTTTCAGGTCAACACCACCGTGACCAGGGCGAACCTTGGCAGCTTCAAGAAGATATTCGACCTGTGCGAACACATCGGCGCCGTAGCCTGGCACATCTTTTTGCTGGTGCCCACGGGCCGGGCGGCCCAGCTCGGGGCCGAGGTCATCACGGGCCAGGAATACGAGGACGTGCTCAACTGGTTTTACGACTTCCGCAAGACCACGAGCATGCACCTTAAAGCCACCTGCGCCCCGCACTACTACCGCATCATGCGCCAGCGGGCCAAGGCCGAGGGAGTGCCGGTCACGCCGGAAAACTTCGGCCTCGACGCCATGACCCGCGGTTGCCTGGGCGGAACGGGCTTCTGTTTCATCTCCCACGTCGGACAGGTCCAGCCTTGCGGCTACCTGGAGCTGGACTGCGGCAACATCCGCACCATCCCGTTCCCGGAAATCTGGCGCTCTTCAAAGCAGTTCAAGCAGTTTCGGACCCAGGAAGAATACGAAGGCAAATGCGGCGTCTGTGAATATCATAAAGTCTGCGGCGGATGCCGGGCCAGGGCGCATTCCATGGATCACAACTACATGGGCGAGGAGCCGCTGTGCACCTACACGCCCAAGCTCGCTGAACGGCGCAAGGCCTGACAGTTCATACTTACCAAGCGGCTGCTCAAATGATCATTCCACCTGCTTGCCGGGATGAAACATTTTGCAGCCGCCTACGAGGGGCGCATGGACGATTTTGACAAGAAGATCCTGGACATCATTCAGACCGGCTTCCCCTTGGCTGCCCGGCCCTATGAGGAAATCGGCCAGCAGGTGGGCCTGACCGAGGCCGAAACTCTGGCTCGCGTGCGCGCGCTGACGGAAAAAGGCGTCATCCGCCGCATCGGGGCCAACTTCCAGTCCAAGAAGCTTGGCTGGCATTCAACCCTCTGCTCCGCTGCCGTGCCCGAGGACAAACTCGATGAATTCATCGCCGAGGTGAACAAACTCCCCGGGGTGACCCACAATTACCTGCGCGCCCATCGCCAGAACATCTGGTTCACGTTCATCGGACCATCCTGGGAAGAAGTACAGGAGACCCTGGCCGGGATCACCCGCAAGACCGGCATCTCCATCCTCAATCTGCCTGCGAGCAAACTGTATAAAATCCAGGTCGACTTCAAGATGGGCGACCGGGAGGACTAATGCGTGAATTCATCCTCTCTCCGTCCCTCTTGTCCTCGGATTTCGGAAACCTGCGCGCCGAGCTGACCGCCCTGGAAGACGCGGGCCTCAAATGGGTGCACTGGGACGTCATGGACGGCAATTTCGTGCCCAACATCACCTTTGGCCCCCCGATCATCGGCCGGTTGCGCAAGACCTCGAAGCTCTTCTTCGACGTGCACCTGATGATCGAACGGCCCGAACGTTACATCAATGAGTTCGCCGACGCCGGCGCGGACCTCCTGTGCATCCACGCCGAGAGCACGACCCATCTGGAGCGCACGATCAGCGCCATTCGCGAGGCGGGCATGAAGACCGGCCTTGCCCTCAACCCGGCAACGCCCCTGGCCATCGTCGACTACCTGCTCCCCAGTCTGGACATGGTGCTGATCATGAGCGTCAATCCAGGCTTCGGCGGGCAATCCTTCATCCCCTTTTGCAAGGACAAGATCGCCGCCCTGTCCGGCACGATCCGCGCCCGCGGCCTCCAGACCCTCATCCAAGTCGATGGCGGCGTGACCCTGGACAACGCGAAAGAGCTCTTCGACCTCGGGGCCGACGTGCTCGTCTCCGGCTCCGCCTTTTTTGGGTTTCCGCCTTACGGCCAGCGCTACACGGCCTTTCAGGCCGCTGTTCTGAAAAAATAAGACTCGTCGTCCTAGCTTTACAGACAAAATCCCCGCCGTTTGGCGGGGATTTTTTGTTGCCGATGGGCCAATCTGACCCGCCAGGCGACTGCTTAAAAAGCATGAGGCCGCCGAATCGGTTCGGCGGCCTCATGCTCTCTTCGGGATACTCCGAGTTGTTGTAACGCTATTCTGTGAATCGCGGCTTAACTACCCAAAAACATGTCTTTTTTGACATATTTACGGGCGCATGTATTCGAAACAAATAGGCGCGCCTCTTGCGTACACAACTTTGGCCGTTGATCCATCCGGATGCGGGCCTCGGTTCGCCTGCCAGCCATCGCTGGAAGTGCGATGTAACCTGAAGTCCTTGACCGGAAGCCTAAGGCTCCCGGTCAAGGGGTTTGAAAGTTTAGACCTTGGCAGCCTGCAGTTCTTCAGTGGTGTAGTCCCAGCCCACGTTATGGGGAGCCAGGAGTTCTTCGCGGAAGAAGCGGGGCAGCTGATCGTCTTCGTCGGTGAAGCCGGCCCGCTTGTTGAAGTCCAGTTCGTCTTTCAGGCAGTTCACGCCCATGCCCATCATCTCGTCCACGCTGAAGTCCTTGCCGGTCAGGCCGGAGACAAGTCTTGCCATGCAGGGCACGCCGCGTGCGTCATCGAGGATGGCGAAGGCTACAAACAGACACAGGCCCAGAGAATCGACCGCCGCTGTCGCGATCTGCAGGTTCTTGGAGAGCTCGATGTTGCCTTCATTCTTGTGACCGTCAACGTCGCCGCCAACTTTCAGCACGTTCTGGCACACGCCGTAGCCGGCGGTGTGGTCCGCGCCCATGGGGGTCGTGGCGTAGGTCACGCCGACGCCCTTGACCGCGCGCGGATCATAGGCCGGCAGCGCCTGGTTCTTGACCACGGGCACGCGGTCAACACCAAAAGCCTGGGCGGTAAAGGAGGTGCCGTTGCCGTAGATGCGGCCCAGCGGATCCTTGGTGCCGACCTTGCTCAGTTCGGCGATGACGCCCTTGCTGTCGCCCCAGGCGAGTACGCCACCCTCCATGGCCATGGCCATGGTGTTGGCCAGTTCGATGGTGTCCATGCCCACTTCGTCGCAGGTGCGGTCCATCTGGGCGATGTCGTCCAGGTTGTCGATCAGCAGGTTCGCGCCGAAGCCCCAGATGGTCTCGTATTCAAAGCCGGTGGTCAGGTATTTGCCATTGGCGCCATGATACACCTGCGAACACTGGATGACGCAGCCGGTGTGGCAGCCGTGCTTGGTCTTGCCGCCGCGCTTTTCGATATTGGCGGCCAGAGTCTCGCCGGAGATCTTCTCTGCGCCGTCAAACTTGCCGCTGCGGAAGTTCTTGGTCGGCAGCGCGCCGGCCTCGTTGATGACGTTGACCAGCACCGCAGTGCCGAATCCGGGCAGCCCCTGGCTGGTGACGGGATGCGTGCGCAGGACATCGACCCATTCCTTGCGGGCTTCCTTGAAGAGCTCCTCGTTGCCGTAAACCGTCTTCACATTGGCTGCGCCGTCAAGGATGATGGCCTTGACGCCCTTGGAGCCCATGACTGCGCCCATGCCGCCGCGACCGGCGGAGCGGGAAGGCAGGCCTTCAGGATCGGAGAACTGGATGGTGGCGGCGGCCAGGCACTGCTCGCCGGCGGGACCGACCATGGCGGTCACGGCCTTGTCACCGTAGGCGGCCAGGAGCTTCTCCTGTGCGGCGTAGGTGCGCATTCCGGCCACAGGGGAATCCTTGAACACGACCTTGCCCTCGGTGATGAAGAGCTCCTGCATGGGGCTTCCGGCCTCGGGCTTGTCCTCGAGGATGATGGCCTGCAGGCCGAGCTTGGGCAGGGTGTGGGCGAACTGTCCGCCGGAGTTGCTCTCCTTGATGCCACCGGTCAGGGGGGACTTGGAGCCCACTGAGACGCGGCCGGAGTTGGCGGCATTGGTCGGAGCCAGCACGCCGGCGGCAAAAATGAGCTTGTTTTCGGCGGAAAGCGGGTGACAGTTTGCCGGGACTTCCTTATTGACCACTCTTGATGTCAGGGCGCGACCGCCCAGACCGAGCAGGTCTGCGATTTGCGCGAAGGCAAATTCACCCTGCCCCTGCTCCTGTATCTTGAATCGTTGCCCACGGCACA
>DHWB01000001.1:0-306 GCA_002412965.1 Desulfomicrobium sp. UBA5193
CCCAGAGGTTCGTTTCGTCGACCTTATAATCGACTTCCAGGCCAGCGAACCACACATCGATGTCGGCGTTGCCCGTCAGGGCTTCGGCGCCTTCGGCCTGGGCCGAGGTCAGGTAGAAAGCCAAGGGCTTCACGACCAGCGCGTCGTCCATGAACTTCAGTTCAGGGGCCAGACCCACGAAGTCCACGTCGTACTCTTCCAGGATTTCCTGGGCTGCCTCATTCTCCTCGGAGCCGGACAGGGTGCCACCCTCGAAGACCTTCATCCATACCAGGGGAAACTTCATGTTGCCGTCGGGCGTGGTGT
>DHWB01000001.1:527-229072 GCA_002412965.1 Desulfomicrobium sp. UBA5193
TGAAGGCGCGGGTCCTCCACATGCCGCCGTACTCAACATCGGCCGCAAAGGCCGGAAGAACGATAGTCAGGCAGAACAGCACTGCCGCCATCAAGCTCACCATTGTCAGTTTTCTCATCACTTCCTCCAAAATAAACAGTTAATAAATTACCGCAACACACGAAAAAACGAACACATATGAACTATTACTATTGCCAACGAAATAAATACACAGTGCATTGTAGAATGTTGCTGTAGTGAAAGATCAAAGCATCAAAGTGTGAAGTTGTACTCAGCTTGAGAGACCTAAACGCAAAAAATGAACGAGAGTTGTAAATATCAACAATATTGGATGGATATAAAAATGGTGAGCTTAAAATTGGAAAAAATGTGTGCACCAAATGTTACAGTTTTTAGGAGAAGGGTGTGCGGATTTGAGCGTTCAGTGACAGGCGGGGAGGAGAGGGTAGAGGGAGGACGATATAATATCTTAAATTTCAGAATGTTAAAATAAAATACTCCAAGGCTGTTGCGGACATTTTGTGCAAAAAAATTACACCCCATGCTGCCGAGAGGAGGATTCAGACCGATTATGGCCTTGACGGTTTCAACCTGTGACTAAGGAGAACAGCATGCGTGATGCTCACGTACGCGCGAGGACGAACCTACCAGTACGCGCGCGAGGGGTGGAGGGGGGCAATCTTTGGCGCTTAATCCGAAAGACCGTCTTTGGTTCTGTTTTCTTTGTTCGCGCGAAATTGAGAGATAAAAGTTTTGCAGGTTGGCTGACCAGTAAACCGTTCGCATATCGGACGTAACGCGGCGTCACGTTTTGTCACGCCCGTGGGTGGAGATGTTAGTAAATGTTCACCTTCAAAAAACTTCATTTGAGGGCGAGCCGACCAGTACGCGCGGGCGCGCACGCGAGGGCGTTTTCCTACTAGGGAAAACTTGTGTTTGGGGAGCCGAGGAACCTGATAAAACCTGACATTGCAGACTTGGTGACCAGTACGCGCGCGCACGCGCGCATGCGTCGTGGTGCAGGCCGAACTAGCCAGTACACGCACGACAACAATGGTGAGGTTTTGGTAAGGGTGTGGACAAAGTGACGTCTAAAAAGGGGCGATGACCGGGAGCGGAGTAAGCGCTCAGACATCCGCACCTTCCACGTACTTGCTTGATCTGCGATAGAAGTTTTGAGCGGCTTAGGCTTTGGGAGATCCGTCTGCTCCCCTAACGTCGCTGTTCTGCGAGCGTTTCGGCCATCATCTGCTTGAGGCTCTCCATATTAAGGGGCTTTGCTACGTATCCGTTCATGCCCGCAGCCAAAAACTTCTCCTTATCCCCGGCCATGGCGTAAGCCGTCAGGGCAATGATCGGGATATCCCGTTTGTGGGAATTTCTTAAGTCTCGAATGCGCTGGCAAGCTACGATGCCGTCCATGATCGGCATCGATACGTCCATGAGGATGAGGTCGAAATCGTTTACCTCATGCATCTCCAGGGCTTCCTGCCCATTGCGGGCCACGGTCACGCTGTGCCCGGACTTTTCCAATAGCCTGCGGATACTGAAAAGCGTTGTCTCGTCGTCTTCGGCCAAAAGGATTTGGAGAGACGCCAGCGGCGCAGTACGGCTCTCTAGCGCAGTCTCGTCGTCATGAGACTGCGCTTCCTTGCCGAAGGTCATGCAAAAAGCAAAGGTCGTGCCCACTCCCTCCTCGCTTTCCACGGCCATGTTGCCGCCCATGAGGGCCACCAGTTGCTTGCTGATGATCAGGCCCAATCCGGCACCCTGGTGGTTCCTAGTATATCCTTGGCTTACCTGGGTGAAGGGTTGGAACAGATTCTCAAGTTCTTCATCCGCAATGCCGCATCCCGTATCTTCAATAGCGAAGAAAACTCTTAAGGTATCGTTGCTGCGTGACGGAAGCGCATAGGCCTCGACGTGGACGTGCCCGCGCTTGGTGAATTTGAAGGCGTTGCCGATCAGGTTGGTCAGCACCTGCTGCAGCCTGATGGAATCTCCGACAGCCCACGTCGGAAGGTCGGTGTCGAGATGACGTGTCAGCGCGACACCTGTCTGGACGGCAATAGGTTCGAAAAGATCAATGGTTTGAGTCAGTGCACTGCGCACGTTGAAGCGTTCGGAGCGGATGAGCAGCTTGCACGCCTCGACCCGGGAGAGGTCCAGGATGTCCGAGAGCAGGGAGGTCAGACGGTTGGTGGACTGGCTAGCCAGGGCACAGAACTCCGCCTGCTCTTGGTCCAGCGTGGATGCTTTGAGGAGTTGGAGCATGCCCAGGATACCGTTCAAGGGGGTGCGGATCTCATGGCTCATGTTGGCCAGGAATTCGGATTTGGCCCGGTTGGCAGCTTCGGCGTTCTGCATGGCCTTCTGCAGGTGTTGCTCAACCATGCTGCGGGTCACCATTTCGCCAATAAGCCGGGCCGTCGTGTTGAGCCGCTGCTTGGCCGTGTCAATGATGAAGTCCGGGCGGTGCTCGTATTCCATGGAGAGCTTCCACAACTCGTCGGGATCAGTCTGGTAGATGGCGGCGAGTTCGGAAATGACCTTCCTGTCTCGAGGCGGGGTGCCATATCCGAAGTTGATGGCCCCCACGATCTCGTCCCCGGACCTGATCGGAACGGCGTAAAGACGGATGCCTCCCTTGCAGGCGATGTCCACAGGCAGCCGGGTCTCGATGGCGGTTCGAGAGGCATCGGTCCAGCACGACTCATGGCAAAGCCATTTGCCGCTGGCCAGGGCCTCTGCATTGCTTGAACAGCCACACAGCCGACGCGAGGCCTGGTCCATTGTCTGGCACCAGTTGGAAGCGAAGATACCAAGGGCATAGCCGCCATCTCTCTCGTACACGGCCGAAGAGGTGCCGAGGATGGCCATGTAATCCAGAACCACTTCGGCGAGAATATCACTGCCCACGGCATTGAGGATGACGCGGGAGGTGTTCAGGGGGACAAGGTCACCGTAGTAGCTGGTCTTGAAGGCCAGGACCGGACGAATCCCCTTGTCCACGAGCCACTTGATGGAATTCAGCGATGCTTCAGCCCGTTTGCGCTCAGTGATGTCTTGGACCGATCCATATAGACGGATAACCTTGCCTGTCGCATCTTTCTCGGTAAGTCCCCGTGCCTGGACGCAGATCTCCGACCCGTCTGGCTTGGTCCGTTTGAGTTCTAATACGTAAGGCGTTCCGTCGCTGATGGCTTGTGAAACTGCCGCCTTTAGCTGTTGGGCATCCTCGTCATGGTACAACGCAAGATTCTCTTCGTATGTTGGAATTTGCTTTGCAGGGTCAAGCCCAAGAAGAGTAAACATCTGGTCGGACCATGTGACCTTGTCTTCCTCAACGATCCATTCCCAGTCTCCGATCTGAGCTATCTGCTGAGCCACAATCAGACGAGAGGCTATGAGATTCATAGACTGCTCGGCCCTCTTGCGGCGCGACACGTTCAGGGCGAGAAAAACAGAGAGGAAAAAAAGGCACAGGCCGATCACGCTACCAGCCCAGAATATATCCTTGTTGACGGTGTAGAATGAGACTGGAGCGTTCAATATCACCGTGCTCTCAGGCAACAGGCTCTCGGACATCCCAAACCGGGTCATGGCAAGATGATCCGCCATGCTGACGTTGTTCTCCTGCCTGACCATGGGAATGCTTTCAGCCCGCTCGCCCTTTAGTATCCGAATCGCCATCGCGCCCGCTGTCTCGCCATGGTTATTGGCGGAGACCACTACGCCAGCCACGGGGCCATGGCCCATCCAGAAATCCCACGCGGCGAACAGGGGCACGGTGGAAGCCCTGCTCAGCCTTTGACTCGCCACCTGAGCGGAGAGCATTCCATGCTCATCCAGAGGACGAACCATGGGCAGCACGACCCATTCCGGACCAAGTCCAGCCAGGCTCGCCTCAAGCTTGTAAATATCCGTCTCCTTCCACACCTCAATCTCGACAAGGCTTGAGAAGTGCGAGGATTGCGCATGCAGGAGCGCTTGGTTGGCCTTGCCGGAAGGTGTTTCCTCTGCAAGGATGAGCAACTTGCTCGCCTTGGGACGGAGCTTGAGAGCCAATTCTATGGTCGAATCCAAAGAGGGCGTCTCCGCCACGCCGGTGATGTTTGATTGACCACGAAGCATCTCTGGCGAGAAGTTGTTGATGCCGCAAAACACTACGGGTGCGTTCCCGGTAAGTGACTCACGATGCTCCAACAGAAAATCCAGGGCAGAGTTGTCAGAAACCAGGACCATGTCAAACTGCTTGCCAACAAACTGGTCGACCATCTGCCGGTGCAACAATTCCATATTTCTGCGGAAGGCCTTGGGGTCCCCCATGCGCAATGCGTCCAGGTACTTGACGTCCACTTCAATGGAAAGCCCGCTTTGGGCAAGGATCGCGGAGAACGCTGCCTGGACGTCGTCTGTCCAGGACAAACCCTGGTGATAGCTGTGCAGAATGAGCACGCGTTGCGGACCACCTTGAGCCTGCGCGGTCAGTAGCGTGGGCAAAAACGCGGACATATAGACAAATAGTATAAATATGAATGAAAAAGCAGTGCGGGTAAAACGCGAAATTGGGCGCATGTCTCCACCATCCAAAAGATCTGCTTAAGGATCAATCGCCGCAAGTTATCAGATAGCAGGGTTTCCGAATAAAGGCTTGTACAAATTTCTGGGGCCACTTCTCAAGGGCAGTGAGTGCGTGACGGCCTGTGTATAGATCATGATTGTCCTCCAGAATGCGAAAAGCCCCGGAGCTTGTGACTCCAGGGCTTTTGCAGTGTTTCTTATGCGTTGCTGATTAGTTGCTAATATCAGTCGATCCTATTTAGGTTTCAACCGGAAGAACAGGGTCTAAATCATTACCGAGATAACGTTTCAGATGTGTCATGAATCTGAAATATCTGTCGAATGTTAGTCATCTCCATGCCTGCTGTTCACGATCTTAACCCATTTCCTTTCTTTAAAAACTGAACTTAATTCCTGCGCTGACGCCCCAGCCCCAGAAGTCATCGGCAATCTCGTTGTCATAGTTCACATAAACAGCCATCGTGTCTCCGACAAAATTCGCGCCCAATCCGACAATAAAGCTATCCCTCTCGGGTTCGACACCGTCAACGGTAAACGTATCGTCTTCGGACCCGGCAAAACGGGCAGTGATATCGCGGTCCGTGTCTCCGAATTCGTGGAGCCAGGCGGCCCTAAATTCAGGTATGAACGCCCCGCCGGTCAGGTCGAACTTCCTGTTCACGCGCACGCCCAGGCGGCTGGCCAGGGCGTCGTAATCGACGCTGTCGCCCTCGAGGTCGAAGGATCCGGCCCCGCTCTCCTCGAAACCGTCCTCATCGTAGTAGCTGTACTCGAAAGCAAGGCCTGGAATCACACTCCACCCGCCGGGCTGGAAGCCGAGATATTCGCAACCCAACGTCGCTGCGAATTCATCGGCGTCGTGATCGCTCGAGGCGGTGCGGCCGATGAAGTCCAGATCACGGGTTGTGTCGAAATCATGCATGAACCACGTAGCCTGGGCATGCAGGTAGAAGTCGTCGAGAAGCGCTGCACCATAGAGTCCGACATATGTGCTCTCCATGTCAGTTTCCGCATCGACGGTGTCGTAATCGACGGAGCCGTCCGCATACCCAGCCAGCAAGCCGACAAGGAAGTGCTCCGCGAAGCGGTAGTCGGCACCGACGCTCAAACCCACGTAGTCATGGGTGTAGCCGAAGTAGGAATCATCCCCATCCTGGTCCGCCACGTACAGATACGGCTTGACCCAGATGCTGAAGCCATCCTTCCCGCTCGAAACGACTGCGGGCGGAGCATCCGACATGACAGCGTTGCTGGCGGCATACAGCTGATTCGGATCGATCCCGGCCATTTGGGCCAGATACAGGCTCTGCAACCGCTCCGTGACCGTGGCACTCCCCGAACGGACGACGCGCAGACCGGCATCGCGCAGGCCTATGTAGGGCTCTGGGGAGAGGGCATCCAGCGCATCCTGAAATTCACCATCGGGTAACCCGGCCAGGAATGTCAGATCGGAAAGAAATACACCGGAAGCCGAACCGAGTTGACCGTCAAGGTGCTCAATGATGATTTCCTGGTTTGGGGAATTCGGCGACAAAGAAAAAGACGGACCAGTTCCGGTCAAAAAATATAGGTTATCAAATAGTACATAATCATATTCATTGATAGTCAGAATAAAGTAGTCTGCATTTGCCGCGAGCCCATAAAAACCAATAAAATCTTGCTTTAATGGAATAGAACGCGTTTCAGACATAATGTCGCCATCAAGATATGCAGTAAGAGTCCATGTTGGACGGTCGTGCGCGCCAAAGTCAAACCCGAATGCACTTACCGTTTCTGGAAATTCAACAATTAGCGTTGTCGTATGACCTTGTGCATTATCAAGATGTGTTCCTGTCATGCCATAAGAACCACTATAACTTTGTGATGCTGTCCAATAAGCAGGACCACCTTGGGCAATAAAATCAACCCCATTACTTTGAAGATTTCCATAATTTGAAAAAGCAACATCACTAAAGTCTATTATTTCTGCACCATTCAAAGCTTCTTCATCTGCGCTGTTAATTTCATAGGCTTCTGCTGGAAGAGCAAAAAGAATACATAGAATAAAAGCAAAGAAAGAATTGGGTATTAAAAAATTTTTGGCCATAACATCCCCCTTTGATGTTAAATTTTTTTTTTAGTTAATTATACGAACGCAACGAGTTTTACAACAAAGAAATATTCTTTGATCAGAATAGTCCGATTTACGTAAGCTTCTAATCTCGAAAACTTACGGATAGGCGTAAGAACCTCTTATTTGGGCCTTATGCCGTATGCTCTGTTGAGTACGCTGGCCACCAGGGGCAGCGAGCGCGTTACGGCCTGTGTATCGATCATAAGTCCTCCAGAATGCGAAAAGCCCCGGAGCTTGTGACTCCAGGGCTTTCTTTCGTTATGTGTTTGTCCATCGGCGTTACCATAGACCACAGTTGGGTAGCACCGCCTGAGCAGGTGGTATGATATGGATCTGGGCTATGTCCTCAGGGACAGGCATGGCTTCAAATCTGTCTTCGTTGACAAGCAACAGATCCAGAACATCCCGTGAGGTCAAACCCTCTTCCAACTCGGAGGAGGACAACAGCTTCGACATCGCGGCCCACAAATCCTTAGAGGCATCGCTTCAGAGGATGTTCGATCCGAATATGGAACTCCAGTGGATGGAGTCGAATCCGTCCTCGGAATCCGATACGGTAAATCCGTCCGAAGCACCGTCTCCACCCACTTCAACGGTCAAGGAATAAAGGGAGCCGAGGCCAAGCGCCTCGCTCTCTCCTCCGGCACTACTGACATGCTCGCCGGGATCGACAGATTAAGCATGACGGTTCAGGGCCTCCTGGCCCTGAACCCTTTCTCCGGCCACCTCTTCGTTTTCTGCAACCGCAGGCGCGACGCCATCAAGGTGTTGTACTCCTGACCGCCAAGGTGATGCTGACCAGGTGAAGCAATTCCCTGTGGAATCGTGACGCGGGAATGGTCCTTTTTGCTCAAAACTCGCTAGCTAGCTCATGAGTTTTTGAAACAAGCCCCCTTGAACGTCCTGCAACGACGACCGAGGAAAGGATGGGCTGAAACAACACATATCTGACACCTAAAAAACCAGCCCGCACGAGGGTGGAGATGTTGATAAATGTTGACCTGCAAACCAGTACGCGCGCGAGGTTGGAGATGTTGATAAATGTTCACCTTCAAACCAGTACGCACGCACGCCCGCGAGTAGTGGTGCGCTACGGCTCTTGGGGTAATCTTGGGGCATGGTGAACAGTACGCGCGCGGCTTAAATGAAGTGGCGCGTACAACATGTGTTTGAAAACGGTTTCGAGAATTTGCTGAGGTGAGGGTGAAAGAAAACCCCGGCAGGGTGAACCGGCCGGGGTGTAAGGGAGCCTGACAGAATTTTCGGAAAAGTTTACATCTACGCCCTTCTCATTCTGCGGCCAGCCAGGGCCGTTCCGGCCAAGCCTATGCCGAGAAGAATCATTGTGGAGGGCTCGGGAACCGGACTGGGTCCGTCGGTGGATCTATAAAACTGGACCTCTGACAACCCTACATGTCCGGCATTATCAGCTCCGCGAAAGTTATCTAAGATATTAAATTGGACATAACGAGCAGCTTCCCAATTGAGTGCATCTATAGTGAAGCCCAGATCGTTATCCACTCCTGATGCAATTTCAAACTGAAAAGTACCAAGTGGCGTCCAAAAACTACTGTTTTCGGAAAGTAAAATTTGAACGTCTTTGGCTCCGCGTCCATTGTAAGGAGTATAAAAATTGAGATTCCAAATATGAATGTAATCCAAATCGAATATGTCCCCAAGATCGAAAACAACATTTGCTTTAGAATCTGTTGTCCTCGTCTGCCATGAATTCATGTTGTCAGCATTGTTCTGAGCATGCTTTCCGTCGGCTAAGCCACTCCCATCAACAAGATGCGCTGCCGTCAAGTTCCATCCAAATTCTGTAAATTCGGAACTGACCGATTCGATCGTCACTCCGGAAATCAACTCAGCGTGCGCATTTGTGCCGATGAACAAAAAAACTAGCAGAATAAGATACCACATTTTCTTCATAACACACCTCACCTGCGCTACATGAAAACATGTGTAAGAACATATTGTCAAAAAAACAAATCACATTCAAAAGCGTATAATTACGGTACAAAAAATAAAAAAAACATTAATTTTGACTTATGAATTTCAAGCAAATTTCATGCTATTTTTTTAATATACTGAAATTTAAATAATTTTATTGTTATTACTTATCGGTATTGGTGCACATTGTGTAAATTCGATCGACAAGCGTTTTTCAATCATCGGCTTTCAGCATCTGCGGATCAGACCCGGACAGGATTTGGAAATCTGGGGAGTGGTGACGGGAACGGTCCTTTTTGCTCGAAACACACTAGCTAGCTCATGCCTTTTTGAGACACCCCCCCTTAAACGTCCTGCACGACGACCAGCGTAAGGCGGTCGGAAATAACACATATCTGACACCTGCAAACCATTACGCGCGCGAGGGGGGGCAATCTTTGGCGCTTCATCCGAACGACCGTCTTTTGCTCTGTTTTCTTTGTCCGTGCGAAATTGAGAGATAAAAGTTTTGCAGATGGGCTGACCAGTAGCCGCTCGCATATCGGATGTAACGGGCCGTCACGTTTTGTCACGCCAGCGGGTGGAGATGTTAGAAAATGTTCACCTTCAAAAAACTTCATTTGAGGGCGAGTCGACCAGTACGCGCGCACGCGCCCGCGTAGTGGTGCATGAGGCCGAGCTAGCCAGTACGCGCGCGAGAGGATTAAATTAAGTGACGCGTACAACATGTGTTTGAAAACGGCTTCGAGGAGTTGCGGGGGTGAGGGTAAAAAGAAAACCCCGGCAGGGAGAACCGGCCGGGGTGTAAGGGAGCCTGATAGAATTTTCGGAAAAGTTTACATCTACGCCCTTCTCATTCTGCGGCCAGCCAGGGCCGTTCCGATCAGGCCTATGCCAAGAAGAAGTGCAGTGGACGGCTCGGGAACAACTCCACCGGGAGTAACAGAACCAAATGTGATGTCATCAAATCCGATTTGGTCTTGTACTCCAGCAAAAGAGACTGACTTAGCTATGCCACTGAATCCAACGCCGATTCCAAAAAAGGGGCTAAAGTTTCCATTTGGATCGCCGCCATCTGACAGAGTGGTTGGAATATCTAGTGACGCCAAAATATTTCCAATACCATCAAAATTATCGTATACGTTAACAGACCCTGGGTTGTTGATGGCGCTATAAAAAAATGAAAATCCTGTATCAAAACCAGCCAAAACGTTCATTATTGCAGAATCCCCTTCAAGAAAAAACATGATAGTACTCGGACTCGGTTCGCCACCAAAATTACCAGACCCGCCAGCATCGGCATCAATAATTGCCAAGGTGTTAGTACTGAACGTAATGCCAAGATTTGGTCCACTACTACCGAGACTTCCTGCTCCACCACTGTAAAAACCACCGATAGATTCGTAATTTTGCAGACCTTCAAAAGTTAAAACAATGGGTGCGGCATTTGCCGTTAAGGCCATGGACACAAGGATGACTGCCAAAATCATTTTCTTCATAAGATCTCCAATTTAAATACTCAATTTGTTATAATCTTAAGCATCAAGCGTGCCATTTTGGAAATACTTGGTGGTCATAAATATCAATGTTTTTATCGTATTTTGAGGCTGTGTTCGTATAAATTGTTGTTTTTTGACAAGATTCAATCAAGTCGTTAAATGGCCAGCATTTTGTCCAGATGTGTGGTAACATCGAAGACGTTTGACGTCCTTTTTGCGTAATCCCGGATGTCAGCGTGGCTTAACTTTGCGCTGGGCTGAACTAGCCTGTTCGTGAGCATATTGGTGCGGCACTAGGGAAAACTTGTATTCGGGAAGCAAGGAACCTGACAAAACCTGACATTGCCGAACAGTACGCGTGCCCGCGCGAGGCCGAACTTACCAGTACGCGCGCGAGGATGTGAGTATCGTGACGGGTAAAAGGGGGCTGGCCAGACGATGACGAATCCCTAGCTAGCCAGTACGCGCCCGCGCGAGAATGGTTAGGTTTTGGTAAGGGTGTGAACAAAGTGACGCCTAAAAAAGGGGATGGCCGGGAGCGGACAACGAAGCGACACCTACATCCTGCGCAGTACGCGCGCACGCACGAGATCCAAGGCCAATAGTGGAAGTGACATCGGCGTGGTGCTGACAGCCTACTGACACCTAGTCGGATCTGGAACTTACACCCTGCTTACACCTTAAAAGGCGGCGGTGGGTGACAGTGGGGTGACACCTAAAGAGGTGGTGGCCAGCAAGGGCTAGTCTGAGTTGCAGCTTGTGCCATTGGCGGCATCGAAGGCATCATGTACCAAGTTCTGCGCTAGATCCCCGGCAATCACTTCATTTGTCCCGAAGGCATCCGTATTCCCTGTGCAGACAACAGCAGTTGACGCCACGGCAAAGGCGGTTATCCCGGCAGCATCCCTCCACGTGCGACCAGTGGCGGCAAATAGTAGGAAAAGCGCCACGATTTTTGTCATATGCATCTAGGCGTGCCTCACGTTTATTTCACTTCTGGAACAGGAAACCAATCATCACACATTGAACCGCCTTGGTAGTCCAATGTTTTAGCAAATCCTTCTGGAGAAAATTCAACACGAATTTCACAGGATCTGGTGTGGGTTCCCCCGCCATGGGTTTGGTTAACCGGAACGCTTATTAGTTGCCCATTAGGGAGCATCGTCGATTTTTGTGACGTGGTGGTATATGTTCCTGAACTCTTGATTGCTTTCCCCAAGACACAATATAGTCTCCAGTTGAAAAGTCTGCCTTTGAGTTTGGCGGGCCCCATGCCCTGTAGAATTCGTCAATATGTTTACCTTCAAGAGACTGCAGGCCCGCTTCATAACGCTTACGCCCAGATCCGCATCCAAGAACAATGATAGCGATGAAAAGAATAATCAGAAAGTTACGCATATTTTCCCCTCTTTCGGGTGCCCATAGCAAAATCATGGTGGCAAGGGAAGGAATTAGCAACCAAAGGTGCAAGGGATTGATGGCAAAAAGGCGGGGCTTTGTTCTTCGCTAAAAGTAAAACTGGCAAAGAACTGGCAAAACTGTTTTGATCGTCAAAGTAAAATGAAAAAGGACTTACGGCATTTCGCTATAAGCCCTTGTTTTTATTGGTGCCCAGGGCCGGACTTGAACCGGCACGCCCCGAAGGGCAAGGGATTTTAAATCCCTGGCGTCTACCACTTCCACCACCCGGGCAGGGAGGTTTTTCAAATATACAGGGCGGCCTGGAGCGTCAATTCTTTCTTGTCGTGTGGAGGGCTATGCTACAACGTCGAGGAACTTGCCCTTGTATGGGTGAAGGGGCGGGCGCTGGTGGATTTCGTCCTTGTCTGCGGCGACATGGCGGGCTCCGGAGTCGGGAAGCATCTTGTCTCTGGAGGAGACGGGCTCGACGGGCCTAAGCTTGTCTATGGCTTCGGTCATGATTCTAGTCCTTTGCGTTGCGGCGTTCGAGGAAGTTTGCAAAGTCGGTGGCAAATCCGGTGTCTATGTAGTTCAGGTCACGCAACAGCTCTTCCGCATCGAAACCATTTTGCACCGCGAACTGGGCGAAGGCCCGGCCGGATGTCCCCGCGTTGCGCTGGCGGACCAGTCCTTCGGAATTGCGTGAAAAAAACTGGTAATGGCCGTGCGCGTCAAGCACCAGGGAGTATTCCAGATCCCAGGGGGTGTCCGCGGCGAAATTGGCGATGGAACCGAGATAATGGCCGGGCATGGGCGTCATGCGGGTCTCCTGTTTTTGCGCAGGGTGAATTGGTACCAATCTTTGTAGTGATAGAAATAAAGCATAGTCGCGCATTGGACCAGGACCGATGCGAACATGGCCATCCACACGCCGTTAGCCGATTTGAGCACCAGATGCCCGAGCACGTAGGCCAGGGGCAGGCGCACCAGCCAGGCCGCGGTGCCGAAGATGACGGCCTGATACATGGTCGCCCCCGCTCCGGTGAAGGCCCCGCCCAGGATCATGGCCGCCAGCATTGGCGGCGTGGCGGCCATGTTCCAGGCCAGATAGCGGATGGCCTCGGCCTGCACGTCCGGGTCCGGCGCGACGAAGGCGATGACGGGTTCAATGACCAGCCACAACAGGCCGGTGATGATGCTCATGGCGACCACGCCCACGACCATGATCCGGTAGCCCATGCGTTTGGCCTCTTCTTTGCGCCCCTGACCCAGATAGTGTCCAACCAGAATCGACGCCGTAAAGTTGAAGGCGATGCCCGGCAGGAAGAGCAGTGCTTCGATGCGGATACCCGCGCTCATTCCGGCCATGGCGACGACATTTTCATAGGGCAGGCTTGCGGTGATGGCGTAGAGCACCATGTAGGCCGAATGCCAGACCAGCTGCATCAGCCCGGCGGGCCCGGCGACCTTGATCAGATACGGCAGCGCCAGGCGGACCCAGCGCCACGGAGCCAGGCTTTGGGCAGAGAGCAGGCCGCAGCGCAGCATCATCACGAAATTGTAGACCGTTCCGCATAAAATCGAGGCGAAGGTCGCCCAGGCGATGCCCTTGTATCCAAGGTTGGGCAGGCCCCACAGCCCAAGCCCGAGGCCAAGATCGAGCAGGGTGTTCACCCCGGTGACCAGAATCATGGAATACAGGGGCAGGGTCACGATCTTCTGCGCCCGGAAGAAGGCGTTGCTGATGGTGAAAAGATAGTAGGCCGGGAGAATGTAGAGGCTGACCTGGAGCAGGTATTCGGCGATGGGCATGAGCTCCGCAGGAATCTGCAGCAGGCTCAGGAAATGCTCGTCAAACAGCAATCCCAGGACCAGGATCACGAGCCCCGTCAGCGTTCCCAGACCCACGCTCAAGCCCACGAAGCGCTTGATCCGTCGTGGCAACCCGGCACCGGAGCTCTGGCTGATGGCGGCCACGCTGCCGTTGGCCAGGGCGATGGCCACGACCATGAAGAAGAACATGGCCTGGCTCATGACGCCCATGCAGGCCTGAGCCTCGCGGCTGATGCGTCCCGCCACCCAGACATCCACGAATCCGATCAGGAAGTGAAAGAACATCATGACCACCTGGGGCCATGCCAGATTCCAGATGGTCGCGTAGGGTGCGCTCTGCATGCGCTGATCGAATTCGCCGTGGGTCATGTCTGCTCCGGGAGGGGGTGTCTGGGTCGGAATGCGTCAGGGGCCGGAATTTGACAAGGGAAAATGTGATCGTCGGGTGACGGTCCGCGCGCGTACTTGCTTTCCCTCGGGGCTGCGGATAACGAAGCGAATCCTTATTCGTTGAACAGGGCTTTGCCCGTGAGGTATAGCGTGGATTTTGAAAATTTGCCGGAAAGCGTGACCGTGGTCGAGGAGGGGGAGAAGCGTTTCTTCCTGGTCGGAACGGCCCATGTCTCCCTGGAAAGCGTGGAAGATGTGCGCCGGACCGTTGAAATCGTGCGGCCCGACTCCATCTGCGTCGAGCTTTGTGCGGCCCGGCATCAGGCCATGACCCGCCGCGACGACTGGAAGCGGATGGACATCTACAAGGTCATCAAGGAAGGCAAGGCCGTCTTCCTCATGATCCAGCTGGTGTTGCAGGCTTTTTACCGCAAGATCGGCGACAAGCTGGGTGTGCAGCCGGGCGCGGAGATGATGGAAGGCGTGCGCCTGGCCGGGGAGACCGGGGCCACCCTGGTCCTGGCCGACCGCGACGTGCAGGTGACCTTGAAGCGGGTCTGGGGTTTTCTGGGGTTCTGGAAGAAATTCCAGCTCTTGAGCCAGCTCCTGACGAGCATCTTCGTTGACGAAGACGTGGACAAGGCCCTCATTGAGGACATGAAGAAAAAGGACCAGCTGGCCGCCATCATGGGTTCCTTTGCGGAGAGCTTTCCGCAGATCAAGGAGCGGCTCATCGACGAGCGCGACATCTATCTGGCGCAGAAGATCCGCAAGGCCCCGGGCACGAACATCGTGGCCATTGTCGGGGCCGGACACGTGCCGGGCATGCAGCAGTATTTCGGGCGAGATATCGATCTGGCCCCCCTTGAGGAGCTTCCTCCGCCCTCAAAATGGGGCGCCTTCTGGAAATGGGGGCTCCCCGGTTTTTTCGTCGCATTGCTGGTCATCGGTTTTTTTCGTGGTGGCGCTGACGCCTCCATGAACGCGGTATCCATCTGGGTGCTGGTGACCGGCTTCGGTGCCGCTTTGGGCTCGGCCGCTGCCCTGGGCCATCCTTTGACAGTACTGTCCAGCTTTCTGGCAGCGCCCATCACCACGCTGCATCCGCTCATCGCGGCGGGCTGGGTGGCCGGGCTGGTCCAGGCCTGGGTCAAGAAACCCACCGTCTCGGATCTGGAAGAACTGCCCTTGAGCGTCATGACGGTGAAGGGGTTCTGGATCAATCCTGTCAGCAGGATTCTGCTTGTGGTCATCTTCGCCAACCTGGGCGCGACCATCGGCGTCTTTGTGTCCGGAAGCTGGATTGCGGCCAAGGTTTTTTAGGGCCGACCTCCGGTTCTCCAAGGGTCGGGGGATGGATCCCCGCTTTCGCGGGGATGACGCAACGCTGGTACTGACGCTATCGCCGCCTGTGGATGGCCCCCTGCGCGGGGATAGCTATCCGCATACTACGCAGTTGCGCACGATGCCGGATGGATCCCCGCCTTCGCGGGGATGACGTGAAGGGTGGCGATATCTGTCGGCCATATCCGATGTTCGAAGGCGGGAACCCATCGATCCGGTAGAGATCCCGGCACCAGCGCACCCGTCATTCCCGCGAAGGCGGGAATCCATCCTGCATGATTTCATATTGCAACAACTCGTGTTGACGAAACAAAAAAAGGGTGACCATTTCGGCCACCCTTTTTGTTGTCGTTTTGAAAAGCGCCCGACGCTAGTACGCGCCGTCCTGGTTCAGTTCCTTTTCCGTGACCTTGTGGGTGAAGGTCTTGTGCAGCCAGAACTGGTAGCCCGCCACGATGGGGATGAAGACCAGGGTCACGCCCAGCATGATGGACAGGGTCAGGGTGCTGGAGGCCGCGTTGGCGATGGTGATGGAGTATTCCGACGAGATGCTCGAAGGCAGGAGCGCCGGGTACAGTCCGACCACGCCGAACAGGGTCAGTCCGCCGATCAAGACCGCGGACAGGCCCCAGGCAAACCACCAGTCTTCCTTGCCGATCTGCTGCCGCAGCAGAACGAGTGCCAGGACCGGCACGACAAGGAGCACCAGCAGGAGCGGGTTGAGCAGGTAATTGGCCAGTAGGTCGGTATAGAAGATTGTCAGGACGACAAAGGCGCCGATGAGGCCGACGAGCACGGGCCAAAGCTTGCGGGCCAGGCCGGCCGCGCGCTGCTGGAGGTCGCCCTCGCTTTTGATGGTCAGCCACAGGGCCCCGTGCATGGCGAAGAGCAGCACGAAGAGGACACCGCCGGCCAGGCCGTAAGGGTTGAACAGGGTCAGGAAGCTGCCCTGGAAAACGCCGTTCTCATCCAGGGGCAGGCCCATGAAGATGTTGGCGAAGGCCACGCCCAGGATGAGAGCGGGCAGGAAGCTGCCGAGCGTCGCGCCCCAGTCCCAGACCCTGCGCCATGCGGGGCTGTCGACCTGATGCCTGAATTCAAGGGACACGCCGCGGACGATGAGGGCGAAGAGCAGGAGCATGAGCGGGGTGTAGAGCCCGCTGAACATGACCGCGTAGGCCTTGGGAAATGCGGCGAAGGTCACGCCGCCGGCCGTGATCAGCCAGACTTCGTTGCCGTCCCAGAAGGGGCCCATGGCGTTGAGCATGGTGCGGCGGTCCGTATCGGACTTGCCCAGGATCGGGATGAGGCTGCCGATGCCCAGGTCATATCCGTCCAGAATGAAATAGATGGCCCAGAGCACACCCCAGAGTAGGAACCAGATGGTTTCAAGCATGAATCAATCCTCCTTGTGATCCGAACGGGTTATGCCTCGGCAGGGCCTTTTTTGGCGAATTTGAACAGCAGGTAAATGTCCACGGCGCCGAGCAGGGCGTAGAGCAGGGTCAGGGTCACCAGGGAAAATGCCACCTGTGAGGTGACGATGGGCGACACCGCGTCCGCCGTCTTCATCAGGCCGTACACGATCCAGGGCTGCCGCCCTACTTCCGCCACGACCCAACCCGCCTCGATGGCGATATAGGGCAGGGGGATGGCGTAGAGCATGACCTTGAGGAGCTTTGGAGTCTCGGTCAGCTTGTTGCGGCGCAGGAAGGCCCAGATGCAGAGGAGGGGCAGGAGCGTGCCAATGCCGACCATGGCCCTGAACGAGAGGAAGGTCAGCAGGACGGGCGGGCGCTCGTCGGCGGGCCAGTCCTTGAGACCCTGTACCGGGGTGGTGAAGGAGCCGTGAGCCAGGAAGGACAGGCCGCCGGGGATGCCGAAGAGCTCGACGGCGTTCTTTTCGTTCTTTTCATCAGGCACGACCAGCAGGTACATGGGCGCACTTTCCTGGGTTTCCCACAGCGATTCCATGGCCGCCAGCTTGGCGGGTTGAATCCTGCCCACTTCCTGGGCGTGATGATGCCCCTGGACCGCTACCAGCACGGAGAACACCAGCGCGAAGACCATGCCCATCTTGAAGGAGCGGGTAAAAAACTCGATGTTCTGCTTCTTGAGCAGATGGTAGGCGGACACGCCCATGAGGAAAAAACCGGCCAGCGTGAAAGCGCCGCTGAGCGTATGAACGTACTGCTGCCAGCCGAAGGGGTTGAAAAGCACGGTGAAGAAATTGTCCAGCTCGGCCCGGCCGTTGCGCATCACGTAGCCCACGGGGTGCTGCATGAAGGCGTTGGCCAGGAGAATCCACAGGGCCGACATGTTGGAGGCAATGGCCACCAGCCAGATGCAGGCCGCGTGCATTTTCGGGGACAGGATATGCCAGCCGAAGATCCAGGCGCCGAGGAACGTCGATTCCAGAAAGAAGGAAGTTGTGGCCTCGATGGCCAGTAGCGACCCGAAGATGTCGCCCACGTATTCGGAATAGCGGGACCAGTTGGTGCCGAACTGAAATTCCAGCGTGATGCCTGTGACCACGCCGAGCACGAAGTTGATGACAAAGAGTTTGCCCCAGAATTTGGTCATCCGTTTGTACATCTCGTCGCCGGTCCGCACGTACTTGGTTTCCATGATGGCAACCAGGATGGACAGACCAAGGGTCAGCGGGACGAAGATGAAATGAAACATGGTAGCCATGGCAAACTGGAGCCTGGATAACATGAGCACATCCATAGCGAGTCTCCTTTAGTTGAGTGCGGGTGCGTGGCCCGTAATCCGGTATATGGCCTCTGCGGCCAGGCTGGCCACAGTCGGTTCCAGAAGTCTGCGGTCGAGGTACAATTCCAGGGTCGAAGCGTCCGTGTTCATGGTCCGAAGTTGCGGCAGGGCCGACGTCAGGTCCAGCAGTCCGCAAGTCCAGGCGGCTAGCCCACGGATGGTTGTGTCGCAATCTTCCAGGGCGCAGAGCAGGTCGGGTTCGGCCTTCGCCGCGAGATCCGGGCGGACTTGCGCCAGCCTGCCCACGCCCCAGACCGCGCCACGGCGCAGGGGAGCGTGTTCCAGATAGCAGTCCGGTCGGCAGTGGTCCTCGTGGATGTAGGCCAGGAGGTGGTTGTGGTATTCGGCGGCCACGAGCGGGCTCTGGGTCATGATCTCGCCCATGGCCTCGGGCGCGCCCCAGCCGATGCCTCCCGATTCGTCATTGAGGCTCCAGATGAAGCGGCGCATGATGACGCGCGCCTTTTCCGGAGTGCGGCCAGCCATGGCCCCGACCACCACCCCCAGCGCCGTGATCGCGTGCCAGCGCACCTTCGGGGAAGAACTGCACAGGGCCGAGAAGAGCGGTGCCGCGGCTTGTTGGCCGAGGTCCGCAAGCTCGGGCAGTCCCGCCTCCCAGCCGTCACCGGCCAGGAGGGCGAGGATGCACCGTTTTATTTCCCTGCCGTGCGCCACGCTTATTCCGCCGCGGCCTCGGCTTCCACTTTGGCCACGATGGCCTTGCCAACCTGACGTCCCAGCTCCTTGCATTCGGCCAGCTTGGCGTGGTCGGGCACGTTCTTGCACTTCACGCCGGGCTCGACGACCTCGATCTTGGCCGATTTGAGCCAGTCGTTCAGGATATTCAGGGATTCGCCGCTCCAGCCGAAGGAGGCAAAGGCCGCGCCGACGCGACCCACGGGCCGCAGGCCCTTCATGTAGGTCAGGAAATCGGCCACGATCGGCAGGATGCCGTTGTTGTGGGTGGGGGAGCCGCAGATGATGCCCGTGGCGTCGGCCAGTTCGCCCATGACGTCGGAGTGATGGAACTGCTTGAGATGCATGATCTTGACCGCCACGCCCTCTTCCATGAGCCCTTCGGCGATGGCCTTGGCCATTTTTTCCGTGGAATGCCACATGGTGTCATAGACGATGATCGCTTTCTTGTTCGGCTTCTGTTCGGCGTAGTCTCGGTAGGCCTGCAGAATCAGCGGCACGTTTGAGCGCCAGATGATGCCGTGGTCCGGGGCGATCATGTCGATCTCAAGGCCCAACTTCTCCACCTCGTCGAGCACTGCCGTGACCCGCTGGGAGAAGGGCAGGACGATGTTGTAGTAGTAGTGGGAGGTTTCAGCCATGAGCATGGCCAGGTCCACTTCGTCGTCGAAACGGGCGCTGGATGCGATGTTCTGGCCGAAGGCGTCATTGGAGATGAGCAGCTTGTCTTCGGGGATGTAGGAGAACATGGAGTCCGGCCAGTGCAGCATGCGCGTCTCCATGAACTGCACCGTGCGCTTGCCCAGGCTGATGGAGTCTCCGGTCTGGACCGGATGGTAGGGCCAGTCGGGCTGATGGAAGTGGTCGAGCAGCATGCGGTGTCCCATCTTGGAACAGTACACCTTTTCGGGCTGAACCTTCTCCATCAGGAAGGGCATGGCTCCGGCATGGTCGGGTTCGATGTGGTTGCAGACGATGTAGTCGATCTTTTCGAGCGGGATGATGGAGCGGATCTGGTGGTACAGGTCCATCTGGAACTTGGCCGGCACGGAGTCGAAAAGGGTGATCTTGTCGTCGATGACCAGATAGGCGTTGTATGTCGTTCCCTGGGGGGATTTGGAATATCCGTGGAAATCGTGGATGTTCCAGTCAACCACGCCAACCCAGTAGATGTCTTTTTTGATTTCGGTAACAGGCATTGTTCTTCGTCCTTAAAATATAATGATCCCGCCAGGGGCGGGGAAAGTTGAGTGTATCAAGCAAAGCCAGCCCGGATTTTCCGGGCTGGCTTTGAAATTAATTTTCCTTGGCGAAATCGGCCTTGCCTGCTCCGCAGACCGGGCAGGACCAATCTTCAGGGATGTCTTCGAACTTGGTTCCGGGGGCGACGCCGCTGTCCGGGTCGCCGATTGCCGGATCGTAAACATAGCCGCAAAGAGTGCACACATACTTGTCCATGTCGATTATCTCCCTAGTTTTCGATTTTCCATTGTCCGTGCAGGTTGCAATATTCCCTGGCCGTGACCTTTTCGGCCGCGATGCAGAACTCGGCTTCCGGAGCCTGGCCAGGATTTAAGTACTGGCGATAGACCTTGCCGTCGGCGATCAGTTCGATCCATTCAATATAATGGGCGTCGAGCATGGGGTGAGCCACCTCGCCGACCACGACCTTGAAGCCGGTGGCCGTCTTGTGGATGACCGGGACGTGTTTTTCGCGGGCCGCGTCCACGGTTCCCTCCACCTGAAGCTTCATGTCCTCTCCGCAGCAGACCAGAGTCCCGCCGCCGCCATGCATGACCTCAATAATATTTCCACACAAATCACACTTATACACTTCGAGTCGTTGCGCCATTTTTCTACTCCTTTGAGTTTTTCAGCTGAATTTCAAAAAGCAGTTACCACAGAACGGTTCATTGTTCCAGTCATTTTGAGATTTGAAACATGTTTGCGTCAGGAGGGGTTATTGCGCGACTGTCCGCTCTTTCTGACAACGTGGACAGACGCCTGAAAACTCCAGTGAGACGCCGGTGATCCGGAAGTCCGTGCTCAGTCCGTGCTCGATTCCGGAAATGTCCGGAGCGTCGAAGATGTCTCCGACCTTGCCGCAGACTTCGCAGCGGATATGATGATGGGCCGAGACATCCCCGTCAAAACGCTTTTGCCCGGCCGCATTTTCGAGTTTGCGGACCAGGCCGAGGGAGCTCAGCACTTCGAGGTTTCGATACACGGTGCCAAGGCTGATGCGCGGCATTTTCTGACGCACCATGCCGTATATTTCATCCGCGGTAGGATGGGTTGTGACGGATTGAAGTTCTTCCAGGATGATTTTTCGCTGGTTGGTCAGGCGCATGTCCTTTCCCAATAATTCTTTCATGAGGATACCTCTGCAAGATTTGATAATTGTTCCTATTAAAATTGCAAAACACCGTCAAGAAAAAGACGAGTCTAGTCCGAGCCTTGAAGAGTATCGAGGAGATGAAGGATCAGCTGATCGGAAATATCCGCCATGCAGGCATTTTGGAGAGTGCACGCATCCTGGCCGTGCAGCGAGCAGGGAGCTTTCGGACAGGGGCTTTGGTGAATGATGTCGCGTGGGCCTGATGGGTAGAAGCCCCATTCCCTGGTCGTCGGGCCGAACAGGGCGATGACCGGGGTACCCACGGCCGTGGCCAGATGCATGGGGCCGGAGTCGCCGGTTATGAGGCAGCGGCAGTGCGAGAGCAGGGCCGAGAGGGTTCGCAGATCCGTTGTGTTGGTCAGGTCGCGGGGTGAATCGGGGAGAAGGGACTTTGCGTCCCTGCCCAGAATCAGGAGCTCCTCTCCTCTGTCCTCCAGCGCGCGGATCAGATTTCTCCAGACCTCGGGGCGCGGAGTCTTGGCCGGATGGGTGGCGTAGGGATGAATGGCGATGGGCCGCTTCAGGCTCAGGAGCGAAAGCGCTTCACGGGATTGGGCGGTCTCCGCCGCGTCAAGGAAGATGCGGGGGCGGACCAGGGCCGTGTCCACGGCGTTTTCTTCGAGGGCCAGCGCATAGCGCTGGGGCACGTTCAGTCGCTGGAGTCGGGCGGCGAACGAGGGGTGGCGCGTGGCCAGGAAGAGGCGCCTAGTCATGGAGTATTTGGCGTAGGTCCGGGTCGGCCCGGGCCACAGGGCGCGCAGGAACAGGGTGCGCAGATTGACGTGCAGATCGATGAGCGGGAGGTGTCCGAAGCTGCGGGCCAGGTTGCGGCAATACCTCATCCAGCGCAGCCCGTGCAGATTCGTCTCTTCGACGGGGATGACCCCGCACACGGCCGGATGATTCTTGAAGACAGGAGCCAGGGCGGGCTTGGTCAGTACGTGGAAGGTCAGGCCGAATTGATCCTGCCAGTACTTGAGCACGCCCGTGGTCAGGATGGCGTCGCCGAGTGCGCTCAGTCGCACGGTCAGGCATTCCTGATTCTTGAGAGGCTGGGCCATGCTTACTCCTATCTGCCTGCGTGCAGTTCCGCATAGACCTGCATGAGGTTGGCAGAGGTGCGGGAGATGTGAAAATTCCGGGCATGCCGCACGCCCCTGGCGATCATGTCCTGGCGCAAGGCCGCGTCGTTCAGGACTTTGGCCAGGGCCCCGGCCAGCTCCTGCACATCGCCGGGGGTGGTGTACAGCGCCGCGTCTCCGCCGGGTTCGGCGAAACAGGAGCCGGTGGAGGTGATGACCGGCACCCGGCTGGACAGGGCTTCCAGAATGGGGATGCCGAAACCTTCACCCACGGATGGATACGCAAAGACCCGTGCCAATTGATAGAGGCCGGGCAGATCCTCGGCAGGAACCTGGCCGGCAAAGAGGACCCGTGAGCCAAGGTTCAGGGTCCTGGCCTGTTCCCGCAGGGACACTTCCAGCGGGCCTTTGCCGACGATGACCAGCCCGGGCCGGTCGGCCGGGGGCAGTTCGGCCAGGGCCGCGATCAGGGTCTGGGCCCCTTTGCGCGGGATGAGCGACCCGACAAAAAGAACGTAGTCCTCCGGGAGGGCGTGCGCGCGACGCAGCCTGATCTTTTCGTCCTCATTGAGGGCAAGGGAGAAAGCTTGGGCGCAGCTTTGGTGAACCACGCGGATGCGCTGCTGCGGCACGCCGAAGAGTTCATGCACGTCTTCAGCGGTCTTTTGGCTGATGGCGACGATCATGTCCGCACGCCGGCAGCTTTTTTTGTATTTGATTGTATAGAGCGTGCGATCCACAAAGGGGTAGAGGTGGGGGTGGGTCATAAAGAGCAGGTCGTGCATGCTGACCACGGTGCGGGTCCGTGCCGCAAAATCGGTCATGGGCAGCTCGTGGGACAGGCCGTGGTAGATGTCCAACCTGTCCTGGAGCGCCGCCCAGGGGATGCCGAGGCTGCGCCACATGGCCGGGAATGTGCGGCCCAGCGGGCATGCTTCCTGCACATGGAGGCCATGCAAAGCCGGCAATGTGCAAAATTGCCCCGCTTGGCTCGGCGTGTACAAGGTATAGCGATTCTCCGGAAAATGCTCGGCCAGTCCCAAGACGGTGCTGCGGGCGTAGTTTCCAAGGCCCGTCGCGTTGTGGAAAAAACGCTTGGCGTCAAATCCGATGTGCATGCACAGCTTCCTTTTTTTGCACAAGCAGCTCCAGGTAGCTGCCCAGATCACTGGCCAGCCAGGTTGGCCGGTCCGGGCCGGGAGCACAGGGGCGCACGGCGGAGTCAAGGGTCTCAAGACCGAGCTTTTCCGCCGCCTCAAGACCGTGGCCGGTCAGCACGAGGACTGTTTCGGCGCAGCCGATGGCCTGGCCAAAGCGGATGTCCGCGATCTTGTCCCCGATCATGACCGTGTTTTCGGGGCGCAGGCCAAACTGCCCGGCCAGATGTTTCCAGAGGCCGGTGCGGGGTTTGCGGCAGTCGCAGTCCGCATCCGGGGCGTGGGGGCAAAAAGCCGCGCCGCCAAGGCAGATCCCCTCGGCCGAAAGCATTGCCTGAAGCCTGGCATGCACGCTTCGGTAGTCATCTTCGGTCAGGATTCCCCGGCCAATGCCGCTTTGGTTGCTGGCCAGGTAAAAACGGCAGCCCAGTTCGGCAAGCCTGCGCAGCGGGGCGAGCGTCCCCGGAATGAGGGCGACCAGGTCCGGGTCTTTCAGATAGTGGCGTTCCTCGATCAGGGTGCCGTCGCGATCGAGCAGGATGGTGTCGATTTTTGTCATGTTTGTCCTTGCCGAAGATGGGCTTTTTTGATCGGTAAGCGCGCGCAGGTCAAGACCAGATCTCGGCAAGGAAATGAGCGGCTCCGTCCAGTCGGCCGGCCATGTCCGGCAGGCACAAAATTTGTCGGATGAAAATGTTGACGAAACTGGTCTGGTTGTGGATATGCGCGTGCTTGCAAGCGCGCATCGCGTCGTGACAGGTGGCGCCGGTTCGTGCTAGGAGCCGGTCCACAATGAAACCGGAGATTTTAATGAGTACCGCAAAAAATCAGAAATGGGTCTACTTGGCTGCCGTCCTTTTGGTCGGAGCCGGCGTGGGCTACCTTCTCTTCAGTGGCCTTTCCCAGAATTCCGTGTATTTCCTCAATGTTTCCGAGGCCCTGGCCATGCCTGCCGAGAAGCTGACCCAGGCCCGGCTCTTTGGGATGGTTTCCGAAAAAAACATCGAACATGACCCCTCGTCCCTCGGCGTTGCCTTCTTCGTCCAGGACAAGGATGATCCCTCAAAGGTCATCCATGTGCGCTACCGGGGCGCAGTTCCCGACACGTTCAAGGCCGGGGTGGAGGTCATCCTGGAGGGCTCGTTCAAAGCCGAGGCCAAGGAATTCGAGGCCACGACCCTGCTGACAAAATGCCCGTCCAAATATGAGAAAAACGAAAAGGGGCAGATGCGCCCGCCCGGATTCACGGGCTAGGTTCCGCTTTAAGGACGTCTCTTTTTCAATAACCAAAAACCTCCACGAGGATACCCCGCTTCATGCACGCCATCAGTTTCACCGCACTCCTCTTGAGCATGCTGGTAGCCGTGGGCTTGACCGCGACCGCCGGGATGAAGGCCCTGAAGGATGATTTCGATACCGTCTCCCTGTTCGAGAAAGGACAGATACTGCTGACCGTGGTGGTCCTGGCGGTTTCCGCAGTCCTGGTTCAGGCCTTGGTGGTCCGCGACTTTTCCTATGTCTACGTCCGGGACTACACCGATACGCTCCTGCCGCTTTTTTATGCCGTGACGGCATTTTGGGCCGGACAAAACGGGTCCTTTCTTTTCTGGTATCTGTGCGTGGCCCTCATGGGCTGGTGCATGATTTACACTCCGGGCTATTCCCGTCTGGACAACCGCACCAAGGTCTTTTTCTGGATTCTTTTTTTCCTGGTTGAAATTTTCTTCCTCTTCGCACTGACCGGGCCGAGCAACCCCTTTATGAAGCTCGACCCTGTTCCTGCAGAAGGCCGAGGGCTCAATCCGCTGCTGCAGAATCCGGGCATGATCTTTCATCCGCCCCTTCTTTTTCTCGGTTACGCTGGATACACGATTCCCTTTTGTCTGGCTCTGGCGTCGCGCCTGTCCGGCAATGGCCGAGAATGGCTCGAATTGTGCCGCAACTGGAATATCGTGGCCTGGATTTTCCTGACTTCGGGCATCATCCTGGGGGCCTGGTGGTCGTACATGGAGCTTGGCTGGGGCGGTTACTGGGCATGGGATCCGGTCGAAAACGCCTCCCTCATCCCCTGGTTGGCCGGAACAGCCTTTGTGCACACCGCCATTGTCGGGCGCACGCGCAAGAGTTTGCTGCGAACCAATGTGTTCATGGCCTCCTTAAGCTTTTTGCTCTGCTTTTTCGCCACCTTCGTGGTGCGCAGCGGAATGATAGATTCCCTGCACGCTTTCGGCGGCAGTCGCATGGGCATTCCGTTGCTCATTTTCATGATTGCCGTGCTGTGCTTGACCCTCTTTGTCTGTCTGATCCATCGCAAGGACGATTCGACCCAGATCGATGACTTCGCGAGCCGTCCGGGCATGCTTTTTCTGGCTTCCTGGCTTTTTCTGTGTCTGGGCGGCATCGTGTTTCTGGGCGTCATTTGGCCGATCCTGAGCAGCATGTGGAGCGCCAACCCTGTCGGTCTCGACGCCGGGTTTTACAACCGTGTCTGCCTGCCGCTTTTCGCCGTGCTGGCCTTGATCATGTCCATTTGTCCCTGGTTCTCGCAGAAGCACGGGATCGGCGACAAGACCGCTCTGGGGGTGGTGCTGGGCACCGGTGCGGGTTCGGCCGGGATCATCTTTGCGCTGGGGTACACGCAGCCGCTGGCTCTTTTTTCCGCGGTCTCGGGATTCATGATGGTGGTCTCCATCGTCCTGTATTTTATCCGCAACAAGGGCGTTCGCTCCTTCCTGCCGTCCTGGGGAGCCTACGGCGTGCACCTGGGCGTGGCGTTCATGGTCATCGGCGTGGCCTTTTCCGGACCCTACAAGGTGGAAGCGGAGGCAGTGCTGAACAAAGGCCAATCCATGACCGTCGGAGCCTATGAAGTGCAGTTCATCGAATTGCGCCATCATCACGACAATCCGGCCATGGACATGCACGCGGCCCATCTGGCCGTGACTCGCGGCGGCAAGGAGGTGGGCAGCCTCGCTCCGGAGAAGCGGCTGTATCGCAGCTTCGAGCAGTCGACCTTTGCCGAGGTTTCGGTCATTCCTTCGCTTGGCGAGGAAGTCTATGCCACGCTGCTCGGCTTCAACGAGGAGGGCTCGGTCAGTCTCAAGGTGAGCATCAACCCCTTGGTCAACTGGATATGGATCGGCGGCACCCTGTCCTGCCTTGTCGCCTTTTTGTGCTGGAGAAAGATCGAGCGCCGATGATGAGTTCCGGCTCTCTTCTTCGCCTGAGCGCGGTCAGCCATTTTTTCGGCTCCCGGCTGATCTTCAAGGGGGTGACCTGCGACCTCGCTCCCGCGAGCATCATGCTTGTGGCGGGGCCCAACGGCGCCGGCAAGTCCACGCTTTTGAAGATCATGGCCGGGTTGATCGCTCCGCGCGCTGGGACCGTCGAACGCCGGGTGGCGGATCGGGCCATGGCCTTCATGGGTCATCAGACCTTCGTCTATCCGGCCCTCTCGGCGCTGGGCAACCTCGAGTTCTGGAACAGCGTCTATGGGCGCGGCCTGGATGACGCAGCCCTCCTTGGCCTCCTGGAGCGGGTCGGCCTCAAGGGCTTTGCCCTGGAGGCCGCGGGCACATTCTCGCGGGGGATGTCCCAGCGTCTTTCCCTGGCGCGGGTTCTGCTGGTGGAGCCGGAGCTCCTTTTTCTGGATGAGCCGTCCACGGGGCTCGACACCGCGTCCCAGGCCCTGCTTTACGGCGAACTTGAGGCGGCCAGGGCCAGAGGGGCGGGCATCGTCTGGATTTCACACGATCTTGAGCGCGACCTGGCCCGCGCGGACACGGTTTTGCGCCTGGGTGGCCGCGCCATGACCTCCTTCGGGCCGGTCAAGGAATTTTCCCTGGAGGGCCTGTGATTTCGTCCTCTCTGGCCATCGCGCGCAAGGATCTGCGGCTGGCGTTCGCGGGCGGGCAGGGGCCGGTTCAGGCGGTTTTGCTCGGACTTCTGCTGGTGTTCATCTTCAGCCTTTCGGCAGCGCCGGGAGATCGCTTCTCCCCGCAGCAGGCCATGGCCATCTTCTGGTTGTGCAGCTCTTTCGCGGTGGTCCTGATTTTTTCCCTGCTCTTTCGCTTCGAGGAGGAGAACGACACGGCCACGGCCCTGCTGCTTTCACCCTTGCCGGTCCAGGGGTTGTGGCTGGGCAAGACGATGGCCGGATTGGCCCTGCTGCTGCTCTGCCAGATTTTCTTTTTCCCGGCGGCCCTTGTTTTCCTTGGCCTTGATCCGGGCGGCAGCCTGCACGGTCTGCTGCTCATGGTTCTTGGCGTCGACCTTGGGCTGTGCATCCTCGGAGGGCTCATCGGCGCCATGGGGCATGGGCATGGAGCCAAGGACGCGCTGCTCACCATCATTGTTTTTCCGCTGCAGATCCCCTTGCTTCTGAGCGGCATCCGCATCGGGGTCGGGCTCATGCAGGGCACGGCGCTCGCCGGAGTCGGAGAATGGTTTGGGCTTGTTTTGGCGTTTGACGCAGTTTTTGCGGGCGCGGCACTTTTTCTGTTCCCCCATGTTTTTCGGGGAGAATAAAGGGATCGGCATGTTTCGCATCTATCCAAAAATACTCATGATTCTTGCTGGTGCGAGCATGGCGCTCATGGCGGTGGGACAGTATGCGATCTGGTTTTATGCCCCGGAAGAGACGACCATGGGCGTGGTGCAGAAAATTTTCTATTTCCATCTGCCTCTGGCGTGGTGGTCCTTTGCCGCGTTTTTCGGGGTTTGTGTCGCGAGCGTGATGCTGCTCTGGAGAGGCCGGGAGCACTGGGATGTCCTGGCCGGGGTTTTTGCGGAGATCGGGGTTCTTTTCAGCGGCCTGGCGCTGGTCACCGGATCCATCTGGGGCCGGGCAGCCTGGAATACATGGTGGACGTGGGACCCGCGTCTGTCCACCACGCTTGTGATGTGGTTCGTGTACGCCGGATATCTGGTTCTTCGCTCCGCCGATGTGGGTGGGGGCAAGGGCGCTCGGGTGCGGGCCGTGCTTGGAATCGTGGCTTTTCTGGATGTGCCGCTGGTTTTTTTGTCCGCCAGGCTGTGGCGGTCTATCCACCCGGCGGTCCTTGCCTCCAAGGGCGGGGGCATGGAACCGGAGATGTGGACGGTGGTCTGGATCAATTTTGTGGCATGGGGCGTGTTGTTCGGAGCGCTGGTCCTGGCCCGCTACCACGGGGTGGGGCTGAAGCGCCGGGTCGAGGCGGCTCTGCTCAGAATTCAGGAAAAGACCTTGCAATAAGGGGATGGGCATGAATTATTTATTTATCGCCAATGTGTGCATTTGGCTCGGAGTGGGCGGGTATGTCCTTTTCCTGGCCCGTCAGCACAGTGTTTTGGAACGCCGCGTACGGCAACTGGAGATTCTTGATGGAGACGAATAACGCTTTTCCCCAGACCGCCCGTAGTCGGGTGGTCATGTTTCTGCTCCTTTGCCTCGGGCTCATCTTTTTTGCCGCGGTGGCATACCGGGTAGAGAACCCTTCCATCGTGCAGCATGAAGAGCGCCAGGAAATGCCCAGTGTCGGGGGCATGGACAAGATGGGGGACATGGCCGGGGTGACGAGCATGATGAAAAAACTGCAGGAAAACCCTGAAGATGTCGACGCCATGCGCGCGCTCGGCATGACCTTCATGGACATGCAGGCCTGGGACAAGGCCATGTCCTTTTGGGACATGGTGCTTCAGAAGAATGAAAATGACGTCATGGCCTTGAACCAGAAAGGTTTCTGCCTGTTCGAGCTGGAAAAATACGCCGAGGCGGCGGAGCTTTTCGAGCGGATGCTGACTGTTGAAAAGCAGAATTTTCACGCACATTACAACCTGGGCGTTATCTACAAGCATTATCTCGCACAGCCGGACAAGGCCGCCGTCCATTTCCAGGCCGTGCTGGACGCCGCGCCCGATGATCCGGAACTCATGGGCAGCGCCAAACGGGAGTTGGAGGGCAAGTAATCGCCCTGGTCCTGTTTGACACCCGCAATGGGCTAATGTTATTTGCCTCCGATTCGTCACCGCAAGCTTTAGTGGCTCGTTCTGTCGAGCCATGATTCATATCCTAAACTTGAACATTGTGGAGGAACTGATGAAACGTTTTTCTGGACTCGTGATCGCGGCGTGTATGACTTTGCTGACCAGTTCGGCTTTTGGCGCGGAAACCATCAAGATTGGCGTGGCTGGCGCCCATACCGGTGATCTGGCCTCCTACGGCCTGCCCACGGTCAATGCCGCCAAGCTCGTCGCCAAGGACGTGAACGCCAAGGGCGGTATTGACGGCAAGCAGATCGAGTTGCTGGTTCAGGACGAAGAGTGCAAGCCCGAAAAGGCCACCAACGCCGCCACCAAGCTCGTCTCCGACGGCGCCGTCGTAGTGGTCGGACACATTTGCTCCGGCGCCACCAAGGCTGCCCTGCCCATTTACACCGAAGCCAAAATCGTGACCATGTCTCCTTCGGCCACCAATCCCGAGCTGACCCAGAGCGGCCAGTACCCAACCTTCTTCCGCACCATCGCTTCCGATGACGCGCAGGCCAAACTTGGTGTCGACTTTGCGATCGACAAGCTGGGCGCCAAGAAGATCGCCGTGCTGCACGACAAGGGTGACTACGGCAAGGGATATGCGGAATATGCGCAGAAGTTCATCAAGGAAGGTGGCAAGGCCGAAGTTGTGCTGTTTGAAGGCGTGACCCCCGGTGCTGTCGATTACTCCGCAGTGGTCCAGAAAGTCCGTCAGGCTGGCGCTGACACTGTCGTGTTCGGCGGCTACCATCCTGAAGCCTCCAAGATCGTTTCCCAGTTGAAGAAGAAGCGCGTTGACGTGAAGTTCATCTCCGATGACGGCGTCAAGGACGACACCTTCATCAAGGTTGCCGGAGCCGATGCCGAAGGCGTTTACGCTTCCGGTCCTCAGGACGTCAGCGGCCTGGAAATGAACAAGGCCGCCAAGGCCGCTCATGTCGCGGAATTTGGAACCGAGCCCGGCGCATTCTTTGATGCCGCCTATGCGGCCATGCAGGCCCTGGTCAACGCCATCGACAAGGCTGACTCCACCGACTCCGCCAAGATCATGAACGTGCTGCGCACCGAAAACGTGGACACCACGGTCGGCAAGATCAAGTTCGATGCCCGCGGCGATGCCGAAGGCGTTGGCTTCTCCATGTATCAGGTCAAGAACGGCGCGTACGTGGAACTGAAGTAGGATCCTCACATAATGTAGCTTTAACCGAGGGACGGGCATAGCCTGTCCCTCGGTTCTTTCAACAGACCGGCAAGGAAAGTTCTTGGCCGGCGCGGGCAGGGAATCATGGACTGGCAATATTTTTTAGAACTTTTTTTGGGCGGGTTGACCCGGGGCAGTATCTACGCGCTGATCGCCATCGGCTACACCATGGTTTACGGCATCATTGAGCTGATCAACTTCGCGCATGGCGAAGTCTACATGCTCGGCGCCTTCATGGGGCTGATCGTGGCCGGAGTGCTTGGGATCATGGGTTTTCCGGCTCCGGCCATCCTGGTCATCGCCGCCTTGGTGGCGATCATCTACTGCGCCGGATACGGATACACCATGGAGAAAATCGCCTACAAGCCCCTGCGCGGGGCCGGTCGTCTTTCTCCGCTCATTTCCGCCATTGGTATGTCCCTGTTTTTGCAGAACTATATCATCCTGGCGCAGACCTCCGACTTTCTGCCTTTCCCTCGCCTGATCCCGGATTTCGACTTTCTGGAGCCTGTGGCCCATGTCTTCGGGTCCTCGGATTTTGTCATTGTCGGCACCAGCGCCCTGTTCATGGCCGGGCTGACGGTCTTCATCAAATACACCAAGATGGGCAAGGCCATGCGGGCCACGGCTCAGAATCGCAAGATGGCCATGCTGCTCGGTGTTGACGCCGACAAGGTCATCTCCATCACTTTTCTTCTGGGTTCGTCCCTGGCGGCGCTTGGGGGCGTGCTCATCGCCTCCCATGTAGGCATGGTCAACTTCGCCATTGGTTTTCTGGCTGGCATCAAGGCTTTCACGGCCGCAGTCCTGGGCGGGATCGGGTCCATTCCGGGAGCCATGCTTGGCGGGCTTTTCCTGGGCCTGTCCGAAAGTTTCGCCACGGGGTACATTTCAAGCGACTATGAAGACGTCTTTGCCTTCACTCTGCTGGTGGTCTTTCTGATCTTCAGGCCATCGGGAATCATGGGCAAGGCCAAGGTGGAGAAAGTATGATCAGCGGACGTACAGCCCTCGAAGGACGGATATGATAATGCTCGAGTTAAGAAAATCCATCCTGGTCAGCATCTGGTTCATGTTTCTGACCTTTCCCATCATGGTCATCCGCGTGAACGCCATAGAAAAGACTGTTGTGTGGCGTTGGGAGAACATGGCCTGGATCGGTATTGGCAGCTTTCTCTTGTCCTTTGTCTGGCGCTGGGCATTGCGGCGCAAGGAAGCGGGGGACGCCGTCGCGGCCTCAGGAGAGAAAAAGACCGGAAAATGGGCCGAGTTTTCGGCCAACCCGTCTTTGACCATGGCAGTCCGGGCCGGCTTCCTGGTTCTTTTTCTGGTCACGCCCTGGCTGGTGACCACATACCAGACTAACATCCTTATTTCTTTTCTGCTCTATGTCGTATTGGGCCTGGGGCTGAACGTTATTGTCGGTGTGGCCGGCCTTCTTTTTCTCGGACATGCGGCTTTTTACGCCATCGGAGCGTATTCCTACGCGCTGCTGAACCAGTATTTCGGAATCGGGTTCTGGCTCGCCCTGCCCATAGGCGGAGTGGTTGCGGCCCTGGCCGGTGTGGCCCTGGCCTTTCCGGTCTTGCGGCTGCGCGGGGACTATCTGGCCATCGTCACCCTCGGGTTCGGTGAGATAGTACGCCTTGTGCTTGAAAACTGGGGCACCCTGACCGGCGGACCCTCGGGAGTTTCCAATATTCCCCGCCCCGGGTTCATGGGTATTCAGCTCTCGGTGGCCGAAGCGAACATCTACATTTATTACATTGTACTCGCCTTGGCCTTGATCACCATCGTCGCCGTCTCCCGGCTCAAGGATTCGCGCATCGGTCGGGCCTTGCAGGCGCTGCGCGAGGATGAGATTGCGTGCGAAGCCATGGGTATCGACCGGGTGGGCGTCAAGCTGATGGCTTTTGGCCTGGGCACCGCCTGGGCGGGATTTGCCGGCGTTATTTTCGCGGCCAAGACGACCTTCATCAATCCCGCGAGCTTCACTTTTTTTGAATCGGCCATCATTTTGTCCATCGTTGTCCTGGGTGGAATGGGCTCCAACCTCGGGGTCATTCTCGGCGCTGCCTTTCTGGTGCTCCTCCCGGAATATCTGCGGGCTTTTTCCGAGTACCGCATGATTCTTTTTGCCGTCGCCATGGTGGTCATGATGGTTTTTCGGCCACAGGGGCTCATTCCGGCCAAGGGACGAACCTATACGGTGGATGATCCAGATCTGAACACGGCCAATGGAGGACACGTCTAAATGGAACCGGTACTTGACGTCACGGCTGTGTCCATGAACTTCGGGGGTCTGCGGGCCTTGAACGAAGTCGAACTGAGCGTCCGCTCCGGAGAAATTGTGGCCTTGATCGGTCCCAACGGAGCGGGCAAGACCACGTTTTTCAACTGCATCACCAGCATCTACGCGCCGACCGAGGGCGAGGTCTGGTTTACTCCAAGGGCGGGCGCCAAGACCAAGGTCAACGGCATGAAGCCCAACATGGTCACGGCGCTCGGCATGTCCCGAACATTCCAGAACATCCGCCTTTTCAAGAATATGAGCGTGCTCGAAAATGTTATGATCGCCCGCCATTGCCGGACCAAGGCCGGTATCCTGGGCGCACTGCTGCGCTCTGCTTCCGTGCGCCGGGAGGAAAAGGAGATTGTCGATCGCAGCTATGAATTGCTCAAATATATCGGGCTGCACAAATATTACAATGAGCAGGCCTGCAACCTGCCCTACGGGGCCCAGCGCCGTCTGGAGATCGCGCGCGCCCTGGCCACGGATCCAACGCTTCTGCTCCTGGATGAACCCGCCGCAGGCATGAATCCCCAGGAGACGGAGTCCCTCAAGCATCTGGTGCTCAAGATCCGGGACGAGATGGACATGGCCATCCTGCTCATCGAACACGACATGAGCATGGTCATGAGCCTGTCGGAACGCATCTACGTCATGGAATACGGTTGTCTCATCGCCCATGGCACCCCGGCGGAGATCAGCAGCAATCCTCGGGTCATCAAAGCCTACCTCGGGGAGGAAGCGCATGCTTGAGCTTAAGAACGTCAGCACTTTTTACGGCAATATCCAGGCCCTGCACGGGATTTCACTGAAAATCGAAAAGGGCGAGATCGTGACTCTGATCGGCGCCAACGGGGCGGGCAAAAGCACCACGCTCATGTCCATCTGCGGCGGCGTTCCGCCCAGAAGCGGCGAGATCGTATTTGAAGGACAACCTATCCATGCGTTCAAGGCGGACAAGAT
This sequence comes from Desulfomicrobium sp. UBA5193, assembly GCA_002412965.1. Classification (GTDB taxonomy): domain Bacteria; phylum Desulfobacterota; class Desulfovibrionia; order Desulfovibrionales; family Desulfomicrobiaceae; genus Desulfomicrobium. Next base: position 34,216 of record DHWB01000001.1, read on the forward strand.
CGTGCGCATGGGCATATCCCAGGTTCCCGAGGGGCGACTCATTTTCCCGGATATGACCGTCATGGAAAATCTGGATCTGGGAGCCTTTGTGCGCGACGACAAGGCCGGGATCGCCCATGATCTGGAATATGTATTCGGCCTCTTCCCCATCCTGGCCGAGCGCCGCAAGCAGCTGGGCGGAACCCTGTCCGGAGGGGAGCAGCAGATGCTGGCCATTTCCCGCGCGCTCATGGCCCGTCCCCGCCTGTTGCTGCTCGACGAGCCTTCCCTTGGTCTGGCGCCCATCATCATCGCCCAAATTTTCGACATCATTCGCAAGGTCAACCAAACCGGGACAACGGTCTTTCTGGTCGAGCAGAACGCCAACCAGGCGCTTAAAGTCGCCCATCGGGCGTATGTCATGGAAAACGGCCGGATCACGCTCGAAGATTCAGCTGCGGCCCTGTTGTCCAACGAAGATGTCAAGAAGGCCTATTTGGGGCTCTAGCCCACAGATGATCAACCCCCCATTTCCCTGTGCGGGAGAGGTAAAATATGGATAAATTCCTCGGCAAGGCTTTGACCTTCGACGACGTCCTGCTTGTTCCGGCATATTCCGAAGTCACGCCGGACCAAGTCATTTTGAACACCAGGCTGACGCCAACCATCGAACTCAATATTCCGTTCCTGAGCGCGGCAATGGACACGGTCACGGAGTCGCGCATGGCCATTTCCCTGGCCCGTGCCGGCGGAATCGGCATCGTGCACAAGAACATGTCCATCGACCAGCAGGCGCTTGAAGTCATCAAGGTCAAGAAGTCCGAGTCCGGCATGATCGTCGATCCCATCACCGTCGCACCTGACGATACAGTGGGGCATGCGCTGGAACTGATGCGCGACTACCGCATTTCGGGTCTGCCCGTGGTCCTCGGAGACCATCTGGTGGGCATCGTCACCAACCGTGATGTGCGTTTCGTGACAGACCTGGCGGCCAAAGTCAGCGAGGTCATGACCAGCAAGCGGCTCATCACCGTGCCGGTCGGCATCTCTCTGGAAGACGCCAAGCGCCATCTGCATGACAATCGCATCGAGAAGCTTCTGGTCGTGGACGAGAGCAACAAGCTCAAAGGCCTGCTGACCATCAAGGACATCGACAAGGTTCGCAAATACCCCAACGCCTGCAAGGATGATATGGGTCGCCTGCGTGTCGGTGCAGCTGTGGGTGTCGGCGCCGGTCGGGCCGAGCGGGTCGAGGCCTTGGTCAAGGCCGGGGCGGATGTCATTGTTCTGGATTCGGCGCACGGCCATTCCAGAAACATTCTGGACGCGGTCCGGGCCACCAAGACCGAATGGCCCGATGTGCAACTCATCGCAGGAAACGTGGCCACCTATGAGGGCGCGAAGGCGCTCATCGCTTCGGGCGCGGACGCGGTCAAGGTCGGCATCGGCCCCGGATCCATCTGCACGACGCGCATCGTGGCCGGAGTGGGCGTGCCGCAGATCACCGCCATCATGGAATGCGTGCGGGCCTGCCGCGAAGAAGGCCGCTGCTGCATCGCCGACGGCGGGGTCAAATTTTCCGGAGATGTGGTCAAGGCCCTGGTTGCCGGGGCTGACACGGTCATGATGGGTTCCATGTTCGCCGGGACGGAGGAAAGCCCTGGAGAAAAGATTCTCTACCAGGGCCGGACCTACAAGATTTACCGTGGCATGGGCTCCATCGACGCCATGAAGGACGGCAGCAGCGACCGTTATTTTCAGGAAGGGTCCAAGAAGCTTGTGCCGGAAGGCATCGTCGGCCGCGTGCCCTACAAGGGGTCGGTCCTTGAAACCATCGACCAGCTTGTGGGTGGAGTGCGCTCGGGCATGGGCTACCTCGGTTCCGGCGACATCCCGACATTGCAGGACAAGGCTCAGTTCGTGGAGATATCGGCCGCCGGTCTGCGGGAAAGCCATGTCCACGATGTGATCATCACCAAGGAAGCGCCTAATTACAGGGTAGACGCGTACTAAAACTTTCGCGATTATAACCATCCGCTTGATGCGGGTGGAGGAAAATATGCAAATTCAAGATAAAGTCATCATTGTTGATTTCGGCTCCCAATATACTCAGCTAATCGCGCGGCGCACGCGTGAATCCGGAGTCTATTCGGAAATTCATCCCTGCACCATCAGCACGGAAGAATTGAAAGCTTTACAGCCCAGCGCCATCATCCTTTCCGGCGGACCCGCCTCGGTATCGAGCGCCGACTCGCCGAGCATCGACCCCGCGATTTTCGATTGGGGTCTGCCGGTCCTGGGTATTTGTTACGGCATGCAGCTCATGGCTCATTTGCTGGGGGGCAAGGTCGCTCCGTCGCTTGACCGCGAATACGGCCGCAGCGATCTGCATTTTCAGACGCAATGTCCGCTGTGGGAGCAGATTTCCGATACAGGCAAGCTGACGGTCTGGATGTCTCATGGCGACCACGTTCTGGAAGTGCCGCCGGGTTTTTCGGTCACGGCCAAAACCCAGAACATCGAGATCGCGGCCATGGCCGATGTGAGCCGCAAGATGTACGCGCTGCAGTTTCATCCGGAAGTGGCCCATACCGAACAGGGCGACGAGATTCTGCGCAATTTCCTCTTTCAGGTGGCCGGGCTCAAATCGTCCTGGACCATGTCGTCCTTTGTCGACTCCATGCTCAAGGCCCTGCCGGTCCAGATCGGGGACGACAAGGTCGTCTGTGGGCTCTCCGGCGGCATCGACTCCACAGTGGTGGCCGTGCTGCTGAACAAGGCCATCGGCAAGAACTTGCATTGCATCTTCGTTGACAACGGTCTTCTGCGCTCGGGAGAGGGTGAAGAGGTCATCGGGTACCTTCGCAAGCATTTCGACCTGAACTTGCACTACATCAAGGCGCAGGACAAATTCCTGTCCCGTCTGGAAGGTTTGGAAGACCCGGAGCAGAAGCGCAAGATCATCGGCTACACCTTCATCGAGGTCTTCGAGGAAGAAGCCAAGAAGATCACCGGCGTGAAGTATCTGGCACAGGGCACCCTGTATCCGGATGTCATCGAGTCCATCAGCTTCAAGGGTCCTTCGGCCGTGATCAAGAGCCACCACAATGTCGGCGGGCTTCCCGAGAAGATGGATCTGGCCCTGGTGGAACCCCTGCGCGAGTTGTTCAAGGACGAAGTGCGCAAGGTTGCCCAGGAACTGGGTCTCCCCGATTTCATTGTCTGGCGGCATCCTTTCCCCGGTCCGGGCCTTGCCATCCGGGTCATCGGCGAAATCACGGACGAGCGGCTTGAAATTCTGCGCCAGGCCGACAAGATCGTGCAACACGAACTGATGGCCTCCAATTGGTACTACAAGGTCTGGCAGGGCTTTGCCGTGCTGCTGCCTTTGAAGACCGTAGGCGTCATGGGTGACGAACGCACCTACGAGCACGTCATCGCCCTGCGCATTGTCGACTCCATTGACGCCATGACCGCCGACTGGTCCAGGATCCCGACAGAAATCCTCGGACAGATTTCCAGCAGGATCATCAATGAGGTCAAAGGTGTAAACCGGGTCGTCTACGACATTTCGTCCAAACCACCGAGCACCATTGAGTGGGAATAGCCATCTGAAAACAATCCCCTCTGGAGGTGAGTCTATGTTTGGAATTGGAACCACGGAACTTGTCGTCATACTCATCGTCGCGCTGATCGTCATCGGCCCGGCCAAGTTGCCTGAAATGGCCAAGTCGCTGGGCAAGGCACTGGGCGAATTCAGACGGGTCACGACCGACGTGAAGCGAACCATCGAGATGGAGGCGGAGCAGGCCGACCAGAAGGTTCGCACCGAGCAGGCCAAGAAGGAACTCTTCCCAGAGACTCCTGCCGCGGAACAGGCTGCGCCATCGTCGGCGGAGACTGTCGAGGCCGAACAGGCGCCGGCGGCATCCAAGCCAAACGTGCAGGCCGCGGAGCCTGAAAAGGACAAGGCATGAGTGAGGCGCGGATTCCGGAGAGAGATGATGTTTCGGGCAAGGATAGCGTCGAGGAGACGATATCCTCAGGCCTTGAGCAATCAGACGCCTCGCGCGTCTCTCATGCTGAGCAGCCAGGCGCCGATGAGTCTGTCGATAACGACTTGGCCGGAGTCGATGTTCCCGCTAAACCGGAGGAAGGTTCACCAGTGCCTTCGGATGATGCCCTGACGAACTCTGAATCCGCCGTGCCCGAGGTCAAGGCCGAGTCTAGCGTCTCTGGCCAGAGTTCTGCTGAAGATGCCAATGATCCGGCTGAAGAGCAGGAACCCGTGCATGAGATGACGTTCACCGAGCACCTGAACGAATTGCGGGTGCGTTTAGTGCGGTGCATCATCGCGGCTTTTGTAGGCATGCTGCTGTGCTACGGGTTTGCCGAGCAGCTCTTCATGCTGCTCATGGAGCCTCTCCTTAATCTGCTCGAGCCCATGGGCGGGTCGCTCATCTATACTGGCCTGGCCGAGGCTTTCTTTACGCATATGAAGGTTGCGGCCATTGCGGGGCTGTTTCTGGTCAGTCCATATATTTTTTATCAGCTTTGGATGTTCATCGCTCCCGGACTGTATGAAGGGGAGCGAAAGTACATGATTCCCATTGCACTGGCTTCGGCCGTGTGCTTCGTGACAGGCGCCCTTTTCGGTTATTTTGTGGTTTTCCCGTACGGTTTTCAGTTCTTCCTCGGGTATGCGTCCGAATTCATCAAGCCCATGCCGTCGGTAAAGGAGTATTTCAGTTTCTCAACCGGCCTGCTCTTTGCCTTTGGACTTATTTTTGAGATGCCTCTTTTCATGCTGTTTCTGTCCGCTCTGGGCATCGTTACCTACAAGACGCTCCGGAAGTATCGAAAATACGCGATTCTGGGCAATTTTATCGTGGCCGCCATCCTGACTCCCCCGGATGTAGTCTCGCAGTGCCTCATGGCCGGTCCGATGTGTCTTCTTTATGAAATAGGTATATGGGTTTCGTATGTCTTCGGGAAAAAGCCCAAAGAGCCTGTTGCGGATGAAGCTGAGGCCGCTTCGGCGGATTCCAATTGATAACCATGAAGGCAGGTCTTAACGACTGCTTTTTTTCTTGAAGGAGACGTTATGCACGCTCGCACAGGCAGAATTGATCGCCAGACCCGCGAAACGCAGATTTCCGTAGTTGTGAATCTCGATGGTGCCGGGGTTTGCAATGTGCGAACAGGGTTTGGGTTTGCCGATCACATGCTTGATCTTTTGGGGCATTGGGCGGGATTTGATTTGGAAATTTCCTGCACGGGCGACATGCATATCGACGCGCATCATTCCCTTGAGGATATCGGCCTATGTCTTGGAAACGCCCTGAACACGGCCTTGGGTGACCGCAGCGGGATTGCCCGGGTTGGCTGCGCCAAGGTGCCCATGGACGAGGCTCTGACCGAGGTTTGTCTTGATCTTTCGGGCCGATCCTATCTGGTCTACGAAGAAAATGTGCTCCCCTCCGTGATCGCCGGCCAGGAAAAGGATCTGTGGCGGGAATTTTTGAAGTCTCTGGCCGCCAAGACGGGTATGAATCTTCATGTTCGTATGTTATATGGTCAAAACGGGCATCATCTGCTGGAGTCGGTTTTCAAGGGACTCGGCTTGGCCCTGCGGCAGGCTGTGCGCTTGGAACGTGAATCCGTATTGAGCACGAAGGGAGGTCTTGACGCATGAGATACATATTATTGGCCCTGCTCATTTCCTGTTCTGCCTGTGCCAGCAAGGTGCAGTGGGTGACCGTTGAACCCACGGCGACATTGGCCGTAGCCCATTTCGTTCACCCTCAAAATGACTGGGAGCTGATGGCCGGAGTCCTTCCGGATGAAGCCTCGGTCATTCCTCCGCAGATATTGACCGCTCTTGATGAGCAGTTGAGCGCCACCGTGGAGAAAATGGGGACAAGGCCGGTGATGCGCGCGGCCATGGTTCGTCAGTGCGAAGAGATCGTGCTGGCCAGCAAGGAGCGTCAGCGCTTTGAAACCGTGGAGTACTGGAAGGCCGTCGGTCAATGCATGAACGCCGACTTCCTGCTCGTGCCTTTTGTTACGCGCTGGCAGGAACGCGACGGCGGCGAGTGGGGTGTGACCCGTCCGGCCAGCCTGACCATGGACATGTATCTGATCGAGACCGCCAGCGGGCAGGTGCGGCGGTACCATTTCGAGGAAGAGCAGCGTGGTTTTTTTGAAAACCTGCTGCAGGGGAAGCGCTTCGTGAAGCGCAAGGGACGTTGGGTCACTCCGCTTGAGATAGCGGCTGAAGCAATAGAAGAAGGGACAAGGGCGCTTGGTCTATGAATATATTTCCGGCAGTGGACATCAAGGACGGCAAGTGCGTGCGCTTGCGTCAGGGAGTGGAGGATCAGGTCACGGTTTTTTCCGATGATCCTGAGGCGATGGCTCGGCAGTGGGTTGCCGCCGGAACCAGATGGCTACACGTCATAGATTTGGACGGCGCCTTCAGCGGCACTCCGCGCAACATGGACCTGATTCGCGGGGTGTGTTCGTCCGTCTCCATTCCTGTGCAGCTTGGCGGAGGGATTCGCAGCATCGAGGTCGCGGGAAAGTATCTGGAAGCCGGAGTGACCCGGCTGATCATCGGTACCGTGGCTCTGGAAGATCCGGAACTGTTCCGCGAGCTCTGTCAAGCCTACCCCGGCCGCATCGGCGTGTCTCTCGATGCCCGTGACGGAAACCTCAAGACCAAGGGCTGGGTCGAAGACGCGGGTAAGACCGTCGCCGATGTTGTTCCGGAATTGGAAAGAGCCGGTGCCGCATTCTTCATCTATACGGACATCAGCCGTGACGGAATGCAGTCCGGGGTCAATATCCCGGCTCTGGAGGCTCTGCTTGCCATGACGGAAAAACCGGTGCTCATCGCCGGCGGCATTTCCACCCTGGAAGATGTGCAGGCGGTTTATCCCCTGCACAAGAAAGGTTTGGCCGGAGTCATCACCGGCAAGGCCATCTATGCTGGTAGCCTGGATTTGAAGGCAGCTTTGGATTGGCTTGCGGCTCAAGAATAAGAAATCTTTTTCGACTCTCTTTTCAAACTAGAACGCCCGGTCAGATGACCGGGCGTTCTAGTTTGTGCGAGAAGAAAAGAACTGCTCGCGAAGTGAGCCTATTTCGTTCCAAAGATCTTGTCCCCGGCATCGCCTAGGCCAGGCAGGATGTAGCCGTTTTCGTTCAGGCGCTCGTCGACGGCCGCGACGTATATGTCAACTTCCGGGTGTGCTTCGGTGATGCGTTTGATCCCTTCGGGTGCAGCTACGAGGAAAAGTCCGCGGATGCTGGTGCAGCCCGCCTTTTTGAGACAGCGAATCGTGGCGTCGAGAGTTCCGCCGGTCGCAAGCATCGGATCGAGGATGATAGCCATGCGTTTGTTGATGTTCTTGGCCAGCTTTACGTAATATTCCACAGGCTGCAGTGTCTCTTCGTTGCGGTAAAATCCGACCACGCTGACCTTGGCGCCGGGTACCAGATCGAGCACCCCGTCCTGCATGCCCAGACCAGCCCGCAAAATCGGTACAACGGTGATCTTCTTGCCCTTGATGACGTCCACTTCGACAGGCCCAGCCCATCCCTGCACGGTCTTCTTTTCGGTTTCCAGGTCTTTGGTGGCCTCGTACGTCAGCAGTCGGGCTATCTCAGATGCGAGTTCACGAAAATTTTTGGTGCTGATGTCATGTTTGCGCATGAGTCCGAGCTTGTGCTTGATCAGAGGATGATCCGCCACGAATACTGCCATGTGAGTCTCTCCTTGAGATGGGTGGGCCAGGCCGTTGCAATGTGTGCCCTTTCCTATTCTTCCCCTCTGGTCCGGTCAAGCCGGGGCTTGTTTGCTTGCCGGGGGAGGGGGCAACATCGTTGTTTTGGCACTGGCGCATGCAGGTCGATGTCGCGCGATTCTCTTGAGTTGTTCTGGCCGGTTCTTTGAGCCCTGCCCTGTCGCAGAACAAGAAAAACGGTGTCTGTGATAACTGAAATGCAGTTTTGTCGCTTAGCCTGGTCCGACAGCGCACTTTCCCATCTATGCGATTCTCTGCCGGTGGGGTTGCTGACGTGTTGAAGGATACCGTGAGCAGTGTGCAGGGCTGCGCTGCTGGTGTAAATTTTCTGGTAACGGAATTTACAAGCTCAAGGTGGAATGCTTAAGCAGAATATTGCAAAATCAGGATGCGTTCCGGCTTGTCAACGTCATGTGTTGTGCGTGAATTCGATTCACGCAGTGCTCCGGTGAAGCTTTTTGACCCGATGTGGGATAAAAAACTGTTCAAGATGAAAATAATTGCGTATTCTTTGGTACAGGAGACTTCATTCACTGGGCCGCACTGCGGAGAATTTTTCGAGGAAGAATTGCCAGAGTTTGTCGATATTCATGCCGGAGTGGCTGGAGATGAGCATGGGGGGCTTTTCCGTGCCCAGAAGGCGTTGCCAGGCGGCTTGATTCGCGTGCCGTACAGGTTGCTTGCATTTGTCGGCCTTGGTCATCACAGGAAACACCTCGATGCCTTGAGACTTGATGTACGTGATCAGATCAATGTCCAGAGCCTGCGGAGGGAGCCTTGAATCAAGCAGCGCGATAACACCGAAGAGTCTGGCGTTGTCCCGCAGGTATCTGGTGATGAGGGCGGCCCACTTGTCGCGCTCCGATTTGGAGCAGCGCGCATATCCGTACCCCGGCAGATCGACGAGATAGAACTCTTCAGGGCTGACCCTGTAAAAGTTCAGGCTGCGCGTTTTCCCTGGGGTAGAGCTGGTCTTGGCCAAGTTTTTTCTGCCGGTCAGTTTATTCAGGAGCGACGATTTTCCGACATTGGATCGTCCGGCGAGAGCGAGTTGAGGAAGCGGCATTTCTCCCAGTTGGTCAATGGTGTAGATGGTCTTTTCTAAGATTACGGTGCTGGGCATGAAACTTCCATTTCCTGGGGATAGGGTTCTTGACGAAATACGTTTCTATCAGGCAGTAATAGAAAGAATTGTCTTGGTTATCAATAATTAATTGGAGGCATACTATGCGTGCGTTGCTCGTGCTCTTGAGCGCCGTTTTCTTGTTGGGCGGGTGTTCCAAGGAAGTGAAGCCTGTTTCAACCACTACGACGTTGGAACCACTTGAGATCCGTGAGATGGCCAAGGTTGACCTGCTGCTCAGCGATTCAGACCTTGGCAAGTATATGGATACGGAGGAAGGGTTCTGGAAAGAAGCCCGCAAAGCTGGTTTGGTCAAGCTTTTCAATAAGATACTGAACAAGAACATTTCTCTTGTTCCCCTGGCGGGCACAACAGGCATTGACGGCGGGTATGGGCTTTACACGCAGACTGGAGCTCTCGACACCCAGCAGGACGAAGAGACCGGTGACTTTGCGCAAAGTTTCATGCTTACCGCCTCGTTCAACAACGACCTGAGTGTGGGTGGCCAAATTGTTTCTTTGGAGGAAGGCAATTATGTGGCGGGTTCGGACCACATAGCCTACGCCATGCTTTATCAGGCCGTACCGCAGACCTTGCCCGCCTACGTGGTCATCGCCGAGCCTATTGCGGAGGTCGGATCCGATTTTTACAGGGTCATCGGCATGGCCGAAGTCATTCAGGTAACGAGGACCATTTTTGCCATGCCCAAGGATCAGGGCGGTGCCACCGGTGCCATGTGTTCTCTTGAAATCGTGGTCAGTGATCGCGAGATCGAGGCTGGAGATCGTATTTTTCTCATGAATTTGGACGTCACCGCCCTGGATTCAGGCGCCATCGTGACCGAGGACGGAGAGCCCGAGATCGTGCAGGTTCTCCCCCCTCACTCGGACACGGTGCAGGAGCCCAAGGAGAAGAAGTAGCACATGGAATTTGTGGTCATAAACGGCCCCAACCTGGGTTTTTTGGGTCAGCGTCAGCCGGAAATCTACGGTTCCACCGGTATGGACGCGCTGCCCGGACTGGTTGACAGACTGCTCGGCGCTGATGCCCGGCGTGTCCGCTTGACGCAGTTTCAGTCCAATTCCGAAGGCGCGCTGATCGATCGCCTGGAAGAGGCCTGGAAGGCCCGCACGGACGGCTTGATTGTGAACGCCGGGGCTTTCACGCACACCAGCTTGGCCTTGGCCGATTGCTTGGCCTGGATCAAGATTCCCTGTGTCGAAGTCCATTTGAGCAACGTGCATGCCCGCCAGTCCAGTCTTCGCCATACGAGCCTCATCGCTCGACACTGCATCGGGGCTATTGCCGGCTTTGGGATAATGAGCTATGCGCTCGCTGTCCAGGCGCTTTGGGAGCATCTGGGCCAGCCCTGAGGCCAAGATCCATCGGCACCCGGGACAAATCTATGGAGGAAGCAAGGCAAGCATGTTAGCTACAAGTGATTTCAAGAAAGGCAAGAAGATAGAGATTGACGGCGCACCGTGTGAAATTCTGGAGTGCAACCACTACAAACCGGGCAAGGGCGGCGCGTTCATGCGTACCAAGTACCGCAATCTGCTCACCGGTTCCGTGGTCGAACAGAACTTTCGGTCCGGGATCAAATTTCCCAAACCCGACCTGGAAGTTCGGGAAATGCAGTATCTGTACAACGAAGGCGACAGCTATGCCTTTATGGATATGACCACCTTTGAGCAAATTTCCGTTCCGCATGATATCATCGGCGACAAGGGCGGCTTCCTGAAGGAGGCCCTGGCCTACAAGGTCATGCTGTATCAAGGGCGTCCTCTGGATCTGGAAATGTCCGGTTCGGTGGTCCTGGAAGTGACCATGACGGATCCCGGCATGAAGGGAGACACGGTTACGGGTGCCTCCAAGCCCGCAACCCTGGAAACAGGCCGAGTGGTCAACGTCCCGCTTTTTATCGAGATTGGAACCAAGATCAAGGTCAATACGGAAACGGGCGAATATCTCGGCCGCGAATAGTTTGTTTGATCGAAAGCATCCAAAAGGCCATGGAGAGCGCTCTATGGCCTTTTGTTTTTGCAACTGTCCCCGCATGGAAAGAAACGCATGACAACAGACGGCAACAAACTCGTTCGGGAAATTTGCGCGCTGGTCTTTGCCTGTTCCCTGGCACTGGTGACCTTGGCTCTGTACTCCTTTTCGCCCGAGGATCCCGGCTTCAATCATCAGGCCGTGGCCGGTCACAAGACCAGCAATCTGATCGGCACCCTCGGCGCGTATGTGGCTGGCGGTCTGGTGGATCTTTGCGGCGCGGCGGCCTGGCTGTGGCCGGTGTTTTTTGCCCTGGTCGCGGCGGTGCTTTTCTTCCCACGGTTTCGGCCTTCTTGGTTGCGCTGGATCGGCGGCGTCCTCCTGGCCGTGCTCCTTCCGGTCTGGATTCAATTCATTGTCCTGCGCATGGGTCTGCCCGGTACAGCCATGGTCAGCGGAGGATTCGTAGGCCGCTCCCTCCACTCGCTCTTGCTGCGAGTATTCGGTGAATATGGTTTTGTGCTGGTGGCCTTCTGCCTGACCCTCATAGGTGGTCGTCTCTTGGTCGGCATGCCTTACCGGGTCCTGCTCGAACACTGTGTCGCGTGGCAGGAGCGCATGCGCCACATGTATCGAAATGTAGTCACGTGGTGGCAAGGCACTGTTTCTGCAAAGCAAGCCCCACCGGTCAAGACTGAACGGGCTGCTTCGGCGAAGCCGATCAGACAGCCTGTGGAGGAGGCGCGCATGGAGCAGACTGTGGCTGTCCCCAAGGCCCGTCTGCCCAAACCGGTCAAGCCTTCTTCCTCGCCGATCCCGCATACCGCGAGTGACACCAGTCTGCCTCCGATAGAGCTCTTGGCGCCGGTTCCGGCTTCGCGCATCTCGATTTCGAGGTCACTCCTCGACAAGCAGTCCCAGGCGCTGACGGCCTGTTTTGCAGATTTTGGCATTCAAGGCGAGGTGCAGGGCGTGCAGCCCGGACCGGTCATCACCATGTTCGAATTCAAGCCCGCCCCGGGCGTCAAGGTCAGCCGCATCGCCAACATGAGCGACGACCTGGCCCTGGCCCTCAAAGCGCGAGCCGTGCGCATCGTGGCCCCTCTGCCCGGGCGTGACACGGTGGGCATTGAAATTCCCAACGAACAGCGCCAGATTGTATATCTGCGCGAGATACTCGACGATCCGGCCTTTGCCGATACCAAGGCCCAACTCCCCCTGGCGCTTGGCTTGGACATCCAGGGCAACCCGAAGATCGCCGATCTGGCCAAGATGCCGCATATGCTCGTGGCCGGAGCCACGGGCGCGGGCAAGTCCGTCTGCCTCAACTGCCTGCTCCTGAGCATCGTCTACAAGCACGATCCCGAGCACGTGAAGTTGCTGCTTGTCGATCCCAAGCGCATCGAGCTGGCAGTCTATGGGACGCTTCCGCATCTGGTCCATCCCGTGGTCACGGACATGCATCTGGCCAAGAACGCCCTGGAATGGGCGGTCTATGAGATGGAGCAGCGCTACGAAGCCATGGCCAGAACGGGTGTGCGGCACATCACCACCTACAACCAGAAGCTCTCCGAGATGGGCGACGACCGTCCCGAAGACATGCGCGACCTGAAGCCCTTTCCCTATCTCATCATCGTGGTCGACGAGCTGGCCGACATGATGATGACGGCGGCCAAGGAAGTCGAAGGCAGCATCGTCCGTCTGGCCCAGCTGGCCCGCGCTTCGGGTATCCATCTCATCCTGGCCACGCAGCGGCCCTCCGTCGACGTCGTCACGGGCATTATCAAGGCCAACTTTCCCTCGCGCATCGCCTTTCAGGTCAGCTCCAAGCACGACTCGCGAACCATCCTCGACGGGATTGGCGCGGAATATCTCCTCGGCCACGGCGACATGCTCTTCAAGCTCAGCGGCGGCAATGTGCAGCGTGTGCACGGGGCTTTCGTGGGCGACGACGAGATCGCAAGGGTAGTCGAGTACTGGGAAAAACAGCGTCCCCAGCGTTTTGAACTGGATTTTGCGGAGTGGAACACGGCAGGCGACAGCGGCCCCGAAGGCAATGGCGGCTCCAGCGACGTGCTGGACGACCCCAAATATGCCGAGGCCATCGATTTTGTCTCGGATCAGGGGAGGGCGTCCATCTCTATGATCCAGCGCCGGCTGCGCATCGGCTTCAACCGCGCCGCGCGCTTCATCGAACAGATGGAGATGGACGGGATCATCGGCCCGCAGGACGGCAGCAAGCCCCGGTTGGTGCGCAAGAAGGACTAGGGGGAGGAGAAGAGATGCCTCCGGCGGGCAGGGGACTCGTCCCCTGCACCCCATATGCTGGTTGGGTGAGGCCGTTTCGTTTATGGCGCGGTTTGATGGCTGGGCTCAAACCTCTTCAAGAGGCGCGAATCTCGGTTGGATTCGCCCTTCATGCGCCACAGTCTCCAGAAACATGGACAGGGGCCGGACCCACAGCCCCGTGTCGTTGTACAGAGGACGGTACACGACCATGTCCTCGAAACCTTCGCTATGCCGGGCCACGCCCAGCACCTCGTATTCCCCGCCCTTGAAATGCCGATAGCGTCCCGGACGCAGCCTCGTTTCTTCCTTGCTTGTCGCGCGATCAGTCATTGTCATGCCGATCTTCCTTCCGAACAAAGACTTCTCCTCCATTCATCCAGAGCTTCAGAACGCGCAATGTTCCTTTGGCGCTCAGAATTGTCGGGTCCAGGTGTGGCTGTCCATCCTTCATGTTGATGCCCAGGATGCCGTATGCCGCCCAAAGCATTCGGGCTGCGGCCCCCGTGTACCAGCTCCAGCCGCCCCGGCCCTCGAAACCTGGCCCATAAAAGATGTCTGCTGGTTGCTGGTGTGGCGGCAGACCATAGGTCTGCAGTTCACCTTCCCGGGCGTGGGCGAGGGGAGAGATCTTGAGCCAAACCCGCAGGGCGTCACTGCGCCAACTGGCCGCCTTGGCCGGGTCGCCGCTTTCGGCCGCCTGGTTTGCGAGGACAGTCAAGGCATCCACCAGCCAGGACGCGCCGTGGGAATACTGGGCTCCGTTTTCGCGCACTCCGGGAGGGTAGTCCGCGATGCGACCGGGATAAGGTTTGGACTCCTCATCGAAGAACGGGGCCAGCAAGAGAACCATGTTGTCTTTTTCCAGACGGGAAAGTCCGGTCAGGAGCGCGGTTTCGCCCTGCTTCGGATCCACTGCAGCAGATAGAAGGGGCCAGGCCGAGCACAGCGCGTCGGCATAATCCAGAACCTCTCCCTTGTCGGATACGGCTCTGGCGAAATGATCTTCGCGCCACATGCCCTGCAGGGCCGCCCGAAGCCTTTGGGCCTGCGCCTCGTACGCTTCGGCTCGGGATCTTCCGTGGTACTGCGCAACCAGCGGCGTGATAGCGCGCAGCACGTCATGGAGGAAAAATCCCAGCCAGACGCTGGTGCCTTTCCCGTCCATGCCCACGGCGCTCAAGCCGTCATTCCAGTCATGAGCGCCCATCAGCGGCAGTCCGTTCTGTCCGAGGCGGGTCAGAGTCAGGTCCACTGTGCGCAGGCAGTGTTCCAGCAGTGTCCCGCTGTCCCGTGACTGTCTGGGCACAAAGGCTATCCCTTCCTGACCGTGCGGAATTCGCGGCCCTTCCAGGAAGGGGATGGATTCCTCCAGAATGCTGTGATCACCGCTGATCTCCACGTACCGGCACGTCATGTAGGCGAGCCACAGATGCGGGTCCGAGGCCCTGTTGCGGATGCCAAGGCCCGTCCTGCCGTCCCAGGTCTGATGCCACCATTGCAGCACGTCGCCTTCGCGGAATTGCTGCTTGGCATGGAGCAGGATCTGGGCGCGGGCTTGCGCCGGTCTGAGGATGATCAGGGGCAGGGCGTCCTGAAGCTGATCCCGGAATCCGTAGGCGCCGCTTCGCTGTTGCGGTCCGAGTCGGCCCCACAGCCTGGCGGTCAGGGTCTGATAGGGCAACCACGTGTTGATCAGCCGGTCAAAGGCCGGACTGTTTGTCTGTACGCGGATCGCGCCCAGGAGATTCTGCCACCACAGTGTGGCGAGATCCTGGGCCTCCATGACATCCTCCGTCAGCGGCATGGTCGCCATGAGACGGCGGCAGGTGGGGATGTCGGCGGCCTGGCCGATGAGAACGTGCATGCAGGCTTCGTCTCGAGCCGGCACGGTGATGGTCCCGGACAGGACCGCCACTCTGTAACCGTCATCCTCCTGGTTCAGGTCCGGTTCGCCGAATTCGACCATGTACGGGTCATGGAGGGTGCGGCCCTCGCCCAGGAACCGGTTCAGGTGCGTCTCCATGGAGGAGGCGGGCAGGCTTGAGCTGACAAAGGCCCAACCGTGCTGAAAGAGGTTTTCCGGGCGGCTGAAGAAGATCGCGTTCGCATCGGGGTCAGTTTCGGTCAGAATCTGATTGACGGAATCAACAGGCACATCGGCCAGAACCATCTGGGCAAAGAAGGTCACTGTGTAGGTGACGGGTCGGTCTGTGTCATTGATGATGCGCAGCAGACGGGCTTCCATGGTCCGGTCATGGAGTACGAAGGCTGTCAGATCGGTCGTGATGCCATCCCTGCTGTTGCGGAAGATGCAGTGACCCAGGCCAAAGGTGACCTCGTAGTCGGCCTTCTTGTCGCGGAACGGGACGAAAGTTGGCGAGGAGATTTCGCCTGTTTCCATGTTGCGAAGGTAGAATATCTGGCCTGGATCCTGAGTCGTCATGGAGTCCGGGGCGAAGGGCGTGAGGGCGTTCTGCTGCGAGTTGCCCATGAAGGAGGTGATGGCGCCGTCGTTGGTGGCCAGGGCGCCGTACCCGAGCTCGTTGACCATGAGGTGGGCCCAGCGGCGCGGGGTTTTCCAACCCAGGTGAAGTCTTTCGCCGTTCTCGGAGAAAGAGAACACCTCTTCGGGCGCGGGGTGCAGCATGGCGTCAACGGAGTACTCCTTGATTGTCCTTGATGGTTGCGTGAGCTTGGTCGGATGGACGACCGGCAGTTCTCCAAGTCCCAGTATCTGGCGCAGCATCAGCGTGCCTTGATCGGCAGTGGGCGCATAGCCGTCCACGAGCAGGATCTCTGCCGTCCCGCCGGGTTCAAGGTCCACGCAGATGCGCAGGCTGGCGATGGGATCAAAGGTGTAATGCAGGTCCCTGTCTTCCACGCCACGCGGCGCGGTGGTTAATCCGGCAGGGTCGCGCAGGGTGTTGTTGCCGATGAAAACGCTCCTGTTGTCTTCATATCCGGTCAGGCGCGCACTGGTTTGGTCCGGAATGTGGGCCGCATGAAAATAGACCTCTGGCGATGGCCGGGTGTCGCGAGGGTTGGAGGTCGCGGTCTTGAGCATGCGGTTTCTGCTGAAGATGGCCTGCAACTCAGGCACAAACCACGTGGCGATATGCTGGCGGTTGTAGAAAGGATGCCGCAACGGCGGGTTGGGATCGTTGAGACAGATCTCCCGGTATGAGGTCAATTCCAGGCGTCTGGGTCCAGCTTGCTTGTTGCTAAGTCGAATCCTGCAGATTTCCGCGTTCTGATTTGGCAGAACGATGACATCCGCGAAGGCCTCGATGCCTTCGCAGAGACAGGCCAGCCGGACCGAAAGCGGTCCGGTGGATTCCACCGTGGTTTCGGCATCGACGCGGCGGATGGGACGGGAGCCGAGAGACCATGGCGGCACGCCATCCTCGCGCAGGTACAGGAATTTGCCGGCATTGTGGGCAGGTGACGCCGGCCGGTTGGTCAGGTCGTATTCCCTGCCGTGCTTGATTTCGCTGAACACCCTGCTGTACCCGCGACCGTCCCCGGTCAGCACGGCGGTGTAGACGCCGTTGTTCAGGATGAACTCGTCCGAGGGGCTGAACCCGGGTTTTTGAAATCCGCAGGCGACAACGATGTCGGGCTTGAGCTGTTTGCGGAAATGGAACCGGATCAGACTCACGATCACAACTGTTCCGGCGAAAAGGATGATGAGCACGGCCAGGGGAGAGGCTTGTCCCTGACCTGTTTTCTGGATCGCTTCCGCGCCGTCCCAGACGTGGGCCCAGTCTGCGCCCATGGGGAGGAAAAATGGTATGAGCAGCGGAGCCCAGGTGGCGAAGCGGCGCAGAGCCTCGGGGATGCAGCGCGTGCGTCCGGCATGGCCCTGAAAGCGGGCCAGCAGCTCGTCCAGGGCGTCGCCGCCCACAAAGGACAGGTTGACCAGGGTGGCCACGCGCAGACCCATGTGGTCGAACCAGATCAGGATGCGGAACCAGTCATAGGCCAAAAGATGCAGGAAGGTCTCGATGCTCCAGCCGCGAAAGGCCTCCGGGGTGAGCGCGATACTTTGCCAGATGGCGGTCAGGGTGCGAATGGCCCCGTCCTGGTTGTACCAGGTCGGGTCGGGCGAGATGCGCAGCAGGGAATAGATGACCGGGGCCATCCACAGTCCCCAGCGCAGGACGCGTACGGTCTGTTCGGCAACCGCGATGAGTCCCTGACGGCTCATCAGCAGGCTGATCGGAGCCCAGCTGCGTGCGAAGAGGGCGGTCAGAAAGAAGAAGTTCACACTGAAGAGCGGCGCGGCCAGGGACCAATTGATGACTCCCGAGACGGATTCGTTGAAGAGGATGCGCGCGCTGCCGGTGTGTGGCCCAAGGTTCATGGCCCCCCATTTGCTGAACAGGGGATAGATGACATAATCGTAAGGATTGGACTTGTGCAGGGTCACGTAGAGACGGAATTTTTCGAGCACGATGGCGGACTGGCTGGGATCGACATACCACGCGATGGCTCCGCCGATGAAGCCGCCGAGCAAGGTCCCTGTCAGGTAGACGCGCCAGTGTTGCAGGTGCATCCTTTTTTTCCGGAACATGTCGAAGAGGTCCATGGCCATGCCGGCGCCGGCGTAGGTCATGGCTCCGATGCCGGCACCGAGGAGGAAGCGGGTGCCTTGCGTGTTGAGCATCATGGCCTGCACCGGGATGAGGTACAGGCCGCCGCCAAGCAGGGCTCCGCGAAGATAGAGGTGCGGTTGCAGGGAACTGTCCGCCAGACGCAAGAAAAACGGACGGCTGCCGTCAAAGGATTCGAGAATGGTTTTGGCCAGGGGCATGAACAGAGCCCCCAAAACCAAGTGGGTCAACAGCGGCTGCGCCAGCTGGGCTGCGTTCAGCAGGTTGGATTGGGTCATGCCGTGGATCAGAAAAAGCAGGCCCAGAAAGAGCGCGCTGTACGAAGCTCCCTTGCCCATGCCTTCCCGGAGATAGCCCGCCCCCCAATACCCGACGGGTCGCCTGCCCTTGAGCGCGTCCATGAGCAGGCCGGTCAAGAGGAAGGTCTGTCCCCACAGGCCCGCCTGGGCCAGCGCCACGGAAACGATGGCAGCGAGAACACCCAGCCCGAGCGGGAGGTTGGCCACCTGCTGCGTCGAGCCAAGGTCGGCTATGAGCGGAGTCAGCCCCGCAAAGGCCGCGCTGAGCAGGAGGAGCAGGTAGGCGCGGGGTTCGCGCAGCAGGATGCGGATGCACAAGGCGTTCAGGATCAGCGCGGTGGCCACGTTGAATCCGGTCAGAACCAGCACTCTTCCATAGAGCTCGTGGCCGCGCGTTTCGAGCAGGCCTGATCCGGGGAGGAAGGCGCCCGCTTGCTGGAGCAGCGCGGGAGTCTGCAGGAGCAAGAGCCAGTTGAAGACAAAGGGTGTGGCCAGGAGGCAGAGTTGGGTGAGCAGGGATGGATGACATCCTTTGCGTGCCAGAACGATGGCCAGGAGGAGGATATGGGCGATGGCCATGAAGGCGGCGCACAAGGGGCTTATGCGCAGGAGGTCGGTCCAACTCTCCGGCGCCTGCCAGATGGCGATGTGTCCGCTGCTGGCCACAGTCAACAACACCGGGATGAGGGCATCGCGAAGGGCTTCGAAGAGACTGGGAAAACTGCGGGTGGCGCTCAGGTTCAGTCCAAGGGCGCAGGCGAGTCCGAATGCCCCGGCCAGCAGCGCGGGCCCGAATGGAGTTGCCAGCAGCGGCAAGGCTTGAACCCAGGAGGGGACGTCGCCGTACACGAGCGCGGCCACGGGGGAAAAAAGCAACAGCGCGGCACAGACGCCGAGTCGGGAAGACCAGGGGAAGGCCGCAAAGGAGGAAGCGTTCACGAAAATTCCGTTGTGACTGAGGGTGAGTAGGCCGCAGGCGGCTCAGGATCGGGGCTGCCCTGCGCATGAGATGCCGAAGGTGTCCCGGACTGGTCCTTCTTGTCATCAGCTGTGTATAAATTCAAGGCTTGCCTTGGACAGGAATGCGCGGGTAAAGCGGTGCAAGAAAAATCTGCGGCGTTTTTTGATTCGAGCCGCAAGGGAGCAGCTACTGGCGAACCGTGTCGGCTTTTCAGGCGGGCACTTGCGGCGAAAAAGACTCGCGCCTGAGGCCCTGCTCCGGATAATCATCCATCACCATGCTTTAATTTTTTGCTTCAAGTGCATTTTTCACGAGGAGGTTTTTTCATGGATCCTGCCGCGCTCATCCCCTCACCGGACAGCATTCCCGTGGCCTGGGGCTGGTTTGAAGTTTTCAAGCTGGTCACGTTTGTGTGCCACCTCCTGCTTATGAACGCTGTTTTTGGTGGTGCCGTCTTCGCGTTGTTGCGCGGCAACTCTTCGGGAGCCGGACCGCAGCTGGCCAAGCGTCTGCCGACCACCCTGGCCTTGACCGTGAACCTCGGGGTTCCGCCCCTGCTTTTTGTTCAGGTCCTGTACGGACAATTTCTGTACACTGCGGCCATTCTCTCCGCCGTGTACTGGATGCTGCTGATCGCCCTGGTCATGATCGCATACGGTCTGCTGTATGTGTACGCCGGGCGGCTCAAAAGCACGTCCGCAGGTCCCTTGTCCGCTTTGGCCCTGCCCGTGGCCGTCTGCTTCCTGCTGGCCACGAGCTTCATTTTGACCAATATAATGTCGCTTGCGATCCGACCCGAGGGTTGGATCCAGTATTTTCAGAATCCTCAAGGCACGATCTTGAATCTTGGGGACCCGACCCTGTTCCCGCGCTGGCTGCATTTTGTGTTTGCCGCGCTGGCCACGGGGGGGCTCTTCACGGCGCTCCTGAATTTCCGGGACACCGGGAGCGAGGCGGCCAAGGCGCGCACAACCATGGGAATGAAGTGGTTCACGCATGTCAGTCTGATCCAGGCTGCAGTGGGTGTGTGGTGGCTCATGGCGCTGCCGCGTGAGGTCATGCTCCTTTTCATGGGTGGGAGCGCCTTGCATACGGCGGTCTTTCTGGCCGCGCTCGGTGCTGCCGTGGTCGTTCTGGTGTTGGGCTTCATGGGCCGGGTCGTGCCCGCGACGGCGGCGCTGGTCCTGACAGTTGCTGTCATGGCCGGCATGCGCGAGCTGGTGCGCATGGCCTATTTGGGGCGGTATTTCCACCCGCAGAATCTGGAGGTCACGGGCCAGTACGGTTCCTTCTTCGTTTTTCTTTTCAGTTTCGCGGCCGGTCTGGGGGCCATCGCGTACATGCTCACATTGCATCGGAAAGCCGGGGGGGGGATATAGGTCATGGAGTATCCTGTTTGGCAACTCGCGGAGCTTGCCGGTGGATTCTGGGTGGCGCTCATCGCCACGACGCACGTCTTTGTCGCACACTTCGCCGTGGGCGGCGGGTTGTTTCTGGTTTTGACCGAGGCGCGGGCCAGACGCCAAAACTCCCCGGAACTGCTCAGCTTCGTGCGCAGGCACACCAAGTTTTTCCTGCTGCTCACGATGGTCTTTGGCGGTGTCTCGGGGGTGGGCATCTGGTTCATCATTTCCGTGCTGTCACCGGCCGCGACCTCGTCATTGATCCACATTTTCGGTTGGGGTTTCGCCACGGAGTGGGTTTTTTTCGTTGGCGAGATCGTGGCCCTGCTCATCTACCATTATTCTTTCGACCGCATGAATCCTCGCGATCACATGATCATCGGCTGGATGTATTTTGTCTTTGCCTGGCTCTCCCTGTTCGTCATCAACGGGATTATCGGGTTCATGCTCACCCCTGGGGAGTGGCTGGTCAGCGGCGATTATTGGGATGGTTTCTTCAATCCCACCTTCTGGCCTTCCACCGTTTTCAGGACATTTCTGGCGTTCATGCTGGCCGGGCTGTTCGGTTTCCTGACGGCATTGCGCATCCCCGGCGATGCGACCCGCGAGGATGCCATGCGGATCTGCGCCCTGTGGGTGGCGGTCTCTCTGCCCCTGCTGCTGCTGTCGGGATGGTGGTACCTGGCCGCGCTTCCTGTCGATGTGTATGAATTCATTACTCAAAAATCCGTGGAGATAACTCCGTATTTCAAGATTCTGCCCGTGTCGGCCGTAGCCGTCATGCTGGGCAGCCTCTTCATGGCCCTGCGCCTGCCTCACGGGGTGCGCGTGGTTTTGGCCGGACTGCTGCTGGTCGGAGGGTTTGCCATCCTCGGTGCCTTTGAATTCGTGCGTGAGGCTGGTCGCAAACCCTGGATCATTTATGGACATACCTGGGCCCAGGGCGTGCGCCTCAGCGATGCCGGTGAATTGGATGCCCCCTTCCTGCCTCGTGCCAAGTGGGTCGCCACCAAGGACACGTCGGACAGCCTGGCCGCAGGCCGCGAGCTCTTTGTTCAGCAATGCCTGTCCTGCCACAGCGTGGGCGGTCCCATGAACGACATCCGCAAAGTCACGGCCAACGTGGCGACCGTCGGTATGGAGAGCTATCTGATTGGTCAGGGCCAGCTTTTCAAACACATGCCGCCCTTTCTGGGCGATGCGAAGGAACGTCGCGCTCTTGCGGAATACATTACGATCGTCATCAACGGGCGCGAACCCGATGACCATGCCGAGGTAGAGATCGTTCCCCTGCATGAGGAGCCGCTGCCCTTTGACCGGGACGCGGACGAGTTCGTGCTCCTGGCCTGGAACACTTTGGGCATGAAGTGCATCTCCGACGGGGACGCCTTCTTCTCCATTCTGCCTCCAGGCAGTACTCTTGGCGCGGTGCTGATCCGGCGTGGAGAGTATCCGGAACTGGTCGACGGTACGGACGTGGAGATCGCCTACGAGGCGCCGGCAGGTTTCAAGAACCCTTCGGCCCATGTGGAGTTCTGGAAGCATGCCCCTTCGATTTTGGGCAAGGAGCTTGCCCCCGATGTCTCCGCCTCGGGCCTGGGTCCGGACGGGATCATGGCGTTCAATGAGAAGTCCCGGATTTTCGAGGCTGCGGGCATCCCCGTGGTTCCCTATGCCGATGACGGCAGCGTGAATCCGTATCCGGTGTTCATGGTCACGGCCAAGGACAAGGCTTCGGGTGAAGTTGTGGCCCGGACCAAGGTCGTGGTGCCCGTGAGCACGGAGATGGGCTGTCGCAGCTGCCATGGAGGGGAGTGGCGCAGGAACGGGGTCACGGGCATCTCCGATGTGGCGGCCACGGGTGTGCTCGAAGCGCACGACAAGCGCTCCGGCACAAGCCTTCTGGCTCAGGCCAAGGCCGGCAAGCCTGTGCTCTGTCAGAGCTGCCATCCCGATCCGCTCCTGAACGCCAAAGGTGATCCCAAGCTTTTGAACCTGTCAGCTGCCATCCACGGCTTTCATGTGCAATACCTCAAGGGGCAGAGCACGGAGAGTTGTTCACGCTGCCATCCGGACAGTCCCACCGGCGTGACTCGTTGCCTGCGCGACAATCATGCGTCCGTGGGCCTTGGGTGTCAGCATTGCCACGGATATCTGGAGGACCACACCCTGTCCCTGCTCAAAGGGGAGGAAAAGGCGGGCAAGGAGCGGGCCAGGCTGTACATGGCCGGCATCGATTCACGCGTGGCGCCCGACGTGGCGGATATTGAGCCGCGCACCCCCTGGCTGCAGGAGCCGGACTGTATGACCTGTCACGGCGATACGGACCTTGATCCGCAGTCTGTCTCGGCGTTCAATGTCTGGACCGGGGGCGCGGGAGAACTGTACCGCAATCGCAAGGACGCGACCGAGTCCCTGCCGTGTCTCGCGTGCCATGGTGCCCCCCATGCGACCTATCCGGCCAATAATGCCTACGGTCCGCAGCGCGACAACCTCCAGCCCATGCAGTACATGGGTTTTGCGGGGGTGATGGGGTCCGGGGAGTCGTGCGCGGTCTGCCATATCGAAATGCCGCCCGGTGATGCGCATCATTGATGTGTGCGCGGCGGCAGGTCAGCGGAGGGAGACCTCTTTGATCTGGAACGGAAACGGCGCGGGGTTTTCCTCGTGCCGTTTTTTCTCTGCATTGGGTACGGTGCTCCCCAAGGGGCGAGGCACCTTCGTGGTTTTGCAAGACAGGCGTATTGTCCTGGAGGACTGATGGATTTCGATCTGGAAAAGATGGTCGCGGCGCTGGGGCAGTCCCTGCGCAGTCAGCGGTATCGGATGGCCACCGCCGAGTCCTGTACCGGAGGCTTGGTGGCCTGCACCCTGACGGATGTGGCGGGGAGTTCCGAGTGGTTCGAGGGCGGCGTCGTGGCCTATGACAACAGGGTCAAGATGAGGCTTCTCGCCGTTCCGGAAGAAATCCTTGTCCGGCACGGGGCGGTCAGCCGGGAGTGCGTGGAGAGCATGGCCCGGGGGGTGTGCACGCTCATGGATGTTCCCGTTGGGCTGGCCATCTCCGGTATCGCAGGACCGGGCGGGGGAACTCCGGACAAGCCCGTGGGCACGGTCTGGGTTGCCTGGCAGAGCGCCGGACGGGTCTGGAGCCGTGATTTCCGCTTTGACGGGTCGCGTAGGGAGATCAAGATGCAGAGCATGCGCGCGGCCATTACGGAGCTGGCTGCGGCGTAAAAAAAACGGCGCCTCTTTTGAAGCGCCGCAAAAAAACGGGAGAAGTGGCACCGGAACCGGGCGTCAGTTCAGATAGTCGCCGCGGTTGAACTTGAATTCTTCCGTGGTGGTCAGGATGTCCAGTTCTTCGATCATGGTTTTGAGTCCCTGACCCACGGCAGGAGCCTGGGCCAGATCGCCCTTGACCTCCTGGATGTTTTGGCGAATGTCCGCGAGCAGGCTGTACCCTTCGCGCAAATTGCCGTTCGCCGCGCCAATGATTTGGGAATAATCTTCCCACTTGGAAAGCAATGAGTTCATCTTGTCCATGACCGTCTGCTCTGTCGGGTTGTGCAGCATGGCGGCCTGCATGGCCTGATCGAGTCGTACCATGGGGCCGACCGGTATCGCGGCTGTGCTGGCCTCGGCGGAGGATGCGGAGCCCAGTTCCTGGGCCAGGGCCTGCGCAAATCCTTCGCCTGGAGTGTTCCGGGCCGTGTTTTTTTGTTGGAGCTGCAGGGCAGCCAATTGATCCGAGGTGATTTTCATGGCCATCTCCTTCCTTTTTGAACCAGATAAAGCAAAGTCCCTGCCAAGAAGAGGTCTTGTTGTAATATATGGATTTTTTTGATTATTATCTGATTGAGTCGGCAAGGTTTGCCGAGCGCTCGTTGTGGAGCCGTTTCAGGGCATGTACCAGCCTCGCCGGACCCCGGTCAATGCGCCCGGAGGGCCCTCGCCTATGAAGCGGATGTGGGAAGCCGAAGTGCTTGAGCTGCAGCGGGGCGGGCTCGTCATCTACCCGACGGAAACCTTGTACGCCTTGGGCTGCCTGGCTACGCTGCATCCTGCCGTCGAGCGAGTTTATGCGGCCAAGGGCCGGCCTGCGGACAAGCCGCTCCCCCTGATCATTGCCGATTGGGACATGGCCGAACGCTTTTTGCGCTTGGATGGCCCAGGGCTTGCGCTGGCCCGGAAATTTTGGCCGGGCCCGCTCTCCATCGTGACGCAGGTCGATTCAAGCATCAGCCCACTGGCGAAGGATCAGGCCGGCAGGTCGGCCGTGCGCATGACCCCGCATGTCATCGCCGCGCGACTCTGTCAGGAGGCCGGCGCGCCGCTGGTATCCTCCAGCGCCAATCGCAGCGGGCACCAGCCAGTGAGCCGCCCCGGCGATTTGGACCCGGAGCTTGTGCGCCAGTCCGGAGCCCTGGTCCTGGACGCCACCCCGTGGCCCGAGGGCGGTGCGCCTTCGACCCTGGTGCGAATGCTGGGCGCAAATGTCGTGCAGGTGCTGCGCACAGGGGCGATCTCCACTCAGGAGATTGTCTCCGGCGGGTTTGAAGTGATTTTTTAGTACAAAAAATTTTATAGCCGATGGGCTGGGACGGGGCTTGACGTGAACGGGGTTTAAAATTTTGTATTTCAAGATGGCGCGGTGGTCGTCACCGAGTTCGGATAAAGTGTTTGTTTTCAGTGTATTAAGTTTTTTAAGAAAAAATATGCGGGCTCGATTTTTTTTGGCCCACACCTTGCTAGGTTAAAAATAACTTCCTCTTTTTGCCAAAATCGGCTCCCGTATCGCAAGATGCGGGGGCCGATTTTGTTTAAGCCCCGAATATTTCTTTTCTTCAACTCATACCGATTTTCTTTGCAGGCGATGCATCCCTGTTCCTCGACCTTGCAACAGCCAAGGCATCCTGCCCGCCAAGGGAAATGGGTTTGTTGGCCTGCAGGAGGGTGCGTACTGCGGCCATGATTTTGTAATGTCAAGGCAGTCTTTGTCACGATTCTGCAAACGAAATTTTCGCGCTTCAAGTCCTGAAAAAATGATGCTAGTCGGAAGACAGGAAATGGAAGATTTTTTGAACAACGGGGAATTCATGCTGGCAAGTCGGGTATTCACGATCTCATGTGCGCAGTGCGGAGCAGTTTCCGTTCCGAGAAATCCTTTTCCCACGGTGGACATCGTGCTCTACCGCGCCGGACAGGGGGTGCTCCTGATCGAACGCCGCAACACGCCACATGGCTGGGCGTTGCCCGGCGGTTTTATCGATTACGGGGAGAGCGCGGAGCAGGCGGCCGTCCGCGAAGCCCTGGAGGAAACCGGCCTTTCCGTGCGGTTGACCGGACTCCTCGGCGTCTATTCCGACCCGGATCGAGACCCTCGCTTCCACACCTTGAGCGTGGTCTTTGCCGCGACCGCAGGCCAGGATGCCACCCCGTGCGCAGGCGATGACGCCAAGAATGCCCGTTTTTTCCCATTGGACGCGTTGCCTTCGAACATGGCCTTTGACCACGGCAGGATCGTTGCCGATTTTGCCAAGCAAATGAGCAGGAGCGCATGATCACACCGCCTCATGACATCGTTTTCCTGACCTCGGAAATCTATCCCTTCTCCAAATCGGGGGGACTGGCCGACGTCATGGGAATCTTGCCTTTGACCCTGTCTCGCATGGGCGTGCGCGTGGCCGTCATCACGCCGTTCTACGGACGGCTTTCCACAGGCCACTATCCCGTGCATCTGGTTCACGAGAATTGCCCAGTGGGCTACCCTTGGAGCGACACCACCGCGGATATCTATCTGGCGGACTATCACGGTCTGCCCGTCTATTTCATCGAGCGCGGAGAATATTTTGACCGCCGGCACTATTACTGTACGCACAAGGGCGATTACTTCGACAATTGCGAGCGGTTCATGTTTTTCTCCCGCGCCGCTCTCGCCGCCATCCGGCATCTGAACATGGGCACGCGCATTGTCCACGCCCAGGACTGGCACGCGGCCCTGGCCATGGCCTACCTGGCCTTCTGGCGGCGCACGGATCCCTTTTGGGCGGGGATGCGCACGGTCATGTCCATCCACAACCTGGCCTATCAGGGGCGTTTTTCCTATCGGCTCTTCGAGCAGTCCGGCCTGCCCCTGGAAGCCTGGAACATGGAGGGGGTCGAGTTTTATAACAGCTTCAACCTGCTCAAGGCGGGCATCGCCTACGCCGACAAGATCACAACGGTCAGCCCGAGCTATGCCAAGGAAATCATGACTCCGGAATTCGGGTGCGGGCTGGAGGGCATCTTGACCCGGCGCAGCGCGGATATGGTCGGGATTCTGAACGGGGCCGATTATTCCATCTGGAGCCCCGAGAACGATCAGGTTCTGGAGTGCACCTATTCGGCAGGCGAGCCCGAGGGCAAGCAAGAGTGCAAGGCGCATCTGCTCGGCATGCTCGGGCTGTCGCCCCGTCTGGCAGAGCGCCCGGTTCTGGGTTTTATCGGCCGCTTGCGCGGCCAGAAGGGCATCGACATCGTGCTCGACATCATCCCCGAACTCATGAAGCTGGATGTGGGACTGGTGGTGCTGGGCGAGGGCAAGGCCGAATACGAGGCGCAGCTCATGAGCATCATGGAGGACTATCCGGGCCGGATCGTCGGTGTCATCGGCTACACGGAGGAGATGTCGCACCTGATCCAGGCTGGGACGGATATCTTTCTCATGCCCTCGCGCTACGAGCCCTGCGGGCTGACCCAGATGTACAGCCTCAGCTACGGCACCCCCCCCGTGGCCACGGCAGTGGGCGGGCTGCGGGACACCATCACACCCTATCCCCGGACCGGTGCCAACGGGTTTATTTTTGCCGATCCCACGCCCGAGGCTCTTTTGGCCACGGTGCGCAAGGCGGTGCGGGTCTGGGAAGACCGGGATGCCTGGCGGCAGATCCAGGTCAATGCCATGGAGACGCGATTCTCCTGGGAAAATTCGGCACGCAAGTATATGGATGTGTACGCATCACTGCACGGAGACCTTTTGGAAACATGGAGGAAAATATGAGCATCGAAAAAAAATATTTGAAGTCAAAGCACGTCTGCAAGGTCACCTTCCACGTGCCGCATTCGGCGGCAGACGGAGCAAAAACAGCTTTTCTGGTAGGTGAATTCAACGACTGGGCCATGCACACCCTGCCCATGAAACGCCAGAAGGACGGGTCCTTCAAGCTGACCATCGACCTGCCAAAAGGCAAGGAGTACCAGTTCCGCTACCTGCTCGATGACGACCGCTGGGAAAATGACTGGAGCGCCGACCATTATTGCTACAGCGAATTCGGAAACTGCGAAAACTCCGTGGTCGAGGTCTGATCTGGCGTTCTGTCTCGATACTCGATTATCGCCTAGTCGTTGCTTTTTGAGCCCGAAACCCGTAGTTTCTGCCCCTGTTTTCACTCATTTTCAGCATAAACAAGGAGCAGACTATGGACGCGCAACAACCCGCCTACAAGGATATTGCGCCCCGTTTGCGGGGGCTCCGGGACGCCATGGACATGACCGTGGAGGATATGGCTGCGCAGCTGGGAACAGCTCCGGCTGATGTCCGCAACTACGAGTCCGGCGAGCATGAAATCCCGGTCAGTTATCTTTTCAACGTGGCCCAGGTTTTCCAGGTCGACCTGACCGTGCTCATGTCCGGAAACGAAGCCCATCTGCACACCGCCTCCCTGGTCAAGAAGGGCAAGGGCATGAGCGTGGAGCGGCGCAAGGATTACGACTACAAGAGCCTTGCCTACCGCTTCGTGGGCCGCAGGATGGAGCCCTTCGTCGTCACCGTCCCCCCCAAGGACAAGCATGCCCTGACCTTCAACGAACATCCCGGCCAGGAATTCATCTATGTCCTTTCCGGCAAGCTCGAAATCACCCTCGGCTCCACGGTTCACATCATGGAACCTGGAGACAGCCTGTACTTTACCTCGCGTACTCCCCACGCCCTGCGTGGTCTGGATGGCCAGCCGGCCGAGTTTTTGGATGTGATTATCTAGGGGACGGACTTTGCCGTCCGGCCCCGAAAGCAGTCCTCCTCAAAAATTCAATCCATCGCGACCGGAGTACCCATGCATACAAAACTTCGCCCATCTTCCTATGAAGAGTTTCAAGCCTCATTTCTCCTGAGCATCCCGGAAAAGTTCAATTTCGCCTTCGACATGGTCGATGCCACGGCCGCGAAGGACCCATCCCGCCTGGCCATGGTCCATGTGGACGACGACGATGTGCGCCGCGAATACACCTTCGGGTACTTTTCCGAGCAGTCCAGCCGCCTGGCCAATGCCTTGAGCGCCCTTGGCATAGGCCGCGGCGACAAGGTCATGATCATCCTGCACCGCCGGGTGGAATTCTGGACCGTCATGCTCGCCCTGCACAAGCTCGGCGCGCTCGGCGTGCCGTCCCCCGCGCTCTTGACGGCCAAGGATATCACCTACCGGGTCAATTTCGCTTCCATCAACGGAGCCATCGTCGACACGTCCGTGCGGGCCACGGTGGAAGCGGCCAAGCAGGAGTGCCCTACCCTGAACGTCCTGGTCATGGCGGGCCTGGAGCAGGCCGAAGGCGATTGGCACAGTTTTTCCCGGATCACGGAGCAGGCGTCCCCGTCCTATCCCCGTCCGGCCGACGCGGCCTGCGGCGAGGACCCGGCGACCATCTTTTTTTCCTCCGGCACCACCGGGCATCCGAAGATGGTCCTGCACGACTTCAACTACCCTTACGGCCATGTCATGACCGCCTCGTACTGGCACGACATCGAGCCGGGCAACCTGCACCTGACCGTGGCCGACACGGGCTGGGCCAAGTCCGTGTGGGGCAAGTTCTACGGACAGTGGATGGCCGGAGGCGTGGTCTTTGTGTGGGATTTCAGGGGCAAGTTCGAGCCGGCCAGGCTGCTTCGGGTCATCGCCGAGCACAAGGTCACCAATTTCTGCGCGCCGCCGACGATCTATCGGTTCCTGATCCGCGAGGATTTGGGCGCTTACGATCTTTCGGCGCTGAAGCATTGCACCACCGCCGGTGAACTCTTGAACGACAGCGTGTTCGAGACCTGGGTGAAAAAAATGGGCATGCCCATTTACGAAGGCTACGGCCAGACCGAAACCACCCTGCAGATCGCGACCTTCCCCTTCATGAAGCCCAAGGCCGGATCCATCGGCAGGCCCTGCCCCGGCTGGGACATACGGCTCCTCGACGAGAACGACGAGCCCTGCCCTCCCGGCGTGGAAGGGGAGATCTGCATCCGCATCGAGCCCACGCGTCCGGCGGGCCTGTTCAGCCGCTACCTGCTGGACGAGGCCAAGACCG
Organism: Desulfomicrobium sp. UBA5193; assembly: GCA_002412965.1. GTDB lineage: Bacteria > Desulfobacterota > Desulfovibrionia > Desulfovibrionales > Desulfomicrobiaceae > Desulfomicrobium. The sequence goes on from DHWB01000001.1 coordinate 64,016, forward strand.
CAAGCGTCATGACCGGGGGCTATTACCGCACGGGCGACAAGGCCTGGATGGATGAGGACGGGTATTTCTGGTTCCTGGGGCGCATCGACGATCTGATCAAGAGCTCCGGCTACCGCATCGGACCCTTCGAGGTCGAGAGCGCGCTCATCACCCACCCCGCCGTGGTCGAAGCGGCCGTGACCGGCGTGCCCGATCTCGACCGGGGCCAGGCCGTCAAGGCCACCGTCACCCTGGCCGCAGGCTACGAGCCCTCCGCTGCGCTGACCAAGGAGCTGCAGGACCACGTCAAGAAAGTGACTGCGCCCTACAAATACCCGCGCATCATCGATTACGTGAAGGAGCTGCCCAAGACCATCAGCGGCAAGATCAAACGCGCCGAGATCCGGGCCAAGGACGAGAAGTAGGGGGGAAGAGCGGGGCGCTGCCCCGTGCCCCGTGTAGGGGGGACTCGTTTTGAGGCCATGCGTGTTGCGTGGCCTTTTTTTTGCTGATTGGTCGACATGGTGTCATTATTTCTTTGCGGCATGCCGCATAACTGTGCAGAATCGGGGCTTGGCTCATGAAAACGTGGATTTTTTATCCACCCCTCAAGGCCATGTCCGGCGGCTGCATGGTGCTCCTGCAGATTGCCCGGCAGTTGCAGGCCCTGGGCCGGCTCGGGGGACTCCTGTATTGGGAGAGCCCGCCCGCCGGGCCGGACTTTGCCGGCCTGCCCTGGGTGCGGGCCGGCGAGGCGCCCATGGCGCCAGCCGACACGCTGCTGGTGCCCGAAGGCTGGCCCAACGCTCTGGTGCTGGGCCTCAAGCGCGGATGCCGCACTGTGGTCTACTGCCAGAACTGGTCCTACCTCTTTCATGGCCTGGAGCCGGGCGTGCGCTGGCGGGATCTGCCCGTGGAATTCCTGGCCGTGTCAGGTCCGGTGGCCTGGCACATGGAGCAGGTGCTGGGCAAAAGGCCGTCGATCATCCGCCCTGCTCTGGATATGAGGCTTTTCCACCCCCCTGAATCAAAACCCGAAGGCACTCTTCGCATCGGCTTCATGCCGCGCAAAAACAAGGCCCTGGCCGAGCAGATCCGGCGCATCTTCGAGGAGCGCAACCCGCGAGCCGGAGTGGAATGGATTTCCATCAATGGGTTTGATCGGACGGGTGTCGCCGAGGCTTTACGTTCCTGCCATATTTTTTTGTGCACGGGGTTCCCCGAAGGATTCGCGCTGCCACCGCTCGAAGCCATGGCCTGCGGCTGTCTGTGCGTGGGCTTCACCGGCTTTGGCGGGTGGGATTACATGCGCCAGGTCGAGGCGCATGGATATGCGCCACATGGGTACACCCTGCGCGATGTGCCGTGGGGCGGCAACGGCTGGTGGTCTGCGGACGGGGACGTGCTGGGCGCGGCTTTGGGGTTGGAGCGGGCCGTGAGGGCATGTCTTGAGCAGGGTGGCGAGCGTGGCTTGATTCAAGACAACTGCGCGAGAACAACCCGCGACTATGGGAGCGAGATGCAACAGAGGCGGATCGAGTCCCTCTTTCTCGACGCGGACGGGTCGATTCCGTGAGCGTCGCCATCGGTGCAAGAAAAAGCGGTGCATATTTGGCGCGGGAGGATGGCCAATCATGAAACGTTTGTTCGTGGTGATCCTGCATTACGGTCCGGTGTCCCGCACAAGAAGCATTCACCAGCAATTGCTGGCCTCCGATCCGTTTCGCAAGGACGAAATCCTGGTCTATGATAATGCGAGTCCGGAACCCTATGCGGGCGCCTGGATGCGGTCTGAACACAATCTTTACTGGGCCGGCGCTTTTGAGCATGTCATGCGGACTCTGGCCGACCAGGGCGCATCCCACGTCTGGTTTTTGAACAACGATGTGACCTTTGTCGGCCCGTCTGGGCTGGTGGAACGGGCCGTGTTGCGATTGGCCCGGGCCGAGCGTCTGGTTGGCCCCGTGGGAGTTTACTCTCCTGCGGTCACTCGAAATCCTTATCATCCGCAGATGGTCGCCCGAAAGGGTGGGCAATTTCGTCTGGTTCGTTATGTGGACGGTATTGCGCCACTCGTGAACGTGGAGTTCTGGCGCAAGGCCGGTGGCATCGATTTTGAGGACAATGCGTACGGCTACGGTGTGGACGTCTGGTTTTCGAGCCGCGCCCACGAGCTTGGATTTGCCTGCGTGGTCGATCATCAGGCCGTCCTTCGGCACAACTATCACTCCACTGCGCGCGAAGTGGATGGTTTCATGCAAAAGGCGGCAGCGGCGGAACTCCGCTATCTTACGCAACGGCTCGGTGCCGGGTATCGGGAAGCATTGGCTGTCATGGCCGCGGATTGCCGCGAACTGGACTGAATTTACGACTCTGCGGCCAGGGTTCGGGCCAGGAGCGCGGCTTCCTGGTGACGTCCGAGTTTGCGCAGTGTTTTGATCTGACGCAGTGTTCTAGCAGTGGCGTCTGCCGGGTACATGTAGCAATCCATGGCCATGAGGGTCTGCATGCGCTGCCGGGGTGGCAGCAAGCCAAGGGCGGTGATGAATTCTTCGGGCGTGGTGACGGGCAGTTTTTCAGGGAGCTCCTGCAGCAGGGCGGCGCGAATCATGATGCATTCGGACGGAAGGTGCTGGGCTGGCGCGGATTGACCGATGGCCGAAACCAGCAGGCCAAAGCTCAAGACGCCTGGATTGGAGATGCCTTTGGATGAGGAGCACAGCTGGCTCATGCACCGGGCGGCCAGAACCGGCTCGGTCAGGGCCTTGATCGCTCCCGAGTGCTCATTCCAGCGCATGTGATTGTCCAGCCATTTCGGCCAATCATAAGGCATGCAAAGCCCTCCGCAGAGGACTACGGTGCTTGCAGTCGAGGAGGCGCGCAGGCAGTCGTAGAGTTCCGGGCCATGAAAGAGACCGAGGCGAACATGGGTCGCGCGCGGATCCTCGACGTGCGCACAGCCCCCGAAAATAAAAATTTCGAGTCGATGGTTCGGGGACGTGTTCACGAGTTCCGAAATGTCGGCCATGATCCGTTCCTTGCCAGCGTCTTCCGGTTCCAGCACAACCACATTCAAATCTGTCCGCACGCGGCGGTCCCGCCCGTAAACCCAATCCATGATGGCCTGTCCTGCTCTCGCCGTGCTCTGGCCGTCGCGTCCATGGTCCAAAGCTTGCGCATAGCGTTGCCGGATTTGGGAGCGGCGTTCCGGATGGGCAAGCTCCTCTGGGACGGCCCTCAGCAATGCTTCCAAGGTGTCGACCTGCACTCCTGCGTCACGGGTCAGGTATTCGATATCCTGTGCACGGTAGAGGGGGAACTCTTTCATCCGTGGATTGTTGAAGAGGATGACCGGCTTGTCCATAAGCAGAAACTCGATGTAAATGGAGGACACGTCGCTGACCATCAAATCAGCGGCGTGCATCATACCCGAATAGTCGGCATCCAACAGATAGTGGATGTTCGGACTGGCCGAAGCGATGTTTTTATACAGTTCCTTCCAGTAGTCTTCGGTCAGGTTGTGCAACTTGATGAGCAGCACGGTGTCGTCATTGGCAATTTTGCGAATGCCTTCGGCAATGCAGTGGATCGCTGAAAGTTCAGGGTTGTAAGTCGGGGCGAAGAGCACGATTTTTTTGGCCGGGTCAATGCTCATACGCGAGCAGAAGGCCGCCCTGTCTTGCGCTTTGGCCCCGAAGAGCTGGTCGGATTTGATGAAACCGGTCACGCGGGTGGGAATGAACACATTGGAAGCGAGCCTGCTTGCATGCCATGGTCCGGGCACAAGGAGCATTTGCGAAAGATTTTCACGGCGGATGATGGATGAGTCCGTATAAAAAGCGCCCTTGCAGATCATGCCGTGGCCGACGTTGATCACATGTTGGATATGCGGGATGCGAAAATGGCAGGCATCGGCCACGATGGTGACATCGGGTGAAAAATCCTGGGGCTCGACGAAGAATGGTGCCTTGGTCCGCAACCGGTCGAGCTCCTGGTCCGGCAAGCCCCACTGGGGCACATCCGTTGTCCCTGCAAAGAATTCAGGCGCGGAGAAGGCCGTTTGGGCCAAGCCGCTTGTCCTTAGATATTCTTCGATGGGTTCGAGAAAGGGGAGGTGCAGGCTTCTTTCCACGTAGAAAAGAATTTTGGGGAGTGAAGGTTGAATTGTCATGCCTGCCGTTGAATCATGGTTTGAACGTTGAATTTCGGGATGCAGCTAGCCAGTCTGTATACAACTTTTTCCAGAAAGGCTCACCCGACAACTCGGCCCACTGGACCCGTGCCAGGGCTTCTTGAGGCGCCCCGCTTGAGATTTTGGACGTCCTGTCCAGGTCTGCCAAAGTCGGGAGCACGATCTTTTGTGCCTTGGCGTTCTGTGCTGTTTTGAGCAACTTCAGCAAATTGGTCCGGCCAGGATGAAAATGGGCCGCCAACGTCCTGAAGGTCAAGGCGTCTTGAAAAGATTGTCTGGATTCAAGCCAGTTCGCAAGGAGGTCATAGCCATGGTCCCAAAGCGGTTCTTCTTCCAGAAGATCGAACCATTTTTGCGGATTTTCCACCTCTGCCTCGCGCATGAGCGCCGTGTTTCGTTCCGGGGTGAGGCAAAAGATGGGCAGGAGCCATTCATTCAGGCAGATTTCATATCCATCGGCATGCGCATGGAGATGCATGTCAGGCATAAGACGCGGTGCGTGCCTGGAGACAAGCAGCGCCGAGTTGGGAACATCGTTCTTGAAACGGCCCTCAGTCTTGCTGGTGAAGTGAAAGACCGTACTTTCGGGAACGCATCGGAAGCGGTGTCCGTGCTGGCCTAACGTCAGGCACAAGTCGATGTCTTCGCATCCGTTTTGGTATCCTTCAAAGAATCCATTGGCACTCCAGAACACCCGTTTGGACAAGCACAGGGCCGCGGCGGTCATGGCTTTGGGCTGTCTGCCCTTTGTCACCAAAGGGTGTGCGAGTGGAAAGGAATCGTACAGATGTTTGACTTCCGGACCGGGCAGGAAAGTGAGGCCGAGGTGTTGTACGCGGTTGCTCGGAAAGAGCAAAAGTGGTCCAACGGCACCGAGGCTCGCGTCTGTATCCATCGCCTGAAGCAGAGGAGGGAGCCAGTTTGGCGTCAACAGCGTGTCGTTGTTCAAGAAAAAGAGAATATCGGCCTGCGCCAAACGAGCCCCAAGATTGGATGCATGTGCGAATCCTTGATTTTCTGGCAGATGGACGCTCTTAAAGGAGTCTTTCCAGAGTTCTTTGCCCAGTATGTCCAGGTCGGTTACGGTTTGGTCCGTCGATGCGTTATCGATGACGAAGACTTCGATGCTCTGTGGCGTGTGCTCCTTGAGGGACCGCAGAGATTGGGCGGTGAAGGCCCACTGGTTGAAGACCGGAATGATGACGGACACCTGGGGGGTGGGCATGTCGGTTTACCCGCTCACATGAGGTTTGTTCGTTTTGTCCATGAGGGTATCGATGCAGCGCTGACGGTTCGGTTCCTTTTTGATGATGTCCCTGAATTTCCACTGCACATAACGCAAGGTGCTGCGGGCCTCGTCGAACTTGTCCGTCTTGATGAGCAATGACGCGTATTCGATGCCGACGTCATAATCAGGGTGGCGGCTGAGGATCTTGCGAAGAAAGGCCATGGCCGCTTCGAAGTCGCCATTTTTGCGATGAATCTTTGCAATGGCGTAGTCCGTGACGTCTTTGTTCCCGCCGTTGACAACAAGTTGCCGGACGAGATGCATGGCCGTGTCCGTTTTCCCTGCTGAAATGAGTCGCATTATGCTTCCGGAGTAGGCGGCGAATTCTTGCCGCACACTGGCTCTGTCCTGGATGAATATGCGCAACGCCTCGAAGTCACTGAAGCGGCTTTCCAGGTTGCGGCCGTGGCGGAGTCCCGCGTCGTCGAAGGTCACGGCCTGCTTCGCCTGCCGGTGGAAGTCCTCGTGTTTTCGCTTTCCTGCCTCGTCGACCCGATCTGCCCGGCCGCGGTCGAGTTTTTGGCAGTAGTCCTGCTGGGAGCGGTAGTAGTAGTGGTTCAACTGTATGCGGGAGGCCGTGAATGGGCCTTGGGACTCGGCAATGGGATAGAAGTTTTCGTCCACGCAGTACCAGGGTTCCCGGAAAATGAATTTATGCGGGTCGAAGGGCTCCAGGGTTTTGGACGGCTGGACGATGGATTTGATGTGCATGTTCTTGCCGTATTCGAGCGGGAAGCGGTGCACATAGCTGGAAAGCTGGGAGAGGGATGGCCTTTTGAGATGCCCGGATGATCCGAATTCGACCCAGTGGACCCCGAGCCCTCCGAACTCCTCATAGTCGCACAGGATCAGGCGCGCGTCATCGTGGGATTTGGGGATCAGACATTCGTCAACGTCGATGAACGCGATCCACGCGGATTCCGCTGAATAGGTCTTGAGGCAGTGGTGATAAGCCAGGATCTGTCGTGCTTGACCGGGTATGGCGTGGATGTCGACCAAGCCGTGTTCGATGTGCTCGCGCAGGGCGGTATTGAGGGGCGGATCGCTTTCGTTGTCATAGATGATGATTTTTTCCGCGCCGACGGCCAGATGGTGGTCGACCCATTCCCGGATGTAGGCGTGCTCATCCTTGGCGATGCAGCATATGGTCATGTAATTCATGGGCGGATTGGACCGGCTTCAGGGTTCTCGACGGGGTTGGGCAGTGCGAGTTGCTGTCGAAGTGTCTGCGCGAAGGTCATCATATCCTTCCTTACGTTTATGCCGACCTCTAGGCCGTGTTGCGAACCTGTTCCCTGAACACGAGAGCTTCCCGCGAAAGGTCTGCACGATCGCCGGAATACTCAGTTAGCAAACATAGCCAAGGCCTGTTTCAAGTCTTCCTCGAAGTCAACTTCGATGCAGCGGTAGGCTGAGATGTCTACAGCAGAGAAGGGCACTCCCTGCGTGATGAGCATTTCCACGCCCATTTCAAAATAGTCTTGTTCCTTGCATGTGGCCAGAGCCTGCAGGAAGGCGGGGATGTCATTTTTTTGAATGCGGTTCACGCCCACCGCTTCGCCCTGCGGTGCTCTGACGCCCTTGGAGATTTCAAGGAGCAGACCACCCTCGTCGGCACGGTATTTGACCTCTTCCTCACCGCATTTCTTGCGATCGACCGCCACGGCATTGCCGTCGAAGTTCGCCATTTCGCGGATCACATCCTCATCAAAGACCACGTCGCCATTGCACCAGATGACATCATCATCAAGGAATTCCAAGGCGCAGCACAGGCTCTTGGAAGTGTTGGTGATGTAATAGATGGGGTTGTAGCGGAAGTAGACATCCGGAAATTCTTCCATGATCAGGTTCTTCTTGAAGCCCACGACCACAAAAATTTCATTGATCCCGAACTTGCGGAAAATGCGGATCTGCCGGCCGAGAATGCGTTCGCCAGTGGGGAGCATGGACAGGCACTTTGGAAACGGGCTTCCTAGTCTGCTGCCCACGCCAGCGGCGAGAATGACTCCTTTCATTTAGGGACTCCTTGGTAAAGAATGCTGTCAGGGTGTGACGAAGCAATATCGGTGCCCAAGGAACCCGTAATCGGGAGATTGATCAGCGATCATTCTCTGCACTTAAAAGGGAGAGCGCCAGCTTGACGATCCGCTCAGCTGCCTTGCCGTCGTGTTTGTTGGCAAAGAGCAGATCCGTGTATTTTTTGCGCTTGTCCGCATGGAGACTTGGGTTCTGCAGATAGGTGGACACGGCCACACGCATTTCATCAAGAGTTGCGACCTGGATGCCGATGTCTCTCCACTGGAATTCGATGTCCGCAGGATTGAAGTTCGGATAGCTGGACCAATTTGGGTTGTTGAAAAGGATGACCGGTTTGTCCAAGGCCGCGAACTCCATCAAGGCCGAGGAGACATCCGAGATCATCACGTCGCACAGGGCCAGGAACGGGGTGATGTCCAGTTCGTCGGCGTAGATGACTCGTTTGTCCCTGTTCGGGAGCGCGCGGTACATGTCCTTGTATTCGGCCTTGGTGCTGGGGTGGAGTTTGATTATCAGAAGTATCTTGTCATCGGGCAAGACCTTGCCGATGCGATCATGCACAAAGGGAATGGCGGAGAGTTCGTCGTTAAAGGTCGGAGCAAAGAGGACATAATGGTAGTCGGAGGGGAGGCCATACTGCTCAAGTACCGAAGCCCGGGTTACACGGCCTGCAAAGAGTTCATCGAGCTTGGGCATGCCGGTGGCGACCACTGGTTTGGAGATGATCCGCCGCATGATCGTTTGATGATGCTTGCCTGGCACGCAAACCATATCGGCCAGTTCTTCACGCCGAGCTGTCGGGGTGTCGGTGTAATACTGTCCTTTCGACAGGACGCCGTGCCCAACATGCACAAGCTTGCCGCAGTTTTTTACCCACGGATAGACCGAGTCGGCGATGAAGGTCAGGTCGGGGTGGAAGTCCTGGGGGACGCGGTACAAGGGTTCGTCGTATGATTTAATAAAGCTTAATTCATGTTGTGTGAGTCCGGCCCTAATTTCAGGAGCATGTGACATTGAACTGAATGCAATATTGGCTTCCGGATAGATTATTTTAAATTTTTTATAAACTGGTATAAGTACTGGAATGTGAACATTTTTAAAAAAGTAAAACAAAATACGTTGTTCATTATATGTGTATGAAATTTGGTTTTTTTGATTTAATGCATTAATCATATGGCGTTTTTTGCAATTTTAAAGTGTTATCAAATCTAACTACGTGTAATTTTGTTGTAAATGTTGTAATAAGAAGCCGCATTGTCATCTATGGAAGTAACGTGCGGAAAATTCTTTTTAAGAAAATTTAGTGTATTTGGTTCGTTCGACAGTTTTTTTAGTATCCTTCCAAGTGCATCAACATTGCCAGGTTCAAAAAGAAAACCATTTCGACCGTGAGAAACCACTTCTGGAATTCCGCCAACATCGCTCGCAACAACAGGAACATTTTGCTGAAAAGATTCTCGTACAGTGATTGAAAAACTTTCGTTCATTGATGGATTGACCATCAAGTCTACACCGGCATAAATTTTAGAAATGTCTTTTTGGTCGTATTCGCCGCTAAACGATATGCCAGGATGATTCATGGACAAGGAAATTAACAAGTTTAGATAAGAGTTATCGCTGCAATTGCCATGTAGTTCCAATTTTGAATTAAATGAGCAATATTTTACAAAGGCTTTTACAAGAGTATGGACACCTTTTGCAGGTCGAATATGTCCGAAATATCCGATAGTGAAAGGACGGTTTGCGATTTTTTGTAGAGGAATCGCAGGTGTAATTCCAAGAGGAATAACTTCTGCCCCTGGAATTCCAAAATCAGCAAAGTCACGAGCAAGGGAATGGCTTGGAACGTACAGTGCTTTGAGTTGATGCGCTAACTTGCGGAGATAGTGTAACCGTACTGCCTCGTATTTGACAAGCGTTGCCATGTTAACATCCTGTATTGTCATCCCTGCGCTTTGCAAAAAACACTTTGCGCATTTTTCCGCAGTTGTTGGCCCCCCACAGTGAATTGGGTTTTTTGGTGGAACCATGAACCACTGTTCACATAATAGCCATTGGTCGTGAGCAGTCATGATTGTAGGGATTTTGCTGTCAATACACGCCTCAAGAGCCGCGCCTGTAAACTCTGCAAGCGTATGTACATGGATTAAATCATACGATTTTTGAGACAAGAATTTTTTTAAATCATTAAAGATGTTAGTGTCTCGAACTTGTAAGAAATTATTCCCTGTTTGGATTTTTCCGTATTTATAAACCGTTAAGTTTTCATACGAGCAACAAATAATTTCTCTTTCTTTTAATTCGCCTCTGAAGACGGGATGAATAATATCTACATCAACTAATTTTGTATTACTAAGAGCTTTAGCGAGATTTTTTATGTATATTTGTGCGCCTGCGATTCTATGTGGTGGAAAATCATGGCAAATGAAAAGAATTTTTATTTTTGATTTCGCATATAAATTTTTATTTTGATTAAATTTTAAATTTGATAATTTTTTTTGTGTAGGAAAGTTAAGTTCAGAAGGTAAGAACTGTAGCTTGAAAAAAATAGAATTAATATCAGTATTGTTGCTCAGTAGTTTCATGTTTTTATAAATAATGGGATTGGAAAATTTTTTATTTGAAGTACTAAGTATTTTTACAGCTCGTTCTGCGTCTTGCTGTAAAGCTATGAGAATTGAAAGGTTGTTAATGGGAGTTGCCCAACTTGAGTCGTAATCCATTGCCTTTTCAAAACAAGATTGAGCAAATACTGTATCACGATCCGGATTTCCAGATGCCCAAGGAGGATAAAACTCAAGAGCTCGTAATCCCATATCAATCCATATTTGGGACTTTTCTCTAGGAGTTGTTGCAACGAAGCCTGCTTGTAAATATAATTGTTCTATTATCTGACTTTGTCTCCATATTTTTTTTATATTCTGGTTTTCTCGACGCATAGAATCGTCTCTTCGCGTGATAGAATCCGGAGATTTATGAAAAACACCCAAAAAATCAGGAATATGAATTGCGTGATATCTCATCGCAACTCGCAGGTTAAAATCCCAGTCTCCAGCAGCTTTGTAGTCAGTATTGAAGTATCCTATTCGGTCATGTAATGATTTTCTCCACATTGATTGAGGCCCAAGTTGATAATGTAGCATCGCTGATGGGGGGAAAAAATCAGGATATATGTAAGTTATGTCTTTTTTATTTTGTTCAAACGTTTCATTCTTGATATTGCTTACATAACAATCAGCATATGCAATTTCTGCTTGTGGTGTTTTGTCGAGACAGTCGGATAGAATTTCAAATGAATCAAATCTGTGCCTGTCGTCAGTGTTGGCGTTTGTAATGTACTGGCCTTGTGCAATAGATATGGCTCTGTTCCATGCTAAATATAAGCTTTCTCTATTTTCTGTCCTTATGTATCGAATATTTTTGTATTTAAGTATGTATCTATTTATGATTTCTCTTTCATTTTGTTCTGATGCGCTATCGATTACTATAATTTCAAGAGCATTGTTTTTGTAAACTGTTTGTGCGATTAAATCTTGAAGGCATCCTTCTATGAATATGCTCGAATTGAATGTAGATACAATCGCTGTAACTTTATATTTTAAAAATGTTTTCATTTTATAGCGTAATTAATTTTGAGTTATAAACGTTAATTGTTAATCTATAGATAGAATTGCATTTAATTTTTATGCTCTTTGCTGGTACTCGATACATGTGTTTTTTTAGAGTTAGTATGTTTTGATTGTGTCAGGGTCGCTTAAACATCCAGAGATTCCGCCATCAAATCCCAAAACAGCTCCGTTCAAAAAGCCGCCGTTCAACTCCACTACGCTCCGCGCAAAGTTTGCTAGGTCGTGGGGATTTCCAAGTGCGCCACTGGGATGATATGCAGCAAGTTGCTGCAAGCCGTTAGGGTTGTCTTCGAATCCAGCGCGAAGCATGTCAGTATCAATTGCTGCTGGTTCGATGGCGTTAACACGAACTCTGCCACGCAGATCCACCGCAAGTGCACGCGTCATTCCGCTTAATGCCGCCTTGCTGGTTGCATAGGCGCAAAAGCTGTGTTTTGTTAATCGAGCATGAATGCTACTCATATTTAGCACGCAACCTTGAGCGGATTCCAATTCAGGTAAAAATGCTTGGGTCCAAAAAAACGGAGCCAGTAGATTTACGTCTAGTGTTCTTTTCCAGTCCTTTTTTGTTAAATTTTTGACTTCTCCAAGAATCTGAACGGCAGCATTGTTGATTAGTGCCTTAAGGTATAATTTAGATATGTGAGACCGTACTTGATCAAATATTTTAGACGCGTATACGTTGTTCTGAACAGTTAATTCTAGGTCACACGTTACGTATTGAACTCCAAAAGTGGGTAATGGTGCTGCTTTGTGCACAATTCCAATAACATAATATCCTGCAGCAGAAAATTCTGTGACTAAGGCTTGCCCTATCCCTCCTGCTGCGCCAGTGATGATAACAGCCTTTTCATATGTATTCATATGCTCAAGAAATTTACTAAAGTTTCAATTGCTATTTTGCTTGTCCTGATTACTGCATCTGAAGTGTTTGAAGCATTGTGTGAACCAAAAACGCATTGGGGATGGGATCGTAAGTAAGAGTGCATAGAGAGAGGTTCTTCTTCGAATACATCAAGAGCAGCTGCATAGACTTTGCCATTTTTTAAGCTCAATTCGAGCGCTTTCTCGTCAATAACTGGCCCACGACCGACGTTCACTACTCGTACACCATTCTTGGCCAGTGCAAGGGTGTCGGCGTTAAGCATGCCGTGGCTGCTTTCCGTAAGGGAGCAGGTAAATATGAGAAAGTCAGCTTCATTAAGTCGCTCTGGCCAGTTTGCACGTTCAACTGCAAGCAAGCTTGTCGGTGTTTCAGCTTTCGGGTCATAAGCGATTATTTTCATGTCAGCAGACAGCAATCTTCTAGCGGTGTTTTTCCCGATATCGCCAAATCCGATTATTGCTGCGGTCTTTCCTGCTAGGGAAATGCCACGAGGTTTGGGCCACTGGCCTGAACGCACTCCACGGTCAATACTAAAAGTGTCTCGTGCAATAGCAACAACATATCCTACCGCAATATCCGCCACTTCATTGCCAAACATATTTGGGATGTTCGTGATGGGAATATCCAAGTCATTACATGCCTCAAAATCCACATTGTCTACTCCGATGCCCCACTTAACTGCAGCTTTGAGTTTTCCGGCTTTCCCTGCGGCGAAAACTTCACGAGTTGCCGGATCATCGCCGATGATCCATCCATCATGATCGGGAACGAGGGTTTTAAGTGTTTCGACTGATAGTGTTTGTACGACATGAGGCGTAGTGATTTCTATTCCATATTTTTTGAAAATAGGATAAAATTCACTAATCATGCCTAGCATTGGTGGGCATGTCACAAGAATTTTCATTGTAAATTCCTATTATTTTTTAAATATTGAGCAGTAACTTCGGCAAAATTCCAATCTGATGGACTATCAATGTCGACTGATTCAAATTCTGGGCTTTCAAACATCATGGGTTTTTCGCCAATGCGGGCACTAGTTTTTGCAAAGCTATCCGATGTGAAAATATATAAATTTGAATTTTCTTCAAACCATGGTTCCAAATCTTGGGTGCGGACAAGATTATTAGGGTCGTGATTCACAGGCGTGCAGTCTTTGCGGTAAAAACGTGTTTGAACCTTGTTCACCGTGAACAAAGAATCAGCTATATTGTCTTTGTAAGCATTTTGAAAAGTGAAAAGAGCCGTGCGTATAGTGTCGATTTGTAAAAATGGATTAGTCGTGTGAGTCATAAGATATACATCTGCTGCAACGTGGGCAATATCGTCAGCTAAGATTAAGTTCATGGAAACAAGATCTCCGCAAATTTCTGGCTTTCGATCTCTGATCATTATGCGGTCTGAATTGACCAGCCCATTTGTCGCTAAAATATGGCGAGCGTCGGTGTTGATGATAATTTGATCAATTTCGGTAATTTTTAACAGCGTATCTAGAATCCAATGAAAAAGTGGCTTTCCGCAAAACTCTTTAAAGTTTTTTCCTTTTACTCGGTGGCTATTAGCTTTCATGGGTAGTAACGCAACAATATTTTTTTTATTCATAGAATAACGTGTCCTTATTGGGGATAAAAGTATTTTTCTTTTTCAGTATGAGAAAGTTTACGTATCTCTTTATTTCCTTTGTATGTTCCCGTGTATTGATTCCAGCGATAGTAAACAATTTCTAAAAAATTAATTAATAACTTTTTTTGTTTTTGAGCGCTATGCCAATCTTTAAATACGCTGGTGAGAAAATATCGAAACATATCAATTATGCTAACATGCACTTGTGGCATTATTCTTTGTAATGCAATTGCTTCACGTTCAAATCTGCGTTGTACATGAATCCAAGATTCATTGTGATGATGAATTACAGATGCATCTGGTGTGTAAGCAATTTTGCTTCCATTTTTTGCAAGTCGTTGGGCAAGATCCATATCTTCAAGCCCCGTCAATTCCTCGTCGAATTTAAATTTTATCCATGCTTCGCGTGAGATAGCCGCATTTGCATTATTGCAATATATATTACTCGATGAGATATGAGGCTTGGAGGGGAAATATTTTAAAAAAATGCGAGTTTCGCTAAACCGGCTATTTTCTCCGCCAAGTTGACCTCCGTAAGAATACTCCGCAGTCCCTTCCATGATGGGTTTGCAAATACTTTCGAGCCATGTAGTGTTAGATGGTATGCAGTGGCCACTGATAAAAATTAAAATTTCACCAATAGCAGTTTCGCAACCCCTGTTTAATGATCGTCCAAATGAGAATTCTGATCGATCAATTTTTAAAATACGACACCCGTGGCGTTGTGCTATCATAATCGTGTCATCAGTCGACCCAGAATCAACAAGAATAACTTCAGGAACGATCCACTGAGTTTCTTGTTGATTTATTGAGTTGAGTAGTTTGTCAAGATATGTAGATTCGTTTAGAGTACGAATGATAATGCTTGCATTCGTTTTACATAAATTTATTAATTTTGGACTGATTAAAAGTCTATAATTAGGTTTGATTTGATGATATGCTGAATATACTTCAGAAGGATCAACTGCATTTTCCGCAAACATATCCCAATGAATAGGGACAACGTTTTGTGCGTGTATTTCTTGCGCGAAAAGAAGTGCCTCGCGTGGAGACATGTTGCCAGTAATCCCATTTCTTTGCCGAAAAAAATTGTGCTCGTTTACTGGGAGAAATGCTGTATGAATGGGTTCATGCAATTTCAATATGTCAATTATGCCTTGATGTGCTGTTGTATCGCCTGCAAAATAAATATATTGTTCGTTATATGCAAAGAGGTATCCCACGCACAGAAGGTTGTTGTTTGTGTCGCGTACAATGTTCGGATGCGCTGCGGGGATGGTTCGGACTTTAAGGTTGGAGCCAAGGTCAAACCAATCCTCTTGGGCCAAGGTTATACGATTATGATCGATCCCTAAATTAATGAGTTGGAAAATAACTGGTGCTGGCGCTAAAAAGCGTGCTTGAGGAGAAGCATTGGCGATTTGTGGGAGCGTATGTGGGTCGCAATGGTCAAGGTGGTCGTGGGTGATGATTACCCAGTTTGCATCAGTCACACTTAGCGGACTGAAAGGTATGGGAATTTGACGTTTCATCTTTGAGTCGATGAGTTCTTGCACTGAGTCGGATAGATATGGATCAATGTAAATAGTGATTTCAGGAAACATCAATCGGCAACCGGATTGTCCCAAAAGTTCAATATGTATGCGTGAATTCATAAAAAAATCGTAAAAATATCCTTAAAAATTGAATTTAATTTTTATGAAATTATTAATATTTTTTTGGTAAGAATAATTTCATAAATGAGTATTCGTAGTCGTCCAGATCTTGGTAGCTTCATGAAGTCCACAATAAACGTCGAAAACCTAATAAACTATTTATGAAGGCTAAGAGCCTTAAGAATTTCTCGTTTGTTATGTATAGTATTATTGTCGTTTTTGTTGATATGTTCAGCTCTTTTTATATATTCAAGTGCTGTTAGATAATTTTTATCCATGTAAAATGCGAAAGCCATATCATTTAACGCATCAATATTGAATTCGTCACGGATGAGAATTGTTTTTAAAATTCTTATTCCCTCAATTAAGTTTCCATGTTGAATAAAATTTTCAGCATCGTTAAGGAGCGAAGAAGTGTCTTCCAGTATAGGGCGAGTCAAATCATTGTGTAACAGTGTGTGATTTGATTGATTTTTTGTATAAAAATACTTTTTATAGTCAACTTTCGGAAAAATATTCAGTTTCCCGTCTACTGTTGCATCTAAAATGCGCCTATTCTCAGTTTCAAATGCTTTTTTTGCAAGAATATATGATTTTTCCGAACGTTCAAGATCTGGTAGATGCCACCGCGTGCCTTTTCCAAAGTAGTCTGCAGAGAAATGGTTTGGGTCTGGCCCAGTGGATGTGACTTCAAGATTAGGAGACCCTTGAGTGGTAAAATGATGGTCTACTCCGATTAAGATGACTTCACGAAATCCCATATAATAAGCGAGCTGCATTGCGAAATATGTCACGGTCCAACCTTCGCAAAGTCCATGGCATGGGTCTGTAGAAAAGATCCATTGTGAAAGGCTTTTTATAAACATTAAGTCTTTTGGAGGATTTTGAAAGAATGGGACCCCTTTATGACTTACAAATTTAGGTGCGTTTATCTTTAAAATTTCGTTAGCACTTTGTTCAAGAACAAGCGGATTAACGGATGCATAATATGTTGGTCTAAATTTCCATTTATTGAATAGCAAGTAAATTCGATTTAGACCAAATGTAATTTCGTTTTCAAGAAATGATAAATCCATCTTGTTTAAACTTGGTCCATTGCCAATGATTACGCAACGCTCATTTTTATGTTTGTTATAAAATGATTTAATTTGTTTTTTACAATTATTAAGAGTTTTATCTTCGATAAACATAGTAGTAATTTTTTTACGAATTGTGTCGTTTTTAATTCCATGAATTAAAGGAATTTTTTCGTAAAATTTGTTTATTACATCGTCTATTGTAAGTTTGGATTGGAAATCGCAATAAATTAAGTCTTCTCTGCTTGTAAGTGTATTTAACGGCCATTCAAATGGAATATTTATTTTGCTATGATGTTTCCAATAAAGAGCGAATAAGAAATAATCAAATGAAACGTCGTAGCAACTGAACGCTGGCCCGTAAAAAGCATTGTTCGCAAGAGTGGTTCCAGGAATATTGCGAAATGGCCACCAAGGATTGTCGTATCTTTCAGAAAAATATTGATGTATTGGTAATTGTCTTAGTATAGTGCAATTATATACAGAACATCCTGCCCAATGAGTTGGGACTTTGGTGTTTGCGATTAGTCCTGTTTTAAGATGCCCAAAGATTGGGAGTTTAGTCTCCTCAAATGCTTTGTAAATATCAGAGAGCCAGTTGTTTTTTAATACAACACAGTCAGGTTCAAGCATTAAGAATGAATCTAGTATATTTATATATTTATATACGCAAAGATTCCATTGGAAGATTGCAATCTTCTGTTGAGGCGTTCTGATGCTATGGTTGCCTTCATAATGCAATTGATTTATGTCGTTTTCATAAAATTGCTCTGGGATGTTAATTTTAGGAAGTTCATGATTTAAAAAAGCCTTTTTTCTCTTCGTAAAAGAGCCAATTGTGTCTTGAATTTCGAGTGAATCTATTAAATCACCATATTGTAAGTAGTAAGTACAATCGCAGCCCTCGTCTATTGACATAAGCAGGTCTAGAAGTGAAGCGGCAGAGTGTTGATCGCCTTTATGAAAATTTATGACAACGCTTTTTTGAGATGTGCAGTAATTATTTTTTAAACAGTCATTATTTTCAATAATGACTGTTTCGTTATTTTTTTGCAGTGTGAATTCAATTGAAGAAAAATTAAATTCTCTTTCTGGTCCATATATTGCGAGTAATTTTTCTTTTACGTCGATACTTGGCGTTTGATTTTGAACAGTTGTAAATTCAACGACGTTCAGGTTGCAGTTTTTGATAGCATGTTTGTAGTCTTCTAAGAACAATCGATTGATGGATTGAGATTTGTATACCCACTCGATTATAGGGTCAATTAATCTATCATCATAGGGACTATCTAGTAAAAAATCTCGCATTTCTTCTTCTGTCCATATCAAATGAGAAAAATTTGGCAGAGGATTTCGCTCAGGTTTCCAAAATCTCGCTTCTTTTCTTCCGGCAAATTCGCAAACATGGTGCCCAATGCAGCTAGACCAGATTGGTCCGAAATTAGTATAAAACACGCCGTTAGGCTTAAGAACTCTTTCGCATTCGTTTAAAAATTTAGGTACGTTTAAGACGTGCTCTAGCGTTGCGATGGAGATGATTGCATCAAATGAATTGTTTTCGAACGGTTGTTCACAGCCATCGAGTTCGAAAATTTCAATATTAGACGCATTTATTTGCGGATTTGATGCGGCAAAGCCTGGAGATGGATTTATGCCAGTAATTTTCCCTTTAAATTTTAAAGCAAGATCATGGATTACGTTTAATTTAAGATCGGATCCTATTTCTAAAATTGATGTGCTGTCCTTTGGGATAATTGATAAGAATTTATCTATAGATTTTTTTTGGTAGTCTGGCAGGATGCTCATAAGTATCTCCGTGCGGGGTTAGAACCCTTGATTGATATATTTTGAGGATTCATTATTTTCAATACATATAGGACAAACAGGATTCGTGAATTTTTTACAAGTCATTTCATTTTGAATCTCAAAATATTTTTTACTGTTTAGTATGTCTTCTAATGTTTGATTTATAATATTTCCAATAGAATGATATTTATGGATTCGAGGGCAAATTGAGATGTCACCTTTGCTTGTAATATAAAATTGTTCCCAAGGTGCTTTGCATTTTTTTTCTGTATAGTTGTTTGAATAATATGGTATGTTGAAAGTAATTCTTAATTTTTCTGCTTTTAATTGCGCACTCTTAAGAATAGTATTTGCCCTGTTTATATCGGTGATTACTTCGTGGTCCATGTCAAGGCCGTCATTCAGGATAAGGTGGCGGCCTCTGATTTCAGAAATTCCAAAGTGGTGGGCTATGTGCACAAATTCTGGAAGTTGCTGAATGTTTGAGTTTAAAATTGTAAGGTTAGAACAAATTTTTGGGAGAGATGACCCCATTTTTTTCTTTTCCGAATTCAACTTTCCTATATTGTACAGTAATTTTTCATAGTTTGCCCCTTTTCTTAATTTTTCATAAGTTTCTTTTTCCGACTCTCCAATGCTAAAAACAATATTATTAATTTTTGATTTGATAATGCTGTTTATGAGTTTATCCGGTAATATCTGTCCGTTAGTATAAATTGTGGTATCTGATATATTGTATTCACTGATAGCTCCAACTATTTCTGAAGCATTATCTGCAATCGAATATTCCCATGCGCAACTTATCTGTAATTTTTTTATATGAGTTTTAATTTTTCCAAGTATATTGTTAAAATTACTTGTGTTCATAATTGTTATTTTTTTATTGTCTCTTGTGCAAAATGAGCAGCGTAAGTTGCAACCATCTGTTGTGTCTATGAAAAAACTAAATTTTTTGTCAACTTGAGGTGTTTTTGGTGTGTTTCTTTCTTTATTATTTGATACTGTATGAGCAAATTTTTTTGAATCTTGATTATCAGAGTTAATGAGAGTTATGCCTACCGGCATATACTTCGGTTCCCATTTGCCCCAAGGCATGCCGTTGTTTCCCGATTTGAAATAATGTGGGGCAAGTTGTTCTTTGAGGAATGTGCATTTGCAGAGTTCGTCCATCAGAATTTTATAATTATGAAAATTTGATGTTTCAGGATTAATCCCAAGGAATAATTTCAAAGATTTTTCAGAGAAACACCACCCTTTTGACTGTTCATGAAACCATGTGTTTGAGTCGGTTGCGCTTGTTGTTATGAACATGGGGCTTCCTATTTTTAGAACTCTTTTTAATTCTTTCATGCAGTTTGATATGTGCTCAATATTATTGTGTTCTATTGCTGAAATAGAAACTACGCAATCTACTGAAAAGCTTTCAATCAATTCTAATGTGCTTATGTCTGATTTGTAGTAGATTATTGTCGTGTTATTGGTCGTTTTGATTAGACTGCTAATTTTAGTATTATAATTTAATTTATTATTATCGGGATTTGCTGTTTTGTACTCATTATGTAAATATTTTATATATTCGTTTTCATAAGATTTTCCAGAATCTATTTTCATTATATTATAATCTGTTTTATACGTATCTGGTACCGTTCTGTCAGAAAAATCTACAGATATTACCTTGTATCCCATGTCAGAAAGTATAAACTGTAATATTCCATTTCCTGCTCCGGCATCAAGTATGGTGCTTCCTTCTGGTATATGTTTTATGTTATTAATTACCCATACGAGATCTAGAAGGTAGTGCCATCCTAGAGTAGTATTATGTTTTTTGCATTTGTTTATTATGTACAACATAATTTTTTTATGCACTTTGAGCAGGTCGACTGAAAATAGTTCGATGCATTCTCGAAGTTTCATATTCTCAAATTTAATTATTTCTTTATTTTCTGGTACGAATTGAGATAGGGATTCGTCATATTCCCTGAATTCTTTTAATATTAAATCAATTTTGTCACTATTTTTGGTGCAAGGGAGTTTTTTAAGGTTTTTAAAATATGTGATAATGTTTGGTTTTATTTGATGCCAACCTTTAATGTGCCAGTCTATTTCAGATATTCTTTTGATTTTAATAGCATTGAACTTTATTGTATGCATAATATCATTAAATGTAACTTTATCGAAAAAACTTTTGTGAATATCGGCAGATATTATTAATGCAATTTCAATATTTTCTTGAATTACAGCAATTAAAGCACTCGAGAGCGCACGATTGCTGATTGTTTCTAGGTGTATATATTTACTAAAACTTTCTTTGTATGTAAAATTTTCACACAAATTGAGTTTATTATCTAATGTTTCATTGCTAAAAATTTTATTGATTACCTTTTTGCATTGAATATAATGTTTATGCATGTTTTCGCTTGTGGCGCTATTCGGATGTTGTACCCATCCAATAAAGCAACTATTAGTTTTTCTGAAATAGCCACCTGACCGCATCATCTTATGCCAGAGGTGGTAGTCTTCTCCAGAGCTGAGATCGGGATCAAAGCCACCAGCTTTGAGAAATTCGCTTTTTTTAACTATTACGCAACTCGGATTAAATACACATGATGATGTTGTTGAAAAATAAACCCTGTTAAAAGAAGTTTTATGGTCAAATAATGGAGCATCATATATAACTCTCAGGTTTTCATCAATTAATAAAGCGGGGCAAAATACTCCAAGTAGATTTTTTGAGTTTTCTTTCTCAAATATTTGCATTCTTACTGTTATGCAATCTTGCAGAAATATATCATCAGAATCTAAAAATGCAATAAATTCTGATTTTGAATAATTTACACCGACATTTCTCGCAGCTGATACGCCGCAATTTTTTTGATTTATTATATGTAGCCTGGGGTCATGAGACTTTAAGGAATTTAAAATGCTTAATGTTGAGTCTGTGCTGCCGTCATTTATCGCAATAATTTCTATATTTTCATAATATGATTTGAATACAGAAATTAATGTTCTTAAAATTGTTTTTTCTGCGTTATAGCATGGAATTACTATAGACACGAGCGGTTCGGTGCTTTTCATGTTTTGCCCTTTTTAACTACAGATAGGTGGAATGAGTTTGCCGTTAGTGACCGCGACCCAAACATTGCTCTTATAGCTCTCTATGAAATTGCTTATCCAGGCCCAATCAGCTTCTCAAAATACGCAACTGTTTTGGCTAATCCTTCCCATAAATGTACCTGCGGCTCCCATCCATAACGTTCTTTAGCCAACGTAATATCGGGCTTTCTTTGCTTCGGGTCGTCCGTGGGCAAAGGCTCAAGGGATATTGGTGATGAACTTCCCGTCATTTCGATAAGTTGCTTTGCCAGCTCCAGAATCGTGATCTCCCCAGGATTCCCCATATTCAGCGGCCCGCAAAACTCATGATCATTCCGCATGAACCGCAGCATCAGTTCCACCAGATCGTCCACATAGCAGAATGAACGTGTCTGCGATCCATCCCCATAGATGGTGATGGGCTTGCCTTGCAGGGCCTGCATGATGAAATTTGAAACAACCCTTCCATCATTCGGATGCATTCGCGGTCCATAAGTGTTGAACAATCGGCCGACCTTGATGGGGAGTCCGTGCTGGCGGTGGTAGGCGAAGAAGAGGGATTCCGCGCAGCGTTTGCCTTCGTCGTAGCAGGAGCGGTAGCCGATGGGGTTGACGTTGCCCCAGTAGGATTCAGGCTGCGGGTGTATGTCCGGGTCGCCGTAGACTTCGGAGGTCGAGGCCTGGAAGATCGGGATACGCAGCCTTTTCGCCAGGCCCAACATGTTGATGGCCCCGTGCACGCAGGTCTTGATGGTCTGTACCGGGTCGTGCTGGTAGTGGATAGGCGAGGCCGGGCAGGCCAGGTTGTAGATCTCGTCCACTTCCAGATAGAGCGGGAAGGTGACGTCATGGCGAATGAGCTCGAAGCGCGGGTTCGGGAGCAGATGCTCGATGTTCTGGCGAGAGCTGGTGAAGAAATTGTCCACGCAGATGACTTCGCAGTCCTCATCCAGCAGACGTTCACAGAGATGTGATCCCAGAAAACCGGATCCGCCGGTGACAAGGACTCGTTTTCGTAAGTGCATGTGTTTCCCGCCATCCTGGCAAGAGGTGTCAAATTATTTTCAGCCTGAAGCTGTCTGACACTGATTAGCACTTGGCGTGCCAAGGGTCGGTTGATCGTATCCAGGGCGGCCGCTTAAAGGTGCGCCTGTTTTGGAAATAAGTCTTTATACGGACATGGCCTTTAGGGTCAGACATTCCTTGATGGTTTCATCCGAGACAGCATTACCTGTGAAATCAACCCGTTCAGTCATGTCCACATCGTCGAAGTAGCAGAGCTGCTCCAGGAAAAGCTTGGCGTTGAAGGCACCTCGGAAAAGCGTCTTGGTGCGGTGGATGAGTTCCGGTAGGGTGACGTGGTCACGGAGCATGAAATAGAGGTCCACGTAATCCTTCCACTTGCTTCTTCTGCCCAGCGCATAGGCTTTCATGGACCCGATGACCGGTATTTCCGGGAGCCGGATTCCTGCGCGCGCCCATGACACGTTGGGGCGGATAGGGAAAGGAAAGGAGAAGAAGGTCAATTTGACACCTTGGACGATGATGGTGAGTTCATCGCCTGTGGAGGTCAGCGTATGCTCCGGGAAGTGGCCTTTGGTTTGGAGAGAACGAAGGATTGATTCCGTCCGGATTTCTTCGGGCATGGCCAAGTCGAAATCGATGGATTTTCGATGTCCGATCTGCAGAGCCAGGGCGGTTCCGCCGCAAAGGTAGAATTTCGGGAAATCGGGAAGGATCGTCTCGGCCAGGGTCAATTGGGCTGCGCTGAGAATCTCTTCATGCATGATGGGCAAAATAGAGAGAAAAGTAATTGATGGTCGGCGGGCGGTAATTGCATCGTTCTTGTCTGATTTGTTTTTCAAAGATTCTGCGCACCTCTGGGATACCAATCTCGGCAAGCAGATTTTTGACGTCATCAAGATCGCCTTTGGTCAGGATGCCCTCAACCACGCTTTCAAGCGACAACTGGCGTTTGTCCGCGACATCCCACCACAGGTATTCGCGTGGGGTTATGAGCTGGTTGTATTGCCGTTCGGTAAGCATGGCTGTGAGAGAGACGTGAATCCGCCCCTCATCCCCCCATCTGCTTGGTCGCGAACATCTTCATCTTTTTGGCTTCGGCAAAGTCGGCGTTGACGGCCAGGGCGCGGTCGGCGGCGGAGATGGCGTTTTTCCAGCGTTTCATGTCCAGATAGACCCGGCCCAGGTTGAAGTAGATGACCTCGTCATGGGCCTGTCGTTCGAGCGCCTGGATGTAGAACTTTTCGGCTTCCTCAAGACGGCCGGACTTGCGCAGGACCATGCCCAGCTTGTTGAAGATGTGGGCCGAGTCCGGGTCGTCGGCGTATGCGGCCTTCAGGTACTCCAGCGCCTCTTCATATTTGCCGAACTCCAGGAACATGTCCGCCACGGTGACCTTGAGATCCGTGTCGGTTTTGGCCGCATCGATGAGGCGCTCGCAGACCTGCTGGGCCTTGGCGGTTTCGTCGCCTTGCAGCAGTTTTTTGGCCAACTCCAGCTGCTTGCGCCGGTATTCGGCCAGAGCGGCCAGATGCACGTTGGCCTCGTCGGCAAGATTTTCCTGCAGGAAAGCCAGCAGTGAATAGAGGCTGGCAAGATATTCCCGCTCTTCGCCGGGCTTGTAGCTGATCTGCAAGGGATAGAGTTTCTTCAGTTCCCGGTCATTGGCCAGGTGGTAGGCCGCCTTGTCCAGGGACTCGGTGAAGGACTGCATCTCATGTTTCATGAGCTGGGCCTTGAGGACAAATCCCAGGGCCTCATGCAGATTGGCCACGGCGGCAAGGAGCTTCCCCTGTTTGAGCAGCATGCTGACTTCTCCGAGCTGTTTCTTGGCCTTGAGAATCTCTGCCGACATGGGTGCTCCTTACGCGTGGTGAGTAGGTTGGCGGTTATTGGACCTGGCCGGTTTCGAGCATGCGCCGGAATCGTCCGAAGAAGTACTGGCTGTCATGGGGGCCGGGACCAGCTTCGGGGTGATGCTGCACGCTGAAGATGGGCTTGGTCCGGTGCCTGAAACCCTCCAGCGTCTGATCGTTCAGATTGAGGTGGGTCTGCTCCAGAAAGTCCAAGTTGGAGATGTCTACGCAAAAACCGTGGTTTTGTGAAGAAATTTCGATCTTTCGAGTAATATCGTCACGCACGGGGTGGTTGATGCCGTGATGGCCGAATTTGAGCTTGAAGCTGTTTCCGCCCAGGGCGATGCCGAGGAGCTGGTGGCCGAGGCAGATGCCGCCCACGGGATAGAGGTCGCACAGCTCTTTGATGATGCCGATGGCTATCGTCAGCGTGGCCGGGTCGCCCGGGCCGTTGGACAGGAAGATGCCGCTCGGAGCCAGTTTTTTGACAAGCTCGACCGGGAAGAGCGGCGGCACGGCCAGGATGGTCAGATTCTCCGCGGCCAGCAGGCGCAGGATGTTCCATTTGATGCCGTAGTCGTACACGACCACGCGCAGGCTGCCTTCGGAGTTCTCGGGCCACAGGGGCAGGTCGCCGTCCATCTTCGCCGGGATCTGTTCCGTGCCCGACCAGTAATAGGGCTCTTTGGGGGCCACGAAATCGACCAGGTTGGCGCCTTCCATGGAGGGCAGGGCCGCCGCTTTGGCCACCAGTTCTTCGGGTGTCAGGTCGGCCGTGGAGATGATCCCGCGCATGGCTCCGTGGATGCGCAGATGGCGGGTCAGGGCGCGGGTGTCGATCCCTTCGAGGCCCATGACGCCATGGCGCACGAGGTAATCCGGCAGGCTTTCCGTGGCGCGCCAGTTCGAGGGCTTCTTGCAGCACTCCTTGACGATCATGGCCGGGCAGTGAATGCGCGAGGATTCCACATCCTCAAGGTTCACGCCGTAGTTGCCGATGAGGGGGTAGGTCATGCAGACCATTTGGCCGTAATAGGATGGATCGGTCAGGATTTCCTGGTATCCGGACATGCCGGTGTTGAAGATGACTTCGCCTCCGGCTTCGCCGGGGCCGGTGAAGGACCGGCCTGCGAACCAGGTCCCGTCCTCAAGGGCCAGAATAGCTTTCATATATGATGTTCTCCTCGCATGAGTATGCTGACGCGTTGCAGGTCTTCGGGGCGGTCCACGCCGTGGCTTTTGTGCCGCGTGAGGGCCACATGGATGGGGATGCCGGCTTCAAGGAGCCTCAGTTGCTCCAGTTTCTCCAGCCGCTCAAGGGGACTCTCGCCCAAAGCGCTGAATTTTTCAAGGATGCGCATGCGCAGTCCGTAGAGCCCGATATGTCCCAAAAATTCCGGGGTGTTGTCGCGTCCGAATGGAACCGGGGCGCGCGAAAAATAAAGCGCCCGGCCATCAAGCGCGCGCACTATCTTGACCCGGTCCGCCGACTGGGCCTCCTGAGCCGTGATCGCATGCCCTAAGGTGGTGACCTGAACGGACGGGTCGTCAAAGGGGCGGATCAGCTCGGTCAGCATCTCGGGGTTCAGGGCCGGTTCGTCGCCCTGGACATTGACGATCACGCTGTCCGGGCCCGCGCCGAGCAGGCGCGCGGCCTCAAGCACGCGGTCCGTGCCGCTGGCGTGCTGCGGGCTGGTCATGAGCGCGGTCATCCCCAGGTCTTTCGCCGCCTGCAGGATGCGCTCGTCGTCCGTGGCCAGGGCCACGGTTCGTACCAGCGGGCACAGGCTCGCGCGGTGCATGACATGCCAGAACATGGGCTTGCCGTGGATGAGGGCCAGGGGCTTGCCCGGAAAACGGGAGCTCTCGTATCTGGCGGGAATGATGGCGATGACCTCAGTCATGGGTGCTCCGGGGTAGAAATGGTCGAATGAGCCGGGCCGAGGCGGCCGAGGCGCCCTGTCTGGCGTGCACGTAAGCCAGGGCCGCCGCGCGCACCTCTTCACGCGCAGGGGGCGGGGCGAGCAGGGTGCGGGCGATTTCGGAAATGTCGTCGCTTTGGAAGACCAGCTCCTCGAATATTTCCTTGCCGACCCAGTCGAAATTGCGCGTGTGCGGACCGACGCAGGGCAGCACGCCCTGGGCCAGCGGTTCCAGAAAATTCTGCCCCCCGAGCCGCACCAGGCTTCCGCCCACAAAGGCCCGCTGCGCCAGGGCGTAGGCTGGGCCCAGTTCCCCGAATTTGTCCCAGAGCACGACCGTTCCGGGCTGGGCCGGGGAGGTCAAAACGCTGCGGCGTACGCAGGGGATGGCGGCCTTGGCGAGCATGCTCTCCCAGGCCCCGATGCGGTGCATGTGCCTGGGGAAAAGGCCGATGATGCAGCGCGGCTCCCCTGCCTGCAGCTTCCGGATGAGCTCCAGCACGGCGGGCTCCTCCTGCTCGCGTACGGAGCCGAGGATCAAGAATGGGCTGCTTTGGGGGATGATTTTCGCCAGGGTGTTGTCTGCGCGATCCAGGAACGGGGTGTTCATGGCGCGATCGAATTTGATGTTGCCGGTGACCGTTGCCCTCTCGGGGTCGAAGACCAGCCCAAAGCGTCTGGCGTCGGCCGGGGCGATGGCCCCGCAGCAGGCCGGGGCGCAGTGGCGCAGCACGGGGCGCAGGAACAGGTATCCGGCCAGGGATTTGGGCGTCATGCGCGCATTGACAACCAGCACCGGGACATTTCTGGCCGCGCAGGCCATGAGCAGGCCCGGCCAGATCTCGGTTTCGAGCAGCACGACGACTTGCGGCCGGGCGTGGTCGAGCATGCGGCCCATGAGAAAGGGCAGATCAAGGGGCAACATGCGGGTCTGCAGGTTGGGAGAGCCCGTCCTGCCGAGCACGTCGAGCCCCTGGCTGGTGCAGGTCGTGGCCAGGACGGGGACGCCCTGCAAGTGCTCCAGCAGGTTCGCCACCAGGGCGCACTCCCCGGCCGAGGCGCCCTGGATCCAGACCGCGCAGGGGGCGGGCGGGTCGATCCCGAGCCGCTGCCTCCAGCCCTGGCGCATCCGGGCCGAGAAAAAGAGCAGCGGCCCCGCCACGCACCACAGCATGCTGTAGAGGGTGCCAAAGAGCAGGCGCAGGATTGTCGCAGGAGGGCTCGGCATCGTCATCGCTTTTTGCGCAGCCCCAATTCGATGAGCCGGGCCAGGAGCTGCTCGAAGGACAGGCCCACGCTCCAGGCTTCCTGCGGCAGGAGGCTGGTGGCGGTCATGCCCGGCAGGGTGTTCACTTCCAGGATGTACGGCGTGCCATCGGCGGCGACCATGAAGTCGGCGCGGCTGTAGTCGCAGAGTCCCAGGGCGTCGTGGGCCGCGCGGGCCATGGCCTGAAGCTTTGCGGTCAGTTCCGCCGGGATGGGAGCCGGGCAGAGCTCCTCCGTGGCTCCGGCCACGTACTTGCTCTCGTAATCAAAGAATTCGCCGTGTTTGGGGAGTATGAGGATGGGCGGCAGGGTCTCGCCCTCAAGCACTCCGCAGGTCAACTCCTGCCCCCGGATCAGGGCCTCGGCCAAAAGGTCCAGCCCTGCTATCTCCGGCTGCCCGAGATAGGCGTCAAGCTCCTCTTCGGATGCGACGATGCCTACGCCAAGGCTTGAGCCGCCGGTGTTGGGCTTGATCACCAGAGGAAAGGGCAGAAGCGGTCGCCACTCGGTGACGTGACAGGCGGGCACGAACTCCCAGTTCGGCGTGGAGAGTCCTGCGGCCTCGAAGATCTGCTTGGAGACGGCCTTGTTCAGGGCCAGGAGCGAGGAGCGTGAATCCGAGCCCTGGTAGGGCATGCCGATGCGTTCGAGCAGGCACTGGATCAGGCCGTCCTCGCCAGGGGAGCCGTGCAGGTTGATGAAGGCGAAGTCCTGGCCGGATGCGCTGGCGTAGAGATCGCGCAGGTCCCTGGCCGGATCGAAGTGAGTGACCGTGTGGCCCAGGGCCAGGAGGCCTTTTTCAATCTGCCGCGCCCCGCTCAAGGACACTTCGCGTTCACCGGACCATCCGCCGGCTATCAAAAGGATATGCATGGATATCTTCTCCCAAGAAGGTGCTGAAAAGTTGTTCGAGTTCGCGGCCCTGGTTGTGGGCCCGCGTGATCCATTCCCGGCTGCGCTCCGTGTGGCCGTAGCGGTCCAGGAGGTCCGCGAAGCGTTCCTCCATGCCGACAATGGCGTCGTGCTTGACCCGCTTGTCCCCGTAGATGACGGCCAGAGGCAGCAGATGCTTCTCCAGGTCCAGCGGTCCGGGCCAGTACACGTGGTGGACGACCCCCTGGGCGATATGGGGGTTGCGGATCAGCTCCATGACCCAGGCCGCGCCGAGCTGGCTGTGGTTGCCGTTGTGCGTGATGGAGTAGGTCTTGCCCAGGTCGTGGAGCAGCCCCGCGGCCCTCACGGACTGGATGAAATCCTTGCGTGACAGCCCACAGGGGTTGCCAAGGCCCCGGTCCGCCGCCAGCACGGCCAGGGTCGTGGCCACGTCAGCCACCAGTTCACTGTGAACCTTGATGTGATCGAGCATGCCATAGGTCTCCCACCAGGCGCGGCATTCGGCATCCGTTGGGATGCGGCCCCACGTTTCGGTGGAGATGAGAGTCAAGGGGACATCGTGGTGGTACATGTGCTGACCTTTGGGACATGCTGGAGCGGGAAGAGTTCATTGACACGGAACAGGCAGGGATTTAGCAACAGCGGTGACAAAAAGCAAAGCGGGAGATACGCGCCATGTGCCTAGCGATTCCGATGGAAGTGCTCAAGATCGAGGGAAAAAATGCCGAGGTTCAGGTTGGCGGGACGCGTCACACGATCCGGCTGGATGTGATTTCCGAATCTCCGGAAGTGGGCGATTACGTCATCGTCCATGCCGGCTTCGCCCTGACCCGCCTGGACCGGGAAGAAGCCATCGCAACCCTGAAACTTTTCGAGGAAGGGCTGAACATTGAACTTGTTTGACAACTTCAAGGATCCCCAGCTGTGCAAGACGCTGCTGGAGCGCATCCATGCCGAACTGGACGGGGAACTCAGGTTCATGGAAGTGTGCGGAACGCATACGGTTTCAATTTTTCGCAGCGGAGTGCGCTCCCTGCTTTCCGACAAGGTCGTGCATCTGTCCGGCCCCGGCTGTCCGGTCTGCGTGACCCATGACAGCGAAGTGGCGGCTTTTCTTGAACTGGCAGGAAAGAACGTCATCATCGCCACCTTCGGCGACCTGATGCGTGTTCCCGGTCCCGAAAAGAAGACCCTGAAAAGCGCCCAGGCCGAAGGAGCCCGCGTCAAGGTCGTCTACTCCCCCTTTGACGCACTGAAGATCGCCCAGGACAACCCCGGCGACAAGGTCGTGTTCCTGGGCGTCGGCTTCGAGACCACGGCTCCGGCCATTGCCGCGACGGTCAAGGTGGCGCGCGAGCAGGGGATTAACAATTTTTCCGTGCTCTGCTTTCACAAGCTGGTTCCGCCGGCCCTGGACGCCCTGGTCGGCGACCCGGAACTCAAGGTGCAGGCGTTCCTCCTGCCCGGACACGTCTCGGCCATCATCGGCGTCGAGCCCTACCGCTTTCTGGCTTCCAAGTACGGATTGCCTGCCGTTGTGGCGGGGTTCGAGCCCGTGGACATCCTGCAGGCCCTGTACATGTTCGTGACCATGCGCAACGAGAGCAAGATAGAGGTCGTCAACGCCTACACCCGCGTCGTTTCTGATGCCGGAAATCCCAAGGCCATGTCCATCATGGATGAGGTTTTTTCCCCGTGCGACGCCCTGTGGAGGGGAATCGGCCTCATCCCCGGCAGCGGCTTGACCATGCGTGAGGAGTACGCCGGTTTCGACGCCATGCGCGTCTTCGGCATGCAGCTGCGGGAAGTCCCGGAGATCAAGGGCTGCCGCTGCGGCGATGTGCTCAAGGGCAAGATGTCGCCGGACAAGTGTCCGCTTTTCGGCAAGGCCTGCACTCCCGCCTCACCGGTGGGACCGTGCATGGTCTCGACCGAAGGGTCCTGCGCGGCCTACTTCAAATACAGAATTTAGGAGAGACCGCCGAAAATTGATTCTGGACTGCGTTGCTCACCGATTTTGAAAGGTTCATGTAGTCGGCTACACTTCACCTTCCAAAAACGGCTTACCCATGCTGGGCACAAGCGCGCCTTGCCAGAATCAATTTTCGACGGTCTCCGAGATTTTTCATTTTAGATCAGTTTGCAATGGTGTCACGCAAGGGGGAAGCGAGTGGAAAGAGTTCTTCTGGACTATGGCAGTGGCGGCAAGGCTTCGCACCGGCTCATCGGTGAGCTCTTTCTCAAGTATTTGGGCAACGAAATCCTGAATCGCCTGGACGATGCGGCTTTGCTGAACGTGACCGGCCCCATTTCCGTCAGCACGGACACCTTTACCGTGGACCCCATTTTTTTCCCCGGCGGCGATATAGGCTCCCTGGCCGTGCACGGCACGGTCAATGACGTGGCCATGCTCGGAGCCCGTCCCAAGTACCTGACCTGCGGGTTCATCCTGGAGGAGGGGCTGCCCATGGCCGATCTGGAGCGGATCGTGGAGTCGATGGGCCGCGCCGCACGCGAGGCCGGGGTGCTGGTGGTCACGGGCGACACCAAGGTCGTGCCCAAGGGCACCGTGGACAAGATCTTCATCAACACCACTGGCATCGGGGAGATATTCGTGAACGAGGCACCCAGCGGGCACCGGGCCGCTGCCGGAGATGCGATCCTCGTCAGCGGCTACATGGGCGACCACGGTCTTGCTATCCTCTCCAAGCGCGAAGGCTTGACCTTCGAAGCGCCGGTGGTTTCGGACTGCGCCTCCCTCAATCATCTCATCGTGCGCCTTTTGGAAGCCATCCCTTTCGTCCATGTGCTGCGCGACCCCACGCGGGGCGGTCTGGCCACGACCTTGAATGAAATTGCGGGACAGTCCGGCGTGGAATGCCGGATTTTCGAATCGCTCATCCCGGTTCGTCCGGAAGTCAGCGGCGGCTGTTCCTTTTTGGGACTCGATCCCCTGTATCTGGCCAACGAGGGCAAGTTCCTGTGCATCCTGCCCCAGGAACACGCCGAGGCTGCCCTGGCCATCATGCGCTCAGACCCGCTTGGCGCGGATGCAGTGCAGATCGGCGATGTTCGCGGCGAACATCCGGGCAAGGTCGTGCTGGAAACCCCCCTCGGCGGGACCAGGCTCATGGACATGCTCGAAGGCGAACAACTGCCGCGCATTTGCTGAGATGGGCAACCCGAAGGCCTATGTGGCCATTGATTTCGAGACTGCGGATTCCTACCGCGACAGCGCCTGCGCCGTAGGTCTGACCAAGGTGCGCGGCGGTGAGATCGTGGACACTCTCTATGGTCTCATCCGTCCGCCGCGCTCGAAATTTTCCCCTTTTTGCGTCGGCGTGCACGGTATTCGCTGGTCCGACGTCAAGGACTGTCCCCCTTTTCGGGAATTCTGGATCGAGCACGCCCAGTTTCTGGAGGGGGTTGATTTTCTGGCCGCGCACAACGCCAGCTTCGACCGTTCGGTACTCGGCGCCTGTTGCAAAATGGCCGGCCTGCCCGCACCGACGCTGCCTTTTGTCTGTACCGTTGACCTGGCCCGCAGCCAGTGGAGCCTGCGTCCCACAAAGTTGCCGGATGTCTGCCGCTACCTGAACCTTGACCTGAACCACCATCATGCCGCCTCGGACGCCGAAGCCTGCGCCAGGATCGTCATGGCCGCAGTGGAGGAAAACCCCCGCTGTCTGGCTCCTTTCGGAATATAGCTGACTGTCGATAAATTCAAAATGTCCAGGCTGTTCAAAAATGGTGAGATGCGAGGAACAAAGAAAATCCAGACCAGAAGCGTACGTGTGCTCGCAAGGGTATTGAGACCGGTGAGGGGCTGGATTTTCTGCAGTGACGAAGCAGATCGCCGTTTTGGGGCAGCCTGAGAGGAGAACGCATGTCTTTGTCGCAGGCCCAGATGCGGGCCCATATCTTTCTTGTCATTCTGGATAAATTTTCCGGCAGCGCCGAACGCCGCCGGGAGGCGCTGGCCGAATATTTTCTGGTGACCATGCCCAACGTCCCGGAGGACGCGGCCAAGCGTTTGGCCGAACTCATCCCGGACCTTATGCCTGACCTGTATTCCAAATGGATCGGCGAATTCACCGAGCGGCTTTTTGAAACAGTGCCGGACGAACAACTGCAGCATCTGTGTGACGGCAGAATGGAAAACAACGCCGCCTTGGGGCTGGTGTTTCTCATGTTCATGGAATCCGAGCGGATGGAGAAACAGACCGAGGACGATCTGAGGGAATACGCGCGCAAGCATTCCGGCGCGGACGACATGGGCGAGCTGGTGGCGGAATATTTGCGCGGCAAGGTCGCGGCCCTGCGGGCGGATGTGGGCGGCGCGAAAGTGCAATAGCTGGCGGAGGAATAGGCTGTCGAGGGGCGCGAGCGGGGCGTGGCGGTTGTTCCGGACAGGGACCGCCGAAACTCCTTCGCAGGCCTCGTAGAGTTGAATCATCGCCCCTGTCGAACATACCTCGGTGCTTCAAGCGGCAGGCGATGATTCAACAAACGATGCCACGCTCAGTCAGACAGTCGGCGGCCCCTGTCCGGAACAACCGCCACACCCTGCGGTGAATCCCGCATCAGCGACAAGGTCCGCAACGAAAAAGCCCGCCCAGGCGAACCTGGACGGGCTTTTTGCATTCAAAGAGCCAAGGCTTAGGCGAAAGCCTTTTCGAACTTGGGCACAACGTCCTTTTTGCGGGACATGACCTTGGGCAGCCATGCCTTTCCGTCGACGGGCTTGACGCCGAAGGCCTTCTCGACAACGGAGGCGTCGTCGGAGGCGATGAGGATTTCGGAGCCTTCCTTCATGATGTCGGTCAAGAGCAGGAACACGGAGTGGTTGCCATTCTCGGCCTTCAGGGCCTTGATGTCGGCAGCCAGGTCGCCCTTGACGGCGTCCAGGATGGACAGGTCGACAACTTCCAGCTGGCCGATGCCAACCTTGGTGCCGTTCATGTTGAAATCCTTGTAGTCGCGCAGAACCAGCTCGCGGGCCGGGGTGCCTTCAACAGCGGACTTGACCTTGAACATTTCCATGCCCAGGGCGGCCAGGTCGGAGATGCCGGCTACTTTGCCCAGGGCTGCAGCGGCTTCCTTGTCGGCCGGGGTGCAGGTGGGGGACTTGAAGATGACGGTGTCGCTCAGGATGGCGCACAGCATGATGCCGGCGATGTTCTTGGGGATTTCGATGCCGTGGAACTTGTACATGGAGGTCAGGACAGTGGCGGTGCAGCCAACGGGCCAGATCCAGCATTCCAGGGGGCTCGAAGTGGTCAGATCGCCCAGCTTGTGGTGATCGACGATGCCCAGAACTTCAGCCTGCTTGATGTCGTCGGGCAGCTGAGTCAGGTCGGAAGTGTCAACCAGGAAAACCTTTTCACCGGCAAAGCTGGTCTTGACCGCGGGAGCGGCAACGCCAAACTTGTCCAGGATGAACTTGGTCTCGGGAGCCAGCTCGCCCTGGGCGGTTGCGGTGCAGGCTACGCCAAGCTTGCTCTTCAGATCGGCCAGAGCAATGGCGCTGCAAACGGTGTCGGAATCAGGATTTTTGTGACCGAAAACATAAACGGACATGGTATTCCTCCTACAAGGGTTTATTGGCAAACAAAAAGTTTGTGCCAAATATCACAATATTTCGCGACTGCCAAGAGAGAACATTGAAGATCACAGAGTGGCGAGTACGCCAAGCACCAGACTGATCCCGGCGAGGGCATAGGCCTTGCGCAGTCGCAAGGCAAGGACCGCCCCGATGCCGGCCACGATCCAGAGCATGGGCCACGAAGGCTGCGGCCCGGATGAAAACCAGGGTTGCAGAGGGCGCAGGGCTGCGAGCAAAGGCAGGACACAGAGCGCAAAGAGAAAAAAATTGAGGAGGAACTTTTCTGTCAGGGCTTGCATGATGAGCCTGTTCGGCGTGTAGGAATGCGTGACGCCCTGCCGGTTCCAGGTGATGAGCTTGTTGTAGCTCACGTTTTGCCGGGTGCGGTACCGTTGTTCCACCCAGGCTCCGAGGTAGGCCAGAGGCAGGGTCGCGATCAGCAGGAGCGCGGTGGTGCGCATGTCGGGGTCCGGCAGGCAGGCCAGGACGGTCAGGGTCACGGTCAGGGACAACAAGGCTTGGGGCGGGATGAAGGTTCCGGCCGGGAACAGATCAAGCCACAGCAGCTCGAAGAAAATTCCGGCGCTCAAGGCCGGTTGGAGCTTGAAGGTCAGTCCGGCCCAGAGCAGCGCCGCAAAGAGAGGGCGGTGGACAAAGCCCAGGTCAAGGGCGACCCTGGTCAGGGAGAGGAGGGCAAAAAAAAACCTCCGCCTGCGATCAGGATGAGTTCGTAGGAGCTTACCATGGCGTTATGGGGATGACGGGTGGGTTCATAGGTTTACCTTGGTCATTGCCGTAGGCACGCAGCGAAAGTCGATTTCCACACCATGGTCCGCAAAGTATTTGAGGCATGAGCGGTCGTCGGGACCGAGGGCGATATGCTCACAGACCTGCTCTTTGCCCGGTCCGTAATGCAGATTTCCAATGTTGACCAGGGCAAAGGGCAACCCGGACATGTGCGCGGTTTTGGCATCCGCGCAATTGGAAAAGAGGATCATGACATGCTGGGTGGCATCTTCCTCGTGCAGACGCCGCAGCACCGCCACGGCTTCGACCACCCTGCAGCACAGGAAGGCGACGCCACTGGGTACGGCCAGGCTCATTATTTCCTGCCGCAGCTCGTCGCCCGCCAAATCGTCGTCGGCGACCAGCAGGGTCTTGGCGTGGATATGCGGCAGCCAGGCCTCGATGACCTGGCCATGAACGAGGCGATTGTCGATGCGAAACCAGAGCACTTCTAAACCTCGGTGATTTTGCGGGACAGCACTTCTCCGGCGACAACGATGCCCTGGATGGCCGCGTTCTTGGCGTCTTGGGCCAGTTGGGACAGATCCTGGCCCCGCATGCCCAGAATTCGCAGCAACATGGGCAGGTTCGCTCCGGTCAGGACGTCCACCTTGCCCGGTTGAAGCAGGGACAGGCTGATGTTTGACGGCGTGCCGCCGAACATGTCGGTCAGAATGATCACGCCGTCGCCTGTTTCCAGCTGCTTGACGGTGTGCTTCAGGTCCGAGAGCAGGGCGCTCATTTCAACTGCTCCTTCCACGGCGATATGGGCGCACTGTTCCTGCGGGCCCAAGATGGTCTGGGCCGCTTCCAGCAGATATTTGCCAAACTGGCCATGGGTAACCACGATCACTCCAACCATTATTCCTCCAGAAAGTTATCCGAGACTGAAATGCCGGTGTTCAATAGAGATGCTGAAGTTTTGCTGCAGCAGATGGGCGAGCACTGCCTCGGTCACGGCCACGGAACGGTGTCTGCCGCCGGTGCAGCCAAAGGCCATGGTCAGACGGTAGCGGCCTTCCGCCGCATACAGGGGCAAGGTGAAATCAAGAAAATCGAGAAGCCTGCGCAGGTATTCCCGCCCTGGCTCCCCCCCCAGCACATAGCTGGCAATGGCTTCGTCCTGGCCGGACATGGGCCGCAGGGCTTCGTCGAAATAGGGGTTGGGCAGAAAACGCAGGTCCAGGACCATATCGGCTTCGGCCGGCGCCCCGTATTTGAAGCCAAAAGAGATGAGATGCACGCGCATGCCGTGGGACCGGTTCGAGAGACATTCCCATTTTTCCTGGATCACCCTGCGCAGGTCGTGCACCGAATAATGGGACGTATCGATGACCAGGTCCGCCTGGGTGCGGATCGGTTCCAGAATCTCTCGCTCACGCGCAAGCGCACCTTCCAGGCCGAGGCTGCCCGAAGCCAGGGGGTGGGGCCGACGGGTGGTGGCGTACCTGCGCAGCAGCACCTGGTCGGAGGAGTCTGTAAAGATGACCGTGGGCCGGATGGACAATGTCTCGATGTCGTTCAGCACTTCCCGCCATTGTCCTGCGAAGTCGGGCTGGCGCAGGTCCATGCCCATGGCAAGGCCCGGATAGTCCTTGGCCGATGAGTTGAAAAAAAGCTCGATCAGGGCCGGCGCCATGCGGGCCGGCAGGCCGTCCACGCAAAAAAAGCCCATGTCCTCAAAGACATTGAGAGCCGTGCTCTTGCCTGAGCCGGACATGCCGGAGACAATGACCACGTTTTTCTGTTCAGTCAGTTGCATGGGAATTCTCCGGGAGTGCCAGGGCTAGACGGTCTGCAGCAGTTGCCACAGGCCTTCGCGGCCCGGGGAAGAGGCGAATGCCTGGCGGAACGTGTCATCTTTGAGCAGGCGCGACACGGTGGCCAGGAGCTTCAAATGCAGGCCGACCACGCTTGACGGGGCCAGCACTGTGAAGAAGATGTTGGCCGGCTTGTGATCCAGGCTGGCAAAGTCCACGCCATCGTGGCTGCGCCCGACGATGACCAGGACCTTGTCGATGCTGTCCAGTTTGCCGTGGGGTATGGCTATCCCGTCCCCGATGCCTGTCGTCCCGAGCAGTTCCCTGTCCATGAGTACCTGTGCCACCCGGCCAGGGTCGAGGTTAGGGAATTTGGCGGACAGCGGGGAAACGAGTTCGGCCAGGACCTCCGATTTGGTCCTGGCCGAAAGGTCGGAGATGATCAGATCCTTGTCCAGATATTCGGCAAGCTTCATTCCCTATACCCCAGGATCGATCAAACCAAAGTCGCCGGTTTTGCGGCGAAAAATGACATTGACCCGTTCGTTTTCCGCATTGAGGAATACCAGAAACTCATTGTCCGAATTTTCAAGCTGCATGGCCGCTTCTTCCACGACCATGGGCTTGGGCGAGAAGTCGTCGGTCTTCTGAATATTGGGCTTGCGCTTTCCGCCCGCTTCCTCGTCAAAGCTTACGGCTCCAATGCTTGCTCCGTCATTTCCGCCGCGGCGGCGGCTCTTGTCCTTGTCGCGGACCTTGCGCATCTGGGCCTCAAGCTTGTCCCAGACCATATCGACGGTGGAGTACATGTCTTCGCTGTCCTCTCGGGCGGAGATGTGTACGTTCTTGCCGGTCAGCACGATATCGGCGATGTGCCGGAATTTTTCCACTTCAAGGTTGACCTGCAGTTCGGCGTCGGGCGTGCCGGCCATGAATTTGGCGAGCTTGCCGAAGCGGTCCTTGGCGTATTTGCGCAGGTGATCAGAAGGGTCGAAGTTTTTGAAGTTGAAGGTAATCCTCATGGAAGCCTCCTCGAGAGTTGAGGGTCAGCTCTGGTCCGCCCCGGTCTTTCCGGGTCGGGGAGCGGGATATCAAAAGACCTGTTTGCGTTTTGATGAAGAGTCTATGCCCAGCACCGCGCGATACTTGGCAACGGTCCGTCGCGCGATGTTCACATCCAGTTTGTCCTTCAGCACCGCCGCGATCTTTTCATCGCTGTACGGGTGCTTCGAGTCTTCCTCGCTGACCATTTTCTTGATGATGGCCTTGACCGACTCGGAGCCGACTTGGGTGCCGTCATCCATTTCCAGCGCGGAATTAAAGAAAAATTTCAGTTCCACTATGCCGTGCGGAGTGGCCACGTACTTGCTCGTGGTGATCCGGCTGACGGTGGATTCGTGCATCTCGATGTCGTCGGCCACATCTTTCAGGATCAGGGGTTTGAGCTTGGTCACTCCGTGCTCGAAAAACCCTCGCTGAAACCGGACAATGCTTTCAACCACTTTATATAATGTTCTTTGCCTTTGGTGCAAGCTCTTCATGAGCCACATGGCCGAGCGCATCTTGTCGTGCAGGTATTCCCGGTCCGGGCCTTTGACCGCCAGATGCATGTCGTCCATGTAGTAGGGGCTCAGCTGCAGCTTGGGCAGCCCGTCGTCATTCATGACAATGACGAAATCCCCCTCGTATTCGTACACGAAAACATCAGGGCTCACGTAAATGGTGCTCTCGCTCCCGTAGCTCGCTCCGGGCATGGGGTCCAGGGACTGGATGATGTCCAGGTAGGCCTTCAAGTCTTCCATCTGGATCTTGAACTTGCGCAGGAGCGGCTTGTAGCGGCGCTTCTCGATGTCTTCGAGATGTTCGTCCACCAGGGAGACCAGGATGGGGTCGTCCTGTCCGAGCATTTCGAGCTGGATCAGCAGGCACTCCCTGGGCGACCGGGCCGCCACGCCGACAGGATCGAACCGCTGCAGGCGGTGCAGCATGCTTTCGACCAGAGGCAGGGGGGAGAGCGTCTCGGAGGCGATCTCCTCTGCGCTGGTCATCAGGTAGCCCTGGGAGTCCAGGTTGCCGATGATGGCCTCGCCGATCATTTCCTCTTCCTCGGTGATGTTGGACAGACAGAGCTGCCACAGCAGATGGCCGTCCAGAGAGGGTTTGCCCGAAAGCCTGGCCTCGTAGGACATCATCTCTTCAAGGGCCTCGGTCTCCTTGAACTGCACCTGCTTGCCCGTGCTGGAAAAATCCCCCAGGTAGTTTTCCCAGTCCGCGTTGCGCATGAGCTCCGCGTCTTCAAAGGAGACGGCCTCCGGCCGTTCCACGGTCGGGGCCTGAATCTCATGCTCTTCGGAGATCTCTTTGGTCCCCTCTTCCAGCATGGGATTTTCCAACAGCTCCTGCTGAACGGCTTCAAGGAGCTCGAATCTGGAGAGCTGAAGCAGTTTGATGGCCTGCTGCAACTGGGGAGTCATGACCAGCTGCTGCGTCAGCTTGAGGTTCTGTCGGAGTTCAAGGCCCATAATTTATTTGCGGTTCCACCGTGTCAGACGTTTGAAGGAAACAATATTACTCACTAGCGAATCTGCCACAGAACCCGGACACTGGCAATCTTGGGAAAATCATGTCCGTGGCTAGAGGCTGAAACCTTCGCCCAGATAGACCTTGCGCGCTCCCGGATCGGCGACAATCTGTTCCGGACTGCCGCTCAGGATGATTTGTCCATCATAGACCAGATAGGCGCGGTCGCAGATGCGCAGCGTTTCGCGCACGTTGTGGTCGGAAATGAGCACGCCGATGCCCTTGGCCTTGAGTCCCTGGATGATGACCTGGATGTCGTCCACGGCCAAGGGGTCGATGCCGGCAAAGGGTTCGTCGAGCAGAATGAATTTTGGGTTCTGTATAAGTGCCCGGGCGATCTCCAGCCTGCGGCGCTCACCTCCGGACAGGTAGGCGGCAAGTTGGTCCGCGAGTCGGGTGATGCCCAGTTCGTTCAGGAGCCTGTCCGCCGTACGCTTCTGCTCGTCCTTGGAGAAACCGGAGTATTCCAGGATGAGTTGCAGGTTCTGGCGCACGGTGAGTTTGCGAAAGATGGAGCTTTCCTGCGGCAGATAGCTCATGCCCAGCCGGGCGCGTTTGTGCAATGGCCAGCGGGTTATCTCCACGCTGTCCAGGAGAACCTGCCCCCGGGTGGGCACCACGATTCCCGCCAGCATGTAGAATGTGGTCGTCTTGCCCGCCCCGTTGGGTCCAAGCACGCCGACCACCTCGCCCTGGCGGACATCAAGATTGATGTCGCGGACCACATCGCGGGTCCCGTAGCGCTTGGCCAGGTTCTGGCCGGTCAAAGTGGTCACTGCTTCAGCCCCGGCGTGTCGCCCTTGGTGTTGAAAATGGCTTCAACCCGTCCTTTTCCGCCGATGACTTCACTGCGGTTTTCCTTGACGTAGAGCTTGATGACCTCGCCCTGGATCTTGTTTTGGCCTTCCATGAGCACCGGCTTGTCTTCCATGGTCAAGATTTCCTGGGCAGCGTCATAGGTGGCCTTGCCGCAGGTGCCGGATCTGCCATTGTCCGCCTTGATGCGCACATTGCCCAGGGCGATGATTTTTTTGATGGAACCCTGTGCGTCGACCGCGCTCTGAGTGGCGTTTTTTGCGCCCTCCTTTTTTTCCAGCAGTACGGTCAGCGTGTCGGACCACAATTCGATTTCCTGACGGATGACATGCACAGCCCCGGAAAAGACAACTTGATCACCTATTTGGGTGTATTGCATGGAGTTGGACGTGATCTTGACCGGAACGGATTCCGCAGCCCACGCCAAAGGGGCGAGCGCAAGGAGAAGAAAGAATAAGATTGAACGCATAAATACCCGCTTGTCAGTTCAGAATAACCTGGACATCGCCTAGGGCCAGAAAGTCCCCGCTGTCCAGAAAATACGTCACGCTATCGGCTCGTCCCTGCATGGTATCCCCTGCAAGATCGACCGTTCCGTTCAAAACAAGAATGCGCTCCCGACCCGTGTAGTCAAGGGTTTGAGCGCGCATGCGATACTGGCCGTGGGTGGCGTTGACTCCGTCCCACATCCTGGCCCGGTCCTCTTTTTGCCAGACCTGGCCTCTGGGGGCCATGGCCTCGATTACTTCGCCGCCGTCTTCGCCCCAGTAGGTGATGACCGGATCGGCCAAGGTGAGTTCGTCACCACTTTCGGCGTAGACTGCCCCTGCGGCCTGCAGGTTCCACAATTTCTTGCCGTCCCGGCCCTGGCTTAAGTTCACGCCCTTGAGGCTCAAATCAACATCCAGATTCTGGATCAGCTTTGTGTCGAGCCGTTCGGGCCAGAGCACGTATCTGCCCAGCAGCGCGACCCCGGCCAGAACCACAAGGGAAACCAGCGCGATGAGGACCCGCTTCATGTTTTTGTCCAATCCTGCCACAGCGCGTCGAGCTTGCCCTGGGCACGCAGAATGAAGTCAAGAGCTTCGCGCACGGCGCCATGGCCGCCCATGGCCCGTGTGGTCCAGGCTGCGAGCTTCAGGATTTCCGGTCGCGCGTTGGGCACGGCGATGGGAAGTCCGACCATGGACATGGGCGCAGCATCGACCCAGTCATCCCCGACATAGGCCATGTGGGCGAAAGGGATGCCGGTCTTTT
This sequence comes from Desulfomicrobium sp. UBA5193, assembly GCA_002412965.1. Classification (GTDB taxonomy): domain Bacteria; phylum Desulfobacterota; class Desulfovibrionia; order Desulfovibrionales; family Desulfomicrobiaceae; genus Desulfomicrobium. The sequence goes on from DHWB01000001.1 coordinate 105,042, forward strand.
CGGAAATTTCACGCAAGACCGGAGCCTTGCGGTGGTGGCCTGCGTAGTAGTGGGTGATGCCCAGCTCCGTGACCCGCCGCCGCACGGCCGGGGATTCGAGACCGGTGATGACCGCGAAGTCGATGCCAACCTGCGGACCCATCTTGATGCCCAGGCCGTCCTGTACGTTGAAGCGTTTCATCACGCAGCCCGATTCGTCGTAATACAGGCCGCCGTCGGTCAGCACCCCATCCACGTCCAGGATGATGAGGCGCACGTCACGGGCCGCCGCTTCAGCATGCATTGGGGATGCTCCAGATGGCCGCGAGCTCTGAGAGCAGGGTGCGGGCCTTGGCCAGAGGCCAGGAGTTCGGGCCGTCGCACAGCGCCTTGTCCGGGTCCGGATGGATCTCCATGAACAGACCCTGGCAGCCGCAGGCTACGGCGGCGCGGGCCAGCGCCGGCACGAACTCGCGCTGGCCGCCCGAGGATGAGCCCTGGCCGCCGGGCAGCTGTACCGAATGGGTGGCGTCGAAGATCACGGGGCAGCCCAGCTCCTTCATGATCAAAAGCGAGCGGAAATCCACGACCAGATTGTTGTAGCCGAACATGGACCCGCGCTCGGTCAGCCAGATGCGCTCGAAGCCTTCGGAGCGGATCTTGTCCACCGGTCCGCGCATGTCCCAGGGGGCCATGAACTGGCCCTTCTTGATGTTTACGGTCCGCCCGGTGCGGGCGGCGGCCAGCAAGAGGTCGGTCTGGCGGCAGAGAAAGGCCGGAATCTGGAGCACGTCGGCCACCTCCGCCACCACGGAGGCCTGGCTCGGTTCATGGATGTCCGTGATGACGGGCAGTCCCGTGCGGCTCTTGATCTGCGCCAGCCAGTCCAGCCCCATGTCCAGCCCCGGGCCCCGAAAGCTCTCGCCGGCCGTGCGGTTGGCCTTGTCGTAGGAGCTCTTGAAGATGAGCGGCAGGCCAAGGTCCTGGGCGATGACTTTGAGCTCGAGAGCCACGGCCATGGCCATGTCCAGGTTTTCCAGCACGCAGGGACCCGCAATCAGGAAGGGACGGTCGGAGACCAGGGTGGCGCAATCGATCATGGGTGTTTACTCGGGTTTCTTGTTGGCCACCGCGGCGCGGATGAATTCGCGAAACAGCGGATGCGGACGCATGGGCGTGGACGTGAATTCCGGATGGAACTGGCAGCCCAGGAACCACGGGTGGTCCTTGATCTCCACGATCTCGACCAGGCTCTTGTCCGGGGACAGGCCGCTGATGGTCAGACCGGCTTCTTCGAAGCGGCTCTGGTAGGAGCTGTTGAATTCGTAGCGGTGACGGTGCCGCTCGGACACCTCGACTTTGCCGTAGGCCTCGAAGGCGCGGGTGTCCTTTTCAATGACGCAGGGGTAGGCCCCAAGGCGCATGGTGCCGCCCTTTTCGCTCGTCATGTCGCGGCGCTGCACGCATTTCTTGCGGAAGTCGAACCACTCCTTCATCAGGTAGATGACCGGATCAGGCGTGGTCAGGTCGAATTCCTCGGAGTTGGCCTTGGTCAGGCCCATGACGTTCCGCGCGTATTCGATGACCGCGCACTGCATGCCAAGGCAGATGCCGAAAAACGGGATCTTGTTTTCGCGCGCGTGGGTGATGGCCGCGATCTTGCCTTCAACGCCGCGGATGCCAAAGCCGCCGGGAACGAGGATGCCGTCGGCTTCAGCCAGCATGGAGGCCACATTTTCGGGAGTGATCTCTTCGGAATTGACATACAGAAAACGAATGGCCGCGCTGTTGGCCACGCCGCCGTGGGTCAGGGCCTCGTGCAGGCTCTTGTACGCTTCCTTCAGGTCCACGTATTTGCCGACGATGGCGATGCTGACCTGGGTTTTGGGATTGTGCAGGTTGTAGACGAGGTCCTTCCATTCCTGCAGGTCCGGATTCTTGGCGGCCAGCCGGAGCAGAATGGCGATCTTCTGGTCCACGCCCTCATTGTAAAGGGTCAGCGGCAGTTCGTAGATGTGGTTGACGTCGATGGCGGTGAAGACCGCGTCCCGGTCCACGTTGCAAAACAGGGAAATTTTGCGCTTGATGTCCTCGCCCAGGTCCACTTCGGCGCGGCAGAGGATGATGTCCGGCTGGATGCCAAGGCTGCGCAGTTCCTTGACGGAGTGCTGGGTGGGCTTGGTTTTGAGTTCGCCCGCGGTCTTGATGTAGGGCACGAGTGTCAGATGGATATAGAGGACGTTGTCTTTGCCCAGGTCGGCCCGCAGCTGGCGGATGGCTTCCAGAAAGGGCAGGCCCTCGATGTCGCCCACTGTGCCGCCGATCTCGACCAGGGTCACATCCAGGTCATCGCTGGCCAGACTGAGGATGGACGATTTGATCTCGTCGGTGATGTGCGGGATGACCTGTACCGTGCCGCCGAGGTAGTCGCCACGGCGCTCCTTGGTGATGACGGTGTTGTAGATGCGTCCTGACGTGTAGTTGTTGCGCTGGCTCAGGTGCGTGCCCAGGTAGCGTTCGTAGTGGCCCAGATCCAGATCCGTCTCGGCGCCGTCGTCGGTGACGTAGACTTCGCCGTGCTGGAAGGGGTTCATGGTGCCCGGATCAACGTTGATGTACGGGTCGAGTTTCTGGATGGAGACACGAAGTCCCCGCGCTTTGAGCAGGGCTGCGATGGATGCGGCGGCCAGCCCCTTCCCGAGAGAGGATAATACTCCTCCGGTCACAAAAATAAATTTGGTGTTCATCTAAGCCTCGTTCCCTGAATGTTCTTCGTCCAGTGCCTGCGCAAAGCGCGGTCCACCATGGTTCACAAAACAAATGGGCCACCTGTCGGCAGCCCGAAATTCGACATCCATTATGTCCGACGGCACATTTGGCAGCGGACTTCCGGCTTGTCAAGCGGCCCTGGTGTCCTGCAAACACCTGTGCCTGCATAGCAGAAAGAACGCTGAGTGCAAACAGCCGGGAAGGGCTATTTTCGGGCTTGCGCCGGTTTTGCTTGGCTTGTAATGGGCGTGGGTATTCAATCAAACAGCGCGGCTGCGGCCGTTTTTTTCGGAGGGCAGATGGCTCAGGTCAAGACATTGGTAATCACCGGCTACGGGACGAATTGCGAGCGGGAATGCGCCTTTGCGGCGGATCAGGCTGGTTCGGACCAGACCACCATCGCCTATTTTTCCGATCTGACGGCGGACAAGATCGCGCTTGCCGACTACAATTTTCTGATCCTGCCCGGTGGCTTCCTCGACGGCGACGATCTGGGCTCGGCCCAGGCCGCGGCCCTGCGCTGGCGGCACATGCGGACCAAAAACGGCAAGTCGCTGATGGAGGAGCTGAAAAGCTTCCTCGACGTCGGAGGCCTCATTCTGGGCATCTGCAACGGGTTCCAGTTGCTGGTCAAGCTGGGGCTCCTGCCCGCCCTGGACGGGGAGTATTTCACCCGTCAGGTGTCGCTCAGCCACAATGATTCCGCCAAGTACGAGGACCGCTGGGTGACGCTCAAGATTAACCCGGATTCTCCCTGCGTGTTCACCAAGGGTCTCGATTACCTCTACATCCCCGTTCGCCACGGCGAAGGCAAGCTCGTGCCAGGCGACGAGACGACCCTCGCCCGGCTGCAGGAACAGAATCTGGTCGTCCTGCAGTACGTGGATCCGGTTACGAAGGAAGTGACCCAGGAGTATCCGGCCAACCCCAATGGCTCGCCGCTGGGCATCGCCGGCCTGACCGATCCTTCGGGCCGGATTCTGGGGCTGATGCCTCATCCGGAAGCCTACAACCATCCCACCAACCATCCGCGTTGGACCAGGGGGGAGACCTCCACCCTGGGAACGGCCCTCTTGAAAGGCGGCATCGAGTACCTCAAGGCCAGATAGATCGCATATGTAGGTAATGAAGCCAAACAGGATGCAAAGATCATTGACAGCGACACCATGACTTTCTACTGTGCCCCTTCCCCGATACCCAGCCCCGACGAGCTGTCGGTCTGGGAGCCCTTCATGCACGAGGCCCTGCTGCTTGCGGGCGCGGCGGAGGAACGGGGGGACGTGCCCGTGGGCGCGGTGGTTGTCGGCGGATGCGGTCGCATTCTGGGCCGGGGCGAGAACCGGACGATCTTCGAGAACGACCCCACGGCCCACGCTGAAATCCTGGCCCTGCGCGAAGCATGTTCGCAGGTCGGAAACCACCGCCTGACCGACGCCGTTCTGGTGGTCACGCTGGAGCCCTGCATCATGTGCCTGGGCGCGGTCATCCAGGCCCGACTGGCCGGAGTGGTCTTCGCCGCCACGGACCCCAAGGCCGGATGCCTGGTCAGCCGCATGAACGGCACGGAGTTGCCCTGGAGCAACCACCATTTCTGGACTCTGGGCGGGGTGCTGGAGCAGGAATGCAGCGCGAAGCTGAGCGGTTTTTTCCAGAAACGCCGCCAGGAAAAGAAAATTTCAAAAAACCTCGCGGAGAGGTAGCGAAGTCCGGTCGTAACGCGCCCGACTCGAAATCGGGTTACCGGCTAATCCCCGGTACGTGGGTTCAAATCCCACCCTCTCCGCCAATTTTTTCAACTATCAAGAATAGTTGCGATATGAAAACGGCAGGAATCCCCGAGTCTGCTTGGATACACCAAGCGGATACATAATCGGAGAAACCTGCCGTGAGTCGTTTTGAAGCCCAGCCTTCAGCCTCCTTCAATTCTGCTTTTTTTGGCAATCTGAGCGGGAAGCCCTCCCGCGCAATCCGTTCCCGTCTTTCCACCTCCGCTCCTGTGCCATCAGGTCCAGCATCGGAACATCATTTATTTCCGTGTCCCTGTTCCAGACGAGTTGAGGGGTCATGACGGACTTCCATTCGAACACTCATCTTGCCCTCCTCGCCTCCGATGCCAAGCTTGCGCCGATACCGTCTGAACCACGAGGTGACCGGGCCACCCATGTTGCCCTTCTTCTCCCGCTGCAATTTCCGTGGTGGGGCCCGGTTCAGTTTCAGAGGTGATTCTTTTGGAATCCATCGCTTTTCCAGGCCACCTTTAGGCAGGGCAAGCCTCTCCGATCTGACCCGTCATATATCCCAGTTGCGGCATATGCGACGGATTCAGACGTAAATCTCTTCTTGGCTGTTCGTTCATTGTTGTTATTTATTTCATATAATCAGACTGTTGCGAAAAAATATCCGCAAGATCATCTTGGCGTAATCGTTGCTAAATCAACGTGTTGCTGAGCAGGAACGCTCTCCCACTTATGACCTAAATCGATATAGCTTCTTCGGATAAACGTCTCCTCCTTGCCGGCATTCAAGCATGCTGACCAGGGAGGGGTCCAATTCGCTCGAACGAACCGGATTCGCCATTTAAAGCCAACTTGACACAGTATCAGGAGAGTCGCTCGTGAAAATTCTGCAACCAATGAACGTGTTCCTCGCCTGCCTGTTTTTGCTCCTGCCCTTCGCTGTTCATGCGGAGGACCTTCAGCCCGCCGCTTCTCCGCTCATCTCGGTGGACGACTCACCTACAGGGGCCACCGATATCTGGTCGGGTGCCGTGGGCCATGGTTTTCGCGCCGGGACGCAGACGTTTAGCCTCGGTCTCGGGATGGGTTACGGAATAAAGATTTTGGGGTCCCGGGATCGACACGACCTCCTCCCGATGACGGTCTCTTACGGTCGCATGGTAGGAGATGTTTTGGGGGCCGGACACTGGTACGGAGGAAATTTCGAGGTGCGAGGAGAGGTCTTTCTCGCTCCACAGGTGAATTGCGATGGCTACTGGACCATCGGACTGACCCCCCATCTGCGCTATAACTTTGCCACTGGCACACGCTGGATTCCCTACGTTGATATCGGTGTGGGAATTGCGTTCACCGAAATCCGTGCCCCCGATCTGGGTGGGTCGTTCCAATTCAATGAGCAAGTGGCGGCTGGAGTGAACTATTTTCTCACGGACGACCTTGCGGTCAACTGCGAAATCCACTTTCTTCACATCTCCTCTGCCGGCATGTCCAAACCCAACCAAGGGGTGAACACGGTGGGACCTTCCATAGGAATGAGTTGGTTTTTTTGAGCAGCGATGTTGTTGTGGCATCAGACTTTAAATTATAGATATGGAATTGGCCGGTCCACGATCTTAGAGTGTGGGCTGGCCAATTCTCTTGGTTTTCCGCTCAACTATTAGAGATGCTCCCAACCTGTTCTGAACACACCCAGAGGGCGTGCGTAAGCCCATGTAAAAGAAAAATTGATTTCGCTATGACAATCGAAAGGACGTGTAATTGAAGCGGTTTAGGCGGGGCTCAAAGCTTTGTTTTGGGATTTGTTGTTATGCTTTCGCACCTTCCCCTCACTCCACGGCTTGCCGATCACTTCTCCCAAAGACCAATACAGCGTGCGCATGAAGTCGAAGAGGATCGGGTCGATCTTCTGTAAATCCACATGTCCTTCGGTCAGGCACGCTTCGTCCACATAGGTCTGGACCAGTTCGCCAATGAAAAATTGGTCCTTGCCCAGGACGACGGTCTGGTGCAGGCGGCACTCCATGGTCAGGGGGCAGTCCAGGATCATGGGGGCGAATTCGAGTTGTCCTTTGAAGGTGGGGAATAGGGCGCTCTTGTCTGTTGATTTCCCGCTGACGATGCCGACATGATCCGTCGCTTCGAGCATGGCTCTGGACGGAATGTTGATGCTGAACTCCCCGTGCTCGCGGATGCCGATGCTGCTGTAGTGCGCGGGATTGACCGAAACGCCCAAGTATTGCGCCTTGTCGCCGGTCGCATGGTTCAGGATGCCCAAATGGGCGACAGTCATCCAGTTCGCCTTGCCGCTGACCACGCATCCGACGATGGTGGTCAGGGAGGGGTACAGGCCGTTCACGGTTCCGATGGCGCGATGTTTCATTACTCCTCCTTTGTCCCGTTATGACCGTACTTACGGATTCGAAAATTTATTCATTCACTTTCGTTCAGATGGCTTTGCGCATCAAGCCGAGATGTTCTGTCAAGAGATACGGGCCTGTTTCAGCCCGATGGTGACGGCCTCCGCGTGGGCGCGCTCACTTTTTGTCGTCGATGGTGGCGTAAATCGCCAGAATGTTGGGTTCTCCGACCACGATCATCTGTCCGTCCGGGGTGCGGGTGATGCCTTCGGGCTGGAATTTTTTTTTGTCGATGGGCAGATCGAATCTGCGCAGTTCGCTGCCATCCTGATCCAGTTGCACGACTTGGGCGGATGCTTCGCTCAGGATCCAGAGGCTCCCGTCCGGGTCGTGGACAAGGGAGGCCACGTCCTTGACGCACAGCTCCGGCAGCGGTTTGCTCATGACTGAGCCGGGCCGGAAGTGTTCGTCGAGGGGTATGGCAAGACGGACAAAAGGCTTCCCTTCCCGCATGGTGTAGAGCGTCCGGGTCACGGGATCATAGCTGACCCCCTCGAAGCCCTTGTTCTTCTCCCCTTTTTTGCCAAGGTTCAGGCGCAAGGCGTCTTTGTGTTCGATTGCCGTGGCGTCGCTGGTGATATCGAAAATGCAGAGGACACTTTTTCGTTCCTCGACAAGCGCGAAAAGGGTGCCCGCGATGTGCGAAATTCCTTCCGTGTCCTTGAATCCCCGAAGATTGACACTCCGCAGCACCTTTCCGTTGAGGCTCAATTCATAGATGCGTTCCGGTCGGTTGGTGACGGCAAAGAGAGTTCCGGTTTCGGGGTTCCAGGTCAGGCCGGACAGATTCTTCGAAATTTCAGGAATGGCTGTCGGCGCCAGAATTTCCTTGAGAGGCTCTGCGGTTCGCTCAAGGCAAGAAAACGGGCTTTTTACGAAGAGAAAAAACAGGCCAAGGCCGCAGAGCGCCATGAGAATGGCCCACTTGCTGCGGGAAAGGGAGGGTGTTTTTGACCAATATTGAGTGAACGACATTTTTTGAGCCGCCTGGATATTTGTAATTTTTCAACAGTCAGGACCGTTGCGCCTGGAGCATGCCTTTCACAGGAAAGAGCCGCTGCGAATTCGTTTGGTTGCTTACTGGAAACGGCGCAGCCCCTCAACCAATGAAGAGATGGATCAATCGGGTTCGCACGGCTGGGTTCTTCGTAGAAGGTGCGGCCCCGAATGATTCCCTTCCATGTGGGTGGCCTGGCCATCAAAACGTCCATCCCGCCAAGGTTTCCGGCAAAAGAAAATTGCGAATCGTCTGCGCCTTCATTATGGCATCATGAGCACTCAGTCTCGGAGAAAACATGAAAATTTGCGACGTACTCACGTGAACGCACTCACTCCCCATCAGTTGCATCAGGCGGACACCATCATCGCCGCGCACTGCGACACTCCCGGTTCGCTCATCACGGTCTTGCGGCTGTGTCAGGACATTGTCGGGTATTTTCCGTCCGACCTCATCGAGCATATCGCGGGCGGGATGAATCTGCCCCTGTCCAAGGTTTACGGGGTGGTCTCCTTCTATTCGCTCTTTTCCCTCAAGCCCAAAGGGCGCCATCAGGTGCGCGTCTGCACCGGCACGGCCTGCTACGTTCGCGGAGTGCGCGAGGTGCTGGACCGGGTGGAGCGGCGCTTTGACGTCAAAGCCGGCGGGACGTGCGCGGACGGACGTTTCAGCCTGGAGCCGGTGCGCTGCCTCGGCGCCTGCGGGCTTGCGCCGGTCATGGTCGTGGACCGCGACACCCACGGCGGAGTCACACCCGATTCGGCCTGCGGCATACTGGAGACATACGAATGACCGCGCAGGCACGACTTGACCGCGCCGGACTTCTGGCCCTGCGGGACCGGGAGAGGGCGCTTCTGGATACGGCCGAGCCGCGCGTCTTCTGCTGCAGCGGCACGGGCTGCCATGCCACGGGCTCCATTCCGCTCATCGCGGCCCTGCGTGAGGAGGCCGCGAGGCAGGGCGGGGTGCAGGTCATCGAGACGGGCTGCAACGGCTTCTGCGCCCTGGGCCCGGTGGTCATCGTACAGCCCGGCGGCATCCTCTACTGCAAGGTGCGCCCCGAGGACGCCTCCGAGGTTGTCGCCTCTGCCGGGGGCGAGCCCGTTGAGCGCCTGCTGTACCGCAACCCGGCGGGCAAGACTATGGCGAGCATGGACGAGATCCCGTTTTTTGCCCTGCAGCGTCCCTGGATCCTGCGCAACAAGGGCCGCATCGACCCTGAAAACATTGGCCACGCCATCGCCCATGAAGGGTATCAGGGGCTGGCCAGGGCTCTCTTCGATTTTTCTCCAGCCGACATTGTGGAGGAGATGCGCCTCTCGGGCCTGCGCGGACGTGGAGGAGCAGGCTTTCCCACGGGCCTCAAGTGGAAATTCGCGGCCGCCTCGCCCGGCGACATCAAGTATGTGCTCTGCAACGCCGACGAGGGCGACCCCGGGGCGTTCATGGACCGCTCTATCCTCGAATCCGACCCGCACGCGGTGCTCGAAGGCATGCTCATCGCGGCCATCGCCATCAATGCGCGCCACGGCTACATCTACTGCCGCTCCGAATACCCCCTGGCCATCCAGCGCCTGACGATCGCCATCGGGCAGGCACGGGAACTCGGTCTGCTCGGGGAAAACATCCTGGGCAGCGACTTTTCCTTCGACCTTGAGATCTACCAGGGCGCGGGAGCCTTTGTCTGTGGCGAGGAGACAGCACTCATGCGCTCCATCGAAGGGCGGCGCGGCATGCCCCGCCCCAGGCCGCCATTTCCGGCGCAAAAAGGGCTGTGGGACAAGCCGACGGTTCTGAACAACGTCGAGACTTTCGCGGGCGTGGGCCGCATCATCCGTCTCGGCGGCGCGCACTACGCGAGCATCGGCACCGAAGGGAGCAAGGGCACCAAGGTCTTCGCCCTGTCCGGCGACGTGAACAACATCGGGCTGGTCGAGGTGGACATGGGCACGCCGCTGTCCACGCTGGTGAACGACATCGGCGGCGGGGTGCCCGGCAAGCGCACATGCAAGGCCGTGCAGCTGGGCGGCCCGTCCGGCGGAAGCATCCCGGCGCATCTGCTGGACACGCCCGTGGACTACGAGGCCATAGTTCAGGTCGGCGCCATCATGGGTTCGGGCGGGGTCATCGTCATGAACGACCGGACCTGCATGGTCGACATGGCCCGCTTCTTCATGGACTTCATCCAGGACGAATCCTGCGGCAAGTGCACGCCCTGCCGGGAAGGGACCAGGCGTCAGCTCGAAATCCTGACCCGCATCTGCGAAGGAAAGGGCGAGCCCGGCGATCTGCGCACCCTGGAAGACCTGGCCGCCGTGATCACCGACGCCTCCTTGTGCGGTCTCGGCCAGACCGCGTCCAACCCGATCCTGTCGGCCCTGCGCCATTTCCGGGACGAATTCGAGGCCCATATCACGCACAAGCGCTGCCCGGCCAAACGCTGCGTGGCCCTGCTCAAATTCGAGGTGGACGAGTCGCGCTGCCGCAAGTGCGGGCTGTGCCAAAAAGCCTGCCCGGCCGGGGCCGTGACCTGGGCCAGGAAGCAGACCGCCCGCATCGACCGCGAAAAATGCGTGCGCTGTCTGGCCTGCTTTGCGGCCTGTCCTTTTGACTGCATTGACTGACGGGGACGCCATGGAACTGACCATCAACGACACGCCGTGCGTCTTCACTCCCGGCCAGACCATTCTGGAAGCGGCCAAGGCCCACGGCATCTTCATCCCGACCCTGTGCCACCTGCCCAGTTGCACGCCCACCGGCGCCTGCCGCATCTGCGTGGTCGAGGTCTGGGGCGCGCGCACCCTGGTCGCGTCCTGCGCGGCCCCGGCGTCCGAGGGTATGATTGTGCACACCGAGTCCGAGCGCGTGGTCCGCGCCCGCAAGACCATCCTGCGCCTCATGCTCGACTCTGGAAATCACGACTGCCTGCTCTGCCCGGCGGCGGGGGATTGCGCCCTGCAGAGCCTCGCCTTCCGCTACGGTGTGGGCACGGGGACTTTTGAGCGGACGAAGCCGCACTATCGGCCCGAGACGGGCAATCCGTTCATCGTTCGCGATTTTTCCAAGTGCATCCTCTGCGGCCGCTGCGTGCAGGCCTGCAACGAGGTGCAGGTCAACGAGGCCATCGATTACGGCTACCGTGGCGCCGCCACCAAGATCGTGGCCGGATGCGACACCACCCTGGCCGAGTCGGACTGCGTTTTTTGCGGCGAGTGTCTGCAGGTCTGCCCGGTGGGAGCTTTGAGTGCCCATGACGCCCGCAGGAAGCCGCGCCTGTGCGAAACGCGCCCCGTGCGCACCACCTGCCCGTATTGCGGCGTGGGTTGTCAGCTGGACGTGTACGTGCAGGACGGGCGCATCCGCCATGTCCTGGGCGCTTCAGACGGGCACAACGAGGGCAGCCTGTGCGTCAAGGGCCGCTTCGCCCTGGATTTCACCGCGCATCCGGAGCGACTCACGTCTCCGCTCATCCGTCGCGACGGCGTGCTTGTTCCGGCGAGTTGGGACGAGGCGCTTGATCTGGTGGCCGCCCGCCTCCTGGCCCTGCGCGAGGAGCACGGGCCGGACGCCCTGGGTTTTCTGGCCTCGGCCCGCTGCACCAACGAGGAAAACTACCTGTTCCAGAAACTGGCGCGCTGCCTCGGTACCAACAACGTGGACCACTGCGCGCGGCTGTGCCATGCCTCTTCCCTTGAGGCCCTGGTGCAGGCCTTCGGCAGCGCTTCGCCGACCAATATCATGGCCGATGTGGCCAACGCCGAGGTGATCCTGGTCACCGGTTCCAACACCACCGAGACCCACCCCGTGTTCTCGAGCCGTATCAAGCGCGCGGCCCGCTCCGGTGCCACGCTTGTGATCGTGGACCCCCGCGCCATCGGCCTGACCCGGCACGCCCATCTCTGGCTGCGACCCAAGCCCGGCACGGACATCGCGTGGATCAACGGGCTGATGCACGTCATCCTGCGCGAAGGCCTGGAAAACCGCGCCTTCATCGAGAGTCGCACCGAAGGGTTCGAGGAGCTGCGCGAGGCCTTAAGCCTGTACACCCCGGAATATGTGCAGTCCGTGACCGGGATCCCGGCCGCCGACCTTGCGCGGACGGCCCGTCTGTATGCCCGCGCGGAAGCGGCGACGATCCTGTACTGCATGGGCATCACCCAGCACACCTGCGGCACGGACACGGTGCTGGCCCTGGCCAATCTGGCCCTGCTCTGCGGCCAGGTCGGGCGGCCGGGGGCGGGGATCAACCCGCTACGGGGGCAGAACAACGTGCAGGGCTCCTGCGACATGGGCGGCTTGCCGGGCGTGCTGCCCGGATACGGGCGGGTGGATGACGACGCGGCCCGGAACCGGATCGCACGTCTGTGGAAGACGGACCTGCCGAAAACGCCGGGGCTGACGGCCACGGAGATGCTCGCATCGAGGCAGATCAAGGCCATGTACATCATGGGCGAAAACCCCATGGTCTCGGATGCGGATACGGCGCATGTGCGCGCGCGGCTGGCGGAACTTGATTTTCTGGTCGTGCAGGACATCTTCCTGACCGAGACGGCGCGGCTGGCCGACGTGGTTCTGCCTGCGGCGTCCGCGCTCGAAAAGGACGGCACCTTCACCAACACGGACCGCCGCGTGCAGCGCGTGCGCGCTGCCGTGCCGTGTCCGGGTGAGGCGCTTCCGGATTGGCGCATCCTGAATCTTCTGGGGCCGCGCCTTGGGGTGCCTGAGGTGTACAACCGCCCCGAAGAGATCATGCGCGAGATCGCCCTGGCCGCGCCCATCTACGGCGGCATCGACTATCGTCGCATTGGCAAGGAAGGGCTGATCTGGCCCTGTCCCGACCAGACGCATCCCGGCACTCCCATCCTGCACCGCGAGACCTTCCCACGGGGCCGGGGTCGCTTCATCGCCACGCATCCGCAACTGCCGGCGGAGATGCCGGACCGGGACTATCCCTTTCTGCTCAGCACCGGTCGGGTGCTTGAGCACTACCACACCGGCACCATGACGCGCAAAAGCGAGGGCCTGAACAGGCTCATGCCCGCATGTCAGGTGGAACTTCATCCGGAGGATGCGCGGCGGCTTCAAATCGTTTCCGGTCAGCAGGTCCGCGTCGCGTCGAGGCGGGGGGAGATCACGGTCACGGCCCTGGTCACGAGCCGCGTCGCGCCGGGCATGGTCTTCATCCCCTTCCATTTCGCCGAGGCGGCGGCCAACGCCCTGACCAACTCCGCGTGCGACCCCCAGGCCAGGATTCCGGAATTCAAGGTGTGCGCGGTGCGGCTCTGCCCTGCATGATGCCGCGCTTTATTCGAGGGCCACGAGCCAGGCATGAAATTCCCGCTTGGCCTTGAAGCCCACTCCCACGGCCCCCTTGTGCAGGTACAGGCAATAGGCCCAGTCCGGGGCGAAGGCGCTGCTGGTCGAGGACCAGTAGGCTTCGCGGATGTCTATGAAGGGATGACCCGAGGGCAGAGCGGGGTTGTGATACTCGGCGTCCACTAAAGACTCCAGTTCGCGGATGCTTGGCAGACGCCATTTCCGGTTTTTTTCGCGCTGCCTTGTCGCGGCCAGCAGGGCTTCCTCCCAGGTGCAGGCTCCCAGAAGATCCGTTGACCTCGCCCATAAAAGTCCTGTCAGCAGGTCCCGCACGCAGTCTTCTTCCACCGCAAACCGTGGTTCGGGCCACGGAGCGCCGCTGTGCAACTCCCCGTCCTGGCCTGTTGCCGCGCAGTCGATGACCGCACCTGCGGCGTCCCAGCATCCACGCTGTCCTGTGCTCGAAAGAACAGGACTGTCTCCCCGTACCGGCCAGACCATGGCGTCGCGGGTCTTGTCGCCGTAGAACATGCGGCCGCCTTCCAGATGCACGTGCCAGGCGTAGCCCGGAGCAAGGCTTGCCGTAGTCGAGGTCCAGTACCAGGTCTGGCTGACCGTGAAGGGATGCCCGGCCGGCAGGGCCGGGCGGTGGTGGCTGTAGCTGATCAGGCTTGAAAGCTCGCGGCGGTTCGGCAGCCGCCAGTCGGAATGGCCGAAGGAGTTTTCCTCGTTCATCCGGGCCACGGCGGATAGGGCCTCGGTCCAGGACATGGGAAAGTCCCCCACAGAGGCGATGCGGGGCCAGACGAGGCCCGTCAGCCGGTCCAGAACCAAGTATTCTCCTTGCGGCGTGAAGCGCGGCTTGGGCCAGGCTTCGCCTGTGCGGAACTCGCCGTCCTGCCCGCTGTCCAGGCAGTCTACGGGTCGCCCTGAGGCGTCGAAGCACAGGCGCTGGCCGGTGGAGAGGATGTGTCGGATGGTCATGGTTCTTGCGCCGGTTGACGGGTGTGGGCCGGAACGGTCCGGCCGGGGCTCCAGACTAGCGGCGCAAGTGGGCATGGTCAATGCGGGGGTGACGATTTCGCATGACGTCGCGGCGGGCCGGAAGCTTGCGCCTGCGGCCCGCCGTTTTCATGCCGTGGTCCCGGCCTTACTTGGGTGTACGGAAATAGATCACGGACTGGGCGCTCATCTTTTTGACGATCTCCTTGCCCTCGGCTTCAAGTTCCATCTTGAGGATTTCCTTTTCTCCGAAACGGATGGCGTCGGTCAGGCAGACCTCGGCGCAGACCGGCTTTTCGCCCATGTGTACCCGATCCCAGCACAGGTCGCACTTGTGGGCCTTGTTCCGGTCCGCGTCGAACTGGATGACCCCGTAGGGGCAGGCCTCGATGCAGTCGCGGCTGCCCGTGCATTTTTCAGGCAGGATGCGCACGATGCCGGTCTCAGTATCCTTGACGATGGCGTCGGCCTTGCAGGCCTTGATGCAGGCCGCGTTCTTGCAATGCTGGCAGGGCATGACCCAGCTCGTCTCGGAAAGCTTGGGATAGACGCCCTTTTTTTCGGATTCCACGCGCAGGTAGTACGGTATTTTCCCCGGCATGCAGTTCTCGTGGTCAACAAGGCCGTGGCTGTTGCGGCAGGCCACCACGCAGGTTTTGCAGCCGATGCAGCGGTCCATGTCTATGGCGAGGCTTAATTGTTTCATGTTGATCCTCCTTATTTGCTGATGCGGACGCGGGTGGAGACGTGGGCCTCGCCGCCCACGAGATCCTGCCAATGCAGGTGGGACCCGGCGTCGGGGATGAGGTCGTTGTCGTTCACGCCGGCTCCCGCACCCACGCGGCCCACGCTGGCGCCAAAGCCGTGCATGAGGCCGATGCAGTCGGGCCGGATGTGCTCGGTCAACTTGACGGGCGTGGTCACGCTGCCCGTGCGCGAGGAGATGGTCACGGTGTCGCCGTCCTTTATGCCGAGCCTGCCTGCGGCGGCGGTGTTGATGATGGCCGGGTTGGTGGGCTGTCCCGAGGCCGGGTCGCGCAACTGGGCGTTGTTCACGGACCAGGGGCCGGTGCCGTTGATGTGGATGCGGCGATAGCTGACCATGATGAAAGGGTATTTTTCAACGTCGGCATCATACTCCGGCGCAAGGATGTTTCTGGGCAGGGCCTGGCCGATGTCCTCCAGGTCTTCCCAGTAGAGGTGGATCTTCTTGCTCGGGGTGCCGAAGCCCTTTTCCCGATACTTGTGGAAGCCCAGGGTGCCGGGCGACCACCTGCCGCCCATCTCCTGCAGCTTCTTTACAGAAAGTCCGAGGCCCCCCAGCTGGATGTCGTAGTAGGCCACGTCATCCTTGAACTGAAAGTATTCCGGGAACATGCGCTTGCCAAGTTCAATGAAGACCGTGTTGGAATGCCTGGCTTCGCCAGGGGGGTCGACCAGGGGTTGGCGCAACAGCACGCCGTGGCCGAAGTTGTACCACCACGGCATGTACAGGAGCTCCCAGCGCTCGAAGTGGGTCTGGTCGGGCAGCACGATATCGGCGAACTTGCCTGTCTCCGAGAGCATGATGTCGGTGTTGAGCAGGAACTCCAGCTTGTGGTTCCCGTTCTTGTCCTTCATGCACACGGCCTTCTGCCATTCCCTGCTGCCCATCTCGGTCAGGGCCGGATTGGCCTCGGTGACCATGAGGATTTTCAGACCGTCGTCCTTGATGGCCTGGGTCTCGTACCAGGTGGGCTCCAGGATGAAGCTGTACTTGGCGAACTTGTCGCGGTTAGGGCCGGTGCGGTGGAAGCCCTTGTCGTGCAGGGGCGCCGGGCCCTTGGGCAGCGGCGTGACGGGGGAGAGGGGCGTCAGGTCCGGCAGGGGCTGGCCGCCGGGGTTGTCTATGTTGCCGGTGATGGCCAGGAAGATGGCCCAGGCGTGTCCGTAGTCGAGGGCCTGGCCGAGCATGATGGATTTGAAGCCGTCAACGCCCACGGCCGGGGCAGCGGCGCACATCTCGGCCAGCTTCACGATGTCGCGGGCCGGGACGTCGCAGATCCTGCTCATGGCTTCGGGCGTCATGGGCTTCACGTGGGCCTTGACCTTCTCGAAGTCACCCTCGCGCACCCACTCCTCGACGAACTTTTTGTCATAGAGGTCGTTGGCGATGAGGTAGTTGATCATGCCCAGGAACAGCGCCGTGTCGCCGGAGGGCTTGATGGGAATCCACCAGTCGGCCTTTGCCGCGTCGGGGCTGAAGATGGGGTCGACCACGATGAGCTTGGCCCCGCGGTCCTTGGCCTCCAGGATGTCCCGTGGCGCAACGGCGTCGTCCAGGCAGCCGAAGGCGTGGCGTCCGGCCAGGAGCATGATGCCGTCCTTGGGCATGGTGAACCAGGCCGGCGGGATGTGGTGGTTGGGGATGCCGCCCCAGCACTTGATCTGGGACACGATCTTGGCCGAGTCGCAGTGCGGCAGGCCGGTGTTGATGTACCCTCCGTAGGCGTTGAGGAAATGCCATTTGGGGTCGGTCAGGGAGTGGGGAAAGAAGCTGTAGGTCAGCTTGTGGGCTTCGCCCCTGTCGTAGAGGCTGCGGAGCTTGTCCTCGATGGTGTCGAGGGCCTCGGCCCAGGAAATTTCGGCGAATTTGCCTTCCCCACGTTCGCCGACGCGCTTGAGCGGCTTGTTCAGCCGGTCCTTGGAGTACTGCAGGGTCACGCCGGCCATGCCCTTGACGCAGGCCTTGCCCCGAAATTTCGGGTTGCCCCGCACCTCCGTGACCCGGCCATCCACAATCCGGGCCTCGATGGCGCATTCGGCTTTGCATTGGTAGCATACCGTTGGATACCATTTACCGTTCATGTTTTTCCTCCTTCTCTTTTGATCCGGAAATCGGGCCGGATCCGCCCGTTGTCGGCGATGCGGCGAGCGTGCAGCTTTTTTCCGCCTCCGTGACCAGCACCCGCGCGCCGAAGAAGTGATGCAGGGAGAGAATGGCCAGCCCTGTCAGCAGGATCCAGAGCCCGGCGGTGTAAATATCCTCGCTCCATGGCTTGGCGCACAGGAGGAGCGTCGCGAGGATGCAGACGCCGACGCCCGCGATATCCGGTTTGTCCATGCCCAGGTTGAACCAGGAGCGCTCGCAGCCCTCGTCCGGGGGCGGGCATTCGAACCAGACGCGATTCCAGATCACGGTGAAGACCACGGCCAGGACCGCGCCCCAGGCCATGTGCAGGGGCAGGATCAGGTCCGTTGCGGGCAGCGGCAGGATGGCCGGGATGGCTGCCGTGGCTGCCGCTGGAGGGTGGTCGGCGTCGAGAATCTGCATCAGCACCGCGGAGAGGAGCACCGCCAGACCGAGCTTCGCGGGGACGGCCAGGGCGGTTGCGCCGAAAAGGTGCTCGCCCGCCGCGACACCGATCAGTCCGCCCACGGCGGAGATGAAATGGCCGACGATGACCGATTTTGGCCGGGCCACCCGCAGATAGGTGCAGGTCGCGCCGATGAAGCAGGACGCGGCCAGGGGCGGATAGAGCAGTCCGATCCCCGTCGCGTCGCAGGCCAGGGCGATGAGCGCCAAGAAGAGGCCCGCCCCCGTCGATCCCCACAGAATTCGCGACAGGGAGATGACTCCGGGGTGATACACGTCCCGCCTGAATTCCCGTCTGTTTGGCAATACCAGCCGGATTTCGATCATGGATCGACTCTCTTTGTTTCAGGGCGGCATGGTTTTGCCGTGCCCTGTATTTAGAAAGAGCCATGAAAAGCAAAAAAGGTTCGGGGGAATATCAAAGCCCGATGGTAGAGAAGTACGGCGGATGAGGGCGACGGATGGAAATCAGTGCGCGGCGGGGAGCAGGAGGGCCTGCAGATCGCAGGGGCGATCGAGCATGCCCGCATTTTGGGCCATGTTCATGACCTGTTCGGCCCTGCCCAGGTCCGGAGCCAGATCATGAAAAGTGACGAAGCCCCTGGTCAGCACGAAGGCGGCCGCGTCCCTGTCCACGCCCGTGTAGCGGGACTGGATGGCCGCGCTCTCCAGGGGGCGGGCGTGTGCATAGTCTGCGGCGGCATGCAGCAGGTTCAGATAGTCCGCGAGCAGGCCGGGATGGGAATGGGCGAAATCCGCGCGGACAACGAGCACGCAGCAGACGTGCTCCGGAGACAGGTCGTGGGAGCGGAGCAGCACCGTGCCCGTGCCTGCGGCCTCGGCCATGAGCCCCCAGGGTTCGGCGCAGAAGAAACCGTCCAGCCGCTGCCTGCCCAAGGGGCGGCCCATGCAGGAGGGGCTCATGTACACGGCGCGGAAAGGACCCGGCCCGCCGGTCTGGCCGAGTCCGAGCACCGAGCGCAGCAGCATGCCGTGGGTGGACAGGGCATGGGGCAGCCCGATGGTCGCCCCGGCCAGATCCCTGGACCAGGCCTGCCGGGGAGTGCGGGTCAGGTTGCGGGCAATGGATTTTTGCACGGTGATGGCGCTGCCTTCGTGGTGTCCGTCCAGCGCCCATTTGAGCGGCACTCCGCGATTGTGCAGGACCATGGCCAGGGGGGCCATCATCATGGCCGCGTCCAGGGATTCGTTGATCAGGGCCTTGGCCAGCCCGGACCAGGACAGGAATTTGCGCAGGCAGACGTGGAAGGAGGCCTGGTCGTGGCGCTGGTGGGCGATCATGGGCAGCAGGTGGTCAGAGATGGGCAGGTAGCCGACGCGGATGGTCCGGGCGTGCTGTCCGGCCACGGCGCGCATCATGCGGTCGCGGGTCTCGTGCAGCCTGCGCTTGATGGTGCCTACGGGTACACCCAAGGCCAGGGCGATCTCCTCATAGGAGCGGCCCAGCAGATAGCGCTGCACGGCGGCTTCCCGGTAGACTCCGGACAGGGCGGCCAGAAAGGTCAGGATCATGTCGCGGGTCTGGAAGCGGGCGAAGTGCTCGAAGGGGTCTGCGTCCTCGGCCGGGATGGAGTCGATGTTTTCAAGATCCGAGGCCAGGACTCCCGGCAGCGTGGAGCGCAGCACCCGGTGGCAGCTCCTGGTCACGATGCTGCGCAGCCAGCCGGGGAACGCCTCCGGGTTGCGCAGGCCGGGCAGGTGCAGCCATGCGGCCAGAAAGGTCTCCTGCACGGCGTCCTCGGCCAGGGCCGGATCATGCAGGCGTTGCAGGGCCACGGCCCTGGCCATGGACGAGAATCGGCGCACGAGCTCGGAAAACGCGTTCTGGTTCCCGCCCGCGGCCTGGCGTATCAGCTCCTGGTAGGTGTTCACGTCACGACGGATCCTTGCGGTGCGGGTTATGGAGAATGGCACGAAGTATACGACTATTTTCTGCGGGACGTAAAGGCGGGTGCAAAGACCTGCGGGGAGGGAAGCGGCCTTGGAGGAGACTTTGGCGGGGCGGGGAATGTTGCTGCGCCGGGCTTGCGGACGCGATGCGCCAGGGGTTAGGTCGGCCGGGAAAGTTGGTGCGGGTCAAAAAAAACGCCCCGGTGGTCGGAGCGTCAGTGCGTTGCATTTTGAATTCGGAGTGTTCGTTTCAGTCGGGACTGTCTTATGGTAATAAAAGAGGATCGGACGGAAGACCCGGCTCTTCGTCCACGTTGCCCTGCGTGACCGGACACGACCGGAAAGGATTTACGCTGCCCGCGATTCCTTGTTTCTGTCTCTGGCCGCGCAGTTCGCCATCTCCACGCCCACCCCGTACATGCCCGAATACAGGCCCTCCTGCGGAGCGCACCAGCGGACCATGCCCACGCAATAGGTTTCGCCGATCCGCTGCGCATTCTCCGTTTCGGGGCGGAAGCGGATCTTGACGGGTTCTCCCCTGGTCAGGGGGTGGTCCGTTTCAATCATGAGTCCGCATACGCTGTAGTTCACGACACGGGACTCGTATGGCCCATTTTCGGAAGCATAGAGTTCTATGCTGCAGCGTTCGAGGCTGGCCTTTCGCGGGGATTTTCTTTTGTTGATCATGGGGTGTCTCCTCAGGTTTCCTTTTGGGACAACTAATGTACTACACTTAAGTCTGACTTTGAATTTTGTCCAGATAATGTATGACAAAAGGCTGCGACTACTCCGAGAAGTGCGTATTCGTGTGAATGATTCGAGATTGATTCGTCAAAAGTTCCCGTTCAGGTCCGCCATGAGCTTGACCACGGCCAGTTCCTTGGCCTTGGCCTCTACGTCCACGGTCATGGCGCGGCCTCGCCAGCACTCTGGGACGTCGGCAATGTCGATGTAGTCGGCATGGGGCTTGGGGTTCGCTTGCCATCCTTCGCGCGGAGAGGAGATGTGGCAGTAGGGTTCGCGGCCGCACCAGGTCGCCGCCGCGAGCTCCGTGGCCTCGCACTCGTCCAGGCCATCGGGGTTGCAGCGGTGATGGTGCATGTCAAAGACCAGCGGCAGGCCCAGGTCCGTGCACATGGGCAGGAGGTCGGCCACGGTGTAGCTGACGTCGTCGTTTTCCACGGAGAGCCGCGCGGTCACGTTGTCGGGCAGGCGTTTGAAGGCCTCGGCGAAGCGGGCCACGGCGGCGGCCTTGTCGCCATAGACTCCGCCGCCGTGGATGTTGATGACGTCCGCGCCGACCATTTCGGCCAGCAGGGCGTGGTATTCCAGTTCGCGCACGGAGTTTTCGACCACGTGTGCGTGAGGCGAGGAGAGGACCACGAACTGGTCCGGGTGAAAGCTCAGGCGGATGTCATGCTCCTGCGCAAGCTTTCTGACGGCGCCCAGGCGTGCGGCTATGGTCTCGGCCTGCGGCAGGTCATCCAGTGCGTAGCCGACTTCGGGGTGGGTCATGCGCGGAAACAGGGGCGACATGATGCGGAAGGCCCCGATGCCGAGCCGCTGCGCCGCACGCACGGCCAGGAGCAGGTTGTCCGCGTTGTGCAGGCAGATGTCCGAGATCTTGCGCAGGCCGGCCGTGCGCTCCATGCCACAAAGAGCCTTGGCGGTGGTGGTGCGAAAGGAAATTTTTTCGGCCAGAAAAAGGCAACACAGTCCGAAACGCATGTGAATTCCTTGGGAAATATTAATGAACTACGGGCAGCTCGGCCCAGGACGTGGTGTAGAGGGGGGATCGGCGCTCCTGGCGCATGTGCCATTCCTTCTTCCCAAGACCGGAGGCGGCCAGGGTCAGGGTGCCCCGGCCATGGGCGGTGTTGATGCGGTCCATGACCCGCATGAGTGCGTCGCGTTTGGCCTTTTCCTCCCCGTGGGGCTCAAGGAAGGAGAGCTGTCGGCCCGTGGCCGGGGAGAGGTCCAGGAGGATCACGCCCGCTTTCTGGTATTTGTACCCCGGCTTGTGGATGTCCCGCAGAATTTCAAGGGCCGGGCCATGCAGATCAAGGGTGCTCGCCGTGGGCGCGGGCAGGGCGCGGCATCGGCTGCCCGCGTACTGGGGCTCCGGCTGGAAGCGGTTCGTTTCGAGAAAGACCTGCACGGCTCCGGCCACGAGTCCCTTGCGGCGCAGCTTTTCCCCGGCCCGCTGCACGTAGGCCGAGACAGCCTCCTCCAGACTCGCGAGGCTCTCGATCCGCGTCCCGAAGGAGCGTGAGCAGACCAGGGAGCGGGCCGGGGGCGGGGCGTCCTCCAGGGCGATGCACGGGATCTGGCGCAGTTCCAGCACGGTGCGCAGGCCGGTCACGGTCAGGTGGCGGCGGACCCAGTCGTCGTCCTGGCGTTTGAGGTCGAGGGCCGTATGCACCCCGCAGGCGCATAGACGTCGCGCGCCTTTGCGGCCGATGCCCCAGATGTCGCCCGTCTCCATGCCCTGCAGAACCCGGTCGATATCCTCCTCGTTCTCCAGCAGGCGCACGCCGTCGCCGTCCTTCTTGGCCAGCCGGTTGGCGATCTTGGCCAGGGTCTTGGTCCGGGCGATGCCCACACAGACCGGGATGCCGGTCCATTCCCGCACCGTGCGGCGCACTTCAAGGGCTGTCTGCAGGAGGGAGGGGGTATTCAAACCCCGCAGCAGCAGAAAACATTCATCGATGGAATAGACTTCCATCTCCCCCGAGAAGTTGCTCAAGATGCGCATGACCCGCGCGGACATGTCGCCGTAGAGGGCGTAGTTCGAGGAGAAAACATGCACGCCGTTCTGTCTGAAAAAGGCCTCCCGCTTGTATGCCGGCTCGCCCATGACCACGCCCATGGCCTTGGCCTCGTTTGAACGGGCGATGACGCAGCCGTCGTTGTTGGAGAGCACGACCACGGGTTTGCCCGCAAGGCCCGGGTTGAAGACCCGCTCGCAGGACGCATAAAAATTGTTGCAGTCGACCATGAGGTAGAAGTCGCGCATCTAGAGTTTCCGCACCACGCCGAGGACCACGCCCCAGATGTGCAGATCCTGCTCCGCGGCCACGGCGATGGGCTGGTAGCGCGGGTTTTCCGGGGCGAGCAGGGTCTGGCCGTTTTTCATGACCAGGCGCTTGACCGTCAGTTCCCCATCCAGCACCGCGACCACGATCCTGCCATCAGCTGGCTGCTCGGAGCGGTCCACGACCAGGACGTCGCCGTCGCTTATGCCCGCTCCGGTCATGGAGTCCCCGCTGACCCGGACCATGAACGTGGCGGGCGGGTTGCGGATGAGGTAGGTGTTCAGGTCGAGCGAGGTCTCGATGTAGTCGTCGGCCGGAGAAGGGAACCCGGCGGAGATGCGGTCCAGATAGAGGGGCGTGCGCTGGCTTGATTCGCTGACCGCGCGGCCCAGGATTTCAACGCGGTCACGGGGGCAAAGATGGAGAAGGTTTGACATGCATGAACCATTGCCTCCCGCCTTGGCTTCCGTCAACGCCGGGGTTAGTAGTGTCACCGACAAATAAAATCACAGATGGGGAGACTTATGCGCAGCAGCTCCCTGAGGGAGAATACATGACCATCACCGCCTGCACCCTCGATTGCCCCGACGCCTGTTCCCTGCTGGCCGAAACCGGCCCGCGCGGCCTGCGCCTGCGCGGCAACCCGGATCATCCCTTCACGCGGGGCTTTGTCTGCCCCAAGCTCGACGTGCATCGAAGACGTCTGGCCAGTCCGCACCGGCTGCGTTCCCCCCGGCTCAAGGTGAACGGGACCTGGCAGGACATAGGCTGGGACGAGGCTCTGGCACTGTGCGCCGAAAAAATAAACCTGTACCGGGCCGATCCCCGCTCCATCCTGCACGTGCGCGGCGCGGGCAACCGGGGCGTGGTCAAGGCGCTGTCGAACCTCTTCTTCCGTACCCTGGGAGCCTCCGGCCTGCATGGGTCCCTGTGTGACGAGGCCGGGATAGCGGCCTGCACGGAAGATTTTGGCTGCCTGCGCACCAATGACATTTCGGATATCCTGAACACGTCGGCGCTCGTCAACTGGGGCCGCGATCTGGCGCGCGGCTCCGTGCACACGGCGGCCCTGGTCCGCGCCTTGCGCAAAAAGGGAACGCCCGTGGTGACCATCGCGCCGGGAGCGGACACGGCGCAGGGCTTCACGGATCATTTCGTGCAGATTCGGCCCGGAACGGACCGTTTCCTGGCCGCGGCCGTGCTCAAAGAGGTGCTGCTCCGCAAGGGGCTTGCGCCAGCGGTGGCGGCTGCATGCCGTGATCTGATCGGGTTTGAAGAGCTGCTCGCCGGGTGCGGGCCCGAGCTTCTGGAGTGGTGCGGGGTGACACCGAGCGATATGGCGCTGCTGGCGGATCATTACGCCGGGTCCACGCCCGTGGCCACGCTCCTGGGCTGGGGGATGCAGCGGTACCGCTTCGGCGGCCAGAACGTGCGCTTCGTCAACGCCCTGGCCATGCTCGGCGGCCATGTCGGCCGGAGCGGAGGCGGGGCCTACTACAACCTGAGCTCTATGGGCAATTTTCAGCTGCCTTGGAAGACGTCCACAAGCTATGGAAGGACCCTGCTCATGCCCGACCTGGGCCGAGAGATCCGCCGGGCCGATCCGCCCGTGCGCATGGCCTGGGTGGAATGCACCAACCCGGCCAACCAGTTCCCGGAGGCGGGGGTGGTGGCGGAGGCCTTGCGCGGACTCGATTTTGTCGTCGTGGCCGACGCCTTCATGACGGACACGGCCGAGGTGGCGGATTTGATCCTGCCCGTGGCGCTCATGCTCGAACAGGAGGATCTCGTCGGCTCCTTCATGCACGAGTATGTGCAGTTGAGCGCCAAAGCCGTGGAGCCGCCTGCGGGAGCGCGTACGGATTGCGAGATTCTGGCCGAGCTGGGCCGCAGGCTTGCGTCACCCGTGAACATGCCGGAGCCCGAAGAGGCTCTGCGCCAGGCGCTGCGCTCGCCGACTCTGGACGCCAGCCTGGAGGAATTGCGCAGCGCGGGGTACGTCCGCTCCACCCATCCGGCTGTGGCTTTTGCGGACCTGCGTTTCGGACACGAGGACGGCCTGTACCATCCGCCGTCCCGCCTTGACCCGCCACCTGCCGCATCGGGCGCATCGGGCGACTATCCGCTCAGCCTTTTGACGCTCATCAACCGCCGCTTCGTGCATTCCCAGATCCTGCCCGAGGATCAGGGCGGGCGGCCTGTGGTGACCGTGCATCCGCGCACGCTCGAAGGGCTCGGTCTGGCGCCCGGACCGGGGCGGCTGGTCACGGAGTTGGGACAGTTGGAGGTGAATCTGGCCGCGGACGAGTCCATGCATCCGCAGTGCGTGGTTTACCGGCGCGGGCCGTGGTGCAAACATGGGGGCGGGGTCAACAGGATCATCCGTTTTGTGGAGACGGATCTGGGCGGAGGCAGCGCCTACTACGAGCAGCGCTGCCGGCTGGAGCAGGGGATCTAGTAGCGGCCGTTCTTGACCGTGGTCACGTAGAGTTCAAAGTCGGGGTCGTTTTCCACGTTCACTCCCGGATAGGACGGCTCGCTCCATTCGAAGCGATCGTTGTTCCAGACCACGGTCGTCCTGCGGGCCTTGAAGGCCGCGTCCACATAGACCACCTGCAGGGTGTTCCGGGTTTCATAGGCCGACGCGTCGTACACGACTCCGACCTTGGTGAAGGCGTGGCCGTGGATGGTCACGGGATAGCCGGTTTTGATCTTGGGGCGCATATCCTGATTTCTCTGGTTGAAAGGTGCGTAGTTCCGAACACTCAAACTGCTCGCCGCGTAACGTGTTTTTTCAATTCTGCAAAGTGGAAAATGTTTATTCTTGCGGGCCGCATCGGCCAGGGGCGCGCGTTGCGGGAGCATGTCGTGCGGATTGGAGGCGACGTGCGCGCATCAAGCATGGCCTTCGGTCCGTTTTCCTGCTAGAGTAAAACGATATTCTGGATGATTTTGACCGGATCATCCAACTCCAGGACCGCAATTTTCCATCATCTACCCATAAGGAGCCATATCATGTCAGGCAATCCCAAAACAGCCATTTTGGCGGCGTTTGTCGCCGACTCCCTGGCCCTTGGCGTGCACTGGGTTTACGACACGGGCGTCATCGCGGCCCGGCACGGCCGCGTCAATTCCCTGTTGCGTCCGGAGCTTGCGCCCTACCATCGGGGCAAGGAGGCGGGGGATCTGACCCACTACGGGGACCAGATGCTCATGCTCTTGCGTCATGTCGCGGCAAACGGCGCTTTCGATGCGCAGGCTTTCAGCAGCGAATGGCGGGCGGGCATGGCTTCCTACTCCGGCTACATGGATCAGGCCAGCAGGCAGACGCTCGCCGGTTTGGACCGTGGCGTTCCCGCCCTGGATGCGGGGTCGTCGTCCGACGATCTCTCCGGGGCCGCGCGTCTGGCTCCGCTTTTGGCGGTATACGCCACCCGGCCCGAGGCCCTGGTGCAGACCGCCGGACTGCAGGCCCGGCTGACGCACAACTCGCCTCTGGTCCTGGCCTCGGCGGAGGTGCTGGCCAAATCCTGCATCCTCGCGCTGCAGGGCATGGCGCCTGTCGCAGCGCTGGAGCAGGCGGCGCAGGAGAGCCGCGACTTCACGGTGCCCGATCTGGTCCGGCGCGGTCTGGCTGCCCGTGGGATGGACAGCCAGGCGGCCGTGAAATCTTTCGGGCAGTCCTGCTCCACCACGTCGGGTTTGCCCGGAGCGGTGCAGATCGTGGCCCGGCATGGCCAGGATCTGGCAACGGCCCTGGTTGAAAACGTGATGGCCGGGGGGGACAGTGCGGCGCGGGGCATGTTCGTGGCCACCCTGCTTGGCTCCATGCCGGGTGCCGTCATCCCCGAGGAGTGGCTGCACGGCTTGCGTTGCCGGGACGAGGCGCTGGCCCTTCTGGAGCGGATCGAGCTGAACTGATGGATGGCTTTCCTTGACGTCGGGGTTTTTCCTTTTAGAAGGTGATAATGGCGAAGGCCACAACGCAACCCCGGGGGAATCCATGACCGCCTTCACGCACACGCTTGTGTTTTTGTTCATGCTGGCCTTGCCGGTTCACGCCGGCCAGGAGGCAGAGCCGGATGCTGCGGACGGGAGCCGGAATTCTTCCCTGCGCTTTGAATCGGTTTTTGACGGCTACCAGTCCTACCGCCACCAGTCCGTGGCTCCCTGGAAGCAGTCCAACGAGCGGGTCAAGGAAGTGGGCGGCTGGCGCGCCTATGCGCGGGAAGCGGCGGAACCGGAAGGCGCCGAAGCTCCCCCTCGATCCGGTCCCGACGCGTCGCAACCGGCGCATGATCACGGGAGCACGCCATGAACGTGATGACAGCCCTGTGCAAGGGATGTGCGCTTCTTGTCCTGCTGGGCGGACTGGCCGGTTGCGCCACCGTGGACTTCGATCAGTCCGTGGCCAGGACCAACACCCAGGCCGCAGGCTTCACCCACGGCCAGCTCGCGCTGGCCCGCGACGCCGCACAGCGCGACGCCATGGCCCTGCGGGCGTCCGAGCTGCTGTCCAAACCGTTGAGCGAACCGGCCGCAGTGCAGCTGGCCTTGGTGAACAGCCCCGCCTTTCAGGCCCTGCTGGCCCGGAATTGGGCAAGCGCGGCCGATGCGGCCCAGTCGGGACGCCTGACCAACCCTGTCTTCTCCTTCGAGCGCCTCCACGTCCTGGATGAGGTCGAGTTCGGCCGGCTTCTGAGCGTCGGGCTGCTTGATCTGCTGACCTTTCCGGTGCGTCAGGGCGTGGCGAAATCGCGCGTTGCGGCCGCAGAACACAGGCTGACCCGCGATGTGGTGCGGCAGGTCACCGAGGTGCGTGGGGCCTGGGTGCGGGCCGTGGCCGCAAACGAGCGCCTGGGCTATGCGCGGCAGGTCTTTGCTGCCGCCGAGGCTTCTGCCGAGCTGGCCCGCCGCATGCAGCAGGCCGGCAATTTCAACACCATCGAGCGGGTCAGGCAACAGGGCTTCTATGCCGACGCGGCCACGCAACTCGCCCTGGCCCGGCACGAGGCGACCGCCCGGCAGGAGGAGCTTATCCGCCAGCTGGGCCTTTCCGAATCCCAGGTACCCCTGCTCATGCTGCCTGCTCGCCTGCCCGACCTGCCGGAGTCTGCGCGCCAAGCGGAGGACGTGAGCGCGGCGGCGCGGGACGGCAACCTCGATGTGCGTCTGGCGCAGGCCGAATTCGAGGCCGCGGCCAAGGCCCAAGGGTTCGGCCGCGTGACCAGCCTGGTCGATGTGGAGGCGGGGCTGCGCCGCAACACGATCTTTGACAACGACTCCGGAGACAGGGCCACCGGACGCGGTTACGAGCTGGACGTGACGCTGCCCCTGTTTGATTGGGGCGGCATGAAACGCGAGGCCATGAACGCGCGCACCCTGGCCGCCGGTCATGAGCTCGAGGCCGCCCTGCGCGGGTCCGGGTCCCGGCTGCGGGAAGGCTACTCGGCGTACCGCACCGCCCACGACATAGCCCGCCACTACCGGGAGGAGATCATCCCTCTGCAGCAGGTCCTGGCCGAGGAAAACGTGTACCGCTACAACGCCATGCTCATCGGGGTGTTCGAATTGCTGGCCGACGCCAGGGAACGGATCCGCGTGGTGCAGGCTGGCATTGAAGCCCTGGAGGGGTTCTGGCTGGCCGACGCGGCCCTTGAGGCCGTGATCATGGGCACCGGGGGCGATGGCGAACTTGCAGGCCCAGCGCCGCAAGGGGAGGCCCGCGATGCCGGACACTGATTTTTTTGCGGACGAGACAGCGAGGTCAACATGAATTCCAGAAGACGATTCTTGCAGGCGGCTGGACTGGCGGGCGGAGCCCTGGCCGCGTCGGCCGTGACCCGCGTCGCCCTGGCCGGGCTGCCGGAGGCCGTGGTGCAGACCTCTCCGGAGACCATGCCGCCCCTGCATCCTCCGACGGGGCGTCCCTACAATCCGGTGGTGACCTTGAACGGCTGGACTCTGCCCTGGCGCATGAACAAGGGCGTCAAGGAATTCCACCTCGTGGCCGAGCCCGTGGTGCGTGAGCTTGCTCCCGGCCTCAAGGCCCATCTGTGGGGGTACAACGGCCAGAGCCCGGGGCCGACCATCGAGGTGGTGGAAGGCGACCGGCTGCGCATTTTCGTGACCAACAGGCTGCCCGAACACACCAGCATCCACTGGCACGGTCAGCGCCTGCCAAACGGCATGGACGGCGTCTCAGGCCTGACCCAGCCCGCGATCCAGCCGGGCAAGACCTTCGTGTACGAGTTCGTGGCCCGTCGTCCCGGCACCTTCATGTATCACCCGCACGCCGACGAGATGACACAGATGGCCATGGGCATGATGGGCTCCTGGGTCACGCACCCCAAAGCGAAGCATCCCCTGATCGACGAGGTGGACCGTGACTTCGTCTTTCTTCTGAACGCCTACGACATCGATCCGGGGAGCTATACGCCCAGGATCATGACCATGCTCGACTTCAACCTGTGGAGCTGGAACAGCCGGATTTTTCCGGGCATCGACTCCCTGAACGTGCGCCTGCATGACAAGGTCCGCATCCGTATCGGCAATCTGACCATGACCAACCACCCGATCCATCTGCACGGGCACGAGTTCCTGGTCACGGGCACGGACGGCGGCCCCACGCCCAAGGGCACGCGCTGGTACGAGGTCACCACGGACGTGGCCGTGGGCCAGATGCGGCAGATCGAGTTCGTGGCCGACGAGGAGGGCGACTGGGCCTTTCATTGCCACAAGAGCCACCACACCATGAACGCCATGGGGCACGACGTGCCGACCATGATCGGCGTGGACCACTCCGGCCTCGCGCGCAAGATCACGTCCCTGATACCGGACTACATGGTCATGGGCGAGCGCGGCATGGCCGACATGACCGAGATGGAGATGCCGCTGCCGGACAACTCCATCCCCATGATGACCGGCCGCGGGCCTTTCGGGAGCGTCGAGATGGGCGGCATGTTCAGCGTGGTCAAGGTGCGCCGGAACCAGAAGCGCGGCGATTATTCAAATCCCGAGTGGTTCAGGCACCCGCCCGGAACGCAGGCCTATGAATTCGGCGGTGCATTGGCCGAGCCGGCGAGGGACTTTTCACCCGGTGGCATATCCATGCCCAGGGCGCAGGAATCCGGCGACGGGATCGAGCTTAAGGTGCGCAAACCCGGCCACGCCGGGCACGAATGAGGAGGCGGCCATGATTATACTGCGAGCGGCCTTGATCCTGCTGTTCTGCGCGGGAAATGACCTGTTTTTCAAATTCTCTGACCCAGGAGGAATGCCATGCTGAGATACACGCGCTTCATGTTCATGATCTTGTGCGCTTTTTCGTTTTTTATGCCCGTCAAATTCGCGTCCTCCCAAGTGCTGCAAGAGCCTGTCCTTGTGGTGGCGCAAAGCGATATGACGCGGGGCGACGTCAGAAGGATCGACAAGGAAAACAAGAAGATAACCATCCGCCACGATGAAATCAGGGACTTGAACATGCCGCCCATGACCATGGTTTTCCAGGTCAGGGACGCTGCGCTGCTGGACAGGGTGCGCATTGGGGATAAGGTCCGGTTCAGGGCCGTGGAAGAGGGCGGGACGCTGGTGATCACGGACATGGAACCCGATTTCTGATCCGGGGGATCTGACTGCGTTGGAAAAATCATGAGGGCTCCTCGCGGGCTGATCGCTTTTGTCGGGACAGCCATGCGGAGCGCGCTGGGCGCTGCCGAAGGTGCGCGGCGGCTTCCGACTGCTCGAATCCGAAGCGCAAAAACCGATCACGCCTGCCCTTCCGCTGCCGAAGGCTCCCTGAGGGGCAGTTCGATGGTGAAGCGCATCCCGCCTTCGGGGTTTGCGTCCGCATGGATTTTGCCACCGTGGCCCCTGGTGATGATGAAGTAGCTCACGGACAGGCCGATGCCCGTGCCTTCGCCCGGCTTTTTCGTGGTGAAGAACGGTTCGAAGATGCGTCGCTGAACCTCCGGAGGCATGCCCGGCCCGTTGTCCTCGATTCGGATGCGCGCCCAGCCGTCGTCGACCGACATGCGCACCGAGATGCGCGGGTTTTCGATGGGTTCGGGAGCGCCGGAAATGGCCTGGGCCGCGTTGCGGAAGATGTTCAGGAAGACCTGTTCGATTTCCGTCTCGCTGCACAGAACGGGCGGCATCACGGTCTCCTCGGTGATTTCGACCCGGATTCTTCTGAAGTCGAAGTTTTTCTTCAAATCATAGTCGCTCTGGGCCAGATTCAGGGCTTTTGCCGCGATGTCCCGCATGCTGCACAGCGCCCGCCCGCTTTCACTGCGGCGGCTGAAATCGAGCATGTTGCGGACGATGAAGGCTGCCCGCGTGCCCGCGTCGCGGATGTCCCGGATGAAGACGTCAAGCTTGCGGGCTTTCAGGTAGCGATCCATCAAATCAAGATCGAGGCCGATTTCCTGGGCCACTTCCCGGTTTTTCGGAAAATCCGGGCAGGTGCGCAGGGTCAGGTTTTGCGAGGCCTGCAGGACAATGCCCAGGGGGTTGTTGATCTCGTGGGCGATTCCGGCGGCAATGCCGCCCACGGAGATCATCTTTTCGCTCTGGATCATCATCTCCTGAATCTTCTTCTGTTCCGTGATATCGTGAAACACGCTCAGGGCATGGGCTTCCCCCGCGATATCAAGGCTCTGGCTGGACATCAGGCAGGTCAGGACCTTTGCATCCTTGCCCATCATCTCGACTTCCAGATTTTTGAGCACGCGTCCTTGGCGCACCTCGCTGAGGGCCAGATCGCGGTCACGCAGGTTCGTGAATATTCCGATCTCGTGGCAGGTTCGCCCCAGCATCTCCTCGCGGGAATGAGCGAAGAAGCGGACGCAGGCCTCGTTGGCCTCCCGGATCTGTCCGCTTGCCAGGTGGACGAGGAAGATGGCGTCCGGGGAGGATTGGAACAGATGAACGAATTTTTCCTCGGATTGGCGCAGCTGCTCCTCAGCCTCGAATCGTTCAGTGATGTCGCGGGCGATGCCAAGAACCAGCGGCTGACCTTCTTCCCAAAACACGGTGACCAGAATTTCCACCGGAAAAGAAGACCCGTCCTTCTTGTGGTGTCTGCCGGAGATGACGACGGAATCCTTGTTGGTCGATGCGCGGAGCAGCTGGGCAAAGGATTCGGGGGTGGCTCCGAGGTCTACATCCCCGACGCGCATGGCCGTGATTTCGGCATGGGTGTAGCCGAGGCGCTGACAGGCAGACTTGTTGGCGTCAAGAATCCGGCCGTCCTTGTCGGACAGAAAGATGCCGTCCTGGGTGTTGTCCACCAGCCTCCGGTAGCGGGCCTCGCTGCCGAGGAGGGCCTTCTCGGCGCACAGCCTCCCTTCGATCATGGCGTTGGCCGAGAGGGCGAGTTCTTCCATTTCGGCATAGGGCTGGGCATCGGGAATGAGGACCGCGCCTTTTTCCTGCGCGCGCCGGAAAAAGTCCATGAAAATGGAAAGCCCGCTTCGCAGTCGCTCCGTTGCGCGTCTGGCGGCCAGGTATTGGCTCGCGAGAATCAGGAGCAGCACGACGAACAGGGCCGAGGAATGCTTGTATGTGTTGGACCAGAGCTTGGCGCGTCTGCGTTCGATCTCCTCCTCGATGGCGTCGACGTTGACCCCGGCCCCGACGTGCCAGTGCCAGCCTTCCACGGGGGCCACGTAGCTCAGCTTGCGATGCGGCTTGCCGCCTGAAAAGCCGGGGAAAACGTATTCGACGAATCCTCCTCCCCCCTTGGCGGTGCCGATGATTTCCTGAATGACCTTGAGACCGTTGACGTCCACGACGTCATAGATGTCTTCACCTTTTGTGGGGCCGGTCAGGGAGATTCCGTCCATGGTTCCGGCAAAAAGGTATTCGCCTTCCCCGTAGCGCTCGTATTCGAGACTCTGCAGCACTTTCGCCTGCAGGTCGCTTTCGACGTCTTCCATGTACTCGCCGGTGCCGATGAGCCAGTCGAGCCCGGGAAAGTGCTTGATGAAGGCGAGCTTGCGGTGGGCTTTGCCCTCGGCGCCGGGCTTGGTCCACAGATATTCATAGTATCCTTCGCCCTGGTCCCTGGCGATGCGGATCATGTCCCGGATGACGGGCTTGCCGTTTGTGTCCGTCATGTCCAGAAGGTTGTGCCCCTCAAGCTCCGGACGGTCCGAAAACAGCTGTTCGACTCCGTCCATGCCCGTGGCGAAGAAATAGCCCCTGCCGTTGTTGTAGCGGATGGGGCGCAGGGCTTCGCGGATCATCTCGGCCAGCTCGACCGTGCTTTTGCGGCCGACATTGAGCCTGTAGATGTTGTCGGCCACGGACCACGCTTCCCGAACCCGCTCCCGCACGTCGTTGCGCAGGGCGTCTTCCAGGGTGGAACGCTGATCCTTGATCTTGGCCAGAAAGACCCCGACTTCCTGCCTGATCTCGCGTTTGCGCGTCTCCAGAAATTCCTGGCGCAGGGATTCGCTTTCATCATTGAAGTGGTACAGGTCGTCGCCTATCCACAGCATTCCAAAAAACAGGATGCTCAAGGTCGAAAGAATTGAGGTGAAACGCAGGAATGCGCTGGAAATGCTGGTTTTTCGGGCCTTGGGCATGAAACCTCGCCACGTTGAGTGCGCCAATCGAAGCGGATGATGGAAAAGTCTGTGGTCGCTCGTTCTTCGCTCGGGACTTCCCCGAAATTAAGGAGTGAAGACCCATGTTCCGGCCTTGCAAACTGTAAACGACGTGGCCGAAGGTACGCAAGCGCGAGGCCTGCGCTGTCAATTCGGTTTTTGGAGACTCACGTTCTGGATGACTTTTGTCAGTTCCGCGATGGAGACGGGTTTGGGTAGATATTCGTCAAACCCCTGTTCCAGAAATTTTTCCCTGTACCCATGCATTGCATGAGCGGTCAGGGCGATGATGGGCAGGCTGAGGCCCATTTCCTGGCGGATGTACTGCGTGGCCTGGCTTCCATCCATAACCGGCATCTGGATGTCCATGAGAATGCAATCAAAGCTGGCGGCGCGCAGACATTCAAGCGCTTCCTGGCCGTTTGCGACGCATCTGGTCTTATGCCCTAGTTTTTCCAAGGATTTTTGGAGAAAGAGCTGATTGATGGCGTTGTCTTCGACCACTAAAATGGCCAACGGCCGAGTGGGCGGGGCCGCACAGGAGTCCGCTTCCTCCGCACGCTCTTCCTGACGAACGTGCTCCAAGGGGATGCTGAATAAAAACGTGGAGCCGACGCCCTCTTCACTGTGGACATGGATGGTTCCGCCCATGATCTCGATGAGTTGCTTGACGATGGCCAGCCCGAGCCCTGTGCCTTGATAGGTCCTGGTCGGAAAGTGGTCCGCCTGGGTAAAACGCTCGAAGATGCAGGACTGCTTTTCCGCAGGGATACCGCAGCCCGTGTCCTTGATTTCAAAGTGCGGCACGATGTTCGAATTTTCTGCGGTTGTCAGCGAGGTTAGACGGAGCACGACCTCTCCTTTTTCCGTGAATTTGACCGCGTTTCCGAGCAGATTGAAGAAAATCTGTCGTATCCGGTTTTCATCGCCATGCACAGCCTCCGGAAGCTGCGCGTCAAGGATCAGCGACAGGGAGACTCCTTTTTCCCGGGCGCTTGGTTTGAAAAAGGCGATGCTGTCATGCAGCGTTTTCAGGATGTCGAAATTCGTCTTCTGCAGTGCCAACTTGCCTGCTTCTACTTTCGAAAAATCAAGGATGTCGTTGATGATATGCAGAAGGCTCTGTCCGGATTGGCTGATCATGGCCAGATATTCCTGCAGGTTTGAGTCGGTCGGTTTGTTCGCGGCTAGTTCGGCCAGGCCCATGATTCCCGTAAGCGGGGTCCGGATTTCATGGCTCATGTGCGCCAGGAAGAGACTCTTGGCTTCATTGGCCTCTTCCGCCTTGCGGCGGGCAACGAGCAGTTCACGCAGGGCCTGCCTGCGGACATGAACAACCAGGGCCAGGGAGATGATCACGACCAGGAGCCCCAGGACAATGCTTGTAAAGGCAAGGATGAGTTTTTTGTTGGCCTCGAAAATGCCTTGAGGCCGATGTACGATGACGGAATCAGGCGGCAGCAGGTCTTCGTCGAGCCCCAGCCTGTCGAGCTCCCTGTGGTCGAAGAAAAATCGGTTGGCGACATCCTTGACAACCGGGAGCGAGGAGGGTGGCTCCCCGTCCAGAATGCGCAGCGTCATCCGGGCGGCGATTCTGCCCTGTTCCACGCCGTTGACCAGCTTGCCGCCGACGATGCCGTGCCCCAGGAAGAAATCCCAGAGGCCGTAGATCGGGCTGTCGGTGCGCGCCCTGATCAGGGCCACGCTGGGGCCGAAATCGAGCATCCGCCCGTCGAGACCGGCAATGGCGTTGTTGAGAAAGACGATGGTTTCAGGCCCCAGGCCGGCCACCCTGTCCAGCAATGTTGAGGTGGGCATGTCTTGCCAGAAATGGAAACGCAGGCGCTGGGAATAGGCGGGCATGAGGCGCAGGAACCGGCTGCGGTTGGACCTGTCGGTGCTGGACAGTGCACCCCCGATGATCACCAGTTCACGGGCGTTCGGGTGCAGGGCCAGTGCCGCGTCCAGGGTCTCCTGCACGGACAGTATTTCCGAAACTCCCGTGATGCCATCGGCGCCGCGGAGCATCTCGGGCTGAAAGTTGTTCACGCCGCAGAAAATGATCGGAATACCATGAAAGAGCTCTTCGCGTTTTTGCAGGACGAAATTGAACGCCGCGTCGTCGGATACGATCACGGCGGTGAACGAGCTGTTGCGCATATGCGTTGCGATGAGTTTGGATTGCATGTCCAGAAGGTCTTGCTGCGGGTAGCGCTTGGCGTCCAGATATTCGGTGCTGAGGGAATATGCCCCGCTGGACTGGGCAAGGATTTCGGTGATGCCCTGGTGGATGTCGTTGGTCCAGCTCAGGTCCGGATTGTAGGAGTGGACCACGAGAATGTTGTTGACCGCCCACGCCTGCCCGGAACCGGCGGCCAGACCAATAGCCAGGGCCAATATGAAGAGCGTTTTATTCCACAATTGCGGCAGCCTCCTGGAGAAGAAGCGCGGGAATTTCAATCTGGAGCCTGCTGGCCGTATTCAGGTTGAACATGGTCAGCCCCTGAACTGTGGTCATGATGGGGATGTCCGAGGCGCGCTCGCCGGAGAGAATGCGCAAGGCCATGTCAGCCGCCAGGGTTCCGTGTTCGAATCCGGTCTGAATCACGCCGCACAGGGCGCCATCGGCGACGGTGTAGTCGAAGAAGCCCACCGTGGGGACTGCCGCGTTGTCGCGGGTCCAGAGCATGACTTCGCTCTCCGGAACGATTTGTCCGTTTTCGTCGGTCAGGTTGCTGAAGTTCAGGATCGCGAGAGCGTCGTGGTCAGCGCTCGCGGTGCGGACAAGGTGACGCCACTTCTCGAAGGTGTCGATGCTCGTCCACGAGG
Organism: Desulfomicrobium sp. UBA5193; assembly: GCA_002412965.1. Classification (GTDB taxonomy): domain Bacteria; phylum Desulfobacterota; class Desulfovibrionia; order Desulfovibrionales; family Desulfomicrobiaceae; genus Desulfomicrobium. Next base: position 140,998 of record DHWB01000001.1, read on the forward strand.
CCTCCATGTCAGACGGAGTCGAGGTGCGCATCATGTTGGCGCCTGCCCGGCTAGACGGGCGCGCATCCATGAGCACGGACACTTTGCGAATGGATGGCCGAAGTCGGCGCAACAGCTTCAGGCTCTTTGCCCAGGCCAGCTCTTCGACGATGCCGGTGACATTCTCCGCGGGATATCCATACTTCGACGGAGGCTCATTCACCCCGCAAAAGACAAAGGACGGAGCCGAACTGTTTCCTGCGAAGCGTGCCGCGAAATAAAGCTGGGCGTTGTCGTCGCTGGCAATGACCACGTCCGGCTTGAAGGACTCCATGATTTGGGCCGCTTCCCTTCCGGCGGCGATGAGCTGCGCTTTGTCATGCTTTCTGTTGGTGTCCATGAAGACAGTGCGCACATGGATATGCTGCTGTATGAACGCTCGCTGGAGTGCGGCGTCAATGTCGGCGGTCCAGGCAAAATTTCGGTCATAGCTGTGCACGACAAGAATTTTCTTCCCGTCATACTCTCCGGCGGCGCTCGCGGGAGAGATGGCTGCGAAGAGACACAGCAGGGATGCGAGGGTTTTGAAGAACATGATCCGTCCCTGCCAGATAACGGATGTTTCTACAATGGCCGACAATGATCGACGGCGGCGTTCTGGAACGATCGTCGCGGAGTTTCGAAAGTTTTGTTTTTACTTTGGGTGCTCGGCAAAAAGTCGTCATCCCCTGAAGACGGGGGGCCTGATTTTTCCAGCCATTTGAAAACACGGGATTCTCGCCTTCGCGGGGATACTTTGAATGGTGCCTCGCGATTTTTTCGGCTGGCCTCTTTACTTTGCAACGGAGCAGGAGATGCCTGAAACCTTGTCGAGTTCGGCCAGGATGTCGCTCCTCAGCGCTGCGGCCTTGTCGCGGTGGCCAACGGTGCAGGCGTGCTCGGCCATCTCGGCCACGATGCGCACTCGTTCCGCGCGAATGTTCCCGGCCACTCCCCGCAGCGCGAATGCTTTTTACCGCGCAACTCACAGTCGGAGGCGCCGAGCGCGTCCTGATATTCTCTTAGGCGCGCCTGGCCTTCGGTCACAAACGACTCTATCACTTCCGCCTCTTCGCCGTTGCTGACGATCTGTTCCCTGGCAAGGCGCATGAGTAGGACAAAGGAAGGAAGTTGGCTGACTGAAGGATGATCCTTGAAGCGCGCGATAAGGCTCCGGACATACTGGCGGCTCAGAGGCGGATTTCCTTGTACTGGCTGGGCTTGTTGTTTGCAAACCAGTTGTTGTCCTTGGATGGCAGGTAGCGGTCACGCAGGTCTTGGTCGAGCCTGCCGAAGATGATGAGGTGCCTTTTTTTGCCACTATGCTTCACGGTGGACCGGCTACCACGAATTAATAGCCTTCTGTTGGTCGGAGGCTTGCGAACACGCCCGGAGATGGTCAAAATTGGACGCCGATGGCGGGTCAGTTTTCGATGCTGTTTGACATCCGGGCGTAAATCTTTCATGTTTTGAGTCGTCATTAAGGTACACATCAGTGGTGTCATTCGTATACTTCTTGTCTTAGAGACCTAGTCGCTACCATTCGCCTGTCGGGACATTCATTTGTTGTTTTTTGCTTCAAATCCGCGATGAATCACTATTCATTCAAAAATATGTTGTGATTCATAAAGTTTTTTGCATGTTATTGCTGTCTTAATGGCTTGGCATGAACTTTTACAGTCGAGATTTGCATATGAAGAAAGTCTGCGCAATAGTCGTGACATACAACAGGGCTGAATTGCTGCGGTCATGTATCGAGAGCTTGCTCTTGCAACGGCCGCTCGATGGAATCATCGTCGTGGACAACTGTTCGGGCGACGGAACCCATGTCTATCTATCCGCTTTGGTGAATGAACATTTCCATGTCTATCGAATGAATGAGAATACGGGCGGCGCAGGGGGATTTCATTACGGATTGCGAAAGTCCGTGGAACTCGGCTATGAATATTCCTGGATCATGGATGACGACGCCATCCCTCGGGACGGTGCGCTGGATGCTTTGCTGAAGGCAGCGGAGGTACTGGACTGGGATTTCGGGTTCTTGAGCAGCAAGGTCGTATCGGAACACGGAGATGTGATAAATATTCCGATCGTGGACATGTCGCGCAATGACGCCGGGTGTCCTCGGTGGGCCGATCAACTCGAGCATGGCATGGTCAGGATACGACGCTCGACATTTGTTTCGGTCTTTGTGCCCAATGCAATGCTCAGGTTGTACGGTTTGCCGATAAAGGAAATGTTTATATGGGGGGATGATAGCGAATTTACGCTGAGGCTGAGTGACAAGCATGCGTGTTACGTTGTCGGACAGAGCGTTGTTCTGCACAAACGTAAAAGCAATAAGTCGCTCTCTGTCTATTCGGAAGAGAATCGCACACGGATACAGCTGTATTACTATTTTTATAGAAATGCAGTTTATGCAATCAGGAAAGATGAAAAATCATTCCATGAAAAAATATATGCACTGTTGCGCTTGATGTCCGCTGTTTTCCTCATTCCCTTCAGATCACGGACTCATCTGTCGTTGAGGATGGCGGTGGTCATCCGAGGTGTCGCCGCCGGATTCTTCTTCCGTCCGCGGATAGCGATGCCGTGAAGACGCGGCGGATACATCGCCTTGCTCACTTTCTCTCGACCCGCTTGGGCCCCCACCTCACGGGCGCAAGCCGACTCTCGGCCGGGCCCGGGGGCCCATGCACAGGCCGATTTTATTCAGAAATGCCTTTGCCGCTCTGCGCAATTTGCCCCTGCGCCACAGGCGGTTATGCGCCGGCGTGGGATGGACGCGCGTAATTCCGGCCAGTTCGTAATACCTGTCCAGTATGTCCGTCGTGCTGAGGACATGCTCCTGGGTATAGAAGCTGTAATGCGCGACGCACGTTTCCCCTGTGATCCTTCCGTATCGGCCCGTCTTCAGGGGCAGCACCGCCGAAATCCATTCCTCGTCGCTGACGTGTTCCGGGCAGAACAGGGGGCCGTACTTCACGACATCCTCGCCAAAAAATCCGATGCAGTTGATGGAATAGCGTGAAAGCGACACCGTGCTCTTCGGGACGCGGAGCCGTTGTCCCCGGGAAAGCATGTTCAGAAATGACGTGTGCAGCATCGCCGCAAACCACGGATCTTCCCAGCCCGTGGGGCACGAGGCCTGCGCCGTCAACTCCCGGTCCGTGTCGAGCAGCCCATGCTGCTGCAGAAGCCAGGAGCACAGTGCGTTGTTCACGACCAGCGGAGACCACCAGAGGTAGCGCTCCTTTTCCGCGACCGCGGCGGCGAGAAGGGAGGATGCCGTGTTCTTCTCGAGATAGACGATGTCGTCATCCATCTTGATGTAAAAGGTTTCGGGATCAGTGCATGTCGCGTAGAATCTGTTGATGCAGCGATTGCTCCCGTCCGTGCCGTCATGCCTGATTATTCTGATCTTGCCGAACTTCTTCCCGAGCGAATCGATATACGCCCGGTCTTGAATGTCCCGGCAATTGTCCCATAAATGCCATTCCGCGATGTTTTGGTCCCGGATGATGTACTGCTTCAGCACGTCCAGGTAGGCGCGTCGTCCCGCCGGAGTGACGACGATGATCTTATGCGTTTTCATGTCGCGATCTTTTTCTGAGCAGGGTGATGAACGATATCATTGCGGCGGTGACGAAGCACTCCGCGAGCAGGGTGCCGATTGCCGCGCCGGCGGCGTGCTGGAAGTGGATCAGCGGCCAGATGACGACGAGGCTGATTATCCCGGCCGAGGCGATGATCCTGTTGAAGGCCTGAGTCATGCTGTTGGGCAGCATGAACTGCACGCCGATGATGTTCGATACTCCCACGACGAAGGGCAGCGGAGACAGCCAGCGCAGAATTTCCGCCGCCTGGTCGAAGGAATCTCCCGAGACGAGGGAGGTAATTTCGCGGGCGAAAGCGAAAAGCGCCACGCTTGTCGCGAAGGTGATCACAAGGATCGCCGCTCCGGAGCGGCGCAGCAATGCGCAGGCCTCGTCCCTGTCGGTGGCGAAGAGATAGCTCATGCGCGGAAAGAGGGCCTGTGAAATGGGGATGAGCAGGGACTGCGCTGCGGAGTGAATCCTGCTGGCCAGCATGAACTGGCCCACGGCGTCGGCGCTGGTCATGACGCCGAGGATGGTGGGGGTGAGGCTCGTGTAGAGTGCGATCCAGGCCCGGGAAACGAAGATGGAGCCGCTTTCCAGAAATTCCTCGCACACCCTCCTGCGCTGGGGCCAACGCCATTGCAGGCCGAGGTGCCTGCGGATCCAGAGCACGGAAGCCAACCCGCCGATGATGCCCGTCGCCCCGGAGGCGGCGATGACGAACCTGCCGTCCTCAGGAGTGTCGACCAGCACAAGGATCAGGGGCACCGCAGCGGCGCGGATGAGCAACTGCGCCAAGGCGATTTCCCTCATTTTTTCCAGTCCCGCCAGGAGCCAGACCGGAAAGAGCACTCCCGACAGGATGACGCACGCCCCGTAAGGGGCGAACTCCCCGAAATCAGAAAAGAACGGTGCATACAGGGCGAGTCCCAGCAGTGTGCAGACCGCCAGGGCGCAGAGCCCCCATTGGACGGCCCAGCCCGCTAAAAACGCTTCTGACAGGGCTGCTGGTTCCTCGCGCAGGGCGGCGATCTTGCGGGTGCCGGTCCAGGAAAATCCCCAATCCGTAAGCAGGGAGAAATAGCCGAGAATCACCTGCATCCATGCCACGCGGCCCCATTCCGCAGGGCCCAGGACGCGTGTCAGATAGGGGAGGGTGATGAGCGGGATGAGGTAGCCCAGGGCCTTGACCAGCGCCAGTGCGCCGATGTTCTGGAGGAGGCGCGAAGGGGCAGGGTTCCCCTGTGGGTTGTGTCGTTTTCGTGCGATGGGGCTACCCTCGGATGAGCGCCGGACGCCGGAGTGGATCAGGGACGCCGCGTTTCAGGCTGTGAAGTGGAAGGGCAAGCGGCTTCTCAAGGTCGTGCTCCGCGATATCACGGGTAATGAACGAAAATGTAGGGCAAATTGGAATCATTCCTTGCGTGCATTGGTCTCCGCGCGCAGCATGGTGCTTCCGTAGGGGAGCGCAGGGAAACCGTCAACAACACGACCAGCGCCGCAGCAACATGTTGCCGGAGAAGCACTTCGACTTCGAGACAACAGCGTTCCCCTTAACGCAGCCGATATGTCCGCTCCTCCTGCCCAAGAATCATCCGTTCAGCCCACTCCACGCCCTGCATGACGGAGTGGTCCATGTTGGCGACCTCGTATTTCCAGCCTCCGAAGCGTCCGCGCGAGAAGATGCCGCGTTCTTCAAGCCAGGGCTGGATCACGGCCAGCGCCCGGTCACGGCCCAGCGTCGGGACCGGATAGCCGTAATCCACGTTCATCTCCCAGGTGGAGAAGACCGCATCGGACGCATGCATGAGGCTCGTCGCCCTGAGCCCGTTTATGACCGAATTCTGCATACCGGCCAGATTTTCCGGTTTGTGCCTCGACGATGACACCTCGCTCATGAAGCCCATCTGATGTCCGGGCCGGGCCACGTTATTGGGCGAATAGTTGTGAAAATTGGTCACCCGGTAAAAGGGGCAATCGGCTTCCGGAAAATACATCCAGCAGGTCGGATCCTGCCGCAAACCCTCCACGCCAACACCGGACACGAAGACGCTGTTATGCTCCAAATCCCCGGCGGCGGCATGCAGGGCGGAAGATTGCGGCCTGATCCAGTCACGTACGAGCATGTCCAGCGGCCCGGTGTTCAGGAGATTGTCCCATTCCACGCGCTGCCCGTCGGCAAGTTCCACGACGCGCTGGCCGGGATCAATGCGCACCACGGCCGCGTCAAAGCGCAGATGGCCCCGCACCCGCTCGGCCAGGCGGTTGAAGATGTCTCCGGTTCCTCCATTAAGCGGAAAGCGGAACGTGTTGTTCGGCCCCCAGCCCGCATCATCCAGGCCCAGGATGAGGTTTTTGAGCACTCCCTCCAGATCGACCACGGACACCCGCTCGCCGATCCAGGAATACTGCATCAGCTCCGGCGGAGTGGCCCAGACCTTGAAATTGTAAGGGAGCATGAAGAGGCGCGCGATGCCCGGACCAAACACAGAGGCGATCCAATCCCGAAAATTGGCGAGCTCTGCAGGACGCTCGCGCAGTAAGCCCTGCACACATTCCCAGGCCAGCTCTTTGGGCAGGTGCCGGATGTTGTTCTGAAACGGATACGGTACCCACGTTTTTGCCATGTGCACCCGGGCGATGCGCTGGTGCTCCAGACGATCTTCGCCGAGCAGCTCATCAAGCAAGCTGTTGAAGTATTCATAACGCGAAAAGACGACATGCCCGCCGATATCCCAGGTAAACCCCGCAGAATCCTTGAAGCTTGCGGACAAGCCGCCGGCATGGGCGTTACGCTCCAGAACGACAAAATCGCGGATACCCAGCTCCAAAAGCCGATGCGCAGCGCCAAGCCCGGTGGGACCGGCCCCGATAATCACATATGAATATTTCATCCAGCCTCCCCGGTCAGCCACAGCCTGACCTTTTTGCTCCTCATCCAGAAATCACAGGTGCATGGATGCATGGGGCAGGTCTTGTTTTGCATTGAGCATCATCGACAGCGGGGTGTCTTTTTTCCACCAGTGGGGGGGTGAGACCCCCGCGGGCACCATGAAGCTCGAGAATTTCATCCATGTCCTTGATGACGATGGACACCCGGGTTGTCGGGGCCACGTTGAACTGTGGGGGAGCATGGCTTGAAAAGAAAAAAGGAGTCAGGTTTTTATTCCTAACTCCTTGATTTTCCTGTGGTGGAGATGAGGAGGATCGAACTCCTGGCCTCTGCATTGCGAACGCAGCGCTCTCCCAGCTGAGCTACATCCCCGTCGTGGGAAGCCTGATAGGTGGTCCAAGGCCTGATGTCAACAGGTTGCCGCGTTCCTTTTAAATCAGATAGTTCTGCAGAACCATCCCCGCCGGCACCGGGGCCTTGTCCTGATAGATGTCCCAGTAGGTCTGCTTTGCCCGGCCCAGGGCCTGGTACATGGGGTGGTCCGTCTGGGCGCGCTGCTCGCCGCAGGGCGCGTTGTTCTCGTCGACCAGAACCAGGCGCTGGGCCCGGTTCAGGATGCCCGCCGTGCCGATGGAGGCGATGGCCGCGATCTCGCCTGATTCGGCCCTGGCCATGAACTCGCCGTAGGTCATGTCCCGTTCCTCGACGGCGATCCCGTCCTCGCGCAGGATGGCGCAGATGCCCTGGATCGTGACCGAAGGCAGGATCAGCGGGCTCTCGGGGATCTTGACCACGGTGCCGTCGGCCAGGGCGATGAGGCAGCAGGACGAGTCCCACTCCGTGATGCGCCGGTCCCGCAGCGGCAGGTCCAGCCGGTCGTCCAGAAAAAGGGCGGATCTGGCCTCGGGCAGAATGCTTCTGGCCTCGTCCACGGCCTTGACGCTCAAGAGATAGTTGACCCCGAGCTTCAGGTTACCCGTGCCGTTGGCGCCAACGGCACGCACGAGGTTGGGTACGACCACGCCGCTGAACGGTTCTCCCATGTAGCGGTCGTAGGTGCAGGTCACCATGCGGATGGACGGATTCTCGGGGAAGGTCACGCCGATGGACTGGGATTCGTCCACGGTGAAGGGCCGCAGGTAGCCCTGGCTGCCCGATTCCCCCATCTTTTTCACGAAATCGGCCAGGTCCGGGCTGCGCAGATAGTGCAGGATCAGCGCCTCCAGCTCGGCTTCCGAGGGGACCATGCTCTGCTGGGCCGCGCCCAGGTTGAAGGCGATGGAGCGGCGGAAGCGCTGCAGGTTTTTGTGCAGGTTCAGGAACTGGATATGCAGGCTGCCGTCCTCGGCCGGTCCGATGAAATAGCGGATTCCCTCAAAAGCCAGACAGAGCCCGTAATGAATGGAGCGGGATACCGCCGGGACCGTGTCCGAGATGGACACCATGGTGTGGGACTTGTCTCGGAGCAGATATCTCGCCTGAAAATCAGCCCATTTGATGCCTTCGAAACCGGCCATGGGACCTCCCGTGGGATGATGAGTGGTTGTCGTTGAATGCGGAACCCGGTTAGCAGCTTTGGTTCCGGACGTCGATCCATGATGCGGACGGATTGCGGTCGTTGGCGCGGGTCATCCGCTGTCCACTGGCCGCGACCGAGTCTCGGTCATTATTCCGCCCTTTGCGCCGTCCTGGGACCGTGTCCGCCTGCGGGGTAGGTGTGCAGGGTCAGGCTGCGCTCCGGGCAGTCGCAGCGGTCCAGGATGGGGGTCAAAAATCCCCAGCACAGCTCCACCGCGTCCTGCCTCCAGAACAGGGTCTGGTCGCCGGTGATGCAGTCCAGCAGCACCTTGGCGTAGTCGTCCAGACGGCCGAGGGTGGAGGCCGCGCCGTAGTTGAATTCCATGGATTGTTCCTGCAGACAGAGCCGCGTGCCCTGGCCTTTGGTCTGCACCTCCAGGCGGACCACCTCGTGCGGGTGGATGCCGATCACCAGGCGGTTGGGCGGGATGATCTCACCGTGGGTCTTGCGGAACATGGACACGGGCACGTTCTTGAACTGGACCGTGATCTCGGTGTGCTTGGCCGCCAGTCGCTTGCCCGAGCAGAGGTGGAAGGGCACGCCGTGCCAGCGCCAGTTGTCCAGATAGACCTTCATCCAGGCAAAGGTGGGCGTGGTGGAATCGGGGTGCACGCCCGGCTCCTGCAGATAGCCGGGCACGGGCTGGCCATCGACCACGCCCGGCCCGTACTGGCCGAGGATCAGCTGTTCGTCCAGGCGGGTCAGGTCCAGGGGCTTCAGGGCGCGGAAGACCTTGGAGCGTTCGTCGCGGACCAGCTCGGCCTCGAACAGGGACGGCGGCTCCATGGCGCAGAGGGAGAGGAGCATCATCATGTGGTTCTGGAACATGTCCCGCAGCACTCCGGCCTGATCGTAAAATCCGGCCCGGTGCCCGATGCCCAGGGTTTCGGCGGCGGTGATGCGGATATGGTCGATGTAGCGCCGGTTCCAGACGGGCTCGAACAGGGCGTTGGCGAAGCGCAGCAGGAGTACGTTCTGCACGGTCTCCTTGGCCATGTAGTGGTCGATGCGGAAAATCTGGCGTTCTTCGAAGTAGCGGTGCAGGACCGTGTCGAGCTCCCGGGCCGTGGGCAGGTCGCGGCCGAAGGGCTTCTCCACGACGATGCGCACGTTCGCACCCTCCTTTTCCCGGCCAAGGCCCGCTTCGCCGAGGGTGGTGGCCAGGGGGATGTAGGCGGCAGGCGGAACGGCCAGATAGAAGAGCCGGTTTTTCTGCGTCTCACCGTCAAGCTCGACCAGGGCCGTGGACAAGGTGTAGCCCGCGTCCGCTTCGTCCGGATCGAGGCGCAGATAGCGAATCCGTGGCGCGAGGTCGGCCAGACAGGACGGGGGGACGACTCCCGCGAGTTTTTCCCCGATCAGGTTGTGATACTGTTCCCCGGTCAGGTCCTTGCGGCCCACCGCCAGAATCCGCGTGTCGTGGCTCAGGAGGTTGTTCTGGCACAGGGAGGCCAGGGCCGGGTAGATCTTGCGCATGGCCAGGTCTCCGGTCGCGCCGAAGATGACCAGGTTGACCGGGTCGGACTGGGCCGTGATGGAGCAGGAGGGTGACTCTGTCATGGAACTCCCGTGGAGAGGGGTCAGGGTTTTGAAGTTCCAGAAATAGCAGGACGAAGCCAAAAGGCAAGCCCCGGCCGCGTTGCCGGGGCGGGCCTTTTGACGCCGCGTCAGCGGAAGAACAGGGCCACTCCGGCCAGGGTGACCAGCGCGCCGACGAGGCTGCGCCGGGAGACCTTGTGCCCGCTTAAGTGAGCCAGGCCCAGCGCGAAGAGGGGGCTGACCGAGATGAGGGTTTGGGCGATGGCCGCGCTGGTCAGCTTGAGGGAGGCCTGTTGCAGCCAGATGCCCAGGAACGTGCCCAGAAATACGGCCAGGGTGAAGAGCAGCCAGCCGTTTCGGGCCGTGCCGATGGCCCGCCAGGAATCGCGGCGCAGGATCAGATCCGGCTTCAGCAGCGGCAGGACGGTCCACAGAACGAGGCTGGCGGCGGCCAGTCGGACCAGGGCGGCCCAGAGTGGAGTGATGGAGGTGCTGACCATGACCTGCCGCGACATGACCATGCCTCCCGCCTGGCACAGGGCGGCCAGGGTGGCGAAGCCGATGCCCGGCAGGTTCGGCCGCCCCTGGGGCCGGTGTTCCGTGACCACCCAGAGGATGCCGCTCATGGTCAGGAAGATGCCCGTCCAGGCCCAGAAGCCGATGGCCTCTTCCAGGAAGCACAGGGCCAGGACGCCGGTCAGCGGCGGGGCCAGGGATTCGATCAGGAGGGTCTGGCTGGGGCCGACGCGCTTTATGGCCGAGAAGTAGGCGCTGTCACCGATGCTGATGCCGACCACGCCGCTGCCCGCGAGCCACATCCACTGCGAGGTGGTCAGGGTCGGGACCGCGTCGCCGAGGAGAAGGACGGTCAGGCCGAGCATCAGGACAGCGAGCGACCCTTTGATCAGGTTCAGGAAGAGGGCCGGCGCCTGGTTGCCGGTGCGGGCGTAGAGAAAGGTGGCGATAGCCCAGATGAAGGCGGCCGAAAGAGCCGCGATTTCTCCGGCAAAGGGCGCTGTCGTCATGCCTGGGGCAGAAACCCGGTCTGATTGGCGAAGAAGAATTTCGTGTCGAACGGACCGAAGCTGCCGGTTTCGGCCATCAGGGTGAAGTACTCGACCCGGCCGTAGCGGCGGGTCAGGTGCTCGCGCACGCCCATGCGCTCGTAGTATTCGGATTTGAGGATGGGCCGCTCGCTTTCCGTCAGGTCATAGACCGCGTCCTCGACTTCGGCCCAGGCGTGGATCACGTAGCCCGCATCGGCGGGCAGCCAGGCGTGGACGACCTCGGCCAGCTCGCTCTCGCTGCATATCTCCATGGCCGCTGCAAAGCATTGTTCCCTGAAATGCATGTTCACTCCTTGCTGATGATGGTGTCCATAAAGGCCGCGCCCAAGGCGTTGCCGACTTCGTAATGTTCCGGAAAGACCGCTTCGGTGCCAAGCCTCGCGGCCACCTCGGGCAGCAGGTACGGGGCGGCCGCGCCGATGCCGATGATCCGGGGGCGGACCCGGATTGTGATGTCGAGGAGCGCGTTGGGCTCGGCCTGATGTAAAAATCCGGCCAGGGCCGGTCCGACCTCGCGGTTGCCGAGGGCGCAGAGGATGGTGGTGGCGATGGTCGAGTACGCTTTTTCCAGCACCTGCCTGCAGAACGCTTCCGGAGCGAGGCCGAGCAGGCCGGAGAGCACGCGCGCCCCTTCCTGTGCGGGTCTGGCGTTGCCCAGGTTGAGGCGGCCGAGCACGTGCAGGGCGTCCGTGGGCGTGAAGCCGCAGGTGATGACCTGCCGCGCCCCCTGCAGCCGGGCGATGGCCTTCTCCAGTCTGGATTCGGCCATGGCCAATTCCTGACGCAGCCGCCAGGGCGTGGCCGGCCCATTTTTTGCGAGCCAGCTCAGGACCTGGTTGTCTCCGGGCTCAACGCCGGGGGCCAGCTGCACGCACTGGCCGCGCAGGTCCGCGCCGAGCCAGACCTCGGGGCGCTCCATGGCTTCAAGGTCCGTGCCGCCGAGATGGAGGTGGGCCTGGGACATGGGCACGACGCGGGCCGGACCGAGGGAAAAGGCGCCGTTTTCGACGCGCACCAGGCTGTCGCCGCCAAGGCCCACGGTGTACATCTCCACGGCCCGCACATGGGTGCGCCAGGAGCCGATGGTCATGCCCTCTTCGCGGATGACGGGACTCCCGTCGCGGATGAGGGTGATGTCCGTGGTCGTGCCGCCGACGTCCACGATCAGGGCCGTCCCGCCCGCGGCGGCGCGGACGCCGAACAGGGCCGTGGCCGCCGGCCCGCTGGCCACGGTGGCCGAAGAGTTGCGCAGGGCTTGGTCCAGATCCATGCTGCGGCAGTCTCCGCGCACGATGCGCACCGGGCAGGACAGGCCAAGGCGCTGCATGGACTGGGCGATGCTGTGCAGAAAGGCCCGCATGACCGGCAGCAGGCGCGCGTTCAGCACGGCCGTGGCGGCGCGCTCCTGCATGCCGGGGCGGGAGCTGGCCTGATGGGAGCAGAACACGGGCTTGGGATCGAGCAGCTCGACGGCCTTGGCCGCGATCAGCTCGTGGGTCGGGTCCTCGAAGGCGAGCAGGGCGCAGACGGCATAGGCGTCCACATGTCCCTTCATTTTGGCGATGCCCTGGAGCAGGAATTCCATGCCCAGGGGCTCGGCCTCCACTCCCTTGGCCTTGTGCCCGCCGGGGATGAAACGCATGTCCGCCGCCGGAATGTGCAGGCGGTTGTCGTGGCCGATCACGAAAAGTCCGACCTCCGCGCCCTTGTCCTCGACCAGGGCGTTGGTGGCCAGGGTGGTGGACACGGTGATGAGCCCGATGCGCTCCGGAGTCACGGCCGAGCGTGTCAGCACCTCTTCCATGCCCCGGCCGATGGCCAGCGCCGGATCATGGGCCGTGGTCGGCACCTTGGCGCTGGCCATGACCCGTCCGGAACTCCGGTCGAGAACAACCGCGTCGGTGTAGGTGCCGCCGGTGTCGATGCCGATGACATACGATGGTGTGGACATGAAAAATTCCTTCAAGGATGTGTCTTCAGACGCGACTGCCTTAAGTATTTCCCCGTCCCCCGTCCAGCGTCTCGGCAACGCCTTGGGCGAACCGCCGCATGCCCGGGGTGCGGCGGTTGCGTCACGAACGGCGCTGGGTGGTTGTCTCCACCGTCAAAATATGCAACCAGTGAGAGTATTGAAATTCATCCCGCGCGGAGTGGCCGCGCCCATGGGGAAGAACCAAGGAGATATTTGTGCGTGACGCAATAGATTTGATCATGGGAGGGGAGGCCGGCCAGGGTCTGGATACCGTGGCCGGGCTGCTGGGAAAGGCCGTGGTCCGCTCCGGCTGGCACCTGCTCGCGGCCCAGCACGTCATGTCCCGGGTGCGCGGGGGGCATAACAATTTTCGGGTGCGCATCGGCTCAGGGCCGGTGCTGGGCCCGCCGGACACCTTCCACCTGCTGGCGGCCATGAGTCGGGAGAGCGTGGATCTGCATCGGGACAAGCTGGAAGCGCAGGCCGTCATCCTGGTCGACGCCGCCTGGGAAATGCCTGCCGAGGCGGGGCTGCTCGGCATCCCCTTTGCCGAACTGGCTCCGCGTCCGGTTTTCCGCAGCGTGGTCTTGCTCGGCGTGCTCGGTGCCATGCTCGGGATCGAGGCCGCCATGCTGCGGGATCAGCTCTCGGATCAGTTCAAGTCCAAGGGCGACCAGATCGTGGCCAGCAACCTGGACGTGCTGGCGGCGTCCATGAAGTGGGCCGGGGAACATGCGCCCCGCTTGTCCATGCCTGAAGCCACGGGCCCTGCCGGGCGGCTGACCATGGACGGCAATCAGGCCATCGTGCTCGGAGCGCTGGCCGCCGGCGTGCGATTTTGCGGGTATTATCCCATGTCTCCGGCGACCACCATCGCCGAAGGCCTGGTCCAGTCCGCCGTGGACATGGGCGTGGTGGTGGAGCAGGCCGAGGACGAGATCGCGGCCGCGAACATGGCGCTCGGCGCGGCCTATGCCGGGGCGCGGAGCATCGTGCCCACCTCGGGCGGCGGCTTCGCCCTCATGACCGAGGCCGTCAGTTTGTCCGGAGTCATGGAGATGCCCGTGGTATTTGTCGTGGTGCAGCGCCCCGGCCCGGCCACGGGGCTGGCCACGCGCACGGAGCAGGCGGATCTGGATCTGGTCCTGTACGCCGGTCACGGCGAATTCCCGCGCGCCATCCTGGCCCCGACGAATGTCGGTGATTGCTTTTACCTCACGCACAAGGCGTTTGACTTGGCCGAAAAAAGCCAGGGGCCGGTGTTCGTGCTCTCGGACCAGTATCTGGCCAGCGCCGCCCGGTCCGTGGACCCTTTCGATCTGGAGAGCCTCCCGCCGGTCGCGACTCCCGACCTGTCCGATTTCGATTCCGAAAACTACCGCCGCTACAACTGGTCCGCGCCCGTTTCGCCCCGGCGCATTCCCGGACACGGGCAGAGCCTGGTCCTGGCCGACTCCCACGAGCACAACGAGGCCGGGCACATCATCGAGGCCGGGGACATCCGGGTGCGCATGCAGGACAAGCGTCTGGCCAAGAACGACGTGCTGTTGCGCGAAGTCCTGCCGCCGGAATATCTTGGCGCGGATGCCCCGGCGCTGCTCCTGGTGGGCTGGGGCTCCTCGTGCGAAGTGCTGCGGGAGGTCCTCGGCCTGCTCACGGCTCGCGGGGTCAAGGCCGGCTTGCTGAGCTTCGGTCAGGTCTGGCCGCTGGTTCCGGAGACCTTTCTGGCGCGCCTTGAGGCAGCGGCAACAGTGGTCGCGGTGGAGGGCAACAGCACCGCCCAGTTCGTGGGACTGCTGCGCAAGACCACGGGCTTTCACATTCAAAACACCGTGCTGCGCTACGACGGCCGGGCCCTGACGGCCGGATACGTGATGGAAGGTCTGCAGCCCATCCTGGAGGCTTTATGATCGACGCCAAAACCTACGGCGAATACGTGACCAGCTGGTGCCCCGGCTGCGGCAACCATGACGTTCTCCTGGCGGTCAAGGACGCCCTGGCGCGTCAGGATCTTTTGCCCCATCAATTCGTCATGGTCTCGGGCATCGGGCAGGCGGCCAAGACCGTGCATTACCTCAAATGCAACGGCTTCAACGGTCTGCATGGCCGCGCCCTGTCTCCGGCCCAGGCCATCAAGCTGGCCAATCCGGAGATGACCGTGCTGGTGGAATCGGGCGACGGATGCACCTACGGAGAGGGCGGAAACCATTTCCTGGCGGCCATCCGCCGCAACGTGAACATCACCCTCATCGTGCATGACAATCAGATATACGGTCTGACCAAGGGCCAATCGAGTCCCACGACCATGACCGGGCATGTGACCAAGAACAACCCCCTCGGAGTGGTCGATCAGCCTTTCAATCCGGTGGCCGTGGCCGTGGCCATGCGCGCCGGGTTCGTGGCCCGGACCTTTTCGGGCTTTCGCGAACACGCCGTGGAGACCATCATCCAGGCCATGCAACATCCCGGCTTTGCCCTGGTGGACATGCACTCGCCCTGCATCTCCTTCAACAAGGTCAACACCTTCGCCTGGTACAAAAGCAGGTGCAGGGAGGTGAGCCACGATCCGCGCGACTGGGCCGCCGCCATGACCGTGGCCTCGACCTTCGGGGAGGAGATTCCCATCGGCATCCTGTACCGCGAAGAGCGGCCGTCCAAGGACGCGGTGCTCCCGCAATGCCGCGAAGGGGCGCTCTATAGACGGTCCGTGGACATGGAGAGCGTGCGGCGGCGGATGCTGGCCTACGCCTGATCATCCGGCCGTCTTGCCAAGTGACGGGCATCCGGGTAGGGCCACAAAAAAAACATGAAGGAGAATTCCATGGCCAAAGCACGTGCCCGTCACATTCTGGTGGCAACCGAAGAGGTTTGCCTGGCTCTGAAAAAGAAGATCACTGAAGAAGGCGGAGATTTCGCCTCTGTTGCCCGCGAATATTCCCAGTGCCCGTCCGGCAAGCGCGGCGGCGACCTGGGCATGTTCGGCCCTGGTCAGATGGTGCCCGAGTTCGACCATGTCTGCTTCAACGAAGCCGTCGGCGTCGTGCACGGCCCGGTCAAGACCCAGTTCGGCTACCACCTGGTGGAAGTGACCGAGCGCTCCTGAGCAGAGGGCGCCGAGCCTGTCTGTGGAAACCGGGCTGCGTGGTGGTCCGGTTTTTTTGTTGGGAAGGGGAGAAGAATGGGACCTATGGAAAATATGGGACCTATGCACAAAGACCCATACATCCCATATTTCTCATAAGTCCCATTCTTTCTTCTTTAAGAGGTTTTTCATGGAAGATCACATTCAGTTCGATGCCGATGGCTGCGCACTCCTGCTCCTTGATCAGCGCAAGCTCCCCCTGGTGGAGGAAACTTTTTTCTGCCGCACCGTGCAGGACGTCATCTATGCCCTGCAGACCATGGTCGTGCGCGGTGCACCGGCCATCGGCGTCAGCGCGGCCTATGGCTGCTGCATCGCCCTCAAGCAGGCCATGGCCGCCGGACCGTACTGGATGAACGAGCTGAATCGCCTGCTGGCCGAACTGGCGCAGGCCCGGCCCACGGCGGTCAATCTGGCCTGGGCGGTGGGCGTCATGCGCGACGCCGGGAGCGGCATCCAGACTCCCGGCGAGCTTGCGGATGCGTGGCTGACCCTGGCCCGAAAGATTCACACCGATGACATCGCCATGAACAAGGCCATGGGCCGCTTCGGCGGGGCGCTGCTGGCCGACGGGGACACGGTCATGACCCACTGCAACGCCGGAGCCCTGGCCACGGCCGGGTACGGCACGGCCCTGGGCGTGATCCGGGGCGCGGTGGAGATGGGCAAGAAGATCTCCGTCATCGCCAACGAGACCCGGCCCTTTCTGCAGGGCGCACGGCTCACGGCCTATGAACTGCACAAGGACGGCATCCCGGTCACCGTGGCCTGCGACAACGCCTGTTCGCTCCTCATGCGGCGTGGCCTGGTGCAAAAGGTTGTGGTCGGCGCGGACCGCATCGTGGCCAACGGGGATGTCGCCAACAAGATCGGCACCTCCGGCGTGGCCATCCTGGCGCGGCATTACGGCATCCCTTTTTACGTGGCCGCGCCCAGCTCCACCTTCGATCTGGCCACGGCCGACGGCAGCCTCATCCCCATCGAGGACCGCACGCCGCTGGAGGTGACCCATGTCGGCTCGACCCAGATCACTCCCGACGGAGTGCCAGTTTTCAATTACGCCTTTGATGTCACGGATCACAGCCTGATCACGGGCATCATCACCGAACGCGGGGTTCTTTCCCCGCCCTACACATCGAGCATTGCCGAAATCATCGGCCAGGACTTTCGACCATGAAGCAGCATCTTCCCCTGGTGGCCCTCGTCGGCCGCCCCAATGTGGGTAAATCCACTCTTTTCAACCGCCTCATCAAGAGGCGGGTCTCCATCACCCACGACATGGCCGGCGTGACCCGCGACAGCATCTACAGCGAGGTCCGCGGAGACACCCGCTCTTACGCCCTCGTGGACACGGGCGGGCTGGTTCCGGGGAGCAGCGACGAGATAGAGATGAACATCGTCGACCAGGCCCGCGAGGCCATGGCCGGCGCGGACCTGATTCTCTTCATCGTGGACGGCCGCGCCGGGCTGCATCCCCAGGATGATCAGGTCGGGCGGTTTCTGCGCCAGTCCGGCAAGGAAGTGCGGGTCGTCGTCAACAAGGTCGACGGACCCGATCTCGAAGAGCGCATGGCCGCGGACTTCTACGCCCTCGGCTTCCCCCTTGACTGTGTGTCCTCGTCCCACGGCTACGGCATGGGCGACCTGCGCGACATGATCGAGGGCGCCCTGCCCCCGCTCGAAACACCGGACGAGGCGGCCGGCTTGTCGCAGGGCGGGCTCAAGATCGCCCTGCTGGGACGGCCCAACGCGGGCAAATCCTCGACCATCAACGCCATCCTGGGCCGCAAGCGGCTCATGGTCAGTTCCGAGGCCGGCACCACCCGCGACTGCGTGGACGTGACCGTGCAGCGCGGCGAGAAGACCTACACCTTTGTCGATACGGCCGGGGTGCGCCGCAAGTCCAAGGTCACGGACTCGCTCGAATATTTCAGCGTCGTCCACTCCATGCAGGCGGCCAAGCAGGCCGACGTGGTGGTCCTGGTCCTCGATGTGATGGACGGCGTGGTCGGGCAGGACAAGCGCCTGCTGTCCTTTCTGGATACGGAGAAGGTGCCCTTCGTCATCGTGGTCAACAAGATCGACCTTTTGACCAAGGATCAGCTGGCCAAGGCCAAGAAGGAGCTGGTCGACCAGTTCGCCTTCTGCGCCCATGTGCCGGTGCTCTTCTCCTCGTCCGTGTCCATGGCCGGGCTAGGGGGCCTTTTGCCCCTGGTCGAGAAGCTGTGGGAGCAGTGCGGGCAGCGCGTGACCACGGGCGAACTGAACAGGCTGGTCAAGATGGTCACCGAGCGGCATCAGCCTCCGGTCATGGGCGGCCGCCGGGGCAAGATCTACTACATGACGCAGGCCGACTCCCGGCCCCCGACCTTTGTCTTCTTCGTCAACGACGAGAAGCTCTTTCACGGCAGCTACGTGCGCTATCTGGAAAACCAGCTGCGCAAGGTCTTCCGCATGGACAAGACGCCCATCCGCATGGTTTTCCGTTCCAGCCACGACAACGACAAGGGCAAGTAGGCGCGGGCCTGCGTGCGAGCTGGCGATCCAGCAAGCCCCTTTCAGCGCGGGCTTGCTTGACCGGGCTTTGGCCTTATCCTAGTGTCCCTCGACGCTTGGGGCCGCGTGCCGCAGGCTTCCAACAACGACGCCCATCTTGAGGAGGATGTATGGTTCAGAAAGCTGACAAGATTTGGTTCGACGGCAAACTCGTGCCCTGGGACGAAGCCCAGGTCCATGTCCTGACCCACACCCTGCATTACGGTGCGGGCGTGTTCGAGGGCATCCGTTGCTACACCTGCACCGACGGCGGCTCGGCCGTGTTCCGTCTGCAGGAGCATGTGGAGCGGCTCTTCCTGTCGGCCAAGATCAACGAGATCGTCATCCCCCACACCCAGGAAGAGATCTGCAAGGCCATCATCGAGACCCTGCAGGTCAACCGGCTGACCGAGGGCTATATCCGTCCCCTGACCTTCATCGGCGCAGGGGTCATGGGCGTTTTTCCGGGCGCGAACCCCATCCAGACCATCATCGCCACCTGGCCCTGGGGCGCGTATCTTGGAGCCGAGGCCCTGGAGAAGGGCATCCGCATCAAGACTTCGACCTTCACCCGTCACCACGTCAACGTGATGATGACCAAGGCCAAGACCTGCGGGAACTACGTCAACTCCGTGCTGGCCAAGCGCGAGGCCCTGGCCGACGGCTACCACGAGGCCCTCATGCTCGACGCGGAAGGGTACGTGTCCGAGGCCACTGGGGAAAATATTTTCATGGTCCGTAATGGCGTCATCAAGACCCCGCCCCTTGGCTCCATCCTGGCCGGCATCACCCGTGAGACCCTCATGATCCTGGCCGAAGACCTGGGCTATACCGTGGTCGAGGAGCGCTTCACCCGTGACGAGCTCTATTGCGCCGACGAAGCCTTCTTCACCGGAACCGCGGCCGAGGTCACGCCTATCCGCGAGCTCGACCGTCGCACCATCGGTGCCGGCAGCCGCGGCCCGGTCACGGCCGCCCTGCAGGCCGCCTATTTCAAGGTCCTGCGCGGCGAGAACCCCAAGTACGGCAAGTGGCTGGCCCGTTACACGATCTAGGCGGCCAGTCCGTTGTTCCTAAGCCGGGTTCCGCTCTGCGGAGCCCGGCATTCCACCAACTTCCGCACCTTCTCCACGCACTATGAGCCAGGAAAGCCTAACCGCCCGCTACCGCCCCCAGAGTTTCGCCCATGTGGCCGGCCAGGACGCTGTCAAGCGCATCCTCTCCCGCGCTGCGGCCACCGGCCGGGTCGCGCCGGCCTATCTGTTCAGCGGCACGCGCGGCGTGGGCAAGACCACCCTGGCGCGCATCTTCGCCAAGGCCCTCAACTGCCAGAACGGACCGGCCGCCGAACCCTGCAACCAGTGCCCGATCTGCCGCCAGATCACCCTGGGCTCGGCCGTGGACGTGGTCGAGATCGACGGCGCCTCCAACACCGGCGTGGACAATGTCCGCCGCCTCAAGGAGGACGTGGGCTACGCGCCCCTTGAGTGCCGCTACAAGGTCATCATCATCGACGAAGCGCACATGCTGTCCAAGGCGGCCTTCAACGCGCTCCTGAAGACCCTCGAAGAGCCTCCGGGGCACGTGACCTTCATCATGGCCACCACGGAGCCCGAAAAATTTCCGCAGACCATTGTCAGCCGCTGCCAGCATTTCGTCTTCAAGCGTTTGCCCCAGGCCGATCTGGTCCGTCACCTCGAAGGGGTGCTCGGGCAGGAGGCCATCACCGCCGAGCCTTCGGCCATCACCCTCATCGCCCGGCGCGGGGCGGGTTCGGTCCGGGACAGCATGTCCCTCTTGGGCCAGGTCCTGGCCCTGGGCTCCGACTCCCTGACCCTGGCCGATGTGCGCGAGGTGCTGGGGCTGGCCGGAGGGGAGATCTTCGTGCGTCTGGTCGAATGCGTGCAGACCCGCGACCTGCTCGGCCTGCATGCGCTGCTGACCGAAGTCCTGGACCAGGGCGCCGATCTGGGCTTCTTCCTGCGCGAGCTGTCCGGGTGCTGGCGCAATCTTTTTCTGCTGCATCAGATGGGCGACGCGGCGCGCGGCATCATCGACCTGCCCGCCGAAGAGGTGGACATCTGGGCCGCCATCGCGCCCCGTTTCGCCTTGGGGCACCTGCATGCCGCCTGGCAGATGACCATGGACAGCCAGCGCAAGGTGCTGACAAGCATGGAGCCGGCCCTGGCCCTGGAGCTCCTGCTCCTGAACCTGGCCAGCCTGCCGGACCTGCTGGCCCTGGGCGCCGGCGCGTCCAAGGCCGGGAGCGAGTCCGTGGCGGCTCCTTCCCGTCCCGCTCCCGTCCGTCCGCCGGTCCCGTCGGTCGCGCCGTCCCGCCCCGCACCGGCCCCGGCCGCAGCACAGGGCGCGGCACAGGGAACAGCACAGGCGGCTGGCACCGGGCAGCCCCGCCCCTCGACCTTGCCCCGGACTTTTCAGCCGTCGTCGCCGTCCTCGCCTGCCTTGGAAGCGCCGGTGCCCACGGTCCGGGAAACGACCGCGAACTTCGGCGTAACGGGTGATGCCCCGGAAGCCGCCGCGCCTGCCGGGCCGCGAACCTGGCACGGCTTCATCGCCTTTTGCGCGAAGCGGCCCGAAGGCTCACGGCCGCTGCCCGCTCTGGACAAGGCCCAGGGGCAGATCCAGGGCAGGGAGCTCGTCTTGACCAGTCCGCACAGTTTTCTGTGCGACAGGCTCAAGGTGAGCCTGGGCACGCTCACGGAGCTTGCGCGGGCCTATTTCGGGCCGGGCTTTGCAGTGCGGGTGGAGACGCCTGTGGAAGAAGTGCGCAAGACCCGCACGGAGCTTCGCGATATGGCCATGACCGACCCAGTGGTTCGCGATGCCCAGGAAAAATTTCAGGCCCGGATCGTCGAGGTCCGGCCCCTGTCGAACGGCAGTGCAAACGGCAATACAAACGGCAAAGCACAGGAGAACGAGATATGAACGAACTTATCAGACAGGCGCAGATGATGCAGAAGAAGATGCTGCGCACCCAGGAAGAGATGGGCAAGAAGGAAGTTGAGGCCAGCGTCGGCGGCGGCATGGTCTCGGTCAAGGCCAATTGCCAGGGCGAAGTGCTGGCCATCCGCATCGACCCTTCCGTCATGGAATCCGGCGACGCCGAGATGCTTCAGGACCTGGTCCTGGCCGCGGTGAACGAGGCCGTCAAGAAGGGCAAGGACATGATGCAGTCCGAGCTGGCGCAAATCACGGGCGGCATGAAGATCCCGGGTCTTTTCTAGGAGCTTTCGAGTGCAGCGACTTCCCGCCCCTTTGCAAAAGATCGTGGATCAGTTTTCGGCCCTGCCTGGGGTGGGGCCGAAAAGCGCCCTGCGCATGGCGCTGACCCTGCTCAAATGGCCCGAGGAGTCCGTGCGGGCCTTCGGCCGCGACATCGAGGGCCTGCGCAGCGCCCTGCACATCTGCTCGCGCTGCTGTGGCCTGGCTGACATCGACCCGTGCCCGCTGTGCACGGACCCCAAAAGGAACGCCGAGCAGCTCTGCCTGGTCTCGGAGTGGGACAGCCTCATGGTCATGGAGGAGTCCGGAGTCTACCGGGGCCGCTACCTGATCCTGGGCGGGCTCCTGTCTCCTCTCGACGGGATCGACGCCAGGTCCCTCGAGATCGGGCGGCTTGAGTCCATCCTGCGCGAAGGGCAGGTGCGCGAGGTCATCCTGGCCCTGGGTTCGACCATGGAGGCCGAGGCCACGGGCACCTACGTGAACAGCCTGCTGACGCGGGCCTTCCCCCAGATCTCCGTGACCCGTCTGGCCCAGGGCATCCCCCTTGGCTCCGAGATCAAGTACGTGGATCGCGAAACCCTCAAACAATCCCTCAAATACAGGCATTCCCTCTAGGCCCATGCAGACCATCCAGGGCGAAGTCGTCACCGTCGTTTATCACAACCCCGAAAACGGGTACGTCATCGCGCGGCTGGATTCGCCGTCCGAGCCCGGTCAGGTCAATGTCGTCGGGCTGCTTGGCGACGTGGCTCCCGGCGAGTCCCTGCGCATGAGCGGCGATTGGGTCGAGCACCCCAAGTTCGGCCGCCAGTTCAAGGCCGAGTCCTGCGAACATCTGCTGCCCGCGTCGCTCAGCGGCATCCGCCGCTTCCTGGGCTCCGGGGCCGTGAAGGGCATCGGCGAGAAGACCGCCGACCGCTTGATCAGCCGCTTCGGCAGCCAGATTCTGGACATCCTGGACTCGGACCCAAAGCAGCTGCTGGATGTGGAGGGCATCGGCCCGGCCAAGCTCAAGACCATCGTCTCCTCCTGGCAGGAAAAGCGGGAGGTGCGCGGGCTGATGCTCTTCCTGCAGACCCATGGCGTGGCCACGACCTTCGCCCACCGCATCTTCCGCCACTACGGGGTCAACTCCGTGCAGCGGCTGCGCGCCAATCCCTATGACCTGGCCTACGACATTCAAGGCATCGGTTTCCGCACGGCCGACGAGGTGGCGCTCAAGCTCGGCTTTGCCGAGGACGCGCCCCAGCGTCTGGAAGCCGGGGTGGAATATTGCCTGCGCCAGGTGGCCGACGGGGCCGGGCACATGTATCTGCCGCGTCCGGTCCTGGCGGAGGAGGCGGCCAAGCTGCTGGGCTGCCATGATCTGGAGCTGATCGAGGAGCAGATCGACGCCCTGGAAGAGCGCAAGCGGCTGGTGATCGAACCCCTGCTTGAAAAGGGCGTGGGGGACGCGGTTTTTCTGACCTATTTTTACCGCACTGAGCGCGAGATCGCGTCACGCCTGCGGGGGCTTCTCGATCATGTCAGCCGCATCGACCCGGCCAAGATCAGCGCCGCCGTGGAACGCGAGGAGAAGCGTCAGTCCCTGACCCTGTCGGAGGAGCAGCGCGACGCCGTGGAGTCGGCCTGCGGTCACAAGGTGTCGATCATCACCGGCGGTCCGGGCACGGGCAAGACGACCATCACCCGGGTCGTGGTGCGCGCCCTGAAGGCCTTGGGACTCAAGATTTCCCTGGCCGCGCCCACCGGCCGTGCCGCCAAGCGTCTGTCCGAGGCCACGGGGTTCACGGCCACGACCCTGCATCGGCTGCTGCGCTATCAGCCGGGCACGGGCTTCGAGTTCAACGAGGAGAAGAAGCTCTCGGCCGATGTCATGGTCGTGGACGAGGTCTCCATGCTCGATTGTGGCCTGTGCCTGTCGCTCCTGCGCGCCCTGCCCCTGACCTGCCGCCTGGTTTTCGTCGGCGACGAGAACCAGCTGCCCTCGGTCGGCGCGGGCAACGTGCTGGGCGACATGCTGGAGAGCGGAGTCGTCCCGGCGGTGCGCCTGACCCACATCTACCGGCAGGCGCGGGAGAGCATGATCGTGGTCAACGCCCACCGCATCAACGAGGGCGAATTTCCGCTCGGCAGCCCCCATGCCCCGCCCAAGGCGGATTTTTTCTGGGTCGAGAAGGAAGATCTCATCGAGCTGCAGTCCCTGGTCCTGCGCATGGTCTGCGAACGCATCCCCGAGGCCTACGGCCTTGATCCCATGACCGACGTGCAGGTCCTGACCCCCATGCACAAGGGCGAGGTCGGCACCATGGTCCTGAACCGGCTCCTGCAGGAACGCCTCAACCCGGACGGCCGCGAGCTGATCCGGGGCCAGCGCGCCTACCGGGTCGGGGACCGCATCCTGCAGCTGCGCAACAATTACGACAAGGACGTCTTCAACGGTGACCTGGGGCGCGTCACCGGCTTTGACACCGAGGCCGAAACCCTCGCCGCCGAGTTCGACGGCCGGGGCGTGGAGTACGACTTCGACGAGCTGGACGAGATCGGACTGGCCTACGCCATCAGCGTGCACAAGAGCCAGGGCAGCGAATACCCGGCCGTGGTCATGCCCGTGGTCTCGCAGCACTACATGCTCCTGCAGCGCAACCTGATCTACACCGGCCTGACCCGGGCGCGGAAGCTGGCCGTGCTGATGGGCTCGCGCCGGGCCATGCACATGGGGCTGGGCAACGAGCGCGGGCGGCAACGCAACACCTCCTTGGCCGTGCGTTTGGCGAAAGAGGGTGAAATTTAGCTCAACGAGCTGAAAGTAAGCGTAAATGGGACCCGAATTGCAGGTTTTTGGCCGTGGAGTGCGTTGACATGCCCGCAAAAGCTCGTCTATGGACTCTCTTTTGTGAATTGCGGGTGTGGCGGAATGGTAAACGCATCAGCCTTAGGAGCTGACGCCAAAAGCTTGTAGGTTCGAATCCTATCGCCCGCACCAAAAAATCTCGGCCAAAGCCAGGCGACAAGGCTTTCAAGTCCACGAAAAAATTGGACTTAACAATTTGGACTTACTAAGGAAATAGCGAGAAACCGCAAAGGGTGACGCAAGTCCCCATCTCGCACCAGTTCGATTATTCGGGCCCCGTATGGGAGAGCCCATCACCAAGGAGTGGAGTCATGGAATACAAAGTCGAAGAACTGTCCCCGGTCAAACGCAAGGTGACGGTGGAAGTCGGTGTCGAGGAAGTGCATGCCGCCCTGGCCGCCACCGTGGCCCTGTATCGCAAGGGTGCGGACATCAAGGGTTTCCGCAAGGGCAAAGTCCCGTCCACCGTGGTCGAGGCCAAGTACCGCAAGCAGATTTACGGGGAAGCTACCACTGATCTGATCAATTATCATATCAATGATATCCTGGGCGAGATGAAGCTCTCCCCCCTGTCCCGCATTGACGTCGATGCCAAGGAAATGGAGCGCGATGAGGCGTATTCCTACACGTTCTCCTTTGAAATCGCCCCGACCTTCGACCTGCCCGAATACAAGGGCCTCGCCGTGGAAGAGGAAGAGGTGGTCGTCGATCCGAAGCAGGTCGAGGACGTCATCGAGCGCATCCGTCAGAACATGGCCAAGACCGTGATCATCAAGGAAGAGCGCCCGGTAGCCGACGGCGATATCGCGGTCATCGACTTCCAGGCCTTCCAGGACGGCGCGCCCATGGAAGGAATCGCGGCCAACAAGTTTGAGCTGCCCCTGGGCGAAGGCAACTCCCTGGTGGAATTCGAGGACATCGTCAAAGGAATGACTCCCGGCGAGAACACGGAAAAGGAACTGACCTTCCCCGCCGACTTCATCAACGACAAGCTGGCCGGTCAGACCGTGTCCATGCAGGTCACCCTGCATGCCATCAAGGTCCGCGAACTGCCCGAAGTCAATGCTGACTTTGCCGAGCTGGCCGGTGGCTACGCCTCTGTGCAGGAACTGAAAGACGCCATCGAGAAGTCCTATGTTTCGACCCGCAAGCAGCTGGTCAAGGGCGACGCCCAGAAGAAACTCCTTGACGGCATCAAGGCCGAGGTCAGCTTCGAGCTGCCCGAGAGCATCGTCGAAGAGCAGATCGACAAGCAGATCGTCGAGTTGCAGGGCAAGCTGGAGCGTCAGGGCAAGAGCCTCGACTCCCTGGGCCGCACTCCGGCTGAATTGCGCGCCGAACAGCGCCCCCAGGCCGAAGACGTGGTCAAATCCTCCCTGGTTCTGCTGGCCATCGCCAGCGCCGAGGAGTTGACCGTCGATCCCCAGGAAGTGGACCTGGTCCTGCAGAAGCTGGCCGCCTCCACCGGCAAGGATTTCCACTCCATCAAGGATTACTACGAGCAGCATAACCTGATGATCCCGCTCAAGGATCGGGTCCTGGCTGACAAGGCCATGGATCTGATTTACGCCAATGCCACGGTGACCACGGTTCCCCCGGCGACGGCGACCCCGGACGCATAAGTTCATGGGCCGGGCTTGTCCCGGCCCTTTTTCTTCCTCAAGGCGTCCACGTTTGATCCTGGCAGGCAATGTGCAGGGAAAAACCGGACGAACCGCGACTTCTTCCGCACAGCCCTTGACACCCTGTCCCGGATCGTTATTTTCCCAATCTTTGGTGCTTGCACTTATCCTGGTTTTTTTGAGGAGCTTTCATGGTCAGAAATTCCGTATTCGTCATTGAGAACACCGGCCGCGGCGAGCGGATGTACGATATCTATTCCCGCCTGCTCAAGGATCGCATCGTGCTCCTCGGCACGCCGATCGACGATCACGTCGCCAATTCCATCTGCGCACAGCTTCTGTTTCTGGAGTCGGAAAATCCCGAAAAGCAGATCTACATGTACATCAATTCCCCCGGCGGGGCAGTGACGGCCGGCATGGCCATCTACGACACCATGCAGTACATTTCCGCCCCCGTGGCCACGCTGTGCATCGGCCAGGCCGCGAGCATGGCCGCGGTGCTCCTGTCCGCGGGCGAGAAGGGCATGCGCTACACCCTGCCGCATTCCCGCATCATGATCCATCAGCCCATGGGCGGGTTCCAGGGCCAGGCCACGGATATCGCGATCCAGGCCAAGGAGATCATTCGCCTGCGCGGGGAGCTGAACGGCATCCTGGCCAATCACACCGGTCAGACTCTGGAAAAGGTTGAACAGGACACGGAACGTGATTATTTCATGAGTGGTGAGGAAGCCTGCGCCTACGGGCTCATCGATCAGGTCCTCGCCTCCCGGAAGGAACTGGAATAGTCCGGAATTTTTAGAATTTTGAGGTAGCCATGGCGGAAAGAAAAAAAAGAACCGGCAAGGACCTGACCTGCTCATTTTGCGGCAAGGGTCAGGACGAAGTGCAGCGGCTCATTGCCGGACCGGAAGTGTATATCTGCAATGAATGCATCGCGCTGTGCGACGACATTCTGAAGAACGACAATCGCAAGGAAGAGCTGGATTCCACGGAGATTCCCCTGCCCAAGGAAATCAAGGCCTCCCTCGACGATTACGTTGTCGGCCAGGATGACGCCAAGAAGATCCTGTCGGTGGCGGTGTACAACCACTACAAGCGCATCAAGTATCACGCCCTGGTCAAGGATGACGTGGAGCTGGACAAGAGCAACATCCTCCTGATCGGACCCACGGGTTCGGGCAAGACCTTGCTGGCGCAGACACTGGCCCGCATCCTGAAGGTGCCTTTCGCCATCGCCGACGCCACGACCCTGACCGAGGCCGGTTATGTTGGCGAGGACGTGGAGAACATCCTGGTCCAGCTGGTGCAAAATGCCGACTATGACCTGGAAGCCGCGGCCAAGGGCATCATCTATGTCGACGAGATCGACAAGATTTCGCGCAAGTCCGACAGCCCGTCCATCACCCGCGACGTATCCGGCGAGGGTGTGCAGCAGGCGCTCCTGAAGATCATCGAAGGGACCGTGGCCAACATTCCGCCCAAGGGTGGTCGCAAGCACCCGCAGCAGGAATTCATCCGTCTCGACACTTCGAATATTCTCTTTATCGTCGGCGGCGCCTTCATCGGCCTCGAAGACATCGTCAAGCAGCGCATCCAGGGCTCGAGCATGGGCTTTGGAGCCAAGATGCGCCGCAAGCAGGAAGAGAAGACGGACAGCCTGCTCCGGCAGGTCCATCCCATGGACTTGATCCGTTTCGGCCTTATACCAGAATTTACGGGACGCATCTCTGTCATCACCTCGCTCAGGGAGTTGACCGAAGATGACCTGATGCGCATCCTGCAGGAGCCCAAGAACGCGCTCATCAAGCAGTACCAGAAGATGTTCGAGCTTGAGAACGTGGAGCTCAAATTCACCTCCAACGCGATGAAGGCACTGGCCGCCAAGGCCATCAAGCTTGAGACCGGCGCCCGAGGTCTCAGATCGGTGATGGAATCCATCATGCTCGAGATCATGTACACCATGCCCTCGATGAAGGACGTGACTGAGTGCGTCATCAACAGGGGCGTCGTGGACGAGGGCAAAGAGCCGCTCATCCTGTTCAAACCCGAGGCCAAGAGCGCCTGACCCCTGTGTCGGGCCAAGACCTGCGAGATCAATAATGACCGAAGCCATTGTTTTTGAAAAGACCTCCCCCGGGAGCATGATCCTGCCGGTCATGTCCCTGCGCGAAGTGGTCATGTTCCCCAAGTCCATCGTGCCCCTTTTCGTGGGTCGGGATTCTTCCATCAAGGCCATCGAGACGGCTCTTGAAACCTACGACAAGCGGATCTTTCTGGTCGCCCAGAAGGATCCGGGGCAGGAACGGCCTGACGTGGACGGCCTCTATGACGTGGGCACGGTCAGCAAGGTCCTGCAGATGCTGCGTTTGCCCGACGGGACCATCAAGGTCCTGTTCGAGGGCCTGTACCGTGCGTCCTGGGATCAGTCCCGTGGGCTCATGGTCCAGGACGATATCCAGATGGTGCGTGTTGACGCGCTACCGGATGTCGAGGGCGACGCTGCGGAAGGCGAGGCCCTGGTCCGTGCCACCCACGAGGCTGTGGAGGAGTACTCCCAGGTCAACCGCAAACTGGCCAAGGAAACCATCCTGGCCATCACCAGCGTGTCCCAGCCTGGTCGTCTGGCCGACAGCATCGCACCCCATCTGAAGGCAACCTACGAGCGCAAGCAGGGCATCCTTGAGCTGCGCAATCCGGTCCGCCGGCTGGAACGGGTCTATGAGCTCATCCAGGAGGAGGTCGAGGTCTTCTCTTTGGAGAAGAAGATCAAGGGCCGGGTCAAGAAGCAGATGGAGGAGAACCAGAAGGACTATTATCTCGGCGAGCAACTCAAAGCCATCCACAAGGAAATGGGCCGGGACTTCGATCCCAAGGCCGATGTGGAAGATCTGGAGGCTCAGCTCAAAGAGAAGAACATGCCCGAGGAGGCCCGCTCCAAGGCCATGGCCGAGATGAAGAAGCTGCGCCAGACGCCGCCGTCTTCGGCCGAATACGCGGTGCTGCGCAACTATCTGGACTGGATCCTGGCCCTGCCCTGGAACGTGCTGCGCGATGTGGACATCGACCTCAAGCAGGCCCAGAAAATTTTGGACGACGACCACTACGGTTTGGAAAAACCCAAGGAGCGCATCCTCGAATACCTGGCCGTGCAGGCCCTGGTGAAGAAGCTGCGCGGGCCCATCCTGTGCCTGGTCGGCCCTCCCGGCGTAGGCAAGACCTCGCTCGCCAAATCCATCGCTCGCGCAACGAAGCGCGAGTTCGTGCGCCTGTCCTTGGGCGGCGTACGTGACGAGGCCGAGATTCGAGGCCATCGACGGACCTATGTCGGGGCTCTGCCGGGCAAGATCATCCAGTCGCTGAAGCGCGTGTCCTCGAACAATCCGGTCTTCTGCCTGGACGAGGTCGACAAGATGAGCATGGATTTCAGGGGCGACCCCTCGGCCGCGCTCCTGGAAGTGCTCGATCCGGAACAGAACAGCGCCTTCAACGACCATTACCTGGACATGGACTACGATCTGTCCCAGGTCTTTTTCATCACTACGGCCAACACGCTGCAGACCATTCCGCTGCCCCTGCAGGACCGCATGGAGATCATCACCATCCCCGGTTACCTGGAAACGGAGAAGGAGCGCATCGCCTCGGATTTCCTGCTGCCCAAGCAGCTTGAGCAGCATGGCCTAAGGCCCGAAAACCTGAGCATGTCCAAGGGCGCGATCCTCGAGATCATCCGCCGCTACACCCGCGAATCCGGGGTGCGCAACATGGAACGCGAGCTGGCCTCGGTCTGCCGCAAGGTGGCCCGCGCGCTGGTGGAGGACGGGGACATGGACAAGAACGTGTCCGTGACCAAGTCCATGCTCGGCACCTATCTGGGCATCCCCAAGGTCCGTCACGGCCAGCGCGAGGAAGAGGCCCAGGTTGGCGTGGCCACCGGCCTTGCCTGGACCCAGGTCGGCGGTGAGCTGCTTTTCGTGGAAGTGGCGCTCATGCCGGGATCGGGCAAGATCGAGATCACCGGCAAGCTTGGCGATGTCATGCAGGAATCGGCCAAGGCCGCCATCAGCTACATCCGCTCAAGGTCGGAGTTTTTCGGGCTGCGCCGGGATTTCTACAAGGAAGTGGACATCCATATCCATGTGCCCGAAGGGGCCACTCCCAAGGACGGCCCCTCGGCCGGAATCACCCTGGCCACCTGTCTGGCTTCGGCCCTGCTGGACATTCCGGTCAGGAACGACGTGGCCATGACCGGCGAGATCACCCTGCGCGGCAGGGTGCTGCCCATTGGCGGGGTGCGCGACAAGTTGCTGGCCGCTCACCGGGGGCTCATCACGAAGGTGCTGATGCCCAAGGAAAACGAGCGGGACCTCAAAGACGTGCCCAAGGTCATCCTGAAGGATCTTGAGATCGTGTTCGTGGAGAACATGGATCAGGTCTTGTGCGAGGCCCTGAAGGATGTCACCCGCGAGACACTGTTCTGCCCGTCGGCCGAGATCATCCCGGTTTCCAAGGCCCTGCATAAGGCGCATGATTTCACGAGTCCGCAGTAACAAACCGCCCTCATGGGCTGCCTTAAAATTCGACCAACCCTCGCTGCGCATGTGGCGGGGGTTTTTTATTTCATTTGGTACACCCAGACCGGCTTGTCGTCGCGGTTTTGAAGCACGGCCACGGGCTCAAGCGCGGTGGCTTCGAATTCCAGGCTGATCAGCCAGGCGCCCGGCGCGAGTTCTGTTTTTGCCTTGGCCGCCGCCGGTCCCATGCTCTCGGGGCGCTGGAAGAGGTAGACCATGTCATAGACGGACCAGTCCTCCTTCCAGATGTCCCCGCGCCGCAACCGCGCAAAGGGGCAGCGCCAGCCGCACACAAGGAGCAGGGGCCAGCTTTTCTCCACCCCTTCGATGCGCGCCAGGGGATAGATGCGGTAAAGCTCCGCAAGCCCGTCGCCCAGTCCGCAGCCCGCATCGAGAATGCGGTCCGTGCTTTTGAGCGGCGCGGTCTTGTCCAGACCATCCAGGATGCCGCGGGGAGTTGGGAAGAGCGGGGCATCCCGCCAGGCGCTCATGGGGTAGAGGAGTAGCAACAGGGCCAACGGGATGAGCCAGACCCAGGGCGGAAGCCCGGTGCCAAGGTTGGATGCGGCCAGGGACAGGGGGAAGCCTGCCGCAATAAAGAGTTTTCGCCAGGTGGAATCGGCCCGGATACCTGCGCAAAGACCAAGGCTTGTGGCCAGGGTCAGGCTCCACCAAGGCGGAACGTGCAAGGCGTGCAAACCAAGAAAGAGTGCCCACGCCACAGCCCATGCCAGTAGGGCGGGCAGAGGCCAGGGCATGCGCTTGCGGGTGGACTTTTGGCCCGTGCGTGTAGGGTCGGTGGTGCCAAGTTTGTGCATGATGCTCGCGGAGAAGAGGGTTGCTTGGTGTGAGGAATTGTGCGGTAAACCCGTGGAAAAGAAAAGTCCGGAGGCGCTCCCTGCGAGATTGCGGAGGGGAAACGATTTTTTGTTGTGATCCACGCACTTTTGTGCTGATCTGCCTGCTCCATGAAACACGAAGCGACAACCACTCCCCCGACTGATCTGGCCCAGGCCCGCGCCACGCGCAATCCCTTGCGCAAGCTTTACTACTGGACCCTTCACTGGGCCGGCACTCCCTACGCGCTGCCCGCGCTGGCGATCCTGTCCTTTGCCGAAAGCTCCTTTTTTCCGGTGCCGCCCGACGTGCTGCTCATCGCCCTGTGCTTTTCCACGCCCGCGCGCTGGTTCCGACTGGCCTTGTGGTGCACTGCGGCCTCGGTTGCCGGCGGGCTATTTGGCTATTTTATCGGGTGGGGGCTTTGGGAGACCGTGGGGCTGCCCATCGTGCAGATGTACCACGGCGAGGCCGTGGTCGAGATGGTGCGCGTCTGGTATGAAAACTACGGCTTTTTCGGAGTGCTCGTCGCGGCGGTGACGCCCATTCCCTACAAGGTCTTCACCATCGCTTCGGGCATGATGAGTTTTGATCTGACCCAGTTTGTCCTGGCCTCCATCCTCGGCCGGGGATTGCGGTTTTTTCTCGTGGCAGGGCTTATCCGCATGTATGGCGCCCGCATCAAACCCTTCATGGAGAGGCACTTCGAGCTGGCGGCCTCGGCCCTGGTCGCGCTGGCCATCCTGGGATTTGTGGCTATCAAGTATCTGAAATAGAATCTAAAAATCCTCTGTCGGGGCAGGCAGAGGATTTTCAGGTTGTGCAGGATGCGTTACGCGTGTTCCGTTGGCCACAGCTTGGTCAGGGCGCGTATGCTCTTCGTCTCGATCCAGTCGGCGGTCGTCGCCGCGTAATCTGCGAAATGCGGGGTGCTGACGTGAACCTCATAAAAAGTTGGCGCATCCGTGTAAGTCTCGTAAAGGACGAAGCTGGTGGGTTTTTCGGGATCCTGCAGGATTTCGAAGCCGAGACACCCTTTCTCCCTGGTGATTGAATTTTCTCCCTGCCGAGTAACCGCTTTTCGAAAGTGTTCCACATATTCCGGGCGTACAAGAACATCCACAATGACGACGAACATGGGTTGCGTACCTCTCGCAATGAAATGTTGACGTGGAGTCAAGAGACCTGACCGTTGACGTTGCTTTATGCCTGCCTTGGACCCTGGAATTTCAAGGCAGAAGACTCTTGGCCTTGTCCATTTGGCTCGGGGTGAGGTCGGAAGGAACGTTTTCTCTTCCCAAGGCTTTGCACACGATATAGCGCGCGCAGTTGGCGTAATCGCCTTGACAATATTTGCGTTTCATCATGTTGGCCGTTGTCGGCATGTTGGCCATTTTATCGTTAAAAAAAAGACACTTGGAAATCAATTCGCAATGAGCCATGAGCCCTCCCCAGTTTCACGTGAGGCTATCACTCCAAGGGGAGCATGGCAACACGTCGATGCTGTGCTGAGACATGCTCGCTGGAAGTTATGGATTGGTCCGGAGTTTCCTTTTGCCCCGAAAATCTCTGACAAAGGAGTCAGTCATCATTAGCGGTACAGGCACGCCTGGGTTTTTTCAGAGCATGACGCCTCGCCCGGACAGACGGGGTTGGTGAGTGAGGATCAAGAAACCAGCGTGTCGGCCCCGGCATGAAAATATTTCCAGGCGACGTCGATCAGTTCCGCGCTCAGGTCCCGGCCGGATCTGTGGGCGTATCGTTCATGCAGGGGCACGGCCATGGCGACGAAGGTGTCGACGATCTCGGGGTCGAAATGTATCCCGCGCCCGCGCATGAGGATGTCGAGGGCCGTCGCGCAGCTCAGCGCCTTCTTGTAGGGCCTGCGTGAGGTCAGAGCGTCGAAGACGTCGGCCACGGCGAAGATCCGCGCCGTGAGGGGGATGTCCTTCCCGCTTATTCCGTTCGGATAGCCCTTGCCGTCGAATTTTTCGTGGTGGCACCCGACGACGTCCTTTGCGTCGCTCAGCCAGGTCGAGCGTGCGACCACGTCCAGGCCGTGCCTGACGTGGGTCTTCATGATCTCGAATTCTTCCTCCGTGAGCTTGCCGGGCTTGAGCAGGATGCTGTCCGTGATGGCTATCTTGCCGACGTCGTGCAGGAACGCGCCCTTGGCGAGGGCGCGCATTCCGGCCGCGTCCAGTCCGATGGCTTCGGCCATGCGCAAGGCGTAGAGGGTCACCCGGTAGTTGTGCTCGTCGGTGTCACTGTCCCGCTTGGCGACGGCGCAGCCGAGCAGGGCCAGCGTTTCGAAGTTTGCCGCCTGCAGGTTGCGGGAGAAGGCGACGAGACGGTTGGTCAGGCGCAGGATGACCGGGTAGAGGAGAGCCGCCGTGGCCAGGGCAACGAACGCGACGGCTCCGACGGTGTAGAATATTTTTCGTTCCATGGCCGCCAGCACAGGCGGGGCCGGGACAAA
Source organism: Desulfomicrobium sp. UBA5193 (assembly GCA_002412965.1). Lineage (GTDB taxonomy): Bacteria > Desulfobacterota > Desulfovibrionia > Desulfovibrionales > Desulfomicrobiaceae > Desulfomicrobium. Next base: position 174,954 of record DHWB01000001.1, read on the forward strand.
GACGATCTCGGCGCGTCCGGTTTCACTCCGTCCGAGGTCGTCTATGGGCAGTATGGCGTGGACGCAGAGGACCTCCGCGATAAAGACAGTTTCCGACCAGGCCCCGGTCTCGAGCGCAGGGCCCTCGCCTGCATGGACATGCGTGCGCACCGCCTCGTGCAGCACGAAGGTCCGGTCCAGATACTCCTCCCCGTCAGAGATGCCCGGCTTGGAAAATCTGGCGTAGACGATCTTGCCGCGCCTGTTTTTCCTGGTTTTGGAGGAAATTTTTTCTTCGACCGCCTGACGAAAGGCGGCCAAGGGCTTCAGCCCGTCATGGGAGAAGATCTCGCGGGTGCGCTCCACCAGTTCCGCGAGATCTTCCTGCGCCTCGGCAACCACCGCCTCTTCCAGCATGCGCTGTTCCGCGAGATAGGCCAGGGTGGCCAGGGTCAGGGCGATGACCGTGGCCATGAGCGCTAGCCGGGCGACCAGGATGCGGCGCACGTATGTCAAGAGCGGAACGTTTCGCGGTGAATGCATGCGTCTCCTGATGAGCGGTTCATGAAAGTGATCGGACGATTCGCGCTCAAGGATGTACCCGCTCTCCACCGCGTTGTCATGCATCGTGTCGGAACTGTCCGCCGAAACCCCGAAAGCCGTGGCGGAGCCGCAAGCGGTGGTTTGCGGAAAAAGTGGGGCTCGTATACATTATCGTCGCTTGAAACCAAAAGTGACGGAACCGCTGCAGGATGTCCCGCTCCCTTCCTCCAAGGAGTTGCCATGATCAGAAACAATGAACCGTTCCGGAAGGGACTCCTGGCCTTTGGCCTGTTCCTGGCGGCGTGGCTGCTCGTGGCAGGGTGCGCGGCGCGGCAGTTGTCCACGGTTTGCGCCGGCGACGTAGAAAACAATTCCGGGGTAGTGATCCGGAATCTGCGCATCACGCATCTGCCGACAGGGCGTTTTTTCGCGGTCGGGTCCTTGCAACCCGGCAAATCCTTTTTTCTTGATTTCGAGACCCGGGAGCTTGAGGCCACGAGCGCAGACCTGACCTGGACCGATTCTTCGGGCCGGTCACACCGTGATCGCCTGGATTTGCGCTTGCTGATGGGCGCACATCCCGGCGGACCTTACCGGATGGTCTATTCCATATGGTCGGATGGCTTGGCCTCCGTCAATCTGAGGGCCTGCGGTCCCAGTCCCGGTGTGCATTGAGGTGCGGTTCGCGACGGATTGAGCGACCGGGTTCAATGCCATAACGTCGGCATCTGGAGTGAGGGTCAGGTCGGGAAAATGGGAATGGTGAACATTTTCATGCTGCTATAATGAATAATCATGTTCGAAAATGTGTGCGCGATGTTCATGGACAATAATGCCGAGTGATTTGGGAAAAAAGCATGTTTACTTATATTAACAAAAAGATAGCTGTCCAAAAAGTGAAAAGTCTGGAACAGTGGATGGAGAGCAGCTTCGATGTCATTTTTGTTTGCATCTGCATTTTTTCAATCCCGATAATTGTGCGGAGCCTGTTTCAGGCTGTACACGATGGGCTGTACTTGAATCTGTTTTTATATGTCGCATGCTATTTGTTTGGATTATTTATAACTTTCGCAAAGTTTGTTCCTTTTGTTTATCGGGCATGGAGTGGTGTTGGTATACTTTTTCTCGCAGGTGTCATCGCGATATTCACAGTAGGTCCTTTGGGAAGTGGACGCATATTCCTTTTTGCATCTGGGATATTTGCTACTGTGATTTTAGGAATCAAATCAGGCATATTTGTTTTTATTTTGCAATCGATTGTTTTGTTTCTGTTTTCCTATTTGCTTAAGGTCGACTTTCAAACCTGGGCAAACATTGAATTGTATTCTCATGGCTCCTGGATAACTTCTTCATCCACATTCATTTTTTTGAGCATCATTTTTGTAATCGCCATAGGCCGCATGATTAACGGGTTGTCATTTACATTCAGTGAATTGCAAAGAGCAAATAATGATATTAAAAAGAGTGAGGAGCGTTTCAGGACAATAGTTGAAAATGCGAATGATGTCATATTTTATGTCGATAAAAAGAGTAGGAAGTTAGAATACGTTTCTCCGATATGCAAATCTATGCTTGGATATGAACAAGCGGATTTGGAAGGGAGGGATTATGCGTCTTTTATTCACAAAGATGATGTGAGTAGAGCTGAAGAGTTATTGGAAAGAATTTTTGCGGGAACTGCAGCCCAAGAGGAAATAGAATACAGGATACTGCACAAAAACGGGACGTGGAACTGGCATCTGACACGAGGAGGGTCTCTCAAGGATGCGGATGGCCAAATCTCGGGTATTGTGGGCATTGCCCGCGACGTGACGGAACGCAAGCAGATCGAGCAGGATCTCATCGGCGCTAAGAATGAGGCCGAGGCCGCCAATAAAGCCAAGTCCGAATTCCTGGCCAACATGAGTCATGAAGTACGCACTCCGCTCAATGGCGTCATGGGCATGCTCCAGTTTTTGCAAGTCACCGACCTCGACCTCCAGCAGAAGGAGTATGCGGAGACGGCCATCCAGTCATGCCGGCGTCTGAATCGTCTGCTGACCGATATTCTGGATTTTTCACGCATAGAGGCGGGGATGCTGTTCATCCAGAGCGCGCCCTTGGATCTGTCTGAAGTGCTCTGCCAAACGAAGGACCTGTTCGCGCCTGTGACCCGGGAGAGCGATGTCGCGCTTCATGTCGAAGCGGACCCTTCCATCCCGAAGCGACTGCTCGGCGACGGGGCCCGACTGCAGCAGGTCTTGACCAACATGGTGGGGAATTCCCTGAAGTTCACCCACGCCGGAAGTGTCATGCTCGAGGTTTCCCGGCTTCCGGCTTTGCGGGATGACGAGTGCCGGGTGTTTTTTTCCGTGAGCGATACCGGGATTGGCATTCCCGATGATAAACTGGCCTCCCTGTTCAAGCCCTTTTCCCAGGTGAATGAGGGCTATACACGCAGCTATCAGGGGGCCGGGCTCGGGCTGTCCATTTGCAGACGCCTCGTCGGGCTCATGGGCGGCGGCATTTCCGTTGTCAGCGAACCCGGAGTGGGGACGACGATGTGTTTCAGCCTGTCGTTTCGCCTGGGGAAGTCCGACGAAAAAAGTTGTCCTCCGCAGGAGTCGCATTTTGTCGCGCATCTGGAAGGGCTGAATCTGCTTTTGGCCGAGGACGACCCGTACAGCGGGATCATGGTGGCCAAGCTTCTCGGCAAATTCGGAGCCACGGCGAAACATGTGGCCAATGGCCGGCAGGCGCTGGAGGCTTTGCGGCAGGAGGACTTCGACCTGGTGCTCATGGACGTGCAGATGCCGGTCATGGACGGGATCGAGGCGACTCTGGCCATTCGCGGCGGAGAAGCCGGGGAGCGTATGCGGAATACCCCGATTATCGCTTTGACGGCCTACACCCTGGCGAGCGACAAGGGGAAGTTCGCGCGGGCCGGAATGAATGGTTACGTGCCCAAGCCCGTTGAGATCGAAGAGCTTTTGCGCGCCATCGAAGAGAGTTTGCGCCAACGCCGCGCATGACGGACAAGGTTTTGTTCCATGATCTTGATCACGGCATGAGCCGGGCAGCTCGCCCGGCTCTGCCGGTTTGCGGCCTCAGCCCACGCCGAGGTGTTTTTCCAGTTCGGCCACGATGAGGGTCGTCTTGATGACCGTGTCCGGGTTCAAAGACATGGACCCGATGCCGCACTCGACAACGAACTCGGCGAATTCCGGGTAGTCGCTTGGAGCCTGGCCGCAGATGCCGATGTACTTGCCCTTCTTCACAGCCACCTCGATGACCTGCCTGACGAACCGCTTCACCGCCGGATTGCGCTCGTCGTAGACGTGGGCCACCAGGGACGAATCCCGGTCCACACCGAGGATGAGCTGGGTCAGGTCGTTGGTGCCGATGGAGAAGCCGTCGAAGACCTCCAGGAACTCCTCGGCCATGATCACGTTGGACGGGATCTCGCACATGCCGATGACCTTGAGGCCATCCTCACCCTGCTTCAGCCCGAACTCGGCCATGGTCTCGATGACCTTTTTCGCCTCCTCCACGGTGCGCGGGAAGGGGATCATGATCTCGACGTTGGTCAGCCCCATGTCCTCGCGGATCTTCTTCATGGCCCGGCATTCAAGGCCGAAGGCCGCCTTGTAGTTTGGCGAATAGTAGCGCGAGGCCCCGCGCCAGCCGATCATGGGGTTCTCCTCGTCCGGCTCGAAGAGCTTGCCGCCGATCAGGTTGGCGTACTCGTTGGACTTGAAGTCCGAGAGGCGCACGATGACCTGCTTGGGGTAGAAGGCGGCCGCGATCATCCCCACCCCTTCGGCCAGCTTGTCCACGAAGTATTCGGCCTTGTCCTCGTAGCCCGAGGTCATGTCCGCGATGGCGCGTTTCAGGATCTCGTCCGGCAGGGTCTCATAGTTCAAAAGGGCCAGGGGGTGGATCTTGATGTAGGAGTTGATGATGAACTCCTCGCGCGCCAGCCCGACGCCGTCGTTGGGGATGAAGCTCTTCTCGAAGGCCTGTTCGGGGCTCGCCAGATTCATCATGATCTTGGTTTTCGGCTTGGGCAGGGTGCCAAGATCCGTCTCCTCTATCTCGAAGGGCACGAGCCCCCGGTACACCCGGCCGATGGAGCCCTCGGAGCAGTCCACGGTCACGTCCTCGCCCTGGGTCAGCTTCATGGTCGCGTTGCCCGTACCGACAATGCACGGGATGCCGAGCTCCCGGCTGACGATGGCCGCATGGCAGGTCCTCCCGCCCCGGTTGGTGACGATGGCCGAGGCGATCTTCATGATCGGCTCCCAGTCCGGGTCGGTCATGTCCGTGACCAGGACCTCGCCCTTGCGGAAGGCGTGGATCATGCTCGCCGACTTGATGACCTGCACCGGCCCCTGACCGATGAGCTCGCCCACGGACTGCCCCTCGACGAGGGTCTCCCCTTTCTCCCTCAGCACGTATTTCTTGAGGATGGCCAGGTCTTTCAGGGAATGCACCGTCTCGGGCCGGGCCTGGACGATGAAGAGCTCTCCAGTCTGGCCGTCTTTGGCCCACTCGATGTCCATGGGCGTGAACTGGCCGCGGTGGGCGCTGTAATGCTCCTCGATGGTGCAGGCCATGCGGGCCAGGGCCACGACCTCCTCGTCGCAGAGGACCAGGCGGCGACGGTCCTCCTCGGGCACGGCCACGTTCTTGGTCGGGGCCTTGGCGTCGGAGGTGTAGATCATCTTGATGGCCTTGGCGCCGACCCGCTTCATGATGATGGGCTTGAACCCAAGTTTCAGCGTAGGCTTGAAGATGTACCACTCATCCGGATTGACCGCGCCCTGGACCACGTTCTCGCCGAGGCCCCAGGCTCCGGTCAGGAAGACCGCGTCCTGGAATCCGGTCTCGGTGTCGATGGAGAACATGACGCCGCTGGACGAGAGGTCCGAGCGCACCATCTTTTGCACGCCGATGGACAGGGAGATGGAGAAGTGGTCGAAGCCCTTGTCCTGGCGGTAGGAGATGGCGCGGTTGGTGAAAAGGGAGGCGAAGCAGCGCTGGCAGGCGTCCAGGAGATCCTCCGCGCCCCGGATGTTCAAGTAGGTCTCCTGCTGTCCGGCGAAGCTCGCGTCGGGCAGGTCCTCGGCCGTGGCCGAGGAGCGCACGGCCACGTCCACGTTCGAGCCGTATTTTTCCTCCAGCTTGCGATAGGCCTGGACGATGGCGCCCTGCAGGTCCGCCGGGATTTCGAGGTTGCGGATCAGGGCGCGGATACGGCTGCCGCGCTCCATCAGGTTGTCCATGTCGTGAGTGTCGAGGCCCTTCATGATGGCCTTGATCCTGTCCATGGCCCCGGAAGCCTTGAGCAGGTGGCGGTAGGCGTGGGCGGTGACCGCGAAACCGTTCGGGATGGGCACGCCTTTCGGCACAAGGTTGCGGTACATTTCGCCAAGGCTCGCGTTCTTGCCGCCGACCAGCGGCACATCTTCTATTCCGAGCTCGTCAAACCAGAGCACAAAAGCGTTTTGTTTTTCCACGGCAGTCCTCCTTGGGAGTACAAAACGGATGGGGTAGCTTCTTTTTCATGTCATGGTGAAACGAATTGTGCAACTCGGGAGACGGTTTGAGGCGGACGGCACGGCCCAGCCCGCAGCGGTGGTTTGCCACGATTTCGGGTTATGGTCGCGGCTAATATATGAAAATAAATGAGGATAGCTTCATTGTGACCGTTCTGTGACAATCCTGTTTCCGAATCGTAAAAAAACTTTTCTTAACAGCCAATTTCCTCTACAGAGGTCCGGATTTGTCGTCATTGTCATACAACTGTCACAATTACCCAATGGATACCCTATGCTCGCTGTTTTGATTCAGACCCTTGGAGGACTTGGACTTTTTATTCTGGGCATGAAGCTCATGACTGAAGGCCTGCAGATGGCTGCAGGCAACAAGATTCGCAATATTCTGAAAACCGTCTCCAATAATCGGGTCATCGGCTTCGCCACCGGCGCGGTGGTCACGGCCATGGTCCAGTCGTCCTCGGCGACCACGGTCATGCTGATCAGCTTCGTCACGGCTGGCCTGATGACCCTGACTCAGGCTGTGGGCGTCATCCTGGGGTGCAACGTGGGCACGACCATGACCGCCCAGCTCATCGCCTTCAAACTGTCGGATCTGGCTCTGCCGGCCATCGCCATAGGTGTGCCGCTCAAATATTTCTGCACGCGCAAGAAATACCGCTATATTGGCGAGGTTATCCTGGGTTTTGGCCTGCTCTTCTTCGGTATGACGGTGATGGGTGATGGGCTCAAGCCTCTGCGTTTCGACCCGACGTTCATTTCTTTTTTCACCAAGTTTGATGCTTCAACCACCGGCGGTCTCTTGTTGTGCGTGCTCACCGGCGCGGTTCTGACCATTCTGGTGCAGTCCTCCTCGGCGACCATCGGTTTGACCATGGCCCTGGCTGCTCAGGGACTGCTCGGATTTCCGGCGGCCATGGCCTTGGTGCTGGGCGAAAATATCGGCACGACCATCACGGCCGAACTGGCCACCATCGGTTCGAGCAACATCAATTCCCACCGGGCGGCCAGGGCGCACACCATGTTCAATGTGCTCGGGGTGTGCATGATGCTGCTCATTTTTCCGTGGTTTTTGCAAGGCATCGAGTGGGTGACGGGCGAGATTATGGGTGCCAGTCCCTGGGATACGCAGATCAATGGCGAATATCCCCATGTGGGGCGCTATCTGGCCAACGGGCATACCTTGTTCAATTTCGTCAACGCCATCTTTTTTCTCATTTTTTTGCCTGTCTTGATCAAGGTCGCCATTTTGCTCTCGCCTAAGGACAAGAGCGAAGGGGACGCCCTCTTTCGTCTCCCGGCATTTGACCAGCATGTGGAGGACAACCCCGTGGCGGCCCTGGCCCAGGTCCGGGGCGAGATCCACCGCATGTCCCTGACGGTGCATGCGGCGTACACCAACGCCCTTGATTGCCTCGAAAAGCGTGACCACCGCACCATCCGTCAGAGACAGCGTTTCGAGGATCAGGTCAACGAGATGCACAAGGCCGTCTCCACGTTTCTGGCCAAGACCATGCAAAGCGAGATCAACGAGGAAACCTCGAACGACATCGCGGAGCAGATGCGCGTCGTCAACAACCTCGAACGCATCGGCGACGCCGTGGAGGCGCTTGGGCTTTTGTGCGAGGATATCGTGGATAAGGAATTGAAGTTCAGTGAAAACGCCATGGGCGACTTTTTCGTTCTTGCCGCCAAGGTTGATGAATTCCTGACGATGATCAGCGAAGCCCTGATCAAGGAACCGCAGGGTCTCATGGAAAAGGCCGAAGAGACCGAGCGGACCATCGACGCCATGCGCGAAACCATGCGCGACACCCATATAGAACGTCTCAAGGTCGGCAAGTGCGGGATCGAGGGCGGCCTCACGTTTATCAATCTGCTGGCCCGGCTCGAAAAAATCGGCGATTACTGCTACTCCATCGCGCGCTCCGTCACCTCCCAGCGCTGAATTCCGTCTGCACGTCCCAAAATTCCCGCAAGACACATGTTTTGCGGGAATTTCTTGCTTCTCCAGCCAGCCCCCGGTATTCCTCAAAATAAACCATGTGCGTTTGACGAACCGATTTTTCCGGTTCACCGGGGGGGAATATGCGATTTGCGGCTTTTGCCTCCATCCGCGCGAGCCTCATCGTTTTGGTCCTTGCGGCTGTATTGCCGACCCTGGGGATCATGCTCTTCACCGGCTACTCGCTCCGTGAGGCCATGATCCGCAGCGCCGAAAGTTCGGCCCTGCGCCAGATTCAGGTCATGGCCACCCATCACGGGCAGGTGGTGGACAACACCCGCCTGCTGCTGGCCACTCTGGCCAAGGCGCGTGAAGTTCAGTTGCTTGATCCCCTTGGTTCCCAGCTTTTGCTCGAAGAAATGCTCGCCCGTAATGTCGCGTACGTTGCGTTGGCCCTGGCCGACCCCAAGGGCCGCATCGTGGCCGTGTCGCCGGCACAATCCTTTTCCACGGTTGAAAATGAAGCCTATTTTCAGGAAACCGTGCGGGATATGAGCTTTGCCATGGGTTCCTACCACCTGGTTCCCGCCACCCGGCATGTGGTCATCGAATTTTCCCAGCCAGTGCTGGGCAGGGATGGAATGTTGCGAGGCGTGCTTGTGGCATCCTTTGATTTGAGTTTTTTCGGGCGTATTTTTGCCGACGCCCATTTGCCTGAAGGGTCCATTTTCACGCTGACCGACGCAGCAGGCATGCGCCTGACCCGTTTTCCCGAAACGGAAAAGTACACCTGGGTGGCCGATTTGCCCCGGATGGTCGAGCGTATGTCAGGAGCCGAAGAGGAGGGCGTCTTTCTGGAAAAGGGAGTGGATGGGGTGCGCCGGCTTTACAGCTTCAAGCGGCTTCAGTTCCAGGACACGCCACTGCAGCATCTCATGATCCGTCTTGGCCAGCCCGAGGATCTGGCCCTGGCCGAAGCCCGGCGGGCGGTCGTCAGAAATTTGGCGATGCTTGCGCTGGCGGCGCTGCTGGCGTTGCTGGCCGCCTGGTTTGTCGGGGAGTTCACCATCCTGCGTCGTCTGAAGCTGCTCATGTCTGCCGCCGACCGCCTGGGGACGGGCGATCTGGGCACGCGCACCGGACTTGATTACAGCGACGGGGAGCTGGGGCGGCTTGCGGCGTCATTCGACCGCATGGCCGAGAGCCTGCAAATACAGGATTTCGACCGGCGGCGGGCAGAGGAGGAGTGCTGCCTTTTGAACACGGACCTTGAAGAGCGGGTGACCGTGCGCACCACCGAGTTGGCTGAAGCCAACAGGGAGCTGCAGACCGCATTGGAAAATTTGCGTCAGACCCAGGGACAGCTGGTCATGTCCGAAAAGCTCGCGGCCTTGGGCGGACTGGTGGCCGGTGTGGCTCACGAAATCAACACGCCCGTGGGTGTGGCCCTGTCCGCCACTTCGACCATGGCCGAAAAGAACCGGATCTTGAGCGACATGTTTGCAAAAGGCGAAATGAAGCGCTCCGATCTGACAGAGTATCTGGAATCCACCCGCGAGGGGGCGGAGATGAGCCTCCTCAATCTGCACCGCGCCTCGGACCTGATCCGCAGCTTCAAGATGGTCGCGGCGGATCAGGTCTCCGAATCCCGGCGCAGCTTCAACGTGCGGGAGTATATCGGGCAGGTGCTCCTCAGCCTGCGGCCAAAGCTCAAGAAAACGGCGCATCGCGTCGAGGTGGAGTGTGACGGGGACCTGGTCATTGAAAGCTACCCGGGTGCTTTCTCCCAGATTTTGACCAATTTTATCGTCAACTCCCTGACCCACGCCTACGACGAAGGTCAGGCCGGTCTGATCCGGATTGAAATCGTCAAGGCCGACGGCAGATTGAGCCTGACCTATTCCGATGACGGGCGAGGAATCGCCCCGGAATTGCAGGGCAAGATTTTCGAACCCTTTTACACCACGGCACGGGCCAAGGGCTCCACGGGCCTTGGTCTGCATATCGTCTTCAACATCGTGACCAATACCCTGGGCGGAACCATCACCTGCTGCAGCGCCCTGGGCCATGGCACGACGTTTCAGGTGCGCATGTCCGTGTGAAGAGAGAGAGCATGACCGATAACGATGAGATACTGTTCAAGGATGAAGTTCAGCCTGTCGCCTCCGTTTCTGAAGCGCAGGAGGGATGGAAAATCCTGATTGTGGATGACGAGGCCGATGTGCACAGTGTGACGGTCTACATGCTCGCCGGTCAGGAGTATCGCGGTCGAAAATTCAATTTTCTGCATGCCTACAGCGGGGAGGAGGCCAAGGTAGTCCTGATGGAACATCCTGATGTTGCCGTGATCCTGCTCGACGTGGTCATGGAAACCGATGACAGTGGCCTGCGGCTCGTCAAATACATCCGCGATGAGTTGTGCAATTACGAGGTGCGGATCATCCTGCGCACCGGACAACCCGGCAAGGCACCTGCGGCCCAGGTCATCCTCGATTACGACATCGACGACTACAAGGAGAAAACCGAGCTGACCCTGGAAAAGATGTTGGTCACGCTCATCTCGGCCCTGCGCAGTTACAGCTTCATCACCACCATTGAGAACAACCGCAAAGGCCTGCGGCGGATTATTGAGGCTTCGTCAGACATTTTTGAGCGCCAATCCCTGCAAAAGCTCGGTTGTGGAGTTTTGAGCCAGCTGACGTCCATTCTCCAGCTCAAAAAAGACGCGGTGTATTCCCACGCATCGGGTCTGGCGGCGTCCGGCATCAAGGGAAAGTCCATTGTTTTGGCGGCCACGGGGGATTTTTGCGACAGCGTGGAGATGCCCATCGAAGAGGTGAAGGGGGAGATGATGCACCGGGCCTTGGCCCGGGCCAAGACTCAACCCCACGGCTTTTACTGCGAAGGCGGAAAATGTGCGTGGTATTTTCAGAGCAAGACGGGGTCGGAGAATTTCCTCTATTTCGAAATATCCAAGGATCTGGACGAAAACGATCAGGATCTGCTCGAACTTTTTTTTACCAACGTTTCCCTGGCCTTCGACAACCTGTTTCTGAACAAGGGCATCGAGGACACGCAAAAGGAGGTCATCTTCCACATCGCCGAGACCATGGAATGCCGCTCGGCCGAGACGGGCAGCCATGTCAGGCGCGTTTCGGAATATGTACGCCTTTTGGCCCTGAAGTACGGGCTCGGCGAGGAACAGGCGGAGATGCTCAAGCTGGCCTCCACGGCTCACGATCTCGGCAAGATCGGCATTCCCGATTCCATCCTGAACAAGCCCGGGCCTCTCACACCCGAAGAATACGAGATCATCAAGAGCCATGTGCAGCGCGGGCACGATCTGCTCATGCGTTCTTCAAGCCCCATCATCCAGACGGCGGCGCGCATCATCCTTCTGCACCATGAACGCTGGGATGGTCAGGGCTACCCGCAAGGGCTCGTGGGGGAGGAGACGCACATTCATGGCCGCATCGTGGCCGTGGCCGATGTCTTCGACGCCCTTTCCAACAAGCGGGTCTATCATGAGGCCTGGACCTGGGACGAAGTGTTCGCCCACTTTCTGGAGGAGAGCGGCAAGCATTTTGATCCCTGCCTGGTGGATATTCTGCTGGAAAACAGGGATGAGTTCATTGCCATCTGGGAAGAGTATCACGATGAAGGCGCAGCGTGCTGAGGATGGGAGGGGTCAGGAGAGCGGGGCGACCGGGGTCGCCCCGTCAGGGGAAAGGAATCAGATGCTGATCTTTGCGCCGAGCAGGGCCGCGAATTTGGAGATCCAGTCCGGATGGGCGGGCCAGGCGGGGGCCGTGACCAGGTTGCCGTCCACGTGGGCCTTGTCGAGGGCGATGTCGGCGTACGTGCCCCCGGCGATGGTCACATCCGGGCCGCAGGCCGGGTAGGCCGAGCAGCTCTTGCCCTGCAGCACCCCTGCCGCAACCAGCACGAGGGGGCCGTGGCAGATGGCCGCGATGGGCTTGGCCGCCGCGTCGAATTCGCGCACGATCTCAAGCACCCGCCGGTTCAGGCGGATATATTCCGGGGCGCGTCCGCCAGGCACGACCAAGCCGACATAGTCGGCAGTGTTCACGGCGGAAAAGTCCTTGTTCAGGGTGAAATTGTGTCCGCGCTTTTCGCTGTAGGTCTGGTCACCTTCGAAATCATGGATGGAGGTGCGCACGAAATCCCCGGCGTTTTTGTCAGGACAGACCGCTTCCACGACATAGCCAAGCATGGTCAGGGCTTGAAAGGGCACCATGACTTCATAATCTTCCACATAATCGCCAACCAGCATCAGTATTTTCTTGGACATGAGACAAACTCCTCAAGGTTTTAAGCGGTTATTTCTTTTTCCCTTTGCCCTGGTCGTTCTTTTTTCCGTTTCCATTTCCATCAGATCCCTGTCCCCCGCCCTTGCCGGAGGATTGTCCTCCGCCTTGGCCTTGCCCTCCGCCTTTCTTGGACTGCGGCATGGCATAGTTGAAATCCCCGCGCTTCAAGGCGTGGAATTCTGCGGAGCCCGGCTTGATGCCCAGCTCCTGGGCCATCGCGCCCCATCCCTTTCCCTTGCTTGAGCCATAGGTGCGCATGATCCGATCCGTGGGGTATCCGGTCATCCGGCCCAACTGAAAGACCATGAAGGCGTCGGACAGGCTGCCGGTGGTGCCCACGATCATCTCCACGTCGCTGTACGGCACTCCGAAATGGGAGCTGACGCTGGTCACGAAACCGTTGCGATCGGCGGCGCCCTGCACGTTCAGGTTGTCAAGGAAGGTGTCCAGGCCATCGGCGAATGCCGGCGCGGAGCAGAACAGGCAGAGGCAAAGGCTGAAAATCATTTTTTTCATGAAAAACTCCGTGGTGTGTGCCCGTAGCGAGGGGGGGGGCGGTAACTGACAACGCTCTCCTTCATAAGGCCGAACGGTGCGGCAAGGCAACATCCATGAATGTGCCATGGGAATACGAAATCAGATCTTGAATCTTGAGTTTTTTGAGAATGGCTTTTCTTCATGGCGCGACCACTCCGCACAGAATTTTCGGGAGCCGTTCGTCATGCGGCCTGTTGGACCCGTGCGCATGACGAATGAAGCCTCGCCGTTGCCGCAATTTTTTTGGTAGCTTCGGCGGCATCATCAGCTCCAGTTCGGATGAAAAATTCAAGATTCAAGATCTGCCCCTTTGCATTCCTTTACGAAGGCAAAGGAGCATCCCTGTAAGAAAGGCAATGGTCAGATCTCGATTTTTGCACCAAAAGGAGTCGAGTCTGCTTTTGACTTTTATGCCACCAAGACCGCAGAAAAAACCGTAAATAGGTCAGCAGGTAATTTCTACTGACCGATTTGCGCCACAGACAGCCCTATTTCGAGGCCTGTGCTATGATGGCGCGGCAAAATGCAGGCAGATCATCAGGCTTTCGTGCGGATATCTGATTCCGGTCCACGACAACTTCCTTATCTACCCACGTAGCGCCCGCGTTGACCAAGTCGTCCTTGATGCCGGGGGTGGATGTGCAGGTGAAGCCTTTCATGATTCCCGCGGAGATCGGTATCCATCCGCCGTGGCAGATGTGGGCGACTATTTTCCCGGCTTCGTGCATTTCGCGGGTGAGTTCCAGAACTTTGGGGTCACGTCTGAGCTTGTCGGGGGCGAACCCGCCGGCAACGACAAGCAGGTCGAAGTCCTTGGCCTGCTGGTCCGCAATGGCGGCAGTGGATTTGAAGGGATACCCGTTTTTGCCCGTGTAGACGACTCCCGCCTGAGGCCCGGCGACGACCACTTCGGCGCCTTCTTCGATCAGGCGGTAGTATGGGTAGAGAAGCTCCATGTCTTCATAGATGTGTTCCACAAACATCAGGACTTTCTGGTCTTTTAATTTCATTTTGGACTCCGGTGGGTTAACGGATGATGAGCAGAGCAGACCGCCGTTTTTTCAGCGCCTGCATACTCTGATTTTTTCATCAGACAGAGAGTGAGAACGGCACACCTGTCCACATATGCCAAATTTGCGTTGCATGTCCATGTCGTGACTTGGGGTTGAGCCTCGCGACAAGAAAAGGTCACCCATGTATGGACCCGTCCCGAAGTCGAGGAACCCAGGGTCGCATCTTGAATCTTGAATTTTTTTGAAAAAATAGGCGGCAATTACGACCGTATCGGCACGGCAAAGGGGGCATCTTCCTTTGACTATTCTTTGATTTGAGTAAGAGAAATCCAAACGGAAAATCCACTCATCATAACTTCCATTATTCCATCGAATTTTCATCCAACATGCCGAATTATTGCTTTTAAGTACTTTTAAGCACCAATTTTATCCTGCCATTCCAACGTCTTGTCATCATCCCTTTCAAATCTATCAAATGCATCTCTACAAGTCGTCATTAATGGCGAAAATAAGCCTTTTTCATATTGTTTATCGTCAATTGTTACGATATATATTTCTATCTACGGAGGACGCGGAGATGAAGATTGAAGGTTTGTTAACGGACGAAGCCATTTTGACAGAGTTGGGGGGGCGTCTTGAGCAGCGTCGGCTGGAGTTTCAGTTCACGCAGGAAATGCTGGCCGAGCAGGCGGGCGTCTCGAAGCGGACGGTGGAGCGCATCGAGGCCGGGGCTACGGCGCAAATGTCGACGTTGATCCGGATTCTGCGGGCTTTGGAACTCCTGGACCGGCTGGAAACGCTGGTGCCCGAGGCCGTCCCCCGTCCCATGGATCTGGTCAAGCTCAAAGGCAAGGCGCGTAAAAGGGCCAGCGGCAAGCGGCAGTCCACAAAGGAAGGACCGTGGCAGTGGGGTGATGAAACATGAGCACGACGGCAATGGTCAATCTCTGGGGGAGCACGATCGGCGCTGTATCTCTTGGGGACTCAGTCGCGACCGCTACGTTTGAATACGACACGGCGTTCAGCAAGAGCGGTATCAAGGTGGCCCCACTGATGATGCCCCTTTCCCGCCGACTCTACTCCTTTCCATCGCTGCGACCGGAAACCTTCCACGGTCTGCCGGGGTTGCTCGCGGATTCACTGCCCGACCGGTTCGGCAATGCATTGATCGATGCCTGGCTTGCCCGGTCCGGACGCCTGCCGGAATCGTTCAATGCGGTGGAACGTCTGTGCTATACTGGTTCGCGAGGCATTGGGGCGCTTGAATATGTTCCGTCAACCCGATTGGACGTGTCCGGCACGTCCCGGATCGAAGTCGACAAATTGGTCGAGCTGGCTTCGGAGGTTTTGACCCATCGTGACAACCTGAACGGCTGGGTCAAGGAGGACGGCAAGGAAACAGCACTGAGGGACATCCTGCGAGTAGGAACATCCGCAGGCGGGGCGCGGGCCAAGGCGGTCATCGCCTGGAATCCGCAAACGGGCGAAGTCCGTTCGGGTCAGGTCAAGGCGGGCAGCGGGTTTGAATACTGGCTGATGAAATTCGACGGGGTCAGCGGCAACAAGGACAAGGAACAGGAGGACCCAAAGGGATACGGCGCGATCGAATATGCCTACTATCGAATGGCCGTCGACGCGGGAATCACCATGAGTCCGAGCCGCCTGTTCGAGGAGAACGGGCGCCGCCATTTCATGACGAAACGGTTCGACCGCCTGGATGGCGGAGACAAGCTGCACATGCAGTCCCTGTGCGGCATGGCGCATTATGATTTCAACCAGGCCGGCGCGTACGGCTATGAGCAGGCGTTGCAGGTCATCCGCCGATTGGGACTACCGATGGCGGCCATCGAGGAGCAGTTCCGGCGGATGGTGTTCAATATCGTTGCCCGCAACCAGGATGACCACGTCAAAAACATTGCGTTTCTGATGGACCGGACGGGAAAATGGTCACTCTCACCGGCGTTCGACATGACCTACAGCTATCAGCCGGGCGGGAAATGGACATCGAGTCACCAAATGACCATGAACGGCAAACGTGACGGCTTCACTCCGGATGATTTCAAGGCCTGTGCGCAGGGCGCTTCGATGAAGCGCGGACGCGCGGAAACGATCGTTGCTGAAGTCCGGGCTGTCGTTTCCGGGTGGCGGGACTATGCGGATGAGGCGCAGGTGAATCCGGCGCAGCGGGACAAGATTCAGGCCGCCTTGAGACTGTAAAGCCGGGGTCGTATCTTGAATCTTGAATTTCAAAGTTCAATCAGTAATGCCCCACGCTCAAAATCCGGCCACAGATCGGGACCAGGAAGCCTTTAGTCCCAAAATTCCGGGAAGTTACGAGGCCAGGCCTTACCCGGAATCTTGGTGCCGTAAAATTTCCAGCATCCGCCCCGCGACCCGCTGCGGAGGAAGATTCTCCAGACAGGCGTGATCCTTTCGGGCGCAGGTGTTCTGGTTGCAGGGGCGGCAGGGCATATCCTCGAAGATGTCGTGGTGCTCGTC
Organism: Desulfomicrobium sp. UBA5193; assembly: GCA_002412965.1. GTDB lineage: Bacteria > Desulfobacterota > Desulfovibrionia > Desulfovibrionales > Desulfomicrobiaceae > Desulfomicrobium. Next base: position 191,338 of record DHWB01000001.1, read on the forward strand.
GGACGGGAAGCGCCAGCCGCTGCTGGTCGCGCCAAGGATTGTCAGGGTCGGGGTGTTCACGGCCACCGCGAAATGGCGGGGTCCGGAGCAGTTGCCGACATGCAGCCGCGCCATGGATTGCACCGCCGCCATCTGGCGCAGGCCGATGACGGCGTCCGGAAAGACGCAGGCCTCGGGGACGGGGCAGTGGTCGAGTACTTCCCTGGCCATGTCCGCCTCGCCGGGTCCATAGAGGATGAAGAAGCGCAGATTCGGGTGCTTTGCATGGACCTGTCCGATCATGGCTCCGTAATGGCGGGCCGGCCAGAGGCGGGTGGAGCGGCGATGGGTCGGGTCCAGGGTGACGTATCCGCCGGGAGCAAGATCAAATCCGGCCAGATACCCCTTGGCCCATTTCTTTTCGTCTTCCGTCAGGAAGATTTCCGGAGCCTGTCCGTTCCAGACGATGCCGAGCGGCGAGAGGATGCTGGCGCGATAGCTGCCCGAATAGCCATGCACGGGTTTGACCCAGTGGGTGTAAAGCAGGCGGTTGTACCAGGGCGGCGGATAGGACAGGCGAACCTGGGCGCGGCTGAAGAGGGTCACGAAGCGGCAGCGCGGCAGCTGCTGGAAATCAACGACCAGATCGTAATTTTCACGGGCGATGCGGGCATAGAACCCGAGTTCTGCCAGAAAGCTGGGCAGCTCCTTTTTATCGAGCGCCCAGATCTTGCGCACATGCGGGTTGTTTTCGAGCACGGGCGTGCATTTTTTTTCGGTGAAGACGTCGATGACGGCTTCAGGGTATCGCTCGTGCAGAAGCCTGATGGACGGAGTGGTCAAGAGCACGTCGCCGATCTGGCGGAGCTGGCAGACCAGGATGCGGCTGGGTCGAAAGGAGGTCAGGTCAGTCATGGGCGAGTTCCCGGATGAGGTCCACATAAGGTTCCAGGCCGCTTGTCGGGGCGAAGTCGGTTCTGGCTGTGGAGCCGTGATGGATGAGAGCCCGGATGTGCCGGGCCAGTTCCGTCGCGTCGGCAGGGTCCGGCAGGACGGCCTCGGGCCGCAGGAAATCGGAGCTGCCGTTGCAGCTGGTCGAGACCACCGGCAGGCCGCAGGCCAGGGCTTCGAGCACGGCGTTGGCGCAGGCGTCGTAAAAGGTGTTCAGCACGAAAATGTCCCCGGCCTGGTACAGGGCGGGCATGTCGTCCACCCGGCCCAGGAAATGGACACGCTCCCGCACGCCCAGAGTGTCGGCCAGAGCAAGCAGCTCGCGGCTGCCGCGCCCACCGGCCACTGCCAAATGGAAGGATGCCGGCAGCTCGGCCAGGGACCGGATCAGGACATGGATGCCTTTGAGGCGAAAATTGGTGCCTGCCGTGACGATCAGTTCCGCGTTTTCCGGAAGGTCGAAGCGCTGGCGCAGCTCCGGCTTGCGAGCCGGATCGTCTGGAAAAAAGCGGGTCAGATCCGGTTTGTTGTAGATGAGACGGATGTTTTCGGGTTTGAGGTGGGGGTGGGTCCTTACGGTCAGGTCGCGCACGAATTCGGAATTGGCCACCAGCACGCGAGTGTTTCGCACGCAGAGCCGTTCGACGAGGCGTCCGAGCTGCTTGCCCGGAGAGAGAAGCCGGGAGATGGTCTTGAGTATCCGTTCCCGTCCGGGCGCGTAGGCGCGGATGGAATAGTCCCAGAAGAGTTTCGTCGGGCCGCCGGAGAGACGCGCCACGTCCTGGAAGATCGTGTTCCCGAGGCCCACGCTCACATCGAAGTGGCCTTTGCGGCGGGCGACCTCCGCGGCCAGCGCGAACCAGAGCACCTTGCCGAGCTTGCCCGGTATGGGGCGTCCCACCCGGACCACATGTACGCCCTGCGGTGCCGGGCCATCCTGCTTGGCGCAGATGAAGGTCACGTCGAACTCTCCGCCGCACCGCGTGGCCAGATATTCGGCCAGGCGGTATCCGAACTGCTCGGCCCCGCCGTAGCGGCTGAGCTTCGGGAGCATGAGGGCGATTCGTTTCACAGCGCTGCCTCGTAAACCGCCAGCGTTTTGGCCAGAAAGTCGTGACCGGAAAGATTGGCCATGCGCCGGCGTTGCTGCTGACGCAGGGATTCGGCAAGTTCCGGATCGGTCATCACCTGGCGGATGCGGCTGGCCAATGCATCCACATCTGCGGCCGCGAAAAGTGCTTTCTGCTCCACGAGGTCGGGCATGACGCCGACGCCCGTGCTGATGAGCGGCACCTCGGTGGCCATGATCTCAAGGGCCGCCCTGGCGATGGTTTCGGACCATAGCGAGGCGACCACGCCAAGGTCCAGGGCATTCAGGCAGGCGGCGATATCCGGGCGTTTGCCTGTGATGGTGGTGATGGCGTCGATGCCGTGCTCCCTGATCCAATCACGCACGGTGGATTCGGACGTGGCCGAGTCGAAGCCGAGCAGCAGGAGCCGGATGCGTGTCAGGCCCTGGCCATGCAGCCGGGCCACGGCCTGGATCATCTCGTGCTGGCCCTTGACCCGGTCGAAGCGGCCCAGCAGGCCGACCACGAAATCATTTTCCGCGTATCCCAGCTCCGCCCGGATGCGGGCGCGGGCGGCCGGGTCGGGGTGGAAAGTCTGCGTGTCCACACCGCCCAGGATCTGGTGCAGCTTGTCCGCAGGCACGTGAAAGACATTTTGGAAATGGCGGGTCATAGGCGAGTTGGTGGTGATGACCGCATCGCTGACGTCGTTGTGCAGCCAGCGGTTGATGAGGTTCGCCTTGGGCAGGCGCTGGTCGCCTCGGGTGCGGATCAGCCTGAAGCCGCCCAGCTCTTTTTTGAGGAGGCCCCACAGGAGGTAGCTTTCGCCCCGGTGGCAGTTGACCACGTCGGGCTTGAATTCGCGCACCAGAGCCTTGAGTTTGCCATGCAGCGAGGCTATGCCCCAGGGCGTGGCCGTGTTCAGGTCGAGAAGCTGCATGGGCAGCCCCCACTCCTCGCCCTTGCGGGCCGAGAGCGTGCCGGGCAGCCCGAGCACCAGCACCTCATGGCCGCCCTCGCGCAGGAGGCGGCTCAAGTACATTCCGTACCAGGCTGTGGCGTTGAACCACCGGACATTGACGACCTGGATGCATCTCATGAAACGTGTTTCCGTGATTATTCCCACCCACAACCGGGCGGATGTTCTGGGCCGGGCCATCGCCTCCGTATTGGGGCAAACCTGGACCGATCTTGAGCTTGTTGTCGTCGATGACGGCTCCACCGACGAAACGGCTTCCGTGCTGGCCGAATTCGACGATCCCCGGCTTACGGGAATGCATCAGGAAAATAAAGGGGTAAGCTCCGCCCGCAACCGGGGCATCGCGGCCAGTAGCGGGAGGTTCATCGCCCTTCTGGATTCCGATGACTCTTGGATGCCGGACAAGCTGGAAAAACAGGTCCGCTTCATGGCCGAGAGCGGCTTTGAAATCTCCCAGACGGACGAAATCTGGATCAGGAACGGCGCGCGGGTCAATCCGCGTTTCAAGCACGCCAAGCCGGCGGGGTGGTTTCTGGAGCGCTCCCTTGAATTGTGCCTGATCAGCCCTTCCTGTGTCATGTTTTCCCGCGATCTTTGGGACGAGCTGGGTCCGTTCGACGAGCGTCTGCCCGCCTGCGAGGACTACAGCCTGTGGCTGCGGGTCGGGGCGCGCCATCCGGTCGGGCTCGTGCCCGAGGCCTTGACCGTCAAGACCGGAGGACATGCGGACCAGCTCTCGCGGCGCATCATCGGCCTTGATCTGTACCGCATCTACGCCGTCATCGACCTGCTGCGGACCATGGAGCTGACGGACGAACAGCGGGCCATGGCCGTCGCGTCCCTCAAGGAGCGCGTCAGGCTTTACGCCCAGGGCTGCATCAAGCACGGCAAGGACGAGGAGGCTCTGCGGGTGCGGGAGCTGGCCGAACCGTACTGCAGGTGAGAAGAGGGCGACGGGGTTGGCGCCGCCGGGAAGGCACGACGCAAAAAGGGCAGGCCCGAGGACCTGCCCTTTTCATTTCTAGTTGGCGCCCGGCTGTTTTTCCAGATGGCCCGGGTTGAAGAGATGGCGGTCGCCGGCGGCCGGCGGAGTCCACTGGTAGATCCAGGTTTCGGTCAGGGGCCGCCCGTCGGCCTCCAGGTAGAGGCGCAGGTTGATGGGCTTCTGCGTGTCGTCCGGCGGCACCACGTCGAACATGCAGCGGAAGCCGTTTATGGCGTGCTGCGGACGGACCGAGGTGATCTCGATGCGGCCGGCCGAGGTCTCCAGGACGGGCTTGATCTTGGTGTCCTTGCCGATCATGGCCAGGTCGCCGCCGGAGAAGTCCACGGCGAAGCGGTGGCTGTAGTACTTGCGCAGGACGCCGACCACGCCGCCGAGGCCCGTGAAGGTGTCGACGACCTTGCCGAGTCTGGTCTGGGACGGAGGATTGGTGCCCCAGTACATGTTGTAGCTGTAAAGGAGCTCCTGCCCGGCCTGGACGGGTTCGGCCGGGTTCCAGAAGGCCACGATGTTGTCGAAGGTCTCGTCGACGTTGGCGATTTCCACCAGCTGTATCGAGCCCGTGCCCCAGTTGCCGACGGGTTCGATCCACACGCTCGGGCGCTTGTCGTAGAACACGCCGTCATCCTGGTAGTGGTCGAAGTTCTGGTCGCGCTGGATGAGGCCGAAACCGCGCGGATTGTGGTCCATGTAGGCATTGAAACGCAGGAAGGGCGGGTTGTTCAGCGGTCGCCAGATCCACTCGCCGTTGCCGTTGAGCATGGCCAGGCCGTCGGAGTCGTGCATCTCGGGCCGCCAGTCGTGGCCGGTGCGGCGGTCGTTCTCGCCGACCATGAACATGCTGGTCAGAGGGGCGATGCCGAGGCGCTCGATGGACTTGCGCGGGTAGACGGCCGCGTCGACCTTCATGGTCAGGGTCTGGCCGGGGCGGATGTCGAAGCGGTACGCGCCGGTCACGCTGGGCGAGTCCAGCAGAGCGTAGACCGTGGCGGTGTCGCTGCCCTGCCGGGGCTTCTCCAGCCAGAAGTGGGTGAAGGTCGGGAATTCCTCGTCACGGGGCAGGGCCGTATCCACGGCCAGGCCGCGGGCCGACATGCCGTACTGCATCTCTCCGCCCACGGCGCGGAAGTAGCTGGCGCCCAGGAAGGCGATCAGGTCGCGGGCCCAGTCGGTGTGGTAGCGGAAGCGGAAGCCGGCGAAGCCGAGGTTCTTGGGCAGATCCTTGCCTTTGACGCCCGAGGTTCCGTAATTGAAGAGGTCGGGCGTGTAGTCGATTTCTTTGACTTTGCCTTCCTGCAGTTCATAGATGGTGATGGGCGTCTTGAAGAAGAGACCCAGATGAAAGAGTTCGGCCCGGAAGAGGACGTCGTCTTTCTTCCAGAGGGAGCTGTCCGAGTCGAAGGCCAGCTGCATATAGTTGTCCCAGCTTAAGCTCTTCAGGGTCTCCGGGATTTCCCCGGCGTGGTTGACGTAGGGCTGGGAGGCCAGGAACTGGGCCCTCCCTTTGAGCCAGGCGTAGTCGAAGTTGGTGCCGCCGGTGGGGGTGGGCAGGTCCGTGGCCGCCCAGGCGGCCGTGGACATGACAAGAAATGCGCCAAGGAGGAGCTGGCTGAGCAAGGTGGACAGGTGCTGACGCTTCATAAGTCTATTTTCTCCATTTATTCCGCAAGTTCCTGCTTGGTCACGGCCTCGGACTTGATACGGTCCAGCAGATCGCTCAAGGCAGGCTTTACATTTTCGCGAATGTCGCCAGCCACGATCAGAAAAAGCAAATCGTCGCCAGCCATGTACTCTCCGCTGTTGGCCTGCGCAACCACCCGGAAGATGCCCGGCCGTGCTTCGAATTCACTGCGGATGGCCTCGACCTTGTCCTGATCGACCTGGATTTTGACCCGTCCGACCTTGGCCCCGTCCTTGCGCGACCATGCCCGCACGACACCGTTGTGGACCAGTATCATGCCCACGTTCTCCCGAAATCCGGGCTCCTGCTTCAATTCCGCGATCTTTTTGCTGATATCCATGGACTCCTCCTTTTAGGCTTCCAGTTCATTCAAATGGGTTCGAGCGAATTCCAGACTCGGGTCGAGCGCAAGCGCCTCGCTGAGGAGTTCCCGCGCTTTTTGGGCGTTGTTCATGAATTTATGACACAAACCCAGATTGGCCAGATCCATGGCGGATCCGCTGTCAAGAGCAAGGGCCAGTTCAAAATTGGCGGCGGCTCCGGCGAACTGGCTCTGTTTGAAATAGGCCACCCCGCGCAGGTTGAAGTATTCCTTGACCTCGGGGCAGTGCTCCACGGCGCGGTCCAGGTGCGGGATCGTTTCGGCCCATAGCCCCTGCTGGGAGAGGGCGTAGGCCTGATAGAAGGCGGCCAGGCCGCGGTCGTCCTGTTCGGGTTGGAGGGGTTCGGCCTGACCGAACCAGGCCGCGGCCCGGTCGATCTCGCCTTGGCGCAGGGCTGTCAGGCCCCGGAAAAAGGGCAGGTAGTGGGCGTCCGGATTTATCTCTTCCAGGAGCGAGAAGCCGTCTTCGGCCTGCTCCGGGTCCATGTCCTCGGCCAGGATGCGGCCGACGAAGAGCCCCAGGGACGCCATGGGCGTGCGCTCCCGGAACAGGAAGCCGGGAATGAAATTGTAGTTGGCCGGGATGCCCAGGCCCTCCACCGTGGTGTCCACGGAGAAGAAGGTGAACCCCTGCTCCTTCAAGCGCGAGCAAAAGCTCAGCAGCTCCGTGGTGATGTCCGTGTCCTGGTTTGACGGCAGGGCATGGATGGACACGCTTGGGCCAGCGGTTAGCCAGTTGAACTGGTCCGGATGGGTGAACTTGGGCAGGCCCGAGGCTTCGTAATTGCTGCATGTTTCGAAATCCCCGCCGAGCTGGGCGATCTCGGTCAGGGCGCGGATGGCCGCCTTCTGGGGCGAGGAGGCCGTGCCCGCGGTGAAGACAATTTCGCTCTTTTCGGGGAAGGTGACCGGGTCCATGACCAGGGCCGCAACCGTGGGCATGGGCAGTCCCAGGCTGAAATCCTTCAGCCAGACACGCAGGCCGTTCCGGGTGAATTTCTCATGAAGTTCGATCAGGACCGGGTCGGTGAAGGAGGCGGGGTCAATGCTCGGCGTTTCCTGGCGCGTGCGGTCGATGACGGCGCAGACATGGCGCTCGACCAGTTCGCACCCGCCCTGCAGCATGGACTCCTCCAGCGTGTTGCCGGCGGAAGAGCCGTTGAATTCGTTGAGCTTCTTGAACCAGTCCAGCGGCGCCATGAAGTCCTGCCCGCCGCCGATGTCCGTGACCGGGGCGAAGCTCCAGGGCACGAGATCAAGGATGCGGGCCGCGTCTTCTTCGCTGATGCGGTCGGACACGGACTGGATCAGGTAGGAGATGGGCAGGAGCTTCTCTCCGAAAGCTACCTTGGCCTGCGACCAGGTCATGGGCTGAAAATTTTGCGGGGTGTTCCAGAAGGAAAAGAAGCTGAAGCGCTCCGCGAGTTCCATCAGCGCCGAGGCTTCGGCCTGGGGGCCGGATGCGCCTTTGCCCATCTGCTTGCGGGTGGGCATGATTTCGCGGGCGTCTTCGCCGCAGACCGACATGTAGACCGGGATGCCGAGACGTCTGGTGTCGATGCGCCGGGTCTGGGCCAGGATGCGTTTGCCCGATTGGGACAGCGCCTCGCGCGCCCGGATCACGGTCTCTTCGGGGGTGCAGGTCTTGTCGAGGTCGGTGACGTAGCCTTTGGGACAGGGGTGGATCTTGATCATATCAGTCCGAATTGCAATGGGTTGGCGTTGTATCGGGGATCATGTCCTTGTGCTGGGCCGCATGCAGGCCGGGATGCGGTATCGAGCACGCTTGGCCGGCATTGTTGTGACGAGCCTTTCTTTGTAAGTCAATGGCCTTTGTTTTTTGCGCTCTCTTTGGTACAGACTGCTCGGTACATGAACCGCAGGGCGTTTTATCGGGAGGTGCGACAATGGGCGCGGGAGAATTTTTGATAGGCGGCGCAGGCGGTATTGGCGTTCATCAGCTGGGCTCCATGAGCAACAGGCACGGCCTGGTCGCCGGAGCAACGGGCACGGGCAAGACCGTGACGCTGCAGGTGCTGGCCGAAAGTTTTTCGCGTCTGGGCGTGCCGGTCTTCGCCGCGGACATCAAGGGCGACCTGTCGGGCATCGCCGCCCCCGGCGCGCCGCACCCGAAAATCGACGAACGTCTGGCCGCCATGCCGGTCGGCGAATTTTCCTTTCAGGGCTGTCCGGTGGTTTTCTGGGACATCTTCGGCCAGACGGGGCACCCGCTGCGCACGACCATTTCCGAGATGGGTCCGCTGCTGCTGTCTTCACTCCTGGACCTGAACGAGACCCAAGGCGGCATCCTGCATGCCTGTTTCCGCATCGCCGACGAGCAGGGGCTGCTGCTCCTCGATTTGAAGGACCTGCGCGCCATGCTCGCCTTCATGGCCGAAAACGCGGCCCAGCTGCAGGGCACCTACGGCAACATCGGAGCTTCCAGCGTGGGCGCCATGCAGCGCCAGCTTCTGGTGCTGGAGGAGCAGGGCGGGGACGTGTTCTTTGGCGAGCCGGCGCTGGCCTTGAGCGATCTCATGCATGTGGATTTTTCCGGCAACGGGGTCATCTCCCTGCTCGATGCGACGAGCCTCATGTCCCGCTCTCCCAAGATTTACGCCACCTTTCTGCTGTGGCTGCTCTCCGAACTCTTCGAGCAGCTGCCCGAGGTCGGGGACCTGGATCTCCCCAAGATGGTTTTTTTCTTCGATGAGGCGCACCTGCTTTTCGACAATGCGCCCAAGGTTCTGATCGACAAGATCGAGCAGGTGGTGCGCCTGATCCGTTCCAAGGGTGTGGGCATCTATTTTGTCACCCAGAGCCCCTCGGATATTCCGGACAGGATTCTGGGCCAACTGGGGCTCAAGATCCAGCACGCGCTGCGTGCCTTCACGCCCAAAGAGCAGAAGGCGGTACGCACCGTGGCCGAGAGTTTCCGGCCCAACCCGCAGCTCGATACGGCGGTGGTCATCACCGAGCTTGGAGTGGGCGAGGCGCTTGTCTCCACCCTGGACGCCAAAGGCCGGCCGGGGGTGGTCGAGCGGGTGCTCGTCCGCCCTCCGCAATCGAAAATCGGCCCCCTGCCCCCGCAGGAGCGGGAGCGGATCATGGCGCGTTCACCCTTGAAGGGCCGCTACGAGGCCGCGCTGGACCGGGATTCGGCTTTTGAACGGCTGCAGGCCAGGACGCGGGAGGCGCTTGAGGCTGCGCGGGATGAGTCGCAAGAGAAAAAAAGCGCCGCCGGGGCCGGCGGCGGATTGGACTGGCTCGGGGGATCGAGCCGCAGACAGGGCGTGGCCGAGGCGCTGGTCAAAAGCACTGTGCGCACGATCGGCAGCCAGCTTGGCCGCCAGATCATCCGCGGAGTGCTCGGCTCTCTTTTCGGCGGACGGAAATAGCGGCTTCATTTGTTGGCGTGCCTGCGGCCATGACATGGAAAATATCAGATATGCATGGGGCACGTGCAGTGCGATTCCGACGGGCTTGAGGCCGTGAATTTGTGCAAGGCGGGTGAGTTTGACTGTATTCGTGGTGTGCAGATGCCAATAATGAGCGGAGACCGGGCCTTGAAGGAAATACGTGTCGTCGGGAAAAGGCATGTGCCGGTCATGGCCATGACGGCCTATGCCCTGCCAGGGGACCGGGCTCGTTTTTTGGACGCTGGCTTTGACGGCAACCTGCCCAAACCCATGATGGGGCCGAATCTTGTCGCGGTGCTGCGCTCCGTGGCGAGTCCTGACGGGGAAAGGGGATGAGGGGTGACAGATAAAAAAAGGCCGGATATACCGGCCTTTCATTTTTTGTGGAGCGGGAAACGAGATTTGAACTCGCGACTTCAACCTTGGCAAGGTTGCACTCTACCACTGAGTTACTCCCGCATTCGAAGTGAGGCTGTCCTAATCAGAAGACCAGCGCGAAGCAAGCATTTTTTGAGCGTCGGTTCATCCGAAAAAAAAGGCCGGTCTGGGACCGGCCGGGAATTTGGAGCGGGAAACGAGATTTGAACTCGCGACTTCAACCTTGGCAAGGTTGCACTCTACCACTGAGTTACTCCCGCTCAACGAGGAGTCGTGTTTATAAAGGCCGGTGCTGCCTGTCAATCAAAAAATCAGTTTTTTTCTTTCCGATTGCACGCGGGAAAGGAGGCCGCGTGCGGGTTCACCTTCAGCACGGGGCGGGGCTTTACTTTTTGCTGTTCAATGAATAGATACACTCTCCCGAAGTAACTGGCCCGCAGGAGGAAGTACTATGGAAGCCAAGGACCTTGAGTTCTTCAGAGACTATTTGACGCAGATGATTGACGATATTCAGCGACAGGGTGAGGCGACCATCGAAGAAATGTCGGACAACGTGGAATACTATTCCGATCCCGCCGACAGGGCTTCCGCCGAGTCCGACCGGACTTTCACCCTGCGGTTGCGCGACCGGGACCGAAAGCTGATCAAGAAGATCAACGAGGCCCTGGACCGGATTGAGGATGGCTCCTTTGGCGTGTGCGAGGATTGTGACGAAGAGATCGGAATCCCGCGTCTCAAGGCCCGTCCGATGACCACCTTGTGCATCGAGTGCAAGAGCCGTAGAGAAGAGGAAGAGCGGCTGCGCGGTGACTAGAACACCGTAGAGGCTGCTGACCATCAAGGCGCGTACCGTTGCGGGACGCGCTTTTTTTATGGGGATCGTTCATGGACGCCAGCGTTTTTTGCTTCGTGGCCCGGGAATTGGCCACTCGCATCCGGGGCATGCGCGTAGAAAAGGTCTTTGCGCCCCTGCCCGAAACCTGGACCATAGGCTTTGGCCGGGCCGGGTATCTTGTCCTGTGCACCGGCAAGCCCACTCCGTTCATCTATCTTTCCGCCCACAAGCCGGAGAACCCGCAAAATCCGGCAGGCCGAGCCATGTGGCTGCGCAAGCGTCTGCGCGACAGGCGCGTCCTTGATTTGATTTCGGACTGGCCACGGCGGCGGCTGGCTCTTGAACTCTCCGCGGGCGAAGGGCGATGGCTGATCCTCGATCTTGCCGCCGAACCGCTGCTGACCGATTCCCTTGCCCCCGAATTCGGGGTGGAGCCCCTCTGGCCGGACTTGGGACGGATCTTGAGCGAGGATGGACTTTGGAGGGAGTATCCCCAGCTGACTCCGCCCTTGCGGCACCATCTCAGCTCGGTTTCACCGGATGCGGCCGAGTCGCTGCTCCAGAGCATCAAGACCGGGACGGTACGCACCTTTTATCACGGCCTGGACCATCGGGGCAGGGCGCAGGTGAGGCTCTGGCCGCTGGACGGCGCAACTGACTGCGAGAGCGTCCTCGAAGCCGCAGAAAAGGCCCACGGACAGACCCTGGCGGCGCGGGCGCTTGAACATGCCGGGACGGACGGGGCGGCTGCGCGCAACATTCGCCGCATCGAACGCGCCCTGGCCAGGGTCGAGCAGGATCAGGCCCGCCTGCTGGACATGTCCGACCAGCGCCGTGGCGGCCTGCTTCTGCAGGCCAATCTGCATCGCCTGGACAAGAACGTCCGCATGGGAACGGTCCTCGTCTCGGACGAAACGGGGGAAGAGGTGGCGCTGGCCTTGGATCCGGGGTTGACGGTGCGGGAAAACATGGCCCGCATTTTTGCCCGCGCGGCCAAGGGCGAACGGGGGCTCGGCATTGTCGCGGCGCGCGGCCAGGCCTTGCGGAGGGAGCTGGCGGCAGCCCGCGATGGCCGCGCGCAGCCCGCGTCGCTGCCCGGCGTTGCGGCGCGGACTCCGGCGGCGAGCCCTCTGCCGGCCAAATACCGCAAGCTCAAGGTTGCACTCTACCGCTCGTCCGACGGGTACCTCATCATTCGCGGCCGCAGCGCCCAGGCCAATCATCAGCTCCTGACCCAGGCCGCGAGCCCCTTCGATTACTGGCTGCACGCCCACGGCGGACCCGGCGCCCATGTCATCGTCAAACGCGATTATCCGACCCAGGAATTACCCGAGCAGACCATCCAGGAGGCCGCTGCCTTGGCGGCGCTGGCCAGTCATCTGAAAATGGCGGACCGGGGGGACGTGCTCCTGTGTCTGGTCAAGGACGTGCGACCCATCAAGGGCGCGGCCCTGGGGATGGTCGGGGTGGACAAGGTGCTGCGCATGGTGCGGCCGTCCATCGATCCTGGCCTTGAAGAGAATCTTCGTTTCGAAACGGAACGCTGACTTTACATCCTGCTCCGCTCGACATATTTCTTGCGCCCACAATCTGAGCGAGAGGTACATCCATGCTGATTGATTCCCACGGCCGAAAAGTGAGTTATTTGCGACTGAGCATCACCGATCGGTGCAATCTGCGCTGCCTGTATTGCAGGCCTCCAAGCGACTGGACGTTCCTGTCCCATGAACAGATTCTGTCCTTCGAGGAAATGTTCGAGCTGGTGGACGTGGCCAACGTGGCCGGGGTGGAAAAAGTCCGGCTCACGGGCGGCGAACCCTTTGCCCGCAAAGGCTTCATTCCTTTCGTGGGCCGTCTGCATGCCAAGTATCCCGCCCTCGACCTGCGCATCACCACCAACGGAACCCTCCTCGCCGGACGCATCGACGAAATTCGCGAGGCGGGCATTTCCTGTCTGAACATCTCCCTGGACACTCTGCAGCCTCGAAAATTTCAGGAAATCACCGGAGTTGACGGCTACGATCTGGTCCGGGCCAGCATCGACGCCTGTTTGAAGGCCGGCCTGCGGGTCAAGGTCAATGTCGTGGCGCTGAAGGGAATTAACGACGACGAACTGCCGGGGTTCGTTGATTTCGCGCGTACCTGCGGGATCGACGTGCGATTCATCGAGTTCATGCCCATCGGCTATCAGTCGCGCTGGAGCAGGGACAATTATTGGCCTTCGCAAGAGATCATCTCGGAGGTGGAGAAGCTGGTGCCCCTGGAAGAGGTGCTGGAAGCCTCACGCAACAGCGGACCGGCGCGGATGTATGGAATCGCAGGGGGATCGGGGCGGATTGGGGTCATCTCGGCGGTCAGCAATCATTTCTGCGAGAGCTGCAACCGCTTCCGGGTGACCTCGGACGGCAAACTGCGGACCTGTCTGTTCTCCGACAAGGAGTACGACGTTCGCTCCATCCTGCGCAATCCGAATCACACGACGCGGGAGCTGCTCGATCTCTTCGATCGCGCCAACAGGGAGAAGCCCATGGGCTATCGGCTTTTGCAGGAACGCGAAAAGAATCAGGTCTGCGAGCGGTCTATGACGGCAATAGGCGGCTAGCTGGCTGTTGAATTACAAATGTCCAGGCTGTCCCAAAATGGTGAGATGCGAGGAACAAAGAAAATCCAGGCCCGAAGCGTATTGAGACATACGTGAAGGTCTGGATTTTATGCAGTGACGAAGCAGATCGCCATTTTGAGGCAGCCTGCTAGGATTTTTTTTTGTGAACAAATTCATCCACGGCTTCGGGCGTGGCGGGGATGGAGAGGGTGGGGCGGCCTTCTTCCAGAACGCGGTCGAGATTCAAGGTGTCGATGCTGATGTCCGAGCCAAAGGCGTCTTCCTGCAGGGCCAGATAGGCGGTTTTGGAAAAGGCCCTGCTCTTGGCCCACCAGGAGCTCCCTTTTTGTTCCCAGAAACGTTGTCCGGAGCGGTAGACATACATGCCCGAGCAGGCCAAAAATGCGAGATTGGTCTTGATTGCGGTCACGAAAGCTTTCCCCACCATGCTTTTTGCTTCTTGAAAAGCAAGTTGCGTTTCCGGCCTGATGGCCGGCAGATTGCTCGTTTTTACTCTTCTATTTTTATTCATATTCGTTAGGCCGCTGCAGGCCTGGAATGGATGCGTTTTTGTTGTCTGAAACCCGGTGCGGGCAGAGCAATTCTCCTACGGGAGTCTGGCGAGATTTGCAAATGGACCGGCAGGGGGATACGAAGATCCGAAACAATCCGCCCGAAGCATGAGGATGCATGGAAATTCAGGAAATAGCCTTTGAAAACATGGACTTCGCCCGCGAAGTCTTCGGCCCCGGCAACGCCCATCTGGACACGGTGGCCAGCATCACGGGCGTGCGGATCGAGAGCCGTGGCAATGAGCTCTCGGTGTACGGGGAAGATCCCATCATGGTCGGCCTCGTCTGCCGTTACTTCGTCCAGATCTATGATCTGGTCCGCGGCGGACATCAGCTTTTCGACCGCGACATCGAACAGAGTTTGCGCATCATGCTGCGCGACCCCTCGACCCCACTCAAGCACTATTATCAGGAGGCGCTTTTCGCGGTTTCGTCCCGCAAGACGATTTGTCCCAAGACCGTGACCCAGCGCGAGTACCTGCACGCCCTGCGCGAGGTGGACCTGACCGTGGGCATCGGCCCGGCCGGCACGGGCAAGACCTATCTGGCGGTGGCCGTGGGCGTGTCCCTCTTCCTGCAAAAAAAGGTCAAGCGTCTGATCCTGACCCGTCCGGCCGTGGAGGCGGGAGAGAAGCTCGGCTTCCTGCCCGGCGATCTGGTCGAGAAGATCAACCCCTACCTGCGGCCCCTCTACGACGCCCTGCACGACATGCTCGATTACACCAAGGTGCAGGAAATGATCGGCACCGGGGCCATCGAGATCGCGCCCCTGGCCTTCATGCGCGGGCGCACCCTGAACAACGCCTTTGTCATCCTCGACGAGGCCCAGAACACCTCCCCCGAGCAGATGAAGATGTTTCTGACCCGGCTTGGCTACGGTTCGCGAGCCGTGGTCACCGGTGACATCACCCAGATCGACCTGCCCGCCCACATCGGCTCGGGGCTGGTACAGGCCATGGATGTCTTGAAGGGCGTGCAGGGGATCGCCATGGTCCACTTCACCGAGGTCGACGTCGTTCGCCACCCCCTGGTGGGGCGCATCGTCCGCGCTTACGACCAGTACCGCCAGGCCACTCTGGCCCGGGAGGGCAAGGGCTGATGCTGCACCTGGACCAAGCTGTGCCTGTCGACCCGCGCTTCCCCCTGTCGGGTCCGGAGCTGATGGAGATTTTCGAGGGTCTGGCCGATGTCTTCGGCCTGGATGACTGGGAGATTTCCCTGCGCATTGTCGATGACCGGGAAATGGCCGAGCTGAATCAATCCTTCATGGGCTGCCTGGGGCCGACCAACGTGCTCAGTTTTCCCGGCGGCGACGAGAGCCGGCTGGGAGACCTGGTGCTGTCCGCCGAGACCCTGGCCAGGGAATCCTGGCTCTACAACCAGGACACCCACGAATACACCGTGCGCCTTTTGGCCCACGGCATGCTGCACCTCATGGGCCACGATCACGGCCCTGAGATGGAGTCGCTGACCGAGCTGGCCGTGTCCACGGTTTGTCTTGATCCGGACGAGTCCCTCAGGCGCCTTTTTCCTTCAATCTGAGCACATCTTCCCACAGTCTCGGGCTTATGCGCGTGAAACGGTCGAAGTCCGAGACGATCTCAAGACCCGGCACAATGACGCGAAAGACTGGCAGGCGCAGCTCCATCTTGGTCAGATTGACGTAGATGGGCGCAAGGCCCCGGTCCTCCAGAATGGCTTCGAGCAGGGCCAGATCCCCCGCGGCCGAACCCGTGGAGTGATCCGGCAACTCTTCGAGCATGCGCACGGGCAGATTGTCCGGTCCTGAGGCCGAGGCAGGTCCGTTCGGGAAGGGAAAGGGCGTCTCGGTCAGGGCCGAGAGGGCCGCGCGCTTGCCCGACAAGGCGGCTCCCGTGGCCTTGACCAACCCTCCATCCGCCAGATGCACGAAACATTTGAAGCAGGGTACGCCAACATCCGTGGTCAGGTCCTGGAAAACGGGGTCAATGCCCTGCTCGCGGTAACGCTCCAGAAGAGCCGCCACGGTCTCGTCCCGGCTCTGAATCCGAAAGCACCTCCCCGCATCGAAGACGCTGACCGCTTCTGCGTCCCGCTCAATGACTTCCAATAATCCGCTGACCTTGGCCTCTTCCGGGGTGTTGCCCGCGGCCAGGCCCGTGGAGCCCAGGCCGCTGAAAAGGCGGATTTCATCCAGGTTGGTGAACAGGTACACTGCCTGCACCGGAACGAGCATGGGGCGGCCAAGTTTGTCCTGGCCCGCGATCCAATGCAGCGGTTGATTTTTGTAAGGCGCCTCCAGGCGCATGCGCCCAGGGTCCAGGGCCTGGCTCCCCAGTTCGCCGTGGGTCGCGACGATGATCTCCCCGCCGTTTTGGCTGCCCGAGATGCGCATGTCCCGGATGTCGGCGAAGGAACTGTAGCGCTCCACGATCTCCATGGCCAGGGAGACGCGCGCGTCCTCCATGCAAAGCCCCCGGCCGTAGCTGGTCATGAGGCCTTCAAGGCGCTGGTCGAAGTTGCCGCAGCGTACGGTGCGGTCCAGCCGCCAGCGGCGCAGGAGCCCCCAGGGCGCGAGGGACGCGTGGTGGCGCATCTCCGGGCCGTCGAGAATCCCCAGGCCGTAGAGCCGCTCCATGGCCAGGGCGTGTGTCTGCTCCGCCGGTCGCCTTGGGCAGGGAGGGAGGCCGGGCAGAGCCGCTGCAATGCGGGCCAGGTCGCTTGCCTCCCGGCCGAGGGCCGGTTCAAAGGGCGCGGGCAGGCTCCGGGACAGGGGCTGGTGCTCGAAAATATTGGCGGCCAGGGCAAGGCTTGCCTGTGCGTGGAGATCGTGGTCCGGCAGGGTGGCGCTGGTCAGGAAGAGCTGCGGGGTCAGTTCCGCCAGTTCGTCGAGTTGGGCCTTCAGCGTGGACCACAGATCGGAAAGCGCCGGGGTCAGCAGCACGGTTTCAAGGATCAGGCTTCTGATCACGGGTTCTGCGGCGGTGAACATGGCCAAGAGGGCGTCCGCTCTCTGTGCGGCCAGGAGTGGGCGGACGTGGGCGCGCATGAATTCATCATTGGGCGCACTCCGGACATGATCCAGGCACTGGTCCAGGGTCAGCGGTTCGGCGGGCGCCGGGGTGAAGTAGGCGATGCCCAGGAGGCTCTCCTGGTGGGCCAGGCGATATCGGATCGGAGTGGGCACGGTGATCTCCTGCAGGGGTTGATGGCGCCCTTGGTACCTATCTTGCTTGAAAACGCCTGCCAAGGAGATGCTGTCATGAAATTGTGGATACTTTGCGCCTTTTCGCTTTTGTTCGTCGGTTGCGCTTCCGACCGATTTGACGTGAACCTCTATGATGTCCGTTATCACGATGATGCACAGGTCAATCTCAGCGAACTGACCGAGGCCGTGACGCCCCTGTCCATGCCCGACGGGGGGCTGAAGGCGCTTATGGTGCCTTTTGCGCTGCGTCAGGACGTTGCCGTACGCAAGGATGTGGGCCGGGAAATGGCGGACATCTTTCGCCTTGCCTGGCTTGAGAGGCGTGTTTTCGGAACCTTGGAATACGACTCCTCCCGGCCTTGGCCCGGACTTGACGAGGCCATGGCCGAGGCGCGGGCCAAGGGCGCCAATATTTTGGTCAGCGGCAACGTGTCGCAGTTTTTCGAAGGCGGCCGCAAGGGCCAGACCTCCATCGGCCTGACCGTGGAAATTCACTGGGTGCCCGACGGCAGCCTGATCTGGTCCGCGGCCCAGGCCGCCACCATGGAAGCCGGGCTGGACAAGGATTTCGTCGTTGTGCGCAGCACCCGGCGTCTTCCGGAAAATCCGACCTATGCGGTCATGCGCACCTTGTCGGCGAGCATGGCCGAAGGCTTTGCCCGTCACCTGCAGCCGTAGCTTGGGTCCCGGCTGTTGCCTTTTCCTTTCGGCCGGTGCTTTTGCGCCGGCCTTTCTTGTTTGATTTGAGTGTATTAAGGCGCACTTTACAAAACGGGGACAAGCTCTGTAGGAATCATCTTTTTTGCGAATACGGCGCAACACATAAACCGGAATTCCGGATGATCGGGTGATACCATGAAACATTTTTTGTCCATCAAGGATTTGAAAGCCACCGAAGCCATGGAACTGGTACTGCGGGCCAAGGAAATGAAGGATGGGGATTTTCGGTCCACGCTCCTGGCCGGCAAGACCCTGGCCATGATTTTTGAAAAGGCGTCCACCCGCACCCGCGTTTCCTTCGAGGTCGGTATCCGGCATCTTGGCGGCGACACGATATTCATGACTCCCGCCGACTCACAGCTTGGCCGCAGTGAACCCCTGAGCGACACGGCCCGCGTCTTGTCGCGCTACGTGCAGGGCATGGTCGTGCGCACCTTCGCCCAGAAAAACGTCGAGGACCTGGCCCGCTACGGAACCATCCCGGTGGTCAACGCTTTGACGGACATGTTCCATCCCTGTCAGATCATGAGCGACATGCTCACCATCTACGAGCGGACCTCGAACTTCAGGGACATCGTCATTTCCTGGATCGGCGACGGAAACAACATGGCCAACTCCTGGATCAACGCCTGTGTCTATTTCGGATTTCAGCTCAACATGGCCTGTCCGGATGGCTACACCCCGAACACGGCGGTGCTGGAGCGGGCGCTCAAGATGGGTGCCAAGGTGTTCGTGACCGATGATCCCAAGTCCGCCATTGCCGGGTCTCACTTCGTCAACACCGACGTGTGGGCCTCCATGGGCCAGGAAGCGGAGCAGAAGAAGCGCGAGAAAGCTTTCGCCGGGTATCAGGTCAACGAGGAGCTCCTCGCCCTGGCCGACCCGAACGCCAAGGTCCTGCATTGTCTGCCGGCCCATCGCGGTGAGGAGATCAGCGAGTCTGTCTTTGAAGGCCCGCAGTCCGTCGTTTTTGATCAGGCTGAAAACCGTCTGCACATGCAGAAGGCCATATTGGAATGGATTTACAGCTAGGGCGGACCCGCCCTTCCGCATAACGGAGCACTTTCATGCGCAAGATAGAAAAAGTCGTGTTGGCCTATTCCGGGGGGCTTGATACCTCGGCCATCCTGAAGTGGATCAAGAAGACCTACGAATGTGAAGTCATCACCATGACCGCCGACCTGGGTCAGGGCGAGGAGCTGGACGGCCTGGAGGACAAGGCCCTCTCGACGGGCGCGACCAAGGCCTATGTCGTCGACCTGCAGGAAGAGTTCGTGGCCGATTATGTTTTTCCGATGTTCCGGGCTAACGCCGTCTATGAAGGCGGATACCTTTTGGGCACCTCCATCGCCCGGCCGCTCATCGCCAAGAAGATGGTCGAGATCGCCGTGGCTGAAGGCGCCCAGGCCGTGGCCCACGGTGCCACGGGCAAGGGCAATGATCAGGTCCGCTTTGAGCTGAGCACCCTGGCCCTGGCCCCGCACCTCAAAACCATCGCGCCCTGGCGGGAGTGGGACCTCAATTCCCGCACCGACCTGATCGCGTTCTGCGAGGAGAACGGCATCTCCGTGCCCGTGACCAAGGAAAAGCCCTATTCCTGCGACCGCAACTTGCTGCATCTCAGCTTCGAGGGCGGAGAACTGGAAGACCCGTGGTCCGAGCCCGGCCCCGGCACCTACCAGATGAGCGTCAATCCCGAGGACGCGCCCGATGCGTCTGAAATTATCACTCTGGATTTCGAGAAGGGCAACCCCGTGGCCCTGAACGGCCAAGCCCTTTCTCCGGCCAAGATGCTCGCGGCCTTGAACGAATTGGGCGGACGGCACGGCATCGGACGCCTGGACATGGTCGAGAACCGTTTCGTGGGGATGAAGTCCCGCGGCGTATACGAGACTCCGGGCGGTGCCATTCTGCAGCGCGCGCACCGCGACCTGGAAGGGGTGTGCATGGACCGTGAGCTCCTGCACCTGCGTGACACCCTCATCCCACGCTACGCCGAGATGGTCTACAACGGTTACTGGTTCGCGCCCGAGCGCGAGGCCCTGCAGGCCTTCATGGACAAGGCCCAGGAGACCGTGACCGGCACGGTGCGCCTCAAGCTCTACAAGGGCGGGGTCTATCCGCTGGGACGCAAGTCTCCGTATTCGCTCTATAATCCAGAGCTGGCCACGTTTGAGAAGGATGAGGTCTACAACCAGGCCGACGCAGCCGGATTCATCAAGCTGCACGGCCTTCGCCTGCAGGCCCGTCAGCCCTTTCTGAACAAGATCAAGGGCTAGGCCATGAGCGCATCCGCAAAGGAAAAGAAATTGTGGGGCGGCCGGTTTTCCGGAGACACCGCCCCCCTGGTTGAACGCTACACCTGTTCCGTAGGCTTCGATTCGCGACTGCACGCCCAGGACATCGACGGTTCCAAGGCCCATGCGGCCATGCTCGCCGAGCAGGGCATCATCAGCCGCTCCGAATGCGACGCCATCCATCAGGGTCTGGAACAGATCCGGGGTGAAATAGCGGACGGGACCTTTGCCTGGCGTCAGGATCTCGAAGACGTGCACATGAACATCGAGCACCGTCTGACCGAGATCGTCGGCACTCCGGGCCAGAAGCTCCATACGGGGCGCTCACGCAACGATCAGGTCGCCCTGGATTTCAGGCTCTTCGTTGGCGCGTGCCTGGACGAGTGGTCCGGGAATCTGCGCGAGTTGATCGGGGTGCTTGTGCAGCGGGCCGAGGAGCATCAGGACGTGCTCCTGCCGGGCTGCACCCATTTCCAGCCCGCTCAGCCTGTCAGTCTGGCCCAGCACCTGCTCGCCTATGCCCAGATGTTCCGCCGCGATCACGACCGGGTCCGCGACGCCCTGGTACGGACCAGGGTTTCCCCGCTCGGGGCGGCGGCCCTGGCCGGGACCACGCATCCTCTTGATCCGGGACAGGTCGCCGCGACGCTTGGGCTGGGTGGGACGTTCGCCAACAGCATGGACGCGGTTTCGGACCGTGATTTTGTGCTTGAGGCCACGTTTTGCGCCAGCCTGATCATGATGCATCTCTCCCGGTTGTGCGAGGAAATCATCATCTGGGCCAACCCGCAGTTCGGATTTGTGCGCCTGCCGGACGCCTACTCCACGGGTTCGTCCATCATGCCGCAGAAGAAGAACCCCGACGTGGCCGAGCTCATGCGCGGTAAGACGGGCCGGGTCTACGGGGACCTCATGGCTCTCCTGACCCTGATGAAGGGCCTGCCCATGGCCTACAACCGGGACATGCAGGAGGACAAGGAGCCCTTTCTGGACGCCCATGACACGGTTGCGCCGTCCCTTGCCATCATGGCCGGCATGCTCTCGGAGCTTGGATTCAACCGGGAGCGCATGACCAGGGCCTTGAAAGCTGGATTCCTCAATGCCACGGAGCTGGCCGATTATCTGGCCGCCAAGGGCGTGCCCTTCCGTCAGGCCCATCATATTACCGGCGCGGCCGTGGCCTTTGCCGAGGAGTGCGGGCTGGGGCTCGAGAATTTGAGCCTTGCGGATCTGCAACGCTTTTCGGCGGATATTGGCGAAGATGTTTTTGCGGTCCTTGATTATGAAAACGCGGTGGCCAGAAGGCATGTGCCCGGTGGAACAGGGCCGGAATCCGTCAAGTTCCAGATTGCAGCGCTTGCCTCCTGGCTGCGAGGGGATTTGTAACACCGTCAAGGATGCGTGCCGTCCTGATGGATTTTTGACATCCGGTTCAGGCAGATAAGGCCAGACATCGTCAAACCCNNGGGTTTGACGATGTCTGGCCTTATTGTTTCGCAGACAAAAGATCTTTGTGTTTATGGCGAACCTGTCGAACTTCTCCACCCACCTGCCGATATTAGTCCATGTGTAATCAGATGCAGTCCATGCCTCGTGGTTCGTTTCTCGCACATGAACAGTTTTATCCGTACACATAGTCACAAATACTCCCTCCACGTTTGCGTTCTTGAGCTTATTTGAATCCGTCCGTTTGTTGTTATCCAGAAAAAATCATCCCCTGCGTCGCTTGGCGATAAAAAATATTTATTTCAGATGAATATCGTTACCGGTGACTGTGAGCCCTTGTTCTCTAGGTTCTGTTTTTTGAAAAAAACTACGTATTAGTATGTATTGATTGCACGCGAAAATACTCATCAAGCCCGGTTCTCCTCGGTGTTCGCTTCGGTATAAATTGTCATCAATCCTGATGGTAACATTCTTGATAGAGGGTAATCATGGTGAGTCTTTTCGTATTGAATAATACTACCAAGTGCGTGTCGAGAAGAGGCATTCATGCCGGTTACGGGAATGTTGCGGTTTTCGCTCCTTTAGAATTCTTCAATGACCCTGGGCCGGAGCCTTTGGAATTCTGTATGACGGCGTCAGCAGTCTTGAGATTTTTTGGTACTGTGATGCGTTTGTCAAAAAGCTTTTTTATGGATTATTTCTGTCGAGAAAACAGGATGTTATTGACGATGTCTAACAATGTGGATAATGGCGGCCGTAATTATCACAATCAGATTTCTGGTGTCGGGTCCATGCAAGGAGGAGGGATGATGGGGAGAATGATGTTCAAATCGTTGTGCGCGATTTTCCTGGCATGCTTGATATGGCCTTGGTCTGCCATGGCGGAGAACACGTATGTGGGCACTGCGGCATGTAAGGACTGCCACGAAGAGCAGTATGAAAATTTCACCAAATTCGCAAAAAAGTCGCATTCCGACAGATCCGTCAAGGTCATGGCCTCGGATTTGACGGAAGCTGAACTCGCCCAGTGTTACGGATGTCACGCGACAGGCTACGGAAAGCCGGGGGGATTCGTCAGCTACGAAAAAACCCCGCATCTGGCCGACGCCGGATGCGAAGTCTGTCACGGTCCGGGGTTCGACCATGTCGAAAGCGGAGGAGACACGACGCTCATCAAGGGTAAATTGACCATGACTGATTGTGAGACCTGCCACAACGAAGACCGCGTCAAATCCTTCAACTTCAAGCCGCTGCTCTATGGCGGGGCGCACTAGGAGGTCGACGTGGAATTTTTTCAAAAATCTCTTGGCGCCAAGATTCTGGGGATCACGTCTCTGGTTCTCGTCGTGTTTTTCGGCATTCTCTTCTGGACGACGTTTTTCATGCAGCGCGCAAGCACATTGCATGAGGTCGAGGTCAATGCCGAGCGCACCGCGGAGATGTTGAGCATGGCCATCCGAGAGCCCATGTCCATTGGCGACAACGAGGGCACGACGCAGAAATTCATGGAAGTCGGCACCCGCTACAAGGACATCGACATTCATTTGACCAATTTCAAGGGCAACATCACCTATTCCACCGCTGATCAATTTCTGCGTCAGGACATTGCCGCGTCCATCAAGAATGACAAACTCGCCGGCATGATAGAAGAACGCCTGAAGCAGGACGGCATCAGCCAGGTCATTACAGAGCTTGACGGAGTTCCTTCCTACCTTGAAGTCAAATCAATCCCCAACGAACCGAGCTGTCAGCATTGTCACGGTTCGAACCAGCCCATGCTCGGGGTTCTGATCATGCGTCAGGACATTTCCCGGCAAATGGACGGTCTGATGCAAGGCCAGTTGAAAGCCGGCGGCATCATGGCCGTGGGCATGGTCGTGCTTTTGGCGTGCCTCTCATTTTTCATGCGGCGGGCGGTATTTGTTCCGGTCCATGACGTGGCCGAGGCTACGGAGCGGATCAGCAAGGGCGATCTGACCGTCAAGGTCGTGACCAAGAGTCGCGACCAGATCGGCCAGTTGGCGCAAAGCGTGAATACCATGGCGGAAAACATGCGCGCCATGATGCAGGAGATTATCTCGGGGGTGGGTACCCTGGCCGATGCTTCCGGGCAGTTGACCTCCGTGTCCGACACCGTAGCCGGGCTGGCCAAGGACAACCAGGCCAGGTCCAACAGCGTCGCCACCGCCGCCGAGGAAATGAGTCAGAACATGCGCTCCGTGGCTGCGGCCACGGAACAGGCCACAGTCAACATTTCCACCGTGGCGGCGGCGTCCGAAGAGATGAGCGCCACCATCGACGAAATTTCCAGAAACACCAGCCGCGCCAGAGAGATCACCTCCGTTGCCGTGAACGTGGCCCAGGCCACGACCGCCGACGTGGATCATCTGGGTGCGATGGCACGCGA
Organism: Desulfomicrobium sp. UBA5193; assembly: GCA_002412965.1. GTDB lineage: Bacteria > Desulfobacterota > Desulfovibrionia > Desulfovibrionales > Desulfomicrobiaceae > Desulfomicrobium. The sequence continues at coordinate 215,246 of DHWB01000001.1, forward strand.
AATTCATTCCGTGACCCAGACCATCACCGCGATCTCGTCCCAGACCAATCTCCTGGCTCTGAACGCGACCATCGAGGCGGCACGCGCCGGTGAAGCCGGACGTGGGTTTGCGGTTGTGGCCAATGAAATCAAGGAGCTGGCCAACCAGACTGCGGGCGCCACGGATGAAATCCGCAACAAGATCAGCGGAATCCAGGGCGCAACGGATCAGACGATTGCCCGTATTAATGAGATCACCAAGGTCATCGCCGACATTGATTCCATTGTGAGCACCATCGCGGCGGCCGTGGAAGAGCAGTCCGTGACCACGCGCGACATTGCCCAAAACATTGGTCAGGCCTCACAGGGCCTTGATGAAGTCAATCATAACGTGAGCCAGACTTCGAGCGTGGCCAGCGAAATTACGAGTCAAATCGCCGAGGTAAGCTCTTCCGCCGTCGACATGAGGCACAATGGCGACACGGTCCGGGAGCATGCTGAGGAGTTGCGCGCCTTGTCCGAACAGCTTAAAGGGCTCGTACAGATGTTTCGCATCAGCTAGATCTCCGACCAAAAAGGATACAACCATGAACAAAATCATCGTGACGGCCATGCTTGTCTTGGTTCTGGGCAACCCGGTCTTCGCCAAGACCTACACAGTCTCCGTGAACCAGTTTGTTGAGCATCCCTCCCTGGATGCCGTCCTGAAAGGATTTCAGGACAGCTTGAAGGCCCAGTCCGTGGACGCGAAATACTCAACGCACAACGCACAGGCCAACATGGCCACAGCCAACCAGATCGCGGCCCAGATCGCGGGCGAGAACCCGGATCTGGTCTTGGCCATCGCCACGCCATCGGCCCAAGCCTCGGCCCTGGCAAGCAAGAAGTCGCCGACTTTGGTCAAGACTCCGCTTCTGTTCACGGCCATCACCGATCCCGTCGGCGCGGGCTTGGTGGATGACTTGGAAAAGCCCGGCAAAAACATCACCGGTGTCTCGGACATGCTCCCCGTGGGCAAGCACATGGCCATGCTGCGCCAATTCTTTCCCGGTCTCAAGAAGCTGGGCGTGATTTATAACGCCGGAGAGGCAAACTCCAAGACCACAGTGGCCATGGTAAAGGCCGAAGGCGCCAAGAGCGGTTTCGAAGTTGTCGCATCTCCGGTCGCCAAGACCAGTGATGTCACCCAGGCGGCCAAATCGCTGGTCGGCAAGGTCGATGCCATCTATCTCCCCACGGACAACACGGTCATTTCGGCCCTGGAGGCGGTGATCAAGGTCTGCGAAAAGGAAAAAATGCCCCTCTTCTCTGCCGACGTGGATTCCGTGAAGCGCGGAACCGTTGCGGCCCTGGCCTTTGATTACTATCAGCACGGCTACCAGACCGGCCTCATGGCCAAGCGGCTCTTGGTGGACGGCGCGGACTCCGCGGTAACGCCGGTGGAAACGCAGCAGGAGCTGGTGCTTCATCTCAATATGCGAGCTGCGGCCAAGATGGGAGTCACCGTACCTGAAGACGTGAAAAAGACCGCCGACAAGATTTATGAGTAGGGGTGTTTTACCGGACTTTGCATCGAGGCGGCCTGGCCGCCTCTTTTTTTATCCTCAGTCGGGCAGATTCGGGGAATGGGAATAGTGGAGGCGATCCGTGCAGGGCGCATCCTGACCATGTCTTCGGAGCAACCCGAGATCGTGGACGGTGGGATTGTGGTCCGGGAGGGACGAATCCAGGCGGTGGGGCCGTGGAAAGAGTTTGCCGGAGTGGGCACGTGCCGCGATCTGGGTCCGGTGACGATTGTCCCGGGACTTATAAACGCCCACGCGCATCTGGAGCTTTCCCATCTGGCAGGACTCGTTCCTGCCGGACTCGGTTTTAGCGCCTGGGCAGAGCGCCTTTTCGCGGCCATGCGCTTAGGCCGAGCTTCGGGTGCGTTGGTAGCGCAGGCTGTTGACGAGGCGCGCGCCACCGGGACCTGCTTCATCGCCGATGTGGTCGGGCGTGAGGCGGGCATGGTACGCCAAGCCCTTGATGAGCAGGCGATGGATGGGCATCTCTTTCGCGAGTTTTCCGGTCGCGTAAAAGGTAATGACTTTTGTCCGGATTCTTTGCCAGGATCGTGGAGCCCCGGTGTTCATGCCCTGTATTCCACGGACTCTGCCTTTGCGCGGTTCATAAAGGCCTGGTGCGCTTCCCGCGACCTGCCTTTTACCCTGCATCTGGCGGAAGTGCCGGGCGAAAATGAGCTTTTTCAAAGCGGGTGCGGTGATTTTGCCGATTTCTTGCGTGCGCGCCGCATCCTGCCCAAAGATTTTGCCCCGCCTGGTTTGAGCGCCTTGGGGTTCGCGCGGGAGTTGGGGCTTTTGGATGAGCGCACCCTGGCAGTGCATTGTGTGCAGATGGACAATCGTGATGTGGAGATCATGGCCTCGAGCGGAGCTTCTGCGTGTCTATGCCCACGCAGCAACAGCTGGATTGGAGTGGGCGAAGCGCCCGCGGCGGCTTTGCAGGCGGCAGGGGTCCCTCTGTGTCTGGGCACGGATTCACTTGCGTCGTCGCCCAGCCTTGATCTTTGGGAAGAATTGCGCGCCGTGCGGCCGCTTCTGTCGCAGAACGCGACACTGTACGATTTTGTGGCCATGTTGACCTGCAACCCTGCAAGAGTGCTCGGCATCGACGCGGACTATGGCAGTTTGGAAGCCGGCAAGCGCGCAGCCTGGGCCACGGTGCCCAGCGATCTGGCTGCCTGTGTTTAGCTTTTCGTGACGCAAGCAGAAGCAAAGAGAAGATGAGTGGACCAGCATGCAATCTTGAGAGGGGAATGACTGGCGGAAGCGTATAGGAGTCGAACCTACCGAAGACCTCTCGACCTTCCACCGGTTTTGAAGACCGGGCGCCACACCGGTGACGATACGCTTCCCCCTTGGGAGGCACGTATCTATCAATGCCTTGGCCAATGATCAAGTTTTTCCAGGAACCTTTCAAAAAAGCTTCTTTTTCGTGAAAATTTTCTTGTCATTTAGGAATCTGACCTTAACAATGACACCTTGATCCGATAAGCTTTCGCTCAATATGAAGATAAAGCAGGCCGGAGAAATGAAACAGTTCGCAACCCGGCTTATGGAGGTTTTTTCATTTGAATAGTTTTTCCAAGAATCTGGTTCTCTGGGCTGGGATCTGCATGGTCATGATTGTTCTTTTCAACCTGTTCAATCAGCCGCCTGTATCACCCAATGACCTGAGTTATACGGAATTTCTGACCAAAGTCCGCCAGGGCGAAGTGGCCAGCGTCAAAATCCAAGGATCTCGCATCTCCGGCGTCATGGTCAACGATCAGCGTTTTACCAGCTATGCGCCCGATGATCCGACCCTGGTTGACACGCTGGTCAAGAGCAACGTGCAGGTCAAGGCCGAGCCACAGGAAGAGGCCCCCTGGTACATGACGGTGCTCATTTCCTGGTTTCCCATGCTGCTTCTGATCGGTGTGTGGATTTTCTTCATGCGCCAGATGCAGGGCGGTGGAGGAAAGGCCATGTCTTTTGGCCGTTCCCGAGCCAAGTTGGTCACCCAGGAAGAAACCAAGGTCACCTTTGCCGACGTTGCCGGCGTGGATGAAGCCAAGGAAGAGCTGCAGGAGATCGTCGATTTCCTGAGCAATCCCAAGAAGTTCACCCGTCTTGGCGGTCGTATCCCTAAAGGCGTGCTCCTCGTCGGCGGTCCGGGCACAGGCAAAACCTTGCTCGCCAGAGCCGTAGCCGGTGAGGCTGGGGTTCCCTTTTTCTCCATTTCCGGTTCGGACTTCGTGGAAATGTTCGTCGGCGTGGGCGCTGCCCGTGTGCGCGACTTGTTCATTCAGGGCAAAAAGAACGCCCCGTGTCTCATCTTTATCGATGAAATTGACGCCGTCGGGCGTCAGCGCGGCGCAGGCCTCGGTGGTGGGCACGATGAACGCGAGCAGACCCTGAATGCCATGCTCGTGGAAATGGACGGTTTTGAATCCAACGAAGGCGTCATCCTCATCGCCGCCACCAACCGTCCCGACGTGCTTGATCCGGCCTTGCTGCGCCCTGGCCGTTTCGACCGTCAGGTCGTGGTGCCCAACCCGGATCTGCGCGGCCGCAAGCGCATCCTCGAAGTGCATACCCGCAAGACCCCCTTGTCCGCCGAGGTTGATCTGGATGTGCTGGCACGGGGAACGCCTGGTTTTTCCGGTGCGGATCTTGAAAATCTGGTCAACGAGGCGGCCTTGCATGCTGCCAAGCTGAGTCAGGACAAGGTCACCATGCTTGATTTCGAAGAGGCCAAGGACAAGGTCATGATGGGCAAGGAGCGTCGCTCCATGATTTTGAGCGACGAGGAAAAGAAGACCACCGCCTATCATGAGGCCGGCCATACCCTGGTGGCTCAATTCCTGCCCGGCACGGACCCCATTCACAAGGTGTCCATCATCCCTCGCGGCAGGGCTCTGGGCGTGACCATGCAACTCCCTGTGGACGACCGTCATACCTATTCCAAAACGTATCTGCAGAATAACTTGGCAGTGCTTTTTGGTGGCCGGGCCGCTGAGGAACTCGTCTTCAATTCCATCACCACCGGTGCCGGAAACGATATCGAGCGGGCCACGGCGATGGCCAAGCGCATGGTCTGCGAGTGGGGCATGAGCGAAGAATTCGGCCCCATGGCTCTGGGCAAGAAAGACGATGAAGTGTTTCTGGGTCGCGACATGGCTCACATCAAGGATTACAGTGACGAGACCGCCAAGCTCATCGACCTGGAGGTCAAGCGGATCCTGGGTGACGCATATGACCGAGCCAAGACCATCCTGCAGGACAACCTTGAGCTTTTGCATACGTTGTCCTTGGTGCTTGTCGACCGCGAAACCCTGACCGGCGAGGAAGTGATCAAGATCATCAACGGTGAGACCCTGGCTCCGGTCCAGAATGGCGCAAAGGCTGCCGCGGCTCCGGCGAAGCAGCCCGAGGACGCGTCTGGTGAGGAAGGCTTTGCCTTGGACGAGGGGGACAGCAACGACAAGGCCGGGCAATAAGCCATGGCCCGGGAGAGACTTGATTCTGTCTCCTGGGATGTGTGCAGGGGGAGGACTCTTGGTCCGGCCCCCTTTTTTGTTGTGGGCATCCTCAATGTCACGCCCGACTCCTTTTATGACGGCGGCCTGACAACCCGGACCGAATCAGCCGTCGCGAAAGGACTGGCCTTGCTTGACCAGGGGGCGGACATTTTGGATATTGGCGGTGAGAGCACCCGGCCTTTCGCCGAGGCTGTTTCTGCGGATCTGGAACTGGAAAGAGTCGTGCCCGTTGTGCGCGAGATACTCCGTGTCCGGCCGGATGCCGTCATCTCCGTGGATACGACCAAGGCTTCCGTGGCCAGGGCCTGCCTGGAAGCCGGAGCGCTGATCATCAATGACGTTTCGGCCATGGATGCGGATCCTCAATTGCGGGATGTCGTCATCGAATTCCAGCCGGGCTATGTGCTCATGCACAGCCTTGGCAATCCCCGGACCATGCAGGTTGAGCCCAGGTACGACGATGTGATAGACGAGATTCTTGGTTTTTTTGCCACAAGACTGGAGTTGCTGATGCGGGGCGGCGTGCCCGAGTCTTCCATCGTGCTCGATCCCGGCATCGGGTTTGGCAAGACGCTTGAGCATAATCTTGAGCTACTCAGGAATATTGATAAATTGCTTGAATTCGGTCGGCCGGTGTACATGGGGCTGTCCAACAAGTCGTTGTGGAAGGGTTTGCTTGGTCGCGAAGGCAAAGAGCGCAACGCTCCTACTCTGGCCGCATCGGTCGTTTTGTACGGCAAGGGCGTGCGTATTCACCGCGTGCATGAAGTGCGCGAAGTCAGGGACGGCCTGATGGTCGCCCATGTTTTGGGTAAGGGAGCAGAGGGAGAGGCGCGGTGCTGAGTTTTTCCGTTGGCAATCTGCAGATCACATGGCGGGATATTCTCGATGTCCTGATCGTGGGGTATATCTTTTTCCGGATCATCCTGCTGATCAAGGGGTCCCGTGCCGTTTCAGTGATCTACGGCCTGCTGCTTGTGGTGGTGGTCTATTTCGCTGCTGGGCAGTTCGGCCTCTATACGCTGAACTGGCTGCTCGGGAACTTTCTGGGGTCCATCTTCCTGGTGGTCATCATCCTGTTCCGCCGCGATATTCGCAAAGCTTTGGCGGTGATGGGCGCGACCACGATTTTCAAGAAGGAGTCCGTGCAGTCCGTGGTTCTGGACGATCTGATTCTGGCCTTGGTGCACATGGCGAAGAACAAGACCGGGGCTCTCATTGTCATTGAACGCAATATCCCCTTGGGCGACGTGGTATCCGGCGGCATCGAGCTGCATGCCGCGTTCAGCAAGGACCTCATTTTGACCATATTTCATCCCGATACGCCGCTCCATGATGGGGCGGTCATTATCAGAGGGAATCAGATCGAGGCTGCCGCGTGCATCCTTCCCCTGGCTGCGGGGTTGAAGCATGAGGCCGCGCTGGGGACGCGCCACCGCGCGGCCATAGGCGTGACCGAGGAAACCGATGCCGTTGCCCTGATCGTCTCGGAAGAGCGGGGCAGCATCTCCCTGGCCGTGGGCGGACGGATCACGAGCAGTTTGAATGAAGTTCGCCTGAAAAAAGTTCTTGCCGCCGCGTTGAGGAAATGATGTGGAATAATTGGCAATACAGAGCATTGGCCCTGCTTTTGGCGTTAGCGTGCTGGTATGTCGTCTCTGGCCAGGAGAAGGTCGAGACATGGCTTGAAGTGCCGCTCGAATTCGTCAATCTGCCTCCGCAGATGGAGATCACTTCGGGCCTCGTCAGCAAACTCCAGGTCCGTATCCGGGGAACGAGCAACCAGGTGCGCTCTCTCAACGTCGGCCGCCTGGCCTACAAGCTCGATCTGGGGAAAATCCAGGTCGGTCCCAATGTCATCCCGCTGGTTCCTGAAAACATGATCATCACCTCGGCCGTTGAGGTGGTGGAAATCAGTCCAACCCGTTTGGAGCTGGTGGCTGATGTCATGGTGTCCAAGAGCGTGTCCGTGCATCTGGATTGGGATGGGCTACCCGGCGATGACGTGCAATTCAAGAACGCCACGATCTTTCCGGATCATGTGATCATTACGGGCTTTGCCAGTGCTCTGGAGGCTGTGGACAGCATCTCGACCGTGCGTGTTCAGATTCCCGCCGATGGCAGCCTCTCCGCATCGGGAAGAGCCCGTCTGCTGATGCCCAAGGATGTGCGTACGCCAGTATCATCGATCAGTTACGAGCTCGAATTTGGTCTCATCACCCAGGAGATATGGGTCAAGATGAATCTGGAGCCGGTGGAATACAGCATGTTTTCCTATGCTTTTGAACCAAAGTACGTGCGCACCAGACTCGAAATGCCTGTGCGACTCTTAAAGGATAAGGACTGGCGAGAGACATTGCACATGTCGATTGATCCGGGGGAAAACCCGGCCATAGGGCAGAGCGTGGTGCGACCCACGCCTCGTTTCCCTGAAGGCGTACGGATTTTGGAATCAAAGCCCGAAGAAATCGAGGTCTTCGTCCAACGGAGCGAGACCTTAACACCATAGTCGGAGGATAGATGGGCAGACTTTTTGGTACGGACGGAATTCGTGGACGGGTGAACAGACATCCCATGCAGCCGGAACTGGTGCTGCGGCTCGGTCTGGCCGCAGGACAGTATTTCAGGAATGGAAACAAGCGGCACCGTGTCGTTATCGGCAAGGATACGCGGCTTTCGGGTTATGTCTTCGAGTCCGCCCTGACATCCGGTTTTTGTGCGGCAGGAATGGATGTTTTTTTGGTAGGCCCGCTGCCGACTCCGGCCATCAGCTTTTTGACCCGCAGCATGCGTGCCGACCTTGGCGTGGTCATCTCCGCCTCGCATAATCCGTACATGGACAACGGTATCAAGTTCTTTGACAAGGAAGGCTTCAAGCTGGCCGACAAAGTGGAGAACGAAATCGCCGCCATGGTCACCAGCCCTGATTTTGCCTGGGCCTATCCTGCCCATGACCAGGTGGGGCGGGCCAAGAAGATTCAAGACAGCCCAGGGCGCTATATCGTTGAACTCAAGCACAGCTTTCCGGCAGGCATGACCCTCGACGGAGTAACTATTGTCCTTGATTGCGCCAACGGGGCCTCCTACCGTGTAGCGCCGCTCATTTTCGAAGAGCTCGGAGCCAAGGTCATCACCCTGGGCGTAGAGCCCAACGGCCTCAATATCAATGACGGCTGCGGTTCCCTGCATCCCGAGCTTCTTGCGGCCAAGGTCCGTGAACACGGAGCGGACATCGGTCTGGCTCTGGATGGAGATGCCGACCGCCTGATCGTGGTCGACGAGCATGGGGTGGTCCTCGATGGTGACCAGATCATGGCCGTGTGCGCTGATGAAATGCTGACAAGGGGTTCGCTGACCAGCAATACCCTGGTTTCAACGGTCATGAGCAACATGGCCCTTGAGGTCTTCATGCAGGAGCGCGGCGGCCGGCTGATCAGGACCAAGGTTGGGGACAGGTATGTCGTTGAAGAAATGCGCAAGGGGGGGTATCTTCTCGGTGGAGAACAATCCGGCCATATGGTATTCATGGAGCATTCTACCACGGGGGACGGCACGCTGGCCGCTTTGCAGCTGCTGCGCATCATGGTCGGAAGGCAACGGTCCATCTCCGAGATTGCAGGGCTCCTGACTCCCTATCCGCAGAAATTGGTCAACGTGCGGGTCAAGAAAAAGGTTCCCTTTGCCGACGTCCCCTCCATCCAGGGCGCTGTCAGGCATGCCGAGGACAGACTCGGACGGACCGGGCGGGTTCTGCTGCGTTACTCCGGAACCGAAGCTTTGGCCCGGATCATGGTCGAGGCGCAAGACCAGTCGCTGGTGGATGAGCTGTGTGCCGAACTGGTCCTGGCCGTTGAGGCGGGCCTGGCCTGATACAAGAGATTTCGAGGAGAAAGGAAGCCCCTCTCCTCTGTGGGAAAAAACAAGGAGCGTTGCATGCAGGTACGTAAAGTTGTCATTCCGGTCGCAGGATGGGGTACCAGATCACTCCCGGCGACCAAAAATGTGCCCAAGGAAATTCTTCCGGTGTTCCGAAAACCGTCCATTCAATATATAGTGGAAGAAGCCATTGCTTCCGGTTTGTCGGATGTGGTTTTCGTCAACAACCAGAATAAGCGCATCATTGAAGATCATTTCGACTACAATCTGGCCTTGGAGCAGCTGCTGGAACGCAAGGGCCAGACGGAGCTGCTCGATGAAGTGCGCAAGGTGGCCGAGATGGCCAACATCATTGTGGTGCGCCAGAAAGAGCAGCTGGGGCTTGGTCACGCGGTGCTGTGCGCCAAGGAGGTCGTCAAGGACGAGCCCTTCGCGGTCATGGTCGGCGATGACCTCATGTTCAACCGCAATCCGGGCATCAATCAGCTGCTTGAGGTCTGGAAGAACGAGCGCATGCCCGTGGTTGGAGTCATGGAAGTGCCCCGTGACAAGGTCAGTAAATACGGCATCATTGACGCCGAGGAATTCGCTCCCGGCCTGTACCGAATTCGCGGGGTCAAGGAAAAGCCGGACATGGAGAGTGCTCCGTCCCGGCTGGCTCTCGTCGGACGCTACGTACTGACACCGGAGGTATTCACCCATCTGGGAGCCGTGAAGCCCGATCACACCGGCGAAATCCAGCTGACGGACGCTTTGCAGTCCATGGCCCGCGAGAATCGGCTTCTGGCCGTGAAACTCCGGGGTCAGCGCTTTGATGTCGGCGACTGGGTCGACTACCTGACCGCCAATATCTATTTCGCACTGCAGGATGAAGACTTGCGCTATGATCTCATCGCCCGCCTGCGGGAGTTGATTCCACCCTCCCGCTAGGATCCTGTCCGCCTTTATCGGGGAACGGGGCAACCCGTTCCCTTTTTTTTCGTGGAGCACATGCGCGAATTTTGTTCAGTCCTCCTTCTTTCCGCTCCCTACAGCGTCCTGACCTATGCCTTGCCGGACACTCTGCCGAGGCAGCTGTGGCATGTCGGTGCGCGCGTGATTGTACCCCTGGGCCAATCGTTCCGGGTCGGCATCCTGACGCAGACCGGTGTGTCCGAACTTTCAGGCTGCGTCTGCAAGGATGTGTTCTGGCCCGTGGACGGGGCTCCTTTTTTCAGCGAGCAGTATCTGGATTTCATTCGGGACCTTTCCGTCCGCCAGATGGACGCTCCGGGCAAGATTCTGTCCCGGGTGCTGCCTGCGGCGCTGCGCGAGTTGCCGTCCTTCCGAACCAGCGAGGGGCGTGTCGTACGGCTTGGAGAACTGACCGGAGAAGGGGATCGTGCAGATCTGGCCCGGGCATGGCTCGCCGGTGAATTCGTGCCGCACGCCTGCGCGCGAAGGCACGAGCGGCTTTTTTCCCTGACCACGGAACCGCCGTGGCCGGTACGCCCGCAAGCCACCGCCCAACTTGAAGTCTTGCGTTATCTGGATGTGCACGGGGTTTCTTCCTCCAAGGCCCTGGGCGCGCATTGCGGCAAGAATGTTGCCCAGCCCTTGGGTGTCTTGCTGCGCAAGGGCCTGGTGCGAGAGGTGGAATCGCAATTTGAGGCCGATCAGGTCTGCGCCGCTCCCCAGCCCGCGTTCTGCCTGACGTCGGATCAGGCCCAGGCCGTGGACAGGTTCTGGGATCTCTTTGCGGCGGAGGCTCCGCAAGCGGCGCTGCTTTTTGGCGTGACGGGCAGCGGCAAGACGGCGGTCTACCTTGAGCTGGCCAAACGTTCGTTATGCCATGGCCGCCATGTCATGCTGCTGGCCCCGGAAGTGGCTATCGCCCTGAAGCTGCACAACGATGTGCGCGATGCCCTGCCGCAGGCCGACCTGCGTCTCTTTCACGGCTACCTGAGTCCCGGTGAGCGGTTCCGGACATTCATGGATCTGGCCGGTCAAACATCACCCTGCATTGTCGTCGGTACCCGGTCCAGCCTCTTTTTGCCGCTGGAACCGGGGCTTGTCATTCTGGATGAGGAGCATGATGCCTCCTTCAAACAGGACGAGGGCCTTGTCTATCAGGCTCGGGAGCTGGCTTTCGGGCGCATCGCGCGCAGCGGGGGGCTTTTGCTCATGGGTTCAGCCACCCCTGACGTGAAAGTCTTTCATGCGGCCCGCAATGGCGGGATTGCGATGGAACGTCTGGAAAGCCGCGTCAATGATGCCACGCTGCCGGAAATCACGCTGGTCGATCTGCGCTCCGAGACGCCGGAGCACGGCCCCTTTGCCACGTCCGTGCGGGATGCCCTGGTTGGCGCGATTCAAGCCGGGGAGCAGGTCATCATCCTGCACAACAGGCGCGGCTATTCACCCGTGCTCTATTGTGAAACCTGCTCCGAGCCCATCAAATGCCCGCATTGTCAGGTCTCGATGACCCTGCACAAGCGCCGGGAGCTTCTCCTGTGCCATTATTGCGGATACTCGCTGCTGTTTCCGCTGTCCTGCCCGCAATGCAAGGGGAATGAGTTCTTGCCTCTGGGGGCTGGGACCGAACGGCTGGAAGAGTTTCTGCGTACAGAGCTGCCCCAGGATACGCAAATTTTGCGCCTCGATCGTGACACTTCCCGCCGCGCCGGGTCCATGCAGGACACTCTGGCGGCGTTTGCCCGGCAGGAGGCGCAGGTGCTCGTCGGGACCCAGATGCTCAGCAAAGGGCATCATTTTCCCGGCGTGACCCTGGTCGTGGTTGTGGACGGGGATCTGGGCTTGAATCTTCCTGACTACAGGGCTACGGAACGATCATTCCAAATGCTGGTGCAGGTCGCGGGGCGCGCCGGGCGAGGAGAAAAGCCTGGCCGGGTGCTGATCCAGACCCGAAACCCGGGACATTATTGCTGGCAATACGTTCGCGAGAACGACTACGAGGGGTTTTTCGCCAAAGAGATTGCTCTGCGCCAGGTCATGAGCTATCCGCCCTTTGTGAAACTTGCCTTGGTGCGAATTTCCCTGCCGGTGGATCAGCCGGAAGCTGAACTGCTGGCTGCGTTTGGAAAGCGCATCCAGACCTTGGGACGTAATGCGGGAGTCCGCGTCCTTGGGCCTGCTCCGTCCCCCCTGTCGTTGCTTCGGGGCCGCAAAAGGTTTCAATGTCTGCTCAAAGCCGATACCTGGCCGGCAATACGGGGCGTTTGCGCCGAGATGCGGAAGATGCTGGCTGGAGAAAAACTTGTGCGCATGTCTGTGGATCTTGATCCCATGGACATGCTGTAGCCGTTCAATACCGAGGAAAAAATGATGAATACCAGAATAGCCGATATCTTGTTGTCCGAGGCGGAAGTGGAGTCCCTGGTGGTCAAGGGCTGGGTGCGGACCAAGCGGGAGAGCAAGGAATTCGTTTTTTTGGAAATGAACGACGGCTCCTGCCTGAAGAATCTGCAAGCCCTCGTGCCCTCCGATGCGGAAGGGTTTGACCTGATGGAGAAGGTGAACACGGGCGCGGCCGTGAGCCTTGAAGGTGCGTTGGTCGAATCGCCCGGTCAGGGTCAGAAATGGGAGCTTAAAGTCCGCCGAATGGTAATTCTGGGTGAAGCGGATCCAAGCTACCCCCTGCAAAAGAAACGGCATACGGATGAATTTTTGCGGACCATCGCGCACCTGCGTCCTCGCACCAACAAATACGGGGCGTTGAACCGGATTCGGGCCGAACTTTCCTACGGTGTGCACAAATTTTTCCACGAACAGGGCTTTTTTAATGTTCACGCGCCCATCATAACCGGGTCGGATTGCGAAGGCGCCGGAGAAATGTTTCAGATCACCACCTTTGACTTGGCCAACGTCCCCAAAAAGAACGGCAAGGCCGATTTCGATCAGGACTTCTTTGGCAAGGAGGCGTCGCTGACGGTCTCCGGACAGCTTGCTGCCGAAAACCTCGCCTGCGCACTCGGACGGGTCTATACATTTGGCCCGACCTTTCGGGCGGAGAACTCGAATACGCCAAAGCATGCCGCGGAATTCTGGATGATCGAGCCGGAGATGGCCTTTGCCGACTTGAATGACAATATGGACCTTGGGGAAGGCTGCATCAAATGGCTGATCAGCTATTTGTTGGACAACTGCCGGGATGATCTGGATCTGTTCGGCAATTTTGTGGACAAGGGTTTGTTTGCGACGCTCGACAACATTCTCGAAAAGCCGTTTGTTCGTCTGCCCTATGCAGAAGCGGTGACCATCCTGAAGAGCGCGCCCAGAACTTTCGATTTTCCGGTGGATTTTGGAACGGATCTGCAAACCGAGCATGAACGCTATCTAACGGAAGATCACTTCAAGCAGCCGGTAATCGTTTTTGATTATCCGAAGGAAATCAAAGCATTTTATATGCGTCTTAATGATGACGGGAAGACTGTGGGCGCCATGGACGTGCTGGTGCCGCGCATCGGAGAGCTCATAGGCGGAAGCGCCAGGGAAGAGCGGCTGCCTGTGCTGGAACAGCGAATCGCGGAACTTGGACTGCCCAAGGAAGAGTATTGGTGGTATCTGGATCTGCGCCGGTTTGGCTCGGTTCCGCATGCCGGATTTGGGATGGGTTTTGAGCGGCTCCTTATGCTTGTCACCGGTATTGCCAATATCCGCGACGTCATTCCCTTCCCGAGGACGCCACGGCATCTGGAGTTTTGATTGATATAACTATCCGGAATACAGAAACATAAAATTAATTTTATGTTTCTGTTGACAACCGGAGGCTGTCCACATAGAAGCCTCTTTCTGCGCTGCGAAGAGGTGGCGCGGGAGACGAAAGTCTCTGACCTGAGCGAAATAAAGTTCGCCGGGCAAATTGAAAAAAGAATGAAGAAAGCGCT
>DHWB01000011.1:0-454466 GCA_002412965.1 Desulfomicrobium sp. UBA5193
GGCATGGACTACGACATCGCCTCCTACGCGAATGCCGCCTCGGGGGTGAACGTCAGCCTGGAACTCCAGCTTGGTCCCGTGCAAAGCGGCACAGGCGAAGAGAACGGCGACGAACTTTGGTACATGGATGGCCTGTGGGGCTCCGAGTTCAACGATACGTTGACCGGCCGCAACACGGATGATCCGCAGTACATGAGCATCCACAACCTCATCGAGGGCCGCGGGGGCAACGACATCCTGGCGGGTTTGAGCGGCAACGACACCCTGGACGGCGGCACGGGGACAGACACCGCCAACTACACTCTCAGCACTGCGGCCGTAAACGTGGACCTGACCCTGGCCACGGGCCAGACCGGCGGCGAAGCAGGCAACCACTCCACAGGCGATGTGCTCATCAGCATCGAGAATGTCACGGGCTCGGCCTTCAATGACACGCTCGTCGGCAACGGCGGAAACAACGTGCTCTCCGGCCTAGCCGGAAACGACAGCGTGGTTGGAAGCGGGGGGGATGACACCCTCATCGGCGGCGCAGGGAGCGACACGCTCCAGGGCGGCGACGGCGGCGACCTGATCCGCGCCGGGGCAGGCGATGTCGTGGACGGCGGCGTGGGCAGCGACGTGCTGGTTTCGGAAGACGAGTATCTCGACGTGGCCTCCTCCACGACAATCACCGGCATCGAGAGGATCGACCTGACGGGCGCGGGCAAGGAACTGACCGTGGACGGCGACGCCATTCTTTTGAACGGCGTGGCCGACCCGGAGGGCAGCGGGCTCATGGCCCTGGTGGTGAACGGGGATGATGGCGATTCGGTGATCAGGGCGGCCAACGGCTGGTCCTGGACCCTGGTTGCCGCGGACATGACCGTCGGTGGGGACGGGCTGACCTATGTCCTGTACGAGGCCTCGAAGGCCGGCCAGACCGTGCGGCTCTATATAGAGACCGGTCTGAACGAGATCGAGCTCGCCGACGGCGTGTACCAAATCCTGGGAACCAACGGGCATGATGACCTGACAACTGTCTGGGACTTCACCGATTCTCGGCACCCATTCAATATCCAGGGCCTCGGCGGCGACGACACCCTGCTCGGCGGGCCGGGCGACGACACCCTGGCCGGGGGCGCGGGCAACGACCTCATGGACGCCGGTGCAGGCTACGACATGGCCAGCTACAGCGCCAGCCCCACATGGGTGAACGTGGATCTGAACCTCCAGGACGGCGTCACCATGCAGTCCGGCGGCGGCGCGGACAACTACGCTACGGGCGACGCGCTCATCGGCTTCGAAGGCGTCATCGGCAGCAACGATGCCGCTCATGGCGACGTGCTCACGGGCGACGCCCAGGCCAACATGCTCGTCGGGTTGGACGGCGACGACTCCCTGGTTGGCGGGGCGGGCAACGACACCCTGGTCGGCGGATTGGGCTACGACACGCTGGAAGGCGGCGATGGCGACGACTGGTTCCAGGATGGAGTCGGCTCCTACGACAACACCTATACCGGCGACTCTCTGGTGGGCGGGGCCGGCATTGACACGGTTGACTACAGCAACAGCCTCGACGTGTGCATGGTTGACCTGACCGACTCCTGGTATTCCTTCCCGAACAGCCCCTACTCCGATGCGTATTGCGACACGCTGGTCGGCATCGAGAACATCGTCGGCTCCCAGTATTTTGATTCCCTGCTGGGCGACGGCGCAGCCAACTTGATTCGCGGCGAAGGCGGGTGGGATTACATCCTGGGCCGGGGCGGCGACGACACCCTGCTGGGCGGGTCCGATAACGACACCATCGATGGCGGGGCGGGCAACGACTCCATCGACGGTGGCACGGGCAACGATCTTCTGATCGGCAGCGCCGGGATCGACATCATCCAGGGCGGCATGGGCGACGACCTGATCCATGGCGGCGCGGATGACGTCGTGGACGGCGGGGACGGTTTCGACACCTTCCGCCTAGAGGACAACATCGGAATCGGAAGCACCTTCGATCTGAGCGCCATGAACGATGCGGGCCGGATCACGGGTATCGAACGCATCGACATCACGGGCGACGCCGACGACGCGAATACCCTGACCCTCCGGACTGAGGATGTGTTCGAAGTGTCCGGCGGATCACTCTACGTTGATGGCGATGCCGGCGATAGCGTGACGACCATCGGCGCGGGCTGGACCCAAGAGGCCGGCGACGTGAGCTTTGGCGGCGAAACGTATCATCATTATACATCCACATACAGTTCTCAGACGATCGATCTGTACGTCGACATCGCCGTAACATATCAAAATACATAAAAATCAGGAGATATCATGAAATTTAAAACATTAAGTTGCTTCGCTGTTTCAAGTTTTACTTCTGCTGAATTGGTCGGATTGTATCAGGGAAATTGTTTTGCAACTCTGGATCATGAATCAACAAGGAGGATAAAGAGCATGGATTGGAAAAAAATTCGGAACATTTTTATGCACTTTGTAGTCGTTTCATTGCTTGCATGCATGACTCCTGCTCTATCCTTGGCGCAATCCGTAGAAGCATCAGGAGCGCGTGTCGGCGCCGCTGCCGACGGTGCGGAGAATGTGGATTTCATATTGAACGATGCGGTGTCGGCGGATGGCCTTACGCTTCCGGTGGCCATTCAGTCCGCCATCGACACCAATCCCAAGTTCTTGAGCCGCAAACATGCCTATTCATCGTCGCATGAAGCCTATCTGCAGTCCTACGGCGCGCTGTTGCCGCAGTTGGATTTCGTGGCGAAGGGCGGCTACCTGGTCATCCGCAACGACACGACCATTGCCGCCTATGACGACGAGCAGGGCGATGAATGGTCGGATGATATGCGTGTGGTCTTGTCGCAGCTGATATACGACGGAGGCCTGACCTCTTCGAAGGTTGACGCCGACAAGTTCTATTCGCAGTCCAAAAGGGAAGAGCTCTTCAATACGGCTGAGGATGTCGGTTTAACGGCGACGCAGTATTTCATGGAAGTTATCCGCAACCGCGCCTTGATCGAATTGTGTGAGCGCAACATTGCCCAGCATGCCAATATTCTCGAATTGACCCGCGTTCGTTTGAGCAGCGGTGGCGGAACCCAGGTTGACGTGAGCCAAGCCGAGGCCTCCCTGGAAGAAGCCAGATCGAGGCTGGTTCAGGCCAGGCAAGGGCTCGAAGACGCCGAAGCGGGCTACGCGAAACTCTTCGGAGACAAGGCCGGCAAGCTGGCCATGCCAGGCCGACCTGTTGCTGCCATTCCTCAGGATGTCGATGCTGCCATCGCTCTGGCCATGGACAACAACCGCGCGCTGAAAGCCGCCCGTCTGGCCATCCAGCAGAAGGAGCGCGAGGTCGACTCCGCGGAAGGGCTCATGAAGCCCCAGCTTTATGCCAAGCTCTCGGGCGGTCGTTCGGACAACACGGGTGGTTACGAAGAAAACTATCACGATGTCTCCGCCATGCTTCAGGTCAACTTCAATCTGTACAGCGGCGGGTCCGACGCTGCCGCGATCAGGGAAGCAAAGAGCGACAAGCTGGAGGTGCTGCAGGATGCCGAAGAAGTCCGCCGCACCGTGGAAGAGGATGTGAAGACCGCCTACAGTTTCCACAAGGTCACCGGCAACCTGCTGCCGATTTTGAGTAATCTGACGAACGAGAACGCCAAGATAGTCGTCAGCTATGCGGACCAGTTCCGCATGGGCAAGAGAACGCTGCTCGACCTTGTTTCAGCCCAGAGAAGTCTGTTCAGCTCTCAGCAGGTGTACTTGAATGCGATGACCGCGCATACATTCTCCTACTACCGGATCTGCATGCCGATCTCCGCGCTCATGTCTACTCTGAACGTGACCATGGACGTGCCAAAATTGGATTAGAATAATGCACAGCGCGCTTCCGGGCGCGCTATGCCTCGCTTTGTGCAAAGCTGGGGCTGTGATGCCGACCCAAAGGGGCGTGCATCACAGCCCCAGCTTTGTTTTTTTTTGCCGGAATCAGGAGTGGGGTGATGTGATGTCGTGATCGTAGTTCCTGTGTGGAATTCTCTGGATATAAGTACGTATATATTGTTTTTGTAATGGGATATTTTTGATTTTGAGATTTTTTAATACGCAATGCTATGTATGAATTTCTTTATTGGGTGTTCAAGTTTCAAAAAAAATGGTGGTAAAAAAATTATATTTGCACAGTTTGATGTATTTATATGTGCGTATATAAAAGTTTAAGATTTTAACATCAATGCTGATTAGCTATTGTATAAAAGATATGTAGGTTGCCCCATTAAAGTCGCACTATTCAGATCAAGGAGCAATCTCATGTCCAAGACCCAGGTATTCGTTCAGCAGGCGGACGGCACGACGCGAAAAGTGGAAGTCGTAAGCGGCGGCGTGGTGCTGTTGAATCCCGATGAGCACCTGTTCATCGCTGCCTCTTCTGACCAGGCGCAGGTCGAGGCGGGGGCTCCGGGTGAAGTCACCATCAAGCTGGAAGGCATTGGCGAGTTCACCGTGGAGTCGGCTGGAGAGGCCCCGGAAGCAATAGCCATGGCCCCCGAAGTTTCTGTATTCAAGGCGCCTCCCACAATTGTCTTCGAGACGGCGAGATCGGAGTTGTCCGATGCCGCGCTGACGCATGAGGCGCTGGGCGTGCATAAGGCGCGCGTGGACAACACGGAATTCCTGAATCGCGAAGTGGGCGAGGACTTTGGCATGGGCCAGATCCTGGACATGGCCGCGTTCAGCGCTTTGGACGGCGAAGGCTTGGGCGGGCGGAAGGTCGCGGAAGAGTCCGAACTGGATGACAACATGATGGATGGCCTGGCCGGAGACAACGAGGCGGAGCAGGTGAACAGGGCGCCGGAGAGCGATCTCGTAACCCTGCCCTCCACCGCCGAGGACAGCTCCGTTACAATCACCACCGAGCAGCTCCTGAGCCAAGCCTTCGACGTTGACGGCGATCGGCTTTTCGTAACGAATCTGGTCCTGAACAATCCAGAGGCCGGAACGCTGGTCGACAACGGCGACGGGACCTGGACGTTCATTCCCGCCGAGAATTGGAACGGTACGCTCACCTTCAGCTATCAGATCAGCGACGGTGAATATGTCATTCCGGGCAAGGCCTCCCTTACTGTGGACCCGGTGAACGACGCGCCGGTAATCGCCCTCAACGCGGTGCTCCTGGTGGACGATGACGCTACAGTGTCCCTGACGGGTTCGCTTCTGGCCACGGACGTGGACAACAGCGCGTCCGAACTCAAATATTTCATCACCAAGACCCCGCTCTATGGCGTGCTTCTGGTTGACGGCGTCGAAATCACAGACTTCTCCAAGGTTGCCTTCACTCAGGCTGATCTCGACTCGGGCCGCGTCACCTTCCGTTTTGACCCGCGCGCCCAGGATAAGATTCTGGTGATGGAGGACGACTCTTTCGTGTTCAAGGTCACGGACGGGGAGAACATCACTGGCCCGGCGACCTTTAACATTCACAACACCACGGTGCAGGTTTGGGGCACGAACGGTGACGACGACCTGACGAGCGTTGCCAACTTCGACCGTGCTGGCGTGAAATATCACGTCTACGGCTTCGACGGCAACGACGCCATGCGCGGCGGGGCCGGGGCCGACACGTTGGACGGCGGCGGGCATGCGTCCACGGATGTTACCTATTCCGTGTGGAGAGCAACTGTGACGGTTCCCGGCGCGACGCCCGGCGGCGACACCGTGGACTACAGCGCCAGCAACGCGTCCGTGGACGTGGACCTGACGCGCGCCAAGCAGATCGGCGGCCATGCCGAGGGCGATGTGCTGATCGGCATCGAGAACGTCACGGGCTCCCGGTACGCCGACACCCTGAGTGGCGACAAGGGCAACAATGTTCTGGCCGGGCTGGCCGGGGCGGACCTCATCGATGGCCGGGAAGGCAGCGACACGGCGGACTATCGCCGCAGCGACGCGGCCGTGGACGTGGACCTGACGCGGGCCACGCAGATCGGTGGCCATGCCGAGGGCGACACCCTGGTCGCCATTGAAAACGTCATTGGCTCGGCCTTTGCCGACAGCATCACTGGCGACGCGGGCCACAACTTCCTCGACGGCGACGCAGGCGCCGACACCCTGCTGGGCGGCGCGGGCAACGACACCCTGCGCGGCGGGGCCGGAGCGGATTCCCTGGACGGCGGGGCCGGAACCCGCGACCTGGCCGACTACAGCACCAGCGACGGCGCGGTGAACGTTGACCTGACCAGGACTGGGGCCCAGTCCGGCGGCCACGCCGAGGGCGACATCCTCGTCAACATCGAGGATGCCCTGGGCTCACGGTTCAACGACGTCCTCACGGGCGACGGCAAATCCAACCGCCTCTGGGGAGGCGATGGCGACGACACCATCTATGGCGGCGGCTTCTACGACACCATCCAGGGCGGGGCGGGCAACGACTGGATCGACGGCGGCAGCCACGAGGATTCCCTCTTCGGCGGCGACGGCAACGACACCATTTACGGCGGCAATGGCATCGACTCCATCTGGGGCGGCGACGGCGACGACTATCTGGTCGGCTACAATCCGGACGGCAGCGCCGACCGGAATCAGGACCTCCTCATCGGCGGCGCGGGCAACGACACCCTGGACGCCAGCCACGAATGCGGCACGCAATGGTCCACGCTCATCGGCGGGTCCGGGGCCGACATGCTCATCGGCAACGGCAAGACCAGCAGTGCCAGCTACGAGCTGACCGGGCACGGCGACTTCGAGGTCAATTACGGGCCGGGTGTCTATCTGGACCTGCGCCGCCAGGGCAAGGACGCCGACGGCAACTGGATTGCCCAGATCGATCCTTTCGGCCGCAAGACCGACGCCGTGGGCGATACTCTAATCGGCATCGTCAACGCCGTGGGCACGTACAGCGACGATACGCTCATCGGCAACCACCAGAACAACGAGATGTACGGCGTTGACGGCAACGACCTCATGATCGGGGGCGAGGGCAACGACTCCCTGTGGGGCGTGGACGGCAACGACACCCTTGAGGGCGGCCTCGGGGCGGACTTCCTCTGGGGCGGCATGGACTACGACATCGCCTCCTATGAAAATGCGGCGTCGGGAGTGAATGTCAGCTTGGAACTTCAACTTGGAGCCCGTCAGGTTGGTACGGGCGAGGAGAACGGCGACGAGCTTTGGTACATGGACGGCCTGTACGGGTCCAACTTCAATGATACGCTGACCGGCCGCAATACGGATGATCCGGGGTACATGAGTATTCATAACCTCATCGAGGGCCGTGGGGGCAATGACCTGATCAGCGGCCTGGCCGGCAACGACACCCTGGACGGCGGCACGGGCAACGACACGCTCATCGGCGGCGTGGGCAACGATCTGCTCATCGGCGGCGCGGGCGACGACCTGATCCACGCCGGAGCGGGCGACACGGTGAAAGGCGGGAGTGGCTTCGATGTGCTGAAAAGCGAAGATTCCTCTTTGAACATCGCGTCTTCAACCACCATTACCGGCATTGAAAGAATCGACCTTACGGGCGATGCCAAGAGCCTGACCGTGAATGGCGACGCCATCATGAAAAACGGAGTTTTGGATCCCTCCGGCGGCGGCATGAAAGCTCTCATCGTCAACGGCGACGCCGGCGACACGGTGCATTTCAGCGGCGACTCCTGGGGCTGGAAGATCTTCGCTGAAAACCAGACCATGAACGGCAAGACCTATACCGTGTACGAGGGATTGAAGGACGGTCAGAAGGTGCGCCTTTACGTCGAAAACCACCTGGGTACTGACACCGACCTGAACGACGCGCCGGTGATCGCCCTCAACGCGGTGCTCCTGGTGGATGATGACGAAACAAAGTCCCTGACGGATTCCCTGCTGACCACGGACACGGACAACAGCCCGTCCGAGCTCAAGTATTTCATCACCAAGACCCCGCTCTATGGCGTACTTCTGTTTGATGGCGTGGAAATTACCGACTTCTCAAAGGCTGTCTTCACCCAGGCGGATCTCGACTCGGGCCGCGTCACCTTCCGCTTCGATCCGCACCCCCAGGACCAGATTCTGGTGATGGAGGACGACTCTTTCGTCTTCAAGGTCACGGACGGCGTGAACACCACCAGTCAGGCGACCTTCCGCATCCACAACACCACGGTGCAGGTCTGGGGCACGAACGGTGACGACGACCTGACGAGCGTTGCCAACTTCGACCGTGCTGGCGTGAAATATCACGTCTACGGCTTCGACGGCAACGACGCCATGCGCGGCGGGGCCGGGGCCGACACGTTGGACGGCGGCGGGCATGCGTCCACGGATGTTACCTATTCCGTGTGGAGAGCAACTGTGACGGTTCCCGGCGCGACGCCCGACGGCGACACCGTGGACTACAGCGCCAGCAACGCGTCCGTGGACGTGGACCTGACGCGCGCCAAGCAGATCGGCGGCCATGCCGAGGGCGATGTGCTGATCGGCATCGAGAACGTCACGGGCTCTCGGTATGCCGACACCCTGAGTGGCGACAAGAGCAACAATGTTCTGGCCGGGCTGGCCGGGGCGGACCTCATCGATGGCCGGGAAGGCAGGGACACGGCGGACTACCGCAGGAGCGACGTGGCCGTGGACGTGGACCTGACCAGAACCGGAGCCCAGTCCGGCGGCCACGCCGAGGGCGACACCCTGGTCGCCATTGAGAACGTCATCGGCTCGGCCTTCGCCGACAGCATCGTCGGCGACGCCGGCCACAACTTCCTCGACGGCGGCGCGGGCAACGACACCCTGCTGGGCGGCATAGGCAACGACACCCTGCGCGGCGGGGCCGGGGCCGACTATCTGGATGGCGGGACCGGTCCCACCAATTGGCGAGGCGAGATGAGCCAAGACCTAGCCGACTACAGCACCAGCGACGCTGCCGTGAACGTGGATCTGACCAGGACGGGCGTCCAGTCCGGCGGCCACGCCGAGGGCGACATCCTCGTCAACATCGAGGGTGTCGTGGGCACGCGGTTTAGCGACGTCATCACCGGTGACGGCAAATCCAACCGCCTCTGGGGCGGCGACGGCGACGACACCATCTTCGGCGGCGGCTTCTACGACACCATCCAGGGCGGAGCCGGCAACGACTGGATCGACGGCGGCACCCACGAGGACGACCTTTACGGCGGGGCCGGCAACGACACCATCTACGGCGGGAACGGCATCGACAGCCTCTGGGGCGGCGACGGCGACGACTATCTGGTCGGCTACAATCCCGACGGCAGCGCCGACCGGAATCAGGACCTCCTCGTCGGCGGCGCGGGCAACGACACTCTGGACGCCAGCCACGAGTGCGGCAGCGATTGGTCCACGCTCATCGGCGGCATGGGCGGGGACATGCTCATCGGCAACGGCAAGACCAGCAGTGCCAGCTACGAGCTGACCGGGCACGGCGACTTCGAGGTCAATTACGGGCCGGGAGTCTATCTGGACCTGCGCCGCCAGGGCAAGGACGCCGACGGCAACTGGATTGCCCAGATCGATCCTTTCGGCCGCAAGACCGACGCCGTGGGCGATACTCTGATCGGCATCGTCAACGCCGTGGGCACGTACAGCGACGATACGCTCATCGGCAACCACCAGAACAACGAGATGTACGGCGTTGGCGGCCATGACCTCATGATCGGGGGCGAAGGCAACGACTCCCTGTGGGGCGTGGACGGCAACGACACCCTTGAGGGCGGCCTCGGGGCGGACTTCCTCTGGGGCGGCTTGGACTACGACATCGCCTCCTATGAAAATGCGGCCTCGGGAGTGAATGTCAGCCTGGAAATCCAGAATGGCGGCTTGCAATCCGGCACAGGCGAAGAAAACGGCGACCGGCTCTGGTACATGGATGGCCTGTACGGGTCCGAGTTCAATGACACGCTGACCGGCCGCAATTCGGATGACCCAGCTGGTCCATTGTACCTGAGCACTCACAACCTCATCGAGGGCCGTGGGGGCAATGACCTGATCAGCGGCCTGGCCGGCAACGACACCCTGGACGGCGGCACGGGCAACGACACGCTCATTGGCGGCGTGGGCAACGATCTGCTCATCGGCGGCGCGGGCGACGACCTGATCCACGCCGGAGCGGGCGACACGGTGGACGGCGGGAGTGGCTTCGATGTGCTGCGGTCCGAGGACGCGCATCTCAACGTCACGTCCTCGACGACCATCACCGGCATCGAGCGCATCGACCTCACGGGCGCGGGCAAGAACCTGACCGTGAACGGCGACGCCATATTGAACAACGGCGTGGCCGACCCGGCAGGCAGCGGCCGCATGGCCATGGTGGTGACCGGGGACCAGGGCGACGTGGTGACCAGGGACTCGGGCAACGGCTGGACCTGGACCAAGGTAGGGCAGGACGTGGCCCTTGGCGATGACGGCAACACATATGTCTTGTTCGAGGCCGTCAAGGACGGCAAGACCATTCGGCTTTATGTGCAGACCGGCCTGAGCGAAGGCGAGATCACGGACGGCGTGGTCAAGATAACCGGAACCGAAGGCCACGACGACCTGACCGTTGGTTGGGATTTCGACGATCCGCAGTACACGTTCCACGTCCAAGGCCTGGAAGGCAACGACACCCTGCGCGGCGGCTCGGGCGCGGACACTCTGGACGGGGGCGGGCATGCGTACGCACAGCATTCTCCCTGGGTGTACACCCAGGAAGGCGGCGACACCGTGGATTACGGCGCGAGCACCGCGGCCGTGGACATCGATCTGACCCGCGCCACCCAGACAGGCGGCCATGCCGAGGGTGATTCGCTGGTCGGCGTCGAGAACGTCATCGGCTCGGGCTTTAACGACAGCATCGCCGGCGACGCGACGGCCAACCTCCTTTCCGGCCTTGCCGGCGACGACACGCTGCTTGGAAGGGAAGGCAACGACACCCTGCGCGGCGGGGCCGGGGCCGACCTGATCGACGGCGGCGTTGGCCAGGATTTCGCCGATTACCGCGACAGCGCAGGCTGGGTGAACGTGGACCTGAACATCCAGGACGGCAGCACGGCGCAGAGTGGCGGCGGCGCGGGCAGCCACGCTTTGGGCGATACGCTTGTCGGCATTGAGAGCATCATCGGCTCGGCCTTCGCCGACAGCATCGTCGGCAATGGCGGCAACAACCATCTCATCGGTCTGGGCGGCGACGACACGCTCATCGGCGGCGCGGGCAACGACACTCTCGTCAGCGGGGCCGGGGCCGACAGGGTGGACGGCGGCACGGGCACCCGCGACCTGGCGGACTGCAGCGGCAGCACCGCCTGGGTGAACGTGGATCTGAACATCCAAAACGGGACCACTGCCCAGTCCGGCGGCGGCGCGGGCAACCACGCCGAGGGCGACATCCTGACGGGCATCGAGGACGTCAATGGCTCCCAGTACGGCGACTCCCTCACGGGCAACGGCGTCAGTAACCGCATTTGGGCCTACGACGGCGACGACACCATCTTCGGCGGGGGGTTCTACGACACCATCCATGGCGGCGACGGCAACGATTTGATCGACGGCGGCTCCCACGAGGATTCCCTCTTCGGCGGCGAGGGCAACGACACCATCAACGGCGGCACCGGCATCGACTCCATCTGGGGCGGCGCCGGCGACGACTCCCTTTACGGCGGCACGGGCGACACCCAGGATCTTCTGATCGGCGGCGTGGGCAACGACACCCTGGACGGCGGCAGCGCCACCCGCTGGGACACCCTCATCGGCGGCATAGGCGCGGACCGCATCATCGGCAACGGGGTCAACTCCTCGGCCAGCTACGAGCTGACCGGATATGGCGACTTCGATGTCAGCTGGCAGGGCGTTTACCTCGACCTGCGTCTGCAGGGTCTGGATGCGGACGGCAACCTGATGGTCCAGCCCGGCAAGCCCGGAGGCGACGACGCCACCGGCGACATCCTGACCGGCATCGTCAACGCCGTGGGCTCGAACGGCAGCGACACGCTCATCGGCAACGATCAGAACAACGAGATGTACGGCGTTGACGGCAACGACCTCATGATCGGCGGCGCGGGCAATGACGAGCTGTGGGGCGTGAACAACAACGACACGCTGGAGGGCGGACTCGGGGCGGACTTCATCTGGGGCGGCATGGACTACGACATCGCTTCCTACGCGAATGCTGCCTCCGGGGTGAATGTCAGCCTGGAAATCCAGCTTGGCGGTCGTCAAGTTGGCACAGGCGAGGAAAACGGCGACGAGCTCTGGTACATGGACGGCCTGTGGGGCTCGGAGCACAACGACACGTTGACCGGCCGCAACACGGATGATCCGCAGTACATGAGCATCCACAACATCATCGAGGGCCGCGGGGGCAATGACCTGATCAGCGGCCTGGCCGGCAACGACACCCTGGACGGCGGCACGGGCAACGACACGCTCATCGGCGGCGTGGGCGTCGATCTGCTCCTGGGTGGCGCGGACCACGACTTGCTCATCGGCGGCCTGACTGACACCGCTCATGGCGGAGACGGTTTTGACACTTTCCGATTGGAGGACAACATCGGAACTGGAAGCACCTTTGATTTGAGCGCCATGAACGATGCGGGCCGGATCACAGGCATCGAGCGCATCGACATCACGGGTGACGCCGATGACTCGAACACCCTGACCCTCAAGGCCAACGACGTGTTTCAAGTGTCCGGGGGATCCCTCTATGTTGATGGCGATGTCGGTGACAGTGTGACAAGCATCGGCGCGGGCTGGACCCAGCAGGCTGCCGACGTGACTCATAATGGCCAAACATACCATCATTATACATCCATATATGATTCTCATACGGTCAATCTGTATGTGGATGTCGACGTTACGTACCAAACACATTCATAAAGGTGTCAAAATTTGAGCTCTGAACACGTTATATCACTCTTATTTTAATCCGTGTTCAGAGCTCATCTGGCCCATGAATTCCGTCTTTGATTGCAGAAAAAAGGGATATGCACCTGCAAAGAATCGTGATGTTGGAGTACTGCGGTTTTTAGAATGAATATGTGAGGATGCATTGTTTAACGAAATAACTTTCATGTAAAATATCATGAAGTTATACTAATCAGGCTTATTCACAATTTTACGGAATGAAAGCGTTGGCTAGATCGGATTGCGTCAGGGGAAAAGATTTGCCGCTCTAGATCATGAATTATTACGGAGGAAGAAGAGCATGAAATGGAAAGTTTTTCGGAACACGTTGTTTGTTTTTGTTTTAATTTCTGTGGTCATGGGCATTGCTCCCGCTTTGTCCGGAGCGCAATCCGCAGTTGTCGGCGCCGAACAAGTTGATTCGATATTGACGGATGTCGTGTCGGGAGATGGCCTTACGCTTCCGGCGGCCATTCAGTCCGCCATCGACACCAACCCCAAGTTCTTGAGCGGAAAACATGCCTACTCATCGTCGCATGAAGCCTATCTGAGATCCTACGGAGCGCTCTTGCCCCAGCTCGATTTCGTGGCGAAGGGCGGCTATCTGGTCATCCGCAACGACACGACCATAGCCGCCTATGACGACGAGCAGGGCGAGGAATGGTCGAACGACATGCGCATGGTCTTGTCCCAGCTGATCTATGATGGGGGCCTGACCTCTTCGAAGGTCGAAGCGGACAAGTTCTTTTCGCAGTCCAAAAAGGAAGAGCTCTTCAACACGGCCGAGGACGTCGGTCTGACCGCGACGCAGTACTTCATGGAAGTTATCCGCAACCGCGCCTTGATCGAGCTGTGCGAGCGCAACATTGTCCAGCATGCCAATATTCTCGAATTGACCCGCGTCCGTTTGAGCAGCGGCGGTGGAACCCAGGTTGACGTGAGCCAGGCCGAGGCATCCCTGGAAGAAGCCAGATCGAGGCTGGTTCAGGCCAAGCAAGGGCTTGAAGACGCCGAAGCGGGCTACGCGAAACTCTTCGGGGACAAGGCCGGCAAGCTGGCCATGCCAGGCCGACCTGTTGCTGCCATTCCTCAGGATGTCGATGCTGCCATCGCTCTGGCCATGGACAACAACCGCGCGCTGAAAGCCGCCCGTCTGGCCATCCAGCAGAAGGAGCGCGAGGTCGACTCCGCGGAAGGGCTCATGAAGCCCCAGCTTTATGCCAAGCTCTCGGGTGGCCGTTCGGACAATACCGGCGGTTATGAAGAGAACTACAATGACTTTTCCGCCATGCTCCAGATGAATTTCAATCTGTACAGCGGCGGGTCCGACGCTGCCGCGATCAGGGAAGCAAAGAGCGACAAGCTGAAGGTGCTGCAGGATGCCGAAGAAGTCCGGCGCACCGTGGAAGAGGATGTGAAGACCGCCTACAGTTTCCACAAGGTCACCGGCAACCTGCTGCCGATTTTGAGCAATCTGACGAACGAGAACGCCAAGATAGTCGTCAGCTATGCGGACCAGTTCCGCATGGGCAAGAGAACGCTGCTCGATCTTGTTTCAGCCCAGAAAAGTCTGTTCAGCTCCCAGCAGGTGTACTTGAACGCGATGACCGCGCATACATTCTCCTACTACCGGATCTGCATGCCGATCTCCGCGCTCATGTCTACTCTGAACGTGACCATGGACGTGCCAAAATTGGATTAGAATAATGCACAGCGCGCTTCCGGGCGCGCTGTGCATCGCAGCAGTTTGACCAAGCGGGGAGTACGAGCAGGCCAATCTGGCTGTGATCGTATTCCCCGTTTGGTTTTGTAAGGAGCGGTGGCGTGGATTGTGTTACAAAAAAGTGGGTGTGATTGAAGAGTCGTCAGCGGACCAGACCGGAATCCCTGCCATTGACGGATACGAAATTAAGCGCACGACGTACATGAATTCAAGAGCTAATGTGCTGTATTGTTATAAGTAATGGGTTATTATAACTAGAATTCTTCGAAATCCCTGTTCTGAAATCTACGCGTGCATTTTGGTGCTTCATATCAAGTGCTTCCGTGAGAAGAGTCCATTGCAAAAAGGAGTGATAAATCCTGTGTGTCATTCCCGCGAAGGCGAGTCATGACAGGCTAATCGTGTAACCAATTCCTTTTAAATAGTTAAAAGTAATGGCTCCTCTTCTTCAAGTGGATGACGACTGTTTGAAGTTACATCTGGGAACACCCCTAAACGAGTCATTTACTCAGAGCAATTCTGGAAGGAATATCAAGTGATTGAAGCGAAATTTAGTTCTTTTCCGGAAAGAGAGTGTCGGTATCGAAGTAATGACCACGAACGCAACGAGCATAGGCATTGATGTCGGACTCTGCTATTGCTTCGTACATAGTGCGATGTTTCTCAACTTGAGCTTCAAGCAAAGAGGCTGCGTGGTCATAATAGACTGCTATATATGTCCAGTAATAGTTTCCAAGCGAATGCCATGCTTTTGCCAATGATTCACTATGGGCCCCTTGGATGATGGCAAGGTGAAAAGCCATGTCGTGCATGCGCATATTTTTTGTGTCGTTCATTCCAACACAAGTAGCCATGTTGTCTACGCAACTTTTTAAAAAATTGAAATCAAGGTATCGAGATTGATGTTTAACGACGCTCCATCTTACAGCCAGTGCTTCTATTTCTGTTCGGACATCGTAGTAGTCGTTGAGTTGATCTTTGGTGAGAGTTCTGATCCGTGTGCCTTTATATGGTTCAGTCTCTAATACTCCTTGAGCAATCAGATCTCGAATTGCTTCGCGGACAGCACCTTGGCTAATTGAAAGTTCGCGTGCTAATTTTGATTCAATAATTTTATCGCCAGGATTGAGCTCTCCCTTTAAAATTGATTCCATCAAATATTCTGCAACATCGTCGCGCAAGACTCTTCTTTTAAGTAAATTTTTTATTTCCATGATAATTTCCTTATAAAATATTTATCGGGTCTGTATTTAACCGATTATTTTTTCTTTATTTTATTAGCGTGTTCTTTGTCTGCTAAGTATTTTTTTAATAATTCGTGATCTTTTTCTGTGCATTCAAAGTTTAAAATAACAACACATTCTCCATGAATAAAGTTTACTCGTACAAAATAACATGAAAAAAAGAATGGGTCGTCATGATTCGGCAAGGCAAAAAGAATGTAAAAATTATTATCAATTAAATTTTCAAAAGGAGGATTTTTTAGGATTACTTGCATAGAAGATGTTGAAAGGTTGATGATGATGCACTTCCAGCTTTTTCCGTTGCTTTTTTCGGAAATGACAGCCGGGATCGAACATTGCTTGCGCGGAGACTGTCGTTTTTCACCCTGGAGAAGCGTGGGGTTTTCTTGGCCGAGCATGTGCTCCGTGAGAATATTTTCAATCAACGAAGACGTGGTTTTGTTTTCAAGCCTGCAAATAGCCTTGAGTTTTATGAGAGTTTCTTCATCAGTTCTGAATGATATTTTTGTGTTTTTTCGAGTGATTGGGATTTCAATATGGTTCATGCCGCACCAATTTGGGTTGCAGTTGAAAACGCAGGAAAATTTCAATGATAATGTGCTTTACTTCCATATTTTGGGTTGATTTTCAATAATCAATTTTCTGTTATAGTTTTCTTCTGATCTCGTTTACCCGTTGTGAAAAATGCGAAGTACAAGTAACCTTTTGAAAATAAAGGTTATGATGGACGGGCATGTGTGGGTAATGTGAGCATATCGTCGTAACTAAATTGCTATCCTGCAGAACACAAGTCCGGAACTCTTGCTTTGGCAGATTTGGAAGATGAGGCTGGTCACTGCCAAGTAACTTTCGTTCTTATTGGCGAAGTACGGCAGTGTTGGAGTACGGGCGTTAAAATTTATTCATATTGGAGCGATTTGACTTCGAGTTATGCTATGTTTTAATCTTAAATGACATTTAAACTAATATATAATACATTTTTTTAAAAATAAATAAAAAATTTGTATTATACTGATCTAAATATTATTCATAACAATGATTTTATAAAATCATTAATGAATATTCAAATTTATATTTAAATTGTAGTGTATTTTTCAATTTCCTGAATTCCATCAAAAATATACATTTTTCTCTGTCGTAGCTCAGATAGATTATGGATTCCTAGTTTGACGAGGATGTTCGAGCGGTGTTTATTGACAGTTTTTAGGCTGATAAAGAGGCTGGCTGCGATATCTTTGCTTTTTTTGCCTTCAATGATGAGTTTTACGATCTGTTTTTCTCTTGCAGTTAGATTGTGAAGCGGAGGCAGGGAATTTCGGTGACGATTGACGAGGAGATAGTCATTGATAATCGTTTTAGCCAGCTTAGGACTGATGAACACTTCGTCCTTCAGGGAATAGTGCATGCCAAGGAAAAGTTCTTCCGGACCGGATCCTTTGAGAACGTAAGCGTTGGCGCCAAATGCCAGTGCCTGGAATAGTAATTCATTTTCTTCGCAGATAGTGAGCATGATCACTGGAATATGAGGTGCGGAATGCTTTAAATGCCGCAACACGTCAGTGCCTGACAAATCGGGCAGTTGCAAATCGAGAAGGACCAGGTCCGGACGATTTTTTTCGAAAAGATTGATGGCCTCGACACCGCTCCCGGTGTCAGTTTCGATGCAGTATTCATCCCTCATCTCAATCATGGTTTTTAAGCCTTTGCGTAGCAAGAGGTCGTCTTCAACCAAAAGAATTTTCTTTTTCATGTAGTATCCTTATGGAGATATTATTTAACTTCTGTAAAAAGTTACACTTACCGTTCTCCCATCGCGCCGCGTGTTGTCTTGATGATGGGTTTGAGGATATATTCAAGTACTGTTTTCTTTCCAGTCAGCACATCCACCTCCGCTACCATGCCAGGAATAATTGGCAATTCTTTTCCGTCTTTGTTTTTCAAAGATGCGTTTTCTGTACGCACCTTGATGAGGTAGTAACTAATTTTTTGTTGTTCATCGGTTATCGCGTCAGCGCTGATATGCTCCACAGTTCCAGGCATGCTGCCATAGATCGAAAAATCGTAGGCTGTGATCTTCACATTGGCCTTTTGGCCCGGATAAAGAAATGCTATGTCTTGGGGCAGAACCTTGGCTTCTACCATCAGAGTGTCATCTCTTGGCACAATTTCAAGGATTTCCTTGCCTGCTCCAACAGCTTCTCCGATTGTCGTAACGAATACTCTTTTTACTGTCCCTTCCACTGGGGAGCGCACGCTGGTTCGGTCCATTTGATCTTCCAAAGCCGGCAACTTTTCCTTTCCTCCTTCCATCTCCGTCCTAATCATATTGAGTTCCTTCAGGATCTCGGATCGTTGCTTCTCTCTTTCTTCTTCAATGCGATGAGTTGCGCCATCCAATGCCGCAGCTACTTTTGGGATGGAGAGGCGTGCGTCGGCGATCATTCCGGAAAGATCGGACATTTCACGCTGTGCCCTCAAAAGATCCATATCCGAAGCGGCACCCTTGGAAACCATGTTCTGTGTCATGTCGACTTCTTTCTTGAGCAGGGCGAAATTCTTCAGCAGGTATTCCAGTTTGCTTTTCAGCTCCTTAAGTTCCTGCGCTCGTTGCTCTTTTTCGCGTGCGAGCACTGTCAGCGACGATAGGCGACTGTTGTTACGGGAACGCATAAGCTCCCGCTGGTGTTCGATAAGGTGTGGTTTTTGGTCCAAAACTTCGGCCGGAAAATTAATAGTCTCTTTTCCATCGAGTTCCGCCTCAAGACGGGAGACGGCGAGCATCTGGTCAAGGTAACCAGACTGCTGCTCGCGGAACCGAGCGGTCATTTGGGTCTGATCGAGAAGGATCAACAATTGACCTTTGTCCACATGTTCCCCTTCGTGAACAAGAATTTCCTTAACTATGCCGCCTTCGAAGTTTTGAATACGTTTGATTTCGGAAGAAGGAATGACCTTGCCCATGCCCCGCACTACTTCGTCCAACTCGGCATGGGAGGCCCAAGTGACCGCAACCAGAAAGAAAATAACAATGACAACCAGAAGGACGTTGGCTGTAATCCGGCTCGAAGTGGTGATGTCGTCGAGTTCGGTCGCGAAACCTGCCAAGTTGTTTCCATAACCTTCCTGGTCGTAACCAGAGGGGCTTATTTTTTTGTCGGACAGGCGCCCTCGGGAGAAACGTCTGTAGGCTTTGTTTGTGCCGGTGCAACGGTTTGTTCGTTTTGCGTGCTCATTTCTTCACCCCCATTCCTTGCGAATGAGCTTGAGCCACCGGGACCACTCCGGATTGCAGTTGCTGCATGATCAAGTCCTTTGGCCCGTCAGCCACAACCTGCCCCTCGTCCATGACGATCAAACGATCTACAAGTTCGAGCAGGCTGGGACGATGTGTTATCAACAGCATGGTTTTACCGGGCAATATGGTTTTCAGGCGTTGCACCAAAAGAGCTTCTGATTGAGCGTCCATGGAACTGGTGGGTTCATCCATCACCAGAATGCTGGGTTTGCGCAGCAGCGCACGCGCGATGGAAATGGACTGGCGCTGCCCACCGGAAAGGCTGCTCCCGCGCTCGCTGACTTGCAGCGCGTATCCCTGGGGATGCAGTCGCATAAAGTCGTTTGTGCCAGAAATCAGCGCTGCTTGAAGGATTTCCTGATCAGAGGCCTGTGGATGAGACATGCAGATGTTTTGACGCACGGATCCTTGGAAAAGAGCCACATCTTGAGGCATGTAGCCGGTCCAACGGCGCAGGTCCGCAGGGTCGACCTGGCGCAGATCTGTTCCGTCCACAAGCAATGCTCCTTCGTCTGCAGTATAGAGGCTTAATGCCAATTTGCCCAAGGTTGATTTGCCCGATCCTGTTTTTCCCACTATGCCGACGCGTTCGCCAGCCTTGATTTTAAGATTCACTCTTTTCAAGGCGGGCAAGTTGGAGCCGGGATAGGCAAAGGAAACATCACGTAATTCCAAGTTTCCCTGGAAGAAGGGTCTGTGCAGGAAGGTATTCACATTTTTTCGTTCCACGTCCAGCGCCATTACATTATTTAACGCATCATACGCGCTCATTGTATGGTGCAAGCGGGTAATGAGTTGAGCAATCTGGGCGAAAGGGCCCATCACTCTGCCGCTTAGTATGGAGCAGGCAATTAACCCGCCTGTTGTGAGAGTTCCTTCCTTGATGAGGTAAACGCCAATAATAATGATAATCACATAGGCAAATTGCTGCACAAGTCCCGTAAGATTCATGGCTAAATGAGAAAGAGATCTGGAACGGATCGCATGGCGGGCACTGTCAACCGTGTTGCGGTTCCAATGCTGACGCATTGTTGCCTCGCAACCCAATCCCTTCACGGTTTCAATGTTGCTCAGCGTCTCCACGAGCACTGAATGTTTGCCGTTTCCCATGGCCATCGCCGCTTCAACTGAGTGCTTAATAGGGAAGTGGATTGCCAGGCCTATAAACAAGGTGATTGGTAAAATCGCCATGAAGACGAAGGCTATGGGACCGCCAATGTACCAAAACATGGCAATAAAAAGGAAAATAAATGGCAAATCAACAAAGCTGACAAGCGTAGCGGAGGTGAAAAAATCCCGCAGTACTTCCAATTCCCTGAGAAGATTTGCGAATGCTCCAACGGAAGCTGGCTTGTCCTTGAGTCGCATGCCGAGCAATTGATCGAAGAGCTTTCCTTCAAGTTCAAGGTCGATTTTCTTTCCCGTGTTGTCGATAAAGTGCGCGCGGAGTGTCTTGATTATAAAGTCGAAGGCGATCACTACCGTCATTCCTGTGGCAAGCACCCATAAGGTATCCAAGGCCGAATTCGGGACGACACGATCATAAACATTCATTACGAAAAGTGGCGTGGCCAGCGCGATCATGTTCAAGATGACTGCCGCGATCATAACTTGTGAGTAAGTCCACCAATTTCTGATCAGGGCTCCCCAAAGCCAATGGCCTCCAAGTCTAGGTGAAGATACGCTAGAAGCAGAATTATTCTTTTTGTCCGGAATGAGGTAAAGGACGTGCCCACTATAAATTTTTTCGAGCTCCTGCTTAGACATTTTTTTTGCGCCACCCTCCACTGCGGGGTGAGTGATGCTGAAATCTACGCCGCTGGATTCAAGGAGGATGCATGCGGTCTCATCCTTCAGAAAGAGAACGGCAGGAAGGGCGAAGCTCACAATCTGTTGGAGTTGGCTTTTGACGATTCGAGCGGCGAGTCCGGCATTACGTGCTGCGGATTCAGCCATAGCCGGAGTCAATCGACCATTATTGTCAAGCGGCAATCCGGACAATAAGGAAGTCGAAGTTAAGGTGCGCCCGTGATGCTTCGCAACATAAAGGACGCATTCCGTGAGTATGTCAGCAGATGTCAGTTCGTTGACGCTAGTGAGAGAATTTTTGTCATCAATATTGATCCCATATTGATTATATGCTGAGGCTTCCATTGTGTACTCCGATTTACTTGTGCATGACTTGCAATATTTTTAGTGCATTTATTTATATATAAATATTATTATATATTTATGATGAACAAATGACGTATTTTTTAAAATTATGTTTCCTATTCATATGAGAATGATTCTTTTAATTTTAATATTTCGTCTAAATGAGATAAAAAAAAATCTATAATATTTGGGTCGAAATGTTTTCCTCTTTCACTTTGTATGATTTCGATAACTTTATCGAGCGGAAATGGATCTTTATAAGGTCTTTTCGAAAGCAAAGCGTCAAAAACATCAACAAGTCCTACGATTCTCGCTTCAAGAGGAATGTTTTCGCCACTTAAGCCGTGAGGATATCCTTGCCCGTCCCATCGTTCATGGTGATAAAGCGCGACGCGATAAGCTACACGCAATAAGTCCGACTGGCCGTCTGCCAGTGCCTTTGCTCCGATCACAGTATGGAGTTTCATTGCTTCAAACTCTTCTGGAGTTAACTTGCCGGACTTGAGAAGAATATGGTCTGGAATTCCAATTTTTCCTAAGTCATGCATTGAACTCGCCAAGCCGAGTTGCTCCGCATTTTCTGTGGACATGCCGCATTTCAAGGCGATCAACTCTGAATATGCCTGAATACGTTTGATATGACTTCCGGTGTCAGTATCTCTCAGTTCCGCAGCAAGGCATAGCCTTGAAATAGTCTCGCGCTTTACTTCTGTTAATTCTATGTTTTTTTCTTCAAGTCTCTTTGTTCGTTCTGCAACTTTATATTCTAGTATTGCGTTTTGATCCTTTAGTCTATTTTCAGCGATTTTAAGTTTTAAATGTGTTTTCAGTCGTGCATTGACCTCTAGTATATCAAATGGTTTAGTGATGTAGTCTACTGCACCAAGTTCGAAAGCCTTGTTGAGGCTTAGTGGATCTTTTTCAGAAGTAATAAATATTATTGGGATATTTTTTGTTACATGATTATTTTTGACATAATTGCAGACATCAAATCCATTTATGTTTGGCATAAACAGATCAAGTAAGATAATATCAGGTAAAGAGTGCGATAAAGATTCGATTGCAAGTTTGCTATCAAGCGAGACAGAAATATGAGAGTAATTTCTTAAAGCTTCTACTAAAACTAATATATTTATTTCTACATCATCAACTATAAGTATTTTGTATTTATATAATTCATTTTCTTCACTGAGGGAGTAGTTATGATATTTATTTTTCAGAGCGATTATTTCGTGTTTATGGTCAGAAGGAAGTGTTTGAACTTGCATGGTATTCTCCTTTGAGGATAATGGATTACCCCGCGCTTTTCAGAATAAAGACTAATTATGGAGGCAAGCTTCAAACCTCATTAATGGTTATGCTATCTGTAGATACTTGCTAGCCTCAATTCATAATCAGCTGTATTTTAGTAAATATCTTTATGGGTGGTTTTGTACGTGTATACGTAGTCAACCCCGTATGTCTTCTCGTCGAAAGCTTCGGATTTGGTGCCGATCTCGACAGTGGAAAGGTCGATACAATTTGTCTGGGTATATCTTTTAACTCCCTTGTATGTTTGGCAGTGTGCCCGGCTAAATAAGGGTTGGCCAATATGTTTCTGGAGATTGACGGATGCCAAATGTCGTCGAGTTCATCGTCGTCGACTTGTGTAGGGACTGCGACGTGGGGGGGGGGCGGTCGTAAGGATTTCACTACGAGAAAAGCGTATTCAGAATAATCAAGGAAAGTTTGTTTACCTCTATCGAAATCCTGATCTTAAATTGCGTCTATGTACGGGTGAAGCAAATATTCGTTAGCAGGTAGTTCAGGTAATTTCGTCAGCTGGTCGGGGAAGGAAAGTCACGCTTCGAGTGCTCACTGCTCGGAACGGGCCATTGAAGCTTTCAGTCTCGTATTTGTGTGCAAGGAATGCCAACGATGAAGGATTTGCGGTAAGTGCATCTCAAAGCTTGCCAATGTACTTCTTACGGGTTCCAGAAGTGGGCAGTTGTGCATGCTCGGCCGCATGCTTGAGAAAATGAGCAATGCGCATCTGGCGGTCTGCTGCGTTTCGGCCCGTCGCACGCAGCGCAGGAGATAGGGGCGACCCAAATTGATTGGGGTCGGTCAATTCTACTTCAAACGTCGAAGATCCAAATAAAAAAGGATCCAAGCAGACGTGCTTGGATCCTTTGATATGTATGGTAGCGAGGGAGGGAATTGAACCCCCGACACTGCGGATATGAGCCGCATGCTCTAACCGTCTGAGCTACCTCGCCATACTTGTTTCGGGTCGTCCCGAAAGCGAAGTCGGTTAATATAGAGGGGGCTTTCAAATGGCAAGGACTTTTTTTGGGTGTCTCGAAATTTTGAAAATTTGCTTCTCTGGTTGAATTCGGCTATTTGATGCTTACGTTTCTGATGTGAGAGATTCACCCTTGGCCATTCGTGGCCAGGAAAAAACGCAGGAGGATTCCAATGGTTAATAACTTGCGCGAGTATATTCGCAAAGACTGCCTTGTGCCTGTCCGCTACACCTATGAGGGCCAGAACAAAACGCTGTATGCCCGTTTGATCAATTACAGTGATGGCGGCCTGTGCCTCAAGACCCGAACTCCCATCGAGGAGGGCGCCAAGTTGGAGTTGTCCTTGGAAGGATATACCCCGAAAGAATCCTCAATGGGTGAATTTGATCGTTATCCGGTGGCCGTCTGCTGGAGCAAGAAAATCCCTGAACGCGGGCTTCCTGTTTACGAGACGGGCCTCAAGTACAGAGGTTGACGGGAAGGGCCGGAGTTCGGCCCTTCTTGTTTTTTACGCATTGCAGTCGTGATAGAGAATCGAGGGCGATATTTTTGCTATCGATTCGGTACCCGTCATGACCATGGCCTGCATCAGTTCAGTGCGCAGCGATGCGCTGAATGTCGTAACGCCCTCGGTCAGTCCGCCCATGGCTGCAATGCTGAATGGTCTGCCGATCATAACCGCGTCCGCCCCCAGAGCGAGCATTTTGAGCACATCGGCGCCAGTCCGTACCCCTCCGTCAACGATAATCCCCAGCTTTCCCTTCATCTCGGCAGCTATGTTCGGCAATACTTCCGCAGTGCCCGGAGTGTGGTCCAGCACACGCCCGCCATGGTTGGAGACCACAATGGCGTCAGCGCCGGCTTCCAGGGCCAAGGTGGCGTCTTCCGGAGTCATTATGCCCTTGACTATGAACTTTGCGCCTATCTTGGAAATAATCTCACGCAGCGCATCCACTGATTTGGGCGAAACTGGGCGTCCCATTTTACGCAGGGTGATGAGTCCCGCCGCGTCGATGTCCATGCCCAGAATTGGAGCGCCACAATTTTCGGCTTTTAAGAGTTTTTCGTAAAGTTCTGCGTCTTCCCAGGGTTTGATGAACGGAATGCCGTGGCCGCCTGCGGCCGAAATAGCCGCAAACGCGGCTTCGTGTATGAACGGCGGAACTCCATCTCCGGTGCAACCGATAATGCCTGCCTGCTTGCATCCGTCGAT
Organism: Desulfomicrobium sp. UBA5193; assembly: GCA_002412965.1. Taxonomy (GTDB): domain Bacteria; phylum Desulfobacterota; class Desulfovibrionia; order Desulfovibrionales; family Desulfomicrobiaceae; genus Desulfomicrobium. Next base: position 24,761 of record DHWB01000011.1, read on the forward strand.
AATGGCGGTGATATATTCCTCTTCGGTCCGCTTTCCCCCCATATTGAACGAGATTCCGCCAATGGGCGCCGCCAGTACAGGCATGGACAACTTAAGTCCGAGCAGGGTGGTGCTGGTGTCGGGTTCGGTGATGTCGTGCACCAGGCGCATATTGAACGTGTGTTTGGCCAGAGCCTGCACGTTGGCCATGAAGGCCGAGCCAGTGCCGAGTCCTCCCATGCCGGGCACTTCCCCTGCACAGGCTTTGCCATTGCAGACCGGACATACACGGCAGAAGCCGGTCATCAAGTCACGAGCGGTTTTACGTATTTCCTTCATTTATTGAGTCTCCCGTGGTTGAGGTGAAGACAATTTCCCAGGTTTGCTTAAGATGTTCCGTCATGGCCTCCCGCGCGCGTTCCGAGTCATGCATGGATAATGCGTTCAGAATATTCTGATGTCCTTCGAGAGATCTTTGCCCCCGGATTGGCGACTGCAATGCTTCATCCCTGCTTTCACGCAGCAGATCATGCATTTGTTCCATGAGCAGGACGATGGTTTGATTGTCGGTAGATGCGGCAATGATGTCATGGAAGGACTGATCGAGCGCAAATACGGGCAGCCCATCACTCAGTGAACTTTCGTAGGAATCCATGATGCTTTGCAAGTGTTGCAGGTCTTCGGAATTTATCCGCTGGGCGGCAAGATGGGCGATTTGAGGCTCAAGCAGGAGACGCAGTTCGAAAATATCCGCCAATCGGTGTCGCTCTCGTGCAAAAATTTCCCCTAGCGCGCGGTTCAGGTTTGCCTGACTGGTTTCTGCGAGATAGGTTCCGGCACCGGGCCTGCTGAAAAGCAAGCCCTGCTGTTCCAGGCTTTTGATTGCCTCACGCACCGAATTGCGCGAGACTCCAAACATTACTGCGAGTTGGCGTTCCGGCGGGAGGCGATCTCCCGGCTTGAGGTCGTTGTTTTGCACCAACACGTGCAAGCGCATGGTGATTTCTTCAAAGATTCTTTTTTGTCGAATGGATGTGGTCAAAGTTGTACTCCGGTAAAATTGGTCCTACCAATACTCGGGGTTCGGGTCAAAGGGCAAGTCTCTGTTTCAGGCAGGATGCCACAGTGACGCGTGAGTCAGGATACCCTTGTGTCTGCGTTTTGCCGTGAATTTACAGTGAATTCAGTGGAGGGGAATATGGATGCGAAGCGAATTATTGAAGTATTTGAAGCATATTTTGAAAAATACAAGAAGACCGAGGGAGATCGGACCAGTTGGTCGGCACATTGGACCGTGTACACCAAGGGGCACAGTTTCGAGATCAATTTGACCAAGTGTCCAAGAGGCACGCGCTTCAAGATTTTTTGCGACACAAGGAAGATTGAGGAGATCGTAGGGTGGGAAGCGTTTCTCGGCAGTTTGGGCAGGCTTGAAAATGAACACGCTCCCGCCTTTGAGCACGAGGATTTTTTCACCCAGATGGAAGAAATGCTCTAGATCTTGTGCTTGATGCTCCGCTTCACAGGCGTCGTGTATCTGTTCAGGCGAGTCCTTCATCCCATGATTGCGATGATGACTGCCCCAGCTGTCATCCAAGCTGTGCCGTGCAGGCGATGGCGCAGCAGGGGTTGCCCAAAGAAAAAATGCTCAAAACCCAGGGCAAACAGACCGTTCAATCGTTTTATGGAGAGCATATAGGCCACTGTAGTCATGGAAACGGCAGCAAAATGACAAAGAATGTGAAGGTAAAGGCATAGCCCCAGACCCAATCCGTGTTTGGCTTTGGTGCGCAGTTCGGCGGGTCGAATCTGACCGATGATTACGAGTAAGATCAACAGAGCGACATTATGGCTCAGGCTGAACACGCATCCGGCATAAAGAGGGCTTGAGAGCAAGATGAGTTGCTTGCCCATGACCGACGCAACACTCCATACCAATGCCGCGCCCAGCATGAGCATGGAACCGCGCTCATGCAGTATGGCCTTGAACGGCGCCCAGACCCCGCCCTTTCCATCGGCGTAGAGGATATATCCGCCAATGACCGTGATCAGCACTCCTGCGCAGCCCCAAGCCGAGGGGCGCTCGCCCAGGTAGAGGAAGCCCGTCAGCAGGACAAAGGCCGGTGTAAAGGCCATGAACGGCACAGTCAGGGACAGAGGCGAGCTTTTGAAGGACCAGGTTTGTAAATAAAAACCCGCGGCGTTGATGGGCACCAGGATGATTAGAACGGACCAGAATTCAGGCTGAACCTGCGGAGTGTCCAGAAATGGAAGGGTCAGGGCAAAAAGCGGCAGGCTGAAGATAAGCGGCGCGGCCACGGCGGATGACGGGGAGGTGTGCTCAAATCCGTGTCGAGTCAGGGCGGCTTCGGACGCGGAAAAAAGCGCTGTTCCCAGAGAAAGAAGAATCCAGAGCATGCCGTATCCTTGGATGGAGTGATGACGCAGCAGACGTACGCAGCAGGAAGTGGAATGGCAACCGTTATGGGCTCGGGCGCGGCAGTTGGGATGCCGGCACAAACTGTCGCAGAAAATGAGGCGCGGGGTTCGTCAGCGAGGAGTGCCGATGACGTTCCTCGACGCTTTAGATCCGTTTTGATGGGACAGGATGGTGACCGATTTTCGAGTTACATTCAAGGAAAGGACATCTCGGCATCCTGCCGGCGAAGCTCGACAATGCCAGCGTTCATTTTCTGGACGATATGCAAAATATCTTGTGCGTCGCCTTCTATCCCCGGCAGAAGCGCCATGTTCAAAGCGCATTCGGCCGTGTTCAGGCCTTGGCAGAAGAGAAGGTAATTGGTTTTGCTTTGGTAGCCAGCGCGAACCAGTTCCGCGTGGCTGTCCCCTTGGGAGGTCAGGAGCCGTCGATAGTGGCTGATGAGTTGTTTCATCCAATCTGCGTATAGCGGTCTTGCAGGCGGCGGCATGTCGCCGGCTCTTTCCAGAAGCTGGTCCATGTCCACCTCTGAATTCATGTTCCTGAGCATCGTGGCGGATTCGATGGCGTGTCGGCGGGAAGAGAGATAGTTGTCGACAAAGTCGTCGAGTCCCGTGGAGTACTGCTTTAGTTTTTGGGCATAGAAAACAAAGACCATGGGGATGAAGCTTGCCCAGAAAGGGGGTTCCGGCTTTTCCAGAACCATCAGGGCAAGCTGGCGGGCCATCTTCGTTTCGTGGTTGAAAATATGCCGTCTCTTTTCTTCTGGATTCAGCGCGGTCATGAGTGGTGCATCCACGTGAAATCAGTTTGAGCCCCCATTCTATTCGATGCTGCCGCAAAGGGGCTTCCGTGTATGTAACGCGTAACCCATTTTTTTATTCAGTTCAACTTAAACTGGCATTCGTGCCGGAGTGATTGGGTTAGTTCTATGCTCCCTGTGACTGTTTGTGAAGGCCTGTGAAGATCAGAGACCATTTGGAGTTGTTTGTGGCTTGGGCAAAGGGCTACAAACTCTGCTTTAAGGTCGCAGAGCTTTTTTAGATTGAGAATTGGAAAGATGCGGCGCTTGTTCACGGCATCTTCCGATGCATGCGATCGGTTCTACGGGAGATGAGGCGGGTAGGAGTTCTGGCTGAGGGAGTCGGCTTCGTCCAGGAATCAAGAAAAGATCGCGTCCGCTTCCTGGCGTCGAAGGTTGGTCACACAGATGTCCATTTTTTGGATTATGTGATGAATGTCCTGACTGTCCTTCTGCATTTCAGGCAGCAGGGCGACATTGTATGCATTTTCAGCCTTATTAAGGCAGTTGCAAAAGAGCAGATAGTTGGTTTTGTTCCGGTAGGCGTTGTGCACCAAGGCCGAATGGTCGCTGCCTGGTGAAGTCAGGAGCAGGAGATAGTGTTCAATGAGCGTATCCATCCACTCAGTGAACAAGGGGCGAGCCTGCTGGGGAACGTTGCCTATTTTTTCCAGAAGAGCTTCCATGTCCACCGTGATGTCGCTCTCCGCTGCGACCACTGCCGCCTCAAGGGCGCGTCGTCGGGACTTGAGGTAGTTCTCTACAAAATCTTCCAGACCGCTCTTGTATTGGTTCATCTTCTGTATAAAAAAAACGAAGAACACCGGGACAAAGATCATCCACAGAGGTGGTTTCGGTTTGTCGATGACCTGGCGTGCGAGCAGTTGGGCCAGCATTGTTTCGTGATCGAGGATTTGTTGCTTTTTGTCGTCGATGGAATGTGTGGTCATGGGCAGTGTTGGTAATGAGTGATGCGCAGTGGGTCAAGGCATGTTTGTTTCAAAAATGGGATTGACGATTTGTGCTGTGTGCCTCCATTCTGAATTCCTCAAGGCCATATTCAAGGCACGAGCGCGGCCTGATCCTTGATTGCCGGGGGCAAGGAGATGCCGAACCGCGCAAGCTCGTAAATGCTGAAAAGGTACGAGCCTGCTTCAGCCGTGCGCGGCGGTATGGCCGCAGGAGGAGTGCCCTCGAGAATCAGGCTGGCGATTTGGCCGCCAGCAAGCCCTTGGTCACGACCATTCAGGACATGTCCTCCGATTGTCTTGCCCTTGCCTACGGCGAAATCCCAGAATGCGAAAATGGGAACAGGAGCATGTTGATTTGCCCAGGTCAGCACTTCGTCATCGGGCACATGTTGTCCCAAATTGTTCCGCAAGGTATGATAGAGTCCAATGTAAACTGTATCAAAGCCTTCCGCTTTGGCGTTGAGCAGCGCATCCTGCCATTCCTCCAGCAGTTCAAACTGTTTGAGTTCCACACGCACCTTGCCAAGGTTGATTTGGGATTGTCCTTTGAATGCTTCGTGGACAACTGCATCTGACGTCGTATCGGAGTCGAAAAGTATGAGAACCTTTGTGTCTTCCGTGTTGACCAGTTTGCACATGGAATGCAGCGAGCGTTTGAGCAGAGGGCGTTCGAGCACGCCGGTCATGTTTTTGGCTGGAAAAAGTCCGTAGTCTCGGGGGTTGCGATTCAGGCCAAGGTACACAACCGGAGTTGGTCCGTTTTTGAGGCGCGGTCCAAGATATCTGGCCGCATTGTCGTCACAGAGGATGACGAGGTCGGGTTGCTGCGCGTTCAGATGTTCCCATGCCTTTTCCGCTTGGGCCGGATGCTCGGATTTGGGCAGTCTCTTGGTGTCCAGATAGAAGTGATCCAGGTGCGCATCGTGAGGGAGCGTGTCCAAAAGTCCGCTGGTCAAGCTTTGCTCCCAAGCGTACTCCTTGTGGTAGCTATGGATGATGCTTATATGAGAAGATGAGTATGCACTGGAGGCGGCGACGAAGACGATAAAAAAAGTTATGATTATTTGATGCATTTTCGTCTCCTTTGGAAAATTCCAGTATTGATGAATAGCATGTGTTTGATGAAAGAACAATATGAACGCGTTAATGACAACCTCATCCACGATTCAGATGACCGATTCCCCTGACCCTGCACGCCAAACATGGAGATTGCACTCAGGTGAACAACTTTTTGCTCACCATGGTCGAGTTTTGATCTGCTGCTTGCTGCTGTCGATTTGTTTGCATGGCCTTTTTGTCTGGGCAATGGATTTTCGTCCGATGGAACATCCCATTCGGGAACGGCTTCTGCTGGTGGATATTGTTGGCCCGCCCGCGCAGATTGTTCCTGTCGTGGCCCCTGTTCCTGCAGAAGTTCCCGCGATTCAGCGTCAAGTGGCTCCCGTTGCCTCAGGTCAGAGGAAAATCTCATCCGCCAAAGCCGTACCAAAAAAAGCAGTGCCTCCAGTTCCGGTGCCGGAGAGAATGCCTGCCCAGATTCCAGTCATATCCCAAGAGCAGAACGCATCCGTCTTCAAGCCGGAAGAATCGCCGAGAATTGACGCTCCGATTGGACAGATCGTCGTTCTTACAGGGGTGACTGTTCTGGCAAATGAATCCGGTCAGGACACGCTGAAACATGGTGCCGAAGCTCGTTTCATGCATGGCGTGGCCACGGAGGAGTTCGTAGAGGAGAATTACGTTGGCGAATATTCTTTGGGAGCGGAGGGTCGGGTTTGGATCGAAGATGATCGGGCGCGAAGCGGGCACCTCATTCTTCATGCGGAGAGGTTGGGGCTGACGCGAAAGCTTTTCCGTTTTAATCGTTTCATTTACATTTACGGGGAAGATTCTGACTCACCCGCACCCATTTTGGGCAGCGTGACTTTTTTTTCGGACGGTTATCACATCCATCAATTTCTTTGGCAGCATAATTCAACCCACGCCTATTTTCCCCGCCGGAACTAATTCGTCTGGTCGGAAATCAATATCTGCCTTGTGTCGAAGAGAGATTCGTTTGCATACGAATACTCGCCTCTGTGCTTACCATTTGATCCCAATGTAAAGAGAGATTTGTTGCCTCTGGCCAATGGTTTTGCGGAAAGTGTGCTACGATTTTATTATGGGTAGCACACGGCGGTTGGTGATCTTCCAATGGGAGTCCTTTTGAATTTGTACTACAATTTGTGTAAAACGTATGGCCGCGATCATGATTTTCGATTCAAAGTGCGTTGACATATCAAGAAATTTAAGGGTATCTGATCGCTCGTGAAAAAAAGGCCGAAGTCTCTGCACGCTATTACCTTTTTGAAGGAGGAGGGTATGAGTCTTAGCAGACGTGAGTTCGTAAAACTGTGCTCCGCAGGTGTCGCCGGACTGGGAATTTCCCAGATCTATCATCCGGGCATCCTGCACGCCATGACCGAAGGGGCTAAAAAAGCTCCGGTCATCTGGGTACAGGGACAGGGTTGTACTGGTTGTTCCGTTTCTCTGCTCAACGCCGTTCATCCCAGAATCAAGGAGATTCTGTTGGATGTGATCAGCCTTGAGTTTCATCCGACCGTCATGGCGAGTGAAGGTGAGATGGCATTGGAACACATGTACGCAATTGCTGAAAAGTTTAAAGGCAACTTTTTCTTGCTGGTGGAAGGTGCCATTCCCACAGCCAAAGAAGGTCGCTACTGCATTGTCGGTGAAACTCTGGATGCCAAAGGGCATCATCATGAAGTCACCATGATGGAACTGATTCGAGATTTGGCACCGAAGTCACTGGCCACCGTGGCCGTGGGTACTTGTTCCGCTTTCGGCGGCATTCCGGCAGCGGCTGGCAATGTTACCGGAGCAAAGAGCGTCCGCGACTTTTTTGCGGAAGAGAAGATTGAAAAGCTGCTGGTCAACGTGCCCGGATGCCCGCCCCATCCGGACTGGATGGTTGGCACCCTGGTTGCTGCCTGGAGTCACGTCCTCAATCCAACTGAGCATCCGTTGCCTGAACTGGATGATGACGGAAGACCGATGCTGTTCTTTGGCGACAACATCCATGAGAATTGCCCGTACCTTGAAAAGTACGAGGCTTCCGACTTCGCCCCGACGTTCACCAAGCCTGGCTGCAAGGCCGAACTTGGTTGCAAAGGGCCGTCCACCATGGCCGATTGTGCCAAGCGTCGCTGGAACAACGGCATCAACTGGTGTGTTGAAAACGCCGTGTGTATCGGCTGTGTGGAACCGGACTTTCCGGATGGAAAGTCTCCTTTCTATGTAGCGGAATAATCAAGGAGGACGCACGTGTCACAAGCAGCTACCCCCGCAGCTGGTGCTGAAGGGCAGAAAGTTAAGATCTCCATTGATCCGTTGACTCGGGTTGAAGGGCATCTCAAGATTGAAGTAGAAGTCAAGGACGGCAAAGTCGTCGATGCCAAATGTTCCGGCGGAATGTTCCGCGGGTTCGAGCAGATTCTGCGCGGCCGCGATCCCAGGGATTCTTCCCAGATCGTTCAGCGCATCTGCGGTGTGTGCCCCACGGCGCACTGCACGGCTTCCGTCATGGCCCAGGACGACGCCTTTGGCGTGAAAGTAACCACCAACGGTCGCATCACCCGTAACCTGATCTTCGGCGCCAACTATCTGCAGTCTCATATCCTGCATTTCTACCACTTGGCCGCCCTGGATTATGTCAAGGGTCCTGATGTATCCCCCTTTGTTCCCCGGTATGCGAATGCGGATCTTTTGACTGACCGCATCAAGGACGGAGCCAAGGCTGATGCAACCAACACCTACGGCTTGAACCAGTACCTGAAGGCGCTTGAAATCCGCCGCATTTGTCATGAGATGGTCGCCATGTTCGGCGGTCGCATGCCTCATGTTCAGGGCATGGTCGTGGGTGGCGCAACCGAGATTCCCACGGCGGAAAAGGTTGCCGAATACGCAGCCCGCTTCAAGGAAGTCCAGAAGTTCGTGATCGAGGAGTATTTGCCCCTGATCTACACGCTGGGTTCCGTTTACACTGATCTGTTCGAAACCGGCATCGGCTGGAAGAATGTCATCGCCTTCGGTGTTTTCCCCGAAGATGACGACTATAAGAGCTTCCTGCTGAAGCCCGGCGTTTATATCGACGGCAAAGACGAGGAATTCGATTCCAAGCTGATCAAGGAATATGTCGGACATTCCTTCTTTGATCACTCCGCTCCCGGCGGCCTGCATTACAGCGTCGGCGAGACCAATCCCAACCCGGACAAGCCCGGAGCGTACAGCTTCGTCAAGGCCCCCCGTTACAAGGACAAGCCCTGCGAAGTCGGTCCTCTGGCCCGCATGTGGGTCCAGAATCCCGAACTGAGCCCCGTCGGTCAGAAACTGCTGAAGGAACTCTATGGCATTGAAGCCAAGAACTTCCGTGATCTGGGCGACAAGGCTTTCTCCATCATGGGGCGCCACGTTGCCCGTGCCGAGGAAACCTGGGTTACTGCCATGGCCGTTGAGAAATGGCTCAAGCAGGTTCAGCCCGGCGCAGAGACGTATGTCAAGTCCGAGATCCCGGATGCCGCCGAAGGCACCGGATTCACCGAGGCTCCGCGCGGTTCTCTGCTGCATTACCTGAAGATCAAGGACAAGAAGATCGAGAATTATCAGATCGTGTCCGCGACCCTTTGGAACGCCAACCCCAGAGATGACATGGGGCAGCGTGGTCCGATCGAGGAAGCCCTCATCGGCGTGCCGGTTCCCGATATCAAAAATCCCGTTAACCTGGGGCGCCTCGTTCGCTCCTACGACCCGTGACTGGGCTGTGCCGTGCACGTGCTGCACGCTGAGACCGGTGAAGAACACATTGTCAACATTGACTAACGCGGATTGAATGAACCATGAAGGGCCGGGAAACCGGCCCTTTTTTTTCGGATTTGAGGGATACTATGAATGTGATTCCTGCTGAGAGAGCGCAGGTTGGAGAACATGGCATGAAACAACTTTTGGTTCTTGGTGTTGGCAACCTTCTCCTGACCGATGATGGCGCGGGTGTGCACGCGGTTCAAGAACTCGGCCAGGAGAAAGAATGGGATCTGGAAAAGGTCGATTTTCTTGATGGCGCCACCTTTACTCAAGATATTTTCTACATTTTCCAGGAATATGAACGCGTCCTTGTTCTCGATACCGTCAAGGGCGGGCGGGAACCAGGAACCGTGTACCGCTTTACGGAAGACAACTTGCGAGACAATTATGAGCAGCGTCTGTCGCTTCATGACATCGACCTGCTCGATTCGCTGAAGATGGCGGAGTTGCTGGGAAACAAACCGGAGTTGCTGGTTATTGGCATCGAACCTCTGACCATCAGCGAATGGTCCATGGAGTTGTCTGACGTAGTCAAGGCAAAGTATCCCAAGTTTTTGGAGGCTGCGCGGCGGGAGATTCGGGCGCTGCTGTCGTGATGGCGTAAAAAAAGGCTCCTCCGGAATCCCGGGGAGCCTTCTGCCGAACATTCGATCAGGCTACTCTTTCTTGTCGGCCTTCTTTTCTTCCTTCGGGGCCTGTGTTGTCGGCGCTGCCTGGGCAGGAGCTTCGGATTTCGCGCCCTCGAATTCCACGCGCATTTCCTCGGTCAGTTCTTCGAGTTTTGGCACCACGCCCTGCATATAGGTGCGGGCCACGGTCATGCTCTGCTGCATGAGTTCGGGCATCTTGGCCGTGACCTTCTTGCCGAGGTCGGATTTGTAAAAATCCACCAAACCTTTGGTCTCTTCCTCGGTAAATACGGAGGTGTAGAGGTCCAGATACTGGGTCTTGACCTTTTCCCAAGACATGTCTTCCTTGAGGATGGCGTCAAAACGTGCGGAATATTTATCGAGCTTGGGCTTGTCAGTCTCCTTGACATCCATCTGGGAGGTGATCTGCTGGAAGATCATGGTCACCTGGGCTTTCATTTTTTCCATGACCGTGTCGCCATCGGTGATCTTGATCAGTTCTTCAGCCAGGGCCCTGTGCTCTTTTTCGCCGCTGTACGCAGTGCTGCACGCAAGCATGAAACAAAGAATCAAAGTCATTTTTTTCAACATGTTGTCTCCTTAGCGGAAATAGGCTGCTGCCCGGTTGCGAGGGCTGGGCCGATGCTTAACGGGATCTTGCCGGAGGGATGTGGTGGCGGATATCGCCGGGACCGTCGATGTTTAGTTCAAGCGTGTCCGGAAGACAAGTGTCTTGGACCTCAATTCGTACGGATTGTCGGTGCTTCTTGGCGAGGAGTATACGTGCGCAGATTCGGCCTGCGGGATACGTCTCATTTTATTGCCCATGATTGTCATAGGTCTGGAAATGTGGAATAGATCATGACAAAATGGGCGTGAGGGGCTGTTGCAGATTTTGCCGTTGCGCCCTCTCTTCCGGGATGCCGGAACCACCGGCAAGGCATGCACATGTGGCGCATAGCGGCAAAGATTGCGGGAACCTTGTACGGCCGGATCACCCTCGGCGTGGTGATCGTGGTCCTGAGCACAGTGCTGGTCAACCTGATGGTGGTGCGCACTCAGGTCGACCTAGTCATGCGGCGGGCCCAGGGCGAGCATGCCAGCAACCTTCTGCAGAGCACTGTGGCCAACGTGGAGGCCCAGTTCCGCGGACTGCTCTTTCACAAGCAGACGGCCATGGATCTGCGCAAGAAGGAGACCCGCGACGTCGTGGAGTTCGCCGTGGCCTTGGCCCGCGACTACCATGCTCGGGCAACGCGGGGTGATATGAGTTTGGCCGAGGCCCAGGCGGCGGTCCTCGATGTGCTGCGCGCCTTCCGGTACGACAACGGGACAGGCTACATCTGGGTCAACAACGTTGACAGGCCCCTCCCCCGCGTCATCATGCACCCCATCCTCCCCGAACTCGATGGGGTCGTCGTCGACGACCCCCAATACTATACGGCCTATGGCCGCCCCATCCACCTGTTCAAGGCGTTCGTCGATGTCTGTCTGGAGCATGGCTCGGGCTATGTCGACTACCTCTGGCCCAAACCGACGGGCGATGGGGCCGGTAACCTGCAGATGAAGCTGTCTTACGTCGAGCTGTTCCCCGCATGGGAGTGGGTCATCGGCTCGGGTTTGTACATCGACGACATCGAGGCCTAGGCCCAGCGCAAGATCGCGGGGATTGTCCGCGACCTCAACGAGACCCTCGGCTCTCTCTCCATCGGCAATGCCGGATATCTGCTGATTTTCGACGGCCAGGACCGGTTACTGGTCCATCCGTCGCTGGCGGGTCGGAGTTTGCGGGAATTGATGGAGCCGACGACGAACAGGTCAATGAGCGAACTGCTCCGTGAAGCAGCCTCGCGTCCTGACCGAACATTCTCCTACATTTGGGACAGACCCGGCGACGAGGGGCATTTTGTTCACCGGAAACGGGCCTATGTGGCCTATTATCAGCCTCTGGACTGGTACATCGCGACCACCGTCTACGAGGAAGACGAGGTGGCGCCCTCCGCACGCCTGCAGCGCAACCTCCTTGTCCTGGGCAGCCTCGTTATGTCCCTCGCCTTGGTCCTTTGCCTGCCCCTGGTGAGGAGCATCGTCCGCCCCATGACGCGTCTTTCCTTGGCCGCGGAACGGATAGGCAGGGAGGGGCTGGATGCCGCGTCGATCCCCATGGGCGGGACCGAGGAAGTGCGGCGGTTGGGTGAAGTGCTGACGAAAATGATAACCTCCATCCGCATCTCCCAGCACAAACTTATGGAAAGCGAGGGGAAGTACCGTTCCATGATGGAGGCCATGGATGATATGGTGATCATCTGTTCGCCTGATGGTGTCATCGAATATGCCAACCCCTCCATGACGCGTTTTCTGGGCCGGGATGTCTCGGGCATGGAGTGCAGGGAGGCGCTGGGCGAATGCGGCGGCTTCTGTGTTGATTCCCCCGTGACCTCCTCGGGGGGCGGAAGCCTTCGATTTCGCCTGGTGCGCCTGGAGCGTGAACGGCATTTTCACGTCACCACGTGCCCGGTGGATCACTCCGATGGGACGAAATCGAGCATGTCCATCATCAGGGACGTTTCCGATCAGGCGCGGGCGGAAGCGCAGTTGCTCGGAGCGCAGCAGCACATCCAGAACATCATCAACTCCATGCCCTCCATGGTAATCGGGCTCGACTGGTCAGGGCGCATCAGCCTGTGGAACAAGGAGTCGGAACAGGTTCTGGGGCTTCCCCAGGAACGGGTCAGGGGAGAAGACATCACCTTTCTTCCGGTGGAATTCGCCTTTCTCCAGGACATGCACCGGTCGAGCATGGAGAGCTCCCAGGTGGTCAAACGCAACAAGCTCGCCCTGCAACTGCGAGGGGAAAAGGCATTTTGCGACGTAACGGTCTATCCGTTGGACGATGGGGGCGGGGCGGTCATCCGCATCGACGACGTGAGCGACCTGGTGAGGCTCGAGGAGATCATGATTCAGTCGGAAAAGATGAGTTCCCTGGGCGGGCTCGCCGCCGGAATGGCCCACGAGATCAACAATCCGTTGGCGGGAATTGTCCAGAATGCCCAGGTCATTCGCCACCGCCTGAGCGGGGAACTTCGTGCCGACATCGACGCTGCGGAGGAGTGCTGGACCACCCTGACGGCCGTGAACTGCTATCTGGAACGGCGCCGCATCCTGTCCATGGTCGACATGATCCTCGATTCCGGGATGCGCGCGGCGCGCATCGTCGGGAACATGCTCAGCTTCGTGCGCAAGAGCGGCGACGAAAAGCGCCCGGAGGATCTGGCCGTCCTCCTGGACAAGACCGTGGAGTTGGCCACGAACGATTACGATCTCAAGAAAAAATACGATTTCAGGCAGATCGAGATCGTGCGCGAGTATGCTGAAGATGTGCCCGAGGTCTTGTGCGAGGCCAGCAAGATACAGCAGGTCTTCATGAACCTGCTCAAGAACGGTGCGCAGGCCATGGTCGACGTTTCAGACAGGCCGTCGCGCTTCATCCTGCGCATCGGCCCTGAGGGGGATGGCGTCAGGGTCGAGATCGAGGACAACGGGACAGGTTTGAGCGATGCGGTGCGCAAGCGGATATTCGAGCCGTTCTTCACCACCAAGCCTATTGGCAGCGGCACTGGCCTGGGCCTCTCGGTTTCCTACTTCATCGTCACGGAGCACCACGGGGGGAGCATGCGCGTTGAGACCATCCCGGGCCGGATGACCAATTTCATCATGTATTTCCCCGCAGGATAGGATGATGCGGCAAAAGGGGCGCCGGCTCCTCCTGCCGCCCAAGGCTAAAGCCTGACACGCACCGCGGCCGACGCCTTCTTGGCCTTGGCCAGGGCTTTTTCGAGACTTTCGTCGCGGGCTACGACCACGCCCATGCGCCTTTTACCCGAGACCTCCGGCTTGCCGAAGAGGCGCAGGTCCGTATCTGCCTCGGAGAGGGCTGCCTCGAGGTTTTCGAAGACGACCTTCCTGGAGGATCCTTCCACCAGAATGACGCTGGAGGCCGATGGACCATGCTGGCGGATGGCCGGGACGGGCAGGCCAAGGATGGCCCGGGCGTGCAGGGCGAATTCCGAGAGGTCCTGGGAGATGAGGGTGACCAGGCCCGTGTCGTGGGGGCGCGGCGAGACCTCGCTGAAATAGACCGAGTCGCCCTTGATGAAGAACTCCACTCCGAAAATGCCGCGTCCTCCGAGGGCTTCCGTGACTGCTTCAGCCATGCGGCGTGCTTCGAGCAGCGCTATTTCGCTCATGGGCTGTGGCTGCCAGGATTGCTGGTAGTCGCCATCCTTCTGGTAGTGCCCGATGGGTGCGCAGAATGTGGTGCCCCCGACGTGACGGACGGTGAGCAGGGTGATCTCGTAGTCGAAGTCGACGAATCCTTCGACGATGACCTTGCCTTTGCCCGTGCGGCCGCCTTCCTGTGCATATTTCCAGGATTTTTCGGCGTCGGCCAAGGTTTTGACCACGGACTGGCCCTTGCCGGAGGAACTCATGATGGGCTTGACCACGCACGGAACTCCGACCGCCTCGACGGCGGACAGGTATTCTTCATAGTTTTCGGCAAAGCGGTAGGGCGAGGTTTTGAGCCCCAGTTCTTCGGCGGCCAGTCGGCGAATGCCTTCGCGATTCATGGTCAGCTTCGCGGCTCGGGCCGTGGGGATGACGGTAAAGCCCTCGGCTTCCAGTTCGACCAGGGTGTCCGTGGCGATAGCCTCGATCTCGGGGACGATATAGTCGGGCCGTTCCGTTTCGATGATGCGTCGCAGGGCCGGGCCATCGAGCATGGAGACCGTGTGGGCGCGGTGGGCGACCTGCATGGCCGGCGCGTTTTCGTAACGGTCCACGGCGATGACCTCCACGCCGAGGCGTTGCAGTTCAATAACTACTTCCTTGCCCAGTTCGCCGGAACCGAGCATGAGCACCTTGGTGGCCGAAGGGGAGAGAGGGGTTCCTATACGTACCATGTCTGCCTCGCTAAGATTGATGTATTCGGGAGTCAGGTTCCTAGCCCATCTCGTTGCGGTTGACCAGAGCGGTTCGCCGATAAGGCTTGACGCATGCCCTCGCGCCAAGCCATAGACCTGAACTTTCCCGAGGAATGGAGGATCCATGAATAAATTTGTGCTGTCGGTCATCGGCAAGGACAAGCCAGGTATCCTGGCAAAAATATCGACCATCCTGTTTACCCACGGTTGCAACATCGAAGATGTCAGCCAGACCATTCTGCAAACCGAGTTTGCATCCATATTTATTGTAGTGAACCCCAACGCACATCCTTTGGATAAGATCGGTCAGGCCCTCAATGCCGTCTTGCAGGACATGGAATTAAGCGCCCATCTGCGGCCCATGACCACGCAGACACCAGTTCAGACCGCTCCGAGCCAGCCCTTCGTCATCACCACCAGGGGCGTGGACAAGCCGGGCACCATCTCCGCCGTGACTACGGCCATAGCCTCCCTGTCCTGCAACGTGATTCATTTTCGGGCCATCATCACCCAGGATGAGGGTGTGGATGAGATGATCATGATCTTCGAGGTCGACGTGCCCAAGGACGTGGAGCATCGCAGATTGCGTCAGGTCATGCAGGAGGTTTGCGCAGGGTTCGGCCTGGACGTGTCGGTTCAGCACCGCGACATTTTTGAAACGATTCATAGAGTTTAGGAGATCCGGAATGCTCAACGACCGCGAGGTTCTTTCCACCCTGTCCATGATCAAGAACGAAAATCTGGACGTGCGCACCGTGACCCTGGGCATCAGCCTGCTGGATTGCGCGTCCCACGACCTGACCAGATTCAACGATACCATCTATAAACGCATCACCACCTTGGCCAGAGATCTGGTCGCGGTATGCGACGAAGTGGGCGACCGCTACGGCATCCCCGTGGTCAACAAGCGCATTTCGGTCAGCCCCATCGCAGTGGCCGCCGCTCCCTTCGACAGCAGAGGCATGGTCGAAGTGGCCAAGACGCTGGATCAGGCCGCCAAGGACGTGAATGTCGACTTCATCGGAGGTTTTAGCGCACTGGTGGAAAAAGGGATGGCCAAGGGCGATCTGGCCTTGATCGACGCCATTCCCGAGGCCTTGGACATCACCCACCGCATGTGTTCATCCATCAACGTGGCCACCACCCGGGCCGGGATCAACATGGACGCAGTGGGGCTCATGGGGCGGACCATCAAGGTCTGTGCCGAGCGCACCAAGGACCGAGACGGTTTGGGTTGCGCCAAGCTGGTGGTCTTTGCCAACATCCCAGAGGACGTGCCGTTCATGGCTGGAGCCTACCTTGGCGTGGGCGAGGCCAGTTCCGTCATCAACGTGGGCGTCAGTGGCCCTGGTGTGGTCAAGAAGGCCATCGACCGCGCCTTGCAGGACAATCCCGGCGCACACTTGGGCGAGCTTGCGGACGTGATCAAGCGCACGGCCTACAAGGTCACTCGCGTGGGCGAGATTATCGGTCGCGAAGTGGCCCGCATTCTGGCGGTTGAATTTGGCATTGTTGACCTGTCCCTGGCCCCGACTCCCAACGTCGGAGACAGCGTAGGCGAGATTTTTCAGTCCTTGGGTCTGGGAGCCATTGGCGTGCCTGGTTCCACGGCGGCCTTGGCCATGCTCAACGACGCAGTCAAGAAGGGCGGCGCCTTTGCCAGTTCCCGGGTCGGCGGCTTGAGTGGCGCCTTCATTCCAGTCAGCGAGGATTTGAACATCGCTGCTGCCGCCTCTGCCGGGCACCTGTGCCTGGAAAAGCTGGAGGCCATGACCGCGGTGTGCTCCGTGGGTTTGGACATGGTGGCCCTGCCTGGCGACACTACCGCGGAAACATTGTCCGCGATCATTGCCGACGAAATGGCCATTGGCATGATCAACAAGAAGACCACGGCGGCTCGCCTCATCCCCGTGCCCGGCAAGAAAGCGGGGGACCGGGTTCATTTCGGCGGCCTTCTGGGAGAGGCCGAGATCATGTCCGTACGCAGCAATGGTCTTTCAGGCGGTTTCGTGAGCCGGGGAGGGTCCATTCCCGCGCCCTTGCAAGCCCTGATTAACTGACGCTGAAGTTTGCACCAACATGAAAATTGTTGAGTATTATCTTTGCTGACGTGGCATATTCGGGAGGTGGCATGAGCAGAAAGGACGTGTTCGGAAGAGATCGGGTAGCCGTAGGCTTGGCGTTCTGCACCATTTTACTTCTTTTTGTCTTTTTTTACGCTCTGCACCAGAATGTGGCCGGGTTGGGGCGGGAGATTGAAGAGCTCAAAAGCCTGAACAGCGCCGTATTGGAACTGGATGCACGGCACACGGCCCTGGACAGCAAGGTGACGGAATTGGGCACGCTCCCGCGCCGCACTTCGGCCATGGCCATGGAAACCCAAGTTAAGGCCATGGCCCATGCGACGGAGGATCTGGATCAGCGTCTGGATGGCAAGCATCGCGACAAGCTCTCGGTCATCCGCACGTTGCTGCAGGAGATCGGAGAGGATCTTCAGGACTCCAAATAGTCGTGGAAAATTGTGGACAACGGTCCGGAAGCGCGAGCTTTCGGGCCGTTCTTGCTTTTGGGTATTAGGTTTCAGGACGAAATGAATCACGATTATGTTGTATCGGATGTGGAAAATATTGATCTGAAAATGGAGAAAGTTGCTGGTGCCCGTCGATTTTTTCGTTCGATATTTTTAACTCTGAACTCGCATCTGTGAACCTTTGAAATCGGTGACGAGGGACGGTGAATTGTTCGAGTCGGGCGGTGTTTTGTAAAGGGTTTCAATATCAAAAAAATCCTGAGCAAAACAGTAGAGTTTGAGAATTATTCCAGATTTCTGTTTACAAAAAATCGATAATTGAATAGTTGAACATCCGGGTCTACTTTTTGATAGGAAAAAAACACCCATGTCTTGTTTATCTTGTCTGAGATGGATACTTGAATAAAGTATCTGGTCTTTAGTTGCGTCAAACCGGAGCACAAGGACACTGCCTTGAAAAATCGTTACGTACCCATCACCATTGTCTGCGGTATGTTGGCACTGTTGGCCTTAGGTGGCCAGTTCGCGCCAGCCCCTTCGGAAGAGCTGCCTGTTCGTCTTCGGTTGGATAACAAGGGCGGCGATGTAGTCTTTACTCATTCTCGTCACGTGAAGTACGTTGAGAGCGCTGGTGGAAACTGCGCAAAATGCCACCATGAAAGTGAGGCTCCCGGCCTGACTCCGTTGCCTTGCGGTTCATGTCACGCGACAGAATTCGATGCGAAGTTCACCTCGGACCACCAAAAAGATCTGCCCCAAGAATCCTGTGTGCGCTGCCATCATGCCGAGTTGGGCAAACTTTCCTACAGCCATCAGGATCATGTGGATCAATACACCACAAGCTGTACTGATTGCCACCATGATACCGATATTGAGTCGGAACCGGGCGCATGCAATCAGTGCCACGGCGAGACAGCTGATGGAACAACTCCTTCTTTGCGCGATGCGGTCCACGTTAAGTGTGAAAGCTGTCACGCCGAGATGTATGAAAAGAAATTGAAAGGCTGCAATGAATGTCATGAATTGCTTCCGGGCAAGGCCGGCGCTCCTCAGCCTAAATGTAATTCATGTCATTTCGAGACGGAAGCCACGCCTTTGCCGCTTCGCATGGACTCGTTCCACGATCAGTGCATGACTTGTCATGAAGAGGCTAAGGCCGGGCCTTTTGGCGATAAATCGTGTACCCGCTGTCATACTAGGTAAGACCATCATGATGAAATTACGCCTGAATACCTCGGTTGAAATCAAGGACAGTCTGCAGGACGTTCCGTTGCCTTCTTTGGTCCGGATTCCCATTCAGAATAAGCATAAGCCCATTGTTAAGAAAAAGCAGATAGTGGGGCGTGGACAGGTCATTGCGGAAACATCCTCCAAAAGTGCGTTCGGCCTTGGATTTGCCCATGCATCCATTGACGGAGTAATAGAAGAAGTTCTGCCAGACGCCATTGTTATTGGCCCCATCCCTGCTCCAAAAGAAGGTGAGACTGCCCAGGTGCCGGTACGGCCGGAACCATGCACCGAACTCGATGGCCTTTCTGGCGAAGATTTGTGTCGAAAGCTCTTGGAACTGGGTATCGACACGGACAGGTTTCATGCCGCACGCACCTTGATCATCAATGGCCTCAACCCGGAACCCGGAGTGCTGGTCAGTGAGCAGTTGGTCAAGGACGCCCAGGAAACCTTGAAAGCTGGTCTGAAAATCTTGGAGCGCGGTATCAAGCCCGGAACAGTAAAACTTGTTGTTGCCTCGGGCAAACAGATATCCCTGCATGGTTGCACCACGGTTCACTCCAGCGATGTCTATCCGGCCACGATCGATCCCTTGGTCGTGTGTGCGGCTACGGGAGCGGAAAGACCCGATAATGTGGATGTGATCTCCATCTCGGATCTCTACCGTGTGGGCCTTGTCGCAGAGTCCAAGCTTCCTCTTATGGATGCCGTTGTGAGTGTGGGCAACAAAGTGTACCGCGTCCCGACAGGCATGAGGGTTCAGGATCTTCTGGATGTTGCCGGTGTACCGTACGGTCCTGACTGGATGATCGCTTTTGACGGGCCCATGCGTGGGCAGGCCATTTTTGACCTATCCGTGGGCATCCCGGAAAATTGTTCTGCTATCACCTTGGTCAAGGAAGGACTGTATCCCAAGGTCCAGCCGAATCCTTGCATCAATTGCGGTGAGTGTGTTCTTGTCTGTCCGGCCCGCATTCAGCCCGGAATGCTTTCCCGGTATGCGGAGTTTAATTTATTCGAGAATACTCGTTCCCAACATGTTGCGGCCTGTCTGGAGTGTGGGATGTGTACGTTCGTATGTCCGGCCAACCGTCCGGTAATGCAGTTCTTGCAGCTCGCTAAACGACATTTGGCTGCTCAAGACGAATTTGTGTCCACATGCAGATTGCAGGACTGATGCTTCTTGCATCGTTTCAATCAGTCATGAACAAGGAAGGATAAAAGCACATGGCAAGCCAGGATATTTCCAAGAACATCTATACTGTTACCTCGGCTCCGCTTTTGCATTGCGGGAAGACTCTCCAGAAAAACATGCTTCACACGCTGTTGGCAATCTTGCCGGTGATGGCGATGGCCGTGTACCGATATGGATACGATGCAGTGGAAGTCATGGCCTGGGCAGGCCTTACCGCCGTGCTCACGGAAGCCCTGGTGCAGAAAATCATGAATCAGGCGCCTTCTTCGGACGATTTCAGTGCTCTGGTCGATGGACTGCTCTTTGCCTTTCTGCTTCCGGCTACGGCACCTGTTTGGATGGTGGTCATTGGCAGCGCGCTGATGATTATTCTCGGACGCATGGTATTCGGCGGATTTGGTGGTAGCCCTATCTGTGCCCCGGCGCTAGGATGGGCGATTTTGGCTATTTCCTGGCCTGATTTCATGGATCTGAATGGGATGCTGCTGAAATGGGATTTGATTGAACCCCTGAGCGAACTCAAATATTTCGGTTTAGACGCAATCACCTCTGTGACACCGTTGAGTCTTTTGTTGGGTGAAAATCTGGGCGCGCTGGGAGCTTCGCAGGTTGCGATGGTTCTCTTGGGCGGTGCCTATCTCATGGTTCGAGGGCTGGTGCGATGGTTCATTCCCGTGTCTTTCTTGGCAGGAGTGCTGCTGACCGGGTTGGTTTACAACCTCATTGATCCGCAACTTTATGCCTCGCCACTCTTCCACCTTCTTTCGGGAAGCACGTTGCTGGCAGCCTTTTTCCTGATGCCCTATTCATCGGCTTCTCCGGCTTGGCGTTTGCCCATGCTCCTGTTCGGCTTCTTCGGTGGAGTGCTTGCGGTCATCATCCGCACTTATGGAATCTATCCTGATGGAGTGCCCTTTGCGATCTTGCTGGCAAATTTGTGCACGCCACTTTTTGATCTTATTCAACCCAAGCCCTTCGGCGGGAGGTAGCACGGCATGATGGAAATTGTACGAATGGTGGTTGTGCTTTCTGTCATCACCGGTCTTGCGGGTTTCGTCCTGTCCGGTCTCAAGGTCTGGACTACTCCCATCATTGAGGAGCAAGTACTTACAAATGTCCAAGGGCCTGCATTGAAACAGCTCTTTCTGGAAAGTACGAATGATCCCATCGCAGATCGCAAAAAAATGCCTTTGCCCGGCAGCGATGATAAATCGGTAATGATCTTTCCCTCCATCAAGGATGGAAAGTTGCTCGCTGTGGCTATGGAAGCTGGCGGCAAGGGCTATGGTGGCGACGTGAACGTCCTCGTTGGCTTTGATGTCGCGTCTGACAAATTGCTCGGGATACGAATTACGACGCACAAGGAAACCCCTGGTATTGGCTCTCGTGTTGAAGCGCCAGCGTTTACCAAGCAATTCAAAGGGCTGGCACTTGAAAAGGCGGCGCTGAAGAAAGATGGCGGTGGAATTGACGTCATTTCCGGTGCCACATTCTCATCCATTGGTGCTGCCGATGCGGTAAAACAGACTGCCGGGTGGTATGCATCCCTTAAAGACTCCATCAAAACTTCCTGGTAACAGCAGATTTTTCAAGGAGCGAAGTAATGGCCAGCTTGGTTCAAGAATTTACCAAAGGACTGTGGAAGGAAATTCCACCATTCCGCTTGGTGTTGGGAATTTGTCCCACTCTGGCGGTAACAACTACAGCTAACAACGGACTGGGAATGGGAGCGGCGGTTATATTCGTTCTTGCCCTCTCAAATGTGATAATATCACTTGTGCGCAACATAATTCCTAAGAAAGTTCGTATTGTTTGTTTCATTGCTATCGCTGCTTCCTTGGTCGTGGCCGTGGAAATGCTCATGCAGGCTTTTGCCTACGGACTTTATCAGCAATTGGGAATTTTTGTTCCTCTAATAGTTGTTAACTGCATCATTCTAGGGCGCGCCGAAGCATTCGCGGGCAAAAATCCTCCTCTGTTGTCTCTGGCTGACGGCTTGGGAATGGGAATTGGATTCACCGTTTCGTTGACTTTTTTGGGTGCGATTCGCGAGGTATTGGGCGCGGGCACATTATTTGATGTATCACTTTTTGGACCCGACTTTCACCCATTTACCTTCATGGTTCAGGCTCCGGGCGCTTTCGTGTGTCTAGGGTTGATTTTGGCTGGCATGAATTACTTGAATATTTGGCAGGCCAAACGAAAAGGGATTGAGCTCGATCCGAATTTTGATTCCGGTTGTTCTGGTTGCGGCGCTTGCCAAGCGATGAACAAGATGGCCGCCGCAAAGAAACTCGAGCGTTTAGAACCAGCCAAAGGCTGAGTAAGGAGCGGGACATATGGATATTTTTCTTCTCTTCATCTCAGCGATCTTTGTTAACAACATTCTCTTGGCCCAGTATTTGGGGAACTGTCCCTATCTTGGATGCTCCAAAGAGAAAGGCGTAGCCTTTGGCATGGGGGCAGCAGTTTTTTTTGTAATTGTTCTGGCGACTGTGATTACGTTTCTTATTCAAAAGTATGTACTGAATACCATGCATCTTCAGTATCTACAAACTATCGTGTTTATTTTGGTGATTGCGGCTCTTGTGCAATTCGTCGAAATGTTTCTCAAAAAAATGGTTCCACCTCTTTACAAATCCTTGGGAATTTTTCTGCCACTCATCACCACCAATTGCGCGGTTCTTGGTGTGGCAATCTTGGTCCAGCGTAAAGAGTTCGATCTGTTCACGTCGACAATGTATTCGATAGCAGCTTCAGCGGGCTTTCTTCTGGCGATCATACTAATGGCTGGAATCCGCGAACGATTTGAAATTACTCGAATCCCGAGAGCCATGCAGGGAGTTCCCAGCGGACTCATCATGGCTGGAATCATGTCTCTGGCGTTCATGGCATTCAAAGGTATGATAGCCTAAGGTTGCGGAGAAGATATTTATGATCACAGCATCTGTTCTCTCCTTGTTTATTTTGGGATTTGTTTCGGCCGGAATTTTGTCAGTGGCCTCGAAGCTCTTGGCCGTTGAGGAAGACCCTCGTATAGAGGTTGTGGCCGAAGCTCTACCTGGCGCCAATTGTGGCGGTTGTGGATTCGCTGGATGTGAAGCGTATGCGGCAGCTGTAATTAATGACCCAAGCGTGACACCTAACAAATGTTGTGCCGGCGGACCGGATGTTGCTGCCAGGGTGGCTGAACTGACGGGCAAGGCCGCAGGTGATTCCGATCCGATGGTCGCCTTCCGACGATGCGTCAAAGTTGAAGGCAATGTCTCCAAAAAATTTGAATATTTCGGGATCAAGAGTTGCTCTGCGGCTAAAATGGTCCAGGATGGTCCTGACGCTTGCAAATACTCATGTCTCGGATTCGGGGATTGTGTCCGCTCCTGCCCATTTGACGCCATGTGGATCGAAGGTGATCTGGTCCATATCGCTCCGGAAAAATGCACCAGTTGTGGGACCTGTGTACGTGCGTGCCCCAATTCCATATTGGAACTCATTCCCAGACGATCGCGTGTAATGGTGTTTTGTTCATCCCAGGATAAGGGCAAGGCCGTGAAAGATGTCTGTGACGCAGGCTGCATCAGTTGTGGCGCATGCATCAAGAAATGTCCCGCGCAATGCATATCGACGGTTGATGAGCGAATCGTCATTGATCACAAGGTGTGTTTGGCTTACGGGCCGTCCTGCGAGGAAGTCTGTGTGGAGAAATGTCCACGGGATATCCTGCGCTGCCTGAGCCCCGACATGATTTCCGTTGCTCCTGTGACGGAACCGGCGCGATATCCTGAAGAATCGCATGTCGCGGACCTGAACGCCTAACCCACGCCACAGAATCGGAGCATAACTATGAAGCATGGGACCCACACACAAGACCGCCGGGATTTCTTAAGAACCATCGCTGTGCTCGCAGGGGGAGTAGCCTTGGCTCCAGCCTTGCGTGTTCTTCCCGCGATGGCTGCCACTTCCTTGGTTCAAACTTCCGAGAAACGCTTATTGATGGGGACGATTGTCGGTATGACGGTCATGACCTCCTCCTCGGTCCAGGGCCAGGAGGCGGTTGGACGTGCGTATGAAGAAGTTGAAAGGTTGATTGGCATTTTGAGCCGATTTGATGCCACTACGCCCTTGTCCGTTTTGAATGCCCAAGGGCGCATCAACGGTTCTCCCCGAGAATTGTTGCATGTCGTAGAGCATGGTCGCAAATTGAATATACAGTCTGGCGGGCGTTTTGACATCACAGTGACGCCTGTTGTGAATCTTATGGAACGCACGCATGGCAAGCCCAACGCTGGCGAACTCCGCGAAGCACTGGCCTTGGTTGATGCGAGCAGGTTGAGTCTGAGCGGTTCGGATTTGAAGTTCACCGCCTCCGGCATGAGCGCCACACTAGATGGAATTGCCAAAGGTTATATCGCAGACTGTGCCTCTGAAGCACTCAAGAAAGTTGGTGTTGAGCACTTCATGATTGATGCGGGTGGTGATATCCGTGTGCAGGGTTCGCCCAATGGTATGGACCGTCCTTGGCGCATTGCCATTGAAGATCCAGAGAAGCAAGGGGACTATCCTTCTGTAATCGAACTGCGCTCCGGCGCGGTGGCCACTTCCGGCGGTTACGAGGTTTTTTTTGATTCCTCGCAGAAATCTACCCATTTGATCAATCCCGCTACAGGGAATTCTCCTCAGTATATCAAGAGTGTCAGCGTACACGCACCTACGGTCATGCAGGCAGATGGCATGGCCACCGCGTTGAGCCTGATGTCTCCTCGTGAAGCCCTGCGCTTGATCGCTTCTATGCCTGGCTATTCCTGCCTTCTTGTCACTTCCAGTGGGGCAAAGCTCGCTTCGCCGACTTGGGGCTGATCTCGCGAACTCCGCTCTTCTTAATTCACGAAAGCCGGTTCAAGCCGGCTTTCGTGTTTTCTGGGCTGCTTTTATTCATTCACAATTCCAATTTTTCAATTGGCCATGGACTTGCATCCTTTGCCCTTGTGCGTTTTCATTGTATGAATCAAAAAGTTGATATTGAGGCGGCATTAATGGCCATAAATAGAGTGACAATTCTGCGGAGATGAGGATGCAACAATGAATATATGGAGATGGATGTGGCGAGGCCTGATGATTGCCGCCGTGATTTGTGGAAGTGTGGTTTTTGCCCTGCAGGTATTGGTTGATCCAAATGCAATCAAGGCGCAGATCATAACCTCGGTTCGGGAGAATTCCGGTCGCGAATTGATCGTGTCGGGCGATGTGCATCTTGAGTTTTTTCCATACCTCGGCGTTGCCGTTGAAGCCTTGGAGCTTGGAAACACTCCCGGCTTTGAAGGCCCCTACGTGACTCTCCAAAAAGCGCAACTCAAAGTCCGCTTGTTGCCGCTTCTTCTGTCTCGCCTTGATGTCGTGGCGGTCAATGTCAAGGGGTTGGTGCTGCACCTGACGCGAGACGCCCATGGCCAGGGTAATTGGGTTGATCTGGCTCCAAATCCGGCATCCGGCGAGGCAGAGAAAGGGGTCTTGAAACTTTCCAAAGACAGGCGGGTACCGCTTTTGGCTTCCCTCATCGTCGATGGGTTGCATGTTTCCAATGCCAGCGTGATTTGGCGTGATGAGCAGAGCGGAGAAAAGGTCGACGTAGGAGGCATTGAGCTCAATGTTTCCGATTTCGCTTTCGGTGAAGCTTTTGATGTCGACACCCACGCTGTTGCTGTGACCCGTGGGGTGACGGCTGATGTAAACTTCGCGACCAAGGCCGTGCTCGAATTGGATCGGCTTGCCGTTGAAGATTTGGTCATGACGGGCCAGCTTTTTGGAGGTTCGCTAGCCAAGAGTCCCGAGACCATCTCCGTGACGGCAGATTATTTCTCCACAGACGGCCGGTTAGACAATGCTCGAATGGATGGGCTGGGCCTCTCTGTGCGCGCAGGACTGCGTAATGACGTAAACGGGACTACTTCGGGCAGTCTCGAGATTGCGGCCTTTAGCCCAAGGGATGTCTTTGTTCGTCTCGGATTGACCATGCCCGCGTTCATCGACGCCACGACCATGGAGCGCTTGGCCTTGACCTGCGAGTGGACCGGTAGCGGGGAGAGGCT
Organism: Desulfomicrobium sp. UBA5193; assembly: GCA_002412965.1. GTDB lineage: Bacteria > Desulfobacterota > Desulfovibrionia > Desulfovibrionales > Desulfomicrobiaceae > Desulfomicrobium. Next base: position 50,465 of record DHWB01000011.1, read on the forward strand.
TGATATTTCCAAGTTCAATCTGAATGTGGATAATTCATCTCTTCAGGGCGAGGCATCAGCAGAGGGGCTGTCCGATCCATCTTTCACGTTTAATCTGCGAGCCGACACCCTGAATTTGGATCGGTACCTTCCCCGAACTGGCGGTAATTCGTCAGAAATTGATGTGAGCACACTTCCTTTTCATGCCCTGCGCGAATTGGACTTAAATGGCACGCTCACTGTGGATTCCCTGATTTTGTACAAGGCGAGCCTGTCTGACGTGCGTGCGACATCTCTTGCCAGGAATGGGATGTTACGTCTGGAGCGGATTGAAGCCAAGACGTATGGCGGTCGTCTTGATGCATCGGCCTCCATGGACGTGCACGCTGAACTTCCCAAATTTACATGGTCACACTCTCTTTTTGGACTTCAGCTTGGGCCATTCCTTCGTGATCTGCATGGCCAGGATTCAATATCCGGGACGGCGGAAAGTGTCGTTATGGTTCAGGCTCAAGGCCTTAGCGGCTTGGCTTTGAAGCAGAGCCTGAACGGAAATCTCAATTTCAAGGTCGTGGATGGCGCCGTTCACGGCATAAACATTGCCGAAAAAATGCGGGATGAAATCCGGAAGCTGAAAGGGCAGACGCCCGGACCGGACGAGCCGGATCGAACTGATTTTTCAGTATTGTCCGGGAGCGGGATTATCGATGCCGGAGTGGAGACGACCAGAGATTTGCTGTTGCTGGCTCCTCGTTTCAAAGTCACAGGCGGCGGCAAGACCGATCTGGTGCGAGAAGATCTCGACTTCAATCTGCTCATCACTCTTGAAGGGACTCAAGGCAAATTCGAAGATGGGATCTTTGCCTTAACACAAGTGCCTGTTCGCGTTAGCGGGCCACTGCGGCAGCCCGTGGTCAGCGCGGATACCGTAGCCATTTTGAAGGGGCTTGGGTTGAGTGGCGGGCAGACAGTGAAGGATATTTTCGAAGGTGTGGGATCTGGATTGAACAAGGGCGTGGAGGGTTTGAAGCGCTTATTCGAATGATATTTTAGCATAACATGCTGTAATAAAGTTAAAAAAGCCGCTGACTGCGGCTTTTTTAACGATGTGTCTAAATATACGAGTCAAGGGCGGTGTCCCTAGCCCGGCTCAAAGAGAGCCAGGCTGCATTTCTTCCCTATTCGACATCCCACTGCGGCCCCTGGGCCGTGTCCTGAATGGTCACGCCTAAGGCCAGGAGTTCGTCGCGGATCGCATCCGAGCGGGCAAAATCCTTGGCTGCGCGGGCTTCCTGCCGTTCTTGCAGCTTGGCCTCGACCAGTTGCGTGTCGATCTTTTTGCGCAGCACTCTGCTGTCTTTAAGCTGGTCCAGAAAATCGGCGCTTTGCATCTGAAAGAGTCCAAGTACCTCGCCCCAGCGTTCGAACAGTTTCACCGCATGGCGAACCAGATCGCGGCCCTGATCACATTTCTTGAGGGTCTTGTCTTCAAGGATGCGGTTCACGATCTTCATCAGCACAAAGACATGCCCCAAGGCTGCGGCCGTGTTCATGTCATCGGCCATGGCCTCGTCCCATTTTGCTTCCAGGGCCGTGGCCTCGATCACGATTTCGGCCGGAAGCTGGGTGGCGGTCCATTTGGTTCCGGCAACATGCGTTTCGGCTGCGGCCTTGGTCAGGTAGATGCGCTTCAGGGCGCGCTCGGATTCTTCCAGGGCGTCGGGCGTGTAGTCCAGAGGGCTGCGGTAGTGCTTGGTGATGAGGAAGAAGCGCAGTACCTCGGGCAGATAGTTGGCCAGTATGTCGCGGATCGTGACAAAATTATTCAGTGATTTCGACATTTTCTCGGAGTTGATCTGCACGAATCCGTTGTGCACCCAGTAGCGGACGAACTGCTTGTCCGTGGCCGCTTCGGTCTGGGCGCGTTCGTTTTCGTGGTGGGGGAAGGCCAGATCCTGGCCGCCGCCGTGGATGTCGAAGGGCAGAGACAGATAGCGTTCGCTCATGGCCGAGCATTCGATGTGCCAGCCAGGACGCCCAGGGCCCCATGGACTTGGCCAGAAAGGTTCGCCCGGCTTGGCGCCTTTCCAGAGGGCAAAATCGAGCGGGTCCTCTTTTTCCTCGCCAGGTTCGATGCGTGCTCCGGACATGAGATCCTCGATATTGCGGCCCGACAGCTGGCCGTACTCGGCGTACGAGCGCACACGGAAATAGACGTCTCCGCTGGCTGTGGAATAGGCGTGGCCTTTGGCAATGAGGTTTTCGCAGAGCTTGATCATTTCCGCGATGTGCTCGGTGGCCTTGGGCTCGATGTCCGCCCGCAGTATCCCCAGGCGGTCCATGTCTGTGTAAAAGGCGTCGATATAAGTACGTGCGATGCTTTCGAAATCAGTGCCTTCGCGATTGGCCCGATTGATGATCTTGTCATCCACGTCGGTGAAGTTGCGGACAAAGGTCACCTGCAGGCCAATGTAGCGCAGGTAGCGGACCAGGACGTCGAAGACCACGGCCGAGCGGGCGTGTCCAATGTGGCAGAAATCGTAGGCGGTGATGCCGCAGACATACATGGACACATGGCCCGGGGTGAGCGGGACGAACTCTTCTTTTTTCCTGGTGAGACTGTTGTAGATCTGCATGCTCATTCCTTATGGTTGCTATGGGAAAATATGCTCAGAACCGTCTGGACGCGTTGGCGAATCAGGCCCGCCGGCAAAAGGGTCAGCAGGGTGGTCAGCTCGGGACCGCAGTCGCTGCCCGTCAGGGCCAGCCGGACAGGATGGTAGAGTTTGCGGCCTTTGACGGCGGCCTGCTGGCCAGCTTGGCGCAGGACGACGTTCACTTCCTCTTTGGGCAGACGCGACGCTGGGTCATGGCTGGACATGGCGTGATCGAGCGCGCGGAGTACCGGCAGGCTCGCGGCAAGTTCGGTCAAGGCTTTGGGGGTGAAACAGGTTTCCTCTTCCGTAAAAAGCGGCAGAAGGGTGCGCAGTTCATGGAGATTCGAGGCGTTTTCGCGCAGGCTTGCCAGCAGCTGTGGACGGATTTCGGGGTCTACTGCGTGCCACGGATCGAAATCGGGCAGGGATGCGTTCAATGCCTCGACCTGGGTGGCGAGCTCTCCCGCCCGAAAGACGCGAGCGCTCAAGGCCTTCAGTTCTTCCAGGCTCATGACCGCGTTGCCCCGGCCCAGCGCAAAGGGGTTGAAGGCCCGGGCCATCTCTTCAAGGGAGGCATAAAGATTCTTGGTGGGCAATGCGCCGGAGAGGGAGGCCAGGTAATGGACCACAGCCATGGGCTCCAGGCCCATTTCCATGCACTCAGGGATGCTCAAGGCTCCGGTGCGCTTGGACAGCTTCTTGCCGTCCGTGTCCACGAGCAGGCCGTGATGGGAAAAGGTCGGCGCGGACAGCTTAAGGGCTTCATAGAGCAGAATCTGGCGCGCAGTGTTGGTCAGGTGATCTTCGCCGCGCAGGACCAGATTGATCCCCATGTCCGCGTCATCGACAACCACGGCCAGGTTGTAACTCGGCCAACCGTTTGAGCGCAGGAGCACGAAATCGCCAAAGGCGCCCGCCGGTACAGTGACCTGCCCCTTGATGAGGTCCGTGAAGCCGACTTCGGCCTTTACAGGCAGGCGGAAGCGGATGGCGTGGGCTTCGCCGCGCTCCAGGCGCTCGGCGCGTTCCCGTGGGGAAAGCTTTGCACAGCGGCCACTGTAGCGCGGAGGGAGGTTGTTGGCAGCGGCCTGGTGCCGGTCCCGTTCCAGTTCGGCTTCGGAGCAGAAGCATGGATAGGCCAGGTCCTGGGCCTGCAGGCTGTCCACGGCCTGACGGTACAGGGACAGGCGCAGGCTCTGGTGGCGGACGGGTTCGTCGGGCGCAAGCCCCAGCCAGGACAGGGACCAGAGAATTGCGGCCTCGGCGGCGAAAGTGGAGCGTTCCTGATCCGTGTCTTCGAGGCGCAGCAGAAATTTTCCACCGCTTTGGCGGGCCAGGAGCTGGTTCAGGATGGCCGTGCGCACGTTGCCCAGGTGCAGGACACCCGTGGGGCTGGGCGCGAAGCGGGTGATCCAGGGCCCGCCGGTCTTGAAATTGGTCATGCCCGCATCCTTGCCGCCGTGACCACGGCAACGGCCTTGATCCCTTCCTTGCGGCCGGTGAAGCCCAAGTGCTCCTCGGTGGTGGCCTTGATGTTGACCTGCTCGTCGGCCAGCTCCATAAGCCGGGCGATATTGCCCCTGATGGCGGCCTTGTGCGGGCCAAGACGGGGGGTCTGGGCGATGATCGTCAGATCGACGTGGGTGATGCAAAGCCCTCGGCTACGGGCCATATCCATGACCTCGGACAGGAGGATGCCGGATGAAATGTTCTCGAAGCGCTCGTCGTTGTCCGGAAAATGCTCGCCGATATCTCCCAGCCCCAGGCAACCCAGGATGGCGTCGCAGAGGGCATGCAGGAGCACGTCACCGTCGGAGTGGGCCTTGATGAAAGGGGCTCCGGCAATGGGCATTCCGCCCAGTACCATGGGGCGGTTTCCGCCGTAGGCGTGCACGTCGTAGCCGAACCCGGTGCAGGGGATAGGCTGTGGAGGGGAAGAGACAAGCACGCGCAGGTCCTCCGGCGTTGTGATTTTGATGTTGGCGCTTTCACCGGGCACGATGCGCACGGGCTGGCCCGCCATTTCGATCATGCCGGCGTCGTCCGTTACCGCCCAGTTTTCTTGCAGGGCCTGCTCATGGACCCGGCGCAGTAAGTCGGCGGAAAAAAGTTGCGGGGTCTGCGCCGCGCGCAAGGTGTCGCGCTTCGGGGTGCACAGGACCAGATCGTTTTTAATCTGCTTGACCGTGTCAGTGACGGGGATGGCCGGGATGACCCCGCCGATCTCGCTTGTGAGTGCTGCAAGCAGGCTTTGCACGAGCTGCGCCGAAAAAAAAGGTCGCGCGCTGTCATGGACCAGCACCCGTTCGCAGTCCCGCGGCAGGGCTGATAGGCCCAGACGCACGGAATCCTGGCGTCGGTCTCCGCCGCCCACGGCCAGGATGCGGACTCCGAGGTCGAATTGATGTTTGAGGGTTTCGAGCTCGCGAGCGCGCTCGTGCAGCTCCTGCGGAGGAAAAACAATGACCATGCCCGCAAGGTTTGGAATCGCGGACATGGTCAAGACGCTGCGCCAATAGAGAGGGTGTCCCTCAAGGTGCAGAAACTGTTTGCGCGTGCCGCCCGTTTCCAGGGCCAGGCGCGAGCCCTGGCCGGCGGCCAGGAGTATGGTCCAAAGTGAATGTGTCATTATCAAAAATACGGAGCCGGACGATAAGCCGGATTCTGTGCCCGTTGCCGGGCGGCTGTCATTCCTCTAGGGCGGCAGTTACCCGCCGCCTCAAGCAACCTACCCGAAGGGTCGTGACCGGGCCGGCCACCTTCCTATTTGGTCTTGCACCGGATGGGGTTTACCGAGCTTGCCGCGTCACCGCGACAACTGGTGGGCTCTTACCCCACCTTTGCACCCTTACCCTGGCACGAAGCCGGGGCGGTTTGTTTCTGTGGCACTATCCCGGGATCACTCCCGCTGGACGTTATCCAGCATCCTGCCCTGTGGTGTCCGGACTTTCCTCTCCCGGCCTTGCGGCCAGCAGCGACAGCCTGTCCGGCTCCGCAAAAAAATCAATCAGTCTCTGCGAAATGACGTTCCCAGAAAATGATGCGCAGGCAATTGGGGCAGCTTAGAATCTGCTCGCCCTTCTGCAGATCGATGAAAGCCTGGGGCGGGATGACGATATTGCATCCCTTGCACACGCCTTCACTGACCGGCACGATGACCGGGTTCGGGATGCGGGAGCGGATGAAGTTGTAGCGGGTCAGGATGGGCGCGGGCACGGCCTCGGAAGCCTTCTTCTTTTCCTTGTCCAGCACTTCAAGGCGGGTGCGCTTCTCGGCCAGTTCCTGATCAAGAGTGGACTGCTGCGCGGCGATGGTTTCCCCAAGGGCGTCGATGTCTTTCTGCAAGGTTTCCTTGCGGCCCTCGAGATCGGAGAGATCCGCGACAAGATTCGCGCGTTCTTCCTCGCGCGTGCGGTTCTGCTTCTCCATGTTGTCCATCTCACGCATCATGGCGTGATATTCCTTGGTGTTCTCCACCATCATGAGCTTGTTCTTGCTCTTCTTGACCTTCTGGGTGTCGTTTTCGATTTCGCTTTCGATCCGACCCTTCTGTTCCAGCAGAACATCGACCTTTTCCTGGATCACGCCCTGCTGCTGCTTTAGATAAGCCTGCTTTTCCTGCAGGCTCCGCAGCTGCTTGGGAGCATCCTCCAGGACGCGCTCCAGGGTGATCATCTCGGAATCCACTTTCTGCAGCACGACAAGCTGCTCAATCTGCTCAATATAAATACTCAAGGTAGCGTCCTCCTCAAAAGCGTATCAATTTTCCGGGCTTCTTCCCGGGAAGACATCAGGCAAAGGGATCGCGGCCCGGAAGAAAAACGACCCGAACTCCCGCAGGGGAAAGTTCCTGGGTCAGGCTTTCGCTCCAGATGCGCATCATGGTTTCTTCAAGGCAAAAATGTCCGACATCCAGGGTCAAACCCAGGTCCTGCACGGCTTGGGCCTGATGGTACTTGAGATCGCCGGTCAGATAGATGTCCGCGCCCCGTGCAAAGGCGGCCGGACCCAGGTCCGCTCCCGATCCGGGGCAATAGGCGACGGTTTTTATGGCGTCAGGCATTGGGCCAACCAACCGTTGCGGGGTGCCGACAAGCGTGCTCAACCTCGCCGAGAGTTCCGGCCAGTTCAAGGGCTGGGCCAGGTTTCCGATGCAGCCGAACCCGTATTCCCGTCCCGGAGCGGCGAGGGCAAGCTCCTGCCAGCTTGCGTCTGCTCCCAGTTTGGACCGGAATGCGGCGGCGTCATCCGGCCAAAGAAGGTATTCCGCAACCGTCGCATCCTGATGCGTGATGGCCCCTGCGAAATTCTGAACTCTGTTCCGGATCCCTGGATCATGGAGGCGAAAAAGAGTCGGGGTCTCACGCCGGGTCACTTCGAGGATGCGCATGTCCTGCAATTCCAGGGCGCGTCCCAGCCAATTGACCGGCCCCTCCGGGTTGGCATCCAGGGAAGTGTGCGCACTGTACATCCACATGCCATGCCCAAGGCTCAGGCTCAGGACCCGATGAAAGTCATCCAGGCGGCTTGGCAGCTTGGGCGAGAGGGTCAGGGGATGGTGGCAGAGCAGGAAGTCCGCCTTCTGATCAACCGCCCGGCGCACTGTCTCCACGCTGGGGTCCAGCGCCATGCAAAGGGTCCGGATCTCGGAAGCGGCGGAGGCCACCTGTACGCCGCATTTGTCCCAGGGCGCAGCCAGATGCAGCGGAGCCGCGGACTCGATATGGTTGATCAGGGTCGAGGGATGCATGAAACTCCGTGCAAGGGTCATCTTCCGGCGACAAGGAAAGTCGCAAATCTAGTAACCCGTCTTCGCGATGTCAATGCAGAGGCACAACGAAAAAGGCTCAGGCCATGTGTGGCCGGAGCCTTGGGTCATCGCGATTTGGCTTCAATGGGCGCGAATGCTGGAAAAAGACGATTAAAAACAAATAATTGTCTTTGACATGCAAAACGACGCGCTCCAGAAGGCAACCCGGCGGAAACATTGCGTCCGGGACCGGAACCTTGAGCATGGGACGGGGGATATGTCAATCGTCTTCCCGGCAGGTCAGGCTGGCCTGGGCATGTTCCCGTTGTGGATCGACTATAATTGCGTTAAAAGAACGCTGGCATATTTTGGGCTAAAATGGCAAGAAACCTCCCGATAATCGACATTTTTTGTGATACGATATCGGGCACGCGGAAGAAGTTTTGGCATGTCGGACAGTCTTTAATTCAGAGCCGGATCGCCGGCTTGTTTCCCCATATCGCCGGACCAATGATGCGAACATTTGCCTGCCATGACTGTGACCTCCTGATCCGTCCTTCCGAAGAAAAAGGCGTTACATCGTTATGCCCTCGTTGCGGGGCCGTTTTGCAACGGTACAAGGAAGACAGCATCGATCGCTCGCTGGCGTTCACCTTCTCCGGCTTGATCCTTTTTTTTATCGCGCTCACATTTCCTTTCCTGGCCATGAAAAGCGGCGGGTTTGTGCAGGAGACCACGCTTTTGACCGGCATCGGCGAACTCTGGAAGCAGCATCTCTATGGACTGGCAACCCTGGTCCTGTTCACCTGCGTGGTGATCCCGCTGTCTCAGCTTTTCGGATTTCTCTATGTGCTCATCCCGATCAGGTTCAATTGGCGCGCTCCGGGCGCCATACTGGTGTTCCGCACGATCCGCCGCCTGAGTGCCTGGGCCATGATGGAGGTTTTTCTTGTGGGGGTTCTGGTGGCCCTGGTCAAACTCGCCAAGATGGCGACCATCATTCCCGGGGCCGCCGTGATGGCTTTTGGGCTGCTCATTTTTGCCATGGCCGCCACCCTGTCCAGTCTCGATCCGCCTCTGCTCTGGGAGCGCCTGGATCCTCGCGGATGAGCGCCAAACCAACCACCGCCCGGCAGCTTGGCCTGCTCAGCTGTCATGACTGCCATCTTCTAGTGGAACCCGGTTCCGTTGCCGCGTCTCACCCTCATTGCCCGCGCTGCGGGTCAAGCCTGCACGCTCGCAAGCCGAACAGTCTGGCCAGAGCCTGGGCCTTGCTCCTGGCGGCGGCCATCATGTATATTCCGGCCAATCTCCTGCCGATGACCGTCACCACGTCGCTCGGTTTCACACAGCCCGACACCATCATGAGCGGGGTGATCTATTTCGTGCACAGCGGGTCGTGGGAGATCGCGGCCGTCATTTTCATAGCCAGCATTTTTGTCCCCATCGCCAAGCTGTTCATTCTGGTGTTCCTGCTTGTGAGCGTGCAGCTGCGCTCGCGTTGGCGTCCTAAGGATCGCACCGTCCTGTACCGGATGACCGAGCTGGTCGGGCGCTGGTCAATGGTTGATGTTTACGTGGTGACCATCCTGGTGGCGCTGGTCAAACTCGGCGCTGTCGCCAGCATCGAGGCCGGACCGGCCGCCGTGTATTTCGCATCCGTGGTGGTGCTGACCATGTTCGCCGCGGAGAGTTTTGATCCCCGCATCATTTGGGATGTCATTGAGGAGGATTCATGACCGAGAGTTCCAGGGTCGAAGAGCGTGCGGCCTCGGCGAAAACGAGAACAGGGCGGGGCGTCTCGCTCGTGTGGATCGTCCCTGTCGTCGCGCTGCTCATAGGTGGCTGGCTGGCCTTCAAGGCGATCAGCGAGAGGGGGCCCGTGATCAGCATCACCTTCACCACGGCGGAGGGGCTGGAAGCCGGCAAGACCAAGATCAAGTACAAGGACGTGGTGGTCGGCCAGGTCGAAAGCATACGGCTTGGTGACGACCTCAAGCACGTCGTGGCGACCGCGGAGCTGTCCAAGGACTTCGAACGATTCCTGAACGACAAGACCCGCTTCTGGGTGACACGGGCGCAGATTCGCGGCGGCACCGCCTCCGGGCTCGATACCCTGCTCTCGGGCGCCTTCATTGGCGTTGATCCGGGTCTTGGTGGGCAGTATACCAAAAAGTTCACCGGTCTCGACGTACCTCCCGTGGTGACCACCGATCTGCCCGGACGCCATTTCTGGTTGCGCTCTCTAAAGCGAGGGTCGCTGAGCATAGGCATGCCGGTCTACTACCGCCAGATTCAGGTCGGGCAGGTGGTCAGCTACGGCTTCAGCACCGATGGACATTTCGTCGATGTTCAGGTTTTCATTGAAGCTCCGCATCACGCCAAGATCACGGAGAACACCCGGTTCTGGAACGCCAGCGGGTTTGACGTATCCCTCACCGCGAAGGGCCTCAAGATCGACACCGAATCGCTGACTTCGATCGTGTCGGGCGGCCTCGCTTTCGATGTTCCGGAAGGGGTGGAGCCTGGCAGGCAAGCCGATGAGAACTTTGTTTTCGAGCTTTATGCGGACCATGAAAGCATCACCGAGCATCCCTATGCCTTGCGCAGAAACTGGCTGATCTATTTTGATCAATCGGTCCGGGGCCTCAACGTTGGGGCGCCGGTTGAAGTTTACGGCATCAAGATCGGTGAGGTCATCAAGATTGATCTGATCTACGACACAGCGCGCAAGGACTTGCGGGTGCCGGTTGTAGTGGCCATCGAGCCGGAACGGATTTCCAACATGCTCAAAGCCATCCCGAATCCGGAATCGACGGAAGGGGAGCCCGTGCTCAAATGGTTTGTGGAGGCGCGCAACATGAGGGCGCAGCTCAAAACCGCCAATCTGTTGACCGGCCAGCTTCTGGTCGATTTGGGGTTTTATCCCCAGGAGCCCAAGATTCTGGTGAGAAAAGAGAATGGCTATCCGGTCATCCCGAGCATTCCCGGCTCCCTTGACCAGATTCAGGAGAGCGTCGCGAAGATCACCCGCGGTCTGGAAAAAGTGCCTTTCCAGCAAATCGGGACTGATCTTGATCTGCTGCTCAAGGAGGCGACCGTCGCGATCAAGGAGACCTCCGCCACGATCAAAGACGCCGGGGGAGCGGTCCGCCGCTTCAATGGCGAAACGACTCCGCTCTTGCAGACGAACCTGCTCGCACTCCAGAAAACCCTGGAAGAAATGCAGGGGCTTATCGGCAAGGATTCTCCGCTCAACTACAATGCCAAAAAATCTCTTGAGGAATTGACCATGACCTTGAGAGCTCTGCGCGAACTGACCAACGCCATCGATCGCCAACCCGAATCGCTCGTGTTTGGCAAAGAGGAGAACAAAGATGACAGTAAATAGCCGTTTCCGCCTTGCGGCACTGCTTGGCCTTGCGTGCGTGACGCTGCTGGCAGGTTGCGCCGGTACGAAGACGCCAACCAGCTACTACAGCCTCTATGCACCGGCGAGTCAGATTTCAGGCGCATCCCCTGTTCAAGACGGCCTCTCCGTGAGCGTCGGTCCCGTGTCCATTCCGGATATTCTCAAGCAGACGCGCATCGCCACCGGTGGAGAAAACGGGAGTTTCCGCCTGTCCGAGTTCCATCGCTGGAGCGGGGATGTGGACAGGGATCTCGGAAGGACCTTGGCGGAACATCTGTCCCGGGAACTCGGAACGGAAGAAGTGTTCGTTTTTCCCTGGGATCAGAATTTTACGCCAGCGTATCAGGTTTTCATCGATGTGCTCCACATGGGCGGAAACCCCGGCGGCGAAGCAACCTTGAGTGTCCGCTGGTCCCTTGTGGACAGGGCCGGAAAGGGGGCGCCAATCATCCGGCGGAGCGAATTGCGCGAGGCCTCGGGCGGACCGGAATATGGCGAATGGGTTGTGGCCCAGCAACGAAACGTTGCGCATCTGGCACAAGAGATCGCGCGCGAGATCAAACGAATGAGGCAATAGGCGCACCTGCCTTGCCGAAGTCTCGCCATATTTCTGCATGGTCACATGCGCTTGGTGCGGAAAAAAAAGGAGTTCTGATGAAACGTGTCGTTGTTTTGATGTTGATGCTCATGGTATGCGCGTGCGCGGGCAAGAATGCGCCCATGGGCAGCGTCGCCCCGGAAGATCATTTTCTGGGCGAGGATTATGCCCTGCTGGAGGTAAAGCCGGAGCTTGATAACAGCCTTGGATGGCGCAGTCCGGATTTCAAATCCACGGACTATATGGCCCTTTTTGTGGAGCCGGTGACGCTTTGGAACGCCGAGAAAATGGTCAGGGAGTCGGGACTTGATCGGGCCGACCTGGATACGCTTGCCGTTTACCTCCATGACGTGCTGACCCAAGTGCCGGATGGCGTGACCTTGAAACTCGCTGAAAAACCCGGTCCCGGTGTGGTCAGCCTTCGGGCGGCGGTGACCGGTGTCGAAGCCGGCAGTCCGGTCTCCAATGCGCTGACTTCTGTGGTTCCCGTGGGCATTTTGATCTCCGCAGGCAAACAGTTGACCACCGGACAGGCCGTAGGTGTTGGCGAATGTTCTGTTGAAATGCTGTTTGTCGATTCGGTATCCGGAAAAAAACTGGGCATGTTTGCGGACACGAAAGCCGGCAAGAAATACAGCGCTGCCAGTTACACCAAAGCGGGGCAGAGCGAAGAAGCCATGAACGAGTGGGCCGATCTGCTGAAAATGCGCATCGGTGCTCTTTGGGGAAATACGCTCTGATTGACCACAGCGCAGGCGCATGGCGTTCGGTAAGATAAGATTATTTTTCTGTCAGGACGATCAGGATCAGCAATGGTCCGCCGCACCATCAATCCGTTTATCCAATTGGCTATAAAATCTCCCGTCTGTTAAAGCATTCTCCGTAAAGTTTACGGAGAGTGCCCCTCATGAATCGTTCCCGAAAAATTGTCGTCCTTTGTCATTGCCTGCTCAACTCCAATGTCAAAGTGCATCCATTAGCCACCTATCCCGGCGCGCTGACCCAGATATGGACGCGTTTTGCCTCCGTAGGGGTCGGCCTTTTCCAGTTGCCATGTCCAGAAACCTCGTTTCTCGGGCTTTCGCGTTGGGGCATGACCAGTGAACAGTATGATTGCCCAGCCTTCCATCGCCATTGCAGACGGATTCTCGAACCGTGCATGGATCAACTCGTTGCGCTTTACCGCGATGGTTGCGCTTTGGTGGGACTCATCGGCGTGGACGGCAGCCCTAACTGTGGAATGTTCAGGACATGCACCGGGTACCGTGGAGGAGAAATCAGTTCGGAAAGCACGGACGTGTCTGGCCAGGTAGGCATGCTTTCGAGCGTGTCCTCCCGTGGAATTTTCATGCGGGAAGTGCTGGCCATGCTTGAAGAACGAAACATTTCCATACCCCTTCTGGCTGTGGATGAAGAAGCCCCGGACAACCTCAAAACATCGTAACATGGAGTGAAGTGATGAAACGGATTCTGCTGGCCTGTCTTTGTTTTTTTGCCCTGACAAGTATTGCAGTTGCTGATGATTCCTGGTCCACGGTGCAGTCGCGTGGGGAAGTGATCGTGGGCTTTGCCGCCCATTACCCCCCTTTCGAGTCCAAGAACGAAAAAACGGGCGAATTCGAAGGGTTTGACGTGGACATGACCAAGGCCATGGCCGAAGTTCTGGGTGTGAAGGTCAAGTTCGTGGATGCCGAATGGCAGGGGCTTCTGGGCGGACTGAACAAGGGAGATTTTGACATGCTGGTGACCTGCATGTCCAAGTCCGAAACAAGGGGGCAGAACGTCAATTTCAGTGACGTATACTACAAGCTGGCCGACGTCATGGTTGTGGACGCTAAAAATCAGGACATCAAGGCTGCCGGCGATCTGCAGGGCAAGACGGTGGGCGTGCAGTTGGGATCCGGAAGTGAACAGGTCGTGGATGCCATGACCGGCTTTAAGGAAGTGAAGCGTTACAACTACAATCCCGAGGCTTTTCTGGATCTGAAAAACGGCCGCATCGATGCATTGGTCGTAGGGTATGCCTATGCCGTGAATCAGATCAAGCAAGATCCCTCCTACAAGGTTGTGGGCGCTCCCCTGGCCGAGGCGGAAACCGTCGTGGTCATGCGCAAGGGAGCCGACGCTCTGACGGCCAAGATCAACGAGGCCCTGGCCGAGATCCGAAAGAATGGCGCCTATGACAAGGCGCACGCGACCTGGCTCAAGCTTGATGAGAACTGATGGACGATTTTCGTTTTGAAATCCTCGTTTTGACCTACAGGGATCTTTTGGCCGGGGCCTGGATCAGTCTGAAAATCACCTGCATTTCATTTGTCGTCGCGTTGGTGGTGGGCGGTGTCGTTGGCACCGCCCGCTCCAGGTCGTCTTTTTGGCGCAAGGCACTCGGCCCCTATGTCGAGTTCATGCGCGGCACGCCGCTGCTGATCCAGCTATTTTTCCTGTATTACGGATTGCCCACTGTCGGCATCAACATGAGCAGCCTGACCGCCGCCTATCTGGGTCTGGGCCTGAACGGTGGGGCGTATATTTCCGAGATCGTGCGCGGCGCCCTGTCCGGCGTACACAAGGGTCAGGAAGAGGCCGCCCTGTCTCTGGGTCTGACGGAATTGCAGACGCTTGGTTATGTGCTCCTGCCCCAGGCATTGCGCACGGCCATGCCTCCGCTGGTGAACAGCTTTTCAGCCATGCTCAAGGATTCTTCCCTGATCTCCGTCCTGGCCATCACCGAACTGACCCGCATCGGACAACTGGTCTACACGCGCACCTTCCGCGCATTTGAAATTTATCTGGCCGTGGCGGTCATCTATTTCGTGCTCACCTACTGCTTCACCCTGCTTTCGCGCCGGCTTGAATACAGGTTCGGGACCAGCGGCTAGACTGCCCAGGCCCAATCCTGCCTTGAACGGCAGCATGTCCGCTAGCTCTTTCATTTTTGAGTCATAATTGTCTCGCTCCGCTCCGAACCCTAGAGGGTCCCGTTCTCATGCATGGATATCCAGAAAGTATCGTGCTACAATGCAAAGCATGCGAATTCTTCATATTCTCAGTCAGATGCCGGACTATACGGGCAGCGGCAAATACGTCCAGGAGATGATCCGGCAAGGTCGGATCAACGGGCATGAGTCGTTTCTTGTCGCGGGCGCTGCCGCTGACTTTGAACTGCCGGAATCGTTGATGCGGCACGAGCATTGCCGCCTGGTCCGCTTCGACGGCCATGACCTCGGATTTCCCGTCATGGGCATGAGCGACGTCATGCCCTATCCCAGCTCGGTCTGCTCCGCCCTGACCAGACTGCAGATCATCGAGTACAAGACTGTCTTCACCAGGATCATCGGCTCCGCCGTGGCCGATTTCGCGCCCGACGTCATCCACACCAACCATCTGTGGATGGCCACGGCGGCGGCCCGTGAGGTTGCTCCCCACTTGCCTCTGGTAACCACCTGTCATGGCTCGTGCCTGCGGCAGCATCGCCTGTGCCCGGAACTGGGCGATTCAATGAAAGGTTCTTTGCGCAATATCGACCGGGTCATCGCCCTTTTCGGGCAGCAGAAGGCGGGGATCGTCGAATTGCTGGGCATTGACCCCGGCAAGGTGGACGTCATCAGTGGTGGCTTCAACGAATTGTGCTTCTATGCCGGGGAGGGGGCGGATGATGCCGGGGCCGTGCAGATCCTTTACGCAGGCAAGCTCGATTCCTCCAAGGGCGTGCCCTGGCTGCTGAGAAGCCTCAAAAGGATAAAGGTTCCCTGGCATCTCCATCTCGTGGGCGCAGGCAGCGGTCCGGAAAGGGACTTGTGCCTGAATCTGGCCGCCAGCCATGGCGAACGGGTTACTGTCCATGGCGTCCTCTCCCACGAGAAGCTGGGCGGTCTGATGCGGCGCTCCGCCATCTTTGTGCTCCCGTCTTTTTTCGAGGGCCTTCCTCTGGTTTTGCTGGAGGCCATGGCTTGTGGTTGCCGCATTGTCACCACGGACCTGCCGGGCGCCAGGGAGCTTTTCGCGCTGCCCCATCCGAGCATGGTACGCATGGTGGAGTTGCCCGCTCTGGAAACAGTGGACAGGCCGTACACGTCCGACGAATCACTGTTGGAACAACGACTGGCCGAGGCGCTTGAGGCGAGCATCGCCGATGTGCTGAACGGAATTGAACTGGATCAGGACTATGTCCGGAAAATCACGGGGCCATTTACCTGGGAGGGAATCTTCTCCAGGATCGAAGGCGTGTACAGGCAGGCTCTGGAAGACAGGTAAGTTCTAGAAATGTATGGTGATGGCTGCAATATCGTCGAGTTTCTTGAAACGCGGGCAGCGTTTCATGTCATGATCGGCCGCCTCCTGACCGTGGATCGCGCAGCATGTTGAGCCCCTGTTCGCAGGCCCTGTCCACAAGGTATGAGTCCTTGTATTTTTGGTGGGTCGGGAAGGGGACATCCAGCCCTTCGGTGAACAGTCGCACGGTCTTTCAATTCCTGCACCGCTCAATACCTTTCTGAATCCGTCCCAATCATTTCTCCTCGTGCGCCACTTCCGTCAAAAGCTGCCAGTTCGCCAACGGGGGCAACCAGGCGCCCTGCTCTGTGACGAGCATGCGTGAAAAATCGTGTGGCATCGCCATCCACGCAACCCGGGACCACACCGAAGACACCACCACGCCGATTCCCAGAGCCAGACCCAGATCCCGAGCATGGGAGCGGATACCCACCCTTCCACCGGTAGCCAGCAGCGAGATGGCAAAAGGGAGCAGCAGCGCGTAATAGCTGACAGGTCCCTTGCTCAAGCCCGACAAACCGAGAAGCAACCCAGTCCCCACGGCCAGCTTCCTTAGCAAGCTGGCCAAGGCCGAGGGGATGCGGTTCACGGATAGGTCCGTATGGCCGCGGCAGTGAGCCATGTCGGCAACGGCGGTTTGGCCAGGCGCGACTCCCCGTGCAGCGTGGGCAGGAACCAGTATCCCGTCTCGATCATTTCCCGGGCCGTGATGAGGTTGCGGGCCTCCATGATGTCCACACCCAGCAACGCGCGATGGGCGAATATCCCAGTATAAAGCAGAATCAGCAGGCCAAGTAAGCCGCCCAGCAAGGCAGTCGAACGAAGACAGGGTGCAGACGTCAACTCTCCGGATGGGTTCGGGCTGAAAATGGAACGGAGTGAGGCAGGTTTGATTTTTTTTCACTCATCTCTTTCAAAATCTCGTTCGGCCAACGGAGAAGACCAGCCTTGAATGCGTGGCTGGCGCCCTGGTAATAAGCAATGTCACGCCGCATCAGCGGATCGGCGACATTGTCGCCGGATTCGTCGCTCAGCCCCAGCGCGTCGTCATGGCGTCGCATGCCCTGACGAGGGCTCAAAATCGCAAGGTTTTGCCCATCAAACAGACCAAGATGCTGGTAGTTTCCGATCAGCGCCCGTCCTGAAGCAACATCGTCGCGCAATACGTTGCGTCCAAAAAAGGTCGATGTGTAATCGAGATTCAAGAGGCCAAGCAGGGTCGGGGCCAGGTCGATCTGGCTGGCGAGCACCGAAACCTCCTGCGCTTTGAGTAATTTGGGCGAGAAGATGAACAAGGGAATATGATACTTGGCAACCGGCAGGTCTTCCTTGCCTGCGCTCCCCGCCGTATGGTCGGCGACAAAAACGAAAACCGTTTTTTCAAACCAGGGTCTTCGCCGCGCCTGTTCCATGAATTCTCCGATGGCGTAGTCCGTGTATTTGACGGCGCCTTCCCGGCCATATCCCGAAGGAATGTCGATGCGGCCTTCGGGATAGGTGTAGGGACGATGGTTCGACGTGGTCATGAGCTGGAAGAAAAACGGCTTGCCCGCGGCGTGGTCGATGTCCGCCTGTCGCAGCGCTTGGCTGTACAGGTCCTCGTCGCACATGCCCCAGGCGTTCTTGAAGGTTATCTCTTCCTCGGGGACGCTGCTCTGATCCATGATACGGTATCCGTTGCCGCCGAAGAACGCGTTCATGTTGTCAAAATAACCACGCCCGCCATACAGGAAAACGCTGTCGTAGCCCCGCGCCTCCAGTTGCCTGCCCAGACTGGCGTACCCGGTTTCCCGGCCGAGGCGCTTGACGATGGATCGTCCCGGGGTCGGAGGCATGGACAGGGTGATGGCCTCCAGGCCTCGGTCCGTGCGCGTGCCGGTTGCGTAGAAATTGCTGAAAAACAGGCTCTCCTGGCGCAACCGTTCCAGATTCGGTGTCAAGTTGCGAGAATCACCGAAATACCCGAGGTATTTCGCGCTCAAGCTCTCGACTGTGACCAGAATGACGTTGAGCCGCCTGAACTCCCCCGGGTTGTCGATGTCGCGGCGGATATCTAAGGGGTCCGCACTCATGAAGCGGGCATTGGGTTCGGCCACTTCCTGGCGGAGCAAACCGCCGAGATCCTCGTCGGGCAATGTGGCGTAGAGTTGATAGTAGTCGAGTTCGTTATTGCGGAACGCCGCGAAAAACTGGAAAGGCCCATTGCCCGCAAGTTCGCGCCGCAAGGTGTTTCCGCCACCAGCGGGGAAGTCCTGCCCCACGGCGACGGTCACGAGCAGGCACGTTCCGGCGACCGCCGCGAACAGAAGCCCGCGTCCGCGCCGCGACAAGAGGGGTGCCCCGAGAGCCTGATCGATCACCTTGACCGACACGACAATCCCGACCGCCGAGATCACGACCAGCATCGCCAAAAGGGGATAGACGGGATACGATTCCAATATATTGTTGATGACTTCGTTGGAATAAACAAGATAATCGACGGCGATGAAGTTGAAGCGCACCCCAAACTCGTCCCAGAACATCCATTCCGAAACGGCCGTGAAGAGCATGACGAAGAGGCTGAACCCGATCAGGCTGCGCAACAGGCCTTGATGCCATCGGCGTTGCCAGACTGTTGCGGGACACAGCGCAAGATACAAAGCCACGGGCAGCGCCGCATAGCTGAGGAAACTCAGGTCGTGGACCAGTCCAAGACCGAAGATGCCCAAAACACCAAAAAATGTCGTATTGACATCACCAAAGTGACTTGCCAGCAAGACGAGGCGGGTCAGAAAAAAAATGATCAACCAGGTGCCCAAGATGATGGCCAAACAGCGCACCTGAGCATATCGTGAAAGGGACATGTGCATTCCTCCATGTTGTCGGTCCCCTCTCTACCCGCCAGGACGTGAATCGATTGTCGCTTTGGCGTGAAAAATTCGTGAAACCCCCAAAACAAGGCTCGCCGCATGCGCATCCTGATCGTTGAAGACAATCCCGACATCCTCGCCAACGTGCTCGATTATCTCCAGCTCAAGGGTTACACTGTCGATTGCGCGCAGGATGGACTCGGAGGTTTGCACCTGGCCGTCACCCACACCTACGACCTGATCGTGCTGGACGTTATGCTGCCCGGCATCGACGGCTACCAGATCTGCAAGAGGCTGCGCGAGGACGCCAGGCTCGATATTCCGGTCATCATGCTCACTGCCCGCGACACGCTGGACGATCGCATCCAGGGGTTCAACACCGGCGCCGACGACTATCTCGTCAAGCCGTTCGCCCTGTCCGAACTCCACGCGCGCATCCAGGCCGTGCTGCGCCGGGCCAAGGGGAGCAGGGTCCATGAGCTGCGGGTCGGCGACCTCGCCTTCGACGTGGAGACCCTCCAGGTGCGACGCGCGGGGCGGACGCTCAGGCCGCATCCCTTCGGGCTGAGGCTCCTGGAGATTCTGATGAAAAAAAGCCCCGCCGTGGTCCGTCGCGAGGAACTGGAGCGGGAACTCTGGGGAGACAACTGCCCTGATAGCGACAGCCTGCGCAGCCATATTCATCAGTTGCGCCAGGTCGTGGACAAGTCCTTCAACTCGCCGCTGCTGCACACGGTGCACGGCATCGGATACCGTCTGGTGGAGAATACCGATGACCTCTAGGCTCCCCTTCTCCCAGCGCATAGTCACCGCCTTCGTGCTCATGACGGTGCTCGTCAGCGGCTCTTTTTCCCTCGGGATTGTAGGTGTCGTCCATTTTGTCGAAGACCAGCTCATCACAAAGGAGCTGCACGGCAAACTGAGCATGGTGCTCCATGAGGATATCAAGGCGGGCAGGGCTCCACGGCTCGACGCCCGAACCCGTTTCTTCGCATCGAACTCAGCCGTGCACCCGATCCCGGAACGTTTCGCGGAATTTCCCGAGGGACTCACGGAGATCGAGGATGAGAACGAAGCTGCCTACGTCTATCTGACAGAGATAAACGGGGTTCGATACGTGCTCCTGCAGGAGCAGCAGGAATTCGAGGACCGGGAGGAGATTCTCTTCTCGGTAGTTCTGGCGGGCTTTCTGTTATCCATCGTCTGCGCCTGGGGGCTGGGCGCGATCATGGCCAGACAGGTCATGGAGCCGGTCGCCCGGCTCGCCGGACAAGTCCGGCACCGCGACCAGCTTGCCACCCGCACGGCCCCTCTGGCCCTGGACTATGCGGATGACGAGATCGGGCACTTGGCGGCCGCCTTCGACAGCACCCTCGGGCAACTCCGGCGGTCCATCGAACGCGAGCGCCTTTTCACCAGCGACGTCAGTCATGAACTGCGTACGCCGCTGATGGTCATTTCGACATCGTGCGAGCTGCTGCTCGAAAACCAGCTGCATGATGGTCAACGCGAGCAGATTAAACGCATCGCTCGGGCTGCACGGGACATGAACGACCTGGTCCGGACATTTCTCATGCTCGCCCGATCAGGCCCGGTCGATGGCACGGAGGCGGAAACGGTCACTTTGGCGGATGTCGCACGGGAACAAGCGGAGCTCTGGGAAGCGGCGATCCACGCCAAGGGACTTGATTTTGAACTCATCGACGAGGGGACGGACAAGGCAGGTCACAACCCGACCTTCCTGCGCACGGTAATGGCAAATCTGCTGCGGAACGCGTTGCACTATACGGCCCAGGGCACGGTGCGTCTCGTCCTGGAACATGATGGATTTCGCATCGAGGACACGGGCATGGGGATTCCTGCCCATGAACAGGAACGCATTTTCCAGCCTTTCGTGCGCGGGTCAGCGGCAAGGGGTGAGGGTTTGGGGCTCGGACTGTCGTTGGTGAAGCGCATTTGCGAGCACAATGGCTGGAATATTTCCTCGACGAGCGATCAGGAGACTGGAACGTGTTTCAAGGTTTCGTTTACGCCCTCCCGCACGGTTGTTTGCAGACAGGCTCTGGAAGGCAGGTAAGTGTTAGAAATGTATGGCGATGGCTGCGATGTCGTCGTGTTTTTTGAAGCGCGGGTAACGTTTCATGTCGGGGTCGGCCGCCTCCTGACTGCGCACATGATGGCGTAGACCGTCGAGCCCCAGTTCGTAGGCCATGTCGACAAGGCATGAAAAGTCCTTGTATTTTTTGGGGGCCGGGCACGGGACATCCAGCCCGTCGGTGAACAGCAGCACGGTCTTTATATTCGTGCACGGCTCAACGCCTGTCCGGAAAAAATCTTCAGCTTCAGGTTCTCCATTGAGTACTCCGTAATTCCGGTTCATTCCCTGCCGTATCGTCATTATGAGCTTCTGCACTTCGGGGTGGAAGCGTCCCTTTTCCCTGATCATGTTCAATGTGGGGAAGTCGTGATCCTCGCGTCTGGCCGCGATCTTGTGGCCGCCGTCCCTGTCTATGAAGACAACCTGTGAATCCCCTGTCTGGAACCATTCGATTTCGTCGTCCTTGAGTCTGACTACGGCGGCGCTTGTGCTCCACAGCCCGCAGCGCTGGGAAAGGTCGATCCGGTAACGTTCCATTTGGGTTCGGATTGAGTCATTTGCTTCGGCTCCCAGTCTGGCGAGAGGGTGGTGATTGCGCAAGAAAACCTGGCCCGCGATGGATGAAGCCATGCAGCCGCCGCTTTTGCCTCCTTCGAAGCAAGCTCCGGTAAGGCTGGTTGCGCCGTCGAACACGCCGAAAAGAGTGCGATCCATGATCAGATAGTCTTCGTTACGGGCACCGGAGCCCTGTTCAAGAATGTGTTCGACTTTCATGACGATGCTATTCCCGATGCGAGTACTGTGCGCGTATTCAAATTCAATTGTGAAAACCAAGAGTGTGATGCGCCGATGGGATTTCTGTCGAAATTTTTGACGGATTTACAATGTCCAATGATAGTTCGACTCAGTCTCATTTCAGGGTCTCGCCCCACAAGGCCGCGCCCAGAGCTCCGGTCATGTCCGGGTCCTCGGGGATGAGCAGGGTCTGGCCTTCGACGGTGCCCGTCTGTTCGGCCACGAGGCGGCGCATGCAGGGGTTGTGGGCCACGCCGCCGACGAAGATCAGCGGGGTCTTGAGCCCCACGCGCTGCAGCATGTTTGCCGTGCGCCGGGCGATGGACAGGTGCAGGCCCAGGGCGATGTTTTCGGGGCGCACCCCTTGGGCCATGAGGGATGTGGCCTCGGTCTCGGCGAAGACCGTGCACATGGAGTTGATGATGGGCGGTTCGTCGCCGCCCAGGGCGTAGAGGCCGAAGTCCTGCACGGGGATCTGGAAGATCTGGGCCGTGTACTCCAGGAACTTGCCGGTGCCCGCCGCGCAGCGGTCGTTCATCTCGAACTTGCCCACGCGGCCGCCGGGCAGCAGGGAGATGGCCTTGGTGTCTTGGCCGCCGATGTCCAGCACGGTGCGGGCCTCGGGGAAATGCCGGGCCGCGCCCAGGCCGTGGGCCTTGATCTCGGTGATGGCCTCCACCGGGAAGCCCAAGTCCAGGTCCTGGACCAGTTTGCGGCCGTAGCCCGTGGCCACGGCCAGACGGGCGTCCAATCCTTGCAGCAAGGCACGCACCTGCGCCACGGGATGAAAGGTGGTGGGTGCCTGTCGCTTTTCCACCACCTTGCCCTGCTGCAAGGCCACCACTTCAATGGAGCGGGAGCCGATGTCGATGCCCAGAATCATCAGAGGGTTTCCAGAAAGGCTTCGACGCGGGTCTTGAGTTGCTCCACGTCCTCCATGGAATAGTCCGTCTCCAGGGACATGCTCGGGATGTTTGCCGACGTCAGCCGTTTTTCCACCTTGATGCCTTCATGCGCGTAGGGCTGGCAGAACATGAGGGCGTACTGGATGACTCCGTCCACTTTCAGGTCGCTCGCCATGGTCTCGATATTGTCCAGACGTTCGGAGTTGGGTGTGAAACAGGCGCAGTCGATGCGCATGTAGCGGTCGGCCAGGGCGTCGAGCATCGCGTCCAGGGTCTGGGCGGACTCGTCCACCAGGTCGCGGGTGTTGCGGGTGCCGATGCACGACTCCTCGCCGACGATGACCGCTCCGGAACTCTCGATGACGTAGGGCAGCTTCCAGTTCGGCACGGCCATGGGACAGCCCGAGAGCATGAGCCTGGGCGCATCCTTGGGGGCCACGCCTTCACCGGCCTTGATGCGCTCTTCGAGCTGGTCGCATAGGGTGTTTATGGATGCAGTGAAACGGATCGGATCATCATAGAAGCTGACCTGATTGATGAGCAGCACGTCGCGGCCGGAGATGGGCGCGGGCACTGCGGCGCGCAGCCTGTTCAGACGCTGCAGGGCGCGGCGGCGGGCGTTGACGGTTTTGATGGCCCTGGCGAGGTTTTCAGTCGTGATCTTCCTGCCGGTTAGGTCCTCGAGCTTGGCCATGTAGCGCAGTATCTCCTCTTTCCACAGGGTGCGGGCGGCAGGGGACTTGGTCTGCGGCACCTCCATGACGTACATGGGCGCATGTTCGGCAAAGGCCTCATAGGCCTTCTTCTTGCCGTCGCATGTGGTTTCCCCGACGATCAGGTCGCAGGACTCGGTGTAGGGGCACAGCCGGGCCAGCTTGAAGCCGATGAAGGACTTGATCAGCGCGCAGGTGTTGCGCGGCACCAGGGTCTCGGCCGCTTCCTTGCCCGCGTCGGCTCCGGCGCACAGGCCGACCTGCACGGCGTCCAGGGCCAGGGCCAGTTCCTCGGGCACGAAGACGCAGAAGGTGCCGATGATCTTGCGCCCCTGGGCCTTGGCGTCCTGCAACTCCTTGATGCGCAGGCCGTGCACTTCGGACAGGACGAAATCGAGGTATTCCATCCCTTTGAGCCGTCCCTGCTGGCTCATGTAGATGTCGCCGTAAAATTTGCCCAGCACGCCCAGGAGCCCGTCATGGGCCGCGATGTCCAGATTCAGATTTTCCCACATTTCCCGATATGCTACCTGCGTCATTGCCACCTCCACGAGATTTTTATTCTCTGTGCGGGAAATGAGGAGTGGTGGCAAATCAAGATATTAAATATATTGAACAAAGTAGGATCAAGATTTTCGATGTGGCATCAAGCATCCGGCGGCGGGGCTCGAAAAACCGGCATGAGGTCGGATCGGATATTCGTTGGCGGGTCAGACAGGAAGTTTCGGATCATTCCTGATACAGTCGGAGCCGTCAGGAGCATGTTTCCATTTTGGACTTTGCCGCCACCCCGAATGTTCACATCTTGCGGCTGCAAAAGCGAACGCGGAACCCGCAATGATGGGTTGGATGGGGCATTTTGCACCGATATAAATCTTGGCGAGCGAACTCCTCTGAGATAATGCTGGGCATCGTTCAACATCTCTGCTGGGCAGAATCCTTCCCTCCGTAAGTGTGGCAACAATCCATGAATGCTTTGAAGATATTAATCGTCGATGACGAAACCAACATTCGCAAAACCCTTTCGTATTGTCTGGCCGCGGAGGGGCATACGGTCATTGCCGTGAGCAATCCTGCCGACGCCATGGAGGAGAGCAGGCGGCACATCTTTGATATGGCCTTCGTCGATCTCAGGCTTGGCGACGAGAACGGGATGGACCTGATTCCCGCCCTGCTCGCGGATTCGCCGTGGACCAAGGTCGTGGTCATCACGGCCCATGCGTCGATCGAAAGCGTCGTCGATGCCATGCGCAGGGGTGCGGCGGATTATCTGGCCAAGCCGTTCACGCCGGATCAGGTCAAGTTTCTCACCGGCCGGATCGGCAAAGTCCGCGAACTGGAAACTCAGATCGTCGCCCTCAAGGAGAACATGCAGCGCCTGGGGCCGGAAGACAGGCTGCAGAGCAACAACGTCGGCATGCAACGGATCATGGAGCTTGCGAGAAAGGCGGCGCCTTCGGAGGCGATCGTCCTGCTCCAGGGAGAAAGCGGGACAGGCAAAACCGTCTTTGCCCGGGCAATACACAACTGGAGCGCCAGGGCCTCGAAGCCGATGGTGGTGGTGCCGTGCCCGGCCATCCCGTCCGAGCTTCTGGAAAGCGAACTCTTCGGGCATGCAAAGGGCGCCTTCACCGGTGCGGTGCGGGACAACCCCGGACGCATCGCGGCCTGCGAGGGGGGCACCCTCTTTCTGGACGAGATCGGCGACATGGCTCCGTCCGTGCAGGCAAAGCTGCTGCGTTTCATTCAGGACAAGGAATACGAACGACTGGGAGAATCTGTTTCCAGAAAGGCGGACGTGCGCATCATCGCCGCGACCAACGTGGAGCTTGAAAAAAGGGTCGCGGAGGGACGTTTCCGGGAAGATCTGTTCTATCGGCTGAACGTGATCAGCTTGACCGTTCCCCCGTTGCGGGAACGACCCGAAGACATACTGCCCCTCGCGATGGATTTTCTCGCCTACTTCAGTCGCGTCAACCGCAAAGCCATCCTCGGTTTCACGGATGAGGCGCGGCACGCGCTCACACAATACACCTGGCCCGGAAACGTCCGCGAATTGCGCAACGCCATCGAACGCGCCGTCATCCTCGGCAGCGGCGACACGCTCGAAAAAACCGATCTGCCGGGCAGCATCATCCCCTCGGTCGCCACTTTGAAAATCGGCGACATGGTCTCCCTGGCGACAATCGAGGAGCACCATATCCGCAGAGTCATGGCGAACTCGTCTTCACTTCAGGACGCCGCGGACGTCCTGGGCATCGATCAGGCAACGTTGTGGCGTCGCAGAAAAACCTACGGGATCTGACCACATCCCCGTCTCGCACCTTGCATTCTGCAAGGTAAAATTCATTCTCACCTTTCAGTTTACAAGCTCCTCTTGATTTTCTTACTCATAATTATCTGAAATATTGGTATATATAAACGGCCCGGCACTTGCTTGGGAATTTGCGCGTGGAAAATGCGCGGAGGATTCACGTTCATGACTCTGAAAAAGAAAATCCTGATCGGTTACGGGCTGTCGTTCGCCTTCATGGGGCTTGTCGTTGCCCTGGCCGTGATCAACCTGGTCTCACTCGGCAAGGCGACAGATGCCATCCTCAGTGAAAACTACAGGAGCATCCTCGCTGCGGAGAACATGGTCGATGCGCTGGAACGGCAGGACAGCGGCGTCCTGCTGGTCCTCTTGGGAGAGGTGGAGCATGGGGCGGCCCTCTTCCGTAAAAACGAAGCGGACTTTCTCGGGTGGATGGCCCGCGCCAAGGACAACATCACCATCAGCGGCGAAGCGGACCTGCTGCGCTCGATCGAGGCCGACTACGGGGTCTATCGACAGGTGTCCGCCAGCGTGACCGGACCGCAGTCCCTCCGGCAAACCGGCCAGGGCCAGGCAGACTACCAGCACAGGATCTTTCCCGTGTTTACGAAGGTGCGCGAGGCCTGCATCAGCCTGCGCAACATCAATGAAGAGACGATGTACAAAGCCAGCGTGGATGCGAAAACAGTCGCCCACAACGCCATCTGGTCCACGACCCTCGTCGCGGCATCGGCCCTGGCCGTCGCCCTGGTCTTCAGCATGATCCTCGCGGAACGCATAGTTCAGCCGATTCGCCGTTTTATGGTGGCCTCGCGCCATATCTCGGCGGGTGATTACGATGTGCAGGTGCCCGTGGGTGGGGCCGATGAACTGAGCCACCTCGCGAGCGAATTCAATCAGATGGCCACTCAGGTCGGGCGCTACAACGCCATGAACATCGAGAAGGTCATCGCTGAAAAAAACAAGAGCGAAGCGGTGCTCGAAAGCATTGAGGACGGCCTGGTCATCTTCGACCTCGACCTCAAGGTCGCCGGAATCAACCCGGCCGCGTGGCGCATTTTCGAGATGCCACCCGTCGAGAATCCCGGCATGCGCTGCACCGACATAATTCCCGATCAAAGGCTGTGCGACTTGATTCGCGGCACCGTCGAGACGGGCAGGCCACCGGTCATGCCCGACGAACGCAGGGTCGTCTGTTTCCAGCACGGGGAGCGCGCCGCCCATTATCTGTTCTCCATCACGGTCATACGCGGGATCGAGCGCGACCTGTCCGGCATCGTGCTGCTTTTGAAGGATATCACCCGCCTGAAACAGGTCGAGCAGCTCAAAAGCGATTTCGTCATGGCGGCCTCCCACGAATTGCGCACCCCCCTGACCAGCCTGGGCATGAGCGTGGACCTGCTGCTTGAACATGCAGCCCACAATCTTGCCGAAAAGGATCGCGAGCTGCTGCTCACCGCGCATGAGGAAGTGCATCGCATGAAATCCCTGGTCAATGATCTGCTGGATCTCTCCAAGATCGAAGCCGGGCGGATCGAGATGGAGTTTGAAAATGTGCCGGTGGCGACCTTCTTCGAGCACATGCACACGGTCTTCAAAAGCCAGATGGAGCTCAAGAGTGTCACGTTCTCATCTCAAATGCATTGGGATCTGCCCCTTGTGCGGGCGGACGCGAACAAGATCGCCTGGGTCCTCAGCAACCTGGTTTCCAATGCGTTGCGCTATGTGGACAGGGGCGGGCATGTTGTTCTTTGGGCGCAGCGGGTGGGGCCTCATGTTCATTTGTCCGTCAAGGATGACGGGCCGGGCATCCCTGAAGAATATCAGACCAGGATTTTTCATAAATTCGTGCAGGTGAAGGGGCAGGAAACAGGCGGGTCAGGGCTGGGTCTTGCGATCTGCAAGGAGATCGTCCGCGCCCACGGCGGCACAATCTGGGTCGAATCGGCGCTCGGCCAGGGCAGCACCTTCACATTCACCTTGCCTGCGGTAGGGTTGGAGAACTTAGTGTCATGATTGACGAAGCAAGAAGCAAAGCGGACGCGGATCCAAGGCGGGCGAGTCGATACCTGCTTTTGGACCAGGATGGCGACGCCGGGGAAGAATGTCCGGGAGAGGAGCGCGTGTTCACTCCGGCCCGGTGTCTGGAGAGAGCTGCCGAGGGGGATGTGAGGCTTGTCGCGCTGCTTTTCAAGAGCGGGAGCAATGCCCGGCGCGCGGCCCTGGTGGAGCTCATCTCCATCCTGAAGCGCAACGAAAGCACCTGCGGCCTGACCATCGTCGCTTTTTTGCCGGCGCGTCATCGTCTTTTGATCGAGGCACTGAAGCGCGCGGGAGCTGATTTTGTGCAGCTGCTCGGAGAAGGTGCGGCCAATTCATTTTGCGTTGGGGATGCCTTGCATTGTTTGGGACCGGAGGATCGTCCGGAGCATCATCTGAGTGAGATCTGTCCTCATATCAATTACAGCGACATAGATTCCCATCTCGAGCTCGCGCTTTGCGGCGCGTATCGGAACAGGATGGTGCTTGGAGGTCCACGGTTGCAGTCGACCTGCGCAACAGCGGGACATCTGGCCTGCGAGTACTACCTCAATCCGAGGCTTGTGGCATGACGTTTCAGTCTCGCATCCTGAAAATGCACCCGGCTTCGCTTGTGCTGGCGAGTTTTCTGCTGGTGATCATCGCCGGGACAATTCTGCTGAAACTCCCCGCCTCCACGCACGGCGAGCCGATATCCCTCATCGACGCCCTCTTCACCGCAACGTCCGCCGTGTGCGTGACCGGGCTTGCCGTGGTGGACACCGGGAGCATTTTCACGCTGTTCGGGCAGTGTGTGATCCTGCTTCTCATCCAGATCGGCGGACTTGGACTCATGACCATCTCCGTCGCGCTTTTTCAATGGCTGGGCCGCAGCGTGTCCGTACGGCACCGGATGGCCATGCAAGACCTCTTTGCGCACACGCCTCGCGAAGATATTTTCAGTCTCGTCAAAAGTATCATCATTTTCACGCTGGCAGCGGAGGCATTAGGCACCATCTTGCTGACCGTGCACTGGATGGGTGAGTACTCGTTGCAAACGTCACTCTACATGGGAATTTTTCACTCTGTTTCAGCGTTTTGCAACGCGGGATTTGCTCTCTTTCCGGATGGAATGATTCGTTATGGCGATGCCATTCTTCTCAATTCGACAATTTGCTTTCTGATTGTGATTGGCGGCATCGGCTTTCCGGTGCTCTATGACATTCAGTCCTGGATTACGGGCCGCAAAGGCAAGCGTGGACGGCTCTCGATTCAGACGAAGACGGTACTGGTGACGACGCTCATCTTGATCGTGTCCGGAGCGCTCATGTTCGCTTTCCTTGAGCAGCGGCTCATGAGTCAAAACGCATCGAATTCGTTCAAGATCCTGGCGCCCATATTTCAGTCGATCACGTGCAGGACCGCAGGTTTCAACACGGTGGACATCGGGTCGCTCAAGGACGCCACCTTGACCATGATGATTTTTCTCATGTTTTTCGGCGCGTCTCCGGGTTCGTGTGGCGGTGGTGTCAAGACCACAACGCTCGCGTTGCTGACCGCGTTCACCATTGGAAGAATCAGAAAAAGTCGGCGCGTGAACATGTTTAAAAAAAGCATACCAGTAGAGACTGTGACACGAAGCGTTTCCCTTGTGCTCGTCTCTCTTGGGATCATCGGGTTGGCAGTGTTTCTGCTTCTTGTTGGCGATACTGCAAGCGGACATGACGATGTCTGCTCGCGAGGAGCATTTATTTCCTACATGTTTGAGGCAGTGTCCGCTTTCGGAACTGTCGGACTGTCCATGAATGTAACTCCTACACTGACAACGTGGGGAAAAGTGGTCATTACTTTGATGATGCTCGTCGGCAGGGTTGGCGTTCTCACGTTCTCGTACATTGTTGTAGGGAATGGAACAACAAGAGGCGTTGAATATTCCGAAGAAAATTTGATGATAGGATAGAGGTTTAAAAGAGAAAATGAAACATTTTGCAGTGATTGGTCTCGGCAATTTCGGCTTTCACGCAGCCAAGGCGCTTTACGAAGAAGGCAACGAAGTTCTCGCCATGGACACGGACAGAGCAAAAGTTCAGGCCATTGACCAGCATTCCACGGAAGCGGTCGTGCTCGACGCTACGGACAAGGATGCCTTGAAGTCTTTGGGTTTGGAGCACATGGACGCCGTGATCGTTTCAACCGGGACAAAAATAAGCAACAGCATCCTCATTTGTCTTTATCTGCAGGAGGCTGGAGTGAAAAAGATTCTGGCCAAGGCGCTCGATGACGATCATGCCAAAATCCTCAAAAGGATGGGGGCAACCGAAATTATTCATCCGGAACGGGATATGGCCATTCGAGTTTCCCGCAACCTTTCCAGACCCAATGTCCTGGACTTCATTCCGCTTGCGGATGAATTTGACATGATTCAGGTTGGTTCGCCGAAGGATTTCATAGGCAAATCCCTGATCGATCTCAATCTGAGGGCGAGATACAATGTCCATATCATAGCCATCAAGGAGGTTGTTCCGGAAAATTTCATTCTTGTTCCGCCCGCAAATTACGTCATCAAGGACAGTGACATCCTTGTCATGCTTGGAAGGTCGGCGGATATTAGAAGGATCAAGGAACTCAAGTAAACAGTTTGCTTAATTGGAATGTATATTGCTTATATTCTGGCAAAGGGGTTTGATTTTATTGAGAAGTGTACACATATGTGTATCCGTGTTTGGTCTAACAAATAATTTTACTTATTTATTTTGATAATTTTACATGTACGTTGTGTTTGATGTAGCTGATTATTGTTTTCTTTGTGACATATATGGAGCACATTTTTTCAAAGAATACAGTTTTTTTTGAAAAAATGGGAGGTAAAGATGTCAGAATCAAGAGAATTTGTGCGAAGGGCATCTTTGACTCAATGTAAAGTTAGTTTCATGTATCAAAAGAAATCACTCGACTCTAGAATTATTAATTTGAGTAATAAAGGGCTTATGCTCGAACTGGCTGCGCCGGTGAAACTTGGTGATGCGGTCAAGGTGCAATTTTCTCCTGATTCACAGGAACGTGTCGACTTTGGAAAGGATTATTGCATAGGTAGGGTGCGTTGGTGTGCGCCACAAACTGGTATTTCTTCTGGGCTTTACGGGGTTGGGATTGAGTTGGTTCAGGATTCTCCGCTGCGTTATGCGCAGATGAACTGAGCGAGAGTAGATTTTGCCGATTACAATATAGGGGCGTCCTTCAGGGTGCCCCTTTTTGCTGTTAATTGTGTTGACTTTGAAAAGCCGTTTGTAATCCGGTGTGCGTTTTTTTTGCGTTGCGCAGGAATATTACAGTGAAAGCATGCAGTGCCGGGCACGACAACCGAGTCTGAACGAGCTGTCTCGAGGGTAGGTAGCTTGGGAAGACTGCAGATTCAAAAGTTCAATCCGAGTGATTCAAATCGGTTGGGCAGGTATGAAGGTCGCGAGCAGTGACTTTGTGTAAACTTTTTCGACACTGATTTTTGATAAATTTTACAGAGTTGAGATAGTGCTCACCTTGAAGTTTCGCTTGGTGGAAGTTTGATGTTTTGGGGAGAGTTTTCATCGCGACAGGATTTCCAGGTTGGCATTTTTTTTTGGTGACAGCTATGCTTTCATGCGCTGCGAATTCGGATGATTTTTCAGGAATGGGCGATATTTGGGGGAGTTGAGCGGGAGTTTGGCTTGTATTCTGCATAATATATTGAAGTTGAGTATTTTCTGTGCTTGGGGTTGGCGTGCATCTGCGTCTCCCAACTTGCCTATTTTGTTAATCATAGCTTGTGTGGAAGGAGGTGGTGAACTGTGTTGGATAAAAGAAAGTCACCACGCAAAGCATCCCTGACGCGTTGCACAGTTGATTGTTTATTTTTGAGGAATAATCATCTGGATTCGAGAGTTGTCAATTTTAGTGACGATGGGCTTATGCTTGAATTGGATCATCCCCTAAAGCCAGGAGATGCGATCAAGGTGCATTTTTCTAGAGATACTCAAGAATGCATCGAATATGGCAAGGATTGTTGCATAGGCATGGTTCGCTGGTGTGCGCAGCAGAACGGGAAATATTCCGCCAGTTATGGCGTTGGAGTGGAACTGGCGAAGGGTGTGTCCGGAGTCTTGGGGTAGGGTTTCCAGGCATCTCTTCGTGTAATCTTATCATGCGCCTCTTTTTTTGCTCATGGTCAAAGAAAGCCCTGGCTGATAAAATCAGCAGGGGCCTTGCAAATTGAGCTGTCCATCTCGGCTGTTACATGACTGTTTTTTTCATCCTGCGACGTGTCAGATGGTCCGGCTGCACCGCGGCGCCATTGGCTGATCAGAATTTAATCTCCGACATCGACGATGCGTTCGCGTATGAATGATCCGATATTTCAAAATTGGGACGCACTTTGCTTACAAGTTTTTGTGTTCCCGGTAGGTCGTCCTTTTTTCACATATTTTGCAGAGCATGATTGGACTGCGGTTGTGCGACACGTGCAATTCTCTCTTGCCCCTCCTCTGGAGAAATTCGTGCTTCAAATCGTGCTGATCATAGGTGCCGTGCTTTTTTGTCTGGTTTTGCAAGCTCTTGACGATTTATTGAGTCAATTTGGAGTTGTTTCCGTGGCTCATGGGGCGTTGCTTGGATATGCACAGGTTTTTGCATCAAAAGAATTGTTGGAGTGGGGCGGGTACAGTTTGGGGTGGTTTGTTGTTATTTTAATTTCCATTTGTGCCCTAGGTGTTTCTGTATACAAGATTCGCAACACCGGGACACGTTGGGTGTTTGCGTTCAATTTTGGAATACTGTTTGGGATTATATACGGCGGATATGATCTCATATGAGATTTTTCGGATACAATTGAATTTAAAATTTTTATTTTGAAAGTATTTTCATTTTTCATTCGCAAAAAAGTGGGCATATTTTTGAATATTGATGAATAGCGATGTTATCAAAAGATTGATTTTTTATATTTAGGAAAATTTTTGCATGAATCATGGCGGTGACATGCTTATAATCCAACTGTCGCTCACTTTTTCGCTGATCCTCATGTACTTCACACAGCGGAAGCACAAATGAGTATCCAGCATGCTTGCATGATTAAACATGTTTGCGCCAATCGTCTGAAAGAAGGAGGGCTCGAATGATGGAATCGTCATTCTGGGTTCCCGATCGGTGGGAAATTATCCTGCTCGACTGTTCCTCTCATGTCCGAGGTCAGGCGTGCGGCGTCCATCCTTTCTTTGTCCTTTCACCGCAATCATTCAACGTACGAACTTTCCAGGTTATTGGTTTGTCCATGACCACGGACGTGTTCGCGGGTAATGATCTCTTCAACGATGCAGTTGGGTCGGTAAGCACAAAAAAGCCCGGATTGATGGATTATTTTGTTTCCAACAAACTGAAAGTCTTTAACTGGCGGCAGCGTGGGGCGGTGCCTTACCTTAAAAGGAACTTGTCCGAGAACTTTATGGTCAAGGCCTGCTTGGTTTTGCATCAGATCATTTGAATGGCGTCAACGATTCACGACTCGCCTTGAGATCCGTCCGCGCTTCATGCCGGGATGCTGGGTTAGGCAGATATGGGGGTCAGCAAGGCGCTTCTCCCTCATCACCATCGGGGCCCATGGCCGTTTCGGCCTACAAGATCAACAAACACCGGGATGCGCTGGGCCTTCGCCTTCAACTTCGGGGTCTCGGCAGGGTTACCGTATGGGGAATTGGACTGATCTGATGCCTGGTTCTTTGTTTTTGCTGACGCAGGAACGAGAAAAAAGCCCGGGCTTTTGACCCGGGCCTTGAGATGATGCGGTTTCCCTGCAGTTTAGCGATTGCGGAACTTCTTCTTGCCCAGGAATCCGATGCCGAGGAGGCCGATGCCCATGAGGAGCATGGTAGACGGTTCGGGAACCGGGTTGGGCAGGGGCCTAGTGGAGATCAGGAAGGCGAACGGGGCGTTCGTCACGCCGTTCTCTTCGGTGATGAAGCCAATCGCTCCGTAGTTCAGGGCCGTGTATGCTACGTTGACTTCTTCAGCCATGTAGGCAGTTACATTGACGTTCGCATCCGGGATCTGGCTGAACGTGCCATCGTTGGTCGGGAAGATATTCACGAAGTAGGTGAATCCGTCATAGTCGAAGTCAAGGTTCGGAAAGCCCGTGAAGTCCAGAGCGAAGATGTCTTGAGGGAAGTTTGCAGTATTGGGAGCAAATGTGCCGGCATTCGGGGTCTCGTAGAACAGGATTGGGAAATTGAATACATCGTTGTACGTGGCGCCGCCACCAAAGGGAGTCAGAGCCACGGCGATCTGGATCGTCGTGGAGATGAGGCTGCCGGTACCTGATGAGATCGGGAAGTTCTCATGGCTCAACGTGACCGAAGGTGCGAAGAAGGGGATGGGGGACCCTTCGTTGAGGTACGTTTGGGCCACAGATACAACCGGGTTGGGTGCAATGTACAGCAGCTTGCTCTGCTCTGATTCCGCGGGAATGCCCCAACTCAACTGGGTAGGGGATGTAGCGAAGTTGGCGCCGATGAAGGTGCTATTAATGAATGTTCCCGTGATGCTGTAATTCCAGGATTCCACCAACGCCGCCTGTGCCGTGCTGGCGAGGATCATCAGGGAGATGGCCAGCAGTGTAATTGTTCTCTTCATAACGTTCTCCTTTTTCGAATTTCAGGGTATCTGAAACTATTTAATCGGCATCAGCAATATAAGTGCCAATCTGTAATATCTTGAAAACAAAGACGATGCCCGTCGTTCCGTGACGGTGGGTGTAAGCTTTGTCGACGGTAATGCCGGTTTCCGTCGGGCCATAGCCGCTCCAAATCGAAAAAAGGCCGGAAATGGCCGTGTATTTGGCGGGGAAGGTCTCGAATTCCTTCTCTTCTGAATCCCATGAACGTTCGTGGTCGGGACTATGGCGGCGGATCAAGCTCCCTCAGGCTCGTCCGGTCTGAATCCCGCCCCTGAGACGGTGGTGACACGAACTGGAGTGTAAAGGTTTTCGACAGGGATTCCGTGGAACTGTCGGAGGACTTTGCACAATGTCGGCTAGGATCGCTGGGAGTGGTGCCATTTCGTGCGCGCGGTGCGTGGCGCGCTTATTGCTAGAGCGGGAGAGACCGAAACATTTACCTGTACATTTTCAACCGGAGGTCCGCACATGAACGCGATCACAAAAAGACTGAAAGGAGCGATATTCGGGGCGCTGCTGACCGTGGCGCTGCTGCCGGGGCTGGCCTTGGCCGCTCCGTTTACGAACTGGTCCGTCTCCCTTGACGGGGTCAATTATCTCAACGTCCCGAGTTACCTTCAGGTCACCGGGCAGGGCTTCATCCAGAACACATTCGTCAGCCCGACGAGCTTCACGTTCCAGGAAGTTGCCGCGTTTCGCGCCCTAAACTCGAACAGCGGTGAAGTGATCGGCATCGACGCTTTCCCCGGCTGGCAGTTGACGGGCTCCTTCAATGGATACGGTGTCGGCGACCTTCTCGCGAGCACGTTTTCGTTCACCGGTGGAACCCTCGACCTTTACGCCAGCCCCGTCATCAAATGGGGACAGGCAGCTAATTTCTTCGGCAGCGAGGTCGGGACAAAGATCGCATCCTTTGAGATCATTTCCGGCGGCGGCTCCGTGACACCAGACACCACCCCCTCCGGATCCGTAGACACACAGTTCGTCTCCACCTTCCTGTTGCCTGGCTATTTCTTCGATCCGAACGGGAAGGATCTCATCACCTATCCGCTGGCGCTGGCCTTCTCGAACCTGACCGCCAGCTTCCAGACCGACGCTGGCACCCCGGCGAACTTCAAGACCGCCTTGGCGGCGCTGGGCTACACCCCAGGGAACAAAATCCCGCTCCAGTTCTATGTCGCCAATTCCGGTGAATTCACCGTCAGCGCCGTGCCCGAACCTGGAACGGTCATGCTCCTCGGCGCGGGACTCATTTGTCTGGCCGCAGTGGGCCGCAGGAAGATGCGCACGAATTAGACCGCAGACAAACAAGTAAAAAAGCGCGGCCGGGACAGATTGTCCCGGCCGCGCTTTTCCTTTTCCGTTTGCCAAGGGTCTAACCCGCGAGGAAGCCGGCCGCGTCCCTGCGCAGGGTCCGATGGCGGATGCCCGGGCCGTATCCGGCGCGGAAGAGCATGACCGGACCTTGTTTCCGGAAATCCACGTCAGGGAAAAGTTCTCGCATATCCCCCCAGACCTTTTCCAACAGATTGCGATGCTGCGGCGCAAAACTCGAAGGACCTTCCCAGGCCCAGCGAAGCCAGAAGAGGGTGGCCGCGGTCATGGGCTGCATCTGCAGGCCGTGGTGCTCCAGGGTGAGCCAGACCCGTTGCAGGGCGCGCCCGCCCTGAAGGAAATCCTGGGGTTCGAGGCCGTCGGCCACGACCAGCCCGGCAGCACCGCTGGCCAGGATGCCCTGGGCCGAGTGCATGGCCACCATCCGGCCGAGGCCGACGGTGTTCACGGCCTTCATGACCGGCCACGGCCTGGTCAGGCGCAGGAACATTTCCCCCGCCAGTCCCGCCTCGAGGTTCTTGAGGGGGAGCCCGTCGCGTCGCGTTGCGGCCTCCTCGTCGCTGAAGCGGATCATGGACGCGAAGTACTCGTGCAACCCCTGGTGCTCCGTGCGGATGCGGTCGGCCAGGAAGATCGCCCTGGCCAGCCTTCGCAGTTGCCCACGTTCGTTGAGCAGGTGCAGGGAAGTGCCGGGGATGTCGCGGATGCGGCCTGTGAGGTCGTCGCGGATCCATTGCGGCAGGGGTCTCTTTCCGTAAGGGCGGCGGTTGGTGCACCGCGTCCAGATCTGGCGCGTCAGGGGATCCGTCTGCGGTTTATCCGGGCGCAGGGTCAAGGTGGCCATGAGGTCCTCCTGGCTCCGGTCCGGCAGGAGGGATACGGAAGCCTCCATGCCCAGGGTTCCGGCTGCGAGGCGGACGTTTTCGATGGCTGCGCCGCAGGAGATGATGGAGGCCGTCTGGCGTACGTTGAAAAAGGACTGGTCCGCATTGGCCTTGAGCAGGACATGGATTTCCTGGCCCCGGTGTCGAAACTCCCAAGGCTGGGCATTATCCCCCGAAGGCGCCATCACCGCAGCGCGGATCAGGTGGAGGGCACCTTCTCGCGTCAGGGCCCCGTCTTCCGGGACCGGCGGCGGTTCCGGCACCGAGACCTTGGCCTTGCCCGCCGCCTTGAGCAGGACGTTCTGCACGTACCAGAGTTTGGCCCGTTGCGACAATGCGCGGTTGCCCCGTGTCAGTCGTCCTTTGCGGAGCACTTGCTGGAAGGGGTCGAACTGCATGAAACAGGGTGCCGGCTTTAGCCCCGGCCTGCCCATGATGATGCGCACGGCTTCAGTCGCGGCCAGGGATGAGCACAGCTGGCAGGCTATGTTCAGGGACGGGCCCTTGCCTCCCTTGAGGTCCACCCTGGACAGGTCCATGTATCCGATATGCGTTGGTCTGGGAGCCAGACCCATGGCGAAGCGCAGATATTTCTGCTCTTCCGGCAGTTCCCCGCCCACATCGAAATAGTCGTCAAAGCCCATTCCTTGCGGGGTGAAGACCAAGAGGGCCGAGCTGAATCCCAAGGGGCCGGCCGTGATCACTGGCACGCCCAGGGACCGGGCCATGTTGAACAGCGTACGGCGGATTTCGAACTGAAAGAAATCCAGTCCGTCCAGGACCACATCCACACCCGTCAGAAAGGCTTCCATGTTGTCCGTGGTCAACCCTGCAGGGTAGGGGGAGATATCCAGGAACGGGTTGATGCTCAGCGCTTCTTCGACCATGACCTCCAGTTTGGGGCGGCCGAAGGAAGCCACCTTGGCCCCGAACTGGCGGTTCACGTTGACCGGTTCGAACTGGTCGAAGTCGGCCAGGTTGAACCTCCCGATTCCGGTGCGCACGAGATTGATTAGGTGCACTCCTCCCACTCCGCCCATGCCCGGGATGGCCACCCTGGCCTGAGCCAGTCGCTCTTGTTCGCCGGGGGAAAAGAGGCCGATGTTGCGGGAAAACGCTGCTTCCCGGTAGTCAGATGCGCTGTGAATGCCCAAGGTCTTTAACTTGGCCAGATATTTATCTTTTCCCATGGCGATATCCTTTTCTCAGAGGGGACGCACCCGCAGGCGATTCATTCCCTGGCTGACTGTTGAAATAGTACTAATATCCTGGCTGTACAGCCAGGTGAGAGCCGGATCCGATCTGCCGGACACCCAATTTCTGTTATGCTTGCTTCTTGCAAAACGAGAGCATCACCGCCGGAAGCACGATCATATCCCCAAGCCAGGCCGTGATCATGATCACCGCACTTAAAAACCCGAAGCTCATGGTGGGCACGAAATTGCTGAACATGAGCACGCTGAATCCGAAGAAGAGAATTACCGTGGACGAGGAAATTCCCATGCCCTTGTCCAGTATGACCCGGCGCAATGTCTGCGAGATGGACAGATTTTCGGCCCGTCTCAATCTGTACTCGGTCAGGAAATGAATGGTGTCGTCCACGGCAATGCCCAGGCCGATCACGGAAATCAGGGCCGTGGACGTGTTCAGGGGGATGCCGAACGCGCCCATGATCCCGAAGTTGAGGACAATCGGAACCATGTTTGGGACAAGGCTCAAAAAACCGATGGCAAGGGAGCGCATGGCGAGGATCATGATCAGGGAGATCACAGCAGCGGCCAAGGCCAGGCTCTGTACCTGACCCTGGACCAGGGCATCGATGGTGTTCACATCCTGGACGGCCCTGCCTGTGACCCGAATCTGCAGACCATTGTTTTCGTTTTGGTCGATGAAGGACCGCAGCGCGGTGATGATCCTGTCCTGGCCCGCGGAATTGTGTTCGGAGATGCGGATCAGGATCCGGGCATGGTCGTATTCCGTGGTGATGAAATCATCCATGTCTCCTGAGTCGTAGAGCAGCAGGTACTGGGAGACCAGTTCCCGACTGTCGGGGATTATGTAGAAGTCCTGATTCTCGTCATGAAAGGACATGTTCATGTCCTTCAAAAAATCCACGAAGGATATGGTCCTGTCCACGCCGGTCAGGGTCTCGGCCAAGGATTGCACGCGTTCGACGACGGCCAGATTTTTCGGGTCGCGGAAGGCATCCCGCTCTTGGGCTTTGAGGGAGATGTCCACGGTGCCCACGCCGCTGAGGCGCGATTCGACGTACTCCAATTCCTGCCGAAGCTCACTGGAGGGTTTGAAGTATTCGAGGAGGTTGGTTTCCACCTTGATCGTGGAGGCGGCCCACAGCGCGCCCAGGAGCAGGAGCGCGGTGACTGCGGTGATGCGCCGCGGAAAGCTGTGCACAAAATTGGAGAGCCCGGACAGAAACGCGTTGAAACCCTGACCATTGCTGTCATGGATGAAGATCTTCGCGGGGTTGCACAGGAGCAGCAGGGGCGGCAGCAGCATGAAGGAAAAAATGAACTCGAAGACCATTCCGATCGAGGCCACGTAGCCAAACTCCTTGATCGGCGGGATGTCGCTCAGGACAAGGGAAATAAACCCCACCGCGGTCGTCAGGCTGGTCAGGAAGCTGGGAATGAGCACCCGTTTCAGAACTGTTTGCAATGCCACGGCGGGACTTTGGCTTTGAGCCAGCAGGCTTTTGTCCAGATGGGAGAAAATGTGAACGGTGTCGGTGAGCGCCAGGGCCATGACCAGGGGCGGGACGACAGTGGTCACGTTGTTCAGGGTGATGCCAAGCAAAGGAAACAGGCCCATGGTGGCGCCGGTGCAGATGGAAATGTTGGCCAGGGCCAGCAGCGTCAGGCGCAGGTTGCGGAAGGTCAGCCAGATGGTCACGGTGATGAAGAGGTACGTCAAGGGGATGAACGTGGCCACATCCGACTTCATGAACTGGCTGAGGCTGAAATTGGTCATGGTCCAACCGGCCAGATGGAATTGATCGACCACGTCCCTGTGCTTGTGCAGCACCGCCTTGGTCTGCTCCAGCAGACGCTTGCGGAAGCTGCCGTCCTCCGCGCCGTGCGCTTTGGGGAAGACCACCATGGCCGTGGTGTTTCCGTCTGCGGAGACGAGGTTGCCGACATACAGAGGATTGTCCAGGGCCTGTCGCCTGAGGAGGTCCGATCCCGCCTTGTCATCGGGGATATGCTCGAGGAAAGGCCGCACCTCGAAGTATTCCTCGGAGCCGTGAATATAGTCTACGTTAGCGATGCTCTGCACCTCCCCGACTTCGGGAATGGCTTCCAATTCTTTCGTGATGGTCGCAATCATGCGCAAGAGGGGCGGCGTGAACAACTCCGGACTGGAAAAGGCGATCACAAAGAACTCGTCATCCCCGAAGGTGTCCTTGATGGTCTTGTAAAAGGCTACATCCGGGTCATCTTCAATGGTAAAATAGTCCACATTGTCCACGGTCTGGACGAAGGGCAATTGGAGCAGGAACGGGAGGGCCAACATCAAGGAAATGACCAGGCACAAGAGGGGGCGGCGGGTGACGAGGCCTGGAATATTCAAAGTCATGCGCGGTAATCCATGGCCGGCAAAGGTTCTTTCAGGGCGCTTGCCAGAAACGGATAGAGAGATTGGAGATATTCTTTTTGCCGCAGTGACAGATTGGCGAAAACGTCCTGTCGTGCACGGAAGAAGAATTGGGCGTCCTCAATATCCATGGGCTGACGCTTTTCATGGAAGAGCCTGCCACCGAGGAGCTCCTGTAATGTACTGTTTATCTTGTAAAAGAATATATGAAGATTCTCGTCAATTTCAAAATTCTTGTACTGTTCCTGAATATTTTCCTCGATTTTGTCCATGTCGATGCGCAGGGCCACTGCTGGCGCTCCCACTCCTTCATAAAACCGCTCCGGCCCGAAGTCGTCGAAGAGGAACATGGTCTTGTAGAAGCTGACGTGCTTTGGGTTGACCATGATACAGATGTCGGTGACATTCTTCAGTCTGGAGTATTCGAACATGGTCTTGGACAAGAAGATCATGAGGTTGCACCAGCGTGTCTCCTTGGGCGTGGCCAGCGCCGAGAGTTCGGTAATCGTGCGGCCCCGTGCTCGCAGAACATTGAGTTCCGGACGGTAGAGGGCGTCCATGGGCAGTCCGAACCGCTCGCTGTCAAAGATCTGGGTCAGGGTGGAAATGACCGTCAGATAGGTTCTGAAGATGAAGATGCAGGTTTCAGGAAGGAAGTTGTAGACGCTCAAGTGCATTTTCGAGGGGAGCGGTTGGCTTATATATCCGGAGGCCAAGTACTCTTCATAGACCAGAGCGAAGGACTGGGTCATCTCGTCGCGGTTGTCGGCGAGTTTGATGTTTGGGCGGTCGATTTCGTCCAGTTTGGCTTTCAACATGGCTGATCGACGGATTCGGATGGACCTTCGCCGTTCGAGCAGGAGTTGTTCGGAGAGGTCGGTCATGGGGATTCCTTATTGTTGCGTACTGTGTGCTAAGCACTGCGAGTAGAAAAATAGGTAGGCCCTGTACTTAGTTGCCGGAGGTGAACAGCTTGGACTAAGTAGATAGATCGGGGGCATCTCATTGGTACTCCGGGCATCATGTTGTCCGGCGTTGTCCAGTGAGGGTTCCGGCAGATGACGTGGGGCCTCTTCTCAGCTATCCAGTTTTATTTCATTTATTGCACTGATTGTCGCGGTTTGGCAATGTTTTTGCGAACCGCAGACTCATTCGGGGCATTGTGGCGGAGTGGAGAAAAGAACACATCACGGCGTTAGGGCGTGGCGTACTTATTTCAGTAGGTATCTGTATGAAATGCTTACTTAGAAGTCAGAGGGAATCAAAAGAGCAGGTCGCTGTAGGCAGTATTCAGCAGGTTTTTGCACTCTTCGGATAAATCCTTCAGGGAGTCGCACATGTTGGACAGCATGAGGTTGAGGAGGTGGGCGTCGAGTGGGTTGTTGTGTGACCGCAGGGTGGGGCCTTTCTTGAAGGTATCGACGATTTCGGAGCACAGGCCGATATTCAAAGCGAGATAGTGGGAGATGAGCTTCTCTGGATACGAAGACGCAAGGCCTTTGTGGCGAAGTTTTTCCCTGACCGTACGGACATCCGCACGCAAGGCCACTGCAGGCGCATTGACTCTGGGATAATACTTCTCTTCTCCAAAAATTTCCAACTCGCACAGCCGCTGGTACAGGGAGACATGTTTTGGATTAACCATGACGCAGACATCATCAATGTCCAGAAATACGCAATACAAAAATAGCAATCTGGTAAAATTTTGGATGCCGATTCGCGAAAAATTCATCCTACTGGAAGCGAGGGAGCAGACTTCCATGATTTTTCTTTTTTGTTTGCGCAGAGTACTGAGCTCTTTGCTATACAATTCATCCATGGGCAGGCCGAAGTGTCCAGAATCACGGACAAGAGTTGCTGTGGATAGGGTTGTTATTTCAGACTTTGCTACAAGTACTGTGGTCTTGGGGAGCAGGTGATGTTTGGTGAACAAGAGTTGGTTGCGATTTTCCCCGACATAACCTGCCTGTATATATTCATGGTACAATAGATGATAGGCTTCCAGCAATTCCTCTGAAGAATCCGCAACTTTGAACAGGTAGTCGATCTGATACGGTTCGGGAGCGCAGATGGCCTCCGGGGGTATCGGGTTGGATATGCTCAGCCATCTATGTCTGGTTAGCGTCATTTTGACTCCGGGGTAGCATGCTTGCGAACGTTGGCATCAAAAACTCAACTGGGCCTAGTTCAAGAGAACAACGATTGCAAACGCTCTGAGCGACCAATATCCTCACCACCAGCTTTCTTTGGCTTGGAAAGTCCCTTTATCTCTGGCGGTTGTGGCGGGAGGTAAAATACGAGGTGTTTTTTAAAAAGAATACGTGGCTTTCATGAAGGCCTGGTCATTGTCCCGGTAGCGGCCGAAGAGGGATTCGGATGGCCCGAAGAATACGTTGGCGCCCAAGGAAAGTTCGAGGTTCTTGTAATAGGTCAGGATGGCTTCGGGGGTTAGAAATGAGCCGCCGTCCTCGAGATCAAGGACATAGCGCAGCTTGAGCATGGCGTTGCCCCGCCAGAATTCTCTGTTGATTTCACCGTTGAGGTAGAAATTGTCCTGTCGCAGGAACAGGATGTCGGATTCGTAGTCAAAAATATGTTCGTGGGAGAACTGAACATTCACATACCAGTCCTGCTCTCCGATATAATCCGCACCAATGACGAATTGAGCCATGGGCTTGGCCACGGAGTTCAGGGATTCGGTGTGGAAGGACTGCTCGTCGAAATAGGCCCCTTCACCCCTGAAACCGAACTTGTCCAGGGTGGTTTCAAACTCGAAACCATAAATGTGCTGCCTGAGGTAGTCGGAATGAAGGGTCGGTCCCATGGGGTTCGCGGGGTCAAAGCGAAAGTGGGGAGATTTTTCCGTGGCGTACAGGTAGCTCAAGGCCAGATCCCATCCGGCGACGGTGGTGGAGGCGCGCACTCCTGCGTCTGAATTGTCCAGGCTTTTGCCGGGAACGGATTCCCTGATGCGCAACCCGCTTGGCTCGGTCCCGAGCAGTGCCCATGTGGTGCCGGAGTAGTCGAACTCGTTTTCTTCAAAAAAGGGAATGAACACGCCCTCCACGGTCACATCACCCGGAAAAAGACGCAGTCTGGCCATCCAGTTGGGGATTTTGCGCTCTTCCAGGTCAGGAATGAAGAATTCCCGCATATCCTGAGGATTGAGGTTGTCCACCGGGCTGATCTGGTCCGTCTTGCCCCAGCGCACGATCTGTCTGCCCAGACGCAGGTCCCAGTCGTGAGTGGCGTGGAACAGATAGCCTTCGTAAAGTTCCAGATCAAAATCATCTGATGAAGGATCCGGCCCGAAACTGAGATAGTCGGCCTGCATGGAGGCCAGAAGGAAAGTGTTCGATGTCTCGGACACGCTGTCCGTGCCTGCCATGGATCCGGAAGGAGTCCACTTTCCTTCCAGACGGATCGTGTTGCGGAACATCCGTGCCTGTTCAGAGTCTTTCTCGTGGAGTTCTTGAGCGCCCTTGGCTCTGAGAAAGCCCGAGAAGTCAAGGGTTTCGAAGGGTGATGTTTCTTCCTGCGCCTCCTTTTGGCCCTTGGCTCCGCCAAAGACAAAGACCTTTTTGTCCGTTCCTGTCTGCGAATCGGCGGTTGTTTGAACAGGAGCGCCTTCCAAGGCGGGCTGTACTGCGTCCCCGGACGAGGCGATGGCGCTCTGCGCCGGGACTGCTTCGGGTTGCGATCCAGACTGCCCAGCGCTTTCCCCTGACCCATTGGGAACGGATTCGGGCGGGCCATCCGGGCGCAGGCTGAGCACGATCTGGTGAACTGGGTGTTCGACTGTGGCTGGGCGGGTTGTCACCCAGTGGCTTGCGTCCTGCTTCAGGTCCAGGACCACGCGCACCGTCTGTGTATTGAACTGGGAAGCGCGCATGCGGTGGACCAGGGGGTGATTCGTGGTCAAATTGCGTTTTGTGCCGGGGAGTTGAGCAGGAGTGATGTCCAAGACCAGGCGGGCCGGATCTGACAAACGGAAAGAATGGACGGTGTGCGGAGCCCTTGAGAGGGAGATGAGTACGATTTGCGCCCCTCCCTCCGCATTGAGTTCAAGAGAGGAAACCAGAACAGGCGCGGCCGCATGGGTTGGGGCCGGACACAGCAGAAGCAGCATCAAGCAAACGCCCGCAGTCCAAGCCATGCCGAAGGGCCTTACGAGAGAAGCCTGGCGGGGCGGAGAGAGGCTTTTGAGATAAAGCATTTTGGGTACCAATGTTTGAAGGGTCATCGTTGAGCATTTCGGCATTTTTGGGAGATTCTTTAGTTGCGAAGGCACCTTGCAAGCAAAATTCTCCCATCCAGATTGGCCAACCCGCGATTCATTGCTTCGATGCCTGAAATTTTCACACCGGCCAAACTGGATGGATATAATTCTACACCAGCCTCAAGCATCCCCATGCGGAAACGGATTACTTACGGGGAGATCCT
The DNA here is from genome assembly GCA_002412965.1 of Desulfomicrobium sp. UBA5193. Lineage (GTDB taxonomy): Bacteria > Desulfobacterota > Desulfovibrionia > Desulfovibrionales > Desulfomicrobiaceae > Desulfomicrobium. Next base: position 94,797 of record DHWB01000011.1, read on the forward strand.
ACCAGTTCTCAAGCGCCTGCTGGGTGAATGCAGCGTCGGGGAGGCCCGTATTGTACTCGATTTTTATGGTTTCCAAAATGGTTTTGTGGCCGGAGCCAAGGTCTTCCATGCTCACCTTTGTTTCGGTCCAGATATTCTGAAAACTTTCCAGCTGCAGCACTGTGAAGCGTTTGACCGGTTCCTGGCCGCTGGCAAAAAAATCCACCCGCAGGGAGAGCAGCATGTCCTTGGCCACCCATGCACGAACCTGGGAGTATTGGGATTCCGTGCCGGGTTTGGGGCGACTCTCCAGAATCCAGCATGACACCCCGTCCAGGGTTTCTTCCCCGACGATTACGTGCTCGGAATCATCCACGGGCCGTCGCTGCATGTCTTCGTAAGTGAAGTCTGTGTTCACGAAGCTTCGCCCTTTCTGGTCGGCCACAATGCGTCGTGTTCGCTTCAGGGCTGGCAGGTACAGGAATTGTTCCGTGCCGCCTTGACCATCCTCGATGGCCAGAAAGCCTGTTCCTTGGATATCTGCCGGGGACGTGAAACGGAGCAGGGTGCTGCGCACCCCCCCCCGGTTCGCAGCGGAGATGTCTATCTCCCGGACCCGTTTACGTCCATCGGCAGGGATGAGTTCCATGACTTGCCGCGAGAACGCGTCCTCGCCGACATAGCGGTCGAAAACCTGTTGAGCCACCTCCCGGCCCGTTGGCTGGGCCAAGGCGGGTTCGAAAGAAAGGCAAACACAGGCAAGCAGAACGCAGGACCGCAATACGCATCTGAAAAAAATAGGCTGGTACGGCATGATCGGCGCTCTCATTTTGTTGTTGGTGATGCCATCTCCAAGAATGATTATTTTCATGGATATCGGGGATCGTGTCAACGGCGAGTCCGCCAAAAATTATGTCCGAACATGGTCAGCCTGTCGGACCAAATCCTTAAAAAATGAGATCAAGGCAGAATGGAATGAAAGTGTAAGATTCTCTGACAACATTTGACAAATATTTTACATGCGGAGGGGAGATGGCGTATGGCGTGGAGACAAGAAAGCGCGAGTATCATTAGTTGGCCCAAATCCGGGTCAAGCCATAATGAGGTATGAATTTGATTTTTCATGCTAAAGCATGAGTCGTGACGTCATACAGTCGACGGTAAATTTAAAATTTGAGGAGAGAGAATTTTCAGGAGATAATTGTTCGACAAGGAGGCTGCCAGGTATCATGCTGAAATTGTGAGTAAAAATAGTTATTAGTGTGTATAGATTTGTGAGAAAAATCTAAAAATAAGTATGAAAAATGTCCGACATACAGGTAAATATTGATTTCATCCTATCCATTGGTTTTAAAAAATTGTAAGAATCTGAGTGTGACCTTGAAAAAACTCGTACGCGTATGTGGTATCTAATGGGTGCTGTGCGTGTTTATGTTTTCTGCCTTGAAGTGGATTGAAAAAGGCGGTCTTCCGCTTGGCTCGCCAATTTGCAGTCCTGTCTCCGTTGAGCAGGCACCGGAATTTTTTTTGAATCGCTCGGTTCGCTTCTCGAATCGGCAATTTATGGAGGACTAATGGTCAGATTTTCTATTGTGCTGATGGCGATTCTGCTTTGTGTCGGGATGGTAGGATGCAAAGGGAATACCAAAGAATCATTGAATGATGAGGGACAGGTTCTTTTTCAGCAGGGGAATTTCAATGGCGCCATAGTTCACTACAAGAATGCCTTGGAAAAAGATCCTAATTTCGTAGAAGCGCGATTCAACTTGGGATTGGCCTATATGGAAACTGGCAAACTGGACCAGGCCGAGCGCGAATTCCAAAAAGTCCAACTGCAAAATCCTCACGACGGGCGCATCGGCTTTCAGTTGGCTCGAATCGCAAACTTTCAGAACAAGCCTTCCGTGGCCGTTCCGTTGCTCATGGCCTATCTGAAGGATCATCCAGATGACCCGGCTGCCTTGGAGCAACTGGCCTTTTCTGCGACGATTTCCGGCGATCTGGGCAGCGCCCGTGAGCATTTGCAAAAAGTTCTCGACATCGAGCCTGACCGGGTTTCGGCCAGACTAGCCCTGATCCACAACTATATGACTCAGGGCGAAAGGGACAAGGCCCGCGAGGCCATCGACGCCCTGCTGGCCAAGGATCCCAAGAACAGGCCGGCCATGCACGCCCTGGCCCAGCTCGAGGCCCAGGAACGCGATCCTGACGGTATGCTCGACGTCTATGCCCGCATCTCCTCCATCTATCCGAGCGACCTCTTCGCACGCTACAAGGAGGGAAGCCTCCTCATCGACAAGGGCGAGGGGGATAAAGTCCGCGCCTCGGCCGAGGCCATGATCAAGGAATTTCCGGACAAGGCCGAGGGACATAGGCTGCTGGGCCTCTGGCTGTCCCGCGAGGGCAAATTTGATGAAGCCGTGACGGCCTTGAACAAGTCCATACGCATCCAGGCAGACCTGGAGACCTACTACTTGCTTGGCCTTGCCTATTACTATTCGGGTAATCTGGAGATGGCCGTGACCCAGTTCCAGACCGTGGTTGATTACAGTCCGGGCTTTGCGCAGGCCAGGGTCATGCTGGGAGAGATATTCCTGCGGCAGGGTCGGGGCGCCGAAGCCGGCATTGTCGCCGAAAAGATGATCGAGACCAGCCCGGAGGATTTTCGCGGCCATGTCCTCAAGGGAGACGCGCTCATTCTGCAGGGCAAGCACGGCGACGCTCTCCTCCAGTATTCAAAGGCTGTGGAGATCGCGCCAGGGCACTACGGCCTGCTGGTGAAACTCGGGCTGCTCAAGCTGTCCATTGGCAACGCATCTGGCGAACAAGACCTGCTGGCCGCGCTGAAGGCCTCGCCCAAGGCGGGCGACTCGCGTCTGGCCCTGAACGTTTTTTACATGCTCCGCGGCCGATTCGAAGACGCCGAAAAGGTTCTGACCGAGGGTCTGGGCGGAGGCAAATCTGACGCGGTGCTGTACAACGCCCTGGCCAAGACCGCACTGTCCCGTAATGACGGCGAGGGTTCGGAAGCCTATCTCCTCAAGGCGCGAGAGGCGGATCCGGCCTTTCTGCAAACCTACTACAATCTGGCCGTCTTTAAGCTCTCAACAAACAAGCCCGAGGAGGCCCTGGATCAATACGACCAGGCCTTGCGCGAGAAGATAAATGACGTGCACGCCCTGATGGCCTCTGCGGCGGTGCTCGACAATCTCGGACGGTTCGATGAGGCCAGAAGCCGCTTGGAGAAGGCTCGATCCACCGGAGACCAGGGCGCTGTCCTCACGCTTTCGGGATTCCTGCAGCGCCACGGCAAAGGGGATGAGGCGCTTGCGGTCCTCGAGGAGGAAATGGTCAAGCAACCCAACAACAACGCATATGTGCTGGCCAAGGCCAGATTGCACATCCTCCGCCAGGAACGCGACAAGGCGATGGCCCTTTATGGTCGCCTCGAGGCGGCCGACCCCTGGTCCGGCATCCTCGAGCGGACACGTGCCTGGATGGCTTTGGGCGATATGGACAAGGCGGAAGAGACGGCCCGCAGGCTCATCAGTTTGAATCCGATGAGGGCGCAATCCTACATTGCCTTGGCGGGCATCCAGGAAATGCGACTTGACCGCGTCGGGGCCGAAGCCACCCTGGTCAAGGCCGCTGGCCAGGAACCTGCAAATCAGCAGGTGCAAATCCTTTTCGGGGAATTTTATATGCGCGGCCGCGATACAGCCAATGCCCTGAAAAGCTTTGAAAACGCCCTCCTAATCGATCCAACGAACGTCCAGGCCTTGACCGGTAAGGGCATGGTTCTGCAAAATCAGGGGAAGAATGACGAGGCGGCAAAGTACTATTTGCAAGCCGTCCAAGCCAGGCAAGACTATGTCCCGGCGTTGAACAATCTTGCCATGCTCTGGGCCGGGGACGAAAAGACGCGTCAGCAGGCGCTGAGCATGGCCATGGCGGCCTTTGTGAGAGCGAACACGGACCCGATGGTCATCGATACGCTTGGCTACACTCTGATTCTCAACAATCGATCGGACGAGGCGGTGAAACTCCTCGAGCAGGCCTTGAAGATGGCTCCGAACAATCCGTCAATCCGCTACCACCTGGCATTGGCATTGTCCGAAACGGGGCGCGCCGACGAAGCGCGGGCTGAATTGCAGAAGGTGCTGGCTTCCGGGCAGTTCGATGAGAGGCCCGAGGCGGAAAATTTGTTGAAGAAGTTGCAGGGTTCGTAGGATGGGATGCGAGGCGCATGCGCCTTGGGACGGGTTATGCGCTTCGCGGCCTCCGGACCGAGACACGGGAGAATATATGGCTACTTTGGTGCTTCGTAACCTGACGCATGACATTTTTTGGGCCCTGCTGGCCCTGGCCGCTTCGCTGACCATCCTGAGACCCTCCGTCGTCACCTTCGTCAGCGAGGTGGCGCACTGGCCGGAGATGGGCGCGTTCCTGGTCATCACGATCCTGCCCTCGGTGGTCATCTGGACAGCCTTCGGCCTGAAGGGGCTCAAGGCCAAGGTGCCTAGGGCCCTGTGTTGCCAGACCATCGTGACCACGGTGTCCATGGCCATCTTCTCCATCATCAGCGTTGAGCAGGGCCTCACCGGCGGCGAGATCCAGGTCGTGCTGCTCGGGTTCGGTGTTTTCGCCGGCCTTAAATTCTTCGAGTTCCTCGTCGCCATGATGGGCAAGGGCAAGCGCGTGCTCGTGGTCGGCGACGGGCTCCTGGCCGAGTTGATGGAGGAGTTTGTGGCCGCCAGCGAGGGGCGCTACGTGCTCCTGGGCCGAGTCAGCTGCCCTTCGACACAGGGCGCCACGGACGATGACGTCAAGGCCGGCCGGCTCCTGCGCCTGGCCCAGAATTTCATGGCCGACAAGATCGTTGTTTCCCTGGCCGAGCGGCGAGGTTTCTTCCCCGTGGAGGAACTCCTGAGCTGCAAGCTGGCCGGCGTCGAGGTCGTCGACGCGCCGTCCTTCTACGAGACAGCGACCCGCAAACTCCTCATCGAGAACATCACCCCCAGCTGGTTCATCTTCAGCCACGGATTCAAGGTCACCCGGCTTCTGCGCCTGAGCAAGCGCATCACGGACATCCTGGCCTCCACTCTGGGCCTGCTGTTCTTCCTGCCGATCATCCCCTTCATCGCCCTGGCCATCAAGTTGGAGTCCCCCGGCCCCATCCTGTTCAGGCAGACCAGGGTGGGCGAGGGCGACAGGCTCTTTACCCTCATGAAGTTCCGCTCCATGTGCCAGGACGCCGAAGCCTCGACCGGGGCCGTCTGGTCGCAGCAGAACGACTCGCGCATCACCCGCGTCGGCAACTTCCTGCGTTGCTCCCGGCTCGATGAGATCCCGCAGCTGGTCAACATCCTCAAGGGCGATATGTCCGTGGTCGGGCCGCGGCCCGAGCGGCCGGAGTTCGTGAGGGAATTGAAGAAGCGGATCCCGTACTATTCCGAGCGCCATTACGTGAAGCCGGGTCTGACAGGCTGGGCGCAGGTCCGCTATCCGTACGGCTCGTCTGTTGAGGATGCCATCGAGAAGCTGCGTTACGATCTGTATTACATTAAAAATATTTCGCTTTTTCTTGATTTTTCTATCATTTTAAAAACATTTAGCGTTGTGTTGCTCGGAAAGGGGAGGTAGAAATGAATTTCTGTCAAGGGACGAAAGCTTTGTCGCTGAAGAATTTGATCATGATGCATTGTTTTGCTTTGGTCGCCGTCGTGCTGTTCCTGGGCCAGCCGGCCACGGCCAGCGAATACGTCATCGGCGCGGGAGACCGCGTGCAGGTCTTCGTCTGGGGAGAGCCTGAACTGAGCGTCGCGGCCCTGGTCCGGCCCGACGGCCGCATCTCCCTGCCCGGGGCCGGAGAGCTCATGGCCGAAGGCCAGACCTCCGTGGCCCTGCAGGACGAGATCACCAAGCGCCTCACGGCCCTGGTCAAGGACCCCCGCGTGACCGTGTCCCTGGCCGACATCGTCAACAACAAGGTCTACATCATCGGAGGCGGCGTGCCTTCGAGCGTGTTCGAACTGAAGCAGAAGACGTCTCTCCTGCAACTCCTGGCGGGCATGGACCTGACCCGCGCCGACCTGCGCGGGGCCCACGTCATGCGCGACGGCGCACGACTGGACAGGGACTTTGACAGCCTCCTGCACAAAGGCGTCGTCGGCCAGGATCTGGACCTGCGGCACAATGACATCATCTTTTTCCCGGCCCTGCCCGAACCCTACGTCTACGTCCTGGGCGCCGTGGCCTCGCCGCGCTCCCTGCCGTTCAAGGAAGGCATGACGGTCCTGGACGCCGTGGTCGAGTGCGGCGGCTTCACCAAGTTCGCCGACCGGAACAAGACGGTCCTGGTCCGCCGCGAGAACGGGGGCGAGAAGCGAATCACGGTCCGGGCCGCAGACCTGGTGGAAGGAAAGGATTTGTCCCAGAACGTCCTGCTGAGGCGCGGGGATTACATCATCGCCAATACGAGCTTTTTTTGAGGCGACAAGGACTGCGCGCCATTGTCCCTAGTGGTGATGGCTTGATGGTCCGTAATGACGAGGTAACAAAGGCCTGGATTGCCACGTCGGGGACTCCTCGCAATGACGCAGATCATCAGTCGTCATTGCGAGCGCAGCGCGGTAATCCATCTTTTGTTCCGGGTTTTGTCGCATGGCGGGAAGGCATGAAAGGCATGGATTACCACAGGGAAGTCCTTCGCAACGACGCAACTGCAACACTAAACAGAAATGAAAACACCTTCGGGTCATGGAATTTTGCATGAATAATGAGTTGTATCTGGAGTTGGCGCAGTATGCGCGCCTTTTATTGCAACGCAAGCGTTTGCTGGTACTGGTGGTTCTTGCTTTCATGAGCGCGGGGATAGCGACCAGCTATCTGTTGCCAAAGAAGTATGAAGCCAGTTCCACGGTCTTCATTGAAGAGAGCGTTATCAGCGATCTGGTCAAGGGCATCGCCATTACTCCTTCCATGAGCGCCAAGATCAGGGTGCTGTCTTTGTCCATGCTCAGCAGGGAGACATTGTCCTCCGTGCTGCGCATCCTGGACAAAGACATCAAATTCAGTTCCCCGGCGGCTTTGGAAGCCTACATGGCTCAACTGCGTGAACGCATCGCCATACAGCTTGATGAGCGGCGCGGTGTGTTCTTCATCTCCTTCACGGATCCGGATCCGCAATTTGCTCGGGATCTGGTCAACACCATTACCCAAGTTTACATCGAGTCCAACACAGCTTCAAAGCGTGATGAATCCCTGGATGCGACGCGATTTTTGGCAGAACAGATCGAAAGCTTCAAGAAACGCATTGATGTAGTGGAAGATGAGATCAACGCCTACAAGGCAGAACACGGCATTGAACTCTCTATGGATCAGGGGATGATTCGGTTGGAAGTATCGGATCGGGAAAAAAGAATCGAATCCTTGCGATTGCGGCAAAAGGAATTGGAAACGCAGATTCGATTGATCAGCGGAGGGTCTGGTGGCGGAACCCTGCGGGAGTTGGAAAATCAGCTAGCCGTGCTGTTGAATGTATATACGGACAGCCATCCCAAAGTGACTCGCCTGAAGGCGCAGATCGAGGCGGTGAAGGCCAGCCCTGGTGGAGGGGTTAATACGGATGGATCGGGGGTGTCACGCGCGCTGATCCGTGCCGAGATGGAGACCAATGCCGAACGTATCACCAAGGAAGAGAATGAAATCGAGGAAAAGATGGTCCTGCTCCGTAAAATTCCTCTCATTCGTACCGGCCTGACCGAACTTCAGCGCAAGAAGGATAACGAAGCGGTCATCTACAATCAGCTGGTGAGCCGTTATGGACAGTCCGAGGTGTCCAAGCAGATGGAAATGGAGAATAAATCCATGTCCTTTCGTATTGTCGATGCCGCCGTTCTTCCAGTGAAGCCCATCAGCCCAAAAAGATTGCTGATTATTTTTGGCAGTCTGGCGGCAGGGGTTGGTGCTGGCGCTGCCTTGATTTTTCTTCCTTATCTGCTGGGGGGATCGGTCAGAAACATTTCCGAGTTGCGTTCGCTGAACCTGCGAGTCCTGGCGATCCTGCCGCTCATTCCCAAGCCCGAGGAGGATAGGCGGCGCAGGAAAGGAGACATTATTTTTCTGTCCGTGGCAGGGCTCTACTTCAGCGTATTGGTGTCGGTGTGTGTGCTGGAGTTCATGGATAAACCGTATGTCGAGAAAATCTTTGAAGGCGTCCGCGACTTCTGGTTGTGAGCGTTCAAGTCGCGAGCGTAAATCGTGATACGTTATGCGTGGTTCATTAAGCTCGTAAAACAAAAAAATAAATCAAGTTGAGTTTGTTCAAAAATCATTCCGGCAAGGAAAGTGATGATTTTGGAAATCGAAGTGTACAAAGACGTGCATGAGATTTTTAAAATTATCGCAGTGACGCAGCCGGAAGGAGATTTTCAGGCAACCTCCACCCTTTGGGAAAGATAAAATGAGCAGAATTGAGGAAGCATTGGCCAAGGCGGCCGGGATGATGTCCGGGGGCAGGGCGGTGGAGACGATGCCCCATCCCATGAGGCCGGGCGCGGCCCGGGTGCCGATGGGCGAAAAGCGGATCGGCGGGGTGCGTCTGCCCGAGGAGACCTTGGTTGTGATCAACGACCCGCTCTCCCCCATGGCCGAGGAGTACCGCAAGCTCAAGGAAGCCGTGGTCAAGATGACCAAGCGAGATCGTTTCGACAACCTCATCGTCGTGACCAGCGCCACCGTGGCCGAGGGCAAGAGCATGACTGCCGTGAACTTGGCTGCCTGTCTGGCCCTGGAATACGATCATACCGTGCTTCTCGTCGACGCTGACCTGCGCCGACCCACCGTGCACAAGTACCTGCAGCTGGGTGCGCGCAAGGGCCTTTCGGATTGCTTGCGCGAGGGGATCGACGTCGGTGATCTGCTGGTCAAGACGGACATCGGCAAGCTCACCGTGCTGCCCGCCGGTACGCCCGTGGCCAACCCGGTGGAGCTTTTCTCCTCGGAGACTATGCGCAAGCTGTTCCAGGAAATGAAGACCCGTTATTCCGACCGGTACATCATCATCGACACGCCGCCCGTGCTGCCGTTTGCCGAGACCCGCTCCATCGCGCGCATGGCCGACGGCGTTCTGCTGGTGGTCAAGGAAGGGCAACCGAGCCTGGGCCAGATCGAGGAGACTCTGGAGTCTCTGGACGCCCCTGTTCTGGGCATCGTCTTCAACGGGACCCAGCAGCAGCACCGAACCTCCTACTATTATAACTATTCGGAATAGGCCGTGTACACATCCTTCTTCGGCTTGCGCGAGAAGCCCTTCGACCTGCTGCCCAACCCGGATTTCCTCTATCCGAGCCGGGCCCACCAGCGTGCCCTGACCTACCTGACCCACGGCATCAGGGAGCGGGCCGGCTTCATCCTGCTGACCGGGGAGGTGGGTTCGGGCAAGACCACACTGATCCGCAATATGATCCGCAGTCAGTTGCGTGACAGCGTCCTGGCCAAGGTCTTCAACACCCGCGTCGACTCCCTGCAGCTCCTGATGCAGATCAACGGGGACTTCGGCCTGGAAACCGAGGGCAAGGACAAGTCCACGCTGCTGCGCGAGCTGAACGATTTTCTCATCGAACAATACGCCCACAGGCGCCAGGCCGTGCTGATCATCGACGAGGCGCAAAACCTGTCGGTCGAAATTCTGGAAGAAGTGCGCATGCTTTCCAATCTGGAAACAGACCGCGACAAGCTTCTGCAGATCATCCTCGTCGGCCAGCCCGAGCTGCGCGACATCCTGTCCGGGCCGGGTCTCATGCAGCTGCGCCAGCGCATCCAGATCAACTGCCATCTGCAGCCTCTGTCGTCCCCCGAGGTCCGCGAATACATCTGCTTTCGCCTGGAGAAGGCCGGCAACAGGGACGCGCTCAGCTTTTCGGACGACGCCGTGGAGGCCATCGCAGCCTACAGCCGGGGCATCCCGCGCCTGATCAACATCCTTTGCGACTACGTCATGATCGACGCCTTCTCGGCCCAGAGCAGGGCTATCGACGGCAAGACCGTGCACGAATTGGCCGTGGACCTGTCCTTCGAGTCCCAGTATTGGGAGGGCGGTGCCGCCAAGGCCGCGAAAGGCGAGGAAGCGAACCATTTCGGCGCATCGGGCGACGCCGTGCAATCCAACGTGGAGGCGGTGACCCGGGCTGTCTCTGGCCAGACCAAGATCCTGAGCGTCATCGGCTCCCTGAACAAGCGCCTGGAGTCCCTGGAATACATGCCCGCCCGGGACAACGCGGCCCTGCTGGATCTGCGTGAGCGCATGGACAAGCTGGAGCTGCAGAACGAGGCCATGGTCAAGGAGCTCTGGATCGCGTTGCGCCAGCTGCGTTCGGACATCGCCCTTAGGGACGAGCCCAAGCCGGAGGAGCCGAGGCCGCAGAAAAAGCCGGGCGGGTTATGGCGTTTTTTATGGGGAGAGTGACCTCCCTGGATCCGACAAGCATTTTTTACGGAAACCCGTTGGAACATCACCAGAAGCACCAAATGTCCCATAAGCCCCATTCATCCCATACCCCTATCACCCCGGAGCGCCCATGAACCCGCTGGCCCAGACCATTTTTCTGGCCCTTTTTGCCATGAGCTTCACGTGCACCGCTTTCGCCGAGCCGGAGTGGAAGGCCTCCCTGGGCGTCAGCGCGGAGTATACGGACAACGCCGGCGAGGAGCACGACGGCGAGGAGGACTTCATCACCGCCCTGCGCCCCAGTCTGTCCTACAACCGCGAGGGCGGGCGGCTGCTCTTCCAGTCTGCCTATAGCGGGGATTACCGCTATTACACCCGCGAGACCCAGGACAAAGAGTTCAACCACGACCTGAGGGTTCATGCCCTGCTGGAGGCGGCCGAGGACTTCTTCTTCCTCGACGCCACCGAGACCTACCGCCTGGTCAACGAGGACCGCACGCGCGGCGATGTGCGCGAGGAGGACTCCACCTCCGAACTGGTCCAGCAGAACACCTTCACCTTTTCGCCCTACATCACGCCCCGTTTCGGCGAGCGCGCCTCGGCCAAGATCGGTTACGCCTACTCGAACATCTGGTACGACGACTCGGACAAGGACTCCAAGGACATTCACCGCGGCTTCCTGGACGGTGACTACGAGCTCTCGGACCGCGCGTCCCTGCTGTCCGGCTACTCCTACACCATGGAGCTGTCCGAGGACGACACGCTGGACCGCCACATCGCCTACCTCGGCGGGCGTTACGAATATTCCGCCGATGGCGACGTCTATCTGAAGCTCGGCCCACAGTATTCCCGCTACCGGGACCGCGACACGAGCTCTACCAGCCTGTACTGGGACGCGGGCCTGAACCACGATTTCGGGCCCGTGCTGCTGGGGCTGTCCACGGGCATCTCCTTCGACGACGACCCGGACACGGGCGAGACCTACGAGCGCCGATACGCCACCGCGACCCTGACCAAGATCTGGGAGCGCACCAGGGCGAGCGTGTACGCGACCCTGGAGGACTACGAGGACAGCGCCGACGGCGGCTCTTATGATGACAACGATTCCGGCGGCGTGGAGTCGACCCGCAGGACAGCCTTCGGCCTGAATGTGTCCCACGAGCTGACCACCCGCCTGACCGGCAGCCTGGGGTTCAGCCACGACTTCGACGACAGCGACGACAACACAAAGCGTTGGTACGCCAACCTGGGCCTGACCTACTCCTTGAGCGAAAGCATGAACCTCTCGGCCTGGTACAGGTTCAAGGATTCGTCGTCGGATGACATCGATGAGGATTTCCGGGTGAACAGGGTCGGCGTGCAGGTTACGTATCTTTTTTAGTGGAGGGCGCCTGAGAACCATTCTGGACTGCGTTGCTTCAGCCGTTTTGAAGGGCTCATGGAGACGGCTACACTTCGCCCTCCAAAACGACTTCGCGCCTTGCCACAATGGCTCTCAGGCACCCTCCGGGGAAGTAAAAAAGTATGATATGCGGAAGAAGAGTGAACAAATCTGACGACAGTAGCGCATGCCTTGTCATGCAATGGTAATGTTTGACTTTGTTGCGGAAATGACGCTTAAGAATTGTAAAAATCGCGATAATTTCTTTGTTCAGTTTAATATGATGAAAAGGATGCAATAACCATGAATTTGAGTCTGTTCAAAAAACATTGTGGCAAGGAGCAAGGGAAATGCAAGGGTGAAGTGTATTGCGACATACATGAGCCCGCAGCATTTTCCGCAGCAACGCAGCCAGAATGGATTTTTCAACAGGTTTTGCGGAGCACTGCGTGCTAAACGCACTGACCGTGGACGTCGAGGACTATTTCCAGGTCACCGCCTTTGCCGGCGTAGTGAATAGGGATGACTGGTCCATCTACCCGTCTAGGGTCGAGAACAACACCCGGCGAGTGTTCGACCTGCTGGACGAGCACAGCCTCAAGGGCACGTTCTTCGTTCTCGGTTGGGTGGCGGAGCGTTTTCCCGGCCTGGTGACGGAGATCGGCAGTCGGGGGCACGAGGTGGCCTGCCACGGGTACGGCCATGAACTCGTCTACAATCAGGGGCCGGAGGCGTTTCGCGACGACGTGCGGCGCACCAAGGCCATGCTCGAGGACATGACGGGCCGTCCGGTCCTGGGCTACCGCGCCCCGAGCTACTCCATCACAGCGAACTCCCTGTGGGCCTTGGACATCCTCATTGAGGAAGGCTTCGCCTACGATTCGAGCATTTTCCCCATCCATCACGACAACTACGGGATTCCCGGGGCCGAGCGTTTTCCGTTCACGGTCGAGCGGCAGGCCGGCAGCATCGTCGAGTTTCCCCTGACCACCCTGGCCTTGAACCTGCCGGGAAAGAAGATGGTTCTGCCCATCGCCGGCGGCGGCTACCTGCGCCTGCTGCCTGCAGGGATCGTCTCTTGGGGCATGCGCCGCATCAACCAGATCGAGAAGCAGCCCGCGGTCCTCTACTTCCACCCCTGGGAACTGGATCCGGAGCAGCCGCGCATCAAAGTCCACCTCCGGTCGCGCTTCCGGCACTACGTCAATCTGGACCTGACCGAGGACAAACTGCGCTCCCTGTTCAAGGGGCTCAAGTTCGGGACCATGGCCGAGGTGTTGGGGATGAACGGGGATGGGGTGCGGGAAAAGGGCGCTGTTCATCAAGGAGTCCTGGCGTGAGCGCGGTCAATCAGGGTGACCTTTATGCCCATGTTGTGCGGCACGTGGTGGCCCCATTGTGGGCCATGCGTGAAAAGAGCCCTTATCTGCGGCACTACAAAAAATTTCTGCAGACCCAGTATCGCCCGTTGGACGAAGTGCGCCGGGATCAATGGACGCGCCTCAAGAGCCTCCTTGATCATGCCTACGCCCATACCCGCTTCTATCGTGACCGCTTCGACGCCTTGGATATCACGCCTCAAGACATCCGTACCTGGCAGGACTTCGAGGGTCTGCCCTTGCTGACCAAGGACGACATCCGCGCCAAGCGTGATGCCATGGTGGCGGACAACATTCCCAAGGATCTCCTTTTCCCGAAGAAGACGTCAGGTTCAACGGGCGTGTCCCTATCCTTTTTCGTGGACGAGGACAGCCTGCAATGGAAGCGGGGCTGCGCGTTGCGGCATGACGAATGGACGGGCTGGCGTCTGGGCGAGCGGATCGGGGCTGTTTGGGGCAATCCGGAGTACAAGAAGTCCTGGCGCGGCTATGTGCGGAACGCGTTGCTCGAGCGTGGAACCTTTTTGGACACCCTGCGCATGGACGAAGAGGCCATGACGGATTTCCATGCATCCATCAGCCGGGAAAAACCGACCCTGCTTTTCGGCCACGCCCATTCCCTCTATCTGTTCGCCCGCTTCGTACAGCAAAGCGGGTTTTCCCCCATCCAGCCCAAGGGCATCATCTCTACGGCCATGGTCCTGCACGATTTCGAGCGGATCCTGATTGAAGAAGTCTTCGGCTGCAAGGTCACCAACCGCTACGGGTGTGAGGAAGTCAGCCTCATCGCATGCGAATGCGAGGCGCACCAGGGTCTGCACGTCAACATGGACACCCTTCATTTTGAATGCCTGCGTGACGGCAAACCTGCCGGGGCCGGGGAGACCGGGGCCGTGGTGGTCACGGACCTGACCAATTATGGCATGCCCTTCATCCGCTACCTCGTGGGCGACACGGCGCGCATGGCCGAGAAGCCCTGCACCTGCGGACGCACCTACCCGCTCATCGAATCCCTTGAAGGCCGCATCGCCGATTACGTGCGCACACCAGAAGGTGAATACATCTCCGGCATCTCCCTGACCGAGAACTTCGCAATGGTCCTTGATGGCGTGAAGCAGATGCAGATCGTGCAGGACGCGCTCGATCACCTCCTGTTCCGCGTGGTGCAGGGGGAAAATGGCCAGGATCAGGCCCTGCGCACCGACATCGCCCGCCTGGTGCAGGAGCGGTTCGGGTCGTCCATGCGGCATGACGTGGAGTATGTCGATTCCATCCAGTCCGAGACTTCGGGGAAATACCGGTTTTGCGTGTCCAAGCTGGAACAACATTTTTTGTGATTTTTTATGTACTTTCCTGTCAATCAATTAACTTATTAATTTGTATATAAAATAGGGAAATACAGTGATAGAAGGAATGGACTTTGTTGTTTTCTCAGATGATTGGGGGCGGTGTCCGAGCAGTTGTCAGCATATATTCAAACGTATTCTTTTAAAGAACCGTGTGTTATGGGTTGATACAATAGGTATTCGAAGTCCACAACTAAGTATTTATGATTTAAAAAGAAGTATGGAAAAAATTTCTGGATGGATAAAAAAAAATGACAAGATTTGCAATGATGAAAGTGTCGTAAACCTAAGCACAATTAGTCCAATTATTATCCCATACAACCATATTTCTCTTTTAAGACGCTTTAATAAGAAGTTCACAAAAATTCAATTAAGCAATAAAATTAAAGAAATTGGTTTTAATAATCCAATAATTGTCACAACATTTCCAAATGCTGTTGATTATATGGATAGCTTGTATTCATCTATTCAAGTATACTATTGTGTAGATGACTTTGTACATTGGCCAGGAGTTCGTTCAAATCTTGTGATTCAGATGGAGGAAGAGCTTCTCTTGAGATCAGACATTGTTTTTGGGACTTCGCAATATTTATGTGATGTGAAGAAAAGGGAGGGAGTTGCCCCAATTTTTCTTCCGCATGGTGTTGATGTTCAACATTTTGGCATGGATAATCATGGCCGTCATAAGTTGTCAGATATACCTTCTCCACGCATAGGTTTTTTTGGTGCAATCAGTGAGTGGGTGGATCTTAAGCTTGTAGCGCATATTGCTCAGAGCCATCCAGATTGGTCAATAGTCCTGATTGGTGGGCATGATGTGGATGTAACAATCCTTCAATCACATAAAAATATTTTCCTCCTTGGAAGTGTGCCGTATGGCGTTCTGCCGGAGTATGCAGTCGGATTTGACGTGGGTATCATTCCGTTTCTTGTCAACGATCTTACTCAAAGTGTAAATCCTATTAAGTTGCTAGAATATCTCGCATGCGGTCTGCCTGTAGTTTCCACGGATATGCCCGAGGTTCGCAGGTTTTCAGGGCATGTTCATATTGCATTCGACTCCAATCATTTTGTCCATTGCATAGAGGAAGCATTGTGTGAGGCAACTCCAGAATTGGTGAGGTCGCGAAAAGAAATCGCTGCAAACTATTCTTGGGAATCAATCGCTAATCAATTTTGTGAACATCTCGGAAAAAAGCTTGGACTGACATGCTGAAAAAAATTGCAATTGTTTTTGGTACACGCCCTGAGGCTATTAAGCTTGCGCCTGTTATCAAGGAGATAGAAAAGAGAAGTGAGTTTTTTGAAGCGCTGATAATTTCGACGGGGCAGCACCGGGAAATGCTCGCTCAAGCCTTAGAAATTTTTAATGTAGAACCGCATATTGATTTGCAGGTAATGAAAAATGATCAAGACATTATTGATGTAACGTCCAGAATTATTCAAGGGCTTAATATTGTATTCAAGGAGAGAAAGCCTGATTTCGTTATAGTTCAGGGCGATACGACCACAACTTTTGCTGCATCACTCGCAGCTTTTTATAATAAAATACATGTCGGCCATGTTGAGGCTGGGCTCAGGACCTATGATAAATCAAGTCCTTTTCCAGAAGAAATTAATAGGCAGCTTACTACTGTTCTTTCTGATTTACATTTCGCGCCAACTTCAATGACCTATGAAAATCTTATTCATTGCGGAGTTAGACGTGAAAATATATTTTTAACTGGAAATACTGTAATTGATGCATTGCATAATTATTTATTATTGAATGATAATCATTGTAGATATTGTGATGAAAATAAAAAAAGTATCCTTGTGACAGCGCACAGAAGAGAAAATTTTGGGAAACCGATTAAAAATATATGTCTTGCTATTCGAGATATAGTTCAGATGCGAAGCGATATAGAATTCATTTATCCTGTTCACCTCAACCCAAACATCCAGGCTCCAGTTTATGAGCTCCTAGGTGGCTTGGAAAGAGTGTCGCTTATCCCAAGCCAGACATATTTCGAATTTCTTAGGCTCATGCAGTCTTCATATATGATTCTCAGTGATTCAGGTGGAGTTCAGGAAGAGGCACCTTCACTTGGCAAGCCGGTGCTGGTTCTTCGCGACACCTCTGAGCGCATGGAGGCTGTGGAGGCCGGTGCGGTCAAGCTGGTTGGAACAGACAGACATGCCATTGTCGAAGAGGTTGTCAGGCTTCTTGACGACCCTAAGGCTTACGCCACCATGGCCAATGCAGGAAATCCATTTGGGGATGGCCTAGCTTCCTCGCGCATTGCTGACTCAATACTACACTATTTTGGAATGGGACCATCTCCTGCGGAATTCCAGTTTCAGCGAGGCTTGAACTTTGTCAAATAGGTGTCAATCGCGGTTAAAATGCATACGGCCATGAGGATTTGTCACCTTATCGCCACCAATTTTTATGGCGGCCCGGAAAGACAGATTTGTCAGCATGCTCTCCGAATGATGAAGAAAGATCATTGGCTGCGCATCATCTCGTTTATGGATAATTCCCAGTCAAACGAGTTGATGAATATGGCTATTTCGCAAGGCATCAAAGTAAGTGGGGTTTCCGGACTTCATCCCTTTGATCCGAGACCGATATGGAAACTTCGGGACTACCTTAGACACAACCGGGTCGATATATTGTGTACGCATGGCTACAAGTCATCTGTTCTCGGTCGGATTGCCTCGTGGATGGCGGGTTGTCGTCAAATTGTGATCTCACGCGGATGGACTGGTGAGTCGCGGCGGGTTCGAATTTACGAATTCCTCGACCGGATATTCCTGCGTCTGGCCGACGCCGTTGTGGCGGTTTCCGATGGGCAGCGGCAGAAGATCCTGGCCTGCGGCGTGCGGCCGGAGAAAGTGCGCGTTATCCATAATGCCATTGACCTGACAACCTATCCCGGCCCTGCGGAAAAAAGCGTGCGTGCCGAACTGGGCATCCCGCAAGACGCCATTCTGGTGGCCACTGCCGGGCGGCTCAGTCCGGAGAAGAATCATCTGGGGCTGGTTGAGGCTGCGCGGCACGTGCTGGCGAAGATGCCGGATGTGTATTTCGTGGTTTTTGGGGAGGGTTTTCTGCGGCCCGAATTGGAAAAGGCCGTGGCGGACGCAGGGATCGGGCACAGGTTTTTTCTGCCCGGTTTTCGCAGTGATGTTCGCTCGCTCTTCCACGAAATCGATATCTTTGTGTTGCCGTCACATACGGAAGGGCTGCCCAATGTGGTTCTGGAGGCGTTTGCCTGCCGCAAGCCTGTGGTGGCGACCAGTGTTGGCGGAACGCCCGAAGTGGTCAGTGATGGGGTGAACGGTATTCTCGTCGCTCCGAATGACGCTGAAAATCTGGCCAATACCATTGTTGAACTTTGTGCTGATTCCCGCAAAAGGGTTGAAATGGGGATGAATGGCTTTCAGGTCGTGCAATCTGACTTTGGCTTCGAGAAGCAAACTAGCGATTATATGCTGCTATATAAAAATCTCATATGCGTTTATAATTGAGAAAAATATGAACAATTTTTCACGACGTATTATTAAAATTTCATTTGTATGTATAACGCTATTTTCATTAGCGATGATTGGGAAATTTTTGTACAAGGTCTATGAGTATAAGGTAGGTCATTGGCTTCCAGGATACTTTTTAAATCTTTTACATAGAGAGAGTTGGGAAGAACAGGTTCAAGGAAAGAAACATCTTATAGTTGTGTTGGCGGATCATCACGAACCTGGGAGTGGCGAAAAGGGAATTGATGTCAGTCGGAACTGGTGTGCAAAATACTCTGATCTGATGCATGATGTTTATGATCATTACGGAAACAGATTTCGCTACACGTGGTTTTATCCTATCGATCATGATAATAGGGGTGTTGTTTCAGAATTATGTAAATTAACTCGAGAAGGGTTTGGGGAAATTGAAGTTCATTGGCATAACAACAATGTCGATGATGATATATTTAGGCAAAATCTTTCTCAAGGCCTTGAAATGTTGAAATCGTTTGGTTCGTTTGGACTTGATAAGAAAGGAGATAGACGCTTTGCGTATATTGCGGGGAACTGGAATCTTGATCAGGGAAAATTTCCTGATTTTAATGGCGTGAGTCGTCAAATCGAAATACTTCAAAGTTTGGGTTGTTACGCAGATTTGACTTTTTCAACAGTTCTGAGCGATGCCCAGCCTATAAAAATAAACAGCTTGTACTATGCTATAGATGACGATCGGCCAAAGTCATATGATACAGGCCCTGATGCAGAGGTCGGTAAAAAATCTGATGGACTTCTCATGCTGCAAGGCCCATCCGGGTTCAACTTTAATTATAGATATTTTGAGTGGGGTGCATTGGAATCATGGTTGGGAATCGATTTTCATAGGTTTACCAGTATGCTTGAGGACAGTCCTACCGTTATAGGGCGACCAGATGTGCGATTTATGAAGTTCCATACACATGGTATTCAATCCAGTGATTTAGTATTGAGTTCAAATTTTAAAAATTTTTTCAATAAAATATATGAATATTGTGAAGATAATAATATAATTTTGCACTATTGCTCTTCAAGAGAGGCATTTAATATAATAGAAGCAATAGAAGATGGAGTTCCGGGTGAGATTGAAGATTTTCGTGAATATCAAATCTCTGCCCCGAGTAATGTTGTGCATTTTAATAAAAACAATCAATGAAAGACTACCTGCAACGCCTTTCTTTTTTCATCGCGACAGCGCTGACATGTCCGCTGTTCATTGCAGTCAGAATTGTCGGCGGTGATGGGTTGTTTTGCACTTTTGGCCAATTGCTGGCCCTGTTTCCAGGCAAGACGGGAAGCTATCTGCGGGTCGCCTATTATGGCAAAACCCTCCTCCGGTGTTCCGATAAGGTCTTTATCGGCTTCGGGTCCTTTTTCTCTCACAGGAATGCGGTGGTGGGGGAAGGCGTCTATATAGGCGCGTACTGCATCATCGGCATGGCGAAGATCGGGAAGAATTGCACCCTCGGCAGCCATGTCTCCGTTTTGAGCGGGAAGAGGCAGCATGGCTTCGATCAGGTTGGCGTGCCCATCCAGGAGCAAGGCGGAACTTTTGAGCAGGTGCAACTTGGTGAAAATTGCTGGATCGGGGAGCGGTCTGTAATCATGGCCGACCTTGGCGCACAGTGTGTTGTGGGCGCGGGTTCGGTGGTGACCAAGTCCTTTGACGATTTGTCGATCGTGGGTGGAAATCCCGCCAAAATATTGGGGCAGGTTGGCGGGCTATGAACGAGTTACCCTTCATCACCGTGGTCATGCCCGTGCGCAATGAGGCCCGCTTCATTGCCGATACCCTGGGGCAACTGCGTGGGCAGGATTACCCCAAAGACCGCTTCGAGATTCTGGTTGCCGACGGCATGTCCGATGACGGCACGCGGGATATCGTGGCCCGCATTGCAAAGGATGATGAACGCGTCCGCCTCCTCGACAACCCCAAAAGGCGCTCCAGCGCCGGGCGCAACATGGGCTTCAGGGCCGGACGGGGGGATTTTTTCGTGGTTGTGGACGGGCATTGCCACATCCCGGACGACAAGTTTTTGTGCAATATCGCAGAGTGTTTCGAGAAGAGCGGGGGCGATTGCCTGGGCCGTCCCCAGCCTCTGGACCCGCCGGGATTGACACCTTTTCAGAAGTCCGTGGCCCTGGCCCGGGCTTCCAGGCTTGGCCATGGTGGGGATTCGCTCATTTACGGCGAGTACGAGGGATTCGCCAGCCCGGTCAGCAATGGCGCTGCCTACAGACGGGAAGTTTTCGAGAGGGTCGGCTACGTGGATGAGGATTTTGATGCCTGCGAGGATGTGGAATTCAACTATCGCGTTGAGCAGGCAGGGCTCAAATCCTATTCCAGCCCAAAGCTGACGGTGCGCTACTACCCGCGTGAAAACCTGACGGCCCTGATCAGCCAGATGCGGGGCTACGGCCGGGGGCGCACGCGCCTCTACCGCAAGCACCCTGCCCTCTTGAGTCTTTCGGCCCTGGTTCCGGCCTGCTTCGCGGGCGGCGCAGCGGCCTTCGCTGCGCTCTTGGGTTTGGATCTGATATTCGGGCTTTCAGCGTTCCTGTCCTTTATTTTTTCCGCTTTGGGTCTGGCGCTGCTGGCTTACGCCGCTCTGGTCGGCATGGCCACGGTCCGCACCTGTCGCGAGCATGGATGGGATCATGCATTGCGGATGCCGCTTATTTTTTTGGCCGTGCATGGGGGGTTGGGGCTTGGCATGTGGGAGGAGTTTTGGGTCTCGGCCCGGGGGTATATCAAGCGTCGCAGGAGGTCCGACGGACCGCTGCGCGTCGCCTTCCTCATTGATACTATCGAGTCGCCCACGGCCGGCACCGAGCGTCAATTGCTCCTGCTTCTGGAAGGCCTCGACCGCCGCGAATTCCAGCCCCGGCTTTGCGTGTTGCAGCGTTCAGCGTGGCTGCACTCGAAATTCAGACTCTGCCCGATGCATGTTCTCAATCTCGGCTCTTTCAAATCTCCCATGTCTTGGTGGCGGACACTGCTTTTCGCCCAGTGGTTGTGGAGGGAAAGGGTGGATATTCTTCAGATCCATTTCACCGATTCATCAAAAGTGGGAACCTTGGCAGCATGGCTGGCCCGCGTGCCCGGCATTGTGGCTACGCGCAAGAACCAGGGCTACTGGATGACGCGCCGGGAACTCATCCTGCAGAAAGCCCTGAACCTGATCCCCGACGTGTTCGTGGCCAATTCCGAAGCCACCCGGCAGTGGGCGCATCGGACCGAGGGGATTGCCCTGGATCGCGTCCGGGTCATCCATAACGGTTTGACCGGAGAACTCGTTCCCGTTTCGGATGAACAGCGGTTCGCCGCTAGGCAGTTTCTCGGACTGCCCCAAGACGTCCCCGTGGCAGGCATTGTGGCTAATCTTCGGCCCGTGAAACGGATTGATGTTTTCCTTCGTGCTGCCGCCATCACCGCCCAAGAGTTGCCGTCCGCCCGGTTTGTCGTGGTGGGGGAAGGGGACGAGCGCGGTCGGTTGGAAAATTTGTGCGCGGAGCTCGAGTTGACTGACCGGGTCATGTTTTTGGGCAGGCGCTCCGATGTGATGGAAATTTTACCTGCTTTCGACGTGGGCGTGCTGAGTTCAGATTCCGAGAGCTTTTCCAATGCCGTAGTCGAATACATGGCCATCGGGCTTGCAGTGGCGGCTACGGACGTAGGAGGCTGCCGGGAAGCTTTGGGCATAAGCCCTTCTGGAATTTTGGTCCCTCTCGGTGATGCCAAGGCCTTGGGACAAGCCATGGTTAAGCTTCTTGTTGACCCGGCAGGAGGGGAACTGGCGCGGTTCGAGCATCCCCGCCAAGTGGCTGATTTGTTTTCCAAAGCGAGATACGTTAATGCGTATAGTGCTCTCTACCGTGAATTGGTGAACAAGGAGATGGGGCGGCATGAATTTTAGAGCATGGTTTTTTCTTCTGCTCCTTTTTCTTGCGGGCTGTGCACCTGTTGTCCGGGCGGAGTTCTTTTCGCCTGCAGCCATCACCCCCGGCCGAGTATTCGTCTCGGCAGGAGTGGCAAGCCTAGACGAGGCCGTGGAGCTACGTTGGACTTATGCCGACCAAGCCTTGGCGGCAGGCATGTTCACGGGTGTAAAGGTCTTCCGGTTGCGGAACGGGGATGAAATGGGCTATCGTATTGACCCCCTGGCCCTGGTCGAGGATGTCGGCTCCAGTGAAAGTGTCAGGATCCAAGGCTTGGCGAATGGCTCGCGTGCTATTTTCGTAATCAGAGCCTACGATGAAACTGGCCGGGACATTGATGAAATAGTTCTATTCGGTTTTCCTGGTTCCAAGGGTCGCGACCTTCCGCCCAAGATCGAAAACATCTATGTTTCCGCCGGACCATACGGCATTTCGGTTTTTTGGGATTGTCTGCCCCAGGCCAATATTTCTGGGTACGAGGTCTCCCGGCGCAGGGAAGACGAAACAGAGTATGCCGTGATTGGTCGCGTGGACAAGGTCGTTATGGTCAGCGGTAGAGCCACGGGCGCGCCCGCGCGCATAGACTTGCCCGAAGTGCAGCCGGGCATTTTCCGGGACCGCTTGGCCCTGCCCGGAATGAAATATGTTTATCAGGTCCGCGCCACGGATTCGGATGGCCGCAAAGGCCCCGCAGTAGAGACACACCCCATCAGTCTTGCTGACGACCGTTCCCCCGGTCCGGACGAGATTTTGCTGCTGGCGCGTAAGGGATCCTCAGATTCACTCAATGTTGCGCGACATTACGCGGAACGGCGAGGAGTACCTCTGGAGAATATTCTGGAATTAAGTCTTCCGCCCATGGAGCAAGGGCTCAAGCCTCAGGTCATAGACACCATCCGCAAGCATCTGTTGAGCAACAATCTGGCCGGGAAAATCAGGGTCATGGTTCCGTGCTACGGGGTTCAGTTGCGGTATGGGAACCGAGCCCTCGATTCCATACTCATGGATCCGTTCGAGCGCTTCGCCTGGGGCCGGGTTATGGGAACGCCCGGCCCGTCTTTCGGGCAAAACATGCATCACGATCCGAGCCTGGGCACGTATCTTGTTTCGCGTCTGGACGGACCCACCCCGGAGATCGCCATGGGCCTGGTGGACAAGGCTTTGGAAGCTGAGAAAATCGTTACGCCGCAATCTGGCAGCGCGTTTTTCACATTTTCAGCTTTTGGCAAGGAGGGCATGGTCGTCGCCAAACGCCATGGAGTGCAGGCCAGAGTGGAGGACAGGAACTTTGCGATTTCGAACAATTTGTCCGATGAGAGCATGTGGATGTTTGCCGATGGACACGATTACCGGGCCATCCGAACCAGTCCATGGCCGCTAGGTTCCGTGGCCGGGTTTCTGAAATCCAATACGTTGTCCAGAATGCGCGACTCAAAAGATAAGTATTGGGTTCCTGGACTTCTGGAAGAAGGAGTCACCGCTACCTATGGGGCGGTCGTCGAGCCCTATGTGCAGGGCTACACGCGCGGCGATATTCTCCTGGATCGGTTCTGGAGCGGCCGCTACACCTTTGCCGAGGCCTTTGCCATGGCTACGCCTACCGTGAGGTGGGCCATGAGCGCGGTGGGCGATCCTTTGTATAAACTCAAGGCACAGTAAATGATGAAAGGAATAAAAGCATGAAGCAAGATGATGTGTTGCCGACCGTGGTTATCGAGCCACACTCTGGTTGGCGCGGGGTCGACTGGAAAGAGCTTAATGAGTATCGTGATTTGCTGTGGTTCATGATCTGGCGCAACATAAAGGTCCGTTACGCACAAAGCGCTATTGGCATTGGGTGGGCCATCATCCAACCGGTTGCGAGCATGATCGTGTTCACGGTGGTTTTCGGTCGCTTGGTAGGCGTCGAGTCTGATGGGGCTCCCTATTCCGTATTTGCGTTTGTGGCCCTTGTTCCTTGGACCTATTTTTCGAATTGTCTGACTGAGGGCACGGCTAGCATGGTTTCCAATGCGCACATGATCAGCAAGATATATTTTCCTCGTTTGATCATGCCCATCGCCATTTTAGGGGCGCGCATGGTGGATTTTTTCATAGCCTTCATCATTCTGCTCGTGCTTTTGGCCTGGTATGGAGTGGTCCCCAATTCAGGAGTGCTGGTTCTGCCTCTTCTGGTGGTTATTATGGCCCTGAGCGCTGCAGGTCTTGGACTGGCGTTGACAGCCCTAGCAATTCAATACCGGGATATAAATCACGGCATGGGCTTTGCCGTGCAGCTTTTGATGTATGCCGCGCCGGTTGTATATCCGGCCAGCATGGTTAAGGGAGGATGGCAGTACCTTTACGCTCTCAACCCTATGGTTGGGGTTATAGAAGGTTTCAGGGCCGCGCTTTTGTCTACGCGGGCCATGCCGTGGGGTTTGATAGTCACCGGAGGCATTGTGGCAGCGTTGATTTTTGCCGCCGGCCTCATGTATTTTCGGCGCAAGGAACATGTGTTTGCGGACGTGGCTTAATCCCTTTCGACGAGACTTCAAAGAATGGACACAAATCAAGAATGACTGACATTGCTATCAAAGTTGAAAATCTGGGTAAGGCCTATCGTCTGGGAGCCAAGGAAGAGCGAGCGGACACGTTTGTGGGCGCGATGATGAATATCGCTAAAGCTCCTTTGCGAAATTTTCAGCGACTACGAGGTCTTAATACATTCGGGCATAACGATGAATCGGAAGATATCCTCTGGGCGCTGAAAGAGGTGTCCTTTGATATCCGCCATGGCGAGGTTGTGGGAATTATTGGTCGCAATGGCGCGGGAAAATCCACATTGCTCAAGATTTTGTCTCGCATCGTCGAGCCAACCGAGGGGAGGGTGGAAATCCGGGGGCGGGTGTCGAGCCTGCTGGAAGTCGGCACCGGGTTTCACCCGGAGCTGAGTGGTCGGGAAAATGTGTATATGAACGGAACTATCCTGGGCATGAGGAAGGGGGAGATCGACAGGAAGTTCGACGAGATCGTCGAATTTTCAGGAGTTGAGCGGTTTCTCGATACGCCGGTGAAAAGGTACAGTTCTGGAATGAAGGTTCGGTTGGCCTTTGCCGTTGCTGCGCATCTGGAGCCTGAGATTCTGATTATCGATGAAGTTTTGGCTGTGGGAGATGCGGAGTTTCAAAAGAAGTGCCTCGGAAAGATGCAGGATGTCGCTGGGGGAGGCAGGACAGTGCTTTTCGTCAGTCATAACATGGGGGCGATCCAGAACCTTTGCCCCCGAGCGGTACTTCTCAAACACGGGCTTAAAGCCGATGAAGGGCTTTCTGAGCAAGTTATCAGAGACTACTTGCAAGGCTTGGCAACGAAAAAGGAGTCCGTACTCTCATTGTCCAATCCTGATCGGAAAAACTGTGGTTTTTTTCGTCTCACCGAAGCGTTTCTCTCAGTCGCGAACGGGCATCCAACAGAGAGCATCATTGCCGGAGAGAACATCGTTTTCAATTTTCGATATGAGAGTGACCGGAATTTGAGCGAATTGCAGTTTGTATTCACCGTCTATGACGAAGTTGGAACTCCCATCACAAATATTCATACTGGGCTCAAAAACTTTGATATGCGTTCCCCGAGTCAAAATGGGCTGTTACTCTGTTCAATTCCGAAAAATCCCTTTGCTGTAGGGCGTTATCGAGTATCTGTGGCGGTGAACTCCTTCGGACAAACCTTGGATTTGGTTCCGGGAGTAATCCAGTTCGATGTAATCAATTCCGTATATTTTGGAACGTCGAATGTGCCACAACGAAATTACTGCACTGTGTATGTCGATCATGAATGGTCACAAGGCGTTGGCGCATAACATGAAGTCCCGTATTTTAATGAAGAGTCAAAGATGAGCTTTGAAAATTATTCTCTAAGAGTTGCAGATGTCCTCAGTCCCCTTATCCCGGAAGGGAGTTCTGTGGCTTTGCTTGATTTTCCTAATCATTCAAATGTGGGAGACAGCGCGATCTGGCTTGGAGAATATGCTTATCTGGCACATCGTAAGGATTTGACTGTAAGATATGTGTGCGAGGGTACCGCATCATCTGCCAATTTTCCGAAAATCTCACCTCAATACGTGATATTAATTCATGGCGGTGGAAATTTTGGTGATCTTTGGCCGCGACATCAACAGTTTCGGGAGCGGATTATCCAGCAGTATCAAGGGAACAGGATCATTCAGTTGCCGCAGTCCGTCCATTTTCAGGATATTCAAAATTTAGAAAGATGTCGCAATATATTTAATTCACATCCTGATTTCCATCTGATCGTGCGCGATAGCGAAAGTTTTGATCTGGCGGGCAGGATTCATGACGGCCCCACGTATCTTTGTCCGGACATGGCACTTTGTATGGGGGCGGTGCCTCGGACAGCCAAGCCTCGGCATCCTATTGTGGGTTTGATGCGCACAGACAAGGAAAAAGCTGTTTCAAGTATTGCGTCATCCTGTAATAAGGCGGCATTGCACACTACCGACTGGCTTGAAGAACCATTTTCAATAGTTCAATGGGTCAATGCCAAGTTGGACTGGCTCCAGGGTAGGTTTCCGCGTTGGACAGAGTCGCTGGACGGAATGAAGCCGTTCTTGTTCCAAAGGTTGGCCACCGAGCGATTCAAGCGTGGTTGCGATATTTTGTGCTCCGGCGAAGTCGTCATCACCGATCGCCTGCACGGGCACATCATGTGCTGCCTGTTGGGGATTCCGCATGTTGTCTTGGACAACAGCTACCGCAAAATCGGCAATTTCCGAGATGCTTGGAAGACAGGTGAGGATTTGTGTGTCACGGCGTTTTCCGTGTCAGAAGCGTGTGAAAAAGCGCGAGTGCTGCTTGATACTCATCGCGACTCGTAATTTTTATTCATCATGATTGAAGTATGAAATCAGCAGTATTGCACCTGTCCCCGCTTGGGATGCATGACGAAAACGAATGGGCGGTCATTGAATGGCTGGTCACCGAGGACGGAGTGGACCCCGTTCGTTTAAGTCATGGCGTGCGCGATTGTGACAGGCATCTCCTGACAGAATCGGAACGCGGAGACCACGCGCTCGCCGCGATCCTTTTTCGCGCCATGGAGAGAGGCCAGGATATTGTTGTCGAAGGCGAGGTGTCACCAAAGTTGCTCGAAGGTTTAGAAACGCTTCAGAGCATTTGGCAGCGTTGGAGGCCTCAAAAATACCGAACTGTTGCTATCAGGGTGGAAAAAGAGTCTGAGTTGGCAGCCATTGCATCTGACCGGCCTGCGCTTTGCGCTTTTTCGGGAGGGGTGGATGGGGCTTTTTCTTTCTACAGGCATTATCTTGGCCTTGCCGGACGAAACACGCGCACGCTCGGAGCGGCTATGCTCGTCCATGGCATGGATATACCTCTGGAACGCAATGATTTTTTCTTGGGCGCAGCCAGCCGTGCAGAGAAAATGCTCTCTGGAACCGGAGTCCCCTTACTTCTGGTCCGGTCCAGCACTAGGGACATGAAAATGGATTGGGAGGACAGCTACGGGTTGCAGTTATTGTCGTGTTTTCTGTTGTTTCAGAAACATTACGCTTGGGCCATAAAGGGCAGCGGCGAACCGTATGACGAGCTTGTGCTACCTTGGGGGTCGACGCCCATGACGGACCCGCATTGTGCCACAGCCGCAATGCAGCTTGTGCTTGATGGATGTGCTTTTGACCGGACGGAGAAAGTTCGTTGGCTTGTGGACAATACGCAAGTCACGCAAGAATTGCGGGTTTGTTGGGCTGGGAAAGAGCTTGACCGGAATTGCGGTGTTTGTGAGAAATGCATAAGGACAATGCTCAATTTTTGGGCTTTAGGTGCCGTTATTCCTGAAGCATTTCCAGCGAAATTAGATCATTTGCTTGTAAAATCACTGCATCCTAAGAATGAAACTCAGTTACGAGAGCTTATAACATTGAAAAGGCACGCTGAAAAATTTCATCACCAGAATGATCCTATTCTTAAGTCATTAAAAAACGTTATTTTTAATTATAAAATTAAAAAAATTTTTTGCAATATGTTAAAAAATTTAATTTAAGGTGATAAATTGGCAATAGTTCTTGGGATTTATGATCAATCTGGGCAGAGAATGGAAGAAGCTAGGGAGTATATTTCTGCTTTGAAGTTTAATATTCCAAAAATTGAATATAAAATTTTTAACGTTGATAATTTATTGGTATGCTGTTGGCACAGCACCACGACACCTGTTTCCTGCGCACAGGATACGGATTCGGCATGCAAACGGATGGGCTTTGTTGTTGGGGATTACGATGATTCGGAGTTACTGAGTTCTGATGCAGCAAAACGACTTTTAAAGCAAGTCAAGCTACGCTCTTACGACGAAATTTCTGGCAAATCCGAGTTCTATTTTGCCGCCATTGTTGAAGAATGCGGCCGCGTCGTGTTAGGAACTGATGCGCTTGGCTATTTTCCGATGTATTATTGGTCCAAGAATGATGTTCTTCTGTTTGGCACTTCTCCAGAATTGTTCAAATCACATCCATTGTTTGATGCGACCCCGAACCCATTCGCGATTGCATCCATCCTGCTCCTGTCGCATATTTCGTGTGGGCAAGCAATTTATAAAGGGGTTTATCGTAATTCCCCCGGCTATTTGGTTGAATGGGAGCCACATAAAGACGCGGTCGAACGCAAGGCCAACCCTGTTGTCTTGACTGATCTTGGGTTTAATCGTTCTTTTAAGGAGGTGCGGGAAGAAACTGCGTCTCTGTTCGATGATTTTTTTCGCAAGCTTCGCGTTCATTCGAGCCTGAGTTTTTATCTTTCCGGCGGTCAGGACAGCAGACTGTTGGCGGGGTACGCCAAAAGACATTATGATGAGGCTTCAGTTTCGGCATTTTCTGTCGGGGGATCGTCGGATCTCGAGGTTCTGTTTGCTCGAAAGGTATCGGGTAAATATGGGTGGTCCCACGTTATTCGGGATTTCAACGAAACTCGAGCAGTAGAATACGCATTCATGCAACTTTATCTGGAATCCATGCAAGGCCCATTCGTTAATTTTTCAAATGCCACGGGGCAAGATCTTCTCGCTGAGAGAGGGTTTCCATTTTTGTCCGGATACCTTGGCGACGGATTGCTTGGCGACAAACTGCTTATGTCCACTTTTTCTAAACGAACTGGTCTATTTTGCTTCGATTCATTTCTTGAATCGGTCAACCGATACGGTTTTTCGGAATCGGAAGTGACTGAGATTATGTCTTCTCAAGGATCGGGCGACGCAGTCGAGGATGTAGTAAGTGGACTCCGCGATGCATGGGATGCGATAGAGGGGTATCCGTTCCAGAAAGGATGGTTGTATCCTTTGCTGAACCGAGGAAGATATCATGCGGGATCGATCATATGGCGCTTGTCCCTTGGAGCTTGGCCGGTGCTTCCCTATCTGGACCGTTCGTTGATAAATTTCCTAGCAAGCCTTCCAATACAGTTTCTGCATGATAGGGTAATACAAAAAGAAATAATTCTTAATGAATTCAGAGAAATAGCTGATATTCCCTTGGATAGGAACTCATGGGAGCCTGGCTATCTCGTTAAGCCGAGGAGTCGATACTTCTACGAAGGAATAAAGAGTATCTGTCACGTTTCTTGGCGAACTGGGAAGTTGTTCGATCATCTCGAACGATCTGGAAAGACAAAGTATTATCATCGAGTTTACGATATAAACGGAAGAGGGTGGCAGGACATCCTTCACGACGTCGAATCGAGTATCGAAAAAGGTTCAAAATTGTTTAATACAGCAGCGGTAAAGCGTTTTCTCCCACGGTATGGTGAACATCACCGATGCAATGATGAATTAGTCGATACCTGGAAATACAAATCGCTTATTGGTTTACTGTTGTGGGAGTCGAAGATTTTATAAATTATACATGCTAAGAATATTTTGATTAAATTTTTTTTATGTACATAAAGTAAGTATTATCTCTCAAGAATTTTTTTTTCGGATGACTCTATTATTATTTTATATAAAATGTAGGCACTTTTGTGAAATATTCACTTGTCATTTGTACTCACAATAGATCTCGGCAGCTTAAATTATGTCTTGATTCAATTTTTGAAATGTTTAAGCCTGATTTTTTTGAGCTTGTTGTAATAGATAATAATTCAAATGATAGTACGCAGGATGTTATTAGATCATATCAACAACGTGCAAATTTTGTCTTTAAAAGCGATATTGAGTTTCGCAAAGGGTTGGGTTTTGCGCGAAATTTAGGATGGAAAATTTCTTCAGGAGATATTATTTCTTTTACAGACGATGATTGTTATGTTGATAAATATTTTGCTTATGATGTTCTTTCTGCTTTCGAAGGGCGTGAAAATCAGGGATTTTTAGGCGGTAGGGTGATGCTTTTTGATGAATCAGATCTTCGCATTACTATAATAGAATCAAGTGAATTTGTTTTCTATCATGCAGGAGACTTCATTCCAACAGGCGCTTTGATCGGTGCTAATTTGTCATTTAGGCGGAGTGCGCTTGTGTCCGCACAAGGTTTTAAAGATTTTCTTGGAGCTGGGACGTTGTTGCGATCAGGCGAAGATTCAGAAATTCTTGGAAATTTGAGTTCGTTAGGGTGGCAGGGTCAGTATTCTCCGTGTCCTACTGTATTTCATCACCATGGTCGGAAAAAGCAATCTGATGTTATATCCTTGTTTAAAGGTTATGACATTGGCAGAGGTGCTTATTACGCAATAATGATGTGTAGGAGAAATATGTTTTTACAGGTTTGTCGTCATTGGTGGGCGAAGTTTAGTTTATACAGGTATCGTCGTTTTTTTAACGAACTCTATGGTTTTTTTATGGGTTTATTTTTTTATTTTAATAGTATTGTTAGAAGAATTTTATTTTAAAATAATAATTAATTTTTTCTTCACTTAGTATTTGTGTTCAGATATTTTGATATAATCATGTGAAATATTTTAATTAAATGTATTTTGAGTAAAAATTGATTTGTTTAGGGTGTATTTTTTATGAATTTAAATAATTTTATTAAATATATATCGAGATTGCAAAATGGTATTTTTTAAATTTTCAATTATTATTCCTTGTCATAAAGAGAAAGAATATTTGATTCGATGTGTAGATTCTGTTTTTAATCAAGTATGGATGCCTGGAAATTATGAAATTATTCTTGTGCTTGATAGGCCGGATTTTGAAACTGAACGTATCGCAAGAAATATAGGAAAACATGAACGTGTAATAATTGTTTATAATAATTTGGCTCCTGGTCCTGCTTCCTCTCGGAATGTTGGGATAGTCGCATCACAAGGTGACTGGATTATTTTTTTGGATGGCGATGATGTAATGACAGTTGATTCTATTAAGCAAAGATCGGAAGCTCTAAAAATGTTTCCCGATGCTAATTGGATTGTGGGAGATTTTGCTCGAATAGACGAACATGATAATATTTTCCTCGATTCGTGGTACTCAACCCGTGATATTGATCCAAAGCCTTATTATTCTGCTTTTAAATCCGGGCTACCTGTTAAAATTTCTTATCCTTCAACTGTTATATTTGAAGGTGGAATGCCGTGGACAGGCGCAGTGATGATTAATAAGAAAGCAATTATTGATGTTGGACTTTTCGATAATTCCCTTTTGCAAGCTGAAGATGTAAATTTATGGATTAGATTGATGCTTAAATATCCAATTGTTTTCATACCAAAAAAATTAGCATTTTATCGTGACAGGTTTTCGAGTATAACTAAAACGAGAACGTTACCATATTATTGGTCTCGAGTTTCATATGGGAAAATATTAAATATGAAATCTCTTGGAATTTATCGAGATATAGTTTTTCAGCGACTTGTTAATTTTTATATTGGTGATCATTGGGTTTTGCGAGAGAATGGAGATTACTATTTCGCTTCTAAATTGCTTTGTAGTGCTTTTGTTCTTAATCCTTTAAATATTGCAATTTTAAAAAATTTACTTATTCTTTCTGTATTGATGTTTATGAATTTATTGGGTATAAATTTTAGTAAGTTAAAATTATGAAAGAATATTATAGTGATGTATTGGTTTCAATTGTTATTCCTGTATTTAATGGTGAGAGATATATTGAAGAGTGCTTGTTGAGTGTTCTGTCTCAGAAGCATCATTTCTTGGAGGTCATTGTTGTCGATGACGGCTCTGTTGATGCAACGAAGCAAATTGTTTTAAAAATTGCAGCAGCAGACTCACGGGTCAGGTATTTTTATCAAGAGAACTCAGGTAATAGTTCTGCTCCAAGAAATTTTGGTTTTCAATATTGCTCTGGTGAATATGTTAATTTTTTTGATGCAGATGATGTCATGCTTCCTTGTAAGATTAGTAATCAACTTGCTGTTTTGATTCATCATCAAGATGTGAGTGCTGTTTGCTGTGATTATGTAAATTTTTCTGTTAAGGGCGATTTTTCTTTTACGCATTTTTCAGAGTGTACAAACATTCAAGGTGCTATAAAATTAAAAAATATATGTGCTGAGTGTAATGCTTTTATTTTTGAGAATAATGATCTTTTGCATATTATTTGTACTGAAAATTTTACAATCAACAGTTCTACGCTGTTTCGAAAGAAATTTTTGAAAGCTACCCCTTTTTCGACGGAACTTTGGGGTAGCGAAGACTGGTTGTTGCATTTTGAACTATTTAGTCGTTTTTATGTTGGAGTCGTTAATCAAGTTGGATTCCGTAGAAGATTGCATGACAATAATAAAACTAATAATATTGAGCGGATTCTTTTTTATAAAGCAAAATCGCGTGAAATTGCTTCCAGTTTTGTTAACGATGATGTATTGAAAATAAAATTAAATAATTTTTCTTCATCATATTATGCATTGTTAAGCAAGGAAATTGCTACACAATCATTTTTTATGGCTTTTTTTTATTTATTGAAGAGCTATAAAATTGGCAATAATAGTTTGTTTTTTTATGTAAAATTATATGTATTTATATTAATAAAGCGATTATACAATTTTAAAAAATATTATGTTAATAAAAACTATTAGCGTTGTAATTACAACTTATAATTACGGTGCGTTTATAAAAGAAGCCGTGGATTCTGTTTTAAACCAAACATTAGCAATTATTGAAATTATTATAATTGATGATGGCTCCAGGGACAATACAAAAGATATTGTTGCTGAATTCAACGATCCGCGCATTATGTATTGTTATCAAAAGAATCAAGGCCAGCCCAAAGCTAAAAATCGCGGCATTTGTGAATCCAGCGGTGAGTTAGTCGCATTTTTAGATGCCGACGATGTCTGGCTGCCTTCTAAACTTGCAAAACAGGTTGCATTGTTTTCCAATCCTGAAGTCGGTGTAGTATATTCGCGACGCAAGTGGATCGATCCCTCCGGTAAGATAATTTCTGGTAACGAACGGGCTCTCAGGAAAGGTTCGATTCTAAACTATATATTTGTTGATAATTTTATCTGTTTTTCTTCGAGTGTTTTGCGCAGATCATATTTGGAGGAAGTTGGTTATTTTGATGAATCCTTGCCCATGGGTATTGATTATGACTTATGGATTCGTCTCGCTAGTGTGTGCAAATTTGATTTTGTGGAAGAACCATTGGTTTTGTACAGAACTGGTCATGCTAATTTGTCCAAAAACACCTTGAAGCGCTATGAGTGCGCACAAGCGATAATGCGCAAGAATCTTTCGGACCCGAAAGTGCGTGACGCAATGTCTTGGTGGGTGCCCAATCTCGCTTGGGCGGACACGTGGTCAAATTTTGGGGTTTATCTTGCGTCGCTTGGTGATTACAAGGCATCTTTTTTCTATTCATTTAAATCTATATTGAAGTTTCCAATTTATCTAGCTGTTTACAAGCGCCTATTAAAATCTTTACTTTACTTTATCAAATGAAAAATATTCGTTTACTTCCTCTGATGCTTGCAGGATATCTTTTTCTGCTCATTTTTCGACCATATGAATATTGGCCGATTCTTGGCTATTTCAGAATCGAGCTTATTTACATGCTTTTCTTTATGGTTACCGTTTTCTTGTCGCCTGACAAGCGCATGTTGTTTAGTCCTTTGAATGGTGTTATTCTTTTGTTTTCAGTAATTTTGATAGCGTCAGGTTTGTTTTCCATGAGTTGGATTGGTGCGTGGAAAACCATAGATGACTATCTCAAATACGTAATTTTTTATTTTATGGTTATTTTGACTATACGTGACGAAAAAGATTTTTATTTCATAGTTCATTCGTTCATAGCTGTGATGCTTCTCTATGTCGGAAAATCTGCTTGGGAGTTTTTCTTTCATGGACGTAATGTATACAGAATGGGCATTTCCAGGATGGTCGGTATCGACATTACATACGGAGATCCAAATTCGTTTGCAGCTTCGATTTGCTACTCATTGCCCTTGTGTTGGGCCCTGATCCAGAATGAGCCCGCCAACCTTTGGGTCAAAAGATGTTTGTACGCGTATGGAGCACTTGCATTATTGGCTATCATCATGACCGGATCACGTAGTGGCATGGTGACAGCTCTTTTCTTCTTTTTTATTATTCTGGTATCATCTTCGAGAAAATTCGTATCCATGATTGTGCTGGCGATCATTTTGGTTTTTTCATGGCAATTCATGCCTGAAGACCTTCAAACTCGATTTCTTTCTACGTTCTATGAAGACGTTGGCCCTCTCAACGCTCAACAGTCCGCTCAGGGCAGAATGGTCGGCTTTCAGCATGGTCTGAAACTTTTTGCAGAAAACCCGTTATTGGGCGCAGGGCCGGGTTTGTTTCCGATGACTTGGAGTAGCGGAATGAATGCCCATAACCTTTTTGGTCAGTTGCTGGGGGAGATCGGAGCGCTTGGCGCGTTGGTGTTTATTGCCATGGTTTATCTGCTAATCTTCCATAATTTGGCGATCGCTCGTAAGTTCAAGTCGTTGTATCGTCCACTATCTTCCAGAGATGAATCTTCTGAAGTGCAAAATAGGTCTTCAGGAAACTTTATGCCTCGTATTTATTCCGCTTCGACTCGCAGCAGAGAATGCAGCGTGAATAAAAATTCTCTTGTTCCTGATCTTGTACCGATAAAAATTTATAATTTTGTTGCGATTGCTATTGTTCAAACCGTCACACTTATGATCTTTAAAGGATGGGGAGATCATAACTTATATCGTTACACATGGCTGTGGCTGGCAGCACTGACCGTGTTGGGGCATCATTTTTTTCATCAAGAGGTCAAGCGCATTGGGCAATCATAAGCGTCTTTTAACGATTGTCCGATGGCCTCTCGGAGGTATTCGGACCTATATGCGCTATGTTTATCAACACCTCGGTCCAGACTGGCAAGTCACAATACTGGCTGCCGATGTGCAGGAGAGTGCTGCCCTGCAAGAGGATGCAAAGCTTGTTGGGGCGGAATTAATACTGGCTCCTGCGTCTTCGCTGGGATTCCTTTGGACCGTCTTTCGAACTTTGGCTCAGGGCCGTCATGACCTTATCCAAAGCCAGGGGTTTATTTCCGCCATTACGACATGTCTGGCCAATGTTTTTTTCCGCAAGTCGCACGTGCTCACTGTGCACGGTGTCCTTGAAGACCGATTGCTTCAGGGCTTCAAGGGCCGACTGAAACGTCTGGTGACCAACTGGGCCATCTGTTCGGTGGACGTTGTCTATGCCGTCAGCGAAGATATTCTTGAGCACGTTCGCCAAAAGGTGCCGTGCTTGGCTGGTTCCAAAGTGAAGCAGATCGCTATCATGAACGGGATCGAACCGCAGATGTTTTTGGGTTCGAGGAAGCCTGGTGAGTTCAGGCGACGTCATGATTTAGGATCGGATCTTTTTCTTTTTGGCTTTTTAGGGCGTTTTATGCCGCAAAAAGGCTTCGACAAAATTATTGAAGCGTTGGCTCGCTTGGAAAAGTTTTCTGTGCCTTGTGATTATCGTCTCGTAGCTGTTGGGTCGGGTGATTATAGGTCTCAGTATGAAGCGTTGGCCATGCAAAAAGAGGTTTCCCATCGCATTGTTTTTCTGCCGTTTCAGCATGATGTTGCCAGTGTTTATCAGGATTTAGATGCTGTGGTTATGCCTTCCAATTGGGAGGCATGTCCGTTACAGCCTATGGAAGCTCTTATAAGCGGTGTTCCGGTCATTACTTCAGATTGCATTGGCCTGCGTGAGGTGGTGCGGAACACTCCGGCCATTGTGGTTTCAAATGGGAATCCTGAGGGGCTGGCTATCGCCATGCATAATCTAATGCGTTTTGATCAGGGTGATCATTTTGAAGCGTTTCGAAAAGAAGCTGCCTTACGTTTTGATGTGCTCAAGACTGCAAAGAATATTGAAACACTTTTCAAACGGACACTCAAAAGACGCTAAATCTGCAATATATGTACAATTTTAATTGAAGATATGGTATAATTGGTGCAATAATTATTGTTACAATTATATAAAATTTATCTGCAAAGCATTTCAGAGTTTTTACTTCCTGTCTGAAATATAAATATCTGCTATCACTGGTCTATGATCTGATCCAATATCTGGACCGACATAGCATTGTATGGGATGGGCACCGTTTCCTGTTAATATGTGGTCAATTCTGATATCAATGGGAATACCATAAGCGGCGTCACGGTATGTCCACCCATAGCCCCGGCCTGTTTGTGTAAAAGCATTGTTTAATTTGCTCCAATATGTCTGATAAATATGGCTTTCAATGGGCATGTTAAAATCGCCCGCAATGATAAGGGGAAATTCTTGAATATTAAGCGAATTGCGAACAAGTTCCGAAACGTTTTGTCGATTATCTGTTTCTGAAAACAGAAGTTCTGCTTTTTTAGGGTTGAGTCCTGTTTTTCGATCCAAGATATGTTGAAGTCCGTAGCGAGGGCTTGGCAAGTACACGGAGCTGAAAAAAATTTTGCCCTTAGGTGTGGTCACTGTGCATGGCAGCAAGCTGTGACGCTGCCAAACGTGAGGAGGGTGGGGGGCCATGACGGGTTCGTGGGCCTGGATTGGATGTCTGGAGAGGATTGCGATGATTCCGGCTTGAATTTTTAGCCACTCGGGCGGCAAGTCGAGCTGAATTGAGGGCGGGCATTCCTGCAGGGCTACGAGATCAATATTTTTTTCCAGGATAAGCTGTGAAAGTGCTTTGGCATCAAAACTTCCTGTTTGAATATTGCACGTTAAAACACGTAGCATTTGACCATTTGTGCCTTTCAGCTTTGAAAATGACCACTGCAGCCCCATGAACGAACCAAAGACGATGGTTCCGGCCAGAAGAAGGGGAATGAGCAGACGGGGACTGCGCCACAGGGCCAGGGGCAGGAGTGGGACGAGCGGCAGGACAAGCATCCAGCGCGGGCCGAACAGGAACAGGGTTCCCGGCCACCAGCGGTCTCCTGTGAGAGACATGAGCGCTAGGGCTAGGATTGTGGCTGCGGCGTACGCCCATGAGGCGAAGGTGAGAAGTGTGTCGAATTTTTTCATCAGAGGATTCTTCGAACGGTTGATATTTTGGGTTACAGTTTTGAGGCTATGGAAAACTGCGTTCCGGCGCAATCATTGCTATATAGCCTGAAGCAAAATTCGTAAATGAGTACAAAGAAGGAGAGAATATGACCCTTGTTCAAACCTTGCGGACATATAGGTTCGAGCTGTTGGTATTGGTTCTGCTCCTCGGAGCAGTGTACCATTCTATCGTCTATGAGATGATCCTCGATTGGAAGAAGGATGACAATTACTCCCATGGCTTTCTTGTGCCTTTCATCGCCGCGTATCTGGCCTACATGCGCAAGAACGATCTACTGGCGGCGGTAGTTCGGCCTTGCAATGCGGGACTGGCAGTTATCGCCATGGGCCTGGGCGTGCTTTTTCTGGGCTGGTTGGCCACCGAATATTTCACCATGCGCACTTCCCTAGTGATCATTATGGCCGGTTCCGTGCTCTACCTGCTGGGTTTGGAGGTCTTCAAGATCCTGCTCGCCCCTCTGTGCTACCTCCTTCTCATGGTGCCCATCCCCTACATCATCTATGACGCGGCGGCTTTTCCCTTAAAGCTTTTTGTGACCAAGGTCTCGGTCCTCAGCATGAAGGCCCTGGGCATCGTGGTCTGGCAGGAAGGGAACATTCTCATGTTCCCCAACATCACCCTGGAAGTGGCCGACGCATGCAGCGGCCTGCGCTCCATCATGTCCCTGCTGGCACTGGGCGCGGCCTATGCCTTTGTGCTGCACTCAACTACCAGGGACCGGGTCATCCTCATTCTCTCGACCCTGCCCATTGCCGTGTTCACCAACTGCCTGCGCGTCATCGCCACCGGCATCCTGGCCCAGTACTATGGATCGGCGGCGGCAGAGGGCTTTTTCCATGAATTTGCCGGAATGTTTGTTTTCGGAGCGGCCGTGGTCATGTTTGTGGCCCTTGGCTCAAGCTTGAAGAGGTGGTCATGAATCTGCGTTACCGTTTTCTGGTCATCTTTGTTCTGCTGGCGGGCATGGGCGCATACATGAGTTTTCACCGCGACCTGATCGTGCCCCTGGCCAGGCCCTTCGGTGAATTTCCGCCGGTTCACGCCGGGTGGCGCATGGTCGGGCAGTCTTCCTTAAGCGAAAATGTCATCAAGGTGCTCATGCCCACGAATTACCTGTCCCGACGCTACGTGGCCGAGGACGGCACCACTGTGGACATGTATCTGAGTTTCTTCGACGGCGGCCCGGATTCCGGCGGTATTCACTCACCCAAACACTGCATGCCTGGCAGCGGATGGTTCGAAATGTCCTCGGAACGCACGACTATGGAGTTGGGCGGAGAGACGGTCAAGCTTGTGCGGGCCGTGTACGCCATGGGCGAGCAACGGGAGCTGATCTACTATTGGTTCGACATGCGTGGCAAAACCATGTCTGACGAATATTCACTGAAACTGGCCGAGATAAAGGGCTCCATGTTCCACAACCGCCGGGATCAGAGTTTCATCCGCATCTCGGTCCAGGCCAGGGACAATGTGGAAGCGGCCCAAAAGCAGGTCGAGGATTTTCTGCGGGATTTCTTCCCGGTGATTCGGGAGTATTTGCCTCTATGATGGTGGACACTCTTTTCGTGCCAGTAAATATGTCTACCGAGGTGTGCCTTGTTGAGCAATCGTAGAATCGGAATTGAGTATATTGCAGTATTTTTTGTCGTTGCAGTCGGAATTTTCGCGCGATTATACGACATACACGCCAATTTCGATGTCGATGAGATTTTTTCCGTCAAGCTTGCGACGAAAACCTTTTCCGAAGTCATCGCCGGTTCGCTGCAGGACAGGACGCACCCGTCACTGCACAATATCCTGCTGCACTTCTGGCTGATGGCG
Organism: Desulfomicrobium sp. UBA5193; assembly: GCA_002412965.1. Taxonomy (GTDB): domain Bacteria; phylum Desulfobacterota; class Desulfovibrionia; order Desulfovibrionales; family Desulfomicrobiaceae; genus Desulfomicrobium. The sequence goes on from DHWB01000011.1 coordinate 134,131, forward strand.
TTCGGGGCGACGGAGGCTGCGGCGCGGTCGCTGAGCGTTCTTGCGTCTGTTTTTTTTCTGGTGTTCGCATTTCTTTTTCTGCGGAAAATCTGCGACAAGTGGGTTGCCGTTGGAGTAACACTCATATTCGCCATCAGCCCGTACTTCGTGTTTTATGGGCAGCAGGCTAGGCCGTACGCATTGATCGCGCTTCTTTCCTGCGCCAATATCCTCTTTTTCCTCAACATCCTCGATAACCCGGCCTGCCGCAAACATCTTGCGGCCTGGGCATGTTCATGCGCGCTGCTCCTTAATGCCCAGTACATGGGCGTTTTCCTGATCGGCTCTGAAATGCTCGTGGCCTGGCTCTATTTGCCAGGGCATCGTTGGCGCGTTAGTGCTTGGGGTGCGGCCGGGTGCGCGTTCGTCATCCCCTGGATCGCCTGGGCCATGGGCGCGAGCATCGCGGGCGGGGTCGATCCGATTCACCAGATCGATTGGCTGAAGGCGCCGACCCTGACCACAGTCCTCAGATTCTACGCATCATTTTTCGGGACAACGTGGTGGCTTTTCGAGCACATGTGGCTCATCGCCGCCATCCTGGCCTTTCTGGTGGCCATGTGCGCCTGGTCCTGCCTGCGGGAGCGCAGGGTTCCACCCGCGCATGTGCTGCTTGTGCTGGTGGGGGTAGCCTTTCCCGTCGCAGTGTTTGCCGTCTCCGTCCTTGGCCCCAAACCCATTTTCCTCGGCCGCCAGCTCATCGCCGCGGCCATCGCGGCCTTCGCCGGGCTGGGGGTTTGCTTTTCGCTGTATCGCAGGCCCGTCGCCATCGGATTTCTTGCTCTGGTGGCCGTTTGGATACTCCGGGGCGTCCCGGAGAGTTATCGCCTCGCAGCGGAGCGGCCGCCCTGGAAGGAGATGGCGCAGTTCATCGATGCAACCTATGGGTCACGAGAGCTTCTCGCCGATGAAAACTGGGTCAGGAATTCCGTAGAGTTCTATCGGCAGGGTGGGTCGGTGAGGAAAGTGGGCGATCTGTCGGAACTGAAAGAGGGTACGATCTTTTTGTGCCGCAGGAGCAAGTGCCCGGAGATGGACGCGGAGGCGCTGGGGATGGTCATCGTCGAAAGGAAGTCGATGGAGTGGCGTGGGGAGTTTTGGGGCGACAATCTGCTGCTTTTTGAACTGCGAAGGCGTTGAGGAGGATTTGCATGGGTTCGAATCGGAAACGGATGTGCATCGTGCTCCCGACCTTCAACGAGAGCGAGAACCTGAAGGTCCTGCTGCCGCAGATTTTCCAGGAGGCCGACCGCATCACCTCCCATGAACTGCACGTCCTGGTCGTGGACGACAACTCCCCGGACGGGACCGCGGACACCGTGCGCGGACTGATGGACCGCTTTGCAGGCCTGCACCTGCTCAGCGGCGAGAAGCAGGGCCTGGGCGAGGCCTACAAGCGCGGCATGGCCCACGCGCTTGAGCATCTGGCTCCGGACCTCATTATGCAGATGGACGCGGACCTGCAGCATTCCCCAAGCCTCATCCCACTGTTCGTGAGCCTTGCCGAGAACGGGTTTTCCCTGGTCATCGGATCCCGGTTCGTGCTGGGCGGGAGCACGCCCGACTTCTCATTCAAGAGGAAGATGCTGAGCCGCGTGGGCAACTGGATGCTGCGCTTCCTGGGCGGCATGCCGCCCATCCGGGACTGCACGTCGGGCTTTCGCTGCATCCAGGCCGATCTTCTCAGGCAATGCGACCTGTCGCAGCTTTCGACCCGAGGCTATTCCTTCCAGTCCTCGCTGCTCTTCGAACTCATCCGCAACGGCGCCCGCGTCATCGAGGTGCCCATCACTTTCGCGGACCGCAGGATAGGCGAGTCCAAATTGTCCCTGGAGGATCAGGTCGAGTTTCTGCTCAATGTCTTCCGCATCCGTTTCCGCAAATCCGAGGAGTTCATCAAATTCCTGCTGGTCGGGGCGAGCGGGGTGGCGGTCAATCTGGGCTTCTATGTCCTTTTTTCAAGAGGCATGGGCCTGCCCCTGGAAGTGGCTTCTCCCATCGCCATCGAGATCTCGATCATTTCCAACTTTCTGCTCAACAACGCCTTCACCTTCGGCAAGCGTGCTTCCGCAAACGGACTCAAAAAGAGGTTCCTGCGCTTCCACCTGGTCGCAGGGGCGGCGGGGGTGGTCAACTTTTCGGTCCTGCTCCTGCTGGCCAAAAGCTTCGGCATGTGGGACATCGCGGCCAACCTGGCCGGCATCGCCTGCGCCACCCTGGTCAACTATGTCCTGAACTCGCGCTGGACCTGGAAGGAGCTGGAAGAGAAAGGAGCGTTCGCCATTGATCGGGTGAAGGATTAGGAGACCGCTGAAAAATCCGTTCTGGACTGCGTTGCTCGCCGATTTTGCCGGGCTTATGTAGTCGGCTACACCGCGCCCTCTAAAATCGGCTCGCTCCTTGCCAGAACGGTTTTTGAACGGCCTCAGTCAGGATTTTCGAAAAAACATCCTGATCCAACGCTATTTTCTTCATAATTTCAAACTATTATCCTCTCTTTTTCTGTAAGACCCCCATCTTTTCTTCATTCAGGGGGCGCGGGAGACCCAAGGGTCAGATCGAAAGCGCCGGTAAAAGCCGGCAGAGCGCAGGAGGTGCAAGTCCTCTACAAGGTAAAGGTTAGCGACCAGCCATGGCCCCGAGTCATGCGTCGGCCACTCGTGAGGGTGGCGGCGAAGCGTTGACAGGGGGCGTGCAGGCCAGGCGATCGAGCTCCGAAATCACCCATTTTGGGTCGCCGACCTTGTGATTTGATGGGGAAGGCCGCACGAGGAGTCGCGCTATCGCAAGCGACGCATCGGACCCACGGAGTCAAAGAACCAGGGCATGTACGCAAGCTCTCTGCACGGAAACCGGGAGATCCCGGGTGTGACCGATCCCATCCATGGATCGGTCCGGTCGGAAAAGGCCGGTGGCTGTACTCCGGCATGTACGCACTCGGGAAGTCGGACACGGGAATAGTATCGATGAAGCGGATGAACAAGGATGCACAACCAATGAAAGTCGGCCAACCATCGGCGGAATTCGTGGAGAAAAGGCCCGTGGCCAAGGGGAATTCTGGACAGGCGACCGCGAGCGGTACGCAGGGACCGTCATCAGCGTCGAGCGGACTGGACAGGATACGGGAGGCAGCGAGAAAGGACTCGAAGCAAAAGTTTACCAATCTGTTGCATCACATGGATTCGGATCTGCTCCGACAGGCGTACCTCTGTCTCAGACGAGATGCGGCCTCCGGGGTGGATGGGGTGACGTGGGCGGAGTACGGCGAGGGGCTGGATGAGCGTCTGGTCGACCTCCGGGATCGCATCCACAGCGGCCGCTATCGGGCCAAATCGAGCAAGAGGGTCTGGATTCCCAAGCCCGATGGTCGGCAGCGTCCACTTGGCGTGGCCGCAGTGGAAGATAAGGTCGTCCAGCAAGCACTGGTGCTGATCCTCCAAGAGATTTACGAGGAGGACTTTCTCGGCTTCAGCTACGGGTTTCGCCCAGGCCGAAATCAGCACAACGCTCTGGACGCGGTCTATGTGGCGATCACGCAGCGGAAGGTGAGTTGGGTGCTGGACGCGGATATCCGCAGCTTCTTCGATACAATTATTATGGTGCCCCTGGAAATCGCAAGGCCCTGGATAGCTTCCGGACGCAGATAAGCCATGCCTGGATATATGCGCTTCGTAGAAGGAGTCAAAAAGGAAGAAGTCTAACATGGAAAAGCTTCCAAAAATGGATGAAAACTTGGATACTGACTGCAAAAATAATCCACCCATTTCCAAATCAACGTCTTTGCGTCTGACCTGAGGCAGGAGCCCGGTGCGGTAGTCCCGCACGCCGGGATCTGTGCGGGGGGTGCCGGGTAACCGGCATCCCTACCTCGACTCGTTTTGACTTACCTTTCCGGATAAGCCTTTAATTTCAAATGCCCCGCCCCTTTTTCCATAGTGCAGAGCGCGTGGCGTATGCCTGGCCTGACAAAAGGATTTGCCCGGAATCGTGATTTCCACTAAAAGTGCGCGCAGGCCAATGTGCTGTTGATCCGGCACCTTCCCGTTCAACGCTTCACTTCACCCCCTAGATGAGGAACCATGTCCGACAAGAAGCCAGCCCCACCCCAGGTCAGTCCCTATCTCTTCCCCATAGGCCTCTTCTGCTTCGGCCTGTGGTTCTTTTTCGACGGCTGGATCAGCACCAATCCGGACATGCAGGAGCACCTCATGTTCAACCGGATAGGCAGCGCCATCCTGCTCCCTTGGGCGGCGATCGATTTCTTCCGCACGCACAGGAGCGAGAAGGAATACAAGGCGCGCAAGCAGGCTCCCGAGTCCGACGCATGACGCTGCCATGCTGACCAATCGCCAACTTCTTCTTCCCTACATCCTGCCCTACATGGCCTATGTGGCCATCGCGTCCTTGCCCGCAGATATTCTCTCCCGCGAAGTCAATTACGGGCTGCGCCTGGCCGTGGTGACCGCGCTGCTCCTGTGGGCCCGGCGCTGGTACTGTTCCTTGACAGGGCCGGGCTCACCCCTGGTCTCCGTCTGTTGCGGGGCCGCCGCGGGAGTGGCGGGCGCGGGGCTGTGGGTCGTGCTGCTGGCTCCTTTTGTCGAGGCCGAAGCGCCTGCTGGCTGGTCCGGACTGTCCTTTGCGCTGCGCCTGGTCGCCGCCGGGCTCCTGGTGCCCGTGTTCGAGGAGCTGATGATGCGGGGCTATGTGTTCCGCCTGGCCCTGCAGTGGGACAAGGAAAGGGGCAAGGGTACGGGGCAGGCCTTCCAGGCAGCCCTGGACGAGCGTTCTTTGGATGAAGTGAAGCCGGGAGAATGGTCGTGGGCCGCGGTGGGCATTTCCACCCTGGTCTTCACCGCTGGGCACGGCATGCCCGAATGGCCCGCCTCCATCGCCTATGGTCTGCTCATGTGTGCCTTGTGGGCCTGGCGCAAGGACCTTGTCTCCTGTATCGCGGCCCACGCCACCACCAACATCGTCCTGGCCGTCTATGTGCTCAGGACCGGCAATTGGCAGTATTGGTGAGTGCGGAGTGACGCATCACTCCAGTCATTGCGTGGCTGAAAGCCGCGGCAATCCATGCCTTTCGTTGCGCTCGCAATGACGTCTGCCGTGTCATCTTCGTTTGACCGGGAAGTGTGTCTGCAGGTATGGACGTTGCGTGTCGTGAACGTTCTTCTTCACATACCTGCAGCTCGGAACGCAATCGGACCATGATCACTCCCATCCTCTCCACCCTCATGACCCTGGCCGCCATCTGCGTGGCCCTCGGGTTTTCCGTACGCATGGCCCTTGGCGTGTTGCGGCGGGAGCGCACCCGGGCAACGGGGGCTCTGGCCGTGGGGCTGGCTTTGGCCGTCGGTCTGGAGGCGCTGGACCTGGCGGCACTGCTGGACCCCGGAGGAATTGAAACCTGGCGTGTGGCCGCGCTGTTGGTGGAGGGAGCCTTGGGTCCGGCCTGGGTCGTGTTCACCGCCCTTTTCGCCCGTGACTACGAGGAGGGCAGGCTGCCCTGGACCCAGCGTGTCCTGATCGGCTTTTCCTTCCTCATGCTGCCCTGGGCTGCGTATCTGGCCGCGCAGGGAGCCTACTACGCGCCGGATTTCGCCACGGAGCAGCTCCTGTTTCTGCTCCCCGGCGGCTTTTATTTCTACATCGGCTTTACCCTGTGCTGCGTGGCCGCCCTGTTCAACATCGAGGCGACCTTGGCCGGGGCCGTGCATTTCAGGCGCTGGAAGATCAAGTTCGTGCTCATGGGCGCGGTGAGCATTTTGGCGGCCTTGCTGCTCTACTACAGCCAGGGCCTTCTGTACCGCTCCATCGACATGAGTCTGGCCTGGCTGCGCTCCCTGGCCCTGTTCCTGGGCGCGGGAATGATGTGGTTCTCGGACCTGCGGCGTGGCCCGGAGGTGCGTATCAGCTTTTCCAGACGCCTGGCCTTCAAGTCCGTGGTCCTGGTCGTGGCGGGGCTCTATCTGGTCGGCCTGGGGCTGCTCGGGGAGGGGGCCCGCCTGTTCGGCGACGAGCTGGGCCGGGCCGTGCTGCTCGGCGTCAGCTTCCTGGCGGGGATCGGTTTGCTCATTCTCTTCCTGTCGGACAAATTGCGTCGCAGAATCCGTCTTTTCCTGCAGCAGCATTTTTACGGAGAAAAATACGACTATCGCATCCAGTGGGTGCAGTTCACCAGGCATCTGGAGTCGGCCCGCAGTCAGAGCGAATTGCATCAGGCGGCGCTGTCGGCCTGTTGCGAGACTTTCGGCATCGTCGGCGCGGGACTCTTTCTCTTCGACCACAACCGCAAGACGTATCTCCCTGTCAGCCTTGTGGAAATGGATCCCCGCGAGGAGGGGTTCATTGAAGATTCTCGCCTGATCCGCGCTCTGACGGACAAGCGCTCCGTGTTGCGGGTGGCCGAGCTGGATGACCCCTCGCCCTGGCTCGTCGAGGCGGGCTTCGCTCTCCCCATCTTTCGCGACGACGGCTTGGACGGGTTCGTGCTGCTGGGCCCCCCCATAAACCGCCGCGAGGAATACGACGAGGAGGATTTCGAGCTCATGGACACCATGGCCCGGCACATCTCCTCTGCCATTTTGAACCTGCGCCTCCTGGACCAGCTGGCCCGTTCCCGGGACATGGAGATCATGGGCAAGGTCTCGGCCTTTGTGCTGCATGACCTCAAGAACCATGTCTACACCCTCTCGCTCATGGTCGAGAATGCGCGCAAGTTCATAGGCAACCCCGAATTTCAGAAAGACATGGTTGATTCCCTGGGCAGCACCGTGGGCAAGATGAAAATCCTCATCGCGCAGCTCAAAGGGCTGCCCGACCGCCAGACCCTGAAGCGGTCGAGCACTGGCCTCTTGAGCCTGGCCCGGGAAGCGACCCGGCTCCTGCGCCAGGAGCGGCTGACATTCGACGGCGACGACGCGCTGGTGACGGTGGACGCTGAGGAAATGGGAAAGGTGGTCCTGAATCTGTGTCTGAACGCCCTGGAGGCCTCGCCGGAAAACACCCCTGTGCATGTCACGACCGGAGTCGCTCCGGAACCGTTTCTGCGCGTTACGGACCAGGGCTCGGGCATAACCGAAGAGTTCCTCAAAAATGGTCTCTTCGAGCCCTTCAAATCCACCAAGGCCAAGGGCATGGGTATCGGCCTTTATCAGTGCAAGCAGATAGTGGAGGCCCATGGAGGGCGCATGGAAGTGCGCAGCGCGTCGGGCGAGGGGTCTGAGTTCACGGTGTGGCTGCCTGTGGGCGGGGAACGGTGAGGGACTTATGGACAATACGACCGTAAGGACTTTTATGGACATGTTCAATTGGATGGCGCACGCTCAGCCGGCGTGATCGCCCTGCCTTCAAGAATCGAGGAAGATCGTGGAACACCTGCTCATAGTCGATGACAACGAGGACGTCCTGACCCAGCTCAAATGGGGCTTGGCGTCGGAAGCATACACTTTGCACCTGGCCAGCCGGGTGGACGAGGCCCTGGAGATTTTCCGCAAGACCTGCCCCGGAGTGGTCACCCTGGATCTGGGCCTGCCGCCGCATGTGGATTCCTCGGAAGAGGGCTTTCGGGCCTTGGCCGAGATGCTCAAGATCAACCCTTCGGCCAAGATCATCGTGGTGACCGGCAACGATGAGCGCGAGAACGCCTTGCAGGCCATCAAGCTCGGTGCCTTCGACTTTTTCCGCAAGCCCATCGATCTGGGAGAACTGGGCGTCATCATCCGCCGCGCCTTCCACCTGCACTCCATCGAACAGGAAAGCGCGGTCCAGCGCGACGAGGCGGCCGGAGAAGTCAGGGACAACTGCGGAATCGTGGGGGCATGCGCGGCCATGCGCGGGGTGCTCAACCTTATCGGCAAGGTGGCTGCCTCGGATGTGCCCATCCTTGTCTCGGGGGAGAGCGGTACGGGCAAGGAGCTTGTGGCCAGGGCCATTCACGCCAAAAGCCTGCGCAAGAAGGGGGCCATGGTCTGCATCAACTGCGGGGCCATCCCGGATAACCTGATCGAATCCGAACTGTTCGGCCACGAGAAGGGCGCTTTTACCGGGGCCGTGTCCACAGTGCAGGGCAAGGTCGAATACGCCAGCGGCGGAACGCTCTTTCTGGATGAAATAGCCGAATTGCCCGTCAACCTGCAGGTCAAGCTGCTCAGGTTCCTGCAGGAGATGGTCATCCAGCGCGTGGGCGGGAGAAAGGACATCGCAGTCAATGTGCGCATCATCGCGGCCACGAACGTCGATATTGCCGCGGCTATCGCCGGCGGGAGTTTCCGCGAAGACCTTTATTATCGCATCGGCGTGGTCAATATTCATCTTCCTCCGCTGCGGGAACGGGAAGGCGACGTACGCATTCTGGCCGAATATTTTCTGGATCGCATCACCAAAGACCTGGGCAAGAACTTGGCCGGATTCACCCCGGAAGCGCTGGCGTGCCTTGAAACGTACAACTGGCCGGGAAACATCCGCGAGCTTGAGAACAAGCTGCGCCGGGCCGTGCTGCTCGCGGACTCGACCCTGATCACTGCGGATGAGCTGGGCTTCGGCGACAACGGGAAAGCCCTGGATGGGTTCAGCCTCGCGGACAAGACCCTGAAGGAAGCACGGGCCATGGTGGAAAAGAAGATGATCCTCGCAGCCTTGGCCAAGCATGAAGGCAATATCGTGAAAGCCTCCGAAGCCCTCGGCATCAGCCGTCCGACCATGTACGATCTGTTGAAGAAGCACGAAATCGAGAACTAGGGAGCTGCCCCAAACGGGGACCTGCTTCGTCACTGCAGAAAATTTAGCCCCTCACTCGTGCCCGCCAAGCACTGGATGAACACGGTCGGCCCGGTACCGGTGGGCGGAAGCGATGAAAATTGTCCAAAAAAAAGGGCGGCCCCTTGCGGAGCCGCCCGGAACAGACGCGGAAAATGACGCCTATTTCTTCTTGAAAACGCCCTTCAGGACGGCTTCCATGCGGCGGTTTTCGGCGCGGCCTGCGTCGGTATCATTGCTGGCGACGGGCTTGCTCTCGCCAAAGCCCACGGCGGTCAGCAGCTTGCCGTTCATGCCGAAGTTCTTGACAAGATAGTCGCGCACGCTGTTGGCGCGACGCTGGGACAGCTTCTGGTTGTACTCGTCGGAGCCCATGGAGTCGGTGTGGCCGCCGATCTCGATGACGGTGCCGGGGAGCTGTTTGGCATAGGCTGCGAAGTCGGCCAGTTCCTGACGGTACTCGGGCTTTACGTCGGACTTGTCGAAATCGAAGTTGACCTTGAGCTTCAAGACCTCGGGGATCGGGCAACCTTTGGCGTCGACAGCGAGGTCGGTGGGCGTGCCTGCACATTTGTCGATGCAGTTGTTCACGCCGTCGGCGTCGTCGTCGAGCGCGCAAGGATCGGCCACCGGGGCGGCGCCGGCTGTTTCATAGAACACGTCCTTCACGAACTTCTGCAGGGCAGCGTCGTCGGCCAGCTGTGTGGCGGAAGCGCCCACGCCGCAGGACTTCAGGTTGGTGATGCCGTCGAGCAGGGCCTGGTTGCCATTCACGGTGTCGGCGAAGCTGATGGTGTGAAAGCACACGCCGTACTTCTCGGCCAGAGCGGCTGCGACCTTGAGGGAGCCTTCACCTGTATTCTCCTGGCCGTCGGACAGGATGATCACGGCGTTTCGGCCCGTAGCACCCTTCAGGGTGGACTCAAGGTCGCCGAGGCCTACGCCCAGGGGAGTGGGGTTGTTGCCGATGAGGGTCGGCACCTTGGCGATGGACGCGCCGTAAGAAGCAGCGGAGTAGGTCGCCAGCGCCTGGAGTTCCGTGGACGGCGCGGCGGTGTTCAGGCCGCCCTTGTAGCCGAGCTCGGGAATCATCGTGTTCATGCGTTCCAGGATGGACTTGGCCAGAGCGATTTTGCGCGTCTTGGTGCCGACATATTTTTCGTCCATGGAACCGGAGCGGTCCACCAGGATGATGAAGTTGTCGACTTTCTTCACGAATTTTTCCGCCGCAACGGAAGCCGTAGCGGTCAACGCGACCAGCAAAAGGCCCAGGATCATAATCTTCGCCAATTTCATGCAATTTCTCCAATGGGTTGATATTTCATCTTCAAGGGGGCTGGTCTGGTCCGAAAACCGTCCAGTCCTGTCCTCAACATCGCTCGGCTGATGGATCACGTACCAGATACGCAAAAGCTCAGCTCCGGCTCGGCACATCGGGTTCGTCTTTCCGGCAACAAAGTCCCCGCCTCGAGAATGTGTATTCTCATCCGCGCGGGAAGCTTTTCCATTATCGATCCCTGCATTGCCGTGGCCTTGGCTCACAATCCGGATGGCGGCGGCTCTGCGCCAGCAAAAAGAATGTCGGATAGCGATATCCATGCCAGTTGCTGCCGCAGAAGGCGGCGCATGCGCATCTTCAATCGCTGCCTCATTCATCCCGGAAACATGATCTTCGCTTTTCGTCTGGCTTGATCAAGCCGTGCCCTGAAATTTCTGGCCAAACGAGGAGGCATCGCTCCAGGTGATTGGCGTATAATCAGGCAATCATGCTGTCTGTCATCGCCCGGAAACTGCCGAAGAACGACGTGAAATGGCGCAGAGACAAGGCGGCATTTCGTCTTCGGGACGATGGGCGATCTCATGACTGCCCGCTCTGTCTCGGCGTTGTTTCGCTTGGATCCGGGCAATCCGCGTGAAAGAAGAAATCCCGCCTCGTTCGAGGCGGGATCAAAAAATCAAAGAGAAAGCGGCGAACAGCGTTTCTCGTCAATGTGCTGAATCTATGTGATTTTTAATGGTGGGCCTACCAGGGGTCGAACCTGGGACCATCCGGTTATGAGCCGGGGGCTCTACCAACTGAGCTATAGGCCCGTTCGTGACGGAATGCGCTTGTTATGTCCTAGGCGGTTCCCTTGTCAAGGAGAGCACGGCGTCTGTCCTTGACGTGGTTGATGGCCGCGCGTCCGGCCAGGGCGCCTTCGCCCACGGCCACGCTGATCTGCAGAAAGCGGCCCACACAGTCTCCGGCCGCGAAAACACCGGCCACGTTGGTCCGTTGCTCGCGGTCGGTCTCGATGAACTGTCCGTTGCGAATCAGGCCAAGGCTGTAGGCGAAGTCGTTGGAAGAGGCCTGCCCGATGGCCACGAAGAGGCCCTGTGCGTTTATCGATTCGCCGGACTCGAAGACGACTCGTTCCAGTCCTTTTTCTCCGGCCAGAGAAGAAATTTTGTCCTTCAGCACGGGAATGTGGTTCTCTTCCAGGCGGTAGCGGAACTCTTCGCTTATGCTTGGCTCTTTGCCCTGGGAGCAGACCTTCACATCCGGAGTGTACTGCAGCAGTTCAAGGGCCTGATTGGCCGCGAAGTTTCCTTCTCCGACGACCACGACCGGTTTTCCGCGCATGAAGAAGCCGTCGCAGCTGACGCAGTAGGAAACCCCCTTGCCTTCGAAGTCACCGAGGTTGGAGATGCCTGGCCGGATGCGGGACACGCCCGTGGCCAGGATCAGCGACGTGGCTTCGATCTCGACGTCCTCGGTTTTGGCGACGAAAGCCCCGATTTCGTTCTGATGGATGGCGAGCACCCGGTCGCAACGCATTTCGGCGCCGAATTTTGCGGCCTGCGCCCGGCCCCGATCAATAAGGTCCTTGCCGGTGATGGTCTCGGTGAAGCCGAAGTAGTTGTCGATTTCATAGTCGCCCGCCACCTTCGGGGCGCAGCCGAGGATGAGGGTGATCATGCCCGCACGGGCCGTATAGATGGCGGAGGAGAGCCCTGCGGGGCCTTGTCCGATGATGAGTATGTCAACTTTTTCCATGTTTATGCTCCTCCCGTTGGGTATGTCGGAAATGATAAGACGAGATGGCGCACAATGCAATGCGGCCCTTCAAATTTTGCAATGGCAATGGGACAGACAGCGGCGCAAAGCCTGGCCAAGGGACAGCATGTCGATGGGTTTCAGGATGACTTGGCACACGGCCTGGTGCGAAGGGGCGAGGTTGTGAAGCGGCGACACCGAAGTCAGGAGGATGCGGATGCGCGGGTTGAAGCGCTGTATGGTCGCGCACAGTTCGTCCAGTTGGCTCGCCGGACTTTCCTCGGCCAGGATGAGGTCCATGCGGGCCGGGTCCTTGAGGATCATCTCCCTTCCGCGGTCCAGATTGTCGGCCTGCCAAGTCTGATAGCCGAGCTTTGCAAGGCAGGAGCAGATGGACGCGCGGACCTCGGGATCGGATTCTATGACCAGAATGCGTTCGGCGCAGCCTCTTATCTCGGGGACTGTCAGGCACTCGGTGCAATCGGGCAGCAGCCGTGCGCTGGCGGGCAGGCAGACCTGCACACTCGTGCCTCCCTCCGCGTTGCCGGAGAAGACAAGCTTGCCGCGCAAGGTTTTGACGATCTTCTGGGTCACGAAGAGGCCAAGTCCCGTTCCCTCGTCCCGCGACTTGGTGGTGAAGAACGGCTCGCACAATCTGGGCAGATTATCTTCGGGCACGCCGACCCCGTTGTCGGCCACGGTGATGACCACAAGCATGCTCTCAGGGTCGGTGATCAGGAGGCGGGAGTCCGGCTCCTGATGCACATGGGCCGTGATCTTGATGCGCGGATGCGGAGTGTCGGCCAGGGCGTGGACGGCGTTGTTGGTCAGGTTCATGAGGATCTGCTGCAGATGGACCGGATCGCCGAACAAGGCGCCCAGGTTTTGCTCCAGCTGGGCCTCGATCTCGATACGCGAGGGCGTGGTGCCCCGGATGATGTCCAGGGTCTCGGTCATGGTGTCGCGGATGGAGAAGAGGGAAAATTCTTCGTGCATCTTGCCGGTGAAATGCAGCACGCTGCGGATAAGCGAGGTGCCGCGCTGACAGACGCGCAGGATGCGGTCCAGGTCTTCCTGCTCCGGTGTTTCCCTGGCTGCGATGGCATCCCTGATAAGCTCCGTGGAAAAGACGATGGAGGACAGGATGTTGTTGAAGTCATGGGCCATGCCCCCGGCCAGGGTGCCGATGATGCCGAGCTTCTGCTGCTTCAGAAACTGGTGTTCCAGTTCCCGGTTGGCCTTTTGCAACTCAAGGGTGCGCTGTTGAACCTGACGCTCCAGATTGAGCTTGTAGTCCTCGTTCTCCCGGATCAGGGCCGCCCGTTCGAGGGCCTTGTCCACGGCATGAAGGACCGTCGGCGCGACGATGGGCTTGACCAGGTAATCCCAGGCCCCCAGACGCAGGGCGTCGATCGCTTCATCGAGTCCGCCCGCACCGGAAATGACCAGCACCGGGGTCCGGGGCGTGGCGTCGGACAGTCTGGACAGCAGCTCAAGGCCGTTCATGACCGGCATCTTCAGGTCGACTATGAGGAGATCCGGGGAGTGAACCCGGAACATGTCCAGACCTTCCAGACCATTGCCGGCCTGCAGGATTTTGAAGCCTCGGGAGCGAAGGATGGTTCCGGTGGTGGCGCGGATGAACGGGTCGTCGTCCACCACCAGAACTGTTGCCGGGTTTTTGGGCTGTGAGGCCGGCATTCTAGAATTTGTAGCCGATCATGCGCAGGAATTTGGTGCGTTTGGCCTTGTCCTCGTCGGTTTCCACGCCCTTGGAAGCAAAACCGTCGATCACGCCCAGAATGCCCCGGCCCTGATCCGTCTGGGCCACGATGACCTGGACCGGGTTGGCGGTGGCGCAGAAAAGGCGGACCACTTCAGGCACGTTCTGGATGGTGTTGACCACGTTGACCGGGAACATGTCGCGCATGAACAGGATGAAGCTGTGTCCGGCCGAGAGGGCCAGGGCATTGTCCCGGGCCAGTTCGATCAGCTCGGGGTCCGTGCCCGTGGTCCGGATCAGGCAGGCGTCGGACGCCTCGCAAAAGGCCAGGCCGAATTTGGCTCCGGGCACGGTGTTGACCATGGCTTCGTGCACATCTTCAACGGTCTTGATGAAATGAGACATGCCCAGAATGAGATTCAGGGCGTTTGGATTCTTGACTGGGACTATCGAAAGCTCCATGGGCAACTCCTTGAATCGATCGGGGCGACGGTTATTTCTGCACTCGCGCCGAGCCGTCGTTGGCGCGCAGCAGGCGGACCCGTTCGCCTGCGTAGAACTGTATATCCGCTTCCTGGACTACGGTCACCATGTCGCCAGTGTCCAGTTCCACGGTGATTTCCACGCCATTCTTCTTGGTCACGCCTTCCTCGGCCACTGCGCCGACGGCCGCGCCACCTATGGCGCCGACAACTGCGCCAAGCAGCTGCCCCCTGCCGCCGCCGACCATGCTACCCAGCACTCCGCCGGTCGCACCACCCGCCACGGCGCCCACGCCGCTCTGGGTACCTTCAATTTGAACGGACCTGACTTCCCTGACGGTTCCGTAGTTGACCCGCATTTCCTGGCGAGCCTGATCCCGCGAATAGACCTGTCCGGAACGGCTGGACGCACAGGAAGCAAGAAAGCCGCTTCCTGCAAGCAGAAAGAGGCAAAGGATGAGCATCATTTTGTGGTTGCGCATGAGTACACTCCTGGGTTGCAATTTGAGAAGAATCCGCCCCCTGCGTCATGCGCCGGGAACAAATCACTTGCATGATTTATAGTGGTTTGACGAAGGTGGTCAAGGATTCTTCATCTTAACGGGCGGAATTACTGAGTCATGGATGCGGCAATGATTTGCGCTACGCGGTCGTGCGGTTTGAGCGCGTCGAGCAGGATGCCTTCGGGGTCCGCAATGTTTTTGGCGCGGAGCACCTTCAGGAGCTTTTCGTACAGGGTGTCAAGATCGACGTACTGGGCCACGGATTTGTATTCGGGCATGGTCAGCACGGAGGAATAGACGGGCAGGTTGTCCGCGTCATGACCATTCAGGATGACCAGTGAAAATTTGCGGCCTTCGATTTCGAAATCCAGCTTGAACTCTTTGATGTCGGTATTGGTGATGGTGTTCAGGTTGGAAATGGATTTGGCCCGCGCGAAAATTCCGGAGATGATGCGCAGGCTGTCCTTTTTCATCTGAGCCAAAGCCTCCCGTTCCGAGAGTTCGATCAGCAGGATGGATTTGTTCAGCTCGTAGTAGATGTCGTCGAAAATGTTGTTGGTCTTGAGTTCCTCGTACAGCGCTTCGAAATCCGCGTGGTTGATCCTGCGGAAATGGGACATGTCGGGACGCTCGTTCTCCACGGCCGCGTAGTCGTCGCAGACGTAGGGCACGATGGATGTGGTCTCGTAGAGGTAGAACTCAAGGCCGATGGAGCCTTCCTCTTCCAGGATGGCGGACACGGAGAGGTCGGCCAGCAACGTGCCGCCGTCTATTTCCAGCCCGTAGTCGGCATAGACCTGGCGCAACCGGGGGTCCGATGCGTCGAGGACATAGTTGTAGATCGGGTAGGCCATACCGTCCTGGTCATGGATGGCAAGCTCCTTCCAGGATGCAAAGCGGGTCGCGACCATGTGTTGAAAAATCTTCTTGATGAATTTTTTCAGGCACATGGTGAAGAGTTTCAGTTCTTTGCCCGTGGTGCTTGGCTCTTCGGAATCCTTGATGGCGGGCTGTTCTTCAAAATCGTCTTCGTCTCTCTTCATGTTGCGGATCCTCGTTTGTCCTTTCGTTCGCCGTAGGCCTTGGCCAAACCGCCGTGGGATGTTTCCCGGTACAGGCTCGGCAGGTCGTGTCCTGTCTCTTTCATGACTCGCACCACTTCGTCAAAGGGGATGCGATGGGTGCCGTCGGACAACAGCACCATGTGCGCGATGCTCAGGGCCCTTGAGGCGGCCATGGCGTTGCGCTCTATGCAGGGGATCTGGACCAGCCCGCCCACGGGGTCGCAGGTCAGGCCCAGGTGGTGTTCTAGTCCCATCTCCGCCGCATATTCGATCTGGCGGATGGTTCCGCCCATGAGCTGGGCGGCGGCTGCGGCAGCCATGGCGCAGGCCGAGCCCACTTCGCCCTGGCAGCCGACTTCGGCCCCGGAAATGGAAGCGTTGTTCTTGATGAGCAGGCCGATCAGTCCGGCCGTGGCCAGCGCCTGCAGGATGGACCGCCTGCGCAGCTCCATGCTCTCCTGCAGATAGCGCAACACGGAGGGCATGACCCCGCTGGCTCCGCAGGTCGGAGCGGTGACGACGGTGCCGCCCGCGGCGTTCTCCTCGGACACGGCCAGTGCGTAGGCGGCCAGCAGTCCGGTCCGGCGCAATTCCGTCCCGCCCAGCATGGCTTTCTGGTGATAGGAGCTGGCCTTGCGAGCCAGGCCCAGGCCGCCGGGCAGAACGCCTTCAGTGGTCAGGCCCCGCTCCATGCAGCTCTGCATGGCGATCCAGATGCCTTCCAGAAAAATCCAGATGTCCTCGCCTTCATGACGGCTCACGAACTCCCAGTAGGTGATGCCTTGCTCGCAGCAGAGGTTCATGATCTCGGTCAGCGAGCGCATGGGGTAGACGTTGGCCGGGGCGAAGGTCGAATCCGTATCGCGCAGGGCGCCGCCGCCGATGCTGAAGACGGTCCACGTGTCGATGACCCCGCCCGCCTCGTCCAGGGCCGTGAAATCCATGGCGTTGGGATGTTCCGGGCGGCGTTTGTCGGGCGCCCAGACAATCTCGACCGGGATCGGCGCCAGGGCGTCCGTGATGGCCTTGTCCGTGAGGTGTCCCTTGCCGGTGGCGGCAAGGCTTTCGTACAGAACTACCCGAAACGATGCCGCCCCGTGCACACGCGCCCGGAATTGCTCGGCGGCCTTTTTTGGCCCCATGGTGTGGCTGCTGGAAGGACCTGCGCCGATGCGATATATTTCCCGGATGGATTCCATCCGCACCTCGCCTTGTGGAAAATTTGGTATTGACTGTCCAAAAAAGCATGGGCCATGGAGTCCGTCAGGGACGCTGGTCCTTGGACTAGCTGTCCCGCACCCATCCGTCAACAAGGAGCCCCGATGAATAAGCCGGACCTCGAATTTCCCCTGCACTGGGAATACAAAATAATCGCCACGCGGACCGACGAAGCTTTCGCCGCCATTTGCCAGGCGATAAGCGCCCACGGCTTTGCCGAAATCCCGCAGGCCAGCAACGTTTCCCGCAACGGTTCGTATGTGACCTACATCGTGCGCATGCGCATCGAAAGCCGAGAGCAGCTTGACGGCCTGAGCCGGGCCTTGTCGGGTTGCGAGGGAGTGAAGTATCTGCTCTGATTGGCATGTATGGTGATTGGTGAATGGTGAAGAGTGAATGGCTGGGGATCTTCGGGTGTGTGACACTTGTGAATTCTGAAGATTATTTTATTACAGATAATTATGGGGACGTGCCCGCCATTTTTCCGCCAATCACCATTCACCAAGCACTCTTCACAAATTTTCCCCTTGACTGCCCAGAGGGAAAACCGTAGAAGCCTCTTCGTTGTCGGCGCAAATCGTGTTTTAGAGCTAATGCTTTGACATGATTTGCATATTCCGAGCAGCACGCCGGGCCAATAGCTCAATTGGTAGAGCATCTGACTCTTAATCAGCAGGTTCAAGGTTCGATTCCTTGTTGGCCCACCAGCGCACCCACGGGGTTGCGGAAATAATTTCCGCAACCCCTTTTTGTTATGGGCTTGGGAGATCGGTTCCTGGTGAGGCGCTCTACGGGAGCGGAGTGAGAAAAAACGTGGGTTGATCCGGTGCTGGGTGTGAAGAAAAAGGCATGTAAAGCTGCGGTGAATTTCCGCGCAATACATGCCTTTGCGCTGCTCTTGAATTGGGGCGGTCCGCCCGGCCCGGCTTTTATGCCTTCATCCGGCTCAGTCTGGGCAGCAGCATGAGGACGAGCGCGCTCGTGGCCATGCCGACCAGGGCCATGGTCAGGATCTTGTTGTCCCAAGGCAGAGCGATGAACCACATGGCCGTGGCACCGCCCACGAAATAGGTGAACATGATCAGCGAGGCAGCCGATCCCGCGTCGTTCTTGACTTGTTCAAGCAGGAAGTTGCTGCTCGGGGGGCGGGTTAGCCCCAGGCTCATGGTCATGGCCGCCATGGGCAGGGCCATGCCCCAGGGGCCGAGTCCGGAGCACAGGGCCAGGACCGTGGCGAAGACCAGAATCCCGGCATAGCCGATGAGGATGATGCGAAAACCCGGGATGCGCTTCAGCAATCGTCCGCAGATCCAGAACCCGAGCATCAGCGCGGCCGAATTGAAGGCGAAGAAGTAGCTGTACTCCTGCTCGCTCAGGCCGAAATAGGTCACGTAGATGAAGGACGAGCCGCCGATGAAGCAGAAAAGCGGGGTCATGCCGAGCGCGATGAGGGTGCACAGGGTCATGAAGCGCAGGTTGCACATCAGCCTCACGTAGCTGCCCAGGACTTGCCCCAGGGTGCGTGTCGTGGTCGGCGCGGGTTCTTTGAGTTTCCAGACCCCCCACATGGCCAGCGCTCCGAGGAGCATCTGGGAGTAGAAGATGGCCGACCAGTGGGCGAAGGCGAGCATGATTCCGCCGAGCACTGGCGCGAGCATGGGGGCCAGGGACACGATGACGGCCATGTGCGCCAGGGCTCGTTCCCGCTCCGCTCCCACGAAATAGTCCTTGGTCATGGCCAGGGACAGGGTGGAGGCCGAGGCTGCGCCCATCCCTTGCAAGACGCGTCCGACAATGAGCGCCACGGGGCTTCCCGCCTGGGCGCAGACCAGGCAGGCCAGGATGTAGAGGGAAATGCCGCCCAGGAGCACGGGCTTGCGGCCGTAGCGGTCCGAGAGGGGGCCGTAGAAGAGCAGCGCCAGGCTGAAGCTGACGAAAAAGCCGACCAGGGTCAGGTTGATGATCGTCTCGGTGCTGCCCCAGTCCGTGGTCAGGGAGGGCAGGGCCGGGAGGTACATGTCCGTGGACAGGGGCGGAAATGCCGCGAGCAGAGCCAGGATGAGCAGGGCGCGTATTTTTATGGGGGCTGGGACTGTCATGGTGCTTGGGGGGTAAAAGGGTGAGGGGCTCCGGTACTCCTGGCTCGGTGGGCAGGCAAGAAGAAATCTGCCTGGAATAAAAGCCGTCGGCCGGGGATGCGTGTGCTGCCAGATGGAACGCTCTCTGCAATGCATGGTGGAAGCAGGCAGATTTTTCCGGAGGTATATATGACCATTGCGCCCTTGGCCATTCTCGGCATCGCCAAAACCGCATTTTCACTCATCGGCTCCCTGGCCGAAGCCGTGAAACGCCCCGCAGACAACCCGACCGTGACGCCGGCGTCTGTACAGGAATCCGTGTGGCATCAGATCGGCAAAGAGGTAGATGTCCGTTCCCTGAGTCAGGAAGATTTGGCCAAGGTGTCTTCAATGCTCTACGATAGCGGCGCCATCAGCCTGCAAGACCACGCCGCGTTGAGTTTTGATCCGAGCTTTGCCGGTTCTTCAAATCTCTTGACCGCGACCGACAGCTCGGGCCGGGTCGACTGGATCGCCGAATTCCAGGCCCGTCTGGCCGAGCATCAAAAAGAGGGGGATTCCCAGTCCGCGGCCCAGGACGGGCGCATGCTCGACATCCTGTCCCGGCTACAGGCTGGAAGCAAAGGCGTCACTTCCATCCGGGTCTAGCGCGTGAGTCAAGCTTCTCAATAAATTTGAAATTCATTCACTATTCCCAATCATGATTCCCTGGCCCAGATCCGGGCCAGGGCCACTCCGGCCAGATTCTGCCACAGGCTGAAAATCGCTCCGGCCAGGGCCGCCGCCGGGCCGAAAAAGGTTCCGGCCAAAGCCACGGCCAATCCTGAGTTCTGCATCCCCACCTCGATGGAAATGGTCCGTGCCGCGATGGTTTCCCGGCCCAGCGCCCTTGCTCCCCAGAATCCGCACAGATAGCCCAGGCCGTTATGCAGGATCACGGCGAGCATGATCATGGCCGGAAACTCCAGTATTGTTTTCTGATTCAGCGCCACGACGCAGGCAATGACTGCGGAGATGGTCAGTACCGAAATCGACGGGAAAATCCGGATCAGGGGTTTCAGGCGTTCACGCAGCAGATGGCGCAGGATGAGGCCATCCAGGAGCGGAAAGACCACGATCCAGAATACCGAGCGGACCATGGCCCAGAAATCGACGGCCACCCGCTCCCCAGCCAAAAGTTCCACCAGCGCCGGGGTGGCAATGGGCGCAATGAGTGTGGAGGCAAGGGTCATGACCACGGACAAGGGCACGTCGGCCCGTGCGAAATAGGTGATGACGTTGGAGGCCGTGCCCGACGGACAACATCCGACCAGAATGACGCCGAGGGCCGCCTCGGGTGGCAGGTCAAGCACCAGGCAGATCGTCCAGGCGATGAGTGGCATGAGCAGGTACTGGAGTCCCACGCCCATGCCGACCGTGCGCCATTGCCTGCCCACGCGTGCGAAATCGGCGAATTCAAGCGTCAGGCCCATGCCGAACATGATGATCCCAAGCCCCAGGGAAATATGCGGCCTGATCCAGGCGAAGATGGGCGGATGCAGCAGGGCCAGCAGGGAAAAACCCACTGCAAAGGTCAGGAAATGCCTTTCGATCCATTGGGCAAGGGTGTGTAGCATGCACGGCTCCGATTGGGGTGGTTCATGTTCGAGGTGAGCCGGTGTGGTCCGGGAAAAGGGGGATATATCAAGGCCGGGCAATGGTTTTGAATCACCTTTTCACGCAGGCGCGAGGTTGGAAGCCGGGAAAGACGGCGTCCGAATCAAAAACGCCCCCTGCATGTCGGCGGGGGGCTTTCAGTAGGCCTTGCGGTTGGTGCCGCAACTCGACGCGGTCATCTCCAGTCTTTTCGGGGAGCTACCGAGACGAGTTGGATGCCTGCCTGGAAAAAACCGGACCAGCTCCCTGTCTCCTGCACACACCAGCGGACGATTCCCGTCAGATAGTCGTTTTTTTCGTAGTCGATGGTTCCCCGCATCTCGTCGGCAAGATAGACCTTGATGGTGACTTCTTCGACGGGAAGCTGGTAATCCAACTCAAGCAGAAGTCCGTCAGGGCTCTGATTGATAATCCTTGCCGGACATGGGCTGTCCAAAGATGGCGAGACGACTCCGCAGAGTCGCAAGCTTGCGGTGCGGGCGAATTTTCTGTTTTCTGGCATTTGACGCTCCGAATGAAGTTGCACCATATTCCGGTGGAATGGCATGACCTGCTTTGCGTGCGGGACGTGCTCAGCTTGATTTCGAACAGGCTTATATCATTATTTTTTTGCGATGCCAACGTATTGTCATACATTTTCGTACCAGTAAAAACGCTCTGGCGCATGCAGGGAAGCTCACTCGTCCGGATGTGCGCGGCGTAGGTGTATGGAAAAGGAAGAGGGCGTCCGCGCATCCCGATTGATCCACGACCGCCCTCCAGGCACTAGGCAAAATAAAAATGTCCTACGCCTGCGCGTCCAATTCCACTGTCGGAACTGCGGCTAACGTGTTGGTGGCCTGCGCGGTTCCTGAACCCATGTTTTCGTAGATCTCCAGAAACTTGGCGTAGGCGACGCCGTTGCCACGCGGAGCGCTGAGGGGCGGCAGGGCTTGCGAAGCTTGTGTCGCTGTCGCTGAACTTTCGAGCGTGGTCATTGCCGTGGCGAACCAATCCTCCAGTTCGGCCAATCTGGTCTCGAAAGGCGCCAATGGCTCTTCCTCGATCACGCCGGAGTCCTCCGGCGTCTCGCCCTCGGCGACCACGGCCTCGTCTGTATCCTCGGGCGCAGCTTCTTCTGCGTCGGCTTGCTCGGCAGCCTCTTCCTCCTCGACTGGCTCGGAGGATCCGGTCATGGCGGCCTTCAGTGCATCGAGCAGAGTGGCAAACTCCGCGTGCATGCTGGCCAGAGCGGTGGTGAGATCGGTCTTGCCGTCCTTCGTGTCGACAATGATCTGATCCATCCTTTCCCTGAAGGAGGCAGCCAGTGCCTCGGTTTCAGCGGGCAACTCGAAATCGGCTCCGATCTTCTCCAGTTCGGCGGTCAGGTTCGTGCTCAGTTCCTGAGCGCCGCCTTCCAGCGCCTGTCCCGTATTCTGGGCGGAAATTTGCTGAAGTTCATCGTTGAAATTGATGCGCAGGCGCACGTCCGCGACACCGTGGAAGTGTCCCGCCTGAATCAGGCGGAGCACGCCCTCCGCTCTATCGCCTTCAGTCTGCGCGTCGTCCGCCTGGACGGTCTCCGCCGCCGCAATGTCCTCGGCGATATCCGTTATATTTTTGGTATCGTCCTGCTTTGCTTTGACATGCATCCACGCCTGTTGATTTCCGACACCCTGTATGTTCATGATTCTTTTCTCCTCTCAAGAGGCCTTGATTCGAGGCTATTCCTTATATCGGCTTTTTGCAGGGAAATCTTTACCTGGCTTCTGACCATAGCAAAGACCATGCTCGTTTTCGATCTCCCGGCCGATCATGCGGAGGGCAGCGCACGGGCAATCGTGTCGCGATCGGGAACGTATCGGTTTTTTTGGAGCAAGCGGAACAAGCTTTTGTTCATCATCAAAAAAGGAAGCAGGCACGGTTTTTCCTAGTGAAGCGAAACACGGCCGCGTTAGCCGCATCCACGCGCTTTGTCCGGGGCTTCCTGGTCACGTTTACAACGATTTGTTCATCGTGTAGGCCGCCTCTGCCTCGGCTATGCGTGATGTGCAAATACATTTTTTGGCCAAATTATATATTATGCATTATTGTTTTCCTGGCGCTGCTCAAGCAGAACTTCGCGCAGTGCATGCGTTTTGAGATGGACACGGTTCTTTTTTCGAGAAAATGAAGTGCTGCGCGAGCGGTGTGTGCAGCCAACAAGGAGAAATGAAGTGGAGCAGGCATTACAGAAAAAATTTGGTCTGTTTACCGCCATCGCCATGGTGGTCGGTATCGTTATCGGTAGCGGCGTCTTTTTCAAGGCGGAAAAAATACTCACTGCCACGGGCGGTAATTTGCCGCTTGGAATTTTCGCATGGGTTGTTGGCGGCTTCATCATGATTTCCTGTGCGTACACATTTTCGGTCATGGCCACGAAATATGAGCGCGTGAACGGAATCGTGGACTATGCCGAAGCCGCCATGGGGCGAAAGTATGGGTATTATGTCGGCTGGTTCATGGCGCTCATTTACTACCCTACCTTGACCTCGGTCCTGGCTTGGGTTTCGGCCCGCTACACGGCCGTTTTGTTCGGCTGGGGGATAACCGGCGGTGAGTGCATGACTATCGCCGCCTTCTATCTTGTGGCGAGCTATGCATTGAATGCGCTCTCGCCCGTTTTGGCCGGAAAGTTTCAGGTCACGGCGACCGTAATTAAGCTGATCCCGCTTGTGCTCATGGCCGTCGTAGGCACCATCTTCGGCCTCAACAACGGTATGATTGTCCAGAACTTTACGACCGTGGTTTCCGAAGTCGATCCCATGAACGCCCTTTTCACCGCGGTCGTCGCCACGTCATTCGCGTACGAAGGGTGGATTATCGCCACCAGCATCAACGCCGAGCTGAAGGACTCGAAACGGAATCTACCCATTGCGCTCATGGCCGGCACGTTCACGGTAATGCTGGTCTATATCCTGTATTACGTAGGTCTGGCGGGAGCCGTCACGAACCAGACGCTGATGGCCGGAGGCCAGGAAGGGGCGAAGCTTGCCTTTGAGACCATCTTTTCAAGTCTTGGCGGGACGCTGATCTTCGTCTTTGTCATCATCTCGTGTCTGGGCACGCTGAACGGGCTGATGCTCGGCTGCACCCGGGGCATCTATTCCATTGCCGCAAGAAACGAGGGACTGCGCCCCACCATGTTCAAGCAGATCGACGGCGTCACGAACATGCCGACAAACTCGGCTATTTTAGGGCTTCTGCTCTCCGCTGTCTGGCTGGTGTTTTTCTACGGAGCAAACCTGACGACACCATGGTTCGGGTTCTTTTGTTTTGATTCCTCCGAGTTGCCGATAGTCACGATATACGCCCTCTATCTCCCGATATTCGTCTCTTTCATGAAGAAGGAGGTCGATCTGCCGATGTTCAAGCGTTACATCATGCCCACATTGGCCATACTTGGCAGCCTGTTCATGATTTTTGCGGCCTGCTTCGCGCATCGCATGGCAGTTGTGGCGTATCTTGTCATCTTCGCTGTCGTGATGATTGCCGGCGCTTTTTTTACCAGGGAAAATGGGTCGCAGTTGCAGTAGATTCTGCGCAAATATTCATCATTTTCAGACCGGTCGACACAACAACGCCGGATCATCGCTTGGGCGGTGATCCGGCGTTGTTCTACCGGGAGGGCGAAACCTGCTCCCTGTTTCGTCTGATCCGGTTTACAGCAATTCCACCGCCCACTTTTCAAGTTCGGGCACCGTGGTCACGATCTTTTCCTTCAGCAGAAAATCCGCAAAACGGGTGTAGCGCTTTTTATCGAGCGCGCCGGGACGCAGGGCGAAGCGGGGCAGGGTGTCCTTCCAGGCGCGGCGGTTCAGTTCGTCATCGAGGCTGGCACGGTCGCCGGAGACGAAGAGCTTCCAGCTCTCGTCAGGATGGTTGATCAGGTACTGCACCCCTTCTTCCAGGGCATCGACGAATGCGCGCAGCTTGGGGTCCGCGACATTCTTGCTGGCCGCAACGAGAATCAACTCATCATAGGCGGGCACGCCGTATTCTTCCACGAAAAAGGCGCGGCCGGGCCGTCCTTCAATCGCCATCTGGTTCAGTTCGAAGTTGCGGAACGCGCCGATGACGGCGTCGGTCTGGCCCGTGAAAAGGGATGGAGACAGGGAAAAATTGACATTGACCAGCTTCACGTCGTCCAGGGTCAGTCCTTCTTTTTCAAGCATCACTTTAAGAAGCGCGGTCTCGAAGCCGCCCACGGAATAGCCGATGGTCTTGCCCTTCAGGTCCGCGATGGACTTGATGGGGCCGTCCTCCAGTACCACCAGGGAATTGAGCGGCGTGGCCACAAGGGTGGCGATACGGATCAGCGGCAGGCCTTCGCTTACCTGCATCTGGTGCTGATGCTGGTAGGACACTGCGATGTCGGCCTGCCCGGCGGCCACGAGCTTGGGCGGGTCGTTGGGGTTGGAAGGGGCGATGAGCTTTACGTCCAGGCCGTGGTTTTTGAAGAAGCCTTTTTCCAGGGCCACAAAGAGAGGAGCATGGTCGGGGTTGACGAACCAGTCCAGGAGGACGGTCAGTTTTTGGGCCTGGGCCGAGGTGGCGCAGAAGAGGAGGGTGACCAGGAGCAGGGTGATTTTTTTCATGTGGGCTATCCTTGGGTTGGGCGCGGGGCGCCATGTTTTTTGAAGTATGGGAAAAGGTTTGAGAAAGGTTTGAGGCAGTGCGGCCGCGTCCCGGCTCGATCCGGGCCGGGGCCGCCAAAACTCCTTCACCGGCCTCGTACTGTTTTCCCGTCGCTGCTGCCGAAGATACAGGTGCGCTTCGGGCGGGAGGCGACGGGAAAACAAACGATGCCTGGCTCAGTCAGACAGTTGCCGACCCCGGCCCGAATCAAACCGGAACGCTCTGATCGGGGACTGAAATGTTGAAGACCGGAATCATTGGATTCCCTGTTTCGGCTGCCAGAAGACGAGCCTGTCCAGCAGGTGGTCGATCAGGAAATAAATGGTCAGGGACGTGACCGCCAGGACGGTCAAGGCCGCGAACATGACATCGATCTGCATGCGGGCGTTGGCGTGGAGCATGTAGAAGCCCAGCCCCGCGCTCGATCCGACCCACTCCCCGACCACGGCCCCGATGGGTGCCACGGCCGTGGCCACGCGCAGGCCCGAGGCGAAGGCGGGCAGGGCCGAGGGGATGATGATGGTGCGCAGCACGGCCAGAGGCTTTGCGCCCATGATGCGAGCCAGTTCCAGCAGGTCGGGTTCGGTGCGCTGCATGCCCGAGTAAAAGGACGACGCCACCGGAAAAAAGATGATCAATACCGCCATGCCCACCTTGGAGGCCATGCCGTAGCCCAGCCACAGCACCAGGATGGGAGCCAGGGCAAAGACCGGGATGGCCTGGCTGACCACCAGCACGGGCAGCATCCAGCGCTTGAGCAGAGGCGAGAGGATCATGACCAGGGCCGCGCTTGTGCCGAGGATCGTGCCCAGGGTCAGGCCCAGCAGGATCTCGGCCAGCGTCGTGCCCAGGTGGGAGAGCAGCAGCGGGAACTTGTCGATGATGGCGTGGCCCACCGGCAGGGGGCCGGGCAGGATGTAGGGCGGGGCTCCGGTCAAAGTGACCAGGAGCTGCCACAGGAGGAGGAAGCCTGCCGTCAGGATCAGGGGGCGCAGGATGTTCATGCCGCCTCCCCGTTCATGAGCCGTTTGAGCAGGCTCGCATACAGGGCGGTCACTTCCGGATTGCCTGCTTCGCGTGGAGGCATACCGGCGGGCTCGATGGTTTCGAGCACCTGCACGGGCGTTCCGCCGAGTACGACGATGTTGTGGCCCAGGCGCAGCGCCTCCATGGGATCGTGGGTGACCAGCACCACGGTCGCACCTACGGTCAGGCGCGCGGCCAGGTTCTGCAGGCGCACGCGGGTCAAGGCGTCGAGGGCGGAGAATGGCTCGTCCATGAGGATGACGGGCCGCTCTTCCATGAGGGTGCGCAGGAGCGCCCCGCGCTGGCGCATGCCCCCGGACAGCGCCGTCGGCAGCTTGTCCTCGTAGCCGGTCAAGCCCGCCTCCCGGATCAGGGACAAAGCCTTTGTGCGTTTTTCGTTTGAAAGTTCGCCCCGAAGCCGCGCTCCAAGGAGGACGTTATCGAGCAGCGTGAACCAGGGCAGAAGCAGGTCGTTCTGGCTCATCCAGGCCACCTGGGCGGTGCTGTCTGTTGTGGGCTTGAAACGAATCCTCCCCTTGAAATCAAGGTTCGGCGATCCGGTCATGAGCTTGAGCAGGGTTGACTTGCCGCATCCGCTCGGTCCCAGGATGCAGGTCGTCCTGCCGCCCGGAAGCGTCAGGGTCAGGTCCGCGAAGAGCGGCTGGCCGTCGAAGTCCAGATTGACGCCCTCAAGGACGATGTCCGGGGCGGTCTGCATGGGCGTTGAGAGATGCACGGCTACTCGAAGAACCGGTAGAAGTGATGCACCGGTCCGTGGCCCCGGCCGATGACGTATGCGGCTCCGGCCCGGATGGCCCCGCTGATATAGTCCTTGGCGTGGCGCACGGCCATCTCCACATCCTCGCCTTTGGCCAGGTTCGAGGCGATGGCCGAGGACAGGGTGCAGCCCGTGCCGTGATTGTTGCGGGTCGGGATGCGCACGCCCAGTAGGGTCACGATGCGGCCCTCGGGGCCGAGCCAGAGGCAGTCATCGCTGTCGCCCGATTCCAGATGGCCGCCCTTGATCAGCACATTCCCGCAGCCCATGGCTGCAAGTTGCGTCAGCGCCTCCATGGCCGCTTCCTGGGTGGCGATCTCACGGCCCAGCAGCACCGAGGCTTCGGGCAGGTTCGGCGTGATGAGCGTCGCCAGGGGGATGAGCTCGCTTTTCAAGGCTGCGATGGCCTCGTCCTGCAAAAGTTTGTCCCCGCTCTGCGCCACCATGACCGGATCGAGGACAATGGTCTTGACCCCATGCCGGATCAGGCCCTGCGCCACTGTGCGGATCAGTTCAGGGGAAAAGAGCATGCCGATTTTGACCGCGTCGGCCCCGATATCGGCGAGCACCGCGTCCATCTGCGCGGCCACGAAGTCCACGGGCACGGCATGGATGCCAGTCACGCCGAGAGTGTTCTGGGCGGTCAGGGCGGTGATGACGCTCGCCCCGTAGCAGCCGTGGGCCGCGATGGTCTTGAGGTCGGCCTGGATTCCGGCGCCGCCGCCGCTGTCGGACCCGGCGATGGTCAATACCCGGTGATATGTGCGCTGGTTCATGGATGTTCCTTGGCTTGGCGAATGATGGTTTTGAGTTCTGCGGCTGCTTTCCTGGGGTCCGCGGCCGAGACGATGGCCGAGACCACGGCGACCCCGTCGCATCCGGCGCGGATGACATCAGCGGCGTTGTCGGTGCCGATGCCGCCGATGCCGACCAGGGGCAGGGACACTGCTGCGCGGATGCGGGCAACGCCGTCAAGGCCTAGCGCCGGGGCCGTGTCGGTCTTGGTCGGGGTGGAGAAGACGGGGCTGATCCCGACATAATCCGCGCCTTCGGCCTGTGCGCGCACGGCGTCGTCCACGCATTCGGCCGAGATGCCGATGAGCATGTCCTTTCCGACCACTCGGCGGGCGTCGGCGATGAGCATGTCGGTCTGGCCCAGATGCACGCCGTCTGCACCAACGGCCAGGGCCACGTCGAGGCGGTCGTTGATGATCAGCGGGATGCCGGTTCCGGCCAGCAGCTCCCGTACGGCCCGCGCCTCGGTCACGAACTGCCGCGTCGAGCACTCTTTTTCGCGCAGCTGCAAGCAGGTCACGCCCCCGGCCACTGCGGCGCGGACGATGTCCACGGTGGAGCGGCCCAGGGACAGGCCTCGGTCCGTGACCAGATACAGGGACAGATCAGGCATGATGTTCCTCGCGGATGCGGCAGCCTTGGGCCAGGTCTTCGGGGCAGAGATTGTAGAGGGCGTCCAGAAGGTGGATCTGGAAGGTGCCGGGGCCGTCGGCTTTGGCTCCGGCCCGCTCTCCGGCCAGCCCGAAGAAGGCCAGGGCCGTGGCGGCGGCGGAGACGGGATCGGGGTCCACGGCGTGGAAGGCCCCGACCAGTGCCGTGGCCGAGCAGCCCGTGCCCGTGACGGAGGGCATGAGCCTGTGCCCGCCTTCGATGATCAGGGTGCGATGGCCGTCGGTGACAATATCCGTGGGGCCGGTGATGGCCAGGACCGTGCCCAGTTCCCGGGCCAGGAGTCCTGCGGCGTGTCCTGCGTCCTCGATGGAGTCCGTGGAATCCACGCCCTTGGTCGCAGAGCCCTGGCCGGCCAGGGACAGGATCTCCGAGGCGTTGCCGCGCACCACGCTGACCTTTGTCTGGGCCAGGATGGATTTCGCGGTTTCGGTGCGAAGCCGGGTCGCCCCGGAGCCGACAGGGTCAAGGATGATGGGTTTGCCCAGGGCCGTGGCCCTGCGTCCGGCCTTGAGCATGGCCGCGACCCAGATGTCGGTCAGAGTGCCGATGTTGAGCACCAGTGACCCGGCGTAGGCCACCATCTCTTCGACTTCGTTCTCGGCGTGGGCCATGACCGGGGACGCGCCGCAGGCCAGGAGCGCGTTGGCGGTATAGTTCATGACCACGAAATTGGTGATGTTGTGGATCAGGGGTTTGGAACGCCTGATGGAACGCAGATTTTCGGCTGCTTTTTGGGACAGATCGGACATGGGGCACCTCACACGAAGAGTTGTGGAGGCAGCGGAGGCGAGGAATGGTGGTTTGCCGGTGATTGCGGCCAGTCTTGCAATTCCCTTCGCTGGCATGATCCAGATCAGGTTCAACGGGTATTATCTCAGGCTCCTCGCCACCCCTGCAAAAACTCGTATCTGGCTAGGACAAGCGGGGGGAGGTGTCAAGGCGGGACGTACGCCGGCAATCACATGCCGACCGAGCAGTTCCGTCCCGCGTCCTTGGCCTTGTAGAGAGCTTCGTCGGCGCGCAGCAGGGTCTTGTCGATGTTCTCTCCGGGGCGGTGCTGCGTATAGCCGATGCTGATCGTCGGCGCGGGAATTTCTTCGCTGATCCGGGGCGCAGTGGCCACGGCGAGGCGCAGGCGCTCCGCCACGAGCGGAGCATTTGCGCTTTCGCAGGCCGGGAAAAGGAGCAGGAATTCCTCGCCGCCCCAGCGTGCGCACATGTCGTATTCCCGCAGCGAGAGTTCCAACGCACGGGCCACGGCCTGCAGGACCCTGTCCCCGGCGGCATGCCCAAAGTTGTCGTTCACGGCCTTGAAATCATCAATGTCCGCGATCATGACCGTGAAGCCGGCTTCGGGCTTTCGTGCGGCATGGGCCGCGGCCTCTTCGAGACGAATGGTCATGTAGCGGCGGTTGGGCAGGTTGGTCAGGGAATCATAGTTGGAGGCGTGCTCCAGGCGTTCCTTGAGCTGATGCAGCATGGTCTGGTACTGGTCGCTGATGCGTACGATCTTTTCCAGCTGACGCACCTTGCGCTCATACTTGGCCAGATAGTCCCGGGTGCGGTCGCGCTCGACGGCCTGAAAGCGGTCCGCAATGTGGGTCAGCCGGTCCAGCAGGCGCTGCTGATCGCTGCAGCGCTGGGAAAGTTCCCGCACAACGTCCTGCCATCCGTCCGGAGGAGTGTCCGCGGAGAGGAGGGCTTCGATCCTCTTTTCCAGGCTGTCGTCGAGTGGGCACATGGTCAGGCCTTCGGGGCGATGGTGAAGGGAAAGGTGCAGTCTTCCTTGAATTCTTCGGCCAGTTCTCCGACCCGCTCGTTTTCAGGGTCATAGTTCCAGAGCACGCTGACGACGCGTCCTTCCTGATGCGCTTCTTCCAGGCGGTCGAAAATGTCCATCATGGCCCGGATACTGCTGGTATTGAGATAAATCAGCTCCAGCTCGAAGACCAGGGGACGCGTGCTCTCCTTCAGGAAGGTGTCGATCCAGTCGATGATGGGCTGGAAAAACTCGAAGGGATTTTCCGGGTAGGAGTCTCCGGCCATGAAGACGCGGCCTTCTTTGTGGTCCATGCGCACCGTTGGGGTGCTGGGTGTTTGAGCGAGTTCAAGATCGTTCATGCTGTTCTCGTTACGTATTTCGAAAAGTTAAAGTGCGACGCGCAGGCTCAGAAAACTGCGCTGCCCATCCATTTCCCGCACGGTGGCGACCAGGGGGCGGGACGCTTTGCGGGCCATGTCGATGAGCCCCAGACCGGCGCTGCCGTTCAGGATCTCTCGCGGCTGACGCAGCTGGGCCTTGAAGAACGCCTTGAGCTCGTTCCGATCCATGGCCGCCAGCTCGTCCACGCGCTTGAGCAGTTCCCGGCCGTCGTCCGGCGTTACGACATTGCCCGCGCTGACGACATAGTGTCCGTCTTCGCGGGAGACGACGATGGCCGCGCTGGCCGCGCCAGCAAGCTCCGGATGCTGATCGGCGTAGCGGCGGATGTTCTGGGTCATTTCTATGTACACGGCGAAAATGTCGGCCACGGCGCTGGGCTGCTCCTGCTGGTGATTGAGATAGTCGCGCAGGGCCCGGCCGATCTCCTCGATCAGGGCGGCGTTGATGGGGCCGTTGAAGCAGACCATGATCTGTTGCTGGTCGAAGATTTCCCGCAGGTCGAAAAGGTCGGGGGTGGTCATGTCGCGTTCTCCTCGGTGAGGACGGGGGATTCAAAACGAAAGGCCAGCACGGTGATGTCGTCGCGTTGCGGGCGGTCTCCACGATAACCGGACAGCTCGCGGGTGAGCGATTCCTCCTGAATTTCAAGAGGCAGGCCGGAATGTTCTCTGATCCATTTCACGAAGCCGCTCCGGCCGAATGGCAGGCCCCTGTCTCCGCCGGATTGGTCCAGAATTCCGTCGGTGACAAGATAAAAAACATTGCCCGGTTCAAGGTCCATGGTCTGGCAGGTGAAGGGGCGGGGCTTGCGGTCGTTGATTCCGCCCCGGTCGCCCCGGAAGTGTTTGACCTCGGTCTTTCCCGCCACAAAGAGGTCGATGTGGGCGCCCGAAAAATGGACCTGGCGGGTCTTCCACTCGACAAAACACAGCCCGATATCCATGGACGTGGCCAGCCGCTCCAGGCGCTTTGTGTCCGGCATCATGTGGCGCACGGCCAGATCCACCCGTTCCAGCAGCGCGGCCGGGTTCTGCCAGTTTTCCTCCAGGGTGGCGCGCTCCAGGGCCGCGTGGGCGATCATTGTCATGAAGGCTCCGGGCATGCCGTGGCCCGCGCAGTCGATGACGCCGAAAAGACAGCCCTCGGCCTGTTCCCGGTAAAGATAGAAGTCCCCGCCGACCACGTCGCGCGGATGCCAGACCACGAAATACTGTCCGCGCAGGCGCTCGCTCAGCTGGCGGTCCGGGAGGATGACCCGCTGGATGAGGCTCGCGTAGCGGATGCTCTCTGTCAGCTGGCGATGGGTGGTGGCCAGCTCGGCATGGGTGCTCTCAAGCTGGGCCGTGCGCTCTGCCACGCGCTGCTCAAGCTCTGCGGTGTGGGCCAGGACCTGGGCGGCCATGGAGTCGAAGGCGCGGGACAGCGCGCCGATCTCGTCGCTCCGGCTCGATTGCAGGCGGATGTCGTAGTGCCCCTGTGCGATGCGCCGGGCGGAATCGGTCAGCACGAGCAGGGGATGGAGGACAAGGCGGTCGAAACCTACGGTCAAGGCCAGGATGACCAGCAGCAGGATCACGGCACCGCCAGTCAGGGCCAGGCGTATGAAGTTCGAGGACAGGACGTCGGCCGCCTCTGGGTTGACGCTGCTGATGACCGTCCATTCCAGCTCGGGCAGATGGGCCAGCGCCATCATTCGCCGCCCGTCCTTCGTCTCCTGCTCCATGATCTCGATCCCGTCCTCCTGGTTCCGCACGTTCGTCAGAAGCCGTTCCGCGTTTTCACGGCCCGGTTCGGTGGTCAGGTCTGCGAAGATGGTCCTGGTCGCATCCCGCTTGCTCAAGGCCCCGTACTCGATCCGCTCCGGGTCCGGATGGGCCACGATGCGGCCTTCCTTGTCCACGACGAAGCTCATGCTCCCCTTGGTTCGCAGGGCCAGCATGCTACTCAAAAATCGGCTCAGCTGCATGCCTGTCCCGACCAGTCCGAGAGGAGAGCCCGCCGCGTTGCGAACCTGGACGTTGATCCACAGGTTGGTCACCTTGAGGGTGTCGTCGTGATTGACATTGAGGGTGTAGGGGGTCGGTCGGTCCATGGTCGAAAAATACCAGGCGTCCTCCGCCTTTCCCTGGTCCAGGGTGTAGCGGTAGATGGCTCGGGGATTCGTCTGGTCGGCGTAATAGTAAGCCTTGGTGAGGTGATGGATGACGAAATAGGACTGGTCGGCGAAGGCCGGCCGGAAACTTGCGGCTTCGGCCAGGAAGCGTCCACGGGTCTGCGGGCCCTGTTCGTCCAGAAGCCAGTCGCCGAGTGCGGTCAGACCGGCAAAGCGCTGGGCGATGGCCAGCTCGCGTCCGACCAAGGCCTGGATCTTCTCTCGGGTCAGCCGGGCTTCGGAGATGGCCAGCCTGCGGCTTAAGTCCGTGGTCAGGTCGCGCATGATGCGCTGGCCGATGGCCACTGAGAGCAGCAGCACCGCGGCCGAGATGACCAGGAGCAGGAGGCCTATCTTGCGGCGCAGGCCGGTGGCCCGTTTCCGGAAGGCCTGCGGATCAGGGAGGGGATGAGGGGAATCGGTCATTGTATGCCCTGCGTGCTCCGTTGCGTCAGTTATCGAACATTATACTAAATTTTCAGTAGATTGCAATGCTTGCGGTGAGCTGTCAACGACATCTGACGCCACGGATGGATTCATCGGTTACGCAATGCGGGAGGTATTGTGCTTATTGGTGTTCGTGAAGTATCCGATGTATGACAACGTGCCGAATTATGGCCTTGCCTGTTGCCGGGGCTTCCAATTGTCCGGTGTTTCGGGGAAACGCGGAGGGTTATGGCGATGAATATATGGAGTTGCCTGATGTTTCAGAAATGTTCCGTATGGCGTTCGTGGCTCGGTTCCGGCTTTCGTCCGGTTTCCGCCGCGTGCTTACTGGCGTTTGTTCTGTTCATGGCTGTCACCAGCCTGGCCCAGGGCCTCGAACCGATCAGAATCGGGAGCGTGTTCGCCAAGACCGGGGCGGGGGCCGAGGAGAATTCCCCCAACTACCGCGTGGTCATGCTTGCGGTCAAAAACATCAACGCCCAGGGAGGGCTTCTGGGGCGGTCCGTTGAAGTGGTCGAGTTCGACACCAAAAGTTCGCCCCTTGGTGCGCGTCAGGCGGCCCTGGACGCGGTGGCCGCGAAGGTCGTGGCCGTCATCGGTCCGTCTTGGAGTTCCCAAGCCTTGGCCATGGGGCCGGTGCTGCAGGAGGCGGGCATTCCTATGATCGGCGCGACCACCACCGCTCCGGAGGTCACCGGCATCGGTGATTTCATCTTCCGGGCCTGTTACACAGACGACTCGCAGGCGGACGCGCTGGCCCGGTTCGCCTTTGATGATCTGCTGGCCAGGCGGGTCGTGGTGGTGACCATTGCCGGGGATGTCTACAGCGAAGGCCTGAGCGCGGTTTTCCGCGAGCGGTTCGTCGCGCAGGGCGGAACGGTGGATAAGCAGCTTCGCTATCTGCAGAACGCCATGAATTTCGAGGAGCAGGTGCGCGTCATTGGCGAAACATCTCCGGACTTGGTTTTTGTAGCCGGTTATACCCGCGATTCCGGGCTGCTGCTCAAGCAGGCGCGAGGTGCCGGCCTGGTCATGCCCTTTTTGGGTGGGGACGGGTGGACGGCCTTGGAGCATTACCCGTATCTCGACCCGGCCAAGGGCGAAAATTATTATGTTTCCCACTGGCACCCGGATTTGGATTCCGAAGCCAGCCGTGCGTTTGTCGATCTACTTCACGAGGAATTCGGGCCCGGGGCGCTGGGGATGATCGATGCCGGCAACGCCAATGCCTACGATGCCCTTGGATTGGTGGCCGACTCCATCCGCCGCGCGGGCAGCGCCGACCCGGCCGCCATCCGGGACGCTCTGGCCGCGACCGAAAATTATCCGGGCGTGACGGGGTCCATCACTTTCAAAGATTCGCGTGACCCCCACAAGCCCCTGGTCGTTTTGCGTATCACCCCCGACAAGGTCGAGTTCGTCAAGAAAGTGGTGCCGGGTCTATGAGCAAAAGCATTTCCCAACGCATGAACCGTGACATCCTGTTCACTTTCGCGGTGATCGGGATTCTGTTCGTCGCCATGGGCAGTTTGATGCAGGTGCGCTGGAAGGATGACAACATCCATACCGTCTGCCGCATCCTCGACACGCTGGTCTCCAGGGAGCAGGACAACCTCGCCAACGAACTCTTCGAACGCCGTGTAGTGGCCCTGGACATGCGCCTGGCCGAGATCAGCTTGGTGCAGGATGTCTTGCGGGTCGAGCTTTATCAGGCCAGGGGCCTTCCCTTGGCGGCCGCTTCGAATGGGGAGGCGATGGAGCTTCTTGAGCCGCTGGAGGTCGGCAGGTATGACGCAGTCCAAGGTGCCCCGGGTTATGCTTTTGAACACGACTTTTCGTCCCTGCGTTTCACCCGGCCGATAGTCGCGGCAGGTGAAACCATCGGCTGGGTTCGAATCAGCTACGACCTGTCCTTGCTGCGCAAGCAGTCGCTGAGTTTTTTCGCGTTTATGACCAGCATTCTGGTCGTGACCCTGCTGTGCACGCAGATTCTGCTGCGCCGCCGACTGCGCAAGTCGGTGGTCAATCCTCTGCGCGAATTGGGGAGGTCCATGCAGGAAATGGACGTCCAGACCCGGACCTTCGACGGACCCATGCTCAACGCCGACCAGGAAATCGCAAGCCTGAGCCGGGCCTTTCAGGACCTGCTCACGCGTTTGAACATTTCCTACCGCGACCTCGACGAGGCTCATCAGGCCCTGGCCAGGAGCGAAGGCCGCCTCTCCCGCGCAATCGCGGCAAGTACCGACGGCGTCTGGGAGTGGTCGTACAGTACGGGGCAGACGTACTTCAGTCCGCGCTGGTACGAGATGCTCGGCTACGGGGATCAGGAACTGCCCATGACCTTCCAAACCTGGAAGGAGCTCTGTCACCCAGACGATTTTCAAGAGGCGTCCCGGCGCATTCAGGATGTTGTGGAGTCCAATGGGACGAAATCCTACAATGCGGAATTCCGCATGCGCACCAACGACGGAGCCTGGAAATGGATTATGGGACGCGGGGATGTCATCGAACGCGATGCCGAAGGCAGCCCTTTGTTGCTGAGCGGGACGCATACCGACATCACCGAGCGGCGTCAGGCCGAGGAGCGGCTGCGTCAGTCCGAGGAAAAGTTTTCCCAGCTATTCCGGCTTTCGCCCGATGCCATCGTGCTGCTCCATGTGGACAGTGGGCGTCTCGTGGATGTCAACGATTCCTTCGTGACAATTTCCGGTTATCGCCGGGAAGAGACCCTGGGCCGGACGCTGCTGGAGCTTGGGGTTTACCGTAATCCCGACGAGCGGGAGGAAATCTACAGCCGTCTGAAGCGGGATGGGACCCTGCGTGACTATGAATTCGAGGCCCTGCACAAGGATGGTTCCGTCGTGTTTTGCGCCATGACTTGCCAGACTTTGGAGATCGACGGCGCGCCGCACCTGCTGGCTGTGTTGCGTGATGTCACGCAGATGAAGAAGCTGCGCGACGTCATGATCCAAAGCGAAAAGATGCGTTCGGTGGGCGGCATGGCTGCGGGTATCGCCCATGAGATCAACAATCCCCTGGGCATCATCCTCCAGGCATCGCATAACCTCCTGCAACGTTCGCGGCCCGATTTCGCCAAGAACATCGAGGCGGCCCGGGACATCGGCCTCGATATGGAGCTCATGGCGCGTTACATGCGCGCCCGCAAGCTCGACGTCTTCATCGCCGACATTAAGGAGGCGGCCACGAGGGCTGCGGGGATCATCCGGCGCATGCTCGATTTCAGCCGCTTGGCGGAATCCGGACGCTCACAGTGCGACCTTGCGACCCTCGTCGAACACTCCCTGGCCTTGGCCAGAAATGACTATGATCTGAAAAAATTCTATGATTTCAAAAAAATAGATTTGAAGATTGAAATCGAGGAGGGGGTTGAAGAATTTGCCTGCACAGAGACGGAGATTGAGCAGGTCTTCCTGAATATTCTGCGCAACGCGGCGCAGGCCATGGCCGAGGCTTCGCCGCCCGTCGAGAATCCGCGCATCGTGATCAGGGCATGCGCTGTTCTGGACCGGGTCAGAATCGAGATCGAGGACAACGGCCCCGGCATGGAACCGGAGATTTGCCTTCGCATCTTCGAACCATTCTTCACCACGAAACCACCCGGCCAAGGCACGGGACTGGGGCTCTCGGTATCTTATTTCATCATCACCAAGGGGCATGACGGCAGCATGGAAGTGGAGTCTACGCCGGGCGTGGGCACGCGTTTTATCATCGAACTTCCGTTATGAAAATTGGAGCAGGAGTGAGTGTGCATTTTTGGATAATCCTTTGTGATCGCTGGAGGCAGGCAAATGACGCTTGCTGACAAAATCGCTCTGGCCAGGGTGCGGATGATCGAGGTGCTGGGGCGTTTCGGCCCCGGCACGACCGTGGGCTGGACCGGGGGCAAGGATTCCACCGTGGTACTGGCCCTGTGGCGGGAAGTGCTGCGCGAGAGCGCCCCTGATGCGCCGCTCACGGCCCTGAACCTGGACACGGGCTGCAAGTTCCCGGAGGTATTGGCCTTTCGCGATCAATTGGCCAGGGAATGGGGCGTTGACGTGCATATCGTGCGGCCCGAGGTGGAGCTGAACCGCTACCCTCTGGCCGTGGATCCGGTGGCGTGCTGCGGAGATCTGAAGATTCGGCCCTTGAACGCGGCCATTGCCCGGCTGGTCATTCCGGCCCTTTTGACCGGGGTGCGTGCCGACGAGAATCCGGATCGGGCGGACCGGCATTGGCTGGAGGATCACGGCGACCACGTTCGGGTCTTGCCCATTCTGGAATGGACGGAGCTGGACATCTGGACCTTCCTGGTGCGCGAGAACATCCCCTGGTGCTCGCTTTACGACCAGGGTTACCGCTCGCTCGGCTGCGTGCCGTGCACCTCGCGGGCGGGACACGGTGAGCGCTCGGGCCGGGATGGACGCAAGGAGGAGCGCATGGGGCAGCTCAGAAGTCTGGGGTATTTTTAAGGGGCTTCGGGAAAAAGCTGTTGCCATGCGGTCGCGCCCCGGCCCGTCCCGGCCAAGGACCGGCGAAACTCCTTCACCGGCCTCGTAGAGTCGAACCATTGCGTGCGGACTTGAAAGGACGAGGCATTGCGACGGGCAATGGTTCGACAAACGATGCCTGGCTCAGTCAGACAGTCGACGGGCCTTGACCGGAACGGGCCGGGGCGCTCGGACCTGGCGTTGGTCGGGGAAGGGAAGACGTGCTGTCTCTTTGTGTGTGAGCCAGCGTTCTTCCGTCCGGAAGTTGCGGTTGGAAATTTAGGATTTTTCGATCCTTGGCTTTGAAGGCCAAATTCATTAGTCTCGCCCGCCATGACCCAAAACGATCCATCCGTACTTTTTCCGCGCGCCAGGACCCGCTCCCTCTCTGTGGGCGGGGTGGGAATTGGTGGGAATAACCCCGTCCGCGTGCAGTCCATGACCAACACGGACACCCGCGACGTAGACGCGACCCTGTCCCAGATCAAGGCTCTGGCCGGGGCCGGCTGCGAGATCGTGCGTCTGGCCGTGCTCGATCTGGAAGCGGCCATGGCTCTGAAGTCCATCTGCGCCGCCACGCCCGTGCCGCTCATCGCCGACATTCACTTCGATTCCCGCCTGGCCGTGCAGGCCGTCGAGGCGGGCGTGAAGGGCCTGCGCATCAACCCCGGCAACATCGGCGGTCCGGACAAGGTCGATCGCGTGGTGGACGCGGCTCGCGCGGCCGGCGTGCCCATTCGCATCGGCGTGAACAGCGGTTCCGTGGACAAGGACCTGCTCAAGAAGCACGGTGGCCCGACCCCTGCGGCCATGGTCGAGAGCGCTCTGGAACATGTGCGGTTGCTGGAAGAGCGCAAGTTCGGGGACATAAAGATTTCGCTCAAATCCTCAAGCGTTTTGGGTACGGTAGCGGCCTACAGGCTCATGGCGAAAACCGTGGATTATCCGCTGCACATCGGCGTGACCGAAGCGGGAACGGCCATGCGCGGGGCGGTCAAGTCGTCCGTGGGCCTCGGGATTCTGCTGGCCGAGGGCATCGGCGACACGCTGCGGGTTTCGCTCACTGCCGATCCCGTGGAGGAAATGCTCGTGGCCTGGGAGATTCTGCGCGCCCTGGGACTGCGAGCAAGAGGCCCGGAGATCGTATCGTGCCCCACCTGCGGCCGCACCGAGATCGGGCTCATCGAGCTGGCCAGCGCCGTGGAAGACAGGCTGCGCGGAGTGGAGGACGTATTCACCGTGGCGGTCATGGGCTGCGTGGTCAACGGGCCGGGCGAGGCGCGGGAGGCGGACATCGGCGTGGCCGGTGGCCGCGAGTCGGGCCTCATCTTCCGCAAGGGGGAGGTCGTGCGCAAGGTCAAGGGCCGGGCGGAGCTGCTGCCCGCCTTCATGGAAGAGCTGGAAAAATTTCTGGATGAGCGGCGGGGCGTGGCATGAAAGTCCGCCTGCTGATTTCGGCTGATGGAAATGTCTGCCGTACGGGGGTGAGACATGTCTGGTAAGGATTTCCAGGACCGCGCCGTCGGGGCCATCATGGGGGCCTTCATCGGGGACGCCCTGGCTCTTGGACCGCATTGGTACTACAATCTGGACGACCTGCGCCGCGACTATGGCGACTGGATCACCGGCTACACCGACCCAAAGCCCGGCCGTTATCATGCAGGCTTGCGGGCCGGGCAGCAATCCCAGGCGGGATTCATCCTCGAACTGACGCTGGCCTCTCTGGTGGAGCGCGGCGAGTATGATGCCGAGGATTTCTGCCAGCGCATGGACTACGAGCTGTTTCCCCTGCTCGACGGCACGCCCGTGAGCGGACCGGGGAGCTACACCAGCCAGTCCATCCGCGAGGCCTGGCGGCGGCGCGTCAAACAAAAGCTGCCGTGGGGGCAGACCGCAGGACAGGCCGACACCACCGAGGCCATCGAGCGCACCCTGGCCATCGCGGTGCGCTACGCCCTTGATCCCGCGCAGCTTGCCACGGCCGTGGCCGGTAACGCCGCCCTGACCCAGGCCGATGACCTCGTCCTGTCCCTGACCGTGGCCTACTGCGCCGTGCTCGGGCAACTGGTGCAGGGGCATCCGCTGGACGCGACGATTTCAGACCGGCTCATGAAGCTGGTCAAGACCGGGGAGCTGCCGTTCCACGCCGTGACCCGAGAGAACCTGCAGCCGCCACGGCCGGGTGATCCCGATCCGCCGCGCGCCGGGCGTTTCGTGTCTCCGGACGCGCTGCTGTCCCCTGCGTACATGGCCGCCGCGGCTGCGGACCCGGACGTGCGCATCGAACCGGCCTGGAAGGTCTCCCTGGTCTATGGCATGCCCTGCGCCATCTACCATCAGCTGCCCGCTGCATATTACTTGGCGGCGCGCTTCCGTGACGACTTTGAATCCGCCGTGCTCCATGCCGTGAACGGCGGCGGACAGAATCAGGCCCGCGCCATCCTGACCGGCGCCTTGGTCGGGGCGCAGACGGGATTCTCCGGCATTCCCTGGCGGTTCACGGACGGTCTTGCGCGAGGTACCGACCTGCTGGCGTTTGCGGAGAGGTTGGCGGAGCAGGCGGCGGCTGGCTGATCCCGCCGACCGGGATCGTTCTCGGGCGTATTGTCCACGACGATATTCCCGGAAGTAAACTTTCTTAAACCGATACTTTCATATTCATTTCGAGGAGACACTCAATGCTGTTCAGCAAGTTCTACGTGCCCACCCTGAAGGAAACCCCGGCCGAGGCCGAGGTGATCAGCCATAAGCTTCTGCTGCGCGCGGGTATGATCCGCAAGCTGACCAGCGGCATCTACACCTACATGCCGCTTGGCCTTCGCGCCATCAACAAGGTCGCAAACATCGTGCGCGAGGAGATGAATCGGGCCGGGGCCCAGGAAATCTCCATGCCCATGGTGCAGCCGGCCGATCTGTGGCAGGAGAGCGGGCGCTGGGATTTCTACGGCAAGGAGCTCCTGCGCCTCAAAGACCGTCACGGTCGCGACTACTGCCTCGGACCCACGCACGAGGAGGTCATCACCGATCTGATCCGTGGCGAGGTCCGCTCCTACCGCCAGCTGCCCATCAACCTGTACCAGATCCAGACCAAGTTTCGGGACGAGATCCGGCCCCGCTTTGGACTCATGCGCGGCCGCGAGTTCATCATGAAAGACGCCTATTCCTTCGACAAGGACGATGAGGGCGTGAACGCCAGCTACCAGGCCATGTACGACGCCTACACCCGCGTCTTCACTCGCCTGGGCCTGGAATTTCGGGCCGTCAGCGCGGATTCCGGGGCCATCGGCGGTAGTTTTTCCCATGAGTTCATGGTGCTGGCCGACACCGGCGAGGACACCCTGGCCGTGTGCACATCCTGCTTCTACGCCGCCAACCTGGAGAAGGCCGAAACAAAGCCCCAGCCCATGTGCGCGACAACCTGCGCCGCGTACGAGCAGGTAGCCACTCCGGGCAAGCACACGGTGGAAGACGTGGCCGGATTCCTGGCCGTGGCTACGGAAAGAATCATGAAAACCCTGCTCTTTGACGTGGACGGCAAATCCGTGGCCGTGCTGCTGCGCGGCGACCGTGAAGTCAACGACGTGAAGCTCAAGAATCTCCTCGGCGCGACGAGCGTCGAGCTGGCCACCCCGGAACAGGTCGTAGCCTGGACCGGCGCGCCCGTAGGCTTTGCCGGACCGGTCGGCCTCAAGGTCGACGCCATCTACGCGGACCACGAGATCGCTGCGGGTACGGACTTTGTCTGCGGAGCCAACGCCGCCGACGCGCATCTCGTTCACGTCGACCCGCGCCGCGACATCACCCTGTCCACGGACGCCGCCCCCACGGGCTACGCGGACCTGCGCTCCATCACTCTGGACGACCCCTGCCCGGCTTGCGGCGGCTCTCTGACCATGCCCAAGGGCATCGAGGTCGGCCACGTCTTCAAGCTCGGCACCAAATACTCCAAGTCCATGAATGCGACCTTCCTGGACGAGAACGGCAAGGAACAGGTCATCATCATGGGCTGCTACGGAATCGGCGTCAGCCGCGTGGTCGCGGCCTGCATCGAGCAGAACAACGACGCAAACGGCATGATCTTCCCCCCGTCCATCGCCCCCTTTGAAATCACCATCCTGGCCATGTCCACCAAGGATGAAAAGGTCATGGCCAAAGGCCGCGAAATCCACGACTGGCTGGAATCCCAAGGCATCGACACCCTCTTCGACGACCGCGACGAGCGCCCCGGCGTAAAGTTCAACGAAGCCGACCTGCTCGGCTCCCCCATGCAGATCGTCATCGGTGGCAAGGGCCTGGAAAAGGGCGTGCTAGAAGTGAAGAACCGCAAGACGGGCGAGAAGAGGGAACTGCCCGTGGCCGACTGGCAGAATGCGGTTCTCGAATGGCGCAAGGAAGTGATGAAGCAGTGGGGTTTGGCGTAGCCTGCCAATTTTGAAAACGAGGCCGGGGCATTGCGGTTCGCCGCAACGCCCCGGCCGTTGACCCTCTGGAACCTATGCACATATTTTCCGTCCGAACCCTGACCCAAGCCATCAAGGATGTCCTCGAAGGCGAATTCCCGTTCGCATGGGTCCGGGGGCAGGTTTCCAACCTCTCTCGCCCTCCGTCCGGGCATGTGCATTTTTCCCTCAAGGAAGATCACGTCACACTGAGCGT
This sequence comes from Desulfomicrobium sp. UBA5193, assembly GCA_002412965.1. Classification (GTDB taxonomy): domain Bacteria; phylum Desulfobacterota; class Desulfovibrionia; order Desulfovibrionales; family Desulfomicrobiaceae; genus Desulfomicrobium. The sequence goes on from DHWB01000011.1 coordinate 176,530, forward strand.
GGTCTGGTTCAAGGGGGAATCAGTTCAAAGTCAGGGATGGCGAACGGGGTCAATCCGGTGCCGGCGAGCCCTTCCAACTGCGCAGTAAACTGAGAGCTGTGAGCGAAGCATGAAAAAGCTTGTTAAGCAGGAGATGGCTGATTCAACCAGCCTTGTGAATACACTCCGGGACTTGATCCGTCAGGCGCGGCAGCAGGTGCTGCGCAGCGTCGATATCATACAGGTGCAGACGTATTGGCAGATCGGCAGGCATATCGTTGAGTTCGAACAGGGCGGCCAGACTCGGGCCGATTATGGAAAGAGGCTGTTATCCAATTTGGCGGATGCGCTCACTCAGGAATTCGGCAAAGGATTTGATGATCGTAATCTGCGAAATATGCGGGCTTTTTTTCAGTGCTTCCCAAATTGGAACGCGGTGCGTTCCGAATTGAGCTGGACGCATTACCGCCTGCTGCTGCGAGTGGATTCACCGGAGGCCCGCAACTGGTACATGGACGAAACGGCAGGGCAAAATTGGAGCACGCGGGTTCTTGAGCGGCAGATAGGCACCCTGTTTTACGAACGCTTGTTGTCCAGTAAGGACAAACAGAGGCTGCTCGAAGATTCGCGAGAGCAGGTGCGGTCGGAGATTGGTTCGCACGCGATTTCGTGCGTGATCCGGTTATGTTGGAGTTTCTGGGTGTTCGTGATTCGGCTGGATTGCTGGAGTCTGATTTGGAGCAGGCGCTCATGAATAAGCTGCAGCAGTTTCTCCTGGAGCTTGGCAAGGGCTTCGCTTTTGTCGCACGTCAGCAGCGCGTAAGCACAGAAACGCAGGATTTTTATATCGACCTCGTGTTCTATAACTATGTGCTCAAGTGCTTTGTGCTGATCGATCTGAAGACAGGTCATCTTTCGCATCAGGACATCGGCCAGATGGACATGTATGTGCGTCTGTATGACGATTTGCGCCGCGGGGAAGGCGACAACCCGACAGTTGGAATATTACTTTGCGGCAGCAAGGATCATTCGGTTGCCATGTATTCCGTATTGCACGAAAGTCAGCAGTTATTTGCTAGCAAATACAGGTTGGTGCTGCCCAGCGAAGAGGAACTGCGCCGGGAATTGGACCGTGAAACCCAGGCTGCGCGGTCGCGGCTTAGCGATTAAGAGAAGCCGTCCATGCACATATTCTCCGTCCGCACCCTGACCCAAGCCATCAAGGACGTCCTCGAAGGCGAATTCCCGTTCGTATGGGTCCGGGGGCAGGTTTCCAACCGCTCTCGCCCTCCGTCCGGGCATGTGTATTTTTCCCTCAAGGACGATGACGCCACCCTGAGCGTGGTCTGGTTCAAGGGGGCTCAGCCCAAGGGTTCCGTGGACGGTGACGAGCGGATCAATCCTGTCACCGGCGAGGTGGAGAGCGGGGAGCCTTTTGCGCTTTGCGATGGGCAGGAAGTGCTCGTGGCCGGGCGCATGAATGTCTATCCGCCGCGCGGGGCCTATCAGTTGGTGGCGGAGTTGGTGCAGGGGCAGGGCTTGGGCGAGCTGGCCGTGGCCTTCGAGGCCATGAAGGCCAAACTTGCCGCCAAGGGGTATTTCGATCCGGACCGCAAAATGGTCCTGCCGCGCAATCCGCGCCGCGTTGCCGTGGTCACGGCTCCGCAGGGCGCGGCCTTGCAGGATTTTCTGCGCATCGCGTATGACCGTGGATACGGGGCCACCATTCGGGTCTATCCGAGCCTGGTGCAGGGCGAGAGCGCTCCGGCCCAGATTGCCGCCGCCCTGGACCGGGCCGACCGGGACGGGTGGGCCGAGGTCATCGTGCTCATTCGCGGCGGCGGGTCCCTCGAAGACCTGTGGGCCTTCAACACCGAGCCTGTGGCCGAGGCGTTGTTCCGGGCGCGGCTGCCGGTTGTGTGCGGGGTGGGGCATGAGGTGGACACGAGCATCGCCGATCTGGTGGCCGACCTGCGCGCGGCCACGCCGTCCCACGCGGCGCAGATTTTGTGGACCGAACGCAGCGTACTGCGTCAGCAGGCCGACGAGATTTTTCTGGCTTTGACACGAGGCATGGGCCGCTTGCTGGACGAGAGGAAACGCGAGCTGCACTTGGGCGAGCAGGGCCTTAACTGGCATTCCCCTGCCCGTCGCATCGAGCGCAGCGGCTTTGAACTGGAGCGCCTGCGCGACCGGCTGCGGCTCGCCGTGCGGACCCAGGTGGAAAACCGCGCTGCTGTCTTGACCCGGCTCCATGATCGGATGCATCGAACCTTTGGCCCGACCAGAATTCTGTCCCTGCGCACGGAACTGGACCGGACGGGCGCGGCTCTGGAACAGGCCGGGGCGGGCTTTGTGCGCGATCGCCTGGATCAGGTCCGCGAGCTGGAAGGCCGTCTCGCCGCTCTTGATCCGGCCGCGCCCCTGGCTCGTGGTTACGCATTGGTGCGGGGCAAGGGCGGCTTTGTGCGGTCGCGGGCCGATGTACGCGCCGGGGACGAGATTCTGGTTCAGGTGTCGGATGGTGAGTTCACAGCCGAGGTGCTGCCATGATGCGAGGACGTGCGTTTTTTTTCATGCTGTTGATGGTTTCGGTCATGTACCTGTCCGTTGTCGCTGTGCCCGTACAGGCGGCGCAACTGCGGGTGGAGTGTCCGGAGGTCATCGGCATCGGGTTGCCTTTTGTGGTCAAGGTCGAGTCGGACGAACCCCTGGACAAGATCCGGGTCGAGTGGGCCGGTAAGGCGCTGCAGGCGTCCGGGCAAAAGAGCTCCAGCATGGAATTTCTGCTCGGCACCGACGTGATGAAATCAAAGCCCGGCACGGAAACCTTGCGCATCGTCAAGCTTGGCTTGAGTCCCCTGTCCGTGGAGACGTCCATTCTGATCGAGGACCGCAAGTTTCCGGAGCAGCGCCTGACCGTGCCCGATGAAATGGTCACCCCTCCGGCCGCCGTGCAGGCGCGCATCGAGCGTGAAACCGCCGAGATCCGCAAGGTGCTGGGCACGGCTTCTCCGGTCAGCCATCTGGCCTTGCCGCTTATCCGTCCGGTTCCGGGCGACGTGAGCAGCGCCTACGGACTCACGCGATATTTCAACGATCAGGCGCGCAACCCGCATCGCGGCCTTGATCTGAAGGCCGCCCTCGGCGACCCGGTCCACGCCGCCGCGGCGGGGCAGGTGGCTTTGGCGGCTGACCACTACTACGGAGGGCGCTCGGTTTTTCTTGATCACGGCCTTGGCGTGTATTCCGTGTACATGCATTTGAACGAGATCAGCGTGCGCCAGGGCGAGATGATCGAGGCCGGACAGGTCGTGGGCCGTGCTGGCGAAACAGGACGGGTCACGGGGCCACACCTGCATCTGGGCCTGTATGTGCTGGATCTGGCGGTTGATCCGTCCGCGCTCTTTTTCGGGAAAGCAGTCCAATAGACAGGGCAAAACATGGCAAAAATACAGCAGAGTTTTGAAAAGCGGTTGGAGCGGGTCAAGGAGATCGTGGCCTTGCTCGAAAGCGGGGACCTGCCTCTGGAACAGGGCGTGAAGCTCTTTCAGGAAGGGGTGCGCCTGGCCAAGGAATGCGGGATCGAGCTTGAACAGGCCCGCATCATCGTCGAGAGTGCCGGTCAGGAGTCCGCCCCGGAGCCGGGATCCGCGCCGGGAGAGGACGCATGACGCCCGCAGAGATGAAAGCTGAACTCAAAGCCCTCGCTGGCCTGACGGAAGCGCGGTTGGCCTCGATTTTCGGCGACGGCGCGACGCCCGCACCCCTGACCGCCTCCATGGAGTATTCCCTCATGGCCGGCGGCAAGCGGCTGCGTCCGGTGTTGTGTCTGGCCTGGGCCGAACTGGTCGGAGGCGGCGCGCAATCCGTCCTTGATTTCGCCTGCGCCATCGAGTGCATCCACACCTATTCCCTCATCCACGACGACCTCCCGGCCATGGACGACGACGACCTGCGCCGGGGCAAGCCTTCAAACCACAAGCAGTTCGACGAGGCCACGGCCATCCTGGCCGGCGACGGCCTGCTGACCGAGGCTTTCACCCTGGCCTCTTCCTTGAGCCTGCCTCCGGAGCGGGTCTTGCGGGCCATTTTTCACCTCTCGACCGCAGCCGGGCCACGTGGCATGGTCGGCGGTCAGGTGTTGGACATGGGCCTGACCGGCAAATCCGCGAGCCTGCCGCAGCTGCGGGAAATGCACGCCAAGAAGACCGGGGCGCTGATCGAATCGTCCTGTGTTTCGGGCTGCATCCTTGGCGGCGGAAATAACGCCGATCAGCTCAAAGCCTCGGAGTACGGGCTGGCCGTCGGCCTTGCCTTTCAGGTCACGGACGACATTCTGGACGTGGTCGGCGACGAGGCCGCGCTCGGCAAGCCCGTGGGCAGCGACCAGGCCCAGGGCAAATCGACCTATCCGGCGCTTTTGGGCATAGAGCAGAGCCGTATCCTGGCCCGCGAAAGTGTGGACCAGGCCCTTGCCGCGCTGAACGGGTTTTCGCACCCGCGCGCCGATTTTCTGCGGGCCATCGCCCGCTATATTTTGGACCGAACGCATTAGGAGCTTCAATGACCCCTGAAACCCTGCAGGATTTTTTTCCCATCCTGGCCGGCATCAAGCAACCCTGTGATGTGCAGGCCGTGGATGAAAAGGACTTGAGCAGGCTTGGCGAAGAAATTCGCCGCATGATCATTCAGACCGTTTCCGCCACAGGCGGACATCTGGCCCCGTCGCTGGGCGTGGTGGAGTTGACCATGGCGCTCCTGCGCGTCTTCAACCCTGCCCGCGACCGCATCGTCTGGGACGTGGGGCATCAGGCCTACGCCTACAAGCTTCTGACCGGCCGTCTTGATCGTTTTCACACCCTGCGCCAGCTGGGCGGGATCAGCGGCTTTCCCCGCATGTGCGAGAGCCCCTTCGACCATTTCGGGGTGGGCCACTCCTCGACCTCCATTTCGGCGGCCCTCGGCATGGCCGCGGCACGCGATCTGGCGCACGAGGATCACAAGGTCGTGGCCGTCATTGGCGACGGCTCCATGACCGCCGGCCTGGCCTACGAGGGGCTCAATCAGGCCGGGGGGCTGGGCAAGAATCTGGTTGTGGTCTTGAACGACAACGAGATGTCCATTTCACGCAATGTCGGGGCGCTTTCGTCGTTTCTCAGCCGCAAGCTGTCCAAGCGCTGGGTGCAGCGATTCAAGAAGGAAGCCGAATCCATCATGCGCCAGATTCCCAAGATCGGCGACGATCTGGCCGAATACGCCCGCCGCAGCGAGGACTCCCTCAAAAGCTTCTTCACTCCCGGCATGCTCTTCGAGGCTTTCCGCTTCACCTACATCGGCCCCCTGCAGGGCCATGACATGCGCATGCTGACCAACGTCTTCCAGCAGACCCGCGAACTGGAAGGCCCGGTCCTCGTGCATGTGCTGACCAAGAAGGGCAAGGGCTATGAGCCGGCCGAATCCAACCCGACCTTTTTTCACGGGGTGGGTTGCTTCGAGCCCGAGACCGGGGAGGCCAAGAAGTTCGCGGCCTGCTCCCTGCCTTCCTACACGCAGGTCTTCGGTTCAACGCTGTGCTCTCTGGCCGAAAAGGACGAGAGCATCGTGGCCATCACCGCAGCCATGCCCGAGGGCACGGGGCTGACCTGTTTTTCGGAGCGTTTTCCGGACCGGTTTTTCGATGTGGGCATCTGCGAGCAGCATGCGGTGACCTTCGCGGCCGGTCTGGCGTCCCAGGGCGTCAAACCGGTGGTCGCCATCTACTCGACCTTCATGCAGCGCTCCTACGATCAGATCGTGCATGACGTCTGCCTGCAGAATCTGAACGTGACCCTGTGTCTGGATCGCGCCGGGCTTGTCGGCGAGGACGGGGCCACCCACCACGGCGTGTTCGACATCTCCTTCCTGCGCCACATTCCGGGGCTGGTCATCATGGTTCCGCGCAACGAGCCGGAGCTGCAGCACATGCTGGCCACGGCGCTGGCGCATAAGGGCCCGGTGGCCCTGCGCTATCCGCGCGGAGTGGGCGAAGGCGCAACTCTGGTGGAGACGCCACAGATTCTGCCCATGGGACAGGGCGAGCTGCTGCGCGAAGGAACGGATGGAGTCATCGTGGCGCTGGGCAGCCGGGTCAATCCGGCTCTGGAGGCGGCGCGGATGCTGTGCGAGGAGACGGGCAAGGAAGTGGCGGTGTTCAATGCCCGCTTTGTCAAACCTTTGCCCGAAGAGCAGCTCTTGGCCCTGGCGGCATCGCAGCCGTTCATGCTGATCGCGGAGGAAAACGCCTTGCCCGGCGGGTTTGGTTCGGCCGTGCTGGAGCTGCTGGCCGACCGCGACGCCTTGGCCGGTCTGCGCATCAAACGTCTGGGGGTTCCGGACCACTTTGTGGAGCACGGCAGCCAGAAGGAACTCCGCGTCAAGCTCGGTCTCAATCGGGACGGAATTCTGGCGGCCTTGCGCGCCATGCTTCGCTAACTTCCCAGGCAGCCCCTCTGAACGTTGAAAAGCCCGAGTCATGTCGGGCTTTTCAACGCGGAAACCTTTTCGCTGGTTTCGCCAAGTGCCGGGGTCGCTTGATTTTACTTCTTGACCACCATGACCGAGCACGGAGCGTGGGTCACGACCTTGCTGGACACACTGCCGATGAGGAAGCGTTCAACAGCGCCCGCTCCCTTGTTGCCGATGACGATGAGGTCAATTCCGTTCTTCTCCGCATAATTCACGATGGCATCCGCTGCCGAGGGGCTTTCCTCTACAACGATCTTGACATCCGCATTGGCCGCCTTGATCTGCTCCTTGATCCGATCGACGGATTCCTGCACCCCCGTCCGCACTTTCTCCAGGAAACTTCCCGAAACCTCGCCCAGATACAGATTGTTGAACGTGGCGCTGGATACAGTCAGGGCCGTGAGCTCCGCTCCTTCCATGGCAGCAAGATCCAAGGCCTTCTTGAGCACCAGAGCTGAGTATTCCGACTGATCGAGTGCTACCAGAATCTTCATGATTTCATCCTCCTTGCTGGTTGAGACTGTTGCATGGGTTGTCGCGTAATGCGTCATCGCCAATTCCTGAAATTTACGGCCAATCCGTATGGCTTGTCCGATACGTCGGTCAAAGAGCCTTACATCGGCAAAACCGAGTGGGAGGTGGAGAAGGAATGGGAGCGTTTTGTACGTGGAGTGGGGAACGATCCGGTCGATGTTTATTTAAAAGATAACGCTCTGAACCGTATTTGGCAACGATTGGATTAAAATCATTCGTGTAAGTCCTGTTTTTGCCAGCAATCAAGCGTGCTGTGATGTTCGCGTTGGAATATGCCTTGGCGCCCGGCCCGGAAAAATCCGGACCGGTGCGCTCACGAGTTGAGATTGATGGAATGCTTGATGAATGTCCCTTTGTGATATTCCTCAAAAGCCAGATCCAGCTCGGCCTTGGTGTTCATGACGATGGGTCCGCGCCAGGCGATTGGTTCCGCCAGGGGTTTACCGCTGAGCAGCAGAAATCGGATGCCCGCCGTCCCGGCTGTAACGTCCAGCGTGTCCCCGGAATCGAAAAGGACCAAGGTGCGGTTTTGTACAGCTTCTTTAGCTACCACCCCCTCGCCCGCGATGACGTAGATGAACGCCGTGTGGTCGCGGGGCACGGCGTGGACGAATTGCACTCCGGCAGGCAGGTCGCAATCCAGATATTCGGGCTGAATGACGATGTCGTCCATGGGGCCGCGCACCGTGTCCAGCAGCCCCGCGATGACCTTTATCCTCGCGCCGCCCGGCAGCTGGACTTCAGGAATCTCTTTTGCCGTCAGGCCCCGGTAGCGCGGGGGCATCATTTTTTCGGAGGCCGGAAGATTGGCCCAGAGCTGAAAGCCGTGCATGGACCCATGCGCATCGCCCTTGGGCATTTCCTGATGAACGATGCCGGAACCGGCGGTCATCCATTGCACGTCGCCGCTGGAGATGACGCCCTTGTTGCCGAGGCTGTCTGCGTGCTCCACGTCCCCCCTGATGACATAGGTGATGGTCTCGATGCCCCGGTGCGGATGCCAGGGAAAGCCGCGCTGAAAGTCTTTCGGCTGGTCGGACCTGAAGTCGTCAAGCATGAGGAACGGATCGAAATCCGGGGCTTCGGAATAGCCGAAGACCCGGCGCAGTTTTACGCCCGCACCCTCGGTGACGGGTTCGCCTTTGTAGATGGCCTTGATGGCACGTCGCATGGAAGTCTCCCTGGCGGTCAGATGTTTTAGTAACGATTAGCGGCGCGGCCCGGGACCGGGAAAATTTTTTTCTCGGTCTTGTCAGGCTGCTTCGTCACCAGATGTTTATACCTGTTCACCGCCCGTTCGGACAATATCCGCAGGATAAAAGGCAGATCCGAGTCTTCGTGCATCAGCCTGAATTCCTCATTTTCCAGCAATCGTTGGCTGAGAGTATATCCCGACTCCAAGGCGGTGTTGAAAAGTACATCTCCGGGTTGCACATCGACCTGCTCTCCGATCGCTCTGCGCAGAAAGTCCAGCGCGGTGCGCTCGAAAAATTTGCGGACGTCTTCCGTGGACTCGGCCGCTTCGATTTGTTTCCGAAAATGTGGCTCCACCTCGCGTTGGTGCATTTTGAAGGACATCTGTCGTGTCATGGTGATCTCCTTGGGTAAAGAATGTGCTGAATGCTCAGAAGACAGTGGGTTCACGAAGCCGGTGGCTTACAAAGCCGGAGGCTCAAAACCCACAGGGAAGAACATCGTTTTCCTGATCCCTCCCCGGTTCGGTTGGGCCGCTCCAGGATGGAGAGTGGGATTCGCCTTTCCAGTCCCCGCGAGCTGCCTCGCAAATGAGTCCTTCCACCACTGCGGCCGGAGCGGGGTATTCCGAGTTTAGATAGTGATGGACATCACCCATGCAGGAAAAGCACAGGATATCCGCGCTGGCCCTTCCGTATTTCGAGAGCGTCGTGACGGTGGTGGCGAGAACGTATTTTCCCACCCGGGTCTTATACAGGGACACGGTGTGGTGTTCGCCGCCATTTTTTTGTCGCATTGCCCTGTTGGCCAGCATCACGCCCTGGAAGACGAAGTCCGGTCTGTTGCTGCGGCGCAGGCGCACCTGGGGAAGGTGGGTTTCCGCTGTCAGGGAGATCATAATTGTCCTCCGCAAAATGTATTTGCAATCAGGCAGCAGCGGGCCGAAGTCGGGACAGAGTGGTGAGGCGGGCGAGGAAGGCGCTTTGAGGTGGCCGGGAAATCAACTGCAAATCGGATTTGAGAAATCATATCCCGCGGAAAGGGTTTTGGCAATGTGGGGATGGAAAAAGATCCGGAGGAACTGTTTTTCCAATAAATCAGGATGCTGCGGCGGTCTTGCGCAAAGGGGATTTGATTTCGTCCGCCTTTCGAGGATGCGTCCGCTATTGCCTCGGATCGCGCAGATTGGTCCAGGGGGCGGGGTGGGTGGAACGGACCGGGTTTATGTCCAGTCCTCCACGGCGGGTGAAGCGGGCGCTGACTTCGAGTTTGTCCACGCCGCAGCGGCGTCGGATATCGGCATGGATTTTTTCCACGCAGGCCTCATGAAAACCTTGGTGCTCACGGTAGGAGACCAGATAGCGCAGCAGCCCGTCGTGCAGGATGCGCGGCCCGGCGTAGCGGATGCAGACGGTCGCCCAGTCCGGCTGGCCTGTCACGGGGCAGCGGGAACGGAAAAGGCGGGTGAAGAGGGTCTCGTTCACGGTTTCGGACGCGGCTTCGAGCAGTTCGGGCTCGGTCTCGTACGTGAAACCCGTGATGTCCTGATCGTCAATGCAGATTCCGTCGGGCTCGGACATGACAACCCTGGAAAAAGACTCCGGCGAGGCAAGCAGCACCTGCACGTCAGCCCCTGCGGCCATGGAAAGATCGCGGGTCATGATCTCCTGGACCGCTGTCGCGCTGTCCAGGGGCGTCATGTTGAACGAGTTGCAATAGAGTTTGAGGGATTTTGATTCAATGAGGTTTGGTGAGCTCCACGGCACCCGGACCTCGGCCATGGCGACCACGGGTTTGCCGGACCGTGCCAGCCATGAGAGCTCGTAAATGTTCCAGATGTCCTGGCCGTGGGAAAAGGAAAGTGTATTACCGATCCCGGCGGCGCGGCCCAGTGCGCGGGGAATGGGACAGAGCTGTTTCGGGTCGTAGCGCGGGCTGTGATCGACCTGTCTACAAAGGATCATGCGGCTGGAATGATTCATTCTTCCCTCCTATCTCAGGTACAGGGTCGGATCGAGGCCCTGGTCGTGGCGTAGTGCAAACTTGCGTTCGTCGTAGGCCCCGCAGACGCCGCAATGCAGGATCATGCCCGTCTCGTCGGGCCTGCCCGCGAGGGTGACCTGCAAGCGGGACGTATGGCCGTGGAGCCGGGAGCAGTTGCCGTAGATGGAGAGGTTATCCGCTGTGGAGAGAGTACGCAGATGCAGCCGATGGGCCGCATGAAAGGAGAATTCTTTGGTGATTGTCAGCATACGCCACCTTGTGAGCCCGGAACGTTCGCGCCGGGGGTGAGGGAGAATTTCTAGAGCGGGGTGCCACTTGTCCGCTGTGAAGATCGCTGCTGAACGAAAAAAAGAGGCACGTCAAGGCTTGGGATGACTTGTCCTGATGCCGCCATGGGCGGTCGTCGCCGGCTTCAGGCCTGAATGAGATTGGGCACGGATGCCCTCCGCTTGACTGCCTAGTTGCGTAGAGACTCTAAAACACATAGATTTCGTCCGAGTCGGGATATGAATCACGTGCGAGCGATTTCGTACAAACCACAGGACAGCTCTTTGCATAATAAAAAGCCATACAAGATAATCATCTTCAGTGTATGCGTACTGCTTCTTTTTATTGGTTTTGCCGCCGCGAACGAGCAGCTGTTGTCACCATCGGACGCGCAGAAAATGATCGCGGAGAATGCGGGCAATCCGAAATTCATCCTCCTCGATGTGCGGACCAAGGACGACTACGATTCGGGACACATCGAAGGCGCGAAATTGATGAATTATTACGCCACGAATTTTTTGAGAATGGCATCTCAATTGGATCGTGACGCGACAATACTCATTTATTGCCAGAAAGGCAGGCAAAGCCCCCAGGCATTTCGGGAGTTTGAAAAGAATGGTTTTTCGACACTTTACATTCTGGACGGCGGAATCTCGGAGTGGGTCAATGCCGGACTGCCCTTGGTGCGCAAAGACTGAGCGACGCCGGGGCTCAATGCGGTCCCTGAATCTTAGCTAATCCGTCAATTTCAATTTTCAGCCCGGAAGCAGCCGTGAGTGCTGCTTCCGGGCTGATTTTTTTGCATGAACCAAGCCTCTTTGGTTTTTACTCCGGCAGAGGAAACAGCAGGTCCGGCACGTTCCACTGCCGGGGCGCGTTCGTGAAGGGACAGGTAAAGGCAAGGCTTCTGGCCACGAGCTGCAGTTCCTGCACGCGCGCATTGCTGCGACCGTAGCGCGGGTCACCCATGACCGGATGCCCCAGACCGGCCAGATGGCGGCGGATCTGATGCTTGCGGCCCGTGTCGATGCGGGCGGTCAGCAGGGTCATGTCGGAGGCCGGGTCGCTCTGGATGACGTGAAAGCGCGAGCGGCATTCCTTGCCGTCCAGCGGCAGCTCCACCTCGATGTCCGTCCAGTCCGGGATGCCGCGCACGATGGCCGCGTACTCCTTTTCAACCTTGCCCTGGCGAAAGAGCTCGCCCAGCTTGGCGGCAGCCTTGCCGTCGTGCGCCAGAAGCATGATTCCGCGTGCTTCGCGGTCCAGCCGGTGGACGGGATGCGGTTCGTTTCTGGCTTTGAGCAGGGCCTGGGCCAGGCGCGGCAGAGTGCAGTGGTCCGCGAAGCGGGTGCCCTGAGACAGAATTCCGGCGGGCTTGTTCCAGATCGAATAGTGTTTGGCCTTGGCGATCAGCTCCGGTTGTGCAGGCACCAGGGCCAGCAGGGCGGGGTCGTAGTTGATCTCCAGACGCTCGCCCGGTTTCACTTCCGTGGAAGCGCGCCGCAGCCGCGAGGTCGAACGTCCCGGACGGGACCACCACACGCCGCCCTTGGTCATGCAGTCCTTGATACGGGCCTTCGGCAGTCCGGTCAGGCGGGCCAGGGTGTCGCAGGCCGGGGCGGCTTCTTCGACTGTGAAGGTGCGGGAAAAAGTTTCGGGAGTTGTATTCATCAGGATTTTTTTCCCGCAGGCAGATAGGGCAGATAGTCCTCGCGTACCGGGCTGAAGACTTCGATGGCCAGGCAGGTTTCGTGGATGACCGCGCCGTGCTCGACTCCGGGGGCGATGCACCAGCTGTCGCCGGGGCCGAAATAGTGTTCATCTCCGGCGATGGTCATGGTCATGCGGCCCGAGAGCAGGTAGCCGGTTTGTTCGTGCATGTGCGAATGGATCGGCAGAAACGAGTGTTCCTGAAGTTCGAAACGGGCCATGAGGGTCTTGTCCCCACGGACCAGGGTGCTGACGCTTATGCCCGGGATGAGTTCGTGCCAGGTAGCGTCTTCGTCTTTGGTGATCATGCATGTGCTCCTTTGGTGATCGTGACGCACCTCTCTATCCGATCGATTATGCCTTGACAAACCCCCAGTGCGCAGGCACTCATTTTTCCCATGAATACGACCCCCAAGAGCATCTCCCTTCTTTGGTGGCGGCATGAAAAACATGCCGTGGGATGCGTCTTGGCCTGAAATCCGTCAAAGGATGAGCAAAATACCAACCGCGGCAGTGCAGACTGACCGCGGTTTTTTTTATTCGAACCCCAAGGAGACTCCTCATGACCATGCCCACAGCCGACGGTTTTTTTGGCGCCTACGGCGGACAGTTCGTCCCCGAGCCGATCAGGGACATTCTGAACGAATTGGCCGAGGCTTTTGAGCGCTACCGCAATGATCCGGACTTCATCAAGGAATACGATTATTATCAGAAGCAGTTCACGGGCCGTCCCAATCCTCTCTATTTCTGCGCCAACCTGACCAAACGCTGCGGCGGGGCCAAGATCTACCTCAAACGCGAGGACCTGAACCACCTCGGCGCGCACAAGGTCAACAACACCATCGGCCAGATTTTGCTGGCGAAACGCATGGGCAAGAAGAAGATCATCGCCGAGACCGGCGCGGGACAGCATGGCGTAGCCACGGCGGCGACCGCCGCGCTGATGGGCATGGAGTGCACCATCCACATGGGCGCGGTTGATGTGGAGCGGCAGAAGCTCAACGTCTTTCGCATGCAGATGATGGGAGCCAAGGTCGTGCCGGCGATGAGCGGCCAGAAGACCTTGAAGGAGGCCGTGGACGAGGCGCTCATGTCCTGGGTCCAGGATGCCCGGAACACCTACTATCTGCTCGGTTCCGCCGTGGGGCCGCATCCGTATCCGCTCATGGTCCGCGAATTTCAGTCCATCGTCGGCCGGGAGGCCAAGGCCCAGATCCTGGAGGCCGAAGGACGCCTGCCCGATTACTGCATCGCCTGCGTGGGCGGCGGCTCCAACGCCATGGGCCTTTTTTCCGAGTTCATCCCTCATGAGGAGGTCAGGCTTGTGGGCGTGGAGCCTGCAGGCCGCGGCCTTGGTTACGGCGAGCACGCGGCCACCTTGTGCCTGGGTGAGCCGGGCGTCATGCACGGGTTCAACTCCTACATGCTCAAAGACCAGACCGGAGAGCCCGCCGAGGTCTATTCCATCTCCGCCGGGCTCGATTACCCGAGCGTCGGTCCCGAGCACGCCCACCTGAAGGATCTGGGCCGGGCCGAGTACGTGCACGCCAGCGATCACGAGGCCCTGGACGCCTTCTTCCTGCTCTCGCGCACCGAGGGCATCATCCCCGCCCTGGAGTCAGCCCATGCCCTGGCGCATGCCCTGCGCATAGCGCCCGGCCTGCCCCGCGAGACGATCATCATCGTCAACCTGTCGGGACGGGGGGACAAGGACGTGGATCAGATCGAGCGCATGGTCGCCAGTGGCGAGGTCGTGCCGCCGACGCTGTAAAACGGGAAGGCCCGGTCGATGTTTCGGCCGGGCCTTCAGGATTATTTCAAAACGTCACTCTTGCTGCGATTTTTGGGCTCGCTGCCCCCCACTGGCCAAAAAAATCGCGCGATCCCGCTCAGCGCACCAGCCCGACCGGCACCCCGACCTCGACCTGCATCAGGGCGTCGCCCAGTTCCAGCTTGTCCAGTTCCTTTTTGAAGGCGTCCACATTCTGGGCCAGGGCCGGGAAGGTGCCCCAGTGCATGGGGATGACCTTCTTGCAGCGGAGCATCATGACCGCCAGGGTCGCCTGGGCCGCGTCCATGGTGAAGACGCCGCCGATGGGCAACAGGGCCAGATCGATCTTGTAGAGCTTGCCCCACAGGGCCATGGACGAAAAGAGCCCCGTGTCGCCGGAATGGTAGATGGTGTAGCCGTCTTCCAGGCGGATGATGAAACCGGTGGGCACGCCCGATTCGCAGGAGTGGGTGGCCTGGACCATGGTCACCGAGACGCCCCGGTGGGTCACGGTGCCGCCGATATTGAAGCCGATGCCGTTCAGGATCTGGCTGTCCGGAAGCCCCTGGGCCTTGAGTTTGGCGGCCAGTTCCACGATGCAGCCCAGGGTGGCCCCGGTGCGTTTGCATATTTCCAGGGCCTGACCCACATGGTCGCCATGATCGTGCGTGACCAGGACCAGATCGGCCTCGATGTTCTTGGCTGCGGCCTTGGCCGAGGGGTTTCCGTCGAACCAGGGGTCGACCAGGATTGATTGCGACTGGGAGGTGATGGCAAAGGCCGAGTGGCCGTGCCAGGTCAGGGTGTTCATGGTGTCTCCTTCAGGTATGTTCGCCGCCAAGGGCGATGTGCAGTTCGTCAAGGATGCTCCCTGTCAGAAGCAGCAGGGTTTCAGCCCTCTGGCGCAGTTCCTCGGGGGCGGCGCCGGCGCGGGTCGATTCTTCCAGTTCTTTGGCCGCCAAGCCTTCCTTGGTCAAGCCCATGTTCATGAGCAGGCCCTTGATGCCGTGGGCGTGGTGCAGCAGCGTGTCCGTTTCGCTCAGGGTCAGGCATTCGCGCAGGCTGTGATGATGGGCGGTCAGCGTTTCGGCCAGGCTGTGGATCAGCGGCATGGCCTCTTCGCGGTCGAGTTCATACTGGGCGCTGAGCGAGGAGAGCATGCGTCCGACATAGTCTCCGTCCGCCCCAATCGGCAGGGACTGCGGCTTGAGCGAAGGGGATTCGGGCTTTTCTTCGGACTGCTGTGGCGCTTGCGATGCAGGTTCAAGCACCTCGCTGAACCTGCTCAGGGCCGCATACACCTCTTCCAGGCGCAAGGGTTTGGTGAGGTATGCGTCCATGCCTATTTCCATGCAGCGCTGCTTGTCTTCGATCATGGAGTGGGCGGTCATGGCCACGATGGGTGTGTACGTGCTTGCGATCTTCTCGCGCACGGCCCGGACCAGGAAGCTACCGTCCATGTCCGTGGGCGCGGGCCGGCCCTGTTCGCAGGCCCGGATGATCTGGGTGGTCGTGAAGCCGTCCAGGACCGGCATCTGCAGGTCCATGAAGACCAGATCGTAGCTGTGTCGTCCGATCATGGTCAAAACGTCCAGGCCGTCGCTGGCCTCATGGACCGTGTGCCCCATCTTGCCGAGAAGGAGTCCGGCCAGTTCCCGGTTGGTGGCCACGTCATCGACGAGGAGAATTTCCAGCGGGCGAAGCCTGGGAAGCGTCCGCGCCGTGGGCTGGCTGTCTGGCAGGTTGATGCGCAAGCCGAAGACCAGGGCCAGGGCGCGCAGTAGTTCGTCCTGAAGCAGGGGCTTGGTCAGCACGGCCTTGACCAGCCCGTCGCGGTCGGAGATCGAGCGGTCTCCGAGCTGAGTCACCACGATGCTCGGAATGTCTTGCAGGACTCCGCCCTGGAGCAGCAGCTCCATGCAGGCGAAGTCACCAAAGTCCGTGTCCAGAATGGCCAGGTCGAAGGTTTTTCCGGTCAGGCCCATGCACTCCATGCAATCGGTGGCTTCGGCCTCAAGCCCCCAGAATTCGAGCAGTTCGCTGATATGGGCGCGGATGAGAGGGTTGTTGGCCACGACCAGAATCGTGGCGGCATGGTCGAAGACCTGGGCGTGGGTCGTTTCCGGGGGAGAGACCTTGCCCATGCGCACGCTGAACTCGAAGGTGCTGCCATGGCCGGGGGTGCTGCTGACCGAAATGTCGCCATTCATGAGCTGCACGAGCTTGCGCGAAATGGACAGGCCAAGGCCCGTGCCGCCATAAACGCGGGTGGCGGAGCTGTCCACCTGGGTGAAATCTTCGAAGATGGTGGTCAGCTTGTTTGGCGGGATGCCAATGCCGGTGTCCTCGATCTGAAAATGGACCACGCAGTCGTTTTCGCCTTCCGGTTCCACGCGGCAGGAGCAGCAAACGTGGCCCGAAGGCGTGAATTTGAGCGCGTTGCCGAGCAGGTTCATGAGCACCTGGCGCAGCCGGATCGGGTCGCCCTGCATTTCCCGGGGCAGGTCCGGGGGCAGGCGGCAGATCAGTTCCAGCCCCTTCTCCGTGGCCGTGAGTCCCAGGGTGCTGACGGTCCTCTCGACCACCGTGCGCAGATCGAAGCTGCGGATTTCCAGCGCGAACTGGCCGGCCTCGATCTTGGAGAGGTCGAGCACCCCGTTGATGAGATTGAGCAGCGCCTCGGAGGCGTTCTTGACGATGGTCAGGGCGCGGTGTTGTTCCGGCGTGACCTTGGTGCCGAGCACGACATCCGTCATGCCGATGATGGCGTTCATGGGGGTGCGGATTTCATGGCTGAAGTTGGCCAGGAACTGCGATTTCATCCTGCTCGCGGACTCGGCCTGCTGTTTGGCCGTGTCCAGTTCCGCCACCAGCTGTACAAGCCTAATCCGGTCATCCTGTGCCTGGGCTTGGCCGGAGGAATCCTGCGTCGTGGCCTTGGGTTCGATGCCCTGCGGAGTGCGGGAGTTTTGCCGAGTGCTCATGGAGTTGGTGTTCCCTCTGGATCGTCTTCACGGTTTGCGCACAGGCTCATCTCAGCTGGCGGGGCTGCGCAGTGGTCAATATCACTATCAAAAATCCAGGCCGTGTCCAAGTGCAGTCCCTCGGGCCTTTTCGCCCCTGCGCGTGGAGGCGGTCCTGAGGCGGGGAGGGACCGGATGCGTGATCTGAAATTGGAGGCATGGAATTGATTTTCTTTTTCTTCTTTCTTGGTTAGGATCTTTTTTGTTAATCGCGGACGTTTAAATGATGGATGTTTGCTCGCATGAAAAGATCATTCTTCTTTTTGTCTTGTTTTTTCTGGATCTTTTTTTTGATCTGGCCTTGCGATCATCTTCTTGCCGGGGATTCTTCGACAAAGACGCATAAGGTCGCGGCAGGGGAGAGCATCCGGGGGCTGCTTCTGCAATATGGCTGCATCTCATCCATGCTCGATTATTCCAAGGCCAGGGAAGATTTTGCCAAACTCAACCCCGGGATTTTCCATTCCGCGCTCCTTGCTCCAGGGGCCACGGTGTCCGTGCCCGTTTCTGTAAAGGCATCCGGTGGTAGATGCCTTTCCTTGGCGGAGCAGCGCATCGTGCGGGTCGAATTCGAGGCTACGGCGTTGACGGAGCAGGTCCGCATCTATCTCGACGGACCCGTGCTGCCGGATTTGTTCATGCTCAAGAAAGAGCCTCCGGTCAGGGTGGTGTGCGATTTTGACGAAGTGTTGCCCATCCAAGGATTGCCTCGGGAAATTCTTTCTCAGGGTCGCATCATCCGGAAGGTTCGGGTCGGACACGAAGACAAGCCTTTCAAGCGCGCCAGAGTCGTGTTGGAGATTGACGAATCCCTGACCGGTCGCGTCGAGCAGGAATTTTTTGAACGGGAGAGCCTTTTTTTGATCACGATTCACGAAGGTGTCGAATGAGGTTTTGATCCGCACCGCGAAACCTTGTCAGATCTTTTTGCCCGGTGCGCCCCGAATAAGGATATCCCATGTACATCCATGTCCCGCCTGAAGAGATAGAATCCCGCTCCCTGGCCATCATCGATGCCGAAGTGGCAGAGCCTCGGCCTTTTGCCGGGGAAGAATGGGCTGTCGCCCGCCGCATGATTCACACCACCGCGGACTTCGACCTGCTGACGCAGATCCGCTTTCATCCAGGTGCCATCGCGGCCGGCAAGGAAGCCTTGCTGGCCGGGGCAGACATCGTCACGGACACGCAGATGGCCCTGGCCGGCATTCCGATCCGCCGCCTTGAGCCCATGGGGTGCCGGGTGCGCTGTCTGATGAGCGATCCCCACGTGGCCAAGCGGGCCAAGAGCGAGGGCGTGACACGGGCCTGGGCTGCCGTGGATGAGGTCATGGCCCATGGCGGGGCGGATATTTTTGTCGTCGGCAACGCGCCCACGGCCCTTTTCCGGCTGCTCGACTGGATGGATCGGGGTGCCAGGCCGCCAAGGCTCATCGTTGGCATGCCCGTGGGCTTCGTCAACGCCGCTGAAGCCAAGGAACTGCTGCTGGCCCAGGACGCCATCCCCTACATCACCA
The DNA here is from genome assembly GCA_002412965.1 of Desulfomicrobium sp. UBA5193. GTDB lineage: Bacteria > Desulfobacterota > Desulfovibrionia > Desulfovibrionales > Desulfomicrobiaceae > Desulfomicrobium. The sequence continues at coordinate 195,033 of DHWB01000011.1, forward strand.
TTGTCGGCCGCAAGGGTGGCTCAAGCCTGGCGGCCAGCGTGATCAACGCGCTGGCCAAGCTGGCGCGGGCGGGCCGAAGCGTCTGAATGTAAGTCCTTGCATCACAAGAAAAAGCCCCTGCAGAACAACTTTTCCGCAGGGGCTTTGATTTTTGCCGCGCTTCTTTGCGCGGAGTCACACTTCTTCGACGATGGTCAGAGACGCCTCGACGACGATGTCTTTGATCCTCTCCTGAAAGCCGCGCATGTGTCCGGCGCGCAGGTGGCTTTCGAGGGCTCTGCGGCTGGTCCATTTTTCGAGCACCGTGACCGTGTCGGGATCGAGGTTCTGGCTTTCCAGTCCCATGCGCACGTCCTGACCCGGAAAATAGTCCACGCAGCCAGCCTCCTGGCGGACCAGAATTGCCAGATCCCGGAATTCCCGCAGGAAGAGCGGGGCCATCCCTCTTTTAAGTTTGAAGCGCGCCACGACGTGGATCATGTGGACTCCTTCGTGGCACCGGGGCCGCGCAGCAGATAGACGCCGAAGATGACGGCCACGCTGCCGGTGAGGAAGCAGAAAAGGCCCGCTCCCGCCTTGAGCAGAAAGAGGGGCATGTAGAGATGGCGATAGAGCACGGACTCTTCGGGTTTTCCCGGATTGACCAGGGCCGCGACCGTGCGGTTCTCGGCTTGGGCCGCGCGCAGGGCGAGGTGCAGGTCGGATTGCGGGCATTCGTCGCCAATGCACGAAAACTGGCCTTCATGTTTTTGGCCGTCAACCTCATACTGGTAGCGGACCACGGTCTGATTGCCCAGGGCCTGATCGACACTTGAGAAATGATCCACTGCGACGAGAGCCGCGTTTTGGGGTGCCCAGGACTCGGCCGACCAATAGGTCAGGGCGCTGGCTCCGGCGTCGAGCAGGAAGCGCGTGCCGAGGATGACGAAAGGGATTCCGAGGATGAGCAGGATCAGTTTGCGGAAGGAAGAAAACATGCCTCAGTCCTGCGGCTCGAATCCGATTTTACGGATTGCTTCCTTGAGGGAGTTCAGATCGACCTCGGGCGAGGCGTCGAAGCTGGCCTGGCCGGGGGTGAGGGTCACGGAGACGTTCGAGATGCCGGGCACGGAAGTGAGCAGTTTCGTGACCGAGCCGGTGCAATGGGCACATGACATGCCTGAAATTTTGATGGTTGGCATAGGTTCCTCCTTTTTCACATCATGGCCGAAAGCGTCGGGGAAGGCAACGACTGCGGGCACTGGACAGACGTGGGGATTCTGGGACAAGAAACGACAAACAACACGTAAAGGAACGCCATGCTCTTTCGAAATGCAAAAGCCCGCCTGAACCGCCGCAACCTCAGCGCTTCGGTGGCCGAAGAATATTGGAAACGATACCGCATCAGGATCAAGGACAAGGACGCCGTGGACGGCATCGCCAGGGCCGGGGAGCTGGTGGTGCGCACCCTGGACATGATCGCGGACCATGTCCGGGCCGGAGCGACAACGGACCATCTCAACACCTTGATCCACGAATTCACCCTGAAGCATGGGGCCGTTCCGGCCCCGCTTGGCTACCGGGGGTTCCCCAAGAGCGCCTGCGTGTCCGTGAACGATGAAGTCTGCCACGGCATCCCCGGACCACGGGAGCTGCGCGACGGGGATATCGTCAATGTCGATGTGACGAGCATCGTGGACGGCTGGTTTGCCGACGCCAACCGCACGTATCTGGTCGGCGAGGTCAGTCCCGAAGCCAAGCGTCTGGTGGACGTGACCCGGCAGTGCCTGCAGCGCGCGATTGCCCTCGTGCGCCCCGGAGTCACCCTCGGAGACATCGGGCACGCCATTCAGAGCCATGCCGAGGGGGCGGGATATTCCGTGGTGCGGGAATTGGTTGGGCACGGCGTGGGGCATGCGTTCCACGAGCAGCCGCAGGTCAATCACACGGGCCGTCCGGGGCTTGGGGTCGTCCTCGTGCCGGGCATGGTCTTCACCATCGAACCCATGATCAATCAGGGGGCGATGGCGATCAGACGTCTGGCGGACGAGTGGACCGTGGTCACTGCCGATGGCTCTCTTTCGGCCCAGTTCGAGCAAACCGTGCTGGTCACCGAGAAAGGGGTGCGCAGCCTGACGCCCTATCCGCTTTAGATTTTTTCCACCGACTGCGCTTGCGGACGTGATGAAAAAGGCCCGCATCCCGAATTTTCGGGGTGCGGGCCTTGTGCTTGAAAGGGCAACGCCGTTTGCACGGCGGTGCGGCGAAAAAGGCCGGGAAGGTGCCTTCCCGGCCAGCCGATGGAGGAGGGCCTGATGATTAGGCCTTGTTTCTGGAGGTCGAGCCGAAGATCCGGGCAAACATGGCCTTGCGGGTCATGGGTCCGGGAACCGTGGCTGAAGCGACCGCGTAGTCATGGAATGACTTGGGCGGCATCTGGTAGAGGTAGATGACCCGGGTAGAGTCGGCGTCGCCCAACACCGCTTCCGGATACTTCTTCTGCACCTCGGCCAGACGTTTTTCGGCCAGCGCCATCATTTCGTCTCGGTCTCCAAAGTTCATTGTTCCCGTGGGGCATGACTGCACGCAGGCAGGGACCAGGCCGTTCTGGACGCGGTCAAGGCACATGGTGCACTTGGTCATGACCTTTGTTTCCGCGTTCTGACGCGGAATATTGTACGGGCAGGCTTCGCGGATCTCATCAAAATCCGGCAAATCCTTGGTTTTTTCGGTGAAGGTGATGGCACCGGTGGCCTCGTCCTGCAGGATGGCCTTGTCGTCATAGGCGTCGGCGGTCATCTTGCAAGGGGGTTCGGTGCAATGCCGGCACTGTTCCGGGAAGAAGAGCCACGCGGCCATCATGCCCTTGTCGTCGGCAATTTCCTTCATGTGCACGGTTTTATAGGTGATGGCCGAGACATCCATGGGGTTCTGGTGGGATCCATGGTTTCTGGTCTGTTCGGCCGGGAGCTTGTTCCACTGCTTGCACGCAATCTGGCATCCACGGCAGGCCGTGCATTTGGTCAGATCGACGAAGAATGATTTTCCTGACATATCAGCTCCTTACGCTTTCTTGACGTTGACCATGAAGGCCTTGCTTTCCGGGATGCCGGTGTTGGGATCACCAACGGCCGGAGTCAGCAGGTTGGCCGCATCGCCGCCATCCTTGGGCCAGACCCATCCGAAGTGCCACGGAATGCCGATGACATGCACCGGGTTGCCCATGACTTCAAACGGTTTGAAGCGCTTGGTGACAATGGCGATGGCCCAGAGCTGTCCGCGGGGGTTCTCCAGAATGACCTTTTCGCCGTTCTTGATGCCTTTGAGTTCAGCCAGTTCTTCGCTCATTTCGCAGAACATCTGGGGCTGCGCTTCCGTCAGCCAGGGCAGCCAGCGGGTCAGTACGCCCGTCTGCCAGTGTTCGGTGACACGGTAGGTGGTGCAGACGAAGGGGAAACGCGGGTCGCAGGTCGTGCGCTTGTGGGCATCGTCGGCAAATATGAGTGCCGTGGGGTTGTTGAGCTGCTTGGAGAACGGGTGCTCGGTGACCGGGCATTCCAGCGGCTCGTAGTATTCGGGGAGAGGACCATCGTTCAGGCCCGGGCCATAGATCGCGCCGAGTCCATGCTGCTGCATGATGAAGGGATGCTTGGCGCCCGGATCTCCGCCGCCGTCGACGACGTCGATGAGCCATTTTTTGTTGGGAGCGTCCCATGCCAGGACCGGCTTGTCGGGCTGGTAGGGGTTGCCTGCCAGATCCACTGAGGCTCGGTTGTAAATGATGCGGCGGTTGACCGGCCAGGTCCAGGACCAGTTCGGGTACATACCTACCTTTTCCTGTGCAGGGGTCTGGGTCTTGTCGCGGCGGGCAGCCATGTTGCCCTTGTCCGTGTAGGAACCGGCATAGATCCAGTTGCCGGAACAGGTTGAGCCGTCGGCCTGCAGGTGGGCAAATGTGGCCACCTGGCTGCCGGCCTTCATGACCGTCTCCGTTCCATCCGGGTTCTTGATCTTGGTGTCTTTGAGATAGTAGCCGTTGATGAGCTTGGCCACCTTGTGCGGATCATAGACATGCCCGTCGCCCCAATCGGCGAGATTGAGACCGAGGATCGGATCGGGGAATGCGCCCGCTTCTTTTTTGTAGAGCTCCTGGATCTTGAGGATCAGCTCATACATGATGTCGCCATCGGGCTTGGTGTCGCCCATCGGCTCGGGACCGGCGTAGCGCCACTGCATCCAGCGACCGGAGTTGGAGATGGAGCCCTGTTTTTCAACGGATACGCAGCAGGGCAGGAAGAAGACTTCCGTCTTGATCTGCTTGGGATCCATGCCCGGACCCTTCCAGAAGGAGCCGGTTTCGTTCTCGAAGATGTTGACGTTGACCATCCAGTCCAGGTTGGCCATGGCCTGCCGGGTCTTGTTGGAATCGGCGCCGCTCGAAGCCGGGTTCATGCCCCAGGAGAAGAAGCCCTTGAACTGGCCTTTGTACATCTTTTCAAAGAGTACGAGCCAGGAGGCGTTCTGACCGTCATCGAGTTTGGGCATCCATTCATAGGCCTTGGCGGGCTCAACGTCCTTGTAGAGGGACTTGAGCAGGCTGGCCATGTACTTGGGCTGATTCTGTTTCCAGTTCAGGCTCTTGGGATCCTTGCTGACCGGGGTGATGCTCTTCAGGTAATCTTCGTACGTGGTCACTGACGCCCTTGGGGTCGGCAGGTAGCCCGGGATGATGTGGAAGAGCAGCGCCTGGTCGGTGGAACCCTGGACGTTGGCTTCGCCGCGCAGCGCGTTCACGCCGCCGCCGGCCATGCCCATGTTGCCCAGCAGGAGCTGGATGATGCTCATGGCCCGGATGTTCTGCACGCCGACGGTGTGCTGGGTCCAGCCCATGGCATACAGGATGGTGCCGGATTTTTCCGGTTTGCCCGTGGTGGTGTAGGCTTTGTACACGGCCAGGAGTTTCTCTTCGGGTGTGCCCGTGATGGAGACGACCTTTTTGACGTCATACCGATCATAATGTTTCTTCAGGATCTGGTAGACGCAGCGGGGGTCTTTCAAGGTCATGTCCCGTTTGGGCACGCCGGCCTCGTCCATTTCAAAAGCCCAGGATTTCTTGTCGTACTTGCGCCCGGCTTCGTCGAAACCGGTGAACAGGCCGTCATTGAAACCAAAGTCTTTGGAGACGATGAAAGATGCGTTGGTGTAGTTCAGGACATAGTCTTTGAAGGTCAGATCATTATCCAGAATGTACTTGATCATGCCGCCCAGGAATCCGATGTCCGAGCCTGAACGCAAGGGGGCGTAGAGGTCAGACTTGGAAGAGGTGCGGGTATAGCGCGGATCAACGTGAATGACTGTTCCGCCCGCTTCCTGCGCCTTTACGACCCATTTCCAACAGATGGGATGGTTTTCGGCAGCGTTGCTGCCCATTATCAAAATGCAATCACTGTTCTTGAAATCGATCCAGTGATTCGTCATCGCGCCGCGTCCGAACGACTCTGCCAGAGCCGCAACAGTTGCGCTGTGTCAAATACGGGCCTGATGTTCTATGTACGTGAGCCCGAGGCTGCGGAGCATGGCCTGGTAGGTCCAGCACTCCTCGTTGTCCATGGCGGCCGAGCCGCAAGAGGCCATGGCTTCAGTGCGGTTGACGACCTGGTCCTTGGCGTTTTTGACCGTAAAGGATGCATCACGGACTTTTTTGACGCGCTTGGCGATCTCGGTGATGGCCCAATCCCAGCTCTTCTCTTCCCATTTCTCGCTAAAAGGGGCGCGGTACTGCACCTTGGTGATGCGCTGTGGGTTCTCGACCAGCTGATAGGTCGCGGCACCCTTGGCGCAGAGAGCGCCTTCATTGATCGGATGATCCGGATCGCCTTCGATGTTGATGGCGCGTTTGGTTTTCTCGTCGGTGGTGACGATGAGTCCGCAGCCGACTGAACAGTAGCAGCAGACCGACGTGGTTTCCTTTCCTTTACGCAAGCTCAAGAGCTGTGCGTGGGCCTTGGTCGGGGCCAGGTCAAACCCCAGGCCTCCAAAGGCCGTGACCGCTGTCGCAGCGGCCGTGAGTTTGACGAATTCTCTTCTTCCCAGTTTCATGCAGATCCTCCTGGCAATGGTTCTGGTGTTATCTACCACGAATTTCCCGGCCGAGGCGCAGTTGCAGCCATCGGCCTGACGGGAGCGGAGTGTCGAACAGGGGCAATGCCACGCGGCATTCCTCGCACTTCACAACCATCACGCTGATGTGCCTGGTCAGGACCGGGTCGAGATCAAAGCCGAGCCCGGAAAATGGGAGCATTCCCCACAAGGGAGAAGATCCGCAAGGGCAGGCTTGAGATGGGTGGAGGTTCGATACGCTTTCCGATTTTTCCATGCTTGGATATATGCTCCAAAAAGCGAACCTGATGCAAGAATATCGCTAATCCTCAAAGTCCGGCACCATGGCGCAGAGATATTCGGCCAGAATGGGAAAGATGTCTTCGTTTTTGTGATTGTACCTGAATTCCAGTTCTTTGATGTAGAGCGGGAAGTTTCGGGGGGAGATGCCCTTGAGGCGCCGGAACCAGTCCTTGGAGAAGGACCAGAACCCTTTGGACGAATCGATGAAGAGGCCCTTGTCGGTGTGGCGGATGTTGTAGGTCGCGGACAGGTAACTGCCGCCGACGATCAGGGCGGCATACTGCTTGAAACGATCCGTGTAGATGATTTTGCCGAGGCTTGCGGTCCTCAGGTGAAAGTTCATTTTGAAGTGGATGATGCTGTCCCCGTCAAGCTCCGGGATAAGGTCTGCAAAGACGTGGGGGCCGCGTTCGACAATGCCGAAGACGGGCATGCGCCCGCCGGCTGTGGAGCTCATGTCCAGATGGAACTTGCCCGACTTCGCGAACCCCAGGCCTTCTATGGATCGAATGATCAGGCGCGCGTCCAGGGAGTGGGCCAGGATGGCCATGCGCAGGGTGGTCACGGCCTTGTAGGCCGTGTTGTAGGTGATTCCCAGTTGGTCGGCCATGCGTCCGGTGGGCACTTCCAGTTCAAAGAGTTTGATCAGGCGCAACCACTGCTGGGGGGAGAGGTTGCCATTGTTTATGAAGCGCTGGCTGAAGTCGTGAAACGTATAGGAGCAGCGGGCACATCGTCGTCTTCCGCCCTGCAGGGAGTACAGTCTGCGGGTCTTGCATTTGGGGCAAAAACGCTGATGGTTTTTCCAGCAAAATTGCAACAAATATTTTTTTGCAGAATTTTCATTTTTGATTATTTTTTCAAATGTTTGTAAATCCATTTTAAGAAAATCCTGTGCAAAAGTGTGGGTAATAACTAAACTGTGCTTTTTTCGACAGCTCTCATTTACCTATCATTTGTCATGCTTTTATTATGTCAAACTAGACATATTTCTTTTATCCGCCAGAGTGGTAACTCACAGTTTTGCACAAGATAGTGCGTTTGTCCTCTGGATGCAATAACCAGAGTTTCTATGGCGCATGATGAGCTTTTTGGTTACACAATTCCTGGGCAAGCACCTTTTTTCCTTGAGGAGGCATTTGTGCGCAGAGGGCTCTTGGTTGTCTGTCTTGTTGTTTGTGTCTTTTTCCTGGCAGCCTGCCAGGAGGCCGAGGTCCAGATTCCCATCGCCCCGGTCGGACTCGGAGTGACCGAATCCGAGGTCACGTTCGGTTCGTCGCTGGCCCTGCAGGGCCATGCCGGATATTTGGGGCAGGAGACACTGCGCGGCGCCATGAGCTACCTGCAACATGTCAACGACGGCGGTGGCGTGCATGGCCGGAACATTCGCCTCCTCACGCGCGACGATTCCTACGATCCGCCCAAATGCCTGGACAACACCCAGCGCTTTCTCATCGAGGATCAGGTTTTCGGGCTTTTCTGCTACGTAGGCACTCCGACCACGGTCAAAATTCTGTCTCTGGTGGAGGAGACGAAGGTGCCTCTCTTGGGCATGTTCACCGGGGCCAATGCCTTGCGCGAGCCCTTCACCCCCTATCTCATCAATGTCCGCGCCTCTTACTATCAGGAAACCGATGCCGTCGTGGAGCATATGGTCCAGGATCTCGGCCTGACCCGCATCGCGGTCTTCTATCAATACGATGCGTTCGGATTTGACGGATTGACCGGAACGGAGCTGGCCTTGAAGCGTTTTGGCCTGGAGCCGGTGGCGCGTAGCAGCTACGTGCGCGGATCTCACGATATCCGGGAAGGACTTGAGAGAATTCGCGAATCCGGGGCCGAGGCCGTGGTCATGATTGGAACTTCGGACCCCTGCGCCAATTTCATCCGCAAATCTCTGGAAGCCGACTATTCGCCCATTTTTTACATGGTCTCCTTTGTCGGCGCCAAGGAGTTGTCGCGCAACCTGTTGCAAACGGACACCAGCGGGGTGGACATCATCATGTCCCAGGTCGTGCCGCCGCCGATCCGGCGGGACGGGACCGTGGCCGAAAGCGCCGAGGAGTTCGTGCGCCTGCTGGAGAAGTATTACCCCGGTGAAGAACCGAACTTCGTGGGTTTCGAAGGCTACATCAACGCCAAGGTCCTGGTGGAGGCTCTCCGCCGGGCCGGGCGAGAGCTCAGCCGGCAGTCCTTTTTGGCCGCCATCGCCTCCATGACGGATTTTTCCCTTGGCGGGGACGTGCGGCTGACCTTTGGGCCCGAAGACCACCAGGGCATGGACAAGGTGTATTTCACCCGTTTGCACGAAGGGCGTTTTCTGCTCCTTGAAGACTGGGCAGAGCTGGTCAAGGGAGTGCAACCATGAAACCCTATGCCCGCATTTCCCTCAAGAACAAGATTTTTGTCTCCATTCTCGCGGTCATCCTCATCATCAGCGTGACCATAGCCCTCCTGGCGCGCTGGATTCTCATCTCCGGGCTGACCAAGGAGCTGGAGCTGCGCGGCATCGCCGTGGCCCACTCCATCGCCGAGCGCGGCGGCGGGTTTGTTCTGGACAAGAACTACCCGGAGCTCTTGAGCCTCATTTTTGACGAGGCCCGGTTGCGCGAACGGCAGCACATGATCAACTACATCTTCGTGCTCGACCGCAGCGAGCAGGTGCTCTCGCACACGTTCACGGTGCCTTTCCCCGCCCCGTTGAGCAGGGCCAACCCGGTGTTGGAAGGGAGCCTGCACAGCGTGCGACTGGTGGAGCACGGGCCCCAGACCTCCTACGACATCGCCGTGCCCATGAACGAGGGGTTGTATCACATTGGCACCGTGCACGTGGGGCTGAGCAAGGAGCACATCGACAAGCTCGTGGCCAAGCTGCGGTTCATGTTCCTGGGGTTCATCTCGGCGGTCATCATCATCATCTTTTACGTCAGCCATCGCATCTCGCGCTATATAACCAGCCCCATCGCCCGGCTGACCAACATCTCCGACGAACTCAGCCGGGGCAATTTCGACGTGAACATCGATCTGGGCGAGGGTTTGGACTGGGCCGTGACCAACTGTCCGGCCTACAAGGACACCAATATGCCGTGCTGGCATTTTGACGACCAGAACCGCAAATTCCGCAACACTGAACGCAAGACCGGTCAAGTCTGCTCGACCTGCCTCTTTTACCGAAAGCGGGAAGGGGACGAAGTCATTCAGCTGGCCGATTCCTTCATGAGCATGGTCTGGTCCATCCGCCTGTACCGCAAGCGGCTGCAGGAATCGGAGATGAAGTATCGCTCGCTGTTCGACTCCGGTCCGGATCCCATTTTTGTCGTGGATTGCAACACGGATCTGATCCTCGATGCCAATCCACGGACCGAGGAACTGTATGAATTCTCCAAGGGCGAGCTGATCGGTCTGTCCTTCATAAAACTCGGGCACGATCAGGTTCGGGAATGCCTTGCCTCTTTGGAAGATGCGAAGACCAACAGCGGCTGCGTCTACTACCCGAAGGTGCTGCACTACAAAAAGGGGGAGAAGCCCTTTTACGTCAACATGCACGCCTGTCCTATCAGCTATGGCGGAACCCGAGCCATCATCGTGGCCGTGACCGACATCACCGAGATGATGGAGAAGGACGCCCAGCTCGTGCAGGCCGCCAAGATGAAGACCCTGGGCGAAATGAGCGCGGGCATCGCCCACGAGATCAACCAGCCTCTGAACGCCATCAAGATGGGCAGTGAATACCTGAACCTGCTCATCGAGCAGAACCGGGAAGTGACCGAATCCCAGATCCGTGACATGGCCACGGAAATCAGCCAGCAGGTCGATCGGGCCACGGACATCATCAACAACCTGCGGGCGTTCGGCAAAAAGTCCGGGCTGGTCATGGAGCGGCTGGACATGAACGAGCCCATTCGCGGTGTCCTGTCCATCATCGGCCGCCAGTTCTCCATCCAGCGCATCACCATCAGGCTGGAGCTGGGCGAAAACCTGCCGGTGATCAAGGGGCACAACAACCGCCTGCAGCAGGTCTTCTTCAATCTGCTCAACAACGCCCGCGACGCCATTCAGGAAAAGATGGAGAGCGAACCGGGCATGTGGGGCGACATCTTGGTCCGGACCTATGCTCAGGACGGACGGATCTTCGCGTCCTTCGCGGACAACGGTCCGGGTATCGCGGATTCGGTGCGCAACAAGATCTTCGAGCCGTTCTTCACCACCAAGCAAACCGGCAAGGGCATGGGGCTGGGGCTGGCGATCACCTACGGCATTGTCCGGGATTATGGCGGGACCATCACTATTGACAGCAGACCGGGCGAAGGGACAACGTTCATCCTGAGTTTTCCGAGCGCTGAAGGTCACCTGACGACTGAACACAACGCAAGCCGGACCCCCGAACTTCCGGCGCAAACCAACGGGATATCCGAATGACGCAAGAAAAAATCCTGGTCATCGATGATGAGAAGGCTACGCTGAAAATGTTTCGGCTTTTTCTGGATGTGTATGGTTTCGACATTCTTACCGCCGAATCCGGAGAAGAAGGGCTGGTCGTTTTCGACCGGGAGAAGCCCGATATCGTCCTGACCGACATCAAAATGCCGGGCATGGACGGGATCGAGGTCCTGCAGGAGATCAAAAAACGCTCTCCGACCACGGAGGTCATAGTCATCACCGGCCATGGGGACATGGATCTGGCCATCCAGGCCTTGAACCTCGACGCCGCGGATTTCATCAACAAGCCCATTCAGCGCCAGAGTTTGGAACAGGGGTTGTCACGGGCTCGGGAAAGGCTCAAGCTGGCCAAGAGCAGACAGAACGAGGTGCGCGTGCACCAGCAGGGCAGGGCGCTGGTCATTGAAATCCAGGGCAGCGTCAGCTCCCACAGCGAACCCTATCTGCGCGAAGCCTACGCCAAGGCGCAGGCGGCCCAGGTCAAGCGCATCGTGCTCCATTTCGATCCCAACACCTCGGTCAACGGGGCGGGCATCGCCATTCTGACGCAGCTGGTGCTTGAGAGTGAGAAGGACGGCATGGAAATCGTCATGGCCGGTCTCTCCGAGAATTTTCGCAAGGTTTTCGGGATCGTGGGGCTCAGCCGCATGATCCAGATTTTCGATACCCTGGATCAGGCCTGCGCCTAGGATTTTACGTTCTTTTTAAGCTTCAAGGAGATTTCATGTCCGCTACCGCACGTTTGACATTGCTCCTTTTTCTCGTCGTCATGGCTTGCCCGGCGCAGGCGGCGCCTCCCGGAGTGGGAGAGACCATGCCCGCGCTGACTCTGCCCGTGCCCAAGGATCCGGCCGGTCAGGAGATGCTCGGCGTGCAGAGCAAGGACAGTTTTGCCCTGTCCGATCTCAAGGCCGATCTTGTCTTTTTGGAGGTCATCGGGGTGTACTGCCCGCAATGCGTGAAGCAGTCGCCGGGTTTCAAGACGCTTTTCAACCGTCTGAATAAGGGCAAGCTCAAGGGGAGGGTGGCCATGCTCGGGCTGGCTGCCGGCGGGACCGACGCAGAGGTCAAGCAGCTCCTGTCCACGGGGCAGTATCTCTTCCCGGTGGTCAGCGATCCGGATTACGTCGCGCACAAGGTGCTGGGCGAACCACTGACACCGTACACGCTTGTCTTCAAGACCGACGGAAGCATCGTGTATGCTCATCTTGGCGTCATTGAGGACATTGACGGGTTGTACCAGCAAATCAAGACCTTGCTTGACTGACCGTGGGGCAGAACATGGGGGCAGTGGCTCGACCAGAAGGCGAAATCGATCGCGCCAGATATCAGTTTCAGATCCTGTCCGATACGGCGGCGGAGCTGAGCGGAGCCCGCTATCCGCACAAGATCCTGGAATCCTTTCTGCTCTCTGCGCAAGGGGGAGTGGGGGCCAGGGGAGGCTTCGCGGCCATCCTGGGGCGGGGCGAATTTCAGCTCATGACGCGGTCCTCACTGTCCCGCAGTCTGACCCCGGAGTATGCCAAGGTTTTGCGCGAACATCTGGACGCTTTGGGCGATGAGCGCAAGGCGTCTTTTTTTGTGCCCTCGCTGCAGGGCGAACTCTGCCCCGGAAAATGCGAACTGCTGCTGGTTTGTCCCCTGGACGACGGACAGGACGGGGTACTTGGGCTCGAAGCGAATCTTGCCGGCCAGCCTTATGACGAAAACGACAAGCAGCTTGTCGCGGGGCTCGGCACTCTCTTCCAGACCAGCCTGCGCTTTTCCCTTTTCGCCACCCGCGTCGAGCTGCTCAACGCCGAGCTGAGCAAGCGCAACGACACCCTCGATCGTCAGATTTTTCATTTGCACGCCCTGCGCGACCTCTCCCGTGAAATCATCCGTGTGGATATGACCGATGTCATGGACACCTTCCTGCTCACGGTGCTCGGTCATTTCGCACGGCCCCAAGGCTTGCTGCTGCTGCATGACCGCTCCTCGGGCAAGGTCTTCACCAGCGCCAAAGGTTTAAGCGCACGGACGGAGCTTGCCACGCAGGACGTGGAGCGCCTGATTTTCCTTTGCCTGGCCGGAGTGCGGCAAAAGCATCTGCAGCCGCTGCAGGTGGAGGCGGTGGAACGCATGGAGGCGCTGGCCGAGCTGCCCCTGGGTTTTGAACCGGAGAGGGCGTATCTCTTCATGCTGCGCGAAAACATGTATGGTGTCATGCTGCTTGGACGCAGCCTGGACGCTTCCGTCTCAACCGAGGAGGAGCTGCTGCAGGCCTTCGTGTCCCAGGGGGTCATGCATCTCAAGAACGCAGATTCCTTCGCCACCATTTCGGCCCTGAACGAGAACCTGGCCGAGCAAAATGAAGAACTGCGCCGCACCATCTCCGAATTGACCCGGGCCAAGGACCAGATCAGCATGCTGGAGGCTGCGGGCCGGCGCATCGCGAGCATCGTGCAGAGCAAGGCGGAAGGCCTGATCCGCGTCCGCGGGTTTGATTTTGTGCTCATCCTCGCCCTGAGCCTGGGCATGGCCCTGGCTTTCAACTTTCACAACCCGCGAGGCATTTCCCTGGTCGAGCCCGCCGGACCCGAGATCCCCTTTGTCACGCTCGAACAGGCCCTGGACCTGATAAAGAGCGAGGACGCCCTGCTTGTCGACGCCAGGCCGCGAGAGTTTTTCGAGCGCGAGCATGCGGCGGGGGCGATCAACATTCCGGCCGCGCTTTTTGATCTGGTGTATATGATGCAGGTGGCGGCGGAAGACCCGGAGCGTCCCATTGTGGTCTTCGGACGCAGCGTGAGCCGCCGTTACGACCAGATCGTTGCCGGGAAATTCATGGGCCGGGACCATGAGCGGGTCTACATCGTCAAGGACGTCGCCCCCCTGGCCCTGGATGGAGGCGCGAAATGAAGAGCCGGGCCCAGCACATCCTGACCCATCCGCTCCTGTCCCTGGTTCTGCGATTCTATCTGTCCGGGGTGTTCATCTACGCCAGCCTGCACAAGATCAATTTTCCGGCCGAGTTCGCGGACAATATCGCGGGGTACCTGATTGTCCCCTACTGGCTGGTCAATCCTCTGGCCGTGTTCATGCCTTGGCTGGAGCTGGTCTGCGGGCTGTTCCTGCTGGCAGGGGTGCGTGTGCGGGCGGCAAGTCTTCTGATTGGCGGGATGCTGATCATGTTCACCCTGGCCGTGATCGTGGCCCTGGTGCAGGACACGCCCATCGGCTGCGGCTGTTTTCAGAGCGTGGGGGAGGCCATCTCCTGGTGGACGGTGCTGCGGGATCTGGTCTGGCTTGCCATGTCCGCGCATATCTACCGTTATGACGCGCTGGTGCACATGGACCGTCTGTTCATGCTCAAACCGGAGGAACTTGGACTGTGAGAAAGATACTGTCGTGCTTGATGATACTCTTTTGCCTTTCCTGTTCGGGCAAGCCGGAGCTCTCCGGCCGCTATGAAGCCACGCACAACGGTTTGAGCGGGGCGGTGGACGTGGTCATGATCCTTGGCGAAGACGGCAGCGGAAAATGGGAGATCGGAGGCGAAGTGCTGCCCTTTTCGTGGTTTGGGAGTCCGGGGGTTTTGAACGTGCACACCCGCGAGGGAGCGGTGGTTGAGGGCGTGGTCGAAGGTGGAAATGTCCGGCTGGATGTTCCAGGGGTTGGCAAACTGCTTTTCGTGCGCGGGAAATAATCGTCCTATTTGCAGCGCAATTGCTGCAGATCATCGGGATAGTTGACGTTAAAGAAGATGTTTCGTTCCTCCTCGGTGTAGGTCAGTGTATTCCGCAAATCGGCCGGGATGAGACGGCTGAGTTTGAAGAGTCCCTGCGATATTCCCGCTTCCAAAAGCGGCAGCGCCTCGGGTTCGTAGATGGCGACAAGATTTTCAATGAATCCCGAATCCTTGAGTTCCCACGTCGTCAGCACGCATTCCTGCGGCCGCTCTTCCCGTGCGGCCATGAGCCGCGTGATGAAGCTGTCCTCCATGAAGGGCAGGTCGCAGGCGAGGACGAAGATGGGGCCGCCTAGCTGCCGCAGGGCCGTGATGATTCCGCCCGCAGGGCCGATGCGCTCCGTGGCGTCGACGATGACCGGCCACGGGACCTCCATCTTTTCGGGGTGGCGGCACGAAATGTAGACCTGATCGACATGGCGCTGCAGCAGCTTGGCCGTGCGAATGAGCAGCGTCTGCCCTTCATGCACGACACGGGTCTTGTCTTGTCCGAGCCGTGAAGACTTTCCTCCGGCGAGCACCAATCCGATCATGATTCTTTCCGAATGCCTTTTTGAGTATGTGCGGAAGGCGGCCGAGGACGGCCGCCATTGATGTCGTCTGCTTTAAAAACCCCAGGCCGAGAGGGTGGGGCGCCTGAGTTTCTTTTCACGGGCGACCACATCCAAGGTCAAGGAATCCAGATCGTCCACCAGGGGCAGTGATCTGCGGTCCAGGACGCGAAAATCCGTCTGCTTTATGTACATCTTGCAGGTGTTGCATGCGTTGATGCGCAATCCGGGCTCTTCCTTGGCTTCGAAGTATTCAAGCTTGGAGGTGTCCTTTTCCAGGCAAAAGGGGCATTGCAGGCGTGGTACGTGATATTCTGCATGGCAGAATCCGCAGATGTTGTATTTGAACCCTTCCTTTTCCCGCAGGTCGGACATGATCGGCATGCTCCCGCACAGCGGACAGTGGCCGTGGCCCCAGGAAGTCTTGAGGTTTGCCTTGGTGCCCAGTTCCTGCGCTGCGCGCTCCAGAGAAGGAGTCATGGCTGCCTGCACGAGCATGGGCAAGGTGCGTGGGGCCGATGGGGTGGCGGCGGCCCAGGTGGCAAAAAAACTTTCGTCTCCAGAGCGGTGAGCCTGCATGGCCTGGTCCAGATCCAGGGATTTGTCCGTGAGGGCTGCGGAGATGACGGCCGCCGCTTCGCTCAAGGCAGGATTGGCGTCCTTGGCCAAGTCCAGAAATTCATGGAAAAGTTCCAAAGTCTGGTCCCGGTCAAAGGGAAAGCTGGCTCTGTCAATCAACGGCGCGCCCTGGCTGCTCTGAAGGGCGTCGACCGTTTCGAGCGTATCGGCTGCCGGGATTTGGGCCTTGCCCCTGGCTTCAAGCTGGCGCTTATAGATCTTTTCGACCAGGTCGATCAGTTCAGTGGGCAGAAATCCGCGCGTCTTGCATGCGGTAATTTTTTTCGTGAGCAATTCCTGGGCTTTTTCGGCTTCGAGCATGATCATTCTCCGTTGATGAAAGGCGAGGTGTGAATCCGGGCCGGGTCCGTCAGTAACGCGTCTGTCCGCACATCACAATGCTTGTTTTGTATCTGGCTTTGATTTAACGGAATATCTGATTGATTTTTAAACACTTCATCCTCACCGAGGAGGAAAGATCCATGACCGAGTCCACGATCACCGGTACCCTGACCATGCGATTGCACGTCTGGTTTGAGCGGGATGAAAAGATTTTTTTAGGCATCGGCCGGGCTTTGCTGCTTGAGAAAATCGAGGAGTACGGCTCTCTGCGGCAGGCCGCCACGGAGATGAAGATGTCGTATCGCGCGGCATGGGGCAAACTGAAAGCCGCGGAGGAGAGCATCGGCAAACCCCTGGTGCAGAAGGTCAAGGGCAAAGGGCAGCGCTACGAACTCACTCCCGTGGGGCGGCAGCTGGCGCGTCAGTTCCTGCAGCTGCAAAGCGATATCGAGACCTATGCCAAGACCAAGGCTCAGGATATTTTCGGCGAGAACGTCCAGTACTACGCCGATGCCTATCCTGAAACCAAACTTTCTTCCTTGAAGCCGGAGTAGGCATGGAGCATGGTTTTTTCCGGGTCATCACCCCGGCCCGGTTTTGCGAGCTGCTCTCCTCTTTCGCCCCGACCGCTTCCGAGGTCGTGAACTTGGAGGACTGTCTGGATCGCGTGCTGTCCGAAAACATTGTCGCCGAGGAAAATATACCGGCCCTCGACCGCTCCTGTATGGACGGGTACGCAGTGCGCGCTGCCGACACCTTTGGCGCGAGCGAGGGCAACCCCGCGTACGTGGAGCTTGCCCGCAGCGCGGCCATCGACGAGGTGGTCACCCGTCCCTTGCGGCCGGGCGAGTGCATGGGCATCGCCACGGGCGGAAGCCTTCCTCCCGGCGCCGACGCGGTGATCATGGTCGAGCACACCCAGATGCTTGGCGAGGCGACCGTTGAAATCCGCAAGACCGTGACTCCCGGCGAAAACGTCATGCTCACGGGCGAGGATGTGGGCGTGGGGCAGGTGGCCTTGCCGGCGGGCCAGCGTCTTCGTCCCCAGGACGTCGGGCTCATGGCGTCCCTGGGCATCCTTTCGGCCCGCGTCTTTCGCAGGCCCCGCTGCGGCATCGTCTCCACCGGGGATGAACTGGTCCCCGCCCTCGCCACCCCCAGGCCCGGGCAGATCCGGGACGTCAATTCCCACACCTTGGCCTGTATGGCCCTTCAGGCGGGCGCCGCGCCCTTGAACCACGGGCTGGTCCCGGATGTGCGCGACGCCTTGCATCAGTCCCTCTCGGCGAGCCTGGAGCGGAACGACGTGGTCTTCATTTCCGGAGGCAGCTCCATCGGGACCCGCGATCTGACCATCGAGGTCCTCGAATCTTTCGCGGGCAGCGAGATTCTGGCTCACGGCGTGTCCATCAGCCCCGGCAAGCCGACCATCCTGGCAAGGGTCGGGGGCAAGCCCGTGCTTGGGCTGCCCGGGCAGGTCACTTCGGCCCAGATCGTCATGCTGGTCTTCGGGTTGCCCTTGCTCAGACACCTGGGCGGCGATGCGACTGCCTTTGATGAAGGCCGCCGGACCATGCGTGTGGCCAAACTCGGAGCCAACCTGTCGTCCAAGCCTGGACGCGAGGATTATGTCCGGGTCCGGCTGGAGTGGCGGGATGGGGAGCTTGTCGCCATGCCCCGGCTCGGCAAATCCGGCCTGCTGCGCACCCTCCTTGAGGCCGACGGTCTGGTGCGACTGGATGCGTCCCTGGAAGGCATGAGCGCCGGGCAGGAAGTCGCCGTCTGGGTATTTTAAAAGAGGAAAGATGATGCAGAAACGAAATATCTACCTGAAGACCGTGCCCGTGGCCGAAGCCCTGCGCCTGGCCATGGACGCCCTGGACCGCGATCGTCTGGTCGGCACGGAAAGCATCCCCTCCCATCAGGCCTGCGGACGGGTCACCGCAGCTGCCGTGTACGCGGTTTGCTCCTCGCCTACCTTTCACAGCGCGGCCATGGACGGATATGCCCTGCGGGCCGAGTCGACCTTTCTTGCCAGGGAAGGCCGCCCGGTGCGCCTGCTCAAGGGCGGTCAGTGCGTGGCCGTGAATACGGGGCACCCTTTGCCGGACGGCATGGACGGCGTGCTCATGATCGAGAAGGTCGTGCGCGAGAGCGACGAGGCCATCGAGATCGAGACCCCGGTCTTCCCCATGCAGCACGTGCGCCGCATCGGCGAGGACATCGTGGCCACGGAGCTGCTGTTGCCCCAGAACAGGCTCCTCTCGCCGTACGACGTCGGCGGCCTCCTGAGCGCGGGCATCTGGGAGGTCCCGGTCTATGAGCAGCTGCGCATGGCCTTTATCCCCACCGGCGACGAGGTGCTCGATTTCAACACCAGGCCAAGCCCCCGGCCCGGTCAGGTCATCGAGAGCAATTCCCAGGTTTTTGCCGGACTGGCGGCGGCGCAGGGGTGCCTGTTCGAGCGGGTGAATCCCGTCCCGGACAATGAGCAGGCGCTGACGAATGCCGTGCGTGTGGCGGTGGACGGACCGGCCCATGTCATCGTGGTCGGTGCCGGATCGTCGGCCGGCTCCAAGGATTTTTCCCGCTCCATCATCGAGAGCCTGGGCCGAGTGCTGGTCCACGGCATCGACGTTATGCCCGGCAAGCCCTCCATTCTGGGAGAGATAAACGGCAAGCTCGTCGTCGGCGCGCCGGGGTATCCGGTCTCGGCTGTGGTCTGCTTCGAGGAACTGCTTATTCCGCTCCTGTCCTGGCTCGGCCGGAAGACCCTGCCCGTGCGGCCGGGGGTGGAGGTCGAGCTGGCGCGCAAGGTTCCCTCCAAGCTCGGGACCGAAGAGCTGGTTCGGCTGGCCATCGGCCGGGTGGGGGAAAAGCTTGTGGCCACTCCCCTGGGCCGGGGCGCGGGCATGCTGACCACGCTCATTCGCGCGCAGGGCGTGACGCGCATTCCCTCCGACAGCGAGGGGGCGGAGGCCGGATCGAATGTCCGGGCCGAGTTGCTGGTCCCTGCGGCGGAGCTGGACCAGACGCTGGTGATTGTCGGCAGCCACGACAACATTCTGGACGTGCTCGGCAACGAGCTCATGGGGCTGGGCAGGCCGGTGCGCATCGCGTCCAGCCATGTGGGCTCCATGGGCGGGCTCACAGCCCTCAAGGGCAGATCGGCGCTCATGGCCGGGACGCATCTCTTTGACGAGGAGAGCGGGGATTTCAATTTTCCCTTTTTCCGCAAGTATCTACCCGGCCTCAATGTCTCGTGCATCAATCTGGCCATCCGGCATCAGGGCCTCATCGTGGCCAAGGGCAATCCCCTGGGCATCGCGGGAGTGGAAGATCTGGCTAGGCCGGAGGTGCGCTTCATCAACCGTCAGCGCGGCGCCGGAACGCGCATCCTGCTCGACTACCATCTGCGTCAGGCCGGGCTCAGTCCGGAGCAGGTGGTGGGGTATGAGAAGGAGGAGTTCACGCACATGGCCGTGGCCGTCAACGTCCTGACTGGTACCGCGTCCTGCGGGCTGGGCATTTTTGCGGCGGCCAATGCCTTGGGACTGGATTTCGTGCCCCTGGCCAGGGAGCGGTACGATCTGGCTTTTCTGCCGGAGCTTGAGGACTGGAAGACCGAAGTGGTGCTGGATCTCATCCGCTCCCAGTCGTTCAAGGCCCGCATCGAGGCCCTGGGCGGGTACGAAACCACACTGACCGGAATGATCATGGAACCGGGGCAGGGACTGGGCTTGGGGTAACCCCTTATTTTTCCTTGACGGGCACGGGCAGTTGAAGTAGCTGCATGATCCTCGCGGGCGGGAGTAGCTCAATGGCTAGAGCATCAGCCTTCCAAGCTGAGGGTTGCGGGTTCGAGTCCCGTTTCCCGCTCCACGAGAAAATGGCGGCATAGCCAAGCGGTAAGGCAGAGGTCTGCAAAACCTCCATTCTCCAGTTCAAATCTGGATGCCGCCTCCATAGAAATGCGGGAGTAACTCAGTGGTAGAGTGCAACCTTGCCAAGGTTGAAGTCGCGAGTTCAAATCTCGTTTCCCGCTCCACAAAATCAAGGCCGGTCCCAGATCGGCCTTTTTTGCGTCCTGTGGGCGTTTTTCGGGCCAAAAAAAAGCTCCTTGGAGGAGCTTTGCTGGTGTCACGAAATTTTAAATCTGACCCATGGAGTAGCGCAGCCTGAGTTCGTTCAGGATGGCATTTTCGTAGTGAACTGACGGCGGCCCTTCGTGTTCGGTGGGTTCCAGGTATCTGTCGAGCATCTGGCTTTCTTCCCAAAAGTCGAGCAATTCGTCATTGCCGAGGATCTTGAGCTGGTCTTCAAGGGTGAAGGGATCCTCATTGGGAAGGAATCGTGCCATGAATTGCTCCTTGGGCAGGGGTGACTGGGTGCGTACGGATTGATCCATACGCACCCGCAGTTAAGCTGTCTATCCTTTTTCATGTGCATCAGGCAGCTCCTCCAAACTCCTGTTGCCTTGTCCTGCTGTGGAATGTACGCACTTCAAAGAATTATGCCGAAGCCGCCTCCGACCGGGGGCGGCTTTTCCCTGTGCCTCCAACCCTGACCGGTTACAACGTGCTCATCCCCGCTGCCTTGCAGAAACTCGTCGACGGCACCGACCGTCAAATCCGGATCTTCAAGAGCGGTCCGGCCTCGCAAATGTATCTGGCCCAGGCGCTGCTGGAAAAAGGTCACAACGTTGTCCTGATCCTGCCGCCAAGCGCCGATCTGCCGCTGTATGCCTCCCTGGCGCGACTCTTTTCCCCGGCGGACAAGACGTTGCCGTTCTGGGATCGTCGCTGGCTGCGCTTTCCGCATTATACGGTGGAAGAACCGCGCCGCTCCCTCTGGCCCGAACGCTGGCGGACCCTTTTTGCCCTGGCGCAAAAGGGGCGGGGACGTGGCGTGCTCCTGCCTCTGGAGAACCTGATCCAGAAATGGCCGCATCCGGACCTGTTGCAGCGGGAACATCTCGAACTGTTCGAGGGCGAGGAGGTTTCTCAGGACGATCTCCTCGAGACCTTGATCAACTGGGGCTATTCGCGGGTCTCCATGGTCACCGCGGTGGGCGAGATTTCGCTGCGCGGCGACATCATGGATATCTTCTGTCCCGGATACGAGCATCCGCTGCGCATGGAGTTTTTCGGAGACGCGCTGGAGCACATCAAGCTCTTCGAGCCTATGTCCCAGCGTTCAAAGGCCGATCTGAAATCCGCGACCATTCTGCCGGTGGCAGGATGCATCGGGGCCGACACCTACCGGGAGGCGGCGCGGGGCATGTTCGACGGCTGGCTGCGGCTGGGGGAGATCACCAAGGGCGCACGGGCCGATCTGGAAAAGGAGCTCCTGCAACTTCACCCCCATCTTCCGCCAAGCATGTACTATCCGCAGACCGTCGGGCTGGAGGCTTGGCTGCCTGAGGGGAGCATCTTTCTGATGGCCGAGGCCCAGGATCTGCGTCACAAGCTCGACGAGACGAGCTGGGCCTGGCAGAATCATTTTCGAGACGACGAGCGGCAGTGGCCCAGGCATGGCCTGATCCAGACTCCCGGCGATGTCCGCAAGATCTGGGAACAGAGCCGCCAGATTCTGTGCGAAAGCCTGGTCATGGGGGTGCGGGAAGAAGGCCTGGAGCTGCCGGAGGAAGGAGTGGCCGGGTTTGAGGACATGTTCTGGACCCCGGAGAGCCGCACCCGTCCCTGGCGGGCCCTCATGGCGGAGCTTGACGTCTGGCGGCGGACCTATACCCAGACCCTGTTCTGTTTTCACACCGAACAGTCCCGCAAGAAGTTTCTGCAGCTCGCAGCGCAGGACGAGCACGTGCTCAAGACCGAGTACGATCCGCAAGGTTCGGGTATTTTCGCCCTGGTCGGGTCCATGGGCCACGGCATGCGCCTGCCCTGGGCGCAGATGCAGATCCTGCCGGAGTCCGTGTTGCAGCCCGGCGCACCCAAGGCGCAGCGGGCCGCAGGCAAGGCGTTCAAGGGTCTCGACACCTTTGACGAGCTGGAATCCGGAGATTTGCTGGTCCACCGCGATTACGGCCTGTGCCGTTTTGGAGGCCTGCATCGCATCAAGTTCGGCGATGTGGCCAACGACTACCTCCTGCTGCAGTATGACGGCGAAGACCGGCTCTATCTGCCCGTGGACCGTCTGGGTCAGGTTCAGCGCTACAAGGGGCCCGAAGGTGCGGCCCCGGCGCTTGATCGTCTGGGCAGCGCGGCCTGGAGCAAGGCCCGGGAGCGGACCCGCCAGTCTATCGCCAAAATCGCGCGTGATCTGGTGGAGATGTATGCCTTTCGCAAGATCGCCAAGGGCTTTGAGTACAATCCCATTTCAGAGCTGTACTGGGAATTCGAAGCCAGTTTCGGCTTCGAGGAAACCAGGGATCAGGAGAAGGCCATCGCCGATGTCCTGGCCGATATGGAGAAGCCCGAGCCCATGGACCGCCTGGTCTGCGGAGATGTCGGCTTCGGCAAGACCGAGGTGGCCCTGCGGGCCGCCTTCCGCGCGGTCCTGGATGGCAAGCAGGTGGCCCTCTTGTGCCCGACCACGGTCCTGGCCGAGCAGCATTACCAGACCTTCCGCCAGCGCATGGAGCCCTTTTCCATCACCGTGGGCTTGCTCAGCCGCTTTGTCCCGCCGGCAGGACAGAAGCGGACGCTCGAAGCCACCCGGCGCGGCCAGGTCGATGTCCTCATAGGCACCCACCGGATGCTTTCCAAGGATGTGGAATTCTCGAATCTGTCTCTTTTGATCCTGGACGAGGAACAGCGCTTCGGGGTCAAACACAAGGAGCGTATCAAGAAGATGCGTTCCACCATAGATGTCCTGACCCTGACCGCCACGCCCATTCCGCGCACCTTGCAGCTGTCGCTGTCCGGCATCCGGGGCTTAAGCGTCATCGAGACCCCGCCGCGGGACCGCAAGCCCGTGGAGACCTCCCTTATGGAGCGGGACGCCGCTCAGCTCAAGGTCATCCTGGAGCGCGAGATGGCGCGTAGCGGACAGGTCTTTTGGGTCTACAACCGCGTGCAGGGTCTGGAGCGGGTGGTCGAGTTCGTGTCGTCCCTGGTTCCGGGGGCGCGGGTCGGCATGGGACATGGACAGATGAAGGCCCATGACCTGGAAGAGACCATGCACAAGTTCTGGCATGGGGAGCTCGATGTGCTCGTGTGCACGGCTATCATCGAGTCGGGCCTGGACTTTCCGAGGGCCAACACCCTCATCGTCGATCAGGCCCAGCTTTTCGGGTTGGGGCAGCTGTATCAACTGCGCGGCCGGGTCGGGCGTTCCAGCGAGCAGGCCTACGCCTATTTCATCATCCCGGACCTGGACCGTCTGCAGGAGGTCTCGCGCAAGCGCCTCAAGATCATTCTCGACATGGATTATCTCGGCGCCGGGTTCAAGGTCGCCATGGAGGACCTGCGCCTGCGTGGGGCCGGCAACATTCTCGGCGAGGCCCAGTCCGGAACCATCGGCAAGGTCGGCCTCGATCTCTTCCTGGAGATGCTTGAAGAGGAGGTCACCAGGCTGCGCGGCGGCAAGGTCGAGACGGAGATCGAACCCGAGCTCAACCTCGGCTTCCAGGCTCTCATCCCCGAGGAGTACGTAGCCGACGGCAAGGAGCGTCTGCATTACTACAAGGCCTTGTCCTCCTGTCATGACGAGGCGGCCATCGTCGAGATTGTGGATGACATGCGCGACCGCTTCGGGTCCCTGCCTGAAGCCCTTAAGACCTTTGTGGCCGTGCTCATGATCAAGATCGATGTACGCAGGCTGGGCGCGGTGCGGATAGATCTGTTCGAGGAGCGGGCGCTTTTGCACTGGGACGAGACCCGCCACAATATTGATCTCTCCAAGCTCATGCTGTGGGTTGGCGAGAACGTCGAGGTGGCCAGGATCCTGCCTCCGGCCAAGCTTGAATTGCGCATGCCCGGCTGCGCTTCGCCGACCCTGGCCATGCATGCCCTGAAAGACATGCTGCTTGGCCTGCGGGAGCGGATTCGCCTTTGATGAAAGGAGCTTGGGCTCTCCAAGATTGAACTGGACTCAGTCTGCGCTCAAGGGTACTACCTTGGGCGCATTGTTCATGTATTTTGAAATCCGCAATGTGCGTGTCCGGTTCTTTTGGCCATCCGCAAGGCACGGTTTTCCTGCGTACGTGGTCTTGACTCCGGTGTCCTACAAATCAATCCGATGAGACATCTTTATGAAAAAATATGGCGTAAGCGTTGTTCCGGCGGTTGTTTTTCTCTTGGCTTTTCTGGGCTTGGCCCAGGCCGCTCAGGTGGTCGATCGCATCGTGGCCGTGGTCAACGGCGAGATCATCACCTTCCAGGACTTGCAGCAGCGAGTTCGCATGGTCACAGGGCAGACTCCTGATCCGGGCGCTGCAGGTGAGGCCATGCCGCAGATTCTGGAGAGCATGATCGATGACATCATCCTGCGTCAGGAGGCCCAGCGGCTCAAGATTGAGGTTTCGGATTCGGAGGTGGAGAATGAAATTCGCCAGTTCAAGGCCCGGCGCCGGTTGAGCGAGGATGAATTCGAACGCAGCCTGCGACTGCAGGGCCTGACGCAGGAACAGTTCAAGGAGCAAAGCCGTCAGGATATCGTCAAGCACAAGATGCTTGGCTACATGGTGCGGCGCAAGGTTGTGGTCACCCAGGAAGAGGTCGACGCCTATGTCGAAAAGAATCGGGCAGAGCTGGCCACGGAACGGACTGTCGACATGCAGATCATCGTTTCCGCAGATGCGGACCGCGCAGAGGCCCTCTTTGATGAGTTGAACAAGGGCGGGATCAGCTTTGACGAGGCTGTGGAGAGATATTCCGTTGGTCCGAAGGTCAATAACGGGGTTATGACCGACGTGCGTTGGCGCGAGATGGACGAGCCTTGGCGGGATGCTCTGCGTGATCTGAACGCAGGTGAAATGAGCAAGCCGTTCATGATCCAGGACAAGTGGGTGATTTTGAAACTTCTTGACCGCAGAGACGGTGCAAAGCAGGAACAGGCCGCCGTGGAAGACGAAGTGCGGGAAGCCATAATGCGTCCCAAGCTTGAGGAGCGTTTCAAGGAATACATGAGTGGCTTGCGCGCTAAAGCCATCATCCAAAACAAGCTTTAAAACCGCTGTCTCGCCAAGCCATGCATGGAGTTTCCAGAATATGGATTTGAATGAAATTGGTACGGCACTGCGTGAGGGTCGTGAACGTAAAGGTTTAAGCGTCGAGGCGGTTGAAGAGAAGACAAAGATCGCCCCTGCGGTCATCACCGCTCTGGAAGAAGGCAACCGGGAAAGATTTCCCCACCCTGTCTACGCCAAAGGCTTTGTGCGCAGTTACGCCTTGCTTCTGGGCCTGGACGCCGTGGAATTGTGCGCGCATTTCAGCCGTGAATATCCCGTGCCTGCGGACACGGAACATCCGGAAGTCCATGCGCCGCAGATCCGCGTCAAGATGCACGATTCCGGTCACGTCATAACAGCCGTGCGCATCGTCGCGATTTTGGGCATCCTGGCTCTTGGAGCGCTCGGCTGGTACGCATTCGACGTTTATCGTTCGCGCCAGCCTCAGATTTCCGCCCCAGTGGAGGAGGCAAACCAGACTGCGCCCGTTGCTTCGGCCCAGGCGCTGCCGTCCGAGCCGCTGCCCGCACCGATGACCCAGATGCAGGAAGTGGCGGCGCAGTCCACGGAGGACATGGCTAACGCCTCTCTTGCGGTGGACTCGGTTCAGAACTCCACCTCCGCTGCGACCGCTAACTCAACCGTGGCCATGCCGTCTGTCCCGGCCGCGGAAAAAGCGCAGGTTGCCTCAATTCCGGCCGATGCGGCAAAGCCGCTGATCACCGGCAAAGAGCACATGTTGCGCATCACGGCTCATTCCGCGAGCTGGCTGCAAGCCAGGCCCGATGACAAGGTCGTGGACTATTTTTTACGCAAGGGTGAGTCGGCGACCATTGGCTTCAGCAAATCCTTGAGCATCAAGTTCGGAAATGCCGGAGGGGTCAAGCTGGAACTCGACGGCAAGCCGTATCCCTTCGAGGCCGCGATGGGAGAAGTCAAGACTCTGGTCGTGGAGTAGGGGAGGCGAGTGGGTCCAAGGGGCGCGCATGGAGTTTTCTGAACAGGTATTGGTATTGCGTGTGGGCACGTTTCGGGAAGCGGACTGCTGGGTCCGTTTTTTTTCACCCACCCACGGCCTGTTGACCGGATTCGCCTTTGGCGGACGCCGCAGTCGCAAACGGTTTTGCGGCTGCCTGGACCATTTGAGCCTGGTTCATTTTCGGGTCAGCCAGGGCCGGCAGGACTATTTCTGTCTGCAGGAAGGCACGCTCATCAACGGCTTCGGAGTCTTGAAGAGCGACCTCAAAAAGCTCGGCATGATCAGCAACTGCGTGCGCTTTTTCGAATCCCTGCCCTTTGCCCCGGACGGCTACGCCCCTGCCCATGCCCTGTTGCTGGAGACCCTCGAAGCCATGGACCAGGACGGGCAGGGGTCGTGGTTTATTCCGCTGCTTTTCAGGGCCAAGATGGCCTTTGCCCAGGGATATCAGCCCGATTTGCAGCGTTGCCGGCAATGTGGCGGCCCTCTTGATGCCCATCATCGCTCCGTGTTCGCTGTGCAGGAGGGGGGATTGTATTGCCTGCGCTGTCCGTCCGGGGGCGGGGCGAAAATTTCCACTTCCCGTGAAACCTTGAGTCTGCTTGTCCATCTTGCTCGTTCCGGCCCCAGGGAATGGGCGGATTGGGTTCCGTCGGCCAAGGTCCGGGAAGAATGCGTCCGCCTGGTGGACGCATTTGTTCAATGTCATCTGGGTCTGACCTGCGAGGGCAACCGCTTTGTGCGGAGCTGAAGCGGGAGATTTCGAGTAGATCGTTTAAGGAGCTGTGCATGAATTTTCAGGACGTCATTACCAATCTGCAGCGTTTTTGGGCAGCTCAGGGCTGCGTGCTGCAGTTTCCATACGACATGGAGGTCGGGGCGGGTACGTTCAACCCGTCCACGTTCTTGCGGGTTCTGGGGCCTGAGCCATGGAAGGTGGCTTATCCCGAATCCACGCGCCGGCCCACGGATGGCCGCTACGGCGAGAACCCGAACCGGCTGCAGCATTATTTCCAGTTTCAGGTCATCCTGAAGCCTTCCCCGGCCAATGTGCTGGAATTGTATCTGGACAGCCTCGGAGTGCTTGGCATCGACAAGCATGTCCACGACATCCGCTTTGTCGAGGACGATTGGGAGAGTCCGACGCTTGGCGCATGGGGCCTGGGCTGGGAAGTGTGGCTCAATGGAATGGAGGTGACGCAGTTCACCTATTTCCAGCAGGTCGGCGGCATCAACCTGGAGCCCATCAGCTGCGAGATCACCTACGGAGTGGAGCGGCTGTGCATGTACCTGCAGGAGAAGGAATCGGTGTACGATCTGGCCTGGAACGACCACGTGACCTACGGCCAAGTCTATCACCAGGCCGAGGTCGAGCATTCCAAGTACAATTTCGATCACTCCGACCAGGACATGCTGCTCGGATTTTTCAACTCCTGCGAGGCCGAGTGCGCAAAGCTGTGCGAGGCTGGCCTGCCTTGGCCGGCCTATGATTTCTGTCTGAAATGCTCCCACACCTTCAATCTGCTGGACGCGCGCGGAGCGATTTCCATCACCGAGCGGGCCAAGTACATCGCCCGTGTCCGGACCCTGGCCTCGGCCGTGGCCCGGCTCTACGTGGAACAGCGCGAGGCGATGGGGCATCCGCTCCTGGCATCCTAACCGTCCCCGTTTCAGGGTTTTGCATACGGAGTTTTTACTATGAGCCATTTTGTTTTTGAAATCGGCGTGGAGGAAATGCCGGCGCGTTTTCTGCCACTCCTGGACCGGGAGCTGCGGGAACGTTTTTCAGCGCTGCTCTCCGAAGCCGGCCTTGAGTATGCCGGCGTGACCACTGCTTCAACCCCGAGGCGGCTGGTGGTTGACATCACTGGCCTCGCCGCAGTGCAGAAGACGGAAGAGATTGTCGTGTCCGGCCCTCCGGTGCGCATCGCGCTCGACGCCGAGGGCAAGCCGACCAAGGCGGGTCTTGGGTTCGCGAAATCCCAGAACGTGGATTTCGAGCAGGTCTATGTGGAGAAGACGGACAAGGGCGAATATCTGGCCCTGAAGAAAACCGTTGGCGGGCGTAGCGCCGCAGAGATCCTGGCCGAAACTTGCGTGGTCATCCTGCCGGGTTTGACTTTCCCCAAGAAAATGCAGTGGATGGGCAAGGAATGTACTTTCGGTCGTCCCGTGCGCTGGCTTATGGCCATGCTGGACGATCAGGTCGTGCCTTTTGTTTTTGCCGGCCTGACGGCCGCAAACGAGACGCGCGGACACCGGGTCATGGGACCGGGACCCTTCGCGGTGCCGCACGCCGATGCGTATGCCCCGATTTTGCACGATCAGGGACGGGTCATTCTCGATACGGCCGACCGCAAGGCCGCCATTCGGGTCGAGGGCGATCGTCTGGCCGCTGAAGTGGGCGGGAGCGTGGAGTGGTCCGAGTCCCTGCTCGATCAGGTCGCCAATCTGGTCGAAAGCCCCCGCGCCATGCTGGGCGGATTTCACGAAAAGTTTCTTGAGCTTCCGGCCGAAGTCCTGCTGACCAGCATGGAAACCCATCAGAAGAGTTTTGGCCTGCGCGGCCCGGAAGGCAAACTGCTGCCGTATTTTCTGACCGCGGCCAACATCGAGTCCCGTGAGCCCGCCCTGGTCCGCAAGGGATGGGAGAGGGTGCTCCGCGCCCGCCTGGAAGACGCCCGTTTTTTCTGGGAGGCCGATTGTGCCGCGACCTTTGACCACTGGCTTGACAAGTTGGACAAGGTCATCTTCATCGGTCCGCTTGGCACCATGGGCGACAAGACCCGCAGGCTTGAAAAGCTGGCCGCCTCCATCGCGGCGCATGTCGCTCCGGAACTTTCCGCGGACATGGCCCGTGCCGGACGCCTGTCCAAGGCCGACCTCGTTTCGGAGATGGTCTACGAGTTCGACGATCTGCAAGGCAAGATGGGCGGCATCTACGCCCGGCGCAAAGGGGAGAGAGAAGCCGTGGCCCAGGCTCTCTACGAGCAGTATCTGCCCGCTGGTCAGGATTCTCCACTGCCCGCGACCATGGCCGGGGCCATTCTGTCATTGGCCGACAAACTCGACAACCTCACCGGCTGTTTTGGCCTTGGCATGATGCCCACGGGCGCGGCCGACCCCTATGCGCTGCGTCGCTGCACTCTTGGCGTGTGCCGCATCATCCTGGAGCTGGGGCTGAAAGTTGATATCGCCTCCTTGCTGCGCGAGGCTCAGATCGGATATGTGGGCGTTAACTGGAAGCTGTCTCCAAATGAGGCTCTGGACAAGCTCATGGATTTCTTCGGCCAGCGCCTGCGTGCCTACTGGAATGCTCATGGCATCGAGACTCTGGTTCTGGAGGCCGCCATGGCGCCCGGTTTTGCGGACATCTACGAAACTTGGTGCCGGGTTCGCGCCTTGGCCGATTTCAGCCGCGAGGAGGATTTCGAGGCCTCGGTGCTGACCTTCAAACGTGCCGCCAACATCATCCGCAAGCAGGCTGGACAGGAGCTTTCCGGCACGGTGCGCGAAGAGCTGCTGGAAACCGACGCGGAAAAGGCTTTTTGGGCGACTCTGCGGCAGATAGAGCCCGTCTGGGCCGACCTCGCAGTGGCCGGGGACTATCCGCAGATGCTGTCACGCTTGCGGATACTGCGCCCCGCCGTGGACGGTTTTTTCGACGGAGTGATGGTCATGTGCGATGATCAGGCCTTGCGAACCAATCGCTTGAATCTGCTCTACCGCCTGGTCACCACCCTGGGTCAGGTAGCTGATTTTGGAAAATTCCAGGTCTAGGCTTGACAGGACTCGACGGCTTCGGCTAATGACGCCGGATTGCAGAGGCATCTTGATGCTGACAGAAACACGCGTTTAATTTGAGAAGGAGTTATATTTTGGCCAATCACAAGTCTGCCCTGAAGAGACACCGCCAGAGCCTGAAGGCCCGTGAGCGCAACAGAATGATGAAGACCCGGGTGAAGAACGCTACTAAAGCATTGCACGCCGCCGTCGAGTCCAAGGACAACGATGCAGTGGCCATTGCCCTCAAGAACGTCACCTCCATTCTGGACACGGCTGCGAGCAAGAAGGTCGTTCACTGGCGTACCGCAGCCAGAAAGATTTCCAGGCTCACCGTGGCCTCGAACAAGATCTAGTCGATTTCGAACTCGATTCAGTCACTAAAGCCCGTCATGCACCATCATGGCGGGCTTTTTGATTTTTGGGCGATGGGGGAGGGTTGGTCCTATGGGAATTATGGGACTTATAGGACCTATGAAGAAATCTGCTGCAGATCGGGGGGGTGCTACCCCACACCTTACCACCGTCAATTGACAGTAAGGTGAGATCGAGATATCGATAATCGGTCAAATAGGCCTGCTTTCTAGTGGGTTTCGAGTTCGTCAACACATTTTTTTCGGAGGTTTCCATGAAAGCGGCACGTTGGATCGTCGTCCTGCTGTTGTCCTTTTTGATCTGCGGCCAGGCATTCGGAGCCGACGTCCTCAAGATTGGCGCCGTCCTTTCCGTGACCGGTCCGGCATCCTTTTTGGGAGAACCCGAAAAGAACACGCTGCTCATGCTCCAGGATCAGGTCAACGCGGCCGGTGGAATCGGAGGCCAGAAGGTCGAAGTCATTGTGTACGATGACGAGTCCGATGTGAACAAGTGCGTCATGGCCGCCAAGAAGCTTCTCGATCAGGACCAGGTGTCCGTGGTCATCGGACCCAGCATCTCCGGCAACACCCTGGCCATCACCAAGTTTTTCTCTTCCGCCGAGGTGCCCCTGGTCTCCTGCGCCGCCGCCGAAAAGATCGTGCGCCCCGTTGATCCCTGGATTTTCAACACCCCGCAGCTGGACCGCCACGCTGTGACCAGGATCCTCCTGGACGCAAAGGCAAAAGGCTACGCCAAGATCGCTGTTTTGACCGTGTCCGATGGCTATGGGCAGGCCGGGCGTGGCGTCTTGAAGGAGCTCATCCCCGCGCAGGGCTTCGAGCTTGTGGCTGATGAAGTGTACGGCCCCAAGGACACGGACATGACCGCCCAGTTGACCAAGATCAAGGGCACATCCCCCGACGCCATAATCTGCTGGGGCACAAACCCCGGTCCGGCCGTAGTCGCCCGCAACCGGACTCAGCTGGGCTTGACCATCCCCTTGTACATGAGCCACGGCGTTGCCTCGAACAAGTTCATCGAGCTGGCCGGAGACGCGGCCGAAGGCTTGATCCTTCCTGCCGGCCGTTTGGTGGCCGTCGATCAGGTTCCTGCCGATCATCCCCAAAAGCCGGTGCTTGAAGCATACGTGGCCAATTACACCAAGACCTTCAACGCTCCGGTCTCGTCTTTTGGCGGATATGCGCACGACGCCTTCACTCTGGTGATGGAGGCCGTCGCCAAGGGCGGCTCCTCCAAGCCTGCCGATATTCGCGACAACCTGGAAAAAATCTCCGCCTTTGCGGGCACCTCCGGCGTGTACACCTATTCTGCGGACAATCATAACGGCCTTGATGAGACCGCGTTCATCATGGTCACCATCGAAAAAGGCGCGTGGAAGGTCACACAGTAACACGGTCGTTAACAAAGAAGGCCGACGGAGCATCCTGCCCGTCGGCCTTTTTCATGTGAGAAAATGGATCCATCTAGCCTGCTGCAATACCTCATCACCGGACTGACGCTGGGCAGCACCTATGGGCTGACGGCGCTGGGCTTCACCATCATCTTCAACACCACCGGCGTGATCAACTTTGCTCAGGGCGAATTTGTCATGCTCGGCGGGATGATGAGCGTCTATTTCATGCACGCCCTGGGACTGGGCGAGCCTGCGGCCGTGGTGCTGGCCGTCCTTGGCGCGACCATGGTCGGCGCGCTGGTCGAGAGGCTGGCCATCCGCCCCGTGCGGGACTGTCCGGCCATTAACTTGATCATAATCACCATCGGCGTTTCCATCCTCATTCGCGGTCTGGCTATGCTGCTGTGGGGCAAGGACACGCATGTTCTGGAACCCTTCTCCGGCAACCAGCCCATCATGTTTCTCGGTGCGGCCATCATGCCGCAGGCCATCTGGGTTTTGGTCATCAGCCTGCTGCTGCTTGGCGGTCTGAAACTTTTCTTTTCCGGGACCATCCACGGCAAGGCCATGCTGGCCTGCTCTTTCGACTCCAAGGCCGCGTCCCTGGTCGGCATCGGCGTGCAACGCATGGTCCTGTTGTCCTTCATGATTTCCGCGCTGGTCGGGGCCGTGGGCGGGGTCATCCTTGCGCCTATCACCATGACCTCCTATGATGTCGGCATCATGCTGGGTCTCAAAGGTTTTGCGGCCTGCATCCTGGGCGGCCTTGGCAATCCTTTCGGGGCCGCGGCCGGCGGCATCATCCTCGGGGTGCTCGAATCGCTGGGCGCGGGGTTTGTGTCCTCGGCTTACAAGGATGCCCTTGCCTTCGTCATTCTGCTGATTCTCTTGTTCGTCAAACCTTCGGGCCTTTTTGGCCGAAAAGACTCCAAACGGGTGTAATGTGGCCTACCGCAAGGATATGATCTGGCTGGCCGGTTTTTTCGTGCTGCTCATGCTCGCCCCGACGCTGCTCCCGAACAACTATTATCTGACCATTCTCATTCTGGGCTGCCTGCACGCCATGAATGCCGTGGGCCTGTGCCTGCTGGTCGGACATGCGGGGCAGATCTCCCTCGGGCATGCCGGTTTCTACGGCCTGGCCGCCTACACCAGCGCCTATCTGAGCACCACCGTCGGGCTGTCGGTCGGGCTGTCCATGCTCTCGGGCGTGGCGCTGACCGTGGCGGTCAGCGTGCTGGTCGGGTTGCCGTCGCTGAAGCTCAAGGGGCATTACCTGGCCATGGCGACGCTCGGATTCGGCATCATCTTGTCCATCCTCTTCACCGAGACTGTGGAAATCACCGGTGGCCCCTCGGGATTTGTCGGCATTCCCCGTCTGACCCTCTTCGGATGGGAGCTGAGCAAGGACCTGACACTGTACCGGGTCGTGGCCGTGATCCTGTGTCTCATCGTCTGGCTGGCCTTCAACCTGCTGCACTGCCGTGTCGGCCGGGCCCTGCGTGCCCTGCACACCTCAGAGAAGGCGGCCCAGGCCATGGGCGTGGACATCGCCCGCTACAAGCTCTTCGTCTTTGTGCTTTCGGCTGCGTTTTCGGCTACAGCCGGGGTGCTCTACGCCCATTATCTGACCTTCATCGCGCCGTCGTCGTTTGGCTTCATGTTTTCGGTCGAGCTCATCGTCATGGTCGTTCTCGGTGGGATGGTCAGTGTGCCCGGAGCCATTATCGGCGCTTTTTTCGTCACCGTGCTGCCCGAATTCCTGCGCGCGTTCGAGAACATTGAGGTCGTGCTCTTTGGGGCCATTTTGATCCTGTGCATGATGTTCATGCCCGAGGGCATGGCCGGAGGCTGGAACAGGCTGTGGGCGTGGAGCCGAAGACGCATTTCGGGGGGCGCGAATGGCTAGTTCCATTTTGACTACGAGCGGCGTGTCCGTGCGCTTCGGTGGCGTGCAGGCGCTGGCCGATGTGCATTTCGAGGCTGCGACGGGTGAGGTCACGGCCATCATCGGTCCCAACGGGGCGGGCAAGACCACGCTCCTGAACGTCATCTCCGGCATGGTCCCGCCGAGCCACGGCTCCCTGGCCTTTGAAGGGCAGAGCATCACGAGCATGCCACCGCACAAGCGCGCCGAGCGGGGCATGGTCCGCACCTTTCAGAATCTGGAAATTTTCTCGAACATGACCGTGCTGGAAAACGTGACCATGGGCTGCCATGGGCGCCTTGCCATCCCGGCTTGGCACAGCCTGCTGCGCACCCCAAGATCCAGGCGGCTGGAGGACGAGATTCGCCGCGAAGCCCTGGTCGCCCTTGATTTTGTGGGCATGTCCGAGCTGGCCGAGGCCACGGCCAAGGATCTCCCCTTCGGCAAACAGCGCCTGCTGGAACTGGCGCGGGCTCTAGCGGCCAGACCTAGGCTCCTTCTTCTGGATGAACCCGCGGCGGGCCTCAATATTGCCGAAACCCAGGTCCTGGCGGATCTGATCGTGCGCATCCGGGACACGTACAAACTGTCGGTCATTCTGGTCGAACACGACATGGAGCTGGTCATGAGGATCAGCGATTCCATTCTGGTTCTGTGTTTCGGGCAAACCATCAGCCGGGGCACGCCGGCCCAGGTCCAGAAAGACCCCAAGGTCATCGCGGCCTACCTGGGCGGGGACGAGGATTGATCATGCAGCCGACACTTCTTGCGCTCAAGAACATGGATGTCTTTTACGGCCGCATTCACGCCGTGCGCAGAGCCACCCTGCACGTCCGCAAGGGCGAGATCGTGGCCCTGATTGGCGGCAACGGCGCGGGCAAGACGACCATGCTCTGCACCATCTCCGGTTTGATCCGGCCCGGTCAGGGCAGCATTCTTTTCGAGGACACGGATCTGGTGCATCGCAGCCCGGAGCAGATCGTGCGCGCCGGCATCTCCCATGTGCCCGAGGGACGGCTGGTCTTCAGCCCCCTTTCCGTGGAAGACAACCTGCGCCTCGGGGCCTACACTCGATCAAGGTTTCGGCAGCGGGCAGGCATCGCCGAGGATTTGGAGACCATATTCACCATGTTCCCGGTGCTGCGCGAACGTCGCACCCAGGCCGCAGGGACCTTGTCCGGCGGGGAGCAGCAGATGCTGGCCATCGGCCGGGCGCTCATGGCCAGGCCCCGGCTTCTTCTGCTGGACGAGCCGGGCATGGGACTGGCCCCGCTGGTAGTCAAGGATATTTTCCGGCATATCGTGGAACTGCGGGACCGCCTCGGCCTGACCGTGCTTCTGGTGGAACAGAACGCCCGCAGTGCGCTCAAGATTGCCGACCGGGGCTACGTGCTGGAGAATGGGCGGGTCATCCTGCAGGGCACGGCCGACGAACTGCTGGCCAACCGGGATGTCCAACGGGCCTACCTAGGCCGCGAGCTGGACGCTTGAAAAGGCCCGATTGCTGCGTTGCTGCGGCCAAAACGAGGCCTCACGTATTGGGATACGCTTCGGCCCCGTTTCGGCCTTGCGCCTTGCACTCGAACCTTTTCAAGCGTCCAGCGCATGATCCCGAAATTTAAGGGGTTATAGGAGAGACATAAGATGTACTGGCAAAGCGAATATGAATGCATGGAGCGTTGCGAGCTTGAGCTTTTGCAACTGGAGCGGTTGCAGGCCACCTTGAATCGCGTGGCCCGCAATGTGCCTCTGTACCGCAAGCGTTTCGCGGAGCTAGGCATCGATCCCTATGACGTGCAGTCTTTAGAGGACGTGAAGCGTCTGCCGTTCACCACCAAGGACGACCTGCGGCAGAATTATCCGTATGGCCTTTTTGCCGTGCCATTGCGTGATGTCGTGCGCATGCAGGCCTCCACCGGCACCACGGGCAAGCCCACGGTGGTTGGCTACACCTCCGGCGACGTGCGCCGCTGGTCCGAGCTTGCGGCCCGCATTTTGACAGCGGGCGGGGTGACCAAGGACGACGCCGTGCAGATCGCCTTCAATTACGGTCTGTTCACCGGCGCTTTTGGCGTCCACTCCGGCGCGGAGCTGATCGGGGCGTCCGTCATCCCCAGCTCCGGGGGCGATGCCCGCCGCCAGATTTCCATCATGCAGGACTACCGCACCACGGCCCTGGTCTGCACCCCGAGTTACGCCCTGCATCTGGCCGACACTCTGGATGAGCTCAGTATCAACAAGACCGCGCTCAGCCTGCGCTTCGGCCTGTTCGGGTCCGAACCCTGGACCGAGGAGACCCGCCAGGAAATCGAGACCCGGCTGGGCATCCAGGCTACGGACAACTACGGCTTGAGCGAAATCACGGGCGTGGCCGGGGAATGCCTGGAGCGGGCCGGTCTGCACATCAACGAGGATCATTTCCTGGCCGAGATCGTGGACCCGGAAACCGGCGCAGTTCTGCCCGCCGGGGCCAAGGGCGAGCTGGTTCTGACCACCCTGACCAAAGAAGCGTTTCCCCTGATCCGTTTCCGCACCGGGGACCTGACCACGCTCATCGACGCCCCGTGCGCCTGCGGACGCACCCTGCGGCGCATGACCCGCATTCCAGGACGCAGCGACGACATGCTCATCATCCACGGCGTGAACATTTTTCCGGCCCAGATCGAGGCGGTCATCGCCGGCACGGGACTGGTCAACCCGCATTATCAGATCGTGCTCGACCGGATCGGACACATGGATCAGGCCACCATCCTGCTTGAAGCCCCGGAATCCTTCTGCACGGACTCCATCAAGATATCCCAGCGCATCGTCGAAAACGTGCGCATTCGACTGCAAACGGAACTGGGTGTGGCCTTCGAGGTCCGCCTGGTGGAACCGAGGACCATCGAGAGAAACAACGGGGGCAGGATCGCGGATCGGCGCAAGATGTAGACGCGGTAAAAAACACCAAAAACGCCTCCGGTCATTCTGGCCGGAGGCGTTTTTCATTTGGAGGAGATGCCGCGTAAGATGAACAGCTTGAGTCGAAATCACTGCGCCTGTTTTTGGCGAAAAGAGAGCAGGCCTCAAGCCAGGGCCGCTCCGGCCAGGTTGGCCAGGAAATCGTCCAGGTCTGCGCTGCGATCGGGCAGAAAGATCTGGAGCCATTCGTCCAGGCCGCCGATGAGGGCGACCAGCGCAAAGGTGCGGATCGGGCTCATGTCCAGGTTCCAACTCAAGAGCAGGGCCAGGATGAAGGACAGGGCCGCGTGGATGACCTTGTCTTGGGGCGGGGTGGTCAGAAAGTGCAGGAGCGGAGTGTTGAAGACCAGATAAAGTACTGCGACCAAGAGGGCCGAGACGAGCAGGCGCTTGTTCTTGAATATCATCTGGTGAGGCTCGCCAGTTGGGTCTCGAATCTTGCCAGGACCGCGTCCTTTGCGAAGTTGGTCTCGGCGTAGCTCCTGGCAGATCGGCCGAGGGCGTGCCGCAGGGCTTGATCTGTCGTCAATGCGATGATGGCCTGGGCAAAAGCCGGGGCGTTTCCAGGCTCCGCCACCATTCCGCATCCACGTGCCACGGCCGCCAGTGCCGTGCTTTCCCCGGCAGAAGTCACCACGGGACGGCCGCTGGCCAGCATGCCGGTCAGTTTGGACGGCATGACCAGATCGGCCGCGTCGGCCCGTTGCGGCAGCAGATGGATGTCCGCCATGCCCAGCAGATGATTCAGCCGCTCTTCAGGTTGCAGATCCAAAAAGCGCACATTGCCAAGCCCGGCGCAGGCCTCTTCCAATCCGGTTCGCTCTGCCCCAATGCCGCAGAAGACAAAATCGATGTCCGCTCCACGTTCGGCGCAGATTCGCGCGGCGTCCGAGAGGATGGAGAGCCCCTGTTTGGTCCCCATGTTTCCCGAGTAGAGCGCCACTATCCGTTGCGGGGAAATGCCCAGTTCCGCCCGCATTGGGCTTGGCATGTCAATGGGCCTTATGGCGTTCACATCGACCCAGTTCGGGAAGAAGACGGTTTTTCCGGTGTTCACGCCTTTGGCCGTGGCCAGATCCAGCATGCGCTTCGATATGCTTGAGACCTGATCAAATCCGCGCAGAACCAGCCCTTCCGCAGTTCCGGCCATGTTTTGGAGCCATTTACCCTTGAGCAGACCCAGGCCGAAAGCGGCGCCGAGTTCATAATCCTGAATATGCAGCCAGCACGGGCATCCCCGCAAGCGGGAGAAGGCCAGCGCTGCAGGCGCGCAGAAAAATGCCGGGGCGACAGTCCAAAGCACGTCGGGCTTAAAGGACAGCTGGCGCAAAAGAACGGGCAGGCTGGAGAAGGCGAAGCTGGTCAGGTGCGCAACGCGGGCCGGTCCGGACGGTTTCGCGGGTATCCAGAGCGGACAGCGATACACGGTGACTCCGGCAACGGTTTCCTGCGTGTAGCGCCAGGCGGAATATCCCCTGCCGATTTTCCAATCGGGATAATAGGGCGGAGCGGTGATGACCCGCACATCGTGCCCGCGATCGGCAAGCCATGCGGCCATTTCGCCGTTATATTTGCCGATGCCCGTCAGTTCCGGGGAGTAGTTGAGGCCGTAGAGGAGGAGTTTCAACGATGCGCTCGAAATGGGGAGAGTTTGCGCTCAACGCGATTGCGTGCGCCGGGCATCCGGCTCCATGCCTTGGGTCGGGACATTTCGTAGCGTGCGTACTCCATCAAGACGCGCCTCGCGCAAAGAGAAAATCCGCCTGCACCGCCTGCCCCTTGGCGTCATAGGCGGGATTGAACATGCCCTTGAGCAGAAAGCCTCTGTCTGACAGCCATGTGATGATATCCGCCGCCAGTTTCTGGCCGGAGTACAGTTCGACGTAGGAGCACTCGCAATAGACGAAATCAAACCGGCGCAGCAGCGACTCGCACCCGCAGAGCGCCTCGTATTCGTAGCCCTGCACGTCCAGCTTCAGCATCGCCGGACCCCGGATTTCATCAGGCTTCACGAATGCATCGAGCGGCGCGACATGCACCTCAGTGGTCGAGGCTTCCGCCGTTCCCGGAAAAATTTCAGACTGCAGGTCACAGATGGGCAGCAGCGAGGACGAATCATCGCGTGCCGAGACATGCATCCGGCATCGCTGCGGCTGTGGGCCGATGGCCGCTTCGTGCAGAACGATCTTGTCATCCTCGGTGAAGACCGAACGGAAAATGCGCGCCGGAGCGGACAACGGCTCGAAGGAAATCACGCGGGCATTGGGCGCCCAATGCCGGGCGGCCAATGCGAACTGACCCCGGTTCGCCCCGATATCGACGATGGTTTGAAACGCGGGGTCGAGCACGAACCTGTGTTCTGCGCCCGCCAGGACACGATGCTTGAATAGCGCGGCGGACAGGCGTTTCGACGAGATGGCCCAATACAGCTTATCGAGGCGCGATATGAACGGCATGAGCATCAAGTTGGATTCACTCCCAATACATTGCGGATCGCCTCGACACACTCGATGTTCTCATCGCGCATCCTGCGCTCCACTTCCCACACTTTCGCGTCCACCAGAAACCGGTACCAGAACCCCTGCAGGAAATGGAACGCAAGGCCGGCCCGGCCATCCAGGAATCCAAACTGAAAAATCATGCGGTGGAGAAAATACATCAGCGCCCGCAGTCCCAACGGCAAGCGGGCGTAAAGATTGTCCTTCAGCCAGCGTTTGTGCCGCGCCTGCCTGCTGAGAGCTCCTGTCTGCCCCGCAAGGGGAAGGAAACGATATTTCCTGTTCAGCAGGTCGATAGCCTCACGCGAGGCGTAGCTGTTGTGCTTGTCCGTCCACCAGGAGAGGCTGTTCATGCTGTCGTCGATGAACTCTCCCTCCAGACGTTCGGCCTTTCCGGTCTTGAGCACCATGTGCTCATCCATCCAGCGCTGCTCGATTTCCGCTTGGCCATGACGCCAAACCCGTAAGTGCCATTGCGGAAAATTTCCGTGTCGTATCAGCCCGCCCATGAAGCGCACATAGCGGCAAACCAGAAAACCATTCACATCCGGCGGGTCATTTATCACTCCATGCAGGAGATTGCGCGCCAGTTTCGAGGTTATGAGCTCATCGGCATCCACCCGCATCACCCATTCGGTGTCGATCGG
The DNA here is from genome assembly GCA_002412965.1 of Desulfomicrobium sp. UBA5193. Taxonomy (GTDB): domain Bacteria; phylum Desulfobacterota; class Desulfovibrionia; order Desulfovibrionales; family Desulfomicrobiaceae; genus Desulfomicrobium. The sequence goes on from DHWB01000011.1 coordinate 234,794, forward strand.
AAGCGTTCGCAAGGCCCATGCAAGCTGCTGCGCATGGTTCGTGAACTCGTGTTGCCAAACCCGCGCACCGAATCCTTCGGCGATGGCGACTGTCCGATCCGTCGAAAAGGAGTCCACCACGAACACAGTGGTTGCGACCTGTAAGGCGCTTTCCAGGCAACGCGCGATGTGCTTTTCCTCGTTAAAGGTCAGGATGATGGCGGCTACATTGGCGTGTGTTGTCATTTCACATTCCGGAAAATCAGTTTTCGATACACTTCCAGCATTGCGACCGCTACCGCGTCCCAGGAATACTCCGCGCCCATCCATACCCGGCCCCGTTGTCCCATCTCGGACAGCGGCATCGTGCGGATTTTCATGATTGCCTGGGCCAGAGATTCCGGACAGTTGTCCACCCACAGTCCGCATCCTTTTTCTTCGATTCTGCTCCACGGAGTACCGTGACTCGCAATAATCGGAACCCCATGCGCCAATGATTCGGCCGCGACCATGCAGAAGTTTTCACTGAAAGAGGGCACGATGCACACGTCCGCCGAGTGAAATGCCTGCATTTTGGCCTCGCCTTCCACATGTCCGGCAAAAGTCACCGTGGTGTCGAGAAAGGCCAGATCTGCGGCAAGCTGTTCGACTCTTCCTTTGTAATCCGCTTGGCCTGTGCCATATATCGTCAGCGAGATGTCTGGATGATCGAGTTTTCGCACGGCCTTGAGCAGATTTTCTATTCCTTTTATCGGGGAGAGGCGGCCAAGATACATCAGGCGGAATTTGCCAGTGGACTGCCGTCTGCTGTCGAGAAGAATATCCGGGATATCAACGCCGTTGGGCACGATCACCGTTTTTGCCCTGGGTATTCTGGCCTGTAATGCAGCCTTTTCAATGCCGGATGTCACATGCGCTGCAATCCGGCCTGGACGGCTCAGCGCATTACAAACCCATTCCCATAACTGTTTCAGCCCCTTGCGTTGCACGCCTGCCCATTCGAAAGTTTCCAGAATGGCTCCTCGTGGCGACCAAACCACCGGCTTGTTCAGCAATCGGCAAAGAAACAAGGTTGGGAGGGTCGGGAAAGAGTAGGTCGCGGTGAGATGCACTACATCAGCCCAGCGTATCAGCGAGGGGAGTCTGCGGATCAACTCTGCCGATATGCTTGCTCCGGCCTTGCGCCGTGTAAAAAGTACTGCGTGATTGGGATAAAGAGTCATGTCCAGATTTTGGACATCCAGCCTGTCGGCTAGCCTGGGACCGGCTGCATCTGTCGTGATCACTTTGAGCGCAACCTCCGGCAACCGGGCCAGGGCATTGTTCAATGCATGAACAGAAAAGATTGGTCCGCCCCAATAGACGGCTGGGTAGTAGCTGGGGGTGACGTGGAGAATGTTCACTTCAAGGCCACCGTCAGAAAATTCTGGCTGAAGATCGCCTCGCGTCCGCTATCTCCGGTTTCCACAGCAAGGAAGAGTCTCAGTCCGCCACGGATGCATTTCCAGAGTGTCCAGCGGATAAGGCTCTTCACGCCATGCGGGATCGGTTCGTCTTCATAGGATCGCACATCGGAAAATCCGGAGGAATACAGCAGTTGTGCGATGGAAGTACGAGTGAAGGCCAGTTCGTGAGTAAAATCTCCAAAAAGTATTCTTCCTGCGAAAGGCGATTCGCCATTCGGTGCATGGATTATCCAGCGCCCGCTGGGTTTCAGCACTCTGCGTATTTCGTCCACAATGGTGATAAGCTCATCCTTGGTGAAATGCTCGATGACGTCGAAGGTCACGATGCAATCGTGGGAGGCGTCCTGCAAAGTTGTCAGGGTTTCCAGTAAATCTCCGTATTCCACACCGTCGATGCCGAGTCGTTTTGCCGCTTCGATTTGTTCACCCGAGCCGTCCACGCCTCTCACATTGGTATAACCAGCGAGTCGTGCAAAATGAATAATTGCGCCTTGCCCACAGCCCAGATCGATAATTGTAGCTGATCGGTTAGCAGGAAAATGATGTCGTATCAGCCGCTCCAAATACGGACCACAAGTGATCAAATCTTCTAAAGTCTTTGATGTCAAAGCAGTGTTGCGCGCATTGACATAGTTACTATATATTCGATTGCGGTAGTGATTATGCATAACTTATTTCAATATCGATATTTATAGGAATTTTTCAATATGCTTGGAAGTTTCCAAATAAAATAGTAAATAGATGTGATTATGGCTAAGTCACGTAGCCCGACTGTAATCATCCCAGCAAGTGACTGCTCAATGTAGAAAATTTGATAAATGAGCCTGAACATCACAAGATAATAGATGAATTGAGGAAGGCGGTCCTGCAAAAAACGCCGTATCGCAATGTATATTGTTGCAAGAATGATTGGATAAATCAGTATCCCAATAAGACCAAAATCATTTAAACCTGCGGTAATAATGGTATTAGGTCCGTCAAAAATATAAAATCCGAAGGCTGGATGAACAAATTCTTCGGGAGATCCTGGCAACAAAAGAGTTTTCGAGGGGAAAAAAAGGGAAGGTATGGCGATTTTGATGGCATATATTAATTCTTCCCCATACAGAGGAGGATATGTCGATTGGGCGCATATAAAAGCAGCAAGATAGGATAGAATAAAGGGACGTTCCCGGATATTGTCAGCGAGTCTAAATTCAATATCGCTGTATTCAAATTGAAGTAAATTGAAAGTATTACTCAGTAGTGTTAAAAAAGTTGTTTCTTGTCCTAAATAATCTACAGAAGTTCGTAGAGCGAAAAAAAACTGAAATGCAAGATAACAAATTAGTATGGTCAACGTTGCAGTAAATGCTGATCCTGTCCATTTTATTAATGAAAATTTTTGTATATTTTTTTCTGAAACAACGAATGAAATAAGTAAAAGTAAAAAAGAAGAAAGTAAGACACGTCGTCCTAGTGGAAATAGCACAACTAGAAAAAAAACAAATGTTAGAGATAGTAATATGCGTCGGTTAACCGAAGTCTCTTCGAAGAAACTTAAAGCAGTAAGCGGCATGAGGATGGGTGCCAGCAAGAAGGTAACTGCCCCAAAGGGTGAAATATTGAGGGACTCGTCTAATTGGACGCCCATATAGCCAATATCGCCCAAAGCGAAGGCACAAAATACCATACTCATTCCGACCCAAATCAGCAGTCGTGATCTAGATGAGGCAAAAATGTTGGTCCTATGCTGTTGGTTAAAAATTGGTTTTTCTAGGCGGGCTAAAAAAAAGAGGATGATGCATGTGAGATACACGAGTAACAAGGCTATAGAGAGGTCAGATTGGTAATAACCCAATCCAAAAAAGTTGGATGTTAAGTCCATATTTTGGTCGGATAATAACCTGCCGCCGACATAGACTGTTGTGCTCAAGGCATAGCCTAGCAAAAGGCTCACAGCCATTATGTTTGCGAAGCGAATTAAGTTGGGTTGCCTTATAAAAATCAATATGTAGTAAACTCCAATAATACTTCCAATAAAAGCAGTTAAAATGAAAATATTTTCGTTTTCGTTAAATATGCTAAGTAAAACGATTGAAGCAAATAGTAAGATTATATTAATTTTTTTTTTCATTGATAAATATTTTTTACGAAGTGGTAATTTATTTTGATAATCTCGATATAACTACATTAAGAATTTTTTTGGCCACAACTTCATTTAACATACCATTTTTAATACACCTTTGACGACCAGCCTTGGCAATACGTTTGCGCAAGTCAGGGTCGTTCAAAAGCCAGGCGCATTTATCAGCACATTCTTCTGGACTGTCCCAAAAAACGGCTTCTTGGTTTTCTACGTACAGCAATTCATGCTCGATGGTTCGCTCAGCGCAAAGAACGCTGCCTATATAAGGAATTTCGGCTGACCGTGTTGTGTGCAGATCTCGATTTCCTTTCGAAAGCATACCGAGGCAGACTTTTGCGCATTGGATAGCCTTGACATAATCTGAGCCAATAAGTTCCGGTCCCCCCCATACCGCTTTTAGGGACGCCCACTCCGGTGCTTTCTGCCAACGAGCGCCATAGATTTTGAGAGGAATGCCGAGTTCGACCAAGCGTCTCATGAAGTGTCCCCGTTCAGGCATCCACGTTCCAACAAAGATCACAGAATTGCTCCATTTAATTCGATCTTGGTTGGTGAGGACCAGAGGCTTGTGATTCACTTCGTCTGCTGCAAAGAGAGCGCGATATGTTTTTCGAGCATTTAGCTCTATTGCCTCATTCACGTTGCTTGCCCTCATGACAACCAACATGTCGTATTCAGGAATTGCCCGCCTATAGAGCGAAAATCGTGTAGTTCCATATATACCGAAAGGGTCGTCATTATTGTAATTCAGAATGCAGGGTGCAAATGCTTTTAAGGAACGAATTGTTGCAGGTCCGAATAATTCTCCACTATTTATCCAGATGATGTCGAATTTTTTCCCTTTTAGTATTTTGTGTATTTTGTTCAAAATATAAGACTCAAAAACATCCCCCCCAAATTCATAGATCAATTTTGCCACGATGCGGCCAGCGATGCCTATGTGTGGCAAAAATGCATGTGGATCGATCAAATTTATTTTATGTCCAAGGCGACGCAAAGCGTTAGCTCTGTCAAGAGACGTTCCACCTGATTGGCCAAGATAAAGTATATGTAAACTGGTGCACATTGGATATTTTACGAGCGCGAATTCGCATTTTGCCACAATGACGTAATTATAGTGACTGGTGGCTTGATGACTTGCATGAACCATTCATGGGCAGTTTCTTTACTCAATTGGAATGCCATAGGCAGCACGCATGCTGCCATTGCCAGTTCGGCAGCCAGCACGGCTACACCGGAGCCTGACAGATTGGAGAAGGGCATTAAGATGGTTGCTATCAGCAGCATGCACCCATTTGCCCCCAGAAAAATAAGGGCCACTCGGCCATGTCTGTTGGTTGCATAAGGCACCATGAGGGCCGTGAACCACAGGCTGTTGGTTGCCGAGGCCAGCAGGAGAAATCCGAAGAGGGGAACATCCATGGTGATTTGGCTTCGTGTCCACAGGTCAAGCAGCGGTTCGCCGATGAACCAGAGAATTATGCAGGCAGGCAGGGCAGCCCAGATTGTGATCTGACTGGCTCGGGTGAATAGCTTGCGTACGAGGCCGTTGTTGCTGGCACCGAAGGCGAGGGCCATTTCCGGTTCGATGAGGTGGGCGATGACAGCAATGGGCTTCATGGCGCTGCGGCAGAGGGTGCGGATGCTGGAGAACGACGCGACCGCCACAGGACCCAGCACCAAGCCCACGACGAGGCGCATGCCTTGGGTGTTCAATGCCTCACCCAGCGGAAACGCCATGGAGGCCAGAGAAGGACGCAGCAGTCGAGAGACTTGGGTCCTGGATGCATGCGTCCATCCAAAACGCAACCATGGCGCGACTTTCGGCAGATCGATGAGGAAAATCACAAGTCCTGCCAGGCGTCCGATCAGAAAACCCGTCGCCGCTTCGACAGGCCCGCCGCCAAGAAAAATCGCAAGCGCCAGTCCGAGAAAATCGAACAGGTACATCACCGCGGTCAGCAAGGTGCCCCTTGCGTAGCGTCCCACGCAGGAATAGCCGCCATAGATGAGCCCGCATTGGAAGCCCACAAGGATGTGGGTGGTGAGCAACAGGATCACGGTGGGAAGTGTATCGCCCGGCATGCTCTTGAGCTTGAACCACTCGTCGAGCGGCAGCAAAACAGCGGCTACGGTCGCCAAGCCCATGATGGCGATGGACAGGATGAGCAGCAAGATCCACGTGCTTTGAAAAGCCGCCTTTGCTCCTTGCCGGTCCCCCGCTCCCATGCGCATGGTCATTTCGCGCTGGGTGCAGCCGGTGAACCCGCCATCCGCCATGGCGAGGTAGGAGGGAATGGCTGCGACCATGAGCCATTCGCCGTAGTGCTGCGCACCCCAGAACGTCAGAAACAGGGGCACTTCAGCCAAGCGAATGAAGAGGTTGACCGCCTGGCTGAAGCCGTGGGCGCCCAAACCACTGCGCAGACGCAGGATGATGGATTTGCTGTCGGGACTCATGCCTGTGTCGCCCTGTCCAAAATCTTCCAAGCCTTTTCCTTGAACCCGCACAGGGAAAATTCCATAAGCCCTTCCGGTTGGTTGCCCCTGCCTGCCTGCAGTGCGCTCCGAATGGCCTCACGAATTTCATCTGGCTTCGTCGGGTCCACGAGCAGGCCAAGACGGCCATCCGCCAACGCCTCGCGGGAACCGTCAAGTTCGCTGCCGATGACCGGCACACCGCAGGCCAAGGCTTCCAAGAAGACGATGCCGAAGCCTTCGCCTCGGCTGGGCATGACAAAGACGTCGGCCAGACGGTAATGGTCCGCTTTTTCCGCTTCTTCCACATAGCCTGCAAAGATCACCTTGTCGGTGACGCCAAGGGCGCGGGCTTTTTCTTCCAGCCTTGGCCGATCGTCTCCTTCGCCAACCACCAGATAGACTATGCGGGAATTTTCGCGCGACAATTCGGGCAGGAGCTCAATCACCTCGTCGAAGCCTTTGCATCGTTCGCTGCTTGAGAGCCGTCCGACTGTGAGCAGGACATCTTGGTCACGCAGATTGTAGCGGTTCACGAGCAGTTCATTTTGCGATGCCGGATAAAACAGCGCCGGATCGTAGCAATTCGGCAGAATGTGAATATTTTCTTCGGGCACCCCGGACCAGGCGCTGAAACGTTTTCGGGTCGTGTCGCTGACGGCGATGACGCCGTCGACCTTGCGCAGCAGACGGTTGACCAGGGCGCTCTTGCTGGGCTGCCACGCATCGGTGCCATGGATGACGCACCAGAGGGACGCGTGCTTGGCGCGAGCCGCCAGCCAGGCCAGCGGCAGGAGATTGACATGGCCGCAGAGGACCACATCCGCCTTTGCGCTGCCCCGCAAGACACCCAAGATTGCTCGCGCGTAGCGGATTTTACCTCCCAGTCCCGCAGTGATCCAACGCAGCTTGTTCGGCAGCGCCTCCGGCGTGTTTTGCAGGAGACGAGGCACGGCAATGATCTCCTGCACCGTAGGAGCGGCGCACAATGCCCACAGGAGGTCACGATTGAACTTGGCGATGCCGCCGCGACCGCCGTACGCATCCGACATGAGAGCGAGTACGGTCTTTCCTTTGGCGGTCGCCGGTTCCGAGTTTGGCGGCATCGCTGGAAACTTTTCGCCCTGCGGCTCGTTTTCGCAGGAATGCCCTTGCTTCTGGTCTGACTTGATGACGTATCCGGCCCATCCTCTGAGCCCGCGCTGTCCTGTGATTTTGGCGTGTGCCGTCATCCAGTCACGGACCGGGATGGAGAAGCCGGTCTTGGGGCGGCGTGTGATCTCATCAGGCAGAAATCTTTTCGGAAGGTCGGCCAGATCACGCTTGGCGTGCGGGATTTCATTGACCAGATACGGCGCAAGCGCGCGAAACAGGCTGATGTCCACCATCGGCACTCGAATTTCCAGCGAATGAGCCATGCCCGCCCAATCGGAATCCCGCAGCAGCATGTTGCGCATGTAGCAGCCCATCTCCATGGTCATGACCTTGGCGTGGGGAGATTTCACGCGTGAGGTCCATTCGTCCAGGCGCAGCACGGGTTGCAGGGTGGACCAGCCTTCGCGCACGAATTCGCCGTCCATGAATCGGGGCAGTTCCCAAGGCATGAACAGTCCGCGCCGCAGCAGATAGGCCCCGCCGTAGCTGCCGCCGTACTCGAAAAGTCCGGCGTATTTGGGCGAGGTGAAATGCCTCAGAAGCGGGGCGGAGATGAAGCGCAGCGCCATGCCGAGACCGGGAATCAGGGCAAGGGGGCGGATGCGGGATACGAGCTTTGGTATCTGCCGGAAGCTTGGATAGCCCCCGAGCAGTTCATCGCCGCCCAGGCCCGAGAGCACCACCTTCAACCCGGCGCGTCTGGCCTCGCGAGCGACGAACCAGGTGTTGACGCCATCGATGCTTGGCTGGTCCATGGCGCTCAGGATGGCGGAGAGATTCGCGGCAAAGTCTTCCTGGGTGATGCGGCCCACATGGTGGGCGCAACCGTAACGCTTCGCGAGCATGCGCGCCAAGGGCACTTCGTCGGCCGGCGTGTTTTCATATTCTAAGAAGCCGAGGGTGATGGCTTGGAGGGGCACTCTTCCCAAGTCCTCCCCCTTCAGGCTAGCGGGGGCCATGACCTCGGTGGCTATTGCGGTCAGCGTAGACGAGTCTAGTCCGGAGGAAAGGAAGACCCCCACGGGCACATCCGCGATGAGATGGTGGCGGACGGAGTCGTAAAGCGCATCCTTGAGTGTCTCTGTAAACGGTTGCCGGATGCGTGTTGCAGTGGCCTCTTCCAGTTCGTCCGTGATGTTAAAATACCTGTGCGGAGTCCTGGGGCCGCACGAGTCCACCCAGAGGGTGTGCCCGGCGGGCAGAGCGAAGAGGTTGCGGTAAAGGGTGTACGGCTCGGGCACGCAGCCCATCAGATGGAAGCCGACATGCCCTGCCGGTTCGGGCCTCATTTGGATGCCGCCGCCCGCCAGCATGGCCTTGACCTGAGAGGCGGCTCGGAAAGTCTTGCCGTCATCATGGTAGTAGAGCGGCTTGATCCCGAAATGGTCACGGGCGAGAAACAGGCCCCGGCGATCTTCATCCACAATGACAAAGGCGAACATGCCCCGCAGGTGGTGGACCATTTTTTGTCCGTATTCGCGCCAGGCATGGAGCAGGACTTCGGTATCCGAGTCGGAGCGGAACAGATGCCCTTTCGCTTTGAGTTGATCGCGTAATTTTCGGTAGTTGTAGATTTCGCCGTTGAAGACGATGCGCAGCCTGCCGTCTGGCGTGGACATGGGTTGGTCGCCGGCATGCGAGAGGTCGATGATGGACAGACGGCGATGTGCGAGTCCGATGTTGGTCTGCTGCGACACCCACAGGCCAGCCCCATCAGGTCCGCGCTTTTCCATGGCATCACGCATGCGCAGCAACTCGTCTCGATCAATCGGCGGGCTTGGCTGGAGGTACGCGTAGATTGCTGCTATGCCGCACATGTTTTTTTCAAAATGAATTTCCAAAAAGTGTTTGAGGCCTGGTGAGGTGGACCGCGAGGACATTACTGCGCAATGCTGTTCAATCTATATTGAGCAAGGGGCTTTAGCTGCCTATTGAAAAATCAAAAATTCGCAGGCCGTTCAAAAATGGTGAGCTGCAAGGAAGCGGGAAAATCCAGGACGCGCAGTGTATTGCGCATACATAAGCGGTCTGTATTTTTTCGCTGACGCAGCAGATCGCTGTTTTGGGGCGGCCTGCTAGTACGCATTTTCATGCATGAATCCCCGCCAAATGGTCAGCCACAGTATTTTGATGTCGAGCGTGAGAGACCAGTTTTCGATATAGAAGAGGTCGTGCTGAACTCGATTCTGCATTTTTCCCACAGTGTCCGTTTCGCCGCGCCAGCCGTTGACCTGGGCCCATCCCGTGATGCCCGGCTTGATTTTGAGACGCCACATGTACCCGGGCAAAACCGTTCGGAATTGTTCATCATGGGCCACGGCATGAGGTCTTGGACCGACCAGGCTCATGGTGCCTTCCAGGACGTTGAAAAGCTGCGGCAGTTCATCCAGTGAGGTGCGGCGGAGCAGGGCGCCCAGTCGTGTGACTCGGTGGTCGTTCTGTGTTGCCTGCTGGAAATTGTGTCCATCCTCGGTCACGGACATGGTCCGGAATTTCCAGACCTTGATCTGTTCTCCGCCCAGGCCATAACGCCATTGCCGGAAAAACACGGGACCTCGCGAATCAAGCTTGATGCAAAGGGCGATGCAGAGCATGAGCGGACTTGCGAACAGCAGAGCAACGAGGCCAAAAAGCAGGTCTTCGGTTCGTTTGAGGAACTCCTTGCGGGTCGACCGGGAGGAGGCGGACAGGGCGATGATGGGCGTGTTGCCGACCTGGAAGGCGTTCAAGTTCGCGAGTTGAAAGGTGAAGATGTCGGGAATTATGTAAAGATTGGCCGGGCTGTTCAGAAACTGATTCAGGATATGGTGCAGGCGCTTTTCGGCATGCATGGGCAGGGCAATGAAGACCATGGGAATACGGTGCTGGTTGACATATTGCAAAGCCCGGTCGCAGTGGTCGAGAACCGGGACGCCTTGACACGTGCCGCCGATTTTTGCCGGATCGTCGTCAAAGGCGGCTGTGGGCATGAGCCCCAGTTCGGGATAGGTGTTTACGGTCTGGACCCACTGCTGAGCCAGATTTCCAGCGCCGATAAGCACGGCCTGCCGCTGATTCTTGCCCTGGCGGCGATAGATGCAGAGCAGTTTGCGGATGCCCCAGCGGGAAGCAAGGAGCATGGTCGCGCCAATCACGGCCCAGAGGCCGATCTGCAGCCTTGAGAAGATGGCTGTGTATTTGACCACCCAGGACATGAGCACCAGACACAGGAAGGTCAGAGTCCAGGCGCCAAGAACGCGGCGAGCCTCGATGATGAAGGGCCGCAGGCGCAATTCTCCGTAGGCGCCGGTCAACTCCGCAGCGAAGGAGTATATGATGGCCCCCACCAGTGCGCTGATTGCCAGGCTCGAAGGATCTCCCGTCGGATGGAGCACGTGAGCCAGGAGCATGGCTCCGACAATCGCCGCAAGTTCTGCAACTCGTGTCGTAGTGGAAATTTTTGATGAAAGATCTGCCATGTCCAACTCCGACAATGGATTTTCAAGCATACATGAGTATGAAGGATGAACATTCTGGCGTCTTGCGCTGTGGATGTTCGTTGATTACGATGAACGCGCTCTCCACTTTGAACAATTCTATGATTCAGACGTTTTACAATGCGCTGATGGAGCAGAGACCATGATTGATATCCATTGCCACCTGCTCCCCGGACTGGACGACGGACCCGGCTCCATGAACGAGTCGCTGGCCATGGCTCGCATGGCCGTGGCCGACGGGATACGGGGGGCAATCTGCACGCCTCATTGGCATCCGATGATCTGGCCTAACCAGAGGGACGATATTGCCGAAGCGGTGCATGCGCTTCGCTCGCGGCTACAGGCCGAAGCCATTCCGTTTGAGATCTGGGCCGGAAGCGAACTCAGCCTGGACGCGGATCTGGAAGCCGGACTCGCAGACGGGCGTCTGGCAACCTTGAACGGCGGCTCATGGGTGTTGCTTGAGCTGCCCGGCACGTTTTTGCCTCAAGGAATCGAGGACTATCTGTGGAGGTTTCGCCAGTCGGGTCATGAGCTTGTTCTGGCCCACCCCGAACGCTATTCCTACATTTTACGCGATCCCGCGCGGTTGCATGCCTGGGTCGAAATGGGAGTGGCAGTCCAGATCACCGCGGCAAGCCTGCTTGGGCGGCTTGGGCCGGAAATCGCCACCCTTTGCCGCGTTTTGCTCGAACACCGTCTGGTTCATTTCCTGGCCACCGACAGCCATGGGATCAACTCCCGCCGCCCCCTGCTGCAAGAGGCCTTCGAAGCCGCAGTCGAAATTGTGGGCAGCCATGACGCGATGCGGCTGGTTGATATGCATCCGCAGGCAGTCATCACGAATGAATCATTGTCTCTGGAAGACTATGCACCCCTGTCTCTTCCAAATACAAAGCGGTCCTGGTTCAAATTCTGGTGACGGAGCCGCCCAGCGAGGGAGAGCGTTCAGCACTCTCCACGAAGGCATAAAAAAACGGTGAACTGAATCACCGCTCTTAAGATTGCAATGCGAGCCGGATCAGTGAGGGGTCACTTCCTTGGTGTCACCTCCGCCCCCGCCTCCACCTCCGCTACCAAGAGCCAATGCGCCAGCGGTCAGCGCTGACACACTGATAAAACCGATGATCAGGTCCGATCCTATTGCTGCGGATCCAGTTCCGGTTGCCTCTGGGGCAGGAGTTTTCGGATTGTCTTCATCAAATGGAAAAGGGACTCTGGCCAAAACAATGGCGTTGCCGGCGTGGATCAACTTCTGGCCGTCCTGAGACATAAGCTCCAGGGATCCCTCGCTCATTGTCAGAACGGCTTTTTCCTTGGTGACGTGGAGATTGCCTCGGACCAAGGCGTCTGAACTTGCCGGGATCAGGTAGGGTTTGGCGCTTGTGGAGTCGAAAGGGGTCTTGAATTCGATGGGCTTGGTGTCGGCACGCAAGGCAAAATCCACATTGCCTTCCTGGACCATGATTGAAAAATGAGAGAGCTCTTCGGAAACCGCGAAAACAGTCTTGTCTGCACAAATCAGTTGCAGGCCCTCCGCCTCGACGTAGCCTTGATCGGTAGACGCCATCAGCATTCCGGCGGGAACAGGAATCTCCTTGTCCATGACAATTCTACTCTCCAGAAGTTTCACCGAGCCAAGCGGGATAAGTCTGGGAGATGAAAATGCGCTGTTGGACGAGGCCGTTCTGGTGGGCGTTTGAATTTCCTGACTCACTCGAATGCTGCGTTCCATGATCTTCATCGAGCCGGGGGGAACGGACTTGGGCGCAGGGCGGTCGGCAGCCAGGAGGCATTGAGCGATCAGCATGGCCAAAGTCAGGGCGGCGAGAGTTTTCCGGTTCAGCATGTGACCTTCCTTTGTTCCGTGCGAGAAATTGAGCTGGGAAAAAAGTGCGCCAATTACGTTGCAAAGCAGTTGAAGTTCACGCCGAGCGCCAAATCCCTCGCCAGAGATGGATTAGTGAGGGGTGACCTCTTTGGTGTCACCGTCTCCACCGCCGCCGCCTCCCCCTCCGCCGCCACCGGCAAGGGCCGCGATCGTGGCGCCCAAGATGCCTACGGTCGCGGCGCCTACGGCGATTCCTGTCCAGTCGTCACCAGCTGTTGAGGCATCTGCGTTGGTGGCGAATGCCGATATTTTGTCTTTTGGGGGCGAATATTGAGCCAGGATAATGGCGTTGCCGGCGTGGATCAGTTTTTGTCCATCTGTGGATACGAGTTTCAGCGAACCTTTGGTCATGGTCAGAATAGCTCTTTCCGTGGTGACCTGTAGGGAGCCTCGGAAAACCTCGTCGGAACTGGCCGGGATGAGATAGGGCTTGGCGCCTTCAGGGTCATGAAAAGGAGTCTTGAATACCAAGGGCTTGGCGCCTGAGTGCAACGAAAAATCCACATTGCCTTCGAGGACCATGACGGAAAAGCGCGTGTTCTCTTCATGGAGCGCGAAAACCGTTTTGTCGGCGCCAACGAGCTGCAAGCCGCTGGCTTCTATGAAGCACTGCCCTGTACACGCCATGAGCATGCCTGCTGGTGCGGGAATTTCCTTGTCGACGACGATGCCGCTCTCCAGCAACGTCACTGAACCTTTGGGGATCAGTCTGGGAGCTGACTGGGTTCCTGCCGAAAGAGGCTCGACAATCAGCATGATCATTACCAGGGACGCGAAAAATTTCCGCATAAGCTGTAACCTATAGTTATTATTATGTAACAGTTAATTGTGAACACGGTTGAGTGTGAATTGTCACGCTCATTGGGGTGCCGCTTTCCCACGCTTGGGGTTAGGGGGAAGAGCGCTTTTCAGAGCAGCAAAAATCAATTTATCCATTAAAAGTCAATACTTAAAATATGTGCGTATGCTGGCATAAAGCTACGTATAATTCTGTATGTACCGCTTGGAGCCGCCTGTATGAACATTGAAAGTCTTTGAGTGGCCAAAGGCGCTGTTCCCCGGCTGCTCTGCAATTGAGCTGGCTACTGGGCCGGAGGCGTATAGCCCACGCCAAGCAGTCCGGTGCCGAGGGACAGGCGCAACCCTTGAAAAAAAGCACTGGTTGCGCTGGATTCGACAAAGATGACATCCCTGTCTTGGACCTTGAGTTCGTCCGCCTCCCCCCGTTGCAGGTCTTCCAGGGACAGTTTGGCCACTTCCCGTCGACCTTTTCCCATGTAGCGGACCAGTTTGACGTTTTTGGCGTCGGCAAAGGACTGCAACCCGCCTGCTGCGACTATCGCCTCTTGCACGGACATTTCCTGACGAATGGGGTAGGAGCCAGCCTTGCGAACGGCACCGTCGACATAGACGGATCCCGCTTCGGGGACATAGACGACATCCCCGCCCTTGATACCCACATTGAGCTCTTCGCGTCCCTCTTTAACCATCTGATCAAGATCGATAATGAGTGACTGTGCGGCTTCTTCGGAGTCACCCTTGCGGCGGATCTGCACGATTCGCCCAGCGGTATCGCTCAAGCCTTCGGCCATCGCGAGCACGTCCATGAGGTTCATTCGGGCATAAAAATCATAGGTTCCCGGCTTTTTGAGGGCTCCCATCATGGTGACCTTCGAACCGAACTGCTCCTTTACGAAAATGGTGATATGCGGGTCCTGGAGATATTTTTCGCGGTAAAGTCGCTCCACGTGTTGTTCGGCCTCACGGACGGACAGGCCCGCAATCCGCACCGTGCTCAAGAGAGGCAGGGTCACGCCCCCCCGAGCGCTGACCCGCGCTTCGGTGTTGAGGTCGGGCGCCTCGAAGATGGTGATCTGGATGAGATCTCCGCCGCCTATGACATAGTCTTCATAGTTGGGGGTGGCGGTAAATGACGCGTAGAGTTTCTTGTTCAACTCAGCCACTTCCAACGCGTTTTCGCCTTCGATGGTGGCGTTTTTCAGTTGGTTGATATCGGTCGTCTCCGTAGGACCTTTGGCCCCGCACGCAAGGCAAAAGATCATGGCAGCCATGAGCAGCATCCGAGAGCACGAAGAAGCCATTTTCTGTCCAACCCAAGCGAGTGAAGATAAACGCTGCAAAACTGTTTTCATGTCGTGATCCACTGTTTTCATGAGATTTCAGGGAGGCAAGGCGTCGCTGGAAATGATGCGAGCGGCTGTGCCGGGTACGTATGGGCTCTTCTGGCATGTCAGATCAACAAAAGCGTGACGCCATCACAAGGCCGCTGATTTCCGGCTAACGACCGTTGCACCGAAAACAGAGACCAGTGCCATTTTTGGAAGCTCAAAGCCGGTCCCGACTCCGACGTCGGGCTCAATGGACTGTGCGGGGGCTGCGGCTATGCTTAGGCGGGCGGGAGTTTTTTGGCGTGTATTTATTTTAAAATTCATTATATTGTGTTAATAATAAGAGTTTTCATACGTATTCTTTTTTTATATTTCGTACATATTTATACTAATGAAAATATTATTAATGTACTAAAAATAATTATTTGAAATAAAATAAATTTTAATGCAGTTGACAATATTTCGTTACACTGGATAGGCGAGGTGACATTCACCTAACTGCAACGTATTCGCGTTGACAAGGATTTTTATGTATGGATGATAAAGATATTTTTGAGGTGCTTCCAGGCGGGTCAGGTTCCAGTCACGCGCCCGTGCAGACAGGGCAGTCGACGTTGCCTTCGACGGAATTTCGAGCCTCTCTGCCACAGACGGAAGACGAGATTGATCTGCGGGACTATCTGGATGTTCTCGTCAGGCGCAAATGGCTCATCGGCAGCGTCCTGTTTGTGGTTTTTGTCACCACCTTCATCGTCACCTTGGCCATGACCCCGATCTACAAGGCCACGGGCAAGCTGGAATTCAACCTGCAACCGCCCAAGGTCACCAAATTTGAAGACATGGTCGTGCCCCAGACCCAGACCCGGGAGTTCATGAACACCCAGACCAAGCTCCTGACCTCCGACTCCCTGGCTTGGCGGGTGATCGAAGCTCTGGACTTGGTCAACAATCCGAATTTCAACACAGGCATCAAAATCGAAGACAAGGACGATGCCGGCATCTTGAGCGGCATTCGGGCCGTCTTCGGCAGCATTATGGGGCGGGACGGGCTTGTAGTCGATACCGAGACCCAAGAGGCCGAGATCCAACAGCGGCTGCTCAAAGTCTTCATGAACAATTTGGAGATCAAGGCGGAACGGGACACCACCATCCTGAATCTGGCGTTTTCCTCTCCGGATCCTGCGCTGGCTCGAGATGTGGTGAACACCCTGATCCGGTCATTCATCTCCTGGCAGATGGACAAGAAGGTGGGTGCGGCAGGCTTGGCCAACGAGCAACTGCAGAAGCAGGTCGAGGTGGCCCGGATGCGTCTGGAAAAGTCCGAGTCCGATCTGAACAGTTTTGCACAGAAGGCGGGCATCGTGTCCCTCGATAGCCGCATGAACCTTATCTACAAACAGCTTGAGGAGATTAACTCCGCCCTGGCCCTGGCCCATGCCCAGCGCCTGACCAAGGAGGCCCTGGATATGCAGGCGCGTGAAGTCGGCGTTTCAGCGCTGTCCATGGTCATCGACAATCAGCTCATTCAGGAATTGCGGCAGCAGCATGTGCAGCTTGTGTCCCAATACGAGGACCTGCTCATCGTCTTCAAGCCCGATTATCCTGAAACCAAGCGTCTGAAGGCCAAACTCGACGATGTCGCCAGCAAGATTCGCGACGAGGAAAACCGGATTTTGAAGGGCATCCATAATGACTACCTTGTATCCCTCAAAAATGAGGAATCCTTGCGCACGCAGGCCGATTTGGCCAAGACGCAGGCGCTGGACTTGAACGACCGGGCCACGCAATACAAGATCCTTGAGCGGGAAGTGGAAACGAACAAGGACATCCATCAGTCCCTGCTGCAGCGCGGCAAGGAGATCGATGCCACGGTGGGCATCGATATCAGCAATATCCAGATTGTGGATCATTCCCTTCTGCCTGTTACGGCGGACAAGCCGCGCATCAAACTTAATCTGCTGCTGGCCATCGGGATCGGGCTCATGCTCGGCGTGGCCGCCGCATTCCTCCTTGAATTCATGGATAACACCGTGAAAAGCATGGACGAGATATCCGACCGTTTCGGCATCAGCATTCTGGGCGTGCTCCCGGAAGTCGAAGAAAAACTTAAGGGCAAGCTTGATCATCTGGTCGTTTCCGATCCTCGCGCCGGTTTTTCCGAAGCCATCCGCACAGCCCGGGTTTCCATTCAATTGTCCACCGCCGCCGAGGGCGGCACGCGCACATTGCTCATCACCAGCACCAACGAGGGGGAAGGCAAATCGACCATTGCGGTGAACATGGCCCAGGCCTTTGCCGCGGCGGGTGACAAGGTGCTCATCATCGACGCGGATCTGCGGCGCCCACGGTTGCACAAGGTTTTTGGCGCGGGCGCTCCGGGTTCGGGCGGCCTGAGCGAGCTTTTGATCGACAGCAAGAGCCTGGACGACGTGGTACGCGGCACCAGCCTCAAAAATTTGTTTTTCATTCCCGCAGGATTGCTGCCACCCAACCCCGCCGAGCTGCTGGCCTCCAAGCGCATGCGCCAGTATTTGGAACAATTGGGCGCGGCCTTTGACCGGATTATTATCGACGGCCCGCCCTCGGTCGGTTTCGCCGACGTGCTGGTTTTGAGCAGCCTGGTCAGCGGGGTCATCCTGGTGAGTACCCTCGGCAAAACTCATAGACAGGCATTGCGCCTGTTTCGACGCTCCCTGGTCAACATCAATGCCCGTCTGCTGGGCACCATAGTCAATCGGTTGAATGTGCAGAGTCGCTTCGGCGGATATTATTCCAAATATTACAAATATTACTACCATTCCTATGCCTATGGCGAGGGCTTTGGGGAACTTGCCCAGGATACCCAAAATCAGTTGGAGCAGTCTCGTGCGTCCTAAAAACCGTGGGCGCACGGTGAAGCCGGGCATGCCGCGCCTGAAGTCCAACGCAATGTATTGTGTTGAAAGGCCCTATCCATGACGGGTAAACGTGAGCGAGGTGCATGGCGCTTTCTGGGAAGCATCTTTAGCGTCGCGGTCGGCATCACTTTGCTGCTGAGCGCATTTTGTTCGTCCCGTTTTGCCGCACGGGACTGGGATTTCGTGCTGAAAAGTCCGTGGATGGCTCCTTGGGCTCAAACCTGGATCAGGCGGGGAGATAGCGCTCGATTTCAGGACCTGGACACTGCCCGCGCCGTGGAGGCCTATTGGCAGGGTGTCGGGCGCAATCCGCTTCTGCTTGGCGGGTGGTTTGCGTTGGCCCGTTTGGAACGGCAACTCGAAGCCGGCATCCGAGCGGATGCGCTGCATGACTTTCTGATCAACCGTGTACCTCCCTCGACGCCGTGGCGTTGGCACCAACTGCTGCTCGCTGCGGACAGGAAGGATGACGCGGCATTCGCAGAGGCTTTCAATTTTGTGCTGAACCGTCTTCCGGAACATCGGCAGGAGGCTTTGCAGCTGGCGCTTGGGTTCTGGAGCGGGTGGCCTGAAATTCTTGGGCGCACGGCTTCCGAAAACAAGTGGACCGTGCTCGAGGAGTGCATGGCCCGCCAGGCAGTTGATGCATGTACCGAGTTGTATTCGCACCTGGAAACGGATGAGTCCGTGGCCCTCGATGCTGTGCGGCAGACTGGATTCATTGAATTTCTGCTTGCGAATACAAGATGGGCCGAGGCCGCTCAGTTTTGGCGACGTTCCGACCTGTTCCAGGGCACCCTCGTCAGCAATGGACAGTTTGAGACGCCTCTTTCGGGCACGGCCTTCGATTGGCGGCTGGGACGGCTTCAGGGGGTTGAAGTGCGCCGTGAGCCGCGTCGCGGGGCTGGGGAGGGGCAGGCCATGCGTTTTCATTTTCTCGGTACCACCAACCTGCGCTACGATCACTGCTGGCAGTATGTGCCGATCCAACCGGGAACCCACTACGAGCTGCGTTTTGTGTGGAAGTCGGAGCGCCTGTCCACGGACCAGGGCGTGTATATGGATGTCCGGGGCGCGGGATGCGACGCGTTGTCCGTTCAAAGCCCCGCGATCACGGGGAATCGGGACTGGAGCGAAGAGACACTGGTCTTTCTGGCGCCGGAAGGTTGCCGGATGGCCAGGATTGGGATGAAGCGAGACGAGAGCCTCAAGTTTGACAATAAAATTGCCGGAGACGTGTGGCTCGATGCCGTGGAGATGATTGAAAAGCGCGTCCAACCCTAAAAAGCCCGTGCGCCGATTCTTTTCGCGTCGGGGACAGGAGCCGCCTTTGCAGCGGCTCATTCGTCTTGTTGCCGAGGAGCAGGGAGTACACGCCTTCATCCACCGCGCAACGGCGGATCAGGGAGTGGTGGAAGAGGCCAGGTCCATGACGCAGGCTCTTTTAAGGGGGCTGGAAGTTTCCGATCAGTGCCGCAAGCTCTGTCTTTGTTTTGGTGTTTCCGAACCCCTTTTGCGGGCCAGGCTGTGGGCAGTGGCCTCACTTTTTCCCGGACATTCCACCACAAACCTCGGACCTTACCAAATTTTGGGCGTGGAGCCCATGGCAAATCCGGAAGCCATCAAGCGCGCCTTCCGCAAGCTGTGCCTGCAATGGCATCCTGATCTCAATCCGGGCAATCCGGAAGCCTCGAAGCGCTTCCAGCAGATCAAGGCCGCGTACGATATGGTCACCGAACCAGAAACTACGGCCGGCTGGACGCCTCCTCCGGTGGCATGCGTATGGGAGGAAGGGCTGCAGGAGGAAAAATCATCCACGGTCTGGGCGCGTATGCGTCTGCTCACTCCTCTGGGGATTGTGGTGGTGCTCTTGGTCCTGGCCGTGGGATTTGCGGATATGGTGACTCCCCGCCTTCGTTCCAAGTCGGTGCTCGGTGATATGGCAATTGGGCCGCAAGGGCCGTCCAGAAATGCTTCCGCTCAGCTGGAAGCGGCCATGTCAAAGGAACCGCTGTTTTTGTCCGCTCGGGACGACAAAGTTAAAGTCGCCGGTGTCCAGCCTAAGGGGAAACAGCCTGATCAGGTTGAACCGTCTTCACGTCCGCAGTCAGCGCGGCAGGAGGGGGAGCACACGGGGGGATCAAATTTAGCGACAGCGGATCGTGCTGCTGTACAGCAACGCCTGGAGTCGTTTTTGGAGGCATATGCCCGTGATTACTCCAGACGGGATCTACACGCCTTTCTCGCGCATTTTGCTCCCCAGGCTCTGGAAAACGGCGCAGCGCTGCAGCACCTGCTGCCTGTCTATGAAGAAAGTTTCCGTTCCATTCCCACCATGCAACTGCGCATTGAATCTGAGCGCTGGGCCGTGCAGGGCGACGGAATCCTTTTCGAGGGCCGCTTCGAGTTGCGGGGAGTCCATGCCGACGCTCGTCTCTTATCCTCAAGCGGAACGCTGAGCATGGCGTTGAAGCCTTTCGGCGACACCTATCTTATTCAGAGCTTGAACTCTTCCCTTCGTTAGGCAGGCTGCTGTGGGGTATTGTCCTGCCGGCAGGCGTCTGATCCAGATCTTCTCGTGAAATGCAGATGTGAAACACGGCCATGAGCACCGCGGTCAATTGATTGGCCGGAATGGCGTTGTTGAATTCGACCCAGGCGTGCAGCATGTATCCGCCCAGGGCGGCCAGGGAGCCCGCGGCCAGAACAAGGCGGTCCGGATCCATGGTCAGCCGCTTGCGCCACAAGAAAACGGCACGCCAGCACCACAGTCCCCAGATGCCCAGGATGAGAATGCCAGCGGCGGGAAGCCCCATTTCCACGATCGTTTCCAGATAGTCGTTGTGGGCGTGCTTGGCTTGGTGTGTGGGGGCAAACGCGTTCTGATAGGCTCGGCCGACCGAGGGATAGGTCCCGAGGCCAGTGCCGGTCAGAGGATGATCCAGCACGGCGCTCCAGCCGTCCCCCCAGAGTTCCACCCTTCCGGCAGCGCCTTGCTCGATCTGCGAAAACCGGCTCGCGATGCCGTCAAAGCCTATGATCGCTCCATATCCAAGCACGATGATCCAGCATGCCGCGAGAGTTACAGCCACCCGCCTCTGACGCAGACCGGCGTAAAGAGAGAGCAGGGTGAACGAAAACAAGGCCGCCAGAATGCCGCCCCTGGACTGGCTGAAGACGAGGCCTAGAATGACCAGGGCCAGGCAGAAGATGCCGAAGGCCTTTTTTTGCATGAGGACTTGCGCCTGTTCGCGTTTGCCCAGGACATGCTCCATCTTGCGCGGCGACTTGAGGACAAGAAGATAGGCCAGGAGCACGGGCCAGATCAGACCGAGAAACGCGGCATAGTGGCTGCGGTTGATGAACGTGCCCCGCGCGTATCCTTTGTAGGCCAGGCCGGTGGAGGCATCGATGTCCCACAGGACGCCAAGGAACGGGAGCAATGTCTGCAAGATGCCGTACATGGCCTCGAATCCGGCCAGCAGGAAAAGGAAATGCAGAAACCATGTCGGGTATCTCGTCGTCCGGGAGCATAGTGCCTGGGCCAGCAGAGCGGCGAACACAATGAGGAAAAACCACCACGCGAAATGCATCCAAGTCGCCAGCACATCGTAACTGATCGTCGTGCCGGCGATGTTGCCGAATTCGTACGCGGCCACCGCCCACTGTGCGCGAACCGGCGAGAGGGTTTCGAGCAGCGCGGTGGGGAGGGAAATGGTCTGGAGCAGCGGAATAATCAGGAAAGAGAATGCTATTGCCAGCAAGCATCGCATTGCTTTTTCAAGCGCGGCGAGCCCGTGCCGAAAGTGCCACGCGCCCAGGCAAACAAAAAAGAGTCCGGACACGCTTTGCCAAATCCAGGGTCTGGCGCCGCCGAAGAAAAGAGTAAGGAGAACCAAGGGAAAAAGTACGAGGACGCGCAGAGAACTTTCTCCGCGCCCATGCTCATGCCACGTCGTGGCGAGATCACTTTTATGTGTGAGCTGCCGATGCCAAGAATGCTCTATAGAGGTCATTGAAATTCCTCGACGCAGTTTGGAAAGGCATGCTGGCTGATATGGGGATGAAGTCGTGCCCTGATTGTATTCGGACGCGCAGGGTGATGCCCCGCGCGTTCTCTATTGTCTGAGGATGTGAGTTGGCCGGCTGAAAATTATTTCAAGAGCCGGTTGATGATGTCCTTGTATTTTTTCTCGATGACATGCCGTTTTTTCTTGAAGGAATTGGTCAACTCCTCGCCGAGCGTGAATTCCTTGTCGAGAAAGTGGATGTTCTGAAGCTTTTCGTAGGGCTTGAAACCTTTCTTGGGGTTCAGGAGCTTGTTCATCTCTTCGCGCAGGCGGTCGAGGAGTTGCTTGTCGCGCAGGGCGCTTTCGGTTTCTCCCAGCACCTGATTGTATTTTTCGAGCACGAATTCGCGCAGCTTTTCAAGGTCCGGTACAATGAGTGCGCCCAGTCCCTTCTTGTCCTGTCCCACGAGCACCGCGTCCTGCACGAAGGGGAACATGGACAGGGTGGCCTCGATGTTGGTGGGGTCCACATTCTCGCCGCTGGCCAGGACAATGATCTCCTTGGCCCGGCCGGTGATGACCAGTTCGTTCGTGAGAGTGAGGCGGCCAAGGTCGCCGGTGCGCAGAAAGCCGTCCGGGGTGAAGGCCTGGGCATTGGCCTCGTCGTTTTTGTAATACCCTTTGAAAACCTGGGCTCCGCGCACCTGGATCTCTCCTTCGGTGCCGTTCGGCACTGCTTCGCCCTGTTCGTTCACGATGCGCAGTTCGGTTTCTCCCACGGCTGGGCCAATGGTGCCGAAGACGTCGCAGTTGAAGCCTCGTCCGGCGATGCCGGGCGAGCATTCCGTCATGCCGTAGGCGTTGATGATGCGGATGCCGATGGCGTCGATCCACTCATCCAGATAGGGAGGCAGACTGCCTCCGCCGCTGATGGCGCCCTTGAGCCTGCCACCGAATTTTTCCTGCACGAGCACGAGTTTCTTCTTGGCCAGAAGGTTGGGCAGGAAGAGAAAAATGTTTGATGCTGCGGCCCGCACCTTGTCTGCAAAACGCACGGGAAAGGCTTTCTTCTCGAAGACAGGCAACTGGTCGCGCAGGACGCGGCTGTTGCGGCGGTAGGCGGCCGACACCCGGACCAGGAGGTTGAAGATCTTGGCCTTTTTGGGATCCTTCTTTTTCAGGCCCGACGTGATCTTGGAATACAGGGATTCCCAGATGCGGGGCACGGTGGCGACCAGGGTCGGCTTATAGGTCTCCAGGTCGGAGGCGAAAGTGCGGATGGAGGAGTAGACGAGGCAGCTGCCGTTGGCGACGTGGATGTATTCCGATGTGCGCTCGAAAATGTGCCAGGTCGGCAGGATGGACACCCACACATCGTCTGCGCCCAATCTGATGAGCGGTGGCAGGGTGCGCACGTTGTGCATGATGTTGGAGTGGTCGAGCATGACCCCCTTGGGTGTGCCCGTGGTGCCCGAGGTGTAGATGATGGTCAGCAGGTCCTCGGGAGTGAGCGCCGAAGCCAGGCCTTTGAACCATTCGATGTCGCGCGGTTCGATGGTGCGGTTGTCAAGCAATTCGGCGTAGGTGGTGGCCTTGTCGAACCAGGAGTGCTTTTCGTTCCCGGCGATGATGAAGACCCCTTTGAGCTTCAGGGTTTTGATCAGAGCCTGGCATTCCTTGTAGAGCTGCTCCGTTTCGATGATCAGAAATTCCGCGTCCGAATGATTGACGATGTATTCGATTTCACTCGGCGGAGTGTCGCAGCCGCGCGGCACGCTGACCGCTCCCAGGGCTTGCAGGGCCATGTCCGTGACAATCCAGGAGTACCGGTTGTCGGAGAGGAGGAAGACCTTGTCCCCCTTGCGAACCTTATGGGCCTTGAATGCCCGGGCCAGCATAAGCACATCCTCGAAGAATTTATCGTAGGTCACCCTCAATTCGTCTTCGCCCACGCGATAAATGAAAGCCAGATTACCTTGATGTTTGGAGCAGCTTTCCAGAAAGGTGTGGAAGAAAGTGGGTGCAAAGGCCATGTGCGGTACTCCCGATGGAAATATGGTCATGCAGGATTAGTCAAGGCTGTGTCCGGTGGCAACTGAAAAACTGCAAATTTGTCCGCAATACTTAGTAGTCATTATTTTTTGGCCACGACCTTGCGTAGCTTGAGATTCAAAATTTCCACCAGCAGCGAAAAGCTCATGGCAAAATAGATATAACCTCGGTCGATATGTTTTCCGAGGCTCTCGGCGACCAGAAACACCCCGATCAGGATCAGGAAGGAGAGGGCCAGCATCTGTATGGTGGGTTGGCGTTTGACGAAGGCGCTAATTGCGTCCGCAAAAACGAGCATGACGCCCACAGCGGTCATGACCGCAGCGACCATGATGGAGATCTGGTTGGCCATGCCCACGGCGGTGATGACTGAATCCAGGGAAAAGATGATGTCCAAAAAGGCGATTTGGGTCACCGCCGAGGCAAAGCTCATACTTTTGTGGATGCGGATGTCGTCTTCAGGCCGGTGTTCCAGCTTTTCGTGGATTTCGAAGGTGGCCTTGGCGATGAGGAAGAGCCCGCCGCCGAGCAGGATGAGATCACGTCCGGATACCGTATGCTCCAGCACGGAAAAGAGCGGGGAGGTCAGCCCCATGACCCAGGTGATGGCAAAGAGCAGTATGATGCGGGTCAGCATGGCCAGGGCCAAACCTATCTTGCGGGCCTTGGATTGGATGGCTTCGGGCAGATTGTTGGTGATGATGACAATGAACACGATGTTGTCGATGCCCAGCACGATTTCAAGGCTGGCCAGTGTCAGAAAGGCGATGATGTTTTGTGGGTCGAGCATGGAGCAACCTTTTGTTGTGGAGGCCGTAATGTATTTATGTATGACAAGGTCCGTTTCAAATCAAGCCGCTGTGTTGAAGGCTTCCAAGGCGCGCTCGAGTCTGGTAATCCGCTCTGCAGGCGACGTGTCGGCACGATGCGCGCATGGCAGGCCACAGGAGGGCTCATGATTCTCGACAACACACCGTATTCCTTTGACCGGGTTGTGCGCATGGCGCTGGCCGCCGGTTTGATCTGGGCCGTGATCACGACCCTCGGGTATTTGAGCGACGTGCTCATCCCCTTTGCCGTCGCCCTGCTGCTGGCCTACATCATGAACCCCATGGTGCACCGGGTGCAGGGATACGTGAGGAGCAGGGGAGTCGCCATCGGGCTGACCATACTTCTCTTCGTGCTTGTGCTGCTGGGGATACTCTGGATCATCGTGCCGCTCATGGGCAATGAAATGAGGCACATGGGGCGACTTCTTTCCGAACTGGTCAGCAACTCCAAGCTGGCGGAGGCCGCCGCCAATCGCTTGCCGCCCGATGTCTGGCAGACGTTGCGAGATTATTTCAACACGCCGGAAGTACAGAATTTCTTTCGCACCGACAGTTTCATTTCCATGGCCCAGGACGCGTTGCGCAAGATTCTGCCGGGCATCATGGGACTGATCTCCGGCACCTACAGCGTCATCATGGCCCTGGTCGTGCCCGGTGTGGTGTTCATGTACCTCATCTTCCTGCTCCTGGATTTTCAGAAGGTGCGCACGGTGTGGAAGGAAATGATTCCAGCGCCGTATCGGGAGAGCGTGATCTCCTTTGTGGAGGAGTTCGATCTGGCCATGAGCCGGTACTTCCGAGGGCAGGTCATGATTTCGGGCGTACTCTGCATCGTCTTCGCCGCCGGATTCTTCATCATCGGACTTCCTTTGGGCATCCTGCTGGGCATCCTGCTCGGCGTCATGAGCATGGTTCCCTATCTACAGGTTCTGGGAGCCATTCCGGCGGTCATCGTCGCGGCCATACATGCCCTGGAGACCGGGCAGTCCTTCTGGCTGGTGCTGGGCCTGACCGGTCTGGTCTTCGTGGCGGTGCAAATCGTGCAGGATGTCATCCTGGTGCCTCGCATCCTGGGCAAGGCCATGGGGCTGTCCCCGGCCGTGATGCTCCTGTCCCTCTCGGTCTGGGGCAAGCTGCTGGGCATGCTCGGCCTCTTGATCGCACTGCCCATGACCTGCCTGGTGCTGGCCTATTATCGGCGGCTGGTGCTGGGAGCGGCCGAACCTGCGATTCCCCGGGCATCCGCACAGGAGAGTGAAACATGAGCATGCAAACAATGCGCGCCTTTTTGAAGGACGATCTGCGCCTCCAGCTCGACTTTTCGCGTTCGGACCAGAATCGTGGGATTGCGCCTCCGCCAGTGCAGAAAGCAGTCCGCCAGGGGCAGACTGTTGTTTCTCTGCCGGGGGATGCGGTCTCGGCTTTTGTCGGGCGCATCGATCTGGTCCAGGCCTTGGCCGCGCGCAAGAGCCACCGCGCCTGGCGCGATGAGCCCTTGAGTCTCGAAGAGCTGGGTTTTCTGCTCTGGGCCGTGCAGGGTGTGCGCAAGAAGGGTGGCCCGGCCAGCGTGTTTCGCACCGTGCCTTCGGCTGGATGCAGGCACGCACTGGAATCCTACGTATTGGTCAACAACTGCGCTTCCCTGGAGCGGGGCGTATACCGTTATCTGCCCCTTGATCACGCATTGGCGCTGGAAATTTCCGCCGAGGCGGATTTCACGGCTCGCCTGCACGAGGCCGTGCTCATGCAGGCCTTCGTGCCCAAAGCGCCCGTGGTTTTGGTCTGGACGACCATCCCCTACCGCATGGAGTGGCGCTATATGGAGGCCGCCCACCGGGTCATCGCCCTCGACGCCGGGCACGCCTGCCAGAACCTGTATCTGGCGGTGCAGGCCGTGGGCTGCGGCACCTGCGCTGTGGCCGCCTTTCATCAGAAGGCTCTGGATGAATTCCTGGGCGTGGACGGGGAAGACGAGTTTGCCCTTTACCTCGCGCCCGTGGGCAAGATCTGATGCCCTACGCCCTGGCGCTTTTGGCGCTGGTCGTGCTCATCGCGGGGCCGGGGCTTTGGGCCCGCCACGTGCTTGAGCGCCATGGCCGGGACGAATATTTTTCCGGGACCGGCATTGATCTGGCGCGGATTCTGGTCCGCGACCTGAATCTGACGGATGTGCAGGTGGAGACGACGGAGCTTGGCGATCACTATGACCCCAGGGACAAGGTCGTGCGCCTCAATGTCGCGAGCACCGGCAAGCGCTCCCTGACCGCCGTGGTCGTGGCCGCGCACGAGGTGGGGCACGCCATGCAGGATCAGTCCGCAGATGGCCTGCTGCGCTTCCGCACACGCCTCGTCATGTTCGGGATCTGGGCCGAGCGCATCGGGGCGGCGGCGATCATGGTCGCACCGCTCCTGGGCGCGGCCCTGCAGGTGCCCGTGGTCGGCCGCCTGCTTCTGGTCGGCGCGGTGGCGGTGCTCGGCATCCCGGTGGTCGTGCATCTCGTCACCCTGCCCGTGGAACTGGATGCGAGCTTCAACCGCGCCCTGCCTCTGCTCAAGACCGGAAAATACATCCCGCCCGAGGACGAGGGGGCCGCGCGGCAGATCCTGACGGCCTGCGCCCTGACGTACCTTGCACAGGCCCTGGCCAGCATGTTCAACATCCTGCGCTGGATCCGCATTTTCAGGCGGTGATTCCTTTCTGGACAATCTGGGGGATTCTCCCTAGTAGTCGGGGCGTCTGAACAACCAACCAGTCCCCCCCAATCCATGGCACTCATTAGCGCAAGCAATCTTTCCCTGACCTTTTCGGGTCCGCTCCTGCTCGACAACATCAGTCTGCAGATCCACGCGGGCGAACGCATTTGCCTTCTTGGCCGCAACGGCGAGGGCAAGTCCACGCTCATGCGCATCCTGTCGCAGGAGGTCACTCCTGATTCGGGCGATGTGGGCCTCAGCAAGGGTCTGACCACGGCCTCCCTGCCCCAGGAGGTGCCGGCCGGCCTTTCGGGCACGGTCTATCAGGTCGTGGCCTCGGGCGCGGGAGAGGGCGGGCTTTGCCTGGCCGCCCTGCGCTACGAGGGCAGCACCGAGATCTGTGTCGACCCGGCCCTGCTGGCGCAGGCCCACCGTATGCTCGACGAGCAGGCCGGCTGGAGCCTGACCCGCAAGATAGACACTGTCATCACCCATCTGGGACTTGATCCGGACGCGCAGTTCGCCTCCCTGTCCGGCGGCGTGAAGCGCAAGACCCTCCTGGCCAGGGCCCTGGCCGGGGAGCCGGACATCCTGTATCTGGACGAACCGACCAACCATCTGGATGTGGATTCCATCCGCTGGCTCGAAGAATTTCTGGTCAAGCAGTCCCGGACTCTGTTTTTCGTCACCCATGACCGCATGTTCCTGCGTCACGTGGCCAATCGCATCCTGGAACTGGATCGGGGCGTGCTGGTGGACTGGGCCTGCGACTACGACACCTTCCTGCAGCGAAAGGAGGACGTGCTGGCCACGGAGGAGACCCTGTGGC
Organism: Desulfomicrobium sp. UBA5193; assembly: GCA_002412965.1. GTDB lineage: Bacteria > Desulfobacterota > Desulfovibrionia > Desulfovibrionales > Desulfomicrobiaceae > Desulfomicrobium. The sequence continues at coordinate 262,808 of DHWB01000011.1, forward strand.
GCAAGTTCGACCAGAAGCTCAAAGAGGAAGAGATCTGGATCAGGAAGGGCATAAAAGCCCGCCGGACCCGCAACGAAGGCCGGGTGCGGGCGCTCAAGGCCCTGCGCGCGGAGCGCAGCCAGCGCCGCGACCGGACCGGCGCCGTGGCCATGCAGATTCAGGAAGGGCGCAAGAGCGGCTCCCTGGTCCTGGAGGTCAACAATATTTCCTACGCCTGGGGCGAGACGCCGGTCATCCGTGACTTTTCGACGAGCATCATGCGCGGCGACAAGGTCGGGATCGTCGGCCCCAACGGCGCGGGCAAGACCACGCTGCTGAAGATCCTCCTCGGCGACCTTGCCCCCCAGAGCGGCGAGGTCCGGCAGGGCACCCATCTGGAAGTGGCCTATTCGGACCAGATGCGCTCCCTTCTGGACGAGACCAAGACGGCGCGCGAGATTGTCGGCGAGGGCGCGGATTATATCGACGTGAACGAAAACCGCCGCCATGTCATCGGCTACCTGAAGGATTTCCTTTTCACCCCGGATCGGGCCCAGACCCCGGTCGGCCTTCTTTCCGGCGGGGAACGCAACCGACTGCTCCTGGCCAAGCTCTTCACCCGGCCCTGCAACGTGCTCGTCCTCGACGAACCGACCAATGACCTGGATCAGGAGACCCTTGAGCTTCTCGAAGAGCTCATCGGCGACTTTGCCGGCACGGTGCTCGTCGTCAGCCACGACCGCGAGTTTCTGAACAACACGGTCACATCCTGTCTTGTTTTTGAGGGAGAGGGGAGGGTGGTCGAGTACGCCGGGGGTTACGACGACTGGCTCGCGCAGCGTCCCCAGGCGGTGGAGCCTGAAGCTGCGGCGCCCAAGGCCGTGAAGCCCAAAAATGCCAAGTCGCGCAAGCTGAGCTACAAGGAGAATCTGGAGCTCGAAGCCCTGCCGGGGCGCATCGAAGCCCTGGAGGCCACGCTTGCGACCCTGCAGGAGCAGATGAACGACCCCGATTTTTACACCAACGATCACACCGTCATCGCGACCGAGGCCGCCCGGCTGGAAGTTCTGGAGACAGAACTGGACACCCTGCTGACCCGCTGGGACGAACTGGAAGAGTTGCGCATGTTGTGTGAATCCTAGACAAGGATACATATGGACATTACCTTAACGACTCCGGCCCTTCTCTTTTCGACCATCTCGCTCATCCTGCTGGCCTTCACCAATCGTTTCCTGGCTCTGGGCAGCAGGATCAGAAGCCTTCACGACCGCTACCAGGACAACCATCGCCCGTCCCTGCTGGCCCAGATCGAGAGCTTGCGGCTGCGGGTCAACCTGATCCGGCTGATGCAGCTGTACGGAGTGGCGAGCCTCTTCTTATGTGTCCTGTGCATGTTTTTTCTTTTTGCCGGACTTGTCGTCATGGGCAAATTCGTTTTTGGGTTGAGCCTTGTGGCTCTGCTGATCTCCCTGGGCCTGTCCACGCGTGAGATACATATCTCGACGCAGGCCCTGAACATCCAACTGGAGAGCCTGAGCCTCTCGCAGGAGGACGTCGATGCACGCTAAATTTGGCGATTTGCGGGATTTCATATGTCGGGAGTGCGGCCTCTACGGGATGGTCGATGTGATGGGCATGGAGTTTGAGTACGACCAGTCCACGGGCATCCTGTACGACATCGTAAACGACCCCGACGGGCGGCGCAGGGGCGATCAGATCGTGTGCGACTGCGGATGCGAATGCTTTGACATGCAGCTGCAGTCCAAGGCGAGCAAATGAACGACATGCAGCAGATACAAAATCCGGCCGAGATGCAGGAGCTTGGCCTTGTGTGGCGCAGGGAAGGTCTGACCGTCGGACTGGTTCCGACCATGGGTTATTGGCACGAAGGGCACCTGAGCCTGATGAATTGGGCCAGGGAGCGCTGCGACGTACTGGTGACCTCCATTTTCGTCAATCCGACGCAGTTCGGACCGGGCGAGGATCTGGAAAACTATCCTTCGGACCTGGCGCGCGATTCGGCTCTGGCCCGCGAGTGCGGGGTGGACGTGCTCTTCACGCCGGTCAAGGACGAGATGTACCTCCCGGAGCACGGCACCTGGGTCAATGTGCCGGAGCTGACCCGCAACCTTTGCGGCCGCTCACGTCCCGGACATTTTCAGGGCGTGGCCACCGTGGTCTGCAAGCTCTTCAATCTGGTGCAGCCGACCTTCGCCGCCTTCGGGGAGAAGGACTGGCAGCAGTTGGCCGTGATCCGCAAGATGACGCGCGAGCTGGACATCCCGGTGCGCGTCGAGGGGCGGCCCATAGTGCGCGAGGCCGACGGGCTGGCCATGAGCTCCCGCAATGTCTATCTCACGCCCGAGGAGCGGGCCGTGGCTCCGCACATCCAGAAGGGACTCTGCCTGCTGGAGGACCTGATCCGCTCCGGAGAGGGCGATGCGACAGTGCTGCGCAAGGCCGTGCAGGCCTACTATGACAAGCATCTTCCTACGGGGCGCGTTGATTATCTGGAACTGGTCGACCCCGTACGCATCGAGACCGTGGAGCAAGTCCGCTCCAATGTCCTGGCCGCCGTGGCCATGCGCCTCGGAAAGGCGCGCCTCATTGACAACAAATACATTACCGTCGAGCGATAAATGCCTTTACGTACTTTTTTGCAGGCCAAGCTGCACCGGGCGACCATCACCGGGGCCGAGGTCGATTACGAGGGTTCGGTCGCCATCTGTCCGGACCTGATCCGGGCGGCAGGGTTCCACCTGAATGAGCGGGTCGACATCTACAACGTGGACAACGGCGAGCGCCTGTCCACCTATGTCATTCTCGGAGAGAAGGGCGAGATCTGCCTGAACGGGGCGGCTGCTCACAAGGGCAGCCGTGGCCATCGGGTCATCATCGCCTCCTATGTGCAGCTGGCTACGGAAGAGATCGCGGGCCATGAGCCCACGGTGGTCCTGGTCGGACCGGACAATCAAATAAAGACAAGCGGAGAGATTTCATGAAGACCCTGAATGACTTCCTGCGGATGAAGAAGAATGGTGAAAAGATCGTCATGCTGACGGCCTATGATTATCCATCGGCCCGTCTGGCGCAGGAAGCGGGGGTCGACATCGTCCTGGTCGGCGATTCTCTGGGAATGGTCGTGCTCGGCTATGATTCCACCGTGCCTGTGACCATGTCCGACATGATCCACCACACCCGGGCTGCCCGGCGCGGGGCGAAGGACACGTTCATGATCACGGACATGCCCTTTCTGACCTATCAGATATCCGCGGCCCAGGCTCTGGAGAACGCGGCCAGGCTGGTGCAGGAGGGCGGCTGCGAGGCGGTCAAGGTCGAGGGCGGGGAAGAGATCGCGTCCCAGGTGCGCGCCTTGGTGCGCGCCGGAATCCCTGTCTGCGGCCATGTGGGGCTGACGCCGCAGTCGGCCACGGCTTTAAGCGGCTACAAGGTTCAGGGACGCACGGCCGAGGCCGCGCAGAAGTTGCTGCATGACGCTCTGGCCCTTGAGGAGGCCGGCGCGTTCATGATCGTGCTGGAGTGCATCCCCGAGCAGGTGGCGCAGATGATCGGCCAGCGCCTCGCAATCCCGACCATTGGTATCGGGGCGGGCGTCAAGTGCGACGGGCAGGTGCTGGTCTATCACGACACGCTGGGCCTCTTCGAGCGCTTCGTGCCGAAATTCGTGAAGCAGTTCGAGATGTTGGGCGTGAAGGCGAAGGACGCCCTGGGCGTCTATGCGCATGAAGTCCGCACTGGCGCGTTCCCTGGCCCGGAGCATTCGTTCTCCATGAAGGAGGAGGAATTGCAGCGGATTTACGGGAATTGCCAGGATTGAGTTCTGGACGCTGTCCCATTTTCTTTTTTGTGGGGAATGGGTAGGGTCGCTCCGAAATGAACCTCAAGGAGACCTTCATGCTACCTAAAATCAATCGACGGCAATGGAAGCGTCACGAAAAGAAGCATCTGGTCCAAATTTCGACGTCCCTGCAGAGCGGATTCAGTTCGGCCGTGGTCTCGAATTTCAGCAAGGGCGGCCTCTGCTTCGTGCATTCCGATCCCCTGGAAAAAGGCGGAAGGGTCATGGTCCGCCTGCCGCTGGAGCTGGTCGGCCTGTCCCGGGAGGTGCGCGCCAAGGTCAAGTGGTGCGTTCCGGCTAGCGTCGGGGGCTACGCCATCGGGGTGGAATACGAGGAGTCCCAGCGCTGGACACGATACGAGTAAGGCCCGATTGAGGGCCTTTTTCAGTTTTTTCAGGAAGTGGTTCGTCAGAGTCCCCGCATGCGAGGAGATATTTCTGGAGGGGTCAGGCCCGGGAATCGGGGATGCGCAGTCTGGCGATGGCCGCGAGGCTTGCGGCAAACATGAACCCGCCGAACAGCACGAAGGACAGGGCGAAACTGAAACGCTCTCCGCTCCAGGCCAGGAGCGCCGGTATGAGCCCCGCGCCGATGATGGACGTGCACATGACGGTCAGGGATACGGACAGGTCATTTGTGGCCTTGGGGCAGACCTGGGCCAGAACCGCGAAGCCCACCGGGAAGAAGCAGACCACGAAGATCGGCTGTAGGGTCAGCATGGTCACGGTCCACCACAAGGGGCCGTATCCGGCCAGAAGCGTGCTCAGACCTGTGCCCAGCAGGCACAGTGCGAGCGTGCGGTGGTATCCGATGCGTCCGATGATCCAGCCCGTGAAGGGCAGGAAAACCAGGGAGACAATCCGCGAGCAGCCAAGGATGATGTTTGCCGTTTCCCGGTCGACCCCTTTCTCCTTGACCAGGAAGGCGGGCACCAGATTGTACACCCCAACCTCCACGCCCACGGCCAGAATGAAGAGCAGGACCATTATCCAGAAGGCGGGCCTAGTCACGATGGTCCTGATGTTGCCAAGGACGGGAGCCATGCCCGGACGTACGGTGCGCGGGCCGCGCAGGGCGTAGCCCGCCGCCAGGAGCAGGCACAGCACCCCGAGGAGCCGAAAGAGGGCCGGATAGCCGGCCGTGCTCATGAACAGCTCGGCGATGAGCGGCGAGGCGATGAAGGCCAGGTTCGGGGCCAGTTCGTGCACGGCGAAGGCCTGTCCCCAGTGGGCGGACGGCGTGATCTCGGTGATGGTCACGACTCCCGATGGCATGTACAGCCCCGCTCCGGCGCCCATGAGGATGATCCAGACCGAAAAGCCAAAAAACGAGGTGCTCTCCGCCAGACCCAAAAGCCCCAGGCCGATGATGGCCACGGAGGCGACGATGGTGCCCTTGTGGCCCAGATATTGCGAGACGAAGCCTGCACAGAGCACGGAGACGCTGTAGCCGGCCGAGAGGCAGACAAAGAGGTTCGCGCTGGCGGCCAGGCTCCGGCCAAGGTGGTCGCTGATGGGCAGCAGCAGGGGGCCAAAGAGGGTCCTGGCCAGGAAGTTGGCGAAGAAGACCGTCGTCAGCAGCCCCAGGGCCGGCAGCGCCACCGAGAAAGGCGGGTGTGAAATTTTTTCAGAGCCAGGGTTCATTGCTTAACAACCAGGGGAAAAATCTGTATTCGGCCAAGTGGCGTAAAGGGATCATCCGATACGTGCATTGAATCGTGAAATCAACATCAACCAGGAGGTTCGTGTGCCGCGACTTTTCTTGGGGCTCATCTTGGCCCTGACCAGCGTGTGGTGCGCGCAGGCTGCGGATCTGACCGATCAGATCCAAAAGCGATATGATACGTTGCAGTCTTTCAGAGGCTTTTTTCTGCAGAAGCTGACCAACGCTTCAAGCCGTGAGGTGCAGGAGCGGCTGGGAACGATCACCTTTGCCAGGCCCCGCTTCATCCGCTGGGAAACGACCAGCCCCGAGACGGAGCTGCTCATCATCGGCCAGGACACGGTCTGGGAATATTTTCCGGAAGAGGAGACCGTGTACCGTTATACCGTGGAACAGGTCCTCAGTTCCAAGACCATGATCCGGTTCCTGTCCGGCGAAGCCAACCTGAAGGATGACTTCACCGTGACGGATCTGGGCATGGACGGCGACTTCAAGCATTTGAAACTCATCCCCAAGGAGCCGGAGCCCAATCTTGTCGAAGGGGAAATCTGGGTGCGGCCGGGTCAGGACATGCTGGAGAAGATCAAGCTCGTGGATTTCTTCGGCAACATCAACGAACTGGAATTGACTGGCCTGCAGCTCGATGTGCCCGTGGATCAGAAGGAATTCACCCTGGACCCGCCCAAGGGCACGGAGATTCTTGAAGGACCGGCCGAATAGAAGAAACCCCAGGGCTTTTTGAAGAAAATAGGTCCTATAGGTCCCATACGACCTATAGGACCTAGAGCGCAGAAAAGCCTCTACAGCCGCTCAAAATTTTCCCGTCACGCCCTTCTTGCCAGAAAACGCAAATACAAATCCCCCGTCCACGGTCCAAGGCGCCGGCCCAGGCCTTTCAGGCGAATGGGGCGGCCGACCACGAAATCAATGGGCAGGGTCACGTCCACGGTGCGGGGTTCCGGGTTGAAGCGGTGCTTGATCTGAACCCGAAGTGTGGTGCCTGGGATGAGGTTGTGGGCGGGCATGTACACGGTCTGGTTGTCGTCGAGCTGTTTGGCGGCCCAGTCTTTGACCGCCCCGATGAAGCCCTTGCTCAGGTCCATCTTCACGGACTTCTCGCCCCATTTGAGATCCAGGGTCTTGGTCGTGATCGGTTCGCTCGGAGCGCCGTTTGGTTCGACGCCGCGCTTCAACTTGCTGAAAATGTCCTCAAAAACCTGTTTGGCGAAGGGATCGTTCAGAATGTCCCGCAGCACCTCTTCCTGCTTGGCGGAAAAGCCGCCGTATGGTTTTCCTCCGCGCTTGACCTTCGCCTCCTCTTCCTGGCGGATGGTCTCGGCGTTGTAGCTCCGCTTGCCCGAAGGGTCAGCCTCCAGATTTTTCTTGAGCAGGACGTAGGCTTCGTTCAGGCGGGTAAAACGCTGAGCGGCGCGCGCATCTCCGGGATTTAAGTCCGGATGGTACTTGAAGGCCAGTTTGCGGTAGCTGGCCTTTATCTCATCGAGGGTGGCCCCGGGGGAGACCTCCAGCAGGGAATAGCACTCGGACAGACGCATCAGATTTTTTCCGTCAGGTCGGCAATGCGCAGGGCGTTTGCTTCATCTTCACGGCCTGTTTTGGCCAGACCATTGTCGTTTATGTAGGCGATGCCCTGGCGAGCAAATTCGGTGTGTCCGCTTTCGGCCTGGATGCCGGGGCAGTATTCCTGAGCAAGCTCCCAGCTCACGGGGTCAACCAGATTGCCCCGGAAAAAGGGCCAGGCCCTGCATACGTCCGGCTTGGCCGGGTGCACGGTGCAGGCTGTTTTCGGATCGAAAAATATGCAGTAACCGTCTTCTCCGCAACGCAGGACGAGCTTTTTGCCTTGGGGTTCGGTATAGAGGGCGCAGAATTCGTCAACGCAGATGCCCAGATGGGCGGCCAAGCGGTCGCGCTCCGGGGCAGAGGCGACAATGCCCCCCTGGCCCTGGCAGCAGTGGCCGCACATGCGGCAATCGAATACGGATATGGTCATGGTCTCCCCTTGTGTGGCCCCGACTTGAACCATAAGGGGTCGTGTTTGGCAAGGCCCTTGACCTTGTGGCCGGGCAAAAGCTAGCACTTCGCAACCCCACCGTCTTACAAGGATCACTTATGAACAAACGCCTGCAGAAGAACGAGGCCCGCTACGTCTGGGACATGCATGATGTCTTCACCCTCGGAGCGCGCGCGCATCAGCGCCGCCTGGAAATGCACCCGGAGGGCATCGTCACATATATAGTGGACCGCAACATCAATTACACCAATGTCTGCGTGTCCGCCTGCAAATTCTGCGCGTTTTTCAAAGGTCCGGGCGAGGAAGGCGGCTATGTGCTGCCCACGCGGGAGATCCTGGCCAAGGTGCAGGAGACCGTGGATCAGGGCGGCTATCAGATCCTGCTCCAGGGCGGGATGAACCCGGATCTGCCCTTTTCCTATTACACGGATCTCTTGCGGACGCTCAAGTCCCATTTTCCGGGCGTGGCCGTGCACGGCTTCTCGCCATCCGAGGTCTGGTACCTGAGCGAAAAGGAAGCCCGGCCCGTGGCCGATATCCTGACGGAGCTGCGCCGCGCAGGCCTCGACTCCATGCCCGGCGGCGGAGCCGAGATACTGGTGGATGAGGTCCGCAGCCGCGTCTCCCCGCGCAAGTGCACGGCGGACCAGTGGCTCTCCGTCATGGAGACGGCCCATGGACTGGGCATGCGCACCACCGCGACAATGATGTTCGGCCAGGGGGAGACCTTTGAGCAGCGCATCGAGCATCTCGATCGTCTGCGTGACCTGCAGGACCGCACCGGCGGATTCACGGCCTTCATTCCCTGGACCTTCCAACCGCGCAACACGCGTATGGAGATGCCCGAGGCATCGTCCCACGAATATCTGAAATTTCTGGCCCTGTGCCGCCTCTATCTGGACAACATCGACAATATCCAGGCGTCCTGGGTCACCCAGGGCCCCATGGTCGGACAGCTGGCCCTGTTCTGGGGCGCCAACGATTTCGGCTCGACCATGCTCGAAGAGAATGTCGTCGCGGCCACGGGCGTGCATTTTCTCCTGCCCGAGCCCCAGCTGCGCTCGCTGGTGGAGCGCGCCGGATTCAAGCCCCGGCGGCGGGTCATGGATTATACCTTGTGCGAGGAGGACGCGTGAGTTTTCTTTCCCTTGAGCAATTGCCTCTCAGCGAGTCTTCGGACCGCATCTCCCGTCTGCGGACGCATCTGGCCGAGCTCTGCCCCGATGCGTCGGGCGTTCTGGTCTTTTCCCGTCTGGGCATCTACCATCTGAGCGGCACCTGGGCCAGCGGGGCGCTGTGGGTCCCGATGAGCGCCGAGCCGGTGCTCCTGTGCCGCAAGGGTGTGGAGCGCGCCCGCCTTGATTCTCCGCTGGAGCGCATCCTTGAATTCAAATCCTATTCGCAGCTCCCCGCCCTGCTGCGCGAGGCCGAAGCCCCGCTGGGTCAGGAAGTGGCCGTTGAGATGACGGGGCTGTCCTGGTCCATGGGTGAACTGCTGCGCTCCAAACTGCCCGGCGTCTCCCTGGTGCCCGGCGACACGGCCCTGGCCTGGACCCGCGCAGTCAAGACGCCGTGGGAGTTGGCCAAGATGCGATTGGCCGGTGAGCGCCATGACATGGCCCTGAACGACACCCTGCCCGGGTGCATCCGTCCGGGCATGACGGAGCGTGAGATCGCCCTGGCTGTCTGGGACGCCTTTTACCTGCACGGCCATCAGGGCATGATGCGCATGCAGAACGCGGGCGAGGAAATTTTTCTCGGCCATGTTGCGGCCGGCGATTCCGCCAATTATCCGAGCGTTTTCAACGGCCCCCTGGGCCTGCGCGGCGCACATCCGGTGCTGCCCTTTCTCGGCTATGCCGGAAAGGTTTGGGGGCGGCACGAGCCCCTGGCTCTTGATTGCGGGTTTTGCCTTGAGGGCTACCACACGGACAAGACCCAGATTTACTGGGCCGAGGAGTCGGTCATTCCCGAGGCCGCCGACCGTGCCCAGGATTTCTGCCTGCAGATCCAGGAACACCTCGCCAGCCTCCTGGTGCCCGGCGCCGTCCCGTCGGAGCTTTACCGCGACTGCGTCAGGATCGCGCTCGCCAACGACATGGGCGAGGGCTTCATGGGCCTTGGGCGCAACAAGGTAGGCTTTCTGGGGCACGGCATCGGTCTGGCCATCGACGAATGGCCGGTCATCGCTCCGACCTTCGACCGCCCCTTGCAGGAAAACATGGTCCTGGCCCTGGAACCCAAGATCGGCATCGCGGGCCTGGGCATGGTCGGGGTGGAGAACACCTTCGTGGTCACGCATGAGGGTGGGAAATGCCTGACCGGAGAACGCTTCGGCCCGACCTTTCCCAGCTAGTCCGTGTGGCGGATGTTTTTGGATTGTGGTAAAAAGTTTTCAAGACTTGGTTTGGAATATTCAACGAGGATACATGACCGAAAAACGCAAACTCTGGCTTATTGACGCCGGATATCTTTTCAATGCCCGGCACAGCGTGCGCAGCGGCTATGAATTCAGCTACCTGCGCCTGCGCAATTATCTGGAGCTGGACGGACCCATCTGGCGGGCTTATTATCTGAACTCCACGCCCAATCCGCCCTCGGACGGGCAGGACAGCTTCCATCGCTGGATGCGCAGCGGGCCGCCGTTTGGCCCGAAGATCATCACCAAGTTCTACTCCCTGAAGCAGCAGCGCGCGGACAAGGCCTATTGCGAGGAGTGCGGCCAGAAGGTGTCGCTCAAATGCCAGAACCAGAACGGTGATTTCACGCATCGGGTCTTCAACGAGATTCAAAAGGGGGTGGATGTCGCCATCGCCACGCTGTCGCTCATCCATCAACGCAATTACGACACGCTGCTCCTGTCTTCGGGCGATTCGGACCTGCTGGATGCCGTGGAGCATCTGTCCGAACAGGGCAAGAGCATCGAGCTGGTGGTCTTTCGCGATGGCGTGTCCTCGGAGCTGCAGTGCCGGGCCGACCGCATCCACTGGATCAATGATTTTGCCGCCGACGTCGACAATTCCTACCGGGACGCGACAGCAGAAACTTCTAGCGATTGAGCTTGCGCTCACGATCGGAGAATGGAGGACATCATGAGCACCATCGACAAGCTTGTTTCCGAGTACTCTCGCGGCGAGGAGATCGCCAACAGCATCACCCACGCCATTGCGGCGGGAATGTCCATCGCCGCCCTGGTCGTGCTCATTGTGGCGGCCGTGTCCCAGGGCACTGCGTGGCACATCGTCAGCTTTTCCATTTTCGGCTCGACGCTCATCCTTCTCTACCTTGCGTCCACCCTGTACCATTCCATCTCTCTGCCCCGGGCCAAACGCATCCTCAAGACCCTCGACCACAGCGCCATTTTCCTCCTTATTGCGGGCACCTACACGCCGTTCCTGCTGGTCAGCCTGCGCGAGACCGTGGGCTGGACGATATTCGGGGTGGTCTGGGGGCTGGCGGTGGCCGGAGTGGTGCTCAAATGCTGCTTCGTGTACCGCTTCGAGCGTCTGTCCCTGGCCATTTATCTGGGCATGGGCTGGCTCTGCATCCTGGTTGCGCGGGACATGTACGTGAGCCTGTCAGGGACGAGTCTGACCCTGCTGGCCCTTGGCGGCATGGCCTACACCCTGGGCGTCATCTTCTATGTCTGGAAGCGCCTGCCGTATAATCATGCCATCTGGCATCTTTTCGTCATCGCGGGCAGCACGCTGCATTTCTTTTCCGTACTCTATACCCTTCCTGCCTGATCCGTGTGCGAATGGTTCGTGTATGTGCTGCGTTGCGGCGACGGGAGTCTGTACACGGGCGTGACCACCGACGTGGACCGGCGGCTGGCCGAGCACACGGCGGGCGGACCCAAGGCGGCCAAGTACCTGCGCGGCCGGGCTCCGCTTAAACTCGCCTTTTCAGCTCCGGTAGGCGGCAAGTCCGCCGCTTTGTCGATGGAAAGGTGGATCAAGGCGCAGCCGAAAAGCCGCAAGGAAGAGATCGTCGCGGGGCGCCTTCGCTGGCCGGGCATGGTCTGAGGTGGACAGCATTTGATGCTGCAGGGCGCGGTGAAGATTGCGATGAAGGCGCGGGCATGTTCCGCGCCTTTTCTTATGGGGTCAGTTCCGATTCCAGGGCTTCCATGAGCTGGCCGCTGGTGAAGAGGTCTCTGAGCACCAGGGGGCTGCCTGGATTGTCCTTGGGGAAGATGGCCAGGATGGGAATGGATTTGGAGCCCAGGCTTTCCAGCAGAGCCATGAGTTCGGGATCGTGCCGGGTCAGGTCCACGCGCAGCAGGACGGCATCATACTCTTGAGCGAATTTGGCGCTTTTTGCGGGAGTGAGCACGGTTTTTTCGAGAAACTTGCAGTTTGGGCACCAATCGGCGGTGAAATCAAGAATGAGGTGTTGCTGTCCACGCATGGCCTCGAACTGGACCATGGTGAAGTCCTGCCAGGGATCGGCGTGGTCGGCGGGGTTGAAGAGGAGGGCCGAGGCCAGGATCACCATGGCAATCCCGGCAGCGCGAATGCTCCAGCGACGCATCCGGGTCTGGTTCAGGTTGGTCCATTGTCCCCACATCCAGGCCGCCAAAGCGATGACCCAGAGCAGGACGAGCACGCTCACGTATTCGGAGGTTGGGAGCAGGCCGAAGAGGTACACGCAGGTCGCAGCCAGGAGAAATCCGAGAATGCGTTCCAGATGCATGGTCCAGGGGCCGGGCTTGGGCAGGTAGCGATAAAGGCCCGGAAAGAGGGCCATGGCAAGATAGGGCGAGGCCATGCCCAGGCCGATGCAGCTTAAGACCAGGGCGATGATGTCCGGAGGTTGGATCAGCGCCCAGGCCAGCACCCCTCCAAGAAAGGGACCGCTGCACGGCGTGGCCAGGATCGTGGCCAGGATGCCGGTGGTGAAGGACTCGAGCCGTGGATGATGCGTCCGGCCCTTGACCTTACCCTTGAGGTCGATGAGCGGAAGGTCATAGACGCCAAAGAGGCTTAAGGAGAGCGCAAAGACTATGGCCGTCAGGGTGATGATGGCCATCGGCTGCTGGAAGATCTGGCCCCAGGCCATGCCTGTGACGGCAATGATTCCGGCCAGGATCAGGAAATAGAGCATCATGCCGAGAGCGAAAAAAAGATTGTGACTGCGAAAGGCCTGGCGTTGATGCTGGGGCACACTGCCCGCAGCAGGGATGAATGATCGCAGCTTCAGGGTAATGACAGGCAGCACGCAGGGCATGAAATTGAGAATGAGCCCGGCAAGAAAGGCCAGCAGGGCGGCTTTGGACAGGGTCTGGACTTCAAGGTTAGGAGCGAAATAGCGCGGCTTCAGGGAATTTGACGGCGCAATGTCTGGCGCATTGGAACTTGTGACAGCGGTGTCATCGGGTCGCACTTCCACACCGGGCGAGGATTGCCCGAAGCGGGGCCACCAAATCTGGTCCTCGGCGCGAGGCAGGGCGGACGTTTCGGGCACGTGCAGTTCCAGATCCACCTTGACGGGTTGGCAGGTGGTCGAGGAGCAGAGCAGGGCTCTCAGTTGAGCTTTGATGTTGGCGGGCGCTCCGACCAGCGGGAGAAAAAAAGGCGTGGGACCGTCATAAAGATCAACCGTGAGGGTCGAATCGAGAGGGTCCGGGCCAGGGACAGGCGGGGAGTACATGGCTGTCAGCGCGGCGCCGTTGCTCGTTGCGGTGACGACAGTGGGAAACCCGGAGGGTCCCTGAATATTGCCATAGGCGTGCCAACCGGGCGCCGGGGTCAGGGTCAGCACGGCCAGCACGGGGGCCTCTGCGCTGTCCGTGCGGAAGGCCTGAAGCGAAATCTGGTACGGATCATCAGCCCAGGCTCCGGCGGGAAAGGCCAAGGTCAGGAGCACAAGGCAAATCAGAAAAAACCTGGACTGAAGTATCATTGTCTCTTGGGGTTGGGGTGTACGCGGCATCACGCCTTCGAGTTAATTCTTTTAAGTGGTTCGCGCACGCGAAGCAAGGATGAGGAGAGCCTTTTCCTGATGTTTGCGGCGATGACTCCGGTGAGCATGACCACTATTTTGTATCTCATGCGTCCGTTTAAAGTGCATGCTGCTACGGAAATGTAGATTCTCGATGAACGCGGATTTTTTAACGCGTTATGCTTTTCAATAGATTTTTTTATTATCTATCTAAAATAAATGATAAAATAATTTCAAGGCGAAACCTGTGAACGGGGCACTCAATTTGGCACGGTTCCGGAAAAGGGAACGTATTCGGTCTTTGGACCGTTCACGTTCATATCGAGGAGCGCCAATGTCCGTACTTTTTCGTCCGCTGGGTCTGGTCAAGGAAATGCTGACCGCTATGGGTCTTGAGTCCACCTATGTTTATGAGGATTTGATCTTTGTCAGCCATAACGCTTTTTTGCTGCAATTCGGAGAAAAAGGCGAGGAGCTGGGGCTATATCTGAATCTCGAATGTCCGCCCAAGGATGCCGTGGAAGTGACTGCCAAGGCCTTGGCGGCAGCCGCCAGCGTGGGCCTTCGCGCTGTGCTCAAAGGAAAATACGAGCTCAGCCCTAACGAGGATGAAACATTCTCCGTGAAATTCCAGGAAGAGAAAGAATAGGTTCTACGTCCCATACGGCCTAGCGGACCTATTCTTGGATCCTGCGCAAGAAAAAGCCGGGAGCCCCCTTGTGAGGAACTCCCGGCGCGCAAGGAGAGAAAGTTTCGGGCCGGGAAACCCCGGCCCGTTTGTTATTTCAGGTGGTCGGCCAGCACCTCGGCGATATGCCGCACGGTGAAGCCGGACTTGTTCACTTCAGCGCCGCCGCGCAGCTGCATGATGCAACCCGGGCACTCGGTGACCAGAACTTCGGCGCCGGTGCGGGCCGCGTCGGTCAGCTTGTTCTTGAGGATCTGCTCGGAGATGCCGGGGAACTTGGCCGAGTAGGTGCCGCCGAATCCGCAGCAGACCTGTTCCTGGGCAGCCTGGGCGTATTCATAGCCGCCCAGAGCCAGAAGCTCTCTGGGCTGTTCGACCACGCCCAGACCACGGCAGAGGTGGCAGGGGGCGTGCAGCGTGGCGCGTTCCTGGGTCTGCTTGAACTTGTCGGCGGTCACGCCCAGCACATCGGTCATGAAGGCCGAGAAGGGGATGACCTTGGCGGCAAAGGCCTTGGCCTCCGCGTTGTCCTCACCCAGCAGGAAGGGGTAGTTGTGTTTCAGGTGCGAGGCGCAGGAAGCGCAGAGGGTGATGATATAATCATAGTTGCCGCTCATGGCCGCGATGTTCTGCTGGGCCACGTCGATGCCGGCCTTCTTCTCGCCCATCATCTGCAGCGGCAAGCCGCAACAGGACTGATCCATGGGGAAGTCCACCGCCACGTTGTGCGCAGCCAGAACTTTCACCGCCGCTTCCAGCTGTTCCGGATAGACGAAGTCCTGCACGCAGCCCGAGAACAGGGCGATGCGGTACTTGGGTGCGGAAACCGTGGGTTTCAGCGCCGCGAAACGATCCCTGAAGGGCTTGGCGGCAATGGCCGGCAGCGCCTTGAACCCATGATCCTTGGAGAAGATATGGGGCAGGTGGCGGATGTACTGCGTGCCTCCGGTCAGCGGACGCTGGGCCATTTTGGCCGTGCGCAGGAAGGCGTGGAAGAGCTTGCGGTTTTTGAGCAGCTTGCCCAGCAGCATCGAGGGCAGCGGATGGCCGTCTTCGTCCAGGATGCGCGTGTGGATTTCCTTGATCAAGAGCGGCAGGTCGATGCCCGCCGCGCAGATGTTCTTGCATGCCTGGCAGTTGATGCAGTTCTGGACCAGGTTCTTGGCCTTGTCCTTGCCGTGGAAGAAATAGGTCAGGATGAGGCCGATGGCGCCGATGTAGATGTGGCCCATCTGGTGGCCGCCGACCATGCGGTAGACCGGGCAGACGTTGGCGCAGGCGCCGCAGCGCACGCAACGCAGGACCTGGGCGAAAAGGGGATCCTTGGCCATCTCGCTGCGGCCGTTGTCCAGGAAGATGATGTGCATCTCCTTCTTGCCGCCGGGCGCGGTCTGACACTCGTTGGCGCCGCTGATCCAGGTCACGTAGGAGGTGATGGCCTGCCCCGTGGCGTTCTTGGGGATCACGCGCAGCATCTTCAGTGCGTCTTCCAGGGTGCCGCAGAGCTTGTCGATGCCGGTCAGGGCGACGTGCACGCGGGGCAGGGTCGTGGTCAGGCGGGCGTTGCCTTCATTGGTCAGGATGCCGATGGAGCCGGTCTCGGCGATGGCAAAGTTGATGCCGCTGATGCCCATGTCCGCTTCGGCGAAGTGCTGGCGAAGTTCACGACGGGCCACCTTGACCAGGCGCTGGATGTCCGAGGACTGGTCCTGCTGGGTCACTTGGGAGAAGAGTTCGGCGACCTGATAGCGCGACAGGTGGATGGCCGGCATGACCATGTGGCTCGGGCCTTCGTGGCGCAGCTGGATGATCCACTCGCCGAGGTCCGTCTCGATCACCTGCAGATTGTCCTTTTCCAGGCGGTGGTTGAGGAGGGTCTCCTCCGCGGTCATGGACTTGGACTTGACGATCTTTTTACACTTGTTGTCCTTGGCGATGCGGGCCACGATTTCGTTGGCTTCATCGCCGTCCTTGGCCAGATGCACGTGGATGCCGTTGGCTTCGGCCTTGGCCTTGAACTCGGCGTAGAGCTCGTCCAGGCGGGAGATGCCGGCGTCCTTGACCTTGGCCACCTCTTCGATCAGCGCCTCCACGTCATATTCACGGAAAGCGTTGGCCCGGCCTACGGGGTAGGCTGTGGCAAATTTGTCCATGGCCCCGCGCAGGAAGGTGTTTTCCAGAGCTTCGCGCAGTTCGTCGTTGTATTCGGAAAGATTTTTGGCCGTCTGCATTATTTGTCCTCCAGAATCAGGATGTGCAGTTCCAGGGGCCCATGCACGCCCAGAGCAAGAACGCGTTCGATGTCGGCGGTGCGGCTCGCGCCGGTGACAAAAGCCAGGTAGTTGGGTTTCTGGCGCATGTAGTTTTTGAGCTCGTCCGCAAGCTCTTCACCCGTGGCGCGGATGCGTGACTTGGGGATCACCGCGACGTGGATCTCGCTGACCATGGTGGCGATGCGTAACTCCTCGCTGGAGGAGTTGAGGACCAGCGTTCCGGTTTCGGCGATGCCCCAGTCGGCAACGGTGAATCCGATGTCGATGCCGGCCAGGTGCCCGCGCATCCCGTCCTTGATGACGGAGATCTGGCGGCTTCCGGCCTGTTTGAGCAGTTCGGCCATGTCGGCATCCTGCAGCGCGGGAGCGGCGATGATCTTGCCCCATTCTTTAAGTTCGCACAGATCCTTGCCCTTGTCAGACAGGGACTCCTCGCAGCCGCTCATGAGCAGCTGGCAGGCTTCCTTTTGGGCGCACAGATCAACAGTATAGGCGATGGCCTGGGCCATGGAGTCCACTTCCGAGACAATGGCCGAGACGAGTTCCGCTTTTTTCCGAAATTTTTCCAAAACCTCTGGGGTTGGTCCCATACGTCCTCCTGGATGAATTCATTTTGGTGTTCTTTAGGCAGGATGCGTGCCAGCCACGACGGCGAATGCGAAGTTAATTATTTCAGAATGTTGAGATAAGGTGGAGCCGCCATGCGAATTGTTCAATTCCAAACTTGGGGGATTTCACCCAGCATCGTTGGGGGGATTGGCGCAGATGGGGGAAGCCTCGTCAGCTTTCTCCGCAAGCGTTTGAGCATCTCGGTCGCGGCAATGCTTCCGGCTTCGGGTATCAAGATTCGAGGAGGTTGGTTCCTCTGCGTGCATGGTGCATTCTCCTTGGAGAGTATTGAGGAATAATTTGTATTGTTAAGCACGATTTGGGGAAATGTCCCGAACAAAATTCACTGCGGGGATACTTTGGGGAAGGATGCTTGAAATTTCGCCAAGCGGCTGATTTTTAGGCCATTTGGAGCAATGGGGGGGCGATATCTCGATGCCGCCCCCTGGAATGATTACTGATCAAATAGAATGGGTTTTGGAAATGCCATGCGTTTATTGCTGTCCGACAACAGTTATCGGCGCGCCGGGAGTACCCGCGTAAAAGACGATGATCTCCGCCGGGCCGTCTCCGTCATTTACGCCATGATGCATGGTGTTCACCACCTCGACGATGGGATCTCCTGCCTTGAGGTGCAGCGTTTGCCCGTCTGTGGTCAGGACCGTGAGCTGTCCGCCGACAAGCACGCCGGCGTTTATCACCGGGTGGCTATGCGTGTGGAGCTTCGCGCCTGCGGGGATGCTGATGCGCATGATGGTGATCTCGGGCTGGCCTTGCGGGTAGGCGGGCAATGATTCCCCGTTCCAGCTTTTGGTGGACTTGACGAGCTCCTTGGCGCTTATGGCCGGCGTCTTGTCATCCTGGCCGCTGCGATGCATGGCGCAGCCGGTCTGTAGGAGAAGAACGAAGAAGAGGCCTGCAAGGATTCGAAGAGTCTGTTTCGTCATGGAGCGATCCTTCTTTTTGAGGTTGGAGTGAGTGTACGCAATTATCAGCGGATGGGGCTCACTGCAAAAAAGTCGCGCGACACCAAAAAGTCATTCCCGCGAAGGCGGGAATCCAATGCGATGACGAAGATCATGCGCCATGTCTGGAACACTCCTCCAGTAAATACAGGATGCTGCGATACGGAATGCCCCCGTGCAGGCCGAGGCCGATCTCGCAGGTCCGTGAAGTCGAGTAGCCCTCGCTGCATCCCCCCACCTGTTCAGCCAAACCCGCCAGCGCCGAGGCGTTGAGCTCCGGGCGGTGGAAACCCTTGTCGCCGGAGAAGCCGCAGCAGAGGATGCCTTCGGGCAGAATGACGCTCCTGGCCAGCTGCCGGGCCAGGTCCGTGAAGGCGTCGGTCAGTCCCATGAGTCGGGTGGAGCAGGTCGGGTGCAGGGCGATGCTGCGATCCACCGCATTGAAACGCAGGCGCGGCAGCAGGAAGGAGTGGGCGAATTCGATGGGTTCAAAGAGGCTGAGCCCCATTATTTCCTTTTTCATCCGCGCAAGACAGGGGCTCGTGTCGCAGAGGATAGGGAAGCGGCCATTTTCCGAAGCGGCGCGCAGCGCCTCTTCCAGCTCCAGAAGCTTGTCCCTGGCCTGCACGTGGAGCCCCTTGGTTTCGAACGCCTTGCCACAGCACAGATCCTTCACGTTTTCCGGGATGCGCACCGAGAACCCGGCCCTTTCCAGGAGGCGCACCGTGACCTCGGGCAGCGGCTCCTGCCGGTCGTCACGGGTGTCGCCCATGGTCCGCGTGGCGCAGGAGGGCAGATAGACGATGACGTCTCGGCCTATGGCGGAGCCTCTTTTTTGCGGGAGCGATGCCGCCGCGCGGGGCAGGCCTGCATGCCACAGTGCAAGGCGGTGCTTGCTCAGACGGGTCAGCACCCGGCTGATGGCTTCCATCTTTTCCGTGCCCAGGGCCTGATGCGCCAGATCGGCCGCGTCGAGCACGCCGCGGGCCAGGGTCGTTACGGCGGAGAAATGCTTTGCCACGGCACCGGCGGCCAGACGCGCGGCAGGCGTCGCTGCATCGTGGCGCAGATCGCGGATGAAGGAGGCCACGTCGATGGCCAGCGGGCAGCGCGTAGTGCACAGACCGTCCGTGGCGCAGGTCGATTCTCCCAGTTCCGTGAACGCGGCGCGCCATTGTTTCGCTTCGACCTCTTGCCCCTCCTGTTCCAGCCTGGTGATCTCCCGCCAGGCTGCGATGCGCTGGCGCGGGGTGAAGGCGATGTTCCGCGAGGGGCAAACCGGCTCGCAGAAGCCGCAATCGACGCACATGTCGATTCTGGGGTGGCTGGTCAGGGGGAGTTTGAGTCCTTCGAGGTGGGCGTGCGGGTCTTCGTTGAACATGACGCCGGGGTTCAATATCCCGTCAGGGTCGAGCAGCTTCTTGATCTGGCGCATGACGCCGTGGATCGTGTCTCCCCATTCCTGGCGCACATAGGGTGCGATGGCCCGGCCCGTGCCGTGTTCGGCCTTGAGCGACCCGTCGAAATCGCGCGTGATGAGTTCGGCCAGGTCGTCCAGAAAGCCGTGCAGACGCTTCAGTTCCAAGGGATCGTTGATGCGCGTGGGCAGGGTGAAGTGAAAGTTGCCGTGAAAGGCGTGGCCCATGATCCCGGCGTCATAGCCGTAGCGCTCGAAGAGGCGCTGGAAGGCGATGCAGCCCTCGGCCAGCCGTTCCACCGGGATGTTGATGTCTTCGGTGATGACGAATTCATCGGCGGCACGGAAACTGGTCACGGCCGAGAAAAGACCGCGCCGCACGCTCCACAGTCGCTCGCACTCGGCCGTGTCCGTGGTGAAGCGGGGCGGGACGACCTGCTCGATGCCGGCCAGGGCCGTCAGAATTGCTTCGGTGTTGCAGGTCAGGGTTTGCGGGTCGTCGGCTCTGGTCTCCATGAGCACGGCGCAGGCCTGCGTATCCAGTTCGCGCAGCAGAGGCGGGGCTGAAGGCAGGCCTTCCACGGCCCGGATGGAGGTGCGGTCGAGCAGCTCCGCCGCCTGCACCGGGCAGCCGCCCTGCAGGGCCATGACCGCACGCGCCGCCGCGTCCAGGTCCGGGAAGATCATGAGCGCCGTGGCCCGCAGGGGAAGGACAGGCAGCGTGGCCAGGGTCACGGAGCTGACGAAGCCAAGTGTTCCCTCGGAGCCGATCATGAGGTGGGTCAGGATATCAAGGGGATCGTCGAATTCGGTCAGGGCGTTTACGGCATAGCCCGTCGTGTTCTTGATGGAATACTTGCGCCGGATGCGTGTGGCCAGGGCCGTGTCGGCCATGATTGTGCGGCGCAGGGCCGAGAGGCCCTCCAGCAGACGGGCATGGCTCGTGCGAAACGCGGCCACGCCGTGCGGGTCTTCGGTGTCCAGGACAGTGCCGTCGGCCAGGATGAGGCGCATGTGGCGCATGGTCGCAAAGGTGTTCTGGTCCACGGTGCAGCACATCCCGGCCGCGTTGTTGGCGACCATGCCGCCGATGGTCGCGGCCGCAGCTGAGGCCGGGTCCGGCCCGATGCGACGTCCGAACGGGGCCAGGATCGCGTCGGCTTCGCCGCCCGTCAGGCCGCAACCCAGGCGAATGACCCGCCCCTCATCCATCACTTCATGTTTGCGCCAGAACGGACCCCGGATGCGTGCGACGATGTCCTCACCCGTGGCCTGACCGTTCAGGCTCGTGCCCGCGCCGTGAAAGGTCACCCCGCGGCCGTGTTCATGCAGCACCGCCATCAGGTTCAGAATTTCGGATTCGCTTTCGAGGTCCATGACGGCTCTGGCGCGGGGCTGGTAGATGCTGGCGTCCAGGGCGAAAATGCGAACGCGCACGGGATCCAGATGCAGTCGATGATCCGGCACAATACGGGCGAGGGCGGCGTTCAGGGACGATGGCAGGGACATGGGCGCTCCGTAGGGGATGACTCCTTTATGCGGCAACAACTGGAAGGACAAAATCACTATGGGGGCGGCGGAGCGAAGTCAATGTGAGGCCCGACGGATATGACTCGTCTTTCCAGCACAGCGCAGCCCCGCGTTCAGAAAAGGGTTGCAAAGCGCGTTGCTGATCGATAATTGTTTATATCTTGTTCCCTGTTGTTTTGAAATTTTTAATGAAAACAGAGGCTTGCGCCGGTCATAGCGAGCGTTGCGAAAAAGTCTCGGGAGGAATCGATGAAGGCGAAAGTTTTGCTGGCGATCATCCTGGCTCTGACCGTGTTCAGTGCCGCATCGGCTCAGGCGGCGAGGGTTCTCAAGTTCGGGCATATCGCGCCCACCAAGATCGAGAACAAGGACTTTCCCATGCACAAGGCGGCCCTGGCTTTTGCCGCGCATGTGGAAAAGGAGACAAAGGGCGAGATTAAGATCGAGGTCTTTCCCCTGGGGCAGCTCGGGAACGAGCGCTCCATGCTGGAACAGGTCCAGTTCGGAACCCTGGACATGATGGACTGCACCACGGCGGTCATGTCCAACCTCATCCCGCAGGTCGGGCTGCTGGACCTGTTCTTTCTCTTTCCGAGCAAGGAAGTGGCCTACAAGGTGCTGGCCGATGAGGAATTCAAGACCGTCATGGATGCGCTCATGCCCGGCATGGGTCTTATCCCCATCGGATACGCCGAAAACGAGATGCGCGATTTCAACGTGCGCGACAAGACCATCACTTCTCCCGAGCAGATGAAGGGCGTGCGCGTGCGGGTCATGGACTCCCCCGTGTTCCTGGAAAGCTTCAGGGCGCTCGGCGCAAATCCCGTAGGCATCCCCTTCCCGGAATTGTACACGGCCCTGCAGCAGGGCGCGGTGGACATGCAGGAAAACCCCATCCCCACCTCGGTCATGATGAAGTTCACTGAAGTGGCCAAACACCTCACTCGTTCCTCCCATTCCCTGACCTGTCTCTACAAGATGGTCAGCCGTCCGGTTTGGGAGAGCCTGACTCCGGAGCAGCAGCAGATCTTCCTGGATGCGGCCAAGATCGCCGAGGACATCAATCGCACCGAAAATACGAACATGCGCAACGAACTCGAAAAGTTGGCCCAGGACAAGTTCGGCGCCACCATCGCCGACCTGACCCCCGAAGAGCGCGCGGCCTTTCATGACGCGGTGTTGCCCGTACACGAGAAATTCGCCGCTCAGACCGGCACCATTCCAAACGATCCCAAGTTCGGAAAGTATGCAGGCAAGCGCTACTACGACATGATCGTCGAAAAGGTGAGCCAGTACAGCAAGTAGGCTTCCGCGCGGTTTGCAGCAAACGGGGTGACCACGTGAAGCCCCGCTTGCGGGCAAGCACGAGCCACCGCATTCCAACATATCGGCAGGGCCTTCTGGCCCTGTCCTTTTTGAGAGAACGATGAAGAATTTTCTGCGCATCCTCGGACAGATCGAGGAATTGACGGTGGGCGGCCTGCTGCTGCTTCTGGCCATCGGCACGACGGTCCAGGTCTTTACCCGCTATTTTCTGGGTCTGACCTTTGACTGGTTCGACGAGGGCAGCCGTTATCTAGTTGTTTTCGCAACCTTTGCCGGAGCCGGAATGGCGGTCAAGTACGGGGCACATTTCTCCATGGAGGCGGTGACCCAGTACTCCCCGCCGCGTGTGTCCGCGTGCATGCGCACCCTGGCGAATGTGATCAGCGCGGCGGTGATGCTGATCATCGCCTGGTACGGATGGGAACAGACCGCGCTGCTGGCCCGCTACGGGATGACCACCGCCTCGTTGGGGATGCCCATGTGGGTGGCCTATCTGCCCATCCCCGTCTTCGGGGCGACCATCGCCGTGCGCTTTCTACACAGGGCCTGGGAGCAGGCGCGCATCGCGCTGAGTCCAGTCGCAGAGGAGAACAGCTGATGATCTGGTTCATCGTCTGCACTTTTCTCGGGCTTCTCCTGCTGTCCACTCCCATCGCCATTGTCGTTCTGGCCACGACTGCCGGGGCAGTAAGCCTGTTCATGCATGTGCCCCTGACCGCGCTGGTGCAGCAGCTTTTCCGGGGGCTGGACAACTTCCTGCTGCTGTCCATTCCCTTTTTCATCCTGGCCGGAAACATCATGGCCGAGGGCCGCATCGCCCACTATCTGGTCAAATTCATGGACGCCTGCGTCGGCCGTTTTCGGGGCGGTCTGGCGCTGGCCGGGATTCTGACCTGCATGTTTTTCGCGGCCATTTCCGGATCGAGCCCGGCCACGGTCATCGCCGTGGGCAGCATCATGATTCCGGCTCTGGTCCGTTCGGGCTACGACGAAAAATTCAGCATCGGCCTCATCACCAGCGCAGGCACCCTTGGCATTCTCATTCCCCCGTCCATCCCCATGGTCCTCTATTCGCTGGTGGGCAACACATCGGTCAGCGACATGTTCATGGCCGGCGTCGTGCCGGGAGTGGTGCGGGTGATCATCTTCGGGACCTTTGCCGTGTTCATGGCGCGCCGTTTCAATTGGGGCGCGACCTCGTCCTATTCCCTGGGTGAAACCCTGCGCATCCTGGGTCGGGCGTCCTGGGGTCTGGCCATGCCGCTTATCGTGCTGGGCGGCATCTATTCCGGCCTCTTCACCCCCACCGAGGCGGCGGGCGTGTCCGTGGTGTACGCGCTGCTGGTGGAGACGTTCATCTACAGATCCCTGTCGTGGGAAAAATTTCGGGTTATTCTGGTCAAAAGCGCAGTGCTCTCCTCGGCCCTGCTCTTCATCATCGCCTGCGCCATGCCCTTCATCTGGCTCCTGACCCGCGAGCAGCTGCCCGTCCAGGCCGCTGAATTCATCAGCGCGCACATCAGCAACAAGTACGTGTTTCTCTTTCTGGTCAACGTCCTTCTGATCGGGGTGGGCTGCGTCATGGACATCGTGACCTCCATACTGGTGCTGACGCCGATCTTCCTGCCCATGCTGGCCCACTTCGACATCGACCCGGTGGCCTGGGGCATCATGATGATCGTCAATGTGGAGATAGGTTTCCTGACCTTTCCCTTCGGCCTGAACCTGTTCGTGGCCATGGGCATCACCAGGAAGCCCCTGACCTACGTCGCTCGGTCCGTGATGCCCTTCCTGCTGCTGCTTTTCGTCTGCCTGCTCATGGTCGCCTACATTCCGATTCTGTCGACCTGGTTGCCGTCTGTCTTGAGATAAAGAAAAGAGAATGGAAAAGGGGAGTCTCGCGGCTCCCTTTTTTTGCGCCAAAAATGCCCGACGCGCCAAACCCTTTAAGATAAGAGGCTTGGCGCGTCAGGCAGGGCTCGTGATGGCAAGAAATTTTGAAAAGATCCCCGAAGGAACCAATGTGAAATGAGCGCTAATGCGCGGCCAGGTTTTCTTCGATGGCCGAGCAGCAGACCATGTTGCGTCCGCTGGTTTTAGCCAGATAAAGCGCCTTGTCCGCGTTGAAGATCAGGCCCTCGGGAGGCGTCAGGGCGCCGGGCTTGAGACCGGCGATGCCGATGGAGGCCGTGACCCGGAAGCGCTTCTTCTGGAAGCGGAAGAGGGTCTTGCCGATGAGGGCGCGCAGTCGCTCCGCCAGGATCCAGGCTTGGTCCTCGCGAGTCTGGGGCAGGATGACGACGAATTCCTCTCCGCCGTAGCGGGCCGGAAAATCCGATTCGCGCAGGGTCTTCTGCAGGACCTTGCCCACCTCCCGCAGCACCATGTCTCCGGCCTGATGGCCGTAGGTGTCGTTGATGGACTTGAAATAGTCGAGGTCGATCATCATCAGGCTCAGCTCATCCTGATGGCGCTGGTGGCGCTTCATCTCTTCGCGTAGACGCATGTCAAAATGCTGACGATTGGAGATGCGAGTCAGGCCGTCATGATCCGCCCTGGCCTTGGTTTTGCGGAATTCGAGACTGTTGCGCATGGCCAGGGCGAGGTGGTTGGCGGCGGAGCCGAGGACTCGCAAGCGGTCCTGGCCAAGGGTCGCGGCCTCATGTGAACAGATGATCAGGGCGCCGAAGGGCTCCGAGCCCAGGGACAGGGGCAGGGTGATGATCTGCTCCAGTTCCGGAGGGTTATCCTGGGCGTTTTCACTGCGCAGCAACGAAGAGACCTGGTAGCCTCGGATTTCGTTCTTGCCCAGACGGGTAGGCACGTTCAGGAGATGGTTGATCCATTCCGACTGCCGTTCCTGGGTCAGATTTTCGGGCAGAAAAAGTTCCGCTTCGGTCTGTCCCTCCGTATCCGCCCAAAATACGCCGAGCACCGACTGGACATCGAGCAGCAGGCCGAGGTCTTCGGCGCAATTTGAGAGGATCACAGCCGGGTCAAGGGTTTGACTGGCCTTGGTCAGAAGCTGGTTCAGAAAGGCTAGCTGATCGTTCTTGCGGGCCAGGAGTTCGCGTTCGAGGCTGATTTCGCGCGCCATCAGGAAAATGTCCTGATACATGCTGGACACTTCTTCCGCCTGCCCCAGGGCATGGGCAATTTTTGCCTCGTCGAGAGGGCAGGTCATGAGTGTCAGAAAGGTCCCCGAGGCCATGCATTCGAGCACTTGCGAATCCTGCTGATCGGCAATGAGCAGGAACTGCCAGGACTGATGCGCGGTCAGTCGCTGCCGGTCATCCGGCGTCAGGGTCTTCCACACGGATATGGCTACGAAGACAAGCCCACCCTGGCTTGCGGTCTCCAGAAATTCCTGGGCCGCGCTGATCGAGCGGTTGTTCAGGATGCGTGGCCGGGGTAGGTGCTCGTCCAACTGGGAGGCCAGTTCGGGGCTGAGTGCCAGGCCGAGGCAAGGGCGGTTTGAGGTGTCCATGCTGTCCTCCAGGACAAGGGAAAATTGACGGTCTTCCGAGGAGATAGCAAGTTTGCTGCCAAGGCGTTCTTGGGGATAAAGAGCGTCGATTCGAAGGAGTTCGCTCCAAGGCCGAGATTGCTCTTGCAAGGAGATTCTCTGTCTCGATGAACACTCACGGGAAACAGGCCCGGATATTGCTTCGCACGGGCATGGCGCAACATTCTCGCTCCATATGGGGCACTCTCGACTCGTTCGTGGAAGGTGGACCCATTCTCGGGCGCAAGGTGGCCAATGCCGGCTTTCTGCAAGCCCTGTTCGGAGCCGACCCTTTCGCGGAGTATCATTTTTTCCTGCCCGACAGACAAAGCGGCAAGGCACTTGAAGCGTTCGTGCAGGCCGCTTGTCCGCAGCTAAGCGGCAAGATTCGCATCCTGCCGCGAACCGACTTGCCCGCGCAGCTGGCCTCAACCGCATATCACGCCTTCCATCTCTCCGACTGCCTGACCGCCCAGGGCTTTCTGGCCGCGCTAAGGAATTGTCTGGCCCGGAACGTCTTTCCCATCACCGGAGTGACCCACTCCCTGTCCTACGCGCGCTACGGCCAATCCTTCGCCCAGCATGTCTGGGCCGGGGTCACGGCGCGGGACTGCATCGTGGCCACTTCGACGGCCGGGGCCGATGTCGTGCGCGAGGAATTGGCGGCCCTGGGCGAGGTTATTTCGGCTCCGGTGCCTCACGTGGCGGTCGTGCCCTTGGGGGTGTGGTGCAAAGATTTCAATGCGCTGGAACACGCCCCGGTGTCCGCCGTGCCATCCTCCAAGATCGTCTTTCTGGTTCCGGGGCGGATCAGCCCGTATTCCAAGATGGATCTTTTGCCTTTGTTGCGCTCCTTTCAGCGGCTGCGGCAGAGCGGAGTGGAGCTTGGTGAGGTCTGTCTGGTTCTGGCCGGGAGCCCGGACGAGGGCGCGTCCCTGCCCGGAACCCTGACCAACCTGGCGGCCAATATCGGCCTTGAGCTCATTGTCGTGCGCTGTCCCGACGACGTGACCAAGAAGGCCCTGCTGCACCGCGCCGACGTGGTCGTGTCTCTGGCCGACAACCCGCAGGAAACTTTCGGGCTGACGATCCTTGAGGCGGCGGCGGCCGGTAAGCCCGTCATCGCATCGGATTATGACGGCTACCGCGATCTGGTCCGTCACGGCCGCACGGGCCTTCTTGTCTCCACGCTGGACAGCGGGGAGGTGGACGACATTTCTCTTCTGGCGCCGCTCTTGTACGACAGCACCTACCATCTTTGGCTGGCACAGGACGTGGCCGTGGACGTGGGGGAACTGGCCGGGCATCTGCGCGTCATGCTGCAAAAAAGCGTGCGCGAGAGCATGGGCCGGGCGGCCCGCGAGCATGCCCAGGGCTTTGACTGGTCCATGATTATCGGGCGTTATCTGGAATTGTGGGATCGCTTGGCTGTGGAGCCCGCGCCAGAGCCGGGCCAGGGAGAGAGCCGCCATCCGTTAGCCATGCATCATGGGCGGATTTTTGCCGGATATCCGTCCAGGCGTCTGCGAGAGGAAGATGTGCTGGAGGCTACGGACCTGGGCCGCGCCGTGTACAGGAGCCGGGATTTTCCCGTAGTCTATGCGGGCATCGAGGACAGAATTGACCTTGAGCTCATGCGCAAGGTGCTGGTCTTGGCCAGACGGCCTTTGTCATGGGCGGACCTGCGCGAAAAGGCCGCAGGCGAGGAACGTCTGGTGGCCACGGTGCTGTGGATGCTCAAGGGGGATCTGCTGCGCGTGGCGGGAGCTCTAAGTTTGCGGAATCTTTGCTAACCGTATTTTTCGAAGTAGCCGCGCGGCGTGAGGATTTTTCCTCCTGCCAGGCGGCTCGCGCTGTTGCCGATGACCACGGTGGTCAGCATGTCCGCCCACTCGGGGTCGCAGGTGCCAAGAGTCGCGACCCGCACGTCCTGATCCGGGCGGTAGGCGTTGCGCACGAAGCCGACGGGCGTGTCCGGGCCTCGATGTTCGGCCGCGATGGCCAGGGCCTGCCCCAGATACGAGTCGCGTTTGCGGGATTTGGGGTTGTAGAGGACGATGACGAAATCGCCCTCCACCGCGCAGCGCACCCGCTTCATGATGGTCGGCAGCGGGGTTAGAAGGTCGGACAGGGAGATGGATGCGAAGTCGTGCATGAGCGGCGCTCCCAGCAGCGCCGCCGCCGCGCACAGGGCGGGGATGCCCGGCACGACCTCGAGCTCGATTTTGTCCAGGAGCCCCTCGCGCTCCAGAAACTCAAGGACCAGGCCCGCCATACCGTAGATGCCGCTGTCCCCGGAGGAGACCACGACCGTGTCGAGTCCCGCCAGGGCGAATTCCACGGCCTTGGCCGTCCGTTCCATCTCCTTTTTCATGGGGCTTGAAAAAAGGGTCTTGCCCTGGAGCAGCGCCGGATCGACCAGCGCCAAGTAGCGGTCGTAGCCGACCACGGCCCCGGCGCGGGTCAGGCTGGCCAGGGCCATGGGAGCCAGCAGAGCCGCGCTGCCCGGACCCAGGCCGATCACGGTCAGACGGCCAGGCATACTGCCACCGTCACATTCCCGCTTACTGTCTTGGGTACGATCAGCCGCGTCCTGGGACTCATTTTCAAGGCGGCCTGCACGCTCGCTGCTTCGCATACGCTCCCCACTCCTATCTTTGCCCGCACCCGCTCCGAGGGGTTTGGGACCTGTGTTTCGTCCAGCACGGACCCTGCGAAAAATTCCAGGGGCAGGCCGAGCTCCCGGCCCGCTTCCAAAAGCCCCTCTTCATCCGCCTTCAAATCAACGCTGGCCAGCGTCGCAAGGCTGGCGGGAGCCAACCCGTTCTCCACCATGACCTGGGTCAGGGCTCGCAGAATTTCCTCCTTCGACGCGCCCCGGCGGCAGCCGATGCCGGCGCAGAGGCGACGCGGGTGCAGGATCAGGCCCGGACCCGTCGCGATTTTCCAGCTGACCAGCACCTCGGCCTCGGGGTCGTCCACCAGTTCAAAAGAATCTTCCCGCTGCGCGTCATCGAACAGGCCCAGATGATTGTCCGGATCGTGCACCGTGACCCGGCCGCCTTCGGCCAGGACCCTGTTGACGTTCACGATGCGGGACGGGTCGGCGATGGCGCAGTTTCGGCTTTGAGCCAGGGTGTCGATGGCGGTTTTGCCGGCCGTGTCCGTGGCCGTGGTGATGACGGGGCGGCCTTCGATGTGGGCGGCGATGCGCCGGGCCAGATCATTGGCCCCGCCGAGATGGCCGGAGAGCAGGCTCACGACATGCTCGCCATTCTGATCGCAGACGACCACGGCCGGGTCCGTGCTCTTGGACTGCAGCAGGGGCGCTATGCTGCGCACCACGATGCCCGTGGCGGCCACGAAGACATGGGCGTGGTAGGCAGGAAAATTGGCGCGGACCTGATCGGCGATGCGTTCAAAGCCCCGCACCTCGTCCTCGGCCAGACGATTGGCGGCGAAAAGATCAGCCGGGGCCATGCCCGCGATGCGTCTGGCCAGGGCCAGGCCTTGGATCGTCATGGCATAGACGGCCAGGCGCGGCCAAGTCTGCGGGCGCTCGGCAAGGCGAAATCCGTGTCCGAAGGAGGCGGCATAGAGGCGGGACTGGGCCTGCGGCGCGGTCTCGCCGGGCAGGATCAGAAAGACGGCCTGACGGGTGATGTTGCCCGCTTGTACGCTGTGTTCAAGCCCGCCCAGGGTGGTGCGGATGATCTCTTCCTCGGGGTGTCCGACCTTGTGCCCGATGATGATGACCGTGCTCTCGGCCAGTCCGGCCAGACGCAATTCGGCGGCCAGCTCACCGGCCTTGTCCGCCGATAGGTACACGGCCACGGATGAGCCGTGCCGCGCCAACTCGCTCAGACGCTCGGACTCCGGGACCGGGGTGCGGCCATGGAGGCGGGTGATGATGAGGCTCTGGGTGGTCTCGGGTACGGTGAAGGACACTCCGGCCCTGGCTGCGGCGGCAAAGGCGGCGGTCACGCCGGGGATGATGGCCCAGGTCACGCCGTCACGGTCCAGGAGGGCGGTCTGTTCGCGCACGGAGCCGAAAAGGGATGGGTCGCCGGTGTGCACCCGTGCTACCAGCCCACCCTGGCGCGCTGTCTCAAGCATTCGGGCGTGGGTTTCATCCAGGCTCATGCTTGCCGAATCGGCGACAACAGCCCCCGGCTTGGCGCAGCCCACCACCTTGGCCGGCACCAGGGACCCGGCATACAGCACCAGATCCGCCTGGCTGACAAGGTCCCGGCCACGCACCGTGATCAGGTCCGGATCGCCGGGGCCTGCGCCGATAAAATAAACCTGGGGGGAATTGTTCATGTGTCGCTTGAAGGTTTTTGAGTTTCCAGAAGAAAGACCGGGTTGGAAGGCACAAGCCGCAGGTCAGCTCCCAAGGGGGAGCTAGCGTGATGCATGAGCTGATGCACAGTCAAGGGCCAGTCTAGTTGGCTGATCATGGCGCGGGCGTTTTCCAGGGTGGAAAGCAGCACGGCGGCGACCACCAGGCGGCCGCCAGGGGAGAGCAGGGCGGCGCACTGGCTGAGCACTGCGGATGAGGCGCCGCCGCCGAGGAAGATGTGGGTGGGGGAGGGAGAAGACCCATTCCCCAAAAAATCCTCCAACGAAGCATGCACCACCTCCACCAACCATGTCCCCGTCCGTGCCACGTTTTCCTTAATGTGCTTCATGCGTTCGGCTTGCCGCTCCACCGCCACCACCTGTCCCCTGCTCAGCAGGCGGGCGGCCTCCAGGCTGACGGCTCCGCTACCCGCGCCCAGGTCCCACAATGTGGAATCCGGCGCAAGGCGAAGCAGTGAAAGGGCGAAGGCTCTTACGGGCTGTTTGGTCATCAGGCCTTCGGCGTGGGCCAGGGCGTTTTCTTCCAGTCCAAGTTCCAGAGTTAGGGGTGGGGTTTCGGTGCGTTCCAGGATAATCAGGTTGAGCGCATTCCAGTGGCGTTGCGCAGCTTCCGCCAGAGTCGTCGTGGTCAGCCTTTCTTTCGGATCACAGAGGCTCTCAGCTACATGCATGCGCCAGCCCTTTATACCACGCTGAAGCAAAAGCTCGGCGATGGCGTCCGGGCTGTGTTGCTGATCCGTGTACAGCGCCACAAAACGTTTATGGGTCAGGGCCGCAAAGAGCGGAACAAGATCGCTGCGACCATGCAGCGACACAATTTCACAGTCATGCCAGGGAACCCCGAAGCGAGCGCAGGCTGTCTGCATGGCCGAGATATTGGGATGAAAGGTCATTTCGTGCGGGGCGAAGAAGCGCAGCAGGCTCGCGCCGATGCCGTAGAGCAGGGGGTCGCCGTCGGCCAGCACGCAGACATTTGCGTTTTGGGCGCGGTCGCGGATGCGGGCCGCGAATTCGTCCAGAGAGGCAAGCGTCAGCCGTCGATTCTCTTCAATCTCCAGTTCGTCCAGCAGTCTCCGCCCCCCAGCCACGAGATCCGCCGAGCGGATCAGGTCCAGAATTTCCGGGGAGCGATGGGCGGGGCACAGTCCAAGGCCCAGAACATGAATCATGCGGCCTCCGAGGTGTCGTGCAGGACCTGGCCGGAAAAATCGAAGAGCAGATAGTCAACGCGCAGGTCATGGCCGCAGAAATTGCGGGCGAATCCGATGGCCCTGCCCGTCAGCAGGGAAAAAAGGCGCGGAGCCTCTGGCAGAGGCGTCAGCAGTTCAAGAACCTGCATGGCCGTGTTGGCCTCAGCCACCTCATGGCAGATTTGAGGGGTGAATCCGCACTCCGCGCACCAGCGGGCGAGAATCGTCAGATCGAGATGGGCGCTGCGGGCGTGTGTGTAGCGATGCCCCTGGGCCTGTTTGACCAGCTTGCCGAAAAAGACGCCCCACAGCACCGAGTTGAACCTGCGCCGGCCGACTTCGCGCATGCTGTAGAAGAAAAAATCGGCCACCTGTACGCAGGCTGTTTCCGGCGTGTCCGGCAGGGTCTGGCGCAGGAAGCGTTCGCTGCGCCCGCCCGTGGTCAGGCAGGGTCGCGTCACCCCGCAGGCCTGCATGACGTCCAGGCATTGGCGGATGGTGGCCTGGTAGGCCGAGTTGCTGTAGGGTTTGACCGTGCCCCGTGTGCCGAGGATGGAGATGCCGCCGACAATGCCCAGGCGCGGGTTGAATGTTTTTTTTGCCAATTCTTCCCCACGGTCGACGCGGATTTCCACGTCCAGGCCTTCCCTTTTGTCCATGGCCTCGGCCACGGCCACGGTGATCTGCTCGCGGGGCACGGGGTTGATGGCGGGCATGCCCACGGCCACGGGCAGCCCCGGCCGGGTCACGGTGCCCACTCCGGGTCCGCCGCGCAGGATGATGCCTTCGCCTGCGCTTCGTCGCACCTTGGCCCTGATCACGGCGCGGTGGGTCACGTCCGGGTCGTCGCCCCCGTCCTTGACCACGGCGGCGAGAATGCCGTCACCATCCTCCAGGCTTTCGAGGATCGAAATGGTCATGCGCTCACCCATGGGCAGCAGCACATCGACGCGGTTCGGGGCGCGGCCCGTGAGCAGGTGCAGCGTCGCGGCCTTGGCGGCGGCGGCGGCCGCCGTGCCCGTGGTGAAGCCGTGACGCAGGGTCATGCCCCGCAGGCTCCGACAAAATGGGCGGCCATGAGCGGATTGGAGCCGAAGTGCAGATGCACGTAGGAGCCGAGGCAATTGCCCTTCAGGTAGCCGCCCCCGGCATTGGTCTTTCCGTTGCGGTCGGAGACCTGATAGACCTGCGTGGCCGCCGGGTCGGCGCCATGCTGGCTGGAATAATGGAACTCATGCCCCCTGGCCCGCCCCCCGGCGCTGCCCAGGGGGGTCGCGGCGGACAGCTCCACCTCGCGGTAACCCAGAGCCTGATGGCGGC
The DNA here is from genome assembly GCA_002412965.1 of Desulfomicrobium sp. UBA5193. Taxonomy (GTDB): domain Bacteria; phylum Desulfobacterota; class Desulfovibrionia; order Desulfovibrionales; family Desulfomicrobiaceae; genus Desulfomicrobium. Next base: position 295,472 of record DHWB01000011.1, read on the forward strand.
CCTCCATGGCGCAGGAGAAGTCGAAGACTCCGGCCATTGTGTGGTCTTGGCCCGCGCGGGTGCGCAGGGAGCGCATGAGGTACATGAACCCGCCGCATTCGGCATAGACGGGTTTTCCGCTGGCGCAGAAGTCACGGATCTTGCCGCGCATGGCCGTGTTGGCGGAAAGTTCCGCGGCGTGCAGTTCAGGATAGCCTCCGCCCAGATACAAACCTTTTAGGGCCGGGGGAAGATTCGTGTCTTCCAGGGGCGAGAAGGGCACCAGTTCGGCTCCGGCCTGCCGCAGCATGCGCAGGTTTTCCTCGTAGTAGAAGCAAAAAGCCCGGTCCCGGGCATAGCCGATACGGATCTCCGGCATCCTGACCCCGCCGTCGCTTAAAGACGGCATGGCGCATTCGGGCAGGGCATCGAGCAGGGCGTCCAGATCCATGGACCGTTCCACCCAGTCGGCCAAGGCGCAAAGACGCTCTTCACGGCGATCCAGGTCTTCGGCGGTGACCAGGCCCAGATGCCTGGAAGGCAGCTGCAGGTCGGGCAGGCGCGGCAGGCTGCCCAGAACCTGTACTCCGAGTCCTTCCATGGCCTGGCTCAGAATCTGTCCGTGCGCAGAGCTGCCGGTCATGTTGAAGAGCACGGAGTCCAGCCGCAGGTTCGGGTCGAATTCGGCGTAGCCCTTGACCAGCGCGGCGGCGGAGCGGGCCATGCCGCGCGCGTTGACGACCAGCATGACGGGCACGCCCAGGATCTTGGCCAATTGCGCGGCCGAACCCTCTTCACTCACGGCCCCGATACCGTCGAAGAGGCCCATGGCCCCCTCGATGATGGAGATGTCGCAGCCCTCATGGTTGCGGCGGAAGATGCGATGGATTTCCTCGGCCGAGAGCATCCAGCCGTCCAGATTGTGGCTGGGCAGCCCGGTGGCCATGCGATGCAGGCCCGGATCGATGAAGTCAGGCCCGGACTTGAACCCCTGCACCACCAAACCTTTGCGCGCAAAGGCTTTCATCAGGCCGAGAGCGACGGATGTTTTTCCGCACCCGCTGGAGGTGCCGGCAATGACGATGGCTTTGGGCATATGTGTATCCTTGGTTCAGAGTGCTTCGTTCTTGGTCAGCAGCATGAGCGACAGATAGGTCGGGTTGTCCGGAGCCTCGTCCAGGCTGCGGGTGATGAACTGTTCCTTCATGCCCATCCTTGAGGCGAAAACGCAATGGGTGCGGGTCGGAAAAGTGCGCAGTTCGTCCCGGATGGCTGAAAAATTGGTGTAGGCCTTGAGGATCACGGCGTTGTCCGCCCCTTCAAGGTTTCTGCGCAGCTCCCCGGCCTCGCGGATGCCAGGCAGGATGAGCAGGTTCTGCGAGCCCTCGGCCAGCACGGTCTCCGTGGCCGCAGCCACGGCCTGAAAGGACGTGATGCCGGGGATGATGGTCACCGGTTGCTGCGGGGCCAACCCGCGCAGGGTGCGCAGCAGGTAGGCGAAGGTCGAGTACAGGAGTGGGTCGCCCAGGGTCAGAAAGGCGGCGTCATGGCCTTGTGCGAGCTCATGAAGCACCAGCCGGGCGTTCTCTTCCCAGGCATGCTGCAAGGTGTCTTCGTTCCGGCTCATGGGGAAGCCCAGGCGGATGATGCGCGCTCCGGGCGCAAGATGCGGCCGGGCAATGTCCAGGGCCAGCGAGTCGTCGTTCTTGGTCGAGGATGCGGCCAGGATGACTCCCACCCGGCCCAGGACCGCCGCCGCCTTGAGAGTCAGAAGTTCCGGGTCGCCCGGTCCCACGCCGATGCCGTAAAGATGGCCGCTCATGGTCGGACCTCCGTTTTCCAGTTTGCGATGATTGTTGAAAGCTGACGCACGGCATCGAGGCTGCGCGGGCCGGGCCGTGAAAAGACGCCCTGCTCCACGGTGAAAACCTGGCCGGTGCCGAGGCAGCCGAGGGTGCGAAAGAGGGGGCGCTCAGCCAGCGGCACGGGGGCCGGATTCATGGGGCCCTGCTGGATGATGTAAATGTCGGGAGCAAGGCGCAGCACCTCCTCTTCACCAAGGCGTACGAGCTTGTCGGGAGCGGAAACGCAGTTGACGCCTCCGGCCTTGGCCATGACCTCCGAGACCATGGACTCCTGTCCTGCGGCGAGGAGGTTTGGGTAGCGGGCCTCGAAGAAGATTTTGGGCCGGGGGCCGCTGCTTGCCGCCTCGAAGCGGGCGAGCTCGGCCTGCATGGATGCGATGCGCGTCTGCGCCTGGTCCGGGCTGCCGGTCAAGACGCCCAGGCGCTCCATGACGGAAAAGAGCTGGGCAAACGTTTCGAGGTTGAAGACGGCGACCTTGAGACCGCGTTCCTCCAGAAAACGGACCGGCTCCATGGCCTCGCCCCGGCCGCCGAGCTGCAGCACCAGATCAGGGCCCAGGCCCAGGATCAACTCCGCATTGGGGCGCAGATGGGTGCCGATGGCCGGTTTGGCGGCGATGGAGGGCGGCAGCTGATCGCTCGAGGTGCGGGCGATCAGCGTGTCTTCCCTGCCAAGGTCGGCCAGGATTTCGTTGAACGCGCCGTACAGGGCGATGATCCGGGTCGCGGGTGCGGCCAGACGGATTTCCCGGCCGAGGTCGTCGGTGACGGCCACCTCGGCTCTTGCCGTGCCGGAAAGGCAGGCTAGAAAAAGATTAAGCACGAGGCACCAGATAAGCCTGGGGAGCTCCGGTGACGGGATGCGGAGCCACGGCAAGGGGTGTTTCATAAATCTCGCTCAAGTTTTGGGCCGTGAAAATGTCACGGGTCAGGCCGTCGGCCACGACGGACCCGTTTTTCAGAAAGACGAGCCGCTGGCAATAGAGGGCGGCCAGGTTCAGGTCATGGGCTACGGTCAGGACCGTAAGGCCCGCCGCGTTTTTGGCCCGCAGGAGCTCGTAGAGGTCCATGGTCCGGGCCACGTCGAGATTGGACGCGGCCTCGTCCAGAAGCAGCAGCTCCGTGTCCTGGGCCAGGGCCTTGGCCGTGATGACCCGCTGCAGTTCGCCTCCGGACAGCGACCCGGCGCGGCGTTCACCCATATGTTCGCAGCGGGTTTCTTCCATGGCCTGCCAAGCCCGGTCATGGTCGGCATGTGTGTATCCGCCCAGAAAGGAGACGTAGGGGTAGCGCCCCATGAGCACCAGGGACAGGGCGCGTACGCCTGAAATCTCCGGGTTTTTTTGGGCAACGGTGGCGCAGTGTCGGGCCCGGACCTTGGGCGTCAGGGTCCGGATGTCGTGCCCCGCGATGCGGATGCTTCCCGTCACCGAGGGCAGGACTCCGGACAGGGCGCGGATGAGGGTGGTCTTGCCGCTGCCGTTGGGCCCGAGGATGCCCGTGAATTCGCCGCGCCGGACCGTTAGGCAGATGCCGCGCAGCACGGGCTTTCCGTCGTATCCGGCGCCGAGGTTCTTGATCTCGATCATGGGCGCGGTCATGCCCTGCGCCCTCTGGCCAGGATCAGGCAGAAAAAGGGTCCGCCGAAAAGGGCCGTGACCACGCCCACGGGCAGCTCCGCGCCGTGGCTGAGGATGGTGCGCGCTAGCACGTCGGACCACAGCAGCAGAATGCCTCCGCCCAGAGCCGAGAAGAGAAGCATCGGGCGGGAGTCCGGTCCGATGAGCATGCGCACCAGATGCGGGACGACCAGGCCCACGAAACCGATGATCCCCGAGACGCAGACCGCCGCGGCGGTCAGCATCCCGGCCCCGATCAGGAGGCCGATGCGCACCCGTCCCACGCTGACCCCGACCTGGGCGGCCTGTTCGGTTCCCAGGGCCAGGATGTCCAGCTCGCGGGCCAGGTGCAGGATCAGGATGCCGCCGAGGATCACGTAGGGGAGCATCATCCGGACATCCTCGAATCCCCGGCCCTGGAAGCTGCCCATGATCCAGAAGACGATGGCCGCGACGGAGTCTTCGTTCAGGGATTTTATGAGCGCGATGAACGCCCCGAGGAAGGTGGAGACCACGATGCCGCTCAAAACGAGGCTTTCGCGGGAAAAGCCTCCGGCCATCCGGCTCAGGAGCAGGACCATGATCATGGCCGCGAAGGCGCCGACCAGTGCGGACAAGGGCAGGGTTGATGCTCCCGCCATGGTCCACCCCAGGCCAATGGCCAGGGCCGCTCCGCAGGCCGCCCCGCTCGAAATTCCGAGAGTGAAGGGGTCGGCCAGGGGATTGCGCAACAGTCCCTGAAACACCCCGCCGGAAACGGCCAGGGCCGCTCCGGTCAGAAATGAGAGCAGGATGCGGCCCAGGCGGATGTCACGCACGATGACCAGATCCTGGGTCTCCCCGTGGCCGAGCATGTCTGCGAGGGCCTGATGGATGGCCTCGGCCGGCAAGGGATAGGAGCCGAAGAAGAGGGCAGTGTAGATGGAAAGGGGCACGGCTGCCGCCATGACAATCCAGGCCCAGGTATGACGTTGCTTGTTCATAAGCCTAGGGCAGGCGGTCCAGGGCCGTCTGGAGATGATCGAGCCAGATTTCGACGAAAACAGGGCTCTCGGCCGTGCCGCGCAGGATCGGGACGCAGGTCAACCCATCCCTGGTCAGCACGGACTTCCAGGAATCCTCCTCGTCACCGGCCATGTCGTTCACGGCATGATCTCCGGACACGGCCATGAACGGCTGGAGATAGACCTTGGAGACTTTGTGTTTTGCGAGCACCCGGCGCACATCGTCCAGCGACGGCGTGCCTTCGACCGTGCCGATCAGGAGCAGGGGATCGAGGCGGTCCAGGGAATACTGCAGGCCCGGATAGTAGATGCTCGCCGAATGATGGGTGCCGTGCCCCATGAGGACCACGGCCTCACCGGGTTTGCGCTCCGCCGGCACGGTGGACAGGATGGCCTTGGCGCAGGCTTCGACATCGGCGGGTTCGGCCAGCAGAGGCAGGCCCAGGGTCACGCTGTCCATGCCCTTGGGTAGGCCGGAAAAGGCCTGCACGGTCTTTTGCAGGGCGTGGAATTCCTCGCCCGGAATGGTCTGCAGGGACTGCACTGCAACATGGGTGAAGCCGTCGTCCATCATCCTGGCCAGGGCCATGGCCGGGGAATCGAAGACAAGACCTTCCCTGGCCAGCTTCTCGCGCACAATGCGCGACGAATAGGCCCAGCGAATCTCCAGGCCCGGAAAGCGGACCTTGGCCCGGCTTTCGACATGACCCAGACCTGCGCGGGCCTCGGGCACGGTGCTGCCGAAGGCGACGAGCAGGATGCCTTTCCTGGGCGGCCGTTCCTTGTGGCCAGCCATTGATGCCGACGCGAGACAGAGCAGAAAGAAGGTAACAAGAAGTCCGCGAACACATGAGGCTTTTGACATAAGTCCTCCTGTTGGCGGGGGTGGTGGAAAAAAGGGACACGTGTCCAGGGGCTCTGCCGGCAATATCCCCCGTTGCTGGCAGAACAGACTGTGGTTGGTCTTTGGACAGGTTTTCCGACTTGTTTCACCATTCTCGTCCTTCCCAGGCTCGTGCCCAGTGGACAACTAGGGAGAATGGCTTTCATGAAACTCACGGCGGCGGGTCCGCTCCCGATTTGCACGGGATTCCCTTTTATACCCGAAGGTATCCAAAGCAGGAATGGAGCTAGTCACGGGCCAGCCGTCTTGTCAAGGAGGCCGGTTTTCGGGGTTTGCGTGGCAATAATTCCCTTGACAGAAATGGCCGAAAAGAAATAGCTGGTCATAAAATGACTTTTGGTCATTTTGTGACCAATGCCCAAAAAAGGAACAACGTGGCCAGGAAGCAACAGGAAAAATCACTCCAGACCCAGCGGGAGCTGCTCGATTCGGCGGAAAAACTTTTCGCCGCCAAGGGCTTCGTGGCGACCACCGTCTCCGAGATCACGGCCGACGCGGGCTACGCCAAGGGAAATTTTTACCGGCATTGGCAGAGCAAGGATGAGATCATGCTGGCCATCATCGCCATCAAGATGCAGTCCTATCGCGCCATGCGCGACGCGGCCCTCCAGAACGCGCACAGCCTCGAAGAGGTCATGGGTCGAATTCTCGATTTTCTGGAGACCATGATCGATGACCGCAACTGGTGTTCGGTCTTTCTGGAGTTCACCATCCACGCCTCCCGCAACGAGGAGCTGCGCGGCCAGCTCAACCAGTCGCTCTATCGCCTCTCCAACGATATTTTTGAGGACATCGTCGCTCCCTACGTGCTGGGCGGTTATCCGGCCTCAAAGATAGGCGCTCTGAACACGGCATTGTTCGAAGGCTTTCTGATCCATTCTCTGCTCGGCACGGGAACGATCGATCGCAAGGATTTTCGCCGGGCCGCCATGAAGCTGGCTCTGGCCAACGCCCTGGACACCCAGGAAGAATAACCGGGCCGGCGCATGGGGCGCGGCCGCACTTTTCACACGGAGGATTGTTGTCATGAGGCTGTCTTTACGGGTCGCGGCCCTGGTTGCCGCTTTCCTTGTCCTGGGGATGTCGGGTCCGGTCATGGCCGCAGGTCCGGTCAAACTGTCGTACAGCAATTTTTTTCCGCCGACCCACATTCAGTCGCAGCTCGCTGAACAGTGGTGCCGCGAGGTTGAATCCCGCTCCGGTGGCAAGGTCGTCATCGACTATTATCCCGCCGGGACACTGACCAAGCCCAAGGACTGTTATGACGGCGTGGTCCAACGAATTTCCGACATCGGCCTCTCCGCTCTGGGGTACACCAAAGGTCGTTTCCCGGTCCTGTCCGGCGTGGATCTGCCTATGGGCTATACGTCAGGTGTGCAGGCCACAACTCTGGCCAATGCGGTCTATGCGAAGTTCAAGCCCAAGGAATTTGATGACGTGCATGTCCTTTATTTCCATGCCCACGGGCCCGGCAAATTGCACACCGCAGGCAAGTCCATCAAAACCATGGATGACCTGAAAGGCATGAAGATCCGGGCCACCGGCAACAGCGCCAGTGTGGTCACCGCCCTGGGCGGCAGCCCCGTGGCCATGTCCATGCCCGACTCCTACCAGTCCATTCAGAAGGGCGTAGTCAATGGTGGCTTCTACCCCGAGGAGACCAACAAGGGCTGGAAAATGGGCGAGGTCGTCGACTATTTGACCGACACCACCGCCGTGGCGTACACGACCACTTTTTTCGTGGTCATCAACAAGGATGTCTGGGCCGGTCTTGCTCCCGAAGTGCAGAAAGCCATGACCGAAGTAAGCGGGGAGTGGACTCCCAAACACGGCCAGGCCTGGGATGACAGCGACAAGGAAGGCCGCGAATTCTTCTTGGCACAGTCGGGCAATGCCGTGGTCACCTTGGATGCGGCCGAGGCCGAGCGCTGGACCAAGGCTATGGAGCCCATCTTTGCCGAATACGAGGCCGAGTGCAAAAAGGCAGGCGCCGACGGAAAGGCCGTGCTCGAGTTCATGCGTGCCAATTTGAAATAGGTTTTTACACGGATATTCCACGGCAGGGGTTCGGCAGGCGGTATCATGGAAGCCTCGCCTTGCCCCTGCTGCGTCATTGAGGAGCGTGTTTGTGGAGATTGTTGAAAAATTTTTGTCGCGAATCGGCACTCTGATGCGCATTGCCGGCTGCTTTTGCCTGCTGGGCATGGCCTTGCTGACTGTGGCCGATATCACAGGGCGCTTGAATCGCAGCCCGATTTTCGGGTCCGAGGAGATTGTCACCTTTCTGGCCGTTTTGGCGCTGGGCCTGAGCCTGCCGTATGCGCATGCCCATCGCTCGCATATAGGTGTGGAGGTCTTCGTGCAGCTACTGTCGACCACTGTGCGGCGCAGACTCAAGCTTTTCCGTGAAACCCTGTCCATCCTCTTTTTCGCCATGGTCACGGTCATGATGGGGGCGTACGCACGGGACAAGCAGCTTTCGGGTGAGGTGTCCATGAATCTGGGGCTGCCGGAATACATTTTCGTGTATGTGCTGGCCGCCTGTTTTGCACTGGCCACCATGACCATGTTGGTCGATCTCTTCACCTATCTGCGTCAGTGGAGGCGATCATGAGTCCTGCCTCCATCGGGCTTCTGGGCATCGCGATCATGCTCGCTCTCTTCGCCACACGCATGCCCGTGGCCTTTGTCATGGGCGTGGTCGGTTTTGTGGGATTTTCCGTTCTGACCTCCGTTCAAGGGGGACTGAACATGGTCAGCCGCAGCATGTACGAGGTCTTTGTCTCCTACGACTTGACCACCATCCCGCTTTTCATCCTCATGGGGCAGTTGGCCTTCAACGCAGGTATCAGCCGACGCCTCTTTGCCACGGCCTATCATTTCTTCGGACACATCCGGGGCGGAATGGCCATGGCCACGATCTCAGCCTGCACCGCCTTCGGCGCGGTGTGCGGCTCCAGTCCCGCCACGGCGGCGACCATGGCCACCGTGGCCATTCCCGAGATGAAGCGCTTCGGCTACCGGGACCGCCTGGCCGCCGGAGCCGTGGCCGCAGGCGGAGGCCTGGGCATGGTCATGCCTCCGAGCGTGGTCCTCATCATCTATGGAGTGCTGACGGAACAGTCCATCGGCCAGCTCTTTGTCGCAGGCATCCTGCCCGCCTTCATGCTGACCGGGCTTTTTTTGTGCGCCATAGCGATCACCTGCCACAGACATCCGGACTATGGTCCTCCGGCCGAACGTTTTGCCTGGGTTGCGCGGATTAAATCCCTGACAGGTCTGACCGACACGCTGATCATTTTCGCAGTGGTGCTGACGGGTTTGTTCAAGGGCTGGTTCACCCCTACGGAGGCGGCCTCCGTAGGCGCGGTAAGCGTCCTTGTGCTCGGTCTGGTGCGACGGCAACTGAACTGGGCGCTCATTATGAAGTCTCTGGAAGAAACTCTGCGGACTTCATGCATGATTCTCTTTCTGGTGGCGGGGGCAGTGGTCTTTGGAAAATTTCTGGCCGTGACCCGCATCCCCTTCACCACGGCCAGCTACATCGGGGGCCTCGAAATTCCCGCGCTGGCGGTCATGGGCCTCATCGTGCTCATCTATTTTATCGGCGGCTGCTTCATGGACTCCCTGGCCATGGTCATGCTGACCGTGCCCGTCTTTTATCCCGTGGTCATGAATCTGGGCTACGATCCCATCTGGTTTGGGATCATTATCGTCCTGGTCACGGAGATGGGAGTCATTACGCCACCAGTGGGCATCAACGTGTACGTGGTCTATGGCGTGACCACGGCCATGAAACAGAACATCAGCCTGGAATCCATCTTTCGTGGCATCTATCCGTTCCTGATTGCCACCATCGTGGGGATAATCATGCTCTTCCTCTTCCCCCAAATAGTGACCTATCTGCCATCATTGATGTAGCTGTGCGCGGTTCGTCCACGACAAACCCCGCTCTTTGTCCGGCGCTTCGCCATAAAAAAAGGCCCGAAATTTCGGGCCTTCTCCTTCAGACTGGCTAACTGGTCAGGATTTCCAGCTTATCTCGATCTCAAGTTTGGTCTTGGCTACGCCGTCTTTTTCCTTGCGCTCCACACTGTACTCGACGTCCACTTCCTTGGGAAGCGTCACGGTAAGCGGGCCTTCCTCGGTTTCAAATTCGAATTTGCGCCGGGACAGACCGGCCGCAATTTCCTTGAGCAGCATCCCGGCCATATAGGTCAGGCGGGTTTCTTCCACGTCGATCAGTTTCTTTTTGTCAGACATGCTTTCCTCCGGAATTTTGTCTCTTGATATGTCGTAGCGTTCTGAATTCTTCATATCTAGATAGTTCGATCAAGGGAAAGTCAAGACACTTCGGCTGCTGTGACCGTATTGTCATCCGGCGTTCATTCTTTTTCCAGGGAACGCCGATGCTGGAAATAGACATCTTTCAGGCTCGTGTAATGATCGAAGGACTCGGCCTTGATGGTCTCGTAGGTCGGCAGGTTGGCCGAGGCCGTGTTGGCCTTGTCATGTCCGATAAGTGCGAATTTGGCGCTGTCGGGCTGGACCAAGGAAAAGGGATGGAGAAAGGAGTCGGCCACGGATCCCACCGCGTCGCGCAGGGTGGACGGTCCGAGGAAAGGCAGTACGAGATAGGAACCTGAATCCAGACCATAGTAGGCCAGCGTCTGGGAAAAGTCTTCCGGAGAGGACTTGAGGCGCGGCATGTCATGGGTGATGTGGAAAAGACCGCCCACACCGAAAACCGTGTTCATCACAAAAGAGGCCGTTTCCTTGCCGACCTTGTCAAACTTGAACTGGAGCAAGGCATTGATGAGCCGCACGGGGTAGCCGAGGTTGCGATAGAAGTTGCCAAACCCGTTGCGGATGTCCTGGGGGAAAAAGCCGGTATAGACGGTGTTGATGGGTGAAAAGACGTAGGTGATGAATCCGTCGTTGAACGAGAAGACGCCACGGTTGAACCCCTGCAGGGAGTCGGGGTATGGTTCGCCGGTCTCGGCCTCATGGTAGTTTTCATCGACCTCTTCGGTCGCGTTGGTGACGCCCGGGTTCATGGGCTGGTTTGTCTTTTTGCCCGCGCAGCCCTGCAGCAGGATCACGCCGAGGGTGAGGCAAAGCAGGAGCATGATGCATCTATTCATTGGTTTTTTCCTTCAATGTGGCGATAAGCTCATCGGGTGAGCTGTTTTGGAGGATGCTCTGGAACTGCGATCTGTAATTTTTGGACAGGCTGACATTCTCGATGGAGACATCGTAAACAGCCCACGAGTCGCCACGTTTGATCAGGAAGTAATTGATCGGGATATTGAGGCTCGGAGAGGTGAGGGAGGTGTGGACCTCGGCCAGTGTATCCGATTTGAGGAGCTCCTGATGATAGACCACCACTTCATTGTTATAGCTGACGGATTTCTTGAGATAGACCTGCTTGATGAGCTTCAGGAAGAGCACCTGGAATTCCTGTTTCTGCGCATCGTTAAAGGTTTTCCAGTACTGCGCCAGGGCGCGTTTGGACAACTCCTGGGCATCAAAAAACGTGTCGACCACGTTTTCGAGCTGGCGCAGCTGCGCTGTTTTGTTCGCCTCTTCCTTGTACTCGGGAGAAGTCAGGATGGAGACTACTGCATCGACGTTTCCACGGATATAGTCCGTCGGCGTCGTCTGTGCCAGGGTCTGTGAGGGAATAAGCAAGAGCAGGAAAAGAAGGAAAGGGAATCTCATTTTTCGACACTTCCAAATACATATTTTGAAATCATTTCTTCAATATCGAGAGCCGCCTGCGTATCCAGCAGAATCTCGTCGGCCTTCAGCAATGTGTCATCGCCGCCGGGAATGATGCTGACATATTTGTCACCAATAAGTCCGCTCGTTTTTATCGCTGCTGTCGAATCGACAGGGATGCCCACCGTGTTTTGAATGCTCATGGTGATCACGGCTTGGTACAGGGTCTGGTCCAGCGAGATATCCGACACCTTGCCCACGGGCACGCCTGAGATTTCGACGTTGCTGCCTGCTCTCAAGCCGTTCACGGAAGTGAACTTGGCCTTGATCACATAGGCGTCGCCGGCAAAAAAGGTCGTATTGGCCAGGGTCATGGCCAGATAGGCGGTGCAGCCCAGGCCAATGATGATAAAAAGACCGATGGAGACGTGGAGGGAGGAATTGTTGATCTTCATACGTACTTCTTCGATGTTGCAAGTGCTTCCTGGATGGTCGAACAGGCGTTGCCCTCTTTGGATGCGAGGACCGCGCCGATTTCGACGTGAAGTCTGTTCTTTTGGCAAAAGGATTCAATGCCCAGGCCGTTGAAGAATCCGGCGACTTGTTCCACGAGGGACTCAAGGAGCGAATCGTCCGGGGTTTTGGCTGCCAGGACCAGAATTTCCTTCGAAAACATGCCGGCGCATGCCCCGGCTGGCAGAATTCCGAGCACGAATTTCGACAGCTTCTTGATGAAGGCATGGGCCAGAAGGTTGCCCTTGTAGTCCATAAGGGTGCGCATCCCGACCAGCCGGATCGTGACGAGCGCCAGATGCCCGGAAGTGCCGGCTTCGGTCGCGAAGGCCTCGATCTTGCGCATGAGCGTGAGCCGATTGTGCAAACCCGTCAGCTCGTCAATGAGCATCTCGTGCCCATGCGTGTAGGTGTAAAGCTCCGGATTCGCCGACTGTTCGAGCTCAACGGGCGAGCCGGAAAAAATGATCCTGCCCTGATCGAGAATGTTCACGGTGTGGGCGATGTAAAAGATGTCGGGGATGTCGTGGGTTATGATCACGGCCGTGAAATTGAGCTTTTCATGATACCGGTGGATCATGGAGAAAACGGTCTTCTTGCGAATGGGGTCAAGCCCCGTGGTCGGTTCGTCAAAGAAGATGATTTCCGGTTCCGTGACCAGCGCGCGGGCCAGGGCGACGCGTTTCTGCATTCCGCCCGAGATCTGCTTCGGATACATCTGCGCCACCTCGGTCAGTTCGAGTTGCGCGATGCGGGCGCTGACCTTTTCTTCGATTTCCGTTTTCTTGAACGTGAATTTTTCCCGCAGGGGCAGGGCGATGTTCTCGAAGACTGTCATGGAATCAAAGAGTGCGTTGTTCTGGAACATGTAGCTGCAGCGTTTCTTGATTTTGGAAAATTCGCTACGATTCATGGTCGAGTAGGGGAGCCCGTCAAAGATGATCTCCCCGCTGTCCGCCGTGATCAGCCCGATGATGTGCTTGACCAGGACGCTCTTGCCGCCGCCGCTTTTTCCGATGATCGCCGTGATCTCGTTTCTACGGATGTCGAGGGAGGCATTCTGCAGGATGACCCTGCCGCTGAATGCTTTCGAAATGTTTCGCAGTTGAATGAGTGGAGTCGTGGTCATGGGATCACATCAGGAAGGACGTTATGACATAGTCCGCGATCAATACGTACACGCATGACTGGACAACTGCGGATGTCGTGGAATTGCTGACGCCCTGGGCTCCTGCGCTCGATTGGTTCTGGTGGGTGTAGTACCCGCAATAACAGGAGATGGTGATGACGATGCAGGCGAAAACGAAGGATTTGATAAAGCCGCCGGTCACATCGGAGAGAAGCAGGCTCGACTGGATCTTGCTGAAAAAGATTCCCGAGCGGGTGCTGAGGAGCACCGCGGAAAAATATCCGCCCAGAATGCCGACGCAATCAAAAACCGCGGTCAGAAGCGGAAAGCAGACCAGGGCGGCGATGATTTTGGGTGTGACCAGATAGCGGACGGGGTCGACATCCATGGTCGAGAGGGCGTCGATCTGTTCTGAAATGCGCATGATTCCGATCTCGGCGCTGATGCTTGATCCGGCACGGCCGATGAGCATGATGGCCGTCAGCACAGGGCCCAGTTCTCGCACCAGCGAGAGCGCCACGGCCACGCCGAGCATGCCCTCGGCGCTGAACTTGATCAGGGTGTAGTAGCCTTGCAGACCCAGCACCATGCCCGTGAAGAAGGCCACGAGGATGATGATGTTTAGTGATTTGAAGCCGATGAAATAGATGTTGTACAGAACTTTGGGAAAGAGTTTGCGAATGTGGACCATGCCCAGCAGCGCGACAAAGGAGAAGACCCCCCACTGTCCCACGTTGCGGATGATTCCCAGAGATGTTTCCCCGACTAGGGCGGGGATGGCGGATATGTTTTTCATGCGTTCGTCATGCCGGAATGCAGAATGTCCATAAAATGTGCTATGGCGAAGGCCACCGCACTGGTGTTGCTTGGAGTGGTGATGTATTTTTCGTCGTCGTCGAGAAATGCATCGTCCACCCTGAAGGGAATATGCGCAAGATCAAGCATGTCCTTGTCGTTATGATCATTGCCGATGGCAGCCATAAGCGCCCCGTGTAGGCCATGATGATTGACGATATGCATGATCCCGTCCGCCTTGGAGACATTTTGCGCAAAAATTTCAATCCAGATTGATCTGTCGTCCAGGGGAGAGGTGGCCCTGATCACGCTGTGACTTCCCAGTTCCCGTGCGATGAGGTCATGCAATACCGCTTCGCCGGCGTCAACGATCGCCAGGATTTGAGACGCATTATTCATCTTCGCGCAGGCCGCTTCTTCCCGGCAATGGGCTTCATACATGGCCAGACGCCGCTCAAAATCGGAAATACGCGCTTTGCCCCTGTGGTAGGCAAAGCGATGGTTGTCCGGGAAATCGTCGTGGACCATGAAATTCACTTCAAGACGCCGTAAAAAAGCGCAAATATCCTGAACTTCCTGCCCCGATAAGCTCAAAGAGCGCAACATCTCCCGCGTTTGCCAGTTGATTACCTGATTTCCGGTCGAAAGGACCAGATAATCAACCGGGAAATCAAGAGGCAGGCACGCTTGCGCGGAATACAGGGAGCGTCCGGTGGCGATGACCCTCAAAATCCCAAACTCTCCCAGTCGCCTCAATGCGTCGAGGTCGTCCGTGGATATCCGCCCTTCGCGCAGCAGCGTTCCGTCTAGATCGCTGACGAATATTCCCTGATACGGTCCGATCATATCAATTCAAAGCTGCTCATGGACACAGGGGCGTTCAGGCTTGGCAGCACCCGTTCCAGGAAAACACCTTCGCGTTCGGGAAAATTGTGACCGAATGTGGCCCGGATGGCCATGGAGACGAACTGCACGGCCCGGTCCAGAGACAGGGGCAGCGAGTCGCCCTGCAACAGGGAACCCGTTATCACGCTGGCAAAGATATCGCCAGTACCAGGGTAACATGCTGGAATATAAGAGCATGCAACTTTCCAGAAGCGTCCTGCATGCTTGTCGTACGCAACAACAGAGGTTCCCCGGTCATGCTCTTCGGGTACGCTGGTGATGATGACGCAGCGCGGACCCAGGTCCGCAAGTGCGCGAGCCCAATCCTTGATCTTCTCTTGGCCGGAAGTGACATCTTGGCCGGATTTTCCAAGCAGCAATTTCGCTTCGGTGATGTTCGGCGTGATCACATCGGCCGATGCGATCAGGCTGCGCATGCCGTCGACCATGCATATGTCCATGGTGTCATAAAGCTTTCCGTCGTCGCCCAGGACCGGGTCGACAACCACCAGGGTGTTTTCAGAACGGAATGTTGCAATGAAATCGCGGACAATGTCGATCTGCTCGGCAGAACCCAGAAAACCCGAATAGATCCCGGCAAAGGACAGGGAGAGTCTGCGCCAGTGTTCGATGATAAGCCGCATGTCTGCGGTCAGGTCGCGGAAATGAAAGTCGGAGAAGCCGCCCGTATGGGTGGACAGGATGGCCGTAGGCAGCGCACAGACTTGAATTCCCATGGCCGAAAGAATGGGGATCACTGCCGAGAGTGATCCCCCTCCGAATCCCGAAAGATCATGAATAGCCGCTACGCGTTGAATCACGGAATGCAATGCCGAAGCTCCATAACACGGTTTTCAATCCATCCGGAATGAATGGATTGAAGCCGCCGTTTAAGGTGTGCCGCGAGCAATTGCGTCGAAACGGCTCCCTGTCAACGAGTTTTAACCGTTGAGGTAGTCCAGCAGGCCCTTGCCCGCTTTGAAAAATGGCATCTTTTTCGGCTTTACCTGCACGGATTCCCCTGTCTTGGGATTGCGGCCGACATACCCTTCGTATTGCTTGATCTTGAAGCTGCCGAACCCTCTGATTTCAATCCTGTCTCCGCGCAGCAAGGCATCGCGCATGGAGTCGAAGAAGCTGTCGACAATTGTGGACGCTTCATCGTTGGAAATTTTGATTCTCTCTGAAAGGGACTGAATAAGTTCGCTTTTGTTCATCATCTGCTCCAGATTGCGATTCGTGAAAATTCGTGATCCTGGGTTAGTCTCATGGACGCCGATATGCTGATTTCCGTGAGTCAATGCCTTGGCCGGGGTTTTGGCGCCAAGCCAGCGGCGAAGCCTTCCATGAAAATTGAGAACCTGATAATAAAAATCAAGGACTATGGGAAGTTATTCTCGACATGTTCTTGAAAAAACTTTTTAGGGCAATCTTTAGGAAACATGCCGGTTGCTGGGCCTTTCGGCGCGAAGAAAAAGTGAGGGATAGTCAGACACTTCTTCTTGTGTCTGATATTACAGCAGAATCTTAAAAAAGACAATTGTCTTCTTGAAAAGAGTGCAACAAATATCAAGTCATGTTGACCCGGGCCGGGCTGACTGTACACATTGTCCTTGAGAGTCAAGGACAAATCCACCCGGCGACCTGTATTGCGAGCCCTTTATTTTCTTTTGCGGGCTGCGGGCTTTTTGCCAGCCTTGGAGTGGCGTGCGGGAACGGGACATCTGTTTGCGCAGGGTTTGAAGCGGGGAGGACGTGCGTCGCCGGCAGCATGAGCCGCCGTTTTCTCCTCAGGCGGCAGCAGGATGCGGTGTTGGCGCAGCCGGGCCTCGTCGGTGCGCGGCACATAAATTAGCTTGCCATCGGGCGTGATGCCCGCATGGTACATGGCGGTGGCCACGGCTCCGGGAATGGGGATGAAGCATTGGACCTGCTTGGGCTTCCAGCCGCGGTTGCCGAGCCAGCGGGCAAGGGCGTGCATGTCTTCGTCCGTGGTGCCCGGAAAGGCGCTCATCAGATAGGGGATGACGTATTGCTCCTTGCCCGCGCGCTTGGATTCGCGGTCAAAGACGGTCAGAAATTCCTCGAAGACGCGGTTGCCGGGTTTGCGCATCAGGCGCAGCACGTGGTCGCAGACATGCTCGGGCGCGATCTTGAGCTGTCCGCCCACGAATTCGCGCAGATAGCCGCCAAGGGCCTCCATGTCCTTCAGGGCCAGATCGAAGCGGACTCCGCTGGCGACGCGCACGCCGCGCACTCCGGGTATGCGGCGCAGGAAGCGTAGCAGGTCGAGATGCGCCTTCTGGTCCATGCGGAAATGAGGGCAGACCGTCGGAGTCATGCAGCTGGAGCGCTTGCAGGGCTGTCCCTCCTTGGCGCAGCTGGCTCCCCACATGTTGGCGCTGGGACCGCCGACATCGGACACATGGCCCCTGAAATCCGAACTCGCGGCCATGCGCCGCACCTCGTCCACCACGGAGGCGCGGCTGCGCGAGGCGATGTGCCGGCCCTGATGCAGGGCCAGGGTGCAAAAGGAGCATCCTCCGCCGCAGCCGCGGTGGCTGGTCACGGAATCGCGGATCATCTCCTCGGCCGGGATGGGCAGGCTGTAGGCGGGATGGGACTTGCGGGCGAAGGGGAGGGCGTAAACCCTGTCCATTTCCTCCGTGGACAGCGGGACGGCGGGCGGAGCGACAAGGATGGTTCTGTTCTCGACGCGCTCCGTGGCCCAGTCCGTCCCATCGTGGACCTGTTTTTCCAGCATGAGGGTGGCGCACATCAGCTCCTTGGGGTCGGCGAGCATTTCGTCATGGCTTGGCAGCTGGATAGTGGCCGTGAAATCTTCCTGAACCGTCACCGTGCCGGGAATGCCGAAGATGTCCCTGCCGGCTGAGAGCCGTGCGGCAATATCGACCACGGCCCGCTCGCCCATGCCGTACACGACGGCGTCGGCCTTGGCGTCGAGGAGAATGGGCTTGCGCAGGGCGTCGGTCCAGAAATCATAATGCGTGATGCGGCGTAGCGACGCCTCGATGCCGCCCAAGATCACGGTGAGTCCGGGGAAGGCTCGGCGCAGCAGATTGGTGTAGACGATGCACGCCCTGTTGGGCCGGGCGCCTGCCCTGCCGCCCGGGGTGTAGGCGTCCTCGGAGCGTTTTTTGCGAAAGGCCGTGTAGTGGGCCAGCATGGAGTCGATGGCTCCGGCCGAGACCCCTGCAAAAAGGCGGGGCCGGCCCATGACCAGCAGGTCTTCGGGGCCGCTCCAACTCGGCTGGGTGATGATCCCGGTGCGAAAGCCGTGCGCGATCAGCACCCGCCCCAGGAGGGCCATGGCAAAGGAGGGGTGATCGACATAGGCGTCGCCGCTGACCAGGAGCACGTCCAGTTCATCCCAGCCCAAGCGCTCCATTTCGGCGCGGGTCATGGGTAAAAAAGATGGCTGGGGGAGGGATTTGCAGGAAAAAAGGCTCATGGTTCCGGCCTATAGGCTCACCCGGCCTTGCGGGCAAGGACAAAAAAAGGCGGCCCTAGGGCCGCCTGGCAAAGATTGCCGAATGGATTGGAGAGGGAAGCGATCAGGGACGAATTTAGGCGTCCGGAGCACCGGGGGCGTCTTCAGGACTCATGTCCTGGCCCATCCCGTTCGGGCCGAAGCCACCCATGCCGCGCCCATGTCCACCCATGCCGCGCCCATGCCCGCCCTTGCCGCGGCGGTCAAAGCCCATGGGCAGGTCGATGCCCACCTCTTTGCTCACCCTGGCCTGCAGCGCGTCGCGCTTGGTCTGCATCTGGGCGCGGAGTTCGCTTATCTCACGGACCAGGGCCTTGATTTCCTCGGGCTTGGTGTTGGAGTTTGCGGACAGGGCTTTCAGCAAGGTGCGTTTTTCCCACATGCTGTTGTGCAACGGGGTGTTGTCCTTGCGGTGTTCGGCCAGGATGCCCTTCAGCAGATCCTGCTTTTCCTGCGTCAATTGCTCCACCGCCGGATTGGACCAACCCGGGCAGCCGTTCGTCGCGCCCATGCCGCCCTTGCCGCGCATGGGGCCGGCGAAGGTGAGCGTGCTCAGGGCGATAATACCGACGAGGGCCAAAGTGGCGATGCTTGCAGTTCTTTTCATGATATCCTCCATGTGTTGTTGGTGACGATGTACTTGGGGTATATCAAGGGGCGTGCCAAAGGCTGATTTGTTTGTAATAATTTGTTTTTATAGACTTTAATCACTACAACGCTGCGCGCTTGCGGATACGGGTTCGCACTGGTGGATAGAATCTGATCAGGTGCCAGGACGCGCTGGTCAGATTCTGACCAGGCTCAGGCCGAATGCAGCTTGGGATTGTTCTTGTGCCGGTCCTTGTCGCGCGAGGTTTTTTTTTCCAGATTGCGTCGCATGGCCTCCGTCAGGTTCACGCCGGTCTGGTTGGCGATGCAGGTCAGCACAAAGAGGACGTCGGCGAGTTCGTCGCCCAGATCGTTTTTCTCGTTGTCCTTGAAGCTTTGATCGCCGTAGCGCCTCGTCATTATCCGCGCCACTTCTCCCACCTCTTCCATAAGAATGCCGAGGTTGGTCAATTCTGAAAAATAGCGGACGCCGATGGTCCGCACCCAGGTATCGATATCTTCCTGCAGTTCCTGCATGCTCATGAGGCGCTCCTTTTTTTCCCTGCCTACGAAATCGGCTTGCCGCTGGCAAATGCGCCCTGCACGCCGCGCCCCCGGATGGATTCGAACAGGCAGGGAATTTGCTAGAACCAGAGTTCATTGATACTTATATTATTGAAACCAAACAGCCAGATGCGGCGAGTGCCTCAGCCTTGCGCCAAGGATTTTTTAAATGAAGACCCCACCCTCCACTCTCTGGCAGCGACGCGGCCTGCTGCTCCTCATCCCGGCAGTGCTTGCGGCCGTTATCCTCATCTGGTTTGCCGTGCAGGGACGGGAGCGGGAGCAGCGCACCATTGCCCGGATCATGACCGTTCAGGGGGAGACCCTGATCAGGGCGGTCGAGGCTACCCGGCGTATGGGCTGGCGCGGCCAGGACGAGCGGCAGTTTCGATTGCGGGCTCTCATGGACGAGATGATCCGTCAGGGCGACCTGCGCTTTTTGGGGCTGGTCGATGCCGAGGGCAGATTCGAGGAGTTGAGCGAGGCCGAGCCCGGAAGTGCAGTGGATGCCGCAGCGCTTGCGGCCCTGCCCGCTTCTTCCGAGGCCGCCTGGAAAATCATCGATACGGCCACGCAGCCGGTTTTTGTGGTCTATCGATTTTCCAGGCCGCCCCGGCGCCCCATGCGTGGGGGGATGCACGGGATGATGGAGCAATCCTTCGAGGAGCCTCCGTCCGAGGCGCCGACGCTGATTGCCGTAGGTCTGGACGCCACCATCTATCAGCGTGCGCTGCGCAAGGATTTTTTGACCCTGGCCATGGCCGGCGGTTTGGGTTTGACCCTTGTCTTTGCAGGCGCAGCCTCGATGTTTTGGCGGCGCAAGGTGGCCGGGCTGGAAGAGGAGGTGGCCCGGCAGGAGCGCCTGGCCGCGCTGGGCACCCTGGCAGCGGGTGTGGCCCACGAGATCCGCAATCCGCTGAGCTCCATCAAGGGCTTCGCCACCTATTTCGGCGCGAAATTCGAGCCCGGGTCGCAGGATCGGGAGCTGGCCGAAGTCATGATCGGGGAAGTGGACCGCTTGAACAGGGTCGTGTCCGAACTCCTCGAATTGACGCATCCGTCGGAGCTGCGTCTCGCGGCCACAGTGCCCGCCGATCTGCTGAGTCATGCCTTGAAGCTGGTGGAGGGCGATTGCCAGGCCAAGGGCATTGCCGTCCAGACTCGCTTTGCGGAGGTCGAGCCGGTCTTGCTGGACGCCGATCGCATGCTGCAGGCATTGCTGAATCTGTTGCTGAACGCCATCCAGGCCATGCCGAAGGGTGGAACTTTAAGCGTTTCAGCGCAGCCGGTGCGGGATCGCCTGGAGATGCGCGTGGCCGATACGGGCTGCGGGATTCCTCCCGAGGACCTGGAGAGAATTTTCGATCCGTACTTCACGACCAAGAACCAGGGCACGGGCCTGGGGCTGGCCACGGTACGCACCATCGCCCAGGCCCATGGCGGCCGGGTGCGGATTGTGTCCGAACCCGGTCGCGGGACGGAGGTGACCCTGGATTTGCCCCGCAAAGGAGAAGGCCGATGACCACGCGCATTTTGGTGGTTGATGACGACCGGGCGCATCTGACCATGCTCGTGGCAATGCTCGGAAGCTGGGGGCATGAGGTGGATACGGCCGACGACGGAGCCATTGCGGTGGCGAAGGTGCGCCAGCGGGCCTATGACCTCGTCCTGACCGACGTGCGCATGGCCGAGGTGGACGGGATAGAGGCCTTGCGCCAGATCCGGCACTACAACCCTTACCTGCCCGTGCTGATCATGACCGCCTATTCCTCTGTGGACACCGCCGTGGAGGCCCTCAAGGCCGGCGCTTTCGACTATCTGCACAAGCCTCTTGATTTTGATGAGCTGCGCCGGGGAGTCGAGAGGGCGCTT
The DNA here is from genome assembly GCA_002412965.1 of Desulfomicrobium sp. UBA5193. Taxonomy (GTDB): domain Bacteria; phylum Desulfobacterota; class Desulfovibrionia; order Desulfovibrionales; family Desulfomicrobiaceae; genus Desulfomicrobium. Next base: position 316,421 of record DHWB01000011.1, read on the forward strand.
GCGCAGGGCGGGCTGCTCCGGGGCGTGGACAGGCCCGAGGCCGGAGGGAACGCGCCTGCGGACATGATCGGCGATTCGGCCCCCATGCGCGAGCTTTCCGCCATGATCCGGGCCGTAGCCCCATCTGAGGCTTCGGTGCTCATCCTGGGCGAGTCCGGCACGGGCAAGGAGCTGGTGGCCAAGGCGCTGCATGCGGGCAGCCCGCGCCACGCAAGGTCCCTAGTCACGGTCAATTGCGCGGCCCTGGCCGAAAATCTGCTGGAGAGCGAACTGTTCGGACATGAAAAGGGCGCCTACACGGGCGCGGAGCGTCAGCGGGACGGCAGGTTCGTGCAGGCCAACGGTGGGACTCTTTTTCTGGACGAGATCGGCGAGATGGCCGTCTCCCTGCAGGCCAAGCTGCTCCGTGCCCTGCAGCAGGGAGAAGTGCAGCGTCTGGGCAGCGACAAGTCCATCCGCGTCGATGTGCGGGTCATCGCCGCGACGAATCGCGATCTTGAGGCAGAGGCACGGGCCGGAAGTTTTCGCGAGGACCTCTATTACCGCATAAATGTCATTTCGCTGCACGTCCCGGCCCTGCGGGAGAGAGCCGAGGACATCCCGCATCTGGCCCGGCATTTCTTGACCAAATTCGCGGCCCGCAATCGTAAGACCTTTCGCGGGTTCTCGCCCCGTGCCATGGACCTGATGATTCATTATGCTTGGCCGGGAAACGTGCGCGAGCTCGAGAACGCTGTTGAGCGGGCGGTCATTCTTGCTCCGGGAGAGCTCGTCACGGAGGAGGATTTGCCCGCAAGCCTGCGTGGAGCCGAAAAGAAGCCGCACGACGGCGGCTCGGCGAATGGAGGACAGTCCCTGGAGGATGTGGAGCGGGAGGCCATTGTGCGCACCTTGGATCAGGTCGGCTACAACAAAAGCGAGGCCGCGCGCGTTCTGGGGGTGACTCGGGTCACCCTGCGCAGCAAGATGAAGAAATTCGGGCTGGAGCAGGAGGGCGGTCAGTAGCGGTCTGGCGCATAGCGCCGGGCCAACTGGCCGGTCGCCAGTTCCAATTCGAGCTGCTGGACCAGCAGCCCTGCCCGTCCGTAAGGCTGATGGGCCAGGCAGGAACCGTCCGGGCCGACCACGCTGGTTGCGGATTCCTGATAGGTAAGGGCGTAATTCACGCTGGCGAAATAGATATTGTTTTCAACGCTGCGGCAGACCATGGCCTTTTCATAATACGGTCCGTCGGGATCGGCCCACTGATGGGGAACCCGTCCGCCCACATTGCTGCCTGTGCACTGGGGATGAAAGACGATCTGCGCCCCCCGGCAGGCGGCCCAGCGCACGGTCTCCGGGTATCTCCATCCTTCGTGGCAGATGGCCACGCCAAACTTCACGCCGTTTATCTCAAAAATCTGTCGTCCCCTTCCGGGGATATAAATGCCTTCCTCTTCGGGATGCAGTTGCGTCTTGCATTGTCTCCCAAGGATGGTCCCCTCCGGAGAAATGACCTGCACCAGATTGTATCTCCCCTGCTCCGAGGGCCACTCCATAGGCAATATGACGCCAAGCTCCTGCCTCGCGGCTTCCCGGCAGATGAGCGAGAGGGCTTCGCGCAGTTCGGATTGCTCACACAGGGGAATGGAGAAGTTCTGTCCGCGCATCCCCGGAAGATAGGCTTCGGGAAAACAGAGCAGGTGAACGTCGAAAGCGGCTGCCTGTTCGATGAAATCAAGTATGTTCCGGACAGCGTGATCAAGAGAAGTTGGAACAGGGGCGGTTGCAAGTCCGATACGCATGAGCAATCCTTTGATGAGAAGAAGGATACATTGCCGAAGTCGCGTATAGTTTGGAATAATTAAAAATTCAAGCAGACAGGGGGGCGGTCGGTAGGGAGAGTGAAGGGTTTGCGGAGAATGCGTACGTGATTTTGTTCAAAAGGATACTCATGTCCATGAGTGGCTTGAAAAGAATATCTGAGTCGTTCAGCCCGAATTCGAGCAGGCTGTCAGGCAGGCTGTATTCCAGTGATCCTGTAAAGATGATGAATCCGATTCCGGGATTTATGGCGTGCGCGCGCAGGATGAATTCGTTTCCGTTCATGTCGGGCAGGCGGATGTCCACTATGCATACGCCCGGGTGATTACGGGCCAGCTGTTCCAGTCCATTCTCGGCATTGGGGGCCGTGAGCACCGCATAGCCATGATCTTCCAGATAGTCGGCCAGGGAAGACCTCAGGAAATCCTCATCTTCCACGATCAAAATGACAGGCAAGGCAGACATGTAATCTCCCGGAATTTGGGGTGTCTTGTCTTACATGTATCGTAGACCAACACGGAATTCCAGTTTTACGCGAAATATTCGAAAAATTTTTCTCGAAGTGAAAGCAGATGCTGTTCGTCACAGCCTTGGCCCATGCATTATGGCATTACGCCGGGAATGCGGCACTTTCTGCTTGTCGTGCGCACGTGCAATGTTGTCTTTGGATCAGCAGGGTGGAGTGCGCAAGAAGTTGCTCGATCCCATTTTGAATCTGTCAGTCTCCAAGATGAATCCATAAAATCTTGATATGAAAGTAAAAGAATGTATCGTGTCCGGTCAGCGGCATGCTTGGACAGACAAGCGGTGCAAAGGTGGGCGCGGGTGGCTGCTCGCCGTACAAGGCTTTGTACATTCCATTTGCCGAGAAAGTGATGCAGGCTTTGTGAATTTTGATACAAGGTGTTTTGCCGGACTCAAGCGGCATTTCGATTCACCGTAACCAGGGAGGACACCTTGCCAACCGTATCCATCAACAGTCTGGATCATGAAAAGTTTCAGGATCTGGTCAGAAGAAAAAGAATTGTATCCGTGATCCTGAGCACTCTCATGCTGGTCATTTATTTTGGCTTCATTCTGGTCCTGGCCTTCAAGAAAGAGTTGCTTGCGGTTAAAGTCGGCGAGCACCTGACCCTGGGTGTTCCTGTGGGGCTTGCGGTCATCATTTCGGCCTGCGTGCTGACAGGCATTTATGTCACCTGGGCCAACAGCGCGTACGACGATGCGGTGACAAGCATTGTCGGCAACATGAAGGAGAAATGAGATGAATGAGTTCACGTCCTCCATCGGACAGCCCAACGCGGTTTCCATCGGGTTCTTTTTGGTCTTCGTGCTGGCCACTCTGGTCATCACCTATTACGCGGCCAAGCGCAGCAAAACCGCCTCGCAGTTCTACGCCGCCGGCCGATCCGTCACGGGGCTCCAGAACGGCATCGCCCTGGCCGGCGACTACATGAGCGCGGCGTCCTTTCTGGGCATCGCGGGCCTGGTGTCCCTCAAGGGCTATGACGGGCTCATCTATTCCATCGGATTTCTCGTGGGCTGGCCGATCATCATGTTCCTGATCGCCGAACCGTTGCGCAACCTGGGCAAATACACCTTCGCCGATGTGGTCGCCTATCGCCTCAAGCAAAAACCCATCCGCATCGCGGCGTCCTGCGGTTCGCTCATGACCGTGGCCTTTTATCTCATCGCCCAGATGGTCGGTTCCGGCTCGCTGGTGAAGCTCATGTTCGGGCTGCCCTACGAAGCGGCCGTCGTCGTCGTGGGCGTGATCATGATTGCTTACGTGCTTTTCGGCGGCATGCTGGCCACGACCTGGGTGCAGATCATCAAGGCCATCCTGCTTCTGGGCGGAGCGTCCATTGTGGTTTTCATGGTCCTGGCACAGTTTGAGTACAACCCGGTCAATCTTTTCGACGCCGCCGTGCTCAAGTACGGCGCAAAGGTTCTGGAACCGGGTGGTCTGGTATCGAACCCTTGGGACGCCCTCTCCCTGGGCATTGCGCTGATGTTCGGAACGGCCGGACTGCCGCACATCCTGATGCGCTTCTATACCGTGCCCGATGCCAAGGCGGCGCGTAAATCCGTGCTCTATGCCACCGGCCTCATTTCCTATTTCTACATCCTGACCTTCATCATCGGCTTCGGCGCCATGGTGCTGGTGGGGCAGGACGTGATCACCGGGTTCGACAAGGGCGGCAACATGGCGGCTCCGCTCCTGGCCGAAGTCACGGGTGGCATCATGTTTCTGGGATTTATCGCGGCCGTTGCTTTTGCGACCATTTTGGCCGTGGTGGCGGGCCTGACCCTGGCAGGGGCCACGACCTTCTCCCATGATCTGTACGCCAACGTGTTCCGTACCGGCCGTTCCACAGAGGAAAACGAAGTGAAGATGGCCAAGCGCGCGACCGTCGCCCTTGGAATACTGGCCATCGGGCTTGGTATCGCCTTCAAGGGGCAGAACGTGGCCTTCATGGTCGGTCTGGCCTTCGCCATCGCGGCCAGCGCCAATTTCCCGGCTCTGCTCCTTTCGATCATGTGGAAGCGCTTCAGCACGGTCGGCGCGACGGCGAGTATTGCCGTGGGAGCGGTTTTGGCGGTAGGGCTCATCATCATAAGCCCCACGGTCTGGGTCGATGTGCTCGGCAATGCCCAGGCCATTTTCCCCTGGAAGAATCCGGCCCTGATCTCGCTGCCTGCCGCCTTTGCAGCAGGTTGGCTCGGTTCGGTCCTGGTTCCTGACGAGGGCGCCGAGGCCAGATACGAGAACCAGCGCGTGCGCAACTACCTCGGAGTGGGCGCTGAATAAACGCGGGAAAGGTATGGTGGCCGGACCTGGCGGCCACCACATTGCGAGGTCCTATGTCCTCAGACGTGCATTTTTGCCGGGATTTTCTGCGCAAGGTCTACCCCTTCAGCCTGCTTTCGGCGGAGGCGCTTGAAGAGCTGCTGCCCGCCGTGCGCGTGCGGCAGCTTCCGGCTCGCGAGATGTTCGTCGAATCAGTGGTCGGAGTTGTCCTGCACGGCGCCGTCCATCTGACTTCCCAGGGCGTTCATTTTGAGCGGATCATCGACGGCGATGCCTTTGGCTTCGAGTCTGTCGTTGATGTGCGTCTGCCGTTTCTGGAGGTGCGCGCCGAGGAAGACACCTCCTTCCTGGCCATAGGGCTTGAAGCTTTCAGGGCATTGCTGGAAGGGGAAAATGCTCTGCAGGCGTATTTTGTCCGCAAATGCGAGCGGCTCACGATGCTGCTCGATGCGTCGCGCTTGCGGGCGTCCGAGCTGGAAACCGATCCATTCCTGCGCCTCACCGTGGGAAGCATCGTCTTGGACGACCCTGTTTTTGTCCCTGCCTCCATGTCCGCGTCCGAGGCTGCGCGGACCATGCGCGTGCACGGTGTTTCAGCCTGTCTGGTCGGCGATGCGGCTCAGGTCGCCGGGATTCTCACCGAAAAGGACGTGGTCGCCCAGGCCTCGCGCGGGACGCTCGATGTCAGGGTGGAGGAGATGATGACCGCCGGGCTTATCACCGTGCGCGGCGAGGAGCTGGTGTTCGAGGCGTTTTCCACCATGATCCGCTACGGCATACGCCGTCTGGTCATGGTCGATGAGAACGAAAAGCCGCGCGGTCTTCTCCAGGAGCGGGACATGCTTTCGGCCCGGGGGGAGAATCCGCTGCATCTGTCGGGCGAAATTGCATCGGCCCAGTCTTTTGCGGCTCTGGCCCAGTGCTTCGAGCGTCTGCGTGCCATGGTGCTGCGCAGCGCCGCCGAGAGGATCGGCGCTGAAAAAGTGGTCCGGTTCGTGGCCCATATCCACGACCAGATTCTGGTCCGCGTGGCGGGACTGGTCATGGAAGATCTGGGGCAGGGGCCTCGGGAATTTTCGCTCATGGTGCTCGGCAGTGAAGGGCGCAGGGAACAGTTTCTGGCCACGGACCAGGACAACGCCTTGGTCTTTTCCGATGAAGGGGAAGACGGAGACTATTTCGCCGCCTTTGGGCAGCGCTTTGTGCGCGCTTTGGTGGAGATAGGTTTTCCCCCCTGTCCCCATGGAGTGATGATTGAAAACGCGCTCTGGCGGCAGTCGTTCTCCGCGTGGCGGGACAGCATCGACGCCATGATGCGTGTTGTCGACGCGGACGCGGTGCTGCGCCTGACCCAATTGGCCGATTCCCGGCATATTTTTGGGGCGCCCCGGCTCTGCGAGCGTCTGCGGGAGCACCTCTTCCGTCAGGTGCGCGACACTCCGGTGCTGCTCAAGTACATGGCCAGGGAGGCCCTGCGTTTTGCGCCGCCCATGGGCTTTTTCCACAATCTCGTGGTCGAGAGGAGCGGTCCGGCCAAAGGCTGCCTTGATCTGAAAAAGGGTGGGATTTTTCCACTGACCCAGGGCATCAAGACTCTGGCCCTGGAGCATGGGCTGCACGAGACGGGAAGCATGGAACGCCTCCACAGTCTGCGCCGGGAAGGCGTCTTCTCGGAGGCGATGGCGATCAATATTCATGACGCCTTTGATTTTTTCCAGAGCCTGCGTCTGCGTGTCCAGGCCGCAGGTGTGCGTGCGCGGCAGGCTCCGGACAATCATGTCCGTATTGATCTCCTGGCTGCGCTCGAACGGGAGCGGCTCAAGGATTGCTTTGGGGTGGTCATTGATTTTCAATCATTTCTGCACACAAAGTTCGGGCTGCACCTGATCTCCTGAAGATCGCCCATGCATTTCGGCTTTTTATTTTCGAAAACGAACACTCGTTGTTGACTTGCGAATATTCTTGCACGATATTTCAGTCGTCCCTGATTTGCGGGGGCGACTTTTTTTTGCCGGTGAGCAAGGATCTTTGTGAGCACTATCGCACACTGCATGAGTCCTGAGTTGTTGTCTGTTTTGGACCGCTTCGATTTTTCGGCTTGCATGGTCTGCGGGTCCTGCGCCAATGGCTGTCCGGTCACGGGCACACCCGGCATGGCCGGGTGGGATACGCGCAAGGTCATGCGCATGCTGGCCAACGGCCTGGTCGACGAGGTCGTTGCGTCGGATTTTCCCTGGCTGTGCACGGGCTGCGGACGCTGCGCCGGGGTCTGTCCGGCGGGCATCGACATCCCCTCCGTCATGGGCCACATGAAGAGTCTGCGGCCGCGCGAGGCGGTGCCGGGCTCCCTGCACAAGGGCATGGCCAACAATCTGGCCACGGGCAACAATCTGGCCATCAGCCGTGAGGAGTACCTCGAAGGCATGCGCGATCTGGGCGCGGACTTGGCCGAGGAATGTCCCGGCTTTTACGTGCCGGTGGACCGAGTGGGCGCGGACATTCTCTTTTTTCCCAATTCCAAGGAAGTGTACGGCGATTTCGAGGACCAGTTCTGGTGGTGGAAGATTTTCTATGCCGCCCGCGAGAACTGGACCGTGCCGTCGGAAGGCTGGGAAGCTGTGGACTGGGCGCTCTTCACCGGCAACTACGAGGGAAACAGGGAACTCGCGCGGCGCAAGATCGAATATATGCGCTCAAACGCTGTAAAGACCATGATCATGCCGGATTGCGGTGGTGGGTCCTATGGCTGCCGCAAAGGCATGTCCGCGCTGGCTGCGGAGAATCCGGACAATGCCGTGGATCATGTCTATCTCTACGACTATTTGCTGGGTCTCATCCGCCAGGGGCGCATCCGCCTGGACAAAAGCGTGCACAAGGGCAAACGCTTTACCTTTCATGACTCCTGCAAGCATGGGCGCGAGCTGGCCGCGCATTATGGTAAGGGCTATTTCGACGAGCCGCGCGAAATCGTCGCCGCCTGCGTGGACGATTTCGTGGAATTGACCCCGACCCGCGAGAAGAATTTCTGTTGCGGCGCGGGCGGCGGCATGTGGCCCATGCCCTTTGAACAGCAGTCGGCCTGGCACGCGCGCTACAAATATCAGCAGATCAAGGATTCGGGCGCAGACGTTGTGGTTGTGGGCTGCTCAAACTGCCGCGACCAGATCATGCGCCGCATCCCCAAATTCTACCCCGACTGCACCTACGAGGTGAAATACATCTGGCAGCTGGTGGCCGAGGCCCTGGTTATCGAACCGTGGGAGGCCAAACGCATCCCCACGGCGCAGGCCGAGGCGCGGGAGCAGTGGGAGCGGCTCGGGATGGAGCCGCTCGGGATGGAGCCGCTCGGGATGGAGCCGCAGGAAGAGTAGCCCGGCTTGGCCGGGCATTGGCCTATTTCTCAAACGCCTTGATCAGGTACGACATGCCGATGATCGCGTTGCCCTGGGCACACGCGTCAAGGATGTCGCTGTCCTTCCAGCCCAGTCCGCGCAGAGTCTCCATTTCCTTTTCGTGCACGGCTTCCTTGGCCAGAACTTTGCGCATCACATGCAGCAGGGCGTTTTCGGCGTCGGAAAAGACTTCAACGGGCACGCCTTTGGAGAGGTTGTCCATGTCCTGAACGCTGAGGCCGCTCTTGGTCAGCCAGGTCCGGTTCAGGATCTGGCAGTGATCGGAGCAGACCTGGTTTGCGGCCAGAAAACGGATCGCCGCCAGCATGGGAAAGTTCAAACGCTCATGGACCATGAAGTATGTGATCTGCTCGAACTGCAGATCAAGCATTTCAGGACTCGTGCTCAAAAGCTGCAGAGGCGCGGGGACTTCCGCGCGACCCAGGAAATGGGCGTAAATTTCAGCCACGCCCTTCGTAGCCTGTCCGGGCTTTTGAACTGGTGGGGGATGATGAATTCAAAAATAGATTGGAGAAGGTGCGGACGGTATTAAAAAAAAGTCAACGCGAGACCTCGGTCCTTTTGATAATGGGATGCTGACCCTGCAGGTTTGACCCCGCAGTCCCCACGGTCGACTCCCATCATCAGCCGGTCTGGCCGAATTATCCACAGCTCTCCTTGATCTTACGCGACCACCCTCGTCAAATATGGCGTATATGTTGGATTTGGCAGGTCGCGTTGCGAACTTTCTCTGCTCATTTATTCTGCGACTTTGTTTAGCCCCTTGTAATCAATATGTTATGATCATGGATGTCTGCGACCTTCTCCGGCACGGGTGTTGCGAGGAGCGTGGTAGCTGGGCCACAAATGCTTTTGAGCGCGTGAGTGTTCAGTTTTAACAAAATGGCGCAGAGTTCCGATGGCAGCAAAGAGAGCAATTTTAACTGGTACAACTATCTTTGTATGGAATCCTCCCAGGTCCAGGGTTGGTCAGGATCGTGGTCGTGAGCAACGGCATGCTTTGTGGAATCATATATCTCAAAAGATTTAATCGGTGGCGCAAACTCTAACTGGAGGGATTTATATGAAACAGATATTCAAGGTTTTTTGCATCATGCTCATGTTTACGGTCGTTTTTGCCTTGGCCGCTTGCCAAGACGATAGACCTGCGGAGAAAGCCGGCAAAAAAGTTGATGAAACGACTCAGAAAGTCGGTGATAAAATGGAGAAGGCGGGTGCCGCAGTCGTCAAAAGTGCAGAAAATGCAGGTGATTACATGGACGACACCGCAATTACAGCCAAGGTCAAAGCGGATATTTTGCAAGATCCACTCCTGAAGGTGTTTGAGATCGATGTTGTCACGACGGACGGAGTAGTGAAATTGGGCGGCACGGTGGATGCAAAACCAAGTATCGACAGGGCAACGGAAATAGCGCGTAGCGTTAAAGATGTGAAGTCAGTGCAGAATAATTTGGTGATTAAAAAGTGATGGACTGCTGTTCTGCTGTTCTGCTGTTTTGAATACGGTTTATCCTTGCAGGAGAGGAAGAAGGGAAATCAAATGGATGTTTAAGATCACCTTATCCTAAATGTGTGGGTATTGGAAACATAGCTCATGTTGAAACCGAACTGAAATTACTGGCAAAAAGTCCATTTTTGAGTCAAGAAAAAGGGTCTGGTTTCGCTTTGACTTAAATGTTCCTTCGTTGAGGAGAGTCGGTTTAAATCCCATCAGCTCCGCCAAAAAAATAAAGGGGTTAAGGTCAAGCGGTCTTAACCCCTCTTTCTTTTCCGACTTCAGTTCGGGATGCCCTCCAAAATTGCGGCGCGAATCATGTTTCCGGCGTCTTCTGGACTGGAGCCATGGGTTTTGAGAACATGTAGCCTTGGGCGCGGTCGCAGTTGATGGATTGCAGGCGCTCAAGCTGTTCCTGCGTCTCCACGCCTTCGGCGGTGACTCTGAGGCCATACTGTGGGCCATGTCCACGATGGAACGGACGATCTCGGCGTTCTCCTTGGGCGTGTCCGTGCCGCTGATGAAGGAACGGTCGAACTTGAAAATGTCCATGGGAAACTACTTCCACTTCCGGAACTGTAGTCACATCATGACGCATGTACGGGCACACATGGAGCAACGAGTGCGGACTCATCTGTGCACGCGTCACAAGCGGAAGCGGCACGAATGCTACCACTAATATTCTAATCGAGAGCTCTACAGCATGTATGGGTTGTACAGAGTGCACACATCCGCCTTGTGGACGAAAGCGCATGCCTTGATGTAAAGAACATCAGAAAGCCGTGTGCTGGAAAACTGCCTGCACGGTTTGATGAGAAGATGCTGGCAACACGGATGACTAGGTTGACACGTAGTAGCCGCTTGCGGCGAGTCGTCAAGCGAAGTCATAGTGAAACGATAGCGCCAGCTTTCTACTCTACCTCATTCCCATTGTTGCGGACAGTCAATAAAACATGCTGATTTTCAAACCTTGAACTGCTTTACGAGCTTCTCCAGTTGTACAGCTAGTGTAGCTAAGCCTTGGGCGTTCTCCTGTACCTGGCTGGAACCACTTTCCACTTGGCTCGAATGCTGGTTGATCTCGGAAATTTCGCGAGTAATGTCTGCAATCACAGAGGAGGCCTGTGCGACATTCTCGTTGACCTCGGAGATACCGAGCGAAGCCTGGGATATGTTGCTCGCGATATCGCCCGTCGTAGCCGACTGCTCCTCCAGCGCTGAGGCAATGCCGTTGATGACGTCGTTGATCTCCTCAATGACTAAGGAAATATTCTTGATATCTTCCATTGATGTAACGGCTGTTTTTTGCATCTCTACGATCTGTTTATGTATGTCCTCGGTGGCCGCAGAGGTTTGGCGGGCCAGTTCTTTAATCTCGTTTGCAACGACCGCAAAACCTCTGCCAGCTTCGCCGGCTCGGGCTGCCTCTATGGTGGCGTTCAAAGCTAGGAGGTTGGTTTGTTCGGAAATTACGTTTATCATCTCCGTCACTCGTCCGATTTTGCGGGTTGATTCGCCAAGAGCGACCATTTTTTCCGAGGTTATTCGTGACTGATGTACCGCGTTTTCGGTGATGGACCTTGCCTTGTCAGTATTCTGGGCAATTTCGCTCACCGTGGCGGTCATCTCTTCGGCGGCGGTGGCCACCATGTGGACGTTGCTTGAGGACTGCTCCATAGCCGCAGAGACCGAGTGGAAATTGGTACTCATTTCCTCGGTGGCTGTTGCCACCGTGGCGGCCTTGCTGGACGTGTCCTTTGCAGAGGAAGAGAGCTGTTTTGAGATGCTGGCTAAATCGTTGGAAGAGGAGGTCAGGGAGTTAACTCCGCCGATGATATCCCGGATCATGGCACCGAGTTGCATCACCATTGTATTGAGTGCCGTGGCCATGAGGCCGACCTCATCCTTTTGATCGATGTCGAGTTTGTTGGTAAAGTCGCCTTTAGCCATGGTCTCAGCCAGCGCGGATGTTTTGCGCACCGGTCCAGTGATAGACCGTACGGTAAGGAATGCCATAAGTATGCCCAGAGCCAGAGATGCCGTCAGAATGCCAACGATGATCATGGATCCTCTGTTCGCTTTCTCTGCCATTCTCTGCCCTTCTTTTTGTGACTCATTCGATTTGTATTCGATCAACGCTTCTATGCCTTCAAAATACTTTCCTTGGGTTTCACGTACTTCGGCGAAAAGCATTGTCTTGGCATCATCAATCTGGCCGTCCTTAATAAGGGCCATGTAATTCTCGGAAGCCTTGACATAAGCGGATCGCAAAATCGTCCCTTCTTTAACCAGGGTCGCACCATTTCCTTCTGTGATTGACTTACTCAGGGCTTCAAACATCTCCCCTGCCTTCTTGCGACTGTCTGCGATTCGCTTCAATTCAGCATCCTGGAATTTTTTGTCCAGATTAAGGATAATGTTTCGCAATCCGCGAGCGATGATATTGACGTTGTTGATAATTTGGTGGGCCTGCTCGGTCTCGACCATGTCCTGTTCAACAATTTCTTGGATTTGTTCTTTGAAATCTCGCATTACAATGATCCCGTACAGGCCCGTAATCATCATAAAAACCAGGAGAATTCCGAAGCCAAGGGTCAATCGGGTGCCAATTTTAAGATTTTTCAAAATAGTTCTGCTCCTCTTTCGGGAATGTTATGAAAAAGTCGGGAACATGTATGGTCACGACCATCTATCAATTTTGTTTTAGACAGTTGTTCCATCTCAATGCATTGTTCCTAAATTATCCCACAATCACGCAAAGATGATCAACATAAATTAAGTACACGCCGATAAAAACTTTTTCGCGTAGCAGGAATGTGAATTTTGTTGCCCGTCGGCGCGATTGAGGCTTACGGTATTGTCAAAAAACGCCCGACAAAAGCATGCACTTGACGCTGGGCCTGCCGCTTCCCGGCGTGCTAACATCCCTAACATTTTTCTACGCCTCTCACTTTTTCTAGTTGAACGGCTTCGCTGTCAGTTCGGGACGCCCTCGGAAACTGCTGCGCGGATCATGATCCCGGCGTCGTCTGGAGCCATGGGTTTTGAGAACATGTAGCCTTGGGCGCGGTCGCAGTTGATGGATTGCAGGCGTTCAAGCTGTTCCTGCGTCTCCACGCCTTCGGCGGTGACTCTGAGGCCCAGGCTGTGGGCCATGTCCACGATGGAGCGGACGATCTCGGCGTTCTCCTTGGGCGTGTCCGTGCCGCTGATGAAGGAACGGTCGATCTTGAGGATGTCCATGGGAAACTGACGCAGGTAACTTAAGGAAGAATAGCCGGTGCCGAAATCGTCCACTGCCAGGAGCACTCCGAGTTCCTTAAAGCGGCGCAGTTTTTCCGCTGCGGCGGCGGGGTCGAGGATGATGGCGCTCTCGGTGATTTCCAGCTTCAGGCGCGGCGGGGCGATTTCGTTCTCGCGCAGCGCTCTGGAGATCATCTCGACCAGGGTGTGCTGGGCGAACTTCTTGCACGAAAGGTTGAAGCTCATGGTCACATGGTCAGATTATTGGAATTTATTTCGCGCCAATTGTGTTTTGGGTGAATCATCGATGTGATGAGGGAGCCCCCCGGACAAAGGGGGAACGTGAATGTGCGTCAGAGGAGTCCCGGCCCGCCTCTTGCCCCGTAAGGGGTTTTGCCCTAGGTTTGCGCCCTTGCGTTCAATCCATCAGCAGGGTTTTCCATGATTCATCCGACCATTCTCTCCCTTATCGGGGCCACTCCCGTTGTGTATCTGAATCGCGTCTTTCCGCATCCGCACATCCGCCTGGCGACCAAGCTTGAAGCCCAGAACGTGGGAGGGTCCATCAAGGATCGCGTGGCCCTGGCCATGATCGAGGCGGCCGAGGCGTCGGGCGAGTTGACGTCGGACAAGACCGTCATCGAGGCCACCAGCGGGAACACTGGCGTGGGGCTGGCCATGGTCTGCGCGGTCAAGGGCTACAAATTGACCCTGCTCATGCCGGACTCGGCCTCGGAGGAGCGAAAGCGCATCATGCGCGCCTTCGGAGCGGAGCTGCGGCTCACTCCCGGCCGTCTGGGCACTGACGGTGCCATCGAGGAAGCCTATCGTCTGGCCCGCGAAGAGCCGCAAGTCTACGTGCTCATGGACCAGTTCAACAACCCGGCCAGCATTGCCGCGCACTACATGGGCACGGGCCGCGAGATCATCGAGCAGACCGAAGGGCGGGCTACCCATGTGGTCATTAGCCTCGGCACCTCGGGTACGGCCATGGGCATCGCAAAACGCATGAAGGAATCGGCCCCCGGTATTCAGGTCGTGGCGGTGGAGCCCTATGCAGGTCACAAGATCCAGGGCCTCAAGAACATGCAGGAATCCTATCCGCCCGGTATTTATGACAAGCGCGCCCTGGACCGGATCATTCACATCGAGGACGAAGAAGCCTTTGCCTGCGCCCGGCTTCTGGCGCGGGAGGAGGGCATCCTCTCCGGGATGAGCGCGGGCGCGGCGCTGGCCGGAGCCCTGCGGATCGCCAGGGAGCTGGACGAGGCCGGGGAAGAGGGGCTTATCGTCTTCATCTGTCCTGATACGGGGGAGCGCTATCTTTCGACCACACTTTTTTCTCCCCTTGCACGGCACGGTCTCGGGGTGCGCAGCGTAGCCACGGGATGCCTGGAATGTCTGGGCAGCCCCGCTGGCGGGCACGCGCTGTTCACGCCCGGACCGAGCCTTGATGCTCTCGGGGACCTGGATGTCTGGCGGCGCGTTGTCTGGCTTGATGTCCTGGCCAAGGCGCTGATTGACCGGGGGCAGAGCGTGCGGCTGGCCGTTGGCCTGGCGGACATGGACGATCGCGCCCTGGCCGCGGCTCGGGAGGCGAAGGTCGGATTGAAGGACTTTGGAGTCCGGGCGAGGGAGTTCATGCTTGCACACGCAAAAGCCCTGGGCGTGTCCGAGTCGGTTCTTTTTCCCCTGGCCGGAGCCAGTCAGGAACGCGCCCTGGGATTGGCGCGCAAGCTGCTGGCCAAGGGCCAGGCTTACGAGAAGCTCAGGTCTGTCTATTTCGACGTGACCCGGGACAAAACCTATGGCCGAACCTCGTGTGTGGACACGGCGGGCATGAATTTCGGTTATACAGTGGATCTGGCCGACTACGTGAAAGAAAATCCGGCCGACTTCACCCTCCTCAAAAGGGCCACGCTGCAGGACTTGAAACTGGGCGACGTGCTCGAAACCGAGTGGGGCAAGGTCCGGCCGAGCTGGTTTCTGCAGCTCGCGGCCACGGCCCTGGACGCATTGGGCACGGTGTCGGTCATGCTTGCGGCCGAGTCGCATCGTTTTCCGCATCTGGACAATTTCAGCGCCATCTGGAGCGCGGGCGCAGGCGTACGGCCCATGGCATGGATGGTGTCTCAGCCCGTGACTTCCCGCGATCAGGGCGAGACGGTGCCGTCGCTTCCCGATGCCTTGAAATTGGCCGATAGCGGCGCGGCCCTGCGTCTGTGGCTCCTGTCCGCTTCGTATCTCAAATCGCTGGCCTATTCGCCCGAAAGTCTGGTCATGTGGACCAAAAACCAACATCGCCTGCAGGACGCCTACGTGTCGGCGTCTCTGGGAGGCACCGGTGAGGGCATGGCCCCGGAGCTGGAGCAGGCCATCTACGACCTCAAAACCTCCTTTGTCGCCGCTCTGGATGACAATTTGGACCTGGCCCATTTTTGGCCGAGCCTCTTTGCCTTCGCCAAGACAGTCAACGCCCGCGCCGGAAAGTTGACCGCCGCTGAGGCTGGGCTCGTTGCCGAGCAGCTCCTGGCCTGCGACCGGGTGCTGGGTTTTCTGGATCATTCCCGCCTTCCACTTGCTGCGGGCAGCTGGCCGCGCGAGGCCACCGAGGTGGTCCGGCGCCGGGAAGAGGCCCGCAAGACCAAGGATTTTGTTCTGGCCGACGAGTTGCGTGCGGAACTGGCCTCCATGGGTCTGCGGCTGGAGGATCATCCTTTAGGGGCTCGTCTTTATCGCATGGAGTAGCGTGGAGACCTTTATCGGGACTGAGAGTGGAGCATTCAATTTCGGTCTTGCAAAGAGAGCAGCCAGCAATTTTCTTTCCTGACCACCATGACCATTGGCAGCGTGGCGACGGGTCAACCCGTCCGGGATGACCCGTCGCCATGTCGTCATCATAGACCTCGCCATCAACAAGTCTCTACAGTCTCCGGGTTTCTCTGTTCACACCTCACGCCGCATAGACTTATGCTTTCGGGAATAGCTCCGCCAAAACGTTCCGTCATGAGCCGTGCTGGCGAGGCATTATCAGCGTCAAGTCCATAAGAAAGAGTATATTTATCCGCTGTTGATGAGCATTTTGGCTTCATCCCTTCCGCTATTTGTTACGTCCCTTGATCATGAATGTTTGACTCAATGACATTGTTTGAGTGACCACTCAGGCAGAGTGTTATATTTTTTTGAATATAATTCTAAATATATTGATATTTCCTGTTTTAAAGTCACTATTCAGCGTCATCACTGCTGATTATGCGCTATTTTTAGCTTAAATTAAAATTTTTGTTGACAAAGTTGGTGCTCAAGGTACCAAGGTCTCATAAAGCCTTGAGAAAAATTTAACAAGCTCAGAGGCTCAGGATACCAGTGAATTACCTCCCTTCATAACAACATCAAACGTGGACGCCATGAGGAAGATGAACATGCATAAGAAACTTTTGTTTACGATAAGTGATGATCCCAATATGTTCAACGGGTTGCGGTTTTTGTGTCGCTTCTTTCAAAACAAGGACCGCTTTAAGTTGACATTGTTGTGCATGGCCGCACCTGACAGCAATTTCTGTCGCTGGCGCAATGGGAATACAGCTGGCAAATCGGGATCAAGTGCCGCCGAAATGGACAGCAATTGGAAGCTCGCACAGGATGAGGCGTTACGTATGCTTCAATGGGACGGATTCAAGCCGGAGCACATCGAGATCAAGAGTGCTGCAAGCATGCTCTGCCGCATTGAAGATATTGAAGATGAGATCGGCAACGACTCGTACGATGCCGTTGTCATGGGGAGAAGAGGGCTTAATCGTCTCAAGGATTTCACCCAAAAGAGCCTTTCACACAGACTATTTGAACGGCATCCCGACATTCCCATGATCCTGTGCCGTAAACCGGACTTGAATAGGAAGAATGTTCTGCTGTGTCTCGACGGTTCTGAGTCGGCCTTCAACATGGCGCGCTTCGTCGCCACAAAGCTCAAGGGGGAGTCGCATCTGGTCACGTTGTGCAATATTATCAAGGATACATCGTATGAGCGTGACAAAAGCATCGCAATTTTCAAGCAAGTCGAAGAGATCATGAGCGAGGAAGGATTTGACTCCAATATGCTCAGGCATATGATCTATCCTTCAGATTATGTGCCCCGCGCGATTCTTGATAATGCCAACTGGGGAAAATATGCCGTCGTGGCTGTAGGTTCCACCGCCAATGCGCGTAAAAAGCTGCTTAACGATTCTGTCAGCAGTTTTCTCTTTACGGAATTGACCGACTCGGTACTCTGGGTTCACCCATAAAGGGTAATTTCTTTGATATTCATCTGGTGCCGACTGACAATACTTCCGTCGGCACCAGATTTTTTGACGTAGAAGGGAATTCGGAGGCCATTCAAAGGTCCACAACTTCAGATTCAACTGCATTCCATCCGTCAAGGCAGAGAAGCAGGGAATAAAATGAAGTTGATAAAGCGTGTTTTAAAGGAAAGGGCAATTCCATGCACGCTTTGGGATGCGTGTTATTTTATATCGTTATTTTTGAAATGATTGATGATATTATTTGAGGTGTCGACAATCTCTTTTTCAATCGTATTGAATAAATGCTGAATTTTTTTTAAGCTATAGGGAGGATAACACGCTTTTTCGAGCTCTTTTGCCTGCTTGTTTATTTCCGTGGCACCAATCATCAATGAAGAACCTTTGATGCTATGGGCGAGGCGCATACACTCTCTGAATTTTTTTTCAGATATGAAATTCGAATAATCGGATATGAACTTCATCCCGTAGCCGGGGAATTCACGCAATATATTGAAATATGAAGACTCATATCCCATGAAATTATTGATTCCACTGCTTATATCTATGCCAGCAATGCATGGATATGGTTGCTGATTTTCTTCGTGTGAAGGGATTTTTGTGTCTTCACAGGAAATAAAAGATAATATTTTAGTTTGATCAAGCGGCTTTTGAATAATGCTGAAAGCTTCGCCATTTTCCATTTGATTGAGGACGTTTTCTGATTTTTCCCCAGTCAGGATGAAAATTTTATCCTTGATTGTGCTGTCGGCTTTCAGCAAACTTTTGGCGAGATCGATGCCGTTTACTGATGGCATATGAAAATCAAGGAGAACCAAGTCATAGTTGAATCGCTCCACCAGGCGAGTGGCCTCTTCGGCATTGGCGGCAGCATGAACCCGGAGTCCGAGGTTTTCCAAAATATCCACCGCTACACAACGGCAGATTTCGTCATCGTCAACCACGATTGCAATTTTTTCGGCAGAAGTGAGTTGATTTATTTTTTGCATTTCATCCATAAGCGTATCGTAATTGTGCTGCGGTTTTTTGAACGATTATGTCCCCTTGGCATAAATTCTTGGGACGCTCCTAGAGAGAGCATTTTCGTTTCACTGCTTAATTTCTTCGTTCTGATCTTCCATGAAATAAAAGCTTCCCTGGCGTAAATCATTACAACTATTGATGCCAAGTTTGCCGAGAATGTTGGATCTATGTTTTTCGACTGTTTTAATGCTGATAAAGAGCATTTCTGCAATTTCTTTACTTTTTTTACCGTGCACAATGAGCTTTACAATTTCTTTTTCACGGTTGGTGAGACTTTGAAGTGGCGGAAGCGTTTTTCGTTGTCTGTTGACGAACAGGTAGTCTTTGACAATAAATTTTGCGAGGCGTGGGCTAATGAAAAGATCGTCTTTCAAAGCATACTGCATGGCGAGAAAAAGTTCTTCCGGGTTTGATCCTTTAAGAACATACGCATTGGCCCCATATTCCAATGTTTCATAGATGAATTCATTGTCATCGCAGGCTGTAAGAATAATGACTTTTACGGTGGGATCGATTTCTCTCAATTGTTTCAGGACTTCCGTGCCCTGTATGTCTGGAAGGCGCAAATCAAGGAGGACAATCTCTGACCGTTTCTGCCGGAAGGTTCGGATTGCCTCCTTGCCGGTGGCAACGTCATCTTCAATGATGTAATCGCCGCGCATATTAATCATGGATTTCAGTCCCATGCGAAGCAGATCGTCATCCTCGACCAGAAGAACTCGTTTTTTTGTCATGTTCTTTTCTCTTTTTTGCTAGCGTTCTTTCATGGCGTTTTGCCTGGTCTTGACATTCGGATAGGGAACCTACCCACGCTTTGTTTTTTTGCCGATCAAAATACTGATTTCAGATGTCATCCCTGGAATGATGAGCAACGCTTTCCATGCCGGTTCTTGAGTGCGGTTATCCGCGTTTGAATGATGGTCCGGCAATATCGCTTTACAGCAGTCCATCTGCGTGATGAAAAGTGCGGCGAAATGGAGGTCGTTGACGAGGTTGTCACAAAAATTCCCCAGGTGTTGTATTTGATGGCAAAAATTCTTCAGCGATTTTAACTTGTTGATTGATTCAGTAGCCTGGCTTGTCTCTGATGGACTACTGAAAATCGGGACGGTTGAATCGTACTCCCAGCACCAAAAGGTCGATAGGCGCTGAACTTTTGTAAGGCGTATTAAATAATTTGTTCTTTCTTATTAATAGAGAGTATGTAGTATTTCTTTTTGTACAATGGTAGTAGTTTTTATAAGTAGTATAATTTGACCGGTTTTTTTTGATGGAAAAATTGAGGTCGCCGACGGAAGTCTTTTCAGTCGATTGCTTTTGTATGCTCGAAGATGCCGGATCCGCTTGGCAGTGACGAACATGGGCAGGACGTCCGCACCCTGGATCGAAGAAATGCTTATTTTTCCAGATGTTTCTTGATGTTGGATCGAAAATCGGCCGGAGGCGCGCGGAAGATCGTCTGTGATCGAACTCGAAAATGAAGCGGTGAGGAGCAAGGCGGAAGATTTGACTTTGGATGAGGCCGAGTTCAAGAAAAAAGCCGCATGGGCGGCTTTTTTCATGCGGCAGGATATGGGTATTTCTATTTGCGTGCGCTTTTGTTGATGGTTTCCACCAGTTCGACCGCGACCTGGGTTGCGACGTCCTGCTGAGCCTGTTCTTCGAGAAGTTGCGATTTGGGCCAACGGCATCTATGATAAGAGATTGTGGCTTTCTGCGACAACTGCTCTATCTTGGCGAGCATGATGCCCATGGCGTCCTGGGTTATGGTAACATGTCCGCATTCCGAACACTTGGGAGCGGGAACATCTTCAAAGCAAAACAGGTGATTCCGGCACTCCATTTGATAGGAGATGGTTTCTTCGGCGACAGTGTCGCATCCGCATTTTTGGCAGATCATGGCAACCTCGTATGGTCTAATTTGAATCCAGAATAATCTATCTTTATAAGTGTGTTTTTATGTTTTGGCAAATGTAAATATAGTATACTGAAATTATTGTGTTTGCCTGCTTTGTCGCCTCAAGGTGGGGCGCGGCGGGATCGGTCCGTACCGTGGTCGAATTGTGCGAGTTGGCATTTATCTTGTATCAATACCGGAGGTATCATGAGCAACATAGGTTGGATCGGAATTGGGGTCATGGGGCGGTCCATGTGTGGACATTTGCTGGCGGCAGGGCACTCGGTTCGGGTTCATACCCGTACCAAGGCTTCGGCCGAAAGCATCATCGCCGCTGGCGCAAAGTGGTGCGAGCGCCCCGGTGACGTGGCCAAGGATTCGGAATTCGTTTTTACCATTGTCGGTTACCCCGCCGATGTGCGCGCCGTTTATCTGGGCGACGGCGGACTCATCGGTCAGGCCGCTCCGGAAACGGTGCTCGTGGATATGACTACCTCCGAACCTGTGCTGGCTGGAGAGATTTATCATGCGGCCCAGGGGCGCGGGATTCACGCCCTGGACGCTCCAGTCTCCGGCGGCGATCTCGGTGCGCGCAACGCGGCCCTGGCCATCATGGTCGGCGGTGATCAGGCTCCCTTTGAGCGGACTCTGCCCCTGTTCGAGAAGATGGGGAAGAATATCCGCCTCATGGGTGGCGCCGGAGCAGGGCAGCACACCAAGATGAGCAATCAGATCCTTATCGCGGGGACCATGATAGGGGTGGTGGAATCCCTTCTGTACGCAGTGCGTTCCGGCCTGGACATGGATGCCGTCATTGATGTGATAGGTAGCGGTGCGGCAGGTTCCTGGTCCATCAACAATCTCGGCAGGCGCATCGCCAAAGGCGATTATGACCCCGGTTTTTACATAAAGCATTTCGTGAAGGACATGGGCATTGCCCTGTCCGAGGCTAAGAAAATGGGCATCGCCTTGCCAGGGTTGGCCTTGGTCGAGCAGCTCTATGTCGGGGCAATGGGCCAGGGCTTGGAAAACATGGGCACGCAGGCCCTCTATCTCGCTTTGAAAAATATGAGTGCGGCAAGCGAATAAGGAATGGCGATAATTTGTCGATGGCCGTTGTTTTGCGGCCATCGACAAATCATTTCTGTACTTTTCAAGAGGCTGCTCGGAGATCGCGTGCGGAGCATATTCGTTTTTTTTCTTCTGCTGTATTTCATTCAACCGGCTTTCGGACAGGATGAAAAAAAAATAAACGTACTCTACATTAATTCGTATCATAACGGATATGAATGGTCCGACTCTATTTTCAATGGAGTGCGTGAAACGTTTCGAAGCAGTGGTAAGAATATTTATCTCCAGATAGAATATATGGATTCAAAAAGATATTCTGGGGAAAAAATTAATGAAATACTGTTCAATTACTACAAGTTCAAATTCCGGACAACGCGTTTTGATCTGATCCTCACCTCGGATAACAACGCTTTTGAATTTATTTCGGCGCACGGGGATGAGCTTTTTCCCGACGTGCCCATCGTTTTTTGCGGAATAAACGATGTGGAAGCCGGGAACGTGCCCATGCGTCAGCGCATGACCGGCATCCTGGAAGAATTCGACGTGCCGCAGAACATCGAAATGGCTCTGCGCTTTCATCCCGGCAAGAAGCGGCTGGTGGTCATCGGTGACCAGAGTTTGACCGGAGTGGCCATCGCCAATCAGGTCCGGGCCCAAATTCCGCTTCTGCCCCAGGACATCAAGGTCGAGTTTATGGATGACTTCACTCTCGATGAACTCATCTCGAAGGTGCGCATTGCGTCCGGAAACAGCATTTTTTTCTTCATCCCGTTTTACAAGGACGTGGGTGAAGCGGTTTATTCGGCTCAGGATCTGCTTAATATTGTCTGGGAGCAAACAGGGGTTCCGCTTTACGGTGCCTGGGAGTTTCTGCTCGGGCACGGGCTGGTGGGCGGCAAGATGATCAGCGGGCACGCCCATGGTCGCGCAGCGGCTGAAATGGGGTTGCGCGTTCTGGATGGCGAGTCTCCGGCCAACATCAGTATCAGCATCAGTCCGGATGAACCGCCCAAGTTCGACTACCGGGTGCTCATGCGCCTCGGGATCGATCGAAAGCTCCTGCCCGAGGGCAGCGTCCTGATCAACGAGCCGTCGCCGTTCTACTCCATCAACCGGCACCAGTTCTGGACCATCATCATCAGCCTGGTCATTTTGTCCCTGGTCCTGGTCCTCCTGGTGATCAACATCTGGGAGCGCAAGCAGATCGAGATCCGGATCAAGAATCAGCTTTCCTTCCTGCGAACCCTGATGGATACGCTGCCCATTCCCATCTATTTCACGGACAGAGCCGGGGCCATCGCCGGTATCAACCGGGCGTTCGAGCTCTGGTTTGGCGTGAGCTGGGACAAGGGCTTTGCGTCCCAGGAGCTGGCCCTTGTCGAAACGCGCTTTGCCCCAATGCTCGACACGCGCATGGATTCCTACGAGGCTCAGGTCCGCCATGGCGATGGCTCGTTGCGCTTGGCTGTCCTGCACAAGGCGACCTATGCCGATGCTCAGGGCGAGAATGCCGGCATCGTGGGCGTCATTTACGATATCTCCGACCGCAAGAAGGCGGAAGACGATCTGCGCGCGGCGGAGGAGAAATACCGCAGCATCTTCGAGAATTCGGCCCTGGGAATATTCCGGACCGCTCCCGATGGCTCATGGATCGTGGCTAATCCCGCCCTGGCGCGGATGCTCGGATATTCAAGCCCTGAAGAACTGATCGAAAACAATCCGAACATTTCCTCCCTTTATTTTCAGCAAAGCGACCGGGAGCGGGTCGTCGATCTGTACCAGCAAAACAGGGGCAGCATTGAATTCGAGGTGCTGTTCCGTACCCGCGACGGGGCGGTCATTACCGCCAATCTCAATGCGCGGGCCGTGCGCGGATGCAACGACGACTTTTGCCACTTCGAAGGTTTCGTGGAGGACATCACGGACCGCAAGGCCGCGGAGCTCGCGCTGGCCGCCTCCGAAGCCATGCTGCAGCTGGTGCTTGATACGATCCCGCAGCTTGTGCACTGGAAGGACCGCCGCATGCGGATCATGGGCGCCAACCGGAATTTTCTGGCGCATGTCGGGCAAACCGAGCTGCCGGCCATTCTCGGCAAGACGTATGACGAGATCGTCACCCATGCGCATGAAGTTGAGCAGATTGCCCAGCTCGACAGGGAAGTCATCGAGACCAACGAGCCCCATTTCCGGTTACGCCTTGAAACCCGTAACGTCGCTGGCGAAACCATGTGGCTTCTTGTCAACAAGGTGCCGCTGCACGGACCGCACGGCGAGGTTGTGGGCATTCTGAGCACCGCCGAAGACATCACCCAGACCATGAATCTGGAAAAGCAGCTGCTGCAGTCTCAGAAAATGGAGGCCATCGGGACGCTTGCCGGTGGAATTGCACATGATTTCAATAATATTTTGACCTCGATCATGAACTCCACCGAGCTCGCCATGGAAGACATTCCCGAGGATAGTCTGGTCTGGAAGGATCTTGAACGCTGCCTCAAGGCCGCCGTGCGCGGCAGCGGCCTCATCAAGCAGATCCTGACCTTCAGCCGACCGACCCAGGAAGGGTTTGTGCCCACGGATCTGCGCGAGGTCGTCAGCGAGGCGGTGGCCTTGTTCCGTGCCTCCATGCCCCGCAACATCTCCGTTCTCTCCACCATCGAGGATGACCTCCCGCTGTGTCTGGCCGATCCGACACAGGTGCATCAGATCGTCATGAACCTGGCGACCAACGCATTTCAGGCTCTTGGAGAGCGTGGAGGAAGCATTACCATCCGCCTCGGGCACTTGGCGCTGGATCGTGACGATCCGCTCCTCGGCAATCTTGCGCCCGGAGTGTACAGTCGGCTGTGCATCGATGATGACGGGCCGGGCATCAACGAGGCCATCCAGGACAAGATTTACGACCCCTTCTTCACCACCAAGGAGAAGGGGGAGGGGACGGGGCTTGGGCTGGCCGTGGTGCATGGCATCGTGCGCAACCATGACGGAGAGATCAGGCTGACCAGCTCTCCAGGATTCACCAGGTTCGACATCCTGCTCCCTACAATCACGGATCTGTGTCTGTTGCCCGGCGAATGCGCCCGCACGGCGCCCATGGGCAGCGAGCATCTGGCGTTTATCGAGGACGACGAGGATCAGCTGCTGCTCATCCCGCGAGTGCTCTCCCAACTGGGGTATGTCGTGCATACGTTTTACAATGCGGCCGAGGCCATTCACGCCATCTGCGAGGAGGGGCTGCCCCTTGATCTGGTCCTCACGGATTACGATATGCCGGGTCTCAACGGTTTTGACGTGGCGGGCGCGCTGCAGGATTGCCGGCCCGGCTTGCCGGTGATCATGGTCTCCGGAAGAAAACGGGCGGCGGAGTTTTCGGTGCGGGCGGGAAACATCAAGCTTTTTTTGAGCAAACCGTACAACAAGGACATGATCGGACGAGCCATCCGCGATGTCCTGGATAAGGATGCATGATGTCCAGGATTTTGATTATCGATGATGACCGCCAAGTCTGCGAGACCCTGGAGAGCCTGATCTTCCGTTTGGGGCATGAATGTTTTGCGGCCCATAACTTGAAGGACGGACTGGCGCATCTGAACCGGACGGACATCGACCTCGTCTTTCTGGACGTACGGCTCCCCGACGGCAACGGCCTGGAGGCGTTGGGTCAGATACGCAACCAGGCCTCTCCGCCGGACGTCATCGTGCTGACCGGTCAGGGTGATCCCGAAGGGGCGGAATTGGCCATCCAGGGCGGTGTCTGGGACTATCTGGTCAAACCTTCGCCCATCAAGCAGATCAAGGAAACCTTGAGCCGCGCCTTGGCCTACCGCCAGGAAAAAAAGGCCATGGGCCAGACCATGTCCCTTGATCTGACGGACGTGGTGGGCAAGAGCAGCGTCATGCGGCAGTGCTACGAGCGCGTCGCCCAGGCCAGCGGTTCGGACTCCACGGTGCTGGTCACCGGAGAGACCGGGACGGGCAAAGAGCTCCTGGCCCGCACCGTCCACCGTAACAGCGGACGCTCATCACGCGCTTTTGTCGTCGTGGACTGCGCTTCGCTGACCGAGTCGCTGCTTGAGAGCATCCTGTTCGGACACACCAAGGGCGCTTTTACCGGAGCCGCGCGTGACAGAGTCGGGTTGGTCAAGCTCGCGGACCAGGGGACTCTTTTTCTGGACGAAATCGGGGAACTTCCGCTCTCGGCCCAGAAAACATTTCTGCGTGTCCTGCAGGAGCGCCGATTCCGGCCGGTGGGGTCGAGTCAAGAGCTGGAGAGTGATTTTCGGCTCATCTCCGCGACCAACCGCGATCTTGCGGCCATGGTCCAGGAGGGGGCGTTTCGACAGGATCTGTATTACCGTATCAACACGATCCATATCGTGCTCCCTCCCTTGCGCGAACGGGAGGAGGACATCATCATCCTTGCCCGCCATCACATCGACAAGCTGTGCAGGCAGAGGAACATTCCGCTCAAGGAGATGGATCCGGAATTCATGGAGATGCTCAAGCATTATGATTGGCCGGGGAATGTGCGCGAGCTGTTCAATACCATCGAGCAGGCTTTTGTGCACTCGGGGGCGGAGAAAACGGTTTACGCCCAGCATCTGCCCCAGGCGGTGCGCATTCGGGTAGCCAAATCGATGTTGGGCAGGGGAAAGGGAGAAGACGGGTCGGGCCTTGAGATTGAAGCGGTAGAAGAGGAGGAGGCCCTCCCGACACTGAAGGACTTTAAAATGTCAATTGAAAGGGAATATCTGCTGAAACTCGTGGGAGCGTATGGCAAGGATATTCAAAAAATGCTCAACGTTTCAGGTCTTTCCCGGTCTCACTTGTATGCCATGCTCAAAAAACACGACATTGAGGCGTAAGGGAACTATTCTTCGTCCAACTCTTTACCGAGCCAGTATTCCTTCCAAGAATCAACAATATATTCGGTCTTGACCAGCACGCTGTCACCATCATTGATGCGCTGTTTTTGCATCGAAGTGAGTAATTGTGACAACTGCATTGTTTCGTTTTGCGACAGTCCTCGAATCACGCCGTTTTTTGTAATGCTTTTTCCTTTCATGATAAACCTCCGATAACCTCTATATAATGCACTTTTCACTTTTGTGACAAGCGGTTCGTTAAAATTATTTAGCAAAATTGCTGCCAAAAGACTGTCCCCGGTTCGCGGCCAAGACATACTTCTCTGAAATGTGATGTTATTGCCGAGGGTTGTGACTATGAAGTCGTGTCTTGGGGATCATGTCCTGAAGCCTTTCCCGCCGAGGAATCAACCCCTGGCGAAGAGGGGGGATCTGATCGTGGACATCACCTGCAACGAGTCGCGCTGTGGGGGATTTGTCACAAGCGGGTTCAAGCTGTAGAAAAATGGTTGTTTAGTCAACCAAATTTTGTTAGGATCAAAGGAACACGTTGCGTCTGAAAAATCGGACAGAAATGTCCCGGCGCACAGCGCGAGGTCGTGTCCGATTACGCTCTGAATCCAGGGTTTCAGGTTTGGGAACGGATCAGTGGTGGAAGATGCGCGATGATTGGATGGCGCGGGCTGGATTTCGTCTGAAAAAACGGACAAGTGTCCAGAGCGATGGTTTTGGACCATTAACCAGCTATTTACGCGCGTTAACCGGATTGAAGTTGTATGTTTGCATTCCTCAATTAACGTGATACTTCTGCGAATAAACACTTGTTGTCTTTTTTTTCGGACAAATCGAAAGGGAGGTTATGAGAAATATGTTTGCAATCTCATAATGTTTTTTTATTTCGTATTGTTAGGGGAGTTTTTTTTGGCTGGCATAAAATTTGTTTAAAGCGGGTCACAGCGAGATTCAAGCTTGGCGCAATCGCTTCAAAACACCAACCTGGCTTTTAGGAGAAGATACATGGCTAAAAACATGAAAACCATGGATGGAAATACCGCCGTTACGCACATTGCCTATGCGATGAGTGACACGGCGGCGATTTATCCGATCACCCCTTCCTCGACCATGGGTGAAATTGCGGATGAATGGGCTGCTCAGGGACGATTGAATATTTTCGACCAGAAGGTCCTGGTCCGTCAGATGCAGTCCGAAGCGGGCGCGGCGGGTGCTGTGCATGGTAGCTTGGCAGGCGGCGCGCTGACCTCCACTTTCACCTGTTCGCAGGGTCTTTTGCTCATGATCCCGAACATGTACAAGATCGCTGGCGAGCTTCTGCCCAGCGTCTTCCATGTCAGCGCCCGTGCCGTTGCCGCTCACGCGCTGTCCATTTTCGGCGACCACCAGGACGTCATGGCCTGCCGCCAGACTGGTTTCGCCATGCTGGCTTCCAGTTCCGTGCAGGAGTGCATGGATCTGGCTCTCGTCGCGCACTTGGCTTCCCTTGAATCCAGCATCCCCTTCATCCATTTCTTCGACGGTTTCCGCAGCTCACACGAACTGCAGAAAATTGAGGTCATCGACTACGAAGACATCAAGAAGGTCGTCAATCACGAGGCCATCGCCGAATTTCGCGACCGCGCCATGAGCCCGGCCAATCCGTCCATCCGCGGCACCGCGCAGAATCCGGACATTTACTACCAGGGCCGTGAAGCCTCCAACGCCTTCTACGATCAACTGCCGTCCATCGTCGTGGACCAGATGAAGAAGGTCGCCTCCATCACCGGCCGCTCCTACAAGCCTTTCGACTACGTTGGTCATCCTCAGGCCGATCGGGTCATCGTGGCCATGGGTTCCTCCTGCGAGACCATTGAAGAAGTGGTGCGCCATCTGCTGGCCAAGGGTGAAAAAGTCGGCCTGGTCAAGGTCCGCCTCTATCGTCCGTTCATGCCCGAGTACTTCCTGCAGGTCCTGCCGGCCACGGCTTCGGTCATCACCGTGCTCGACCGCACCAAGGAGCCCGGCGCCAACGGCGATCCGCTCTACAAGGATATCTGTACCGCCTACATGGAACGCGGCGAAATGCCCGAGATCGTCGCCGGCCGCTACGGCCTGGGTTCCAAGGAATTCACCCCGGCCATGGTCAAGGCAGTCTTCGACAACATGATGGTCGCCGCACCCAAGAATCACTTCAATGTCGGCATCGACGACGACGTCACCCATACTTCCCTTGACGTTCCCGCCTTCGCGGACACCACTCCGGCCGGCACCATCCAGTGCAAGTTCTGGGGTCTGGGCTCCGACGGAACCGTTGGCGCCAACAAGGAAGCCATCAAGATCATCGGCGACAACACGGATCTCTACGCTCAGGGTTACTTTGCCTACGACTCCAAGAAGTCCGGCGGCATCACGGTTTCCCATCTGCGTTTCGGCAAATCGCCCATCCAGTCCACCTATCTGGTCAACGCGGCCGACTACATCGCCTGCCACAAGGCCAGCTACGTCCACACCTATGACGTACTGGACGGAATCAAGGACGGCGGCACCTTCGTGCTCAACTCCACCTGGTCCAAGGACGACATGGAGAAGGAACTGCCCGCATCCATGCGCCGGACCATCGCCAAGAAGGGTCTCAAGTTCTACACCATCGACGCGGTGAAGATTGCCGCGGAAGCTGGCCTTGGCAATCGCATCAACATGGTCATGCAGACGGCATTCTTCAAGCTTGCCGATGTCATGCCTTTTGAAGAAGCCGTGGACATGCTCAAGAAATCCATCAAGAAGGCTTACGGCAAGAAGGGCGACAAGATCGTCAACATGAACATCGCCGCTGTTGACCAGGCCATCGAGAACCTGATCGAAGTCAAGTACCCGGCCACTTGGGCCGAAGCCGCTTGCAATTGCGCTCCTGAAAAGGACGTTCCGGATTTCGTGAAGAACGTCATGCGCCCCATCCTGGCCCAGAAGGGCGACAGCCTGCCTGTCTCCGCCTTCGAGCCGGACGGACTGTTCCCGGTCGCCACTTCCCAGTACGAAAAGCGCGGCGTGGCCATCAACGTGCCGGAGTGGATCGCTGGCAATTGCATCCAGTGCAACCAGTGCTCCTTTATCTGTCCTCACGCGGCCATCATCCCGGTTCTCATGACTGAAGAGGAAATGGCCGATGCTCCCGCGACCTTCGACACTCTCGACGCCATCGGGAAAGAATTCAAGGGCATGAAGTTCCGCATTCAGGTCAACACCCTGGACTGCATGGGTTGCGGCAACTGCGCCGACATCTGCCCGGCCAAGACCACGGCGCTGGTCATGAAGCCCCTGGAGAGCCAGACCGAGCGCGAAGTGCCCAACTATGACTTCTCCGTCACCGTTCCTTTCAAGGATAATCTGGTCCGCCGCGACACGGTCAAGGGCAGCCAGTTCCAGAAGCCGCTGATGGAATTCTCCGGCGCCTGCTCCGGTTGCGGCGAAACCCCGTACGTCAAGGTCCTGACCCAGCTCTTCGGCGAGCGCATGGTCATCGCCAACGCCACGGGCTGCTCCTCCATCTGGG
Organism: Desulfomicrobium sp. UBA5193; assembly: GCA_002412965.1. Classification (GTDB taxonomy): domain Bacteria; phylum Desulfobacterota; class Desulfovibrionia; order Desulfovibrionales; family Desulfomicrobiaceae; genus Desulfomicrobium. The sequence continues at coordinate 345,882 of DHWB01000011.1, forward strand.
GCGCCTCCGCTCCGACCACTCCGTATACGGTCAACGCCGACGGTCATGGTCCTGCCTGGGGCAACTCCCTGTTCGAAGATGCGGCCGAGTTCGGCTACGGCATCCAGATGGCGTACGCGCAGCGTCAGGCCAAGCTGGCCGACCTGGTCGTCAAGGCTCTGGAAGGCGAACTGCCCGAAGACCTGGCCGATGCCTTCAAGGGCTGGCTTGCAAACCGCGGCAATGCGGAAAAATGCAAGGAATATGGCGACACCATTCGTGACATACTGGCCTTCACCAACCGCAATGAACTGCTTGATGCGATCTACGAGCGCGAAGAGCTGTTCACCAAGAACTCCTTCTGGATCTTCGGCGGTGACGGGTGGGCCTATGATATCGGCTATGGCGGGCTGGACCATGTTCTGGCCTCTGGCGAAGACATCAACGTTCTGGTGATGGATACTGAAGTGTACTCCAACACTGGCGGACAGTCCTCCAAGGCGACTCCGCTCGGCTCCATCGCCAAATTCGCTGCCGCGGGAAAGAGAACAGGCAAGAAAGATCTGGGACGCATGGCCATGAGCTACGGCTATGTCTATGTTGCCACGGTTTCCATGGGTTATGACAAGCAGCAGCTTCTCAAAGCTTTCCGCGAGGCGGAAGCATACCCCGGACCGTCCCTGATCATTGCTTACGCTCCGTGCATCAACCAGGGTCTCCGCAAGGGCATGGGCAAGACCCAGCTCGAGTCGAAGCTGGCCGTGCAGTCCGGCTACTGGCCGCTGTACCGCTACAACCCCATGTTGACCGAAGAGGGCAAGAACCCGTTCACCCTGGATTCCAAGGCCCCGGACGGAAGCATCCAGGAATTCCTGGCCAGCGAAAACAGGTACGCCCTGCTCGAAAAGATCGCGCCCGAAGATTCCAAGCGGCTGCGCACCCAGATCGAACAGGACTACCAGCATCGTTTCGCGATGTATGAGTACCTCTCCAAGCAGGAGTTCGCTCCGGTCAAGGCTGCCACTGAGCCCGTCGCCGCGACCCCTGGGGGAGAGGGCTGTACGCTGACGGCGACCGCCGAGCATTCCGGGGCCAACAAGCCTGCGGAGCCCTGCGATGACGGCCGCGCCGGCAAATAGGTAAAGGCAAGCTGCTGGTCCGGCGGGTGGGGTACCTCCGGACCAGCGGTCTATTCACAAGTTTTATCGGAGGGAGATATGTCAATTCCTGTTTTGGCACTGGTGGCTCTATTGCCCATTTTGGTGGCTCTTGTTCTGATGGTCGGTATGAACTGGCCGTCAACCAAGGCCATGCCCTTGGCTTTTCTTACGTGTGCCCTTGGAGCAATAGGCGCCTGGAACCTGCCCATCGGGTATGTCGCGGCCCTTTCCATTCAGGGCGTGATCACGGCCATCGGCGTCCTCATCATCGTCTTTGGCGCCATCATCATTCTGTACACCCTGAAATATTCAGGGGGCATGGAAACCATCCAGTACGGGATGCAGAACATCAGCCGTGACAAGCGCATTCAGGCCATCATCATCGGCTACATGTTCGCGGCCTTCATCGAAGGCGCCGCCGGTTTCGGCACGCCCGCCGCTCTGGCCGCTCCCTTGCTCTTGTCCTTGGGCTTTCCGCCCCTGGCCGCCGCAGTCATCTGCCTTGTTTTCAACTCCTTCTGCGTGTCCTTCGGCGCGGTCGGCACACCGATTCTTTTCGGCCTCAAGTTTCTCGAGCCCCTGGTTAAAACCACTGTTGAAGCCGGAACCATTGTTGGTTTGAACTTCACTGATTATGCATCCTTCGCCAAGGTTATCGGCCAGTGGGTCACCATGATGCATGGCCCCATGATATTCATCCTGCCCATCTTCATGCTTGGCTTCCTGACCCGCTTTTTCGGCCAGAAAAAGTCCTGGTCCGAAGGCTTCGCCGCATGGCAGTTCTGTGTTTTCGCCGCCGTCGCATTTATTGTCCCCTACCTGGGCTTTGCCTGGCTGGTCGGTCCGGAATTCCCGTCCCTGATCGGTGGTCTGGTTGGTCTGGGAATCATCGTCGCCGGCGCCAAGGCCGGTTTCTGCGTCCCGAAGGAATCCTGGGATTTCGGTCCCCAGTCCACATGGGATGCGGCTTGGACCGGCACCATCGCCACAAGCACCAACACCGTGTTCAAGGCGCACATGAGCCAGTTCAAGGCTTGGTTGCCCTATATCCTGATTGGCGCCATCCTTGTTGTGACCCGTATTCCCGCCCTGGGCCTCAAGGCCATCCTGGCCGCGCAGAAGATCCCCTTTACCGATCTGCTTGGTTACAAGGGTGTTTCCGCTTCCATTGATTACCTGTACCTGCCCGGCACCATCCCCTTCACCTTGGTCGCTCTCTTGACCATCCTGATCCACGGCATGAAGGGTGAGGATGTGAAAAGGGCCTGGACCGAATCCTTCGCCAAGATGAAGGCTCCGACCATCGCTCTTTTTGCCGCCGTGGCCCTGGTTTCCATCTTCCGCGGTTCCGGTGTCGCCGACATCGCCCTGAACCCCAACAGCTACCCGTCCATGCCTCTGGCCATGGCCAAGACCGTCGCCGCTTTCGCCGGTAACGCCTGGCCCATGCTGGCCTCTTATGTTGGTGGTCTCGGTGCTTTCATCACCGGTTCCAACACTGTTTCCGACCTTCTGTTTGCGGAATTCCAGTGGGGCGTCGCCCAGCAGCTGGAATTGCCCCGTCAGATCATTGTTGCCGCTCAGGTCGCCGGTGGCGCCATGGGTAACATGGTCTGCATCCACAACATCGTCGCCGTCTGCGCCGTGACCGGCCTGATCGGCCGCGAAGGCATGATCCTGAAGCGCACCTTCTGGCCCTTCGTGCTTTACGGCATTGTCGTAGGCATCGTCGCCAGCCTCATGAGCTTCGTGTTCCTGCCGCATCTGTTCTAGTAAGAAAACGGTCCCGAAAGTTCGCGCAAGGGCTTTCGGGACCGCGTCCGTGAATCCATCTGCATCTCACGCAAGGAGAGAATAATGATTTCGACGAGTCTGCTCACTGAGTTCAAGACCCTGCTGGGCAAAGAAAACGTCCTCGACAGCGAGTCCGATCGCCACGCATATTCCTACGATGCCGCCGTACTTGACGCGGTCATTCCGGAAATGGTGCTGCGGCCGACAAACAGCGAACAGTTGGGCAAGACAGTGGCCTTGTGCAACGAAAACAAGCTGCCCATGACCGTTCGCGGCGCCGGTACCAACCTGAGTGGTGGCACCATCCCCACCAAGGAGCACGGCGTGGTCATTTTGACCAACGGGCTCAACAAAATTTTAGAAATCAATGAACAGGATCTGTATGCCGTAGTTCAGCCTGGCGTGGTCACTGCCAAGTTCGCGGCCGAAGTCGCCAAGCGCGGTCTCTTCTACCCGCCGGATCCGGGTTCCCAGGCCGTCTCCACTCTGGGCGGCAACGTCAGCGAAAACGCCGGCGGTCTGCGCGGCCTGAAGTACGGCGTGACCAAAGACTATGTCATGGGCGTCAATTTCTGGAACGCCGAAGGCGAATACATCAAGTCCGGCGGAAAGACGGTCAAGTGCGTCACCGGTCTGAACATCGCCCAGCTCATGGTCGGTTCCGAAGGGACCCTGGGCGTTTTCGACGAGATCATCCTGAAGCTCGTTCCGCCGCCAGTTGCTTCCAAGGCCATGCTCGCCGAATTCGACGACATCGCCAAGGCCTCCGAGACCGTGGCCGCCATCATCGCCAACAAGATCGTGCCCTGCACCCTTGAGCTGCTGGACAACGCGACCATCAACTACGTTGAGGACTTCACCAAAGCCGGCCTGCCCCGCGATGCCGCCGCCATTCTGCTGATCGAAGTCGACGGCGGGCACATCGCCCTGGTCGAAGACGACGCCGAAAAAGTCGTCGAGATCTGCAAGAAGCACGGCGCCAAGCGTGTTCAGATGGCCAAGGACGCAGCCGAGAAGAACAAGCTCTGGGAAGCCCGCCGCAACGCGCTGCCGGCCCTGGCCCGCGCCCGTCCAACCACCGTGCTCGAAGACGCCACCGTGCCGCGCAGCCAGATCCCGGCCATGATCACGGCCATCAACAACATTGGAGCCAAGTACAAGCTGCAGATCGGCACCTTCGGCCATGCCGGTGACGGCAACCTGCATCCGACCATTCTGACCGACAAGCGCGACAAGGAAGAATTCCATCGCGTGGAACTCGCGGTCGACGAGATCTTCGACGTGGCCCTGTCCCTCGGCGGCACCCTGTCCGGCGAGCACGGCATCGGCACTGCCAAGTCCAAGTGGCTGGAGAAGGAGACTACCAAGGCGACCATCATCTACTCGCGCAGGCTCAAGAAAGCGGTTGATCCCAACTACCTGCTCAATCCCGGCAAAATCATCGGAGGCTAGTCATGACTGCAGACGTTCATCAGCTGGCCAAAATGCTGCACGAGCTCGACGACCAGATGGTCGCGTGCATGAAGTGCGGCATGTGCCAGGCCGTTTGTCCGGTGTTTGCCGAGAGCATGAATGAGGGCGACGTGGCCAGGGGCAAGATCGCGCTCCTGGAAAATCTGTCCCATGAATTGATCAAGGACCCCATCGGAGTTCAGGACAAGCTCAACATGTGCTTGCTCTGCGGTTCCTGCGCCGCCAACTGCCCCAGCGGCGTGAAGGTGCTGGACATATTCCTGAAAGCCCGTGTCATCGTGAACACCTATATAGGTTTGCCCGCGGTCAAGAAAGCCATCTTCCAGGGCCTCTTGACCAAGCCCGGCGTTTTCAATTCCGTGATGGATCTGGCTTCCAAGTTCCAGGGCGTGTTCACCAAGCCCGCGAATGAAGTCATCGGATCGTCTTGTTCACGTCTTGATTTGTCGGTCATCGAAGGCCGGCATTTCATGCCTCTGGCCAAGAAGTCCCTGCGCAAGCTGGAGCCGGCCCTCAATACCCGCCCCGGCAAGGGCGGATATCGAGTGGCTTTTTTTCCGGGCTGCGTCATCGACAAGATATTCCCGCATGTCGGCCAAGCTGTAATCAAGGCTTTGAAGCATCACGAAGTGGGCATTTACATGCCTACAGGACAGGCGTGCTGCGGCATCCCGGCTCTGGCTTCGGGCGACAAGGGGTCTTTTGACAAGCTTGTGAAGCGTAATCTGGAGATCTTTGAAAAAGAAAACTTCGATTATCTGCTTACGGCCTGCGCCACCTGTACTGCGACCATGCACGAACTGTGGCCGCTCATGTCCGGCGACAAGACCCAAAGCATGCAGGATCGCATCGCGGCCATGTCGGCCAAGGTCATGGATGTGAACCAGTTCATGGTCGATGTGCTCAAGGTGGCCATGCCCGTCGCGGGACACGGGACCAAGGTCACGTACCATGACCCCTGTCACTTGAAAAAATCCATGAAGGTCTTTGAACAGCCGCGCGCGCTCTTGAAGTCCAATCCGAACGTGGAGTTTGTAGAGATGGCCGACGCGGATCGCTGCTGCGGTTGCGGCGGCAGCTTCAACCTGCAGCACTACAGTGTCTCGAAGAGCATTGGAGACCAGAAGCGTGACAATATCGTCGCCTCCGGCGCTCAGGTCGTGGCTACCGGCTGTCCGGCCTGCATGCTGCAGATTTCCGACATGCTTTCCCAGCACAAGGATCAGATCGCAGTCAAACACGTTATGGAAATCTACGCGGAAACATTGTAAGAAAAAAGGCGTCGACGGACTCTCCGACCGACACGCGTCGGCGCCCTTTTTTGAAATGCACGCGTGTGCTTGAAATGTTGGAGAGAATGAAAAGAGAAGTTGACAGCTGTCTCTTTTTTTCTCAAATTCGCAGTTTGTGTGACCAACCAATTTGATGAACCGACCGTGAGACCATCACGGAACATGTCGGCGAGCAGGCCGGCATTCAAGGGAAAGCACTATGGCCAGTAATCTTTACATCACGGCGACGGAATCTCGGAGCGGAAAATCAGCCATCGTCCTGGGCGTCATGCAAATGCTCCTGCGCGACATCCGCCGAGTCGGTTTTTTCAGACCCATCATCAACGACGAATCGGAGCGCAAGGACCACGACATCGATCTGGTTCTGTCCCAGTTCTACCTCGGTCTGCAGTACCACGAGACCTACGCGTTGACCATGCGTCAGGCCAAGGAGCTGGTCAACGCCGGTCAGCACTCTCTCTTGATTGAAAAGATCATCAACAAGTACAAGGAGCTGGAAAGCAAGTGCGATTTCGTGCTGCTCGAAGGCACGGACTTCGAGGGCACCAGCCCGGCGTTCGAGTTCGACATCAACGCCGATATCGCCGCCAACCTGGGCAGCCCCATTCTGGTGGTCTCCAACGCCTGTCAGAAGACCGAACACGAGATCATCAGCACCACCAAGCTGGCCGTTGAATCTTTCGCCGACAAGGCCGTGGACATCCTCGGCGTGGTCATCAACCGTACGGACGTGCCGGATCGTGATGCGCTGCGCATTGCGCTGCGCAAGTCCATGAACAAGCCGGACATGCTGCTCTACATCATCCCCGAGGTCGCGATCCTGGGCAAGCCCACGGTCGCCGACGTCATGAAGTGGGTGGGTGCGGAAGTGCTGTATGGCAAAGAGAATCTGGGCGCGCAGGTTGACGATATCGTCGTCGCCGCCATGCAGATCGAAAATTTCCTGAACTACATCGAGCGCGGCAGCCTCGTCGTCACTCCGGGCGATCGCTCGGACATCGTCGTCAGCAGCCTGGCCTCACGGCAGTCTTCGTCCTATCCTGACATTTCGGGCATCCTGCTGACCGGTGGCATCGCTCCGGGCAAGGCCTTGGCCCGGCTCATCGACGGATGGACCGGCGTGCCAGTGCCCGTGCTGCTCGGCAAGGAAGCCACCTTCCAGACCGCGCGGCGCCTCTACAACATGTACGGCAAGATCGAGCCGGGGGATCAGAAGAAGATCGCCTCCGCCTTGGGCGTGTTCGAAGAGAACGTGGCCACGGATGAGCTGCGGCAGCGTCTCAATACCCGGAAATCGACCAAGGTCACCCCCCAGATGTTCGAGTACGGCCTCATCGAAAAGGCCAAGCGCAACAAGCAGCACATTGTCCTGCCCGAGGGCGGCGACGAGCGTATCCTGCGTGCGGCCGACATACTGCTGCGCCGGGGCGTGGTCGATCTGACGATCCTCGGCGATCCCAAGGCCATTGCCACCATGACCTCCCAGCTGGGCCTCAACCTGTCCGGTGTGAACATTGTCGATCCGGGCGCGTCACCGGATTACAACGACTATATCGCCACATTCATGGAGCTGCGCAAGGGCAAGGGTGTTTCCAAGGAAGTGGCCTGCGACTGTATGATCGATCCGACCTATTTCGGAACCATGATGGTCTACAAGGGTCAGGCCGATGGCATGGTTTCCGGAGCGATTAACACCACGGCCCACACTATTCGCCCGGCCTTCCAGATCATCAAGACCAAGCCCGGCGCGTCCATCGTTTCAAGTGTTTTCCTGATGTGCCTCAAGGATCGCGTCCTGGTTTTCGGCGATTGCGCTGTGAACCCGAACCCTACCGCGCCGCAGTTGGCCGAGATCGCCATGAACTCTGCCGAGACGGCCCGCATTTTCGGCGTTGACCCACGTGTCGCCATGCTGTCCTACTCCACCGGCGATTCCGGGGCGGGCGGGGACGTGGACGTGGTCATCGAGGCGACCCGTATCGCCCGCGAAAAGGCTCCGAACCTGCTCCTTGAAGGCCCGCTCCAGTACGACGCGGCCATCGATCCGGACGTGGCCAGCAAGAAACTGCCGGGCAGTCAGGTCGCCGGACGCGCCACGGTCTTCATCTTTCCGGATCTGAACACCGGCAACAACACGTACAAGGCAGTGCAGCGCGCCGCCAACGCCGTGGCCATCGGCCCGGTCCTGCAGGGCCTCAACAAGCCCGTCAATGACTTGAGCCGTGGCTGCACAGTTCCCGACATCGTCAATACCGTGGCCATCACGGCCATTCAGGCCCAAGCTGAAAAAGGCTTAATATAAGGGGATACAATGAAAATATTCGTCATCAATTCCGGGAGTTCCTCCCTCAAATATCAGCTCCTCGACATGGAAAGCGGAGCGGTCATGACCACCGGACTGGTGGAGCGCATCGGCGATGAGTTGGGCAAGGTCAGCCAGAAGAACTGGCCCGGCACCGACAAGGAGCGTGAAGTGGAGCGGGAGATGGCCTTTCCCGACCATCGCGCGGCCATGCACACCGTGGTCGATCTGGTCACGGGCGCGGAAACGGGCGTCATCGCCTCCGCCTCCGAAATCGACGCCATCGGCCACCGCGTGGTCCAGGGCGGGGAGACCCTCTTCAAGAGCACGCTCATCGACGATGACGTCGTGTCCAAGATCCGCGATAACTGCCCTCTGTCGCCCCTGCACAACCCGGCCAACCTGGTTGGCATCGAAGTCGCCCGCGAGCTTTTTGTCGGCGTTCCGCAGGTAGCCGTCTTCGATACGGAATTTCACCAGACCATGCCCGCCGAAGCGTTCATGTACCCCATCCCGTACGAGCTGTACGAAGAGCTCAAGATTCGCCGCTACGGCTTTCACGGCACCTCGCACCGCTACGTGGCCCAGCAGGCTGCGGCAATGCTCGGCAAGGCGGAGAACGAGGTCAACCTGGTCACGCTGCATCTCGGCAACGGCTGCAGCATGGCGGCCGTCCGCAAGGGCAAGTGCATCGACACCTCCATGGGCCTGACCCCTCTGGCAGGCGTAATGATGGGTACCCGCAGCGGCGACATCGATCCGGCCATTCTGCCCTTTCTGATGAAGGAGAAGGGCTGGAGCATGGATCAGGTTGACGGCGTCCTCAATAAGCAGAGCGGCCTCAAGGGCATCTGCGGCATGAACGACATGCGCGACATCCACGCCGCGGCCGCCAAGGGCGACAAGAAGGCCGCCCTGGCCGTGGACATGTTTGTCTACCGCATCAAGAAATACATCGGAGCCTACTACGCGGTGACCGGTCCTCTTGACGCCCTGGTCTTCACCGCCGGTATCGGCGAGAATGACGAGCTGGTGCGTGAGCGGGTCTGCTCCAATCTGCAGCATCTCGGCATCAGCATCGACAAGGCTCGCAACGCCGGCCGCAAGAAGATCGCAACGGCCGTGCAGGCCGACGACAGCAAGGTCGCCATCCTCGTCATCCCCACCAACGAGGAGCTGGCCATCGCCAGGGCCACGTTAAGCGTATTGAAATAAATTCGAACAAGCCTCCCCCCTCCTAGCGCCCCCCGGAAAACATGTTTTCCGGGGGGCGCGCTTTTTTTGCGCAACCTCCCACGGCGTCATGACAGGCCCGGAGCCCTCGCGGTTCGCGCGTGACCGGAAATCTGTTCATCGCTTCAAAGACATGTCGCGTTGGTGAGTCGTTCAGAGAATGTTGGCGAGTATCTTATCGGAGTGCTGATCTTGAATCAGCTTGAAGGCGCGCGTCGTCAGTTGCCGGCAGAGCACGGGATCACGAAGTAGTCGGACACAGGCGGAGGCGAATTCGTCCGCGTTTTGGGCAATGAGTGCATGGACTCCATCGACAGCGGCGATGCCTTCGATTCCTTCCGGTGTGGAGACGAGCGGGCGTTGGTACGCGAAGGCTTCAAGAATTTTGATGCGTGTCCCGCCTCCGGCCCTCAGGGGAACGACTACCGCGTCTGCCCGGGCGTAATGGGGAGTCAGGTCGTTCACCCAACCGAGCAACCGCGCGTGGGGTTGATTCGTGAGCGCCATTTTCAGCGTGCGGGGAGCCCCGCTCCCGACTATCTCGAATGTTACAGGGCGGCGAATCTGCGCGTGGATGCGCGGCAGAATGTCTCGACAAAAATGGAGGACCGCGTCGGAGTTCGGAGCATAGCCGAGATTTCCGACAAAGAGCAGCTGAAGGCCTTTGTGCGGAGTGGCCTCCGGGATGTTCCCGATGCTCATGATATTGGGGAGCACTTCCGGCGAGGGATGCAGACCAAGTTTTTGGATCCGTTCTTGGTCACTTTGCGAACATGCGAAGAGCCGGTCGAATCGGTGCAGATGCTCCCGTTCAATTTGCTCGTATTGGCGGGCTTCCATTTCAAGTTGTGTTGCCCCAGCGTTGTCGCCGCTTGCTTTGTACACGGCCGCGAGGCGACCGCGAGTCATCGATTCGAGATCATCGAGGTCGAGCTGGCACTGCCGCCACGATGCTTTTGCGCGCAGATGATTCAGGAGCGGCGCCATATACAAGCGAAACACATGCGCAATCTCGAATTCGCGGACCTGGAACGGAAGTGCGACATCCGTACGAGCGATTCTGTCCCATTCGTATGGTTTCGGGAACAGCAGTCTGTATGCGCTCGGCCAGCGTGCGGCGATACGGCGTATGCGGGCGTCGCGGCGGTTCCAAAGGCCGATGGGCAGGAAAGCTGTCTCTGCGCACAATGCATGCAAGGATGCGCGGGCTTCAGCATCTGCGGGCGGGTGATTCAAGACGAGGAGGAAGACCCGGTATCGCTGCGCGAGAGCGCGCAGGATAGCGTGGGCACGCATGCCAAGTCCGTGTCCGGTGGACGTCGGCGCTGTCGGCGAGAGGAAGAGCAACGGCGGCTTCACGACAAATTCCCTTGCCGTGATCCGGAGAGGATGCGCCTGCGGCCTCGAACCAGCGCTTCCTGCATCCAGCCGAGCCCCCAACCGGCGATGTCCGCAAGCAGATGCGTGGAAGGACGTGGTGAACGCGGCATGTCAGGAAGGAAGGGACGAGCCAGCAGGCTGAACGTGTTCTCGCCCCCACGAATGCTCGACTCCGTGAACTGCCCTGCGTGGATATCGGAAAAATCGAGACGACTCCTGGACCACCAGAGATGCGCCCAGAGATGGATGCTCGCGACAGTGTCGTCCACCGTTTCACGTCCATCGAGCAGTCGCCGCAGATCCTCGCGAGTCCACATGAAAGGATAGAAGGTGTGAGGTGGCTCGATGTGCACGAGACTCGGATACGCATCCGCAAGCTCGGAGGGCAGGATGGTGGAGTGCCTGCTCCACGACCCGTCGAAGGTTGCTTCCATCCTGTCGCGCCACATGGCGCCAAACTCGGCCTGCGGTTGCGCCATGATCAGGGCGTTGCATACGGACTTGCAGGTGATTCCTGTTTTTTGGCAGCAGATGTCATCCTCGCGGCCGAGGACGAATGGCTGCTGAAACAGATTCGGCGATATCGGGTTGACGAAGATTGTGTCGATATCAGCATAAACTCCACCATGCCGGAGCAAGACATCGAGTCTTACGAAATCGGACTCGTGGGCATAGCTGTAGGCTTCGACGCGTGGATCGCTATAGCGGAGGCGGATTTTTGGTCTGCGAATGCGGATGGGCGTGATCCGCTCGCGAATGAGCTCCCAGTACTCTCCCCACGGTTCATGGTGGTAGTGGAAGAGCAGCCGATCGGGCCGGTTGACGCGCAGGCATGACTCAAGGGCGAGGTAGTGGATGAGGTGGAATGGCCTAGTTTGGGGTTTGAGCCCGAATACGAAATGAAACAGGTTCGGAATCCTGGAGGTCATGGTTTTGCGGCCGCTGCGGGGCGGTGTCCGGCGTCGGAATTGAGGATTTGCATGAATTGAGCGACCATTGCGCGTTCGTTGTAGCGCTTGAGGATGTTGGATTGCAATTGCCGGCCACGGGCTGCGGCCTCGTCCCGGTTCGCGACGACGTGTCTCATCAGGCGTCCTGCGTGCACGAGATCGGGTTGCGCCCATTTTTGGTCCGGCGAGAATGATGGTTTGCCCTGGTCGTCGTTTACGGGAACCAAGCGGCACCGGACCAGACAGGCGGCATCCGGGTGCAGGTAATCAAGGGACCCGCCGAAGGCGGTGGCGATGACGGGTTTGCCATACGCCGCTGCGTCGAACGCGCCGATTCCCCAACCTTCACCGTGACTGAGCGAGACGTAACAGTCGGCGCGCGCATGCAGGCGCAGGAGGTCCGATTCGGACAAGTCCTGAGTGAGGAGGATAAGCCTTGCCGGATTGAGGTATTCACCCAGGATGGCGCGTGTCTCGACGACGGTGGAAGCGCAATTTGTCCATGCGGACTTCGTTGTGAAGTTTCGCGCTCCCGTTTTGACAACCAGGGTCACGGAGTCGGTGGCCGTGAACGTGTCGAGGTAGCACTTGATCAGGTTGCGCAACCCTTTGCGGGGAGTCCATGAATCAACGGTAAAGAACACGAAATCATCAGTGCGAATTGGAACTGGTGGCGGTCCCTGTGGTGGATTGGGATCAATGGCGATGTGGGGGAGAACCTCCACGGGCACGCGCAGAGCCGCACGTTCGAAGACGTGTTTGTTCCACGTGGAGGGGACGATCACCACGTCTGCGAGTTCGAGAAAAAAACGCCAGTGATGTGGGATGCGGTCCGTCTCCCAGGTTGTATAGAGAATGAACCGTTTGTCCGGTTCCATTTGCCGCCAGCGCAGGGCGTACTCCGGGACGAGATGGAGGACGACTGTGTCGTACGGGATGTCCCGGCGGCAGAAAGGGTCAAGTGCGGGATCTCCGGTGCTTCCCTTCTGCAGCGGTTCAAACCAGAGGTCCCAGCTTTGACCGTTGACCATCGGCGTCCAGGTGAAAGGAATCCCGGCGGTTTCTAATCCAAGCAGCAGACGGCGCGCGGCGGTGCCGTAACCGCTATGTCCGTGCGCGCTTATGTAGCGGATGCCCTGTGTCATTGGGGCGCTCCATCGCTTTTACCGACCGATAGTCGCGCCGTGGCATAACCCGGTTTTTTCAATTCCAAGGTGTGATCGACATCACGCAGAATCCCCGGGCGGTGTGACACTATGATCACGGTGCAGCGTCCTTTGAGAGCTTTCAACGTGTTGACGACCGCCTCCTCGGTTGCTTCATCCAGATTGGCCGAGGGTTCGTCCAGCACGAGCAGCCGGGGGTCGCGCAGGAAGGCGCGGGCGATGGTCAGACGCTGTTTCTGACCGGACGAGAGTCCGCTTCCGTCTTCACGGATCATGGAGTCGATGCCCTGCGGGAGGGAGTCGACGAACGTGTCCAGGCGCACCGTGCGCAGCGCCTGGCGGACAGTGTCTTCCTGCGGCTGTTCGGGCATCCCGTAGGTGAGGTTTTCAAGTATGGAACCTTGAATGAGGTAGGGTTCCGGGCCGACGTACGCGATTGAGGCAGCATTCTGCGCGTAATATGACGCGCAGTCCGCTTCGTTGATGAGAACGCGGCCTTGAGTTGGCGAGTAGATGCCGAGGATGATGCCGAGCAGGGTGCTTTTGCCCGAACCGTTGGGGCCGATGATGCCGAACTGGGATCCCGACGGGATGTCGAGGGAGAGGTCCTCTATCACAGGTTCGTCGGACTCCGGCCAATAAAATGAGATGTTCTCGGTCCGGACATGCGGGGGGGCGGCGGGTTCGGGCTGTTGCGGGGCCGCTCGAAAAACATGTGCGGAAGGGGCGGGAGGCGTTGCATCCATGCGCCAGAGCGAGACATGCCGCTCGGATTGGAAGGCGTCATCAAGCTCTTGTGGCGAAAGGGCCCGGAAGAGCCGGAGGGACTCGCGGAACTGCGGATGGAAGGTGAAGAGGCCGCCCATGAGGTTTGAGCCATTTGCCAGGCGTTGCTCCAGGCGCACGAAGAGGTAGAGAAAGGCCACAAAGTTCGTGGCGGAGGTATCGAAGAGTCGAAAATGCGCGACAACCATCGCGGCGATGATGACGATTCCGAGAACCGGCATCAACGCCCCTCCGAGATTGCCGAAGAGATACGCGAGGACGCTGTCGCGGTAATAGCGGTGGATCGCATTGAGGAGTCGCTCGTGCTCGACATCCTGCATGCGCAGCACCTTGATGAGGATCCAATTCCTCGTCACGCGCAGCTTCGTGGTTTCAAGGCTCTGGCCGGCTTCCGGCACCCTGCTCGCGATCCGGTTCGTGAAGCGGTTGGTGTACAGGACCAGACCGCCCATGATCCCAAGGCCCAGAAGGCCAATGAGCGATTCGCCCCAGGCCAGGCCGACCATGCACGCGATCATCACCATGGCCTGGACGCAGAACGATGTCATTTGCGCGAGATAGAACACAAAGGATGTCGCTTTTGGAAAACACTCGGACATGTAGAAGTTGATCCTGCTCAAGGGCATGGCGTACAGATGCTCCTGCTTCAGGATGATGTAGCCGAGCAGCATCTTGAAGCGGGCGTTGGTTCGCTCCGTGAGCATCATTTTGGAGTGGTATGAAGCGACCTGCGCGGCGGCGCGGAGCACGCCCACAGCCAGGAGCAGCGCCCACGTGCCCAGTGAGGAGAATGTCTGCACCTGGATCGGCCACCAGGCAGGCAGGTGCGCCTCCGTGGTGAAGCCGAGGGAAAACAGGAATGCCACGAGGAAGAAGGCGATCACATACTCGGTCATCGACAGCACGAGCGAGGAGATCATGCCAACCGCGTACAGTCCGACGCCGTGCCGCCCAAGAAGCCGAAAGACTGCCTGATTGTCGGGGTTCATGGCGTCCCTTCCTTGCGCGAGGCTCCCACGGCGATACCTGCCGCCCAGGCTGCCCGATAGAGCAGAAACAGCGGCGCGAGCAGGATGGTTTTGACCGGAGCGACGGGATACCATCGTTTCATGGTGACCCACGTTTCATTGAGCATGCGTAGCGGTGCATTGAGATAAAACAGAACGGGATGATCCGGGAAAAGCCAGCAGCGTTGCGAGCGGCGGCCAGGCAGATAGACACTGCGGACATTGAGCCCCCACGTATAGAACTTGATCATGATCGCGGGCAAAGATTCCCGTCCGGTGATGTAGACACCCGCATCCGGATTGAAGAGTATCTTGAGCCCTGCGCGGACTGCGCGCTGGTTCCATTCAAAATCCTCCAGCGTCAGCAGGGATTCATCCATCGGTCCGATCTGTTCAAAGAGCTCCCGCCGGAAAGCCAGATTGCCCGCTGGCTGAAAGGTCGACTCCCGTTTTGGCAGGCCATCATGCCAGTTGAAGAGGGCCGTGGCGTTCTCGGCGAAGGCGAGCAGACTGCGCTGCTCGATGTCATGCACGATCGCTCCGCCGGAGATGCCCACATCCGGACGGGCATCAAGAGTTTCCAGATGCGTGGCCAGGACTCGCGGGTGCATTGGGCGCGTATCCGAATCGAGAAATACGATCACATCGCCATTCGAGGCGCGAACGCCGGCGTTTCGGGCCGCGGCCGGGCCGGGCGTCTGTTCGGCGACGTACCGTATCGGCAGAGAACGCAGCACTCTGGCTGTCCCGTCGGTGCTGAGATTGTCGACGGCGATGATCTCAAGCGTGGTGGCCTCTGGCAGCTGTTGCTGGAGGAGGGACATGACGAGGCGCGCGATGGTGCCCTCGGAATTGCGGCACGGTATGACGACGGAGACGAGGCGCATGGTCATTTGGGCTTACCTTCCCGGGAGTAGCATACGCGGTGGGGGTTGTAGCAGGCCGCATCGGCGAGGGCGGTCTGGAGTGATTCGTATACATGGTGAGGATTCTGATTTTTGTCGTTGGGGGCGGGCAATCCGAGTTTTTGGAAGATTTGGACGGTTTTCGACAGGCCGTCGGGAACAAGACCGTCTGCCCTCCAACTTGAGGCCAGGGTCTGGAAGCCTTCAAGGAAGGCTCGCGTATCGAGGCAACCGGAAAAACCCGTGCGGCTGGTGAAAAGAAAATGATGGAGTTGTTTTGCGGCGAAGACCCCTTTGCGGGGTACAGGAACGAGGGAGGCGATATCCATCATGATGCGTACGTATTTTTCGTGCTCCCTTCGGTCCGGACCTGCCGTGGCGCGTCTGAGCAGAAAATCGGCGGCGTCGCGAACAGCGCCAACCGCGCTTCGACCGAGCACCGGAGTCCAATTCTCTATTTTTGTGCCCACGATTTCAATGCTGAACAATGCGATCCATTCCCGTCGACTGCGCCCGTCCTTTTCCGCGAACATCATGGCCCGGGCGGCCCGCACCAGCGCGCTGGCGCAAAGGTCGGCATATGTTTCCGGGTTGAGAGGAGCGGCCGTCAGGGACCGATACGCATGGAGGAGGGCGCTGAAACCCCTCGGGGCGGGCAGTCCGCGCAATGTGCCGATGATGTCGGTGGACCCTGCGATCACCGCGCCGCCAGCGGTGGTAAGGTGACGGGTCAGAAGCGGTTTCCAGACGAGTCCGATGTCCGCGCATGCGCAACGTGGCGGCAGGCTTGCCATCAGGCGGTCAAGTTTCGGACGCGCGAGCTTGAGGGATGCGTCCGTCAAGCGGGGAGTGACGACAAACAGATCATAGTCGCTCAAGAGCAACTCGTTCTCCGGGCCTGTGGCGCGCCCCTCGCCGGCAAAGAGGCTGCCGGTCAGCAGAATGGACGATTTGGGAAAAAGCTCGGCCAGGGAGTTTCCGAGCGTGCGGAGTTCTGTACGTACGCGGTCGCGCAGGCATTCACACGACGGCGAAAGCAGTGGCGCCCGGTTCAAATCGAGCTCGACCTGATCGCGAAACGCGCCCAGACCATCGTGTTCGGTGCAATTTTGATCCGCTGCGAATGAGGGCCCCCGTGAGTACTCATGGAGCCCTCCGGCCAGCCTGCCGAGCGACACGACCTTGTCGAGCAGCGGATAGGTCAGCGTTTGGAGTGGCGAGTACCGGTGCGCCATGAGTCCCTGTACGACACGGGCTGGGTACAATGCGCACCCGGCGATAGTTCTGGCCATGGCGACGGCTGCATGTTTGTGGGAGGACAGCGAAGAGGGAAGGTCCTCATGATGTTTACGGCGGAATCGGGTAAGGCCGGTGCCTTCCCGGAATGCACGGCAAGCGAAATCTCGGATGCTCCCCGGATGACGATGGGCCACAATGGCTTTCGGATTGTATCGGTAGCGGAAGCGTTCGGAGCGAACCATACGCCAAAAAATATCACCATCCTCGCCGAACGCGAAGGCTTCGTCGAACATTCCGATTTCGTCAAATACGGAGCGGCGGTAGGCGATGCTGCCGGTCGCGGCGACGGGAGGGGACTGCGAAAGCAGACGGAGCTGGCAGATCAGGCGGCGTTCATGGACATATCTCGCAATGGCGTTGACCGGTTCGTGCGGGACGATTTCGCCGACGAAGCATCCGCATTCCGGATCGTCCGTGCCGACCAGCAGCTCGCGCAGCCAGGATCGGCACGGAACGCAGTCCGCGTCGGTGAAGGCCAGGATGTTCCCGCGCGCCGCACGGATGCCGGCGTTGCGGGCGATGGCGCGGCCGACCCTGGGTTCATGGACCACGGTGACGGGAAAGGCGGCGGCGAGGGCTGCCGTTTCGTCGGTCGACCCGTTGTCGACGACGATGATCTCAAACTCGGCGATGCTGTCCTGGGAAGTGAGGGCAGTCAGGCAGTTTTCAATTCTGGAGTCTTCATTGCGAGCCGGGATGATGACCGATACTTGAGGATTCGGCGAAATTTGCGCCACGCGAACTCCTTTGCAGCGAGCAGGCAATTGTGCCTGACAGTTGAAACCGATTGCCTCCGAGAGTTGCCGGCAAGGGTTGTTCTGAATTCCAGAGGCAGCCTTTAGCGTATCGGTAACGCTTGGCACAAGCCAAATATGCATCGGGAAATTTGATTGCAGGAGACGCCTGCACGGCGGCGGACTTCTCCTGTCAACTTTTTTATTCGTAACTTCCGCAGGACGCATCGCGTCCGAATCTTCGCACGAAGTGTTTGATATGTGTTGTTATTTTGAGCAGGTTGTGCAAGCAGGCAGGTGGTGACACTGAAATTGACCACGGGACGTGGCATGTACATGGGGGGCGAGTGAAAAAGTTAATCATTGCAGCTGTTATCATTGTGGCTGGGATCTATGCAGGGTCTGCATTTATGCTTGGCGGTCAGGTCGAGGACAGATATTTTGAAGCGCTCAAGGACAATGAACAGTTCGGAGTGCTGTCTTTTTCCAATCAGAAGTATGAACGCGGTTTTTTCAGTTCGAGCGCCCAGACCTTGGTGACGGTCGTCATTCCCGAGCCTGCGGATGATGGCGCGACTGATGCGCGCAACGCGAGCTTTGTGGTGCGGCATGTGTTTCGGCACGGCCCGTTGCCTGATATGAGCCATGGATTTTCCTTCCGGCCCGGACTTGCCGCGGTGGAAAGCACCGTGGACACGTCCGGCGGGCAGGGCGCGCTCTTCACGGAAATTCCGGAGCTGGCCCAGTCCTCGTCGGTCATGCGCATCGGCTTTGGCGGTGAGGTGGATGGGGACTTCGAGGTTCCTGCCTTTGACAAAGAGATCGACGGCGAGAGCGTCAACTGGGGCGGGCTTGTTGCGCGGGCCAGATATGTTCCCGACTCCGGTTCCTTTCGTGGCGACATGACCATGCCCAGCCTGATCCTCAAGTCGAGCGACGGCACTCTGCGCATGGATGGTTTTTCCAGTACGTTCGATCTTGTCGAGGCCCTGCCGCTGGTTTTTGTTGGTCAGGTCAAAGCCGACATGTCCTCCATCAACATGACCCGCACCGATGGCGACGCTGTCAGTGTCGGAGAACTGCGTTTTTCCTCCAACAGCAGCTGCGACGGCACTCGTGTCGAGTATGCGCAGAGCGTGAACATCGGCAGTGTTGCGATGGGAGGGGCCACGCATGGGCCCGTGATCTGCGACATGGAGGCCCGGAATCTCGATGCCGCGGCCTTGAGCGAATTTCAAATCCAGTTTCAACAGCTCTACCGGTCCATGCCCACTGCGGATGTGGACATGCTCGCCGAACAGATCGCGGAGCTGTACGGCAAACTTTTTACGAAACTCATGGCCGGCAGTCCGGAATTTCGTATTTCGCGCCTGCAGGTGCTTACGTCCATGGGAGAATTCACGGGTACCCTCTCCATCAGGCTGGACGCTCCCGGGGAAGGGGCCGCCCTCAATCCCTTGCTGTTGCTTCAGCATGTGAACGCCAGCGTTGCGGTGGCCGTGCATGAGGCCCTGCTGAAGGGACTCATGGTCATGAGCATCACGCAGCAACAGCCAGCCGCGAACGCTCAGGACGTTGAAGCCATGGTGCAGCAGTTGTATTCGCAGCAGGTCGAGACGTTGCTGGGCCGCAACCTGATCGTGCGTGATGGTGAAACCATCACGTCCGAGGCTTCCTTCGTGCAGGGCAAGCTCAGGGTGAATGGCCAGGAGATGCCTCTGTTCTGACGGTTGCTGGCTGTCGAGGACTTGTATCCTTCATGCGCAAGCATGTTTCGACGTGTCGCGTACGCGCCTGACGGAAACGAATCCCGTCTTCCCGCCCCTCTGGACTCATGCTTTCCAGGGGGGGCTTTTTTTATGTTGCTTTCTCCATGTGCTTAACGAAAAGTACAAGCCCGCTGCTTGCGCGTTGATTTTCCTTCGTCAATGCCGGTTTGCGCGCATTCGCGGGACAAGCGCGTTTGGTATCGTACAGTGGAGGTGCCCTTGACGATTTTGACCGAGAACCGCGATCAGACCTTGGTGCCTTCTGGTGATCTCGTGCAGGAGCGATTGCGCGGGAAGCAGCTGGAATTCATTGCCGCGAACCTGCGCGTCTCCATTGCCGCGAGCGTGTTCAACGCAACGATCTTCCTTGTGCTTCTTTATGAACATCTTCCCCGTCTTGAGCTTGGTTTGTGGTATGGCGCCATGATTTTGAGCTGTGTTCCTCGGGTCTTCAGCATTGCCTGGTTTCAAAAAGATCGCGGGCGTTTTTCCCTGCGGCGATGGACCTGTTTCTTTGTCTCCGGAACCTTTGTTTCCGGACTGATCTGGGGTGTCAGCGCGCCCTTGTTCTTTGTCCATCTGCCTCCGCTCGGGCAGGCTTTTCAAATTCTGCTTCTGGGCGGCACCTTGACCGGCTCAGCCATTTATCTGGCTCAATTGTTCCCATGCTTTCTCTCTTTTGCCATTCCTCATACGATACCGATGCACATTCTCTTGATCAGCATGTATCCGGATCGTTTTTATTTGAGCATGGCTTTTCTTTTTTTCATCTTTGTCGTGATGATGTTCATCATGGCCTACAGGACAAACAAGCAGTTTTCGAGTCTCAATCTGCTGCAGTTGCGCAATGATGCGCTCCTGGAGAAGCTCAACGAAAGCGAATATCTTTTCCGGACGTTGACGGAACACTCAACGGCCGGTGTGGTGCTGATCAGCGATGAGCGGTTCCTGTATGCGAATCCTGCCGCCGTGACGATTACCGGGTACACCCTGGACGAACTGACCAGCATCCCTTTTTGGGAAATCATCGAGCCCGAGCATCGGGAAGAGGTTCGTGCCCGGGCCGCCCTGCGCATGAAAAGTCCGTTGCCGTCTCTGGACCTCGATCGGTCCGAATTCAAGATACGCCACAAGAACGGAGCCATCCGCTGGATCGAATACACTCCGGCAGTGGTCGAGTTTCAGGGACGCAGGGTCATTCTCGGCGCCTGCTCGGACATCACCGACAGGAAGCTGGCGCAGCAGGCCCGCCAGGAAAGCGAGGAGCGCTACCGCGTGCTCTTCGAGACCGCCAACGATGCCATGTACGTGGTGGGTCTGGACGAGAACGACATGCTCGATCTCTTTCGTGATGCAAACGCCCTGGGCTGCGCCTGTCTCGGCTATGCTCGCGACGAGCTGCTGCGGCTCGGGCCCAGGGACATCACTCATCTTTACGAACTCAAGTACGGACAGGAATTCCAGCGCCGCCTGCAGCGCGACGGACAGGCCGTCTACGAGGCCAGCCATATCACTCGCGACCATCGTTTTCTTCCGGTCGAGGTCAGCGCCAAGCTCTTCAGCCACGAAGGCAGGCGCGCGGTGCTGTGCATTGCGCGTGACATCAGCGAGCGCAAGGAATCCGAGCTGAAATTGCAGGCCGCCAAGAAGCAGGCCGAGGTGGCCAACCAGGCGAAGAGTGAGTTTTTGGCCAACATGAGCCACGAGATACGCACTCCCCTGAACGGTCTGCTCGGCATGCTGCAGCTGGTGCGCATGGGCAATCTGGACGAGGAGCGCAGTCAGTATCTGGATGTGGCCATGAATTCCGGGGAGAGCCTCCTGGCCATCATCAACGACATCCTCGACCTGTCCAAGATCGAAGCCGGCAAGTTCGAGCTTGTGCCCTCGGTTTTCAATGTGCACGCGCTCGTTCGGAGCGTGATCGAGACATTCCAGTTTTCGGCCAAGAGCAAAGGGGTGGGCCTTAAGACCGATATCGGCCGGGACATGCCGGAGTTCATCAATGCGGATCAGGTTCGGTTGCGTCAGGTTCTCTATAATCTTGTGGGCAATGCCGTGAAGTTCACGCATCTGGGCGAGATTCGGGTTGGCCTTGCCCTTGTTTCCAGGGAAGGAGGACATGGCGAGCTTGAGCTCAAAGTCAGCGACACGGGGGTCGGAATCGCCAAAGACCAGCAGGCCGGACTCTTCGAGCCGTTTGTCCAAGCTTCCGCCGCGTCCAGGGTCCGGGGCTCGGGCACCGGCCTTGGGCTTTCCATCGTCAAGCGCATCGTCGGGTTCATGGCCGGGGATGTCCGGCTCACGAGCGAGCCGGGGAAGGGGACGACGGTTGTCGTGCGCATGACGGTCGAAATATCCGAGCACGTTCCGGACAGCGAGCCGGCCTGTGCGCAGAAGGCGACCTGCTGCCCGGTCTCGAAGGTCGGGCTGCGCATACTGGTGGCTGAAGACAATGTCGTGAATCAGCTCATGATACTCAAAGCGCTGGAGAAGCTTGGTCACGATGGCGTCTGCGTGCATGACGGGGAAGAGGCCCTGGAACGATTGCGCAGGGAAACCTTTGACTGCGTGTTGATGGACATCCAGATGCCCGGCCTGGACGGCTCGGACGTGACCCGGTTGATCCGCAAGCGGGCCCTGCCGGGGATTGACCCGGATATTCCGATCATCGCCCTGACCGCCTACGCCCTGTCCGGCGACCGGGAAAGATTTTTGGCGCAGGGCATGAATGGATACCTGGCCAAGCCGGTCTCCATTGCGGATCTTTCCACTGCCCTGTCCCTAATCGTTCCAGTCAGGAGCTGAATAGTCCGGCCCCCCTGTGGCGCAGATCCTCTGAATTTGTCCGAACAGACTGGCGTGACGGCTACCTCCGGGGACTGGAGGGAAGCCGTCGCGCCGTGAATACAAATGGGAGAATCCATGTTTCGATTTGTGCATGCGGCGGACATCCACCTCGACAGCCCCCTGCGGGGTCTTGAAACCTATCCGGACGCCCCCGTGGAGCAGATTCGCGGGGCCGCGCGGCGGGCCTTCGATAATCTGGTCAGCCTGGCCATCGAGGAAGAGGCCGCCTTTGTCCTGCTGGCCGGGGATTTCTTTGACGGGGACTGGAAGGACTACAACACGGGCATTTACTTCATGCACCGCATGGGCCGCCTGCGCGAGGCGGGGATCGCGGTCTTCATGGTCGCCGGGAACCACGACGCGGCCAGCCAATTGACGAAAGCCCTGCGCCTTCCGGACAATGTGACCCTGTTTTCGCACAAGAAGCCGGAGACGAGGATTCTCGAAGAACTTGGAGTCGCCATCCACGGCCAAAGCTTCGCCGGACGCAGCGTGATGGAGGATTTGAGTCGCTCCTTTGTCCCGGCCGTCCCCGGACTTTTGAACATCGGCCTGCTGCACACCAGCCTGACCGGACGCCCCGGCCACGAACCCTACGCTCCCTGCACGCTGGAAGCTCTCGTGAGCAAGGGGTATGATTATTGGGCCCTGGGACATGTGCATCAGCGCGAGGTGGTTCAGACCCACCCGTGGGTGGTTTTTCCCGGCAACATCCAGGGGCGGCATATCCGCGAAGCCGGGGCCAAGGGCTGCTCGCTGGTGAGCGTCGAGGATGGGCGGATTCTGGATATGGAGTTTCGAGAGCTTGATGTGCTGCGTTTTGGAATCTGTCGGGTCGATCTGGCCGGCTGCGAGCGTCTGGACGCGGTCCACGACCGCGTGCGCGAGGCCATGGAGCTTGGGCGGAGGGATGCCGCGGGCCGCCCTCTGGCCGTTCGGGTCATCCTCGAAGGGCAAACCCAGATGCATGCGCAGGTGTACCGGGCCGAGGAGCGTCTGCGCGATGAGCTTCGAGCCCTGGCCGCGGATCTGGGAGATGTGTGGCTGGAAAAGCTCAACGTGGCGACCCGTCCTCTGGCCGAAAAAAGCGAAGCAATGGATGTGGATTCTCCCTTGGCCGGTCTGATGCAGGCCATCGCCCAGGTGCGGCTGGATTCCTCGTCCTTGTCCGAGCTTGTGCCCGATTTCGAGGCCCTGCGCAGCAGATTGCCAGCCGAACTTCTTGGGGCCGGTGACCCCTTCAGTCCCGACGAGGAAGGGCTTGCCTCCTTGCGAGGCGAAGTCCGGGAGTTGCTCATGGCCAGACTGCAGGAGCGCCGCCATGAAAATTAAGCGTCTGGAATTCAAGGCCTACGGACCTTTCAGTGGGCGTGTTCTTGATTTTGCGTCAGCCTTGCCAGGGCTGCACATTGTCCACGGACCCAACGAGGCGGGCAAATCGAGCGCCATGCGCGGGCTGCAAGCCCTTTTTTTCGGTTTCCCGCCACGCACCCCGGACAATTTCCTGCACGCCTACGACCAGCTCCTTGTCGGCGGCTGCCTGCAGCACGCCGATGGCGGCGAGCTCTCTTTTTACCGCCGCAAGAAAAACAAGAACGATCTTTTCGACGCGCAGGACCAATCCCTCTGCGCAGACGCCCTTGCTCCCTTTCTGCAGGGGCTGGGACAGGATCTTTTCGCCAGCATGTACGGAATCAATCACGAAACTCTGGTCCAGGGCGGGCAAGGTATCCTCGATCAGCAGGGCGAGGTCGGGCAGGCCCTCTTTTCCGCCGGGGCGGGATTCGCCTCCCTCAAGTCCGTCATGGATGGACTCGAAGCTGATGGCGACGAACTCTTCAAGCCTCGCGCCTCATCCAAAGCCATCTCTCAGACCCTGTCCCACTACAAGGATTTGCAGGGGCAGATGCGCCTTGTCAGTCTGGGCAGCCAGGAATGGGAGAAGCATCGCGAGGCCCTGGCTCAGGCCGAGGAGCAGCTGAAGAACCTTTCCGCCCGGCGGCTTGAACTGGGCCGCGAAATCCATCTGCTTGAACGTTTGCGTCGGGCCTTGCCTTTTCTTGGGCAGCGTCACCTGATTCAAGAAAAACTTGAAGCGATGGGTGAGGTTGTGGTCTTGCCGGAGGATTTCGGCACGCGACGGCGCCAGCTTGAGGACGCGCTCCGAGCCGTCCGGGTTCGTCTTGAGGGTGCGGAGGAGCGACTTGCCGAGTTGCGGGACAGGCAGCTGGGCATCAGTCTCAACCAGGCTGTTTTGGACCACGCCGAGGACGTCGAAGAGGTCCACCAGCGACTTGGCGAATACCGCAAGGGGCTCAAGGACTATCAAAGCCTTGAGGGCATGCGCATCGCCTACAAGACGGAGGCCGCGCATCTGTTGCGTCGCATCCGGCCCGATCTGGATGTGGAGCAGGCCGAGAGCCTGCGACCGGGGCTGGCCAGGCGCAAGACGGTGCAAGCTCTGGGACAGAGGAGCGAAGCCGTGCGGCAGGAGGTGCGGCAGGCCGAGGACCGGTTGCGGGAGCTGCGCAGGGAACTCGAAAGCAGACGCTCGGAACTGGCCGCGCTCGGTCAGGTTGCCCAGGCTGCGTCCCTGACCCAGGCTGTGTCGCTGGTGCTCAAGGCGGGTGATCTCGACGAGGAATTGAGGACCCGCCAAGGGGTTCTGCTCAGGGCCAGAAACAGCTGTCAGGCCGCCCTGCAGCGCCTTGGGCTGTGGGACGGTTCGCTGGAAGAGGTCTGCCTGGTCAGGCTGCCCCTGTCCGAGACCGTGAACGAGTTTGAAGCGGCGCTGCAACAGGCGGATGAAGAGCTTCGGCGTCAATCCCAGGAAGAGGAGAAAATCAGCCTGGACCAGGCCGCCTTGACCAGGGAGCTGCGCGCCATCGAACATGCGGCAGTGGTCCCGTCGGAGACGGAGCTGACCGCTTGCCGGAGCTACCGCGAACAGGGCTGGAGCCTGCTGCGTCGGCGCTGGCTGGGCGGGGAGGATGTGGAGCAGGAGAGCCTGCTCTATTCCCCGGACCATCCACTGCCCGATGCCTATGAACAGAATGTAGTTCTGGCCGACCAGACCGCCGATCGGATGTACCGGGAGGCGGATCGGGTTCAGAAGCATGCGCAGCTCTTGGCCGGGATTGAATCCGCCGAGTCCGCGCTGGTCGAGTTGTGCGGCAGGGCCGAAGCCACGCGGCAGGCGCGGGAGGATCTGCTGGCGCGCTGGCAGGGGCACTGGGCCGCATGCCGCATTGATCCCCTTGGCCCGCGCGAGATGCGGGCCTGGATCGCCAATTTCGAGGCCTTGCGCATGCAGGTCGAGGAGCTGGGCAGAATTGAGACGGATGTGCGCGCCAAGCAGACCAGGCAGGAGGAATTGCGCGCACTTTTGCTGCAGGAATTGGCTTTGGTTGGCGACCAGCCAACGCTGTCCGGGACCGGGCTGGGGGAGGCATTGCGCAGGGCTCAAGCCGTGGCCGAGGCTTTGCGTGAGGACAAGACCCGGCGCGAGACCCTGGCCAGGTCCATCAAGGAACTGGAAGCGGCGGCGGCCAAGGCCGAAGCGAGCCTGCACGATGCCCGGCGGAATCTGGATGAGTGGCGGGGAGCCTGGGAAGAGGCGCTCGGTTTTCTGGGCCTGGCCGGCAACGCCTCCCCGGCCGAGGCCGCCGACTACGTGGAAACGGTCCAGGAATGTCTGGCCAAGCTGCATGAAGAGGACGTGTTGCGAAAGCGTCTGAAAGGGATCGACCGCGACGGCCGCGCTTTTGAGAGCAGCGTCCGTGAGCTGGCCGCGTTCCTGACTCCTGGCGAGGACAGCCTGGACGCGGCCCTGACCGTAGGCCGGCTGAAAGGACTGCTGGCCCAGTCTGTGCGGGATCAGGCCGTATCCGCGCGGCATGAGGAGGAGAAGGCCGCGCTGCAGAAGAATATTTTCGTCGTGCGGGAGGAGCTCCGGCTGCTGGAGGAAAGCATGGCCGCCCTGCGCTTTGAGTCGCACTGCGCGGACGACGAGTCCATGACCCTGGCCCAGCAGCGCTTTCAAGCCTATGTCGAGGTGCGCCGGAATCTGGATGAGGTCGAGTCGAGCCTGGCTGGCATCGCCGAGGGCGGTACGCTGCAGGATCTTGAGGCGCTGGCCGCCGGGCAGGACGCCGATGCCCTGCCCGGAAAGATCGCGTCCTTGCGTGCGGAGCTTGAAGAAGAGGTCGAGCCGCAAATCCGTCCCCTTGCGGAGCGGGTGGGACAGGAGAAAAACGAACTGGCGCGCATGAACGGTGACGACGCGGCCGCCCGCATCGCCGGAGAGATGCAGGAGGTCTTGGCCCGCATCTCGCGCCTGACCGAACGTTACATACGGGTCAAGCTCGCCTCGTGCGTGTTGCGCACGGAAATCGAGCGTTACCGGGCCGCCAATCAGGACCCGTTGCTGGCCATCGCTTCCGGCCTGTTCAAGGACCTCACTCTGGGCTCCTTTGCGGGACTGCGGGCGGACATCGACGAGGGCGACAGGCCCGTCCTCGTCGGCCTGCGTCCAGGCGGCGGGTGGGTGAAGGTGGAAGGCATGAGCTCCGGCACCAGGGACCAGCTCTATCTGGCCTTGCGCCTGGCCAGCCTGCGGCTGAGAACCGGCATGGAGGCCATGCCCTTTATCGTGGACGACATCCTGATCAATTTCGACGAGCGGCGCTCCGAGGCGACGCTGCGCGTATTCGCCGACATGGCGGACCGAAACCAGATCATCATGTTCACGCATCAGGCCCAGATCGCGGACATGGCCCGGTCGCTTGCGCGGGAGGACCGGGTCTTCGTGCACAACCTCTGATCTAGTTCGCCTCCGTCACCCGCATCCCCTCGCGCAGGCTGTCCGGGGGGTGCAGGATGACCACATCTCCCTCGCCCAGCCCTGCGCGCACCTCGGCGGCCAGGCCGTTGTCGTGTCCGATTTCGATCTCGCGCAGCCGGGCCACGCCCCCTTCCTGCACGAAAACCATCCAGTCCATGCCTCGCCTGAACAGCGCGCCCGTTGGCACCTGCAGCACGTTTTCACCATGCCAGGTGGTGATGCGGGCCTGTACGCCGAAGCGGTCGCCCAGGGTTCGGCCTTCGGGCAACTCTTCCAGCAGCTCGGCCCGCACCTTGACCCGCTGTTCCTCCACGCCAATGGCCGAGACCTTGGTGAATCCTCCCCGTTCGACCAGCACGACGCGGCCGCGCAGCGCGGTTTCTCCGCCCCAGTGCTCGATCAGGATCTGTGCCCCCTCATCCACAGTTACGGCATCGGTCGAGAGCAGCTCGACCTCGATCTCCAGGTCGCGCGGGTCGCCCACCTCCATGATGGGCGTACTCGCGCTGACGCTGCGCGCGTTCTCTTCCAGCACGGAGAGGACATAGCCATCCACCGGCGCCAGGATGGGCAGGGCCTCGGCCTGTCCCGGCGTGGCGGCCTGGGTAAGCGCGGCCTTGGCGTGCTCGGCTTCGAACCGGGCCACCTGCAGGGCGAAGTTCGCAGCCTGCAGTTCCCTTTCAAGCACGCGCACCTGACTCTCTGCGGTATCCCACTCCTGTTTGGCGATGGCCCCGTCGCGCAGCAGGGTGTCCAGGCGCGTGAAATTGCGCTTCGCCAGATCAAGGCTGGCCCGGGTGCGCTCCGTTTCGGCCTGCCTGAGCAGAACCCCCGCCTCGGTCGACTGCACTCTGGCCTGGGCTTCGGCCCTGGCGCGGGGGGTCAGGAAGGCGGACGCCTCGGGGACCAGGGTCGCGAGCACGGTCTTTCCGGCCTCTATCCGCGCACCGGCGCGCAGGTCCACGCGATGCAGAAAGCCCGCGACCGGGGGGAAGACCAGGTAACGGCTGCGAATGCGCGTCTTGCCTTCTTCGGTCACGCGGACCGTCAGGGGCGCGGTCACGACTTTGGCCGTGTCCACGGGCAGGGGCTTGGGCCACAGGCCTATCGCGATGAGGGCGCCAAGCCCAACGCAGAGCAGGATGAAGAAGATCGTGCGCCAGGGCGGGCGCTTGCGTGAGGTGTTCATTCGTTGGCCTTCAGGACGGAGAGCAGTTGGAGGTTCTTGATGCGGCGGCCGACCAGGGCAAAGGACACGATGGACGATGACAGGACAATGAGCACCGCCGTGGCGTACGCTTGCCCGGTCAGCACGAGCGGCATGCGCACGGATTCGGTGCTTGCGGTCAGGACCAGGGCGCGGGCCAGTTCGCTGCCGATGACAAGGCCCGGTATCAAGGCGATAAGTGTCAAAAATATCAGCTCGGACAGAAGGATGGCGACAGTCTCCATTTCGGAGAAACCGAGCACGCGCAGGGTGGCCAGGTCGCGGGTGCGTTCGGACAGAGCGATGCGCGCCCCGTTGTAGACCACGCCGCAGGACACGATGACCGCGAACCCGAAATAGACGAGCTGCACGATGCCCATCATGTCACCCATTGCCAGCTGAAAACTCTGACGCGCCGACGAGGTGAAGACCGTGCTGGCGATGGCCGGGATGTCCGCCACTTCGTCCAGGAATGCGCTCTGGCGGGCCGCGTCCAGGGTCAGGTGCGCGCCGCTCACGGTCCGTTCTTCGCCCATGAGCCGCCCCAGGGCGTTGAAATCCATGTAGGCCCCGACCCCGGCGAAATCGGTGATGGTCCCGGCGACGAAAGTCTGCAGCACCGGCCTTCTGCCTTCCTGGACCTCGATGCGCACCGCGTCGCCCGGCCGCAGATCGAGCACCTCAGCCAGCTTTTCGGACAGCAGCAGCCCGGACAGGGGCAGGGCCACGGGCACGCCCTCGGCATTGAGCAGCCTGTTCAGGCGGGCGTCGGAGGTCAGACCGGTCAGGCCGACCCGCCGCTCGCGCAGGCCGTTCACGATGCGGCCCTGGGCAACGCGGAACGGCTCGGCGTGCAGCACTCCCGGCAGATTCGCCAGGGCGTGCAGGGCCGCTGCGGAGCCGGGTTCGATGAGGCTGAGGGTCACGTCCTGGCGCTGGGCCAGACGCCACTGGAAATCCATGAGATAGTCGATGCCGTCGCCCATGGCACCGGGCACGACGGGGATGGCCGTGGCCATGGCCAGGCCCAGGGCTGTGAACAGCGCCTGCCAGGGTTTGCGTTCCAGATTGCGCAGGGCCATGCGCTGCATGGGGGACAAAAGGCGTAGCAGACCCAGTTTTTCCATCAGGGACGGCCCAAACCGGGCCGGAGGTTCGGGCCGCATGGCCTCGGCCGGGGGCAGCTTGACCGCCTGGCGCACCGCACCGAGGACGCCCATAAAGGATGTGGCGGCGCTCGCGGCCAGGGCCAGAAAGAGGGCGAGCCAGTCCGGCCGGAAGACCAGATTCGGGAACTGGAAGAAGCGGCGGTAGATTTCGACCATGCTCTGGCCCAGCCACAGGCCGATGCCGGAGCCGATCAAGGTGGCCACAACCACGGCGGCCAGGGCGAACTGGAAATAATGCCAGCCCACGGCTCCGGAGGAATAGCCGAAGGCCTTGAGCTGGGCGATCTGCTCGCGCTGCAGGCGCACCAGCCGGGTCAGGGCCGCGCTGGTCATGAAGGCGGCGATGGCCAGGAAGATGATCGGGAAGGCGATGGCGAAGCCGCGCAGCATGGAGATGCGGTCGTCGATGAGCTTGGCCGAGACGTGCTCGGAGCGGTCAAAGGCCACCAGCGCGCCGTAGGGAGCCAGGATGCGGTCCAGATCCTGCTTCACGGGGCCGGGATCGGTGCCGGGGGCCAGGGTCAGGATCACGCTGTTGAAAGCTCCGCCCAGGGCAAAGGCTTCCGCCAGGGCCCACTCGCTCATCCAGAAAATGCCGTAGCGCCGGTTGTCGGGCACTGTCTCGCCGGGCCGCGTCTCGAACACGAATTCCGGGGACAGCCCGATGCCGACGATGCGCAAGGTTGTGCGCGCCCCATGCATGGTCGCGGTCAGTGTATGGCCGGGGATGAAGCCATGAGCCTTGGCGAAGGCCTCGCTGACCACGACCTCATCCGTGCTGCCGGGCTCTGGCAGCCGGCCTTGGCGCAGGTGGAGGCGGTTGACCTGCGTCTCCCGTCCATCTGGAACGGACAGGATGAGACCGTCAGCTGGTTCGCGCAGGTTCGGGATGTCGAGGATGAGGGAGCCTTTGACCCGCGTCTCCAGCGACGCCACGCCGGAGATCTCTTTCAGGCGCGGGCGCAGCGCGTTCGGCGCACGTTTGAGGTCGCAGAAGACGTGAGCCAGGCGATGGCTGGCGTAGTACTGGTCCCGTGCCGTCTCCAGGGACAGCACCAGCCCGCGGGCCATGATCATGACCATCAGTCCGCAGGCCATGACCAGGGAGATCGCGGCCATCTGGCCTTTCATGGCCAAGAGGTCGCGCAGGAGCTTCACGTTCAGGGCGCGCATTTCACCACACAAGTTCGCTGGCCGGGCGGCGATTGGGGTTGTCCTTGAGGTCCGTTATGCGGCCGTCCGAGAGCATGATGACGCGGTCGGCCATGTCGGCGATGGCCGCGTTGTGAGTGATGACCACGGCCAGGGTGCCCAGGTCCAGATTGATGCGCTCGATGGCCGAGAGCACCGTGATGCCGGTGCGCACGTCCAGGGCTCCGGTCGGTTCGTCGCACAGCAGCACCGCCGGCCGCTTGGCGATGGCCCTGGCTATGGCCACGCGCTGTTGCTCCCCGCCGGAGAGCTGTGACGGGAAATGATCCATGCGCGTGGTCAGGCCCACCAGATCAAGGGCCGCTTCGGGGCTCATGGGGTCGCTGGCGATGTCGGTGATCAGGGCCACGTTTTCGCGCGCGGTCAGGCTCGGGATGAGGTTGTAGAACTGGAAGATGAAGCCCACGGACTCGCGGCGGTAGGTGGTCAGGGTTTTTTCGTCGGCATGGGTCAGGTCCTGTCCGAGGTAGGACAGGGTGCCGCTGGTAGGGGTGTCGAGGCCGCCCATGATATTGAGCAGGGTCGATTTGCCGCTGCCCGAAGCACCCAGGAGCACGACCAGTTCGCCGGGGAAGAGGTCCAAGCTTACTCCGGCCAGAGCACGCACTTCTACGGCCGCGCCGGAGCGGTAGACCTTGGTCAGGTCGCGGGCGTGGAGAAGGGGGGTGGGCGGTGGTGCGGTCATGTTGGGGCTCCATGTTTTGTACGATATTACTGAAGCACAATGGGGGCTTGAGGTCAATTTTGAGGTGGAGCAGAGCGTCGCGTGTACAAAGGGGGGTACGCAGGGCGTCGCGTACCGCTTTATTCCGGCAAGGGTCGTCGAAACTTCTTCGCCGGCCTCGTAGGGTTTCCCCGTCGTGCGCAGGGCGGAAGTCTGAACACTGGCGGCTGGCGACGGGGAAACCGACGATGCCTGGCTCAGTCGGACAGTCGACGACCCTTGCCGGAATAAAGCGATCCGCTCGGACCGATCGTTGACGGAAACAGAGCCCACTGGATGGAACAAGCGGCGACAGGGCAGGGACAGGCGAGGGACGACGGGGAAACCGACGATGTCTGGCTCAGTCAGACAGTCGCCGCCCTTTTCGGCACGAACCTCGCCGCTTGGTGCGGGAAGAATGTCTTAGAGTTGTTTGTTCTTCAGAGAGGGCGGTTGTTTTCTTCAGTTTATTGGGTCCATCCCGCCCATTGAACTTAAGAAAGGTCCCGACGGGTGGAGAAGGGGAAAAAGCTGCGCCCCCGGGGGCGGGGGCGCGGATGGGTTACTGTACGTGGCAGCTGTTGCAGGCCAGGGGGGCGTCGCTCGGGCCCTGGCGCTTGAGTTCGCGGTGACAGCCCACGCAGCTCTTTTCCTTGTCGTGGGTGGTGTGGAAGGTCCGGTAAAAAGAGGAGACTTCCGTCCGCTCCTTGATGTTGTCATGGCAGCCTTCGGACATGCAGCTCTGAATGGTGAAGCTGTCGGCCACGGTATGGTGGCACTGCTGGCAGGCGATGTCCATGTGCGAGGCGTGATTGAAGGTCACATCCCCTTTCTTGGGCGTGTAGCCTTCAAACTGCTTGGGGCTCATGAGCACGCTCTCGGGAATCTCGAAGGTTCCACTCATTGCGGTCACGGCGGTGCCTAAAATCATCAGTCCAACCAGGGCAAGCATACGAACACGTATCATTTTTCCTCCTTGAAAGTTCTCCATTACTGCTCCGACCTTCCCATTCGCGCTGCGGACAGGAGGGACCAAAGCTCCCTCGACAAAGTTTGCTTTCCTATATTCTTCCCTGCTGGAGGGCAAGAACTCCGCTGTGAAGTTTTTCACGAAACTGTCGGCAATGCGCCCCAGGATCGCGTGCCGCAACCAAAGCGCACTTCTTCACCTTGACAGGAGGCAGACTGCAAGTAGGAGAATTCCCGTACAATGCGATATGCCGCCGTTGCTTGATTCGACCGCCCCGGACGAACCCGGAAAGCCCAGCATTGAACACAAGGAGAATCCATGGCCGATCCCCAGCCTCTTGAGCCCCTGGTGCAGATGGACATCGTCAAGGTCACGGCCGGAGGCCCGGTGCGGGAAACCGATGTCGTGGCCACGGAAGTGCCCGTGACCATCATGACCGTGGATACCGAGATCGCAACCTTGATGTGCACGCCCGAGTATCTGGAAGATCTGGCGCGCGGATTTCTTCACACTTCCGGTCTGGTCGCAAGTCCCTTGGACTTTCAGGGCTGCGAGGTCGATCCGGCCACGTGGACGGTGCGGGTCGCCCTGGCCTGCACGGTCGAGCCTGAACAGCTCTCGCGCAGGACCTTCACCTCTGGATGCGGCAAGGGCGTCATGTTCGCCAGCGCCCTGGAGCTTGCCGGGAGCACGCCTTTGCCCGCGGGCTTCACTCTTCCTGCCGGGCGCATTCAGGAGCTGGCCAACTGGTTCCGGCGTTATTCGGACCTGCATCAGGCCACGGGCGGGGTGCACACCGTCGCCTTGAGCGTGGAGGGAGCGGAGCCGCAGCTTATCCGTGACGACGTGGGCCGCCACAATGCGGCGGACAAGGTCGTGGGCCGGGCGCTCAGCCAGGGTATCGACCTGGCGCGCACGGTCATGATCACCTCGGGCCGCATCTCTTCGGAGATCGTGCACAAGGGCAGGCGGGCCGGAATTCCGGTGCTTGTCTCCCTGGGAGCGCCGACCCATCAGGCCGTGCTGCTGGCGCGCGAGCTGAACCTGACCCTGATCGGCTTCGCCCGTCAGAACAGGTTTTCCATTTTCGCGGTCCCGGAGCGGATTGCATGATGGCGGGTGCGCGAAACAGGGCGGTCATGAGCCTTGCGGCCATGGCCGGAGTGTGGATCATGCTCGTCTTCGCGGCTGGGTGCATGGGCCAGGATACGCGCCTCCTCGAACCAGAAGCCGCCGCCGAATTGATGCGCGAAAACCGGGGCAATCCGGACTTCGTGATCCTGGACGTGCGCACCCCGGAAGAATTTCGGCAAGGATACATCGAAAACGCAGTGTTGATTGACTATTATGCCCCGGATTTTCGGGACCGCTTCGCAAGATTGGACCGCGATGCAACCATCTTCATGTATTGCCGCAGCGGAAATCGCAGCTCCCATGTTCTGGCTTTGGCGGACAAACTGGGATTCAGGCAGGTTTTCGATCTGCGCGGGGGAATCGTGGCCTGGAAAAAGGCGGGGCTGCCGCTGGTGAAGGCGGACCCGGCGCAGGCTCCAACTCCGAGTTCTTAGCTTTGGCGGCTTTTTCGAATCAGCGCGGCAATGGGGCCATCCCATCATTGAAAAATTACAAATGTCCAGGCTGTTCCAAAATGGTGAGATGCGAGGAACAAAGAAAATCCAGGGCCGAAGCGTATCCTACATACGTGAGGTCCTGGATTTTCTGCAGTGACGAAGCAGATCGCCGTTTTGGGGCAGCCTCCTAGATGGTGATGACCTTGTCGGCGAGCTGCTGACTGGTGACCACGTCGAGCATGTTAGTGACCTGTCCGACTTCCTTCTGATCCATGAGCTGAAAAAATTCCAGGCAGGTTCCGCAGACCAGGATGGACACGCCTGCGGCTTCGAGCTTTTTGAGCGCCTCGATGGCCGGATTTGCCGCCGTGGCCAGCTTTACGGCCCCGTTGACCATGATGATGCGCCACAGCGAGTCGCCGAGTTCCGGCAGGGTGTTCAGAAAATTGCCCATCAACCGGGCGCCCAGCGTCTCATCCCCCTGGCCGATGGTGTCCGCTGCCAGGAAAACCAGAATCTTGGGCACGCAAACCGGACATGCCTCAGGTCCCGCCTGCGCCGCCTGATCGGCAGGGGCCGCGCCACTCGAAACTTCCTGCGGGGCCTGCGAGGCCTGCGGGGCCTGCGAAGAGGCCGTGATGGTCCAGAGCGTGCCGTCCTTGCGGGTGTCATCGATGCGCATGCCCTTGCTGGCCAGATAGCGCCGGACGTTGTCCATGGCGGCCTCGTTGTCGACGATGACTTCCATCTTTTGGGGTGTTTGCTCGTCCAGAAGCCGCTTGCAACGCAATACGGGGTTGGGGCATGGTTCGTTTTCGCAATTGAGGACGATGGGCATGGATGGGCTCCTTGTTTTTTTGTGATGATCTACGCAGCCACGGATTATGGTCAAATTGTTTAATTCTATTTGTATATTGCAAAACGATCGGAATAATCGATTCATATTTTGATTTTACAAGGAGATGCACGGTGCGGTTTTCCGTTTCCCCCAGGTTCATAGGGGCCATTTTGGCCGTCTTCGTGCGTCTGTGGTATATGACCCTCCGCGTTGAGCGGATCAACACCAAGGTTTTCACGGACCCGGAGCTGCGCGCCAAGCGGCCCGTCGTCGTCCTCTGGCATGACGAGATTTTCCCGCTCATTCCGGCCCATGCCGGTGAGCGCATGGCCGGTGTGGTCAGCCAGAGCAAGGATGGGGAAATCCTGACCGGGGTTCTGCAGAATTTCGGTTTTCTGGCGGTGCGCGGGTCCAGTTCGCGCGGCGGGATGCGCGCCCTGATCGCGGCCAAGCGGGTCATGGACGAGCACGGTGTGGGCATCATCTTCACCGTGGACGGGCCGCGCGGGCCGCGCCACAAGGTCAAGCCCGGAGCCGTCTTTCTGGCCAACCATGCCGGTTCGCCCATTGTTCCGGTGCGGGCCGTGATGAGCCGGGCAAAAATCTTTCACCGCGCCTGGGATAAATTTCAGTTGCCGTGGCCTTTCTCCAAATGCACCATCATTTACGGCGACCCCATTCTTTTGCCCGACCTCGGCGATGATCCCGAGGAAATGCAGCGGCAGTGCGAACATCTTGAACAGATCATGAACTCTCTTGGAAACAACCTGTGAGACATATTGTCTATAACGCCTTTCTGCCCCTGGGCACGTCCCTGTCGCTGGCGCAGCTCCATGCCCTCGGAAACGGTATCGGCAGACTCATGTGGGCGGTCCTGCCTTCGCGGCGCAAAGAAACAACGGCCTGCATGCGGGAGCGTCTGGGTTTGGGGGAGCGTGAAGCCAGGGAACTGGCCAAGGCCAGCTTCCGGCACAGCGCCTGCTCCTTTCTGGAGCTTTTTCATGCCCGTTTCATGGACCACCGCTTTCTGGAAGAGCGCATCGAATACGAAAATCCGGACCTCTTTATGCGCATGGGCTCCACCTTGCGCCCTGTCGTGGGGGTGACCGGCCATCTGGGCTGTTGGGAGCTGCTGGGTGGGGTGCTCAAGCGCTTCAACACCAAGACCGATTGCCATGTCGTGGCGCGGCTGCCCAAGGATCAGGCCCTGGCCGACCTTTTGATGCACATGCGCACCCAGAGCAAGATCCGGGTGCTGCCCCACCGCGAGGCCGCGACCGAGGCCATGGGGCAACTGCGCCGTGGGGGTCTCTGCGCATTTTTGGTCGACCACAACTGCAAAAGCGCCGAGGCCCAGTTCCTGCCGTTTCTGGGCAAGACGGCCGCAGTGAACAAGGGCCCGGCGATCCTGGCCCTGCGAGCCAAGGCCGAAGTCTGGCCTTTTTTCCTTATTCGCCTGCCGCAGGGGCGTTTCAGGGCCGTGACGCTGCCCTGCCTGGACACGGCGACTCTGGAGGGCAGCAGGGCGGAGCGCATCGAGCAGATCTGCCGTTTTTATACCGAGGCCGTGGAAAAAATGGTGCGGCGCTATCCGGAGCAGTGGTTCTGGATGCACCGGCGCTGGAAGACGCAGCCATGATCGATCATGAGTCCCAAACAAACGCGAGGTAAGTCCATGCCCGAGAGCCTTCTTTTAGCTGCCGCCAGGGGCGAGATCCCGGTGGATCTGCTGGTCCGGAACTGCCGGTTGGTCAATGTCCTGTCCGGGGAGATTCATCCCGAGTGCGTGGGCATCAAGGACGGGGTCGTCGTCGGGTTCGGAGAATATGACGCGCTGCAAACCCTGGACGCCGAGGGGCGTTACATGTGTCCGGGGCTGGTGGAAGGGCACATCCACATCGAGTCGACCCTCCTCGACCCGGTTCGATTCGCGCGTGTGGCCGCTGCCCACGGCACGGCCGTGACGGTCTGCGATCCGCACGAACTGGCCAATGTCCTGGGCCTGGACGGAATCAAATGGCTGCTCGACATCACCAGCGAGCTGCCCATGGAGATTCTCTGCATGATGCCCTCCTGCGTCCCGGCCACGCATCTGGAAACGGCCGGGGCCGAGATTACCGCACAGAACATTCAAGCGATGCTTGAAGAATATCCGGACCGCATTCCTGGCTTGGCAGAAATGATGAATTATCCCGGTGTGCTCTTCCAGGATCCGCAGGTCATGGCCAAGCTCGCCGTAGCCGATGGGCTTCCCGTTGACGGGCACGCGCCGGGGCTGTCCGGTTTTGACCTGAACGCCTATATCCTGGCCGGTCCGGGCAGCGACCACGAGGCCTGCCATCTGCAAGAGGCCCTGGAAAAACTGCGCAAAGGCATGCATGTCATGATCCGCGAGGGCAGCTCAGAGAAGAATCTTTTCGATCTGCTGCCGCTTGTAAACGATTTCAACAGCCAGAACTGCTCCCTGGTCACCGACGACCGCCACTGCGACGATCTGCTGCGCGAGGGGCATCTGGATCACACCATCCGCCTTGCCGTAGCCCGAGGCCTCTCTCCCTTGCGGGCAATCCAGATGGCTTCCATCAACACGGCCCGCTATTTCGGCTTGCGCCATCGCGGGGCCATCGCGCCCGGCTACCGGGCCGATTTCGTGCTGCTCGATGATCTGGAGTCCTTTGCCATCTCCGAAGTCTTTCTGGCGGGAAGAGCCGTTTCGTCCCTGTCCTTTGAACCGGCCCCCACCTCGCACGTGGTGACCAAAAGCGTTCATCTCGGGACGCTTTCGCCGGGCTGTCTGGACATTTCGGCCTCTGCCGAAGGGAAAAAGGTCCGCGTCATCCGGACCATTCCCGGCCAGATCGTGACCGACATGGATCTGGTCGAGCCCAGAGTCAAAGACGGTCTGCTCTGCGCCGATCCCGATGCCGACGTGGCCAAGCTGGCCGTGTTCGAGCGGCACCACGGTAGCGGCGGCGTGGGTCTGGGTCTGGTGCGGGGCCTTGGGCTGCGGCGCGGCGCTTTGGCCGGCACGGTGGCCCACGATTCCCACAACCTGATCGTGGCCGGGATGTCGGATGCCGACATGCTGCTGGCCGTCCGGGCTCTGGCCGACTGCGGCGGCGGGTTCGTCTGCGTCTGCGAGGGCCACGCGCTCGAACTGCTGCCCCTGCCCTTGGCCGGGCTCATGAGCGACCAGGAGCCCGAAATGGTCGCGGCGGGCCTTGACCGCCTCAACGCCGCAGCCCGCAGCCTTGGCTGCGCGGAAGACATCAACCCGTTCATGCAGCTGTCCTTCCTCTCTCTTCCCGTCATTCCAAAGCTCCGGCTGACCGACAAAGGGCTGGTCGATGTCGAAGCCTTTACGCACGTTCCGTTATATGAATAATTTCTGTAAATTGACGGCTTGAACAGTTATCGATAATCAGTATCGCGCTGTAGTCTTCAACTCAATATCTGGAGCATATATGTGGACTCGCTTGAGCCTGACATGGAAGGTTTTGCTGATCATTGTTTCCGGTCCGATAGTGCTGGCCTGTATCATGGCTTATCTGCACATCACCGACATCAAGGAGTCCGCGATCAATGGCCGGCTCAAGGAGAGCCGGTCCGTGGTCATGATGGCCGAGTCCGTGCGCGAGGACATGGCACACAAGCACAAGACCGGGGTGCTCCGTCCGATGGACGAATTGCGTGATGATCCGGCCAAATTGCTGCAGGCCGTGCCTATCGTTTCGGCCATGAACACGGCCGCGGCCAAGGCGTCTGAGGCGGGTTACGAGTTCAGGGTGCCCAAGGAGAGTCCGCGCAATCCCAAGAACGCTCCCAATGCCTTGGAAAAGGAAGTTCTGGCTGAATTTTCGCGCACGAATCTGGCGGAAAAAGTCATCGTCGAGAAGGATCGACTCCTCTATTTCAAGCCTATCCGGCTTTCGGAGGATTGCCTGTACTGCCACGGCGATCCCAAGGGCCAGAAGGATCCGACCGGCGGCGTAAAGGAAGGCTGGAAGGCGGGCGAAGTGCATGGGGCGTTTGTCATCATTTCTTCCCTGGACGAGGCCAATGCCTCCGTTACG
Source organism: Desulfomicrobium sp. UBA5193 (assembly GCA_002412965.1). Taxonomy (GTDB): domain Bacteria; phylum Desulfobacterota; class Desulfovibrionia; order Desulfovibrionales; family Desulfomicrobiaceae; genus Desulfomicrobium. The sequence goes on from DHWB01000011.1 coordinate 384,547, forward strand.
CGGGCCGCTTTGAGCGTGGGCGGCTGGACCGTGGGCGTTCTGATCGTTTTGAGTTTCCTCGGCTGGTTGCTGGTCAAGGCCAATGTCCTGACCCCCTTGAAGGAAGCCGGCGTGTTTCTGGAGCGTCTGGCCACGGGTGACATGACGGGCGAGCTCAAGGTCAGCCGTGGTGACGAGCTGGGCCTCATGCAGACCCATCTCAACAACATGGCGCACAGTTTGCGGTCCATTGTCGCGGATATCACCGACAGGGCCAAGGTGCTGCTCGGGTCTTCAACCGAACTCGAGACCATGTCCGACGGCCTGCTGCTGAGCGCAGGAGAGCTGTCCGTGAAGTCGAACACCGTGGCCGCCGCTTCCGAAGAGATGAACGCGAACATGAACAACGTGGCCGCGGCCATGGAGCAGGCAGCCATCAATGTGGGCACGGTGGCCACGGCCGCCGAGGAGATGAGCGCCACCATTCACGAGATCGCCGGAAACACGGACAAGACCCGCGAAGTGACCCAGCGGGCCGTCGCCAAGGCTGCCTCGGCGTCACAGCGGGTGGATACGCTCGGGGTGGCGGCCAGGGAGATCGGCAAGGTCACTGAGACCATCACTGCCATTTCCTCCCAGACCAACCTCCTGGCTCTCAATGCGACCATCGAGGCGGCCCGTGCGGGCGAAGCGGGGCGGGGTTTTGCGGTCGTCGCCAACGAGATCAAGGAGCTGGCCAATCAGACGGCCGCAGCCACGGAAGAGATCAGGAAACGGATCGAGGGTATTCAGAGCTCCACGACCTCGACTGTCGAGGAGATCGCACAGGTCATGGCGGTCATCGAGGAAGTGCGCGACTATGTCTCCACCATCGCCGCCGCCGTGGCGGAGCAGTCCCTGGCCACGCGCGAAATTGCCGAGAATGTCGGGCAGGCCTCGCTCGGCATCCAGGAAGTCAATGAAAACGTGTCTCAGGCATCCCTGGTGACCGGCGAAATTGCCAAGGACATTGTACAGGTCAGCGATGCCTCCGGCAGGATTTCCGGCAACAGCACGGACCTGAAGCAAAGCTCCGAAAACCTGTCCCTTCTGGCCGGAGCCCTGGAGCAGCTGGTCAAGAAGTTCAAGGTCTAGGCTTTTCTTCCGCATACTTTGATCTGAAAGAACAAAGGCCGCTCGGTTCATAACGAGCGGCCTTTTCCATTTTATGCGGTCTTGTGTGCGGAGCAGGATGTGGAGGGAAACAGCATTAAGGTTTTTTGAAGCCGAACGTAGTCAGGATGGCCTGTCCTTCCGCACCGCGTATATAGTCGATGAAGGCCTGGCCGAGTTCCTTGTTGCCGGACGATTCGAGCAGGGCCACGGGGTAGATGATGGGCTTGTGCCCGGTCACTTCAGCGGCGGTCTTGACCTTGCCCTGGCGGGATGCCGCATCGGTTGCGTACACGAAACCGGCCTGGACCTCGCCTCTGGCGACATAGTCCAGGGCCTGGGTGACACTTTCGGCCAGGACGAACTTGGGTGCCAGCGCCTCGTAGAGACCTGCCGCAGTGAGGGCCGCCTTTGTGTAGCGCCCGACAGGGACGGATTCGGGGTTGCCGATGGCGATGCGATTGACGGTGTCTTTTTTCAGATCCGACGGGCTGTTCAAGGTCAGACCGTCCTGGGCCGGAACGATCAGGACCAGCACGTTGCCGACAAAATTGACGCGCGAGGACGGCACGATGAAGCTGGCCGCCTTGTCCATGGTCTCCTGATCCGCCGAGGCGAAGACATCCACGGGCGCGCCCTGTTCGATCTGTTTGAGCAGTGGTCCGGAGGCGGCGAAGTTGAAGACCACGTTGGTGCCGGGATGGGCCTTTTCAAAAGGGGCCTTCATTTCCCCAAAGGCGTTGGTCAGGCTGGCCGCGGCCGAGACCACCAGATCTGCGGCCTGGGCCGAGGCGGCGAGGAACAGAAAGAGCAGTGTCGCAATGGCGAGGCGTATTCTGAAAATCATATCGAACTCCTTTTTGGGTTGGTATTGATTATCTTCTGGCCTTGATGGCGGTGATTTGGCAACGTTGTCACGCATGTTCGAGAAAGCGTGATCATGTTGACGATGGCTCTGCGTTTTGTGCAGCAAGTATATATATGGAGATTGCATGACCACCGGAATACAAAATGCTATGGATATGGATAAAATGGATCTGATTGATCCGAATACATTGAGCGATCTTGTGCTCCGCATTCAGGAAGAGATGATTCGCCGGGGCATGGAGATTCCTAACGAGAATCGCGTCCCTAAGCCCAAGCCTGCCCGGATCTTTCAGGTGCCCGATTCCGTGAAATACCTGACCGTCGCGCAACTGGATGTATTGAGTCAATCCTTTCAGAACTGGCTGCATGCGTCCAGGGATGCGCGGATCCGGCAGTCCCGCAGCAGGATCTGGCTGCTGTTTCTCATCTTGCGGCATACGGGAATGCGTCTGGGCGAGGCCCTCGAACTGGACGACCGCTCGGATCTTGATCTGGAGCGCGGGGTGATCCGGGTGCGAGGGGAGGCGGAGCGAGAGGTCCCCATCCCCGAGAGTCTTATCGAAGCGTTGCGCCAATTTTTTGATGCACCCATGAGTCTTGAATTGCGGGGGCAGGTTTTTCGGTTGGACCAGGGCTATGTGCGCCGCAAATTTTCCGAGCGGGGCGCTGGAACGAACATTCCCCGGGAGCTTTTGAATCCGCGCGTGCTGCGTCATTCCCGGGCCGTGGAGCTCCTGCGCGGCGGTGTGCCGCTGGTGGTCGTGGACGCCATGCTCGGCCACCAGAGCCTGCCGCAGTCGACGCAGTATATCAAATTCTCGGACGCCGATACCCGGCGGATCATGAACCATTATATCCATGAGGAGAAAAAAATGAAAACATCTGCCAGAAATATGTTCGTCGGCCAGATCAGCGCCATTCGTCAGGGGATGATCCTGAGTGAAGTGGAATTGACCACGGCCTCGGGTCTCAAGGTCGTGTCCGTCATCACCAAGGACAGCTTTGACGCTCTGGGATTGGCCGAAGGTGTTACTGTCATCGCCACGGTCAAGGCCCCGTGGGTGGTGCTGGTCAAGGATGAAAACAAGTTCAAGACCAGCGCCCGCAACAAGTTCTGCGGCAAAATCTCCAAGATCAACTCCGGCAAGATCGCGGTGGACGTGATCGTGGACCTGCCCGACGGAACCAAGATCACGTCGCTTATCACCGACGAATCCGCCAACTCCTTGGGTTTGAAGGTCGGCGATGAAATTTGCGCCCTGGTCAAGGCTTTCTCGGTCATTTTGACCGTGGATTAGGAGTTGTCCGGCTTTCACTCGATTCGAGCCCGATGCGTGTTTGCGCGTCGGGCTCAATTGTTATGAGGCTGTGCGGCAAGAGGATGAGCCCACATGCTGCGAGTGCGAGAAAATAGGCTGCGCCGTGGGCTCGCTCAATCTCGCCTGTTGAGATGCTGGGCGGCGTGAGCCTTGACGCGTGCAGGTTTATTCAGCTAGATCAAAATTGTATTTTAAAACGTACTTTATACTTTTATAAAAGTATGATTTGCGCCAAAAGAACGGACTTCCCGTTCACTTCCAACGAGTAGGAAAAAAACATGAAATGCAGCATCTGTGAACGCACCTGCGATATTCAGGAAGGGGGATTCGGTGGATGCGGTATGTACGCCAACATCGATGGCGGCATACGTGAGCGGTATCCTGACCGCTATCTGGCGGCCGTCGATACGGCCATCGAAAGCATGCCCATGGTCCATTACCATCCTCGGGGAAAATTTCTGCAGATTTGCACCGTGGGCTGCAATTTCGCCTGCAAGGGCTGCGTCTCGGAAATGCTGACCGACCATTACTGCGCCCTGGAAGGATCCTTTCAGGACATGACCCCCGATGCGGTTATCGCGAAAGCTTTTCGAAATGACTGCATGGGCGTCATGTTCTGCTTCAATGAACCCACGGTTTCCTTTTTCACTTTTTTGAGTCTGGCCAAAATGGCCAAGGCGGCTGGGCTGCTGGTGGGGTGCTCGACCAACGGATACATGACTCAATTCGCGCTGGAAGAGCTGCTTCCGTTCCTTGATTTCGTGAACATAGGGCTCAAGGGGGCGTCGGATGCCGTGTACCGATCCTGCGGAGTTCCGAGCGCCGCGCCCGTCTGGCGTAATCTTGCTCTCCTGTACGAGCGGGGCGTGCATGTCGAAGTTTCGGTCATGTTCCGAAAATTTGAAGAGGAGGAGCTGCGCACGGCGGCGGCACGGATCGCGGCCTTGGCGGCGGACATCCCTTTTCAGGTCATGCGTTTCATGCCTTTTGGCGACGCCGGGTTGAATATGGAGCCCAGTGTCCGCGAGGCCGAGGACATCTGTTCCCAACTGCGCGACCAGCTTCGGCATGTCTATCTGTTCAACAGTCCCGGAACCGAGGATTTGCACAGCCGCTGCCCGGATTGCGGCGTCAAGATACTGGAACGGGGATTTTTCGGCCCCATGTGCTCCAATCTTTTCAGCGCCAGGCCCGAGGCCCGCTGCGAGTGCGGATACCAGTTGCCCATCCGGGGAACAGTCCATGCTTCCAGCGTCCGTGAGAGCGGATACTTCGGAGGATACCGGACCATCAGCTCCCTGAACATGATTCGCGCCATCCTGGAAGTGCTCGGCGTATCGGACAAGGCCCTGACGGATGAAGTGTTGGTCCGCGCGATCAAGGACGGGTTCATCAAGGAACTCTATGCCCGCGTGAACCAGACGGACGCCTATTTCGACACGGTCGATTATTTCGCGGCCCGGACCGGCCGGCAAGACAGGGGGCGGGCCTATCGCGCCTATGTGCTGTCGCGCCTGACCCTGATTCGGGAGCAGGCCGATCATCTTTCGCGTCCCGCCGTTTACTGTACCCTGGGGCATCCCCGCATCGCCATGTTCGAGGACAAGCTGGAATCGAGACTGATCGAGATCGCTGGCGGGCGCCTGACCAACAGCATCCTTGAACGCGACGACCGTCCCGGCATCCTCATCTCCCGGGAGCAGTTCAACCGCATGGCCCCGGAAATCATGATCGTGTCGGGCTACGCGGCCTGGCCTGTCGACGACGTGATCGACTACTGCGCCAGGAACGGTTTGGCAGCCCCGGCTCTGGATGCCCGGCGGGTATTCCACCTGCATCCGTATCGGGCGTCGACCAATCCGGACTGGATTCTGGGGCTTATGCGCCTGGCCAACATTATCCATCCAGAAACATTCAGCTTTGACCTCGATCGGGAAGCCGACGCATTTTATCGCGAATTCTACGGCAGGCCTTTTGACCACGACGCGTATGGCACGTATCCGCGACTTCGCATCAACCCTCCGGCCAATCCATTCGCGCCGGCACACTGAGACAAGGACATTTTCATGCAAAAAAACTGGACGCAAACCAGAACGCCGGTCTTCAATCGCGAAGCGGCTCTGAAGATGAATGAGATCGCCAAGACTGTTTTTGCCCCCATCTATCCGGCCATCGCTCAAAATGCCCAGCTTGCGACAGGCATCAATCGGGGGCTTTGTCTGGATCTGGGGAGCGGTCCCGGCATGCTGGCCATGGCCATGGCTTCCACCGTCCCGGACCTGAGCGTGGTGGCCGTGGACTCATCCGAGGAATCCAATGCCATCGCTCAGGAAAACATCCGGAGCGCGGGCTTGGAGGACAGGGTCAAAACCGCCAAAGGGGATGTGCATGGACTGCCTTTTCCGGATGACCACGCCAACCTGATCGTCAGCCGGGGCTCAATGTTCTTCTGGGCGGATCTTCTTGACGCCTTCAAAGAAATCTATCGAGTGCTCGCTCCGGGCGGCCACACGTATATCGGCGGAGGCTTCGGCAGTGCTGCGCTCAAGGATCGGGTCGTGGCGGAAATGCTCAAACGCGACCCTTCGTGGGATTGCTACGCCAAGAAGAAGAGCGATGCGGATGATCTGAAGCGCTTCGAGGAAACGTTTGCGGCAATCGGCTGCAGCACTTTTCGGATCATTAACGATGAAACCGGTTTTTGGATTGTCTTGAGCAAACCTGAGCGCGCGGAATAAAGGCGCAATCAGGCCACGGCAAAGCAGAATGCGCCCGTTTCGGATTTTTTTCGAGAGCCTGAACGACCGATCCTCAATGTGCGCCCTGTCACGGTAGTCTGGCGGATCAGAAATTCAAGCGTATTTCTGATTCGTCAGCGTCTTTGGCATGGGACATCCATCCCTGATGCACACTCTTTTGAATGCTTTTCTGCGTTGGAAGCAGGTCGGACATGATGGCCCGCAGTTTCATGCAGAAGCGCGGCGAGTCCCGTGGGATTGGCGATCATGGGGTTGTGATCGGAGTCCCACCTCCCTGGAACGCTCCGAGGACAAGAACGAAGGTCGTCATGATCTAAAAGGGCCCCACGCCGGACGAAGGCGTTACCCGGCGCACAGAATGCGTCCGGCATGGGACCCGGGAACGGGCGCGTTGTGAAGCACGGAACGGGGCAGGCAGGTACGCACGCCTCCGCCGACGGAAACCAGGCTTATGTCGGCCTGGTAGAGGCTGCTCAGCATTTTTGCGTTCATGACCTGGTCCGGCGGACCATCGGCAATGATTCGGCCTTGGCGCAGCAGCGCGACTCGGGAAGCCATCCACAGTGCGTGATCGGGAAAATGGGTGGTTTTTATGAAAGTGAAGCCGTCGGCGGCCAGGCTGGTGATTTGTTCCAGCACACGGATCTGGTTGCCGTAGTCCAGGCCGTTGAGCGGTTCGTCCATGATCAGCGTTCGAGCTCCCTGGGTCAGCGCCCGCGCGATAAGGGTCAACTGGCGCTCGCCGCCGCTGATTTCCGAATAGTTGGCCTCGGCCAGATGAGAGACGCTCATGCGCTCCAGGGCGGTGCGGGCGATGTGCTCGTCCTGTCTCCGTGTCCGGCCAAACAGCCCACTGTGGGCCAGACGGCCCATGAGCACGACATCAAGCACGCGGTAGCCGAAGGCCATGCGGTGCAGTTGCGGCACATAGGCGACGCGTTTGGCGAGATCCTTCGGGCTTTGGTCGGCCACGGGGAGACCCTCGATGCGCACTTCTCCGCATTGAGGCCGAAGCAGGCCGAGCAGGATCTTGAGCAGCGATGTTTTACCGCTGCCGTTCGGCCCAAGCAGGGAAACCACTTCTCCCTGCCGCACGGTCAGGGAGACGTCGTTCAGAACACGTTTATCCGAGTATCCGAATGCAATCGACGCGGCGTGCACTTTTTCCATGTCAGCTCCATCCGCCACGGCTGGAGCGCAAGGCCACCGCGAAAACGGGGATGCCCAGCAGGGACGTCAGGATGCCCAGGGGAATTTCCACCGGAAACACGAGCCGGGAGATGTTGTCGATCACCAGCAGGTAAAATGCGCCCAGGAGAGCTGAAACGGGCAGCAGAATCCGGTTGTCCGGGCCGACCAGCATGCGGCCGACATGGGGGATTATCAGTCCGACCCAGCCGATGATGCCGCCGATGACCACGGTCAGGCTGCTGATCAAGGTTGCGGCGAGGATGAGGGCAACGCGCAGCCATGTGACCCGCACGCCCAGGGATCTCGCCTCCTCGTCGCCCATGGTCAGGACATTCAGATAGCCCGAAAGGCTGATGACAACCCCGATGCCCAGAACAAAGACCGGAGTCAGGATTGTCATGGATTCCCGGTTCACCAGGGAGAACCCGCCCATGAGCCAGTAGGTGATGGCCGGGAGCTGATTGTAGGGATCCGCCAGATATTTGATGATGGACAACAGCGCCGTGAACAGGGCCGAGACAACCACCCCGCTCAAGACCAGCAGCAGAAGGCGGTCTCCCCGGTACAGGCGGGCCATGAACATGGCCAGTCCCACGGCCAGGAGTCCGAAGGCGAAGGTGCTGGCCTGGACCACGATCCAACTGGTCGAAAGAACCATGCCCAAGGCCGCGCCCAAAGAGGCCCCGGCCAGCACGCCCAGAAGTCCGGGTGAAACCAAGGGGTTGATGAACATGGCCTGAAAGGCCGCGCCGGAAACGGACAGGGCCGCGCCGACACAGACCGCGGCCAGGATGCGGGGCAGGCGCACTTCCAGAAGCAGGGTTTTGAGCATGCGCATTCTGTCCGGATCAGCGTCCAGGGCAAATCCAAAATACTGGTGCATGTCCGCAAGGGTTACGGGGTAGCGCCCGAGCCCCAAGGACACCACCATGCAAGCAAGCAGCAGAAAGAAAAGTCCGAAGGTGCGCAGGTGCATGATCATTGTCCAAGCACCTCACGCGCTTGGGCTTCGCTCAGGTTCACGTCAAGAAAGAGCCGGTAGAAATTCCGTGTTTCGGTGACCATGTCCTTGGGATAGCGGTCCGGGTAGAGTTGGTTGGCCAGCCAACACAGGCCCAGGATACGCATGAAGGAGGGAGGGCGGTCGAACCAGTTGAAAGGGGAGGATGGAATAAGCAGAACACGGTCGTTCCGTACGGCCCGGACATGGTTCCAGATCGGGCTGGTTCGGGAGGCCTGGGCAAAAGTGGCTTCCTTGACCAGGATGACCTCCGGGTCCGCGTTGAGGATTTCTTCCACGCTGACCGCTTCCATGCCGAAGGCGTCCCGTGTCTGACACGAGCGGATGTTTTTGCCGCCAGCCAGGTTGATCAGTTCCGCATGCACCGAGGTGTCACATTCGGTTTTAAGGCCGTCCACGCCTTGTGCATAGTAGATGGATGTCCGCTTCTCCGCAGGGATGGCTGCAACGACCGGTTCCACCTCGGCCAGCATGCGCCGGGTTTCTCTGGCCAGCGTCCTCCCGCGTTCTTCGCGGCGCAGAATCTGTCCCAAAAATTCAAAAGCCTGGGCGTATTGCTCCAGGGTGTCCAGCCGGACATAAACTACGGGCAAGCCAAGGGTCTGGGCCGTTTTTTCGATGACATCATTGGCAGCGCCCTGGTGCCAGTACCAGGCAAGGATGAAATCGGGCTTGACCGCCATCACCGTTTCCAGGTTCGGCGTCTGGCCCTGGCCAAACCATCCGCCCAGGACTGGCAAGTTCAGGAATTCCGGGCGCAGATAGGTTGTCTCCTGTGCGGTGAACGCGAAATTGAGTCCCGCGGCCAGGGATGAGTCCAGCGCATAAAGCAGGTACAATGGTGGAGGGGAGGCGCAGAAAATCTTCGTGTTTTTGTCGGGAATGGTCACGGAGCGCCCGGCCATGTCCACGATCTCCCTGGCTTGGGCCGAGACCGCGCACATGGCTCCAAGCACCAGGACCAGGAACAGGAAGCGAAGCCGCCTGACTAGCATTCCGGTCCGCATGCGTCCTCCTTGTCCCAATACAGGACAGCCCAGCGCACGGTGTTCGTTCGAGGCAGGCACAGGGCCCCTCCCTCTTCGACGAGCGTGCGGGAAAGATAATCGCGCAAGCGGGTTTCCTCGACCTCTGTCATGTCGTTCACCATCCAGGACAAACCGCTCACGGCCTCATCCAGGCTGGCGAACACGCGTGCCTCCCGGTGGGTCGTGAAGGTCAGGTTGGCATAAACGCCGATTTGACGAAGATAATTGAGAACCACGATATAATCGACGCCGGGCGTGAACTCCCGGCCCACGGCCGCGATGAGGTGGCGATCAAAGGGACCGTCATCGACCAGGGTCGAGATATAGATCCGGCGGCGGGCGTATTTTTGGAGTTTGGCGATGGCCAGGCTCAGGTCGTTCACGACGAGGGACCGGGACGCGATGGCCACATCGTGGGATTTGATGCCCAAAGCGCTCCAGTCATCTTCCCAGCGTCCCTCCACTGCGCGGATGTTTTCAATCCCTTCGTTTTCACAGCGCTCCTTGAGCAGCGCGCGCATCATGGCCGAGGGTTCCAGAGCCGTGACCGATTCGGCGCGTTTGGCCAGGGGCACGGCCAGGGTCCCGGCCGCGGCCCCGATATCGAGGACGGTTTCGTCTGCATGCGCATCGCAGAGAGCCAGAAACTGCTCCACATAGTCGCCTCGGGTCACGGCTTTGGTGAAGTCCTTGGCGCACTTGTCCCAATTTCTGCCGCCGCGTCGTTCATGCATGGCTTTTTGGGCATGGTGTTTGCGCCAAACACGATTCCAGTCAACGCTCTGATAATTCCAGTCTTGCAGGTTCATGGTTCCTCAGCTGTTTGCGGCGAAATCCGTGCAGGCATTCTGTCCGGGGAGTTCGCTGTAATATGTCCGGCCTGTGGCGCAGGGGCGGCAAAGGGTCCGCCCCTGCAGGAATGTCTCACGCTGATCGAGGATGGATTCCCCGCACAGTTCGCACACGGTCGTGTGCGTGGGATGCCCCGGCAGGTCGCTGGGGTGGAAATCCACGGCCACCTCGCGGATGTCGAGCAGGTCCGCTTCGTCCATGATCTCAAGGGCCTTGAAGCTGGCTTCGCGCTCGTCGCCCATGTCCTCGAAAAGGGTCGCGGCCAGCTCTTCTCCCTTGCGGCGGGAACTCTCCCGCACGCAGACACGCACGGCTCTGCCCGTGCTCAAGTCAACGAAGGTTGCCGCCATCTTGCCGAGATCCTTGATTTTCAGGCTGCGGCGACCGGGCGTGAGCCCAGTCACCGCGCCGATGGCGTCCGTGGCGCAGCGGTCGATTTCGACCACGACAATGAGATTCTTGCGATCTTTTCCACGGGGGTCGCGCATCCTAAGTTCTCGCAGTCCGGCCAGGGCCATGCGCACGCCGATGATTTGGCCTCCGCATAAGTGCCCGTGAAAGCGGACGGCATCTTCAATACATCGGTCGAATATATCAGCTTGCTCGTACATGCCGTGCTCCTTGAGTTCAGAATTCCATGCGCAGGTTGGCGAACCACGTCTGCCCGGCTTCGGGATAGCCTTCTTCGAGCGCGTAGTCCGTATCGAAGAGGTTGTTCAGGCCCGCCTCGATGAATTTCCTGTCCATGAATTCATACGAGGCCTTGACGCCGACGAGGGTGTAGCCTTCGGCGACGCGATCTCCATCGGTGGAGCTGAAGCGGTCGGAGTTGTGCTCCAGATCGGCCAAGAGGCTCAAGCTTTCCCATGGACGGTACTCCACATACGTGAAGACCTTGTGCGAGGGGGTGTTCAGCAGTTCATCGTCGTTCGTGTCGTTCTCGTATTCCAGGTAGGTGTAGTTCACGCCTACAGTCAGAGGATTCCAGATCTTCGCCGTGACTCCCAGTTCCACTCCGTACATGCCCACTTCTCCGATATTCTGGTTCTGAGTGAGGGTCTTCGAGGGATTGGAGGGATCGGGTATGGTTTTTGAGAGGATGTAGTCGCTGATGTCGTTGTAGAAGAGGTTGGATTCAATCGTGAAACGTTCGACAAATGTATGCTGATAACCGAGTTCATAATTGATGGAGCGTTCCGGATCGAGGTCCGGGTTGGGAAGCGCGGTGCCAAGCCTGTAGGAGAACTTGTCTTTTATGGACGGCATGCGTGATTTCATGGCGACGCTGGCGTGGGCTAAACCCTCCGGGCAAACCTTGTAGAAAAGTCCCAACTGTGGATTGACGGCATCGGCATCGCCGGTGGGAAAATCCTCGATGACTCCGCCAACGAGATTGTCGGCCCGTTTGGTCTCGACATAATCGTAGCCGACACCCGCGATGGTGTAGAATTCTTCCGTGAAATGGACCGTGTCTTCCAGGCCAATGGAATAGATGTCTTCTTCCATTTTTACATCGGGTGTGTTCGGCGCCAGCTCCTTATGATAGTCCTTTTTGTAATGCATGGCCATTTTCAGTTCTTGGTTTGACAAGGCATACGTGCCAAGTTCCATAGAACCGCCTGCTGTATGGTCGTCATAGGCACTTTTAAAGGCATATTTTTTCGTAATTGTCGAATAGGTGTCGTCGTCGTAACTGAACAGGCTATTCTCAAATTTGTCATAATAAAGTCGCGTCTTGACGTAATAATCGTTGGTCATCCATGTTTCGGAATTGAAATAGACGCTCTCCTTGTCCCAATATGGCCACTGCCAGTAACGAGGCGTCACCGATGAGCTTGTTCCGGCATAGGGCGGAGTGCCTTTCTTGCCGTGCTGATTGGTGTAGGACAATGCATATTCGTCCTTGGAGTTGGGGGTCAGGCCGAACTTCAGGTTGCCCTTGGTGTCCTGGGCGTAGGAGTTTTCACGATTTCCGCCGTTTTCCGTGCTTACATCGTCAAAGTCGCCGGCCAGTGGGAAGGAGTCGATGTTCATGTGCGAAAAACTGCTTTGCAAATACCAGAGGCCCTGATTCGTGCCCAGATTCGTATAACCGTGCCATGTGTCCGATCCGACGCCGAAGCCCGCGGAACCCTCGAATTGTTTCGTGGGGCGCTTCGAGATCAGGTTTATGGCCCCACCCATGGTGTTGGGGCCATAAAGCACGGACGAAAAACCCTTGGAGACGGTGATGTTGGCCAGATCAAAGGTGTTGAAACGGCTCAGGTCGGGATAGCCGTCGTACGGCACATAGATGGGGATGCCATCAAGATAGATGGGAACATGCTTTGTATCCAACCCGCGTATATTAACCATCATTTCGTTACGCGCCCCGAACTTCGACAGGGTCACGCCTGGCAGCATATTGACGGCGGCGCTCACGGTATTGGTATCGAACTTGCGCATGGTTTCCTCGGTCACGCGCTGTACAGACACATTGGGCGAACCGTCTGTCTGCTCGATGACTTCGATTTCTCCCAGCGTGAAGGCGCCGTCTTCATTCTGTGTGGAGTTCTCGGAGGCGAAGGCTACGCCGCAGCCTAACACAAGTCCCAGGCAAGCCGCCATGCAGGTACGCCGCAGCGATTTTCTCTTCATTACTTCCTCCAGAGTGAAATGTGTTTGTTACGTTCGGCAGTCCGAGCGTTCGCGCTGCTGAGAGTACCTTTGCGAAACGGACAGGCCATGATCATCTTGAGTTTGTCACTAGATTTGTATTTTTAAAATGTCAAATGACAATTAAAAAATACATAAGAACTGGATTTTTCGTGCGTCCGAGGATGGGGTCATCCCCGAAGTGCAAAGCGCATATGCAGTACGGCCCGACACGTCAGACGCGCACCGGCTTGAATGGCTGGGCGGTAGGTCGATGCCCGGGCCGCTTCGAGCGCAGCCTCATCCAGCCTGGGCCCGCAGCTTTTCACGATTTCGACGTCCAGCAGACGCCCTTGCGCGTCGAGATGGATCATGAGCGTGACAGTTCCTTCCTCCCTTCTGGCAACGGCCATGCGCGGGTATTTTGGCCGGGCCTGAAAGGCGAAGGAGGGGCCTTCCGCAGAGCCGAAAGCAAGGGGGGCTCCGGTTCCTGCACTTCCGCTCGATCCCTGTCCGCCGCCGGCCGCCGGCCCGCCGGCACCTGCTCCGCCATTCGATCCCTGTCCGTCTTCGGTTCCGGCCCCGCTAGCTGCGGGATTCGTCGCGGGACCTGTAACGGTTTGAGCAGCGGGGGCATTTTGACCTTCGGCCCTGTTATCACTCCTGCCCGGTGCGTTCTCTTCCAGTTCCGTCGTATCGCTCTTTTCCTGCGCCGGTGCTGGCGGACGACGCCGCGTTTCCGGCTGCGGTCGCCGAGACGGTCGAGATGTTGTCCTGACTGGGGCTTTCTTTGTTTGGGTGACGTTGCTGAAGGTTTTTTTTGGGGGATCGTCATGGACGAGGGGGGCATGCGGGGGCGTCGCGACCTGTTTCGGCTCAGTCATTTTGGCTGAAGGTCCGTTTGACGGTGCGGGCATCTGCCCGCCTCCGGTTTCGGGTAGGGCTTTGGCACCGCTTCCGGAGCCGACAGCGTTTGCGGCCAGCGACAGTTCCATGACGAGATCGGGAGCAGACGGCGGTGCGCTTCCAGGCACGGCCATCAACGTGAAATGCACGGCCAACGACAAGAGGATACAGATGCTGCTTCGCGGGATGGGTCTCGCGTCAGCCTCGTCATCCGTAAGGAGCGGACGGGGCGTGCATGGGCTGAATTTCCAATCCGCCTCCTCGGTATAGAGATCCAGCTCATCAAGGCTGGCTGGAAAACTGAACAGGGTGTCCATGGTCGGCCGCCGGTTGCGTTTCCGGGCATGATGCGGTTTTCAAGTTGTCCGAATGCCAACGCCACCTGCGTGTGGGTTTGCCGAACGAGCGGACAGGGAACACCTGCGTTCGCAAATCGTGCACAGCATGCCGCCTCCCTATTTGTGGACGGTGATCCAGAATCCGGTTTCTTCGCTCAGATCGATGTCGTAGTCGGGGATCTGGGCCTCACGCAGAGCCTTTTCGTATTTGCGTACCGTCTCCTCGCTCAAGTTTTTGCTGATCTTCGTCCGCCATTGCCCCGTCTGCCCATCCCGGGCTTCCATTTCTCTGGCGATCTGTTCCTTCAGAGCCGCGGAGCCGAACCCACCGCCGAGCACGGCCTTGCCTCCCGGCGACAGGATTCGGTGAATCTCGGCAAAGGCCAGTGCCGGTCGTTCCCAGAAGAAGATCGAGCCGCGGCTCACGGCAAGATTCGTGGATTCGTCCTGCATGGGGATGCGGACCACGTCGCCCTGCAGGGTGCGGGAGCGGACTTCCATGCCACGCGCTGCGATGTTCTCGCGGGCGATGGCCAGCATGTATCCGGACTGGTCGAAAAAGGTCAGTTCCAGATCGCTTTGCTCGGCCACGGCGAGCCCGAGGTAGCCCGTGCCGCAACCGACATCCAGGCAGCGGCCTGAGGAGATCCCCGTGTGCTCCAGGATCTGGCGTGCAATGACCGGGTAAATGGGAGCGAAGACTTCCCTGGCGATTGTATCGAAATCTCGAGCTTTATCGGACATGTTTTCCTCGCGGCTTTTGTTGAGCGACCTTGCGTGACGCTCGTGGCGGATTCTGTTTGACGTCCTGCGGCGACGGTCTGTGACTTCGGAATTAAGATTGCGGAAAATGTCGAAGAATGCAATCTAAAAAATACATTTTAAATTTTAAAATTACATTTCTGGGAGGATGGCAGGAGTGACGTGGAGCAGGCGAGGTGGATTTTTCAGCATGCGAGCGGGTCTTGCCTCCGCGATGGGCGGTAGGTTACGTGTCGTGTATAGCGTACAAAATCAGGGGGCGATGCCACCGGGCCGGCTGGACGTCGAGAACCAGGAGCAGGAACAATGAAAAGCGGTGAGATCAGTTTGATTTGCAACTTGAAGACCATGCGTCAGGCGAAGGGAATTTCGCAGGCGCAACTGGCCGAACTGATAGGGGTCAAGCGGCAGGCCATCTACGACATCGAAACCGGCAAGTACACGCCGAACACGGCCCTGGCCTTGCGTCTGGCCAAGTACATGCAATGCACGGTGGAAGATCTTTTTGTCGAGGAAGTGAGCGGAGAGGAAGGCGTGATCCTGGTGGACGCGGTCTCGGTGGAGACGACGCGTGTGGCCATGGCCCGCATTCGCGGTCAGCTCTTGGCCTATCCGCTGACCGGGAAGAGGCTCCTGCTTGAGGGCTTTGAACCTGCCGACGGAGTCATGACCGTTCATTCCGGTTCGGCCCGTCTGCTCAGTCCGGCCAGCAGCCTGGACCAGACCCTGATTCTGTTCGGTTGCGATCCGGCCTTTTCCATTCTGGGCACGCATACCATGCGGCACGCCCCGCAGGTGCGCGTGCACTGCCTTTTTGCCTCCAGCCGCAACGCCCTGCGCAAGCTCGGCGCGGGACAGGCACATCTTGCGGGCACGCACATGCATTCCACAGCCAAGGGTGATGGAAATCTGCTCTTGGTTCGTGATTGTTTGGGCGACAGCCCGGTCACTGTGCTGGCCTTTTCGCATATTGAAGAAGGCTTGATGCTCGCTCCCGGCAATCCGACAGGCGTTCGCTCGGTGGCTGATCTGGCCGATGGGCCCCGGCTTATCAATCGCGAGCCCGGTGCGGCCCTGCGCAGTCTGCTGGACGAGCAGTTGGCAAAATACGGCATTCCGGGCGTTCATGTCGTCGGGTACGATCAGGAGGCGACCACGCACCACGACAGCGCCCTGCATGTTCTCTTTGGCAAGGCTGATGTGGCGTTGGGATTTAGGGCCATTGCGGAGTCCTATGGCCTGGATTTCATCCCGATTGAGACTGTTCGTTGCGACCTCATCGTTCCCAGGGATCTGCAATATCAGACCGAGCTGGGCTATTTGCTGGACACCCTGCAGACCCGCAAGATGCGGGAAGACCTGCGCTCTCTGCCCGGTTACGAGGCCGGGGACACGGGCAAGGTCATCGCCGAATTGTGAGGTGAGTGAAGCGCCGCTTATCATTCGTGGAGCACTACGTCAGGGACGTAATTCGGTGCAAGACCGCCACGCGATGTGGAGAACTCGTGACTGTGTCATGGGAGGAAGGCGGGATGCCCCGCCCCCTGTCCGATTCAGAACTTGACCGACAGCTTGGCCACGATCCGATAATCCTCGGCGGGCTGGGTCCCTTCCATGTCCGTGTACACGGCCACAGGCACGGCCAACCCCAAGGTCGTGTTCAATTTCTCGATCATGCAGCTGATTTCGGGGGTCAGAAAAAGCATGTCGCAGCCTGAGTTGGCGTCGTAACCGGTCACTCCGGGCTCGAGTTGCTGCCTGTTTTTTTCCTGATGCATGCCGTTCATGGCCAGCCCAAGGGTCAAAAACGTGTTCAGGGCATAGCCGCCGCCCACATTGTACTGGAACAGATCGCCTTTCTCCAGGTCGTGCTCGCCTTCCGTGTTGAGCGTGTACATGAGCTGCCCGTCGAGACGGTACCGCCCGAAGACCCGTGTCGCCGACAGGGTCGCCTTGGGGTTCCACGAACCGGTGCCGAGTTGCAGGAACGGCCCCATGTACGGTTGGGTGCCAAAGGAATTGCGGTTGTCGCTGTCGGCGGTGGGGATTTCCAGACCAAGGCCAAGAGCCAGGGAGAGTGGGGCGCCTTTCTTCTGCGACAGGGCTTGCCAGCGTCCCATGATCTGGAGATCTCCCAGTCCCTCGACCTCGCTTGCGTCCGTCTTCCCCATGGCGTTCTTGCGTTCCAGTTCCTTGTTGAAGGCCGTCGCGGTCAGCAGGGCTTCAAAGCCTTCGAAAAGTCCGGCGCGGAAGGTCAGCGACCCTGCATGGGTCGTGCGCTGACGCTTCCCAAACCCTGGATCATCCTGAGAAGATCCGGTGTAGATCCGGTTTTGATCAAAGGTGGTGTATCCGCTGATCAGTGCAAATTTCATGGGCTCGAAAACAATGCCGTCCTGCATGGTCACAGGAGCCAGGGGCTTAGGTTGTGTCGCGTTTTGTGCGCTGGCACTTGTTGAGAAACAAAGGAAGCAAATAAACAGTGTGAAGAACAAAGTGCGCATGTGAATCTCCTTTAATATTTTAAGATTCCACATGCGCTTTGTTTTTTGATTATGTCTACTGTGTCACGAACTATGATGAAAGAGTGAGTATAGAGACTTACATAGCTATTGTTATGAATAGACGTCTACATGCTCTGCGGGCAAAACCTGTCCCAGCCCATGATGCTTGCGGCGCCTGCTATTGTCGTTCCGTAAAAGATGACCGGTTTTGCGTTCACGAACATGTCGATGCTGCCGTTGGCTAGGGTCGTGCCCGTGACCAGAAGCAGGTCGGCCCAGCGCAGAACGTCGTCAGTGGCCCCTCCGCCTTCGATCAGCGCCCCGTGTTTGACCTGGCCGATGTTGTCCGGGTCCAGGTCGAGCACGCGTATTTCAAACTGACCGCTCAAGGCTCCGATCATGGCCGGCTGGTAGCCGACCATTCCAATTTTAGGCTGGCCGTGCGCGTCGCGAATGTGCTCGGCGATGCGTCTTGAACACTCGGCCGGTCCCGCGTCCTTGCAGTGGATCGTGCAGTCCGTCCGGCCCAGGCTGCGCATGACCGCGTTCAGGGTGGCCACGAAGATCGCCTGGGACATGGGCTCGGCAAGGTCGAGCTGTGCGATGTCGGCCAGACGTCCACGGTAATTGCCGTAGGTGTCGGTGAAGGCCTGGCCCTTGGCGCCATTGAATTGGGCTTCCATCAATTTTTCCTTGCCTTTCTGGATGGGGAAATCGTGCCCTTCGGGTCTGCCGATGGCCTGCTCCACGGTCAGGGGGGCGGCCGTGACCTCGACGCACTGCTCCATGAGTCCGGCCTCTTCCCATACTTTGATGGCCCGTGCGCGGACCTGTTCAAGGATTGTCATTGTATTTCTCCGAAGTGTTCAGATTGCGGACATGCGCTTGAGGGTGATGAGCATGCCACAGGAAAGGGTTCCGATGATTGCGCACAACACAATGGCCCGATCGATCTCGCCAGTAAAGACACAATTGTAGATTTCCAGCGACAGCGTGTTGGTCTTGCCGAGGATGTTGCCGCCGAGCATCAGCGTGATGCCGACCTCGCCCATGGACCGGCTCAATGCGAGCAGCCATCCGGCAAGCACGGGGCGCCGGATGGCCGGCAGAAGGACCAGCACGAAGGTTTGCCAGGGCGTCTTGCCGAGCACCGCCGCGACCTCGGAGAGCCGTTTGCCCTGGTTGCGCAGGGCCGCCTCCACGGGTTTGACGAGGAGCGGCAGGCCCGAAATGACCGAGGCCAGGACCAGTCCGGGAAAGGCGAAAACAACCTCGACGGGCAGAACGCGGCCCATGATCCCGCTGCGGCCAAAGAGCATGAGCAGAATGAAGCCCGTGGCGATGGGCGGGAAGACCAGCGGGATGGACACGATGAAATCCACGACAATGCGCAAAGCCGAGGGTTTTCCGCTCAGGTAATAGGCGAGCAGCACTCCGCCCGGAAGCAGGATGCAGCCCGCCAGAGTCAGGACGCGCAACGTCAAGAGAAGCGGGCCGAGGTTCCTGGGGTCCGTCAGCGCTTCCAGCACAATCATCCCTACAGACCGTGAGCGGCAAGGATGGCGCGGGCCTCCTCCGTCCGCAGAAAGCGGGTGAAATCCTTGGCTGCGGCGGTGTTGGGAGATGTTCGCAGCTGTATGCAGGCGATGGCGATGGGTTTGTAGAGCTTTTCATCCATTTCGATATAGCCGCCGAGCTGCTTCGCGACCGCCATGGCCTGGGTCAGGTTCAGGAATCCTGCGTCCACTTCACCCGTGGAGAGATAGGTGAAGACTTGCGGCACGGTGCCAACGACCACAAGCTTGTCCTTCAGGGCCTCATACTGCCCGCTGTTGTTCAGATACTCCATGGCGGCCTTGCCGTAGATGGCGAGCGTGGCGTCGGGAATGGCGATACGTTCGATTTTCGCGCTCTTCAGATCGGCAGGTTGGGATTTCCCCTTGGGCCAGGCCATGACCAGGCGTCCTTTTCCCAGCGGGGTCGCGTCGGCCAAGGGCAGCGCGGAGGCGCGCAGAAAGCTCTCCTCGCCGACCAGGAGGTCGACCTTGCCGCTGCTCTGGGCCTGTCCGACGATCTGGCCCATGTTGCCGTAGATGCGCTCCACGGTCGCTCCGGACTGCTGCGAATAGCTTTTCGCCAGGGCCTCGACGACGGTTTTATATCCGGCTCCGGACGCGATGAGCAGCGTTTCGCCGGCCAGGGCGGGCATGGACATGAAGAGCAGAAGAAGCGTGAGGAGAATTTTTTTCATGATGAATCCTTGGCTGACTGTTGAAAAATTACAATTTTCAGGCTGTTCCAAAATGGTGAGATGCGAGGAACAAGGAAAATCCAGGGCTGAAGCGTATTCAGACCGGCGAGGGTCTGGACTTTCTGCAGTGACGAAGCGAATCGCCATAGAGCCTGTCAGGCGCAGATGCGGGGTGAACGGTTCCGGGTGGTGAGCCTGAGGCCGGAAATGGCCCCGTCCAGCCACTGGGGCGCGTGCCGGCCGTCGGTCATGGGAAAGATGGCATCTCCGAGCTCGGCGGCTTCATGCAGGTCGTGGGTGACAAGCAGCACCGGGATGCCCAGGCTCCGGGTCTGGTGCCGCAGTTCGCGGCGAAGGTCGGCGCGAGTGGGCGCGTCCAGGGCCGAGAAGGGCTCGTCGAGGAGCAGGATGTCCGGGTCGCGGGCCAGAGCCTGACACATGGCCGCGCGCTGGCGCTCGCCGCCGGAGATGGCGTCCGGCTTGCGGTTTGCCAGATGCCGAATGCCGAAGCGGGTGAGCAGGGCGTCCACTTTGGCCGCATCCGGGCAGGAAAAGGCCACGTTTCCGGCCACGCTGAGGTGCGAGAAGAGGGGATAATCCTGAAAGACCATGCCGATCCGTCTGTCCCTGGTCGGAACATCGGTTCCGGCCGCCTTGTCGAAGAGGGTCGCGTGGTTCAAGGTGATGCGGCCCCAGTCGGGCCTTTCCAGCCCGGCTATGAGACGGATGAGCGTGCTCTTGCCCGCGCCGGAGGGGCCGACAATGGACGTCAGGCTGCCGCCCTCGCAGGAAAAATCCAGGCGCAGGTCGAAATTCGGCAGGCGTTTATGAAGGTGAGCGCAAAGTCCCATGGTTTCCATATCTTTTCGGTCCGACGTTACACGTGTCATGAACGGGGCGAGGGAAACTCAAACTATGCTTGAAAAGGCATGATTGGCAAAGCGGTCACGGTTGCGGGCACGATCGTGACCGCCGTGGGGATCAGTCCCGGTTCTGGGCGGCCAGGAAGAGGGGATCGAGGATGGCGCGGGCGCTCTCGGTTTTGCGGCGCGTCTCGTAGTCGATGACATCCAGCACCCGGCCTTGACCGAAGGCGACCAGGGTCTGGGCGAAATGGTCCACGTCGTCGAGGTCGTGGCTGACCATGATCATGGGGATGTCGAAACGCTCCAGAATGGCGGAAAGCTCGGCGCGCATCCGCTCGCGCAAGGGCTGATCCAGGGCCGTGAAGGGTTCGTCCAGGAGGAGCAGGTCCGGGCCTGGGGCCAAGGCTCTGGCCAGGGCCGTGCGCTGGCGTTGGCCGCCGGAAATCTGGTGGGGCCTGAGTCCGGCCAGCTTGGCGAGCCCGCACAATTCAAGCAGTTCGTCGATGCGCGCATGGTGCGCGGGCTTCATCGGTCCGAAGGCGGGCTTGAGCCCGAAGGCGACGTTGTCGCGCACGCTGAGGTGCGGAAAGAGGGCGTAATCCTGGAAGAGCAGGCCGACGTTGCGCTTGCGGGCCGGGATGTTCACGCCGGATTTGGATTCGAAAAAGGTCCGCCCCCGGACTTCGATGTGTCCGCGATCGGGGGTGAGGAGTCCGGCCAGGGCCATGAGGGTCAGGCTCTTGCCCGACCCCGAGGGGCCGAAGAGGGCGATGCGCCTGGAATTGGTTCTAAAGCGCGAATGCAGTTCGAATTCGGCCCCGCAGCCGCAAACGCGGACGTTGAAATCACAGGCGATGGCTTGGGACATGGTTGCCTGCGGTGCGGCGGATTCCCGGAATGAAGTCGAAGCGGTTCGGCTGATCACAAACATTGTTCCTCCTTCAGGCCTGCCATTTCGGGGTCAGAAGCCGCCCCGAAAGCCAGAGAATAAGCGTGCACAGCACGGAGATGACCAGCACCAACTGCGCGGCCAGGTTATCCTGTCCGGCCTGGGTCGCGCTGTACACGGCCAGGGACAGGGTCTGGGTGCGGCCGGGCAGGTTGCCCGCGATCATGAGCGTGGCCCCGAACTCGCCCATTGCGCGGGCGAAGGCGAGCATGGTCCCGGCCAGGATGCCGCGTCCGGCCAGCGGCAGACAGACGCGCAGGAATACCCGCCATTCCGGATATCCGAGGGTCCGGGCCGCGTCTTCGTATTTGCGTTCCACGCCGTCCAGGGCCGCGCGGGCGGATTTGAAGATGAGCGGAAAGGAGACCACGGCGGCGGCGATCACCGCCCCCTGCCAAGTGAAGATCAGGGTGATGCCGAAGGTTTCTTGCAGCCAGCGGCCCGCAAAACCGTTCCGCCCGAGCAGCACGATCAGGTAATAACCCAGCACCGTCGGCGGCAGCACCATGGGCAGGCTCAGGATGGAATCGAGCAGCTCCTTTCCCCAAAAGCGGTAGCGGTGGAAAACCCAGCCCAGGAGCACCCCGAAGACCAGGGAGGTCAGGGTGGCCAGGGCGGCCACACGCAGGCTGAGCTGCACCGGGAAGAGAAAGGTCATGTCCATTCGCTTTGTCCGTTGGCGAGGTTGGGCGGTGTCCCGCCGTGGGTGGTTACAGGCTGTTAAGCAACAACCGGGCCGCAGGGAGGTGTTCCCGACGTCGCGTATCGTGACTTTCAAGATCCCTTAGCTTTCCGGCCCATTGGCCTCAAGCCAGTCACGGTTGCGCGGAAAAGCGTGACCGGGAGCTGCGAGGATATCCGCTCCTTCGCGGACAGGTTGCTCCTGTCGATTTGTACATATTTGCAGCAGGCGACATAAACGTAGCCTTGGCCTGAGTGTAGATTTCGACACTGACGGCTGATTCCCATCCTTGCTTGCGCTCTCCACCTCTTTTCCTGTAGCTCAATGCATTCGGTCCCGAGCTGTGCACTGCGCACAATGTAACTCATCAACATCCAGGAGAATGACATGTTCGCTGTAATGGTCAATGTTCACATCAAGCCGGAATACAGGAAGGAATTCGTGGAGGCCATGCTCGACGACGCACGCGGATCAGTGCGGAACGAGAGCGCGTGTCTGCTGTTCAATGTGGTTCAGGACAGCGAGGACGAGAACTGTTTGCACCTTTACGAAGTCTATGCCAGCGCCGAGGCCTTCGAAGAGCACAAGAAGACCCCGCATTTCATCCGCTGGGTGGAGACCACCAAGAACTGGCTCGCCAGCCCCCTGGAGATCGCCACAGGTGTTCATCTGTTTCCCGCTGACGGCGTCTGGAAAAAGCAGGCCTGAGGGTTGTGAGATTGAATAACGGAGAGTGAGGCTCCATGTCCGAAAACATGAGGAGTCGCGGCTAAACAGGCATGTTCAGTGAAGCAGTGCGGCGAGGCGGGCGGCTCTTTAAGAAGCGAGTGAGTCGTGTTTGTCTGCTATTCGGGGAGTAGAAAAGTCAACGCGAGACTTGATAACCACGCTGCCCCCCACGCTGCACAGGACGTGGTCGGCAAGTATCGATCCTCCATTTCGTAAAAATCCGCATCACTTCTCTGTGCTAGGCGCTGTAGTTTTGATTGTCGGCCCGGTGCAATAAGCTACGCTATTGCGCCCCATCTCCCTCGAAAGCCTTCAATAAACCGGGTACAACCTGTTTCTTGCGGCTCACAACACCGGGCAGCCACACCGATTGGCCGATCTCTTTCAGCCCGAAGGCGGATTCAATGATGCGGACGTTATCAGAAACGACAAGCAGGTCCGTGCCTTGTTTGCCTATATCTGTGAGCATCAGCAGGATGCTGTGGTAACCTTCGTCCTTGAGGATTTTCATCGCTGAGAGAAATTCATCCTTCCTGGCGGCAACGATGGACAGATCCATCAGTTCCAGCTGAGCAACGCCGACTTTTCGGCCATGCATGTCGAAGGTTTTCAGATCCTGCTTGAGAAGATTGGTCGCTGATATTCCTTCTATTGAAGACTTCGCCTGCAGCTGCTTTTGTCCGAAAGCCTGGATATCCTCGACTCCCGCGATCTGCGCCAATTTTGCCGAGGCATCCCGATCCTCTTGAGTGGTCGTGGGAGAACTCAGCAGCAGGGTGTCCGAAATGATCGCACCGAGCATACCGCACGCAATCTCTCTTGGAATAGGAATGCCGGCTGAGGTGTACATACGGGCTATGATAGTACTAGTGCATCCAGTGGGGAATACCCAGACCTCGATAGGCTCATCGGTCGTCAGGCCACCCAACTTGTGATGATCGACCAGGCCAACTACTGCGGCCTTGCTGATATCAGCAGGCGCCTGGAGGTAGTCGGAGTGGTCTACCAGAATGACCCGCTGTCCAGCAACGCTGGTTTGTATTGACGGAGCATCAAGCTTGCATGCATTCAGCACAAACTCCGTTTCCTGGTTCGGTGTGCCTTGCGCAAGAGGAAGAGCGGGAATTCCCTGCTGTGTTTTAAGATTTGCCAGCGCAATGGCCGATAGAATGGAATCCGCATCGGGGTTCTTGTGTCCAATCACCAGAATTGGTTGGGCCGTCGCACATATGACACTGCTCGCGAGAACAACAATGACTGAAATCAGATACTCAATGTGTCGTTTCATATTGTTCCGCCTCACGGTTGAAATGTCCTTGAGGATACCAATCCATATCAGCAATGGGTATTATCACAAGGTCGAAGTGACGTCTAAGCCTGAAATACGGTGGGCTTCAGTTAAACGCTGAAATCCCTTTCCGGTTCGTGAATTCCCGGCGTGGGTTTGCAGACCCACCCTTTCAAATGAAAATTCAAGGTCATCCGGTTGCGGGTGGCTTTTGTCCTTTTATGCGAGTCTCAAGTTAATCTTTGGCTCGGTTGTCATTACTTCCTGAATAATTATGCCGAAAAGTCATGAACACAAATACGCATGACAAGGTAACTACTTGTAGTTACATCAATTTTTGTTGTAGCTTTATGCGCATAATACTTTCCGGGTCAGACAAAGAGGCGGATCGTGGCAAAAATTCAGGATTCGATGCTTGCTCCGACCAGATGCATTCGTATGGAAGGCAAATAATGGCTAAAGGAAGACTTGACCCTCGCCTTTTGCATGATACCCGAAGGTGATGTACGTGGAAACGCACTTTCTGGCACCAGAGTCAGCTGGGGATACAATGATGCGTGATGAGAAGAAAGGATCAGTGGCTGATATGCGGGTCGATAAGGGTTTTTCCGCCTGGCGGCTGGATGACAACAACAATGAGTTTCTGGTTCGGGATGGAATGACGGAGGAAGAGGTTTTGGCGTTGGTGCGGGAGTACGAGGGGAAGGGGCATAGGCAGGCGTATTGGGTGAAGCGGGGGAGTCGGGAAGGTTGATGCGGAGCTTTGCTTGATGAATTTTTTCTGATTTGGAGATGGATTGGAACAAAGAATGGCTATCGGAAGACCTGACCCTGTGTTTCGCCCGGAATTGCAGTCGCGTCATGAGCATGTTCGGGCGCACGTGGAACAACGGGTGCGAACACATCTGCGCAAGCCCAAAAGCGGAAGCGGCTCGAAGGCTACCAGGAATATCCCAATCAAGAGCTCTACAGCAGGTATGGATTGTACAGAGTGCCCACCTCCGCCGGATGGACGAAAGCGCATGCCTTGAAGTGAAGAACATCGGAAAGCCGTGTGCGGGAAAACTGCATGCACGGTTTGATGAGGGGAGGCTGGCGACACGGATGACCTGTTTGACACGTAGTAGCCGCGTGCGGCGAGGCGTCAAGCGAAGTCACAGGGAAACGATGGAACCAGCTTCCTACTCTACCTCGCCTTTTACTTGGGTATTGGATAATAAAACAAATTATTTCAAAATGTTAAACTGTAAACGGCACATATCGACTTGTAAAAAAACTTGATTTTAAAATTTAAGACAGGCAACTGCCTCGTTAAATTAATAGGATAATTTATTCAACAACCTACACAAATACTAAACACATCTGATTTAGATATGATTTTATAATTAGTAATAGAAAAAATATTTTTCCATGCTAAAGGAAAGAAAACTAAAAAATAAAGTAAGAGAGATTATGACTGATCACGTAGATAGAAATTTTTCATTTATTGATATTTTTGCAGGGTGTGGTGGATTAAGCTTAGGCTTGCTTCAGTCTGGCTGGAAAGGCATTTTTGCATTAGAGCATGATAAAAATGCATTTCAGACATTACATGATAATTTAATTGTTGAAAATTGTGATTATAAATTCGATTGGCCTAAGTGGCTTCCAAAAACGCCACTTTGTGTAGCTCAAACTGTTAAAGAATATCGTAAAGAATTAGCAGAACTTGTAGGAAACGTAGACATGATCGTTGGAGGACCACCTTGCCAGGGATTTTCAAGCGCAGGTCGTAGAAATCCTAATGACCCAAGAAACATGCTTGTCCAATCTTATATTGACTTTGTACAATTGATTAACCCACCTATTGTTCTTATAGAAAATGTACGTGGAATAACTGTAGATTTTAAAAAAACTAATGAATTAAACGAGAAAATAAATTACGCGAAATGGATTATTGAGTCATTATCATTAAATTATAAAGTTTTTACAAAAATGATTGATATGTCATTATTTTGCGTTCCTCAAAAAAGACATCGCTTTTTTATTATAGGTATAAGAAAAGACATAAATATTATTACGAATACAAACCCATTTGATTTGCTAGAACGTAATAGAAATGCATTTATCTACAATAAAAAATTATTTTCAACACCAATCTCTGCAAAAAATGCCATATCAGATCTTGAAATAGGGAGAAATGGAAAAACAAAAAGTCAAAATTTTAATAATTTTGAAAATATATTATACAAAGCTCCAATTACATCTTATCAAAAACTTATGAATAAAGGCATGTCAGGCGTATTATCTAATATGCGTCTCGCAAGACATCGAAAGGATATAGAAGAGCGATTTAAAAATATTATAGACATTTGTCATTCAGATGGTAGATTGAATATTTCGCTTTCAGCTGAACTAAAAGCCAGTTTTGGATTAAAGAAAAATGCTATACGTGTACTAGATCCGGATAGCCCAGCCCCGACAATAACGAGCATGCCAGACGATCTCATCCATTATAGCGAGCCAAGAACATTAACCGTCCGAGAAAACGCGCGATTACAAAGTTTTCCAGATTGGTTTACATTTAAAGGCAAGTATACATCAGGAGGAAATCGGCGCAGGAAAGAAGTTCCCCGTTTTACTCAGGTGGCAAATGCAGTTCCTCCTTTAGCAGCTGAAGCAATGGGTCTCACATTGAAACAATTACTATATTCATTTAGTGACCATTATTTAAGGTCTTATGCAAATTTTCAAAAAGAATATGATGTTTTAGAAGATTGATTCTAAGCAACTTTGCATCTTCATAAGTAAATTCTTTTCCTTTGTTGTTAATAAGTTTCCGAGAAAAACCATTTGTTACAACTCGAACGTGCGCTAAAATATTCCTCAGTGGAATAATTTTTAAATACGATTGCACGCCTTCTGTAATTTCTTTAGAATAATTTACAGACTTTAACAGTGCGAGAAAAAGACGAACCCTGTCGTTACTTGTATAAACAGAGTGACAGCTACATAATTCAGAAACATGATCAATTTTTTTAAGCTTTTCTATGTTTTCATCAAATTCGATTTTTTTCTTTTCAATATGTTCTGATGCTTTTTGTAGGGTAGCATTACGCGAATCTTCGCTACTTTCATCGAATAGTAACACTAAACAATCATTTATAAATTGATCAATATCGCTAGTTGCGCCCATGACAATCCCTCTCGAATGCTCTATATCTAAAACTTTTTTTACTAGTACTTCAAATATCTTCTCAACAGTATCGGCTATATCTTGCCTTGTAGAGCAAAAAATTCCTTCAATTTTCTTATTTGCTACTAATTCGGCTAAATCCTCCGCTTGAGAAGAATAAAAAACAATATCTTTATATGGAAATATTCTTCGGACTTCTTCTAGACCCGTGTCACCCTTAATAGCAGATCCAAGATCGTAATCCATCAAAATTAAATCAATATGATCACCATATATATCATCAGAAAGATTTATTTTTGCATTCTCAACAGAATCAGCAAACAATACTTGTAAATTAAATCCTTCCTTATCTAATAGCAGCGAAATTCTCTCTTTAATCGATTCAACATATTTTATTTGATCTTCAACCCACAAAACATTAAAATTGAGTCTCATTTTGAGATCCTTATTAAAAAATTTGCTCCAGAATTATCACTTTTTTGCGCGCTAATAGTTCCTTTCATTTCTCCAAGAACATGACGCACGTGATACAACCCAAGTCCAGACCCATCCGTCATAGTAAAACCTTTTTCAAATATACGCTCAATATTTTCTATTCGACTATCAAATCCTCTGCCGTTATCACTAATATTTATATGTATTATATTTTTTTCTGGATGGGTAATTTTAAAAATAATACGCGTTGCGCGTGTATTCTTTTTTCTTGAATTTGCAATTAAGTTATCAATAATGACAGACACATTAATTGGATTGAACTTTTGTCTAAATCCTTTTTCATCATTCTCAACTTCGATCGTAAGAGGGCCGTGGAGAAAGTTTTTTGCTATGTCATTTATATACTGTACAATATATTCTCCCAAATCCGCATCAATCATTTCTGACTCAAGCCGAAAATTTGCTTTTGTCGCAAATTTAGTAATTCCCATTATTTTTTTATTTAACAATGATATCCGATCAAGACCGTCGATTATGTCTAGTCTAGATGTATTTTTAGTAGCGGAAATTTTTACTATAAAATTCTCTATTTGTTGCTGAATATCAACTGAATACATTGTTATTTGGTGATGCAAATTAATTATTATATCTGTATCAAGAGTCGAAATTGAAGATAAAAAAAGATTTCTCTTTTTCTCTTCAACAAGCTGAAATGAAATTTCTTGATTTAATTTTTCCGCATTTTTAGCACGATTTATAGCTTCTTGCTTTGCAATACGTTCTTCGTCAGCTTGCTTACGTGCCGCTTCTTCCGATCGTCGTAATTCCTGAAATCGCTTATCGGCTATTGATATCTTCTGAATAAGCTTCTGGTCATTTGTTTTTTCAGCTATAGCTCGAAGGCTAGCGATGGAACTTTCAAATTCGGAAGACCTCTCATTAATTATGCCAATTAAATTCTTGCTATAATCCAATAGTAAAACATCTTCACTATCCACAAGTTTCGCTACGACAGCCGTAACTCGTGCACGGCCAGGATCTGTCATGAGTCGAGAAATATCGCTTGTATTTTTATCTTCTTTATCAAGAAAAGTTACAGGAACAACATATCTTTCTAAACGTCTAAAGCATTTATCCCAAAAACATTTTTTTAATTGTTCTACAGCATCTGTATCGATTAATCCTGTGTTTCTGCTTGATGTTTCTTGAAATAATTTATCAGATCCTGAAACATCAATTCTTCCAATTACATCGCGAGTTCCTAAAAATCTTGCATATCCTTGCTGCTTGCGACGATCTATTCCGAACCAATCATCTCCTTCATTACCAATTGGAAAAACACGAAATCCATTTCTAAATAAAAAAATAGATCCAAATGAGACAGAAGGAACACCCATTCTTCTTGCGAACGTAATTTTAGCAGATTGATTAAGATAATATATTTGACAAGAAAAATCTGACTCATGCAAATAGCTATATGTGTTTTTTTCACTAATTCGATATATTATCTCTCCACGATCTATCAATTTACTTTCAATTGTGTTGTTTTCTTTATTGATTTTTACTTCAATAAATGTTGTTTTTTCCTGCAATGTTGAAAAAATAAAATTCCCAACGTCACCGTTCACAACAGCATTTTGCATTATATTTACGTTGTTTGCATTTTGTTTGACAATATAACTGTCTTCTACCAATTCTGCTTCACAGTGCATTGTTATTACAAAATGATCACGTTCTGCTCCGAAAGGATTTATAAGTTTCGCAAGGGCTGACTTAAGTCGAAGCATCGATTTTCGATCCCATACTTTCTTTGTCTCTTCTATTGTAATAACAGTGCCATTTTTAATCTCTTTAAGTTTACTAGGGCCAATAAAATATTTAATTTTGTTCGAATATTTAATTGGAATATTTCCAAAATGATTTTTATAATTTTTATCAAAATCGTGCCAATTCACAGTGATTTGATGTACATACCCTTCTTTTTCATTAATTGATCTTGTTTGAAGATGTATTATATTGCCTAATCTATCAGATGAAAATCTTCCGATTCCTTTGCTTCCTGCATAATGACGTTTTGAGTAGATATCTTCTCTATAATCATCTGTCTTATTTAAACTATTTTTTGAAGAATATGCAACAAATAGCCACTTATTTTGTATATCTTCATATGTCATTCCGATTCCATCATCTGCGACAATAATTTTATTATTTTCAAAGAAAATATTTACATGCTTAGACTCTGCATCAAATGAATTCTTTACTAATTCAAAAATTGCGACTTCATCATCCGTGATCAATTCGCTACCAAGAACACTCTTCAAGCCACTACTAATATCAAAGTGTAAATTAGACACATTTATTTTATTCATAATCACTTTCTTTAAATATAATTTAAAATATTAATTGTTATGTGAAGTTGTCTTATTTTAGCATAACTCATCTGTATGACACAAGAAAAATTAAGTCATTGCTCGCAATCACTTTTATAATTTTAGCCACCAGAATTAGTCTTAACAAGCATTAATCACTTCCTGACTAGAGTATAAAATTAAGCTTGGTGAGCCTAAATTCAGTTTTTGCAGGGGACCCTGTCTGGGTCTCTGGGTCTGGGTCTCTGAGACCAAGAGTATATTGATCGTCTGGGCCGTCTGGGTGGGCCGTCTGGGTCTCTGAGACCAAGAGTATGCTGAAATATTTGATATTTTGTTTGAAAAAGGGCTTTTTTCAGACGTTAGAATTGCTTAATTTCTTCGAGAAGACGTTTTTTATGTCTAACACATTGTGATTAAATGATAAAACTCTTGAAATTGCGGGTAAGTATGCCAATTTGTGTAAATTGGCGGGTTGGTATGTATCAGGCTAAACAGGCCGACAAGCTCTGGGTGGGGCTCATTCTCGATTGCCAGCTGCTTTAGGTTACTCTTTTAGGCGTGAAAATTTACTGAATTTGACGCACATAATTCGCCAATCACTCCAGACAGCGGCTTGCGTCAGATCTAGAATCTTGAATTTTTTCTCCGTCTGGGCCTCTGAGGCCGCCTCGCACGTATCCTTGCCTGCACTCAATATTGACGTCGGGCTAAGCCATGGCTAAGTCTCTTTTAAAAGCTACATGACAAAGGAGGGCCTTATGTCCACAGCCATCGTGCCTATGCACCAGGCAAAGAGTACCCTTTCACAGTTGGTCAAACGGGCCGCCAGTGGTGAAACCATTTTTATAGGCAGCTATGGCCGGGCGGAGGCCGTACTTTCTTCAGTCGCCAGCGCCAAGCCTAAAAAACGTCTTGGCCTCCTGGAAGGCAAGCTGATTGTTCCCGATGACTTTGACGAACCGTTGCCTCCTGAAATTCTCGCCGCCTTTGAGGGGGAAGCCAAATGAGGCTGCTGCTGGAGACCAACGCGCTGCTCTGGGCACTGAGCAATGGACCGCGCATTGACCCAGTGAGAGAGCTTTTGCTTGCGGATGAGAACGAAGTTTTTGTGAGCACCGTCTCCTGGTGGGAAATCGCCATCAAAACGAATATCGGAAAACTGGACGCCAACTTGTCTGAACTTCGTGCTGCAGCGCAGGAAAGCGGGTTTCTGGAGTTGCCGCTTCTCGGTTCACACGCGGAAATGCTGGCGACACTATCCAGGCACCACAACGATCCTTTTGATCACATGCTGGTGGCTCAAGCCATGGCCGAACCCATGCGGCTGATTACCGGTGACGAGGTTCTCGCGAAGTACACGCCTCTGGTCATTCTTATTTAGTCAGGCTTGGTCTCTGGGCCGGGTCTGTGAGACTAAAAGTATCTCTGGTT
Source organism: Desulfomicrobium sp. UBA5193 (assembly GCA_002412965.1). Classification (GTDB taxonomy): domain Bacteria; phylum Desulfobacterota; class Desulfovibrionia; order Desulfovibrionales; family Desulfomicrobiaceae; genus Desulfomicrobium. The sequence goes on from DHWB01000011.1 coordinate 416,037, forward strand.
CAAAGTTTGAAGATCCGCCGGTGGCCTCCAACTCCCCTCCTGCCAAGGAGGGGTGCCCGAAGGGCGGGGTGGTTTACTCTTACTCGGTTCGGGGAAAACCCCCTCCCCCTTCGGGTACTCCCCCTTGGCAGGGGGAGATTCAAGAGTGATTTCAAAACTTCACCCTGTTGGGGATAGTTCCAGCAGAAGTCATGTGCGGATGCTTGCGACGACCAGCCATCTCTTTGTTTCCAAGCCAGACACCCATCACTCCAGATGCCTAGCCTGTCTCTTTCCAGGGCTCTGCGTATTGCTGGCCTGCAAGGAGCCGGGTTTAACAGTCATGTTGTCTGAAATCACCAAGGGCAGAGGTCGGCCTTTGACCTTGAGAAGATCGGCGGCGATGGCGTTGGCCGCTTCATCTTTGGATAGGCCTAGCTCATCGGTCAGGTAGGCAAAAAGCAATTCCGCCAAGCGTTTCAAGGCAATCTGCCAGGTGGACATGGTCGCGCCGTACAGCCACTTCGAAAACCGCAGAAATCCCGCATAGACATCCTGGTCCGGCCACAGCAGGCGCACGCTGCCTTGAAAGTTACCGCTGTTATAGAGCAGGTCCCAGAACCGGGCCATGCGCTTTAAGTCTTGCATGGCTGTAAAATCAATCAGGTCGTTGGCCAGGATTTCGTACGGGGGATAGGGCAGGTAGGTCATCTTGTGTATGGCATCGTGTCTGCTGAGGGTGGTGCCGGACAGTTTTTTCAGGACGCCGAGCTGGATTTCCGCCTTGGTCAGGCACGCCAGCCGGTTCAGGTTGCGGCCGAAGCTGTCCGCGCTTTCCCCTGGCAGCCCGATGATCAGATCCACATGCAGATGGGCATTGGTCTCTTCTTCCAAAAAGCGCAGGTTGGCCGTGATCTTGTCCATATCCAGCCGCCGGTGAATGGACGCGGCCACATCCGCATTCAGGGTCTGGATGCCGACTTCCAGTTGCAGCGTGCCCGGAGCAAACCGGGTAAGTTTCTCCCGCAATTCAAAAGGAAAATGTTCGGGCACGACTTCAAAATGGACCAGAAACGGCGGCTGCCGCTGCAGGAAAAAATCTAAGATAGGGCCGACCCGCTGCATGCTCAGGTTGAAAGTCCGGTCGATGAACTTGAAGTTGCGCGCCCCGCGCTCCCAGAGCGTGGCCAGTTCGCGCAGAAAGCGGTCCGGGTCGAAATAGCGGACCTGCTTGTCGATGGAGGACAGGCAAAATTCGCAGGAAAAGGGGCATCCCCTGGACGCTTCCACATAAATGACCCGATGGGCAATGTCCGCGTCGGTGTACAAGGCGTACGGCATGACCAGGCGGTCCGGATCGGGTGGGCTGGCCGTGATGATCCGGGGCAACTCGCCGCTGCCTGTCAGATAGGCGCAGCAGAGCTGATGGAACTGTTCTTCGCCTTCACCGCAGATCACGTGGTCGGCCAGGGAAAAGTCGAGCCGGTGCGGAAAATGGCTGACCTCTGGCCCGCCAAGAACAAGCAGCACCTCGGGCGCAAGGGATTTGAGAATTCGCACCAGCTGTTCGCATTCCCTCCCGTTCCAGATGTAGACGCCAAGGCCGATGATCCTGGGACGATGGGCCAGGATTTTCTCGGCAACATCGAGCAGCTGATCCGAAATGATGAATTCCTGGATAACGGCCCGGGGCTGCAGGTCATGCAGATTGGCGTGCAGGTAGCGCAGCCCGATGCTGGGGTGGATATACCGGGCATTCAGTGTTGTGAGAACAATATCGTACATAGGTAGATGCCTGAGTTTGCTGAATGTTGTCGCGAATTCCAGGGTGGTGCTTGCCTGTCCTTCCACGTCCTGGGCGATGGTGGCCACGTTCTCGCTGGCATTTATGAATACCTCCAGTCAAGCCAATGGGGGGCGAACCTGAGCGAGCGAGACGGCAAATATATCCTGTGCCGCACACCCAGCCCCTGTCCGTGACCTGCACCTCATCAGCCATGAGCCTTCGGAAGTTCTCTTTTTAGCGAGTACTCCTGGCTGCGCTCAGGATACTTAGGGGCCATGCATTTCTCGACAAGCTGTTTCCCATCCTGAAGAAGAGCGCCCTCAGGGAAGCTTCGCCGCCAATCCCGCCGCACCGCACCACGTGCATGCGAACCATCACGTGATCTTGCTCCCAAATTCGAAGAGAACGTCATATGTATTATTTATAACATATTGATAATATTGATCGATATTGTATCGTAGCATCATCTTTGCGTTCGTTGTTCATGCCGCAATGCCTGACGCGGACCCAAGAACCGTAAAACCATGGAGGTTTTGATGACTACGTTTTCACGACGAGGGTTCATGAAACTGACCGGGGCGGGCGTTGCGGCCGTGTCCCTGTCCCAACTGGGGTTCGATCTGAAGCCCGCCTACGCCTACGCTAAGGCGCTGAAGATCGAGGGGGCCAAGGAGGTCATCTCGACCTGCGCTTTCTGCTCCTGCGGCTGCCAGATCATCATGCACATCAAGGACGGCAAGATCATCAGTTCCGAGGGCGATCCGGATTATCCGGTCAGCGAAGGCTCGCTGTGTCCCAAGGGCGCTGCGTTCTATTCCATGCACGTCAGCGATCACCGTGTGCTCGTGCCCAAATACCGGGCGCCGGGCAGCGACAAATGGGAAGAGAAGGATTGGGACTGGATGCTCGACAAGATCGCGCGCAAGATCAAGGACACGCGCGACAAGGACTTCCAGCTCACCAATGACAAGGGTGTGACCGTCAACCGATGGGAATCCTATTTCCAGCTGGGCACATCCCAGATGGACAATGAAGAATGTTCCGTCACGCATCAAATGTGTCGGGCGCTGGGAGGCATATACATCGACCATCAGGCCCGGGTCTGACACAGCCCCACTGTACCGGCTCTGGCAGAGTCGTTCGGACGTGGCGCGATGACCCAGCATTGGATTGATATCAAGAACGCCAATGCTATTCTGATAATGGGCAGCAATGCTGCCGAACACCATCCCATTTCCTTCAAATGGGTTTTGAAGGCCAAGGACGCGGGGGCCAAGGTGATCCATGTGGATCCGAAATTCTCGCGCACGTCGGCCAGGAGCGATCTGCATGTTCCGCTCCGTTCCGGCACGGATATCGCTTTCCTGGGCGGCATGGTGAAGTACATTCTGGAGAAGGATCTGATCCAGAAGGAATACGTCACCGAATACACCAACGCCTCCTTTATCGTCGGCGATGACTACACGTTCGAGGACGGCCTTTTCTCGGGCTATGATCCGGAAAAGAAGAAGTACGACCAGAAGAAGTGGGCCTTCGCCAAGGACGAGAACGGAGTCTCCAAGCGCGACAAGACCCTTAAAGATCCCCGTTGCGTCTATCAGCTTTTGAAAAAGCACTATGACCGGTACAATCTGGACACCGTGTCCTCCATCACCGGCGTGTCCAAGGAAAATTTGCTTGCCGTGTATGAGATCTACACGGCGACCGGCAAGCCGGACAAGGCCGGAACCATGATGTACGCCTTGGGCTGGACCCAGCATTCCGTGGGCGTGCAGAACATCCGCCTTGGCGCGATGGTCCAGCTCCTTTTGGGCAACATCGGCGTGGCCGGTGGCGGCGTCAACGCCCTGCGTGGCGAGCCCAACGTCCAGGGCTCCACGGACCATGCCCTGCTCTGGCACATCATCCCCGGTTACAACGCCGTGCCGACATCGGCCTGGCCGACTCTGGAAGAGTACCAGAAGGCCAACACCCCCGTCACCAAGGATCCCAAAAGCGTGAACTGGTGGGGCAACCGGCCCAAATACGTGGTCAGCCTGCTCAAGGGCTGGTTTGGCGACAAGGCCACGCCCGAGAACGAGTTCTGCTACAATCTGCTGCCCAAGGTCGAGCCGGGCGTGGACTATGCGAGCATAGTCATGTTCGACCGCATGTACGAGGGCAAGATGAAGGGCGGCATGATCTTCGGTCATAACCCGACCATGAGCATGCCCAATACCCACAAGATACGTGAAGCCATGCAGAAGCTTGAATGGCTGGTGGTGGGCGAGGCCCATGACACCGAGACCTGTTCATACTGGCGTGGTCCGGGAGTGGACTCCAAGAAGGTCAAGACGGAAGTCTTCCTGCTGCCTTCCTGCCAGCGCGGCGAAAAAGACGGCACCACCTCCAACTCCGGTCGTTGGCATCAATGGCACTACAAAGGCTACGAGCCGGCGGGCAAGAGTCAGTCCATGGGCTGGATGGTGGTCGAGATCATGAAACGCGTGCGCGCTCTCTATGAAAAGGAAAAGGGCGCGTTTCCGGAAGGTGTCCTGACCCACGTATGGCCCGAAAAGTACGATGCCGAGGAAAGGGCCAGGCAGATCAACGGTAAGTTCACCAAAGATGTGACCATCAAGGACGTGACCTACAAGAAGGGTGACCAGGTGCCCGGCTTCGCCCTGTTGCAGGCCGACGGTTCCACCACCAGCCTGAACTGGGTCTATTGCGGCGGTTATCCGGCGGCGGACAAGAACCTGGCCAAGCGCCGCGACCTGACCCAGACGCCCATGCAGGCCAAGCTCGGCCTCTTCCCCGGCTACTCGTGGGCCTGGCCCATGAACCGGCGCATCATCTACAACCGTGCTTCTGTCGACGTGAACGGCAAGCCCTTCAACCCGGAGCTGCCCGTCATCATGTGGGAAGGGGACAAGTGGGTTGGCGATATCCCGGACGGCCCGGCTCCGCCCATGGCCATGGAAAAGGGCGTCTATCCCTTCATCATGCACACGGAAGGCCACGGCCAGCTCTTCGGTCCCGGCCGCGTGGACGGTCCGTTCCCGGAACACTATGAACCGGCCGAGACGCCCGTGACCAAGAACCCGTTCTCGGGCCAGATGAGCAATCCATGCATGAAGGTCAGCAAGACCGACAAGGACCTGCTCGCCAAGAACGGCGATCCGAAATACCCCATCGTGCTGACCACCTACAGCATGACCGAACACTGGTGCGGCGGTGGCGACACCCGCAACACCCCGTATCTGCTTGAAGCCGAACCGCAGCTGTATGTGGAGATGAGCCACGAACTGGCGGCGGAGAAGGGCATCAAGAACGGCGACCATGTGGTGGTCGAGAGCATTCGCGGCAAGGTCGAAGCCGTGGCCATGGTCACGGTGCGCATCACGCCGTTCACGGTGGAGGGCAAGACCGTGCACCTCATCGGCATGCCTTTCTGTTTTGGCTGGACAACGCCCGGTGTGGGCGACGCCACGAACCGTTTGACTCCGTCCGTTGGTGATCCGAACACCACCATACCGGAGTACAAGGCGTGTCTGGTGAATATCCGCAAGGCCGACAAGGTCACGGAACTGGCCGTTTAAGCAGGGAGGAACATCATGGCGAAGAGCATCTTCATCGATACCACCCGCTGCACGGCTTGCCGTGGCTGTCAGGTGGCGTGCAAGCAGTGGCACGGACACGAGGCCGTGCCCACAAAACAGACCGGCACCCATCAGAATCCGCCGGATCTGACCCCCAACAACTTCAAACTGGTCCGTTTCTCCGAACACAAGATCGACGGACACATTCATTGGCTCTTCTTTCCCGACCAGTGCCGCCATTGTCTGCAGCCTGCCTGCAAGGCCACGGCGGACATGTATGTGGACGGCGCCATCGTGATCGACGAAGCCACGGGCATCGTCGTCTGCACGGAAAAGAGCAAGAAGCTGACCAAGGAACAGTGCGACGAGATCATCGAATCCTGTCCCTACAACATTCCGCGCCGCAACGAGGTTTCGGGCGAGCTGGCCAAGTGCGACATGTGCATCGATCGCGTCCAGGCGGGCCTTGTGCCCATGTGCGTGAAAACCTGCTGCACGGGGGCCATGAGCTTCGGCGAACGCGAGGACATGCTCATCAAGGCCAAGCTGCGGCTGACCCAGGCTCAGGCGGATCTTGAGAGGCCGAAGTCCGAACTTGAGACCAAGATCGCCTGCGATGTGCACAAGAGCTGCACGATCCTCGATCAGGAAGATCTGGGTGTCATCTACTTCCTGGAAATGCCCAGGGAACTGTACCATCAGTATGCCGCCCGCGAGATCAAGCCCCTGAACAGGGCTGATTTTCTGGCGAGCCTGACGAAGCCCTTCAAGAACATTCTGGGCTGACGCATTCATTAACTTCGGCCCGCCGGAATCCCGGCGGGCCGCTTTCTCAAGGAGCAGACATGCCGAGCACTGGAATTCAGACCAAGGAGAGCGCACTTGACCTCCTGGCCAAACGCCACGAGCCCTTTCAGGAGATCATAAACCGCTTCGGCTTGCTTCTCTGCCGTCAGACCGAGCTGCGGACAGAGCTTCCACTCGCAAACATAGATGCGGTGACTGTTGACGAGGATCGGTTTCTGTCTGGGGAGGCGCTGGTCAGCTTCGTGAACAGCGAGATTTTCGCAACGGCTTTCAAGGCGGCGGCATTGCGCGTGTGGCCCGTGACGGGCGTGATTTTTCCGGCATTGGCCGAAAGTCTCACGGATCTTGGGCGGAAGCTGGACGCGGATCAGGCATGGACCAGCCTCTGTCTGAAGGCCGTGGTCCATGGCGAGGCCGAGGCTCTGGATCTGGCTGCGGGAAAGGCCGCGGTCAGCCCCGATTTCCTGCTCATGGCCCTGCGCGCGGCGTATGGCCCATGCATCGCGGCCCAGAGGCCGGCCCTTTTGGCCCTCGCGCCCGCGAAGCTGTGGCGCAATCCCCATTGTCCGGTCTGCGGCTCCGATCCGGACCTTGCCGTGCTCGAAAATCATCCCGACCCATCCGAATTTCTGATCTCCAAAAGCGGGGAGCTCTGGCATCATTGCCCGGTCTGCGCCCATCGCTGGCGCTTTGTACGCATGATCTGTCCAGGTTGCGGCAACCAGGAGCACGAACGCATCACGCGCTTTTCCCTTCCGGATTCCCCGCGCGAACACATCTATGCCTGTGAGGACTGCCAGCAGTACCTGCCTTGTCTGGACTTGGTGGAGCATTCCGAGACCGTTGACTTTGATCTGGCCGCTTTGGGGCTGGTGCATCTGGACGCCGTGGCCCAGAGCAGAGGATACTCTCCCTTGTCCCCGGCCCCCTGGACCGCCCTGGGACTCGCGCAGAAACAGGCCAAGGCCTCATGATTTTCTGATTTTCACCCTCCTCCACGGTGATGGGCCGTTGGCGGACCGGGCGGGTCCGCTGGCGGCCGTTTTTTATGCGGCAGGCCTGGGCACGAAGGAACAGAGCGCTTGCGCCAGGACGGGAATCAGATCCTCGTTTCGTGCATTGTAGCGCAGCTCCCATTCCTTCAGATAGAGCGGAAAATGCGAGGCCGGCACGCCGCGCATCTGACGCAGGCGGTGCTTGGCGAAGCTCCAGAAGGAGGAGGCCTCGACGGGCAGGCGCTTGTCCGCGTGCCTTATGTACCGGGCGGGCCACAGCCCGGGGCCGCAGGTGACGAGCGTCTGGTACTGCTTGTAGGGCGCGGTGTAGACCACCTGACCGATGCTTGCTGTCTTGAGGTAGAAATTGAGCTTGAAGTGCAGCAGATTTTCAGCGCGCAGGTCCGGCAGCAGATCGCAGATGGCCACGCCGCCGAGCTCGATGATGCCAAAGACCGGTGCGTTGACGATTTCCAGGGTGGGCAGGGGATTGCCGGGTCCGGGCCAGACGCCCGCCTCATAGAGACGCCCGGCGTCCAGCGCCTGGGCCACGATGGCCCGCCGCACGGTATCCGCCGCCTTGAGAATGGTGGCATAACTGACCTCCATTTCCGTCGCGATGCTTGCGGGCGCGATGTCCAGCGCAAAGAGCTTCAGGAACCAGAGCCACTGCCGCGAGGTGAAGGCGCAACGGCTCAGGTAGCGGCGGCTGAAGTCGTGAAAGGTGTAGCCGCAGCGTCCGCATCTGCGTCTGCCATCGGCGAGACGGTAGAGTTTGCGATTTTTACAGGTAGGACAATGCCGCTGATGGTTTTTCCAGCAAAAATCCAAGAAAAATTTGCGTGCGCTTTTTTCTGAAAAAGTCAATTTATTAAAGCTTATTATATTTATTTTTGTCATTGCTTTCAGTGTCAGATCGTTGATGTGTGCATGCTCGGCAACCCGCTTGTTCGCGTTTCTGTCACAAACAAAGATGCCAAACAAGGCATAATAATAAGCTCGTCTTAAAAAAATGGATCAAAAAGAGACAGTTGTTTGTCATTTTTGTGTAACCATCCGTACTTTAATATGAATTTTATTGAGTCGGCAGGGCCAAAGCGTTGGGTTGTGGAGGGCGCGTGTGTTGATGATGGGGAGTCGCGTGATAGGTTCGCAGCCGACATTCCCTGAAATTTCACATTTGGAGCGCCCATGAATATGCCTGAAGGATCTTCCGCCTTGAGTTATGCCAGCCCCATAATTGGTCCGTACACGGTCGACGAATTCATCGACGCGGCGGCCCGCTTCCACGGGTACGCGGCGCCTGGATTGATCCTGGGCGGGTTCATGGTCCACGAGGCACGAAGTCATATCGCCGAGGGCATTCTGTTCGACGCCATCTCCGAAACCGCCTGGTGTCTGCCGGACGCCGTGCAGATGCTCACCCCCTGCACCGTGGGCAACGGCTGGATGCGGATTTTCAATCTGGGCCTCTACGCAGTGTCCCTCTTCGACAAATCCACCGGTAAGGGCGTGCGGGTGGCCGTGGAGACCGACAAGCTGGAACCGTATCCGGCCATCCGGGAGTGGCTCTTCAAGCTCAAACCCAAGAAGGAACAGGACAGTGACCGGCTGCGCGAGGAGATCCGCCTGGCGGGGGCGTCCATCTGTTCCGTGAGGGAGATCGCTCTTCGGCCCGAATTCATGGGCGGCCGGGGCAAGGGCGCCATCGCCGCCTGCCCGTCCTGCGGCCAGGCCTATCCGGCGCGGGACGGCTCGGTCTGCCGGTCGTGCAAGGGCGAATCACCTTATGTCGGCTGGATTGGCGGGCACGACAGCCGCGAGCTCGGTTTTGACGGCCCGAAGCTGCGGGTGGTGCCCACAGCCGAAGCCGTGGGCAAAAGCGCCCTGCACGACATGACCAGCATCGAGCCGAGTGTCAGCAAGGACGCCGCCTTCACCCGCGGCCAGGTGCTCGACGTGGGCGATGTCTGCCGTCTGCAGCGCATGGGCCGCTTCGAGGTCTATGTGCAGGAGGATGAGCAGGACGCGGCCTGGGTGCACGAGGATGACGCGGCGCGGGTGCTGGCCTCGGCTCTGGCCGGGGATGGCGTGGACAGCTCCGGCGATCCCCGCGAGGGAAAGATCACCATGACCGCCACCCGTGACGGCATGCTCATGATCGACGAGAACGCCCTTGAGTCCTTCAACTCCATTCCCGGAATCATGTGCGCCAGCCGCCATGCCTTCAGCGTGGTCTCACGCGGACAGCAGATCGCCGCCACGCGGGCCATTCCACTTTATCTGGGTCGAGATGTCCTGGATGAGGCGGGCAGAATTTTGGAAGGCGGCCCGCTATTGGAGGTCCGCCCCCTGCGCAAGCGCAAGGTCGGCATCCTGGTCACGGGCACGGAGGTCTTTCAGGGCCTGGTGGATGACCGCTTCATTCCCATCATCAGCGCCAAGGTCGAAGCCTACGGCTGCCCGGTGGTGGCGACGGACATCGTGCCCGATGACCGGGCGCGCATTTCCAGGTCCGTGCAGGCCATGCTCGCGCAGGGCGCGGAGTTGATCGTGACCACGGCCGGGCTGTCCGTGGACCCGGGGGACGTGACCCGGCTGGGTCTGGTCGACGCGGGCGTCGAGAACATGCGCTACGGCACGCCCATCCTGCCCGGCGCCATGACGCTCCTGGCCTCCATCGGCGAGGTCGATGTCATCGGCGTCCCAGCCTGCGCCCTCTTTTTCAAGACCACGAGCCTTGACATCCTGCTGCCCCGGGTCCTGGCCGGAGCCTCGCCCTCGCGGCGGGAGCTGGCACGGCTGGGCCACGGCGGCATGTGCATGCAGTGCAAACGCTGCACCTATCCCAAATGTCCGTTCGGTAAATGAGGAACATCATGAAGACACCTACCGTTCGCATGCATCTGTGGCTGGAATCCGGAGAGAGCGTTTATTTCGGCATGGGGCGGCTTATGCTCCTCGACAGGATCGAGGAGCACGGGTCCCTGCGCAAGGCCGCAGAGTCATTGGGGATGTCGTATCGCGCTGCCTGGGGCAAGCTGCGGGCCACGGAGGATGCCGTGGGCGAGCTGCTGGTCGAGACCGTGGGCGCCAAGCGCGGAGGGTACCGCCTGACTCCTGCCGGACGGCGGTTTCGGGACAAGTTCAACGCCTGGTACAATGCCGTGGAGAAAGCGGCCGTGACCCAGGCCCGTCTCATCTTCGCCGAAGGGGTGCAGAGCTTTGCCGAAAAGAACATGCGGCCCCGCGCGGCCACGCCGCTTGCGGCTTCGGCCCAGCGCCAGGCCAGACCATAGCTCACGGCCTGGCCTGGGTTCAGTCGGCCGCTAGTGGTTGTGCCCGCTGCAGACCTGCAGCTCTTCCAGTTCGTGATGATTCTCGTTGCATTCATCCGTTCCTTCAGGATTGCGGATGAGCTTCAGACCTCTCGCTTCCATGGCCTCCAGGGCCATGCCCGCCGTCAGTCCCGATCCGACATAGCGCGTCACGTGGTCGTCGGCCAGGATCTTGAACACTTTTTCGCCAATTTTGCCGGTGATCAACGCTTCACAGCGATGTCCCAGAATAGTGTCGGCCAAGGCCGTATCGGAGCCGTCACAGGGCGCATGGGGGATGCTTGTGCATTCCATGGTGTCCACATTGACGATGAGCAGAAACGGCGTGCGGCGAAATTCGTCGAAAACGGGGCTGTCCAGGGCCGGTCCGGCAGCGCTGATGGCAATATTCATGAGTTCTCCTTGGATGTGATGATGTTCGGTTCAAGGCATGATGTGGTGATGGCCGGTTACAGCATATAGTATGCCTAAAATGGCACGATTCACGGCTGGCGCGAACCCTGTGCATGCGGAGTCGCAACCTGCGAACTTGTATGACTGTTTGGGCTCGATTGGGCGTATGGCTGCGTGTGTCATTATGTCACGTTAGGCTAGATGGAAGTGGTTCCATTTGGCACAACTTTCAGTCCATGGCGGTGGACTTTTGAGTCGGATATGTGTGTGAATGCTGCTTGTGAAACAATTATTCCATTTTAATTCAGATTGTTGGGATGACAAATTTAAGGATTTGGGCGGAGTGGCCTTGTTTTTGCCTTGGTGGCTTTGTTATGCCTTTTAGGGCATACTTAGCGCTCGCGTGACACTTTCCGGCATGATCTGTTCGGCCCCAAAACGTGTGCCAATTTTGACGCGTGCCGGATGATGCCAATGAGCGCTGATTACTTGGGTCTTAAGATATGTCAATATTGACATGTTTTAATTTGATAATGCCAAATACGATACACTTTGGACAAACGATGAAAGCCATCCCTGTTGAAGAAGCTGTCGGCACCGTTCTTTGTCATGACATCACGCGCATTGTTCCGGGCGAAGCGAAAGGGCCTGCCTTCCGGCGCGGGCATATCGTCACGCAACGCGACATCACCACGCTGCTCGATATAGGCAAGGCCCATCTGTATGTGTTCGATCCCAAGGATGGATACGTGCACGAGGACGAATGCGCCCTGCGCCTGGCCCGGGCCGCCGCCGGACAGGGCATCGCCATCAGTTCGCCAAGCGAGGGCAAGTCCACGCTGACCGCCGCCCACGACGGGGTGCTGTCCATCGATGTGGAAGGCCTGTTTCGCCTCAATTCCATCACTGATGTCACTTTCGGCACCATCCACACCGGCCAGTTCGTCAAGATGGGCAGGGTGCTGGGAGGCACGCGGGTCATTCCGCTGGCCGTGCCCGAAGCGCTGCTGGAGGAGGCCGAAGCCGTGTGCCGCGAGCATGCGCCGCTTATTCAGGTTCTGCCACTACAGCATGCCAAGGTCGGCGTGGTGACCACGGGCAGCGAAGTCTACACCGGCCGCATCAAGGACGGGTTCGGTCCGGTGCTGAAGAAAAAATTCGAATCCCTGGGTTCCACGCTGCTCGACCAGGTCTTTGTCTCCGATCAGGTGGAGATGACCGCCAAAGCCATCCTGGGCCTCAAGAATCGCGGCGCGGATTTCATCGCCGTCACCGGCGGCATGAGCGTGGACCCGGATGACCAGACCCCGGCCGCCATCCGTGCGACCGGGGCAAGCGTCGTTTCCTACGGCGCGCCCACCTATCCGGGAGCCATGTTCATGCTCGCCTATCTGGGCGACGTGCCAGTGGTCGGTCTGCCCGGATGCGTCATGTACTACAAAGCCAGCATTTTCGATCTGATCGTGCCCCGGTTGCTCACCGGGGAACGCTTGGAACGCAAGGATATTGTTGCGTTCGGCCATGGAGGCCTGTGCGAAAGCTGCCCCAGTTGCCACTACCCGGCCTGCGGCTTCGGCAAACTCTAGAACCCTGCGCGAAATCTGTTTGGGAACTCAAATTGTCATTTGGAGGAACGGGAATGATTAAAAAGCAAATTGTGGTCAATGGCATCGCCAGAAATCTGGTGGTTGACGCGGAAGACACCCTGGTCAACGTGATCAGGAAAACCCTGGGCATGACCGGCACCAAAGTCGGCTGCGGCGAAGGCCAGTGCGGCGCGTGCAGCGTGATCATGGACGGCAAGGTTGTCCGTGCCTGCGCGACCAAGATGAAGCGCGTCGAGGACGGCGCGGACATCACTACCATCGAAGGCATCGGCACCCCGGCCAATCCGCATCCCCTGCAGCTCGCCTGGATGCTCCACGGCGCGGCCCAGTGCGGATTCTGCTCCCCCGGCTTCATCGTTTCGGCCAAGGGACTGCTGGACACCAATCCCAGCCCGAGCCGCGAAGACGTGCGCGACTGGTTCCAGAAGCATCGCAACGCCTGCCGCTGCACCGGTTACAAACCGCTGGTGGACGCGGTCATGGACGCGGCAAAGGTCCTGCGCGGCGAAAAGAGCGCGGCCGACCTGGAGTACAAGCAGCCTGCGAACGGCCAGGTCTGGGGTACGAGACAGCCTCGTCCCTCGGCGCTGGGCAAAGTCACCGGCACGCTTGATTTCGGCGCCGACCTGGGCCTGAAGCTGCCCGAGAACGCACTCATGTGCGCCCTGGTCCAGGCCGAAGTGTCCCATGCCAAGATCCTGGGCATCGACACGGCCGAGGCCGAGAAAATGCCCGGCGTGTACAAGATCGTGACCCACAAGGATGTGAAGGGCAAGAACCGCATCACCGGTCTCATCACCTTCCCGTCCAACCTCGGCGACGGCTGGGACCGGCCCATCCTCTGTGATGAAAAGGTCTTCCAGTACGGCGACGCCATCGCCATCGTCTGCGCCGACACCGAAGCCAACGCCAAGGCCGCCGCAAAGAAGGTCGTGGTCAAGCTGGAGCAGCTGCCCGAATACATGAGCGCCCCGGCGGCAATGGCCGAAGACGCCATCGAGATCCATCCCGGCACGCCCAACGTCTATTACATCCAGAAGATTGCCAAGGGCGGCGAAACAAAGCCCATCTTCGACAAGGCCGACGTGGTCATCGAAGGCAGCTACTACACCCAGCGCCAGCCCCATCTGCCCATCGAACCGGACTGCGGCTTTGCCTACATAGATGACGACGGCAAGCTTATCATCCACTCCAAGTCCATCGGTCTGCACCTGCACATGTACATGATCGCGCCCGGTCTTGGCATTGAAGTCGAGAACATGGCTCTGGTCCAGAACCCCGCAGGCGGCACCTTCGGCTACAAGTTCAGCCCGACCATGGAAGCACTCGTCGGCGCGGCTGCCCTGGCCACCGGCCGTCCTGTGTTCCTGGGTTACGATTACCGTCAGCAGCAGGCTTACACCGGCAAGCGCTCCCCGTTCTGGACCAACGTGCGCCTGGCCTCCACCAAGGACGGCAAGCTGCTGGGCATGGAAACCGACTGGACCGTCGACCACGGCCCGTACTCGGAATTCGGCGACCTTCTGACCCTGCGCGGCGCCCAGTACATCGGTGCCGGTTATGACATCGCCAATATCCGTGGCGAAGGCCGCACGGTCTGCACCAACCACGCCTGGGGCGCGGCTTTCCGTGGCTACGGCGCACCGGAGAGCGAGTTCCCGTCCGAGTCCCTCATGGACGAACTGGCCGAGAAGCTGGGCATGGATCCCTTCGAGCTGCGTTACAAGAACATCTATCGCAAGGGTTCCACCACTCCGACCGGTCAGGATCCGGAAGTGTACAGCCTGCCCGAGATGTTCGACATCATGCGGCCCAGGTATGAAGAGGCCAAGAAGCGCGCTGCCGTCAATTCCACCGCTGCCGTGAAACGCGGCGTTGGCATTGCGCTGGGCGTGTACGGCGCGGGTCTGGACGGTGCCGACAGCGCCGCAGCCGACGCCGAACTCATGGCTGACGGTACCGTGACCATCTACGACTGCTGGCAGGATCACGGCCAGGGCGCCGATATGGGCACCCTCGGCACGGCCCACGAAGCCTTGCGCCCCCTGGGCATCACTTCGGACCAGATTCGTCTCGTCATGAACGACACCCGCGTGGCCCCGAACACCGGTCCCGCCGGCGGCAGCCGTTCGCAGGTCGTGGGCGGCCAGGCCATCGTCAACGCCTGCGAGCAGCTGATCAAGGCCATGACCAAGAAGGACGGCAGCTTCCGCTCCTACAAGGATATGGTCGCCGAAAAGCTGCCCCTGCGCTATAACGGCAAGTGGACCGCACCCGCCAAGGACTGCGACGCCAACGGCCAGGGCAGCCCCTTCTGCTGCTACATGTACGGCCTGTTCCTGTCCGAGGTGGCCGTGGAAACAGCCACCGGCAAGACCACGGTCGAAAAGATGATCACCGTCGGCGACATCGGCAAGGTCAACAACTACTCGGTGGTTGACGGCCAGATCCACGGCGGCGTGGCCCAGGGCATCGGTTTGGCCCTGAGCGAAGACTACGAGGATCTCAAAAAACACGCGACCATCCGTGGCGCAGGCATTCCCTACGCCAAGGACATCCCGGACGACATGGAGATCATCTACGTCGAAACTCCCCGTCCCGCCGGTCCTTTCGGTGCCTCGGGCGTGGGCGAGATGCCTCTGACCGCTCCTCACGCGGCGGTCCTGAACGCGGTGTACAATGCCTGCGGCGCCCGCGTCCGCGAGCTGCCCGCGCTGCCGGAGAAGATTCTGGCTGCAATGAAAAAGTAATACCCCTTTGATTCCCCTCCGGGCGCTCCTGCGTCCGGAGGGTTTTTTTATTTCAAGGAGACGGCATGGATCAAAAGGAACTGCGGGACTGGGAAGCCAAATGCATTCAGGAAGAACCTCCGGCGTGCCGTGCAGGGTGCCCCTTGGGTGTTGACGCCCGCGCCTTCGCCCTGGCCATGGCCAAGGGCGACATGGACGCGGCCCGGACCATTCTGGAAAAGAGCATGCCCCTGGCGGCGATCACGGCCCGGCTGTGCGAGGCCCCGTGCGAGCAGTTCTGTATCCGCAAGGATCTGGGCGGTGCAATCAACATTGGCCTGCTTGAGCGGCTGTGCATCCGCGAGACGCAGCCCAAAGGCAAGATCCTGCGCCTCCCCGCGCGGCCCAGGAAAGTGGCGGTGCTGGGCTCCGGTCCGAGCAGCCTCGCCGTGGCCTTCGATCTGGCCAAAAAGGGCTACCCGGTCAGCGTGTACCATCTTGAGTCCGCTCCCGGCGCATGGCTGCGGAAGCTGTCCGGCTCCGTTCTGCCTGCTGAAATTTTGGATGAGGAGTTGCGGCGTCTGACCGCTCTGCACGTGACCTTCACGGCCGTGCCCGCGCTGGATGCAGCCCTGATCGCGGCCCATCCGGCCGACGCCGTGTATGTGGGTCAGGATGATACAATAGTCCAGGACCTGTTGGCCGGTCTCGGTTCTCCCGATCCCCTGACCTTTGCCCTGGACCGCCCCGGCTGGTTCACCGGCGGCATGGGGCTGACGGATCATCCGTATCGGTTCATCACCGCCATGTCCCATGGCCGCGAAGCCGCCGTGTCCCTGGACCGTTTTCTCCAGGGCGCGTCCCTGACGTCGAGCCGCGTGGCATTGCGTCATGGCTCGACTGCCCTTTTTACTCAGACCAGGGACATTGCCCCACGCGCACGCGTCACGCCTGCCGATGCGACCGGATATACCCGGCCGGAGGGGCTTGAGGAAGCGGGCCGCTGCATCGATTGCCAGTGCCTGGAATGCGTGCGCCACTGCGTGTATCTGAAAGAGAACGGCGGCTATCCCAAATCCTATGCCCGCCGCGTGTTCAACAACTCGGCCATAGTGCAGGGCGCCCGTCAGGCCAACAGGTTCATCAACTCCTGCTCCCTGTGCGGTCAGTGCGAGACCTTGTGCCCCAATGATTTCTCCATGGCCGACATGTGTCTGGACGCCCGGCAACAGATGGTGCGGGAAAAGCGCATGCCGCCCTCGGCCCACTGGTTCGCCCTGGAGGAGATGCGCGCTGCGGGAAGCGACCAGGCCGCCCTGGCCCGTCACGCACCGGGTTTGGTCGCGAGCACGGCCCTCTTTTTTCCCGGTTGCCAGCTCTCCGGAATACGGCCCGCGCAGACGCTGCGGCTGTACGACCGCTTGCTCGAATTGGAACCGCAAACCGGAATCTGGCTGGATTGCTGCGCGGCCCCGGCCCATTGGTCCGGGCGGGTGGAGGAGTTCGCGGAGCTTGCGAAGAAGCTGGAAACGACCTGGATCGACATGGGTGAGCCCAAGGTCGTCACGGCCTGCTCGACCTGTCTGAAGATGTTTCGCGAGCACCTGCCGCAACTGAACGCGGTTTCGGTCTGGACCGTGCTGGCTGGCGAGACCGTGCCTGCGGCCGCCGCGCATCCGGCCCTGGCCCTGTCGGACCCGTGCACGTCGCGGCATGACGAAGGGACCAGAAAGGATGTGCGCACGCTGCTCGAAAACATCGGCCAGCCCCTCGCCGTTCTTCCCATGTCCGGCGAGTTGACCGAATGCTGCGGGTTCGGCGGACTCATGGACAACGCGAATCCGGCCCTGGCCCGCAAGGTGGCGGCAGCCCGCGTGGCCCAGTCCGATGCGGATTTTCTGACCTATTGCGCCATGTGCCGGGATCAGCTGGCCAAGACCGGCAAGCCCGTGCTGCACATCCTCGACCTCCTGTTCCCGGAGCTGGCGCATCCGGCCAGTCAGCCTCCGGCGAGCATCTCGCTTCGCCGGGTCAACCGGCGCATGCTCAAGACGGCGGTTTTGGAGCGTTACGGCCAGGATGGCATGCCTCGGCAGCCCTGGGAGGATGTGCGTCTTCAAATATCCGAATCCGTGGCCGCCGTGCTTGAGGAGCGCCGCATTCTGGAGGACGATCTGCGCCAAGTCCTGCTGCGGGCCAAAAGCGAGGGGCGCTGCTTCGTTCACGGTGATGATGGCCGCAGGATCGCTTCAGCCGAACTGGGCGAGGTCACGTTCTGGGTGGAATACCGGGAGGAGCAGGGCGTCTTCACGGTGCTCAAGGCCTGGAGTCATCGCATGCGCATCGCGGGAGGACGGATATGAGTCTCGTATTTTTGCCCGAAGACATGAACTGGCGCTGCGAACCGTGCGGCGTGCCCCTTGAGCCCGGTAAGGTCGAACTCGCGTATCTTGGCCAGGTCTTTCATGTGGAGCTTCCGGTCTGCCCGAAATGCGGGGCCGCGTTTGTTTACGAAGAGCTGGCCCTGGGGCGGATCTTCGAAGTGGAGCAGTTGCTTGAGGACAAGTGAGCTTTATGCCTCCGCACCGGTCAGGGCGAGCCTGGGCCGGGCTCTGCGTCCGGGTGGCGAGAAGCTGACCCGGCGCATGCTGGAGCTGGCAGGGCCGCTGCGGGGCGCTCTGGTCCTCGACGCCGGGTGCGGATGCGGGGCGAGCTTGGTCCTGCTTGAGGAGCATGGCGCGCGGGCCGTGGGGCTGGACCTGAATGCCGGTTTTCTGCGTGAATCCAGTGGCAGGAAGCTGAAGGTCGCGCGGGCCGATCTGGCGGAACTGCCTTTGTCTGATGGATGCCTGGATCTGGTACTGTGCGAGTGCGCGTGGAATCTGACCGACAAGGAGCGGGTGCTGGTGGAGTTTTTGCGGGTCTTGAGGCCCGGTGGAATGCTTGCTCTGGCCGACATATACGCCCGTGGGTACAGGGCCGGGGAGTGGCCCGTGCGCTGCTGCTTTGCGCAGGCAACGGACCTGCAGACGGTGATGGAGCAGGTGGCCGGGGCTGGGTTCGAGATTGATGTGGTGGAGGACCATACGGAACTTTTGAAGAAGACCGCCGCCGATTTCGTGTTCAGGCACGGCTCCCTGTACGGCTTCTGGCAGGCCGTGACCGGTGACCCGGATTTGGCCACGGCCGCTTGCGATGCGTCCAGGGCGACAAGGCCGGGGCTGTTTTTGATGACGGCGCATGCCGCGAAGAGATGAAGAGGAGGCGTGCGGGAGAGCTTGTTCGTGAGACGGCCGGGACGGGGCGGTCCGTTCATGACGCGCCGAAACTCCTTCGCGGGCCTCGTACTGGTTCTCCGTCGCGTGCAGGTCGGTCGGCTTCTTCAGGACGGAAGGCGACGGATAACCAAACGATGCCTGGCTCAGTCAGACAGTCGACGAGCCATGAACGGACCACCCCGCCCCGGCCTTGGCGCTTTGGAGTGCCGGGGCGATGAATGGAAGAGTGTACTCTTGAACATCACGAGGCCAATATGAACGAATACGATCTCGATATCCTGCGTTTGCACAGTCAGGGCTTCTGTTGTGCCCAGATCGTGCTGCAGCTGGCCCTGGAGATGCAGGGCTTGGAAAATCCCGGTCTCATCCGGGCCATGTCCGGCCTGTGTGTCGGGTTTTCGTCCACGGGGGGCGCGTGCGGGGCCTTTACTGGGGCGGCGTGCCTTGTTGCCTATTATGCGGGCAAGGGAGTCGCCGACCAGGAAGCTCATGACCGCTTGCCCCTCATGCTGACCGAACTGGCCGATTGGTTCGAGGAGTACGCCACGGGGCGGTTTGGCGGCATCAACTGTTCCAGCATCGTGTCCGATGGCAAGCCGGATGCGTCCATCTGCGGCGGGCTGGTCTCGGAATGCTATGGCAAGGCCATGACCATTCTGGTGGAAAATGGGTTCGATCCTTCGAGCGATGTTCATGAATAAGGTATTGGGTCCGGTTGAGAGCGTGTGCCCGGAGTGCCTGAACCGGGTGGTGGGCGAACTGCTGCGGGACGGGGATGTTGTGCGGATGGTGAAGCGGTGTCCCGAGCACGGGGAGTTTTCGACCGTGGTCTGGCGTGGGGAACCGGCCTTCTCCAGCTGGGTGCGGCCCAAGATCCCCTTTGGCGGCGGGATGCGCGAAGAGGGCGGCCAGGGATGCCCGTATGATTGCGGCCTCTGCGCGCGCCATGCCCAGCGGACCTGCACGGCGCTGGTGGAGATCACCTCGCGCTGCAACCTGAACTGCCCGGTCTGCTTCGCTGACAGCGGGGGCACGGGGGCAGACCCGGATATGGCCACCTTGGGGCGCATGTTCGACCAGACCATGGCCCGCACCGGCGGCTGCAACCTGCAGCTGTCCGGCGGTGAACCCACGGTGCGGGGGGATCTGCCGGATATCGTGCGGCTGGCCAAGAGGGCCGGGTTTGGCTTTGTGCAGCTCAACACCAACGGCCTCAGGCTGGCCGAAGATCCTGCGTTGGCAGGAAAATTGGCAGAGGCCGGGCTGTCGTCCATTTTTCTGCAGTTCGACGGCGTGCGTGACGAGGTCTTTCGCGCCATGCGCGGCCGGGATCTGTTTGAGGTCAAAAAGAAAGCCATTGGGCATGCTTCCAAGGCGAGCCTCGGCATCGTGCTCGTGCCGACCGTAGCGCGTGGTGTGAACGTCGATCAGCTCTGGGACATCGTGCGTTTCGGACTGGAACGCCAGCCGCATGTGCGCGGGGTGCATTTTCAGCCCATGAGCTACTTCGGGCGCTATCCCGAAGATTTTACCCCGGACCATGTCACTCTGCCCGAGCTCATGACCGGCCTTGAGGTTCAGAGCGGCGGCGCGGTCAAGGCGTCTGATTTTCTGCCTCCGGGCTGCGAGCACGCCCTGTGCTCCTTCTCGGGCAAGTTCATTACCAGCGAGGACGGCAGCTTCGTGCGTCTTGGCAGCGCGTCCTGCGACTGCACGCCCAAATCCGCCGAGGCCGGGGCGCTCAAATCCATCGGCGTCACGGCCCGCCAGTGGTCCGCGCCTTTGACACCGCCTTTCCACCCGTCATCCCCCCCATTAACGGGTCAAGGGGCCGAGCCCCTTGCGGGGCGCGGGGCCGAGCCCCGCATTTCTCTCGCTCCCCCTTCCGACAATGACCTGGACCGTTTTTTGGCCCGCGCCAGGACGCATTCCTTCACCATTTCGGCCATGGCCTTTCAGGATGCCTGGAGCCTCAACCTGGAGCGCCTGCAAGGATGCTGCATCCATGTGGCCCAGCCCGACGGGCGGCTCATTCCTTTTTGCGCCTTCAATTTGACGAGCCGGAACGGCCGCTCCCTGTACCGGGGGCGGGAGTGAAGTGCACGTCCGTGGATGCCCTGACCGCCCGGCGGCTGGGTTTGTCATTGCCTCTGGACCGCTTGAGCCTGGAAGCGGCGCAGATGGCGAGCCTGCGGCGGACCGTGGAGCATGCCTGCGCCAAAAGTCCGTGGTACCGGGAGCGGCTGGCCGGATTTGATCCCGGCTCCCTGCGCACCTCTGCGGATCTGTCCCGGCTGCCCCTGCTGACCAGCGCCGAGCTTGCAGCTCATGGCCCGCGTCTTGTCTGCGTATCCCAGAGCGAGGTGGCCCGCATCATCACTCTGCAGACTTCGGGCAGCACAGGATCGCCCAAGCGTCTGCATTTCACGCATGATGATCTGGCCGCGACGGTGGATTTTTTTCTGCACGGCATGCTGAGTCTCATCACTCCCCTGGACAACGTGCTGGCCCTCTTGCCTTTTACCCAGCCGGACAGCACCGGAGCCCTGCTTCTGCAGGCCCTCGGGCAAGGCGGGGTGCGCTGCGCCGGGTACTGGCCGCCGACGGATTGGGAAACGCTGGCGGAGCTGATTCGGACTAAAGGCTATTCATGTGTCGTCGGCCTGCCCCAGCATCTTCTGGCTTTGGCGTATGCGCTCCCGCATGGCCTGATCCGGAGCATGCTGCTGTGTTCGGACTATGCCCCGCCCATGCTCAGGACCCGCATAGAAGAGGCCTGCGGCTGTGAAACCTTCCTGCACTACGGGACCACGGAGACCGGGCTGGGCGGGGGGGTGGAATGCGGAGCTCACGACGGCTGCCATCTGCGCGAATCCGACCTGCTGGTGGAGATTGTGCACCCGCAAACGGGGCAGCCCCTGCTCGATGGCGAAGCGGGCGAGGTGGTGGTGACCACGCTCGGTCGCCAGGCCATGCCGCTTGTGCGCTACCGCACGGGAGATCTGGCGGCGCTTATCACGCAGCCGTGCGCCTGCGGCGGCGTCACGGCGCGGCTGTGCGCCATCCAGGGGCGGCGGATCGCGTGCCGCCTTGTGGGCGGGTTCAGCGTGACCAGCCAGGATCTGGATGACGCTCTTTTCGCTCTGGACGGACTGCTGGACTACCGGGCCACATTGGGTCACTCAAACGGGTATGACCTGCTCGGCATTGAATTCCTGGCCAGAGCGGGGCATGAGTTCGTGGACCTCAAAATTCCCCTGACACTTGCAAAGGTCCCGGCCATCGCTTCGGCCCTGGCGCAAGGGGGCTTGAGACTTGGTCCCATGCTGCGGGTCTCGTCCTTTTCTCCTTCACACACCGTGAAGCGCACACTTTTTGACCAACGCGGGAGCAGACCATGAAAGAGATATTGCAGGACCTGATCGTCACCCTGGAACAGGGACGCAATGCCGTTTTTTGCGGCATCGTCGAGAGCTCCGGCTCGGCTCCGCGCACATCGGGGGCCAGGATGCTGGTCCTCCCGGACGGGTCGATACGTGGTTCCGTAGGCGGCGGGGCCGTGGAAGGGGCATGCATGGCCATGGCCGGAAAGCTTCTGGAAGGCGAGGAATCGCATCGGTTCCTGTCCTTCGACATGACCGCGACCAAGGCCGCGGATGCAGGCATGGTTTGCGGCGGGGCGGTGCGTGTTCTCCTGCAGCGCGTCACGCCGGATCAGCTTCAATTTTTTCAAAGGCTGGATCGACTGCGCAGCCAGGGCGAGCGGCCCGTGCTCATCACCGTCATGTCCGGGGAAGAGAGTCCCATCCTGGATGTCTGGAGCGCACGGGAGGGGCTGGAAGGAATGAATCTGCCCGACGCGCTGGCCGAGGAGTTCATCCGCAAGGCGCCCAAGGCCCGCCAGTCCTTCAGCCTGGAAGGGGACGACCTGCGCGTTTTTGCCGAGCCTGTGATCAATGCGAGCGTTCTGCACCTCGTCGGGGCGGGGCATGTGGCACTGGCCACGGCCAAGGTCGCGGCCTTTGCCGGGTTCGAGGTGGTGGTCATGGACGACAGGGCCGAGTTCGCAAGCGAGGAGCGCTATCCCGAGGCCCGCGAAGTGCGGGTGCTTGAGAGCTTTGACGGCTGTCTGAGCGAGCTTGGGGCTGATGATTTCGTGGTCATCGTCACCCGTGGCCATCTGCACGACCGTGACGTCCTGGCCCAGGCCCTGAAAACCGGAGCTCGCTACATCGGCATGATCGGCAGCCGCAGCAAGCGCGACGCTGTGTACCGCTCGCTGCTGGAATCCGGATACACCCAGGCAGACCTGGACCGTGTTTTTTGTCCCATTGGCCTGTCCATCGGCGCGGATACTCCAGAGGAGATCGCGGTTAGCATCGTGGCCGAGATGATTGGCGAGCGGGCGGGGATTGGCAGGTGATGCAGGACGAATACGGGCCAAGGTTCGGTGCGGTCATCCTGGCGGCCGGTTTTTCCTCGCGCATGGGGGATTTCAAGCCGCTCATGGAGCTGGCGGGGCAGTCCGTGCTCGCGCATTGCGTCCGGAATTTCCGGGAGGCGGGCGTGCTGGACATTGTGGTCGTGACCGGTCATCGCGCACCGGAAGTTCAAGTAGAAGTTGAGAAACTTGAAATTTCGTCCATGCACAACGCCCGGTATGAGCTGGGCATGTTCTCCTCCGTCTGCGTGGCGGTGGCCGGCTTTTTTGAACTGTCCCAGCTGTCCGGTCTGGACGCCTTTTTTATCCTGCCCGTGGACGTCCCGCTGGTCCGTCCGGCGACAATCAGAGCTCTGATCGATGCCTATGACGGGCTCATCACCTATCCGTGTTTCGAGGGCGAGCGCGGGCATCCGCCGCTTATCCCTGCCAGTCTCATCCCTCAAATTCTGGGCCATGACGGCCAGGGGGGCCTGAAAAGTCTTCTCGAAATCTGTCCGTCCCTGGATGTGCCTGTCTGGGACCGGGGAATTCTGCTCGACGCGGATACACCCGAGGATTTTTCCGGTCTTGTTCGGCGCGCCGGACGCCTTGACATCGGTGAGCAAGGCGAAGCTCTGGCCTTGGCCCGCTTGTCCATGCCCGAGCGTGGCTTGGCACACGGTCTGGCCGTGGCCCGCGTGGCGGTGTGTCTGGGTGAGGCGTTGTGCCGCCATGGCGGGGTACTTGATCTGGAGCTGATTCATAACGCCGCTCTGATGCACGATATCGGCAAGGGGCAGCCTGCGCACGAGGCGCGGGGGGGCGAGATGCTCGTCGGACTGGGCCTCTCCCGACTCGCGCCCATTGTGGCCAGCCACCGCGATGTTCCGCCCCCGGCCTCAGGCGGGCTCACGGAAAAGGAAGTGGTCTGTCTGGCGGACAAGCTGGTGCGCTGCGACAGGCGCGTCGGCGTGGAGGAGCGCTTCGGGGAAAAGCTGGCTCTCTACAGTCTGGACGCGCATGCCTGCCTGGCCATTCGCGGGCGCATGAACAACGCCCTGGCCTTGCGTGACTTGGTGGAACGGTCCTGTGGCCGGGGAATTGAGGAGATTCTGGAAGGGGTGCTGCCTTGAGCGAGATTTACCTCATTCGCCACGGCGAAATCACGCAGTCCTCGCCGCGCCGTTTCGTCGGTCAAACCGAACTGCCGCTGACGGATCGTGGCCGCAAGCAGATGCGTCAGGTGGCGGATTATCTTGTCGGTAAAGGGGTGTCGCGGCTGCTGTGCAGCCCGCTTTCCCGCTGCGTGGAGAGCGCGGGCATTGTCGGCTCGGCGCTTGGGCTTCGGCCCGAAGTCGTGCCGGATCTGCGCGAGATAGGACTTGGCGTTTGGGAGGGCTTGACGGTGGATGAGGTGCGGGAACGCTTTCCCGGCGATTACGAGGCCAGGGGCCTTGATCTGGCCGGGTTCCGGCCTGCGGGCGGCGAGAGTTTCGCCGACGTTGAGCGCCGGGTCTGGGCCGCCTTCGAGACTCTATCAAAATCCAATTCCCCGCAGGCCATCGTCGCCCACGGCGGCGTCAATCGGGTGCTGCTGTGCCGCATCCTGGGCATGCCTCTGGAGAATCTCTTCCGATTGGGGCAGGATTATGGTTGCGTGAACGTGGTGCGGACTGGACGGGATGGGCTTTGTGTGGAGGTGATGAATTTTCGTGAATTGTCAGCGCAATAAACGGGAGCGTTGAATTTTTCCGTTTCTGTTCCTGTCGACACGCCCCTTCAATCCCATGACCACTGCGGTGTTCTTGAGGCTCAGGCTTTCAAAGGCTCAAGCCCATGCTATTTCAGGCTTTCGGCAACGGCTTCATGACCGAGGCGGCGGACCATACTGCCGATGCGTTCGCCTTTTTTGCCGTTTTCCTTATAAAAAGCCAAAGCTTGGCGCACGCGGTCCAATACTTCGTCTTCATGGAGCTTTTTCCCGAGTGCTACTCCAGGGCCGGGATTGGACGTTGCGGAACCACCGAAATAGAGATCCCACCCCGTGCTTTTGCCGACCAGACCGATGTCGCGCACAAAACTGAGTCCGCAGCCAAAACTGCAGCCAGATACGCCGCTTTTGACCTTGAACGGGTACGGCCCGTTTTCCTTGACCAGGCTTGTCAGCTTTCTCCCCAGTTCCCGCGTCTCCTGCTGGCCGTATCTGCACTCAGCGCTTCCAGGACACACGGAAACGCCGGGCGGACATTTCTCGACGGCAGTGCCCAGCGCGTTAACGATCTCGTCCAACTTATCCTTCGGAATCCCTTCCAGATTCATGCGCTGGCCGGTGGTGGCCCGCAGCGTGGGCAGACCGTATGCGGTCATGACGTCCATGACGCGCTTCATCATGCCGATGGAAAGCTCTCCCTGGCTGAGGCACAGGCGCAGGGCGTACGAGCCATCCTTGCGAGCCACGGGCATGACCACAATGGGTTCCGAAACAACTGTATTCATGTTCAACACCTTGATGGTTTATTGGAACAGGCGGCGGCCCGAGTGAGCGCCGCCTTCATTTTTGATGTGGAACCGAGGGATTGAAAAGCGCCAAGGTCCCGCTTCCGGCGTTTGAGTGCCTTCCTCGGCTGGTTGCTGGCACTCAGGGCTTGGCTCCGGCCTGCAGCAGCAGGCGGACGCTCTCCTCGTCGGCCATTCCTGACGCGAGTTGGAGCGGGGTGCGTCCCCGCCTGTCGCGGCCTTCCGGGTCTGCGCCATGCCGCAGGAGCCACGCCAGGAGATCATGCTTGCCCGCCATGCCTCCGCTGTAGCTGACATGAAACCCGGCTACCTCGGACAGGAGCGAGTCCCCTCCGGTGGTGGTCGCGTTCACGTCCGCGCCGATGCGCAGCAGCGCTTCGGCATCGTCCAGCCGGCCCCTCTGCAGCGCCTCCCGTAGCGGGAGATCGTGCCCATGAGCGGGCGCATTGAGCACGGCTCCATGTTTCAGCAGGAACCGCGCGATGTCCTGATTCGCCTGTCCGGCGGCCACTTCCAGCACGGAGCGACCTTGCAGGTCACGTCCGTTGGCGTCGGCCCCGGCCTGCAGCAGGGTCCGGGCCATGGGCGCATCGTTGCGGACGACGGCCTCCAGCAGCGGGGTCTGACGGTTCTGGTCCGGGGCATCCACATCGGGTTTGTGCGCCAGCAGGGCCGTAGCGTTGTCGATCCTTCCGGCCCGCACGGCCAGGATGAGCGGCGTGTTTCCCCAGGCGTCGCGGGCATCGGGCGACGCGCCCAGGCGCAGCAGTTCTTTGACCACTCCCGGCGAATTCTCCGCCGCCGCGGCGTGCAGGGGGGTCATCCCTGAGCCGTCAGCGGCGCGCGCATCGGCCCCCTGTTGCAGCATGGCCATGGCCAGTTCGTCCAGGCCCAGGGCGCAGGCGCGGAGCAGAAAGGGCTTGCCGTGCAGATCCCCGTAATTGCTGTCCGCCCCGCGTCGTACGAATTGCACCGCCACGGCGGCTTTGGCCGGGTCAGGCGCCTTGCCGGCGGCCTTTTGCATCTCGAACTCCTGCAGCGTGGCGTGCAGTTGCGCTTCAAGGGGGTTGGAGTGGCGCCGCCAGACGTTCTGCACCTCCCGGTCGAGTCCCGAACCGTGGATGAACAGCCAGGCATGGACCCCTGCAAAGACCAGAAAGTAGATGTAGATGAGGGGGGCGGCCAGCGACGGCCCTTGCTTCCAGGATGCATATAACGCCACGGGCCCAAGGATCAGATGCAGGACCAGCACTACCAGCCAGGGGATGATCAGCGCGAGGCCTCCCGGCCCCTCGAAAAAGGGTGCCTGGCTTATGAGCAGCAGGATCACGCTGCTGGCGAGGCAGAGCAGGGTCAGTCCGCCTGGACGGATGGGGCGCTTGGGGATCGGGCGCATGCGTGGGTTTCCTAGTTGCAGGGTCGATGATCTCCTGAATTCAACACGCGCCGCTTTTCACGTCAAGGATATGGAACGTGCGGCGTTCGCCGCGTCACAACTCCGGAAAGAACCCATTGGGCTACCGCCGTGCTCAGCCGCGCCCTGACGCGGCGCTTTATTCCGTCCAGCGCACAGATGCTTCATGCGCTGTTGGAGTGAGCGCGAGGCGTACAACTGAACATTGACCCTGCATAAGGAAGAAAAAGAACGATTCTTGCTTGCAGTGATAGTTGATCTGGATCGTGGCAATATCTTCCTGCTTATGGACAAGGTCAAGAACATCATGGACAGCGATCTGCCTCCCGAGCAGAAGCAAAGCACTGCCGCACCCTATCTGCAGCAGATCCAGGAACTCCAGCAACAGTTGCAGGAGATGATGGCGGCAGGACATAAGTGAGAGGTGATGCGTGGACATCTTCAGTCTGGAAGGGGACGACCTGCTTGTCTTCGCTGAACCTGTGATCAATCCGACCGTTCTGCACGTCGTCGGCGCGGGGCATGTGGCCCTGGCCACGGGCGCGGCCTTTACCGGATCTCATATTCAACACCATATTTCCGCAGAATGCCAATTGGGACAGGCGTCGATGCCGAGGCGCGACGGATGCATCCTGACCCTGTGAGCGGTCCCTTGTCAGGGAGTGGGGTTCTGCACAGGGATTCCTTCGGTGATGCGTCAGACGCCGGTACTCCCGCCGTCCGCCGGTCCACGAGTGGGCGGACATGGCCGGCAGGATCATGAGCACGCCGGGGTTCTTGAGCCAGAACCCAAAGGCCAGGGCCGTCCCGGCCAGGATCGCGCCCGGTATCGGCCGCGGGTGGAAGGCGAAGGCCCACAGGCCCAGCAGCATGGATAGGGTCATGCCGCTGTCCAGCAGCGCTTCGCGGCTCAGGTTGAGCCAGGGGGCGCTTGCGGCGAGCAGGAAGACCGCCAGACTTGTCCGCCCCATACCCCCTGGCCAGTCGGTAGACAACGACCATGCAAGCCAGTCCCATCAGGGCCGACGGCAAGCGCGCGGCGAATTCGCCGAGACCGAAGAGGAAAAAACCGGCTGCGGCCATCCAGTAATAGAGGGGGGGCTTATTGAAGTCCGGCTGGCCGAATTTGTGGACGGTCTGGACCACCCTTGACGGAACATCTCGCGGGAGCGTTCAGCCGTCAGACCTTCGTCCCATGTAGCCAGGCTCCCTCCCCATATTCCCCACAGGCAGAACAGGCCGACGACGGCCCAGAAAAGAATGAATCCCCACAGAGGGCAACGCATCTGGCCGAAGGGAGTCTGGTACGTGGCGGATCGCGGCATGGGCTTCCCGGTTGCGGTGTCGTGAACGGCTGGCGTTTTGGGGAGATCGGGCAGTAAAAAGGGTTCCACCCTGCTCCGAGTCGCGGACATTCGGGCCTGTCGACCCATTTTTTCCAAGGCCGTCAACGCATATTCACTGGAAGAAAAGGGGTCAAGTTTAGCTTTGGCTTATCTTGTTAATCTTTATCTTGAAAATAACCAGAAGGACATTGTGAAAGTAAAATTAATTTAAGCAAGATTAAATGCGTTATCCATCACCTTGCTTTGTGTCACGGATCCATTTTTGTAACGAGCGTTGTTGTTCGAGCATTTGCGTTC
The DNA here is from genome assembly GCA_002412965.1 of Desulfomicrobium sp. UBA5193. GTDB lineage: Bacteria > Desulfobacterota > Desulfovibrionia > Desulfovibrionales > Desulfomicrobiaceae > Desulfomicrobium. The sequence continues at coordinate 444,527 of DHWB01000011.1, forward strand.
AGCTTGCTTCTCGGACCGATGTCTCTTCCTGTGAACACGTGCAAGAAAAGGGGAACATGACATGCTCCCGTTCCCTCGGTTGTATCGACGGTCGTGGCCGAAGTTGCGGCTTCAGTATCTTTTGAGCTCCTGCTTGCAAAGCACCCTGTGCACCCCGTCGCTGCCCGCCGGGTGGACGAGGAGCGTCGAGCGTCCGTTCATGCATATCGTCTTGAGCTGGTCGGAGATGGCGATGTGCGCGTCGTCCGGGACCGCCGACCCGTCCGGTGTGCGGATGGTCTCCACTGATTCGAAGGCCAGAAGCTTGTCCGCGCTCACGATTTCTCCGTCCCGGCCAAGGTGGAACCAGCCCCGGAAGCGGCCGTCATTGCCCCACAGCCGCAGTCCTATGCCCGCCAATGCCCCGATGATCCCGCCGCCCGTTCCTCCGTGTTCGGACAGGTGCACGCCGAGTGTGCGTGCCAGGGCGTAGGCCTCGTCCTTGGTCAGGACCTCCTTCTTGGCGCGCAGCCCAAAGGAGACAAGGGCTTCCCTGGTTCCGTTCGCCGGTTCATGCGCAATGCACAGACCCGGATCGGAACCTGGCGCGCTGTTTTTTTCCAGATAGGCGCTCAGAAAATTGGCGTACGTTTCACCCGGCACATCCGTGTCTGCCGTAAAGACCATGGAGCTGTTGTGCGAGGTATAGGGAATGTCCGGGTGCACGAAGAGCTGATGCCTGGAAATCATGGAATACCGTCCCCACCCCATGGCCGTCATCTCGCGGCACGCGTCTTCCACCAGCCAGCCGGTGCCCTTGGATTCCAGATTGTCCGTGTCGTCCATGCAGATCATCAGCTTCATGATGCAACTCCTGAATTTGTTGAATTGGTGGGGAGAAGTCCGCGGGCTTCCAGCTTGGTCAGCAGGGTAGGCACGGGCAGGGCGCCCAGGGCGCCGAAGATCATGCCGCCGCCAGTCTTGATGGCGGTGTTCATGAACAGCACCTGCAGGTCCATGCCGACCATCCAATCCGAAAACAGCGAAACCGGGATTCGGGCACCGGCCGCAAGGAATCCGACGCAGGCGAAGGCCAGGAGGCTTTTGCGGCTGTGTTGCAGGAATGGGACGCAGAAGTCCACAACCAGGGCGGGCAGCATATAGCTGACGAGCCCCAGAGGCCCCAGTTTGCCGCTGCCCGTGAACATGCCCAAGAGGCCGGCCATGATCGCCGCCATGGTCGCGCTCCATGGCTTGCGGACACACAGGGCCGCAAGCATCAGGAACAGGATGAGGAAGAACATGGAATGGCCCGGAACCTTGAGATGCAGGCGCAAGAGAAGTTTGGTGGAAAGGATCAGCAGTGAGCAAAAGCCCAGGAAGAGTGATTCCTGAAGGGTGAAGCCGAACATGTGGTTACGCACGGGGCTCTCCGGTTGTGTTTTTCGGGTTGTGACCGGGCCAGACGGTGCGCTCGGGATGCAGCCCGTACCAACGGCAGTGGGCGGCCAGGGCTATGTCCCGCGCCAGGGCCAGGCTGGATGCGATGGCCGGCAGACAGATGACGCGCACCAGCGTGGCCCAGTTGACGGGGTTCAGAAGTTCGCGCGGCAGGATACGGGCCCCGCGCAGCACTTGGCTTTCATAGGTTTGTACCGTCACTCCCCACAGGGTGGGGAAGAAGAAGACGCAGGTCGAGAGCACGAAGCCCATGCGTGCCGGCAGCACGCGCACCAGCAGACGGGCCATGTCGCCGTGGTGTGTCGTTCTCATCAGCAGCACGCCGGGCAGGACAAGGAGGACCAGTCTGGACGCGACTCGCAGCCCTTCCGGCAGGCTCTGCGGCCCGTAACGAAGCAAATAGAGAGCCAGGACCAGCGCGACCTGCCAGATGAAGACCAGGACAAATCGTTTCCAGGGGTGCCGATGCGCTCCGACAGCCGTTGCCAAGACTGCCGTGCCCAGGGTCAGGGCGGTCAGGCTCCAGGGGCCGTGCCATAGCATGGCGGCCAGGGAGAGGCCGAAGGCTGCAGAAATGCGGGCCAAGAGATGGGTCTGACTGACCCGTGAAGTGTGTCGGGATGCGCCACTCAGCATGTGCTCAACCCCGTGCACTCAAGCAGATGAATGCTGTGCGCCCCATGCGTGGCAGGTCTTCGGTGCAGGGTGCAGACGACGGAGGTTCCGGCTTGGCTGAGCGTGTGCAGGATGCCCCAGATCCGGGCCGTGCCGGAGGGGTCGAGACCCACGAAGGGGTCGTCGAGCAGGAGCAGTTCTGGCTCCACGGCCAGGACCGACGCCAGCGCCACGAGATGCTGCTCCCCGTGGCTCAGCAGGAACGGCGGACGATGCGCCAGGGAAGTCAGACCGAGACCGTCCAGGATGCCTTCGGCCATTTTGACGCGGTGCGCCTTGGGCAGCTTCCGGTAGCCCAGTGGAAAGGACACTTCCTCCAGGACCGTGTCGGCCGTCAGTTGCCGGGCTGGGTTCTGGACCAGCAGGCCGATTCGCCCTCTCAGTTTCGCCGGAGCGGGATGCTGGCCCAGGACTTCGACAGACCCCGATGACAACGCCTGAAAGCCCGTCAGGCAGCGCAGGAGCGAGGTCTTGCCCACGCCGTTGCCGCCGTGGATGATGGCGATTTCGCCTTTCTGCAGCGTGAAATTCAGATTGTCCCAGATGATCCTGTCGCCCAGTTCCAGGCAGGCGGCCGAAAGGCTCGCCGTGACTGATGTTTTGGCGAGAGGGCGGGGTCTTGGCAGGGGAATCGGAGCCGGGTTGGCGGTGTTTCGCAGCGTGCCGTCGGCGATGCCGAGGATGCGCTGGATGGCCTTGAGTGGGGCTGGGTCGTGCTCGCACAGCACCACGCTTCCTCCGACGGCCAGAAAATGTTCGAGAATGGCATTGAGGGCCGCGATGCCTGACTGATCGAGCTGGGCACAGGGCTCGTCAAAGAGGACTATGGCAGGCTCCATTACCAGCATTGCCGCCAGGAGGAGTTTGTACTTCTGACCGACGGATAACGTGCCTACGGGACGATCCAGAGGCAGTTCGGCAGCGTCGATCCCGACGCGGGACATGGCCCGCAGCATGCGGCCGGTCATCTCGCTCGGCGGCACGCGCAGGTTCTCCAGTCCGAAGGCCAGTTCGGAACCGACGTCAGGGCAGAGGAGCTGCGTGTCCGGGTTTTGCAGGATGAGGCCGATGCGTCCGGGAAGGGCTTCTGACAGGGGTTGCCCATCCAGGAGGGCGAGGCCGACCGGACCGGGGTCGTGCAGCCCGGCCATGGTTCGCAGCAGGGTGGATTTGCCGCTGCCGGTGGGGCCGGTGATGCAGACACATTCTCCGGGGCCGATGTCGAGGTCGACCCCGGAGTACAGCGGGCCGGCGAAACCGGCCGCGCTGACATTTTTCAGAGTGAGGCTCATCAGAAGAAGTAATCGAAACCGCAGTACAGGGTCCGTCCGGGACGGGGGAAGCCGTAGCTTTCCTCATAGTCCTCGTCGAAGAGGTTGTTCACGCCTGCGTAAAGGTCCAGGGTCTTTTCCAGAAAAGACTGACTCAATTTGAGATCGACCACGGTGAAGTCGTCCATGCGCTTCTTCATGGTCGCATCATCGTTGTAGGTGTACTGGTTGGCCACATACCTGACCCCTGCGTACAGGGCCGTTCCGAAGGGGCAGGTGTACTGCGCCTCCACGGTCACGGTGTCGCGGGGTCTGTACTGCAGTTCGTCGCGCTCGGAATCGTCGGACTTGTCCTCGGTGTGCAGGTAACCATAGCTGGTCCTGGCCCAGAAGGAGTCGAAGAACCTGTTCTCCAGGCCCACTTCGAAGCCTTGGAGAAGATAATCCTCATAGTTTTCATAGATCTCGGTGACGTTGTCCTTCTCGATGAGGTCCTCGGCGTATGTCTTGAAGACGGCGCCGGTGAAAACGGTTTTGAAGGGCAGCTCCTGGTCCAGCCCGATCTCGAAATGGCGGGCGATTTCAGGATCCAGCTCCTCGTTGCCCGAGGTGGCGTCAAAGAGGTTGCGGATGGAGGCGAAACGCACCTTGCGGGCATGATTGGCCGAGATGGTCGTGCCATCGAAGGGGCGGTAGCTCGCGCCGAGGAGGTAGGTCCAGTCTGTGGCGGTTTCCGATTCTGGACCAGTCTGGGCCACGTAGCCGCTGCCAGCCACCAGGGTTACCTGGTCGATGGGTGTGATGGTGTACTCCAGGGCGGCGGAGTATTCCTGCAGGTTCTTGTCCGTATCGATGAGTGTCTCACCCTTCTTCTTTTTGGTGAACCCGGTTTCTTCCCAGCCTTGGTTTTCTCCGTTCAGGGCTGTAGTCAGAACGCCGTATGCATCGAAATCGTAACTGGCGCGCATGTGCGCACCGGCTATGGTGCTCGTGGAGTCGCTCTTGGACGAGCCGCTGGCGTCCATGGAACTGTAAGAATCATCGTCATAGGATTTGGTCAGTTCATTGCGCTGGTTTGCGTACACCGCCGTGTCGAGTGACAGGGGAAAATCAAACTCGTGGCGCAGGTTGAACTGGGAGGCCAACTCGCTGTAGTCCTCAAGGCGTTCGAATTTGGCCGTCTTCCCAAAGGGATCATTGTTGTCGGTGATGACGGACGGCGGTTTGCCGTAGCTGCCGCCGCTGTAGGAGAAGACTGCGCCAAGTTTGGTGCTGTCACTGATGTTGTAGCCGCCGTTGAAGAAGACGCTGTCGCGGTCCCGGTCGCTGTTTTCACGCGTGTCGGAGTCCTGCACTTCGTTCTGGTCGAAGTCGCCGGAAACCGGATATGCTCCGGAATTGAGACTGCTCACGCTACCGAAGAAAAACCCCTTTTCGTTCCCGCCGGACAGGGCAGCCTTGCCCAGATAGGAATCGATCTCCCCGGCCCGCGCGCCCACGGAACCGCGCATGCCCTGGTCGCCGCCCTTGGTGATGATGTTGATGACGGCCGCCGTGCCGCCTGCGCCGTAGAGGACGGAACTGGCGCCCTTGGTCAGGACGATGCGGGCGATGTTCTCGGCCGGGATGGAGGCCGGGTCGAACTGTCCGTCATAGGTGGACTGGAAAGGAACTCCGTTGATGAGCAACTTGATGTGGCGTGTGCGGAAACCGCGGATGTCGATGCGTGGGGTGCCGTCGGCGGCGGTACGGATGTACACGCCGGGCAACATCTCGATGGCCTCGTTCAAGGTGGTTGCGCCGCGGGTCTCGATGTCCTCGGTCGTGACTTCGGCGACATTGGTTACGTCAACAACGCCGGCCTTTTCGGAGGTGACGACAATTTCGCCCAGGGCATATTCCGGGTCTGCGGCAAAGGTTTGTTGAGCTCCGGCTAGAGCGAGGAGCAGCGGGATGGCCAACAGGAGTCGTGTCATGGAAATCCTCGGTAGTGAAAGGTTGGTGTTCGGATCCGGCGACATGGAAGAAGAATTATGTCTCGCCTGATATGTTTTGTGAAAATTTTAGTCAATAATGTCAGATATGTCTTTTAAGGCATAATCAAAATGCGTTGGTCGGTATGGCAGAATGGAGTAGATGGCATGCACATTGGATATGAAGCTCTGTTGCGTCGACCTGCGGCGGGAGCTTTTCACCCAGTGCAACATGACAAGGGGATACTGCATGAAAAATGAAAACACCCGCGCTCTTGGCCGCTCGCTCTGGCGGCTGGTGCGCTTTGCCCGTCCTCATGCGCACCGGATTGTTCTGGGCCTTGCGGCCAATGCCGCAGCCCGGTTTTTCGACCTGCTGCCCATGATCGTGGTTGGCCGGGTTGTGGATACGGTCTCTGTGGCCCTGCGGGACGGGAAGCCTCTTGTGCCGGCTGAATTTGCCTGGGCCGGACTGCTGGTGCTGGGCACGTTCGCGGGGCTGGCCATCTTCCAGAGTGTCAGCGACTACACGTTGGACGCCACGGCGCAGAGGATTCGTCATGACCTGCGCGTGGAGCTGTACACCCATGTCCAGAAACTCGATGTGTCCTACTTCGAATCACGCCAGATCGGGGACATCATGGCCGTGCTGGCCGGGGATGTGGACAATCTGGAGCGCTTCTTTTCCGACACCTCGACCAGCATCGTGCGCCTCCTGATCACCTTCACCGGGGTTTACGGCATCCTCTTTTGGCTGGACTACCATCTTGCGCTGCTGCTTCTCGCGCCCATGCCCATCGCCATCTGGGCCGTGCGCTTTTTCGCCACCCGCGTCGCGCCGCAGTACCGCAAGGCGCGGCAGGCCGTGGGCGACATCAACGCCATCCTCGAAAACAACCTGCAGGGCATGAACGTGATCCAGGCCTATTCGGCCCAGGATCATCAGACCGGCCGCATCCGTCTGCGTTCCGAGGAATACCGCGACGCCGCCATCCTCGCGGCCCGCGAACGGGCGCGCTTCATTCCCTTGCTCTACGGCGTGGCCGGCCTGGGCTATGGTCTGCTGATCGGGGTGGGCGGATGGATGACCTTTGCCGGGATCGGTCCCAGCGTGGGCGATTTCACCACCTTCGTGCTCATGGCCATGCGTCTCATTCTGCCCCTCTTTGTTTTTGGCATGCTCATCAACCAGATCCAGCAATCCGAGGCTTCGGCCCTGCGCATCAACGAGGTTTTCGACACCATCCCCACGATGCGCGATCAGGCCAAATCCACGCCGCTGGAAGGGGAGCTCGAACATGTCGAGGTGCGCGAGGTCAGTTTTGCCTATCCGGAGCGTGGGCGGGTGCTGTGCGGCATCAACCTTGATCTCAGGCGGGGCCGGGTGCTGGGCGTCGTCGGCCCCACGGGCGCGGGCAAGAGCTCTCTGGCCAAGCTCATGCTGCGTTATTATGATCCGCTGGACGGCGAAATCGTGGTCAATGGCCGCCCCCTGTCCTCCATCTCCCTCGATTCCTGGCGCGGGCGCATCGGCTATGTCTCGCAGGAGGCCTATCTTTTCCACGGCACCGTGGCCGAGAACATCCGCCTGGGCACGCCGCTGGCCACGGCCAGGGATATCAGCCAGGCCGCGCGCATGGCCGGGGCCGAGGAGTTCATCGACGCCTTGCCTTTAGGTTACGAGACCCTGGTCGGAGCCCGGGGCACGAAGCTGTCCGGTGGCCAGCGCCAGCGCATCTCTCTGGCGCGGGCCATCCTGCGCGACCCGGAATTTCTGATCCTGGACGAGGCCACGTCCAGCGTGGACACGCGCACCGAAGAGATCATCCAGAACAACCTGAAGGATCTGCGCGGCGACCGCATCACCCTGGCCATCGCCCATCGCCTGTCCACGGTGCGGCACTGCGACGAGATCGTGGTCATTGTGGACGGGGTCATCGTCGAGCGCGGCGGGCATAACGAGCTGGTCGCTGCGGGCGGCGTGTATGCGGGGTTGTGGCAGGTGCAGAGCGGGGAATAGGGCGAGGGAAGATGGGGAGGCGCGGTGCTGGGAGGACGGTGCTGGGCGGCGGAGGCGGGTTGGCCGCGGCGGGGCGCGCCGAAACTCCTTCGCGGGCCTCGTAAGGCTTGACCGTTGCGTGCAGGGCGTCGTGGTCTGGGCAACGTGAGAGGCGGCGGTTTGTCCCTCGCGGAGCCCGCCGAAACTCCTTCGCTGGCCTCGTAGAGTTGAACCATTGCGTGCAGGGCGTCATGCCTGGGCAGTCCGATCGGCAATGGTTCAACAAACGATGCCTGGCTCAGTCAGACAGTCGGCGAGCTCCGCGAGGGACAAACCGCCGTCGTGCGAGGGTGCGGGGATGCTCAAGAGTTGAAGACAAGAAATCCCCGGAAAGCATGGCTTTCCGGGGATTTCAATTTCAAAGCGGGTTTTGGTGCCACGACACCTTGGCTATCCGGCCGGATGCCGGAAAATAAACTCACCCCCTGTATGGGGTGCAGGGGACGCGTCCCCTGCCCGCCGGAGGCATCTTCTATTTCCCCTCACGCTCCTTGTACCAGCCGCTGGAGTCTTCCATCAGCTTGTTCAGGCGGCTGACCATCTTGTGCGGGTCGGCCAGGTAGCCGTCCATGAGCAGGGCGGATTCGTAGAGTTGTTCGACGATGGTGGCCACGAATTCGTCCTTCTCGTTTTTGGCGAAGACGGAGAGCAGGTTGCGCACCAGTTTGTGGTCCTGGTTGATCTCGAAGATCTTCTTGGGGATGGAGGTGTCCTTGGTCACCAGCTGCATGATCTTGTGCATCTGGGACGTGGAGCCGTCCGGGCTGACCAGACAGGAGGGGCTCTGGCTCAGGCGCTTGGAGATGCGGGCCTCGGTGATGCGGTCGCCCAGGATTTCCTGCACACGCGTGAGGAAGCGGTCCATGTCCTTGCTTTCCTCGGTGTTCAGGACTTCGGGCTTGTCGACCTTGTCGGCTGCGCTGGCGAATTGTTCGAGGCTTGCGATGTCGGCGTTCTCGGTGGCCTTGAGCTCGAACTCCTTGAACTTGCGCAGGCTGTCCATCACGAACTCATCCACGGGTTCGTACAGGTAGAGCACCTCGATGCCCTTGGCGCGGAAGATCTCAAGGTGCGGGTTCTGCTCAATGGCCTCGCGGCTGGGACCGGAGATGTAGTAAATCTCCTTTTGTCCTTCCTTGGCCGCCTCGATGTATTCATCCAGGGAGATGAGCCCGTCCTTGTCCGTGTGCCGGGAGGAGTTGAAGCGCAGGAGCTCACCGAAGGCTTCCTGGTTGGCGTAGTCGGCGTAGCCGAGCTTGAAGCGCTTGGCGTGTTCCTTCCAGAAGGTGATGTAGCGGTCCTTGTCCTGGCCGAGCTTCTTGAGATGGGTCAGGATCTGCTTGGTCAGGGTGGTGGCGATTTTGCGAATGAGCAGGTTTTCCTGCAAGGTCTCGCGGGAGATGTTCAGGGGCAGGTCTTCAGTGTCGACCACGCCGCGCACGAAGCCGAGGTATTCGGGGATGAGATCCTTGTTCTTGCTCTGGATCAGTACGCGGCGAACGTAAAGGTCCAGGCCGTAGTTGTCGCGGTCGAAGCCGAAGGCGTCCTGGCTGCGCGGAGGCACGAAGGCCAGGGCCGAGAACTGCACCGGCGCGTCCACGCTCAGGTGCAGGGTGTCGAGGGGCTCTTCGTGGTCGTAGGTCAGGAACTTGTAGAACTCCGTGTACTGCTCGGGAGTGACCGAAAACTTGTTCTCGCGCCACAGTGCCTGCACCGTGTTGGCTTTTTCGCCCTGCACCAGGATGGGGAAGGAGATGAAATTGGAGTGTTTCTTGATGATGGACGTGATGCGGTTCTTTTCCGCGAACTCCTTGCCTTCTTCCTTCAGGTGCACGGTGACGGTCGTGCCGCGCGGCATGTCTTCGTCAAGTTCGGACACGGTGTAGGTGCCCATCCCGTCGGAGCTCCATTCCACGCCCTTGGCTTCGGCCTTGAAGGAGCGGGTGCGGATGGTGACCTTGTCGGCGACCATGAAGACCGAATAAAAGCCCACGCCGAAGCGGCCGATGATGTTGGAGGAGTTGGCCTGGTCGGCCATGGCCTGGCGGATGAATTCGGCCGACCCGGAATGGGCGATGGTGCCGATGTTTTCCACCAGTTCGTCCTGGGTCATGCCGATGCCGGTGTCGGTGATGACGAGCTGGCGGTTTTCCTCGTCTGCGGTGATGGAGATTTGCAGCTCAAGGTCCGGGCTGGTGATCTCTGCCGAGCGGGCCTGCTCGAAGCGCAGTTTGTCCAGGGCGTCGGAGGCGTTGGAAACAAGCTCGCGCAAAAAGATTTCCCGGCTCGTGTACAGAGAGTGGGTAATGATATCGAGGAGTTGCTTGATTTCTGTTTTAAATTCGAACTGTTGTGCCTGGGACATAGATGCTCCTTGGTTGCGAAATTTTGTTTGCACCAAATAAATGGCCTGTCCCCATTGTCAAGGGCTGGGCCTGAAACAAGATTTTTGCTTGACCGGGACATGGGCCTTGGGTAGAGAGTTTGCCCTGTCGGATGGTGGGTGTAGCTCAGTAGGCAGA
>DHWB01000011.1:454541-821435 GCA_002412965.1 Desulfomicrobium sp. UBA5193
TCAAGCCGCGTCACTCACCCCATTTGACACCTCAGCAGAACCGGATAAGAACTGGTTCTGCTTTTTTTTGGAGGTTGGCATGGCAGCATTCACCGGGATCAACCATCTGGCCATGGTCACCGCCGACATGGATAAAACCGTGCATTTCTGGCGTGACCTCCTGGGCATGCGCATGCTCGTGGGTCTTGGGCATCCGGGCTACAGGCATTATTTTTTCGAGATTTCGGACAAGGACATGATCGCCTTTTTCGAGTGGCCCCAGGTCGAGTCCATCGCGGAGAAGGACCACGGCGCGCCGGTTCGCGGACCCGTCGCTTTCGACCACCTCTCTTTCGGGGTGGAGAGCGCCGAGGAACTGTGGCGCCTCAAGGACCTTCTGGAGACCAATGATTTCTGGGCCTCGGAGATCATCGATCACGGTTTCATTCTTTCCCTCTATTCCTTTGACCCCAACAACATCCCCATCGAGTTCAGTTATCCGGTGCCCGAATATGATGTTCGCAAGCATCCGATCATGATTGATTCCCATCCGACTCCGGGGGCATTGGAAGGAAGCGAGCCGCGTTCGGACCGGTGGAAGCGGGTGTCTTCTCCGGCGACCGATCGCACTGTCTATCCCGGCGAGGCCGAATCCGTCCGCGCCGCGTTCACAAAAAACAAATCATGAGCTCCGGGCGCATTCCGGATCATTTGAGGAAAATATGGATAAACTTGTCATAGAAGGCGGCGTCCCGCTCAAAGGGCGCATCATGGTCAGCGGCTCCAAGAACGCGGCGCTGCCCATTCTGCTGGCGTCCATTCTGGTCGAAGGCGAGGTGCTGCTTTCCAACGTGCCGAATCTGCGCGACATCGCGACGACTTTGCAGCTTCTGGAACTGCTCGGTTGCCGTGCGGAGTACAGGGGCGACCAGGTTTTTCTCCATTCATGCGACCTGAAGCCCGAAGCTCCGTACGATCTGGTCCGGACCATGCGTGCCTCCGTCCTGTGCCTTGGGCCGCTCCTGGCCCGTTTGGGCCGGGCGCGGGTGGCTCTGCCCGGAGGATGCGCCATCGGGGCGCGGCCCGTGGATATGCACCTGAAGGGGCTGGAGCAGATGGGCGCGGTCTTTGAACTCGAAAGCGGCGACATCATCGGCACCTGCGACCGGCTGCGCGGCGCTCACATCCAGCTCGATTTTCCCACCGTGGGCGGCACCGAGCACCTGATCATGGCCGCGACCTTGGCCGAAGGGGAGACGGTGCTGGAGAACGCGGCCCGCGAGCCAGAAATCCAGGATCTGGCCGAATTCCTGAACACCTGCGGGGCGCGCATCACCGGGCACGGCACCAGCGTGGTGCGCATCCAGGGCGTCGAATCCCTGCACGGCTGCTCCTACCGGGTCATGCCGGACCGCATCGAGGCCGGCACCTATCTGGTGGCGGCAGGCATCACCAAGGGCGAGCTCACGCTGGAGGATTGCCCGGTGGACGCGCTCGAAGCGGTCATCTCCAAGCTGCGCGAGATGGGCATGACCATCGAGGGCAACCGCGACGGCCTGACGGCCTCGGTGGACGGCCCCCTGAACTGCGTCGATCTCTCCACCCGGCCCTATCCCGGCTTCCCCACGGACATGCAGGCCCAGATCATGGCGCTCATGTGTGTGAGTCGCGGCGCGGGCGTGATCACCGAGGGCATCTTCGAGAACAGGTTCATGCACGTGCAGGAGCTTGCCCGCCTCGGCGCGCACATCACCCTCTCGGGGCAGAGCGCCATGGTGCGCGGCGTGGACACCCTGAAAGGCGCCACGGTCATGGCCTCGGACCTGCGGGCCAGCGCCTGCCTGGTCCTGGCGGGCCTTGCGGCCGCAGGACGGACGGACGTGCGCCGCATCTATCATCTCGATCGCGGGTATGAGCAGATGGAAGTCAAGCTTGGCGCGGTCGGGGCCAAGATTCGGCGCGAAAAGGAATGATGCCGAGCTAAAAGACTGATTTCCGTTAATACGGGGACCCAGTCCTTGTTCCGCGTTGAAAAAATCGTGCGTTCAAAACTAAAAACCCTCTCCAGAAATCTGGCGAGGGTTTTTTCGTATGCGCGTGACTGCGGCACCGGCCCGGTTCTATTGAGCGGTTGAATTGCCTTCGGCCTTCGGCGCGTTGTTGAACTGCAACTCCCGCTTGAGGAAGCCCCGGATGCGCAGGTATTCGGTGATGTTGTTCTCCCCCCGCAGGACCATCTCCCAGCCCGGACGCTCCATGACCACCAGCACCGGGATGCCCTGGAACCCCTTCATCTTGAAATAGGCCCGGGCTGAGCGCACTTTCTGGCGCAGGTCGTCGGTGATGGGCACGGGGTCGATTTTGTCCAGGCTCTCCACTCGCAGCACTTCAAGGAACAGGTTCTCCTTGGTCGCGTTGGAGCTCTGCACCGTGGATAGGCGGAAGAGATCGTCTTCCTTGTTGTCCGTGCTGGCGAGGTGCCATTTTCCGGGCAGGGTCTGGGCATTGATGGACAGGTTGGCCAGGATCTTGGAGCAGTGGTCGCAGTGCAGGCTGAAAAAGAGCACGTGTTGCGGCGCGTTGTCCGGGGCCGTTTCCCATGTGCTGAAGGCCGTGTCGGTGATGGCGGGGGGGATGACGTTGAGGTCCAGCACCGCGTTGGCCGTGAATCCTCCGCACCAGACCGCCACGCCGAGAAAAACCGTCAGGAGCGAGCGCCTCACCCACGAAAAAAGGCAGAGCCCCACAAACAGGATCGCGCCCACGGCAACGCAGAGCAGGCATTTTTCCTTGAGGCCCATGAACTGAAAACCAAGGATCGCGCCGTCAAAGGCCAGGGCTCCGAAAAAGAGAATGGTCGCCGAGCCCCAGATCCACTTCTTGTCGTAGCGGCCGCCAAAAAAAGCCAGGGCCCACAGGAACCAGAAAAAAGTGGCGCCCATCTTGATGAGGTTGCCCTCGCCGAAGCGCACGTACTCGCCGACCACGTCACAGGATGAGGTGGTGCAGAATGAGGTGTGTCGAATGGCCTGCATCCAGACCTCGGCCGAGAGGAAGGTTGCGGCCAGAAAGAGAAAAGTCAGCAGAGAGTAGCGAGAAACTTTGGTCATGACAAACTCCCGGTCGGATGATGGGTGTCTGTTTATCGGAGCGCAGACTAACGTCAAGCTTCGATATCAGGCGGGGCCCCGTCCCTGGGCCATGTTTTAAAAACCGCGCTCATTTGAGGCGGATGGAATGCTTTTTGAGCAGTTCGTAAAGTCGCGCGCGCGAAAGACCCGAACGCTCGCAGGCGGATGGCACGTCATTGGCGCAGAGTTCGAGCAACTGCCGCATGTAGGTAATTTCAAGCTGGCCGACCACCATCTCACGCACCTCGCGCAGCGCCGGCAGATCATCGCCCGGAGCAAAGGGCAGGGGGATGGCGTTTGTCGGCCGGGCGGCTTCGAGCAGCGTTGGCTGCGTTTTGTCCGGCTTGTGGTGGAAGGCTTTCTTGACGAGAGTGATGCGGATGTCGATGGGCAAATGGTGGCTGTACAGGCAGGGTTCATCCAGACAGTTGTCCACGGCCACGGCCACGGAATTGACGAATTCACGCACATTGCCCGGCCAGTGATACGCCTTGAGGGCATGGAGAAAGTCCACGGACAGGGTCTTGGGCGCGGTCTTGTTTTCGCGGCAGAGCTTTTCCGTGTAGTATTCGGCCAAAAGGTCGATGTCTTCCTGGCGTTCGCGCAGGGGCGGGATGTGGATATGGTGGCCGTTCAGGCGGTAGTAGAGATCGCTGCGGAACAGCCCCTGCTCGACCAGAATCCGCAGATCCTTGTTTGTGGCCGCGATGACGCGAAAATTGCTGCTGATTTCCTTTTCCGATCCGATGGGGCGGAACTTGTGCTCCTGCAGGACCCGCAGCAGGGATTTTTGCAGGTCGAGCCCCAACTCCGCGATCTCGTCCAGAAAAACCGTACCGTTGTCCGCCAGCTTGAACAGTCCGTCCCGTGAATCATGGGCGCTGGTGAAGGAGCCCTTGGTGTGCCCAAAAAGGGTGCTCTCGACCAGATGCGCGGACAGGTTCGCGCAGTCGATGACCACCAGCTTGCCAAGCGTGGCGCTGTTGTCGTGGATGCCGCGCGCAAAGAGCTCCTTGCCCGTGCCCGTCTCGCCGGTGATGATCACGTTTGATTTGCTGCCCGCCGCCTTGCCCATGGTCTCCAGGCAAGCCATGATGCCTGCGCTCTCGCCGATGATGGCGCTGCGTTTCACGCTGCGCTGCTGCCGTCCAAGCTCCTTGGAGGCACGGTAGGCTATGGTGCGCTGCAGCATGAGCTTTATGTTGTTGAGCGAGACGGGCTTGCCCACGTAATCCCAGGCTCCGTTGGCGATGGCCAGGGCCGCGCCGTCGGAATCTCCGTCCCCGGTCAGGATGACGACTTCGGGCAGGGAGGCGAAGGACTGGAACTGCTTGATGTGCGCCAGCCCGTTGCCGTCGGGGAGGTTGACGTCAAGGAAGATGAGGTCGCAGTCCATGCCGCCGAGCACGGTGAAAGAGTCCTTGATGTTTCTGGCGATGTCGCATGAATGTCCCATGCGTTCGATGATTCGCTGGAAGGAGCGGGAAAAATCCTGGTCGTCGTCGATGATGAGAATGTTGGCCACGCGAAGCTCCGAAGAAAGGGTGAGTCCGTTTTTGTCGGATACTTTCCGGAAAAGCAAGATTCTTGTGTGACCGTCAGACAGGACTTTGCGTTTTTCAAAATAATCAGTTTCTTGTGTCTGGCTTTTTTGCTGTGTTGGCAGTAAAAATGACTTTCCGTGTTCGGCCGGAGTCTGGAGGGCCTGCCCTTGAACTGCCCGCGAATTCTTCCCGGCCTCAATATGGTGTGGCTGCAAAAAGTTGTCATCCCCTTGAAGAAGGGGATCCATGCCTTTTAACTGTCCGAAAAAAAATGGATTTCCGCCTTCGCAGGAATGACATTCAGGTTCTTTCTCGACTTTTTGCAGTAGCCTCTCAATTTGAAGAGAAGTCCCCGTGCGGCGGGGGCACTCGCTTTGCTCACGTGCTGTGCCAACCTTTTTCCCGTGAAGGAGTGTAACGTGAACTTTGTCGGAAATCTTTCAAGTCAGGCGGCTCCCTGGGCATGTCGTTACAGCAGGCGCCTGACGCTTTTGACCGCCACGGCCCTGCTGTTTTTGGTGTGCTTCGCCCAGGCCGGTGATCCGGGAGCGCTCATCAAGGAGCGCTGCCTTGAATGTCACGGCATGGACAAGACCTGCGCGGTCACTACCGACGACCCGCAGTGGTGGAATGAAACGGTGCTGCGCATGGTCGAATACAAAAGCGAAGTGCTGGCCGAAGACGAGGCCGGGACGGTCAGCCTGTTTCTGGCCGATGCGAAAAAGCGGGCCACTCTTTGTCCTGCGAATTGATTTGAACACAACCATTGGAGGAATTCATGAGATACGTACTGGGATGTCTGTTGGCCGGTCTGCTCTTTGCCTCGGTGGCCTTGGCTTCGGCCGAGGGCGCTGCCGAGCTCTATGGCAAGTCGTGCAAGGGATGCCATGGCGCCGACGGGACCAAGGTCGTGATGGGCATGACCCGGCCCCTGAAGGGTTTGCCCGTGGATGAGGTCAAGGCGGCCTTGGTCGGCTACAAGGCCGGAACCTACGGCGGAGAAAAGAAGGCCATGATGGAGCGCGTGGTCAAGCCCCTCACCGACGCGGAAGTGGACGCCCTGGCTGCCCACGTCGCAGGCCTGTAAGGCTTGTCCTCAAAGGCGCACGTTCGCTGCGCGGAGCGTGTCCGGTGAAAGCCCGTCCGGTTTGCCGCGCCGCTTGATCCTTGCCGAATGTTTTTTCAAGATAATTGTTGCCGAGTCCCTCCACGGAGGGACTCGCTTTCGAGGTGCGGATGCGATTGATCCTTCTTCTTTGCGTGCTCTTGATGCTCCCGGTCTCCGCGCAGGCGCAGGGCTACGTGCAAAAGGCCCGTGATGTCGGGGCCGCCGTCGGCGCCCATGATGACGACACGGCCGCGCAGGCCGAAGAGGCGCTGCACGCCGGGCACGCGGAGCCCGAAGTCCCGCCTGCGGATCACTCCGCACACGAAGTCCCGACCATGGACCATTCCGCCCATGAGGCTGAGTCCGCCCCGGCCGAGCATGTCCATCCCGCGCCCGTGGCCGAGGCGAGCGTCGGCGTGACGGAAAAGCTCGGAAAGAACATCGCCGCCGAAGCCCGCTTCCTCGACGAGGACGGGCGGAGCGTGACCATGGCCGAGATCGTGGACAAGCCGACCATTGTCGTGCCCATCTATTTTTCCTGTCCCAATGTCTGCGCCATCATCCAGAGTTCCCTGACGGCCGTGCTGCCGGATGTGAAGCTTACGCCCGGCGTGGATTTCCAGGTGGTAAGCGTCAGCTTCGACGACACGGACACGCCCGCGCTGGCCGCCCACCAGAAGAAGAACTACATGGCGGCCATGGATTTTGCGTATCCGGAAAACGGCTGGCGTTTTCTGACCGGCGACGAACGCAATATCCGGCTGCTCATGGATTCCCTGGGGTTTGGCTTCAGGCGCGAAGGCAAGGATTTTGTGCATCCGGTGGTGGTCATGGCCGTCTCGCCCAAGGGCAAGATCGTGCGCTACCTCTACGGCACCAAACCCCTGGCCTTCGACCTGACCATGGCCGCCACCGAGGCGGGCAAGGAGCAGATCGGGCTGTCCGTCAAGCGCGTGCTGGCCTACTGTTTCTCCTACGATCCCGAAGGCAAGCGCTATGCGTTCAATTTCATGAAGATAACCGGCACGGGCATCCTGATCATCCTGGCCGTGTTGCTCGTTTCCTTGATGCTTGCCGGCCGCAAGAAACGCACTCCCCGAAATTAAGTCCCTGCAGCGAGGTCCATGCATGCATTCTCCCGGCGAAACCGTGCCCTTTCTTGATCCGTATCCGGGTCGAAGCGGCATCCTGTCCTGGATCTTCTCCACGGATCACAAGCGCATCGGCATGCTCTACCTGTGGTCCATCCTGAGCATGTTCGCCGTCGGCGTGGTGCTGGGCGTGCTCATGCGTCTGGAGCTCATCGCGCCGGGCCGGGACATCATGGACGCCCAGACCTACAACGCCATGTTCACCCTGCACGGCGTGGTCATGATCTTCCTTTTCGTCATTCCAGGCATTCCGGCCGCCTTCGGCAACATCCTGCTGCCCCTGCAGATCGGGGCCGAGGACGTGTCCTTTCCGCGCCTCAACATTTTTTCCTGGTGGCTGTACCTGACCGGCGCAGTCCTGGCCGTGACCAGCCTCTTCACTGGCGGTGGGCCGCCGGACACGGGCTGGACCTTTTACGTGCCGTTCAGCGAAAGGACCACGACCAACGTCTCCCTGGCCGTGGTCGCGGTCTTCATCCTCGGCTTTTCGTCCATCCTGACGGGGCTGAACTTCATCACCACCATCCACCGCCTGCGCGCCCCGCAGATGGGCTGGGGGAAGCTCCCGCTCTTCGTCTGGTCGCTCTACGCCACGGCCTGGATTCAGCTTCTGGCCACACCGGTCCTGGGCATCACTGTGGCCCTGGTCTTCATCGAGCGTCTGCTGGGCATCGGCCTCTTCGACCCCTCCAAGGGCGGGGATCCGCTCCTGTACCAGCACCTGTTCTGGATCTACTCGCACCCGGCCGTGTACATCATGATCGTCCCGGCCATGGGCGTGGTCTCCGAGATCATCCCGACTTTTGCCCGCAAGTCCATCTTCGGCTACAAGACCATCGCGGTCTCCAGCCTGGCCATCGCCTTCGCCGGTTCCCTGGTCTGGGCGCACCACATGTTCACCAGTGGCATGAGCGACACCGCCGTCATGGTCTTCTCCTTTCTGACCTTCGTGGTCGCCATTCCGTCGGCCATCAAGGTCTTCAACTGGGTGGCCACCCTGTACAAGGGCTCGATCTATCTGGAGCCGCCGCTCATGTTCGCCCTCGGCTTCATCTTTCTGTTTTCGGCCGGTGGATTGACCGGGCTGATCCTGGGCTCGGCCGGGACGGACATCCATGTCCACGACACGTATTTCGTGGTCGCCCATTTCCATTACGTCATCTTCGGCGGCACGGGATTTGGGCTCTTCGCGGCCATGCACTACTGGTTTCCGAAGATATTCGGACGCATGTACGACCGCCGCATGGCGAACCTGAGCTGGTATCTGCTGATCGGCGGGTTTAACATGCTCTATTTTCCCATGTTCATCATCGGGCTGCAGGGCATGCCGCGCCGCTACTACGATTATCTGCCCATGTACCAGACCGGGCAGATGATCTCGACGGTCGGCTCCTGGGTGCTGGTCGCGGGGCTCATCATCATGTTCTATGGCCTGTCCAAGTGCCTGTACGGACCGCGCACCGTGGGCAATAACCCTTGGGGAGCGGCCACCTTGGAGTGGACCCTGCCGAGCCCGCCGCCGCACCTGACCTTCCTTGATCCGCCGGACGTGCCGCGTGGCCCCTATTCCTACGAGGGAGTGAGCCGCGATGAGTGAGGCACACAAGGACTACACCGGCGACAAGTTCGGGATGTGGCTGTTCCTGTTCACCGAAATCCTGCTCTTCGGCGGGCTTTTTCTGCTCTATTCGGTCTATCTGCATCGCTATCCGGCGGAGTTTCATGCAGGCGGGCTGCAGCTCAGCCGTCTTTTCGGCACGATCAACACGATCGTGCTCATCACGTCGAGCCTGACCGTGGCGCTGGCCATCTCCGCCTTGCAGCAGGGGCGCAAGGCGCTCTGCCTCTGGCTTTTGACCGCGACCATCACGCTGGCCGGGTTGTTCATGGTCAACAAGTACATCGAGTGGTCGGCCAAGATCGCTCACGGCATCTATCCCGGCTCCCCGGAGATGGCGGCGGGAGCGGGCGGCACGAACATATTCTTCGGCCTGTACTATGTCATGACCGGAGCCCACGGCCTGCATGTGGTCATCGGCGCGGCCATCCTGGGCTACTGCATGCTGCGCATCTGGCAGGGCAGGGTTTCGGCCGAAGACTTTGGGCTGCTTGAAAACGGCGGCCTGTACTGGCATCTGGTCGATCTGATCTGGATATTCCTTTTCCCACTTTTTTACCTGATCAGCTGATATGACAACACATACTCACATCATGCCCTTCGCCCTCCTGACCAAGATCTGGCTGGCCCTCATGGTGCTGACCGGCATCACGGTGGGGGTGACGAGCTTCGATTTCGGCTATCTGAACGTGCTGGTGGCCATGACCGTTGCCTCGGCCAAGGCGCTCCTGGTGATCTTCTTCTTCATGCACCTCAAATACGAAAACCGGACGCTGGGCATCTTCCTGCTGCTGGTCTTCGTCCTCCTGGCCATCTTCATCGGCTTCACCTTTTTCGACGTGGCGATGCGGCCGGAGACGACCCCATGAGCCCGTCCATAACCAAAGCCGCGGAGCAGGTTGACCAGGTCTTTCTGCTCATCTTCGGCGTTTCGGCGGCCATATTGGTCCTCATCACCGTGCTCATGGTCTGGTTCGTCATCCGCTATCACCACACCCGCAGTCCCAAGGCGGCGGACATTCGCGGTAATGTCCTGGCCGAGGTCATCTGGACGGTCATCCCCTCCATCCTGGTCATGGGCATGTTCTACTACGGATGGGCCAGCTTCAAGGCCCTGCGCTCGGTACCCGCCGACGCCATGCGCGTGCAGGTCACGGCGCGCATGTGGTCCTGGGTCTTTACGTACGAGAACGGCAAACGGGCCAGCACCCTCCATGTGCCCGTGGATCGCGCCGTGCGCCTGGACATGACCTCCGTGGATGTCATCCACAGCTTCTTCGTGCCCGCTTTCCGCATCAAGATGGACACCGTCCCCGGCATGGAGACCTATGCCTGGTTCCAGGCCCAGCGGGAGGGAACGTATGACATCCTGTGCGCCGAGTACTGCGGGCTGCGTCATGCCAACATGCTCTCCACCGTCGAGGTCATGGCCCCGGAGGATTTTAGGCAGTGGTACGAGAGTTCGGCCGAGGGGAACGAGGCGGCGATAGGGCTTCTGGAGTCGTATGGCTGCACGGGCTGCCATTCTCTGGATGGATCGGAGGAGATGGGGCCGACGCTTCTGAACATCTACGGCGCACGGCGCAGCGTGAGCGATGTGAACGGCACGCGGGAAATCATCGTGGACGAACCCTATCTGCGCCGGGCCATCCTCGAACCGGATGCGGAGCTGGTGGCGGGGTATGAAGGCATGCCCTCCTACAAGGAGGAGATGCCGCAGAAGGATCTGGATGTGATCGTCGGGTATCTGACGGGCGGGGCCAAGCGCGATCTGGAGCAGGGGCGGCAGCTGATGGAGTCCGAAGGGTGTTTGAGCTGCCACTCCACGGACGGTTCGGAGATAGCCGGGCCGACGCTCAGGAACATCGTCGGCCGCAAGGTGAAGCAGGACGACGGGTCCGAGATTGCGGCCGATGACGCGTATTTGAAGGAGGCCATCCTTGATCCGGAGAAGTTCATCGTCGTCGGCTACGACCCCATCATGCCATCCTATGAACATCTGAGCGAAGAGCAGGTGCAGGCCATGATCGACTACATGCATTCCCTGAGCGACGGCCATGATTAGGAGCGCGGCAGCCCTGACACGGCCCGGCATCTCACTGGCCGTGGGGCTCTCGGCCCTGGCCGGCTACGCCATGGCTGCCGGTGAACTGCGCGGCGTCGCGCCGCTCTTTGCCGGGACCTTCGCCTTGAGCGCGGCCGTCTCGGTCCTGAACCAGATCCAGGAACGGGAACGCGATGCCCGCATGGAACGGACCAAGGCCCGCCCCCTGGCCAGTGGCGCAATGAGCGCGGGGCAGGGGGGGCTGCTTTTTTTCGGTCTGCTGGCCCTGGCCATCCTGTTCCTGCGGCCTCTTCTTTCCTGGGCCGTCCTCCCCGTCCTGCTGATGGTCATCGGCCTCTACAACGGCCTCTACACGCGCATGAAACCCGTGACCGGCTGGGCCATGATCCCCGGCGCCGCCTGCGGCGCGCTGCCGTTCTGGATCGGCTGGCTGGCCGGCGGCGGGGGGCTTGTCGCCGTAACGCCCGTGTATTTCTTTGCCCTCTATTTCGTCTGGCAGATGCCCCATTTTTGGATGCTGGCCGAATCCAACGCCGAAGATTACGCGGCTGCGGGCTTTCCGGTCCCGGCCAATGCCTTTTCCGGCTTCTCCCGTCAGGTCATCCCGAGGCTCTGGGCCCTGGCCCTGGCCCTGCTCGGCGGCATGGCCCCGCTCTTCGGCCTTGCGACCCATACGGGCCAGGCCTACGCCCTGGCCACGGCCTGTCCGGCCTATGCGCTCCTCGCGGTCTTCGCGCGGGCCAGGGTGCTGCGTTATGTTTCCGACGGCTTCCTGGCCGGAGTGGTGGCGATGATCGTGGTGGAGCGGCTGGCCGGGTGAAACGCGGCCAGACAGCTCGAAAACGAGATGCTCACACGGCTCATTTTGACAGAGCCGCTACGAGAATAGGCGCAGCGGCGGTCAAAACGGCTCTTCTCATAGCAGAGGCCACTGTAAAAAGTCGCGAGAGAGCCTGCGTGTCATTCCCGCGAAGGCGGGCCATGTCAGGCTATCGATGAAATCCATCTTTTTAAGGTAGTTAAAAAAGGCATGGATCCCCTTCTTCAAGGGGATGACGACGTGTTGCCGTTACATCATAGCACTGTGCTTTCAGAGAGAGCGTCTTCATCTTCTTCCTCGATCGACAAGGAAAGAAGGACTGAAGAGTCGGAAACGGGCAGCTCCTGGACGTCTTGCAGCTTGCGCCCGATGACCCGCGTCCTGACTTTGGCCTTTTCAATGGTTTCGGATGCCTGAAGAATTTTCTTTTGGACCACGTCCAGGATTTCCCCGTACTTGCCCCACTCCGTCTTGACCGCTCCGAGCAGATTCCAGACCTCGCTGGAGCGTTTTTGGATGGCCAGGGTGCGAAAGCCCATCTGCAGGCTGTTCAGTATTGACCACAAGGTTGTTGGCCCGGCGATGACGATCCTGAAATCGCGCTGCATGCTCTCGGCGAGTCCCGGTCGCCGGATGACTTCCGCAAAGAGTCCCTCGATAGGCAGGAAAAGGACCGCAAAGTCCGTCGTGCGCGGCGGATTGAGGTATTTGTCCCGGATATCCTTGGCGCAGGACTTGACCCGTGCCTCCAGTTGCCGTCCCGCGCTCTCTATCGCCTCCATGTCCCCGCGCTCCTGCGCTTCGAGAAGGCGCTGGTAGTCCTCGACAGGAAATTTCGCGTCGATGGGCAGCAAGACAGGTGCATCGCCATTCTGTCCCGGCAATTTGACTGCGAATTCGACCCGCTCCAGGCCGTCCTTGGTGGCGGCGTTCTTTGCATACTGCTCGGCGCTGAGCACCTGTTCGAGCAGGGCTCCGAGCTGCACCTCACCCCAGGTGCCGCGCGTTTTCACGTTGGTGAGAACTTTTTTCAGGTCCCCGACGCCTGTCGCCAGAGTCTGCATCTCCCCAAGCCCCTTGTGGACCTGTTCGAGGCGTTCACTGACCTGACGGAAGGATTCGCCCAAGCGCTTCTCCAGAGTGCCCTGAAGTTTCTCGTCGACAGTCTGGCGCATGCTTTCGAGCTGCCGCGCATTGTCGGTCTGGAGCAGGTGAAGCTTTGTCTCCACGGTGCTGCGGACCGTCTCGAGTTTTGCGGCGTTGGTTTCGGAGAGGTTGGCGATGGTGGCCACCATGGTGTCCAGCTGGGATTTTTGCGTCTGTCCCAGTTCATTCATGGTTTTGGTTGTCGTCTCCGAGATGCCGGTCAGGGTGGCCAGGATCTCCTCCCGCAGCGCCTTGGAGTTGGCCGAGGACTGCTGCCCCAGGCTCTCCAGCTGAACCAGATTCGAGGCGGCGAAGGAGGCGAAGTTTTGGGCGAACGTGTCGAGCTGGCGCGACTGCGCGCCACCCGCTTCGCAGATCCGCTGCATGAGGCCCGAGCCAAGCTCCTTGAAGGCGGCGACCACCTCTCGGCGCTGCTCAAGGAGAAGTCTGCCTGTTTCATCCCTGTTCTGGCTGATTTCGTCGTGCAGGAGCCGCTCGGTTCGTTCCAGGGATTTTTCGAAGGCGTCCAGCCGGGCGCCGAGGAGCAGGGTGCTCCTGGATGCGCGCAGCATGATGCCAAGCAGCAGGATCACGGCGAGAGCGGGGAGGGCGACGGGGCCATAGAGGAGGAGTTCGTTCATTCTGACCTCGGAAAGAGTTGGCGTGGAGCAAGATACGAAAATCAGTCATTCACCGCGGCCTTTGCGGGTCAACTCAATCCAAGCTCTTTTTTGGCATGCAGAATGCCCTTTTTCTGGAAATCCGATTCCGGCGTCAGATTGAGCTCCGCCCCGCGCAGTATGGCCTCCACCTTTTCCCGTCCGTCCGGATTTTTGACCGCCTCTCTGGGCGTTTCGCCGCCGAGCGCCGGAACGGCTTCATCCACCCACTTCTTCCAGTGCTCAAAATGCATCTTTTCCAGGTGCTCCCTGATGCCCGGATCCTGCATTGCCGCTTCGTGAGGCGCCAGCAGATCATCATTGTGGTCGTCCGCATCATCGGAAGGAGCGATCAGGGATTTCAGGATGGCGGTTTTGAATTGCGCCCGGTCGCCCATGGCGGCGGTGATGATGTCGCGGATGGCCTGCGCCCTGTTTTCGGAGTTCACGTCGATGGTCATCGTGCCTTCGTCGATCAGAATGTTGCCCAGCACGGTATTGGGCGACGTCTCCCCTTCGGAAGTTTCCAGGCGTATCCACGGTATGGTCACGGCTGCCAGTTCCCCTGATTCCGCGAATGCGGCATCTTCAAGCAACGATTCCTTTGATTCGGGCGCGGACAGGTGGCACAATGCGTCAAAGGCCTCCTTTGCGCTCGGGATGGCGTAATACAGTGTGTGCAATGCCAGCGGGTCGCCGTCGGTGTTCGTCAGCGCGGGCGGATTGAACGCGGCCGCATACAGCGCCAGAAAAAGATCGCGAATTTGCGCATCGTGGTCGTGCTCGTCCTCTGCCGTGAGTTTGGAGTGATCCTTTTTTATGGATGTGCGCAGATCGATGACATCGGTTTTCCAGGACAATGGAAACCTGATGGGACTGGCGCCCACGAGCATTTCGATGTCGTCGATGCGGGAGATGGCGCAGAAGAAAATGTCGCCGGTCTCCAATATTTCGGATGCGCTGCGATCCGTGACGTCGTGCGTCTGGCCGGTCAGGATGTCCGTGCACGAAAATCCGCTGCCGGGGAGGACGCCCGTCACCTCCTGGAACGAAAACACCGGGCGGTTGATGGCCTGCAGGATTTTGAGCTCCAGGCTGTCTATTTTTTTGGCTTTCTTCTGCATGTACAGTTCAGCGACCGTCGTGTCCGCTGGCAGAGGGAGCTCGTGCTCCAGGTCCTCAAGGTCGGCTTCCGTCAGGTACCAGGCATAGAGCGCCCACGGGACGAACAGGTCGGCAAGTTGTTCAATTTCGATCGTGGCCTCAAAATCCTCGTCCCAGACCAGGAACTCCTCGACAGCGGCCTCGATGGTGGCCTGTCCGAGCGCATTTTCGGCGAAGGTCATGATCTTCCCCGTCAAACCCTGGAAGGTCTGGCTGATTCTTCGATAGGCAAAATCCTGGGCCTCCGCCTTGGGCAGGCAACACTTCTTGTATTTCTTGCCGCTGCCGCATGGACACTGATCATTGCGAGAAATTTTCATGAGACGGTCTCTTTTTGCATGTTCATTACGTATCACGCTTCCGCTGGAAGCACCTCTGGATCAGCGCCGCCAGGATGGCATGGCGACACGCAGAGTCCTTCCCACGAGGCTGATTGAAATGCAATTGCCTGTCTGTGCGGCCGGCGCGATCTCAAGCATCGCTGGATGCTGACCCGGCAATTGACCTCTATGCCGGATTGTCTGGAATTTTGGGTCATTCGAGAAAATTTCAGTCACACTGAGGAGCTTGGCGCGGATGAAGGGGAAATTCTGACTGAAAAGAGGAAAAGTTCAAGAAATCAAAATTGTTAGGCAGGAAGAGTGCTGATATGCCAAAGAACACGAATTCCGCGAAATTGAACCCGAGGTCACTTCGTTCAGGCTGGGCAAAGGGTTAAAGTGGAAAACTTCTTTGATAACATGAACGTACCTGTGAAGAGTCAAAAGGGAGTTGTTCCTCAGACTCACGGACAAACCAACCGGCAGAGCTTGGCGAACACGGGTTACGTGAACGCGGACGTGCTGCGAGCATGCATCATCCGCCATTCCCGTTTAACCTGGCCATCTGCTGAGATCTGGCTAAGAATTGCGGGCGGCAGACGCGGGATACTCCTCGTGGTTTTGGAGACCGAAGCCCGCACCTGCGGCGTTTCAATGTTCCGGTTCAGCGGAGGCGGCGCGCCTCCGCTGAACCGGTTGTGAGTTGATGGTTTTTCTGGCCTCAGCCGGACCTTCAAATGGATCGATTCTGACGATCAGGCCAGATCGAAGCGGTCGAGGTTCATGACCTTGGTCCAGGCCGCGACAAAGTCCTGCAGGAACTTCTCCTGGGAATCCTGGCATGCGTAGACTTCGGTGATGGCCCGCAGCTGGGAGTTGGAACCGAAGACCAGATCAATGCGGGTGGCGGTCCACTTCAGTGCGCCCGTCGCGCGGTCGCGGCCTTCGAACACGCCTTCGGCTCCCGGCGCGGGTTTCCACTCCGTGTTCATGTCCAGCAGGTTCACGAAGAAGTCGTTGGTCAGGGCTCCAGGCTGCTTGGTGAAGACGCCGTGCGGGGACTGCCCGAAGTTGGCGTTCAGGGCGCGCAGGCCGCCTATGAGCACCGTCATCTCGGGCGCGGTCAGGGTCAGTAGCTGCGCCCGGTCGAGCAGCAGCTCCTCCGCCGATATGCTGAATCTGGCCTTGAGGTAGTTGCGGAAGCCGTCCGCGGCCGGTTCCAGAACGGCGAACGATTCCACGTCGGTCTGGTCCTGCGAGGCGTCCGTCCGACCGGGGCTAAAGGGTACTGTCAGTTTGTGCCCGGCGTTTTTGGCGGCCTGTTCAACGCCTGCGCAGCCGCCCAGGACGATGAGGTCGGCCAGGGATACCTTTTTGCCGCTGGTCTGCGATTTGTTGAAGTCCTCCCGGATTTTTTCAAGGGCCTGCAGGACGGTCTTGAGCTGATCCGGCTGGTTCACCGCCCAGTCCTTCTGCGGCGCAAGCCGGATGCGCGCCCCGTTGGCCCCGCCGCGCTTGTCCGAACCCCGGAACGTGGAGGCGGAAGCCCAGGCCGTGGTGACCAGCTGTGGGATGGTCAGTCCTGATGCGAGGATCTTAGTCTTGAGGGCCGCGATGTTTCCCGCGTCGATCAGCGTGTGATCGACCTCGGGCACCGGGTCCTGCCAGATCAGTTCCTCGGCCGGAACATCAGGGCCGAGATAGCGCGAGCGCGGGCCCATGTCCCTGTGCGTCAGCTTGAACCACGCCTTGGCGAAGGCCAACTCGAACTCCGCGGGGTTCTCGAGGTAGCGCCGGGAGATGGGCTCGTAGATCGGGTCGAAGCGCAGGGACAGGTCCGCCGTAGTCATCATCGGACGGACTTTTTTCGACGGGTCATGGGCATCGACGACCATGTCCTCGGGCTCCACGTCCTTGGCCAGCCACTGATGCGCGCCGGCCGGGCTCTTGAGCAGCTCCCACTCGTATTTGAACAGCACCTTCAGGTAGCCCATGTCCCATTTGGTCGGGTTGGGTTTCCAGGCGCCCTCGATGCCGCTGCTGATGGTGTCGCCGCCCTTGCTGCTGCCGAAGCTGCTCTTCCAGCCAAGGCCCTGCTGTTCAATGGGGGCGGCTTCGGGCTCGGGACCAACATGCGTGGCCGGGGCCGCGCCGTGGCACTTGCCGAAGGTGTGCCCGCCGGCCACGAGGGCCACCGTCTCCTCGTCGTTCATGGCCATGCGCGCGAAGGTCTCGCGAACGTCGCGGCCCGAGGCGACGGGGTCCGGGTTGCCGTCCGGCCCTTCAGGGTTCACGTAGATGAGGCCCATCTGCACGGCGGCCAGCGGATTGTCGAGATTCCGATCACCGGAATAGCGGCTGTCGGGTTTGTCGCTCGTTGCCAGCCATTCCTGTTCCGCGCCCCAATAGATGTCCAGTTCCGGCTCCCAGACGTCCTCGCGGCCGCCGCCGAAGCCGAAGGGTTTGAGCCCCATGGACTCTATGGCGCAGGTGCCGGCGAGGATCATCAGGTCGGCCCAGGAGATCTTGCGGCCGTATTTCTGCTTGATGGGCCACAGCAGCCGGCGCGCCTTGTCGAGGTTGACGTTGTCCGGCCAGCTGTTCAGCGGCGCCAGGCGTTGGGACCCGGACCCCGCCCCGCCGCGGCCGTCGCCGGTGCGGTAGGTGCCGGCGCTGTGCCAGGCCATGCGGATGAAGAACGGGCCGTAGTGGCCCCAGTCGGCCGGCCACCAGTCCTGCGAGTCGGTCATCAGGGCAAAGAGGTCCTTTTTCACGGCGTCAAGGTCGAGGGTCTTGAACTCTTCGGCGTAATTGAACTTTTCACCCATCGGGTTGGACAGGCTCGATTGCTGGTGCAGGATCTGCAGGTTCAGCTGGTTCGGCCACCAGTCCCGGTTCGTCCTGCCGCCTCCGGACGCGGCGGGGTTGGTCCTTCCTGTGACAGGGCACTTGCTGCCATCGCTCATATTCGTTCTCCTTAGGGGTTCGGGTTTACACGATGAACCGCTTCACCATAAAAATATCCTGAAGGGGCCGTCACGCATGGCGGTCCGTAACTTATCGGAAATTCAGGATTTGAATTCCTGATATCACAGTCTGGAAAAAAAGTCGCCCCCTCAATCACAGCCGTGTCGTATCGACACAATGCGCGGGTATCGGGCCATTTTTGCATGCACCACGGCATTGTCCTGAAAAAAGGAAATATCTTGCCGCAGGTAGAAATCGCGGATATTTATTCCACATTTCTTGCGACGGCTCATACTCGATAAGCCGATTGAATGGCTTTGCTAAAATGCGGTTACGTATTCCTTGCTTCATCATTTCCTGATCTTCCTTCGTGAAGACCGGCAAGCAATGAAAGAGGGGCTGCCGATGATGCCAGAACTTCGATTACAACCGTCATGGATCACGAGGCTGTCGATGTTCGCGTGGATCGCGCTTCTGGCCTTGAGCCTTGGCGCATGCACACAGGAAAAGGAGGCGCCGGCGCCTTCTTCCTCTCTCCCCGTCGTTTCGGTAATGGAAATCGTTCCGCGGGATGTACCGGTGGACTTCGAATACGTCGCCAGAACGCAGAGCTCCCATCTGGTCAACATTCAGGCTCGGGTCAGCGGCTTCCTCGACCGACGGTTGTACACCGAGGGCGCAGCGGTGAAGGAAGGCCAGGTCCTCTTCCAGATGGATCCCAAACCGTTCCAGGTCCAGCTGACCCAGGCCGAAGCAGCCCTTTCCAAACAGAAGGCCGCCTTTGAAACGGCCCGCCAGAACTTGGCCCGGACCAAGCCCCTGACCGAGCAGAACGCGCTGTCCCAGAAGGATCTTGACGACGCGACCGGCCAGTTCCAGTCGACGGCCGCCTCGGTCGAGCAGGCCAAAGCCCAGGTCGAAGCGGCCAGGCTCGACCTCTCCTACACGACGATCTCGTCTCCTGTGACCGGCATCAGCAGCTCGGCCGTCCAGGCGGACGGCACCTACATCAGCCCCCAGAACAGCCTCCTGACGACCGTGGCCGTGCTCTCGCCCGTGTGGGTGAACTTCAATTTATCCGAAAACGAGATGCAGAAATTTCGGGACCAGGTCGCCCAAGGGCTGTTGCTCACGCCCACGAGCATGGAATACGAGGTCGAGATCGTCCTTGTCGACGGATCGGTCTTTCCGCATGCTGGCCGGATGACCTTCGCCGAGCCATCCTATGACCCCCAGACCGGCACGTTCCTGGTTCGCATCAGCGTCCCCAATCCGCAGGGTCTCCTGCGTCCGAACCAGTATGTGCGGGCGCGCCTGAAGGGCGCAGTCCGTCCCAAGGCGATCCTTGTGCCGCAGCGGGCCGTGCAGCAGGGCGCCAAGGGGCACTTCGTGTGGACCGTCGGCGCGGACGACAAGGCCGAACAGCGTCCCGTGGTCGTCGGGAGCTGGCATGGGGATGACTGGTTCATCTTCGAAGGATTGCAGAGCGGTGAACGGGTCGCCGTCGACGGCACCCTCACGCTCCAGCCCGGCATGGCCGTGTCCGCGAAACCTCTCGGACAACCCGCCTCCACTGGCGCCGGGCCCACGACGGACAGCCAGTAGGGGAGGGCGCCATGTTCTCCAGATTTTTCATCGAACGCCCGATCTTCGCCACGGTCGTCGCCATCATCATCTGTCTGGCCGGCCTCGTCGCCATGACCGCGCTCCCCGTCGAGCAGTATCCGCCCATCACGCCTGTGCAGATCACGGTCTCGGCCACATACCCCGGCGCGGACTCCCAGACGCTGGCCGATGCCGTGGCCGCGCCCATCGAGGCGCAGATCAACGGCGTGGACAACATGCGTTACATGTCCTCGGCCAGTTCCTCCAACGGGCAATTGACGCTGACGGTCTATTTCGACCTCGACACCGACCCGGACATCGCCCAGGTGCAGGTCCAGAACAGGGTCAACCTGGCCCTGCCCCAGCTGCCGGAGGCCGTTGCGCAGCTCGGTGTCTCGGTGCAGAAAAAGGCCTCCTCGATCATGATGTTCATCGCCATCTTCGCCAGGGGGGAGCGCTACAGCAGCGAGTACATCGCGAATTACGCCAACGTCTACGTGCTGGATGCCATCAAGCGGGTGCCCGGCGCCGGACAGGCGCAGATCATGGGCGCTCCGGACCAGGCCATGCGCATTTGGATGAACCCGGACCGCATGGCCTCCCTCGGCATCACCACCAGCGACATCCAGCAGGCCGTCGCCAGCCAGAACGCGCTCTACGGTGCAGGGCAGATCGGGCAGCAGCCCACCTCCGAACCGGTGCAGCTGACGTTGCCGGTGGTTGCCCAGCGCCCGTACACCGAGCCGACGCAATACGAGCAGATCATCCTCCGCGCCAACCGGGACGGCGGCGGAATCGTGCGCCTGATGGACGTGGCCCGCGCCGAAGTCGGCCTGCGGCAATACATCATCGACGGCAAGCTGAACGGAACCCCGGCCACGTTCATCGCCATCTACCAGCAGCCCGGTGCTAACGGCCTGCAGGTCTCCAAGGAAGTCCGCCGAACGCTGGAGCAGATGAAATCCCGGTTTCCCAGCGGCCTCGATTACGTGGTCTCCCTCGACACCACGGATTTCGTCCGCCTCTCCATCGACGAGGTCATCCACACCCTGTTCGAGGCCATCGTGCTGGTCGTGCTGGTCGTGTACCTCTTCCTGCAGAGCTTCCGTACCACCATCATCTGCACCGTGGCCATCGTCGTGGCCCTGGTCAGCACCTTTGCCGGGATGCTGGCCCTGGGGTTCTCCATCAACCTGCTGACCCTCTTCGGCCTGGTGCTCGCCATCGGCATGGTGGTCGACGACGCCATCGTCGTGGTCGAGAACGTCGAGCGCAACATGGCCCTGTTTCACCTCCCGCCCAAAGAGGCGACCATCCGGGCCATGGGCGAGATCTCCGGCTCCCTGGTCGCCGTGGTCCTGGTCATGGCCTCCGTCTTCATCCCGGCGGCCTTCCTGCCCGGATCCACCGGCCAGCTCTACAAACAGTTCGCCATCACCATCGTCGTCTCCGTCGCGGTCTCCGGATTCGTGGCCCTGACCCTCACCCCGGCCATGTGCGGGATACTGCTGAAGCACAACCCGCCGCCGACCCGCGGCTTCTTCGCCTGGTTCAACCGCGGCGTCGACGCCCTGACACGGGGTTTCGGCCACGCCGTCACCCTGGTCATCCGGCGCATGCTCGTCGCCTTCGCCGTCCTGGCGGTGCTCATTTACGCCATCGTTCACCTGTTCGAGGTGCTGCCCACGAGTTTCGTGCCCAACGAGGATCAGGGTTACGTCATGGCCGCCATCATCATGCCCGATGCGGCCAGTCTGGACCGCACCGAGGACGTGGCCGACCGCGTCGAGAAGATCTTCGAAAAGATCCCCGGCGTCGCCACGCGCACCCAGCTCACCGGCTACAGCCTCCTCGACAGCGGTTTCAAGACCAACGCGGGGACATTTTTCGTGACCCTGAAGCCCTTCGAAGACCGCTACGCATCGGTCAAACAGGCCAAGGCCGAGAATTCCCGGGCCGTTCTCCTCGCACTGCACAGGGAAGCTTCGGCCATCGAAGAAGGCATGGTCCTGCCCGTGGCGCCGCCCGCGATTCCGGGCATCGGGACCACGGGCGGTTTCGAATTCTGGATTCAGGACACGGCGGCGGGCGAGTCTTCCAGGCTGGACGCGCTGACCCGCGAGTTTCTGGTCAAGGCCCGAATGCGTCCTGAACTTGCCGGGCTGAGCAGCACCTTCCGGGCCACCACCCAGCAACTGCGGATCGAAGTGGACCGGGAGAAGTCCAGCCTGCTCGGCGTATCCGTCAAGGATGTCTACAGCGCCGTCCAGGCCCAGTTCGGGTCCCTCACGGTCAGTCAGTTCAACGAATACAGCCGGGTCTGGTGGGTCATCCTGCAGTCCGAGCCCGCATACCGCCAGAACCCCGAGGATCTGACGCGCCTTTATGCCAGGTCCAATGATGGGGACATGGTTCCCCTGTCGGCGCTCGTGACCACCAGCTGGGTGTCCGGTCCGGACCTGTTGCCGCACTTCAACGGCTTTCCGGCAGCGAAGGTGAACGGCAGCGCGGCGGCCGGCTTCAGTTCCGGGCAGGCCATCGCCGCCATGGAGGCGGTTGCGCGGGAGGTGCTGCCCGCAGGGTACACCTTCGCCTGGTCCGGCCTGGCCTTCGAGGAAAAGCAGTCCGGCGGCACGTCCATGCTGGCCTTCGTGTTCGGTCTGGTCATCGTCTTCCTCGTGCTGGCCGCCCAGTACGAATCCTGGACGCTCCCGGGATCCGTGATGATGGCCGTGCCCTTCGGCGTGCTGGGCGCCCTGACGGCGAACTGGCTGCGTGGTCTGGAGAACGACGTCTACTTCCAGATCGGCCTGCTGGTGCTCATCGGCCTGGGGGCGAAAAACGCGATCCTGCGAGTCTCCTTCGCCGTCGAGCTGCGCCGCCAGGGCAAGTCGATCATGGAGGCCACCATCGAGGCCGGCGAACAGCGGCTGCGGCCCATCATCATGACCTCGCTGGCTTTTGCCTGCGGCGTGCTGCCCCTGGCCATCGCCATGGGCGCGGGCGCCAATGCCCGCCACTCCATCGGCACGGGCATCATCGGCGGCATGATCGGCGAGACCACGCTGGCCATGCTCTACGTGCCGCTGCTGTTCTACCTGTTCGACCGCTTCGGCGAGCGGTCCAAAGAGAAACGGGCGGCACTGGAGGGCCCGGACGAGCACGACGCAGCCGGGGCCGTGACGCCCGAACATACGGAGGGACAGTGACATGCGCGTCCTCATGACGCTTGCCGTGCTGCTCCTTGTTTCCGGCTGCACGGTCGGACCGGATTACGTCAGGCCCGCCCTCGACGTGCCGCAGGCTTTCGACAACCAAAACCGGGACGCGAACCAGACGGCGAACATCGACTGGTGGGGGCAGTTCGGGGACCCGGAGCTCGATGCGCTGATCGCCGAAGCCCTGGCCAACAACCGCGACATGAAGATCGCCGCGGCGAACATCGAACAGGCGGCCGCGGTCTTCTCCCAGTCCCGGTCGACGCTGTTTCCCCAGCTCGGATACGGCGGCAGCGCCGCCGAGGAACGCGCCAGCGAGACGGATGCGCCGCAGCTGTATTCGGTCGTGCGCAACCCGAAATCGTCCTTCCAGACCCTGGCCAGCGCGAGCTGGGAGATCGACCTGTGGGGCCGCATCCGTCGGCTCTCGGAGGCTGCCCGGGCAGAACTCCTGGCCACCGAATCGGCCTGGCAGGGCGTGACCCTGTCCCTGGTCTCGTCCGTGGCGCAGAGCTATATCCAGCTCCTCGGCCTGGACGAGCAGCTGCGTGTGGCGCAGAGGACGCAGGCCGCCTACGCCGAGTCGCTGCGGATCTTCGAGCTGCGCTTCGCATACGGACAGGTGTCCCAGATGACGGTGGCGCAGGCCCGCTCGCAGTATGAAACCGCCGCTGGGGCCGTCCCCAAGCTGCGATCCCAGATCGGGCAGACCGAGAATGTCCTGTCCGTCCTTCTGGGCCGCAATCCGGGGCCGATCCGGCGCGGCAAGACCATACGGCAGCTCCGGCTGCCGCCGGTGCCCGCGGGGCTGCCGTCCGACCTGCTCGTCAACCGGCCCGACATCCGGCAGGCCGAACAGCGCCTCATCGCCGCCAACGCCAACATCGGCGCGGCTCGGGCGCTCTACTTCCCGACCATCTCCCTGACCGGCGCCTCCGGCTTCACCAGTTCGGAGCTCTCCGACCTGTTCAGGGGGACGTCCCGCATCTGGAGCTATGCCGGGTCCGTGACGGGGCCGATCTTCACCGGCGGGGCCATCTCGGGCGGGGTCAGGCAGGCCGAGGCCGCCCACAAGGCGGCCCTCCTGTCCTATGAATCGGCGATCCAGAGCGCCTTTGCCGACGTCGAAAATGCCTTCATCGCCCAAAAGATGCTTGCCGAGCAGATGCAGTCCGAGGAGCGTCTGGTCGGTGCGAACAGCGAATACGTCCGCCTGGCGCATCTGCAGTACGAAGGCGGATATACGCCCTATTCGACCGTGCTCCAGGCTGAACAGCAGCTCTTTCCGTCGGAGCTCAATTCCGTTCAGACCCGCACGACGCTTCTGGTCTCGCTCGTGAACATCTACAAGGCGATGGGCGGTGGCTGGCAGACGGCCGTCTCTTCAGCAGCCGTCCCCTGATGTTTGCGGACCTTTCGGCAACTGTCGGCAATCCAACGTCGGACACAGTCCCGTCCCCATGCCCGTAAAAAGGAGAGGGGGGCGCTCAAGCAAAAATCAAAACCACGCCGAAAGCTGCGGCGAAGGTTTGCAAGTGGTCCGGGCAGGCCTGACACCCGCTCCATTTTCGACCTCAATCTTTCACGCGGCCTTGCCGGGCTGGATCTGGGTCGAAACCCAATTTAGAGCTTCCACTTCGGCTGCGGAAAAGTTAAAATGAGGGTTATCCCAATCCGCAAGGAACTTCGCATGTCCATAAAGAATATAAGCATCTCCGCCCGTCTGATCCTGGTCATGAGCCTCATAGCCATTCTGACGGCCGGTTTGTCCGCCTATCTTATCCTGCGTTTCATCGAGAGCGGCGAGCAGGTCGAGGTTCTGGCCGAAGAAGGCACGCAAGGCATTGTCTGGGGTGAAAAAGCGAATTTCTATCTGCACAACCTGATCATCAATTTCTACAGGGCCAACAGCGGTGACATGAAATGGGTCGTGGCCATGGAGGAGAACATCCCCAAGATCCATTCCGCCCTGGATGAATACGCCAAAACCGCGCAGGACCCGGAAAACAAGCGCCTGCTGGCCGAAACCCGTGAAGCGCTCCATGTGTACGCCGGCGATATCTCCATTCTTGCTCAATCCTTCCGGAAGGGCATCTTCGGCCAGGGCATCATTCAGATGCTGAACGAACTCGACACCAAGACGCACGCCAACCGCCTGATCACCGGCATCGCGAACCTGGTCGAGTATTCCAAGGCCATGGCCGAGAAGAACCGCGCCAGCTTCTTCGCCGACATGACCGCCAACACGCGGGCGTCCATCATCCTGGCCTGCGTCGTCATCCTCATCCTGGTCTGGGCGGGGTATATGGGGGTCATCTGGACACGGGACGAAATCGCCGCGCACAACGCCAAAGAGCGGCTGCTGCAAAAACTGCAGGCCGACCTGCTGAACAGCCTGGAAGCGGCCGGCGCCGTGTCGCGTCATTTCTCATTCGATAGCGGCGGCCTCGCGTTCGTCGGCGAGGTCGAAAAAGTCTTGGGGCCGCAGCAGAAGGGCGTTTCCGATCTCATCGCGTATGCAAGGGAGATCCATGCTGATGATCGCGGCAAGGCTTGGGGCGATATCCCCTGGGAGGGAATCGACAGCTGGGAGGCATTCGTCCGCCTTCTTCAGGACAATTTCATCGAGATCGAAGGCAGAAGGCTGCTCAAGAAGGACTCCCGGCTGGCGCGCAACTGGATCGAGCAGGCCGGTTCCGAAACGGCCACCAACCACATGGAGTTCAGATGCCGGGCCACGGCCGGGGATGACCGCAATTGGCGCTGGAAGCGCAGCCTCTCCAAGCTGCTCCCAGATCCTTCGGGACTGGGCTACAGCGGGGAGAGCGGCATCGTCTTCGACATCACCGAAGAGTACGAGACCAGGAACGCGCTGATCCGGGCCAAGTATGACGCCGAAGCGGCCAACCGGGCCAAGAGCGACTTCCTGGCCCGGATGAGCCATGAGATCCGCACGCCCATGAACGCCATCATCGGCATGTCCCACTTGGTCCTGCGCACCCAGGTGAACGAAGCGCAGAAGGATTACCTGGCGAAGATACTCACCTCCTCGCAGGCGCTCATGGGCATCATCAACGACATTCTGGATTTTTCCAAGATCGAGGCGCAAAGGATGCAGCTCGAGGAACTCCCTTTCCGCCTCGACGACGTGTTCAAATCCCTGGCT
This sequence comes from Desulfomicrobium sp. UBA5193, assembly GCA_002412965.1. Classification (GTDB taxonomy): domain Bacteria; phylum Desulfobacterota; class Desulfovibrionia; order Desulfovibrionales; family Desulfomicrobiaceae; genus Desulfomicrobium. The sequence continues at coordinate 480,203 of DHWB01000011.1, forward strand.
GATGTCATCCTCGTCAAGGCCCAGGAAAAACGGCTGGAGGTCGTATTTTCCGTTTCCGACGACACCCCGCAATGGCTGATCGGGGATGCCCTGCGCCTGGGGCAGGTGCTGATCAACCTGACCGGCAATGCCGTCAAGTTCACTCCCAGCGGGGAAATACTCGTCAACGTGGGCGTTGTGGAGCAGACGGAACATGAGGCGCAGCTCCACTTATCCGTGACAGATAGCGGCATCGGCCTTACGGCCGAGCAGATTCAGGGTCTGTTCATTCCCTTCACCCAGGCCGACGGCAGCATCACGCGCAGGTTCGGCGGAACCGGCCTGGGGCTGGCCATCAGCAAGAGCCTGGTGGAGGCCATGGGAGGAAGCATCTGGGTGGAAAGCCAGCCGGACAAGGGCAGCTCCTTCCACTTCACCGTCAGGCTGGCCCTGGCCCCGGACCAGCCGACGCAGCTGTTCCTGCCTCGCGACCTCAGGCTCCTGAAGACTCTGGTCATCGACGACAACAGCACGGCCCGAAACAGCTTCGCCGAGATGCTTGGAGCCGTTTTCTCCACGCCACCGGTCACGGCGTCGTCCTCGGAGGACGCCCTGGGCATGCTCCTCGGCCGTGATGAAGCGAACATCCCCTTCGACCTGATTTTCATCGACTGGCAAATGCCGGGCAGGGACGGCATTGAAACTGCCCGCCTGATCAAGGAGAAGATCCGGGAAACCGGAAGCGCGACATCCCTGGTGCTGATGATCAACGCCTACGAACTGGAAACTGTCCGCCCCCTGGCGCATCTGGCCGGGGTGGATGCGTTCCTGACCAAGCCGACCTGTCCGTCGAACATCTTCGACACCGTGGCCACGCTCTGCGGCCTGAAAGCCGAGCCGGATGCGGGCTCCCACATTGTTGTCAGCAAGGAACGGCTCGACAGGGTTCGCGGTACGCGCATCCTCCTGGTCGACGACAATCTTTTCAACCGGCAGGTTGCCGGGGAACTTCTCGAACAGGCCGGCATGGTGGTCGAGATCGCTCCGGACGGCTTCTCCGCCCTGGAAATGGCTGAAAAAAACGACTACGACCTCGTCTTCATGGACATCCAGATGCCCGACCTCGACGGTCTGGAGGTCACCAGGCGCATCCGTGAACGACACGGGGCGGCAGACCTTCCCATTGTGGCCATGACCGCCCATGCCTTGAGCGAGGATCGGGAAAAAAGTCTGGCCGCGGGCATGAACGATCACATGACCAAACCCATTGACCCGGAAGAGCTGTTGGCCCTGCTGATCAAATGGGGGAATCCGAAGCGTGGGCAGGACGCTCCGGTCCCTGCGTCACAGAGCGAAGGCCAGGCTGCCGCGCAGCATGACATCGTCTTTCGTTTTGCGGAAATCGACCACCAGGCCGGGCTCGCACGATGCATGGGGAGCGCCTCCTCATATCTCAAGCTCCTGCGCCTGTTCCATCAGGAATATTCGGGTTTCGGCGAACAATGCGAGGAATACGGGATACGCGGCGATTTCGGAAAGATCAGGAATCTCGCCCACGCCATCAAAGGACCTGCGGGCTCCATCGGCGCGACGAAACTTCAGGTTGTGGCTGGCGATCTGGAACAGGCCCTGCGGGAAAGGGAGAACAGCCTGGACAACCGCCTGATCCAGTCTTTCCGGCAAGCCCTTGAGGTCGTCATCGAGGATATTGCCCCCGTCCTTCCCCAGGAGGAACTCGGCATGACGGAAGCCTCCCCCAGCGTGTTTGACAGCGACCGGGGCTTGGGGAAAAAGCTGCTGGAGAGCTTGCGTGACTGCCTGGAAAAGAACGACCCGGGAGCGGCAGCCATGTTGCCGGCATTCGGCTCGATGCGAACCCGGCCGGAACTTTCCGAAGAATGGAGCCGGCTGCAAGCGCAGATCGGCAACTTCGACTTCGACAACGCCCTTGAAGCCCTGAAAAACATCGAAGACTGGCTGAACGCCCAGGATGAGGTCGAGGATGAAATCTGATAACCCGCGAATCCTTGTCGTCGATGATGAAGTCTTCAACCTGCAGTTCCTGACCGACCTGCTCATCGCCGACCATCACATCAGCACGGCCAAGGATGGGTTGAAAGCCTTGCAGCTCGCGGCGTCCCTCCTCCCGGACCTCGTCATCCTGGACGTAGTCATGCCGGGGATGGACGGTTACGAGGTCATTCGAGCCCTGAAAGCCGACAAAACCACCCGCCACATCCCGGTCATCTTCCTGACCAGCCTGGACAACGCCCAGGACGAGGAAAAGGGTCTGTCTCTGGGAGCCCTGGATTACATCAGCAAGCCGTTCCACCCCGCCATCGTCATGGCCCGGGTCAACAATATTCTGGAACTGGTTCAACACCGCAAACTGCTGGAAAAAATCGCCCTCATTGACGGGCTGACGGGCATTCCCAACCGCAGGGCCTACGACGACCGTCTCCGGGACGAATGGCAGCGGGCCTGCCGAAGTGGCGAACCTTTTTCCCTGGCCTTTGTGGATGTCGATTTTTTCAAGTCCTACAATGATACGTACGGCCATGCCGCCGGCGATCTGGCCCTCAGGAAAGTGGCTCAAACCCTGAGCCGCATGCTGAAGCGCTCCTCCGACTTCGTCGCCCGCTACGGCGGTGAGGAGTTTGCCTTCATTTTTCCCAGCATCTCCTTCCAGAATGCCCAAACCTTCGCGACCCAGGCCTGCCGGGAGATTCAAGGCCTGGCTCTGGAGCACAAGGCCTCCACGGCTGAAAACGTCATCACCATCAGCGTCGGCGGAGCCACGACCGTGCCTGCCCGCAACCATCACCTGGGCGCGTTCACCAAACATGTCGACATGATGCTGTACCAGGCAAAGGAAGCACGCAATCGGGCCGTGTGGAGCTTTTTTCAGGAAAAGTGACCCGGGGGAGGCCAGGCTGATGGGATTCCTCGCGTCGTCCGGTGGGTCGGGGAGGGGACATCGGCAATGGACAGGACCTGTTCTGCTGCTCGTATTCCGCTCCAGACCAAGTCATGCGTATCTTGTTCCACGATGGACATTTCGGCCGCGGGACCGGCAATCTGCAGAAGGCTTCCTCGTGTGAGTCAGCCCTGGGCGCCCTGTATTTCGCATTGACCTCCGCCGCTTCGACCAGCTAGCGGGACCCACTGTTTGCAATCACGAATTCTGTCATTCGCAACCCTGAACAGCCCAAGGATACCGAAATGAGCGATTTACCCAAATGCCCCAAGTGCGGCTCCGAATATACCTACGATGACGGCATGGCCTACGTCTGCCCGGAATGCGGCCATGAATGGTCACGAGACGCCGCTGCGGGCGGCGGACAGGAAGAAAAAATCGTCAAGGACGCCAACGGCAAGCCGCTCCAGAACGGCGACACGGTCACAGTCATCAAGGACCTCAAAGTGAAAGGCTCGTCCGTCACGGTCAAGGTCGGAACGAAAGTCAAGAATATCAGGCTGGTTGACGGTGACCATGATATCGACTGCCGGATTGACGGCATCGGCGCCATGAAGCTCAAATCCGAATTCGTCAAAAAAGTATAGCCTGCACAGTCCCGGACTGTGATGATGGGTTTGATATGTTTAAATCAGTATGGAATCATTGAGAAAATTCAAGACTCAATATCCGACCCCGACCCCAGCAGAAAGCGCTCCAGATCAATGCGGCCCGTCCCGTAGAACCCGATGCCTTCGTTTTCAAGCAACCGCTTCTGGTCTTCATAACCTTGGGAGACCCGCAATGCGATGTGTCCTTTACGGTTGACCACACGGTGCCACGGCAAAACTTCCGTGTGCGAGCATGCGTGAAGAATCCGCGCGACTTGTCGGGCGGCCCGCCGGTTTCCTGCCATGCCCGCGATCTGTCCATACGTGGTGACCCTCCCCAAGCCCAAGCCGCGCAAAATGTAAAGGCTCCTGCGCCTATCCCATAGGCGTTACATTAAGATATCGTTTGTAAAACCGGATGTGATGGACTAAATATCAAGTTCGAATTTGAGCCTGCTTTTGCACCACTGCAAAATAGCCGCGAGCGATCCGGCAGGTCGTTCACCCGCAATCAAATCTGAACAACATGACGCCCGAACACTTCTGTCGTCATAGGGAAAAAACCTGAACCGTGGGTAAACCCTCGAGAATTGAGTGGTCCGAAGTCTACCGGCAGGTCATCACAGTAGCCTGATGGATAAGACTCCCGGCCAATTCTTCCAGGAAAACCTGCAAAAGGCGGGCTGACGAAAGATCTCAAGCTTTATAACGGCTATCCCTGTCCAACGATTGGGGAGCACATCTGATCGAGATATCCAATGAACTTGAGCATTCGGAATAAACTGGTAGGACTGGTACTCGCTGCCATGCTCCCCGCAATGGGGATGATCTTCTATGGTGGACTATCCAATCAGCAATTGGCCATTGAGAGAGCGCTAAGTCAGACCAAGGGTGTCTCTAACGACTTGGCCTCACGCCAAGAGCTTCTGTATACGAGCACACATGGTTACCTCAGTGCACTGAGTGTGCTTCCTTCCGTGCAGAATATGGATGGGCCTGCAAGTACTGAGATTTTCAGACGCATTGCTGCTGACAGCGTGATTTATAACAATGTCATTTTGGCTGACCTCCAGGGCGCAGTAGTGGCGTCCTCGCTTAACTGGGATCCAGGAAGGAATTTAGCGGATCAGCGCGCATTCCAACGGGCAAAAGACACACGTGATTTCGCCTATGGGGGCTACGTAAAAAGCCGTGCGACAGGCCGCCATGTGTTTTCCTGCGCGCACCCTGTTTATGATACGAACGACAAAATGGTCGGTATACTCAACGTTGGCTTGCGATTGGACCAGTATGAGAGTGTTGTCAAAGATATCGATCTGCCACCCGGTTCCACCATTTACATGGCTGACGAAGATGGGATCCGGCTTTTTAACCGTCATTTTCCCAAGCCCAAGGATGATGTTTACCCCGTAGGTGAAGCGATACGAGCCAACGTATGGCAGGACATCATCGCACGAGCGCCGGGAGTCCCATTCACGAATATTGGTGCTGACGGGCGAAGGAGGGTCTATACCGTCCAGAAGCTCGCCAAAACGGCCGGTGAAGCCCCATACTTCTACGTTGGCGTGAGCATCGTCGAAGATGAAATCCTCTCGGAATCCAGGCGTGAGCTCCGCAAAAGTCTCTTTCTGTTGGGAACTGCGGGCCTTTTATCCCTCATAGCTACATATTTCACCGGGACGGTGGGATTCGTTCGCCGCATTGAGGCATTGTCCAAAGTTGCCAAGGCGTATGCTGCCGGGGATTATTCCATGCGGTCGGGGTCTGTCGGCGGCGACGACGAGCTTTGTCGATTGTCCAAGGACATTGACCAGATTGGCTCCCAGGCCGAAAAGCAGTTTGAAAAAATCAAGCAGACAGAGGCAGTCCTGCGTCAGAGCGAGGAGCGCCATCGCGCCTTGTTCGCCGCCGTGAGCGACCCGGTGCTGGTGGCCGACAGGGACACGGGCATCCTGGTGGAGTGCAACGAGGCTGCGGAGCGCTATTTTGGGCGTAGCAGGGAGCAACTTGTCGGCTTACCGCAACGCGAACTGCACCCGCCGGGGTCCCTTCAAGTCGAGGGCGTGACTGAAGACTTCAAACGCCAGGCGACTAATCCAGGGGTTCTCGACGATATAAGGTTCTTGGCCGCTGGCGGAGAAGTGAGGTGCGTGGAAGTTTCTGCCAGCTCATTTGAGATCGGGGAGAACAGGCTTATCCTGGGCGTGTTCCGTGATGTGACCGATCGCAAGCGGGCCGAGGAAGCGCTGCGCAATAGCGAGGATCTGCTGAATGCCAGTCAGCGCCTGAGTAAAGTTGGCGGCTGGGAGTGGAACCTTGAAACACAAACTATGTATTGGACGGAAGAAACATATAGGATCCATGAGTTTGAACCGGACAAGGGGCCGGGATCTGAGAATCACATCCACCGGAGCCTGGAATGCTATGAACCAGAGGCCCGCACTGTAATCAGGGCTGCCTTCCAACGTTGCGTGGAGGAAGGGCAACCCTATGATCTGGAAATGCCATTCACGACCGCCAAGGGGCACCGGCTCTGGATTCGCACGACCGGGCGCCCGGTGATTGAGAGCGGAAAGATCATCCGGGTCATCGGCAACATCATGGACCTCACCGACCGCAAGCGGGCCGAGGAGGCGCTACGGGAGAGCGAAAAGACCTTCAGGACAATGGTGGAAAGCCTTCCGCTGGCCATCCACCTGACAACCGGCCTGGACCAGGTGACTGAATATATGAACCCGACGATGGTCAAACTGTTTGGCTATACCCGGGAGGACATCCCCAGTGTTGCCCAGTGGTGGCCGCTGGCCTACCCGGATGTAGAATATCGCAGGCAAATCTCGGAGGAGTGGAACCGGAAAGTCGAGCGGGCGATTGCAGCCCAGGCGCCAATCGAGCCGATGGAGGTCGTGGTTACCTGTAAGGATGGTTCGCTCAAGAACATCTTATGGGGTTATATTACCATGGGAAACAATAACTACGCTTTCGGTCTCGACTTGACCGAGCGCAAGCGGACCGAGGAGGCGCTGCTTCTAGCCAAGGAGCAGGCCGAAGCAGCTAACCGGGCCAAGTCGGAATTCCTGGCCAACATGAGTCATGAAATCCGAACTCCCTTGAACGGCATCCTGGGCATGCTTCAGCTCCTCGAGACATCCGTGCAGGATAAGGAAGAGTTGGAGTTTTGTGCCTTGGCCATCCAGTCCACCAACCGTCTGACCAGCCTGCTCTCAGACATTTTGGACCTCTCCCGGGTGGAGGCGAGCATGATGCTCATCCGTTCCAAACGCTTTAACCTGCGCAGCGTACTGACTCAAACCATTGATCTTTTCGTACCTGTCGCCGTCCAGACCGGTGTCACATTAACACGTCATCTTGACCCAGGCCTCCCGCTTTGGGTTGTCGGAGATTCCATCAGGCTACAGCAGGTGCTCACCAATCTGATCGGCAACTCCTTCAAATTCACCAAACGCGGGCACGTGCACGTCGAGGCCTATGCGCTTCCGTCACGCAGCAACGATACCTTAAGAGTTTTCTTCGCTATTGAAGATACGGGGTGTGGCATTGCGGATGAAGAACTTGAGAATCTGTTCCAACCCTTCACCCAGGTAAGCCAGGGATATACCCGGAACCACCAGGGTGCCGGATTGGGCCTGACCATCTGCAAGCAACTGGTGTCCCTCATGGGCGGCAACATGGCCGTGGAGAGCGAGGAGGGAGTGGGCACGACCTTTGCTTTTTGCGTGACCTTCAGCAATGAAGTGCGGCCTCATGACGACGAGGCTGCGCTAGAGCGCCGTACTGCGCCGCCGGCGTCCCTCCAAATCCTTTTGGCCGAAGACGACGAGACAACGGTTTTCAGTATCAGCAGGCTGCTGGAAAAGTCCGGGCACAGCGTGACCGTGGCCCTCAACGGGCAGGAAGCCCTGGAAATGCATGAGGCGCATGATTTCGACCTCATCCTTATGGACGTATCGATGCCGGTCATGGATGGCATTGAGGCTTGCCTGCGCATCCGAGGCTCCAGAAACTCCCACAAGCGGGATATCGCAATCATTGCCCTGACGGCCTACGCCATGGCCGGGGATAAGGAGAAGTTCCTGGCTGCGGGCATGAGCGGATATGTAGCAAAGCCCGTGAATATGGAGAGCCTCATGCAGATGATGGCCGAAACGCTCGCAGAACAGCGGCATTAGGGAAGCAGACGCACCACGTGTCCGGCATTGGCTCATATGCCATGCCTGACTTTGACGAAGGTTGCCATTTACGTGAAGTCGGGCTCGTTCTGATATCTTGATTTACCGAAAAGGGAGAGGACACGCTGCAGCCTTTCCACCAAAATGAACCTCTTCCCGCTCCCTAATTCCAAAAATTCCGCACTCGACTTTCGGGATTAGCCATGAGCAGCTAACAGCCTTTGTTCATTGAAAGTATAATCGAATTCACCGACACAATTTCGTATTCATTATCGCAAAGCCTCAAGGAGTATGCGTAAACCACTTTCTTTGCGCAATCAAATTCCTGTTACGCTGGCGTGCTGGGCTTTCAGGATATACCCCAGCCAAACATCCCGATTGCCCAGCAGGGAACGGCTTCGCGAGTGTTCCAGGATTTCAAGCCCCAATCGGCCGAATTCCCGCCGCAGCTCGGAATCCGACCAGAGCTGGTAGACCCGTCCATCCTCACTCTTCTCGCTTCCTCCCCAGGCCTTCATGCTCATGTACATGATCCCTTCGGATTTCAGCATGCGCAGGACCCGGCGCATTGCTTTCGGGAATTCAGGCTTGGCGAGGTGCACCAGCGTGCCGATGAGCAGGATGCATTCGTAATGGATGGGAGGCTGATATTCGAAAAGGTCGCCGATGGTGACCGGGCAGTTTGAATGCTTGCTGGCCATGACGGCCAGGGACGGGGAGCGCTCCAGGCCCGAAGGGTCGAAGCCATTGGCCTTGAGCCACTTCAGGTCCCGGCCCGAACCGCAGCCGATGTCGAGGATTGCACAGCCCTCGTGCAGGTAGGGCAAGAGGGGGGTGAGCAGCGGTGCCGGGTCGACGCGGTTGGTGCGTTCGAAGTAGGCGCGGGCATTGGTTTCGTAAAAATCGGGCATGGTATCAACCTGGATTAAATTGCTTTCTGTGCCACGCAAGGCTTTCCTTGCCGGAGAAGTGCCGTTCGCTCCCGGGCATGGTCATGGGCGCTGCGCGAAATGCCGATGGCCGGGCAGGTTTCCGTCGCGGGAGACGGCCATGAATGCATCGAAAAGGTCTGTGTTCGGCGCGATCCGGTTGCCGGCGATCTTTCCGTCCCGATGACGTCCATCACGGCCAGGAACAAAAACGGTTTGACGCCCCCGTCGAAGGGTTTCGGCAGGCCAGTCGCTCGCGTTCGAATCTTGCCGGATGGGCCGAAAAGCGAATGATGTCGGAATCATGGATCCTTTTACCGGGATCTGCGCAAAAAGTCACCCAGCAGGGTGGTTGATTTGTGTCGAAAGCAAAAGAGCAGTGGCTGGAAATGCCGCTTCAAAGAGCCGCTCAATATTTGGAGACGGTTTGAATTTGTGGCATGATTGTTTTGTGCGTCCGATATTGATCGGGTAGGCACAAATCCGCATAAAAGGGCTTGACACGCAATTAACTTTTGTTAATTGTGAGCACATGAAATTCGACGACTTCTTCCAGAGGGTGGCCAAGACCACGGGCATCTCGACCCAGAAAGAGCTGGCCAATCTGCTCGGGATCGAACCTGCCGCCATTACCTTGGCCAAGAGCAGGGGGGTGCCGAAGTCCTGGGGGTTGACCATCGCTTCCGCGTTCGGGGTCAACGCTGTCTGGTTGAAGACTGGCTCGGGGCCGGTTTACCTGCATGAGCAGAGCAGCACCTTGCTTGTTCCCAAAGTGGCGGCCAAGGCCTGCGCGGGTGGCGGCTCTTTCGAGCTGGGCGACATGATCGTTGACGAGCTGCCTTTTGACCGCGCCTGGCTCGGCAAGAAGGGCAATCCCGCCCGGATGGTCGCCATGGAGGTCGTCGGCGACAGCATGTCACCGGAGCTGGAGCCTGGCGATAACATCCTCATCGATCAGAGCCAGGACAAGATTGCGGACAACAGCCTCTATGTCGTCGGGCTTGCGGACAACATCCAGGTCAAACGCATCCAGGTCCGTCCCGGCCTGGTGGTTCTGTTCAGCACGAATCAGCGCTATTCGCCGATCACCTTGCAGGGGGACGAGATCGAAACGCTCAGGGTCATTGGCCGGGTTTTGTGGAGCAGTCGGGCTTACGTGTAGAAATTTCGTTAAATTTTTTTTGTCGAGTCGATTAACAAAAGTTAATTCTCAAGCACGAGGAGGCTTTCCATGCAAGAGCGATTTTGTGAATGTGGACATCCGGTTCTGGTGGCGTACGTGATCACAAAAAAGGGAATTTGGCATTTGTACCGCATCAACGCGAAGATCGGCACTCCGATGCGTTGCCCGTCATGCGGCAAGCATGTGGACATCAACGAGCTGAGGTAGGCGCTTGGCAGGGATGATGAATCCTGCCTCATTTTGCTCATGGTGGATTTTGCGGAGCGGCTCAATCCTAAGCCGCTCCGGCATGCAGTTTGAGGCCCAGGGCCTTGACCACTTTGAGCACCGTGGCGAATTCTGGGTTTCCTTCGGGGGAAAGGGCCTTGTAGAGGCTCTCTCTTGCAAGGCCGGTCTCTTTTGAAATCCGGGTCATTCCTTTGGCTCTGGCAATGTCTCCCAGGGCCGCAGCCACGAGGGCCGGGTCACCGAGTTCCAAGGCTGCTTCAAGATATGCGGCCATGTCCTCCGCGGATTTTAAATGTTCGCTCGCATCCCACGGAATCGTTTTCACGAAATTGGGTTCAAATTCAGCATTCATATGATTTGCTCCCCTTCATGTCTTTTAAATTCCTTCATCGTCCGGTTCACAGGTTTTTTGCGAGTTCTCGCGCACGCAGGATGTCCCGATCTTGGGATTCCTTGTGTCCTCCAACCAGAATCAACACGAGAGACGAGTCCCTTTGCATCAAATATATGCGGTATCCGGGACCGTAATCGATGCGCAATTCCAAAACTCCTCCTCCGACTGGCTTGACATCTCCGAAATTGCCCAGTGTGAGGCGGCGAATGCGGATGTCTATGCGTGCCCTTGCTTTTACGTCGCGAAGTTTGGAAAACCACCGGGCAAATTCCAGTGTCTGCCGGACTTCAATCATGGCAGCGATGTATCCTATAAATTACACACAATTTGAAGTATGGCAACACGCAATGCTGAGAAACTGTTCGACCATGGTCTTGCGCAAGGCTAGTTGTCGGTTTGTCAGGGCTGGCAGTCATGTAGAAACTCCTTTTTTATTCAGGAGATTAACTCAGAGAAAACGAAAAAGACTGCGCTGAAAGTAAAATTTAAAAAAATCAATAAAGATGGGTACTAAATGATGTGCGCATATGCGTGGAGTTTTGATTCAAAAGGTCCTGACGTCAGGGGCGACCTCCAACATTTTGGTGTCGGAGTTCTCGACCACGGCGTCCTCGTCTTCGCAGGATCAATCGATTTCCTCAGAATGTGCAGCTTTGGTGAGGGGGATTCCGCTTCCGGACCATGGGCGTAGCTTGAAAGGGGGAAAGGACTTGTGGCAAAAAAAGGAGCAAACAATGTCTGCTCCTTAATTTTCGAGTGGTGCGCCCGGCATGATTCGAACATGCGACCTACTGATTCGTAGTCAGGCACTCTATCCAACTGAGCTACGGGCGCGTCGAGAAGTCGGCTTTTATGGACAACTAGTCTGGATGTCAACAGATTTGACGTCCGGCTGTGAAGATGAAGAGGGCGAAGTTTTTTTGAGCCGCTACAAACACGAAAAGTGAACCAATATTCGCTTTTTTTGTATTCAATTATATGAAATAATTGTAAATTATCTAGCTCCATTCTGCGCCAGCCACTGGCGGCCCTTGTCGGTCAGGCGGTATTTCTGCAGTCGGCTGTTTGGCTTGTCGGGGATGGTCATCTCGATCAGGCCGTCGGCCAGGGCCGGTTTGAGGTAGCGTTCGCGGAAGGATTTGCGGTCCGAGAGGCCCTGGGTGAATTGTAGCGCCTCGCGGCCCATCTCGCACTGAATCGCCGCCAGCAGCTCGCCGACTTGGGGGCCGACTTGGGGGCCGACTTGAGGGCTGACTTGGGGGGTGACTTGGGGGCGGAGGTGGTATCCAGGCTCATGTCTCGTCACCTGCCTCCAACTGCTTCATCATCCGGTCGAAATCGCTTTCAAACAGCCTATCCTGCACGATGCGGTATTTTTCGAATTCGCTTTCGGCATGGGCCTTGGCCAATTCTGCTGATACCTTACCTGCGTCCTGTAGAATCTCCCGGTCCCAGAGTTTCAGGAAACCCGTCAACCGTTTTTCCCAGTCCTCCATGGTCATGGGGATTTTGCGCATGGCCTGAAGCTCGGCCATGTCGAGATAGGCAGAGACAATACGCTGCATCTGGGCCAGTTCGAACTCGGAGAGATAGTTTTTGGCGACGGTGACATCGTATCGATGGATTTTCCCATGGGGCGCATCTTCCCAATGGGTCAGCCCCATGTTTTCCTTCCGATGATCGGCGCGGTCCGCAATGACTTCCGCCGCGGTCTGGCCGTGGATGGCATAGTGCATCTTGTTCTGCACTGCGGCGAAAAATCGCTTGGTGGCGGTGGCGGTGGGGTCGTAGTCCAGCGCGGTGGCGTAGATGTCGGTGATCTTCTGGTAGAATTTGCGCTCGGAAAGCCGGATCTCCCGGATCTTTTCCAGCTGGCGCTCAAAAAATTCATTCGTGAGGTTGCCGCCGTGTTTCAGGCGTTCCACATCCATGGTCCAACCTTGGATGGTGTAATCCTTGACGATCTGGTTGGCCCATTTGCGGAACTGCACAGCGCGTTCGTTTTCGATCTTAAAGCCGATGGCGATGATGGCCTGTAGGCTGTAGTGTTTGACTTGGTAGTTCTTGCCGTCGGCGGCAGTTGTTAAGTACTGCTTAATAACTGCCGCTTCTTCGAGTTCGTTGTCTGTGAAAATGCGCTTCAGGTGCTGGTTAATGGCGGGCACCGAGACATCATAGAGGGTCGCCATCATCTTCTGGGTCAGCCAGATGTTTTCGTCCTCATAACGCATTTCCACACTGGCTTCGGAACCTCCCCCAGCCGCGACAAAGGTCAGGTATTCCGCTGCCGAAGAACGGAGGAGGGAAAGTTCATTCTTCCCGGAAATTTTTGGATTTTTGCTCATTCGTGCCCCTTTGATCTGTCCATGCGAAGGCAACATGTCATCTTACCCTCTGAGCCCTTCTTACTCAGACCGTGCGCAACTGTCGGATTCATAGATCGCTTCCCTCACATCATAGGTCTTCCAGCAACTGGGCGATATCCTTGGGCGACGGCAGTTGGCCCTTCAGCGCCTTGGGCAAGGTCTTGGTGATTTCATAGGTGGCCACGCCGATGGGCTTCGTGGCGTCGTGCAGGGCGTATTCCACAATCGTGCGGCTCTTCTCCTTGCATAGGATGATACCGATGGAGGGGTTTTCGTCCTCCTGGCGGACCTGCCGATCCAGAGCCGCCAGATAAAACTGCATCTTGCCGACGAACTCCGGCAGGAATTCGCCGACTTTCAATTCAATGGCGACAAGGCAACGCAGGCGGCGGTGAAACAGCAAGAGGTCGATGAAGAACTCTTTACCGTCCACTTCCAGCCGGTATTGGCTGCCCATGAAGGCGAACATCCCGCCCATGGCCCGGAGAAAATCCTCGATCCGGGCGATGAGCGCCCGCTCCAACACCTGCTCACTGTGTTCCTCGCCCAGTTCCAGAAAATCGAAGGTGTATTCGTCCTTCACCGCCAGTTTGGCCTGGGCGCGCAGTTCGGGCGTCAGCGCCTGATCGAAATTGGTTTGGCCCAGCAGGGATTTTTCGTAGCTCTGGTTGTCGATCTGATGGATGAGCACGTTCTTGGACCAGCCGAACTTGCGGGTCATGCGGATGTAGAACTCCCGTTCCAGCTGATCCTTGCAGCGCTCCAGGATGGCCAGGTTATGGCTCCAGCCGATTTCTCGCACCAGTGGTGCGAGTTTTTCCAGACCGGTGTACGCCTCGAAAAAAGCCTTCATCCGCCAGAGGTTGGAGGACGAGAAACCGCCCACACCGGGAAACTCCATCCGCAGATCGGCGGCGAGCTGTTCCACCACCGCCTTGCCCCAGCCTTCAACATCCTGCCGCTCCACGAGCAGCCACCCTATATCCCAGTACAGACCGACCAACTCCTTGTTGACCGCCCTGAGGGCTTCGTATTGGGCAGAGCGGATGCGCTCCTTGATCTCGGAAAGCAGGTGCGGGTAATCGCCCGATTTTGCCATATCCTTCTTTCGGCGGGTGTCAGTCGGTTTCATCCATGTTCCCCTGGGCATCGATTACCTCATGCAAGTGTATTAGCCTAAATACCCCTTTTTTCGTCTTTTCGAATCAGGCAGTGCACTGCAAGGCTCTGCGTGACGCGAATTCGTAGCCGGGAACGGTTTCCGAATTGCTCCAACGGGTGATGAATTCCGCGATATCAGCCAAGGCTTTTCCTGGTATTTTGTATAAAAATGGAGTGTTCGGCGAAGAAAACCCCTGCCATTATTCAATAAATATCGCAACAAATCGAACAAAAAAGCCCCGGAAGAAGGTGGGGCAGGGGTAGGTGAGATGATCGGTTTGTAGCTTGTGCAGAATGTTTGAAATAGTCTGCAACTCTATGAAATTATGTCTTGTGTCATACACGGCCCATGCGCTATGGCCCTGAAAGTTTTGTTGACAGGCGGGACTTTGACGCCGCCTTTGTTTGTTTCGAACAGCATCTTTTTTCCTGGAGAATTGATTTTCATGGCTCGTCCCAAAAAAAATGACACCAAACCCACAGCCAACCTTGGTTTCGAGGCCAAGCTCTGGCTTGCTGCCGACAAACTGCGCAACAATATGGACGCGGCGGAGTACAAGCACGTTGTCCTTGGACTTATCTTTCTCAAATATATTTCAGACACTTTTGAGGAGCACCGCAGCAAGCTGATCGCAGGCGTTGGCGATTATGAGGGCGCGAACGCCGAAGATCCGGATGAATACAAGGCCGAGAACGTCTTTTGGGTTCCGGCGGATGCACGTTGGCCTTATCTCCAGGCCAATGCCAAACAGCCTACCATCGGCAAGATCGTGGATGATGCCATGGTCGCCATCGAGCGCGACAATCCGCGCCTTAAAGGCGTGCTGCCCAAGGACTATGCCCGGCCTGGCCTCGACAAGCACAGACTTGGCGAACTCATCGACCTTATCGCCACCATCACTCTCACGGCAGCCAGTGAGGGCGAACAGACGCATCGATCCGTCGATCTGCTTGGCCGTGTTTACGAGTATTTCCTGACCCGTTTTGCCAGCGCCGAGGGCAAGAACGGCGGGCAGTTCTACACGCCATCCTGTGTCGTGCGCTGTCTGGTTGAGATGCTCGCGCCGTACAAAGGGCGCATTTATGACCCCTGCTGCGGTTCCGGCGGCATGTTCGTGCAGTCCGAAAAATTCGTGGAGGCCCACGGCGGCAAGGTCGGAGACATCAGCATCTACGGTCAGGAGAGCAATTCGACCACTAGGCGCTTGGCAGTCATGAACCTGGCCCTGCGCGGTATCGAAGCCGACTTCGGCCCTGAGCACGCCGACACCTTCCGCCGAGACCTGCATCCTGACCTGCGTGCCGACTATGTTCTTGCCAATCCGCCCTTCAATGACTCGGATTGGTTCCGCAAGGACGACGACGTGCGCTGGCAGTTCGGCATCCCGCCCAAGGGCAACGCCAACTTCGCATGGGTGCAGCATTTCATCCATCATCTTGCGCCCCAGGGTATGGCCGGTTTTGTCCTGGCCAATGGCAGCATGTCTTCCAACCAGTCAGGAGAGGGCGACATTCGCCGCGCCCTGATCGAGGCCGATCTTGTGGACTGCATGGTGGCGCTGCCCGGCCAGCTCTTCTACAGCACGCAGATTCCGGTCTGTCTGTGGTTCCTGACAAGAAACAAAGGTGCCGATACCAAACGCGGCTTCCGTGACCGCCGCAAACACACCCTGTTCATAGACGCCCGCAAACTCGGCACCCTCATCGATCGTGTCCACCGCGAACTAACCGACGTTGATTTGGAGAAAATTACCGGCACCTATCACCTCTGGCGTGGAGACCACGGCGCAACCGAATACGAAGACATCGCCGGTTTCTGTAAATCCGCCACAACCGCCGAAATTGCCGCGCATGGTTTTGTGCTTACGCCTGGGCGTTATGTTGGGGCTGAAGCGGTTGAAGATGATGGTGAGCCTTTTGAGGAGAAGATGACGCGGTTGGTGGTAGAACTGCACGCTCAGTTCGAGGAGGCGGCGCGGCTGGAGGCGGCGATACGGAAAACAATTAAGGAATTAGGCTATGACTGTTGAGGAATACCCATTCTCCGAACTACTTTCCGTGGTCATTGACAACCGGGGAAAGACATGTCCCACAGCAGACTCAGGCATCCCACTCATCGCGACTAACTGCATTCGCAACGAACAGCTTTATCCGACATACGACAAAGTTCGATTTGTCTCGCATGAGACACACAGCAACTGGTTTCGAGGCCATCCGTTGCCAGGTGACATAATCTTCGTGAATAAAGCTACACCTGGCCGTGTTTGTTTGGTTCCAGACCCTGTTGATTTTTGTATCGCACAGGACATGGTTGCTGTTCGTGCCAACCCGAAACGAGTATATCCAAATTATCTCTTCGCAGTCCTACGTTCGCCGGCTGTTCAAGAAAAAATATCTCAAATGCATGTCGGCACGCTCATTCCTCACTTCAAAAAAGGTGACTTTGACAAGCTCTTGCTCCCGGTCCCCGAGCGCAACATCCAGGAATTCATTGGTGACACCTACTTTACTCTTTCAGCTAAGATCGAGTTGAACCGACGGATGAACGCAACGCTGGAGGCGATGGCGCAGGCGCTGTTCCAGAGCTGGTTTGTGGATTTTGACCCCGTTCGTGCCAAGCTTGATGGACGAAAGCCTGTGGGGATGGATGAGGCTACGGCGGCGTTGTTTCCGGAGCACCTGGAAAATTCACCCATTGGGAAAAAACCTGTCGGTTGGGAAGTCACTGTGCTGGAAAATGTTCTGGCAGTTTTGGAGACAGGCGGGCGCCCCAAGGGCGGAGTTGGAGGCATCAAGAGCGGAATCCCAAGCATAGGGGCCGAGAGTATTATCAATGTAGGCGTCTTCGACTTCAGCAAAACAAAATTCGTTCCTGTCGAATTCTACGAAGGAATGAAGAAAGGGCACATCGAGAGCCACGATGTGCTACTTTACAAGGATGGGGGCAGACCCGGCGAATATGAACCGCACGTCAGCATGTTCGGCGACGGATTCCCGTTCGAGGAGTGCTGCATTAACGAGCACGTCTATCGACTGCGCGCCAACCAGAGCCTGAGCCAGGAATACCTTTACTTCTGGATGACCTCCGAGTTCGCCTTCGCCGAGATGCGAATTAAAGGTACAGGTGTCGCGATTCCCGGACTGAACTCGACAGCCGTCCGCTCGCTGGCAGTGCTTGTGCCGCCACCGCCCATCGTTGAAGCGTTTACGAAACAAGCCGCGCCGCTGGTTACCCGAATCCTCGCTAACGCGAAACAATCCCGTACCCTCGCTACCCTTCGCGACACGATGCTGCCGAAGCTGCTAAGCGGCGAAATTTCAACCAGTATTCAGGAGCTCAATCAATCCTTATGAGCACACACGATCCACGCGAACACATCCGGGGCATCCACCAAATCCTGATTTCCGACAAGAAGCGCATCGGTTTCTTATTTGGCGCAGGAACGTCATTTGGAACCGGAATGCAGACCGTATCTGTTCCCGCGATTCAAAAGATGACGAAGATCATCGTCGCTGAGGTGGAGGCGCACTCGCCTGAGTTCGCTGCTGCGATAAAGGAGATTCAAAGCGAGACCGAGCTTCTTAAAGCCGGTTTTAACATCGAGACCCTGCTCTCAAGCATCGAAGCCAAGAGAGCAGTTATCGGCGCAGGAAAGTTAAACGGGCTCGATTCGACCGCGTTCTCCAAACTGGCAACACTGGTAAAGACTCGTGTCGTCAAACTGGTTTCAGTCCATGACAATCTGCTCGCCGACGACCGAAAGAAGTTGGCGCACGCTCGTCTCGCCAATTGGGTGCAAAAGGCGAGGCGGCGGTTCCCCGTGGAAATTTTCACGACGAACTACGATTACCTGTTCGAGATTGCCCTCGAAGGTTCAGGAATACCTTATTTTGACGGCTTCTCAGGCAGCTTTGAACCGTTCTTTTGCCCAGAAGCTGTGGAGGACGTAGAGGCTTATCCTCACCTTGTGAAACTTTGGAAGATGCATGGTTCGATAGGGTGGACTTATCGAGACTCGGATAAAGCTGTGATTCGGCAGAAATCTGCCCCGGAGGACTCCATACTCATCTACCCGTCTCACCTCAAATATAGCACCTCTAAGAAGCAGCCTTATGTTGGCTTGATCGATAGACTTTGCGCCTTCCTGCAACAGGACGATGCCGTGCTTTTCACCTGCGGATACTCGTTCGGAGACGATCATATCAATGAGCGAATTGTGACGTCCCTCAGGCGCGGAGCAAATTCTCACGTTATCGCCATGTATTACGATGAAGTGTGGACTGAGGATCAAAAGTGTGTGTTTGGTCTCGCAGAAGAGGCCAACAACGTGCGTGGTCTCGCAACGTACGAGACGGGAGGGAAAATGTCGGTTTATGGTCTTCGCCACGCCGTTATCGGTGGCAGATTTGGCGAATGGCGCCTGAGAGATGAACCAAAGTCCCCGGAATCTATTCGGATAAGCCAATACTTTGACGAAGATGCTGCTATTCCGTCTGAGGAGGTGGGTGAGCGCAAAGGCGATGAACACTGGGAAGGCACCGGGCGATTTCTTCTCCCGGACTTTCGGAAGCTCACCGAGTTTCTGAATGATTTGTCCTCATCTGACGGCCCTGCCAGCACACTTTGATCGCATGAAGCACAACCCAACACACATCGGTCAGGTTGAAAGTGTCAGCGGTAACTCCGTCACAATCAAAATGGCAAGCAATTACCCGTCGAACATGCCGATAGTCGACGGCACGGTT
Source organism: Desulfomicrobium sp. UBA5193 (assembly GCA_002412965.1). GTDB lineage: Bacteria > Desulfobacterota > Desulfovibrionia > Desulfovibrionales > Desulfomicrobiaceae > Desulfomicrobium. Next base: position 498,946 of record DHWB01000011.1, read on the forward strand.
TACCGGATTGGGCAGATAGGTTCATTCCTCAAGATACCGTTGGGATACGCGAATCTATATGGTCTCGTCACGCAGGCTGGGGTACTGGCGATGCCGGAGCCGCTGCTGATGGCTTACAAAGAGAATCCGTCCATTGCCGACGGCCACCGCTGGTTGAGGATGATTCTGGTCGGCGAGCAGATCGGTTCATCCTTCGAGCGGGGAGTTCTCCAGTCTCCAACTTCAGGTGATCAAGTTCATCTGGTTACTAACGAAGATCTACGCATCGTTTACGGGGGATACAACGCTCAATCTTCGATCGTCGTTGGAAATCAGAGTGCATCGGAAGGGCTCGCAGCACAGTTGGACATGGACAAGCTCATCTCAAGGCACTGCGCGATTCTTGGCGCCACCGGTAGCGGAAAGTCCAACGCAGTGAGTATTGTGGTGAAAGCAATTGCCGAGAAGCCTTTCCCGAGCGCGCGCGTTCTCATGATTGACCCGCACGGTGAGTATGCGAGTTCGCTGGCCGGGAAATGTCGGGTATTTCGAGTGGGCGCAAATGCTGCGGCCGGTGAGGATGAGCTTTGCGTTCCCTTTTGGGCGCTGCCTTTCAAAGAACTGATGGCAATTTTTCCAGGTAAACTATCTGACCAGAACGAAGACTACATACGTGGGAAAATTTTGGATATGAAGCGTGCTTGGGCTGCCGATGTTGAGGGGCTCCGTGAAGAGGCTATCACCGCTGACAGTCCAATACCTTTTTCAATCAAACAGCTTTGGTTTGATTTGGACAACTTCGAGCGGATGACCTTCCGGAAAGATCGGGAAACACTGATGGAATTAACAGAGGGAGGTAACCCCGAGACGTTGAAATCGAATCTCTACCCGCCTGCATCTCCTGGTGGAGGAGAGCCGTTTCTCAACAACAAGGCCAAGGGGATACTAGGATTCCTCGATGGCATGCGCTCCCGGTTGCTCGACCAACGATACCAGTTCTTGTTCGATCCAGAAGGGTATTGTCCTGATCTCGAAGGACAGGCTCCGAATGATCTCCCGAGCCTGTTTGCAACTTGGTTCGGACAAGGATTCCCAATTTCCATCTTGGATCTTTCCGCCATCCCTTCCGACATCATGCAGGCAATCTCGGGCTCTATCCTGAAGATTGTTTACGACGCACTTTACTGGGGGCAAACCAATCTAGTCGGCGGAAAACAGCAGCCGCTCTTTGTCGTTTTGGACGAGGCTCACACATACCTGAAAGCCGGAGAAGACTCGATTTCATCCCGAACTGTGCAGGCAATCGCGAAAGAGGGGCGGAAGTATGGTGTCGGAATGCTGTTGGTGACGCAGCGGCCATCGGAACTGGACGAGACAGTCCTGAGTCAGTGCGGCTCAATTATCGCTCTGAGAATGACGAATACCCGCGACAAAGGGCACGTTTCCTCGGCCATGCAGGACGAACTCCGTGAAATGGCGGACGTGCTCTCCAGCCTACGAACAGGCGAAGCGATCGTTAGTGGTGAGGCAGTCCGCATTCCTTCCCGCGTGAAATTCTACCAAGCGGACAATGCGATGAAGAGTTCCGACCCAATCGCATCGAAGCTGTGGGCAAATCCCCAGCCAGATGTAGCCATATACAAGATAAGCGTCCGCAACTGGAGAAACCAATCATTCAGCTAAGGAGATCATATGCCAATGCCCGACTTGCAGCCCGTCAGTTCATCGAACATCGCAGCCGTTGGCTACGATGCCGAAAATCGAACGGTCTACGTTCAATATTTGAAAGGCTCTACATACGCCTACAAGGGCGTCCCGGAACACGAGTTTGAAAACCTGCGAACGGCACCATCCGTGGGGGCCTATCTCAACCGGAACTACAAGAACGTTTACCCTTACGAGCGTGCTTAACGCAGAGTGGCACATAGAAGTGAGCCTCAACGAATCCCTCATAGAAGAAGTCACCCTCCAATGGTTCGGAGAGTTGGGCTATGCGCTAGGCCACGGCCCGCACATCGCGCCTGGTGAATCGGCGGCGGAGCGGGATTCGTTTGGTGATGTGCTGCTTGTCAGACGTCTGCGTGAAGCCATCCGGAGTCTGAACCCGGCCATGCCCGATGAGGCGCGGGAAGATGCCGTACGCAAGGTTTTATTGGCAGCAACGCCGTCATTAACGCAGACGAACCGTGCTTTTCACAAAATGCTCCGCGACGGGGTGCCGGTAGAGTATTCGCGGTCTGATGGCAGCATCGCGGGTGACCATGCGCGACTTGTTAATTTTGGAGATGTGCATGCCAATGATTGGCTGGCGGTGAACCAGTTCACGGTCATCGAAGGCCAGCATAACCGCAGGCCCGATATCGTGATCTTCGTCAACGGGCTGCCGCTGGGACTGATCGAACTAAAAAACGCGGCGGACGAGGACGCGACGATCTGGAGCGCGTATGCGCAGCTCCAAACCTACAAGGCGCAAATTCCCTCGCTTTTGCATTACAACGCGCTGCTTGTGGTCAGTGACGGCTTGCAGGCCCGCATGGGCTCGCTGACGGCTAATCAGGAATGGTTCAAGGTCTGGCGTACCATTGACGGGGAAACTGATGCGCCGAAGTCGGCGCTTGAATTGGAAGTGCTGGTGCGTGGAGTGTTCGAGCGGCAGCGGTTTCTCGATCTGCTCCAGCATTTCATTGTTTTCGAGGAAGACCCGGACTCCGGCGCGTTGCACAAGATCATCGCTGGCTACCATCAGTTCCACGCTGTGAACGCGGCGGTGGAAGAGACCCTACGTGCCTCGCTCACCCCGCATGATTTTGCGGGAAAGGGCGCAACGCTGAGCGAAAGCGCGGGTACTTACTGGGCCGGTCGCATGCATGGCGGCAAGCCGGGAGACCGAAGGGCGGGAGTTGTCTGGCACACTCAGGGTAGCGGCAAGAGTTTCACCATGCTGTTTTTTGCCGCTCGGGTGATCCGGGAAAGCGCGATGCAGAACCCGACCCTGGTTGTCTTGACCGACCGCAACGACCTTGATGACCAGCTTTTCGGCCAATTTCAGCGCTGTCATGACATTCTCGGTCAGACTCCGGTGCAGGCTGCGAACCGTGAGAAGATGCGCGAATTGCTGGCCGTGGCGAGCGGGGGAGTGGTCTTCACTACGATCCAGAAATTTTTGCCCGAGCGGGGAGAGCGCATGCCCTGCTTGAGCGAGCGCCGGAACATCATCGTCATCGCTGACGAAGCGCACCGCAGCCAATACGACCTTATCGACGGCCTGGCCCGGCACATGCGCGATGCCCTGCCAAACGCTTCCTTCATCGGTTTCACCGGCACGCCCATCGAGAAGACGGACGCAAACACGCGGGCGGTCTTTGGCGATTATATTTCCATCTACGACATTCAGCGTGCCGTTGCCGACAAGGCCACGGTGCCGATCTACTACGAGAGCCGCATCTCCAAACTTAGCCTGAACGCCAGCGAACTGCCGACGCTCGACGCGGATTTTGAAGAGATCACCGAAGGCGAAGAAGAGACTAAGAAGGAAAAGCTCAAGTCCAAATGGGCCGCCTTGGAAGCGTTGGTGGGAGATCCGAAACGTGTCGCGCTCATCGCCGCCGATCTGGTGACGCATTTTGAGAAGCGCGTGGAGGCCATGGACGGCAAGGCCATGATCGTGTGTATGAGCCGCCGCATATGCGTTGATTTTTACGAAACGCTCATCAAGCTTCGGCCAGATTGGGCCAGCGCCACGAATGACGACACCGAGGCCGAGAAAGGCAAAGACTGCGTGGTGAAGGTGGTTATGACCGGCAGTGCCGAAGACGGCCCGGACTGGCAACCGCATATCCGCAACAAGGACAAGCGTCGCAAGCTGGCCAACCGTTTCAAGGACAGTAAAGATCCTTTTCGGATCGTGATCGTGCGCGACATGTGGCTGACCGGTTTTGACGCCCCTTGCCTGCACACCATGTATGCCGACAAGCCCATGCAGGGGCACGGCCTCATGCAAGCCATCGCCCGCGTGAATCGCGTCTTTCGAGACAAACCGGGGGGCCTGGTGGTGGATTATCTGGGTCTTGCCGATCAGCTCAAGCATGCCCTGGCCAGCTATACGGAGAGCGGCGGCAAGGGCGACCCGACGTTTGACACCAGGCAGGCCATCGCCGTGATGCTTGAAAAGCACAATATCGCCTGCGACATCATGCACGGTTTTAACTGGGAATTATGGACTACGGGCAAGCCTTCCGAACGGCTCGCCCTCATTCCTGCCGGGCAAGAACATATCCTGAGCCAGGAAGACGGCAAGAAGCGCTGGGTGCAGGTGGTGACCGAACTTTCCCGCGCCTTTGCCCTTTGCGCCGCGAGCGATGAAGCGACGGAGATTCGCGAAGACGTTTCCTTCTTTCAGGCCCTGCAAGCCGCGCTGAACAAACAAAGCAGCAACAACCGCAAGACCCCCGAACAGATCGACGCGGCCATCCGCCAGCTCGTCTCTAAAGCCATTACAACCGAAGGCCAGGTCATCGACGTCTTTACTGCCGCCGGACTTCCGAGGCCGGACATTTCCATCCTGAGTGACCAATTCCTTGCCGAAGTGCGAGGTCTCAAACACAAGAACGTCGCCGCCGAGCTGCTGGAGAAGCTGCTCAAGGATGAACTTAAAGTTCGCTCCAAACGGAACATCGTCCAGAGCCAGGTGTTCAGCGAAAAGCTCAAGAAGACGCTCAACGTCTATCATAACCGTGCCATCTCGACGATGGAGGTTATTGAAGAGCTCATCACGCTGGCCAAGGAAATGGAATCCGCGACAAAACGGGGTGAAAATCTCGGACTGACGGATGACGAAATTGCGTTCTACGACGCACTCGCCGCAAACGAGTCCGCAGTGAAAGCCTTGGGCGATGACAAATTGAAGGTCATCGCCACCGAACTCATCACCCAGATTCGCAAGAGCGTGACTATCGATTGGACCCTACGCGAAGGCGCACGGGCGAAGATCCGCGTGATGGTGAAGCGCATCCTGAACAAATACGGCTATCCGCCGGATCTTCAGGCAGAGGCGGTCAAGACGGTGCTCATGCAGGCGGAGTTGCTGTGCAAGGAGTGGGCGGCGTAACGGCTGCACACATCAGCTCGCTCAGTGATGCGTAGCTGGACGCTGGGAGGAATCAATATGGGCCGTATCCTCGCATTTACGTCTGGCCCTCACGACTGGAAGGGCTTGTTGGCCGACCCAGGAAAACAATGGAAACGAGGCTATTCAGCTCGGACATTGGCTCATTGCTGGGAAGCTTCCGATGGATTTCCGTCAGAGGTGGCGCAGCCATTTAAGTTGAGCAATGAGCAATTGCTCGCAGAATTGACTCCGATCCTCGCAGTTCCTGAATTCAAGGTGTGCTTGCCCGGTGGCGGACGGGCATCCCAAAATGATATTTTCGTTCTCGCGCGTTCCGTAGCAGGGCCGGTCGTTGTCATGGTGGAAGGCAAAGTGAATGAATCCTTTGGGCCAATCATCGAGTCATGGCTAAAGGATGCTTCTGCAGGGAAAAAGGCGCGTCTGGAATTCCTGAAACGCACTCTCGGTCTTGAATCCAGCCCTTCAGTGTTGGTCCGATATCAACTTCTGCACAGAGCCGCATCGGCCATCATCGTTGGAGAACAATACAGAGCTGCCGCCGCAGTGCTTGTGATCCATTCATTCAGCCCCAAGAAAGCAGGTTGGATGGACTACCAAGCTTTTACGCGATTGTTCGGGATTGAAGCTCAAATGGGCGTAATTCAGCGTCTTGGGGCGGCAACGCGCATTCCACTTTTTGGGGTTTGGGTTGTGGGGAATCCAGAATTTTTTGAGAATTGATGGTAGTGTGCGGGAGCTCCACCACAAACAAAAAAAGCCCACTTTCGTGGGCACTTTTTTGTTTGTGGTGGAGCCGGGGAGAATCGAACTCCCGTCCGAGAATGCTCCGCGCAAAGCTTCTACAGGTTTAGATCAGGTTTTGCTTCTCGCTCCACGGTTAGCCCCTGAACGGGCTTCCTTGGCGCCAGCCCGGAATTTGTCTCGCGATTGGTCATCCAGACAGTAACCTTTCGCCAGCCTGATGGGGTTTGCCACCCGGATACGGATTATCAGACGTCCACCGCACGGATGTGACGACCTTGGTCGTCATGCAACAGTTGCCTATTTAACTAGGCGGCCATTGCGTAGTCATAATTGTCATTGGCAATTATGTTCATGCTGGGTTTTAACGAGGACCTCCCAGCCCCTCGACCTGCCACTTTGGCCTCATCACCCCCGTCGAAACCAGGGCGGCCCCTTTCAAAGAACGTAGACAAGAAATTAAGTCAATTTGCGAGAAAGGCAAGGAAAAGAAAAAAAGGAGTAAACCATGTTTACTCCTTTGATTCGCTTGGTGCGCCCGGCATGATTCGAACATGCGACCTACTGATTCGTAGTCAGGCACTCTATCCAACTGAGCTACGGGCGCGTCGAGAAGACGGTTTCTATGGAGATGAGGCCCGATCGTCAAGCAGTTTTTTTCATAACGGGGAAATTTTTTTTCCTTCGCTCCGGCGTTTCCGGCAATTCCGGGGCCTTGCCTTGACAAGGGCGGGGGAGTGCCCAACTTGTAAGCTTTATTCACGAGTACAGAGCACTCAACAAGGACCATACAATGCAGGAAATGCGCGGAACAACCATTCTGGCGGTCAAGGACGACAAGGGCGTGGCCATCGCAGGCGACGGACAGGTCACCCTGGGGCAGGCCATCGCCATCAAGCACGGAGCCCGCAAGGTGCGCCGTCTTTATCGGGACCGGATCATCTGCGGCTTCGCCGGATCCACGGCCGACGCCTTCACCCTCTTTGAAAAGTTTGAAGCAAAACTTGAAGAATTTGGTGGAAACCTGGTCCGCGCCAGCGTCGAGCTGGCCAAGGACTGGAGGAGCGACAAGTATCTGCGTCGGCTGGAGGCCATGCTCCTGGTGGCTGACGCCGACAATATCCTGATGCTCAGCGGCACCGGCGACGTCATCGAGCCCGATGACGGCGTGGCGGCCATCGGCTCCGGCGGGGCCTACGCAATGTCCGCCGCAAGGGCCTTGCGCAGGCATACCGACCTTCCGGCCGAGGACATCGTGCGCAAGTCCATGGCCATCGCGGCCGAGATCTGCGTCTATACCAACGACCACATCATCTTTGAAACCGTGACCAGGAACTCCTGATGAATACCCTGACCCCCAGAGAGATCGTGTCCGAACTGGACAAATACATTGTCGGCCAGACCCAGGCCAAGCGCATGGTCGCCATCGCGTTGCGCAACCGCTGGCGGCGCCGCCAGCTCGACCCCGAGCTGGCCGAGGAGATCGCGCCCAAGAACATTCTCATGATCGGCCCCACGGGCGTCGGCAAGACAGAGATCGCCCGCCGTCTGGCCAAGCTTGCGGGCTCACCCTTCATCAAGGTCGAAGCCACGAAATTCACTGAGGTCGGCTATGTCGGGCGCGATGTGGAATCCATCATCCGCGACCTGATGGAGATCGGCGTCAACCTGGTCCGCCAGGAGGAAGAGGTGAGCGTGCGCATCAAGGCCGAGGCCTCGGCCGAAGAGCGTCTCCTGGACGTGCTGCTGCCGACCAAGCCCTTGGAATCGGCCGGCGTGGACTACATCGGGCCGGAGTCGCAGGCCGCTGATTCCACCCGCGAAAAATTGCGTCAGCTCTGGCGGGCGGGCAAGCTCGACGACCGTCTGGTGGAGGTGGAGGTGTCCGCGTCCGGCGGAGGCATGCAGGTCATGAGCGTTCCGGGCATGGAAGGCATGGAGATGCAGATGCAGGACATGTTCTCCAAGGTCTTCCCCAAGCGCAAGAAGACCAAGAAGGTGGCCGTCAAATACGCCTACGAGATCCTGATCCAGTCCGAATGCGAGCGCCTCATCGACATGGACAAGGTCCATGAGACGGCCCGCGAGCGGGTGCAGGAGTCGGGCATCGTCTTTCTGGATGAGATCGACAAGATCTGCGGCGCGAACAGCTCCGGCAAGGCCGACGTGTCCCGCGAGGGCGTGCAGCGCGATCTGCTGCCCATCGTCGAGGGCAGCACGGTCAACACCAAGTACGGCATGGTCCGCAGCGATCACATCCTCTTCATCGCGGCCGGGGCCTTCCACATGTCCAAGCCCTCGGACCTGGTGCCCGAGCTGCAGGGTCGTTTTCCCCTGCGGGTGGAGCTCTCGGCCCTGACCAAGGAAGATTTCTACCGCATCCTGACCGAGCCGCAGAACGCGCTGACCGTGCAGTACAAGGCGCTGCTGGGCACGGAGAACGTGGACATCGCCTATACGGACGAGGCGCTCCTTGAGATCGCCCGCTTCGCCCAGAAGATCAACGAGGAAACCGAGAACATAGGGGCGCGCAGGCTTTACACCATCATGGAAAAGATCGTTTCGGACCTGTCCTTCGATGCGCCGGACATGGAGGCCGTCACGGTGACTATCGACAAGGACTATGTGGCCAAGGCCCTGCATGACGTGCAGGAAGACCGGGATCTGACGCGCTACATTCTCTAACTGGCTGTCCCAAAACGGCGATCTGCTTCGTCACTGCAGAAAATCCCGACCCTCACGTATGTAAGATACGCTTCGGGCCTGGATTTTCTTTGTTCCTCGCATCTCACCATTTTGGAACAGCCTCGACATTTTTCTTTTTCGATAGCAGCTTGTGAAGAGGCCGTTTGAAATTGGCAGCGCTGCGGATGAATGGAGCGGGAGCCAAGGATTCGGAACATGTCCGAGCCCTTGGCTCCCGTTTTTCATGCACAATTCACCACCCGCTCTTCACCATTATCCTTGAACTTTTCTCCGCCCCTTGTCAGAGTGGGGTGTCACACAGTTTTCCCGACCCTTTCCGCACACTACAAGCCCACGAGGGAGCCATGTCACAAGAAGCTTTGAGAGCCGCCTTTCTGCTGGAGGCGCTGCCTTATATCCGCGAGTTTTACGGTCAGACCATCGTCATCAAGTACGGCGGGCACGCCATGAAGGATGAGGCCTTGCGCAAGGGCTTCGCCCTCAACATCCTGCTGCTGCGCTATATCGGCGTCAATCCGGTCATCGTGCACGGCGGCGGGCCGCAGATCGGGAACATGCTGAAACAGCTCGGGATCACCTCGGAGTTCCGGCAGGGCCTGCGCGTCACCGACGACGCGACCATGGACGTGGTCGAGATGGTTCTGGTGGGCAAGGTCAACAAGGAGATCGTCAACCTGATCAACGTCCAGGGCGGACGGGCTGTGGGCCTGTCTGGCAAGGACGGGCGGATGATCTGGGCCCAGAAGCTGGAGATGGCCGTGGAGCGGGCCGACGCGCCGCCGGAGATCATTGATCTGGGCAAGGTCGGCGAGGTCGTGGCTGTGGACACCACCGTCATCACCTCCCTGCAGGCCGCCAACTTCATTCCTGTCATCGCGCCGGTGGGCGTGGACGAAGAGGGCAACACCTACAACATCAACGCCGACTCCGTGGCCAGCGCCGTGGCCGTGGCCGTTGGCGCCAAGAAGCTCATCCTGCTGACCGATGTCCCTGGAGTGCTGGACAAGAACGGCGAGCTCATCTCTTCCATGACCTTGCACCAGGCCGTGCATGCCCTTGAACAGGGCGTGGTCACGGGCGGGATGATCCCCAAGATCAAGTGCTGCCTGGAGGCTGTGGACGGCGGGGTGGCCAAGGCCCATATCCTCGACGGCCGCGTTGAGAACGTCATCCTGCTGGAGATGTTCACCCAGGGCGGCATCGGCTCGGAAATCACGAGCAAATAGGCACGGCTCGCACGTTCCAGGAGGCCCGGCTCTCACTCGTGTGATGGCCGGGCTTTGTTGCGTCCGGTGGCATGCTTGAGGAATGTGCGCCGGATTCTTCTTGCCAACATCCCCGGCACTCGGCAAAGCCTTGGAAAGTCATTGCAATCTCGGTCAGCCGGGCGTGAGCAACGCGCCGGGGCCCTGCGGCGGCCGGCATGGAGGTGTTTGTGCGCATTGTTCTTGGCATCCTGATCCTGCTTTCCTTTCTTGGCGCTCTCGACGACTGGTGGCGCAGTCCGGTCCTGCTTGTTCTGCCGGTTCTTGGCGTGGTCTGCTTTGTCCTTTCGTCCCGGATTGCCGCGCAGGACAGGAAAATAAGGGAACTGGAAAACCTGCTCCGTACAAAATTTCGGGAACAGAAGGCCTCGGCGGACAGCACTTCCATGGCGACCGCATCACATGCGGCAACGACTGCTTCCGCTCGGAGCGGAAGCGGGCTGCAATCTGCCGCCCCTACCACCGGTGAGGCTGCTTTCGGATGGAACGAAGGGGGGGATTCCGGCGAAAACTTCGCTTTTTCAGCCCAAGAAGAGGCCGCGCCTGCAGCCCCGCCGCAGGCAGTTCGAGAAATGAAGCCTGCGGCTCCCGAGTGGATCGCCGCTGCCTGGTCGCAGGCCAGGGCCTGGATCACCGGCGGCAACCCCGTGGTCAAGGTCGGGCTGGTGGTGCTCTTTTTCGGGGTGTCCTTCCTGCTCAAATACGCTTCCGATCACAGCCTGCTGCCCGTGGAGCTGCGCATGGCCGGGGCCGGGTTGCTCGGTGTCGCGCTGCTGGCTTTAGGCTGGCGCCTTCGGAGCAGCAATCCCGTCTATGCCCTGCTGGTGCAGGGGGGCGGGGTGGGCGTGCTGTATCTGACCATTTTCGCAGCGGCCCGATTTCTGGATATGATCTCGCCTCTGTGGGCGCTCCTGCTCATGACGGCGGTGGTGGGTTTCTCCGGGATTCTGGCCGTGGTGCAGAATGCATCGGCGCTGGCCGTTTTCGGGACGGCGGGCGGATTTCTGGCCCCCATCCTCCTGTCCACGGGACAGGGCAGCCATGTGCACCTCTTCGGCTATTACGCGCTTTTGAACCTGGGCGTGCTCGGAATCGCCTGGCATAAGACGTGGCGGGTGCTCAACCTGCTCGGTTTCGTCTGCACGTTCGGCATCGGGGCCTTGTGGGGAGCCCGGTATTACTCGCCGGAATACTTTCCGACCGCCGAGCCCTTCCTAATCCTCTTTTTCCTCATGTACGGTCTCATCTCCATCCTCTTCGCGCACGCAAACAGCGAGCCGGAGCGCATCCGGCTCGACAGCGCCCTGGTTTTCGGCCTGCCCCTGGCGGCCTTCGGGCTGCAGATGGGCCTGGTCCGGGACATGGACATGGGCGGGGCCTTCAGCTGTCTGGGTCTGGCCCTGTGGTACATCCTGCCCCTCAAGCTGTTCTGGAAGAAGAGCGGTGGCCTTCGCCTCCTGGCCGAGGCTCACCTCGCCCTGGGCGTGATATTTGTCTCCCTGGCAGTGCCCATGGCCCTGGATGCGAGCTGGACCGCCTCGACCTGGGCGCTGGAAGGCGCGGGGATGATCTGGCTCGGTCTGCGGCAAAAAAGGCTCATCACAAGGGTTTTCGGCCTGCTGCTGCAGGTTGGAGCGGCCCTGTCCTTTGCGGCTTCGCTGTCTTTCTGGTCGCCTTCTCTGGACAACGGGCATTTGCTCGCCGGACTCTTTCTGGGCCTGGGAGGGCTTTTTTCGAGTTGGAGCTACTGGTCATTTCCCGCCGCGCGGCTGTCCCGCGAAGAGCCTTTGCCGCTGGCTCTCGGCCTGTGGGGCGCTGTGTGGTGGTATGGCACCTGGTTTTTCTGGGCCGGGGACCGGGAGCATGCGGACCCGGTCTCGCTTACCGTGATAGTGGCCAGTCTCGGCCTCTGCTTCGTGCTGCACAGGAGGACGCAGTGGCCCATGCCCCGTTATCTTGCCCAGGCCACGGCCGCGCTGCTGTTTTGTAGCGCCGTGATCTGGAACGGCCATCCCGCCGGGGACTGGGGCTGGGTCGGTTGGCCGCTGGCCCTCGGCGTCCAGTTTGCGGTCCTCTTCGCGCTTGAGGATGGCTGGGAGGAACGGGTGCGTGGGTGGGTTCACACCGCAAGCGCGCTCCTGGTCGGCGTGCTGGCCCTGCGCGAAGCGCATTGGCAGGCCTTTCATCTCATCAAGGTCGGAAGTTGGGCCGATGCCGCTGCAGCCATGGCCGCGGTCCTGCTCCTGCTTGGCATCGTCTTCCCTTGTGTGAACTGGCCTCTGCGTCGGCACTTTGCGGCCTATCTGCGCGCCGGGGCCGCCTTGGCTGCCGTGCTTGTCCTGTGGTGGGTGGGGGTGTGTTTTTCAAGCGGAGACCCCCGGCCCCTGCCCTATGTCCCGGTTCTTAGCCCGCTCGATCTGACCCAGGCCCTGGTTCTGGTCGTCCTGGCCATCTGGGCGCGCAAGGCGGCGGCGACGGATGTCCTGCGGGTGGGTAAATTCGATCGTCTTCTGCCCGGAATTCTGGCTGTGGCAGGCTTTGTCTGGATGAACGTGGTCGTGGCCAGAACCGTCCATTTTATGGGGGATGTTCCCTATGCGGCGCAGGCCATGTTCCGTTCCGACGTGCTGCAGGCCGCCTATTCGGTGCTCTGGTCCATGGCGGCTCTGGGGGCCATGCTCCTCGGCTGGCGGCGCGGCCGGCGGCAGGCCTGGCTGGCCGGGGCCGGGCTTCTGGTCGTGGTGGTCGGCAAGCTCTTTCTGATTGATCTGGACGGGCGCGGCACCGTGGCGCGCATTGTGTCGTTTCTGGGCGTGGGACTGCTCATGCTGGTGGTGGGCTATTTTTGTCCGTTGCCGCCAAAGGAGGAAAAACCGTGATTATCCTTGTGCTGCTGGCTCTTCTTGTCCCTTTTTCCGCCCACGCGTCCACTCCTATGGATTTTGCGCGAGGGTTCAACCTCGAAGCGGAAGAAGGCTTTGCCCTGCAACGCCTGGAGCTTCCCTTTGAAGTGTACAACGCAAGCGTGCGCGCGGACCTGGGCGACTTGCGCGTGTTCAATGCCGAAGGCGCCGAGGTGCCCGTACACCTGCGGCGCATGGGCGCGGAGCCGGCAACGGCGCACGAAGTGCCCTTGCCCCTGTTTCGGGTTGGAACCCGCAAGGAAAGCGGCCAGGACTATGATTTTCGGCTGCATGTGCGCACTTCGGATCAGGGCGCGGTGCTTGAGACACGGATGATTCCGCTTTCCGCCAGCGCCGATCAGGCCCTGCTGCTCGACGCTTCCGCAAACACCGTTGACCTTGCGGCCTTGCGTTTTGAGCTGGAGGCGCCATCATCCGTGTTTGTGCGCATTGTCGTGCGCGGCAGCGACGATCTCGCTTCCTGGCAGACGGCCGGGAGCGGAGTCCTGGCGAGCATGGAGCACCAGAACGGGAGCATCCTGCAGGACCGGATTGCCCTGTCCGGCAAGCGCTGGAAGTATTATCTCGTGACCGGCCTGGGGGATCTCTCGGCCTTGAGCGTGGCCTACGCGGAGAAGAGCAGGGGAGATTCGGGCATGATCCGCCGCTTCGCGTCCTTGAATGGCACGTTGGTCGAGGATGGCACCTACGAATATGCGCTGCCGTCTGCGTTGCCGGTGGATGTGCTGGACATGGCGGATGTGGACAATGCGGTGCTGGGCGTGAATGTGCTGACGCCTTCGGGGGACGGGTGGCGTAGCGTCGGGGCCGGGTCGCTCTTTCGCATGACCGTGGAAGGGCAGGCACTGGCCGGGCCGGGACTAGCCTTGCGCGGCCCGCATGAACGGTTTCGGATCAGGATGCAGGGCGCCCCGGTTCCCTTGCGTGTCGGCTGGACGCCCCACGAGCTCGTCTTCATGCCGCAGGGCTCCGGGCCGTTCACCCTGGCCCTAGGCAACCCTTCCATCCCGCGCGGCCCCGACATGCTGGCCCCCATGCTTCAGGACAAAGGGATTGGGGCGGCGCGGCTGGGCAAGGCGCGGATCGGCGCGCCGGTGACTTTGGGCGGAGAGGATCGTTTGCTGCCGGAGCGGGATTTCACCAGGATTGTGCTTTGGGCTGTTCTTGGCCTGGGCGTGATTCTGCTCGGGGCCATGGCGTGGCATCTGGTCAGGACCATGGAGCACAAAAAATGACTGCCGGGTTGAAATACAACCCGACAGCGAAAATGGAGAAGACGGTTTTCGGTGGAAAATTTTAGTTCAGCATGGCCTGCACGACCTGGACATTGTCCATCACGTCGCGGATCAGGCCGGGGCTCAGCAGCATCTCCCGTGCTTCCTGCTTGGAAATGATCTCGCGATAGCTCGGATCAAGCTGGTCAAGCCGCCGCACGTCGTCCAGCAGGGTGCCGTGGGGTGAAATGAGCTTGGCCACCTGATTGGCCAGGAAGAGGACCGTCAGGCACTTGGCATGCATGGAATCGCATTCCAATTGTGTCACCGGCAGCAGGGCGGGCAGATGATGGTCGAGCACCAGGGTGCGGAGCTGATCCGGAATGCCTCCGGTTTTGGCCATGATCTGGGCGGCCTGGAGATGCGTGGCCGTGAGTCGTTCGTACTCCCGGGTCAGCGTTTGGGGATAGAGTTCCCCTTCTCCTGGATCCTTGATCAGCAGAATGAGCACAAGCTTGCCGATGTCATGCATGAGCCCGGCCGTGTACAGGGTTCCGCTGTCCATGTCCTGCCTGGCTCTGGCCATGAAGGACGCGGTGATGGCCGTGGAGTTCATGTGCTGCCAGATGGTTTTGAACATGCGCTGGTGCTCGGGATTCTTGTACAGGGCATAGGGCATGACCCCAAAGGCGATGAGATTTTTCAGGTTGGTCAGGCCCAGGATGTTCACTGCCGTGTGGATGGATTTGACGTCCGTGGCCGTGCGGAAAAAGGGAGAATTTATTGTCTTCAGGACCCTGGCCGAGAGCAGGGGATCGCGGGTGACCAGATCCCCCAGTTGCTTCATGCTGGAGTTGTGGTCATCAAGGGCAGCCAGCGAGGAGTGCAGGGTGCCGACCTTGTCGAAGGCCTTGACCAGGCTGGCTATGGCGGCATGGGTGAGGGCCGGGGGAGTTTCATAGACATGAGTCATCTGCTGCGCAGTGGACGACGGCGATCCGGAATAAATGTGATCCAGGGCGCGAATGAGCACTGATTCCCATTCTGTGTATGCATTTTGGCCGATTGCGGCCGGCTTGATCTTTTCCGGAACGTGATCTTTGCTGACAATGGGTTCCAGTTCGGGTTTGCGGACGAGAAAAAAATACACAAGCGAAGCGATGGTCAGCAATGCGGAGAAGGCTAAAACGTATGACATGAACACCTCATGGTAAGGAACGATGTACGGAACCTTTATGCGTAGGGGTGTTCGAAAGCAATGAATTTTTGTCTTTTTTTGCTTGAGCGGCGTGGCAGGAAATGGCGCATTGAATTTGAGGTGTGAAGGGCATGAAAAAAGCCTCCGCGTGCGGAGGCTTTTTTCATGCGTAGTACTGTATTACAGAACAGCGTTAAAGACCTGCATCATCCACCAATTCCATGCTTCTTGCCGCACGGACTTCGTCCAGTCGTTGCACAGGGGTGGTCACCGGCGCATTCTGTATTGATTCCGCATCCGTATCCACTCGTCCGAGTATTTCGATCAGATCATCGACGAAGCCGTCCAGGGTTTCCTTGCTTTCCGTTTCCGTGGGCTCGAACATCAGGCATTCCTTGACGATGAGCGGGAAGTAGATGGTTGGGGCATAATGTCCCTTGTCGAGCAATGCCTTGGCGAGATCCAGGGCGCGTACGCCCTTTTCGGCCTGCTTCGCGGCCGAGGCCACGAACTCGTGCATGCAGATGCGGTCGTGGGGGATCTCAAGAACATCCTCCAGGCGCTTGCGCAGGTAGTTGGCGGCCAGAACCGCGTTTTCCGAGGCGCGCACGATCCCTTCCTGGCCGAGGCGCAGGATGTAGGCGTAGGCTTTAAGGATGACCCCGAAGTTGCCATAGAAGGGCGCGATGTAGCCGATGGATTTGGGGTAGTCGTAGTTGAGGTAGTATTGTCCGTCCTCAAGCTTCACCACACGCGAGATGGGCAGATAGTCCACCAGGCGCTGGCTCACGCCCACAGGTCCGGAGCCGGGGCCGCCGCCTCCGTGGGGGGTGGCGAAGGTCTTGTGCAGGTTCAGGTGCACGACGTCGAAGCCCACGTCGCCGACGCGCATCTTGCCCATGATGGCGTTCAGGTTCGCGCCGTCGTAGTAGAGCAGTCCGTCCACGCCGTGGACCAGCTTGACGATGCGTTCAAGGCCGCACTCGAACAGCCCCAGGGTGTTGGGACAGGTCATCATGAGGCCAGCCACTTCGTCGTCCAGCACCTTTTCCAGTTCGTCGGGGTCGATCATCCCGTTTTTCGATTCAATGGAGACGACGTCGTAGCCCGCGATGGCCGCCGAGGCCGGATTGGTGCCGTGGGCGGAGTCGGGCACGATGATCTTGGTCTTCCTGTTGCCCTTGTCGTTGTGGTAGGCGGCCATGAGCATGACGCCCGTAAGTTCCCCGTGGGCGCCGGCCATGGGCTGCAGGGTGAAGGCGCTCATGCCCGTGATCTCGGCCAGCAGCTGCTCGGTCTCGTACAGCACCTCAAGCGCGCCCTGGGCCATGTGCCCTGCCCCTTTAAGCTGCGGAATGAGCGGGTGCACGGAGGTGAAGCCGGGCTGCGCGGCCACGGCCTCGGTGAACTTCGGATTGTACTTCATGGTGCACGACCCGAGGGGATAGAAATTGCTGTCCACGCTGTAGTTGAGGCGGGAGAGCTTGGTGAAATGACGGATGACGTCTATTTCGGACAGTTCGGGCAGCCTGGGCGGCGTGCCGCGCAGCAGGTCCGACGGGATGGAGGCCATCGGGTCGCCCTTGGGGTCTTTGGGCCACACGCCGGTTCTGCCCTTGGCGGAGTCGGAGAACAGGGTTTTCACAGGGCACCTCCAATCAATTCGGCCAGGATGCCGACGCTCTGCTGGGTGGTTTTTTCGGTGCAGGCCACCAGGAGATGGTTGTCCATACCGGAGTAGTAACGGCCCAGGGGGAATCCGGGCACGAATTTCGTGTCGATAAGCTTGTCGATGACCTCGTAGGCGCGCACGGGAAGCTCCACCGTGAACTCGTTGCCGAAGGGCTCGTTGACCACGCGCACGCCGGGCAGCTGCGCCAGGCGCTGGGCCGCATAATGGGCGCGTTCGATGCTGACGCCGGCAGTCTTTTTCAGCCCCTCGGGGCCGAGCAGGCTGATGTACATGAGCGCCCGCAGGGCGCACAGCGCCTGGTTGGAACAGATGTTGGACGTGGCCTTCTCGCGGCGGATGTGCTGCTCTCTGGCCTGCAGGGTCAGTACGAAGCCGGTCTTGCCGGTCTTGTCCACGGTGCGGCCGACAATGCGGCCGGGCATCTGGCGGATGAGCTGCTTGGAGCAGGCCATGATGCCCAGGTAAGGTCCGCCGAAACTTAAAGGCAGTCCCAGGCTCTGTCCTTCGGCCACGGCGATGTCCGCGCCCATCTGACCAGGCGTCTTCAATACCGACTGCATGATCGGGTAGGTCGAGATGATGGAGACGATCTTGTGCTCGCGGGCCTTGTCGAAAAGGGCCGTGAAATCCTGGATCGTGCCGAAGAAATTGGGGTTCTGGACAATGACCGCAGCCGTGTCGTCATTTAACGCGGCGAGCAGTCCGTCCAAGTCCGTGCGGCAGTCCTGGTGGGGGATGGTCACCAGATCGAGCTTCAGGTTGGTGGTGTAGCTGTCGAGCATGACCCGGTAGATGGGGTTGACGCTTTCGGAGATGACGATGCGCGTGCGTTTGGTCTGGCGCACGGCCATCATGATCGCTTCGTACAGGGCCGTGCCGCCGTCGTAGAGGGAGGCGTTGGCGTACTGCAGGTCCAGGAGACGCGCCACGGCGGTCTGGTATTCAAAAATGGCCTGCAGCATGCCTTGGGAGGCCTCGGCCTGATAGGGCGTGTACGCGGTGTAGAATTCGCCACGGCTGCACAGGGCGTCCACGGCGCTGGGGATGTAGTGGTCATAGAACCCGGCGCCCAGAAAGGAGGTCAGGTCCGTGGTGTTCTTGGCCGCCGTCTTTTCGAGTTTCTGGCGGACTTCCATTTCGCTCAGGCCCTGGGGAAGGTTCAGCTCCCTGGCCCGGAATTTTTGCGGGATGTCTTCGAACAGGGCTTCCATGCTGTCCACGCCGACGGTGGCCAGCATCTCCCGCTGTTCGGCAGGGGTATGCGGTATGAAGGGCATCGTGCCTCCGGATGCAGTGCTGCATTTCTTCGACCGGAGGCGAGGGTTCAATCTGCATTTGTCTTGAACGTTCGCGCGGAAAAGAGGAGCAGCCTGAAACGTACAGGTTATAAAATTCGTGAAAGACAGCCCGGCTGTTCAAAGAGATTTGAGCGCAATGCGTATGTATGCCCAATTGGGTCTTCATGCCCAGAATGGCCAAGGAAAAGGCTGGGCCGAACCGCAGATGTAAGGCCCCGGTTTTTTCAAAGCAATGCGGCAATCAAGCCTGGCCTGTTAATGGGCTTCGGCGGCACACAGGGCTGCGTAAGCGTCGGCGTCGAGGAGACCTTCGGGCGCGGCGCTCAGTTTGACCTTGAACAGCCAGCCTGCGCCGAATGCGTCCTTGTTGACCAGTTCCGGGGCATTTTCCAGTGCGGCATTGACCTCGACGATATCCCCGCTGACAGGAGAATAAATTTCGCTGGCAGCCTTGACCGATTCCACGGTACCTATTTCCGTCCCGGCCACGGCTTCATCACCGGGTTGGGGGAGTTCGACGAAAGTCAGGTCGCCGAGTTGTTCCTGGGCAAAATGGGTGATGCCCACAACGGCCTGGTCGCCTTCGATTTTCACCCATTCATGGGACTTAGCGTACAGAAGTTCTTTAGGATTCATGATTGCCTCCATCTTGATTTTTTATGGGAGATGTGGTGCTGAATTCGCGTCCAACCCCTTGAGTTCGCGCTGGCATA
This sequence comes from Desulfomicrobium sp. UBA5193, assembly GCA_002412965.1. Taxonomy (GTDB): domain Bacteria; phylum Desulfobacterota; class Desulfovibrionia; order Desulfovibrionales; family Desulfomicrobiaceae; genus Desulfomicrobium. Next base: position 517,805 of record DHWB01000011.1, read on the forward strand.
AATATATTGCCACGAAAGTGCAATGAAGAGAAGTATCGCTTGATAAATCGATTATGCATTGTCGAATAATATTCGAGGAGGAAGTATGAAATTGGTGCGTTTGTTCGTGGTTATGCTGGTGCTGCTGTATTTCTCTCCGAGTGCGTGGTGTGCAGGTTTAAGCGCTGCCGATGTCAAAGGATTCATTGGTTCCATGCAGGAACTCAAGCCTTATTTCGACCAGTATGCGGATGAGACCGGCGACGACGGAGACGGAGCCAGCACTGCCCAGGTCGTGTCGGACTGGGCCAAGAGCTTGAAGGACCAACAAGAAGTGGAAGGGGTGCTCAAGAAGCACGGCTTTGATTTTGAAAGATGGGTCGCGGTCTCCCAACAGGTGACCCAGGCCTACATGGCTTTCAAGTTCGGCAAGGACGGGCAAAATGTCGTGGGGCAGATGCAGGAGTCCATCACGGAGATCGAGAACAACAAGGATATCCCCGCCGAATCCAAGGCCCAGATGCTGGAGCAGATGAAGCAGAGTATGGCGGAGATGGAAAATACACTCAAAGCGCCCCAGGAAGACCAGGACACGATCAAACCTTTTGTGGCCGATCTGGACAAGATTTTCGACTGGCAGGAATAAGCGCCAAGCACGAAACGCACGCAAAATGCCGCCCAAGGGCGGCATTTTGCGTGGGAGGGGGGATGCTCTCCCCCAATTCTTTTGAGGACGACAACGCATGGTGTTCCGGGGCAAGGATGGTCTTGGATGGCAAGATGCTCACATGAGCATTCCCGGTCTTCTTTGGTGTGCCTGCGATGGATTGTGTTCTGGCATCCTGTGACATGAATTTTGCTTTCTGAATTCCTGTCCTCTTTTCTGTTGAGCCAACTTTTCGACTTGCCTGGCCTCGTTTGCGGCGCGTTCTTCTTCCTCATGGCGCCTTTGAGCTTGGCTTTCCGTAATGGAGAGCCCTCCATCCGTGTGCCTGCAAAAGCGGCTCACTTCCTCTTCCACCGCTGGCTCTGGGTGCAGTTCCGCCACGTGCTTGCCCATCAAATCATGCAGCGTGACCGGCTTCATGTATGCATACAGCTCTTGGTCAAAGTCATTCTGCATATCAAGATTGCTTGGATGGATATTCTCGGAAAGCAGGGGTTTGCCTGAGCGTGCATGTTTGTAGCGTTGCTGCAGTTCATTTTGCAGAAACGTAACATATTTGCTGGCCATTGAATGAAATCTGGCTCCGGCCAGATCGATGACGTCGGTAAATGGTCTGAATAGACTTCGCAGCTCTTTCTCGATGAATTCGGAGACTCCGTTTTCCGTCGTCTCGTATCCGGTCAGTTCCCCCGGTCCCCACGGAGCGTTGTCTGCTTTGTAGCGCCTCTTCCGATCAATGGCGCTCTCTATCTGGTGCAGTCCGTAGTCTCCGATCCAGGGGAAAACAGTTCCTTTGGCCTTTACGAGGCTCAGTTGCCGCAGATGTCCAAAGTGCCTGTACCCCAAAGAATACGGCGGAACGGCGGGGATGATGTCGTTGCGATACACATGGCGCATGTGTGGCACCAGAAGGTTCCAATGACGAGCGAAAACGGCGTCGCCGACGCGGGGGCTGGCGTAGGTGTAGAGGGTGATGGGATTGCTATCAAATTTTATGAACAGGGCGCAGGCCAAGAGGGTGGCCACGGCTCCGCCCAGGCTGTGCCCGGTCACGAAGATGCGTTTGGATTTGCCGTCGAAGCCTGTTTGGTGCTTATAGCAATAGTTATAAACCACTTCCCACAAAAACTCGAAGGAACTCAAAAATCCGGAATGCACCTCTCCGATTCCATCCAGCGCACTGGGCGCTGCTTTCAGCGAAATCTTCAAATCCAGGATGGTGTCTTTGCTTATCGGGCTTTCCGTGCCGCGCACGGAAATCAAGATCGTGTCCTTGTTGGTCGCCATGAAGGCTTGGCTGTCCGTGGGGTTTTTTTCCGTACTCTTTGGGGCGTGGAACTGCATGTCATGGTAGCACCACCCGTAGGGCACTTCATGAAGCACCATGTCCATCGTTCCCGCATTGACGCGGTAGGGGCGTTCGCGCTGGGTACGCAGATTGTCCAGGGTGTACAGAATGGTCGTGTCATACGGGGCTCTTTCTTCTTTGTCCTTTTTTGTTTCTGCCGGCGCGTCTTCAGGATTTTGGGCCGTGTTCCTGGTATCCGGCGCCGCATAAGCCAGCTCGGCGAACACAGCCAGATTGTTGGCGGTGATGCTGTCCCAGTCGTTCGCAGCGCCGAGTTTGGACTGGGCCAGGGCCGGAATCCAGCAGAAGAGCGGGGCAAGATCCAGCAGATATTTCGTCTGATGATTCCGGCATGTCGGGCAGCGAAGCTCCTGTTCATCGAGCATGAAACGCAGGGAGCAGCGCTGCTTGGGCCGGACTTCTTCCATCTTGCCGTCTATGTTTTCCATTCGTTGCGGAAGGTTGAGGGCTCCATGAGGCACCCGGCGGTAGCACCATCCGTCCTGGGCTGCCTGAGGCAGAGTCTGCTGGCGGCTGCGGCGTCCTTGCGCGATTTTCGGCAGAGCCTGTCTGGCCGGTGGAATTCCATTGACGGCGGAGGCCTTGATTGCCTTGTGGGCGATGATGTCTGCAGCCAGGGTCAGCTGGTCCCATTCCTCGTCCTCTGGATAGCCCTTGGGCCGAGGGCGGGGCAGTGGGAGGAATTCCAGGTAGATCCAGCCGCCGGCCACATGGTGCATGTCGAGCTCAGGTTTGCCTTTTGCATAGAGATGCTCACCCAAGAGCTTCCCCGCCACATCGTAGGCCCTGATTAGCAAATCCCCGACTTCCTCCCCAGTCTCGGGATGGACAAGCTCCGTGATGGGCATATTTTCGAAATCGACGATCTTCAGCTTCAGGCAGCGGTTTTCAAAACACTGTATGGGAGAGAGCGGCATGCGGGGTCCTCCTTAATTTTTAGTCAATTGTGTCAAAAGTTCAGGCAATTCCCACACATCGTCCGCAGCAAGGAGATCAAGCTGCTCTTTAGCGAGAGGGAGAGAAAGCTTGATGTCCGGATCATTCGGGCCAGTCTTACCGGCCACAATGTTAAACTTTCCATCTTCACCTATGGATACTTTCCAATGTGTTTCTCCATGTAAATTTGCATATATATCTTGGATATATCCATGAGAATATTTAATATTTTTTGTATATGATGTTTCTCTATTTTTTGATTCATCATAAAAATTTATATGTGAGTATAAATTATTTACCCCAGAATATTTTACATTTAAAATGCCAAAATCTTTCTTTAAAAAACCCACTGAAGGTGTTGCCACCATGAAAGTAGCTCCGCTTGCGAGTGGATTTTTACATTCAAGAGAATAATGATGCTCTTCGTGAGGTTTAGTATCGCTTATTTCTTTAAAGTAATAATCCATTCGATCACATATCAATAAATCTTCATTCTTACTCATTTTATCATCTTGAGTTTTATTACTGTCCGCATCATCCGATTTTTGTTTCTTTTCGTTATACAAATAGCCATTGGCTAAAGTGTACCAGTCATTTTTCTCCTTGTTGACATCGACACCGATGGTCAGGCGATTGAATCGCCAGTCGCAGAAAGGGTGCCATAATTTGGTCGGAATGTCGGACTCCCATACGCCGGGGGTCTTTTCTACGTTCTCAACCGATGTCCCATATTCGGTACGCTCAAATCTTCCAGATCCCCAGCTGAGGTGCCTGCACATGAATGAGTTGCTGCTCCATTCGGCGATCGTGAACATATTGCCTTCCAATTCCTTGGGCACATCATAGCGCAGGGTGAATGTGCCCTCGTCGCGCAGCACGATCAGCTGGGTGTCGAACGCGAAGGCCAGGAATAGGAGAAACAAAACCAGCAACCCCCACTTGAACATGGGCATGGGAAGCCTCCTTGAATTCAGGATTGAGACAGGATGCGAACGTTATGGCTGTTCCCCATCCAAAGAAATTGCCAGATCGTTCAATCGCATCAGCGCTCCACGTGGATTCTGCGCGGCGTCTTGCATCGCCTCCTTGACGGCAGGACCGTCTTGGGCGCCGAAAGGCAGAAGCAGGCAAATATCGAAAAAGTCTGTGATGTCTTCATCTTCAGTCAGGCCGAAGCCCAAGGCTGCGTCCACATATGCCTCGATGCCCACCTGCAGGGTGCCATAGTGGATGTCCATATCGCTGGCCGTGTAGGGCATTTCGTTCAAAAGGTTATGGTACAGATTGTAGACCAGGGCGGCCCGGCGTTCTTTGGCCATATTCGCCAGATGCTCTTCGCGCACTTCCCACCAGGGCCGCTCCGGAGCGGGTCGGTAGGCTTCGGCGAGCTCCGTTTCCGTGCGGTTGCGCAAGGCCGGGTTAACCGCTTCAAGCCAAATCCTGGCGCAGTCCTGACCACATGCGGGAAGGATCAACCGCGCCACCGGCCCCATGAACCATCCCGTTTCCTGCTCGGTGAACGTCGAGAGCATCATTCGCATCGCCCTTGCGTCTTGAAATCGGAAAAATGATTTGGAACCGTCGGGCAGGAGAACCTCGCACAGGCTGCGCCAATGGTCGCAGTGAATATCGCTGCCTGCGGCGGTGATGGCGAAGAATCCCCATTTTTCGGGTGATGCCAGCAGATGCGCTTCAAGCGCGCAGCCAGCCGCGAGCCGCTGCAGGTAGGGCATGCTTTGCCAGAGTGTCGCGTAGGGAGTGTTGGTGAGGATTGGAATGAACTCGCCGCCCGCGTTCTGGGCGAACAGGGCGTGCTTCAGATCCGGGTGGGCATCGACGGCAATGATGGCATCGACATGCAATCCCGACTGCCGAGCAGCCCCGAACATTTCGATGAGCTCGATGGTCTGAAGTTCCCGCAAGACGGGTGGTTCGGCATCGGCGCTCATCGACCCTCCAGACAAGCGCACACGGCGCAGAAGGGCATCCCCGTTTCCTGTCCGGCGGACATGGCCCCGCCCTGTTGCCCGGCTTCACGGTCGCTCGGAACGCAGGCCTCGAAATCAGGCATCAGTGCGCCAGCGGGCACCAGCGGCGCGGCCCCTGACCCGCTCCCTGGCGAGCCTCCGGAGTTGATGCGCACCTTCGGGCCGGACACGGTGACGCCGCTTGCGTTCAGGCGCACGAAGGACGGGCCGACTTTGAGGGTCAGGTCGGCCCCGGCTTCCATGACCGCCTTGACCAGGCTTTGCATATGCACCTCGCTGCCCGACCGCAGCAGCCACCTGGACCCGATCTGGGTGTGACTGCTGCCGCGTACCGTGAGGTGGTCGTCCGCGAGCAGCTCCGTCTTGCGCGGGAGATCGACGCGGTGGTGCTCCTCGCCCAGGATGTGCGTGTACGTGAAACGATCCACGGTGCGATGCTGGTCGCGCAGGATATGCTCCTTCCAGTCGTTCTTGACGTGCACGTTCACGTCCTTCTCGCCGTGCACGTAGATCTCTTCCTCGCCTCGCCGGTCCTCGATGCGCAGCTCGTTGAAGCCTCTGGCCTCGCCTTCGTCGCCGGGCGTGGACATGGACTTGAAGACCGTGCGCGTCTTGTGTTCGGGCAGGGGGTAGGGGGGCATGTTCAGCTCGTGGTACACGCGCCCCGTGATCATGGGCCGGTCCGGGTCGCCCTCCAGGAACGACACCGCCACCTCGTGCCCGATGCGCGGGATGGCCATGGTCCCGTAGGCCGAGCCCGCCCAGCCCTGCGAGACCCGGATCCAGCAGGTCGTCTTTTCGTTCCACTGGTCCGCGCGGTCCCAGAAGAACTGTGCCTTCACCCGGCCGTATTTGTCGGGATAGATCTCTTCGCCTTCGGGGCCGGTGACGATGGCCGTCTGGTTGCCGGCGATCCGGTTCTTGGGATGCGCCGACTCCGGCACGAAGCGCGTGGCTTCGGGAATGGCCTGGACACTGGCCACGTAAACCATGCCCCGGTCCGGGGCCTCGTGCTCCAGCACCTGCGGCTGCTCGCCATGATGCTCCACGCGCAGGACGCACCATGCGGTGTTCACCTCCTGGCGGGGATGCTCGTGCATGCTGAAGGTGTATCCGGGAGCGAAGCGCGACACGTCCGAGCGGATGTCGATCCACTGATGCAGGCTCAGCTGCCGCAGAAGCTGCAGGTCCGCGTAGCGCTGTCCGTCCAGGCGCAGCTGGTAGAGATGAGGGAAGCGGTACTGTTCCAGGTTCATGCCCGCGGGCGCGGGGGCGAGCAGCGGGTCCGGCTGCTGCCGGCTAACGCTCAGGTCCAGCTTGGGTTTCTGGAAGTTCCATTCGCGATAGGTGGCGCTGTCGCTGCGCACGCTTTGGTGCAGGGTCACGCGGTTTATGACCGCCGTGTCGGTGACGTTGCCGGAGCCGGGATGGAAGCGCAGCTCGTTCTCGCCGTTGATCAGTGGCCCGCCCTCGCGGTCGGTGAAGCAGAGCACGTGCCCCTGCGGACTATGCTCGAAATAATATGCGATGCCTTCTTCCTCGCACAGCCTGGAGATGAAGTGCAGCGATGTCTCGCCGAACTGCACGCAGTATTTGCGGGGGGCGTATTCGTAGAAGCAGCGGAAACTGAAGCTGTCTCCGGCAAAACCCTGCTCTTTTAAAATCAGCTCGATGATCTGGACTACGCTCATGTCCTGGAAGATGCGGTGGTCCGTGACCAGGCCCAGGTACCAGAGCCGGGGCACGAGCAGACAGCGGTAGTGGGTGCGCAGGTTGGCGGTGTGCAGCTGCTCGAACTGCCGGATGATCCCGTGCACATGCCGCACGCCGCCGCTTCTGTCGGCCATGGCCAGACACGCGGCCTGACCCATGAGCTCCGAAAAATCCATGCCGGCCGACTCGTGGACCAGTTCTATCTCGAACTCGAAGGGCCGGTGCATCTCCTCGACCCCGGAAAACGCATACACCCCAAACTCGATGCCGCCGCCCGCATCGAAGGTAAACCAAGTGCTGTTGGCGCTGAAAAGCGCCGTAGTGTGGGCTGAAGTTTCGTGCTGTTCAGGAAGTATGGTGTCGATAGCTTTCTTAAAAGACATGTCACTCTCCCGAGTTTATATTGAGTCGTCTTCTATCATATAGAGATTCCAGCATTTATTTTTTTTAAAGTGATATTTTATAAGTAGCCCTGTATCATCTTTTGATCTGATTATTTCTGCGTTTTCATCGTCGATTTGTACTATTTCCAATTTTTGTTCAGATTCATTTATTATTTTATATGAAGGTATAATTGGAAAATTTATATTTTTTTTATTTATTATTTTTTCAATTTTTTTTGGAATTGCATATGTATTTATGTCAACAAATGAAATTATGATGTAATTTCTTGAAAATATTATTTGCAATGATTGGTTATTGATAAATATATTTGAAAATTCATAGAAATTTTCTAATGAATATATGTTCCCTATTGTTGAATTATCGCATTCATATGAGTATGCTGTGCTATTTATGAGAAAAATAAATGAAATTATTGTGATTAAATATTTTTTCATTATCCGTCCTTCGTGGAAAATTTCATCAAATAGCCTCTTTGCAAAAGCTCGATATGGGCTCGACAAATGCCTACTCCTCGCACACGAGCGGCGCATTGCGTGGTCGTGTCCCGTTCGCCGGTATTCGCACGCCGCCTTTGGTCGGCGAGGTTCGAGATGGGCGTTGCCTTTTGGGAAGCCGGTTGAAAATACACCGTACCCTCGGAAGATTGGACAACACATTGGGGTTTATGTGTAAATTTTTAGGGCAATGTACTTAGAGGTATGCGGAAGCGGGAGTCAGTCTCATGAGATGCGGGTATGCTGCGCATGCCCGTGGAGTGAGCGCGTCGTGGCGTGAAATCGGAGCTTTGTTGACTGTTGAAAAATTCAAAATGCGCAGGCCGTGCAAACATGGTGAGATGCAAGGAAGCGAAAAAATCCAGGACGCGCGGTGTATTAGGCATACATAAGCGGTCTGGATTTTTTCGCTGACGCAGCAGATTGCCATTTTGGGGCGGCCTGTTTGGGGGAGGCTGATTCGAGCTGCGCTTTTGTGCGGGTGTCGGGTGGTGAAACCAAAAAGTCGGTCCTGCTCAGCGCAGTCCCAGAATACCCCTCTGCCCAAGTTGACGAATGAAGGCGGCTACGGCCTGCTCGGCTTCAGACGGATGGCAGGCGTAATGATCCGCGACGTGCCGGGCCAGGTCGTGCACCGAGGCTTTGCCGTCGATCAGGTTCCAGACAAAGGAGCCCATGGAATCGAGTTCCAGGGTGCGCGTGGGCAATGTGAAGCTGACGGGCATCAGCCGCGCGATCCATGGGGCAAACGCTGCGGGGTAGCTGATACGGACCAGGTTCTGCTCCGTGACCTGGGCGCGGATTTCGGGCCTGGGCATGGGGATGGCCGCGAAGGCGTCAGTCTTGGATCGTGGTGGTTGCATAGGCTGAATACAGTCGCTGGAAAACGGGTTTGGGATTGGGGCGGCCGCGTTCCGTCAGGACCAGGATCTTGTTGTGTGTAAGATCGTGCCTGGCCATGCCGCGGATCAGGCCGGCGCTTCCAGGGAGCCAGGACAGGATGAGCCGGGCCATGGTTGGTTGCTGGCCAAATTCCGCCTGCCCGTCGGCGTCGGCGGTGACGAAAAGCTCCCCGCCATGTTCACGCTGGAGGAATGTCCTGAGCCACGTGTGCAGGGGCGTCTCCGCCAGAAGCACGTTTGCCGGGGCCAAGCGGTCAAAGATGAGTCTGGAGCGTCCTGCCGCAAATTCGAGATGAAACTTGCCCGGTCGAAAAACCGCCTTGGTCAGGATGGCCTGCGGTGGCGTTTCAAACTGCAGATCATAGCAGCGCCAGCTTCGCCAGGCGTCAGGCATTGTCCAGGCCAGCGAGGACAACATGTCTTGAAGCAGGGCAGGCCGGGGAGGCGTGGAAAAAAGGACGGCGGCGACGGCTGACGTTTCGCGAAAGCGCAGGATGCAGAGCCTGTCGCAGCAGAGGAGGTCGCCTTTGAGGTCACGGGTCCATGCGTCGAGGCAAGGTGCAAGGACTTGGTGTTCCAGCCCGGAAGCCTTGAGGATGCGGCGGCCGTCCTTGTCCGGATCGAAGCGGCCCTTTTCCGGCCCGAAGCGCAGATCGATGGCGGCCTGGTCAGGGCCGGCCAGGCGGATGAAGCCATGATCAAGGATGACCGGTTCCATGCCGGCGGGGATGCTGCAGCGCAGGCCGTCCCAGCGCAGTTCCTCGATCATCTGGGGATGAGCAGCATGAAGTCGAGCTTGTCCGGCGCGGTGGGGCGGGCTTTGTCCGGATCGGTCGGACCCAGTTTCTTTTCCAGACACGCGGCCTCTTCCTCCCACAGGGAGCGCAGGGTCATTTTGACGAAATTTCCGGTCTTGTAATCCTCATCCTTGCTGTGCGTCAGCTCCAGATTGACCCGCTGTCCCTTTTTGTCGTCAAAGCTCCATTTCCAGGACATCACTGTCTGAAAAGGGTCTCCGCGCCATTCCAGCGGGGGACCGAAACGTTTCTTGTAGTGCTGGAGCAGTTCGTCGAAAAAGGATCTGGAGTCATTGTCGAACTTGAGCTTGATGCGCACGATCCGTCCGATTTGGGAGCAGTTGGCGTAGGCCACGGCGCCGCTTTTGATTCCCGGAACGAATTGCGGCAGAAGATTCATCTCCCTGAGATGTCGTTCCTGGGCGAGGGGGATTTCCGTGTCCATGTTGCAGAATTGGTGCGCGGTCGAAATGTCCGCCCCCAAAACGATGCCCGCCAGAGATGTCGGCACAACTTGGGCCTGGACAGAAGAGGCCATGAACAGCCAAAGAAGAAGCATGCAGTATTTCATGCAAGGATTCTATTCCACGCCTAAGCCAATTGTCCAGTTATACCGCCACGAGCAAGGAGTCTGAAATGACTCGGATCCTGCTGTACTCTTTTTTCATGCTGGTGGTGCTGACGTTTTACGGAGGCCAGGTCTGACCTCTGGTCGATGCGCTTCCGGTCTGGAAGTTTTTCTCGATTATCGGCGGTCATCTGGCCGTGGCCCTGGCGCTCAGGCAGCTCCTTGCACGTCGCTTCATCCGTCCGCTGCCGGTCCAGCGCCAATCCACGCGGCTGTTTTTCCTTGATTTCGCCGTCTTTGTGGCCGCCGGTCTTGGTGTTGGCGTTTACCACAATATTTTTTTGGGTTTTCCGATTATCAGCGGCCTGGAGGTCAGCGTCGGCTTTGCCACCATCGGGATTTTCGCCGCGCTGGATTTGAGCCTTGAGTGGGAATACCGCATCATCAAAGAGGCCCGTTTCCTGGATAACAAAGTTCTAGCGCCTGAGACGTTCTTTCCGCAGACGCGCCGCTTCGCATTTTTGGCCTGCGGGATCATTTTCTTCGTGACCCTTGTCCTGCTGCTGCTTCTGGCCCGCGACATCGCCTGGCTCAAGGCCCAGGACCAGTCCGTCTTCGGTCTGTCCGTTCTGCTGCAATCCGTCATTTCGGAAGTGCTTTTTGTCATGGGCATTCTGCTGGTGCTGACCATGATTCTGGTCTTTTCCTACGCACGAAACCTGAACATCCTCTTTGAGAATCAGACCAACGTCCTGGAGCGGGTCAGTCAAGGCCGGTTGGATACCAAGGTTCCCGTGGTCACCAATGACGAGTTTGCGGTCATCGCCGGGCACACCAACACCATGATCGACCGTCTCGTGGAGAAGGAAAAGATGGCCCAGGGGCTTGAGCTGGCCCGGCAGATTCAGACCAGTCTGCTGCCGACAGCCTCGCCTTTGCTGTCCGGTGTGAAGATTTTCGGAGCCAGCCAGTTTTGTGATGAAACAGGCGGGGATTTTTATGATTATACGGTGCGTGACGGCCAGGACGGCCCGGAGCTGATCATCATGATCGGGGACGTCACGGGGCACGGGGTAGGTTCCGCTCTGTTGATGGCCTCGGTCAGGGCATACATGAAGGCGCATCTTCAGCAGTCCCTCGATCTGGCCGAGGTCATGAACCGGACGAATGGCCTGATTTGCCGGGATGTTGCCGGCAGCGGCCATTTTGTGACGGTTTTCTTGCTGATGTTCCAGCCGGCTTCTCGCCGGGTCACGTGGGTCGGCGCGGGGCACGATCCCGCATTCTTCCGGGCTTTCGACGGACAGGACTGCATAAAGCTCGAAGGGCGGGACATACCGCTCGGGGTGGACCCGAAATGGCGCTACACGGAAGTGTCGGACCGGCTCTCAAATGGGGTATTGGTGCTGGGCACGGACGGGATTTGGGAAGCCGTCGACGCGCACATGACCATGTACGGCAAGGACCGCATGCTCCAGATCGTGAACGCCAACGTCCTTTCGCAGCCGCAGGAGATCGCGTCCCTGATCTTTGCCGAAGTGGAGGCTTACACGGGGAATGCCCGCATCGAGGATGATCGGACCGTGGTTATTGCCCGGCTGGCGTAGAGTCGATATTTTTCAAGGCTTCGTGCACATCGCTGCACATGGCGAAAACGCGGTTGTAGCCGGAGATGTCGAAAATTTCTGCAATGTAGTCCCGCACTCCGCATATCATGACCTGGCCGCCGTGAGGATTGAGGCGCTGATAGCTCATGACCAGAATGCGCAGCCCGGCGCTGTTGATGTACTCCAGTTCCGAAAAATCCATGACCAGATGCGTGATGCCGCGATCCAGGCTGAGCAGGACTTTTTGCTCCAGCTCCGGTGTGGACGCGGCGTCGAGACGGCCCTTGATATGAAATACGGCGGCGCCGGGATGGTCTATTTCGTGGAGTTGCATTCCTGCTCCTGTGATTTTTTGGCGATGGCGACGCGGATATGGTTGGATGATTTCAGCCGGGAATAGACGATGCTTGAGACCAGGTTGTGAACCAGGCAAAGTCCCATGCCGCCGATGTGAACAGGCCCGCTCTGCGGACACGGGGAGATCGGGTGTGTGCTCGGGTCAAACGCAGGTCCGTTATCGTTGATCTCAATCACGACCTCATAGTCGCGATTTTTGACGCATACCTTGATGGTCGTGTCCTGTCCCGGTCTGGTGCCATGGTCGATACAGTTGGAGACCAGTTCATCGACCACCAGACCGAGCCGGTACCGCAGGGCCGCCGGCAAAGCCTGTTCCTCGCCGAATGCCTCGATGGATGCGAGCAAGGCGGCGTGCTCTTCTTCCGGACGGGTGAGGGTGAATTCGATTTGCGCTGGCATGGCATCCTTTTCTCTTTTCATAGAGTAGGGTAGGCAAGAGGTCAAATTTCAACACGAAGAATTAAGGATGACAGGTCCTCCATGGTGACCAAGCGGACCCTGTATTCATGGGTTCTGGAAAAAAATGTGCGCTGGCAGGTCCTTCTTGTGCTGCTGGTCGTGCTGACTGTCGGAGCCCGCGTGGTTCCCCTGGAGATGCAGAAGCGGATCATCAACAAGGCGATCGGCTTGGGCGATTTCGACCTGCTTTTGCTGTACTCCATGCTCTTTCTGGCCTCTGTCCTGCTCGCCAGCGCCCTCAAATTCGCAATCAATCTTCTGCAGGCATATATCGGCCAGCGCACGTTGAAACGCATGCGCACCGATCTTTACGCTCATATCCTGAGCCTGCCCATATCGTTCTTCCGGACCATCCAGCCAGGGCAGGTCGTCAACGCCCTGATCAACGAACTGGCAACGATCTCGGGCTTTGTGGGCAGCGCGGTCTCCGTGCCGCTCATCAATGTGTTCACGCTGCTGGCCATGGGGGGGTATCTTTTTTATCTCAATCCGTTGCTGGCTGGTCTGAGCTTTGTGCTCTACCCCCTGCAGATATTCGTCATTCCCAAATTACAGCAGCGCGGCAACGAGGCCAACCGCTACCGGGTCAACGTCAGTCGCGCCATTTCCGGCAATATCGGCGAAGTCATAACCGGCGTGCACGAGGTGCATGGGCATGCGGGATACGGCCTGGAGAACGACAAGTTTTCCGATCAGGCCGAGTCCCTGCTCAAAGCCAACATCCGCATGAACGCATACCGCTACGGGATCAAGTTCGCCAACAACCTTTTCGAGAACATCGGCCCCTTCATCCTTTTTCTGGTCGGAGGCGCCATGACCATCCGGGGCCATTTCGACCTTGGTTCCCTGGTGGCCTTTCTCTCCGCCTACACGAGTCTGAACGAGCCCTGGCGCGAATTGATGGAGTTCTACCAACTCCTGGAGGACAGCCGGGTGCGTTACAAAAACGTCATGGCGGCTTTTGATCTGTCTCCGGAACATCAACTGGCCCCGGTTGACCGTGATGTGTACCGCTTCCGCGGTGACATCGATCTGCAGAGCATGACGTTCAAGACCGCCGACGGAACGAAGCTGCTCGACGAGGTATCCCTGCGCGTCCTGCCGGGGGAGATGGTGGCGCTGGTCGGTTTTTCCGGCAGCGGCAAGTCGACGCTGGTCAAGGTCGTAGCGCAGCTCATGCCCTACAGCGACGGACATGTGCAGGTGGACGGGTTCGAGGTCAGCGATCTGACCAAGCTCGACATGGCCGAGAACATCGGGATGGTTCCCCAGCACCCTTTCATCTTCAGCGGGACTGTGCGTGAGAACCTGCTCTATTCGAGTCAGGCGAGCATCAAGAACGGCATGACGGGCTTCGAGCTGCCAGACCTGGACCGCATCATCGAGGTCGTGCAGCAGGTCGGGCTCTTTGTGGACATCCTCAAATTCGGAGTCCAGGCGACGATTTCGCCGCAGCAGCATCCGGAACTTGCGCAACGCATCCTGGCCATGCGTACGATATTTCGCGAACGTTACGGGGCCGAGTTCGCCAAGGACATCGAATTTCTGGATCCGGAAGCGTACACGGATCATGCCTCCATCGCCCAGAATATCGTCTTCGGGGACTTCACGGATCGGCGCGCAAACTTTGAGCAGGCGCTCGAACACAATCGATTTGTGTCGTTTCTCAAAGAATCCGGGCTCGAAGGAGTCCTCATCGATTTCGGTGCGACCGTGGTCACGGCCACCATGCCCATCCTGCGCTACGCCGCCCAGACCCCGGAACTCTATGCGGACAGCCCCATCAAGAGCGAGCAGGTGGAAGAGTACGCGCAGGTGCTGGCCGACATTGAGGCCCGGGGTCTTGCGAGTCTCAAAGCCCAGGGCCGGACCCTGCTCCTCAGGCTGGCCCTGAATTACATCGCGGGCCGTCACAAGACCGTGCACATGCCCGGGGAACTCAAGAGCCGGATCGTCGTCGCCAGGAAACAGACACGGGAATACGCCTCGCAATTCAGCGATTCCAAGCTGCAGTTCTACGAGCCGGACCAGTATTTCCAGTTCCGCAGCATCCGTGACAACATTCTCTTCGGTCAGCCCAAGGCGGGGCGGGGCGGGGCGCTCGAGCGGATCAACCAGCATCTGGTGCAGCTCCTGATCGAAGAAGGGGTCCTTGAAAGCATTGTCGAGCAGGGGCTTGATTTTCAGGTCGGCAGCATGGGCGAGTACCTGTCCGGCGGGCAGCGCCAGAAGGTCGCCCTGGCGCGCGTCTTTCTCAAGCATCCGGCAATCTATGTCCTCGATGAAGCCACGGCCGCCCTGGACAATGCCTCCCAGACCAGGGTCCAGAACTTCCTCCAGACCGTGCGCGGCAAGCACACGGTCCTGTCCGTGGTGCATCGCCTGGACACCGTTTCACATTATGATCGGGTTGTGGTCATGAAGGCCGGAAAGATCGTCGAGAGCGGCCCTTACGAAGAACTCATGGCCGCCAAAGGAGTGTTGTATGAACTTGTCGGATCAGTCTGAGGGACAGTGCGAACTGGAATGCAATCTGCGCCTGTTGCGGGAATTGCCCGTGTTTGCGGGGCTTGCGCCGGAGTTGTTGCGGGTTATGGCCTATCTCTGCGAGCGGGAGGTTTTTGCCCAGGGCCAGAGCATCCTGACGGAGAACGAACCAGCCGAAGGGCCTGTGATCCTGATCCGGGGCACGGCCGGTCTCGAACAAGGGTCCCGGCGCATCGCGACCGTGTCGGAAGGGATGTACGCGGGCGGGCTTGCCCTGCTCGGCCGGTTTCGCTGGCTTTACACCCTGCGGGCCGAGACCGAGGTCGAATGCCTGTTCCTGCCCAGGCGCAAGCTGTTGCCGCAGTTCTTTGCCCAGCCCGAAGCGCTGGTCAGCGTGGCCCAGGAGTTGATCGGCGGCGTGATCCAATGGGACCAGCAGCGGCTGGAGCGCAGCGGTGAGGTCCAGGGCCAGGGGCCGGGCGTTCTGTGACCCGGATTTTGCGTTCCGTGCATTCATGGCAATCCGCCCCGGCGGGTTCGCGTTTCTTTTTCGCCGGAGCGCGGCCCTAATACGGCAGCCTGTTCAATGACTTGAGGATGAGGGTGCAGCCCATGGCGAACATGCCGGCCAAGCCCATGCCGCAGGAAAATCCCGCCAGCAGGACCGGGGCGTACTGACGCCACTTGGTCCCGAATTTTTGCAGAAAATAATAGCGCCCCAAGAGGGCTCCCGCCAATTCCAGAATCAGCCCGTGGGGTGTCGACTGACCCAGCCCGCGTACCACTCCGTAGATCAGAAGCACCGGCAGCCCGAGTACGCTGAGCAGGGCGTAAGTCACCACGCCCAAGGCCACCCCGCACGACACATACAGTGAATTCAGCGCCTGGAAGAAAAGGGAGTTTCCTTCCAGGGTCGCGGTCTGCATCAAGAGCGAGTTCAGGGCCTGCAGATGCCAGAGCTCCTGGGCATAGGGGTAGCTGGCCGAGGGGATGGGGGCCAGCTGCCACAGGAACTGCGAAAAGAGCAGGGAGGCGATGAGCACGATGGGCAGGGTCACGAACTCGGCCTTGATGATGCCGCGCAGGTTGGTCCCGGTCAGCTCGATCTGGCGGAAGCTGACCGTGGCCTCGCCGTAGTTGTGGATGGGGATGGGCGCGTACCAGATCTCGATGCCATTGTATCCGAAGTATTTGGCGCCGGCGATGAAGCTGGCCTCGCGGACCATGGGCAGGCTCACGAATTGTCCGGCGATGCCTTCCATGCGTGCCGTGATGTAGGACAGGATCGGCGTGTAGACGAACCCGTAGATCAGGAAGAAGATCCACGGGAAGCTGGGCACGAGCCAGGCGCAAAAAGCCACGTAGGACAGGGTCGAGAAAACATAGATCCCGAGCGACAGCCAGATGGAGATGTCGCCGCGGCCCGGGGGGGGGTTGAAGAGGACGCTGAAATCCAGTCGATGGCCGGTCTGTTTGCGAAAAGACTGGGCCACATGCCAGAACCCGATCAACCCGATGGCCAGCCCAAGTCCAATGCCGAAGCTCATGTAGAAGTCGAAGCTGTTGGAGAAGACCGTGTCCACCGTGCCCATGCCCGGATGCCAGCGGTGCAGGATGCCGTTCTCATGCAGGATGGGGTTGGCCACGATGGTGATGAGCAGACCCACGAAGCCGCCGATGACTGCCCAGAAGGGCAGGACCATGCCGATGAAGATGAGGCCCAGATCGAGCTGTATGCCCGTGGCCACGGCGGGCAGGAAGCTTTCGGTGTTGCGGGTCAGGTCCAGCCAGGGGATGGGGATGAGGCGGATGGGCTCGGTGAAGAAAAGTCCGGACAGGGCCGGCAGCATCACATAGAAAAAGCCGAAGGTCAGCCCGATCATGGCGCCGATGGAAAAGACCCGCCATTTCCAGTTCTCCTTCCTGTCCTCTGTGGATTCGGCCAGGGCCATGGTGCCGAGCGCGGCGACCGGGGCCATGGGAAAGGGGAGCTTCTCCACGTCCGAGGTCAGGCGGTACAGGGCGTAGCCCAGCCCGAACTGGTCGATGCGCTGGATGATCATGGCGCCGCACATGAGCAGGATGGGGATGAGCCAGTCCCGGTGCAGAAAGGTGCGCTCGGCATAGGATGCGGAGTCCAGGGCCGGGGCCACCCAGGAGGGGATGAACTCGGTCAGCCCGAGCATCTGGGCCGCGTCGGACTGGATCAGGTACTGGCTCCAGAGCAGGCCCTGAAAGGGCGAGGCCAGGGCCGCGCCGGCCATGTAATAGAGGAGAAAGATTTCCTGCTGCTTGAGCTCCGTGTACGAGCGCTTGGCGATCTCGGCGAAGAGGATGATTGTCACCCAGCGCGCGGCGGGGCCGATGCCCGTGCCCAGCACCAGCTGCAGATACATGGACCCCGGCATCATCAGAAAGCCGATGAAGATGGCGCCGACGACTGTTTTCCAGTCGAAGCCTTCCTCGAATTTGGCCGGGGGTTTGAGGAGGTCCCGATATTCTTTCAGTTCGCGATCGTCGTACATGGCTATCTCAGGATGGCAGAATCAGGTAGCTGATTCCGGTTTTGAGGCTGACCAGGGCCCAGAAGGCGCCCATGCAGAAATCGCCGATGATCAACCCGATGAAGATGAGGCGAACGCGCCGGTACAGAAAGGTGCCGCCGTAACGCAGGCACAGGGCGTTGCAGGCCCAGCCCACCAGAAAACTGAACCACAGGACGCGCATGGAGGCGCTGTAGGCCAGGAGATAGCCGATGGGGTGAATGGGCCACCAGGGAAAGAGGTAGTAGCACAGGACCAGGACGAGCATGACGACCGCGCCTGCCAGGACAAAGAAGAGCACCCAGTTGTCGGGAGTCTGGGCCGTCTGCAGCAGACGCTGGGAGTTGGCGTACACCGTCTGGGTCGTGCGTGTGGCCCAGTCCATGTCGAGCTCCTGGATGCCGTACCGATAGCACAGATAGAGCATGCTCAAAAACGACACGACCACGGCCAGGATCAGGCTTGCGCCGATGGTCAGGGCCATGAGCTTGCGGGCGCGCATATGCTCCGTGATTTTTCCGGCATGCAGCAGCGAAGGCATCAGGGCTTCGCGCACATCGACAAAAAGCATCTTCTGCAGGCTCATCCCCAGCACCAGCCCGATACTGCCGAATGGTCTTGATCCGAAAATGCTCATGGCCGCGTCGGAAGGAGCCGCGTTCAGCGACACGAAGGGAATTCCGCCCTGGCAGATGAGCTTGGCCACGAGCAGGGTGATGGCGAAGAAGCAGGTGTAGAGCAGGACCGCGCTCCCGAGCCCCATGCCCCAGAACATGGACCAGGCGCACAGGGCCGCAAGGCCCAGGATCGTGCCCAGCATGGAGGCGCGGGCCGAAATCCATCCGGCTTCCTGGAAATTCGGATCCGGCCGCAGGCATTGCCTGACCACGTCGAAAAGATACTCGCGGGCCAGCCAGATCATGAACACGAAGAAGACGAGGCTGGCCCCGATGATCTGCGTTTCTTCGGGCCGTGAGATTATCGGTCCGAAGAGGGTGCCCAGGGCCGAATCGGGGATCTGCAGCCCCGAAGTTTGCAGAACACCGGCAAGCAGCCCGGCAAAGAGGAAAAAGAACCAGAAGCTTAGGGACACCTGCCGGGTGGTGATGAACGCGAAGCCGATGAAGGCCGGATAAAGATAGATTTTAAGTTTCTGGAAGCCGGACAAGAAGCCCGTGGCCGGAAAATAGGACCCGGCCAGGATCTCCGTGGGCAGCGCCGGAATGGACGGGATGTGCGCGGAGAGGCCGCCCAGGAGGTGCAGCGCCACGGGGATGCACAGGCCGCAGACCAGGAACGGGTCGCGCAGAAAGGTGAAGAGGCGCTGCTCGTCATAGGCCTCGGCCAGGAGCTTCGGCATCTGCAGCAGCGGAAAGTTGATGCGTTCGTTGACCACCCACTGGGCGGTGAAGAGATTGGCCAGGCAAAAGAGGGTCGCATAGGCCAGGAATATGAAGACGCTCCACGCCCCGAGCACCGGCAGCCAGAAGGACCAGGGGATGAGCTCCCAGGTCTGCATGAAGGACAGCCCCGATTTTCCGGGCGCCCCGTTGTAGAGCGCCTCCAGGATGGCCGGGTCGCGGGGATAGAGCGCCTCGGGCAAGAGCGGCAGCAGGCTCTCCGCCCAGCCATTGGTGCTGTCGGCGAACTGGGCCGGGGCCGTGATGTTGATGAAAAAGGTCCGCACCAGGCCGGTGAAGCCTATGCCGGAGACCACGACCATCAGCGCCCAGGCCGTGAGCAGTTCCATGCCGCTTAAAAGCGGGGCGCGGCGGGAAAGTTTGGCCAGAAGGGCCAGCAGCACGGCCGAGGCGAAGAAGACGAAGAAGGCGGCCAGGGGAAAGTGCCCTCCCGCCAGGGGCGTGGTCTTCAGGTAGCTGTTGGCGAACGGGGTCACCGCGCAGATGGCCACGCCGGAAAGCATGCCGCAGAGCAGGGCTCTGGGACGTATGGTGTGCATCATGGGCGGGCCCTCAGCTTCGCGCTTATGCGCGCCTGCATGCTTGTTTCGAAGAGTTCCTTGTTCGCGTCGTCGAGAGACCGCCAGATCAGCAGCTGCTTGCGCAGATCGTTCAGGAACGAGCGGCACAGTCGCAGCCATACGTTCTTCTCTCCCGCTTCCCTGGTCAGGGTGATGCGCATCTCCAGAAAATCAGGGTAGTCCGGCGAGGGGCACGACATGATGTGGACGCGCTGGCGGATGCCGAAGTCGAAAGGCGCGAGCCAGGCCCTGAAGAAGATGTTGAAGCAGTCCGGATGGTCCTTGTTTGGCGCATCAAGGGGACAGGCGTACTCCACGTCGAGCTCGTCGATGGAGAAGAGGCCGTGCGAGATGTCCGCGTGGGCCTGGTAATATTCGGCCAGAAAGCCTCCGGCGCAGTCCTGCTCGTGCAGCTTGATCAAAAAGGGCAGGGTCACGACCATGGTCGACCCGTCGGGCTTCGGCAGGTTCCAGGTCCTGGTCACATCCGGGATGGCGATGTGCGAGGCAACCCTTGAAGGATAGATCACGGACAGGAGCACCACGACCATGACCGCGAGCATGGCCCCTACGCCGGCCAGGGAGGAATAGTTGGCGGTCATGCCCGCCCACAGCGCGGTGCCCGCCAGAAAATGCGCGGCGACCTGGGCGACCAGATAGCCGGTCACGGCGCTGATGACCCCGAAGGCCAGGGCTTCGGCGACGAACAGGGAGGACACGTGCGGCGGGGCCAGCCCGACGGAGGTGTAGACCGCGATCTCGCGTTTTCGTTCGACCACGCTGCCGACCATGGTGTTCAGGACGATGAGGATGGCGATGATCGACGGGATGAGCACGTTGCCCATGCCGCTGTAGGATAGGGCGCTGGACGAATAGTGCAGCCAGGTGCTGTCTGCGGTGCCGTGGAAGAGCAGCAGCTGATAGCGGTCGGCGAGCTGGGCCGAGATGTTCTCGTGGCGAATCTCCGGGCCGGGAACGAGCGCCACGCTTTTGAGGCTGCCGCCCATGCGCAGCAGGGTCCGGGCCGGGATGATGAGGGTCTGGTCGCCGCCGACATGCTGGTAGCGGCTGGACATGCCCGCGATCTCCTGGCCTGACTCCACGGCCTCGGCCTCCGCTTCGCTCAGCTCCGAGGATGTCTCGTTGGGATAGACCACGGGCGTGAGCGGTTCCCCGTCCAGATCGAGGGACTGGTCATGCGTCGTGCCCTGAAAAATTCCCTGTACGGTGAAGGGGATGCCCCAGATGAGCACCTGGGGGATCCCCGCCAGGGACTGTATGCCCAAATCGGAGGCCATTTTTTCGGACAGCAGCACCTGATGGGCGCTCGTGTCGTCAAGCCACGTCCCTTCCACCAGAACGGTGCCGTGCGCGGCGAGCCCCGCCTCCTCGGCATCCAGTCCCACCAGCCCCGCAGCCACGGCGAGCTTGTCCCCGAACGTGACGCTGATGGCCGGGGGCCGTGTCCTGTCCTGGGTCTCCCACCACACGCGGCGGGTCAGCAGCTTCGAGTCGGGATGGGTGGTGCGGATTTCCGCGCCGAGGTCTTTAGGCAGCGACTTCCATTCCAGCGCCTTGAGCATGAGGCCCTGATAGGGGGAGTGCGGCTTGTAGCGGACCGCGCCCTGGTCCAGGGAGTGCCGCACGGACGTGAAATTGAGCAGGGTGTAGGTCAGGATGACCAATGTGGCGCAGGTCAGGGCCGTGCGCACCTTGCGCCGGCGCAGGTTGGTCACGCCGATGGAGAAGGCGGCCACGAAGGCGCCCCACAGGGAAATGGATTGGTCCTGGGTAATGCGGGCCCTGCGCTGGAGTTGCTTCATCTCCTGTTCAAAACGCGTGAAGAGGATGAGCGAGACGAGCACCGACAGCCCAAGGATGAAAAAAGCCAGGACCACGACCATGGGGCTGTAGGTCAGCTCGAAGGCCGGGTGCACGTTGTAGATGATGGCGATGACTACGGCCAAAAGGCCCAGAAAGGATGCGATGCGCTTGTGGATGGAGACATGGGCGAAGAAAAGCCGCTCCAGGCAGTAGGCGAAGGGCACAAAGAGGGCGATGTAGAAGAGCACCCCGCCCAGCACGTCCTTCTGGGTGCGCTCAACGTCGTTGTAGACACGGGCCAGCACGGACAGGCAGGCCCTGGCGTGCTGGTCCGCCGCGCTGTGGTTCAAGGCGTCGCGAGCTTCCAGGGACTGGCGCAGATGGTCCTGCCCCTGCTGCAG
Source organism: Desulfomicrobium sp. UBA5193 (assembly GCA_002412965.1). GTDB lineage: Bacteria > Desulfobacterota > Desulfovibrionia > Desulfovibrionales > Desulfomicrobiaceae > Desulfomicrobium. The sequence continues at coordinate 539,285 of DHWB01000011.1, forward strand.
CAGAACGCGGATGCGCTGGTTGACGATGGAGTGCTGCTCCAGGTTTTCCACGCGCGGCACGACCAGATGCATCATGTCCTGGGCCGCCTGCATGGACGTGTTCAGGATGGCCGGGGTGGCGGAGGCCAGGAAACCCTGGCCGAGCATGTCCTCGGCGCTGTTGCCGAGCAGCAGCAGTTTTCTCTGCAGGACTGTGTCGGACAGGGTCACCTTGAAGGGTGTCTCCGGCTCCAGAAAGAGGCTGCACAGGGTGGATTGTTTGGTGTCGATGCGGCTGTACCAGTAGCGCAACGGATCGGTCTCGGTCCGCGCGTCGATGAGGCTGATCCGGGTCAGGTGGTTCAGGCTGCGCGCGTCCTGGAGCTGAAAGAGGGTGGTCTGGGTGCAGCCGAACATGATCAGGTCCGTCTCTGCCTGCCCCCGATTGAGCTTGACCCGATAGCGGTCCTTGCCCGTGGCCGACTTGTCGATGGCCCAGCTGGCGCTGTTGGCGCCGGGCTCGAAACGGTAGCCTTCGATGATGGCCTTGCCGAAGGAGTGCTTCTTGTCGGCCAGACCGGGCAGGCGGAATTCACCCAGACTGTCCACCCAGGCCAGGGAATATTGCTGGTCCTGATAGACCTGCAGCAGGGCGTTCTCGGCTTTCTGTTCCGGGAAAAGCTCGCCCTGGCGCAGAAAGTTGGCCCGTCCGGCCAGGGTGGCGAAGCCGTTCACGGCCTTGTAGGGCGCGTCGGGCAGCTTCGCGCGGTCCAGGGCGCGCAGCATGGTCGTGACCAGCTCCGCCTGGACCCGGACCCGCTCCATGTCCACCCGCTCCAGGGTATCGTAGGGGGTGCCCCAGGCTCCGCGCATGTCGCTCAAGGTCGCCAGCGTGAATCCGGGCATCCCGGCCAGGGCCGTCAGTTCTCCGCCCATGGCCGGCTGGTCCGGGAAATGGTTGAACCACTGCTGACGCCCCGTTCCTCCGAGCAGATCGGCGTAGGCGATGGCGTGGTCCTTGGCCGCTTCGGCCAGGACCGGGCGGATGTGGGTGAACTGCTTGGCGCGGTTCACGGTCGGGATGAGCCGGAACATCCAGCCGTCGTCCACGCTGCCCACGGCGTTGCCATGGGAGGAGAGGTGCAGGGAGACAGCGGCGGCGATGCGTTTTTCTTTCGTCAGCGCGTTCAGCTCAAGGGCCGATTCGAGGCTCGCGACACGCTCCGCGACATCCGCCGCGATGCGCCTGGCGCGCGCCAGGGCCAGGGGCAGCACCCCGTTCACGGCCGCCAGGGCTTCCTCGTCCAGTTTGTCGTATGCGGCTTCCCAGCCCACGCGCCGCAGCAGGAGCTTTTGCCGGGCCAGCTCCTTGATGCGCTCGGCGTTGGCGTCGGCATCCTTGCGGGCCAGGCGCAGGCCGGTGTTGATGGTCTCGATGGCATTGCGCAGTTCGGTCTGGATGGCCTGCAGGACAAGGCCGCCGTGTTCCGGATTTTCCGGAGCCAGCGCGCCCTTTTCCAGCAATTCGACCGTGGTCCCTGCGGCTTCGCCGCGCTCGCGCATCTCATCCAGTTCCGAGGCCAGCTCCTTTTTCTTGCTGCTCAAGGCCCAGACCGCTTCGCGCATTCCCGCCAGGTTGCTGCCGTGGCCGGTGCTGGCCAGGAGCAGGACGGAGCGTTGCGGAGGGGCCGCGGCAAACCCTTCGGCCAGATGCAGCAGGGTCGCCAGGGACGTGCCCTCGTCGACGCCGGGGGCATGCTCCGGCACATAGCGGCTCGCGTCCAGAAATGCTTCGATGAGCAGAACTTCTTCGGAAAGCTTAGGATCCTGGCCGGGAATGAAGCAATAGACATTGCCGGCCAGATGCTTGGACCACTCGGTCCGGCCTTCGAGGCGCGCAACGCGGCCTTGAATGGCTGCAAGCGGGGCCAGCCCGGATTCGAATTTTTCAAGCGGGACCCAGTACCTGGGAAAGTCGATGGGCGTGAGCTCTTCCTTGTCCCGAAAGCGCAGCCTGGGCGCGGTATCGTCGCCCCGGTCAAGATAGACCAGGGCCTTGGCTCCAAGGTTGGCCGCATTCTGCCAGCTCGCGGCGGAATCCAGGTCCATGAGCACGATGTTCCCGGCGATGACCTTGCCGTCAAAATCCTCAAGTCTGCCGGCTCCCACATAGACAAGCTCGCCGCGCAGCCCTTCCGGCGGAACGGTTTCCGGTGCCAGGGCGTTGGCGAAGAGGGGATGGACGGGTATTTCGCGTCCGTCCATGGCCAGGGAGGCGGAGGTGAACTTTCGGACCGGCGCGGTGAAATACTGACGACCGGTCACGGCCTTCAGCTCCGCAGGCATGGCTTTGAAGACCGACTGGACATAGTCGGCCGTGCGCGCTTCTCCGAAAGTGCCCAGCGACCGGTCCGCCGTGCCTCCAATGATTTTGAGGTGTTGCTCGACATCCGCCAGGGCAGTGCCGCCGGTCAGGACGAGGCAGAGCAGCAGGGCGAGGCGCAGGATTTCAGGAATGCGCGGACGCATGGCGATCCTGGATGGTGCCAAGCGAGATGCTCAGCTCGTCGCGGTGTTCGATCTTGTCGATGCGCCCGTCCCGGATCCAGACAACCCGGTCGGAGACATTGAGCATCTTGAAGTCGTGGGTGGCGGAGATGACCGTGACCTTGCGCTCGCTGCTCATTTTCTGGAGCAGGGCGATGATCTCCTCGCCCGTGGAGGAATCGAGGTTGCCCGTCGGTTCGTCGGCCAGGACGATGGCCGGGTCGTTGGCCAGGGCGCGGGCGATGGCCACGCGTTGCTGCTGTCCACCGGAGAGCTCCGAGGGCTTGTGCTGAAAACGCTCCCCAAGCCCGACCAGGTCCAAAAGTCCACGCCCCTTATCCACCGCGTGATCCCCGGGCATGCCGGCAAAGATCATGGGCAGGGTGACGTTTTCGAGCGCGCTCATGACCGGGATGAGATTGAAGGTCTGAAAGATGTAGCCGATCTTGCGGTTTCTGAGCCAGGCCAGCTCATAGGCGTCGAGCTGGGAAATATCGACCTCATCGATGAACACGCGTCCGCTCGTGGGCTTGTCCAGACCGCCGATCATGTTGAAGAGGGTGCTCTTGCCCGACCCCGAAGGCCCCATGATGGACAGGTATTCGCCAGCCGCGACCTCCAGATCCACCCCTTTCAAAACCTGGACCATCATCTTGCCCAGGGCAAAGGTCTTCGTCACTCCGACCACGCGTACGATATTGTGCGTATCCATCAATATTCTTCCTTCATGACGATGATCGGTTGCAGTTTCGCCGCCAGGATCGCCGGGTACAGCACGCCCAGGATCGAAAGCGCGATCCCGGTGCCCCAGGCCTTGGCCGCCTCGGCGAGCAGGGGCAGAAGGCTCATCTGACCATAGTCCAGGGCGCCGAAGTGCAGAAAGGAGCTGGCCCAGGCCGCGATCAGGCCGAGCAGGGCTCCGGCGCCGGCGCCGAGCAATCCAAGGGCCAGGGCTTCGAGCAGGAAAAGGCGCAGGATCATGCGGTCGAGCGCGCCCAGGCATTTCATGATTCCGATTTCGCGGAAGCGCTCGGTCACGGACATGAGTTGGGCGTTGACGATGCCGACAGTGCAGACCAGGAGCGAGAGGACCATGAGCCACAGCTCCTTGGGACCGGCCGTGATGCCAAGGCCGGTGGAATCCAGCGAGTATCCTGCTTCGAGCAAGAGGGGCAGGGCCGCGTCGCCGTGTATGCGGAACAGTTCCCGGGCGATGGCCGAGCCCGTCAGGGTGAAGCCCAGAAAGGCGATGGCCAGCACGAGGCTGAACGTGGTGATGAGGGAACGGAAGAAGCGAATGCGCAGGCTGCTGATGGCCATGGCCAGGGAATTGCTCCACGGCAGCACGATTTGCCGGGAGATTGCCTGACTGGAGGGACGGACTGCTGGTCCGGACATGGGACTCCTGCGGTGCGTGGCTGCATGTTGAAGCTACATGGCCACATTTAGGAACTATTATTAGTTAATAAGTATTTCTATCCATAAAGCCGCCGAGAAATCAAGGAGCAGCTGCCGTTGTAACCGGGCTGCCATCGAGAATTTGTCCAAAATGAACGAGACTTAGGTGCGGTTGCGCGTGCAAGAGGGGCAGCAGTTGCTCCAGAAAGACAAAGGCGGCCTCGTTCATGCGCTGGTGGTGGATCATGAAGCCGGCCCTGCCCGAGGCCAGGGCCTGGTCCAGTTCGATCAGCAACGCGTCCCAACCGGCCTGGGGGCTTGCTTCCTTGCGGGTATGCAGGTCCACGTTGACGGACAGGTCCGGCAGGCCGGGCAGGCTCTGCAGCTTGTCGCCTCTGGAGCGGGAGATGGCCAGAAATCCCGCTTCAACCAGAATCTGCATTGTTTCCGTGTCGAGGCGGTTCCAGGGTGGCGTGAAGACGGGCAGGAACCGCTCTCCCAGGATGGACGCGAGCTTGTCCCGTCCACGTAGAATGGCCCGTTTTTTCGCCTCAAATCCGGCTCCGGGTCCGAATTCCTGTTTCTTGCCCTCGCGCTGATGGTTGAGATGGTTCCAGCCGTGCTGGTGCCAGGCGAAGAGGTGGTGCTTGTCCTGAACCGCGCGGCTGATGGCGTCCCAGTGCCTCGGCGTCATCCAGGCGGGGACCAGCGCGGCGCAGAGGGGGGTATCAAAACGGCTGAAGATGTCGAGCAAACGGTTCTGCTTGATGGAGGCAATGGCCACGTCGTCGGCCCTGAAAAAAACCGTGGCCTTGGGATGACGCTGCAAAACGTCCTGCAGGCGCGCAGGAATGTCGGCCGGAATCTGCCGCCAGAGCTGGGAGGCCTTGTTGGAAACGATCATGAATGCACTCCCGCGCTCGCAAGTTTTCGGATAATGGCCGCGCTCTCCAGGTCGCCGCTGAGCAGCAGGGGAGTTCGGGGCCTGTCACTTTTCTTCATGGTCTGCTCCATACGCCCGGCAAGACGCTGCGGCTCCAGGTCTGCCGTTTCGAGGATGCCGAGGTATCCGGCCTCGGCCAGGGCGTTCAGGCGCATGCGCTGCTCCCGGTTCTGGTCGAAGGGGTACATGAGCCCCTGCGCGTTGCAGGCCAGCAGGTTCATGGTCGTGTTGTACCCGGCCATGCTCACGGACAGGTCGCTGGCCAGGACATGATCGGGGAAGTGCGGCGTGAAGTCCCGTATCTGGGCTCCCGGATGGTTCTTGGCGCGCTGCGCGAGACACTCCTGCACGGCGGCTCCGGCATGGGGCCCCGTGAACATGAGCAGCTGATGGGGCAGGGTCCGGCTCAACAGAATGCTTGCCTCCAGGGTGGCCAGGAGCAGCTCGTCCCCGACGGTGCCGCTTCCGGCGCTGGCCAAAATGATGCGCGCGTCAGGGTCCAGTCCAAGCTGTGTCCTCGCGCCGCGCTTGTCCGCGGCGGTCGGTCCCTGGGCCACGTATCCCGTGTACCACACCGGACAGGTGATGTCAGCCACCCGCGCAAAAGTCTGCTCAAGGCGAATGAGCGACGGGTCGGAATGCACGAGCACTCCGTCAAAATAGGGATTGAGCCATTTGAGCACGTTGCGCTCGAACTTGGCCTGATCCTCCTTTTCTACCAAAATGTCGCGCAGGCTGCACAGGGTCGCTGCCGGCCGCACCCGCTGCCTGTTCGCGTCAAGCATGGGCAAAATCTCCCTGGCGAAGCGCTTGCGGCCAAAAGGGAACATCTCGACCAGAATGACATCCGGATTCACGGCATGGAACAGGTCAAGCAGCAGCGCCTCGCGCTCGCGCCATGTGCTCTCGAGGTCCCTGTTTTCATCCACGGTCTGGACCGACAGGAACCCGCTGTCCATTTTCAGCGCGGGCATGGCGTGGTGGCGGACGTTGTCCGGCAAGGACAAGGTCACTTCCGGTCCTCCGGTGACCAGATGCACCGTGTCCGGGGCTAGGGCGCGATCGATGGCCAGGCTGCGGAAGAGGTGGCCAATGCCGAGGACGTGCTGGGTGTAGTGCAGGATGTTCATGGGCGCTTCACGTTGGTTTGAAGGATTGAGAGGCCGGAGTTGTCCTGTCGCAAAAGATGCAGGGCGCGCTTGGCCACGCGGGCCGAATTTCCGGGCAGAAAGGGGCGGCCCTGCAGATGGTTCAGCACGATCTTGATGACGCCCAGATGCGTCACGAAGAGGATGCGCTCGCCATCCCGGCGACGGGTGACATCATCCATGGCCCGCAGGGCGCGGGCCAGGACGCTGCGGCGGCTTTCGCCACGGGGCGGAGTGAAATCCCAGCCCAAATCCTCCTGGGCCTCGACGCTGCCGGGGAAGTCCCGGCGCAGCTCCAGGATCGTCAGGCCGGTCCACTCACCCCAATCCTGTTCCCGCAGATAGTCCGATATGTTCAAGGGGAGGTCCGGAAAAAGAAGGCGCGCGGTTTCGCATGCGCGGGACAGGGGGCTGGTCACGACAAGGTCCCAGGGGCCGTGGGCAAGCAGCAGCTCCCGCCAGGGCGCGGGCTCGAAAGCCGCGCGGTCGAGGGGGATGTCCCGGATGCCCTGGATCCGCTTGTCCCGGTTCCAGCTCGTGGGGCCGTGGCGCAGCAGGCCGATCACATTCATGACCGCCTCCGGGAGCAGATCGCTTCCATGATCGCAAACATGGCGTGGTAGTTGGCGGTCATGTCGTGTTCCCGCAGAACCCGTTCTCTGGCCTGGCGGCTGTAGCGGATGCGCAGCTCCTGATTTGTCAGCAGGGTGGACAGGGCGCCAGCGAACTGCGGTATGGAAAAGGGTGGGACAATGCTCCCGCTTTCCCCATCGGCCACCACCTCCGGCGCGCCGTCATGGCTGGTGGCGACCACGGGCAACCCGCAGCACTGCGCCTCCAGATAGACCATGCCCAGGGATTCGTTGATGCCGGGGAAGGCGAAGACATCCCCGGCCTGATACCAGGCATGCATGTCCTGCGGTGCGATGCGCCCGGCAAAGGTGTGGGCCTGCGGCAGGATCTCCCTGGCCCGTGTTTCCAGCCGCTCCCGGCCCGCCCCGTCGCCGAGGATCAGGAGGTGCAGGTCCGGAATTTCGGGCAAAAGGCGCGCGCAGGCTTCCATGACAAAGGCGATGCCGTCCTCCTTCACGCCGGGGCGCATCATGGCTGCCGTGACCACGACCCGTTTGCCCTCGATCCGCAAGTGCGTGCGCGTCCGTTCTCGAACGGCCGGGTCCACGGGAAAAACCTCGGTGCGGATGCCGGGGCGGATATAGGTGATGCGTTCAGGCGGCAGCAGGCGGCCCAGGTTCTGGACGTCGCGAAGCTTGTTGACGAAGACCATGTCCGCCCTTTTCAGCGCCCGCCTGTTGAGATGAAAGCCGGCCCAGGTCTTGAGCCGCTTGCGATACTTGGTGGCATAGGACGCGGCCAGGATGAAATAGGGAATTTGTGCGCGCCGTGAAAGGACCGGGCCGATGATGTCCGGCCCCCGGTAGTAGCTATGGTAGGTCAGCCAGCAGTCGGGCCGCTCGCGCTTGAGCGTCATGTCCGCCCGCAACGCTTCGCGCAGGGCGCCCGGCCAGGCTTTGGGGCGCAGGTAGATCCATTCCATGGACAGATTCATGGGCAGGATCACTTCGTGGCCCTCGGCCTGCATGGCCGCGCGCACATCCCGGGCGATGGAGACCAGCCCGGAAGAGCGGACGTGGTCCAGGGCGCGAAAAGACGGATAGTAGGCGACGCGCATGGGTTCCTAGAGGTGGGTCAGGTTGCGGTACAGCGTGACCAGTTCTTCAATCAATTTCTTGTTGTCGAAAACCTGAATGACCCGCTCCCTGGCCGCGGGGATGATCCGCTCACGCAAGGGCTGGTCGGTGACGATGCGCTTCAGGGCTGCGGCCAGCTCCTCCGGCTTGGTGGCGTCGACCAGGAGCCCCGTCTGCTCATGGCCCACCAGTTCCGGGATGCCCGACACCCGCGTGCCGATGACAGGCACGCCGAGCGCCATGCTCTCGGCCAGGACGTTGGGAATGCCGTCCCGATCGCCGCTTGCCGCGACCCTGCAGCCGAGCACGAAGCAGTCGGCATGCTGGAAGTGCTCCAGCACCTGCTCATGGGCCAGGGTGCCGGCCAGGGTGACGTGATTTTCCAGGCCGAGGGCCTTGATGCGATTTTCGATGAGTCCCTTGTCATCGCCATCGCCGATCAGGACGTAGCGGAAGGGAAATCCTTCCCGGGCCAGCAATGCCATGGCTTCGAGGATATCCGGGATGCCCTTTTTCTCCACGAAGCGGGCGATGGTCATGAAGGTGTAGGGCGGGGTAGGGGTGTGCGTGACCGCGTGGGCGAAAAAGAGCTTCAGGTCGATGCCGTGGTACACGCAGTGCACCTCATGCCGATGATCAACCAGATCCTCCAGGTACTTCTTGTTGTATTTCGTGCAGGTGACCACAAAGCGGGCCTTGGCGATCTTTTCGGCGATCTGCAGCTTGTCCGAGGTGTAGATATCCTTGGCGTGGGCCGTGAAGCTGAAAGGGATGCCGCTCATTTCGGACGCGAACATGGCCACGGAGGTCGGGCTGTGCGCAAAATGAGCGTGCAGATGGGCTATGTTTTTGTCTTCGGCGTGGTGGACCAGGTATCCTGCCTGAAAAAAATGCTTGAAGGTCATGAAGTTGCGGTTGCGCAGGAACCGCTTCCAGGCAAGGCGGAAAGCCTTGGCATACCCGGCGGAAAATTTGAGGGCGGTGCTGACGTTGGGCCACACGAAACGGTGCAGGGAGATCCAGAATTCCGAGGGCAAGTAGGTCACCTTGGCCTTGATGGCCTGCACCGACTTGTGGGTGAAATTCTCCCGGGGGTGGCGCATGGAGAAGATATGCACGGTCAGCCCCTGCTCTTCGAGCAGTCGGATCTCATTGGAAATAAAGGTCTCGGAGATGCGCGGGTATCCTTTCAAGACCATGCCCATGACGGGCTTTGTCTGTGTCATGCGTGTGCTCCAAAGCTTTTGATGCGGGTGTTGATGATGTCGAAGGCGGTCATGGGAAAGGCTTTGAGGGCCTCTTCATACGTTTCGGCGTTTGCGAGCAGGGTTTCGATGCGGTCAAGCATGGGACCCGCTTCCACGGTTTCCCAGGGAATGTATTCCAGCAGGCCCTTCTCGGCGAAGATGCGGGCCCGAATGAGCTGCTCCTCGCGCGGGGTGCTGCGCGGGATGATCAAAGACGGACGGGCCGCGCAGACAATTTCGCACATGGTGTTGTAGCCGCCCATGGAGACTACGCAATCGGCGGCCAGGATGGCCCTTTCCATCTTGCGATAGAATTTGCAGATGCGCACCTTGAGCTTGCGCGCCCTGGCCGCGAGCTGGTCGTACAAGTTCTCGGCCAGCATGGGGCCGGTCACGATCATGGATTTGAAGGGCTGATGGGGCAGGGCTTCGAGCATGGACAGGTAGGTGTCCACGACCTTGTACCCATCACCGCCACCACCCGTGGTCACCAACACAAATTTTTCGTCCGGCGCGATGCTCATGCTGCGCCGGATACGGGCGCGATGTTGAGAGCGCGGGATCTGCCTGGGGATATAGCCGGTGAAATGCATCTTTGCGGCGATATGTGCGGGAATTTCGTATTCGCGGATGGGGTCGTAAATATCCCTGCTTCCGTACACCCATATCTCGGAATAGAGCGTGTCGAGCGCTTCATAGATGTTCTTTGCACGCCATTCCGTGATGGTGCTCCCGGAGCTGTCCATGATATCGCGCAGGCCCAGCACAACCTGGGTTTCGGGGCTGTGTTCGCGTAGCCAGCGCAGGGTCGCGACCACTTCGCGCTTGAGGCCGAGCGGGGCCTTGTCGACCAGAAACAGTGAGGGCTTGAAGGCCTTGGCCGTGGCCAAAATGATGTTCTGGCGGATGGCCAGGGCCATCTCGGGCTCGACCTTGATTGAATGGGGCACGTAGAGGTCATTATTCTGCTTGATCATGCCCGGAATGCGCACAAAATCGATGCCGTGAGGAAAATCGAACCGGCCGACAATGGGCGAACCGGTCAGGATGATGATGTTGTGCTCCTCATTCAGGATGTTCTGAGCCAGAGCCATGCTCCGCCGGATATGCCCGAGGCCGTAAGTGTCGTGGGAGTACATGAGGATGTTCATGGGAGATCCTGAAGGCGGATTGCAGGGTTCGACATCTGAAAGATCAAAAAAATCAACTTTTCCAAAAAGATCCGTTCAATTTTCCGCAGGAGGAGACGGTCTTTTTCTTGACGCGTGCAACTCCTCGATAATTCGGCCTCATGGAGATGTGCGGTATTTTATCCCCTTAAAAAATAAACATAAATGAGGCAGGGCTGGTGCGCAATTCAAAAAGCGTGTGAGAGCTTCTTGAAATAATAATCTTTTTGATTTCAAACGGATGTTGTATTGAGTTGTTGATGCGGTCACAATCGTTAGGCATAATCAGAGGCGATATGAAGTTCTCGAAGACAGTATGCATCTGGTTGTTCGCCATGTCCGTCATGGTCATGGGCGGGACTGCGTTGGCCGAACAAGGTTCCAGCGCCTTGCTGCATGGGCTGTGGTCCGAGGCCGAGCTGGCCGGAACTCCGGCGGACCATCTGGTGACCCGGCCCTATTCCAAACCCGCCGACCTGTCTCCGCCGGATCGCGTCCAGCCCCTTGTTCAGCCGGGCTTCACTCCTCAGCGGCTGCGCGGAGTGATCCGCCGGGTCAAAATCGCGGACGGCGAGAAGGTGCTGGCCCTGACCTTCGACCTGTGCGAGCGGGCCAGCAACCGCACGGGCTACCGGACCGAGATCGTCAATCATCTGCGCCGTCGGGGCGTCGCGGCCACGTTCTTTGCCGGGGGCAAGTGGATGCGTTCCCATCCCATGCAGACCATGCAGCTCATGGCCGACCCGCTCTTTGAATTTGGCAACCACTCCTGGACCCACGCCAACCTGGCCCTCATGGACGAAGAGGAAACCCGCGAACAGGTGCTGTGGACCCAAGGCCAGTACGAGACTTTGCGCGAGAAGCTGGCGCTCCTGGCCGCGAGTCGCGGCCTTGAGGGGCAGATGTCCCATGTTCCGGAGTCCATGGCCGTGTTCCGTCTGCCCTATGGCCGCAACTCCGCCGCCACCCTCGATTATCTGGCGCGCATGGGGCTGCCCGTCGTGCAGTGGGATGTGCTCGGCGAAGGCGGGGCAGGTTCGGCGCGGGATGTGGCCCTGCGCGCGGTCAAGGAAGTCCGGCCAGGGTCCATCGTGCTCATGCACGCCAACGCCGTCCCCAAGCTGACGCATGAGATTGTTCCGATTTTCGTGGATGAACTGCAGCGCCAGGGCTGGAGTTTTGTGACTGTCAGCGGGCTGCTCGCCCTGGGCGAGGCCGAAGCCGTGCAGGACGGCTATTTTGAAAAGCCGGGCGACAACACGCAGTTCGACACGGGCTATCCGGGCAAGGGGACCCTGCATCCAGTTTATGGCCGGAAATAGAAGATAGATTCAAAGTCCTTGAAGGTAGGGTCGGAGCGCGGGCGCGTTTTTGGAAATTGGTGATGGCCTGAAAAAATGATAATTTTTTGTTTCCGGAACAGGAGATTCTTTTCAATGGCAGACATTGTCTGCTATGGAACAAGAAATAATGAACTTCCGGGAGGCAGCCATGGACAGAAAGACCGTTTTGGTCATTGATGACGAGGCGCATGTGCGCATGCTCTATGCCGAGGAATTGCGAGCGCAAGGGTATGACGCGGCCGATTCGGATGGGACCGAGGATCCGCTTGAGCTGGTGGAAAAACACAATCCCGCGCTGATCATTCTCGATATCAAGCTCGGCGCCTTGTCCGGGCTTGATCTGCTGCAGATAATCCGCAGCAGGCACGCTACGTTGCCCATCATTCTCTGCACCGCCTATGACAGCTTCCGCATCGATCTCAAATCCATCGCCGCCGATGCCTACGTGGTCAAATCCTACGACAGCAAGGAATTGATGCAGAAGGTTCGCGAACTCCTTTCAAAATAAAAGCGCCCACGGACGGCTCGGCTGTCCGCAGGCGCTGCCCGGCGAAACCGGGTCTATTGTTCGTTCATATATGGCCAGGCCGCAAGCCCGCCTTCCATGACCCGCACATCGGTATATCCCGCGCTTTCCAGAATACGCTGCGCTTCATAGCCGCGCATGGACACCTTGCAAAAGGACACGATGGGTAGATCCTTGTCCTGCGGCAGTTCCGAGAGGCGTTTGCGCAGCTGGCCGAGGGGAATGAGTGTCTCGCCAAGACCCAGTCGCGCTTCCTCGAATTCCTGAGGTCCACGCACATCCAGGATGTACAAAGGCCCGCCCGCGTCGAACAGGGCCTTGGCCTCCACGCTGGAGATGCCGGTCATGAGCCCGCGCATCTTGTTTTGCAGGACGTGCGCCGTGGCAATGGCGTGATCGATGGCCTGGGAGTAGGGCGGAGCATACGGCAGGTCGGCCATGGCCATCTCGTCCACGGTCCACCCCGCGGCCACGGCCACGGCCATTTCCGATGCCTGGCGATTGACGTCGCCCAAGCCGACACAGGCAAAGCCCAGAATCCGTCCGCTTTTGCTGTCCGCGATCATCTTCGAGACCAGGGGTTTGGCGCCCATGAAGCCGGGTTTGTCCGGGCTCGCATTGACGGCGGTGATCACATCGAATCCGGCTTCCCTGGCCCGGCGTTCGGAGAGACCCGTGGACGCGGCCGTAAAATCGAAGACCTTGCAGATTCCGCTGCCGATGGTGCCGGGAAAGCGCACCGTGTCGCCCAGGATGGCATTCTCCCCTGCGACCCGGCCTTCCAGATTGGCCAGATCGCCGTAGGGTGCGAGCATTTTCTTGCCCGTCAACCTGTTGGTCACTTCCACGCAATCGCCGGCCGCATAGATGTCCGGGTCCGAAGTGCACATGAACTCATTGACGCTAATGCCGCCGAAGGCGCCGAGGTCAAGCCCGGCTTCTCTGGCCAGGGTCACATTCGGGGCCACGCCGATGGCCATGACCACCAGATCGCAGGGTATTTCCCGGCCATCGGCCAGGCGCGCGCGGGTCACCGCGCCGTTCTCGCCCTCCAGGGCGGCGATGCCGATTTTGGTCAGAATCTTCGCACCCTTGGCGCGGGCATGGTTTTCCACCAGGAGGGCCAGTTCGGAATCAAGGAATCCGAGCACATGGGGCAGGGCCTCGACCACGGTAACATCGACCCCGGCCTGATGCAGCGCCTCGCACGCTTCCATGCCGATGAGTCCGCCGCCGACGATGACGGCGCGCTTGCCGCGGCCATGCTCGGCCCAGGCGCGCATGCGGTCGGCATCGGCCATGGAGTGCAGGGTGTGCACGCCTTTGAGGTCGCGGCCCGGAATGGGCGGCATCTTGGGCACGGAGCCGGTGCAGAGGATGAGCTTGTCATAGGCCAGCATGCCGCTCTCTCCGGCAGAGTTCATCCAGTTCACGATCCTGGCGTTGCGGTCGATGCTCACGGCCTCGGTGTTGACCATGGCCGTTATGCCCTTGGCACCCGCGAAGAATGCCGGATCGCGCACCACACCGGCGGGGGTGCAGAGGAGCTTGTCCCGTTCCTTGAACATTCCGGCGACATAATAGGGGTATCCGCACGAAGCCATGGACAGCTCCGGAGCCTTCTGCAGGAGGATGACCTCCGCGTTCTGATCCAGACGGCTGGCCCTGGCTGCGGCCTTGGGTCCGGCGGCAGTGCCTCCGATAACAATGATGCGTTTGGCGACCATAAACTTCTCCTTAAATTTTTTGAGAGTTGAAATGATTTCAGGACATAAGGACCGCGTTCTTGCGAAGGCGTTCAAATTACGCATGCCTCTGGGGACGGGTGCGGGTTCGGGCGTGGGCAAGGCTGACGACCCCGAGCAGGATGACGAGCCCCAAATGAGCCCAGTCCACCCACATGACCAGATTTGGCGAAAAATAGGCATCGGGCTGATTCTTCATGACCCGGATCAGGCCCGTGAGCACGACTCCGGCCCAACACAGCCCCAGCACGATCCCGCTTGCAGCCCATGGCCCCCGCAGAACCAGCGGCAGCCGCCAGCCCAGAAAGACGAGCAGCACGATGGCGAGACTATAATGCAGGACATGGTTGAGGTAATAATCGGCGGTCCAGGCAAAGCCCGGCACATCGGCCAGATAATAGCGGGCGAAGATGGGCATCTGCGCGAACCCGGTGAAGAGCAGGGCGATGACCACGGCGCGGAAGACAAGGGTCAGGGCGCGATTATTCATGATTTGTCCTCCGAGGTGGCTCCGCGCACCAGATGCAGCACTCCGGCCACGGCCCCGACCAGCGGCGCGGCATAGACGGCCCGCGCCAGGATGTCTTCCGTGGCGAAGGGATTGCCGACCGACGCCAGGTGAGGCTTGCCCGGTCCCTGCGGCACGGCCTGATTGAGAACGTCGAAGGGCACGGGCGAGACATAGAAGGTGTTGGTGCCGCCGTTTTCCATGTCGCCGTAGATGAATCCGCCGGTCCTCGCGGCCAGTTCGCGGGCCTGGGCCAGGATCTCCTCGCGCGGGCCGATGGTCTGCACCCCTTCGGGACAGACCTCGATGCAGGCCGGGGTTTTGCCGTCCCGAATGCGGTCATGGCAGCGATCGCACTTGTACATGACCCCGTTGCCGGCAAAGCTCGGCGCGAGCTTCAGATACAGCCCGACGCCGGTCTGGCGCTCCGGGATGTGCCACGGGCAGACATCCTTGCATTTGGACCCGCCCAGGCAGATTTCATCATTGATGCGCACGATGCCCCGGCTGTCCTTGGAGGCCGCGCCCCACGGGCAGAGGTTGGCGCAGGGCGGGTTCTGGCAATGCAGGCAGCGGCGGGGAATATTGAGCTCAAAGGGACGGTCCTGGTAGGTGCCCGAGGCCGTCTGGATGAAGAGCCAGTTGTAGGGCGTGAGGCGGTCGTCCACATCCTGCCTGTCGCTCCAGTCCGCGGCCTTGACCTTGGCCGGATACATCTTGGGGAAGGGCTTCTCGGGCCGAGGAAACTTGTGCCCGTTGGTCTCCCGGCAGGCCGCGACGCAGGCTCCGCAGGCGATGCACTTGGACACGTCAAGGAGCGTAGCAAGCTCGCCGGGCCTCGCTTCGGCCGCCCGTGGCAGCACGCTGCCGGCGGCCAGGGCCATGCCGGTGGCAAAAAATGATCTTCGAGTCAGCTTCATTGGTTATGATTCTCCTTGCTGGATAGCTTGGTTGCCGTCTTGCCCGTGGGGCAATCTGACGGTCAGCACCGGTACCGGGCTCAGGCGCACGATCTTGTTGGCGACGGACCCCAGCAGCATGTTCATGAACGCTCCCCAACCGTGGGCGCCCATGACCACCAGATCGTGACCCGCGATGGTGATTTCCTCCATGATGTGCTCCGCCGGGTCGCCCACCTTGATCTTGATCACTGCGTTGGCCACCGGGCACCGGGCGTCGCCTGTCACGCATTCCGAGGCTAGTTCGCGGATCCGCTCCCGCGCCGTATCCTGGGCCTTGGCCGCCGTCCTCGAGTTGATTTCTTGCCAGTCTTCGGAACCGAAATGGCTCTCGATGTCGAAGCCCGCGTCTTCACTCATGAGATCGACCAGATCCGGCACCACGTGCAGGATGGTCAGGGACGCACCATAACGTCCCGCCAGGGAAACCGCGTGGCGCAAAGCCTGCCGGGCGCTTTCGGACAGGTCCGTGGCGTAGAGGATACTGTGGTAGCTGGGCAGCATGATGTTAGCTCCTGCTCGCGGGTTGGGGTGCGAAAACGGCGGAGATCGGGCCGAACAGGCGATCGGTCAGCTTCACGTACCACGCCGCGCTCTGGACCTGGATGATGTAGGCCAGGGCCACAACCAGGGCCGCATCGGACCCCTGTGCGCCGAAGGCGTTTATGGCCACGGCCAGGGCTATGGACAGATTGCGCATGACGGTCCCGTAGACCATCGCGATGGCATCTCCGCGCGGCAGGAAGAGCCGGCCCAGCAGCGTGCTCAGGGCGTAGTTGGCGGTGTAGATGATCGCCAGGGGCGTGAGGATCTGCAGCAACAGCTCGGGCGAGGCCATGATGGTCCGGGCCTTCAAGGCCAGGGCGATGAAGACGATGCCCAGCACGCCGAGGGTGGACAGGGCCGGAAAGCGCGGAGCCAGTCGCTCGGCAAAGTTTTTCTGGCCATGGACGCGTACCAGGGTGCGCTGGGTGGCGTAGCCCAGGGCCATGGGCAGGAATACGATCAGCACGATCTGGGAGAACACGGCCCGCACATCCATTTCAATGCTCGCGCCAAGCAATGCCCGCACGTATATCGGTGTGGCCAGAGAACCCAGCGTCAGCCCGATGACCGTCATCTTCACCGCGGCGGCGACATTGCCCTTGGCAAAGCCGGTCCACGAAATGGTCATGCCGCTGGTTGGCACCAGCCCGGCCAGCACGATTCCAAGCATCATGTACGGTTGATCCCGAAAGAAAAACCAGGCCACGCCAAAGGCGAGAAAGGGTACAACCCCGAAATTGACGAGCTGCGTGACGACCTGGGCCTTCATGTCGCCGCCGGAGAAAACCTGCCCGATCTTCAAGGTGACCATCATGGGATAGACCATCAAAAAGGTGAAAGGCATGATCAGGTTCTTGAGCCATCCCACCTCGCCGAGCAGTCCGCCCGCAAAGCCGAGGACCATGACCGTGGGGATGGCCAGCACCAGATTTTTCGAGATCATCTGCAATATCTTCCACATTGTTCTCATTCTCCTGACGACGTTATTCTTCTTCCGCGCCGCTGGTTTCGATTTCCCGGCACCGGGGATTGCTCATGCACGGGGCGTCCTTTTCCTTCATGACCTTGGCCTTTGAAACGCCACGCTCGACAATGAATGTCTGATCGCACTTGGGACATTCGTGAAATTCCGGCGCATAATCATCGGTCTGGGTTATGGTTACTGTACCCTGGCAATACGGGCAGGTGACATTCATGCTGGACATGGGAGCCTCCTTTACGATGAAGGTTGTTTGGGGGATGGATTCGATTTCTCGACTCGGAACAGATAATCTCCGCCGTCTTCGAAGGCATGCACAGTTGATATCAGCTTGAATTCGCAGTCCGGATGGACCCGTCGCAAATCAGACAGGAAGGCCCGGTCATTGCTCAGGATCAACACGGAATTTCCCGGCTTGAGTTGCTTGATGAGCGCGCACGCCTTGAGCATGCAAAAAAAATCCATCGTGTTTCGCATGTCGATTTTGGTCATGGCGGACGTCCTTTCACAAGAGCTCTTGCGCTTCATATTCTCCCCCTTTGCGAGGGGCATGCCAGATCGGCCCATGTACACTTCCGGAGTGTAATTTAATCTATAACATCACGAAATTAAAAATTAATATTCCAAAGGTATTCGCTCTCACGCCAGCCGGGCACAATGATCTTGCTTTTTTGATGTTCAATAATTAAACACATGAACAGTATTTTTGTTCATAAAAATAACAGTCTTTACAGCGGATGAACAGCATGGATGAAAATCTGAATCAATATTGGAAGACCGTGGTCAACACCATTCAGGACGGGGTCATGATCGTGACCCCCGATGGACAGATCGTGTCCGTCAATCATGCCTTGGCGGAGATGACGGGATATGCCCGGGAGGAACTCATCGGCGCGTCCTGCACCATTTTGGGGTGTTCGTCCTGTGAACTGGCCAGGGGCGTGCCGAGTTGTCACTGGTGTGTCATGTTCGAAAAGGGGGATCTGCGCAGGCAGCAATGCGCCCTGATCCGCAAGGACGGTTCGCGCATGCACGTCGTGAAAAACGCATCGGTGCTGAGGGACAAGGACGGCGGAATCATAGGCGCGGTGGAGACCATGACGGACATCTCCGACCTGGTGCACAAGGACGCGCAGATCGAGGGGTTTCGGCGTGAACTTTCAAGGGAGGACGCTTTTCACGGGATCATCGGCCGGTCATCGAGCATGCAGCAGGTGTTCGACCTTATCGACGGAGTGGCGCAGATCGATGCACCGGTCATCATCTACGGCGAGAGCGGGACGGGCAAGGAGCTGGTGGCCAAGGCCATTCACGATGCCGGACCGCGCAAGGACAAGCCCTTCATCAAGGTCAACTGCGCGGCCCTGAACGAATCGCTGCTGGAGAGTGAACTCTTCGGCCATGTCAAGGGCGCGTACACCGGGGCGCACAAGGACCGCATGGGGCGGTTCGAGAGTGCCGGGGACGGGGACATCTTTCTGGACGAGATCGGCGACTTGCCACTGTCCACGCAGGTCAAGCTGCTGCGCGTGCTGGAGGAGAAAGTCATCGAGCGGGTGGGGGATCACCAGCCCATCCCCGTGCATGCCAGGATCATCTCCGCCACCAACCGCGACCTGCCAGAGCTTGTCTCCAAAAACCAGTTCCGTCAGGATTTGTACTACCGCATCAACGTCATTCCCATCCGCATCCCGCCTCTGCGCGAGCGCCGCGAGGACATCCCGCAGCTCGCCTCCTCGTTTTTCCTGCGCATGCAGCTCAAGACCGGCAAGAAAGTGCAGGGCATCTCACACGAAGCCATGGACATGCTGCTGCGCCACCCGTGGCCGGGCAACGTGCGCGAGCTCAGAAGCGCCTTCGAGTTCGCTTTTGTGGCCTGCAAGACGGACATGATCGAACCCCGCGACCTGCCGACCGAGCTCATGAGCAAAGCGGTCGCGTGCGCACCCGCCGATGCCTCGGCCAGAAGCCTGGACGAGCTCAAGCAGGAGCGCCTCGCGCAGGCCCTGCGCGAGGCGAACGGAAACCAGTCCGAGGCCGCGCGAATCCTGGGTATCTCAAGGACCAGCGTGTGGAGCCAGATGAAGCGCTACGGAATGGGGAAGGCGTGAGGCTGGCGTGGAAAGGGGGAAGGGGCCGCCGAACATCCACAAGGAAAGACGGATTGCTGCCGCGCGACCTTCACGGCCTCAGGCTCTACCTGGAGTCCGGCCATATGCATTTGTTGCCGCCGCCGCAGGCTTGCCCTATTTGACCGGGAGCAGGATCATTCGGAAAAAGAAGAAACTCAGGATTCAAAATCCGGCCCTTGATACGCAGGTGCGGATATTGATCACATCATACAAGGAACATCATGAGGACATCTCTCGACTGCCTGCCGTGCATCGTTCGCCAGGCCGTGGACGCATCCCGGATGGTTACGGACGACGAAGCGGCCTTGCTGAAGATCATGAAGCTCGTTTTCGAAAAGCTTGCCCATGCGGATCTTTCCGCCACGCCGCCGGAAATCGTCCGGGAAGTCCATGCGGTCATCCGCAGGGAACTTCATGACGCGGATCCTTTTCTGCCCATAAAAAAGAAATCCACGCAGCGGGCCCTGGACATTGCAGCAAGCGCGAAGCTCGCCATCGAACGCGCCGGGAACCCTTTTGCGGCTGCGTTGGCGTTTTCCATCGCCGGAAACATTCTGGATTTCGGCATGCGGTCCGATTGGAACGAGGCCATCATCTCGGAATCCTTTTCAAAGGCTCTGGAGCGTTCCATTAAATTCGACGACGCGGTGCTGGCACGGCTCCATGACGAAATCGCCACGGCCAACATGGTTCTCGTACTGGGAGACAACGCGGGGGAGGCAGTTTTCGACAGGCTGCTGATTGAACATTTTCCGCAACGAAAGAACGTCTTTTATGCGGTCAAATCCTCTCCGGTCATCAACGACGCCACCCGGGAGGACGCCGTGGCGGCCGGCATCGACGAAGTGGCGGCAATCGTCAGCAATGGCGCGGATATTCCCGGGACGATCCTTGGAGAATGCTCCGCAGAGTTTCTGCGGATTTTTCACGCGGCGGACGTCGTGATCTCCAAGGGGCAGGGCAATTTTGAAACCCTCAATGAGGACGAGAGGAAGATCTGGTTTCTGTTTCAGGTCAAATGCCCTGTCATCGCCAACCATTACGAATACAGTGTCGGTGACTGGATGGTGCTCGAAAAGGAAAAAAAATGAGTAAAGAAGACTGCGCCCACCACGATAACGTCCTGGCCCGTCCCCCGTTGCAGGGAGGGGAGTTGAGGCTGGCCGAGGAGATGCTCCGTTCTCTGGCACGGCCAGGGGCCATTGTTGAACAGGTCGTGGTCGGCGACAAATTTCTGGCCGTCGTTGCCGGCGCCCGCGTCGGGCTGTCCTCTCTGCTCGGGGCCAGGCCGGATGCCGAGGATTTGCGGCAGGTTCACTTCGCCGAAGGGCAGACGGCGGCCACGGTCGCCGGGAACATGACATCATCTTCGGCGTTCTGTATCAGCCTGGGGCTGGCTGCGGTGAACGCCGCCAACTCGCCGGCGCCTGAAAGCGTCTCTGCCACCCTGGGCGTACCCGCCGATGAATTGATCGCTGAATTGGGACGGAACGGGAGCGTGGGACTGGTGGGCGAGTTTCCGTTTGTCTCGTCACTGCGCCAGAGGGTCGGGCAGATGCATCTGTTCGAACTGCGCGACGTCCCGGACGCAGTGTCTCCGCAGCTGTGGGACGAGACTCTGGCTGGACTCGATGTGCTCGCCGTGACCGGGACCGCGTTGTTGACCCGCCGGATGGCGTACTTTCTGACCCAGGCCAGGCAGGCCACTGTGCTCGTGCTCGGCCCGAGCACTCCATTGTCATGTTCCCTGTTCGAATTCGGGGCAGACTACCTGTGCGGCTCCGTGGTCACGGACCAGGAGCGCGTCCTCGATGGCATCCGTGCCGGCCTGCCGTTTCATCAGGTCAAGAAGAACGGAGGCATCCGTTTCACACGCTGGACTCGCGAGGATCTGCCCGGTTGAGAAGTCCGGTCATTTTGATTGGCGTCAGCAAGGGGGCAAGTCGTCCTTTGACGAACCTTACTGATCACCCCCCCAAGCATTCCATTTCCTTCTGATAAAAAAACAGGGCGTCGGGAAAAGCTCCCGGCGCCCTTCGTGTTTTCATTCCGGTTTGATGCCTGTGCTCGAACCCGGCACGATCTTCACGAACCGCTTTTCGGCTTCTTCCGTCAGACCTTGCACAATTTCCGCTTCATCGTTCTGGAAGCTCTGTTTCAGGGCGCGTGCGTACTTGTTCAGCAGTTCGCGCACCTGCGTGGCGTCGTCCTCGTCCAGGCTTCTGATGACCACGTGCGCTCCGCTCGAGAAGCGGCGCTCAAGATTTTCCCTCCCGAAGTTCCATTCGGGGTACAGGCACTGGTAGATGACGCCGCCTGTCATGCCTGCGCACATCCAGGGGCCGGGATCGCCCAGGACCACGGCGCGGCCTCCGGTCATGTATTCGAAGGCGAAGCCTTTCAAATGCGCGCGCGAGGCGATGTTGCCCAGTTCGTCGCGGACCGGTGCGGTGATGCGGCCTCCGAAGATGGCGTCGGCCCCGGACATGCGCACGCAGGCCCGCGAGTCGGCCTGGTTCTGGACCATGACCGTGCCCGAAAGCGCGCCGTAGGCCAGGGATTTGCCCACGGAGCCGTCCACGCGCTGGCCCAGGATGTTGGCGCCTTTCAAAATGCAGACCTCGCCGCCGCGCGCGCCCTTGGCGATACCGTCCTGGCCGCCGCCCTCGACCACCGTGCCGATCCCGTCCACATTGAAGGCGCACAGGCCGTTGCCGGGAACCGAGGAGGTCAGGAGCAGCTCCACCTTGCCGCGTTCGCCCTCGGACCGCTCACGCACCATAGCTCCTGCCAGATACGTGCCCACGGCGCGGTCCACGGAGCGCACGTTCTCTTCCTTGTACTGCACGAATCCGCACTCCTCCCCGAGCGTGGCCAAGGCCAGGTCGGAGATGAGCCGGGTCAGGTTGTCGAGCGGCCTGCGCACGATGCGCGGCACCGGGCAGTAGGACTGCATGCCGTCCATGGGCGCGGGGATGAGGAGGTCGGTCAGGTCCACATGTTCGCGGCCTCTGGCCTGCTCCAGCAGGTCCGTGCGTCCGACGAGGTCGGAGAGCCGCCGCTCACCCAGTCCGGCCAGGATGTGGCGGATCTGGTCGCCGAAGGCGCGCAGCAGACGGGCCAGGTTTTCGGCCTCGACCTCGCCTTGCAGAGGCTTGAAGAGTTTCACGCCGCGCGCCTGGGCTTCTTCCAGTGTGCGGATCTGGGTGGAGATGCCGCGGGGGCAGATGTCCAGATGACACTGCTCGCAGCTGATGCAGCCGATGCCCATGAGCGCCACGGTGCCGACCCCGACCCGGTCCGCGCCGAGGCAGACCAGCTTGACCACGTCCGCCCCGGAGCGCACGCCGCCGTCGCACCAGATCTCGACCTGATGCCGCAGTCCGGCTTCGACCAACCCACGGTGGGCCTGGGTCACGCCGATCTCGACGGGCAGGCCGACATATTTTTTGGCGTGTTCGCGGGCCGCGCCCGTGCCGCCTTCAAAGCCGCTCACGTTGACGATGTGCGCCCCGGCCTTGGCCACGCCCACGGCGATGGTCGCCACGCCGCTGGTGACCGGGATCTTGACGGAGATGCGCGCCTCGGGGTTCGCGGTTTTGAGTTCCGTGATGATCTGGCAGAGATCCTCGATGGAATAGATGTCGTGGTGGTTGGACGGCGAAATGAGCGCGATGCCGGGCTTGCAATGGCGGGCCTGGGCGACCATCTCGGTGACCTTGGAGCCGGGCAGATGGCCGCCCTCGCCGGGTTTTGCGCCCTGGCCGACCTTGATTTCGAGGAAGCGCGCGGAGTTCAGGAGTTCCATGGACACGCCAAAGCGCCCCGAGGCGACCTGTTGCCCGCGATTTTCACGATATTTGCCGAGCATGTCCGGAATTTCGCCGCCCTCGCCGTTCATGCACACGATGTTCACCTTGCGCGCCGCCTCGGCGTAGGCCCGGAAAGAACTTTCGCCCTGGGAGCCGAAGGACATGGCGCAGATGAGCAGCGGCATGGAGTGCCGGCCGATGGAGATGTCCACGTTCTCCAGCGGCAGCGGGGCTGCGTCGCGGGTCTTGATGTCCAGCAGGTGGCGCAGGCCGACGGGATTTTCCCGGTCGACCTCGGCCAGTCCTTCCGCCATCTGCAGGTACCCGGTCTTGCCCACGGCCACGGAGCGCAGGATTTTTCCGACCCTGGCGTTGCGCCTGGGGTCGGACTGGAGCTTGCGCTCGATGCCTTCGGCGACCAGTCCCACGCGCTTGCGGCCCTGCGTTTCCAGTTCGGCGTAGCCCAGGCCCGCGGACGTGGACGAGCAGAAATTGGCGCAACCGAAAATCTCTTGCAGTTCCCGTTTGAGGCCGATGGACGAGAAGATGCGCCCGTATCCGCACAGCTCGTGGATGCCCATGGTGGACATGATCTTTTCCACGCCCGCCTGCAACGCGGTCAGGGTGTTGGAGAGGGTGCGTTGCAGGCCTTCGGCGCTTTCGGCCTGCGCGTAGGCCTGCTTCCAGAGCATGTAGGGGTTCACGGCCGAGGCGCCGAGACCGAGCACGAACATGATGTCGTGCAGGTTGCGGATGGCCCCGCTGCGCACGATGAGCGAAGGCAGGCGGGGGATGCGGCCCGCCTCTGCGGCCCGGTACAGCCAGGCCACGGCCAGGCCCGGATCGATATAGACCCGCCCTTCCACGAAGCTTGCGCAGTCGTCGAGGACGAGGATGGCGGCGCCGCCTTCAATGGCCAGCAGGGCCTCGTTTTCAAGGTCCCCCAGGCGCGCGGCCAGCCCCTGGGCCGGGACGTAGGTCGCGTCGAGGATGGCCATGCGCGAGGGGTCGCGCTGCTGGGCGGTGAAGAAGTCGAGGACCTGCTCCAGGGTGTGGGTACCGTGCTCCCGGCAGACGGCCAGGATGTCCAGGGACGACAGGGCCGGGGTGAATTCTCCGCCGAGCAGGATGGGAGTCCCCAGACGCAGGCCGACGGGCGGGCGGTCCGGATTGTCCGGACGGTCGCCGAGGATGACGGCGGTGGAGAAGTGTTCGGCCTCGCGCTCGCGGTCGATGGCCGGGTTGGTGACCACGGCCACGTTCTCCTTGAAATAGTCGCTCACGTTGGCGAGGCTTGCGGTGTCCAGGCTGGCCAGCGGCCCCTGATAGCCCATGGAGCCTATGGGCCCCTTGCCCGTGGCCGCGACATGCTTGCGCATGTCCTGATCGTACTTGTGCCAGCCGAATGCCGCCAGAAGGGCGGTTGTGGCGGGGCAGGCCTGATCGTCGAAGACGGAGCGGTCTAGGAAGAAGCGGCGCAGGTCGCGGCAGGCTCCTTCGGGGCAGTTCAGGATGGATTCGGGGATCTTTCCGTGCAGGTTGCCTGCCAGCGGAGTCAGGCGGCCCTGCTCGAAGAGGCGCAGCAGGCGTTCCTGCAACGCGCAATAGTCCAGCACTTCGCCGCGTTTGCCCGGACCCGACAGGATGGCGATCTTTTCGCCGGGGGCCAGGGGGCGCGGGTCATGGATGGTGTTCTGCAGATCGACCACGCCTTTCTCCGAGGACAGGAAATAGTCGTAGTCGCTCTCCCCGAACCACAGGGGGCGCAGCCCAAGGGCGTCGACGCTGCCCATGCACATGTCGCCGAAGCGCGAGACCACGGCCGCCGGACCCTGCGCCGAGGGGGCGAAAAACCAGCGGTAGAAGCCGTACATGCGCTGAAGCTTTTCGGGCATGCGCTCCACCTCGGAGTGGATGGCCGGGAAGACCATTTCGAGCGCTTCCATGAACTCGAAGCCGTGCAGGTGGATGAGCCCTTCGAGGATGCGGTTCAGGTCCTGGGAGTCGCTGCCGCCGGGCGTGGGGATGATGCCAAGGGCGCGGGCCGAGCTGCGCAGTTTTTCGATGGTGTTGATCTCCCCGTTGTGCCCCAGCAGGGAAAAGGGCTGGGCGCGTTCGGCCGTGGGCAGGGTGTTGGTCGAGTAGCGGCTGTGCCCCAGGGTGATGACGGACTTGCTGTCCGGGTTCTGCAGGTCCGGATAGACCCGGATGAGGAGGTCCGGGGTGCCGCGCAGCTTGTAGATGACGCTGTCCAGGCTGAGCGAGCAGACATGCACTTGCGGCATGGCGCGTTCGATCTCCATCTGGATGTTGAAGAGGCGTTTTCCGCCTTCCTGCCGGTTTTCGTCTCGAACAAGTCCGCACAGCTGCAGAAAGCGGGGAGCTTCGACACGGGCCATGGGGCCGAGCTCGGCGGCGTGCATCTGGTCGTCCACTTCAAGAAGCGTTTCCGCCTCGGACGCGGCCAGGATGGTGCGGATGCGGCCCCTTAATTCATCGATCCGGCCGTCTTCGGGCATGAAAAAATGGCCCACGAAAAAGCCCCGGCTCTCGCTCAGGTGGCGGCTCAGGCCCGCCGCCTGCAGCCGCTGGCCCCAGATTGCGCGCGGGATGTCGGTCAGAATGCCGCAGCCGTCGCCTTCGCTGTTGATGTCGCCGGAGCGGTGGGCCATTTTTTTGAGGGCGTCGATGGTCTTGACGATATTGGCGTGCGTGGCGCGGCCGCGTTTGTCCACGAAGGCGATGATTGCGCAGGCGTCGCGTTCTTCAACGAGCAGGGGCTGTGTATTCATGACGGATCTCCCGTAATTGGCTGAATAAAATGGATGGTATCCCATACTCCGACAGGAGAGGCAGAACCATTTTAATAAATAATTCACAATCATTTGTGAAGGTCTTTACCGAGGGACCAGTATTGTCTATATGGTAGAACATTCAGAAGTTATCGACCATTACGAACAATATTGAGGTTCATATGGATAAAACAGACCTGATCGAGCGGCTGAAAAGCGAGATGGGGTATTCCGAGGAGGAAGCCGCGCGCGTTGTGGATGCCATGATGGAGAGCTTGACCGAGTCCTTGAGTCACGGCGACAAGATCAGCCTGCCCGGCATCGGGAGCATGGCCGTTGTCGATCGCGCGGCGCACAGGGGTGTCGACCCCCAGACCGGGGAGGAGATGGACATGCCGGCCGAACGGGAAATCAAGTTTTCTCCGGGCAAGCGCTTGAAGGACGCGCTCTTGTCTTTGGACTTCATCACAAAAAGTCTGGAATGAGATTTTTGTTTGCGGGTTTTTCCCCGGCCCCAGGCCGGTTTTTTTTGCTCTGGACATCACCCTGGACCTGGGTCATCTCCAGTCATCCCTTTGCAGTGGAGGATACATGAAGATCGCCAATTCCATGACCGAACTGGTCGGCAACACCCCTCTGGTCCGCTTGAACAGGATGGCCCAGGGCTGTCTGGCCGAAGTCGTGGTCAAGCTTGAATTTTTCAACCCCCTGTCCTCGATCAAGGACCGCATCGCCCTGAACATGATCGATGAGGCCGAGCGCGGCGGACTGCTCCGTCCCGGGACGGTCATCGTCGAGCCCACCAGCGGCAATACCGGAGTCGGCCTGGCCTTTGTCTGCGCCGTGCGGGGGTACCATCTCGTGCTGACCATGCCCGAATCCATGAGCGTGGAGCGGCGCCTGCTGTTGGCCGCCATGGGCGCAGAACTGGTGCTGACCCCCGCTGCCAAGGGCATGGCAGGAGCCGTGGCCGAGGCCGAGAAGATTCTGGCCTCCCTTGAGGACGGGTTCATGCCCGGCCAGTTCGTCAATCCGGCCAACCCGGCCATGCATGAGCGGACCACTGCCGAAGAGCTGTGGCGGGACACAGACGGGCGCATCGACGTCCTTGTTGCCGGAGTGGGCACGGGCGGGACCATCACCGGCGTGGGCCGGACCCTGAAACGCCGCAAACCGGGATTCATGGCCGTGGCCGTGGAGCCCGCCGCCTCGCCTCTTTTGAGCGCAGGCACTGCCGGGCCGCACAAGATTCAGGGCATCGGGCCGAATTTCGTGCCCGGCGTGCTGGATCGCAAAATCGTGGATCGCATCATCACCGTGACCAACGAGGACGCCATGGTCACTGCGCGTGCCCTGGCCCGCGAAGAGGGCATCCTGGGCGGCATCTCCTCCGGGGCCAATGTCTGGGCCGCCTTGCAGCTCGCCCGCGAACCGCAAATGGAAGGCAAGCTCATCGTCGCCATCGTCTGCGACACGGGCGAGCGCTACCTTTCCACCGAACTTTTTGCACCCATGAGCTGAATATGGCCAAATATCTGAAAATCGACAGCGTCCTGAGCGGGGTCGTCGAGAGCCTCTGCGCCCCTGAATCCTACAAGGGCGTCTATCACCAGCCCTCCTTCGGTTCGCCCATGCCTTCGGTCGAGCTTCTGTCCGAGATCGTGGAGCGGCTTCGGTCCGTGCTCTTTCCGGGGTTCTTCAAGGAATCTTTCATCACCCCCCAGAACATGGCCTACTTTGTCGGCTCCAAGCTGGAAAAGGTCCGCCGCGAGCTGGCCCAGCAGGTGGAACGCGGCTTTTGCTTCGCCTGCGACAAGGACGAGCATGCCTGCTCGTCGGACTGCTCGGTGCGGGCCGAAACCCAGGTCAACGACTTTCTGCAGACCCTGCCGCGCATCCGGCACATGCTGGCGACCGACGTGCAGGCGGCCTTTGCCGGGGATCCGGCGGCCAAGAATCCCGGCGAAACCATCTTCTGCTACCCGTCCATCAAGGCCGTGACCAACCATCGCATCGCCCACGAGCTTTACCTGCTCGGCGTGCCGCTGATCCCGCGCATCATCAGCGAGATGGCCCACTCGGCCACCGGCATCGACATCCATCCCGGCGCGACCATCGGCGAGTCCTTCTTCATCGACCACGGCACGGGCACGGTCATCGGCGAGACCTGCATCATCGGCAGGAACGTGCGCCTCTACCAGGGCGTGACTCTGGGGGCCAAGAGCTTCCCCAAGGGCGAGAACGGCCATCTGGTCAAGGGCATCGCGCGTCATCCCATTGTCGAGGACAACGTCACCATCTATTCCGGTGCGACCATCCTTGGCCGCATCACCATCGGCGAGGGCGCGGTCATCGGCGGCAATGTCTGGGTCGTGGACGACGTACCCCCCGGGACCAAGATCTATCGCAATCTCTAGCATCGATCGAGTCGATCGCATGTTCGCCGCATCCGTGAGGGTGCGGCTTTTTTTTGGTGCGCCGGGCATGAAGGGGACGGCGGGTGCACATTACCTCGGGTAAGCAGTGAAGTTTAAAGTCCCCCTTTCTATTCGGAGTAATTTGCTATATAAATTCGATGTCCCTCCTCCTTTTTTACGAAGGAGGCTTGGCAAGGTGAACTACGCGGACAGACTCTGGTAATTTTTGAGGTGTCTTGTGACTGCGGTAGCACCAACCCCGCTTTTGAATCGGGTGGTGGTCCGGTTGTGAAAATGAGCGAACAGAATGGTTTGGAGAGCAAGATGAAGAAAATCCCAATTCGCATGAAACTGATCGGCGGTTTTCTGGCCTTGTTGACCTTGGTCTGTGCCGGCCTGGGATTTATTGCCTATGACCGGGCCATGCGGGCTTCTCTTGGCCAGGTGCAGGAGAATATCCAGCTCATGGCGGAGGACGGGGCGCGACTGGTCAGGAGCCGACTGGATTATCATCTGGTGGTCATGGAAGGAATCGCCAACCGGCATGTGATCCGCTCCATGGATTGGGATCTGCAGAAGCCGGCTCTTGAAAGCGAAACGGCCAGGATGAAGTATCTTGGCATGGGGATCATCGCGTCCGATGGCCAGGCGCAATATTCTGATGGAAGTACTGCCGCCTTGGGCGACAGGGATTATTTCAAGCAGGCCATGGCTGGCAAATCTGTTTTGTCCAGCGTGATCATCAGCCGGGTCACCAACTCGCCGGTGATCATCATCGCCAGCCCCATCAAGGGGCAGGACGGTGCGGTGATGGCAGTCCTGCTCGCCAGACTGGACGCCACACTGCTCAGCGAGATCACGGACAACATCAAATACGGACAGAAAGGATACTCCTACATCATTGACGAAAAGGGCGTGCTGATCGCGCACAGCAACAGACAGTTCGTGCTGGATCAGCGCAACTTCCTCGAAGAGGGCAAGACCAATCCCGAGTTTGCGCGTCTGTCCGCCATGTTTGGGCGCATGGTCAAGGGCGAGTCCGGATTTGACCAGTACCCGTTCGCGGGCAAGGACCGTTTCTTCGGGTTTGCGCCAATTGAGGGCACGGGCTGGTCCATTGCGGTGGGTGCGGTGCAGGATGACGTGCTGGCACAAATCTATCAGATGAGGTGGATGATCGGCATGGCCTCCCTGGTTTTTTTCATCATCGGCATCGGTATCGCCCTTTTGATCAGCCGGGCGATCCTGCTTCCGGTGAAAAACTGCGTCGATCTGCTCAAGGATATCTCCGAGGGGGAAGGCGATCTGACCAAACGGCTGCCGGTTGAAAGCGATGACGAAATCGGCCAGCTGGCTCGATATTTCAATACCTTTGTCGAAAAGCTGCAGCGCATCATCAGCGAAATCAGCGGCAATGCCCAGACAGTGGCCTCCGCTGCCACGGAACTTTCGGCCGTGAGTAAGGAGACGACGAAGAGCGTGCAGTCTCTCTCGACCAAGACCTCCACTGTGGCCGCGGCGGCAGAGGAGATGAGCGCCAATATCACTTCCGTGGCGGCCGGCATGGAGCAGACCACCACCAATCTGTCCTCGGTCGCGGCGGCCACGGAGGAGATGACTTCGACCATCGGCGAGATCGCGGGCAACACTGAGCGCGCTCGCGGCACCACCGACAGCGCCGCGCGTCAGGTCGACAACTTTGCGGGCGTGCTGAGCGAACTCGGCGATGCCGCGCAGCAGATTGGCAAGGTCACGGATACGATTTCCGCCATTTCCTCCCAGACCAACCTGCTGGCTCTCAACGCCACCATCGAGGCGGCCAGAGCCGGGGAAGCGGGCCGGGGCTTCGCGGTCGTGGCCAACGAAATCAAGGAGCTGGCCCTCAAGACAGCCGAAGCCACCAACGACATCAGGACCAAGATTAACGGAATCCAGTCCGCCACGGGCAGCGCCGTGAAGGACATCGGCCAGATCGTGCATGTCATCAGCGACGTGAATGCGATCGTGACCACCATCGCCGCAGCCATCGAGGAGCAGTCCTCCGTGACCCGCGAAGTGGCCACGAACATCAATCAGGCCACGCTCGGCGTGCAGGATGCGTCCGAGCGATCCTCGGAGATGTCCGGAGTTTCCAGGGAGATCGCCCAGGACGTCACGGCGGTGGACTCGATCACGGGCGACATCCGCTCCGGCGGTGAACAGGTCCAGGCCAGCGCGGAAGAGCTCTCGAAGCTCGCCGAGCAGCTCAAGGGGCTGGTCGGACAGTTCAAGGTGTAGGTGAGGTTTTTGCGCTTGTCCGTAAGTACTCAGGCATCCGCATCTTCCACTGACATGCCTGATCTGCGATAGAAGCAGGAGTCTTTACTTTTTGAGTGGTTTGAGGAGGTCCGTCTGCCTCACTAGCGCCGCTGTTCTGCGAGCGTTTCGGCCATTATCTGCATGAGGCTCTCCAGATTTATGGGCTTTGCTACATATCCGCTCATGCCCGCAGCCAGGAACTTCTCCTTGTCCCCGGGCATGGCGTAGGCCGTCAGGGCAATGATCGGGATATCCCGTTTGCGGGAGTTTCTAGAGCCTCGAATGCGTTGGCAGGCTTCGATGCCATTCATGATCGGCATAGCTACGTCCATGAGGATGAGGTCGAAATCATTCGCTGCATGCATTTCCATGGCTTCCTGGCCGTTGTGGGCCACGGTCACGCTATGCCCGGACTTTTCCAGCAGCCTTCTGATACTGAAAATCGTTGTCTCGTCGTCTTCGGCCAGAAGGATTCGGAGGGACACCGGCGGCGCAGTACGACTTTCCAGCGCAGCCTCGTCTTCATGAGGCCGCACTTCATTGCTGAAGGTTACGCAAAAAGCAAAGGTCGTGCCCACTCCCTCCTCGCTCTCCACGGCCATGTTGCCGCCTATGAGGCCCACCAGTTGTTTGCTGATGGTCAGGCCCAATCCGGCACCCTGGTGGTTCCGGGTATATCCTTGGCTTATCTGGGTGAAGGGTTTGAACAGATTCCCAAGTTCTTCGTCCGCAATGCCGCACCCCGTATCTTCAATGGCGAAGAAAACTCTTAAGGTATCGTTGCTGCGTGACGGGAGCGCATAGGCCTCGACGTGCACGTGCCCGCTCTTGGTGAATTTGAAGGCGTTGCCGATCAGATTGTTGAGGACCTGTTGCAGCCTCAAGGAATCCCCGACAACCCAATGAGGGATGTCGGGATCGATATGACGAGTCAAGGCGACACCGGTCTGGACTGCGACAGATTCAAAAAGATCGATGGTTTGAGCAATCGTATTAGGCATATTGAAGCGCTCTGCTCGGATCAGGAGCTTGCGCACGTCGATCCGTGCGAGGTCAAGAATATCTGAGAGAAGTGCGTTCAGACGGTTGGTGGACTGAATGGCCAGCGAACAGAACTGGAGCTGCTCTTCATCCAAGGTGGTTGTTTCGAGCAGTTGGATCATGCCCATGATACCATTCAGGGGGGTGCGGATCTCGTGGCTCATGTTGGCCAGGAATTCGGATTTGGCCAGGTTGGCGGCTTCGGCTGCTTCCTTGGCCAGAAGCAGCTCCGTCTCGGCCCGCTTGCGCTCGGAGATGTCCTGCATGGCGCCGATCATGCGAATGGCCTTGCCCTGGTCATCGCGCAGCACGTAGCCGCGGTCCAGGACGACCGCATCAGCGCCGTCTGCTTTCCTGAATCGGTACTCGTCATGCCAGGTATCAAGCTCCGGATTGTTGACAACGGCAAAGAAAGAATTGTGCACCCTTTCCCGGTCATCCGGATGTATCCGCTTGACCCACCAGTGCGCGCTCACCGGGTGCTCGACAATCTCGGTCCATCCGAAAACGGCTGTGCCGACCTCGTTCCATCGTTGGATATCCTGGATGACATCCCAGTCCCAGATGACGTCGTTGGTCGCCTTATTGGCCAAACGGAGGCGCTCAGCCGTCTCGCGCAACTTCTCCTCGGCCTGCGTTCGCTCCAGTTCCCCGGCGGCCCGTATTCCCACCAACCGCAACAGCGACTCCGCCAACTGCTGGTTGGCCAGGGGCTTGCGACCGATGACTGCGATGAGTCCGATGGCCTTGCCGTCCGAGCCCCAGAGGGTCGTCCCCACATAGCTCTCGGCTTTCATTTCCTGGAGCACTATATCCTTGGGGAAGAGGTGGCGCACCCGATCAGTGTAGCAGCAGACGTTCTGGCCCACCACTTCTCCGCAGGGCGTGTCCTTCAGGGAGTAGGAAATGTTGTCCTCGAAGTGTCCATCAAAATACACTGCCACGGTCTGGGCCGTCAGGCCGTCGCCCTCCAGCCGGTCGATGCACACGAAGTCCATGCCCAGAACCTGGGCCAGATACTGCGCCAGCTCATGGAAAAAGTCATACCCCCCAGGCTTCCAGACGCAGCTGCAGAGAAAATCATGAGCCCCCCGCAATGCCACCTGGGCACTGATGTCGCTGATCACAACGCGACACGTTGACTCCCCATCTTCGCCTTGAGCCGCCACAGCCTCCAGCCGTGCCCAGAAGGGCATCCCGTCCGCCTTCAGCAGCCGCAACTCGAACGACTGCGGCTCGCTGGTCTTGAAGAGCTGCTTGCGATGCAGGTAATAGTTGTCCTGGTCGTCTTTGAGGACAAACTGGCTGAACCGTCGGCTGACCAACGCGCCCCGTGCCACGCCCAGCAGGCTGGCGGCCATGAGGTTGGCCTTGAGGATCAGCCCCTGCTCGCTGATGGTGCAGTAGCCCACTGGGGCCAGGTCATAGAGGTCAAAGTAGCGCTGTTGTTCGACTGCCAGCTCCATCTGCGCCTTGCGCAACTCGCTGTTCTGAATTTCCAGCTCGATCTTGTGTACGCGCAGTTCGTGGAGCGTCTGCCGGGCTTCTTCAGGCGTCATCGCCTCAAGGTCCAGATGCTGTTTGCTCTCTTTACTCCGGGCAAGCTCTTCTGCCTGCTTGCGCAGTTCGGCAGCGTCGAGGGTCGGGCGGTCTCTGGTGCTCATTGTGTGTCTCTTTTGTTCGCCCCTTCACTGGAATCCGCTGCTCTCTCCGTTGTCGCAGTGGCGTAGATTTCACCGGCCTCGTTCACAAGGGCTGTGGAGGTCAGCCAGATCTCAACCACGGACCCGTCTTTGGCCAGCCTCTGTGTGCGGTATGGCTCCAGGACTTGAAACGAGGCCAGCTGTCTGGAAACCTTGAGCGCATCGGCCTTTCTGCTCTGCGGTATTCTGCAGCTCACGTTCATGGCCAGGGCCTCGGCCTCGCTCCATCCATACATCCTCACCGCGCCTGGGTTCCAGGCGATGATGCGACCCTCCAGATCATGAACAGTGATGGCGTCTGCGGCGTCACGCACCACCACGGCCAAGCGGAGCAGGTCGTTGACATTCCGCAGCTGCTCCTTGGCCGAGATCATCTCCGTGATGTCGGAGAAGGTCAGCACCGCGCCCTCGATGACATTCTCGAGCGTGCGGTAGGGCCGGACGCGCATGGAGTACCATTTGCCATCCGTTGTCTGCACCTCAAGTTCCTTGGGAACCAGGGTGTCCAGCACGTCTTGAGCGTCAGCCACCAGGCGGTCGTAGCCGACAAAATTGGACACGGTATGGGCCACGGGTCTGCCCACGTCGCTTTGGATCAGGTTGACGATCTGGGTGGCGGTGGGGGTGAAACGCAGGATGCGCAGCTTGTGGTCCACAAAAATGGTGGCGATGCCGGTGCCAGCCAGCAGGTTGTTCATGTCGTTGTTGGCCTGCGACAGATCCGCCACCTTGGCCTGCAACTCGGCGTTGACCGTGGCCAACTCCTCGTTGACGGATTGCAGCTCCTCCTTGGAGGTTTCCAATTCCTCGTTGGTGGACTGGGCTTCCTCGTTCAGGGACTGCATTTCCTCGTTGGAGGACTTCAGTTCCTCGCAGGAGGTCTCAAGCTCCTCGATGGTGGACTGGAGATATTCCTCCTTGGCTCGCAGTTCCTGCTTGAGCGCCTCGACAAGTCCGACAGCGTCTGCGTCCTGGGCTTCCGGCCCGGAGTTGTCCTGCCGGGCAGCCAAAGGCTGTTCCAGGCCGAACGCAGGCGCTTGCTCCAGGATGACCATGTACAGGGGCTCTTCCTGGGCCTTGGCAGAACCGGCCGCCACCAGGCAGATGGCCAGATTCACCAGGGTGTAGTGGCCGTTGGTTTTGACGCGCAGATTCGGGCGGCGCACTGTTTCCCTGGTCGTCACGGCCTTCCGCAGGGCTATGGCCAATTCGTGCTGCAGTCCTTCACGGGCCGTCTTCAGGATGTTGTTGATTCCAGCTTCTCCCGGTGCCAGTTCCAGGTACATTCCCGTGCGGCCATGGAGATAGAAGATGTCACCTTTGCCGTTGACCAGTGCGCCACAAGGCACGGCCTGCTGCAAGAGGGTCTGCTCGGCCAGTTCGCGCAGCGACCGTTTTGCGGGGAAGGCCGTTTTCCCGGGGGAATGCGGCAGCGCCGCGTTCATGGCGCTCACTGGTGGCAGAAACCAGCCCCGGCCCGCGCGCTGCAGACAGTGCCGGTCATCTTTGCGCTGGTACAGCTTGAACTTGCGGTCCACCACCGCAAACAGGTCCGAGGCCTCGCCCACGCTCTCCGAAGTGCCCAGAAAGAGATAACCGCCAGGGTGCAGCGCATAGTGGAACAGGGGCATGAGCTTCTTCTGCAGATCCCCGCTCAAATAGATCAAGAGGTTGCGGCAGCTGATGAGGTCGAGATTGGAGAAGGGTGGGTCCTTGATCATGCTGTGCTCGGAGAAGACCAGCATGTCGCGGATGCCCTTGTGGATGCGGTATGCGCCGCCGGGCTCAAGGGTGAAGAACCGCGCCAGCCGTTCCGGCGAGATGTCCGCCGCGATGCTGGCCGGATAGACCCCTGCCCGGGCCGTGGCAATGGCCTGGCTGTCAATGTCCGAGGCGAATACCTGTACGGTGAAGTCCTGTTTCAGATGCTCCTGGCGCTCAGCCAGCAGGATGGCCAGGGAGTACGCCTCCTCGCCGGTGGAGCAGCCTGCGGACCAGACACGGACCGTGTCGCTGGAGCGCTTGCCCGCAAAGAGCTTGGGGATGCCCTGCTCCTCAAGCACATGGAAGGCTTCCGGGTCGCGGAAGAAATTGGTCACGCCGATGAGCAGGTCGCGGAAGAGCGCTTCCACCTCGGTCGGGGTCTGCTGCGCATACTTGAGGTATTCGTGCATGCTTTTGAACTGATGCACGGCCATGCGCCGCTCGATGCGGCGGTTGAGGGTGCCCGCCTTGTACTTTGAAAAGTCATTGCCGGTCTGGGCGCGCAGCAGGATAATGAGCTTTTTCAGCGCGTTCTCGCTGTTCGCTTCCGGGACAGCGGCGACCCCTGGGGGCCTGGTGTAAGCTCGTGAGGCATAGGCCATGAGCTGGGCTGCCATCTCCGCCGGGGGCAATTCATAGTCCACCAGACCAGTGTTCAGGGCGCTGCGCGGCATCCCGTCATATTCGGCGGAGGCGGGGTGCTGGGCCATGACCATGCCGCCCTCGGCCTTAATGGCGCGCACGCCCTGGGTGCCGTCGCTGCCGGTGCCCGAAAGCACGATGCAGATGGCTCGCTCCTGCTGGTCCTGGGCCAGGGAGCGGAAGAAGAAATCGATGGGCATGCGCTGTCCGCGCGGGGCAACGGGCTCCAGCAACTGCAGCGAGCCGTTCAAAAGGGCCATGTCGCGGCCCGGCGGGATGATGTAGGCGCAGTTGCGCTCGACCACCATGCCGTCCTCGACCTCTGTGACTTTCATGCGTGTGTAGCGTTGGATCAGGTCGGTGAGGATGCTCTTGTGGTCCGGGGCCAGGTGCGGCACCAGCACAAAGGCCATGTCGGGATCGACGTCTGCGGGCATGCCGGAGAAGAAGGCCTCGAAAGCCGCCAAGCCTCCTGCCGAAGCGCCTATGCCGACGAAGGGGAAGAGTGAGGGGCTCTCCGGCTGAAGGCCGCCAGAGGATAATTCCGTCTTGGGTGGGGTCTCCGCAGAGGCGGCAACTGCCTTTGCGTGCTTGGTTCTATTCTTCATGGTTAACCTTCGTGGAAAGTAGCACGCCTGCTGGAGCCAAGGCTTACTATGCGTACAGGAGTTAGATGCCAATCACAAGTTTGGTGTAACTGCTCAATCCCCCCATCTCCCACAGACGTGACTGATCTGCGATACGGTATGCAGGGAAAGATATGCTATTTTTTGCACGGCTTTGACTTGGGAAGGCTTGGGAGAAGGGATTTATCCACGTGCTGCGGCATGAATGCCCGCATGTCTTCCGTGGTCTGCGCTGAGGGGAATCGTCGAAGAGGTATTTCAGGTAGGCTTGGGGCTCGATCTCATTGGCCTTGGCGGTTTCCATCAGTGAGAACAGCATGGCGCTGGCGTCAGCACCCTTGGGTACGCCGGCGAAGAGCCAATTTTTTCTGCCCAGAGCCACGGGACGGATCGCATTCTCTCCCGCCATTGCTGGACATGCGCCATCCAGAGAGCCGCGCGATTGTGTGCAAACTGAGATTTCATGAAGACCTCCTTGAATTGGAGGCCCACTATTTTACATGAAAAATTTATGGATAGATGCGGACCGGTGAGCGCTTACGGTGTTGATGAGGTTTTTGCGCTTGTCCGGTTGACCAAAGCCTCCATCCGGGCGGCATCAGAATCAAAAACAAGGGATTTCAGAGTAGAACTGAAATCCCTTGTTTTTTAGCCTGCGGGGCAAAAGCACTCTCGCTGGAGTGCTCGTCATACGACGAGCAAGCCCCCTAGCTTGCGACCACGAAGAGGTGCATCTCGCGCGGCCCGTGCGCGCCATGCACCAGGGTGGCCTCGATGTCGGCGGTCTTGCTCGGGCCGGTGATGATGCTCACGTTGGAGGGCAGGGCCATGGCATCCAGGCAGGAGAGCATCTGCCGATAGGAGGCGAGCATGCGTCCGGCCGGGACCACCGCGATGTGGATGGACGGCACAAGGGACACGGACCGCGCCCGGCCCCGGCCGCCGAGGAGCACCAGCGAGGCCGTGTCGGCCAGGAGGTAGTCGGCGGTGGTGATGCCGATGTACGAGGCGATGACCTCGCGCCGGAACTCCTGACGCTGGGGCTCGCTGAAGGAGTCCTGGTCGGGCACCGTCTTGATGGCGATGTCCGCAGGCAGGCACGCTTCGAGCCCCAATCCGTCGAGCACCGGGTCGCTCCAGCGCATGATCTGTTTCAGCGTGCCCCATTCCGGAGCACGCTCCTGCGCCAGGGCAACGATGGCCGCACCGCAGGCGGCCAGATCGGGGCTCTCGTGCACCTGCAGATTGAGCGCCTTGGCCTCCTCGCGGATGCGGTCCATCCAGCCGGCCCGTTCTTCCGCCGCAATGGGGGCGTTTGCGCAAGCACAAAAATCCGCGCTCTTGGCGAAGACCAGCTTGTCCCGGCCGTCACCGGCCGTGACGCCGAGCGCCTGCCTGACCCGTTCGATGATCCGGTTCATGCGTCCCTCCTTGTCGATTTGCGGCGGGCCCAGCGATGGGCAAAACTCTCTTTTGCCAGGGGCGGAAAATCGCGGCCCCTGGTCCAGCCGCCCAGCGGCCCGGGCAGGCGACTGATCCAGCCGTTCTTGCGGGGCAGCAATACCTGGCCGAATCTCGCCAGGGCGGTCAGCGCGTTGTAAACGCTCCGATGCCGCATGATCACGGACCATGCGCCAAAAGCCAGCTTTGTGGGCAGGCTCTGCGGGCGCACGTTCCAGCGCCGGTCGCCGTCGGCCAGCTTGGAGCGCAGGAGCGAGAGCATGCGCGGCAGGTCGTTGTCCACGGGACAGACCTGTTTGCAGGCTCCGCACAGGGTCTCGCCCTGGCAGAGATGGTGACACTTGTTGATGCCTTGGGTCAGGGGCGTGAAGACGGCGCCGATGGGGCCGCAGTAAGGCGAACCGTAGCTGTGGCCGCCGATGCTGACATAGACCGGGCAGACGTTCAGACAGCCGCCGCAGCGCACGCAGTGCAGAATCTCCCGAAAATCCGGGTCGGCCAGGATGCGGCTGCGGCCGTTGTCGACCAGGACCAGATGAAACTCCTCCGGCCCGTCCGGTTCTTCGGGCAAGCGCGGCCCGCCGACATAGCTGACATAGGTCGAGATCTTCTGTCCGGCGGCGGCGCGGGTCAGCATGCGCAGCAGGATGTCGTGGTCTTCGAGGGTGGCCGCGATCTTCTCGATGCCGAGCAGCACGATGTGCACCCTGGGCATGGTCGTGGTCATGCGGATGTTGCCTTCGTTGGAGACGATGGTCACGTGGCCGGTCTCGGCGCAGGCCGTATTTCCACCGGAAATGCCGAGCTCCGCGGTGAGCAGTTTTTCGCGCAGGGCCTTTCGGGCCATGGCGGTCAGGGTCGGCGGATCGGAGGTATAGGGCTCGCCCAGTTTTTCGGCGAACAGCTCGCCGACCTGCTCGCGGGTGAAATGAATGGCCGGAGCGATGATGTGCGACGGCGCCTCGCCCTTGAGCTGCACGATGTATTCGCCGAGGTCCGTTTCCACGGTTTCGATGCCGCTGGCCTCCAGGGCGTCGTTCAGGTGGATCTCCTCGCTGAGCATGGACTTGCCCTTGACCACCCGGGTGACCTGATGCCGTTTGGCCACGCTCAGGCAGTATTCCACGGCATCCTCGCCGGTTTCGGCCAGATGGACATGGCCGCCCCTGGCCCGGATGTTCGCGCTCAGGGTTTCAAGCACCACGTCCAGGTTGTCGACGATCTTGCGCCGCACGGCCTTGGCGGCCTGCCGTGAGTCCTGGCCGGGCGAGAGCTGGCGGTAAAGGTTTTCGGCGTTGCGGCCGAATTTGTCCCGAAGCTTGCCAAGGGCCTTGTGCAGCTGCTTGTCCTGCACGGCCTTGGCGGCCAGTTCCCGGTATTGCAGAGGATCCTGTTTCAGCATCTCACTCCTCCCCGGCCAGGATTTCGGCGATATGGTGCACGCTGATGGGCAGCTCGCGGCGACGGATCATGCCCTGCATGTGCATGAGGCAGCCCATGTCGCAGCCGACCACGGCGCCGGTGCCAGTGGCCTGGATGTTGGCCAGCTTGGTTTCGAGCAGGGCTTCGGAAATTTCGGGGTATTTGGCCGAGAAGGTGCCGCCGAACCCGCAGCATTCATCGGAGCGGGTCATCTCCACAAGCTTCAGCCCGCGCACCTGGGAAAGGAGCGCCCGCGGCTGATCCTTCACGCCGAGCCCGCGCAGCAGATGACAGGAATCGTGGTAGGTGACCTTCCCGTTCCAGGTTGCGCCGACATCGGTCACGCCCAGCACATCGACCAGAAACTCGGTGAATTCGAAGGTCTTGGCGGCCACGCGCTCGGCCCTGGCCAGCAGGCGGGGATCCGTGGCGAAAAGTTCCCGGTAGTGATGCCGGACCATGTGCACGCACGAGCCCGAAGGGCAGACGATGATTTCGGCGTCCTCGAACACGTCCAGAAAATGCAGGGCCAGGCGGGCCGCTTCTTGGCGGTATCCGGCGTTGAAGGCCGGCTGTCCGCAGCAGGTCTGGGCCGCAGGATAGTCAAGGACCAGGCCCTGACGTTCGAGCACCTTGACCATGGCCTCGCCCACGGC
Organism: Desulfomicrobium sp. UBA5193; assembly: GCA_002412965.1. Taxonomy (GTDB): domain Bacteria; phylum Desulfobacterota; class Desulfovibrionia; order Desulfovibrionales; family Desulfomicrobiaceae; genus Desulfomicrobium. The sequence goes on from DHWB01000011.1 coordinate 578,797, forward strand.
GGGGAAGCAGGAATCCACTATGCACTGGATGAACAGGGTCACCCGTTTTGGTTTGGTCATTCAAACACCTCGCAGGCGCTGCTGCGCCATTCAGTAAATACAGAGTCTTGGCATAATCATGCCAAAGAAGAGCCCATTATCTATAAAAGCACAGGCCTCGGCGGCATCTGTGCCTTGGGAAAAATTCTCATTTCACGTCAGCCCCATAAACGGGTCAAGGGGCCTGGCCCCTTGCGGGGTACGGGGCAGCGCCCCGCCTCTTCACTCCACCTCACGCCCCCAGATACGCCGCCAGAACCCGATCGTCATCCAGTAACGCCTTGGCTTCACCCGTGGCCGCGACCTGGCCGGATTCGAGCACGTAGCCGCGATGGGAATGGGCGAGGGCCAGGCGTGCGTTCTGTTCGACGAGCAGGATGGTCATGCCCTGGGCATTCAAGGCGTCGAGGATGGCGAAGATCTCTTCGACGACCAGGGGCGCGAGGCCCAGGGAGGGTTCGTCGAGGAGGAGCAGGCGCGGGGAGCTCATGAGGGCGCGTGCGATGGCCAGCATCTGCTGTTCGCCGCCCGAGAGCGTTCCGGCCAGCTGGGCGCGGCGCTCCAAGAGGCGCGGAAACATGGCGTAGGATTTTTCCAGGTCGCGCGCGATGCCGTCCTTGTCCTTGCGGATGTAGGCGCCGAGCAGGAGGTTGTCCTCGATGGTTTGTTTGGCCAGGACCTGGCGTCCTTCGGGGCAATGCGCGAGTCCTGCGCGGACAATGACGTCGGGGCGGGCTTTGGCGATGTCCGTCCCGTCAAAGCGCAGGGAGCCGGTGGCGATGCGGGCCAGGCCCGAAATTGCGCGCAGGATGGTGCTTTTGCCCGCGCCGTTGGCGCCGATGAGGGTGACCACCTCGCCCTGGTCCACGTGCAGGCTGACGTCGCGCACGGCTTTGACCGCGCCGTAGCTGACGCCGACATGATCAAGTTCGAGCAGTGGCATGGGTATCTCCGAGGTAGGCGTCGATGACGCATTGATCGGCGCGCACGTCTTCGGGCTTGCCCTGGCAGATGAGGCGGCCGAAGTTGAGCACGGCCAGGCGGTCGCACAGGCCCATGACCAGGGGCACGTGGTGCTCGATGATGAGCACGGTCAGGTCGAAGCGGGTGCGCAGGTCGCGGATGAACGAGCTCAGTTCGGCTTTTTCGGCCAGATTGAGGCCGGCGGCAGGCTCGTCCAGAAGTAGCAACTTGGGCCGCAGGGCCAGGGCGCGCGCAATTTCGAGCCGCCTGCGTTCGCCGTAGGGCAGGGACGAGGCGACGGCGGCGGCTTTGGCGTCCAGTCCGACGAGAGTCAGCAGTTCCATGGCCGTGGCCAGTATCTGCGTCTCCTGGGCGCGGCTGGCCGGGAGGCCGAGCAGGTCCGAGAAGAGGCCCGTCGTGGAAAAGGCCTGCATGGGGGCGCGCACGTTGTCGAGCACGCTCATGCCCGCGAACAGGCGGATGTTCTGGAACGTGCGGGCCATGCCCATGCTGGCCACCTTGTGCGGCGCCACGCCCAGAATGTCCTGGCCGAGAAAGCTGATCTTGCCGGCAGAAACGGGGGTGATGCCGGAGATCAGGTTGAAGAGGGTGGTCTTGCCCGCTCCGTTGGGACCGATCAGGCCGAAGATTTCACCGGATTGAACCGAGAAGCCGACATCGCCGACGGCCATGAGGCCACCGAAGGCCCGTGAAACGCCTTCGAGCTGGAGGATGGCATTCATCAGGCCACCTCCGGCGATTTGCGGCGCATGGAGGCCAGCAGCCCGGCGATGCCCTGGGGCAGGTAGATGCAGGCCACGACCAGGACGATGCCGTTCATGATCAGGCGGGCGTCTTTCAAGGGGCGCAGCACCTCGGGCAGGGCGACCAGCAGGATCGCGCCCAGAAGCGGGCCCCAGATGGAGCGCGCGCCGCCGATGAGCACGTAGGCGAGGCAGGCCACGGAGGCGTCGAAGCTGCTCTGGCGGGCGTTCCAGGTGTTCAGGAAGGGTGCGCTCATGGCTCCGACGACGCCGGCCAGGCCGCAGCCGATGACGAAGGCGCGGACCTTCTCGAAGGTGGTGGAGATGCCCATGGCCTGGGCGGCCAGCTCGTCCTCGCGGATGGCCATGAAGGACCTTCCGGCCACGGTGCGGGTCAGGCGCCAGGAAAAGAGGAGCATGGCGATGAGCAACGGGCCGAAGAACCACAGGTAGCCGATGCGGCTCTCGAAGGGCTGCGGAATGCCGAAGAGGCCCACCGCGCCGCCGGTCACGTCGAGGATGAGGACCACGACGTTCAGGACCTGCACGAAGGCGATGGTCGCCAGGGCCAGGTAGATGCCGCGCAGCCGCAGGGCCGGGATGCCGACCAGGAGTCCGAGCAGGCAGCTTGCCAGCATGGCGATGAGCCATTCCACGGGATAGAGGGCCGCGCCCAAGGTCTCGCGCCAGGCGGCGAAGAGCGGGCTCGTGCCCATGATGGCCGCGATGTAGCCGCCCAGGGAATAGAAGCCGATGCTGGCCAGGGAGAGCTGCCCGGCCATGAGCGGATACCACAGGCTCATTCCCAGCAGCGCCTGCTGGATGATGGCCACGATCAGAAAACCGTAATTGTCGAGAAACATGGCCAGCCTAAACTTTCTGGATGGTTTGCCGGCCGAGGAGCCCCTGGGGGCGGGCCAGAAGAATGACGAAAAGCATGACAAAGGCCACGGCCTCTTTCATGGACGAGTAGTCCGGGGGCAGAAACGCCTCGCCCAGACCGATCACGATTCCGCCCAGCACCGCGCCGGGGATGCTGCCCAGGCCCCCGAGTACGATGACCGCCAAACCTTTGAGGCCGTAGCTGACGCCGAAATACGGGCCGGCCAGGCCGAAGCTTGCGCCGATGAGGGTGCCGGCGAGGCCGCCCAGGGCACCGGAGATGAAAAATGTGGACAGGATGTACCGGTCGACGTTGATGCCCAGGAGGCTCGCCGTCTCCGGATTCTCGGCCGTGGCCTGCAGGGCCTTGCCCATGCGCGTCCTGTTCATGAACCAGGCCAGCGCGAGGAGCATGACGAGGCTGACGGCCAGGATGATGAGCTGCACGGTGCGCACGGCCAGCACCTTGCCATCGAGTTTGAAGATCATGGCCATGGGCAGGGAGCCGAAGATGTCAGACGGAAAGGAATAGATCTCCGCGCCGACCAGAAACTGCAGGCAGTTGACCAGGATGAGCGCTACTCCCAGGCTGCTGACCAGGGCCAGGAGCGGGTCCGCGCCTTTGGCGCGCAGTGGACGAAAGGCCAGCCGTTCGACCAGGATGCCGACCAGACCGGCCATGATCGAGCCACCCAGCAGCGCCAGGGGAAAGGGCAGGCGGAAGGGCAGGCTCATCCCGGCCAGAAGTCCGTTCAGGCCGAAATCGCCGACGGCCAGGGCGTAGGTGCAGTACGCGCCGAGGGTGAAGACCGCGCCGTGGGCGAAATTGATGATGCCCAGGATGGAGAACACCAGCGTGTAGCCAAGGGCGAAGATGGCGTAGACCGAGCCGATGGACAGGCCGTTCAGGATGTTTTGCAGGAGAGAGACGATGTTCATGATGTGCCAAAAGCCGGGGAAGGAAGGCTTCCCCGGCCGGATGCGTTATTCGGGGAGCAGCTCCATGATCCCGGTCTTGCCGTCGTCGGCGATCTTGATCTGGGACACATAGAAGGTCTTCTGGGTGATCTCGCCGTCGCCGTCGAGGACGATCTCGCCGAGCGGAGTGTCGTAGGAGCTGGAAATGATGGCCGCGTTCAGGGCGGTGCGCAGCTCTGCATTGTCCATCTCGGCGACCTTCTTGCCGGAGTTCTTTTCGACCTCGCTCAAGGCATCCACGACAACCTTCACGCTGGTGTAGGCCTGGGCCGAGAACTGAGCCGGGTCCTTCTTGAACATCTCCTTGAACACGGGAACAAAGGCGTTGTTCTCGGCGTTGTCGGCCTTGGGGCTGTACGCCTGGGCCACGATGACGCCGGTACATTCCTTGCCGCAGACCGGGTACATGTTCGGGGAGTTGAAGCCGTTGCCGCCGACGATGAGGCCTTCGTAGCCGAACTGGCGCAGCTGCTTGACCATGTTGCCGCCGTCGGCCGCCAGACAGCTCATGACCACCATGTCCACGTTCGCGCCGAGGATGGCCGTGACCTGGGTGGTGAAATCGGTGTCCTTGACGCTGGTCTTCTGCACCAGGGCGATATTCAGGCCCATGCCCTTGATGGCTTCCTGGAAAATGCCTGTTTCGGAGACGTTGAAGGCGTCATCCTGGGCGTAGACCACGGCGACGTTCTTGACGCCCGGGTTGACCTTCAAGGCGCGCTTCAAGGCATTGGGGGCGACCAGGGTCATGGGCGCGGAGATGCGGGAAATGTATTCGCCGATCTGGGCTACGCCCTTTGCCGTATTGGAAGGGCCGACCACGGGCACCTTGGCCTGGTTGGCGATGGGGTTGGCGGCAAAGGCCTGCTGGGAGAGGGTCGGCCCGATGATGGCCACGACCTTGTCGCGGGAGATCAGGTTCTGGAAGGCGTTGATGGCCCCGGCTTCGTCGCCGCCGGTGTCCTGGAAGACGAGCTTGATGGGCGTTCCGTTCACGCCGCCCTTCTCGTTGATCATTTTTTCCGCCACCTTGGCGCCGTTGACCTGTTCTTCGCCGAACAGGGCCACGTTGGTGGTCTGGCCCACGGCGATGCCCACGGGGATGGGGCTGCCGACCGGTTCGGCCAGGGCCGCATTGGCAACGAGCAAGCTCGCCAGAAGCAAAACGAATGTACGCATGGAATCCTCCGTAATGGTGGGGTTCGCCCGGACAGGCGTCCTGGCTATCGATAAAAGATTGGCCGCTCTATCAAGGAAGGGCTGCGCGCGCAACCGATGAATGCGCGGTGTGCGCAATTGTTTGCTCGTTATGAAGCGGTGCAGGCTCGGCGAGGCAGCGGATTCTGCATTGAAATCGCCGAATCTGGAGCTGGTCCGGATGATGAAGTTATTGTCTCGGCAAAAAAAGGAGCAGGGTGGAGAGAAGCGTCGGTTATTGTCCGGCCTTGGCGATCAGCAGATCCACAATGTGCGAAGGGTCCGATGAAACGGCGAGAGCGTCGCGATACGGCTCTTTCATGAACCCTTCCTGCTCGGCCTTGGCGAGCATCAGCTTGAGCGGCTCGTAAAAGCCGTTCACGTCCAGCAGGCCGCAGGGTTTCGAGTGGAACCGCAGCTGCCGGAGCGTATACACTTCAAAAAATTCGTCATACGTCCCGATCCCGCCCGGAAGCACGATGAATCCGTCCGAGAGGTCGATCATGAGCGTCTTGCGCTCGTGCATCGTGGGTACGACGTGAAGTCGGGTCAGTCCCTTGTGGAACTCTTCCTTGTCCTTCAGGGCCTGCACGGTGACGCCGACGATCTCGCCGCCCGCCGCGAGGACGCTCTCGGCCAGTTCATTCATGAGGCCTGTGCAGGACCCTCCATAGACACAGGTGATGCCCCGCTTGGCCAGTTCACGGCCGAGGGCGGCGGTGGCTTCCATGTAGGCCGGGTGATTGCCGGCGCTTGAGCCCAGGAACACGCAGATCGATTTCATGAAATCTCCAGATGCAGGTTGCCAAAAGCCTCGATTCGCAAACACTCGAAGTCGCCACAATGACAAAGCGCGTTTTCCGCTACGCCGATTGAATCAAAAACCCAACAAAGAAAAATGGGTTTTTAGCATAGTTCCAGAGTGAGTGCAAAACTTGAGTCTTTATCCTCCAACATGCGTCCATCCTCAATGAATGCTCTGCCCGCGGGTCAGGACGCGCCAGCACTCGGCCGGGATGGGCAGGCAGTAGCATTGGCCGGGGAAATCCGCGCAGAGGAACAGCCGGCCGGATTCTTCCTCCCAGCAGACCAGGTCCCCGAAAAGGGCAATGACCTGGAGCAGGGAAAATTCTTCCAGTTGCCCGGACAGCATGCGCCCACCGAACACAGCCAGGGCGGCCTTGCGGACCAGCTTGGCCCCCGCTGCCGTCAGTCCCACATCATTGAAATCAAGCGGATGCAGCGTCAGCATTGTGTCGCCGACCATGACTCGTACGTGTTGTTCAGCAGTGTTCATGGCGTCCTCCTGGGTGCTCGGGAGAATGGTAGCAAAGAACAGACCGCAAACGGATCGAACGGGATAAAGACTCCGGGCAATCATACCACGGATGCGCTGGGGATGTCATCGAATTCGTCATGCGTCACGTCTTTTATGAATACGTTGCCAATGCCAGCCTTACGAGTTTACACATATCAACAAGGCCTGTTCGCTTCAGCTGCCTGCTGAAGGAAAACATGGGGATGGTCGCTTCATTTCCAAGATCATCCGGCTTTGTTTGAAGGAAAACGATGAAATTCCCCGGCACGCCCTGAACATGGGCCGCAACGGGGCGAGGAGGGAATCCATATGAAATGGCGCGGGCGTCAGGAAAGCACGAACATCGAAGACCAAAGAGGGCGGAGCGTCAGGCGGGCCGGAGTAGGGGGCTTAGGCGGTTTGGGGCTGATCGTCGCCATCGTCTATATGCTCATGGGCGGCAACCCCCTGGACCTGTTACAGGAGCAGCCGCCGGCCTATGAACAGACCGGGGGCGGCTACCAGGAAAGCGCCGAAGAAGCGCAGTTGCGCACGTTTTCGGCGGTCGTCCTGAGGGAAACCGAGGAAGTCTGGAACGAGCAGTTCGCGAAAAGCGGGCGAGCCTACGAAGAGCCGACCCTGACGATTTATTCCGGCAGCGTGCAATCCGGATGCGGAGTCGCCTCTGCCAGCGTCGGACCTTTCTATTGCCCTCTGGACAGAAAAATCTATCTCGATCTACGGTTCTACGATGTCATGCAAAGCAAGTTCGGGGCGCCGGGGGATTTTGCCATGGCCTATGTCATCGCCCACGAGGTGGGGCATCACGTGCAGAACCTGCTGGGAATCCTGGAAAAGGTCCATGCCCAGCGGACCCGCATGAGCCAGGAGCAGTTCAACGCCCTGTCGGTCAAACTGGAATTGCAGGCCGATTATCTGGCCGGGGTGTTCGCGCACCATGTCCAGAACAAGAACCTGCTCGACGAGGGTGACTTCGAGGAGGCAATGACGGCGGCCAGCGCCGTAGGCGACGATACCATTCAGGAGAAAACGCAAGGCTACATCATGCCCGACAGCTTCACCCACGGCACTTCGGAGCAGCGCATGCTCTGGTTCAGAAAAGGCTTCCGGACCGGCGACCTGTCCGAGGGCGACACCTTCAAACCAGGGGCAATGTAGGGCGCGTGTGGACTGCGAAGGGAGGGTTTCTGATCGGCCTGACCGGGCAGGGTGCTCCGCTACATGTCCTTCATGACGAGATCGACAACATCATGGTAACCGGGGCCGAGCTTGCTTCCGGATACCATCTCGATGACCTTTGCCAGCCCCGAAGCGTAGGCCGATTTGCCGAGGACCCGCGTCTCCAGTCGGATTTCGACCTCCGGATTTCGGATCACTATCTCATGATACGCATGACGATCCAGAAATGAAGACGGAATTCCCAGGACCTCGCTCTGCACCTTCGGATCCCTTTCCGACCGAATATCGGTCTCGGGGATGCCGAGAGACTTTGCGAGGTGGATGGCGGTGCCGGGTTTGGTGCTTTTCGAGGCCTGATGGGATTCGGCAATGCGGATGTCCTGGCCCTGGAAATATCTTGAAGACTGTTTGACCATGGCCATGAAATACAGCATCTGCATGTTCACATTCGGACAGATAATCACCGGGAATGTGATCGTGGCCGGAAACTGCGAGCCTCCCGTGGACAGGTCGAGCAGCATGAAGCCGGTGGCGGAGCAGAACTCGACAACATCCTCGAGCTCGCGTCCGGAACCGGCATGAACGACCATGCATGGGCCATGCTCGCAGGAGTCCCGCTCGTCCCAGCGGACGACGCGCGAAATTATTGGGCTGCCCAGCCCATGCAGAAGTTCCTCGGCCAGCTTTCCACGACCAACGATGAATACTGCGAACTTTTCCAAGATGACCTTTCCTTTCTTTGTGCCTGCAGGGTCCTGGTCTGCGAAACCATTCCAATCCGCTACATGAAAGGCTACGGCCACGGCAAGCGCTTAATTTGCCGCATGTTCCTGTATCCATGGATGTTTTTGCATCGCAGCAAGGCCATTCTCAGCCCCGCATGACCTGGCCCGCGACCCGCAGCATTTCGCGGATGTCCATGGGCTTGGCCACGTAGCCGTTCATGCCGGCGGCTAGGAAGCGCTCCCTGTCGCCGGCCATGGCGCAGGCCGTCAGCGCGATGACGGGAATGTCCCTGACCATCTCCCCGGCGGCGCCCTCACGGATGCGCGCGGTGACCTCGATGCCGTCCATGTCCTGCATCTGCACGTCCATGACCACTAGGTCGAAGGATATCCGGCGCAGCACGTCCAGGGCCTCCTGTCCGCTGCGGGCGTGGACCACTTCGGCTCCGTGGCGGCCCAGCAGGGCCACTCCGGCCACGGCGCTGATCTGGTCGTCCTCCACCAGCAGAATACGCCGTCCCGTAAGACTGGCGGCTTCCCGGCCATCGGAGCCGCCGGACCGCTCAGGGGCGGGGTCCACCGCGAAGGACAGGGAAAAGGCGAAGGTGGTGCCCTTTCCCGCCTCGCTGATCACGGACATGCCCCCACCCATGAGCTCCACCAAGCGCCGGCAGATGGAGAGCCCCAGCCCCACGCCCCTGCGGTTGCGGACATAACTCGCGTTGAGCTGGATGAACGGATCGAAAAGAATCCTCAGGTCCTCGTCGGGGATGCCGATGCCCGTGTCCGACACCTCGAAGAAGACCCGGACCGTCCCCGGTGCGACAGCCGGCAGCGCACAGGCCTGCACGGATATGCGGCCGTCGGAGGTGAATTTGCAGGCGTTGTCCACCAGGTTGTTCAGGATCTGCTGCAGGCGCAGCGCGTCTCCGAGGAGGCGGGGAGGCAAGGCCGGGTCAAGGGTGAAAGCAAGCGCGAGCCCGCGGTCCCCCACAAGGGGTGCGAACAGTTCCAGGACATGGGCGAAGACGTCCTTCATGGTCATCGGTGCGGACTGAATGGCGAGCCGGCCGGCCTCGATGCGCGAAAAATCCATGATGTCGGAGAGCAGACGGACCAGGCGGTCGCAGGATCCCACGGCCATGTCCACGAACGAGGCCTGATCCGCATCGAGATGCGCGGTCTGCAGGAGCTGGAGCATGCCCATGATCCCGTTGATGGGCGTTCGGATCTCGTGACTCATGCTGGCCAGGAAGCCGGACTTGGCCCGGTTGGCCTCCTCGGCCTGCTCCTTGGCCTTCTTGAGGGCCTCTTCTGAGCGCCAGCGCTCGGTGATGTCCTCCCCCGAGCAGACCACATATTCCACCGTTCCCTCAGGACGGAGCTTGGGAGATTTGAGGATGGAGACGAGCCTTTTCTCTCCCGAATAATGCGGTAGCCACTCCTCGGTGCGCACCGGACGGCCCGAAGAAAAGACCTCCTCATTGCCGCGACGGCAGATGTCGGCCACATCGGCCGGAAAGATATCGTAAATGTCTTTGTAGGCCATGTCCCCGACGCAGCAGCCGTTGAACGCGGCGTGCGCCCCGTTCACGGCCCCGTAGGTCTGTTCGTCGATGAGATACCAGATCTGCGTCTGGATATAATCGAGCAGGATGCGCTGCTCTTCCACGGCCTCTTCCATGAGACTTTGGGCGTGCTTGCGCGCGGAGATGTCCATGGCGATGCGGATGCGGGCCGGCCGCCCGTCAAGCCACGACACGGGGCGATCGAAATGCAGGTTCCATTTTCCGGTGACGGGATCGAGGGCCTCCCACGAAGCCGTTACCTCTTCATGCCCGGTTCTGCCAATGCAGATTCCCTCATCGCCAGCGGGCGCCTGCCGGAAGTGATGAAAACCCGTTCCGCCTTCCCCGAAACTTTCCCGCATGGAGGCGTTCATGAAAAGCACCTCGTCTGCGGCAGCCACACAGATGTGGGCCGGGATGCTGTCGAGGATGGCGCGCAGGGCGACGTTGCCCGCCTCAAGTTCCTTTTCCATCCTCTTTTGCATGGTCACGTCCCTGGCTGAGCCCACGGTTCCGATCATGACTCCGGTCTCGTCGAAAAGCGGAGCCTTGCGCACGTCGAGAAAGAGGAACCTGCCCTGGACGTTGCCGTATTCATCGAACTGCTGCGCGCACCCTGCATCAATGGTGATCTGGTCCGTGTCGCGGCAGATTTCGCCAAAGCTGTGCCAATCAGGATTTTCTGGATGTCGGGCGCGCTCCCGCTGGGCGAAGAAAATATCCGTCCTGCCAACGGGCTCTCCCGTGTCCCGGGCGCCGAGCAAGGTCTCGCAGACAGCCTTGTTGGCAAAAATGTATTTTTTCTCCAGATCCTTGGCCCAGATCATGTCCGGCACGTTGTCGCAGATGAGCCGCAGCATCGTGTCGAGCTGCCTGCTCTTGCGCTCCAGGGCCTTGCGGGTCTCGATCTCCCGCTTCTGCAGCGTGATGTCCGTGGCCACACCGTGCATGACCAGCGCTCCACCCTCATCCGTCATGACCGCCTTGTCGTGCAGCCATGTCACTTTTTCGCTTCCGTCCAGCACGCGGTACTCGACATCGAGGACGCCTGATCGCGATGCCTGCGCCACCGCGTCCCTGTAAGCGGGGGCGTCTTCGGGATGAATACGGTCAGCCCAGAACCCTTTTGTCGCGTCCGCCTCTCCCGGGCTGTAGCCGAGGACCTCCAAGGCCTGGGGCGAACAGTAATGGGCGGTGGAGCCATCGAGGCTCCGGGAATAGACGATGACCGGAATGGTCTGGATCAGGCGGCTCAGATTCTCATGGGCCCGCTGCGCGGCGCGTTCCGCATCCTGACGCAGTTCCAGCTCCCTCTGCGCATCGGAAACTGCGGCGGTCAGGGCCGCGGTTCTGTCCTTGATGGTCTCGCCCAGTTCCTGCCGGGTGTAATGGAACAGACGCCTGGTCTCCAGCCAGTCCGTCATGTCCCAGAAGATGATGCAGGCCATATCCGCAAGGCCGTCGCCCGAAGGCAGGATTTCGGCCTGGGCCTGCACCTTCCTGACTACGCCATCCTTGCGGGTCAGGTCGATGATCACAGGGCTTGGGCACGAGCCTTCGAGCACCTGATCGAAAAAAGTCCGGAAAGTTCCGGCCCCATCGGCCGCGAGATGACTGGAGAATTTGGGCAAGGACGGGACCCGGACGGAAGCATAGCCGAGCATCCTGCACAGGGCTCTGGACCAGATGCTTCTGCCTGCGGGCCTCAAGATCGTCCACAGGCCGCACTCGGCAAAGGGCTGGGCGTCTCCGGCGGCTTCGGGATATGCCGGGCCTTTGTCAACTTTGGGATCATGGCTGTTGCCGAGAAAGAAATTGGCGGCCTGGGTGTTCAGGGCCGCGGCGGCCTTGAACAGGAAATCAAGGGAGGGGTTGCACTGCCCACGTTCGATCTGGCCCAGATGCTGCTTCGTAACGCCGATGGCCTCGGAAAGACTTTCCTGTGTCATGTTGCGTAGTTGGCGATACAGCCTCACTCGCCCTCCAACTCCGTTACGAATCATGCCTGCCTCCTGAAACTCGAATACGCTGTAAAAACTTGATAAGCGGACGCCATGCTCTCGTCACTGGCACCCATGCGCAGTTCAGCATCTCAAGAATGAAACTAGCTCATACATGACAGAATTTAAACAAGATTCCATCTTGTTTTCGCTTCATGACATGCATCTGTGACTTTGTGTATCAGAAAGAACCACAGTAGCAAAAACTCAAAATCAGCAATGTCATACATGATCAAGTCACGCACTGGTTGGCCGGAAAATGTCATACAAGGCTGATCAGCCGCGCATATGCAACGGTTTGCGAGCCCTGATGGAGAATCGCTTCGGTCGCTGCAGGAAGGACCGCGATCAGCCGCGCATAAGCGGGATAGGAAGAAGCGAAAGGACAGTGGCGCAAGATACCGGCCAATGTAAAAGCGCCTTCAGGAGCCACGCACGAGCCGTGTGAAGAGTATGGCAGGAACCATCATCAAAAATTTATTCTGAGAAGATACACCTGCTGACGAGCTGGTGCTGTATTGTTTTTCTGAAAATATGTTTTTGTTGGAATGGACTTTGTGTACGAAATGGACGTTATGGACCACATGGACGAAGTGTTTTGTGTAAAGTGTATAAAGACACATTTTTGTGGAGACTCGCGTTGGAGCAACTGGTTGTCAAGCATGGCGGATATCGAAGGCTGAAGTCATTCCCGGTGGCGCGGCTGTGTTTTGACGTGACGGTGCGGTGTTGCGACCGCTATATTCCCACGGGCAGCCGCACTCGGGACCAGAAGGTTCAGGCGGCGCGCAGCGGGGTGCAGAACATCGCCGAAGGCAGCGAAGCCAGTGAAACGTCGAAGAATACGGAGCTCAAGCTCACCAGCGTTGCCCGTGCCAGCCTGGAGGAGATTTACCTCGACTACGAAGACTTTCTGCGCCATCGCAACCTGCCCCATTGGCCCGCCCCATTTTTCCAGCCGCAGCATCCCGCACAACTATCGCATATGATGGCTTGTTTTACGGTTCCGCCTGCTCGGCGTTCGCTTTCCCTCCTCGTTTTCATCGCAGAGTCAGGCCGTTACACTCATCAGTACCCGCAAATCCCGTCCGGCATGCTCCTTGCGATGCATCATGATCAACTCCAACATTCAACGAGGAGGAATCTATGTCTTCGGAAAAAGGTGAAGTTTACAAATGTGAAGCGTGTGGTGCCGTCGTGCTCGTGAAAGAAGGCGGTGAGGGCGAACTCGTGTGTTGCGACCAGCCCATGGTCAAGCAATAACTATCAGCTTTCATGCAAGAAATGAGGGCGGGTGACTTGGGTCGCCCGTCCTCTTTTCTTGCATGAAGATGGGCGTGGCAATGTCTTTGTTGAATGCCATCTGACGCGGCTTATGCTGAACAAATGTTGCCGGTGAGAAGGCAGTGTGAGAAAGTGGAGATTCCACTTAAAAAACGAGCAAACATGTCCAAACAAACTGAGCCACTTCTCTTGTTTTTCCGGGAATTATTCAAAAACCCACATGCGGTGGGAGCAATCTTGCCGAGCGCGCAAAAACTCGCGCAACGGATGGCCGCGTGGTTGCCTCAGGGGGAAGGCCTGGTCGTTGAATTGGGCGCGGGTACCGGAGTCGTCACGCAGGCGTTGTGGGCGCGGATGAATAAAGTGGAACAGCTATGGGTTGTGGAGCGTTCGACGGATTTTGCCAGTCATTTGAACATGAAATTCCCTGATGTGAACATCGTGTGTGGAGATGCATCCGACTTGTCCGTCCTTATTCCCGCGCGTCCGGTCGATATTATTGTATCATGTCTGCCATTCCGTTCGTTTTCCGAAAGAGAGATCCTCTCCATCACACGGCAGTGGCATTCCGTGCTCGCTCCCCAAGGAATAGTGGTTCAATTCACGTACGCGTTGAATGGTGCCGACAAGTTTCTCAAGTATGGTTTTTACGAACATGCGCATGAATATGTATGGCGCAACATTCCCCCCGCACGGGTTCAAGTGCTCAAAGCTTCCCGCACATAGTGGCCACAACGTTCTGCATGGGCTCATGCGGGTCTGTGGTACTGGTTGAAGAAGCGGTGGACCTGCCTCACTCGCTCAGGTTCGTCGAAAGAAGACCTGCTGCCGATTTTCAATGAACCTCATTTTTCGTGGAGAGCTTTCCGCGCCATTTCACGGAGGTATTCATCGGTTGCCGTTTCAAGATATTGCTTTCGATACAGTTCCTCATGCAGGATGCTCGCGATGGCTACAAGCGGGGCCGCAACCAGAACACCGAGTACGCCGAAGGCTCCCACGCACAGGAGCATCGAGAATATCACCGCCGTCGGATGCAGTTTCATGCCGCCCGCCATGACGAACGGGACGATGATGTTGTTTTCCAGGATCTGGATCGCGACATAGATGAGCGCGACCCACAGCGGAGTCATGCCGCCCATGCCGAGCGCGAGCAGCAGCGCCGGGACGGAGCTGAGTATCGGGCCCAGGAAGGGGACCGCTTCCAGGATGCCTGCGATCAGGCCCAGGACCAGCGCGTCCGTGAAGCCGAAGATCGGCCACATGGTCAGGAAGACAAGCATGCCGATCGTCACCATGCCCACCAGCATGGCCCCGGCCCACTTCGGCGCGAACATCCCGATGCGCTGCATCACGACAAGGGCCTTGTCGTGGTGACGCAAGGGCACGATGGCGAACAGGGCGCCCACGATCGGGCGGGGATTCATGAGGGTGAAGAACACGCCGAAAAAGACGGTCACCAGCACGATCAGGACCTGAGCTCCGTTGAAGGCCACGCTGGTGAAGCTGCCGACCACATCCCTGAACATTTCGCTCAAGCTGGAACGAAGAGATCCGGAATCTTCCGGTGCGGTGGCTTTGGGGGGCGCGACGGGGGTGGGCTTGACCGCCGGTTCGCCTGCCTGCCGCTCGGTCCGGGCGATTTCAGTGGTGACTTCCGCCTGGAGTTTTTCCTCCGAGATTGCGGCCCGTTGCTCCATCATGATCAAGGGCTTTTGGAGTCGTTCCCAGTAACCGGGCAACTGCTTCGAGATGTTCGCGATCGAGTTCTGCATCGGGCCGAGGAAGGCCCACCCGGTCAGAATCAGGATCGCAAGGAATCCTCCCACGACGAGCCCAGTTGGTATCTTTCTGCCACCGGTCAACGTGCGCATCCACGAAATCGCGGGATTGAGCGCGAGTGAAATCAGTATGACAAGCAGAAAGGACAGTAAAATGTGAGAGAGCAGCGTAAACGACTGAATGACGGCGAATAAAACTGCTCCAAGAATGACATGATACGAAACGGAGCGCTGCGTCGTCTGATCTGTGGATTTGTTTGGCATGCTTGTTTTCACTTTTGCTTTCAGCTGTGGTCCAGTATAAATCTGATTTCATCTTCGCTCAAGGCATGCACGACAGGCCTGCTGTTAAAGATTGCTGCGCGATTTTGCGCGTTATTGCGGTGCTCCTCCGCTTGCGCATTGGTGTCTCCATAAATCTGAAATGATCGTTCCGGATGCTGCTGGTCAGTTTCCCGCCGGTAGCTTCCGCGCCGTCTGTCCGCCTGTTGCCTGCGTTCATCGCTCTGCGTTGTTCTGTTCATGTCTGAGGGCAAAGCTTGAGGATGGATTGTACGCATTTTTCATCCTTTTGAGGTTACAAGTTTACGTACTCTTCGGAAATATTTTTGAAGAGTTCGATCGTCAGGAGCCTTTTACGTCCATGCGCACCTTGACCCAGTGTTCCTGGTGGTCGTTCACCAGCGCAATTGTCTGGCCTGTCTGCTCGACATCATCCAATGTAAGACGCGTGCCGATTTTTTTGCCTAGATGCTGCGAAACAGTGATGTGATAGACCGTCTCCAGGAAGCGATAATGCACCGTGAACTGCGTCCACTGCGGATGGGGGCATGGTGTGATGCGCAATCTATCCACTTCAAGGCTCAGGCCCAGCAGCGATTCCACGATGAGGCGATACATCCAGGCGGCCGAGCCTGTGTACCATGTCCAGCCGCCACGGCCCGTATGCGGCGCCGCGCCATAGACATCGGCGGCGACGACATAGGGTTCGCCCTTGTATATGGCCGTCTCTTCGGAGGTGCGGGCGTGGTTGACCGGGTTGATCATGTCGAAAATCTCCCAGGCGCGTTTCGTATCCCTCTGGCGGGCAAAGGCCATGGCGGCCCAGATGGCGGCGTGGGTGTACTGACCTCCGTTTTCACGCACTCCAGGCACATATCCCTTGATGTAGCCTGGGTTGAGCTCGGACGTGTCGAAAGGCGGATCCAAAAGTTGAACCAATCCGTGCTCGCGTCGAACGAGATGCTTGTCCAGGGACTGCATGGCCGTGCGCGCCCGTTTCGGGTCTCCTGCTCCCGAGAGGACGGACCAGCTCTGGGCGATGGAGTCGATCCGGCATTCGTCATTCTCCGATGAGCCCAGCGGCGTGCCGTCATCGAAGTACGCACGGCGATACCACTGTCCATCCCAGCCGGCAGCTTCTATGTTGCGGCTCAGCGTGGTGGCTTCCTGCAGGCACTGCGCGGCAAACGTGACGTCCCCCCGTTCGCGTGCAAGGGTGGCAAAAGACTCCAGCACATGATGAAGGAAGAAACCCAGCCAAATGCTCTCGCCTTTGCCGTGCTCACCCACCAGATTCATGCCGTCATTCCAATCGCCGGAGCCGATGAGCGGCAAGCCGTGTACTCCAAACCGCAAGCCGTGGAGAATGGCCCGTACGCAATGATCGTAGAGGCTTGCGCTCTGATCCGAGCGTTCGGGCAGATCATAGCAGGACTCCTCGTCGGCATTGAGCGCGCGCATTCGCAGGAACGGGACGTTTTCATCCAGGATGCCTGTGTCTCCGATGGCGGCGACGTAACGGCAGGTTGCCAGGGGCAGCCACAGAAAGTCGTCCGAACATTTGGTGCGTACGCCGCGGCCCCCGGGCGGGTGCCACCAGTGCTGCACGTCGCCTTCCTCGAATTGCCGGGAGGCGCAGAGCAGGAGGTGATCGCGGACCAGGCCCGGTCTGGCATGGATGAGCGCCATGACATCCTGGAGCTGGTCGCGGAAACCGAACGCCCCTCCCGACTGGTAGGTGGCGCTGCGTGCCCAGAGGCGGCAGGCCAGGGTCTGGTACAGGAGCCAGCCATTGGCGAGCACGTTGAGCGATTGATCCGGCGTCTCGACATGAATGGCTCCAAGAGTATGGGCCCAATGCTGCCACACGTTGTCGAGGGCGTGTCGCGCCGCGGGCGCACCCCTGAAGCGTTGGATGATCTTTTGCGCATCCGTGGCGTCAGTTCCTACGCCCAGCTTGAAGATGATCTCCCGCTCCTCTCCGACTTCGAGTTCGAAAACGACCTGGATCGCGGCGCATGAGTCCATGGCCGTCCCCGTTTTACCGGAGAGCCGGGTGCGGGTCATGGCGGCGGGCGCTCGGAGCGAGCCGTTCCGGCCCAGAAATTCCGTGCGGTCGGCAGTGACCGTGCGGGGCACATCGTCCACATCGAAAAACGCCGTCCGGGTCCCGAATTCGGGATTGTAGGCATTGCGCGCGAAAAGGGCTCCGCTGTGCTGATCAATTTCCGTGATCACGTGAAAAGCGGATTTTGGACGCAAATCGCCGAGCACCCATTCCACATAGCCGGTGGCGGAAATTCGACGAGAGCGTTCGGAAACGTTGGATACCTTGAGCACCGAGAACTTGATCGGCGCGTCAAGGGCGACATAGACCATGAGCTCCGAGCGGATTCCGCGTTCGGTATGCTCGAAGACGCTGTATCCGAACCCGTGCCTGGTGACATACGATGCCGCCCCGCGACAGGGGCGCGGCGTGGGCGACCAGTAATGCCCCCGCTCCTCGTCGCGCAGGTAGAAGGCTTCGCCACCTTCATTGCTGACGGGATCGTTGTCCCAGGGCGTGAGGCGGAATTCGTGGGCGTTTTCGCTCCAGGTGTAGGAGCTGCCGCATTCGGAGATGACGCTCCCGAAGAGCGGGTTGGCCAGCACATTGACCCAGGGCGCGGGCGTGGGCAGGTCCTGGGCGGTGGTGATGACATACTCGCGTCCGTCCGGAGTGAATCCGCCTTGGCCGTTGAAAAAGGCAAGATCGTGGCGGGGTTGAGGAAATGACGGCAATGGGTCGGAGCGATGCGTTCTGCTCGGCACCAGCTGGGGAATCCTGATTCGGGACAAGGTGCGACCGTCAATCTGCTGTGCAAGGGTTCCAAGCGTGTCAGAGATAATGACGCGCGCAACCGACTGGATCAGGATGCGATCCTCTTCCGCGAAACGGTTGGCCGAGCGCACGAAGATCCCGCCAGGCCGATCGGTTCCGACGGATTCGACCCCGGCGGCGACGAGGTCCATGATCTGTTCATGCAGGACCTGCCTGTAGCCGGTCTGATCCTCGTTCCAGATGACCAGATCGACTTTGAGCCCTTTCAGCCGCCAGTAGGCGTGGGCCTGCACGAGCTGGCGGACCAGTTCGATATTGGCGGTATCCTGGATCTGGAGAAGCACTATGGGCAAATCCCCGGAAATCGCATGGCTCCAGAGCCCGGACTGTCCTCGCCGGTTCTTCATGAGAATGCCCGGCTCGGCTCTGAGCGCCGCATTGGAATAAATGACCGATCCCGCAAGGCGGCCGTAGAGCTGCGCGTCGGCCTCGGACGCATTGAGCTGCCGCAAAAGCACCTGACCGTGTGTCCAGGCCAGGTCGAAGACCCTGTCCGCGATGCGGCGGTCCTGGTACTTCTCAACCAGGCGCAAGGTTTCTTCCCTGGTTTCGCCGATACCGGAGATAATGTTGAGCGTTACCGATTCTTCAGGCTCCAAGACGATGCGGCAGCGGATGGAGACAATGGGGTCGAGAACGGAGCCCTCGGTGCCCGAAAGCGCGCCGGAGAAATATTCACCCTTGCAGCTCATGGCCAGCGGATCGGCGACGGTGTTTTCGCGCCCGATGAACTGCATGCGGTCCGTCTCATAGGAGATGTCAACGGCACGCACATCGTGCACGATCATCATGTGCAGCATCCAGGGCGGCTTTTCGCCCTGGGAGCGCGGCCGTCTGGTGCAGAGGATCGCCTGCTGACCAGGAATGATCTCGGTCTGGACAAAGAGGTTGCTGAAAGCGGGATGCAGGTCGTCCGAGGCGGAGCTGGCCAGGGTCACCTCGGCGTAACTGGTCAGATCAAGGGTCCGGCGCGTCCGGGCGCGGTTGGTGATGCGCACCCGGCGCAGCTCGATATCGTCTTCGGGTGACACCGTGATCTCCGTATGGGTGTCGTAATTGTGGTCCCGCACGCGGAATTCGGCCCGGCCTTCCGAGAAGATGGCTTCATAGCGCTGCGCCTGTTTGCGCGTCGGCTGATACGCCGTGGACCAATATTCCCGGCTATCCAGATCACGCAGGAAACAGAACGTGCCCCAGTGGTCGCAGGTGCGGTCTTCGCGCCACCTGGTCACGGTCAGATCCTTCCAGCGGCTGTACCCGCCACCGGCATTGGTGACCATGACGTGGTAGCGGCCGTTGGAGAGCAGCTGCACTTCCGGGGCGGGCGTGTCCGGGCGTGAGAACACGCGGATGTGCGAGCCCTCGTTGTCCGAGTCCATCGGGAGCTCTGACAGCTCTGAGGTATGCGCATAGAACGCGGTGGTCTTGGGGATGCGTTCCTGCAGGAGCAGCATGGTCGCCTGGAACAGCGGGTCGGAGGCAAATCGCTTCTGCATGGGGCGATCAAGCAGCAGATGGGCCATGGAGAGCAGGCTCATGCCCTGATGGTGGGCCATGAAAGATCGGACCACGACGCTTGATTGGCCGCGCGGCAGGCGCGAGGGCGTGTAGTCAATGGCCTCGTAGAAGCCGTACCTGGTTTCAAAACCTTCACCCGCCAGCCGGATGAGATTCCGGCATGCTTCACCCGGCATGACCATGAGCGCCAGGGCCGAGGCGTAGGGCGCGATGACCAGATCCTCGGCGAGCCCGCGCTTGAGCCCCAGACCGGGTACGCCAAAGGCCCGGTATTGATAGTTCTGGTGCACATCGATGGCGTTGTAACCGCACTCCGAAATGCCCCAGGGCATGGAGCGCTTCTTGCCGTATTCGATCTGTCTGGCCACGGAGGCGTTGCAGCTCTGGTCAAGCAGAGTCGATTCGAAGGTGGGCATGACCAGCATCGGCATCAGGTATTCGAACATGGAGCCGCTCCAGGACAACAGGACCGGCTCGCCTCCGGCGGTGGTCAGGAGGCGCCCCAGCCCGAACCAGCTCTCCTGCGGGATCTGTCCCTGGGCGATGGCAACGAAGGCGGCCAGCCGCGCTTCCGAAGCCAAAAGATCGTAGAAGCTGTTATCTCTTCGACATTCAGAGACATTGTAGCCGATAGCCAGCAGATGGCTCGTCTCGTCGCACAGGAACTCGAATTCCATTTGAGCCAGTGTGCTGCATTGCAGGGCGAGGCGCTCGCAGGTCTTGATCCGCGCCTCGGCGTGTTGCCCGGCTTTGGTGACGAGACTTTGCAGCTCCCCCCACTCGTTATAGTCCGAGGGGGCCGACATTTCCTGCCGTCGCACTATGTCCGGCAGGATTGTCGCGGCCAGGGCCGTCAGCTCGCGAAGGGTCGGGATTTGATCGAGAGCGGGAAGATCCGGCAGGTTTTTGCGTACAATCGTAAGCCCCGTCCACGGGGCAAGGCTGTTCAGTTCCACCAGCGCGTCGCCGCATTGTTCGGCAAAGGCATTGGCCCACCAGAAGGCGTCCGAGTTTGGGTCCGCGCTTGCGGCGCTTAAGCTGTCGATCAGGGCCGAGGCCGATGACTCCAGCCGTTCAAGCCGCTGCCGTGAAGCGACCAGGGTGAGCGGTTCGGCGGAGCGTAGCGCGGCATTCAGGTCGAGCCTGAGGCTGGCAAGCGGGTCCACAGCCGCTTTCGGAAGAGATTTCAAGGCATCG
Source organism: Desulfomicrobium sp. UBA5193 (assembly GCA_002412965.1). Lineage (GTDB taxonomy): Bacteria > Desulfobacterota > Desulfovibrionia > Desulfovibrionales > Desulfomicrobiaceae > Desulfomicrobium. Next base: position 599,353 of record DHWB01000011.1, read on the forward strand.
GCCAGGATTTCAAGGGTGTCGCGCAAGCTCTCGAACGTGCGCGCCTCCAGAATCTTGCGGTCCTGGAGTTCGAGCAGGCCCGGCTTCAAGGTCAACAGATGCCCGGCCAGGTTCCCGCTGTCCACGGAGGAGATGTAGCGCGGAGGTAGCGGGGCCAAGGACTGTGTGTCGTACCAGTTGTAGAAATGACCTCGATAACGTTCCAGCGTGCTCATGGTGCGCAGCGTTTTCATGGTTCGGTCAAGGAACTTGCCGGCCGAGATGATCCCGAAGTCGCATGCGGTAAGGTTCGCCAGCAGCGCAAGGCCCATGTTGGTCGGAGAGGTGCGGTGCGCAACCACGGGGGCGGGGTGCTCCTGAAAGTTGTCGGGAGGGAGCCACTGGTCTTCGGGGCCGACGAATGTTTCGAAGAAGGCCCATGTCTTGCGGGCCATCCTGCGCAGAAAGAGAGTTTGTTCCTTGGTCAACGCGTCCTGGCGGCGCGGGATGATGCGGCTGATCCACCAGACTATGGCCGGGGATAAGAGCCAGAGCGCGAGCAGAGGCCCGGCCACCGGCAGCGTCTGCGGCGCCGATACTGCGAGCATGGCCGCCATGCAGATGGCCAGAAACGGCCCGAACCACATGGCCCTGAGTGAACCGGCGAAACCGGCGGGGGAGTTCTGGGCGTTGCTTGACGGATTCCACTCCAGCAGGTTCCGATGCGAGACCAGCATCCTCCAGATGGTGCGCAGGATCGCGTCCAGACTGAAGAATGCCTCGTAGGGCAGGCAGACAAGGGTGAAGGCCGACCGACCGAAATGTTGGAAAGCCAGGCCTGCCGACGCGGCGAGGTGCTGCCCTGGGGATACGTCATCGGGTTTCTTGAGGGTGCTGACAAGCGAGTCCACCAGGGACGGAATCAGAATGATGCCGAGCACCACCGTGGTCCAGAACAAGGCGGCGGGCAGGATGGTCCAGCCCAGGATCAAAAGCAGGGTAAGGGCCGCGGCGGTCAGGCTTCGCCGCAGATTGTCCAGAATCTTCCATTGGGACAGCATGGAGATGGGGTTCTTGCACAGGCGCCCATCCGCGCCGGGAACCCGGGGCATCAGCCAGCGGGCGATCTGCCAATCGCCCCGGATCCAGCGATGCCTGCGGCTCACGTCCTCGCTGTAGCGGGACGGATACTGCTCATAGAGTTCCACATCGCTCAAAAGCCCTGCCCTGGCATAACAGCCTTCTAGGAGATCGTGGCTCAGAATCCGGTTGTCGGGAAACCGGTCGTCAAGCGCTTGCCTGAAAATTTCCACGTCGTAGATGCCCTTGCCGATAAACGAACCTTCGCCGAACAGGTCCTGATACACATCGGAAACGGCGCTGGTGTAAGGGTCGATGCCGACCTCGCTGGCGCACATCCGCGTATACCGCGAACGATTCGCGCCGGCCAGGCTGACCGCCACCCTTGGCTGCAGGATGCCGTAGCCGGCCACGACGCGACCGCGTGCATCGTCGTAGCGGGCGCGGTTCAACGGATGGGACATGGCGCCCACGAACTGACGCGCCGAGTCGCGGGCCAGTTGCGTGTCGGTGTCCAGAGTGATGACGAATCTGATGTCAGGCAGGATGGACGTCTCGCCGACGATGAGTGCGAAGCGATCCGTCGCGTCAGCCTTACCATTGCTGAGCAGCGCGTTCAAATCCCCAAGTTTTCCGCGCTTGCGCTCGTAGCCCATCCATTTCCGTTCGGCGGCATTGAATCTGCGCGGACGATGCAGCAGGAAGAAGGTGCTACCCGTATCACCCGGATATTTGGCGTTCAGTTCTTCGATCATGTCATGGGCCAGGCTGACCAGCTCCTCGTCCTCCGGCAGGGTTTCTTGGGCCGCGTCGGCCAGGTCCGTGAGCAGGGCAAAGTGGAGGTTCCGGTCACGATTCCCCAGAAATCGGACTTCGAGATCGTTGATCAGCTCTTCGATGCCGTGCGCGCTGGTGAGCATCGTCGGGACCACGACCAGGGTCCGCGCCTCGGGCGGAATTCCCTTGGAAAAGTCCATGCGAGGCAGCAGGAGCGGAGTGGCCAGGAGCGTGGCCAGCCAATTCGCGAGCGACACCGTAAGGTGGCTGCAGCAGAGCACGAGGAGCAGACAAAAAAGGCCGAGTGGCCAGCCGGTCAATCCGTCACCAAGAGCCTTGGCCGCAAGAAATGTGGTCAGCATGGCCGTCAGGAGCACGATGCCACCGCCATAGAAGAGAAATTGTCGGCCAAGAGCGCACAGCGCCGCAGCGGGCGACCGGCGCATCTCCACCAGCCGTTCAAGCTGAGCAAGTCCGTCACCGACCAGATAGAATCCGACATGCGCCTTGCGTTCTTCGTCCTGACCCGCCGCGCCTTCCCGCGCCAACTCCAGCGCCCTGCGCGCCACCTCGGACTCGGAATGCGGGCATTTTTTTGCAATTTTTTCCACGACATGGCGATAGCGGTCCCGGGTGGAAAAATTCATCTTGCCGTAGATGGAAATGGGGTCTTGCCCAAGAATGCTCTCGACAGCGCTTAAAGACTCGACGAAATCGTTCCAGTTCGTGGCGTTCAGGGAGCGCAGGCTGCCGATGCTGTTGCTGATGGAGATCTGGTCGGAGGCCTGCTGCTGGTTTTCCAGGCGCACCAGCTGATCGATGGTCTGGCCGGATTCGGACAGACGGCGTTCAATCCAGGACAGCGGGAGGGATTGAGCCGGACCCTGGCCCTGCAGACGGCGTGTGAGCTCCGCGACAAACGAGCTGGCCATGGGCGGGTCCGACCTCGCCATGTCGGCGATGGTCAGGATCAGGCTCTTGGGGTCGGTGGCGGCCACCTCGGTCATCAGATTGGCCCAATAATCTGCACTGTTGCGGTCTATCCTGCGTAAGGCGAGGCGGGCTGCGACGCGGCGCAGGTTCTCGATCAGGGCCAGGCGCAGCATGATGGGGATGGCCCACAGCTCACCGAGTTTCAGGGACGTCACGGTCTGGTAGGCGGCCACGAAGCGGCTCAGATATTCCGGGTCCACGCGACCGTCGCCGTGCGAGATCGCCTCCAGGGCGAGGGCGTACACGCGCGGGAGGCCGGCCGAGTGCCCGCCGCGCAGTTGCGGCAGTTCGCGGCTGTAGCCCTTTGGCAGGTGTTTGGCGGCGGTGCGGATCTGCTCTTCGATCACATAGAAGTTGTCGAGCAGCCATTCCCCGGCCGGAGTCATGCGCCGGTCCTCCTTGACGTCCTCCGTCAGCAGGCGATGCACGTCCCGCAGCACCTGCTCGTTTTCGGCCAGGCGCGACAGGAGGCGATCGTGCGCGCGCCCGCTGGTGAGCTGATGCATGCTTGCCAGAATCTTGCCATGCTGCTCCATCTGAGAGGCGCTGAAAAGCTCCGCCCGGAGGGGGAGCTCCTCGTCGATGCTCTTTTCAGATGGGCCGCGTCCGGTCAGTCGTGTCCAGAACCGGGGGAAAACGCCCTTATCGATGTTGCTGCTCATCTTCATGCGCATAGTATCCTTGAGTTAGAGCGAAAGCATGAGATTTGCCCTGGTTGCAGACTTGGTGAAATGTCAAACGTCACACAATGGCTTCAGTGAAGAAGCGAAGGGACGACTTGGCAGGCGGAACCGTCCGGGGCATTTCCTGTTTTGAGGTCAATGCCGCTCAGCACTTGCGCCAGATGATTGCGGTCGAACGGTTTCGAGATGTAGTCATTCATGCCTGCCATGATGAACCGCTCTCGGTCGCCACACATTGCATACGCCGTCATGGCGACAATGGGAATTTTTGGGTCAAAAAATTTGGAAACGTCCGACCGAATGTTTTTGGTGGTCTCCATGCCATCCCCGGAGCGGATGGCCATCTCGATGTACATGCGCTGTTCATGCACTATCCGTGATGTCTCTTCAGCGGGGGAGAGTCTCTCCAGCGAACCGGCCGCGCTCTTCCGGCTGAGTTCTTCAGCCTTGCGACGCAGTAAATCCGGGCTCCCGGATTGATCGATTCGGCTCTTCATGAGGCATCTCCTTCTTCATTCAGTTCTTTCGCGCTCAGGCTTTGAGTCGGTGCAAGGGGAACTCCTTGAGTACAATTTTGGCGTCATTGGACTTGAGCAGGGGGAGGCTCGGGGCGTGTTGAGGAGGCTTCCCAAACCCTCCGCAGCGTCACGGGTAATTTGCCCGTCCCCATTGTGATCGCATCTCCCGCAACATCGCAGTTTATCTAATTTATATTCGCAAGGGCTCGGAATATCATGAATTATCTTCCGAACCCTTGCGCTTGTGCTATTTCACGATGATCTCGAAGAGGACCCGCATGTTTGCCTTGGCCGCTTGAGAGAGGAGGTCCTGCGGTGATGCTTCATATCTGGCGGGGCTCATCTCGCCATAGCCGACAATGGCAAGCCGGTCTGCGGTGATGATGCCTTCGCTTATGAGGTAATCCTTGACCGCGTTTGCTCTGCGCTCACTGAGTTTCTGGTTGTATTCTTCCGAACCCGAGGCGGACGTGTAGCCCGCAATGCGGACGTGCGTCTTCGGGTTTTCTTTGAGAAGCTGGATATTTCTTTTCAGAATAGCTTTGGCTTCCGGTTTGAGGGTCGATTTATCGAAATCAAAATGGATGTCTTCAAAAACGAGCACCACGACTTCCGGTTCCGCCGCAACAACTGCGGCCTTCTCCGTCATCGTGGGTGCGGGCGCTGCCTGGACGATCGGTTTTGGATTCGGGGCGGCTTCCGCATCCGGTCCGCCGAAATAATAGGTGATACCCAAGGTGGCTTCGATATCGTGTCTGTCACCGATGTCATCAACGCTCTGAAAAGCATGGATCTGACGGATGTCGGCCCGCAAGGCCACGGATTCGTCCAGAAAATACTTCAACCCTGCGCCGTAATTGACTGTTGCGGCGTTTCTGTTGTCATTTCCGCTTGGATAATCAATATACTGTCCGCCGACTCCGGCAAAAACAAAGGGAACGAGCTGACTGTCCGGGAGCAGATTGAAGATGCCGTCCAGTCGATAGTTTCCGATGTTGACCGATCGGGAATCGTTGTCTGTGTCATAGTTCGTGTCGGTGTATTCCACGGATGTTTCCAGCCCGAAATACTTCGTGAAATTGTACCCGAGGCGTAGCCCGTAAGCAGGATTGTTATCGACATCTTGATCGTTATCATACCATGTGTAACCGACATATGGAGTTATGAAGTACGATAACGCCGGTTCCTGCGCAGAGGCAATGTTTCCGAAAATCGATGAAAAGAATATGCATGCAATGCCTAAAGTACATTTTTTCAATTTTATTCTCCTTATTTATTAGAGTGTGCGTCTTCCCTGAATGAAGTTTACAAGGATAACAATGATGGCAAAAACAAGAAGTATGTGGATAAAAGAACCCATTGTGTAACCGCTGACAATCCCAAGTAGCCACAAAATTACAAGTACGCCGGCGATAGTATATAACATTTTGTCCTCCACGGATTATTTCTAATGAAAGAAGATATGGTTTGCTCTGGGCAGGACGAATCTTCCGCTAAGTGTTCCTTTTTCCCACAATCAGGAGGACGATGCCGCCCGCGAGGGCGATCCCTCCCATGATCGGGGGCAGCGGTATCGTCCGTGTTTTTTCAGCCGTCATCTGGAGCGGGCCGAGATCAACGACTTTTTCCTGGGTCGTGTAGGTGATGCCCTGGTAAGCAAAGGCCGCTATTCCAATGACGATCAGCAGGATTCCGACTATGCTTAATGTTTTCATGACAACTCCCGTTTGTTGCTCGAACGTTATTTGACGCTCATCTGATTTTTGACTTCCTTCACACCGTTCACATCGTTGGCAAGTTTGGTGGCCAGATTCGCTTCAGCCGCGTTCTTTGCCTCACCAGTCAGCGTGACCACGCCGTCCAGGGTTTCGACCTTGGTTTTGAGGGCGCTGGTCGAGCGGTGATAGAGAAGCGTCATCTTGACCTGGGCGGTGATGGATGCGTCATCAACTGTTTCGCTGATGGTCTGCTTTTTGTCGTCGGCCTTTTTTTGCGCATTCGCCACGGTCATTTCATTCTTGACGTCCTTCACGCCTTCGACATCCATCGCGTATTCGGTGGTCAATTCCTTTTGAGCTTGATTGGAGGCCTCTCCTTTAAGAGTCACCACGCCATCTTTGACATTGACCTGTGTTGTGGTGGGGCTGACGCTACGGTGAAACAAAAGTGTCGCAACGACATTGTCGCGCACCCATGCGTCTGTGTTCGTGGAGGGTGCGGCGCCCTTGAGCTCGAGTCTGTTGTCCACGCTTTTGACTCCGGGAAGATTGGTCACGGTTTCCTGGGCCAGGGCTTTGTGGTAGCTTCCGGAGACACTGCCTGTCATGGTGACTGCCCCATCCTTGGACTCGATTTTGATGTCATCATCCTGCAGGTATTTTTTGAATACATGTGACTGTTTGGCGGATGCTTCTATGTCACGATCCGATTGGGCCGCATGCAAAGGCATGGCGAGGATCAAGAGTGCCGCCGTTGCGAGAAGCAGGGACTGAAGAAGTGTCGTTTTCATGAAAATGTAACCTTTTTTAAATTTTTTGGGAGGAGGTTGCCCGAAGAGCACATTCACTCTCCGGGGCTTTGATCACCGTCTTGAGCATGTTGCGCATTCGTGGTGGCTGAATGAAGGGCGAAAGGGAGTCCTAAGCTCGGCTATTCTTCCAAAACCTTCTCCACCTTTCCGACTTTTTTCTGCACCTTGCCTGCTACTTTTTCCACGAGTCCTTCAGATTCCAAGGAGGGGTCGTCGATAATCTTTCCGACGGTTTCCTTGATCTTGCCTTTGGCCTCATGGTAAACGCCTTCCGTCTGATTTTTCGTGCTGGACTTCATACACTTCTCCTTTTTATGTAAAAGACTTCAAATTCTTCCCACTTTTTCACAACCCCGCATTTTTATGAAATGTGGCGCGGCGCATTTTAGGGGGCATGAGGTATATCGCAACGAACGTGCCAGACTTGACGGATTGTTGGTGTGCGGTAACGCAATGATTATAAAGACAAAAATATGGCGTTTCGAGAGGTGGGCGAGGAAGACGGGTGGCTGAACCCGCCATATATGGCGCAACTGCAAGATGTTGCGAAAGGCTTCGAGCACTTCTCTACGTATTGTTCTTTAGATTTTCATATTCAAATTAACCGTATTATAAAATTATTGTTAATTCATGCATGTCTATTTATTGCTTATTATTCATAATTTATGTTTTAATATAAATTGAAATAAAGATGTTGATTATTTTTATATTGTTGTTTAGTAATAATTATGAATAAAATAGAAAGTTTGTCGTTTGAAGAGTGCTCAAATAAAATTTTTGAATTGAGTGGAATGATATATGAGCCTGAAATAGCGTCTGATATCTGGTCAAAAATATTAAAACATAAATGGATTCTATCTGAAAAATTGGGCAGGGATGTTGGTCTGCGAACTTCCTGCATCGATTTATTAGAAAACACGGATCAGGCAGCTGACGAGTACTTTACGCAGCAACGTAAAGATACGCTGCGTGAGATGGGAGCTCAAACCATCAGCAGCGACCTTTGGAACACCATTTCCGACTCCCAACCTCCGAAACAGTTGATTCAGCGCCGGGTCATCCTTCCTTTGACAGAGGAGGGGCTGGCGACGAAACATGGCGTTGTCCCGCCCAAGGCGATTGTGTTTTTCGGCCCTCCGGGCACAGGCAAGACGCATTTCGTCAAGGCCATCGCCGGAGTCCTGTCCTGGTGGTACATTGAGATCATGCCCAGCATGCTCATGGCAAACGGGGTTGAGAAGATCGGGGCGAATTTGCGGCATGTCATGGAAGAAGTCAGAGGTCTCGACCGGGTGGTTCTCTTCATTGACGAATTCGAGGAGCTCGCGGGCAGCCGCGACATGGGAGACAGGATCGACAAGTCCATCACGAATGAGTTCCTGAAGCAAATTCCGCTGTTCAAGAATGAAAACAGCAAGATCCTGCTCGTCTGCGCCACCAATTACATTCGGCAACTCGATTCGGCGATGCTGCGCCCCGGAAGGTTCGATTGCATCATACCGGTTGGCGGACTGGACGACGCCGGAAGAAGGACCATTCTTGAATATTATCTTTCGAAAATAAATGCAGGCAAGGTTGACATTGGTCGCGTAGTCGAGATGACCCGTGGATTTACTCCTGCGGATATACAATATCTGTTTCAGCAGATCGCCAGCTTTTCATTTGAGAGGGAACTGGAAACTAAAAAGAACTACCTCGTCACCACGGAAACATTCGTGAATATGAATCCGAAGATTGTCCCGTCCTTGAGTGCCGATGTCCTCGATGAGTTTGAAAAAGACAGCGTCACCTATTCTCGAATCTGACGGGATGCAGGAATCTTGCAATCGTGATCGAATTTACGGATCGGTAAAATGCCTGCCTGGGCGCTTTCGACTTGCAAGGTTCGCTCCGTCAAGGCTTGGGACATTTGCTTGAGCAGCCCGTCTTCGCCAACAAGGTCTTCGGGTTTTTTGCAGTCAGCCAGAAGGCTGGAGATCAGATCTACGTGCGAATTTTTTTGTCTGTTCATATTGACTCCTTGATTTTGCGGATGTTCCGGCGTGTCGCCATGCAACACGTCGGGATGTTTGGCTATGCGATATAGCTGTGTATGACAGGATGAACTTCGATATTCGACGCCCCGCCGGTTTCGAGGATGCTTTTGGCCTTGGCCGTCTCGTCTGAACAGCCATGAGCGATCACGAGGTATTTGTCCGATTTGAGGGCTGTCTCATACTGCAGGCAGCTATTTTTTGGGATACCGATACTGAACAGCGCCGCAGCCAGGGTGCTCAGTCCTCCAACGACAATTGCACCCTCCAGAGCTCCGACAACCCACCCGACCAGCGGGCCAAATACGAGGAGGGGGCCGATGCCTGGCACAACAAAGAGGGCCGAGCCAAACAACATGCCCCACAGGCCGCCCCAAAACGCTCCCTGTTTCCCCCATACCATCATGCGCTCGCCGGTATTGTAATAGCCGACGACATGCTCTTCAGTTTGATAGTCCTTGCCCACTATGGAGAGTTTTTTCATGTCGAAACCTGACTGCTGGAGCTCTCTGATGCTCGCTTCCGCTTCGATATGGGTATTGAAAACACCTACCGCTGTATGGTTTTTTTCCATGAAATTCCTTCTTTCAGTTCGAGTTATGCGTTGCCGGCATGGCTTCGAGTTTATTGCTTTTTAACGCTCCGCATAACGAGCCAAAAAGGTCGGGCCGCAAGATATCAAGACCAACGTTCATGCTGGCCCGGCCTTTTTGGTCTGCGCTCATGCGACTGTTCGCATTTTCTCAATTCTCGTTTGTAAATCCGGCTTATTTTTTGACGTTATCCTTGGTTCCTTTCTTTCCTCCAGTCATCGGACCTTGACCAGGGGTATCGCCTTTGCCCTTGTCCTTACCTTTACCATGACCGTCTTTCGGCCCCTGACCTTTTGGGCCTGTTCCATCTTTGTTTGGCATCTTCATCACCTCCTTCTATATTCTTCTTTTTCAATGAGCGTTTTTATTCAATATCTGTCATGCATTTGAGATTATGAAGTATGAATAGTGTATAAATTATTCAAAATGACATATTGAATTTCTTTTTTACACAAAAAAATAAAAGTTTTCTTCTTATATGTTATTATTTTTTAATTTTATTTTCATATTTTGAAGGAAAACTGCTGGGCGAGTGATTATTCGACCCAGTATCCTTGATGATTGTAATGCTGGTGAAGTCTGATCTCATATTCGCGACTGAGCATGTCTTCCTCGATGTATTCCGGAGATTCTTTGATGGTCTCGCGGGATATCTTGACGAAGATCTGCGACTCTTCCCAACTCACGCGTTCGATCCAGAGTGGTGATACCAAAACTTTTTTACCCGGCCACCAGTTCTGGGTGTCAATGACGAGATATCGAATCGCCCACGTATCATCATCAATGATGAAATCGACGACATGGCCGATCTCCCCGTCCGTGGCATGAATGCCATAGCCACTCACTTCACGCGTGCTGCGCAAGTGAGGATCCCAGGCCTGCTCGCCGTTTGAAAATTTCTTCCATAAATTTTTGTCGCGTACGATGTATGGAGATGGGCCCCACATGTATGGGCCACCCCAATACATTGGGAATCCGTAAAATCCATAGTAATCATTCTCAAACTGTTGCGAAATCGGTTTGTCAGAATTAATTGATGGGCTTTTTTCAATTTGCTCTTTTGTAGAATCAATGAAAATAGTTTCATTTTTTACATCTATAGATGTAAGTGAATATGGTGATATAAGTACTTTTCTGCTTATAAGCCAATTTCCTGTGTCTATAACAAGATATCGAATCGCCCAGTGCTGATCGTCAAAATAAAAATCTTTTATATTACCTATTTCTCCGTCGAGGCTGAGTAATTTCAAACCTTCAAGTGTTTTTGCTTGAGCGAGCATAATTTATTGTCCTTTTGAATATTGTTACGATTGACTCAGAAAATAAAATTATTGATCGAGTGACATTGGCATGTTTGCTATTTTATGAATCAGCAACAAATGCACCAAATGAAAATTAATTGGAAAAATATTTTAAAAATATGAATTATAATACTAAATTAAAATAAAGATACCCTGATTTGAATTTTTAGAAACAGCAACGCCCATTGCATATGACAACGTCGCGATATGTGACGGGTATTCGCATGTCAGGGTCGATCGCGACCATCACGCCATCTGGCTGATCGTTTTTCGGAATCGCGCCAGGGCGGCGAAGAACAGCAGGGTGCCAATCGCGGCGATGGCCAGAAACTGGGGCCAGACCACGCCGATGCCTGCTCCGCGGTACAGAATGGCCTGTCCCGCCGATACGAAATAGGTGGTGGGTGCGATGAGCATGACGTTCTGAACCAGCTCCGGCATGCTCTCGCGTGGAGTGGCACCGCCCGAAAGGAGTTGCAGCGGCAACAGCACCAGCACCAGCAGCATGCCGAATTGGGGCATCGAGCGGGCCAGCGTCGCCAGAAAGATGCCCATGGACGTCGTTGCGAACAAATGCAGCGCAGCGGCCGCAATGAACAAGGCCACCGAACCCTGCACCGGGACCTGCAAGACGCCCTGCACCACGAACACCAGCGCCACCATCGCAGCAAGCAGCACGACCAGCCCCATGGACCAGACCTTGGCCAGCATGATCTCTGCTGGTGTTACGGGCATGACCAGCAAATGCTCGATGGTGCCGTGCTCACGCTCGCGGATCAGCGCCGCGCCGGTCAGGATGATGGACAGCATGGTCACGTTGTTGATGATCTCCATCAGCGAACCGAACCAGGACTTTTCCAGATTGGGGTTGAAGCGCATGCGCAACGCCAGTTCCACTGGCGGCACAGCGGAGCTTTTGTGACGTTGGACGAATTCGCCGACTTCGCTGGCGACAATCTGCTGGATGTAGCCGTTGCCGGTGAAGGCCTGGCTCATGAGCGTGGCATCGATATTGAGCTGGATCGCCGGCACACGCCCGGCCAGCACATCACGCTGGAATCCCGGCGGGATGTCCAGCACGAAGGTGTAGTCGCCCCTGTCCATGCCGGAATCGATCTGTGCCAGCGTGATCATGACCGGCGTTTTGAAACGTGGCGGATAAAAACTGGAGACGATGCGCGCGGACAGGGGTGAACCGTCCTCGTCGACGATGGCGATGGGCGCATTGTGCAGACTCTCCGGCATGGCGGTGGCCGCCACGTAGATCGAGAAGGTGAAGGTATAGGCGATCAGCACCAGCATGATCGGATCACGTACCAGGCTCCACAGCTCCTTCACACCCAGGCGGAAAACATTCTTGATCCGGATCATGAGGTCACGCCTCCTGTTTTCTGAGCAGCACGATGGCCAGCCCAAGTATGACCGGCACGGCGGCCAGCAGCGGCCAGAACGAAGGGGCCAGGGTGGCCAGTCCGAGCTCCTTGCTGAACACGCCCCGACTGATGGTCAGGAAATGCGTCGCCGGATAGATGCGGCCGATGAAGGCTCCCACGCCTTCGAGCGAGGGCACCGGGTTGAGCAAACCGGTAAACTGTACGCAGGGGATGATGGTGCCGATCATGGTTACGAACATGGCGGCAATCTGACTTTTGGTGAAGGTCGAGGCCAGCAGGCCAAAGCCGGTGGAGCAGATGACGAAGATGAACGCCGCCAGTGCCAGCGTGGCAAAGCTGCCCTTGATCGGCACCCCGAAAACCGTGACGGAGAGCGCCGCCAAAAGCAGGAAGTTGACCATGCCCAGCACGATGTAGGGCAACTGCTTGCCAAGCAGGAATTCGCTGCGCGTGACCGGCGTGACATAGAGGTTGATGATCGAGCCCAGCTCCTTTTCACGCACGACCGACAAGGCGGTCAGCATGGCCGGGATCATCATCAGCAGCATGGGGATCACCGCCGGCACCATGGCCGGCAGGCTTTTCACGTCGGGGTTGTAGCGGTAGCGGGTTTCAAGCGTGCTCGCCGCCGCAAGATCGACGCCCAGGCGGTGCTTGGCCATGTCGACCAGCCACATCTGGTGCATGGCCTGGACGTAACCGCGCACGGTTTCCGCACGTGTGGGCATGGCGCCGTCGACCCAGGCCCCGATCTGTGCGGGTTTGCCCCGCGCGATGTCACGGGCGAAACCAGGTGGAATTTCGATGGCCAGCGAGAGCTCGCCGCTGCGCATGCGCTGGTCCAGATCGTCGTAGTCGCTGATGGGTGGGCGCTCGATGAAGTAGCGCGAACCCGAGAGGTTGAGCGCATAGTTCTGGCTCAGCACGGTCTGATCGCGGTCGAGCATGGCATAGGACAGGTTCTCGACATCGAGGTTGATGCCGTAGCCGATGATGAACATGAGGAGCGCCGTACCGAGCAGCGCCAATGTGCCGCGCACCGGATCGCGCCGGAGCTCCAGCGATTCGCGCAGCGTGTAGCTGAAGGCCCGGCCGAAATTGAAACCGAAGCGACGCGGTTTGAGCGGTGCCTTGGTCTGTGGCGCGAGCGGTGCCGTTTCCGGCGCGCTGTCCTTGTGCGCGGTACCGGCCGAAGCTTCTTCCAGATACATGATGAAGGCCTGCTCCAGGGTTTTTGCCTTGCGCCGGAGGGTCAGCTTCGCCGGCGTGTCGCTGACCAGCACTTTTCCGGCATGCATGAGCGAGATGCGGTCGCACCGGGCGGCCTCGTTCATGAAATGGGTGGAGATGAAGATCGTGACGTGATCCCGGCGCGAGAGGTCGATCATCAGCTGCCAGAACATGTCCCGCGCCACCGGGTCCACGCCGGAGGTCGGCTCGTCGAGGATCAGCATTTCGGGCTTGTGCACCATGGCCACGGCCAGTGACAGGCGCTGGCGTATGCCGAGCGGCAGATTCGCGGGCATGCTGTCCTGCACATCCCCGAGGCCGAAGCGTTCCAGCATCTCCCGGGTACGTCCCGGAATTTCCGTCTCCGGCACCTGAAAGAGCCGCGCATGCAGCACCAGGTTCTGGCGCACCGAAAGCTCGCCATACAGCGAGAAGCCCTGCGACATGTAGCCCACGCGGCGGCGGATATCGATGTCGCGCGGATCGACCTTCTTGCCGAACAGCCACGCCTCGCCTTCGCTGGCCGGCAGGAGTCCGGTCAGCATCTTCATGGTGGTCGACTTGCCGCAGCCGTTGGAGCCCAGAAAGCCGAAGATCTCCCCTCGCTGGATGCGAAAATCGACATGATCGACGGCCACGAAGTCGCCGAAACGCATGGTCAGCCCCCTGGCCTCGATGGCGATGGTGGTGTCGTCCGACGCGGCCAGCGGAGGAACGACCACCGCGCTGTGGCCGCGTCGCTTTTCCTCGGGCAGCAGGGCGATAAAGGCGGCTTCCAGCGAATCGGTCCGGCTGTTGGTCCGCAATTCGGTCGGAGTGCCAATGGCGAGTATCTTGCCTGCATCCATGGCCACCAGCCAGTCGAAGCGCTCGGCTTCCTCCATGTACGCGGTGGCGACGATGACGCTCATGCTGCCGCGTTCGCGACGGATATGACCGATCAGGTCCCAGAATTGCTTGCGTGAGAGCGGATCGACGCCGGTTGTCGGTTCGTCCAGGATCAGGAGGTCGGGGTCGTGGATCAGCGCGCTGCACAAGCCCAGCTTCTGCTTCATGCCGCCCGAGAGCTTGCCTGCCGGGCGTGTCAGGAACGGTCGCAGACCCGTGCTGGCCGTCAGTTCGTCGATGCGCTGGCGGCGCTCGGCGGCGCTGTGCCCGAACAGGCGTCCGAAAAACTGCAGGTTCTCCTCCACCGAGAGCGTCGGATAGAGGTTCTTGCCAAGGCCCTGCGGCATGTAGGCAATGCGCGGGCAGACCGTGTCGCGGTGGCGCGTATCGGCCATGTCGCCGCCCAGCGCCTCCAGATGCCCCTGCTGCACGGCCCGCGCACCGGCGATGAGCGCCAGCAGGCTGGACTTGCCCACGCCGTCGGGACCGATCAATCCGGTCATGCAACCGGCCGGGATGTCCAGCGTGACGTTGTCCAGCGCCAGCGTCCTGCCGTAGCGCAGGCTGATGCCTGCCAGTCGCGCGACAGGTGCCTTGGCACCGGGTGCAGTAGCACCGGGTGCCGCAGTACCTGGGTTCGCTGTCACTGCGGTACCTTCGCCGTGAGCTCGGGCGGCCATTGCGCCTGCGGATCAAGCTTCAGCCAGACCATGCCGGGCAGGCCGGTCTTGACCTGCGTGATGTTATTTTGCAGCAGATCGCGGCCGATCCGGGCCTTGACCCGAAACATCAGTTTCTGCCGTTCACTGACCGTCTCCACCGTCTTGGGCGTGAACTGCGCGGTGCTGGCCACAAACGAGATCGTGGCCGGGATCACGTACTGCGGCGCGGCGTCGAGCACGATATGCACTTCACTGCCCAGCGCCAGCTTCCCGGCGGCGGTTTCGGGCACGAAGAAGGTCATGTACACATCACCAAGATCGACCAGATTGAGCACCTTGCCGCCTGCCGCGAGCACCTCGCCCGGTTGCGCGATGCGGTACTGCACGCGGCCATCGCGTGGCGCGACCAGGGCGCTGTCGTCGATGTCGACCTTGATGCGGTCGATGGTGGCCTGCGCAGCGTCAACCGTGGAGCGCGTCCCGGCCACCTGCGCGCGGGCGGCCATGATCGCGGACTGCGCCGCTTGGACCTGCGCCTTGGCCGCGACAACCGCGGCCTGCACGCTGCGCACGCGGGCGCGATCATCATCAAGCTCCTGTTCCGACGACGCGCCCTCGCCAGTCAGCGTTTCCGAGCGCGCAAGTCGCCGCTGGGCGGCGTCGAGTTCGCTCATTCGCTGCGCAACGAGCGCCTGCAGGGCGTGCCGGTCGCTTTCACGCACGGCGACCTGCGCTTCGGCGCTCGCCACCAGGGTGAGGGATTGCTGGTATCGCGCCTGCGCTTCATCACGCTGGGCTTCGAGGGTTTGCACCTGCATGTGCGCCAGGGTCTGGCCTGCCGTGACGAAATCGCCGTCAGCCACCAGGATGTCCTGCACGCGGCCGCTGAACTTCGACGACACATCGATTTCCGTTGCCTCGATGCGTCCGTTGCTGCTGATGAAACCCTCGCCGGGCCCTTTGGGGCGCAGCATTTGCCACGCCACCAGGCCCGCCGCCACAAGGACGGCGGCAATCCCGAGCGGGATCAGCCATTTTTTCCATTTCTGCGGTTGCGGGGTGGCCGGTGCGGCTTTTGGGCTCGCCTCCGGAGCGGGTTTCTTCTCCGCCGGAGCAGGAGCCTCGGAGGCGTTGGCGACCGGGGGCGTGGCCGCCGCGGCTGACGGCTTGCCTTCCGGAGCGGCGGGCGCGGCAGTCGCTGCGGCGGGCACAGGAGCTGGTTCGCCGGGAGCGGCAACCGCCACGTCGGTTGCAGGAGCCTGCACGTCGGGAGCGGCAACCGCCACGTCGGCCACAGGAGTGGCCGATGCGGCCGGGGCATTGGCAGGAGTAACCTGCGCCGCAATGGCTGGTTCCGTGCCAGGAGGCGGAATCGTCACGGTGACCGTGACGGTGTACGGAGGGACGACTGGAGGGGTGGTGGTCATGGGGTGCTCGCGCCTTGTGTGCGGTTAGAAGTACGTGCCGGGGTGGAAACAAAATCCATGGATCCGCCACCCAGCGCGGCATACAGGCTGACGTGGCTCGTCAGCAGTGCCCGGCGCATCTGCACAAGGCGTTGCTCGGCGTCGAGCAGATCGCGCTGGGCGTCGAGCACCTCCAGATAAGCCGAGGCCCCGTTGTCGTAGCGCAGCTGCGAAAGCCGCGCCCGCTCGGTCTGCGTCTCCAGCGCCGTCTGGGCGATGGAAACCTGCAGTGCAAGCCAATGGCGAGCCGAAAGGGCGTCGGCTACATCACGGAAAGCGGCCTGTACGGTTTTCTCGTAGTTGGCCACGTTCATGTCGAGACGTATTTCGGCGAGGCTCAGGTTGGCGGACCTGAGCCCGCCGTCGAAGATGGGCAGCGAGATGCTTGGGGAAAAAATCCAGGCCAGACTGCCGGCGGCAAACAGATCGTCGAGTTCGGCGCTTGCCGTACCGAGGGAACCGGTCAGGGCAATGCGCGGGAAAAAAGCCGCCCGCGCCGCCCCGATGTTGGCATTGGCGGCTTTCAACCGATGTTCGGCGGCAACGATGTCGGGGCGCTGGAAGAGCAGGTCGGAAGGCAGGCCGGGGCGTACTCGGACAAGGGTGTTTCGTTCGCCGGACTGATCCTGTTCGGGTGGCAGATCAATGGTCGCCCCGACCAGGAGCGTCAGTGCATGGAACTGTGCTTCACGTTCCTGTTCCAGTTGCGCTCCGAGCGCTTGTGCCTGTGTCAGCAGCGTTTGCACCTGGGTCAGGCTGAACCGCGATGTCGAGCCCACCTCCACGCGACGCGTGAAGATGCGCAAACTCTCTGTCCGGCTGGCGATGGTCTGATGCGCCAATGCGATGCGCTCATCAAATTCACGCAACCTGAAATAGCTGTTGCCCACCTGCGCGACCAGGCCGAGGGCGGCTGCACGACGAGCGGCATCGGTGGCCAGATAGTTTTCCAGCGCGGCGTCCTGCAGGCTGCGTACGCGCCCCCAGAAATCAAGTTCCCAGCTGGCCATGCCCAGTCCGGCTTGAAACTGGCTGGCGAAAAGCGTCTTGCCGGTCATGTTCAGATCGGCCGGAGTCCGCGAACGGTCTTCACCGGCCTGGAGTCCGACAGTCGGAAAAAGCTCCGAGCGCTGGATGCCATGGACGGCCCGCGCCTCCTCGACCCGCAGCACTGCGGTTCGCAGATCGCGGTTGTTGTCCAGCGCACGCTGGATCAGGTTCTGCAATTGCGGGTCGATGAAATAGTCGCGCCAGCCGATGGCCGAGGCCAGCACTCCGTCCTGCGCGTTTTCAGGAGCGTAAACGGAAGTCACCGGCAAGGCGGGTGCTTCATAAAGCGGAGCCATGGAGGCGCAGCCGGACAGAAGAGTCATGGCGACAATACAGAGGAGCGTGCCCGTGCCCCCGCGCATGCGAGAATCACTGTTCATGGTGTTGCGCTGACCTCGGTCCCGGCGCGCCCTGCAAGCATTTCCTCAATCCGGTCAAGAGAACCGATCACCGCCTTTTTTCCAGAGGAGCGGGCAAAATGGCAGGCTGCTTCGACTTTTGGCCCCATCGATCCCGCCTGGAAGCTGTGTCGTGCCAGCTCCTGCGGAGTCACTTTTCCCAGCGCGCGTTGACCGGGCTTGCCCCAATCAAGGTAAACCGCGTCCACGTCGGTGGCGATGACCAGACAGTCGGCCTCCAGCTCAAGCGCCAGCACGCAGCTGCACAGATCCTTGTCGATAACGGCCTCGACGCCATGCAGGCTGCGGCCATCAGCGCCCCGCGCGACAGGGATGCCGCCACCGCCGGCAGCGATGACCAGCACGCCACGTTCGAGCAGCCAACGAATCGGATCCATGCCGAGTACGCGCATGGGTTGCGGCGAAGGCACCACGCGGCGAACGCCGTCTCCATCAGGCGCCAGGGACCAGTGCTTCTCAGCGGCGACGCGCTGCGCCTCGGCCTGTGTATACACGGGACCGATCGGCTTGCTGGGGTTTTTAAAGGCCGGGTCCTTGGGATCCACCTCCACACGCGTCAGCAGGGTGGTCACCACGCGCGAGACAGGCAGCAGGTTGCAAAGCTCCTGTTCAAGCAGATAGCCGATCATTCCATCTGTTTGCGCTCCCAGTACATCCAGCGGGTAGGCTTCCACCTCCCTGTAGGAGGCCTCCTGCAACGCCAGCAGGCCCACTTGCGGGCCGTTGCCATGCGTCAGCACCAGTTGGTGCGACGATGCCACGCGGGCAAGCTGTGAGGCCGCTCGGCGGATATTTTCCAATTGGTTCTCGGAAGTCGGGGCCTCATCGCGGCGCAACAAGGCATTGCCCCCAAGGGCGACGACCAGTTTCATGAGCGGCCTCCTGGTGTGAATAATTTCATGCGAGCGTGGCCACGAGCACGGCCTTGATGGTGTGCATCCGGTTTTCGGCCTGGGTGAAGACGATGGAGGCTTCGGACTCGAACACGTCCTCGGTCACTTCAAGTTCGCTCAGGCCGTATTTTTCGTGCACTTCGCGGCCGACCTCGGTTTCGAGATTATGGAACGCGGGCAAACAATGCATGAACCGCGTGTGCGGTTTGCCGGTTGCCTGCATCAGGCCGGTGTTGACCTGATAGGGCAGCAGCAGCTCAAGACGCTCTTTCCATACGTCATCCGGCTCTCCCATCGAAACCCAGACGTCCGTATAGAGAAAATCCGCGCCCGCGACGGCTTTCAGAGGATCAGCTTCGATGGTGATGCGAGCTCCGGTGGTCTGCGCAAGCGTACGCATTTCCTCCAGGAGCGGCGGCGGTGGTTGAAATCCACTGGGCGCGGCAATGCGCACGTCCATGCCCATCTGCACTCCGCCGACCAGCAGGGAGCAGCCCATGTTGAAGCGGGCATCCCCCAGATAGCAAAAGGACATTTCATGCAGCGGCCTGTCCCCGAACTCCTCCATGGTCAGCAGGTCGGCCAGAACCTGCGTGGGGTGTGATTCATCGGTCAGGCCGTTCCAGACTGGCACATGGGAAAAACGGGCCAGATCTTCGACAGCGGTCTGATTGAATCCCCGGTACTCGATCCCGTCATACAATCGACCCAGAACGCGGGCAGTATCCTTGAGCGATTCCTTGTGCCCCAATTGGGAACCGGCCGAATCAAGGTAGGTGACATGCCCCCCCTGGTCGTGCACTGCCACTTCGAAAGAGCAGCGCGTGCGTGTCGAAGATTTTTCGAAAATGAGAACAATGTTCTTGCCCTTCAGACGAGGGATTTCATTGCCGGCATATTTGGAGCGCTTCATTTCCCTGGCCAGATCGAGCAGAAATCGGATTTCTCTTGGAGAGAAATCCTTCAGGGCCAGCAGACTCTTGTTGCGTAGATTGAAACTCATGTGTGTATCCCGTTTTAAAGAATGTATCGCTTTGGCCTGATGCGAGCCTAGACCTCGTCACGTTCGATGGGGCACGACATGCAGTGGCTCCCACCACGGCCCCGGCCCAGTTCCGCGCCCGAGATCGTGATCACTTCCACTCCGGCCTTGCGCAGCAGGGTGTTGGTGTAGGTGTTGCGTTCGTAGGCCATCACCACGCCCGGAGCGAGGGCGAGCAGGTTGTTGCCATCGTCCCATTGCTCGCGTTCGACCTCGTAGGTGTCGCCGCCGGTTGCCACCGTGCGCAGTTTTGGAACACCAATGGCCTTGGCGACCACATCGAGGAAGGGCTTTGATTCGCTCCGGACATCGAGCGTGCCTTCCCGCTTGCCGGGTCGAAGAGTGTGGACTCGGATCGCATCAACCATCTCGGGAAAGACGGTCACCAGATCGACGTCACAAAAGGTGCAGACAGTATCGAGATGCATCGCGCCGCGCGACTTGGGAATCTGTGCGGCCAGCACGGTGGTCGCCGCGCCGCCCGCGAACAGGCTGCGGGCCAGTTGGCTGACGCCCTGCGGAGAGCTTCGCTCGC
Source organism: Desulfomicrobium sp. UBA5193 (assembly GCA_002412965.1). Classification (GTDB taxonomy): domain Bacteria; phylum Desulfobacterota; class Desulfovibrionia; order Desulfovibrionales; family Desulfomicrobiaceae; genus Desulfomicrobium. The sequence continues at coordinate 619,419 of DHWB01000011.1, forward strand.
CCATGCCGATCAGCACGACACCGTTGCGCAGGGGCATGACATCGCCGCCCTCGATGGTGGCCTGTCCATGAATCTGATCCGGATCGCCCCACCATTCCCGGACCTGGCCGGAAAACATGGGATGAAAGCGATACACTGCGGCCATGAGCAGCGTTTCCTGCCTGCGCGCGGGCCAGAACATCGGGCACAGCACCACGCCCTCCCCGATCCAGCAACTGGTGTCGCGTGTGAACAGAATGTTGGGCAGCGGAGGGAGAAGAAAATCGGCAGGATTCGTAAAGTGCCCCAGCAACCCCTTGGGGTCGAAAGGCAATTCGGCTCGCGACAGACCTCCGATCAGATGCTCGGCGAGTTTTGCCTCGGGCAGTTCTTCAAGCCAGGGCCGTAGTTGCAGGGCTGTCTCCTCGTCGATGAAATCGGGGCCGAGCTTGCGGTCGAGCAACCAGGCGCGCGCTGCCGGATCGCCGAGCGTATCCGTGAGCAGATCGTGTAATTCGAGAACCTCGACGCCGCGCTCGGTCATGGCATTGGTGAATGTATCGTGATCGTTTATGGCCTGCGCCACCCACAGCACGTCGTCGAACAGCAGGTCATGACAGTTTGCCGGTGTCAGGCGCTTCTGGGCAAGGCCAGGTCGACAGACCAGCAGCTTGCGCAGCCGTCCGACCTCTGAGTGAAGTCCTTTCGAAGGAACCATTGTATTCTCCATTGTTGCAGTCCGTTTCATGAATTGCCTGGACCGGGTCACTTGGGCCTGATTCACAGGCTGAGGCGGCCGGTTGCGAGCAGATAGGCGGACGCCAGGGCAAGAACGATCAGCACTGCGAGAACGAAGCGTTCCCGGGCGGTGAACGCACGCTCGCCGCGCTGACGTTTGGCTACAAGGTACAGCACGGCACCAGGCGCATAGAGCAGGGCGCTGAGCAGGAGGTATTTCAGTCCGGCGGCATAGAGCAGCCAGAGGCAGTAGATCGTGGCCAGGGCTGCGACCGGAGCATCGCGGCCCAACCGGGCGCTTCCGCCGCCGTGTCGGCTTTTATTCCGCAACGTCAATGACAGCCCGTACACGGCGCTAAACAAATACGGGATGAGGATCATCGCGGTGGAAAGGGATATCAGGGCAAGATAGGATGCTTTCGAGAACAGTGTCAGCATCAGAAAGATTTGCACCATGGAGCTGGTCAGCCACAGGGCATTTGCAGGCACGCCTTTGTCGTTTTGACGCGCAAGCCAGGTCGGCATGACCCCGTCTTCGGCCGGAGTGAAGAGCGATTCAGCAGCGAGGAGCGTCCAGGCCAGAAATCCGCCGCCAACCGACACGATGAGACCGATGTAGATCAGTATCGCGCCCCAGGTGCCCACCGCCTTTTCAAGCACACCGGCCATGGAGGGATTCTTGAGTTCCGCCAATTCCGGCTGCGCGAAAATTCCAAGCGAGAGGAGCGAGACGGCCATGAGCAGCATGAGAGTGATCAGGAAGCCGATGACCGTGGCCCGTCCTACGTCAGCCCGCTGTCGAGCTCGCGCGGAGTAGACGCTTGCGCCTTCAATGCCGATGAAGACCCAGACCGTCACGAGCATCGTGCTTTTGACCTGATCAAGCACCGATCCAAGCTTGGGATCTCCCCAGAAATTGAAACTGAAGGTGTCGACCTGGAAGGCCATGGCCACCAGGATGATGAAAAGCACCAGCGGTACGATCTTGGCGAGGGTGACTGCGGCGTTGAGCACCGCTGCGCCCTGGATTCCGCGCAGAACCAGGACATGCACGACCCATACGACGACCGAGGCGCCAATGACCGAACTCAGCGTGTTTCCTTCGCCAAAGGCGGGATAGAAGTAGCCAAGAGCACCGAAAGCGGCCACCAGATAGCCGACATTGCCGATCCATGCGCTGATCCAGTAGCCCCAGGCCGAGTTGAAGCCGACATATTCGCCCGACAAGGCTCGAGCATACGCATACACGCCATTGTCGAGTTCGGGCTTCCGGAGCGCAAGGCTCTGGTAGACGAGAGCGAGCATGAGCATGCCAGCTCCGGTAATGGCCCAGCCGATGAGGATCGCTCCGGCTCCGGCGCCCGCGGCCATGTTTTGCGGCAGTCCGAAAATACCACTTCCGATGGTTGACCCCACGACCAAAGCTACCAGCAACGCAAGACCGAGAGATCCTTTGACCTTGCTGTCAGCGGCCGCGGATGGCGGCCTTGAAGCTGTGGCAGATTCTTGAGAGGTCATGAAACACTCCTGTGGTACTTTAATATTTATTTCATCATGCTGTATCATTGTGAAACATTCAGAACAAAATGCGGGCTGCATGGATCGGCCTTGTGTTTATGGAACACGCACGTGGATCTCATGAGCTTCAGGAAGGGGGAGGGACTGTCCCAAGATATAATTCCCCTCCCGGCACGGCAGCATGAAGTGCAGGGAGGGGTATCTTCGACTCGCGGTTGCGACCTCACGCATGAATGGAGAAGTGAACTACGCGGACTTTAGCAAGAATGCGTTACATAAGCGCCATTCATGCGCGGTGTCGCGCTATCGCGAGAAAATTGTCGGACTCGAAGCGGTTCATCCTTGCCAACCGTTGTCCGTGAAATAGGCAAGGTGGGTGTCACTGACGGCTGTTTTTGCGGTTACGCAAAAACTGAATGACCTGTTGGAGCACGGCAAGTCCCATGGCGACATTTGAGGCTGTGTGGAGCGCTCCGGACACCAGTGCCCGAAGCTCGATATGGACCAGTTGCCGATGCAGGTCGCAGCAAATGCCGAGTCTGGCCTTGTCATCCCGAATCAGATTTATTTTTTGGTCAAGAAACATGTCGCGTCCTTTTTGAGTTCTGCCACGCTCTGCTCAAAGGCCAAGGGGCTTTGTCCCAGAATTCGGAAGAGAGCCCGAAAGGCGACCACTCCCGCGATCAGGCTGGCCACGGCCAGGGTCGCGAGCCCATAGATCCGCCATTCAGAAGGCAGTTCGTACACTCCGGCCAAAACCAGCAGCACGAGGCCGAGCAGGAAAAATACCACGCCCAGACAGACCAGGACCAATGCCTGCACGAACCGGATTTTGGCCTCGCGCAATTCAAGGGCCAGCAGTTCCAGGCGGTCCTGAAGGATTTGGGTGGCAACCCCGCCGAGTCGGGTTGCCGCTCCCGTGAATCCGAAAATCCCGGTTGTGAGTCTGTTCACGCTATTTCCTGGTCATCATCCAACCCAGGAGCAGGCCGGAGATAAAGGTTCCGCCGATGACATAGTATGGTTTGAGATGAACGAACTCGTCGGCTGACTGGACTTTTTCCATGAGCTTGACTTCCAGATCTCCGTATTCGTTCTTGGCCGAATCCAGGCGATCCTTGAGCGCGGCTCTGGCCGATGCGATACGATCGTCCAGTTCTCCTGCGGTCGCTTCCACGAGGGCTTCTGCATGTTCCATGATATGCCGCATTTCCTTGTTCATGTTTTTTACGTTGTCGTGAGTATAGGCCATTGTGGTTGTCTCCGTTTGATTCGGATCTGAAGAATATTCTTCAGATCCTGCAGCTGCATGATACATCATTTGTCCTCGCTGCATTGCGGAATGTCGTGCTCAAAGAGGGACGTGTACGCAATGCACAAGAAGATTATTTGACAACAAGATCGTTTTTCACCGACTTTACACCCTCGACGTTTTTGGCAATCTGCCCGGCTTTGTTCACGCTTTTTGAGGAATTAACAAACCCGCTGAGTTGGACGACGCCCTTGAATGTCACCACGGTGATCTGCATCGATTTGAGTGAATCCTCATCAAAGATGGCCGCCTTGACCTTTGCGGTGATGGCGGAATCGTCAACATACTGCCCGGTGCTTTCCTGCTTGCTTGACCCGGCACAGCTGACAAGTGATGCCAGCAGCAGGGTGCAGAGAATGATTTTAAAAATGTTCATGAAATTTTCCATAGAGTTTCTCCGGTATCGGTCAGTGACATGTTGTCGTTCTTGAAGGCGCGCGGCTGAAATCGCTCAGTCCCAATCAGCGTCATCGCTCCTCATTTGCTTCAGGATTTCCGTTGCGACGATCGCGCTCGATTCCGGGAGCGCCGTGTCTTCGAGGGCGGTCATGAGCTCTTCGAGCAGATCGTTGAATCCTTCCTCCTTTTGACCGCTGAACACATGACGCGTTCCGTTGCGCAGTCTTACGGAATCCACTCCGCTTTCGATCAGTTTCTGCAGCAGGATTTTCCAGGCCGCCTTCTCGAATTTTTTCAAGGCCACTCCCGCAAGCCAGGCCACGTCGGTGTCCTTATCATCAAGCGCGTTCACCAGAGCCGGTATTGATCTGACATCGACGATCTCGCCGAGCGCCTTGGCGGCTGCCCAGCGGGTCTGGTCCAGCTTCGAGTGCGTGAGTGCCTCCGAGAGGGGGATGACGGCGGAATCGCCCATTTCCACCAACGCTATCCGCGCTTTCTGACGGATCAGTCCGTCCTTGTTTTCCAGCATTCCCATCAAGGATTTCAGGTTTGTGTCGGTCGAATGTTGTGTGTCCATGGTGTGTCCCTCAATGTTTATGGATCCCTGGAAAGATGTCATGCGCGGTGCTGGCGGACAAAGTGGAGAGGCCTGAATCGCCTCAAATTCGTCCCATCAGCAGCAGAATGAGCACGATCAAAAGGATCAGTCCGAGTCCGCCGCTGGGGTAATATCCCCAACTCTTGCTGTGCGGCCATGTCGGCAAGGCACCAATGAGTATGACAACCAGTACGATGGTAAGTATGAGTCCCATGATTATTTCCTTCCTTGCCGGGCAAAGCGGGATCGCATCTTGCGGGCACGCGACCCTGCTTTGCGCTGCGAATGAGAGCTATTTGTTGAGCTTCGTGAACTTCGCGCCCTTCAGGGACGCATCGACCATCAGCCCCGCGGGATTGAACACAAAGGCTACAACAGGGTCTTTAAGCGACGTGGTATCAAGTCTCTTGCCGCCGCCGACGTCGATGAACGCGACGTTGCCTGTGACGCCGATTTCCCAGCCGTCAATCTTGATAAATTCGTCAAGAGCCTTCTGGGTCATGAAGGCGAGGATGATATCCATCTGTTCCGCGCCAATGGTGAATCCATAGGATCCGGCGATGAGATTGTAGTATCCGGTGGTCTTGCCGTGTACGCGAAGGGCTCCCTGACCGTAGGTTCCGCCAATCATGAAGCCCGCCTTGGTGACATCGGACATGATCAGGAGGGCTTTTGCCTCCTGAGCGATCTCCTTGCCGCCGTTGACCTCTTTATAGAAGCGCTGCAGCGTAATGTCGGCATACTTGTCGATCTCATCGCCAGTTCTTGCCATCGCGGCGCTTGAGAACATGCACATCATCGCCAGCATAACGAGCAGAAAGACTCCGTGTGTTTTGCCCGGCATGTGCTTTTCAATAAATCCGTTCATGGTAACTCCATTGCTCACTGAGCTGTTGTATTATTTCTGATTCCCGTAAATGCCGCCTGCGACTCCGCCCAGTGCGCCGCCTATCAGGGCGCCTGCTCCGAGAGAGCCTCCCGTAAGTGCGCTGATCCCAAGGCCGGCACCGGCTCCGATGGCACCTCCGGACAATGCTCCCTGCTGCGTGCGGGACATGTTTGTGCAGGCGGAAGCGCTCAAAAGAAGCATTATGATGAAGGCGAAAAGTAGTTTTTGCATATTCATGTCCTTAATTTTTCAGATTGGGTTTGATCATTTCATGCCAAAGCACATCGAATACCAGTCTGTTTGCTTTGTCGGGGTTTGCTTCATAGTACGTGTCAAGCTTGGAAGCCATTTCCGCCCAGCTCATGTCGCCAAAAGCCTCGACCCAGCCCTTGATGAACTTGGACGGCTCTTCCGCACGTTTCTCCCGCATCTGGTATTCTAGGGCGATGGCTGTCCCTGCCCCGAACAGGAATGCCTTTTTTTCCGGATCGGATGACTTGAGCCATACGAATCCATCGACATCAGGCGCTGGGTTTGCTGTCGTGCCCTGTGCGAAACAGGAAGACGTGCCTGTAAAGAGAAGTCCTGCGAGCAAAAAAACGGAAAAGTATCTAAAAATTTTCATACACACCTCTTTTGTTATATATTTGTGATGCAATGGTATGAGCAATAAGCGTTCCGCTGAATTCCGATAATTTTATCATATTAACGCACTGAATTAATTATTGAAATTATTGAGCTCAAAATATCGCGCACAAAGTCCGTTCATTTGATCCATCATATGTTCTGTATCCGCGATATATGACAGCGTGCTCTCCGTGGACGCATCAATGGACGTGCATCCCCCTTAGAGTATCGGTCAATATCGAAAGGTGGCAGCCAGCCCTGTTTTGCCGGGTATCTGCTCGGCCGGCATGACCATCACCTGACCACCCATCTTGTCCACCAGCTCACCCAGATCATCGAGCAGATCATCGGTGCTGGTTTCATCCATGTCCGCCAGCTCGTACTTGCCCGTGTCGCCCACGATTCGTCCGGCAATCTCGCGATCGGATGCGATCATGAGCTTCGCGACCCGTCCGGCGGCGGCCCCTTTCAGGACCTCCCCCAGGTCGCCGCTGCCGAATCCGCGAGACTGCGCTTCCCTGTATTCGTCGAGCAGTGAGGTCAGCCAGCTCTGGTACTGCGGTTCGAGCAGTACCCACGCGCGTTCGCGCAGCTCGGATGTCTTGAGCACGAAGGGGTTGAGATTGAGGCCGCCCTCCATCAGGAATGAGTTATGGCTGATGCTCCGGAAAATATGATGATGCTCCGGCAAGGCGGCCAGAAGCAACGGCAGGCCGGAGGGGCGCGAGTGATGCTCAAGCACCGCGCGATCAACGGCCCGGAAGAAACGCTGTGTGTCCTTGTCGGTCTCGTCTTTCTTGCCGCCCTGGCCGTGATGCATGGGGCCTATCCCTCCTTTCACGCCGCCGTATGAGGCAACCGTCTGATGCGGCTCGGTCAACTCCGCGCCGAGAGCATCGGTGATTGTCCGCGGGACTCCCGGGAGCGGCTCGATCTCTTCCAGCGTACCAAGATCACCCTCGAAGAGCCGGATTTTGGTCAGGCTCAGCCCGAGGATCTGGTAACGTCCGACATACTGCAAAAACCGCCGCAAGGGCTTGACGTGAAAGCTGTTGGCCACGACGGCCAATTCGGCGACCGGCCGCCTGAGCCGGAACACTTTAAACACGCCGGCACCACTCAAGACGACGAGACCATCCAGCGACTGATTCCAGAATTCGCGATCAAGCTCGAGCGCTTCAAACGGCTCCAGAAAGTGTCTGGTCTCGGGTTCGGGATATTTTTGCCTGAGCGATGATTCCATTGTTTTCAGTAAGTTGCGGAATCTGATCAGGTCCTGTTGGTTATCCGGGCTGTGTCGATGCGTCGGTTGATACAAGGACAGGCATGGCGGTTGGTGTGTTGCCGTCAGTTCGGCTAAAGATTCAATGGTGGGTGACAACCTGTTGTGTAACACTTTTCAGCCTCCGGTTTTTGATTCGATCATGTCTGCGTGTCTCGGACTTTTCCGTCTCGACAGGCCGCGTATTACTTGCCAGCAAAGATTCGGGACAGTTCTGGTGATGCTCATTGATTGTTCGCGACTCGTTTGAGCGGCAGAATTTCATCAAGCTCGATGCCGAAATAGTACAGTCCCATGAGTGAATACTTGGCGCCCATACCCCATCGAACGGTGCCATGAACATCATGGTCGATATGCAGCTCATCATTTTCGACTTTTTCTTGATGAATGATAGTCATTCTGTCTCCGTGGATGAACTTCATATCCGTTTCGAGAAGTAATCCGCCTCGACCTATGTTTATGACAGCAGCATTACAGAATCCGTTCATTTTTTGATGGGGAAGAACCCAGCATGGAAATATTCCACAGGATCGCGTCCATTTTCTGTTTGTTTTATTTTCATTTATCATGATGATGTCCTCGTTTGAATTTTTTCATATTCATATCCAAGATTATTGCACACGTAATGTGAATGAATTTGTCACTCCGATGTAGGTATAAATCCTGATATAAAATTGGATTGTCTTGCTCATTATCATTGTAAGGACAACTGCTTAAAATTTCATAAAATCCAAGTCTGCTCGGACATGGCCAAAATTTGACTCGCAACTCCTGTGCCGGAAGGACATTGCGGGTTTTTATTCCATAAGTATTGAATTATTAAGGATTAAATTAATATGAAGGGTTGCCGGCGATGTGCGATCCGTCACCGCAATTCGTCAGATTCAGCGAAATCGTCATATATGGCAGTCCACTCGCGCGGGATTGTCGCGCCGGGAACCATCAGGTTGGCTGAGCGTGTCGTGCGGATAACTTTGCAAACCGGGGAAGTCTGGAGTTTCTGTCCACGATGACAGGGAGTGTTGCGGTGACCGTTATGGCTTGTCGGCGTCCGTGCGGAAAATGGCTGCCGAACGAGTGGGAGGCCATGCGAAAAGGGATGGGGTTGTGGATTGTTTCGGTGCCGATTCCTGGCAAGTGGGCGTATCAGGCGGTGTTGCGATGAACCCCGAACTTTCTCATGCGGGCACGAAGTGTGCTCGGATTGATGTCGAGGATGGTCGCGGCGCCATCTTTTCCTTCAACGCGCCAATTTGTTTTCTGGAGTACTTGGAGGATGTGGTCGCGCTCCAGATCCGCCAGAGCCTTCAAGTCAGAGCCGGACGCCTCGCTTGCCTTGAGTGGCATGTCGAAATGATCCAGCATCCGCAGTGAAGGTCCTTGGCTGATTATTATCGCCCGTTCGATCACGCTTTCCAGTTCGCGCACGTTGCCGGGCCAGTCGTAATTCTCCAGCGTCTCGAGGGCTTCCTTGGGAATGGTTTCAATCTTCTTGCCGATCTTCTTGTTGAACTTGGCGACGAAAAAATTGACGAGCAGGCGGATGTCATCCTTGCGTGCCCTGAGCGGCGGGATCGTGATGGGGAAGACGTTGAGCCGGTAATAAAGATCCTCGCGGAAATTGCCCTTCGTGATTTCCTCTTCCAGGTTGCGGTTGCTGGCCGCGATGATCCGTACGTCAACCTTGATCGTGCGCGGGCTCCCGAGGCGCTCGAACTCGCCGTCCTGAATCACCCGCAGCAGCTTGCATTGCAGTTCCATCGGCATCTCGCCGATTTCATCCAAAAAGATGGTTCCTCCGTTGGCCAGTTCAAAGCGTCCCATCTGCCGGGCGCTGGCCCCGGTAAAGGCTCCCTTTTCCCGCCCGAAGAGTTCGCTTTCGATGAGGTTTGCCGGCAACGCAGTGCAGTTGATGGTGACCATCGGCCGATCCTTGCGGGAACTTCGGGCATGGATGGCCCGCGCCACGACCCCCTTGCCGCTTCCTGTCTCGCCTTGGAGCAGCACGGTCGTGTTCTGGGGTGCGATCTGCTCGATCTTGTCGAAGACTTGCGAGATGGCGCTGCTCTGGCCGATGATCTCGCCAAAGTTGAACTTCTGGGCAACCTCCTGCTGAAGGTAGATATTCTCTGCCAGGAGGCGGTCTTTCAGCTGCTTGATTTCCATGAACGCAATGCGCAAGGATTCTTCCGTGTCTTTGCGTACGCCGATTTCCTGCACAAGACGCTCGTTGGCCAGAAGCAATTCATTTGTTCGATCCCGGACCTTCTGCTCAAGCTCATCGTGTGCGTTTTGCAGAGCGATTCTCAGCTGCGTCTGTTCGGTCACATCGACGATCATGGACCGGATGACGCCGTGCGTTCCTTCAACCGGATCCTTGGCGATGCTTCGCAGACGGGCAAAGAACTTCATCCCGTCCGATCTTTGCAGCCAGATTTCGCAGGTGTCGTCTTCCTCTCTGTCTAAAACATCCGCGCAGTGCTTCGAAAATTGCTCCCGTCCATCCGCGTCGGCGATCCACAGGCTCATGGGCTTGTTCAGCAGGCGCTGCCGTTCAAGGCCGAGCAACTCGGCGCCCGGAAGGTTGACGCTGCGCACCAGCCCCTGTGGATCAAAGGAAAAATAGCCCGCGGGAGCGAAGTCATACAGCTCGGCATAGGCATTGCGCGATATTTCAAGCGCGTCCTGCGCCTGGCGCAGCTCTTCGTTTTGCATCTCCAGTTCGAGCTGGTGAACTTCAAGCTCCTGCACGAGTCGCTTCATCTCGATTTCAGGCGGAAAGGGGCGCGTGCCGACATCCCTGGCGCGCATCGGCTCATCCGCTGGCTGCGTCAGTTCGGACGCGGCTTTTTTCCGTTTCTCGGGTGTGCTCATGATGATTCTCCTGCGCCGAGCCGAAGCCTGAGCGCGTCATTCTCCTCGCGCAGTTCTCTCTCAAGTTTCTTGGCCGAGGTGATGTTCGTGAAGGTTATGACCAGCCCTGCGATGACATCATTCATGGTCCGGTAGGGCATTATGCGCACTGCATACCATCGACCGTCGGCGGTGGAAACCTGTTTTTCCGAAAATGCCAGAGTCCTGAGCACCTCCTGTGCCTGTTCGGGCATTTCGGGATAGAGCAGGTCGTTGGCGATATCGGAGAGGGGCCGGCCCACATCGCCGGGGATGAGCTTGAAGATCTTGTTGGCGCCGGGAGTGAAACGTCGGACGTGGAGGTCATTGTCGAGAAAAACCGTGACGATCTCCGTGCTGTTGAGCAGATTGCGCATGTCGTCATTGATCCGCGCGAGCTCGTCCATCTTTGATTGCTGCTCGGCGTTCACCGTCTGCAGCTCCTCGTTGAGTGACTGCATCTCTTCACGGGAGGTGGTCAATTCCTCGTTTGTGGACTGGAGCTCCTCGTTTGTGGACTGCATCTCTTCGTTGAAGGATTTGAGTTCTTCCTGCGAGGCCTGCATCTCTTCCCGGGTGGTCCGAAGCTCCTCGCGGCAAAGATGCAGCTCCTGCTCCAGCTCCATGCTCCTGGCGCTGTCCGCCACACCCGACTTTGAACGACGTACTGACTTCTGTTTCGGCGGGGTCGCCACATCGGTGAAGATGATCATGACCATGCCTCGAAGCGCCTCGGGATCTTGGATCTCCTGCACGGTCAGATCCACAGTCTGAACCATTTCGCCTTCTGTGACCTTGAGGCCCTTGACGATGACGGCCCCCTTTTGTCTTAAGGCCTTCAAAAAGGCGGTCCCTAGGTCAAAACGCAATCCTTCCCGAGCCATGGCGTGAATGTTCCAGTTGACCTTGCCCGCCGCCGGTTCAAGATATTTTCCCGTCCTGCCGCTGATGTAGAGGATATCCCCCTTGGTGTTGACCAGCACGGCTGGCGGTGAAAAGCGCTGCAGCAGCACCTGGTCCGCCAGGGACTGGATATTGACCTCCGGTTTGAGCATTGTGGTCTCCTGTGAAACACCCGGCAGGGCCGGGATAAATGACGACGGGAACGCGATTTTCGCGGACGCCAGGATTGATTCGCGTCGCCGGAAGAGCTTGGACTTGCTGTCTACCGTAGCGAAGAGGTCGGTGCTGCCGCTTAATGCCTCCGAGCTGCCCAGAAAAAGGATTCCTTCCGGGTTAAGACTGTAATGGAAGAGCGCCAGGATCCTTTGTTGAAGTTCGGGCGTGAGATAGATCAGAAGGTTGCGGCAGATGATGATGTCGAGCCTGGTGAACGGCGAGTCCATGATGACATTCTGCGTCGCGAAGGTGATCATCTCCCGGATCTCGTTGCCGATCCGGTAGCCAGGTCCGTCCTGCACGAAAAAGCGGTCCAGCCGATCGGCGGAAACATCCGCGGCGATTCCCTGCGGATAGAGGCCGTGACGGGCCTTGTCGATGGCGTCCTTGTCCAGGTCGGTGGCAAAGACGCGCAGCTTGATGCCCGACTCCGGCGCCAGCTGAGCCACGGTCTCCTTGAAGGCAATGGACAGCGAATATGCTTCTTCCCCTGTGGAACAGCCAAGCGACCAGGCCCGCAGAGTGCCGTTCGGCGGGCACGCCTTCAGCAGAAGCGGGAGGGCGTTTTTTTGCAGATGCTCCCATGCTGCCGGATCGCGAAAAAAGCTGGTCACTCCGATCAGAAGCTCCCTGAAGAGGAGGTCCGCTTCCTGGGAATTTTCCTGGAGAAAACGGACATAGGACATGATCCTGTCGATCTGGTGAATGCTCATGCGCCGTTCGATGCGGCGGTACAGCGTGTTCTTCTTGTACTCGGAAAAATCATGGCCGGTCTTTGCGCGCAGCAGGAGGATGATTTTTTCGAGGCCGCTTTGGGTCTTATCCTCAAGCGGGGTGGCAAACGAGGCGACAACCCGTGCATGCCGCATCAAGTCGAGGAGTTTTGCGGGCAATTCTTCCACCGGGGCCACCATATCGGCCAGTCCGGCATTGATGACGTTTCTGGGCATGCTGTCGAACTTGGCGGAGGCGGGGTCCTGAGCCAGGGCCAGGCCAGCCTTTTCCTTGATGGCCCGAAGTCCGAGCGTGCCATCGGAGCCCATGCCGGAAAGGATGATGCCGATACTTTGCTCCTGTTGGTCTTCGGCCAGCGAGCGGAAGAAAAAGTCGATGGGGAGGCGCAGGCCGCGCGGTGCGCCCGGTTTGAACAGATGCAGCACGCCATGTAGGATGGACATGTCATGGTTAGGGGGAATCACGTACACGCAATCCGGCTTGACTGGCATCCTGTCCTTGACCTGATGTACCGGCATCGCGGTGACGCGCTGGAGCAGCTCCGGCAGAAGTCCCTTGTGGGTTGGATCAAGGTGCTGGACGATGACAAAGGCCAGTCCGCATTTTTCAGGGACATTTTGCAAAAATTGCTCCAGGGCCTCGAGTCCTCCTGCGGAAGCTCCAACACCGACAATGGGGAAAGCGGGGCTCGCGGATTCTTTCGCTGGCGGCGTGGCTTCAAGGTTCGAGGCTTGCGAGTCGTTACGTTTGGATTTTGACTTCATGATCATATCAATCTTTATGACATAATTTCGGGGACTGTGCCAATGGTAATTTGGCAATGTGAGAATCCTGGTCTGAGTTGAGTTTGAGGCTCGATTCTCATTGAAAATCATGTCTGCGCATTTATGTATGACACGCAGTGAAATTTTTAGAGACTATTCAAGCATCTAAATATTGGTACTTATATTGTTTCGTTGCTTTTTCAATTTTTAGAGCATTTTAATTATAATGCTATGTACTGAAAATAAATTTTAAAAAATGACCAACAAGAGCGCGGGTATCCTCTCCATCCGGCCCCGTCATATATCACAGTTGCGGTGAATGCGACGGATTTGGTCGCAAATTTCTTCTCGCCTGCTCACTCTATTTTTTATTTCACTTATATAATCAGGCTGTTGTATAATAATATTTGCAAGCTCCTCATGGCGCGATCATTGCTTAATCAACATGTAGCTGAGCAGGAACGCTTTTGGCGTTTGCATGTTCGATCTCTTGATAAATATACAAATATCCGAACATGGAGAGCTGATGTTATTGCAGAAAGTTAACAAGAGGCATGCCATTTTTAATAATATTTTGAGGTCCAGAGATATTGGAAAGTTGCATTCGCTCAAATTTGATTTTTTGCAGCAAGACCAGAAATGGCGGATTGCCGTGCGCAACAAGGAATCCGGAAGGATCGCGTGGACTCTGCTTTGGGTTCTTGGAATTTCAATCCTGATTTTTATGGTGATCTTCATCCTGCGAAGTCGCGTCTGATGCAGCTCTGCTCTGATTCGAACCTTAGAGCGCCGTCATACGAAAAAATTTTACGTCCTACTCGCGAGCCGTGCAATTCCACAAGGAAAGGCCGGGGTCAGGTTTCAGGAGTCATGCCAATGTCAATCACAGATCGCGAACTTTGTCGCGAAGCGATACGAAGAACCCTGAGGCAACGCGCAGGAGACTCCCCTGACACTCCCGCCATCGCCAGGGCGACCTCCGAGACATGGCTCCTGATGTCCGCCCAGTTGACACCCGTGATTGGCGGCAATGGTGTCGATGCCATTCTCAATCGATCCCTGCATCTGACGAGTGCCGCCTTCCCTTGGCTGACAAGTTCGGATGAGCAGATGGATCACGAATCTCTTCCCGTACGAATCAGCATTCGCCTGGCAGGGCGCGACCCGGTTGCGGCGGCGCAGGCAAGCAGTTCTCTGCTGATAACTTTCATTGAATTACTCGCCATCTTGATCGGAAATTCCCTGACCAGGCGCCTTCTGGCTCCGATCTGGGCCGTCGAACCTCAGATGGTGGAGCAGGAGAAGACAGTATGAGCCAAAAAGTAAGCATAGCCCGCCTCGCCACCGGCGTTCCCGGACTCGATGCGATCCTTGGCGGCGGGGTGCCGGAGTTCTCGTTCAACCTCATTGTGGGGGCGCCGGGATGCGGCAAGACGACGCTGGCGCATCAACTCATGTTCGCCATGGCAACACCTGAGCGCCCTGCGCTCTTTTTTACCGTGCTCGGCGAATCGCCCATGAAGATGCTCCGTTACCAGCAGCAGTTCTCGTTTTTCGACCCGGACAAGATCAACGAGTCGGTTCGCTTCGTCAGCCTGGGGGATGACATCACGACAGGGACGTTCGCTCAGGTTTTGAAGCGAATCGCGCAGGAGGTCGAAACCATCTCTCCGGCGCTGGTCTTCGTCGATTCGATCCGATCGGTCATGCTGGAGGCGCAGCATCAGTCCGAAGGGCCGCTCAGTCAGCAGCAATTCATCCAGCAGCTGGGCATGCAACTTATGGGATGGGAAACGACAACCTTTCTGATTGGTGAATATTCCTCGCAGACGAGCCCTCCGCCGATCTTCACAATGGCCGATGGGCTGATATGTCTTGAACAAAGCGTCCACCGGAATTCAATGGTGCGCAAGATTCAGATCCTGAAAATGCGGGGTCAGGCTACCCGCCCCGGGATGCATACTTTCCGCATCACCGGCAATGGGGTCGTCGTCTTCCCGGCGGTGGAAGTTCGTGATGACGGCAATCACGCGCCCACGTCCCACCGTGGGGAACCCGCGCAGAAGCGTCTGGCCATGGGCGTGCCGCGTCTCGATGAGATGATGGGCGGGGGATTGCCGTCGGGGTATTCGCTCCTGGTCGCCGGACCGTCCGGTTCAGGCAAGACCATCCTGGCCACGGCCTTTCTGGTTGAGGGGGTGCGCAGGGGCGAGCCAGGCGTCATTGTCGCATTTGAGCAGACTCCGAGCCAGTCCCGGACTCGCACCATCGACGATCTGGTCCGGGCCGGGAGCATTGGGCTGATCAATACACGTTCCCTCGACCTGTCCATGGATGAGATCATACAGCATCTCATTGACCTCATTCACAGCATGAAAGCGACTCGTGTCGTGATCGATTCGCTCTCCGGTTTCGAACTCGCCGTGGCCCCGACCTTTCGCGAGGATTTTCGGGAATCGCTGTTTCGCATGATCGCCGCGCTGTCCAATCTCGGGGTGACGGTGCTCATGACCTCGGAACTTGAAGACAGGTACTCCGATCTGCGTTTCAGCCCCTATGGGTCCGCATTTCTGACCGACGCGATTATCGTGCAGCGCTACATCGAGGTCGACAGTCGCCTGCGGCGGGTCATGGCGGTCGTCAAGGTGCGTGCCAGCGCCCACAGCAATGAGCTGCGGGAATTTGAAATCAACGATGGCGGCATTGTCATCGGCGAGACTTTACCCGACTACGGTGGAATTTTGAGCGGAAGCCCGGCGCTGACTCCGCCATCCGCTGCGGATGAGCAGGGGCAACGATGACAAGCAAAGCTGGCATGAAGTACAGGCAGTACACGTCCAAACGTCCGCACAGGAGACGTGCATGTCTGCTGCAGTCGCGCTGGGCGGCGCTGGAAAAACTTTTCGGGAGCGAGCAGGAGGTTGGAGAAAAAATGGAGCAAGCAGCAAGATTTGACGGTCATGGCGAGGCGTTTCCGGACAGGCGTGAGCAAGTTTCCAGGGTGTTCAGGACGGCGTCGCGGTCACGCAAAAATGCCGTGAAGGTCAAGGCCGAACTCAACACGGAAATGGAAACGAGATTGCGGGAAGCAAACGAAAATCTCGTCGTTGCCTCGGTCAACGCCCAGGTGATGACCGAGGCGATCGAGAAGATTCTGGTTCATTTGTCCCACATGGCCGAGCATGACCTGCTAACGGGATTGCCGAACCGGGCGCTTTTGACCGACCGTCTGGTTCAGTCGATTTCACTCGCAAAGCGCAACGGCAACAAGCTGGCGCTGATGTTTCTGGACGTTGACCACTTCAAGGATATCAACGACTCGATGGGGCATGCGATTGGCGACCAGTTGCTGCAATCCGTCGCAAAGCGTCTGCAGGCAAGCGTCCGCAACTCGGATACGGTCAGCCGCCACGGTGGCGACGAATTCGTGGTCCTGCTCCCGGAAGTAGGGGAGATGCAAAGCGTCGTCCATTCGGCCGAGAAGCTGATCCAAAGCGTGGGGGAGCCCCATCTCATTTCCGGACAAGAGCTCCATGTCACCTTGAGCATCGGCATCAGCATGTACCCAGCTGACGGCGTTGACGCCGACGTGCTGATGCGCAACGCGGATATGGCGATGTATCAAGCCAAAAAGGCTGGCCGCAACAGCTACAAAATCTTCACTCCGAGCATGAACACCCGTTTAATCACACGTACGCCGAGCTGGCGCTAGGAGTGCGCTCGCAAAATTGATCACTACTGAGCGGTCAGGGTTTTATCCGTTCAGGTCCAATTGAAGGGCTTCGCCCAGAGTTGTCTGTAATTTTTGATGATTCATACCGGAACCTGCAAAGAAAGGGATTTCAGCGTTTAAACTGAAATCCCTTATCTTTTTTTGGCGGGCCGCTGGGAGTCGAACCCGCGGCCTTCGGCGTGACAAGCCGGATTGAACATTCGGCACCCTGCAAGAAAGACAGGTTTCAGAAGCCCGGGTTTCGTTTGCGGTACAGTCTTCGAAATTGATGATAGCTCATCCTCAGAATCGCGGCGGCCTGCTTCTGGTTGAAGTGGCTCTGCTCCAGCGCGGACCGCAGGTATGCGTCCTCAAGATCCTGCACGGCTTTGGCCAGGGGGGTATCCAGGTTGGGGTGACCGCCCCATTCTTCGGGCTTTTTGCCTGTGGCGGGCGCGTCGGGAATGAAGGCGGGGGCGGGGCGGTACGGTGAAAGAAAGGGGTCGAAAACCACGTCTGTCATCGCTGCCTGTTCTGCCCGATACACCGAGCGCTCGACCACGTTCTTGAGTTCCCGAACATTGCCCGGCCAATGGTGGCGCGTCAGCGCGCTCATCGCCTGGGGCGAAAATCTGGGCTGTTCGCCCAGGCCGAGACTTAACGCCATGCGCGTGGCGAAATGCCTGGTGAGCAGCTCCACGTCCCCCTCGCGCATGCGTAAAGGCGGGACCGTCAGCACCTCGAAACTCAGGCGGTCGAGCAGGTCTTCCTTGAAGGCTCCGGCCTTGGCCTGGGTGGGAAGGTCCACATTGGTGGCGCCCACAATGCGCACATTGACGTCCACCGGGCGGCTTCCGCCCACCCGGTCGAAGGTGCCGTATTCCACCACGCGCAGGATCTTTTCCTGGGCCTGCAAGGGAAGATTCGCGATCTCATCCAGAAAGAGGGTTCCGTTATCGGCATTTTCGAAGCGTCCCTTGCGGCGGGCCGTGGCGCCGGTAAAAGCTCCCGCCTCATGTCCGAAAAGCTCCGAATCAAGCAGTGAACCGGCCAGGGCCGCGCAATTGAGGGTCACAAGCGGACCCTGCCAGCGCGTCGAAAGGTAATGCAGACGAGCGGCGGCCAACTCCTTGCCGGTCCCGCGCTCCCCGATGATCAGCACAGGCCGGTCGATGCGCGCCACCCGGGACAGCTGCTCCTGGAACTGCAAAAATGCGTCCGACTGGCCAATGGCTTCCATGGGGGCGCGAGGGTGTGTGGTCTTCATGGTTACTTATTAACTATTTTGACCAAATTATGCAACAATTCGTCATATCGTTCTCCGCTGTGATAAAAATAGTGTACAATTTAAGAGTGTTGAAAATTGCTCTGCGCTGGCACGGTCTCTGCTAAACATCATTTCAAATCAGTATTAACAGAGCGGAGGACACAATGAGCGTTTTTACCCGATTCAAGGATATCATCAGTTCCAACATCAATTCCATGCTGGACAAGGCGGAAGAGCCGGAAAAGATGATCCGGCTAATGATTCAGGAGATGGAGGAGACGTCGGTGGAGCTGAAAGCCGCTTGCGCCGGACTCATGGCGGACCAGAAGCGCATTGCCCGCGAGCATGACCAGGTCCACGCCCGCATGGAATTGTGGGAGAACAGGGCCCGGCTTGCCGTGGAAAAGGGTCGCGAGGATTTGGCCCGGGAAGCGCTCGTGGAGAAGCTGGACGCGCAACGCATCGGGGAAGGACTTGAGCGGGAAAGAGATCGCTTTAGCGTGCTCATCGAACAGGCTCGCGAAGACATCGAGCAACTGGACGTCAAGCTTGAGTCGGCCAAGGAGCGTCAACGCAGCCTGGCCAAGCGTCATATCCGGGCCGATCAGCGCATCAAGGCCCGCTCGAATGTGTCACGCGTCCAGTCCGCCGACGTGATGATGCGTTTCGACCAGTTCGAGCAGCGCGTCGAACGGATGGAAGCCCAAGCGGATTTGGCTGCCCCAAGGCAGAATCGCACCCTGGAGCAGGAGTTTGCCCTGCTTGAGGGCGGGGACGAAGTGGAAGCGCAGCTCGCCACCATGCGCGCCTCGGCCAAGGAATAGCTGGCCCGGAAAATTTGTTTGGCCGTGGCGCAGGCTTCGGCTATGCGTGGGCAAACACGTGAAGGAGAGTACGCATGGAACATTTTGTGGGTTTAATATTTTTTATCATGATTGCCGGCATAGTGTTGGTCGGAGCGGTGATTCTTGGTTTCTTCAAGATGTTCACGAGATCCGGTAACGGGAACGTGGCCGAGGAAGCGCAGATGATCCAGGAAATGTACCAGAGCATGTCGCGCATGGAAGAACGCATTGAGGCGCTGGAGACCATACTTCTGGAAAAGGACGGCAAGGAGAGACGATCGTGAGCACATTCGGACAACGAGGACACCACATGCGGGGTGCGAAGGGGTTTGGTTCGCGCTGGAATAAGCCGGCCGGTGCAGAGCGTGGTCTGTACAGAGCGCGGGATGGCGTTTTGCTTGGCGTGTGCAAGGGCATCGCCCGTTATTTCGACCTCTCGGTAGGGGTCATGCGCGCCATCGTGATCCTCCTTTTTCTGGTTACGGGCATCTGGCCGGTGGGGCTGCTGTACCTCATCGCGGCCATGGTCATGAAGATGGAGCCCGTCGTGCCTTTCGGCAGCGCCGAGGACCGGGAGTTCTACGATTCCTACTCCAGTTCCAGAGTCGGAGCGCTGCACAGGGTCAAGCGTAAATTCGAGAATCTGGACCGCAGGCTCCGGCGCATGGAAGACGTGGTCACCAGCCGGGATTTCGAGTGGGAACGGCGTATGCGCAACTCATGAATGTCCCAGGCCGTGCTTTTTAGCACCGCGGCCTCCTGTTATTGAAATCGGAACCCACAAACGGAAATGGGGATTTCAGCGTTAGACTGAAATCCCCAATCTTTTTTTGGCGGGACCGATGGGACTCGACCCCCACGGCCTTCGGCGAAAAAATATGAGAAAATACGGGAGACCTTTGATTTTCTTCAAACCCATGGAGCGAGGGTCAGGTCTTCCTTTAGCCATTGTTTGTCTTTAATACGAATGCATCTGGTTGGACCCAACATCAAATCTTGAATTTTGCCATGATCCGGTTCTTTCTCCGACCCGGAAATTATTATGCGCACGTCGCTGCAAAAAAAAGTTGCGATAACGGCAAGTGGCTCCTTGGTCATACCCATACCCACCAAACTCCATCCATCCAAAAGCCCATGAGCCCATGATACGACAAAGGCCACCCGTAACCGGATGGTCTTGAATTTTCACTTCGAAGAGTGGCCCTGCAAACCCACATTGGAACCCACAAAGAAAAAAGGGATTTCAGTGTTTCAACTGAAATCCCTTATCTTCTTTTGGCGGGGCCGATGGGACTCGAACCCACGGCCTCCGGCGTGACAGGCCGGCGTTATAACCGACTTAACTACGACCCCGCATTCCTGTCTTTGTCTTCGTGGTGGGCGGTACAGGGATCGAACCTATGACCCTCGGCTTGTAAGGCCGACGCTCTCCCAGCTGAGCTAACCGCCCAGTCCCGTCCAACGAGAAACACTCTTTATAGAGGCACATGCCTGCTGTCAAAGACTTTATTTGAAAAAATCACAAAAAAATCATACTCGTTGCGATGGCCATCCTTTGGCCAAAAGGCGCCTTGGAGCATGCGGAAAACAAAAGGGCTACCCATGACGGACAGCCCTTTTGTGAGTCAGCGAAGAGCAGGGTGTTAGCCGCAGGATGTACAGGAAGTACATCCAGAGGCGCTGGTCTTCAAACCCGATTTGATATTAAAGCCCATGTGCGGATGGAATTCCACGGTGATCGGCTTGGATTCGTTCATCAAGCCGGTTTCAACCAGAAAGGTGTATCCATCAATTTCATTTACGACGTCGTTGTCTTTTTGCTCATCCAGAGCAAGCGCCAAGCGTGGCCCGCCTCAGCCGGCCGCCATGTAGACCCGGATTGGGGACACTTCCTTGCCGGCGAAGTGCATATCGAGCTGCTCTTTGGCAGCCTTTGTCAGTTCAAACATGGAATCCTCCTTTGATGTGGGAAAAGTGGTAGTTATTGATGAAATCGATGTCAATGACCTGTTGCGAGGGATTTTTGTGATGCGTGGGCGATAAATCTGAATAAGCACAGCCAGTCACAATCAAATCCGCTTTTTTAAAAAGATGCTTGTCTATTGATGCTATTAAAGATTATTATCAAACTAATTCTCATTTTAACCTTGGCTAGAGCATGAGCCCACATAGCGCACGAATCCTTCTCGTCGATGACGAACCGAGCCTTCTCGAAATGCTCGGAGAATTTCTCCGTGAGCAGGGTCATGAAGTCATCCTGGCTGAGAACGGCGCCAGCGCTCTTGACCTCTATGCTTCGGAGCGGCCCGACCTCGTTCTTCTTGACCTCAAGCTGCCCGATCTGTCCGGGCTCGACGTGCTCAGACACATTTCCGCCAGAGACGAAGAGACTGCCCTGATCGTCATTTCCGGCGTAGGTTCGACGGAAGATGTCATAGAGGCCTTGCGTCGCGGAGCCTGGGACTTTTTGGTCAAACCGTTCGTCAATCTTGAGTTCGTGCTCCATTCCGTGAGCACGAGCCTGGAGAAGGTGCGCCTCAAGCGGGAAAACAGGCTGTATCGAGCACACCTTGAAGAAGAGGTGCAAAAGCGTACGCTTGAACTCCGCCAGGAAATTGTTTCACGCAAGCGCATCGAGGAAGAACTGCGACGCAGCGAAATGCGCTATCGCGAATTGAGCCTGACCGACGAACTGACCGGCCTCTTCAACGCCCGTCATTTCTTCCGTCAGGTGCAGACGGAAGTGGAGCGGGCGACCCGGTACAACAGTCCCCTGTCCCTCTGTGTCCTGGATATCGACAATTTCAAGCAGTACAACGACACCTACGGACATTTGAACGGCGACGCGGTGCTCACGGAACTGGGCCGGATCATTCGCAAGCTCATCCGGGACGCGGACTCGGCCTATCGATACGGAGGAGAGGAGTTCATCATCATCCTGCCGGAAACGAACCGTGAAGAAGCGGCCAGGGTCGCGGAGCGCATCCGGCTCACCTTTTTCGAACACGCCTTCTTTCCCGCATCAGGGACGGAGGTCCATGTCTCCATCAGTCTCGGTGTGACCAGCTATATCTACGGAGAGTCGGTCTCGGATCTTGTGGATCGGGCCGATCAGAACATGTACGCAGCCAAGAAATCCGGCCGTAACGCGACTGTCTGCCGATGATGGCTGTAAATGGCCAATCCGCGCACGCAGCTTGAATTTGCCCTGCCATTCCTGAGCATCACTCAGCAGCCATAAGCTCCTTCAGGCGGCAAAAGCCGCATTCACCCGCCGAAGTCGGATAACCGCAGTTCGTGCAGGGCTGCACGTCCACGCTCGTTTCTCCGCGCGGCGCAAATCCCTGACGTCCGTCCTTCAAAAATCCATCGTAAAAACGAATCTTGCGGCCCGGCTGGATATCTTCCAGATCGGCGAGCATTTTCTTGTAGATCGGGAAACTGGCCTTGGAGCTGTAAGGGCAGGGCGCATAGCCGTAGTCGATCCCGGCCAGGAAGCAGAGGTTGGCTGTCTCGAATTCGGACAGGCGAAAAAGCGGCTTGACCTTTTTGGCGAAGCCTTTCTCGGCGGGCATGACCGGACCCTGATCGCTCAGGTATTCCACGTCCCAGCGCATGACGTTGGCAAAGAGGCGCGAGGTCTCGTCGTCCAGGTTGTGGCCGGTGGCCAGAACCGTGAAGCCGTTTTCCTGGGCGTGCTTGTTGAACAGGTAGCGCTTGGTCTGCCCGCAAACCGAGCAGATGGGGCGCTTCACGCGGCGTTTGACATCGCACATGGCCAGGCCCAGGGAGGCCGTCTCGATGACGTGCAGGGGGATGTCGTGGGAGGCGCAGAACCGCTCAGCGAAGCCGCGGGCGATGGGGGATGATTCAGGGATGCCGAGGTCGATATGCAGCCCGGAGATGTTGTACCCGAGCTCCTTAAGTTGCCAGGACAGGGCCAGGGAATCCTTGCCGCCGGAGATGGCGATGAGGATGCGGTCCTCCGGAGTGAACATCTGGTGTTCCTTGATGGCGCGCTCGACCAGCCTGCGGGCGAAGAGCAGGTAGCATTCCTTGCAGAAAGCCGTGTGATGGCTGTGCAGGGCGACGACCGCCGGAATTTTGCAGCGTTTACATTTCATGACTATCCCTTCGATCCCACGTCGCGCACGATGATAAAATCTCCTTGACGCAGGTTCAGGTCCGGCGTGAGCAGCTCTCCGTTGCGGATGATGAGCGCCCGGCCGGGCTTGCGTTCGATCCTGGTCAAGAGTTGCATGACCGTGTTGACACGTTCCAGGGTCAGTTCCCGGTTTTCGGGTTCAATGCGGACAGTAATCATGATTCTCCCTTAAAAAGTTCTTGCCTGCGGGTGCAGTGCCCTAATTCGATGTGTCCGAAAATTCAAGACCGCCCCCGGGAGCCAGCCGGGCGGTCTTTGCATCCGGCATCGGCCGGATCACGACTCGTCAAGGACCAGAAACCCATCCTCGTCCAGATGGCCCTTGTCGGTCGTGACGTACCACCGGATGCCGTCGCGCTCGATGATGACCTCCCGCGTGCGCTCCTCCCGGTCCAGATAGCCCTGCATGAGCTGGGTCCCGCCGATGAGGATGAGACCGCTCATCCCGTGGGGCAGGTCTTCCTGAGTCAGGGGATGCACTATGCGCAGGGCCGAACCGGGCAGGGGCAGGCCCACGGTGCCGGGCTTGCGTCCCTGCTGTACGCTGAGGTCCACAGGGTTCAGTATGTCCGGGGCGTTGATAGTGGCCACGGGCGTGGTTTCGGTCGTTCCGTACCCGTCGTGGATGATGAGTCCGAACTTGTGGCGGAAGGACTGCACGCATTCGTCTAAGAGCGGCCCGCCGCCGGACAGCACTGCTCGCAGGGAGGCGAACATGAGCGGATGCAGCACCTGGCTTGCCGTATAGGCCGTGAGCATTTGAGGGGCGGCGCAGAGCAGGGTGGCGTCGAATTCAACGCACATCCGGCCCATGGCCCGGGCCTCGAAGGGATCATGGTGGCAGACCGCGGGCACGGATTCGAGCAAGGGAAGGAACATGGTCATGGTCAGGCCCAGGGCGTCATGCAGGGGCATGGCGGTCAGGAGCACGTCATCGCCCTTTGGTGGAAAGAGGGACGCGACCTGCCGGGCATTGGTGATGATGCTCTCGTGACCAAGACAAACACCCATCGGCAACGGCTCCTCGCGGGGCACGAAGAGGATGGCGGCCGTGGCACCGGCGTCGGCCCGCAGCGGCAGAATGAAGCGCAGCAGGAACATCGGCAAGGTGCGGATCAGCATCCGGTCGAGAGCCGTGCGCCACTTGGAAGGGTGGCAGTCTTCCACATACGTCACGCTCACCTCCTGCAGGAGGTATTCGAGTCCCTGGTCCTTCAATTTTTCGCTGTACTGACGGGAGGTCAGGACGGTGCGGATTTCAGCCTGTCGCAGACAGTGTGCGAAGGCTTCCTCACAGAGATGCGGATCAAGGTTGACCACGGTTTTCCCGGCCAGGAGCACCGCCATGTTGGCCAGGGTGCCCTTGGTTCCGGGGGGGAGCAGGATGCCGATGTTGCGCTGCTGCAAGGCCGCAAGGCAGCGGGAAAGGGCCAGGGCGGCCACGAAGAGTTCTTCGCCCGTGAACTGGGCTCCGCTGGAATCGGCCACGGCCAGCCTGGCGGGAGCGCGTTTTATGGCCTTAAGCCAGTTGCGCGGGATGGATCTCTGGATGCTGGCGAATTCCTGCCAGGCCAGAATGGACTGACGATGCACGGCTGCCTTGACCTCCAGCGGCGAAGCGCTCGAGGGCAGGGGCGGACCGAAGCAGAGATTCACGTCCCGCGCCAGGAGGCCGTTGGTGTTGCGACGGAAGTGGAGGCTCACGGCGGACCACCTGCTGCCCCACAGTCCGCGCAGGTAAAAGGGCACGATGGGGCAGCCGGACTGGGTCGCCGGAATGGAATAGCCGCGCCGGAAAGGTCCGAGCTGGCCGTTGCGGCTGATGGCTCCTTCGGGGAAGAGGACCACGCATTCTCCGGCCTGCAAGGACTCGGTGACCTTTCGCAGGGCCTTGCTGCTGGCAGCGGAGGAAATGGGGATGACCCGGTACAGGTCCAGAAACCAGCGCAGATACCAGCGGCTGTAAAATCTGTGCGACATGACGAAGCGAACCGGGCGCGGAACGGCCAGATGCAGCACGGCCCAGTCGATCCAGCTGGTATGGTTGCCCAGCAGCAGGACGCCGCCCTTGGAGGGGATGTTCTTGAGCCCAGCCACGGTCAACCGGTAGTGCTGGGCAAAGACGACGCGCAGCAGGAAACGCATGAAGGACTGTGGCAGTTTGCGCAGGGTGTTGGCCGTGCCGATGGCCATGATCGCGGCCAGGGTCAGGATGATGGGGATGCTTGAAAGTCCGGTCAGAGACGCCAGCACCGTGACGCAGAGAAAGGACAGCATGAACACGTTCTGCACGAAATTGTTTCCGGCCAGGATCGTGCCCAGATCGGAATCCGAGGCGTTGAACTGGATGAGGGCGTTGAGCGGGACCACAAAGAGCCCGCCGAAAAATCCGTACACGGTCAGGAGGCAGCCCAGGGCGAAGATGTTGCTCATGCCGGGGATGAGGGCCAGGCAGACGGTCATGCCCAGCGCGGCCAGAGGGATGACACCTGTTTCGATGTAGCTGCGCGAAAGCCGACCGGCGGTGATGGACCCTGCGATGATGCCGACCCCGCCGATGGCCAGAAGCCCTTGGGCCACGACGGTCGAGGTCACCCCGGCGAAGTCCTTGAGGTGCGCGCCGAAGGCGGCGAAGAGCACCTGGTTGACGGCCCAGAACAGCGACAGCCCCAGCACGCACAGCCAGATGGTCTCGTTGCTTCGGATATTTCTCAAGTTGTTCTTGAGGTATTCGCCTTTGAGGTATTTCCGGCGGTCGAGGCGCAAGGACGAATCCCCTGGCTTGTACTGCGGGATGCGCAGAGCCATGAGGGTTTGCGCCATGGCACCCGCGATGAGCAGCAGTCCGCTGGGGGCGACGGCACGCAGGATGTCTTCCTTGGTCTGCGCTTCGCCGATGAGCATCTCAAAGAGCAGGGAAAAGAGGACCCCCCCCAGAAGAATGGCGACGATGGTCACGGCCTGGACCACGCCGTTGGCCATGCCCAGGTTGTCCTTGCCGGCCATTTCCTTGATGTACCCGTATTTGGCGGGTGAATAAAAGGCGGACTGGGCGGCCAGGATCAGAGTCAGGGCAAAGGCCGCCTCGAACCAGCCCAGAAGATAGCTGCCGTAGATGAGTACGGTCAGCGGAAGGGCCATCCCTGCGGTCCAGCGCATGACGATGTGCTTGGAATAGCGGTCGGCCAGAAAACCCGCCGGGGTGAAGAACATGATGAAGGGCAGCAAGATGCAGGCGTTGACGAGCGCAGTAAGCCCGATCTGGGTCGAGCCTTCATAGCATTTGAAAACCGTGTTCTGGATGACGATCTTGTGCCCGAGGTCGAGCATGGCGTTGATCAGCACCACCAGAAGGTAGGGCGTGAAGCCACGTATGCTCAGCAAACGCCGGTGATGTGGAGTTTTTGTCATGGTCAGGACGCTCCCAGCATGCGCAGGCAGGATGCGGTGACCTGCGCATGGGTCTGGGGCGTGATTTCGAGTTTGCCGTAGCGATGCAGGACCAGGGGTTGCATGATCGCGCCCATGAGCAGCGCCGCATGCAGATCGGCGTCGCACGGAGGAATTTCGCCCGCGCCAACCGCCTGGCCCACGAAGCGTTCGGTGAGTCCCATCGGCTCGGTCTCGCGGGTCAGCAGCCTGTCTTCGGGGAACCCGTGCTGGGTCAGCAGGATGAAAGCGAACTGGTCACTGTTGTAGGTATAGTAGTCGTAGATGGTCTGGATGGCCAGACCCAGACGCAGATCAAAGGCCATGCGGTCGTCGAAGAGCACTTCCGCCACAAGGTGGGTGAACTGGTCCAATTCGCGGTTGAAAAGTTTCCAGGCCATCTCCTCCTTGCCGTCGTAGTAACGGTACAGAGCGCCTTCGGTCACGCCCGCTTCGGCGGCGATGTCCTTGATGGTGGTCCTCGCCAGACCTTTTGTGGCAAACAGGCGAATGGCTGATTCTTCAATGACTTCACGTTTCATGACTGGTCGAGACATGGATACCTCCTCTTGTGCGTGAGCGTTTATTTACTAACCATGGCGCAAAGGTCAAGAAAAAAGGGCGTGTCCCGAAAGACACGCCCTAGAGGGAGATGAAAGCCAGATCCTATGGGGTTAGGAGTGGCGTCCGGCGATCAAATCTTGAATGACGGAAGGATCGGCCAGGGTGGAGGTGTCACCGAAGTCTTCGATGGCCGTGGATCCTGTCGTGATCTTGCGCAGCACCCGGCGCATGATCTTGCCGCTGCGGGTCTTGGGCAGGCCTACGGTGAACTGGATGACTTCCGGCGAGGCCAGCGGTCCGATTTCCTTGCGCACATGGTTGCGCAGGGCTTTGATCAGTTCGTCGGATTCGTCCGCGTCGGCGCGCAGGGTGACATAGGCATAGATGGCCTGCCCCTTGATGTCGTGCGGCATGCCGACCACCGCGGCCTCGGCCACGGCCGGATGGGAGACCAGGGCGGATTCGATTTCCGCCGTGCCCAGACGATGCCCTGACACGTTGATGACGTCGTCGAGGCGGCCCATGATCCAGAAATAGCCGTCTTCGTCTTCACGCGCTCCGTCACCGGCTTCGTAGCGTCCGGGGAAGCGTTCGAAGTACTGCTGCTTGAAGCGCTCCGGGTCTCCAAAGACGCCGCGCAGCATTCCCGGCCAGGGGCGTTCGATGACCAGATGGCCGCCTTCGTTGGCACCGGTGGGGTTGCCGTCGGCGTCGACGATGCGGGCATGAACGCCGGGCAGGGGCCGGGTGGCCGAACCGGGTTTCAGAGGCGTGGCAAAGGGCAGGGCCGAGATGAGGATGCCCCCGGTTTCCGTCTGCCACCAGGTGTCGACCACGGGCAGGTTCGATTTGCCGATGTTCTTATGATACCACATCCAGGCTTCGGGGTTGATGGGCTCACCCACGCTGCCCAGAACGCGCAGAGAGGAGAGGTCATTCTTCTTCGTCCAATCGTCACCGTCACGCATCAGGGCGCGGATGGCCGTGGGCGCGGTGTAGAAGGACGTGATCTTGAATTTTTCCACCATGTGCCAGAGGCGCGACGGGTCCGGGTAGGAAGGCACGCCTTCGAACATGACCGAGGTCACGCCCAGGGTCAGCGGGCCGTAGACGATGTAGGTGTGACCGGTGATCCAGCCGATGTCCGCCGTACAAAAATGGATGTCGTCGTCATGGAGGTTGAACACCAGCTGGGTGGAATGGGCCGCGTAGGTCAGGTAGCCGCCCGTGGTGTGCACGACGCCCTTGGGTTTGCCGGTGGAGCCGCTGGTGTAGAGGATGAAGAGCAGGTCCTCGGAATCCATGGGCTCACAGGGGCAGGTCGTGGCGATGTTCGGGTCGGCGACGACGTCATGCCACCACAGGTCCCGGTCCTTGACCATGGTGATGTCGATGCCGGCCCGCTTCACGACCACGCAGCTGGTCACCGTGGGGCATCCGGCCAGGGCTTCGTCCACATTGGGCTTCAGAGGAATCTTTTTGCCTCCGCGCAGCACGGCGTCGGCCGTGACCAGCACCTTGGCCTCGCAATCCTGGATGCGGTTCATGAGGCTCGCGGCGGAAAATCCGGCAAAGACGATGGAGTGGGCGGCGCCGATGCGCGTGCAGGCCAGCATGGCCACGGCCAATTCCGGAACCATGGGCATGTACAGGGCCACGCGGTCGCCGCGCTGCACGCCGAGTTTTTTAAGGATGTTGGCGAAGCGGATCACGTCGGCCAGCAGCTCGCGGTAGGAGATGTGGCGGACATCTTCCTCGGGCTCGCCCTGCCAGATGATGGCGGTCTTGTCGCCCTTGCCGTTTTCCACGTGGCGGTCCAGGCAGTTGTAGCTGACATTGAGCTGACCGTTCACGAACCAGTTGATTTTCGGAACGCGAAGATCACAGTCCATGACCTTGTCAAACGGCTTGGCCCAGCTGATGAGTTCCTTGGCCCGGTCACCCCAGTATCCGTCGGGATCCTGATCGGCCCGGCGGTAATGTTCCTCGTAGGTAACCATGTCCGGGATATGGGCCCGCTTGGCGGCGGGGGGGCTGAAAAGGCGCTGTTCATGCTGCATGCTCTGGATATTGTCAGGGGTCATGGGGTTCCTCCTTGGCTAATGGGTAAGCGTCCGTGCGGACATGATCTGCAATAGTGTGTAGAAGAAATGAATTTCGTTTTCCCGCCTTTTCTGGTAAATGGCTGATATTGGCGGTTAACGGAAACGCCACCACCTTCTTGTCGGTAAACGGAGCTTTTCGGACGATGAGCGTCAAACACCTCGATCTGTTGTTCAAGCCCAATTCCCTGGCCATTATCGGCGCATCCCGCGACCCCGAATCGGTCAGCGCGATACTGATGCGAAATCTAATGTCCGGCAAGTTCCTTGGCCCGGTTCTTCCCGTTTCCGGCGCGCAGGAAGCCATCTTCGGGGTACTGTCGTACGTGGACGTCAAGTCCCTGCCGCTGACCCCGGACATGGCCATCCTCTGTTCATCCGTATTCGACGCCCCTGCCAGGCTGGCCGAACTGGCCGAGAGCGGCACCCACGCGGCCGTGATCATGGATCCGGGCTACGCCTTGCTCGAAAGCAAGGAGCGGGCGGACATGGATGAAAAACTCCGCAGTGTGATCCGCGAAAAAGGCATGCGCGTACTCGGTCCGGGCAGTCTGGGCATGATCGTACCCGCCTCGGGAGTCAACGCAAGCCTGTCGCGGGTCGGGGCCAAAGAGGGCCGCATTGCCTTCGTGACCCAGTCGGACAGTCTTTTCGAGTCGGTTCTGGACTGGGCCAAGACCAACAATGTCGGATTTTCGCATTGCATCTCCCTGGGTCGGCAGCTGGATGTGGATTTCAGCTCCGTCCTCGACTATCTCGGATCCGATCCGGCCACCAAGGCAATTCTTCTCTATATCGAAAACATCCAGGATGCACGCCGATTCATGTCCGCGGCCCGCGCCAGCGCGCGCAACAAGCCCATCCTCGTCATCCGCCCGCGCCGCCTGCCTTGCGCCCTGCGCGACGCCGCAAGCGACCTGACGGAATCGGATCAGGATCACATCTACGACGCGGCCTTCCGCCGCGCAGGCATGGTCCGCGTGGACGACATCGACTCCCTGTTCGAAGGGGCGCGGACCCTGGCCAATTACAAGCCCCTGCGCGGAAACGGTCTGGCCATCATGACCAACGGCCAGAGCATCGGCCTGCTCGCCGCCGA
This sequence comes from Desulfomicrobium sp. UBA5193, assembly GCA_002412965.1. Lineage (GTDB taxonomy): Bacteria > Desulfobacterota > Desulfovibrionia > Desulfovibrionales > Desulfomicrobiaceae > Desulfomicrobium. The sequence continues at coordinate 649,457 of DHWB01000011.1, forward strand.
CACCCTGATGAGCGGGGGAGGGGAGCTGGCCTCCATCACCGAGGAAACGCAGCTCAAGCTGGAAGAGATTCTGGGCTCGGAGCGCTGCTCGGACAATCCCGTGACCCTGCCCTACAACGCCACCCCCGAGACCTACGCCCGGGTCCTGAGCATCCTGGTCCGGGCCAAGGACGTAGGCTGCGTGCTCATCCTGCATGTGCCTTTCCAGGGCACGTCGAGCCTTGAGATCGCTCAGGCCGTGACGCAAGTGGCCAAGACCAGCCGTTGTCTGGTGCTCGCCAACTGGCTCGGCGAAGAAACCGTGCAGAATACCAAGGACGTGTTCGAAGAGGCAGCCATTCCCGTCTTTGACCGTCCGGGCAAGGCGATCATGGCCTATCTGCACATGCTGCGCTACAAGCGCACGCAGAAGATCCTGATGCAAACCCCGGATTCCCTGCCAGCCGACTTTTTTCCGGACACGGAACATGCCTTGGATATCATCAAGGCCGCTCTGGAAGAGGGGCGCGACCATCTCACCGAGGAAGAGGCCCGGCTGGTACTGGCCGCCTACGGCGTGCCTGTGGTCGAAACGCGGATCTGCAAATCGGCCATGCAGGCCGTTGATGCGGCTTCCGAGATCGGCTTTCCTGTGGCGCTCAAGATCCGTTCCCCGCAGATTACCCAGCCTTTCGACATCGGCGGCATCGCCCTGGACCTGACCACGCCGGATCTGGTCTTCGAGGCTGCGGCCAACATGTCGGCCCGTGTTCACGCCCAGGTGCCCAACGCCTATATCGAGGGCTTCACGGTGCAGAAGATGGGTCGCAGACCCGGAGCGCACGAACTGTTTATTTCCGTATCCACGGACAAGGTCTTCGGGCCGGTGCTGCGTTTCGGGCATGGCGGCGTGTCCGCGCCTGTCATCAACGACCAGGCCGTGGCCCTGCCGCCGCTGAACATGGGTCTGGCCAAGGAGCTCATCTCCCGCACCCGCATCTACAAACTGCTGCAAGGCTCAAGGCGACAGGCCGCGGCGGACATCGACGACATCTGTCTGGCCCTGATCCAGATCAGCCAGCTGGTCATCGATCTGCCCCAGGTAGTGGCTCTGGAAATGAACCCGATCTTTGCCGACGATCTGGGCGTGCTGGCGCTTGGGGCCAGGATCTGGATCCAGCCGGCCCTTGTTTCCGGACCGGAACGGCTGGCCATCCGGCCTTATCCGAGGGAACTGGAAGAATGCGTGCGCCTCAAGAACGGCGAGCAGATCCTGCTGCGGCCCATTCGTCCCGAAGATGCCCAGGCTCACCTCGATTTCATCCACAACCTGTCCGAGGAGGACCTGCGCTTGCGCTTTTTCGGCCTGGTCCAGAACTTTGTCCTGAGCGACATGCCCAAGTTCACCCAGATCGATTACGACCGCGAGATGGCCTTCATCGCCACCCGCATGGTCAATGCCATGCCCGAAACTCTGGGCGTTGTGCGCACGTCCACCAAGCCCGACAACTCCTCGGCCGAGTTCGCCATCATTGTCAGCTCGACAATGAAGGGTTCGGGCCTGGGGTCGCTTCTGTTCGAAAAAATGATCCGCTATTGCAAAAGCCGCGGCACCCGTTACCTCGAAGGGCAGACCATGCCGCGCAACAAGGGCATGATTGGCCTCGCCAAGCGCTTTGGTTTGACCGTTGCCCACAACTACGAGGAAGAGCTGGTGGAGATGCGGCTGCCCTTGTGGGAATGGGAACCCGGAAAGTAGCCTTTTGCCTTCTGGATAATCCAATCGATTTCCGTTAAACGATTTCTTCGCGTGCATCGTGTCCTGTCCCCGCAAAAGCCGGGACAGGACCGGGACGTGCTCATGACTGGTCTTTTTCCTGGCGAGGGGAAGGATTGCTGGAGGATATATGCTTAATGATACGGCCACATTGACCATCGACGGCCAGACCTACGAATTGCCCATCGTGCGGGGCACCGAAGGCGAGGTTGCGGTGGATGTGACCTGTTTGCGCAGCCGTGCCGGACTCATCACTCTGGATCAGGGCTATGCCAATACCGGTTCGTGTTACAGCGCCATCACCTTTGTCGATGGCGAAAAGGGCGTCCTGCGGTATCGCGGGTATCCCATAGAGCAGCTTGCCCGGCAGAGCTCCTTCGTGGAGACGGCGATGCTGCTGGTTTTCGGTGAACTGCCGACCCGCGAGGAACGAGCCGCGTTCAGGACCATGCTTGGTGACCAGGCCCTCCTGCACGAGGACCTCATGCACCATTTCGAGGGGTTTCCGCCCAACGGGCATCCCATGGCCATCCTCTCGGCGGTCATCAACTCGCTCGGCGCCTACAACCCCGATCTGCTGGACATCCAGACCGAGGGTGAATTCCGCAAGGCCGTGGCCAAGCTGATCAGCAAGGTGCGCACCATCGCGGCCTTCAGTTATCGCAAGTCCGTGGGCCTGCCCATCATGTACCCGGACCCGAGCCGCTCGTATTGCGAGAACTTTCTGCACATGATGTTTTCCGTGCCCTACAAGGAGCACGTTCCCACGCCCGAAGCCCAGAAGGCCCTGTCGCTTTTTCTGCTGGTCCACGCGGATCACGAGCAGAACTGTTCCTGCTCCACGGTGCGCATGGTCGGGTCGAGCGAAGCCAACCTCTTCGCCTCGGTCTCTTCAGGAATATGCGCCCTGTGGGGCCGCCTGCACGGCGGTGCGAATTCGGCCGTGGTGCAGATGCTCGAACAGATCCGGGACGGGGACATCTCCGTCAAGGAGTGTATCGAGAAGGTCAAAAAGAAGGAATTCAGGCTGATGGGTTTTGGCCACAGGGTGTACAAAAACTTCGATCCGCGAGCCAGGGTCTTGAAGGAGTGTGCCACAAACCTGCTCGGCACCCTGCACATCAAGGATCCGCTGCTCGATATCGCTCAAGAGCTCGAAGACATCGCCCTTAACGATGATTTCTTCGTTTCGCGCAAGCTCTATCCCAACGTGGACTTCTACTCCGGCCTCATCCTGCGCGCCCTGAACATTCCGGTGAACATGTTCCCTGTCATGTTCGCCATGGGCCGCATGCCGGGCTGGATCGCCCACTGGCATGAGCAGCATCTGGAGGAGAACACACGCATCCATCGCCCGCGACAGATCTACGTTGGGCCGAACCTGCGGGAATACATCGCCATGAAGGACCGCTGAAAAGTTAAAAAAAGGGAGCCGCAACGCTCCCTTTTTTCATGCCGTTTATTCAGGAATCAGTTGAACTTCTGGGTCATGAGCACGGAGCACAGGACCACGCCAGCCGCCACCCACTGCATCGCATTCAAGCTTTCCCCCAAAAAGACGAACCCGCAACCCACGGCCACAACCGGAATGAGGTTGATGTGCGCCGAAGCCGTGCTCGCAGGCATGCGCGTAATGGCCCAGTTGTAGAGGGAAAACGCGCCCAGGGTCACGCCCGCGCCCAGAAAGAGCAGGATGGAGAACATGCGCGGGGTGAACACCCCTTCCGGGACGTGCGTCAGATGGATCAGGCCCGGTGAAAAGAAGATGCAACCCGTCACGACCTGCATGACGGTCAGGGTCCAGGCGTCATAGCGGCGACCCAGGATGCGGATGAGGATCATGTTTGCTGCCGCGCAGACCATGGCGAAAAATTCCAGGCTGTTGCCAAGCAGGGGCGAGGGCGCGGCGTCCGTCGCCTGGCCGCCCATGGTCAGCACCGCGACCCCGGCCAAAGACAGGAGCAGGCCGGCGGCGATGCGCGCGCTCATGGGTTCCTTCAGGATCATCCAGGCGCCGACGGCCACAAGAAGGGGAACGGAGGCGGAGATAATGCCGGCCTGAGCCGAGCTGGTCAGGCCGAGAGCCGCGGACTCCAGCCAGAAATAGAGGCAGGGCTGGAGGATGACGGCGGGCAGCAGCAGCTTCCAGTCGCCCTTGCGGTATGCTGACAGATTGATGGTCCGGTACAAGGGCAGGATGCACGCCAGCGCGATCATCATGCGCAGCCACATCACGCTCCATGGGTGCAGGTCCTGCAGGGCGATGCGCATGGTCGAAAAGGAAGCGCCCCAGAGCAGGACCGCTCCCAAAACGGCCAGGCGGGGCAAGAGGGCATCGGCGGCGATAGCCGGGATGGCAACGGACTGGGATTTCATGAGTGCTCCTTTGATCGGGATAAATACGAAATGGGCGGCAGCTGCTTCAGGGCAGATGCGCATACTGGCCCGGTGTGGCTCCGGTGTAGAGCTTGAACGTGTTGCTGAAGTGGGATTGGTCCGAGAACCCCGTGGCCTGGGCCACTTCGGCCAGCGGCATGCCTCGACGGATCAGGACTCTGGCCTGTTCCACCCGGCGCTGGGTGCGAAAGACATGGGGCGGGATGCCGGTCTGGCGCTTGAAGGTGCGCAGAAAATGATACTGGCTCACTCCCAGAACGGCGGCCATGTCCTTCAGGGTGATCTTCTGGTCAAGATCAGCGCACAGCATCTCCTTGGCCTGAAGGATCAGCTTGGGGTCATGCCCGGTCGGTGTGTGGGCGATCCCGCCGCAGGCGTTCAGGACATCTCCCAGAGTGCGCACCAACGCGGACTCGCGCGCCAGGGTGCAACCGCTGGTCAGGGCGCGCGCCAAGCCGTGCATGGACGCGACCAGCGCGGGGTGATCGCAGATCAGGGTCGTGAATTCCGGAGCGGCCTGGGGCTTCTGGCTCAAATCCTCGGCCAGGCTTCGGATCAGCTCCGCATGCAGGTAAAACATGGTGTAGGTGATGACGGAGTCGCAAACCGGCACTCCCGAATGAACCTGGCCGGGATTGATCAGACAGGCCTGGCCCTGCGCCACGATGGCATCGGAATGGCCGGGGCCCAGACAATAGCTTGCGCCACGGCGCATGAGTCCGATGGCGTAGAGGTCGTCATGAAAATGGCGCGGGAAGACATGGCTGCTGCGCGAGACATGGCTCAATTCCAGCCCGGGCCGGGCTCCGAAAAAAGTGATCGATGGTCCATGCATGGGCAGACGAATAATCCAGACAAGGGGAGCTCGTCTTGGAAAAAATTGCCTTTTTCCTGAATCTTCGAACACCCATGCTTTATATACCGCCACTCATGCCGGAGGCACCTATGCCAAAAATCAGCTGCCGGAGTATTTCCGCACTGTCGCGGAGTACTTCATGACCACGGCCCGCGCCTCTCATGCGGGTTAATTTTGATCGGTATCAGCGGCTTTTCCGGCTCTTCACGTCAATTCGTCCTTCAGCCAGGCAAGGCAGAGGTTGTGGATGGTGTTCAAAGTGGCCTCAATGGCTTTGCTGTCAAAGAACTTGCTGTGCTCCTGTGTGTTGGCCTGGCCTGTGGTCATCTTGGATTCTGCTCCATTGGGAGAATTCCACGTTGGCAGCATGTGCACGCAGTTTCCCCACTGCTCGATGGAGGGTGTCAAACCCGTGGCCGAACTGAGCGGCACAGTGCCATCCCCGAGGTGGCAGATATCCTCGGACGCCATGCCGGGGCCTGAATTGCCGAAGCGGGTCATCCAAATCTGGAAGAGGCATTTATCCATGGCAATGCCCCTGTCCAGAGCCTCAAACCTGGTGTCACCGGTTACGACATCGCCCAACGTTCCATCTTTATTTCCCCAGCGGACTTCGCTGTAGTTCCCCTTGCTCCAGTTATTGATGCCGTCAATATGTTCCAGAGCAAAATACTGAAATTTATTGACACGTTCATATGTCGGATCGGGGCGTTTTTTGACAAGCTCAGTTATGTCCCGCGCATGCCAACTCACTTCCGTACACGTTGTCTGCTCCCCGTTGCTGAACAATTGCATGGTGCGCGGGTGACAGAAATGTCCGATTTTTCCATGGAAATCGCGGGCGTAATCCAAGTTTCGTCTGATGATTTTGGCAGTGTTGAGCGGTCCAGGTTCTTCCTCTGCCTGCGCCTCCTCATGGGACAAGGCCCTGTCAATGGTTGCCCCGTCTTCGGGTGCGGGCTGGAACCACTCGCCGTGGATCATGCCCCAGTAGTCGCGGTGGTGGCTCTTGAGGTATATCTCCGTGTAAGGATCTCCATTTTGCGGGTAGGAGACATACTCCTCCGGCTTGCCCGGAGTCTGTATGTGCAGCCAGGCGGACCTGCCGTCATTGGTGCGGTAGTGTTGGCTGGGCAGAAGTTGCAGAGCGGAGCGGGCATGGGGGAAGATGGCCGTCACCGACGGGCCGTCCTCTCCAAGCACCTTCGCTCCGATCATTCCGAGGATGTTGAAAAAGCCCGACACCTCATGACCGGCGACCTGGCGGCGATAGGCCGCAGGCGCGCCATGCACGGGCTGCGCGCCGTGAATGACGCCGAGCACCTTGTCCGAGATGGCGGCTCCGCCTTCCCCGCCCAGGGCGTAGCGGGCGACCAGCCCACCCATGGAGTGGGTCACCAGAATCACCTTTTGCGCAGGAATGCGCTGAATCACTTCCTGAAGTTTTTTGGCGGTGTCACGGTTTGACTGCAACCAGTCATAGCCAAAGGCATAGACGGGAAGATCGAGCAGCACTTTCAGGGAAGTATTCCAGTCGTGCAGTTTGCGCAGCAACTCCCCGTAGAAAGCCCAGGAAACACCCGGCCAGCCGCGTTGCTCGGCTTTTGGGTACTTCTTGTGTTCTTCGTTGGCGAGGGTTGCGACTTTGAGGGGTTGGTCTTGGCTTATGAGTAGTTTGTAGCGTTTTTTTGGAGCAGCCTTATAATAGGTTGTAAACATAAATTTGCTCTTATCCGGATCCCATGTCGGTTCATTTTTTTGATTGGCCAGCCTTGAGCCCATAATGCCCGGCACGAAAATTATGGCGACGGTCTCGCGTTTAACCTGAAAGACATGCGTATTGTTTACTTCACAGTTCGTGGCCAAGGGGTCTTTAAGCATCTCGCGGGGAGTTTTCGGGTGGCGCACAATCGGCGTTTCATATTTGCTGGTCGAATTCATGTCCGCCATGTCATTTTCCTCCCGGATTCTTCGCGTACCAGTCCCGGACCGTGCTGAAATTGCTGATGATGGCGTCCCACATACGCAGGGCATCGTACTTGGCGCTGGCGATACATCGCATTTCTATGGAAACAAAAGGTTTGTCGGGGTTGTTCCCTTCTCCTCGAAAGTCCCAACTGGCAGTCAGATCAGCCTCTATGTTTCCCTCTTCGTTTTTGTCGGACATGATAAACACTTCCTCCAGCCCCTCCATGTCGGCCAGGACTAATGTTCTGGAGCGCAACATCTCCAACTCGATTTTATTCATTTTGAGTTCTTTTTGAAATGTGTTCATAGACTTTGGGGCTTCATCCGGCTGTTGGACCAGTTCACTATAAAAGCTATACGAGATTTTTGGTTTATCCGCGGTCTTATCCCGTCTGCACGTAAGTCCTGACATTTCGGCCCAGGTTTTGAGTCCCTCGACCCTTCCCCCGGCGGTCACGAAGCTTTCCGGGCTCAGGTTCTGGTGGCCGACAATGTAGTGCTTGAAGAGTTTCACGCTTGGACCATCCATTTTGAGGCATTCCTCACCCACGTCGTAGGCTCGGTCTTCGGTCAGTCGCAAAACGAATTGAGGCAGTCCGATATGGATATCAATCTTGTGATAGCCATGGTTTCTGTCATCGTAGCACAGTAGCATGGCCGGGTGCCCGAACAGGCTGCTGACATCCTGTTCCGCGAAGCCCCCCTGAATTGCACGCCCAAGCTCCGCAGCGTCATCGTAATTCTGTTTTGCATCGTCACGTATGGGCTGCCAGAGGCTGCGCAGATACTCCTCGCGGTCCCGCCCTTTTTCCCAGTTCAGTTCCCTGATCTGGATTTGATTGAGTTTGTATTCTCCCCCAAGCATCTCAAGCCCCTGCGGCACAGGCACCATGAAGCGGCCCGTAGGGTAGAGCTGCACCGGCAGGGGCGGCAAATTCGGGTCAGGACTTGCTTTATCTTTATGCATGGTGCGGCAACCTCCGGATAAAAGGGATAGCAGGATGACAAGAATGCAAAGGACTTTGCGACACGAAGCGAACATCACAATCCTCCTTACAGACCCAAGCGGCTTGAACATCACCAGGCGCGCTTGCCTGGATGGCGCGGGACAAAGCCTGATTTTGGTTTGCGGACAGACTCGGAATTTCAACCCTGTTTTTTGCCGGGCAAGACGGCGATGTACTCAAGGCCGCTTGTCTGGTGGACCGTCACTGCATCGGCGTAGCTGTGATGTTTGCACGGGTTGCCTTGGAATGTTTCCATCGGATTCACCGATGAATCCAGCCAACTGAGCTTTGGAAGCAGAGCCAGATTCATGCGTTCGTCCTTGTCTCCGCCGACAGCAGGACTGAACGCATGCCGCATTTTTTGTTCAACGTTCGCGGGTTGTTCTTCGCCTTGAGACTCCAGCGCGAAATCAATCCACTTTCTTTGGGGGCAGGTGAGGCAAATATCGTCAGAAGCGGACATGGAAATCTCCTTGTTGTGACCTCAGGAACGGGACAACTGACGCATGGATGCGATGGCCGCATCTTCGTCGAAAGGATGACGCGTGAACACGTTGATGATGGAAGTCGGGGCAATTTGGGGGAATTTCTCGCCGTAGAGCAGGCAGCAACGGACAAAAAGCTCCAGCCCCTCCAAGCGCCACATTCCCAGTTCCAAAGCCTTGTCCACGTGACGGGAAACAAAGGATGGCAGCGACTCATTTTCCGGGACGGGCAAGCCCTGTCCCGGCGTCTCAACGCGCAATGTCTCGGTAATATTGAGGACGACAACCTGCGTGCGCTTGTCCCGGAATATCTGGGCATGCTGGTCGGTAAAGCGGTACCAGGGGCAGGGATGAACAGGCTGCGGCGTGTATGGACGCGACAGGAAATCCGTTTCTTCGCTTTGATCGATGCAGGCCCATTTTCCGTCTTCAGTGCGAGTCAAGACACGCCGGACAGGTCCGAGGAGCATGGGGATCTCCTTGGGCATTGCGGCGCAGATGCGGCTGAGGATGCGGCCGTCCCAGATTCGGAAGATGACCTCCTGGTCGTCGGTTGTGACGAGGAGAAGGCTGCGAAAATGGGCCAGAACATCCTCGATCGGGGCGGGGGTCGCCAGCAGCAGGCCCCAACCGGGAGGATCGCGTTCTTCAAGCCAGCGCACTATCGAAGCATCTGGACTGACGACGGCCACGCGGGGCGAGGCTTCGTGCAAGGACTGCAAGGAGGAGTCGAAGAAAAGCAAGGTCAGTTCGGTTCGGGGTTCCGTGGCATACAGATGAGGAACAGCCTGCAGGTCGCAGGCCGGGTCCAGGACGAGGTAGATGGAGCATCCGCTGCTTACGGCCTCCTCCAGAAAAGATGCCGGATTTTCAACGTGCCGGTACCTTTCGGGATCGGTCATTGTGTCTGTCACTTCACGCCTCCCGTGTTTGCCAACATTTCGGCGTGACGGGCAGCGCCAGTGCGTGGGCCTGCCGGAAAATTCCCAGCTGGTGGCAGGGGGGGATGCCTTCTTCCGGCATTGTGCTGCCGAGCGGCAGGAGCGGCGCGGCCCCCGAGCCGCTCCCTGGCGAGCCTCCGGAATTGATGCGCACCTTCGGACCGGCCATGGTGACGCCCCCCGCGTTCAGGCGCACGAACGATCCCGCCCCTTTAAGTGAGAAATCCGCACCGGCTTCGAGCACGACCTTGTTTCCGGCCTGGATATGCACCTCGCTGCCCGACCGCAGCAGCCATCTGGACCCGATCTGGGTGTGGCTGTTGCCGCGTATCGTGAGGTGGTCGTCCGCGAGCAGCTCCGTCTTGCGCGGAAGATCGACGCGGTGGTGCTCCTCGCCCAGGATGTGCGTGTACGTGAAGCGATCCACCGTGCGATGCTGGTCGCGCAGGATATGCTCCTTCCAGTCGTTCTTGACGTGCACGTTCACGTCCTTCTCGCCGTGCACGTAGATCTCCTCCTCGCCGCGCCGGTCCTCGATGCGCAGCTCGTTGAAGCCTCTGGCCTCGCCTTCGTCGCCGGGCGTGGACATGGACTTGAAGACCGTGCGCGTCTTGTGTTCGGGCAGGGGGTAGGGGGGCATGTTCAGCTCGTGGTACACGTGCCCCGTGATTATGGGCCGGTCCGGGTCGCCCTCCAGGAACGACACCGCCACCTCGTGCCCGATGCGCGGGATGGCCATGGTCCCGTAGGCCGAGCCCGCCCAGCCCTGGGAGACCCGGATCCAGCAGGTCGTCTTTTCGTTCCACTGGTCCGCGCGGTCCCAGAAGAACTGTACCTTCACCCGGCCGTATTTGTCGGGATAGATCTCTTCGCCTTCGGGGCCGGTGACGATGGCCGTCTGGTTGCCGGCGATCCGGTTCTTGGGATGCGCCGACTCCGGCACGAAGCGCGTGGCTTCGGGGATGGCCTGGACACGGGCCACGTAAATCATGCCCCGGTCCGGGGCCTCGTGCTCCAGCACCTGCGGCTGCTCGCCATGATGCTCCACGCGCAGGATGCACCATGCGGTGTTCACCTCCTGGCGGGGATGCTCGTGCATGCTGAAGGTGTACCCGGGAGCGAAGCGCGACACGTCCGAGCGGATGTCGATCCACTGATGTAGGCTCAGCTGCCGCAGAAGCTGCAGGTCCGCGTAGCGCTGTCCGTCCTGGCGCAGCTGGTAGAGATGAGGGAAGCGGTACTGTTCCAGGTTCATGCCCGCGGGCGCGGGGGCGAGCAGCGGGTCCGGCTGCTGCCGGCTGACGCTCAGGTCCAGCTTGGGTTTTTGGAAGTTCCATTCGCGATAGCTGGCGCTGTCGCTGCGCACGCTTTGGTGCAGGGTCACGCGGTTTATGACCGCCGTGTCGGTGACGTTGCCGGAGCCGGGATGGAAGCGCAGCTCGTTCTCGCCGTTGATGAGTGGCCCGCCCTCGCGGTCGGTGAAGCAGAGCACGTGCCCCTGCGGACTATGCTCGAAATAATATGCGATGCCTTCTTCCTCGCACAGCCTGGAGATGAAGTGCAGCGATGTCTCGCCGTACTGCACGCAGTATTTGCGGGGGGCGTATTCGTAGAAGCAGCGGAAACTGAAGCTGTCTCCGGCAAAACCCTGCTCTTTTAAAATCACCTCGATGATCTGGACCACGCTCATGTCCTGGAAGATGCGGTGGTCCGTGACCAGGCCGAGATACCAGAGCCGGGGCACGAGCAGGCAGCGGTAGTGGGTGCGCAGGTTGGCGGTGTGCAGCTGCTCGAACTGCCGGATGATCCCGTGCACATGCCGCACCCCGCCGCTTCTGTCGGCCATGGCCAGACATGCGGCCTGACCCATGAGCTCCGAAAAATCCATGCCGGCCGACATGTGGACCAGTTCGATCTCAAACTCGAAAGGCCGGTGCATCTCTTCGGCCCCGGAAAACGCATACACCCCGAACTCGATGCCGTCGCCCGCATCGAAGGTGAACCAGGTGCTGTTGGCAGATAATTGAGTCATGAAGAACCCTCGCGGATGAGTGTCTGGCCCGACAAAGCGCCGGATCAAGGCGAAACGAGTGAACAGCCGGGATTATCGACGATATACGTGGCGGACGCGTCAACAAATTGGAATCGATGCGTAAATTTGATCGGAAAATATACGTAGCGGTCGAATCAGCGCAGGAGATATTTCGTCAGCTTGCTTGACCTTCTCCACGTGTGCTTATATTTGAATAACTGTTCAAATGTTTGTGCGTTGGCGACGTTCACGCGTGATCATCAAGAAAAGTTGGAGAAAATATGGAAGATATGTGCGAGGTCCGCTGCATCCACGCCGAGAACGTGGCCAGGGCAGGTGAGGGCAGGACCGATGAACGCGTGCTGGAGGAAGCGGCGGCGCTTTTGGGAGTGATCGCCGATCCGACCAGGCTCAAGATTGTGGATGCCCTGCGGCTCGGGGAACTGTGCGTCTGTGATCTGGCCGCGGTGCTTGGAATGTCCATTTCCGCCATTTCACATCAGTTGCGCCTGCTCCGAGCCTCCCGATTGGTGCGCGGCAGACGGGCGGGAAAGGTCGTTTTCTATACGTTGCACGATGCTCATGTGGAGAAGCTTTTAGGGATGGCCATTGCCCATTGTCGGGAACGGTGCGGCATATGAGCGCTTTTTTGTACGTTTGCTGGGATATACTGGTCGATTCCTCGATCTGGATGCTCTTTGGGTTTTTCATGGCCGGGCTGTTGCGTGCTTTCGTGCCCTCGGATCTGGTGGCCCGCCATCTGGGCAAAGATCAGTCGGGCAATGTCTTCAAGGCGGCCCTGTTCGGGGTTCCGCTGCCCCTGTGCAGCTGCGGCGTCATCCCCGCAGCGGCGGGCCTGCGACGGCAGGGGGCAAGCAAGGGCGCCACGGCGTCTTTTCTCATCTCAACGCCGGAAACCGGGGTCGATTCCATCGCCGTCAGCTGGGCCTTGCTCGATCCGCTCATGACCGTGCTGCGTCCTCTTTCGGCGTTCCTGACGGCCATGATGACGGGTCTCTTTATCGACGCAGCGGACAAGGAGCCCGATCCGCTTCAACTACTCCCGCCCTTGAACACGCCTTCGGCCTGCACTTCCGGTTCATGTTCCTGCGGCGACTCCGCAGCCGCGCCATCCCTTTGGAAACGGTTTCTGAACGGTCAGCGTTTCGCCTTTGACGACCTGATGGGCGACATCGCGCCCTGGTTCGCTTTCGGCATCCTGCTGGCGGGCGTGATCACCATCTACCTGCCCGATGATCTGGGCCAGACGCTGCCGGGAGGGGGGATGGTCTCCATGCTGGCCATGCTCGCGGTGGCCATGCCCATGTACGTCTGCGCCACCGCGAGCACTCCCATTGCGGCGGCCCTGGCGCTGAAGGGTTTTTCGCCCGGTGCGCTGCTGGTCTTCCTGCTCGCCGGGCCGGCCACCAATGCGGCCACGATCGTCATGGTCTCTCGGCTGCTGGGCAGAAAATCCGCCGTCATCTATGTGGGCTCAATCATTCTGGCCACTCTGGCCTGCGCAGTGGCGGCGGACGCGCTCTACCTCTGGCTTGGGCTTGAGGTGCACGGCTGGCTCGCCAACTCCGGGGTCGAAGAGGGAGGACTTGTTTCGATCCTGGCCGCGCTGATAATGCTGGCCGTGTTGCTCCGCGCAGGCGTTACCCTCATGGTCCGCCGTTTCTCCACAGCAAAGACCTGATTCACAAAAAAAATCCCCCCGGACAGACCATGTCCGGGGGGATCAGAATCCATCCACCGACCGCTACTATTTGTTCAGATCGCCAATAAGCGCCAGTCCTTCCTCTTCCAGAGCCACCAGATCATTGTAGACCTCGCGCTTGCGGACCAGCACGTGCTTGCTTCCTTCGACCATGATTTCCGCTGCCCGGGGGCGGGAATTGTACTGCGAGGACATGACGAAGCCGTAGGCTCCGGCCGAAAAGGCGGCCAGCAGGTCGCCGGGACCGACCTTGGGGAAGGTGCGGTTCTTGGCCAGAAAGTCGCCGGATTCACAGATGGGGCCGACAATGTCCGCCGTCATTTCCTCGCCCTTGCCTTCGCGTACCGGAGAGATGCGATGATAGGACCCATACAGGGAAGGCCGGACGAGATCGTTCATGGCCGCATCGACGATGACGAAATGCTTGTCTTCGTTGGTCTTGGTGTACTGCACCTCGGTGACCAGGATGCCCGTGTTTCCGGCGATGACCCGGCCCGGCTCAAGGATGAGGGTCACGTCCAGATCCTTGAGGGAATCCACCAGGGCCTTGCCCAGTTCCTCGGGATGCGGCGGTTCTTCCTCATTGTAGGTGATGCCGAGGCCCCCGCCCAGATCGAGGTATTTGATCTTGATGCCCATCTCGAGGAGCTGGCCGTAAAAGATCTTGAGCTTGTCCAGCGCTTCAAGGAAAGGGGAGAGCTTGGTCAGCTGGGAGCCGATATGGCAGTCCATGCCGATGGGTTCCACATTGGGCAGGCTCTTGGCCAGCGCATAGGTCGCCAGGGCATCGGTGCGGGACAGGCCGAACTTGTTCTCCTTCAAGCCGGTGGAGACATAGGGATGGGTCTTGGGATCCACGTCCGGATTGATGCGCAGGCTGATGCGCGCGACCTTGTCCAGATCGGCGGCGACGGCGTTGATGCGCTCCAGTTCCTGGGTCGATTCCACATTGAACATGAGGATGTCGGCAAAAAGCGCTTCCTGGATTTCCACCGTTTTTTTGCCCACGCCCGAATAGACGATCTTTTTCGGATCCACGCCGGCCCGCAGCGCGCGGAACAGTTCGCCGCCGGAGACGATGTCCGTGCCCGCGCCTTCCTGGGCCAGAATCTTCAAGAGGCTCATGTTGGAGTTGGCCTTGACCGAGTAGCAGGTCAAGTGGTCGATGCCGGCGAATGCCGAGTCAAAGGCCTTGAAATGGCGTTTCAGGGTCGATGCGGAATAGATATACAGCGGCGTGCCGTATTCCTTGACGAGATCCGCTACGGCGACGTCCTCGGCATGGAGTTGGCCGTTCTTATATTGGAAATAGTGCATAACCTTTCTCCTCTGTGGATTACGGGGTAGGGGGTGCGAGTGTGATGATTTCGGACAATGCAGGCTCGATAATATGGTGCGTGTTGTCCGCCTTCAAGCGAATGCGCAGGCTTTGACCCGGCAGGGGTTCGCAGATGGTGAAAATGAAGCTGTTTTCCTGACGGTACACACTCGAACTGTAGGGATAGAGCTTCTTGCTGAAGGACGGGGTGAAGGGGCAGGTGGGGCAGCCTTCCTGCTCAATCTCGATCATGAAATATTCCAGGTTGACTAGCTTGCCGCCCAGCTTGGCGTTGATCATGATGCATCCCTGGTCCCTGCGGGCTTCCATGTGGTTGATCTGGATCATCTCTTCGCTTGCGATGGGCTGGGGCCATTCTTTTTTGCCGCATGCGGCGAGTACGAGGAGCAAACAACAAAGGAGAAGGCGTTTCATGACTGTCCTGCCATTGCTTTCCATTGATGGAGCAGCGTGAGCGCATCCAGCGGGGAAAGCTCGTTGACGTTGAGATTTTTCAAGGCCTGGAGGACCTGATGTTCCTCCGGCTGTTTCTGCACGGGAGCCACCTGGGTCAGGCCGGGCAGGGAGACCTGCCGACTGAGGACATCGTTCCGCTTGGCCCCGCCGGGGGCATGGCGCTCGAGCACGGCCAGAATTTCCTTGGCCCTGACCACCACCGATGCCGGAACACCGGCCAGACGGGCCACCTCGATACCGTAGCTGCGGTCGGCGGGTCCGGGCACCATGCGGCGCAGGAAGACGATGTCGCCCTTCCATTCCTTGATCGCGATATTGTAATTGCGCACGCCGGGCAAGCGGTCTTCCAGCACCGTCAGTTCGTGATAATGGGTCGCGAAGAGAGTGCGGATTCCGCCTTGGCGTCTGGCAAGTTCCTCGGCCACGGCCCAGGCCAGGGATAGCCCGTCAAAGGTGCTCGTGCCCCGGCCGATCTCATCCAGAATGACCAGGGAGCGTTTGCCCGCCTGGCGCAGGATGCGGGCCGTCTCGGTCATTTCGACCATGAAGGTCGATTGGCCCATGGCCAGGTTGTCCGAGGCTCCGACACGCGAAAAGATGCGGTCGCACAGTCCCAATCTGGCGGAGACGGCGGGCACGAATCCGCCCATCTGGGCCAGGATGCAGATGAGGGCCACCTGCCGCAGCACCGTTGACTTGCCTGCCATGTTCGGGCCGGTAATGAGCAGCACCCGGCCGCTGTCATCAAGCGTCAGATCGTTGGGGATATAGCCCGGGCGGCCCTGCACGGCCTCGACCACGGGGTGGCGTCCGCCCTTGATGCCGATCTCCAGGCCATCGTGCAGCTCGGGTCTGCACCACTCCCATTTGCGTGCGGCCTGGGCCAGTCCCTGGGCAAAATCGAGCTCGGCCAGAATTCCGGCCATGCTCATGAAGCGGGCACGATGTCCGGCCACCTCCTCGCGCAGAGCCAGGAAAAGTTCGTATTCACGTGTCTTGCGCCGGTCCGATGCGCTCATGAGCTTGTCTTCGAGGATTTTCAGTTCCTCGGTGATGTAGCGCTCGGCATTGACCAGGGTCTGGCGGCGTATGAAGTGGGCCGGAGGCTCGGCCGTGGTGGCGCGGCTCAGCTCGAAATAATAGCCGAAGACCTTGGTGTACCCGAGTTTGAGCTTGGGCAGAGTGCAGGCGATGCGCTCGCGTTCGAGCATGGCGGTCAGCGCCGCTTCGCCGTGATCCGTCAGCTCCATCAGTTCATCGAGGCCCGGGTCATAGCCCTGCCGGAAGAGCCCGCCCTCGGTGATGACCGGCGGCAGCGAGTCGGCCAGGGCGCGCGACAAAAGCCCATGCACGTCGGTCAGGTCGTCCCAGCCGCGAAGCAGGGCGGACAGTCTGGGCGGCGGGGACTCAAGTTCGGCCAGGGCAAGCCGCATGGACGGCAGCACGGCCAGGGATGCGCCCAGCGCCCCGAAATCCTTGGGAGTGGAGCGGTTGACCACGATGCGCGTGCACAGCCTCTCCAGATCATAGACCTTGTCCAGGGCCCGGCGCAGATTTTCCCGGACCTCATCGCGTTCATGCAGATAGGCGACCAGTTCCTGTATGGGCAGGATGGCACCGAGCTCCTTGAAGGGCTGGTGTAGCCGGGTTTCGAGTAGACGCCCGCCCATGGGGGTCTGGGTTTGGTCCAGGACGTGCCACAGCGTGCCGCGTCCCTTGCTCCCGTCCATGGTCTTGAACAGTTCCAGGTTGCGTTCCGTGACCTCGTCGAGGAGCAGGGTGGAGGAAAGGTCCAGAGGGGCGAAGGGGGCCAGATGGGTCAGATCGCGTTTCTGGGTCAGCTCCAGATAGGTCAAAAGCGCTCCGCAACAGCGGGTCAGGGCCGGCTTGTCGTCCAGATCGAGCGTCTGCAGGGAGGCCACGGCCTGCGCGCGCAGGATCTTGTCCTCGGCGCTGCGTCCGTCGAAATAGGATTTCTGCGGATAGCGGGAGAGTTTGGCCTGCCACTGCTCCAGCCCCTTGGGCAGAGGCTGGGATTCGGTCAGGAGCAGCTCGCGCGGGTTCATCTTGACCAGCCACTGCCAGAGCACGGCTTCGTTTTTGGTCTGGATGCCGGACCAGGTGCCGGTGGAGAAATCCACCCAGGCCAGCCCCCCGCCCTGATCCGCGTCCCAGTACAGGGCGCCCAGAAAGTTGTGTCCCTTGGCGCTTAAATTGATGTCCTCGACCACCGTGCCCGGAGTCAATACCCGCGTCACCGCACGCCGCACCAAGCCCTTGGCCTGCTTGGGATCCTCGATCTGATCGCACAGCGCCACCTTGTAGCCCTTGTCGAGGAGCTGGCGCAGGTATTCGTCGATGGCGTGGTGGGGCATGCCGCACATGGGTACCGGGTTTTCCGCGCCGGGGTTGCGGCTGGTCAAGGCAATCTGCAGTTCACGGGCCGCGATTTCGGCGTCCTCAAAAAAAAGCTCGAAAAAATCACCCATGCGGAAAAAAACAAGGGTGTCCGGGTACTCGCCCTTGACCCCCAGATACTGCTCCATCATGGGCGTGATCTTGACCGTGCTCATGCTGTCTCGTCGCTCAGGAGTTGGCGGATGGTGATGGAGTGCCAGGACATGCATTTGGGACAGCAGAAGAAAATCTGACCGCGCTTGAGGCCGCAGCGTCCGCATACGAAACGCTTCATCTCGCGGGCCCGGCGCAGCAGGAATCCCAGCTGCAGTTCAAAGACCGCGGTCATGTTTTGATCAGGCAGGGACATGGTCAAAAGTTCAAGCCGGGCAGGCCAGAAGGCGGGACTGAGGAGCAGGGCCTTTTCCTGCCATGTCTTGGCCTCCTCGATCCGGCCGTGGGCGCGGAGCAGACATCCGGCGTAATGCAGGGGCGCCAGATTTTGCGGCTGCTTGTTGATGATGGCCAGCAACATGTCGATGAACTGGCCCGGCAGGATGGCTTTCACCGGAGTTCCCGCATCTTCGAAGTCGAGGAGCGGATCGAGGAGCACAAAGCCCAGGTGCGGCCCAACGGCGGTCAGCCCCTGGTCCAGCAGGTTCAGGACCTCTTCCCATGCTTCTTGCCGGATCTGGAGCATGATCGCTTCCAGCCACGCCTCGGGAGAGGCGGGATAGATTTCCCGGGCTTCGGTCAAGAGGCTCAGGTCAGTGGTCCCGTGTCCGGAGGTAGCGGCCCGCACCAGATAATGCGCGGCCTGGGGATCATGGACCATTTTCTTGTATTGACGGCTGGCAGCGATGAAATCCCCGCCCTTGGCGTGAAGCAGCGCCAGCTCCAATTCCAGCGCGGAATGGGTGCCGCCAATGTCATGGCAACGCCGGAAGGCGTCCTGCGCCCGGTCCAGAATGCCCGCACGCGAATAGTCGCGGCCAAGCTCGAAATAGATCCGGGCCTGGTCCTCGCGGTTCAGGTCCGTGCGGCTCAGGAGCGAGCTGCGCATCTGGATGGCCCGGTCCAATTCTCCGCGCAGCCGGTAGAGGTTGCCAAGGGCCGAGCATATTTCCACGGCCCCATGATGGTTCTTCATGGCTCGCGACAGATCATCGATGGCCGCGAGGGCGTCCTGGGCCGGATTGGGCGGCACGGGCGAGAAAAGGTCGGTGTGGTCGTCGCGCAGTCCAAGCAGGGACTTGAGCCATTGCATGCGATTCTCCTAGGTGGTCAGATGCCGGGCATACCATGTCCCGGCGCGGGCCAGGCCTTCACAGACATCGAACTCGGGAGAGTAGCCGAGCAGGCGGTGGCTTTTGGATATGTCCGCCAGTGAGTGACGAACATCACCAGCCCGGAAATCCCGGTGCGAGGGGAGGGCTTCCCGGCAGGCGGGCATGAATTTGGCGACCTCGTCGCGAATGAGATAAAAAAGTTCATTCAGCGTGGTTCGCTGCCCGAAGGCCACGTTGAAGACCTGTCCCGGCACTTCAGGATTCTGGGCGCATGCTGCCAGTATATTGGCCTGGACGCAATTGTCGATGAAACAGAAGTCGCGGCTCGTCTCTCCGTCTCCGTTGATCCAGACCTCATCGCCCCGCAGCAGCCCCGCAAACCATTTGGGGATGACTGCGGCATAGGCTCCTTCCGGGTCCTGACGCTGGCCGAAGACATTGAAGTAGCGCAGCCCCACGCTGTCGAGCCCGTAGGTTTTCAGGAAGACCTCGGCGTAGAGTTCGTTGACATACTTGGTCACCGCATAGGGCGAGATGGGCTTGCCAATGACATCCTCGACCTTGGGCAGGCCTGGATGATCGCCGTAGGTGGAGCTTGAGGCCGCATACACGAACCGCTTCACGCCACAATCCTTGGCGGCGACGAGCATGTTCAAAAAACCGGTCACGTTGTTGGCGTTGGTCAGCAGCGGGTCGGTGATGGAGCGGGGCACCGAGCCAAGAGCGGCCTGATGCAGAACCAGCTCAACGTCTTGGCAGGCCGTAACGCAGGTCGCCTGGTCGCGGATATCCCCCTCGATCAGACGAAAGCGGCTCCATTGTTCAGGCGTAAGGTTGCTGCGAACTTCCTCGAGATTATGGCGATGACCGGTGGAAAAATTGTCCAGCCCCGTGACCTGCTGGTCATGGCGCAGCAGGGTCTCCAGAAGATTTGAGCCGATGAATCCGGCAACGCCGGTGACGAGCCAATGCCGATTTGAATCAAGAATTTTGAGAGCTGTGGTGTGCATGTGATACCTGGAAGAAGTAAAAAAATTGCGTCCCGCAGGGATGAGCCCTTGGGACGCACGATAGCAGGTTGGACGACGGATCGTGCCTGATGCTCAATTCTGGATATTCTCGGTGGATTCCGTGGTCGTGTAGTCGTCGATGGTCTTGGGGCGCAGGGAAGCAAGCTCGCGTTCCAGGGCATCGATTTCCTTTTTGAAGTGCTTGCACTGCTTGGAGAGACGGACTCTTTCCAGAAAGAAGTAGAGGGTGCAGAGCAGGGCACCGATCACGAAGGACATGAGGATGACCAGATAGAAGGGCACCGCTTCGGTCATGTACTGCCATCCGAAGACTTTGAGCTCAAGCGCAAGCTCCTGAACCAGGATCGCATGGTTCTGGACAAAGAAGAGCATGGAGAAAAAGAAAAGCGCAACCAAGCCTAACACCTTGAGATATCGCATCCGTATTACCTCTACCGTTGAAGGTTGTTAAAAAAGGGTTTTAAGCGGTCGTACGTCGAGCGCAAATGCTCTGGAAGAACGCTTGTCTCGGACATGACGGCCATGAAGGAGTGATCTCCATTCCAACGGGGAACAAGGTGAACATGCAAATGTTCCTTGATCCCGGCACCGGCCGCCTCGCCGATGTTCACACCGATATTGAGTCCGTGCGGTTTGAATGCTTGCTGTAGAATAAAAGCGCTCTTTTGTACATAGTCCATGATCTCGTGACTTTCCCTCTCGCTCAGTTCCGTGATGTTGCTGACGTGCCGGTACGGGGTGACCATGAGGTGCCCGTTCGAGTAGGGGAAGATGTTCATGATCACGAAACAGTGTTCGGCGCGGTGCAAAATACAGCGTGCCTCGTCCTCGGCCGTGGATTCGGGCAGGCAGAAAACGCAGCAGTCGGGCTTGGGGCCGAGGATGTAGTTGATGCGCCAGGGGGCATGAAGTGTTTTCATGATTACAGGATCTGGCTCAAAAATTTCTGGGTGCGGGGATGTTCCGGGCTGGTGAAGAAGTGTTCGGGCGTGCCCGTCTCGACGATCTTCCCATGATCCATGAAAATGACGCGGTCGGCCACTTCGCGGGCAAAGCCCATTTCGTGGGTGACGACGACCATGGTCATGCCTTCCCTGGCCAATTTAACCATGACGTCCAGCACTTCGCCGATCATTTCCGGATCCAGCGCAGAGGTCGGCTCGTCAAAGAGCATGATCTTGGGGTTCATGGCCAGGGCGCGGGCAATGGCCACGCGCTGCTGCTGCCCGCCGGAGAGCATGGACGGGTAAACCTCTGCCTTTTCGCGAATTCCTACCTTGTCCAGGAGGCTCAGCGCGCGCTTCTTGGCATCCAGTTCGGAAACTTTCTTGAGCTTCATGGGCGCCATGGTCAGGTTGCCGAGCACTGTCTTGTGCGGGAAGAGGTTGAAGCTCTGGAACACCATGCCCAGCTCCTGCCGGATCAGGTTTATGTTGTTGCTGGGCGCGTTGATGTCCAGCCCGTCAACAACGATGGAGCCGCTGTCGATGGTCTCCAGGCGGTTTATGGAGCGCAGCAGGGTGGACTTGCCCGATCCGCTGGGGCCGATGATGACCACCTTCTCGCCCGGATTGATGGACAGGCTGACGTCATTGAGCGCCTGCAACTGGCCGAAGAACTTGTATACGTTCTTGATTTCGATGATGGGCCTAGTCCCGTTCATAATAGTTCAACCTCTGCTCCATTTTGCTGACGCCCTTGGACAGGAAGAGCGTGATGACCAGATAGACCAGGGCCACCATGGTGTATGCCTCGAAGTACATGAAGGATTCGCTGGCAAATTCGCGGCCCCGGCGCAGCAGATCCGACACGGCCAGGATGGAGACCAGGGAGCTGTCCTTCAGAAGGGCGATGAATTCGTTGCCCACGGGCGGCAGGATGGTCCGCCAGGCCTGGGGCAGGATCACGTAGATCATGGTCTGGGCGCGGTTGAAACCCAGCGATCTGGCCGCTTCGGCCTGCCCCTTGTCGATGGAGTCGATGCCGGCCCGGAAGACTTCACCCATGTAGGCGCCGTAGCAGATGCCCATGGCGACCACCGCTGCGGCCATTGGTGGAAGATTTTTGAAGATCTCCAGCCGTCCCAAGGCATAATAGATGTAAAAGAGCTGCACCAGGAGCGGGATGCCACGAATGACTTCCACGTAGGTGGACGCGATCAGGTTGAAAACCCTGTTGCGGGACAATCGCCCAAGGCCAGTGATGAGTCCCAGCACCAGGGAGAGCATGATGGACAGGACGGTGACCTGGAAGGTGACCACGATGCCGTCGGGGAGGAATGTGAGAATCCTCCAATACGGCTCGGGCTGAGTCACGCACAGATAGGTGATGATGCCGATGGCGCCGAAAAAGGTCAGCCACCATGCGTTGAAAAGGCCGGAATCCTTTTTCAGCGGTATGGCCGCGCCGTCGCCGATATCGATTTTGATAGCTTTTTTTGAAAATTGTGGAGTCATGGCTGGCCTTGTCGTGATCGCTTGAAAAAAGGAAAACCGGGGCGGTTGCCCCGGTTTCAAGTTATTTGGATCCGAACCATTTGGCGTAGATCTTGTCGTACTCGCCATTGGCCTTGATGGCGGCCAGGCCCTTGTTGATCAGGTCGGCGATTTCCTTGTTGCCCTTGTTCACGGCAAATCCCAGGTATTCGGGAGATTCGGGGGCGATAAGGAAAGCCAGGGTCAGCTTCTGGGAATACTGCTCATGCTGCAAGGCGTAGTTGGAAGCCACCGCGTCGTCGGCGATGACGGCGTCGATGCGGCCATTGTAGAGGTCTTCCACGGCCAGACCGATCTCATCATAAGACTTGGCGGTTGCACCTTCGATTTTTTTGCACACGAAATAGCCGGTGGTGCCCATCTGGGAGGCCACGGTCTTTCCGGCCAGATCCTTGACAGATGCGATGGCGGAGCCCTTGGGCACAATGACGCCCTGCTTCACTTCAAAATAGGGGTTCGAAAAATCCATGCTCTGCTTGCGTTCATCAGTGATGGACACCGAAGAGGCGATGGCGTCGTACTTGCCGGAAGCGAGACCGGCGAAAATGCCGTCCCAGGCCGTGTTCTTCAGGATCGGATTGAATCCGCCCGCCTTGCCCATGGCAGCCACGATTTCGGGGCCGAAACCAACAATGTTTTTGTTGGCGTCAACCATTTCCATGGGCGGATAGGTGGCATCCACGGCGAAGACCACGTCCTTGGCAAACGCGTTTGAGGCCAGACAGAAAAGAGCCAGCAGAACAAGAGCAATACGAGTGCGCATACGTCCTCCATACCTGGTAAAATGATGAGTTCCCAAAAATTTGCACGCCAGATCAAAAAGACAAAAAATCGTTAAAGAATTGCAATGGTCTGGTCAAGAAAGGGGTTGCATGATCCGGGATTGACCTTGCAACGATTTGACCAGACGGCGGGCAAGCCCGAGCTGCTCCTCCCGGGTGCGCACCTCTGCGTTCAGCACCGCCCGCTTCACGGCCCTCAGGATGATCGCGAACTGTGGACCCGGAGGCAAGCCCAGGCCCTCGATGTCGCGTCCTGAAACGGCAATGCCCACATCCTGCAGATGGGTCAGGTAGTGGGAGATGGCTTTTCTCTGGTCCTGTTTGCGCTGCTTGGCCATGGAGTAGAGCACCCCTTCGAGGGAGAGGGGCGAGAGAATTTCACACAGGTCGGCGGGGGTGCCCTTGTTTTTCGCCCACTGCGCGAGTTGCATTGCCACATAGCGCAGCTGGCGGCGTGTGGATTCCACCAGCTCCACGCGCCGGGGCGCGAACTGCAGGCGCGTGGTCAGGGAGGAAACCTGCTGTGCGTCAAAACCCGAAACAAGACCCAGAAAGTAGACGATCCAGATGTCCGGAGCTTGTTCACGGAAGAGCAGCTTGTACCAGGTGATGACCTTCTCGATTTCTTCCAGCAGGGCTTCCTTGGTCTGAGGGAAGCTCAGCAGGGGGTGAATCTCCTGCAGAAGCCCCAGGTCGCGCATGCGGATCAGGGCATCCAGCGGGGCGCTGTCCTCGGTCAGCAAGCGCAGTTCATGTCTGATGCGCGCTCCGGAAAGTTTCTGAAAGATGTTCAGGCGCACGGCATTTTTGATCAGGCGTTCGGTCTGTCCGCCTATCTTGAATTGGAAACGCTGCTCGAAACGGATGGCCCGGATGATGCGCGTCGGGTCTTCCACAAAGGACAGGGAGTGCAGCACGCGGATGACCCCGTCCTTGATGTCCTGCTGGCCTCCGAAAAAATCCACCATACGTCCGAAGTGCGGCGGGCAGAGATGGACGGCCAGGGTGTTGATGGAAAAATCGCGCCGGTAGAGGTCCATCTTCAGGGATGAAAGTTCGACAATGGGCAGGGCGGCCGGATATTCATAGTATTCAAGCCGGGCCGTGGCCACGTCGATCTTCTTGCCGCCCGGCAGGATGAGGACGGCCGTGCGAAATTTGAGGTGCGGACGCACTCTGGCCCTGAGCCTGATGCCCAGATTCTGGGCGAAGACGACGCCGTCCCCCTCCACGACCAGATCAATGTCGTCGTTGGGGATGCCCAGGAGCATGTCGCGCACGAACCCGCCCACCGCATAGACCTCGACCCCCAGCTCCTGACCGACCTGCCCCGCAAGCTGCAATAGGCCGAGGATGTCCTTGGGCAGACGCTCGTGCAGGAGCTGACGGATGTTTTTCTCCTGGCGCTTGTCCGAGAGCAGGGACTCAGGGATACGGGCCGGCTCCTGAACCATGAGATTGATCAAATCGGTGCGCGTGATTACCCCCACCAATTCGTGGTCTCGCAGGACCGGAACGAGCCGCTGGCGTTGTCCGAGGATGATCTCCATGACCTGATAGAGATCCTGGTCCTCGGTCACGCCGTGAAAGTCCTCCAGCATGTATTCCGTGACCCGTTCCTCGCCAAGGCCGTGCCCAACCGCCTTTTCGGCCACGCTGTTCTCGATGATTCCACAGACCTGATCCCCGTATTCAACCACCGGTACGGCCTTGAGCCCGTAACGGACCATGACCTCCGCAGCCTGGGCCACGGTCTGCGCCGCCTGGATGCGCACCACGGGGGAGGACATGAAATCCTTGACCACCAACTGAGGATTGATGTGCGAATACAGGAGCGCAAAAATCTCATCCTTTACCTGAGATATGGTGCGATCCTTGATGGACGCGCTGGCCGCGTAGGCATGGCCGCCGCCGCCAAAGGAAGCGCAGACCACGCCCACGTCCACTTCATGGGCCTTGCTCCGGGCCACAAGCTGGACGCGATCCCCCATGCGGCCGATGGCGAAGAGGACGCGAATGTTCTCCATGTCCATGAGCTTGTGGGTCAGGAGGGCAAAATCGCCCACATAGGATTCAAGGGAAACCTCGGTCATGACGATGTCCACGCCGTTGATGGTGTGGGTGGTCGCGGAGTCGATCAGTTCGGACAGGATGGCGATCTGTTCTGTGGATAGCTCGCGACTCATGATGTCGCGGATGACGTCAAGGTCCATGCCCATGGTCTTGAGCCAGGCAGCCGCCTCGAAATCATGCTCCGTGGTCGATTTGAAGGTGAAGCCTCCCGTGTCCTCGAAAATACCCAGTCCCATGATCGTCGCTTCGTCCGCGCTGACGCTTAAGGACTGCTCTTTGAGCTTCTCGATGATGATGGTCGTGGTCGCCCCCCAGGGCCGATACAGGTCTACGACCGCCTCCAGAGCGTCATCGGTGGCGGGGTGGTGGTCATAGACGTGGATTTCGAGGCCGGGAAGGTCGAACAGGGTTTCCACGTGCGCAAGCCGCGAGCGTTGCCGCGTGTCGACCACGACCAGAAGTTTCACCCCAAGCGGATTGATATCTTTCAACGTCCTGAAATTGAACAGATACATGGCGCTCTGGATGAAGTAGTCCTTTAGGGAGCTCTCCTGCGTGCCGGGAAAGACCAAGGCTGCGCCGGGATACAGCTTGCTGACCGCGATCATGGAGGCCAGGGCGTCGAAATCCGCGTTGGCGTGGCAGGTGATGACCGTGGTGACGGGGAGGTTGTTGGTCATGAGCTTTAGGACCGGGGATGAAATTTGCGGTGCAGGGCGATCATGCGCGCGGACTGCACGTGGGTGTAGATTTCAGTGGCCATGATGTCGCTGTGCCCGAGCAGGATCTGCACGGTGCGCAGGTCGGCGCCTCCTTCCAGCAGATGGGTGGCAAACGAGTGGCGCAGGGTGTGGGGCGAAACCGGACGTACGATACCCGCCTCCAGGGCGTAACGGCGGATGAGCTTCCAGACCCCCTGGCGGGACAGTCCGAGTCCCGAACGATTCAGAAAGACGGTGTCGCTTTTTGGACCGAACAAGGGGCGCCACTGACGCAGATAGTCGAGCATGAAGCCGACCGCCGATTCATGCAGCGGGACGTAGCGTTCCTTGCTGCCCTTGCCCAGGACGCGCAAAAGACCGGCCTGGGGATCGAAATCGGACACGCTCATGGAGACCAGTTCGGACACGCGCAGACCGCAGGCGTAGAGGAGTTCGAGCATGGTCCGGTCCCGCAATCCCAGACGCTCCGACTTGGCAGGACGGTCCAGCAGGGCCAGAACCTCTTCCCGTGAAAGGACCTCGGGCAGCTTGCGGGTCAGCTTGGGGCTGTCCAGCAGGGCGGCCGGGCTTGCGTGCAGGATGCGCTCCTGCACGAGGTAGTCGAAAAATCCGCGCAGGCTGGACAGGTTGCGCGCCAGGGAGGTGTTTTTCAGTCCCTTGCGGCGCAGGTGCACGAGGTACAGAAAAAGGGCCTGCTCATCGATCTGGTCGATGCTGCCCTTGAGGTCGACGAGGAAATCCCTGAAAAAGAGGAGATCCGAGCCATAGGCCTCGACGGTTTTTTCGGCCAGGCCGCGGATGACGGTCAGGTGCTGGAGGTAGGCGTCGATTTCTTCGTGCATGTACTGGCTAGGTACATCTGGCCCCTTGCCTGCACAAGATGAAAAAGGTAGCTTTTTGATTCCATGTCACAGCACAACGCAGTTTACGGATATGTCAGCCTGGGGTCCAACATGGGAGATCCCTTGGCCAATGTTCGCTTCGCCCTGAAACTTCTGGACGAAGCGGAGGTCTTGGGGGTGGACGCAGTCTCCCCGGTTTATTGGACAGAACCCCAGGGGATGCGCGAGCAGGACTGGTTCGCTAACTGCGTGGCCCGTCTCCGGGTCGATGCCAGTCTTTCCCCCGAAGATCTGCTTGATGCCGTGGCCAGCGTTGAAACAGGGATGGGGCGGGTGCGCACCACGCACTGGGGGCCGCGGATCATCGACATCGACATCCTCCTGCTTGGAGACTTGGAGTGGAATGCGCCCCGGTTGCAGATCCCTCATCCGCGCATGTGCGATCGGGCCTTTGTGCTGGTCCCGCTCATGCATTTGGCTCCGAATATTCTCATCCGAGGCCTTTGTCCGTCTCAGTGGTTGTCCCGACTCCGGTATTCCGTCGAGGGAGACCGGATCCTGCAGGAATAGCTTCAACTTTTTTTCTTCGAGGTAAATGATGCTCAAGTTTGTAATTTTTGCGGTAGCCTGCTATATCCTTTATAAACTGGTGACCAATGACAAGAAGAAGAAGGTCCAGGTCAAGAACACGCATGAAGAAGAATTGGCAAAAGAAGGCGTGTTGGTAAAGGACCCGGTCTGCGGCACCTATGTTTCCAAGGAGTCGGACATCAGAATCAAGGAAGGGGAAGAGGTACGGTGTTTCTGCAGCTACGAATGCCGGGACAAGTATCTGAAAATGGTCCGATAAAAGGGGAGAGCGTATGAGATTCTTTATTGATACCGCGAACCTGGGAGAAATCCGGGCCGCTATGGAAATGGGGCTCGTCGATGGTGTGACAACCAATCCATCCCTGATGGCCAGGGAAGCCTCGGATTGGAGAGAAATCGCCAGGGAAATCTGCCAGCTGGTGCCTGGTCCGATCAGCCTTGAAGTCATCGCCCTGGACGCCGAGGGCATGGTCCGCGAAGGGCGTGATCTGATGCAATACGGTCCTCATGTCGTGGTCAAGGTGCCCATGACGGCCGAAGGCCTCAAGGCCGTGCGCATTCTCAAGTCGATGAACATCGAAACCAACGTGACCCTGGTTTTCTCCGCAGCGCAGGCCCTTTTGGCGGCCAAGGCGGGCGCCGCCTATGTCAGCCCATTTCTGGGGCGGCTCGACGATGTCGGCCAGGACGGCATGGAGCTTGTCCACCAGATCCTGACCATCTTCTCCAACTACGGATTTTCCACCCAGATCATTGCGGCCAGCATACGCAACCCGCTGCATGTCATCGACGCGGCCATGGCCGGGGCGCACATCGCGACGGTGCCGTTCAAGATCCTGACCCAGCTGCTGCAACATCCTCTGACGGACAAGGGCATCGACGCCTTCCTGCAGGACTGGAAAAAGAAAGAAGCAAAATAGAAAAGCTGACCGACGCAAAAAAAGCCCGTCGCCGCAAGGTACGGGCTTTTTTTGCATTCTGGCTGTCGCGAAAGGACTTTGTTCGAATCCAATGAATAGGCCTTGGTCCTGATCGGATATGGCTGAGTCGAGAATCTCTTTGCATGATCTCGCTGCAAAAGAGTTGGCAAAAAGCTCGCATATGCCGGGTACAGTCGCGAGAGACCCTGAGCGTCATTCCCGCGAAGGCGGGAATCCATCCGGCTCCGGATCTCTCAGACATCTCCCGCATTACCTTTTTATTGTCTCATAATGAAAATTATGTTAACTTTAAAAACTGGCAAGGTTCTAGAATCTCTTACCATTGCCTAGGCCACTTCTCTTTTGCTATAAACTGACCGAGACTGATGTCGGCATCGGGTTCCATGTCCCGGATACTGACCGTATAAACTTGCTTCGAAATGAATCTGCAACCTGAGGTCTTCCTATGAAACGCACATTGATACTCGTGATCGCATTTTGGCTTGTTGGCCTTGGCCAGTCCGTTGCGGCCCAAACCGAGGACAATTCCACCCCGTCAATTTCCAAGCCGGTTCAGGAACAGCCAAAACCCGTACAAGGCACGGACACCAAGCCGTCCACATCCGTAATCAGCAAGTTTCCCCTGGATATCCAGAGCAAGGGCTCGGATCAGAGCGGCACACTCTTGTCGTACAAGCTCAAGGAAGAAATCATTGCCAGCAAGCTCTTCGAGTTGACGGCATCGGAGAAAAAGAAGTTCGTCCTGCATGTGCTGACACAGCCCGAATTTCCGGATCGCCCAAGCATTGCCTCGCAGTATTCAATTGTTCTTGTATATCAGGAAGATGCTGGAACTTTGACCTATTATCTGAATCAATTCCAAGGGCAGGTTCATTCCGAGGGCGTGGCGGCCGAGATGCAGAAAATTTTGGAATGGACGTATTCGACGCTCAAGCGTTTTCATTATCTGCTTGAGGAATAAGGCTTCCGCCACGAACGAGAACGGGTTCCCGGACTTGACCATGTCTGGCTGACTGCAACAAAAAGACAATGGTCGTCCGGGACAGTTCATACCCTTCCGGCACCAGAACCATCTCCTTGCCATCCCGTTCGCCTGTAACCGCCTTGGCCATGATCATCCCCGGCCGCAACTTGTCCAGCGTAAGCTCGGCCACGCTCTGATCCATGCGGATCAGCTCCGTTTCCAGCGCTTGGACCTGTGCTGCCGAATACACTCCATTACTCCGGATTCTGGATAAAATCGCGGCGGTCTCCAGTTTGGCGAAATGAGCCAGCCTGTACTCCATGACCATGGCCAGCAGCGTAGCTCCGACAGGAATGTCGGGCTTTGCCAAAGCGCCTGAAGTCCGCAGCAGGCTTAAGGGCAGAAGTTTGGAATATCCGCGTAAAATCTCGACCACCTCCCGCAACTGGGGCAGATGATTCACCCATTCCACCGCATGCTCCGGGTGCCCTGCAAAAATCAGGAGCTCGTCGGCTGAAAGTTCTTGTCCTTTGATGATCTTTTCGAGCAGGGCGGACGGCAAGGCGATCAGGCCAATGACGGAGAGGAGGAACGCGGTTTCCGTCACCGTCGGATTCGACTTGCTATCGCTCTGGCAGAGGCTGCGCAACAGTGGCAGCACCGGGCTGATCATATCCCGCACGTCGCTGCGCAACCAGCAGACGAGCTCGTGCACGGCTTTGGCGAAGATGGCATGAATCTCGTTCATGTTCCGGGCTGACGTCGAAATACGGCTGAAGCGGTCGACGCCTTCTCCCACGATGCGCTGCAGCGTAGAATCGTCGCAGGAGGCGGACAATAGGTGGAAGACCTTGGCGTCATTGATGGCGCGCAAAAGATTCGTCACATCCATGGGGGAGTCGCTAAGCAGGATGCGCGTGCTCCAGGGGCTGATTTCGCGGACCTTGGCCAAAAAATCGATCCCATCCATTTCGGTCATGGAGAATGGAGCCATGACCACGGCATACGGCCCTTCTTCCTGCAAACGCTGGAATCCCGTACGCGGCCCGAGGGCAATGTGGGTCTCGAAATTTTTTCGCAGCCTGCGTTGCATGACCGTCAGGGCTTTGCCGTCGGAGTCCACGAGCAAAATAGAACTCACGTAGATACCTCTTTGGTTCGTGTCCGTCTTTCCGTCACGACGGGACATTGGGGCGGGCGCGCATTGCTGCCCTTGACCCGGTTCACCCCGGTGCTGACCATTTCGCGCACCTGATGCATGAAGACCCCGTAGGCATAGCCCCCCTGCTCCATTTCCTTGAGGCGCTTTTCCCACTCGCCCGTCAGTTCAGGCGAGGCGACCTGGGGGATCATGGAGCAGACCACGTCCACGGCCCAGCAGCCGAGATCCGTGGCGATGAGACGCTTGCCGTCCTTGCCTATGTACGTCCGCGCGAGCAGAGTTTCAATGATCTGGGCTCGGGTGGCCGGGGTGCCCAGCCCCCGCTCCTTCATGGCGTCACGCAACTCTTCGTCATCGACCAGCTTGCCCGCCGTCTCCATGGCCGCCAACAGGGTGGCGTCGGTGAAATGCGCCGGAGGCTTGGTTTTGTGCGCGACCTGCAAAAGCTCGCGCACCGTGACAGCGTTGCCCTTGCGCAGGTTGGGCAACGGGTTGTCCTCAGATGCGCGCCAGGGCTCGGCCTCAAGCCAGCCCTTGTCCTGAAAGATCTTGCCCGTGGCCCGGAAGCGATGCGCATTCACGCCGATCCACAGCGTGGAGCTGGCAAAGAGCGCGTCATCCATGAAGGCGGCGGCAAAGCGCCTACAGATCATCTCGTACAACGCCCACTCGTCCTTGCCCAAGACTGCTGGATTCGCGCGCAGCGTCGTGGGAATGATGGCGTGGTGGTCACTGACCTTCTTGTCGTTGACGCATTCGAACTTCTTCTTGCCACCCTTGATATTGGCGGCGGCGCTCTGGGAAATTTCCGGAAAATGGGCATACACGGCCCGCATATTTTCCAGACATTCCGCGAAAAGTTCCTGGGTCAGATAGCGGGAGTCCGTACGCGGATAGGTGATCAGCTTCTTCTTTTCGTACAGATCCTGGGCAATGGTCAGGGTTTGCTGGGCCGAAAGATTCAGTCTTGAGTTGGCCTCCTTCTGCAGGGTGGTCAGGTCGAAGGGCAACGGCGGTTTCTGTTTGCCTTTCTTTTTCTCCATCTCAAGCACCTCTCCGGTGCCGCCCCCGCAGGCGGCGACCACGGCCTGCCCATCCTCCTCCTTCCAGATCTTCGAATCCTTGAACTCCGGCGGCGCGAACCATGTCGCCTTGAACGGTTCGGTCTGGTGCTCGAATTCCCCTTCCACGGTCCAGTAGTCTTTTGGCTCGAAATTTTCGATCTCGCGCCTGCGTTCGACCAGAAGTTTCAAGACCGGCGTCTGGACACGGCCCACGGTGATGAGGCTGCCGGCGCGCAGGGTGAAGAGCCGCGAAAAGTTCATGCCCACCAGCCAGTCCGCCTCGGCCCGCGCAAAAGCGGCGTGGCCCAGGTTTCTTTTCTCTTCTCCGTTGACCAGGTTGGCAAAGGCCTTGTGCAGGCCTTTTTCGGTCATGTCGTTGGCCCACAGGCGCTGGATGGGTTTCTCGCAGCCTGCAAGATGGTAGATGCGGCGAAAGATAAGCTCACCTTCGCGGCCCGCGTCCGTGGCGTTGATGACCGTGTCTATGTCGTCGCTCAGCAGGAAATTGCGGATGATTTCATATTGTTTGGCCGTTGTAGGCAGGATGCCGAGCACGAAACGGGATGGAAGCATGGGCAGCTGGCGCATGGACCAGCGTCCCGACCACTCAGGGTTCTGCTCCGCCGGCTCGGCGATGTTGACCAGATGCCCTACGGCCCAGGTCACCACATGGTCCTGGCCCTGCAGAAAGCCGTCGCCCCGACCCTTGACCCCCAGAACCGCGGCCAGTTCGCGGGCCACGGATGGTTTTTCGGCAATGATCAGGGTTCTGGCCACATCATCCTCGTTGCCCGCACAAGGTAAATCCTTGAAGCAGGCTTCTGGTTAGCATTTGAAAAATAGAAATCCCTGCGCAAACGAGTGCGCAGGGATGGTCATGATGAGGGCGAGATCTCAGGCAAACAGTTCCGGACGATTGGTGATCTTGCGCACCAGATCGCGGTAATCCTGGGACCCGTGAGATCCGGGAGCGTATTCAAAGATGGTCTTGCCATATGCGGGGGATTCCGAAAGCCGGACATTGTAGCGAATGGGCGTGCAGACGTATTCCCCATAGAGGGCCTTGAGCTTTTCCAGAATGGCGTCGGGATTTTTGATTCGTTTGTCCAGAAAGGTGGGCAGAATGTAATTGAGGGTCACATCGCTTCTGTATTTCTGGATGGACGAGAGACTCTTTAAAAACTCAACCAATCCTTGAAGGGTCATTACTTCCAGCGAGACGGGAGTAATAAGTTCATAGACATAGAAGAGGACGTTGACCGTCAGCGGGTCCCAGCCCGGCGAGGTATCGACCACGACGTAGTCGTAATCCTTTTCAATCGGTTCGAGGGCTTCGACCAAGGTCAGCTCCCCGCCGAAATCCTTGCGGTCGATGAGCCGCTTGATGCCGGCCAGGGACCGTCCACCAGCCAGAAGCCAAAGGTTTTCGCGAGCCTCGACGATGGCGTCCTCGGCTCCAAGCTCGCCCGTGACCAGTTCAGTCAGCCCGGCTTTGGGTTTCTGGCCCAGCAGGTACGCAGCCTGCCCCTGGGTGTCCGTATCGACCAGCAGAACCTTGTATCCGGCCAGTGCCAAACCGGCGGCCAGATTGACGGCCGTTGTAGTCTTGCCCACTCCGCCCTTGCTCAAGGTCACTCCGATTCTGCGGGTAGCAGGCTTGGGGGCTTCCTTTTCTGGTGCCGGCTCAAAAAGCGGGAATCGATTGCCGCAGGCTCTGCATTGCGCAACCGTGGCATTGGCTGGAATCTTCGATGCATCGATATTGTGCTCTTTTTTGCACTGCGGACAGATCACCTTCATGAAAATTCTCCTGCCGTTTATTCTTTTTTTCCGAGGATGGCTTTGAGCATGGGGCTGTCTGCCCCCTTGTCCTCGATTTCCTGGAGCAGTTTATTCACCGCGCAATTGACCAGATTGGACTTGGACGCTCGATTCTTTGCTCCCTCAGGCAGCAGACGCATCAATATCTGCTTGGCCTGGGTCAATCCTTCGAACACATCCTCACGCAGATAATGGGTCGATTTTTTTCTATTGGAAACGTTTTTTGGCTTCAATGGCAGGAGATTCTTTTTTTCCTGCGGCCTGGCGGTTCTCGGCGCCATGCAAGAGTGGATGAGTGCGTCAAGTTCTTCCAGGCCGGGTACGGAGGACATGTTTTTGTCGCCCCGGAAAAGCTCGTCGAGAATATCACGTTGTTCGCTTGTGCTCATGCCGTCTCCCGCTTCATGAAGACTTGGTGACGGTGGAAAGCACGGAGGTTTTGATTTCGCTCATGACCCTGGTCATCCAGTCGATGTAGCCGGAATCGTGGGTGTGGACGATCTCCATGCCGCAAAGCAGGGAGTCTCCTTCATAGGCGGAGATGTGAACGATACGGACGTCGACGAGAAAAGACTTGTCGGGGAAGGTGATCTGGACCCCTTCCAGCACGCTCCCGATGGCAAACGCATCCGGCCTCGTCACGGAAAGCCCCACTCCGTACATGGAGAGATCCTTCACGGGGTGTCTTTTCCCTTCAAAGATCAAGTTGACCAGTCCGGACGGCACCGGTACGCGAAAAGACTTGCGAACCACTTTCTTTCCTTCGTTTTCGCAGGCGATCAAAAGGCTCGAATCATCAGAGCCGGTGACCGCTTCCTGGTCGCCTTGTCCTACTTTGCTGTTCATGCAACACCTCCAAAGGCCGTGGCTGGAAATTTATCCATGAAGTCGCCGCCGGGTCGATAAATTGTGACGCTTGGGCGGTGCTTGGCAATGCGACATTATTGCCCTTGATTTTATTGAAAATCAATCCCTCGACAGGAAGAAGTCCCTGAGGGAAAAAGCGCGACAATTACCATAACCATGCACAGATTCCGGGGGAATATGTACAGGCTTAAAATCATCAGCGTGGGCAAAATCAAAAAAAGTTACTACCTTGAAGCAATTGCTCACTACGGCAAAATGCTCAAGCCAGTGGTGCGCATCGATCTTTGCAATGTCAAGGATTGTCCTCATGCGGAAGGCGCGGAAAGAAAGCGGCTGGAATCAGAGCGGATTCTGGAAAAAGTCGGTCCCAAGGACATGCTCATCGCCCTGCACGAAACAGGAATTCAGCATACTTCCCGAGAGTTTGCCACAATTTTGCGCCCGCTGCTCGAAAATCCCGTTGGGGAGTGTTGCTTCGTCATCGGCGGCGCTCTGGGGCTCTCTCCCGAACTCCTGGCCCGCGCCCACACCCTGCTGAGCCTGAGCTCCATGACCATGCCGCATGAACTGGCCCAGGTCGTGCTTTACGAGCAGCTCTTCAGGGCCACGACCATCATGGCCAACAGAACCTATCATTACTGAATGTTGGGTGCGGAAACGCTGCAAGATATCGGGGAAAAAGCATGGATTCCCGCCTTCGCGGGAATGACGTTGCACCGTACCTTTAAAGCCTCTCTGTCATTCCCGCGAAGGCGGGAATCCATCCCATCATGCTTCAAAGCGCAAGGCTTCAATCCGGATTCATGAAAGATTGACTCGGACCCAAAGCCTCTGCGCATGGCGCTTCAAGTACCCATCAATCTCCCCTGCCACCTCCTCCCAATTCCCGGTGCGCGATCCCCTGCTTGCCGAGCCCCCTGCATAAATCCTCATAGGCCGCGCCCAGCAGTTCCGACCGCTCCCCTGCCCCGCCGCCGGTGATGGTCAGGGTGATGTCCAGTTCCGGGCTCTCACCGACGGTCGTCGCCAGGGACTTGATGTAAACCCTCGGGTGCCTTGGCACCACATGGCCCAGGACCGGCTCCAGGATGGACTCGTCGTTGCAGCGCACGCGCAGCGTCCTGGACAGACAGCCGCCCGCCCCGAACGTCCGGTCCAGAAAGTCCTGCAGGGAGGCCTCAATGATCCCCTTGAGCTCCGAGGGCACGCCCGGCAGGGAGATGATCGATGTCCGTCCGACCTGCAGGAGCACGCCCGGAGCCGTTCCGCCCGGATTGAAAAGCGGCACGGCGCCCTCGGGCAGCCAGGCCATTTTCTCCCGCCCGGGATTGAGGCCGCCCTGGGCCATGACGCCCATGGCATGAAACCGGTCGTACTGGTCCTTGACCATGCGCAGGGCCTCGGCATGCAGTCGGAGCGGTACCCCCGCCCCCTTGGCTACCGCGGCCAGGGAAAGGTCGTCGGCCGTGGGGCCAAGCCCGCCGGAAGTGAAGATGACGTCGGGGCCTCGCTGGAGGGCCAGCCGCACCTCTTCGGCGATGACGTTCAACTCGTCGCGGAGCATGGTTCCGCGCGATACATGTCCGCCCCTGGAGTTGACCAAACGGCACAGCCAGCTTGTGTTGGTGTCCTGGATGTCGCCGATGAGGATTTCGTTGCCGATGACCAGAATTTCCGCGATCGCTGAATACGTCATGCTTTTCTCCACTGCTCAAATTGTCGTTACCCTTACCCCATATCCATCCTGCCATGCGCAGGACAACAAAAAAGGGAGCGCCCGAAGACACTCCCCCCCTTGTTTGAAGCGTTGTCGCCCTTATTTGACCTTGCCGGCCTTCCAGGCCGCGATCAGCTTGTCATAGTCGACCGTTTCACCCTTGGGCTTTTCGTTCTCAAGCTTGGGCTTGGGAGCGCCGGGCTGGTCGAGCCAGTACTTCTCATCCTGGGGCTTGTTCATCTTGGGACCGCATTCACCCTGAACGTTGGCGCGTTCCAGGCGTTCCAGGATCTTGTCCTGTTCGGCGGCCAGGTTGTCCATGGCGGTTTCAGGGGTGACTTCGCCGGAGACGGCTTCACCGATGTTCTGCCACCACAGCTGGGCCAGTTTCGGGTAATCGGGCACGTTGGTGCCGGTAGGCGTCCAGGCCACGCGGGCCGGGCTGCGATAGAACTCAACCAGACCGCCGAGCATGGGGGCGCGGTCGGTGAAGGACTGATGGCGGATGTCGGAATCGCGAACCGGGTTCAGGCCGACGTGGGCTTTCTTGAGCGAGGTCGACTTGGCCACGCAGAACTGCGCGAAGAGCCAGGCGGCCTTGCGGCGGTCAACAGGAGTGCTCTTCAGCAGCGTCCAGGAACCGCAGTCCTGATAGCCGAGCTTCTGCCCTTCTTCCCAGTACGGGCCGTGGGGGGACGGAGCCATGCGCCACTTGGGCGTGCCGTCGTCGTTGACCACGGGCGTGCCCTTCTCGACCATGGAGGCGGTGAAGGCGGTGTACCAGAAGATCTGCTGGGCCACGTTGCCCTTGGCCAGACTCGGCAGGGACTGATAGAAGTCCATGCCCAGGGCGCCGGGAGGTGCGTAGAGGCGCAGCCAGTCCATGTACTTGCGCAGGGCGTACTTGGCGGCCGGGCCGTTGGTGGCGCCGCCGCGGGATACGCTGGCGCCGACAGGACGGCAGCCGTCCACGCGGATGCCCCATTCGTCTACGGGCAGGCCGTTGGGGATGCCCTTGTCGCCGGCACCGGCCATGGACAGCCACGCGTCGGTGAAACGCCAACCCAGATCCGGGGCTTTCTTGCCGTAATCCATATGGCCGTAGATGGCCTTTCCGTCGATTTCCTTGACATCGTTGGTGAAGAACTCGGCGATGTCTTCATAGGCGGACCAGTTGACCGGCACGCCCAGCTCGTAGCCGTATTTGGCCTTGAACTTTTCCTTGAGCTCGGGCCTCTGGAACCAGTCGTAACGGAACCAGTACAGGTTCGCGAACTGCTGGTCGGGCAGCTGGTACAGCTTGCCATCGGGGGCGGTGGTGAAGGACTTGCCCATGAAGTCGTCGATATCGAGGGTGGGCAGGGTCACGTCCTTGCCTTCGCCGGCCATCCAGTCGGTCAGGTTGACCACCGCGCCGTAGCGGAAGTGGGTGCCGATGAGGTCGGAGTCGTTGACGTAGCCGTCGAAGACGTTCTCGCCCGACTGCATCTGCACCTGCAGCTTTTCGATGACGTCGCCTTCCTGGATCAGGTCG
The DNA here is from genome assembly GCA_002412965.1 of Desulfomicrobium sp. UBA5193. Lineage (GTDB taxonomy): Bacteria > Desulfobacterota > Desulfovibrionia > Desulfovibrionales > Desulfomicrobiaceae > Desulfomicrobium. The sequence goes on from DHWB01000011.1 coordinate 686,709, forward strand.
TGCGTGACCTTGATGCCGGTGATGTCATAAAAAGCCTTGGTCAGAGTCTTGGATTCATACTCATGGGTGGGGATGGTTTCGGAGACGACCTTGATCTCCAAGCCCTTCAACGGGGCGGCAGCCTTGATGAACCATTCCATCTCCTTCATCTGCTCATCCTTGCTGAGCGTCGAAGGCTGGAACTCCTCGTCGATCCATTTTTTCGCGGCAGCTTTCTGTTTCGCCTCATCGGCAAAACCAAAGGTGCCAGCGCCCAAGAATGCCACCATGAGCATTCCGGTCAAAAGAACACGTCGAACTTGCATACGGACCTCCATTTGCGGTTATTCCGATAAACCCCAAAACGCCGTTACCGCCCTTCCCTTTTCACCGCGCAGGTGTCCTGATCTCAACCCCAGCGCATGACGGTGACAAGGTAAACGACGGATATCATTGTAGCGATCCAGACAGCCATCTCCGTCAGGCCAAGCCAGGCCAGATGAATGTATGCGCTGCCCAGAAGGCTGATGAACAGACGATCTCCCCGGGTGGTGACGATGGGCAGAAAACCCCGGCGGGCAATGCTGGGGGAAAGAATCTGCCACACGGTCATGCCGATGAGCATGAGCACGATGAAGGTGAAAAACGAAGCCGTGACAGGCGTCCAGGCCATCCATCCGATATCCATGACAGCCCTCCTAGACTCGGCCCAGGGCGAAGCCCTTGGCCAGATGATTGCGTACGAACCAGATGACGAGCGCGCCTGGCACGATGGTCAGAATGCCGGCGGCGGCCAGCAGCCCCCAGTCGAGGCCCGAGGCGCTGACCGTGCGGGTCATGGTCGCGGCGATGGGCTTGGCGATGGTGGTCGTCAGGGTCCGGGCCAGCAGCAGTTCGACCCAGCTGAACATGAAGCAGAAGAACGCGGTAACGCCGATGCCGGCACGGATGAGCGGGATGAAGACCGACAGGAAGAAGCGCGGGAAGCTGTACCCGTCGATGAAGGCCGTCTCGTCGATCTCGCGCGGCACTCCGGACATGAACCCTTCCAGAATCCAGACCGCCAGCGGCACATTGAAGAGGCAGTGCGCCAGGGCCACGGCGATGTGCGTGTCGATCAGGTTGAAGGTCGAATAGAGCTGGAAAAAAGGCAGCAGAAATACGGCTGGCGGGGCCATGCGGTTGGTCAGCAGCCAGAAGAAGACGTGCTTGTCGCCGATGAAGCGGAAGCGCGAGAAGGCGTAGGCTGCCGGCAGGGCCGTGACCAGGGATATGACCGTGTTGATGCTCACATAGATCATGGAGTTGATGTAGCCCGAATACCAGGACGGATCGGCAAAGATCTTGGCGTAATTGCTCAGGGTCATGGAGCTGGGGAACAGCTCGAAGGAGCGCATGATGTCCGCGTTGGTACGCAGGGACATGTTCAGCATCCAGTAAATGGGCAGAAGCAGGAGCGTGAGATAGAAAATCAGGACGAAATGACGTTTGCTCATGACTTGTCTCCCGTACCCACGGCCTGCAGGGCCTGATAGAAAAGCCAGCAGAAAAGCAGGACAATAAGGAAGTAGATGATGGAGAAGGCCGCGGCCGGACCCAGATCCATGGCCGTCGAGAGCTTGACCAGATAAATGGACAGGAAGGTCGTGGCGTTGCCGGGACCGCCTCCGGTCAGGACGAAGGGCTCGGCGTAGATGAGAAAGCTGTCCATGAACCTGAGTAGCACGGCGATGGTCAATACCCCGCGCATCTTGGGGAGCTGGATGAAGCGGAACACGGCCCAGCGGCTGGCTCCGTCGATTTTTGCGGCCTGATAGTAGGCGTCCGGAATGGAGCGCAGGCCCGCGTAGGCCAGCAAGACCACCAGCGGCGTCCAGTGCCAGACCTCCATGAGCATGACCGTGATCCAGGCATGAAGAGGGTTGCCGGTGTGATCGAAGGTCAGCCCCAGGCCGTTTATCGCCGCTCCCAGGAGGCCGATGTCGGGCCGGGTGAAGATGATCCAGATGGTCCCGATGACATTCCAGGGAATGAGCAGCGGCAGGGCCAGCAGCACCAGGCAGACCGAGGCGGTCCAGCCCTTGTGGGGCATGGTCAGCGCGATGACGATGCCGAGCGGGATTTCAATCAGCAGCACGAGCCCCGAAAAGATGAGCTGCTTGATCAGGGCGTCGTGCAGACGGGAGTTGGTGAGCATCTCCCTGAACCACTCCGCGCCGACAAAGATGCGCTGTCCCGGTCCGAGGATGTCCTGGACCGAATAGTTGACCACGGTCATGAGAGGAATGATGGCGCTGAAGGCCACGATCACAAAGACAGGCAGGATCAGAAACCAGGCCCTGTTGTTTTCCCATTTATCCACGCCCACCTCCTACTTGACCAGATACTGGTCGCGAAAAAGCTTGGTCCGCTGTGGCGGAAATACGACCCAGCAACTGCCTGAAGGTATGGACCGGCCTTCGGGCACGCGGGCTTTGAGTCTTGAACCGCCGGAGGTCACGGTCACGATGCGGCTGCTACCCTCGAATTCCACCGAATCGATGCGTCCGGCCACTGCCCCGTTCTGCTCCCTGTCCTGAAGCTCCAGGTACAGGGGGCGGATGCCGATCTTGAATTCACCCTGCCCCGCCTTGGCGGCCACGGCAGGATCAAGGGGGATGCGGCCGCAATCGAGCACGGCGTGGGAGCCGTCCAGTGTGCAGGGCAGCAGGTTCATGCCCGGACTGCCGATGAAATAACCGACAAAGGTATGGGCCGGATCCTCGAAGAGTTCATCCGGAGCGCCGATCTGCAGAAGCGCCCCGTCGTACATGATGACGATCTTTTCGGCGAAGGTCATGGCCTCGGTCTGGTCGTGGGTCACGTAGATGAGCGTCAGTCCGAACTGCTTGTGGATTTCCTTGAGCTTCCGACGAAGCTGCCATTTGAGGTGCGGGTCGATGACGGTCAGCGGCTCGTCGAAGAGGATGGCGGCCACGTCCTTGCGTACCAGACCGCGGCCAAGCGAGATCTTCTGCTTGGCGTCGGCGGCCAGGCCGCTGGCCCGTTTGTTCAGGTACGGGCTCAAGTCCAGGATTTCGGCGATCTCGTGCACGCGGGAGCGGACCTCGCCCTCGGCCACCTTGCGGTTGCGCAGGGGGAAGGCCAGATTGTCGTAAACCGTCATGGTGTCGTAGAGCACCGGAAACTGAAAAACCTGGGCGATGTTGCGCTTTTCCGGGGGCAACGTCGTCACGTCCTTGCCGTCGAAGAGAATGCGGCCCTGGCTTGGGGTCAGCAGGCCCGAGATGATGTTCAGCATGGTCGTCTTGCCGCAGCCGCTGGAGCCGAGCAGTGCGTATGCTCCGCCGTCTTCCCAGACGGTGTGGACTTTCTTGAGCGCGAAATCTTCGTCGCTTGCGGGCTTTGCCCTGTAACTGTGGGCGATATTTTCAAGTTCGATTTTGGCCATGAAAAGATCCTTTGTTAGGCGCCCACGGCGCAGGTGGCGGGACAAGCCGGAGCCTTGACCAGACGGTCGTCCTCTCCGAACACGTACACGTCGCAGGGGCGGACGAACACCGACACTTCCTGGCCCACAGCGTAAGACCGCACCCCCTGCTCCTGCAGAACCAGGGAGCGGTTGCGGTAATGGAAATGGACGAAGGTTTCGGAGCCGTTGATCTCGGCCAGCTCGACCACCGTGCGGATCTCCACGTCTTCGTCCGTCTTGCGGGTCAGATTGAAATGGTGGGAGCGGATGCCGAATTTGTAGATGCCCGGAGTCAGGTCGCGCAGATGTCCGGTCAGGGGCAGGTCGATGCCGATGCGCAGATGGGCTTTGGTGGCGCTGACTTCGGCGGTGATGAAATTGATGGGCGGGTCGCTGAAGACCTCGGCAACCTGCGTGGTGGCCGGATTGTGGTACACGTCCGCCGTAGGCCCGGTCTGCAGCACCCTGCCCTCGTGCATGACGATGACATTGCCGCCGAGCATGAGCGCTTCGGTGGGTTCGGTCGTGGTGTAGACGACCACGGAGTCGCGCTGTCCGAAGATCAGCTGCAGTTCGTCGCGCAGCTCCTCGCGCAGCTTGTAGTCCAGGTTGACCAGGGGTTCGTCCAGCAGGAGGAGCTGAGCCTCCTTGACCAGGGCGCGGGCGATGGCCGTGCGCTGCTGCTGCCCGCCCGAAAGCTCGGCCGGCAGGCGCGCAAGGAGCGGCTCCAGATGCAGCATCCGAGCCGTCTCCATGACCTTCTTTTCGATCTCCGCCTTGGGCATGCCCGCGATGCGCAGGGGCGAGGCGATGTTCTTGAAGATGGTCTGGGAAGGATAGTTGATGAACTGCTGGTAAACCATGGCCACGCTGCGGCGGCGCACGGACACTCCGGTCACGTCCTTGCCGTCGGCCAGGACCCTGCCCTTCGAGGGGCGGTCGAGACCGGCCATGATCCGCAGCAGGGAGGTCTTCCCGGCCTGGGTGCGTCCGAGCAGCACATATCGCTGGCCGGACTGGAAATTGAGGGAAACGTCTTTCAGATGCGTTTCGCCGTCGACGATTCTGTCAATGCATTCAAGCTGAAGCCCCATGCGGCTCCTCCGTGGGCAGAATAAAACGTCCGGCACCCAGGTGAGCGCCGCGCCATGTTCGAAAGCCTGTAACAGACGAAATAAATTTTCTCAACTGAAAAAGAAAATTGGTCAGCTGACCTATTTTGTTCGGAATAGATCAGTTCAGCCCTGCTTCTCCTCGCCGGCATAAAGGTCCACGTTCCCCCGCTTCATCTGCTCCAGGACGCTGGCCGGCGGCGCCGTGTCCGTGAAGAGCGCGTCGATCTCGTCGATGTTTCCCAGACGGACCATGGCGTTGCGCCCGAACTTGGTGTGGTCCGTGACCAGGAAAATCTGCCGCGAATTTTCCATGATGGCCCGGGCTGCGCGCACCTCGCGGTAGTCGAAATCGAGCAGCGTGCCGTCCATGTCGATGCCGCTGATGCCGATAATCCCGAAATCGACCTTGAACTGGCGGATGAAGTCGATGGCCGCCTCGCCGACGATGCCGCCATCATGATGGCGGATCAGGCCGCCGGCGACGATGATCTCGACCTCGGGGTTGCCGGTCAGGATGGTCGCCACATTCAGGCTGTTGGTGATGACCCGCAGGTTCTTGTGTCCGCCCAGCGCCCGCGCCACTTCTTCGGTGGTGGTGCCGATGTTGATGAAGAGCGAGGACTTGTTGGGGATGACCTCGGCCACCATCTGCCCGATGATCCGCTTTTCGGCCAGACAGAGCACCTTGCGGTCCAGGTAATCCAGGTTCTCCGTGCTCAGGCACGGTCCGGCCCCGCCATGATAACGCTGGACCAGCCCTTTGGCGTTCAGCGTATTGATGTCCCGGCGCACGGATTGGGGCGTGATGCCAAAATGGTCGGCCAGGGACTGGATGGTGGCGAAGCCCGTCTCCCGGACCATGCGGATCATTTCGGCATGCCGCTGGCGGACCGTGACATGCCGCGCTCCGGTATCCTGGCCCTCCGCGGCGCCGTTGTGCTCGTCATGCATGTGGCATCCTTTCGTTTTCGAACAAAAAAATAAAATCACTGTCGTTTTAAGAAAAAAAATATGGCAGGAACAAGGGGTTCCTGCTACAAGCGTCCCCCAGAGGGCAGTGTGGCCCGCAAATGCATTTAGCACCCCTTGCGTCCCATGACCAGCAGGATTTGCCTGCAGTCCCCCGCAACGCTCACTGCGGGCGCAGGAGGATATATTGTTCGTTTTCCTTCTCGATGTTGACGTTTTTTTGATGCAGCAAGGACATTTATGACCACGATCACTACCCCCGTCCTCATCATTGGCGCAGGTGCCACGGGTGCAGGCTTGCTGCGCGACCTGGCATTGCGCGGGGTGAACGCTCTTTTGATCGAACAGCGTGACGTCAATTCCGGGGCGTCGGGCGGAAACCACGGCCTCCTGCACAGCGGCGCGCGATATGTGGCCTCGGACCGGGAAGCCGCCGTTGAGTGCCATGAGGAAGGAGGCATCCTGCGTCGTCTCGCACCGCAGTGCGTGGAAGACACGGGCGGGCTTTTTGTGGCGGTGCGGGGAGACGACGAGCGCTATGTCGCGGATTTTCCCGCCCTGTGTGCCAAGATCGGTATTCCTTGCCGGGGTCTTGACTCGTCCACGGCCCGCGTCATGGAGCCAGCCCTTTCAGAAAATGTCATCGCCGTCTTCGCGGTGCAGGACGGGGCCGTGGACCCGTTCATGCTCTCCCTCGACAACATCGCCCAGGCCTTAAGCCTGGGCGCTTCCATGCGCCGAAACCTGGCCGCCACGGCCATGGAGACAAGCGGGGGCCGCATCACCGGGGTGCGCTGCCGTGACATCACCACCGGGGAGGAGGTTCGCATCGAGGCTGAGCTGGTCATCAACGCGGCCGGAGCCTGGGCCGGACGGATCGCGGCTCTGGCCAGTGCGCATATAGGCATCCTCTTCTCCATGGGCACCCTGCTCATCACCCAGGACCGCATCGCGACCCGCGTCATCAACCGGCTGCGCAAGCCCTCCGATGCCGACATCCTTGTGCCCGGGGGCACTGTCTCCATCCTCGGAACCACCTCCATTCGCGTGTCCTCGCCCGACGGTTGCCGCCCAAGCGTGGCTGAAGCCGACCGCATCATCGACGACGCCCGGGCCATGCTGCCAATTCTGGAGCGTACCCGCTACATCCGGGCCTACGCCGGAGTGCGCCCCCTGGTCTCACTCGGCCCGGCCGGGGACGACCGCGCGGTCAGCCGGGGCTTTGCTCTCATCGATCATGCCCAGGAGGGGGTCGACAATTTCATCACCATCACTGGTGGCAAGCTGACCACCTACCGACTCATGGCCGAGAAAGCTGCGGATCTGGCCTGCGCCAAGCTTGGCGTTTCAGTGCCCTGCCGGACCCGAACGGAAGTCCTGCCCGCCTCGACCCTGGGCAAATGGACCGAGCCGGGGCGCGGCCCCAAGAGCTGGGTGGACAGTCGGACCGAGGATGATCTGGTCCTGTGCGAATGCGAGATGGTTTCGCGCAACGTCATCGACTCCATCATCGACGAAGCCAAGGCCATGCGCGGACGCTCCATGCTCAAAGCCGTCGGCATGCGCAGCCGGGTCGGCAAGGGGCCGTGCCAGGGCGGCTTTTGCGGTCCGCGCATCACGGCGCATCTGTATGATCGCGGCATGGTCGAAGGCATGCAGGGACTGGCTGAGCTCAAGACCTACACCGAACGCCGCTGGCGGGGTTTTTCTCCCATTTTGTGGGGCGTGCCGTTGATGCAGGCCGATCTGCAGGAGGCCCTGCACTGCGGGGCCATGGATCTGGAATTCGAGCCCGCACCCTCGGGAAACGATGATGTCCAGTCCGAAGACGCAGCCGAATCCAAGGATCCGATATGAAAACCTACGATGTCATGGTCATCGGGTCCGGATTCGCTGGCATGGCCGCCAGCCTTTTCGCGGCCAGGCGCGGATTGAGCGTGGTCCAGACCGGCGCCACGGGCGGGATTGATTTCAGCACCGGGTTCATCGACCTTTTGGCCGTGCATCCCATCGCCGAGCAGCGGGTCTGGATGGACCCCTTCGCAGCGCTGGCCCAGCTGCGCCGGGATCTGCCCGCACACCCCTACTGCCGGGTCACAGACGAGGAGATTGTCCTTGCCTTGACCGAGTTCACGGAGTTTCTGGGCAACCAGGGGCTCTGCTACCGGGGTCGCGCCGGTCGGAACACTGCCACCCTGACCTCGGCCGGGACCATGAAGCCGACCTACCTTTTGCCCTGCTCGGCCTGGAACGGAGTGGAAGCGTGGGAGAGCAAGGCCAGGACCCTCATTGTCGATTTTCACGGACACAAAGGTCTGAGCGCCCGGCAGATCGCCGAGGTGCGCGGTGCGTCCTGGCCCGGATTGCAGGTCGCGCGGGTGGCGTTTCCGGGAATGAGCGGAGAATTGTATCCCGAACACATGGCCTGGAGCATGGCCGATCCCGGCAGACGCGCAGAGTTGGCCGCCGCGGTAGCCCCCTTGGCAGGGGATGTCGACTTTGTCGGCTTTCCGGCCATTCTGGGCATGACCGAAACATCCGCCGTGCTGCGTCATTTGGAAGAGCTGCTCGGCAAGCGGATCTTCGAGATCCCCACCCTGCCTCCCTCCATTGCCGGCCCCCGTCTGCGCGCCGCCTTCGACAAGGGCTTGCCGGGCCTTGGGGTACGGACCTGCACGCAAAAATTGATAACCAACGTGGAATATGGCGAAGATACCTTTCGCTTCACCGCCGGAAGCGGCTCGACGGCGATCGAACTTTCCGCACGCTCCGCGATCCTTGCCAGCGGACGTTTTTTCGGAAAAGGCCTCAAGGCCGACCGGATGCGGATTGAGGAAGCGGTCTTTGATTTGCCCGTCCGTCAGCCCAAGACGCGGAGCTCATGGCACCGGGCCGCTTTTTTCGACCCGCGCGGGCATGAGGTCAATCAGGCCGGGGTCGAGACCGACGAGCTCCTGCGGCCCCTAGGCGCGGACGGGAACGTGTTTCATCCCCGCCTGCATGCCGCCGGCGCCATCCTCGCGCATCAGGACTGGATGCGCATGAAATGCGGAGCCGGGCTGGCCATCGCCACGGCGTACAAGGCGGTGACGGGGTTGCGCGACGCGCTCTAAAGGCGGCCCGCGACCGTTTTCAACTCGAACAGTTTTCCCGCAGCGGAGCCGGAATGGATTTTTTCTCCATAGGCCTCACCCTCGCCTGCCTGAGTTGCGCCATCGGCGTCGCGTGGCGTTTGCGGCAAGTTCGCCATTCCCTGCCCGAGGTCCGTTCGGACGAAGGGAAAAAATCCCCATCTCCCCCCGGCCAGGGCGCATTTCGCAGGCTCGGGGCCGGGCTGGCCGACGTGATATTCCTGCGCCGCACGCTGCGCACGGGCCGACTGCGCTGGACCGGCCACATGCTGCTTGTGCTCGGTTTTCTTCCCCTTTTGCTCCTGCACGCCATGGACGGGATCGTAACCCGCCCCCTTTTCTCCGGCTACGAACCGACCCTCGACCCCTGGCAATTTTTGCGTAACCTCTTCGGGCTGCTGGCCTCGGGCGGATTTTGCATCCTGCTGTGGCACAGACTGCGTGTGTCAGGGCTCAGAGCCTTGAGCCGGGTGCAGGACTGGGCGCTGCTCGGGGTCGTTGGCGTCATTCTCATGTCCGGTTTTTTTCTGGAAGCAGCGAAGATCGCTTCTCCCGAAGATTTCAACCGCATGGCGGACGAATATTTTCCGGAAGCCCAGCACGAGGAATTGACTGCCCTCAAAGCCTACTGGTCCACAGAGAACGGAGTCCGTTTCAATCAGTTTCTCCCGAGCGCCCCTGAAATCCTGACCCTTGGCCGCGACCTGCATGAGGATCGCTGCGCGGCCTGCCACGCGCCAACCTCCACGGCCTTTGTCTCACGCAGACTGGCAGGAGTGCTCCCTGTCGCCCTCCCCAAGGAGGGACCCGCGCTGCTGTGGTATCTGCACGTGGGCATGGCCTTTCTGGGCCTTGGACTCATGCCGTGGGGCAAGTTTTTGCACCCCCTGACCACCACCGCGAGCCTGCTTGCGCGCGGAGGCTCGACCACAAGCGCGCAGCGTGAGCCCCATGGCGACATGCTGCGCAGGCTGGGGCTGGACGCCTGCACCAGCTGCGGCCAATGCAGCCTGCACTGCAGCGTCGCGCCGAGCGCTCGCGTGCTCGGCAACCCCGACATCCTGCCCATGGATAAGCTCCATGATCTGCGCGGCTATCTGAACGACACCCTGGCAAGCCGGAAAGTGGCCGATCTGGCCGAAGGCAGCCATATCTGCACCGAATGCCTGCGCTGCACCGAGATTTGTCCCGCTGGCATCAATCTGCAGGACCTGTGGCTCGCGTCCAAGCAGGCCCTGGTCGAAACGGGCCGGGCCGGAGTGGACGGCGAGATACGCAAGCGCACGGCCGGTCAATGGGCCAGGGAGCTCTCCACGCGCACGCTGGGCAAGGCCCGAGGCACGGGGCTTGCGGACCAGGCCGAGTCTTTCTGGGGCTGCGTGCAGTGCACGACCTGCACCGGCGTCTGTCCGGTCGTGGCGGTCAGCGAAGATCCATCCCGTGACCTGGACCTGACTCCGCAGCAGATCATGAACCTGCTGCGCATGGGCCTCAAGGCCCAGACCCTGGGCGCTCGCATGGTCTGGAGCTGCACCACCTGTTACAAATGCCAGGAGCATTGCCCGCAGGGCGTGCCCGTGGCCGATATCCTGTACGAGCTGCGGGAACTGGGCGCGGAGCTGCTGCGCGACCAAGGGAGGCGCTCATGAGATTCGCCTATTTTCCGGGCTGCAAGATCGCTTACCATCTGCCCGCGCACGGCCTGAGCGTGGAGGCGGTCTGCGCACGCCTTCACATTGAATTGATCAAACCCGAGTTCACGTGCTGCGGCTATCCGGTCCGTCACGAAAGCCGGGACGCCTCGGTCTATTCCGCCCTGCGCAACCTGTCCCTGGCCCAAAGCCTCGGACTGGATCTGCTCACACCCTGCAAATGCTGCTACGGCAATTTTCAGCATGCGCGGCATCAGGTTTTGCAGGATGAAAAGCTCAAGCATCGGATGAGTAATTTACTCAGGGACGAAGGGCTCGATTTTCCGGAAAGCACTCGCGTACGTCATCTCATGCAGGTGCTCGACGCGGATTTGAATTTGGTGACGGCCGCCGTCAGCCGTCCTTTGACGGGTCTCAAGGTTGCCTGCCACTATGGCTGTCACGCGCTTCGTCCGGAGAACATCACCCATTTCGACGACCCTCTGGCCCCGACAATTTTCGAGCGTCTGGTCGCCGCGACAGGCGCTATTCCCCTGCCCTGGGAGCTGCGCCTGGAGTGCTGCGGCTATCCGCTGCGGGGCCGGGACGAGCGGATCTCGGAGCTGCTCATGGTCAAGAAGATGGCCAGCGCCCAGCTTTCCGGGGCGGACATCATGGCGACGGGCTGCACCTATTGCCAGTTGCAGTTCAGGCGCGAAAACGCGCAAAATCCCGCGACCATCCCGGCCGTACTATTTCCGCAGCTTCTGGGGCTGGCGCTGGGACTTGCGCCGGAGGATCTTGGCCTGGAAGCCACGGCGTCCCGCACTTCGTGGTTTGAGAACACATGAATATCGAGTAGAATCCGTCAGCAATCACGGCACAAACGCATTTCGAGGAGGAGAGCATGGCCCGCTACGTAGGCGCAGTCGATCAGGGAACCACCAGTAGCCGCTTCATCATTTTTGACGAGCACGGCCGCATTGTCGGCATGGATCAGAAAGAACACGAACAGATCTACCCGAAACCCGGCTGGGTGGAACACGACCCCATGGAGATCTGGAACAACACCCAGGACGTCATCCGTGGAGCTTTGGCCAAATCCGGAATCAAAGGTTCGGAGCTCTCGTCCATCGGCATCACCAACCAGCGCGAGACCACCGTTGTCTGGGACCGCTTCACGGGCAAGCCCTACTACAACGCAATTGTCTGGCAGTGCACCCGCACCCACGACCTCTGCAAGGAGCTCATTGCCGAAGGCGGCCAGGATCGCTTCCGGCCCGTTACCGGTCTGCCTGTGGCGACCTATTTTTCCGGCCCGAAGATGCTCTGGATTCTGGACAACGTGCCCGAGGCCCGCGCCGCCGCAGAGAAGGGCAACGCCCTCTTCGGCACCATCGAGACCTGGATCATCTGGTGGCTGACCGGCGGGCCCAAGGGCGGGGCGCACGTGACCGACGTGACCAACGCCAGCCGGACCATGCTCATGGACCTCAAAACCCTGGCCTGGGATGAGGAGATTCTAAAGATCATGGGCATCCCGATCCAGGGCTTGCCGCGCATCGTGCCCTCCTCCGACAGCGCCACCTGGGGTCCCACCAGCGAGGATGGCCCCCTTGGCGCGCGCGTGCCGGTCTGCGGGGCCGTGGGCGACCAGCAGGCGGCCCTCGTCGGCCAGACCTGCTTCGCGCCCGGCGAAGCCAAAAACACGTACGGCACAGGCTGTTTCCTGCTGATGCACACGGGTCACGAGCCCATTCAGTCTAAACACGGGCTGATCACCACGCTGGCCTACCAGTTCAGCGGCCGCAAGCCTTCCTACTGCCTCGAAGGGTCCATCGCCATCGCCGGAGCCCTGGTGCAGTGGCTGCGCGACAATCTGCAGATGTTCTCCTCGGCTCCGGAAGTCGAGGCCCTGGCCAGGCAGGTGGAGGACACGGGCGGGATGTACATCGTCCCGGCCTTTTCCGGCCTTTACGCCCCCTACTGGCGGCCCGACGCGCGCGGGGTCATGGTCGGCCTGTCCCGCTACATCAACCGCAACCACATCGCCCGCGCCGTGCTCGAAGCCACTGCCTACCAGACCAAGGACATCGTCGACGCCATGAACAAGGATTCGGGCGTGGATCTGAAGACCATCAAGGCTGATGGCGGCATGGTCTACAACGAGCTGCTCATGCAGTTCCAGGCGGATATCCTGAACGTGCCCGTGGTCCGGCCCAAGGTGGCGGAAACCACGTGCCTCGGAGCAGCCTACGCGGCGGGCATCGCCTCGGGCTTCTGGTCCGGCCGGGAGGAACTCTCCAATAATTGGGAAGAGGACAAGCGCTGGATTCCGGATATGAAGGAAGAAAAACGCAGGGAGTTGTTCTCAGGATGGCAAAAGGCCGTGACACGGACTTTTGATTGGGTCGAATGACGAATTCGAGCAGCACCACGCCACATGAAAACGTCCGAAGCCCCGCTCCGGACGTTTTCTTTTTCCCGGAAATGGTGCTGATCGAGACATTGGCCTAGTCCTTTGCATGACTTCACGCTCGGACTGCCGCGCTCTTCTACTGGCGACGGATGCCGAATTTGCGCATGCGGGCGCGCAGAGTGCTGGGGTTGATGTCAAGGAGCGTCGCGGCTCCGCGTTTGCCTTCAATGCGCCATCCGGTCTGCCGGAGCACCTGCAGGATGTGGTCGCGTTCCAGATCGGCCAGGGCTTTGACGTTTCCATCAACCGGCGCCGTCTTCCTCGATGTTTCGAACCTGTCCAATATCCGCAGGGAACTTCCGGGACTGGTGATCACCGCCCGCTCAACGACGCTTTCCAGTTCCCGCACATTTCCGGGCCAATGATATTCCTGCAGTGCGTCCAGGGTATCTTTGGGCACGGTTTCGATATTCTTGCCGGTTTTCTTGTTGAATTTGGCCACAAAAAAATTGACGAGCAACGCGATGTCGCCGGTGCGCTGGCGAAGCGGCGGAATCGAGATGGGAAAAACATTGAGGCGATAGAAAAGGTCTTTCCGGAATTTGCCCTTGCTGATCTCATCCTGCAGATTCCTATTGCTGGCCGCTATGATGCGGACATCAATCTTGATTGTGTGGGGACTGCCCAGCCGCTCCATCTCTCCATCCTGAATGACTCGCAACAGCTTGCTTTGCAACTCAAGCGGCATCTCTCCGATTTCATCGAGAAAAATGGTGCCTCCGTCGGCCACTTCGAAGCGCCCCAACTGCTGGGCGTTGGACCCGGTGAACGCACCCCGCTCCCGCCCAAAAAGTTCGCTCTCGATGAGATTGGCCGGCAGCGCCGCGCAGTTGACCGTGATCATTGACCGGCCCTTGCGAGTGCTGCAGCCATGGATGGCCCGTGCGACCAAACCTTTGCCGGTGCCGGTCTCGCCCATAAGGAGAACCGTCGCATTCAATGGCGACACCAGTTTAATCCGTTCGAACACGTTCACTATGGCGTCGCTTTGACCGATGATCTCTCCGAAGTTGTACTCTCGCGCAACCTCCTGCCGCAGGCAGATGTTTTCAGCCTGGAGCCGGTCTTTGAGCTGATTGATCTCCTTGAACGCAGCCTGGAGTTCGCTCGTCCGTTGACTGACCCGGAGCTCCAGTTCGTCGTGAGCTTGACGCAATTTACGTTCGGCTTGGTGCTTGTAGAGCGCCATCTCAATGTGAATTCCGAGCACGCGATCATCAAACGGCTTGAGCAGATAGCCGAACGACTCGGTCACCTTGGCCTGTTCCAGAGTCGCACGATCCGAATGAGCTGTAAGGTAGATGACAGGCAGGTCGTATTCAAGGCCGATGATTCCCGCTGCTTCAATGCCGTTCATGGTTCCAGCCAGCTGGATATCCATCAGAACCAGATCGGGACGCAGTTCACGTGCATGGATGATCGCATCTTCACCGTATCTTGTCGTGCCGCTGATTTCGTAGCCAAGCTTGCCCAATTTGCAGGCAAGGTCCTCGGCGACAATCATCTCATCTTCAACGATGAGAATTCGTGTTTTACTCACGTGCTCGTTCTCCGTCTTTTTCAACTTCCGGCAGCTTGAAAGTCAGCTGAAATTCTGTGCCGTTGTCGCAATTCAGTTCCATTGTGGCGTTCAATTGCCGGGTCAGCATCTGCACCAGCCTCAGTCCTAAAGATTCGGACTGACGCCAATCAAATTCAGGGGGCAAACCGACACCGTCGTCGCTGACGCACAGACAGACCGTGCCGTCTGGACTCTGGTGGAGTGCGATCCTGACCTCTCCGTGGGAACGCCCCCGAAAGGCATGCTTGAGCGTGTTGCTGATGAGTTCATTCAGGATCAAGCCGCAAGGCACCGCCGTCTGCACCGCAAGGAATAGCGGCTGTAAATCTTTACTGAAGCGGATGGCAGCGTTGGAGTTGCCGTGCGCATGGCAGAGGTACTGCAACAGGGCGCTTACGTATTCGTCGAAGTGTACGCTTGAGAGGTTCTCAGATTGGTAGAGCTTCTCATGGACCAGGGCCATGGAACGCACCCGGTCTCTCACGTCGCACAGATGCTCGTGCACGGCTGGATCATCGATGGTATTGGCCTGGAGGTTAATCAGGCTGGAGATGACTTGTAAATTGTTCTTCACCCGGTGATGAATTTCTTTCAGCAAGACTTCTTTCTCGTGCAACGACGCATGAATGAGATCTTCTGCCGACTTGCGCTCGGTAATGTCCTGGAAAGCACCCGTGAGTTTGACAACCTTACCGTCTTTGAAGATCCCTTTACCCATGGCGTGGACCCAGATACTTCCTTCGCACCCTCGTGGATTGAAAAGAGCTTCGACATCCCAAGATTCACCAGACTCGGAGCACCTTTTCACCGCGGCTTCTATGACAGGCCTGTACTCGGGAGCATAGAAATCAATGCCTTCTTGCAGCGTCGGCTTATAGCCGGGTTCAACTCCATGAATCCGGCATGTCTCCTCCGTCCACGTGAGGCTCAGAGGCGAGAGATTGAGCTCCCATCCTCCGACTTTGGCTAATTCTCCGGTTGCATTGAGAAGTCTCACGTTTTGCGAGAGAGTCTCTTCCGCCAGTTTACGCTCAGTGACGTCTCGCACGACGGATACCGAGCCTAAAATATTGTCGTGCATGTCCCGGACTGAATTTGCACTGACCTCTCGATGTCGCAACTCGCCAGTTAGAGGATTGCGAATAATCTCTTCTTCATTTGTTACGGTTTCTCCTCGGAGGGCGCGCAAAGGTGGTGCTTCTTCGATGGGTCGTGGACTCCCATCAGGACGGAATACTTCCAAACTGGCAGCAAACTTTTCAATACCTATTTCGTCGGTAACATCCATGCCGAAAAACCGCAGAGCTGATGGGTTTGCCAAAGTGAATTTTTGTTGTGTATCGGCAAACCAAACCTCATCGCTGATGCCATTAATAACCGCAGATAGCCTCTCTTTTTCTTGCACAATCATGTTTGATAATTTCCGATTTTCCTCCTGGGCAATCTTGCTTTCGGTAATATCTCTGACAGCTCCCATTAACCGAGTGCAGCGCCCGGAATCATCGAAAGAGTATAGGGCAGTGACGTTTATCCAGTGCATGCTGCCATTCGGCCAGACAATGCGGTACTCGACCTGGAATCGAACTTTCTCTTCCATCGCCTGGCGCATCTGTTCTTCAACCCTGTGCAAATCATCGGGATGTACCCGGTCCGACCATTCTTGATAAGTGTATGTAGTAGTAGTAGTAGTAGTAGTAGGCTCATAGCCAAAAATTTTCTCCTGCTGCTGCGTCCATTGGATATCGCCTGATTCCGTGTCGAGGTCGAACATGCCGACCTGTCCAGCGTCGGCTGCAAGGGCTAGCCGTTCCTGGTTATGTTGCAATTCTTCCTCGACGCGTTTGCGCTCTGTAATGTCACGGACAAAAGCTTCAGTACCTCGAATTTTACCGTGGGCATCATAATAAAATTGAGCGTTCAGAGACACCGGAATGGATGTGCCATCTTTTCTTAATGCCACCGCTTCGAAATCAACGACTTTTCCATGACGGTGTAGCTCCTCAAATAACCGATCTCTGTGTTCAAAATTTTTGTAAAAAAGGAGAACGGAAAGCCCCAGCATATCCTCGAATGAATCGTATCCGAGCATTAGAGCTGCAGAAGGATTTACTATGGTCACAATCCCTTCTGTATCTGCACGGATATATGCATCCTGAATATTGATAAGTATAGATTTGTATCGCTCATTGCTCTCGCGGAGTGCTTCAGAAGCACGAGCACGTTCTTCTACCATCTGTAACTGTGTTTCAGCCAGTTTAAGTTCTGTGATGTCTGTGAACAAAACATTCATTCCACGGCTACCAGAAAGCTCCACAGAACAACAGGAGAACAGAACAGGTGTAGGATTGTCTGCTCCGCTTAACAGAGATATTTCACCTTTTTGTGGTTCCCGAGTACTCGATTCCAGTCGCGCGGCAAATAAGGCAGAATCAGCAGGAGCGACATACGAAAGGAGCATGGAGCCGATGAGATTTTCCAGAGGCACCTGCAGCAAGGCCGCCATACTCTTGTTACAATAGACGATGGTACCGTCTGAAGTAAGGGTTACTGCACCCTCGTTCATCGTTTCGATGAGCACCCGGTAGGGATGTTCAGATCCCTGCAGGGTAAAGACCTGCTCCCCTCCATCAGGCATGGACACCACAAGAGCGTCGGCAGCACCGCTTCCGAGCGCATGCAGCGTCTCCTCAGCCTCTTCAAGCCGAAAACGGAGCTCTTTGTTCTCAGCAACAAGTTCTTCGCGGGACCTGGTGTCGGTTACTATGCTACCCCTTTTCATGCCGACTCTAATTCTTTTTCCGCAGATCGAGACCCGCCAGAATCCGCTCAGTCTTGGACATGTCACCGATGAATTTTCTGAGCGGTGGGGGAAGTTCCTTAACCAGGGTGGGAGCCGCGACTATCTGTCCCTCCTTGGCAAAAATAGGCTGCTGATGAATGTCGATGATCTCTAACTCATAATGCCCTTCAAGGAACTCATCACATATTTTTTTTGTATTCTCGATGGCCTTCCTGGAATTGGATGTCATGCCGGATATATACAGGCGCAGAACGTACTGCCCTTGCTCAGTATCCAACGCCAACTCAAAGTCCTTGGTTGCGTCCTGCACGACTGGAGTGCGCTCATTTTTTGTCTTTTTCATGGTAACCGTTCCCAAAATTTCATGAAGTTAGGCGAGCGGTTTGATATCCAGCCCCACCAGCACCCGTTCCGTGTCAGAAAGGTCGCCAATGATTTTCTTCATCGGTTCGGGTAATTTTCGCACCAGGGTCGGCAGGGCCAGGATCTGATCCCCTTGAGCCAGTTGCGGGTTCTTCATCAAGTCGATCACCTCTATGGAGTATTTTCCTTCCAGGTGCTCATGACATATTTTTTTCAGATTGGCGAAGGCTGCGATGGATTTGGGGGTCTGGCCCGCCACATACAGCCGCAGTTGCCACCTTTCTTCATCCGGTTCTGCTGGGCTATTCTTTGATGTCATTTTCCGGGTTTTGGCAGTCATTTGGCGCCTCTTTTTCCCGTCTTTGTGGCTGATCCTGAAAGGAGCGCGTCTGCTTTGCGTGTCCGTGCCATGGCCTGGCTCTCTTCGATGATGATCTCCTGGTGCTGACTTGCCCTGGTGATGGCTCTCTCCACCTCATCCTTCTCCGCCTCGAAACCGGACCGAAGCGCCGCTATCTGGGCCTCGATCACAGCTTCCTTTCGTTCGATGTCGCGCTGCTTGCGCTCGATCTCCTGGTTGCGCTCCAGGATTTCAAATTTGTCCTTTGCTTCCTGGACGGCTCTGGCCGCACCGGCCATCACCCTGCCCGCGCCGACATAGACGTCTACCAGATCGGCGCCCTTATCGGTCAAGCAATACTCCCTGATCTGATTGGAGTGCTCCATGCCGCGGGACTTAAGGATGCTGAGGCCTCGGTTGCGTTCACCGTTGCCTTCTATGATCTGGAGCAGGAGCCAGGTGTCCATGAGTGAGGAGATGCTCACATCAGTGTGCTCCAGGCTACCGCCAACAGAGGTCAAGTCGGTACAGAACGCGGTGATTTCCTTCATCTTCAGAAAATCGATCAGTCGCGAGAGCATCGATTTTACTTCCATCTCGTTGGCCGCGGCGACGAGATTGGATATCGGATCAACCACGACTATGCTCGGGTCAAACTTTTCTATCGCCTTGTGCATGGTTACCAGGTGCATTTCGAGGCCGTAGAGGGTTGGCCGCGAGTTGCGAAATTCAAGCATTCCCTTCTTCACCCACCGCTCAAGATCAAGGCCAATGGATCGCATATTGCACATGATCTGGTTGCGGGACTCCTCAAAGGCAAAATAAAGGCATCGCTCGCCACGCCGACAGGCGGCATCGACAAAGTGGGCGGCCATGCTCGACTTGCCGGTGCCGGCGGTGCCGGTAGCCAGAATGCTGCTGCCCCGGAAATACCCCTTGCCGCCGAGCATGGTATCCATACGTGGAATACCGGTCGAAACCCTCTCAGTAGGAGCAGCATGGTCAAGACCAAGGGAGGAGATCGGCATGACCGAAAATCCTTCTTCGTCGATCAGGAATGGATACTCGTTGGTGCCATGTGCAGTTCCGCGGTATTTGACGATCCGTAAACGCCGGGTAGCAATCTGCTGGTCCACATTGTGGTCGAGGAAGATGACGCAGTCGGCGACGTATTCCTCCAGGCCAAAACGGGTCAGGCTTTTTTCTCCCTGCTCGCCGGTGATAACAGCGGTGACTCCCTTATCTTTCAGGAAACGGAACAGGCGTTTCAGCTCAGCCCGGAGGATGGTTTCTTTGCTGAAGCCGGAAAAGAGCGTCTCAATGGTATCAAGCACCACCCGTTTCGCACCGATTGAGGCGATGGCGTACCCTATTCGGATAAACAGCCCCTCGAGGTCATATTCCCCTGTCTCTTCGATTTCGCTTTTATCAATATGGATATAATCAAGTGCCAGCTTTTTTTGACCAATCAAGTCGTTGAGGTCAAAACCGAGGGAAGAAAAATTTGTGATCAGTTCCTCCGATTTCTCCTCAAAGGAAACGAAGATACCAGGTTCGTCATACTGGGTTGCCCCTCGAACCAGGAATTCCATGGCGAGCAGAGTCTTGCCGCAGCCGGTGCCACCGCAAACCAAGGTCGGGCGCCCAGCAGGCAATCCACCGCCGGTGATTTCATCAAGACCTTTGATTCCGGTTGGGGATTTCTGCAAGAGTTCCAGTGCCGGTTTTACGTTTTTGTTCAGTTTAGTCATGTTCGATTCGCTCCGGATGAAAGAATTCCATGAAAAATATTGGCGGATGAATGAGGATATATGTTGGGCACGATCTTTGCTTCGAAAACAAAAAGTCAACGACTATAGGTTCAAGAAGAGCATATAGATACTTATCCTGAATCCGTGAACAGTTGCGTCAAAAAATTCTTCAAATATAAGAAACAAAAGATATCATCTTTGTCTATCCATCGGCACCATATCTTCTCTTCCATCCATTTTATAAAGTGATTTTGGTAAGGATGCTATCTATGAGTACATGCATTCAATCTTCGAGTTGTAGAAAAAATTCTTGCAATTCATCTCATGATAATACGAATACAAAAATGATGTCAACTTTTAAAAAAAATCGTAAGACATTGTTGCATTTTCAATATCCGCCGACATGACTTTTTACTTCCCAGTATGAATGCCACATCGTAAATCCAAGCGGCCGAGCGTTGGATAAAATAAAGTATTTGATTTCAGTGTATTGAAGCCATTTACTCTTTCGTGGCGGCTCTTGTCGAAGAATCGTACCGTGATCTCTGCGCGTCACACCCGATCGTTGCCCTACAGCACGGTCAAAGGAAAGCGCGATTTCTAAGTTCAGGCTGGACTTATGGTCCTTCCGGAATTGCTGTGGGTAAATGACTTGGTTAGGAGTCTTCTCACGGAGGACGCCGATGAGAGACACCGAACTTTACGCGCAGATTCTTGGAGTCAAAGCCCTTGGTTTGTTGATAAGATTGATCTGAATGTATCCGAGACTAGTGTTGTTATTTGGCTAGACCATGGCCCGGGCGAGCGCTGGCCATGCCCAGAGTGCGGCAAGCTTCTGCCCTGCCGGGACCATGTAGGCGAGCGTGTCTGGCGTCACCTGGATACATGTCAATTCAAGACGTTACTTCATACCCGAGTTCCGCGAGTGGAATGCCCTAAACATGGAGTGCACCATGTACTTGTACCCTGGGCCGAGTCACGGTCTCGCTTCACGTTGCTCATGGAGCGCTGGATCATAGATGTGCTCACGGAGTGCGCGACAGTGGATGGCTCTCGACGCTTGCTGAAACTCACATGGGATGAGGTTTGGGGAGTAATGGAGCGGGCTGTTCGACGAGGCCTTTCACGCAAGGAGGCCCGGCCGATTCACTATCTCGGAGTGGACGAGAAAGTATTCCGCAACGGGCACTCCTACATGAGTATCGTCTGCGACCTTATGCGCAGCACGGTCGAGCATGTTTCCGAAGAGCGAATGAAGAGCAGCCTGGAGGAATATTACAGCAGGCTGAAGTTTCAGCTTTGACACTGACTGCAGGATGTGACCTGAAAACGTTTCTGCAGCACCAGCCCCGTGTCGGTGCGAAAAAAAAGTTTTCGGCCACCATTGCCCCCCACGCTTGAGGCGCTGACAGTCGCGCCTTCTTCTGCCAAAGTATCCATGGCGGCCTGCACGTTGCGCAGACCCGCCGAGGAGTCGCAATGCTGGTGCAGCGGGGATGCTCCGCCAAAAACCTTGCATTCCAGGCTTTTCACTGAAATTCCTGATTTCGCGAATTCCTTCAGCAGATACCAGATGGACGAATCGACATAGCGAAAATGGTCGCCGCTGACCCTGCGTCCGGGAAAATCCCCCATGCGCGGCAAAAGGGCGTGAAAGATGCCGCCCCACCGATACTTGGAGCAATACATGGTCACGGAAACACAGGATCCAAGCACCGTCTGCACCAGCGTCGGTGCGGAATAAATTCCCCCCTGCCCCACCAGCAGGTAGTCATGGGGAAGCTCCCGGGCATCCTCAAGACCGTCGAGGGCCAGGGTTGGAAGGTTCATGCTGTTTTTGGTCATTCTTTTCGTTGCCGACATGGAAGCCCTGGATGTAGATGATAATAATTACGCTTAAAAGGAAATTTACCTTTTCTCCATGCAGATGTCATCAGAAGAAAATACATTCCGCTCGGGATTGCGCTTGGAGTTGCCCTACTTGGTTGACGCCCTGGCCAAGGACCACGGGTTTCTGCATGATGCCCGCCAGTTCATGTTTCTGGCCGAAATCATCGCAGACCACCTCCGTCACGGAGATCCTCCCCTGTCCTCGTTCCTCGTCGCCGGTTGCGACAAGGGCCTTGATGCCTACAGCCTCTGCATCACCCTGCTCGAAGAGGCCAAAAGGCACCCTGGCTTTGAATTTTCCATCCTGGCCACGGATTTTCTCCCCGCCAATCTGAATCTGGCCATGCGCGGCGTCTACCCCCTGACCAGCATCGACAACATTCCTGAATCGTTGATAAAACGCTATTTCCTGCGCAGCCGCAATGCCGGCGACCTAGTCCGGCTCAAACCCGGAGTGCGTGCCCACGTCAATTTCCGCTGCCAGGACATCTTCGAGTCCTTCGCTCTGCGCGAACCCATGGACGTCATCATCTGCCGCCAGGTTCTGCATCATTTTCACCCCGGCCTGGCCAAAGCCCTGGCCGCGAGGCTGCGTCAGTATCTGGCGCCCGGCGGCATCCTTGTCCTGGGGGCGCGCATGCCGCGCATGCCCGGATTCCGGCACCTGGATCACGCGCTCTACCAGGCTGTTTGAAGCAGGCAGACCCACGTCGCGATTTACTCTCCGGCTATTACGGTATATGGTCAAAAAATATCACCATTGTTTGCAAATCCGGAGTCCGCATTCATGAACAAGAAAATCCGCATCCTCATTGTGGACGACTCGGCCTTGGTCCGCCAGACACTGGCCTCCATCTATTCCTCGGATCCGGAGATCGAGGTCATCGGCGCGGCCGGAGACCCCTTCGCGGCGGCGGAGATCATGCACGACCATACGCCGG
Organism: Desulfomicrobium sp. UBA5193; assembly: GCA_002412965.1. Lineage (GTDB taxonomy): Bacteria > Desulfobacterota > Desulfovibrionia > Desulfovibrionales > Desulfomicrobiaceae > Desulfomicrobium. Next base: position 709,131 of record DHWB01000011.1, read on the forward strand.
ACGTCATCTCCCTTGATGTGGAGATGCCGCGCATGGACGGGATCACGTTCCTGAAAAAGATCATGAGCCAGCATCCCATCCCGACCATCATCTGCTCCACGCTGACGGACAAAAACGCCGAAACGACAATGAAGGCGCTGGAATACGGCGCCGTGTCCATTATCCAGAAACCCAAGGTGGGGACCAAGCAGTTCATGGAGGAGTCGCGGATCATGCTCTGCGACGAGGTCAAGGCGGCGGCCAAGGCCAAGGTGACCAAGTATGTGCCCCGGACCCTGAAGGTCAGTCAGAAGCTCACCGCCGATGCCGTGCTGCCCAAGGCCGCTTCAAACGCCATGATCCAGACCACGGAGAAGGTTCTCGTGGTCGGAGCATCCACCGGCGGAACCGAGGCCCTGCTGACGCTCCTGCAGGCCATGCCGGTGGACTGTCCAGGCATCGTCATCGTGCAGCACATGCCTGAAAAATTCACGGCCGCCTTTGCCCAGCGCCTGAACACCCTGTGCGACATCACCGTCAAGGAAGCCGCAGACAACGACACCGTGCTTCGCGGTCAGGCGCTCATCGCGCCGGGCAATCTGCACATGCTCCTCAAGCGCAGCGGAGCCAGATATTATGTGCAGATCAAGGACGGTCCCCTCGTCTCCCGGCATCGTCCGTCCGTCGATGTGCTCTTTCGGTCGGCGGCCCGTTACGCGGGCAAGAACGCGGTCGGCGTGATCATGACCGGCATGGGCGACGACGGCGCCAAGGCCATGCTGGAGATGCACGAGGCCGGAGCCGTGACCGTGGCCCAGGACGAGGCCACGTGCGTGGTCTTCGGCATGCCGGGTGAAGCCATAAAGACGGGAGGGGTGGACAAGGTCCTGCCCCTGACCCAGATCGCGCCAATCGTTCTCCAACTCTGCCGATCCTAGCAGGCTGCTGAAAAAACGGCGATCTGCTTCGTCACTGCAGAAAATCCAGACCCTCACGTATGTTTATATACGCTTCGGGGATGGATTTTCTTTGTTCCTTGCATCTCACCATTTTTTCAGCAGCCTGGACATGTTATTTCAACAGCCAGTTGGGGGACTGCAGAAAAGCGGATCAGATCAAACCGAGCTTGCGCAATTCCTCGATGACCTTGCGCCGCTCGATGGGCTTGACCAGATAGGCCGAAGCTCCACCCTGAAAAAAGGACTGGGTCACGTTCTTCACGTCATCGAGGGCGCTGGCCATGATGACCTTCACTTCGTTGACCGGCAGCACGCCCCGCTGCTTCTCCCTTTCCCGGATGATCTTGAGCGCTTCGTGTCCGCTCATGTTCGGCATCATGATATCCAGAAACAGGACATCATAGGGGCGGTTCTCTTCCCACGCCAGATCGAAGGCCTTGACGGCCTCAAGGCCGTCCACGGCGACGTCGCACTCGCCGTACTCGAGCAGGAGCTGGTGCATCACCTTGCGGCCGACAAAATCATCTTCAACGATCAGAATTCGCATTCCTACCTCTCTCTGTGTGTCGTGCGGTACTTCAAACTCGAAAACAAAATCGCATCATTTTCCACGAAAGCGGGCCATTTTCGCCTGGAAAGAATTCGTCCAAGGTTCACGGACAGAAATTTTCATCATCCGGTCACTCTCCTCTCTCCCGCCTGGCGCAGACAACCCTCTCGATCTCCACATTCATTTTGCGCAGGTCAAAGGGCTTGCTCATGTAGCCATTCATCTCCGCAGCCAGGAACTTTTCCTGATCCCCGGCCATGGCGTGGGCCGTCAAGGCAATGATCGGAATATCGGAAATGTGCGCGAAAGGCGCCGCGTGGCGGATGGCCCTGGTGGTCTGGATTCCATCCAGAACCGGCATCTGGATATCCATCAGCACCAGATCGAAAGGTTCGGCCAGCAGGTATTCCAGAGCTTCCTGACCATTGCGGGCGGAGGTGACCACGTAGCCCGCTTTGTGCAGGAGGCGCTGTCCGCAGAGCAGATTGACCGCGTCGTCCTCGACCATCAGCACCTTGAGCCCGCACAATGCGTCCGTGTTGCCCAGCTCGCATTCCACATCCCCAAACCCGCACTCCGTCGCCAGACCCAACGGCAGGGAAAAATGGATCGCGGTGCCTTCGCCGAGCGCCGAATCCATGCACAGGGTGCCGCCCATGCGCTGCACCAGCTTGCGCACGATGGTCAGTCCCAGCCCGACTCCCTGGTGCTTTCTGGTGTAGGAGCCGTCGCTTTGGATGAAGGGTTCGAAAATGTCCAGCTGAGTCTGATCCGACATTCCAGGGCCCGTGTCCTGGACCGAAAAAAGCAGCCGCAACGGCGCACCGGCGGTGAACGGCAGCACCGAGACGTCAACGGTGACGCTCCCTGCTTCCGTAAACTTGAGAGAATTGCCGACCAGGTTGAAGAGCACCTGCACAAGCCTCGCCTCGTCACCCACGACCTGCCGGGGCACATGGGGATCACGGCGAAAGGCGTAGGAGATTTTCCGTTCCCTGATCGCCTGGGAGAACAGTTCCTTCAAGGCCTGCTCGACGTCCCCGATGTCAAAGGGATGCTCCCGGAAAACCAGCTTGTCCGCCTCGATCTTGGAAATGTCCAGAATGTCACTCAAGAGGCGGGTCAGGCGTTCGGAAGACTTGATGGCGGTGTGCAGGCATTCCTGCTGTTCCGTATCCAGATTCGTGGACTGCATGAGCTGCAGCATGCCGAGGATGCCGTTCAGGGGCGTTCGGATTTCATGGCTCATGTTGGCCAGAAATTCGGACTTGAGCTTGTTTGCGGTCTCGGCCTCGTCCTTGGCCCGGCGCAGGGAGTCTTCAATTTTCTTCAAATGGGAAAGATCGTTCAAGATCGCGTAATAGCCGTCCACGACGCCCTGACTTGAATAGTCCGGAATGAGGTAGGCATCGACAAATCGTTCGCCGACTCCGGGATAGGGTATGGAGGCGCTGTAATGCACGGTCTTGCCCAGAAATACCTGCTCGATGTGCTGTTTGGTCTTCTCGAAAGCGTCCTCTCCGATGACGTCCGGCACGCACTTGCCGATCAGATCCTTCGGAAAAAAACTGGCGTACGCGGCGTTGACGAAGCGGTAGCGCAGATTGTGGTCAATATAAGACACCAGCTGCGGAAGGATATCTACGATTTTCTTGAAATTGATTTCCTTCTTGCGCAGCTCTTCCTCGGTCCGGCGGCGCTGGGTGATGTCCTCCTTTATGGCCACATAATGGACGATCTCCCCATGGCCATCCAGAATGGGCGCGATGAGGGCAGATTCATAATAAAGGCTGCCGTCCTTGTGCTTGTTGAGAAACTCCCCCCGCCACTGCCGGCCGGAACTGATGGTGGTCCAGAGCTCCCTGTATTCCTCGGCTGATTTTCGGCCTGAGTTCAGGACGCGGGGATTTTGTCCCTTCACTTCCTCGAAGCTGAAGCCTGAAATCTGTGTGAATTTCGGATTGACGTACTCGATGTTTCCAATGGCGTCGGTCATGACGATGCAGACCGGACTCTGCTCGACCATCTGCATGAGCGTGCGCATGCGCTCTTCTGTCTGCGTGCGTTCGGAAATGTCCCGCACTATCCCCCACGCGTATTTGACTCTGCCCTCTTCATCAAAAACCCCGAAATCACGAAGTTCCACCGGGAAAATATGTCCATCCTTGTGGATGTATTCCTTCTGGTACACGCCCGTGTCGCCAGTCTTGAGAAGCAGCTTCTCCCAAATCTCCGTTCGCTGCCAGTTTCTCCATTTCTCCGGAGTGATGGCGTAAAAATCCCCCAGCGCGCGCAATTCAGGCAACGAATAGCCCGTAAGCTCGCAATAGGCCTGATTGGCATCCAGAAACCGCCCTTTCGGATCGGCCAGGATGAATCCGTCCTGACTGAGCTCAAAGAGGGCCCGGAAATGTTCTTCGCTTTGCCGCGCCTGCCGCTCCGCCTGCTTGCGCTCGGAGATGTCGCGGCAGATGGCGATGACGCAGGACATGTCACCAATCGAGGCTCCGGCCGTGCTCACTTCCACGTCGAAGACAGTCCCGTCTTTCCTGCGGTGCCGGGTTTCAAAGACCGCATTGACCGAGGAAAAATCTCCGAAGATTTCCCGGATTTCCGACTCCCGCATGACCGCTTCATATTCCCAGGTACACAGGCCGGTCACTTCCTGTGGAGTGCGACCCAGCATGTCCGCGAAACGCCAGTTGGCTTCGACGACGCGGTGCTCCTGATCGATGATGACAATGCCGTCTCGGCTGCGGTCCATGAGCATCTCGCGCATGGAATCCTGGACCTGCTTCTCCTGCTTTTCCGCTTGCAGGAGGGACTGCTGGTACGCTTTTTCGGACAGGGAGTTGGCAATGACAAAGAGGGAGTCGGCCACACGGCGAAACTGCTCCTCGGCCATGAACGGCACTTCGGCCAGGGCCTGACGGTACAGTTCAGGGTCGGCGCCGATGGTCTGCGCGTAGGAGAGCATGGCCTGGGAGTCGTCGCCGGAGCAGCGTACCTGTCCGATGAGCCAGTTGGCGACGTGTTTGCCGGCCACGGTGATGCTCACGCCGGCGTCCCACAAACCGCCGCTCATGCAGGGCTGTATGTTCGGGCCAAGGGGATTGTATGCCCCAAGCGCCGCGTCGGAGCGCATGCAGTTGAGACATCCCGTTTCCGTGGCCCGGATAATCTGACTGCAAAGCCGGGTGAAATTGCTCGGCATGGTCAATGGTTCGCCGCTTGGCGAGGTGACGAGTGATGCGACGCCCGTGGCCAGGGCAAAGCTGTCCTGAATCTTCTGGACCTCGGTTAGGTCGAAAAAATCCTCGAAGTAGACTTCCCTGTCTTTTTTCGGGCGCAAAAAGCTCATCATGAGCGGCCCCCGTCGTGGAGTGCACAATGACCGCGAGGATGCATGGGCGTTACGAGGGACATAATCCCGTCCTGTTCAAAATATTCGTCAGCTCCGCAGCGCTGACGGGTTTGGCGATGTAGTCGTTCATGCCGGCGGCCAAAAACTTTTCCCGGTCTCCGCTCATGGCATAGGCGGTCATGGCGATGATGGGGATGCGGGCCTTGTCCCCCAGGGCGGGGTCGCTGCGGATCAGGGTCGTGGCCTGGACTCCGTCCATGACCGGGAGCTGCACGTCCATGAGGATCAGGTCGAAATCCCCACTGCGCAGGATTTCGAGAACCTGGCTCCCGTCGGTGGCCCCGGTGACCAGGTGCCCGGCCTTTTCCAGGACTCGCCGCGCGGCGAACATGCTCACCGCGTCGTCCTCGACCAGAAGGATTTTAAGACCCGTGAGGGGTTGCGCGCTGCCTGATTTCGGCAACTCCGCCGGGGTGGTCAAGGGATGAAATGGCTGCAGCGGCAGCGAAAAACAGATCGTTGTCCCTTCTTGTGCGTTCTCGATGCACAAACAGCCGCCCATCATGTTCACCAGACGTTTTACAATGGCCAGCCCCAGTCCGGCTCCCTGATGATGACGGACATAGGACTCCTCGCCTTGCACGAAGGGTTTGAAAATGTCGTCCAGACGGCCATCGGGGATGCCGGAGCCGGTATCGGTGACGCAAACAAGAATTCTGGAGAGCTTTAAGGTAAAGGGCAGCGGGGAAACTTCAATCCGCACGCTCCCCGTGTGGGTGAACTTGATGGAGTTGCCCACCAGATTGAAAAGCACCTGCCGCAGCCTGGACTCGTCCCCCACAAAGGCGGACGTCAGATCAGGGCTGAGGTCGAATTCCAGCTCCAGATTCTTGTTCCGTGCGGCCAAGGCGAAAATCCCCAGGGTGGAGCTCCGTAATTCCTCAAGTTCAAACGGGCGCTCCTCAAAAACCAGCTTGCCGGATTCGATCCTGGAAAGATCCAGAAGATCGGACAAAAGCTCGCTCAAACGGCCGGCGGAGGTTGCCGCAAGACCGATGAGCTTCTTGTGGTCTTCGCTCAGGTCCATGGACTCAAAGAGCTGCAAAATGCCGAGAATGCCGTTGAGTGGCGTGCGTATCTCGTGGCTCATGTTGGCCAGAAACTCGGATTTGGCCACGTTGGCGGCCTCGGCGGCATCCCTGGCCTGACTGAGCTCGCGTTCATGCTGTTTGCGCTGCGAAATGTCCGAAAAAATGCACGCGAACTGCATGGGCGCGGGGCGAAACGCGGACACCTGAAAGTACTTGTCCTGCGCCGCCGAATATTCTTCAAAGAGCGCCGGCTCGCCGGTCAGCGCGACCCGTCCGTAGGTCTCGATCCAGACCTGTTCGATCCTGGGGAAGATTTCACGCACGGTCCTGCCCTTGATGTCCATGCCTGACAGTCCGGTATGGCGCTCAAAGGCGGCATTGACCTCAAGAAATCTGTAATCCACAGCCCGGCCGTGTTCGTCGCATATGATCTCGTGCAGGGCGAAACCGTCCAGCATGTTCTCAAAGAGGGTCTTGTAACGCTGCTCGAGGGTCCATCTCTCCGTGATGTCCCCGAAGGTGCCCAGCACCTTGACCACGCGGTCCCCGTCCCAAATCGCCTCCCCTCTGGTCTGGACCCGCATGCGCTTGCCGCTCGCGGAGGTGAAGGACAGCTCCAGATCGTAGGGGATTCCGTGTTCCGCACAGTTTTTGAACGCCTGCAGCACGACCTCCCGATCCGCGGCCTCGTAGCAGGCCAGACTGCGCTCGACATGATCCGGCGAATCCGGAGCGAGCTGTCCCTGTGTGAATCCGTGCAGCTGGTATACTTCCTGGGTCCAGTTCATGACCTGCCGCTCCACATCCCACTCCCATCCGCCCATCCGGCTCAGACGCTGCCCCATGCTCAGCAGTGTTTCACTCTTGGCCAATGCTTCCTGGATGCGCTTGTATCCCAGAATGTCCCACAGCAGGTTGCCAAGCTCGGTCAGGGCCTGCACGTCGGCTTCGGTGTAGTCCGTCGGCTTGTTGCCCACGGCCACTATGGCCACGATTTTTTCGGCCCGGATGACGGGCAGCAGCATCTGCCGGATCAAGGCAGGATGCCCTTCAGGCAGGCCCTTCCTGTGCTCAAGGATGCCATAGTCGTTGTGGATCACGGCCCGGCGTGCGCGCACGCAATCCGCCCAGACTCCGGCGTGGTCGATGTCATAGAGCAGGTGCGTGTTCGCGGTGCGAAAGCCTGTGCGCAGCGTCCGGGTGGACCAGGCTTGCATGGTGAGGGTTTTTTGATCCTCGTCCAGAAAATGCAAAAAGCCGAGAACGCTCCCGGTCACGACCTCGGCCTCATCCAGGGCCATGCGCAAGAGATCCTTCAGGGGATGGTTGATGGCGTATTCGCTCAGTTTCTGGCGCGCCATCAGAAGGTTTTCACGGCGCCTGCGCTCGGTCATGTCCATGGCAAAGGTGGAAATGGCCGCGACCGTGCCGTCGGCGGCAAACACCGGGCTCAGGCTGTGGCGAAGCCAGTGCCCGCAACGCTCGTCCTCGAAGGTAACGGGTTGGCCTGTCCGCAGGATCTTCTCGACGATGTGTTTTCGGTTGAGGGCGATGTCGGCAGGAATAATATCGTAAACACTGGCGCCCACGCATTGCGCGACCGTCTTGCCTACACGGTCGGCGAAAGTCTGGTTGGCGGTGATGATGGTGCCATCGGGTTCGAAGAGTGCCGCCGACTCCTCGATGGAGTTGAGCAGAGAGGCAAGATTGGCCTCGGACCTGTGCAGGGCTCCGACGTTGTGGACCTGATCGGTGATGTCGATATTGGTGCCGAGAATGCCGAGAGTTTCCTGGCCTCTTTTGATGGGCGCGACGATATCGCGGTAGATGCGCGTCTCTCCGGAAGGCAGCGTGTACCTCTTTTCCCCTTCGAGGATTTCGCCCGCATACACGCGGTCATTGACCGACTTCCACGTTTGCCGGATCTCTTCCGGGACTTGGGCCTCATCAACCGCGGTTGTGGACAGATCACCCCACAGACGAACCGAGGCGTCGCTTTGCATGATGATTTTCTGTTCACGATCACGAGCCCAGAAGTCGAACGGCAGGTTGCGCAGGATGGTCTGCATCAGGGCTTTCTGGCGAGCAAAAGAATCCTCGGTCCGCGCGGACGAGTCCACCATGGCCTCCAGTTCCGCCACCCGACTTCGCAGCGTATCCAGTTCGCGCAACAGCTCCTGCTGATTTTGGTCCGGCCTGGTTGCCGGCATGTCGTGATCATTCGTCGGCATCATGACTCCTCAAACCGTGATTCTTGGGCTGACTCTTCCTGTTCCGGAATGGTTCCGGATCGTTTTGAAGCAACTGCTCCCGCAGCAAAAATGTTTTGGATGACCTGGCAGAGAGTAGCGCTGTCCAAAGGCTTGGCCATATAATCATCCATACCGCAAGCCAGAAATTTCTCCCGGTCCCCATCCATGGCGTAGGCGGTCATGGCGATGATGGGGATGCCGGACTTGAGCCCCAGGGACGGGTCGTTGCGGATCATGGCCGTGGCGACCACGCCGTCCATGATCGGCATCTGCACATCCATGAGGACAAGGTCAAAGTCTTGTTCGCGAAGCAACTCAAGAACCTGTTCACCATCCGTGGCCGGGGTGATCGAGTGGCCCGCTTTTTCCAGGACGCGCCGTGCGGCATACATGCTCACCGGGTCATCCTCGGCCAGCAGGATGTGCAGCGCTCTTTGGCAGAGTTGGGCCTCGGGTTCATTTATGAGGAGAGGCTCTTTTTCAATATTTGAAATCCTGAAAATCATGGAAAAACACATCGTCGTGCCCGTCTGCGAATTGTCGATTGCCAATGCGCCGCCCATCATGCGCACAAGCCGATGGACGATGGCCAAACCCAGCCCAGCCCCCTGGTGGCGGCGCACATAAGAGCCCTCGCCTTGCACAAAGGGTTCGAAAATGCCTGACAGCAGCTCATCGCTGATTCCTTCGCCGCTGTCACTGACGCAAAAAAGAAGCCGACAATCTTCTCCCCCACCGCCGAGCATGCTGATCTCAAGCCGCACAAACCCTTCCGCCGTGAATTTGATGGCGTTGCCGACCAGATTGAAAAGAATCTGGCGCAGCCGCAAATCATCACCGATCAACCTGACGGGCAGGTTCAGATCCAGCGTAACTTGAAACTCGATGCCTTTCTCGTGGGCGGGTATGAAAAAAAGACTCTCGATGGATGTCCGGATCTCTTCAAGGTCGAAGGGGCGCTCCGTGAGCATCAGCTTGCCGGCCTCAATCCGTGAAATATCCAGAATATCGGACAGAAGCCCGGTCAGGCGCCTGCACGAGGCGACGGCCATGCGCACATGATTTTTCTGTTCATCCACAAGGCACGAGACGTCGAGCAGCTGCAGCATGCCCATGATGCCGTTCAATGGCGTGCGAATCTCGTGACTCATGTTGGCCAAAAAAGCGCTCTTGGCCACGCTTGCCGCAAGGGCGGCGTCGCGGACAGCGACAAGTTCGAGCTCCATGCGCTTGCGTTCGGTGATGTCCGCGTGGGAGCCCGCCATGCGATACGGGAAGCCATCTGCGCTTCGCAGACACGTTCCCCGTCCCAACACCCAGCGGTATGTCCCGTCCTTGTGCAGCAACCTGTATTCGATGACGAAGTGCGTGTCGGTGCTGCTGAAAAACGTGTCGTTGACGGCCAAGACCCGGTCCAGTTCTTCGGGATGAATGCGTTTCTTCCACTCCGCCAGGTCATTTGGCATTTCATGATCGGCGTAACCGATGATCTCTTTCCAGCGCGGCGAAAAATACACCGTGTCCGACGTGCGGTCCCAGTCCCAGATGCCTTCGTTGCTGCCGGCAATGGCCAGGGAGAGTCGCTCCTCGGCCTCGCGCAGCTCCGTCACGTCGGTGAGCACACCGACAATGCCGACCGGCTGGCCCTTGTCGTCAGCGAAGAGGCCCTTGTGGATCGTGATCTTGCGTAGCCCTTTGGGCGTTTTCATGCCGTATTCATAACGCTGGACATTGCCCTGGGTCAGAATTTCCGTATCCTTGGCCAGAAAGACGCCCGCATCCCGTCCGGGGAAAACCTCCTTCACGGTCTTTCCTATGAAATCCGACTCCTTCATTCCGTGAAATTCGGCGAACGCCTCATTGCAGCCCAGATAGCGGCCCGCGTTGTCTTTGTAGAAAACCGGGGTCGGCATCGCCCGCAACATGGTTTCGGTAAACGACAATTGCCGCTTGAGCGACGCCTCGGCCTTTCTGCGGCGAGCGATGTTGGTGGCGAGCAGCACGGAGAGCATGATTCCGAAGAGGCTCAAAAGGCCGTAGCCCCAGACAAGAGAGCTGTACTCTTCGTAAAAGGAGGGCTGACGGTTGATAACCTGCGCGGCTCGGGGGAAATTCGCATCCGAAATGCGAAAGTGGTCTACGGCGAACTGGTCCAGCAGGACAATATTCGGACTTTTTTCGAGCACGGGGATGGAATCCGCGGATTCTCCGGCCAGAATGCGCAGGCTCATGGCTGCCGCAGCCTCTCCCTGAGCCCGGGATGAGACCACCATCCCGCCGAGTGGCCCGTGCCCCATCCAGAAATCCCAGGCCGCCAGGACGGGAACCGGCGCGGCCTTGCTCAGCCGGGCCGAGGCCTCGGCCACAGACAGAAGATTGGGGCCATCAAAGGGCCGGCACATGGGCAGTACGGCCCATTCCGGGGTCAGGGCGGCCAGCCGCGTTTCCAGGAGCCGGATGTCCGTCTCCCGGAGTATCTCAAACTGGAGCGAGTCCCGTAGGGCTCTGGTCTGATCCTCGAAAAGCGCAGCATTGTGCCGGCCTGTGACGGTATCTTCGGACAGCACCAGAATTTTCTTCAAGCCCGGCAAGAGCTTTTGAGCCAGAAGCAGCGTTTCGGAAAATGACGGATTCTCGGCCACACCCGTCACTTGGGTATGACCGGCAAGCATGTCCGCATGAAAGTTGTTTATCCCGCAAAAAACCACAGGCACTCCAGGTGCTATGGCCTGACGATGCTTCAGAATCGCATCCAGGGCGTCGCTGTCCGAGGCAAGGACAAGATCGTACCGGTTCTCTGTGTGCGAGATGTCGACCATGTGCGCGACAAAGTTCTCTACAGCCTGCTGTTTTCCTGCTTTTTTTCCCAGGCGGGCCATGTCCAGATAATGGATGTCGAGGTCATGAGATGCGTCGTTTGCGCTGAAAATGCGGGTCAGTTCGCGCTGAATGCCGTCGGTCCAATCCAGGCCCTGATGGTAGGAGTGCAGGATCAGAATTCTTGCTGTCCAGGCGTTTGGGGCAGATGCCGAAAGAATGAAAACCGCCATGACGAGAGCAAGGGCCAGCTTATGCACAGCCTTCCGCGCTGCTCCGGCCTTCTTCGTGAATGCGGATTTTTCAACAATCATCGGCAGTGCTCCTCATGTTCATGGAATCATCATGCCAGAGGCAAGGCGCGGTCAAGTGTTGCTTTGAGGTCCGTCATATTCAGTGGTTTGGACAGGTAATCGTTCATTCCGGCTGCAAGAAACTTTTCCCTGTCTCCAAGCATTGCGTAGGCGGTCATGGCAACGACGGGAATATCCCTCTTGTTCCCAAGGGTCGCACTTTCCCGGATCAGACGGGTCGCTTCCACACCGTCCAGTTCCGGCATCTGCACGTCCATAAACACCAGGTCGAATTGTCCGGCATTGAGCCGCGCCATGGCCTCCTGCCCGTTGCTTACGGCCACGGCGGCATGGCCGCATTTTTTGAGCATGCGAACAATGACGTCCCGGCTGACCTCGTCGTCCTCTGCCACAAGAATGTTCAATGCGCCTCGTCCATGTGGCGCCGAGCATGGGGCAAGGGAGGCAATGTCCCTTTCTTCCGGCTGTGGCACGTAAAAAGTCAGGGATACATAGAATGTCGTGCCACTTTCGGCATTGTCCACGGCCAAGGAGCCGCCCATGAGCTGCACCAGACGCCGGACAATGGACAGGCCCAGCCCCGCGCCCTGGAAACGCCGGACAAAGGAGCCCTCGGCCTGGATGAACGGTTGGAATATACCTGAGAGCAAATCATCGCCGATGCCGATACCCGTATCGCTCACGATGAAAAGCATCCGTATTTGGTGTTGCGAGGACACCGGCAGCAAAGAGACATCCACCTTCACCCCGCCCCTCTCAGTGAATTTGATGGCATTTCCGACAAGATTGAAGAGAATCTGCTGCAAGCGAACCTGATCTCCGAGCAAAATCGCAGGCAGGCGTTCGTCCACGTTGAATTCCAGGGTTAAACCATTTTTTACGGCGGCTATGGACAGCAGACCCATGATTGATTCGCGTAGCTCGGCCATGGCGAAAGGCCTCTCTTCCAGTACAAGCTTGGCCGCCTCTATCCGGGAAATATCGAGTATGTCCGACAGGAGCCGGGTCAGGCGCATGGTCGAGGTCAGGGCTAGTTCGATGTATTTTTGCTGCTCCGCTGAGGGCCGCGTGTCCTCCAGCAATTGCAGCATGCCGGTGATGCCGTTCAGAGGGGTGCGGATTTCATGGCTCATGTTGGCCAGAAATTCGGATTTGCTTCTGTTCGCGCTCTCCGCCGCCTCCTTGGACAGGCGCAAGGCCGTCTCGCTCTGCTTGCGTTCCGAGATGTCACGGGCGATGCCGAGAACCCCGATGAGTCGTCCCTTGCTGTCGTGCATGGGCGTTTTGATGGTTTCGAAAGGTCTGGGCACGCTCTCCCCGAAGAAGGTCAATTCATCTTCGACAACAATGGGCCCTCCGGCCTGGATGGCTTGCATGTCCTTAGCGCGAAAAGAATCGGCCTGCTCCGCAGCCACGAAATCATGGTCCGTTCTCCCGATGATCTCTTCCTCAGTGGCCCCGTACAAACCGCAAAAGGCGGGGTTGCAGCTCATGTACACGCCGTTTGGATCTTTGAGCCACACCAGTTCCGGTATCGTATCGACCAGCGTGCGCTGAAAAATTTCTGATTGTCGCAGGGTCTCGAGTATCCGTGCGCGTTCGGTCACGTCCCGGAACAGCCCCACTGTGCAGCCTTTCCCGTCGATTTCGAGGGGAAAGGTGCGTATATCGGCCAAGAACACGTTCCCATCCTGACGCAAACAGGGCATGCTCTCGGCAAAGCTTCGTGCTCCGACGGCCCATGCCATGAAGTTGGCTTGAGCCGGACTGAAATGATCCCGGGGATGAATCTCCTCCACGCCCAGAGAGCGAAACTTGTCTTCGGAATAACCAAACATCCGGGAGGCGGCCGGATTGGCAAAAATGAAGCGGCAGGCCTGGTTTCCATAGACGAGTATCCCGTCGGCGTTGGCTTCGAACAGGGCTTTGTAGCGGGTTTCGCTGTCCTTGATCAGCGCCTTGGCTCGACGCAGGCGGATGACGTGGCTGAGCAGCGCCATGAGCAGAAAAATCAGCATGGTCAGGAAACCGGCTGCGGAAAGAATCTGGAGCCTGTACCGGGCAAGGATGGAGACGGGTTTGCCCCGGTCCTCGCTGTTCGGAGGCAGCAGCTTTTCGTCGATGCCGAAGCGGATCAGGGCCGAATGATCGAAGACATGGCGGTTGGCCTCGTCGCCTTCGACCACGGGCAAAGACTGCGCCGGCTCGCCGCCCAGGATGCGAAGAACCAGACGGCCAGCGATGCGTCCCTGTTCGCTGTGTGAAATGATTTTGCCACCCAGGATACCCTGCCCCATCCCGTGTTCCCAGAGATGAAACACCGGCGCCTTGGCTTTCTCCATGATCAGTCCCAGAGCGTCCTCGAAGGTCCGAGTCACTGCGTTCTTGTCGCGATAAGCGGAGAGCAGCAGAACCGCATCGTCCTCGGGCAATCCGGAGAGCTTTCGGCCCAGTTCATCCCAGGTCAAGGCGTCAAGGGCGATGACTTCAAGATGTTTGTCCGCGAAAGCCCCCCGCAGTCCCAGATATGTCCGCAGATCTCCCTGGCCACCGGGTTCGGCGTCCACCAGGGCGTGCACTGTCCTGGTCCGGGGCCGCAGGCGCCAGATGTCTTCCAGGGTTTCGCGCATGGACACCGATTCGATCACTCCTGTGAAAAAAGGCGTGCCGCTCAGGCTGTGGGCAAAATCCTGGTTGTTGACCCCGCAAAACACCACGGAGCATTGCGGAAAAAGGCTTGCGCGATGCTCAACCGCAAATTTCAAGGCGGCGTCATCGGCCACGACAATGATATCGTAAGTCTCGACCCGACTGAGCTTGAAGCGCAACATGTCAAGAAAGCGAGCCAGATTTTCCGGGCCGGAAAAACGCTTGGTATCCATGAATTCCACATCGAGGAAGACGCCCGCAGCCTCAAGTTCGGATCGCAAACCCTGAACCTGCTGAAAAAAAGTGGGAAATCCCGGATGATAGGAGCTGATGAAGAGGACACGCCGCCCTCCTGCCCAGACAGGAGCGACGAGCATGACGAGTAGCACGAGAGTCAGGACCAATTTTCGCGACATACGATTACTTCCTTTGCAAACCCTGGTTTCCGCCATGAGGTGGGTGCATCGACCTCAGGAAGGGAAGACCTTCAGCCCCTTTTCAAGACGTCATACATTTTGTGGTCAAGAGTAACCTCTATGGCGAGTATGAAATAGCCATTCAATTGCGGTCAATGTTTTTTCTCCGATGCACCCTCATTCAAGTAGCCACCCTGCTGGACAGCGGCGACTTTTCACTCTTTTGCCTTGCGTGGCCTTGCTTCCCGGATGTCGCAAGTCAGAATGTGCGTGTCTGACATGAAATCCGCAAAAAAGGTTTCCCATGCATGGCGACGAGCACGCTATTTCCCCACCCGCAAATAAATCGCATGTCCGACAAAAAAAGCTTGCGCAAAAAAATCTGACTACCATATCATAGACACATGAGCGCACTAGGAAGTTATCTCACCGAGCGTCGAAAAGCTCTGGCGGACAAGCATTCCGGGTATTCCATCCGGAGCGTGGCCAAGCGCATCGGCATCCATCACTCCTATCTGAGCAAGCTTGAGCGCGGCGAGAACGCACCCCTGACCGAAGAGCGTGTTCATGCGCTGGCCCGGCTTTTGGGAGAGGATCCGGAGTTGCTGATGGCTTTGTCCGGCAAACTTTCCGAGCGCATGACCGCGCTTATCCGCTCGAACCCTGACAAATTTCAGAATTTCATAACCGCTCTTGAAAATCATTCCGAAATTTCCGCCACTATCCCGGCCCAAAAATTGACCCAGCGCAAAAACGAGCTTGAAGAGCTGACTCGTCTGTTGCGAGATGAAATCCGGGAGCGGCAGGCTCTGGAAATCCAACTGCGGGAACAGCAGCGCGTGCAGCGCACCATCCTCGAAAACCTGCAGGCCGTGTCCGTGACTCTCTTGGACAAACAATTCCGCATTTTGTGGTCCAACAGCCCCGTCATTGAAAGTCCCTCAAATATCTTGAATCATTACGGCGAAGGACATCGCGCGCAGAGCGACAAAGATGATGCCGATCTTGGCGCCTATTGCACGGCTTGGCGGGCAATGAGGACCAAAACCGTCCAAAACGGGAGCCATCGTTCACCTGACGGCAAACATTGGCTGGTGCGCAGCGCTCCGGTCCTGGACGCGCAAGGCGCGGTGGCCCAGATCGTCCACCTGCAGTTCGAGGTCACGGAAGTGATGCAGGCCAAGCAGGCTCTGGAGGCCAGCGAAGAACGCTGGAAATTCGCCCTGGAAGGAGCGCAGGAAGCTGTCTGGGATTATGACGTACCTTCGGGCAGGCTGCAGTGTTCGCCGATGTGGTTCGCCATGCTCGGTTACGCAGAAGGTGAACTCGACCTCACCTTCGCTCAGTGGGAACGGCTGCTCCATCCGGATGACCGCGTACCGGCCCTGAACATGATGGCGGCGCATTTTCGGGGTGAAACCGAATTTTACGATTTCGAGTACCGCCTTCTCTGCAAGGACGGATCCTACAAATGGATTCATTCGCGCGGCAAACTGATGGAAAGAGGCGTTACGAGCGACCCGGTCCGGATCATCGGCACGCACTATGACATGAGCGAACGCAAGGCCACCGAGGAACAGATTCTTGCCAACGAGGCCTTTCTGGAAAATCTGCTCGGCAGCATCGAAGAAGGCATCAGCGTGCTCGCCCCGGACATGACGGTGCGCTATGCCAACCCGACCATGATCCGCTGGTATGCCGAGAACATGCCCGCCATCGGCAAGAAATGCCATCAGGCCTTTCATAGTCTCAATGAATGTTGCGCCAGATGTCCGGCAGTCAGATCCCTGCGGTCAGGCCGGAACGAATTTGAAATTCTCGAAGTCACGACAGCGACCAACGTGCGCGCCATCGAATTCAACGCCTATCCCATCAAGGATGTCCACACCTCGGAAGTCACGGGCGTCATCGTTTTCGTGCGCGACATCACGTCCAAGAGGCAAACTCAGAAAGCGCTGGCGGACATCGAAAACAAGTTCAGCATCCTGTACCAGGATGCCCCCATCGGCATGTGCAGCGTTGACGCCACGGGGCGCTTCGTGACCATGAACCCGAGCTATGCCCGGTTGTACGGTTACGCCTCACCGCGTGAAATGATGAACGCGGTGCGTTCCGTGTCCGATGTCTTTGCCGATCCCGCGGACCGGGCCGCTTTATATGAATTGATCCGGACCCAGGACGTGATCAACGGCTTTGAATGCCGCATTCGCCGTAAAGACGGGACAACGCCGTGGACCTCGCGCACCATTCGCGTTGTCCGCGATGCCCTTGGCAGGATGGAGCATTACGACGCTTTCGTGGAAGACATACATGCCAGAAAAACCCTCGAACTTCTCACGGGCGATCCGGCATGACGTCAAGCGCAATTTTCCGATTTATTTCAAACATTCGAGGAGAAGTTTCCAGCCGTCCGGCACCTGTTCTTGCCCACTGGAATCATTTGAAACGAAGCGCGGCACATGTTGATTGGCGAATTTTCGCTTTTTCACTCACAAGGAGGGGGGAATGAAAAACATCAAGTTGGGGATCAAGATCGGTGGAGGGTTTGGGGTTCTGATTCTTATCGCCTGCGCATTGGGCGGCTTGGCCGTGTTCAACATGAAGACCGTGGAGAAAGATTCCATTCGCCTGGCCAACGAATACGTGCCGGAAGTGGGCATGGCCAATCTGGTGGAACGTTCCGCTCTGCTGGCCATGTACGCATGGCGGGGATACGCCTTCACTGAAGAAGAATCCTTTCTGACGGAAGGGAAGAAACAAATCACGGCCACGTTGCAGGCTTTGGATCAGGCCAAGAAACATGCCGAGACCCATCCTGGCCTCGTCTCGCTCAAAGAGAACGCGCAAAATGCCAAGGAGCATGTCGACACCTACGTCGCGCTCTCTGAACAGACCGTGACGTTAGTCAATGCGTTGCATGCCGATCGGATGGCCATGAACGCTGCCGCCGCATCCTACATGGAAAACTGCGAGGCCTTTCTGCTCAGCATGGATGAGGCGATGCAGAAAGAAATTTCCGAAGGAACCGAACCAGCCAAGCTGCTCGAACGTTTGAGCAAGATCAGTTGGATCAACGACATCATCGACCTGGGCAATGACACCCGCATCAAGGTCTGGCGCGCCCAGGCAACCCGGGATCTGAAGCTTATCGATGAAGCCGTGCAGAATTTCGGCAAAATGGATGCTGTCTTCGCCAAGCTGACCCCCACGGTCCGCAACCCCGCCAACATCAAGCAGCTGGAAGCAACCCAGAAAGCTGGCGCGGACTACCGTGCGGCCATGGCCAGCCTGCAGAAAAACTGGACAGACCTGGGCAGCATCAACTCCCAGCGCACCAAAGTTGGTGTCGAAGCTCTGGAAGCGGCCCAGCAGACTGCGTTGTCCGGCCTTGATGACACCAAAAAATCCGCCGACACCGCCGTGTCCAATCTGAACTCGGCCTCCACGGTCATGGTCGGTGGTTTGAGCGTTGGCGTCATCATCGGCATCTTCACCGCCATTTTTCTGACCAAGGGCATCACCGGCCCGGTGCAGAAGGGTGTTGAATTCGCCCGCAAGCTGGCCCAGGGCGACCTGACCGCCAACCTGGATGTGGATCAGAAGGATGAAGTGGGCATTCTGGCCCAGGCCCTGCGCGACATGGTCGCCAAGCTGCGCGAGATTGTGACTGAGGTGCAGTCCGCCTCGGACAACGTGGCTTCCGGTTCCGAGGAGCTGAGCGCCTCTGCCGAACAGCTCTCCCAGGGAGCGACCGAGCAGGCCGCCTCTGTTGAAGAGGTATCGTCGAGCATGGAAGAGATGGGCTCCAACATCCGCCAGAACGCGGATAACGCGTCCCAGACCGAAAAGATCGCCCTCAAGGCCGCCCTTGACGCCGAAGCAGGCGGCAAGGCCGTGGTCCAGGCCGTGGGCGCCATGAAGAACATCGCCGAGAAGATCTCCATCGTCGAGGAGATTGCCCGCCAGACCAACCTCCTGGCCTTGAACGCCGCCATCGAGGCCGCCCGGGCCGGCGAGCACGGCAAGGGCTTCGCGGTAGTCGCCGCCGAGGTGCGCAAGCTGGCCGAACGCAGCGGCACTGCCGCGGCCGAGATCAGCGAGCTGTCCTCCTCCACCGTGACCGTGGCCGACCAGGCCGGACAGATGCTGGTCAAGCTCGTTCCGGACATCCAGCGCACGGCCGAGCTGGTGCAGGAAATATCCGCCGCCTCGAACGAACAGAACGCGGGCGCCGAGCAGATCAACAAGGCCCTGCAGCAGCTCGATCAGGTCATCCAGCAGAACGCCTCGGCTTCCGAGGAGATGGCTTCCACATCCGAGGAACTGTCCAGCCAGGCCGAGCAGCTGCAGTCCTCCATCTCCTTCTTCCACCTTGGCGCCACGGCGGCGCGCGTCACGCGTCAGACGACATCCCGGAGAGGCAAGCCCCAGGCCGCCAGAAAGGCTCCCAAGGCCCTGGCCTCCAAGGGGAGCGGACTGGCTCTGGACATGGGACGGGACGATGAAGACGATGAATTCGAACGCTTCTAACCCGGGGACCAAGGAGGTGACTCATGAGTGACAACACTACGCTACAGTACCTGACCTTCGGCCTCGGAGAGGAAGTCTTTGCGCTGGAGACGGGCTCCGTGCGGGAGGTCATCGAGCTCGTGTCCGTGACCCGCATCCCGAAGACGCCGCCCTTCATGCGCGGCGTCATCAACCTGCGCGGACATGCCGTGCCCGTGGTCGACCTGCGCATCAAGTTCGACATGCCCCAGGTCAAGGACACGGTGAATACCTGCATCATTATCGTCGATGTCGAGGTGGAGGGCGAAAGCTGCTTCATGGGCGCCATCGTCGATTCCGTGCGCGAGGTCTTCGAGATGACGAGCGACCAGATCAACCCGCCGCCGCGCATGGGCACGTCCATCCGTACGGACTTCATTCGCGGCATGGGCAAGCAGAACGAGGAATTCATCATGATCCTCGACATCGGCAAGGTCTTCTCGCCCGAAGAGCTCATGGTTCTGGCCGAAGGCGGACTTGAGGAAGAGTAACGGCAAAAGATGCGTTGCATCAGGGAACTGATTGTGACAAAAGATTCAAGGTTTTGCCCCATATCCATGCATCAGGAGCTGGAACCTTAACCGACACATCGCGGGTCAGGCATCACTGCCTGACCCGCATCATGAACAAGGACCGGTCCATGCCGAACGACTCCAAAACTCATTCTACAAGCGAGCCTCTCGGGCTTGTCATGGATGAGTGCGCCCGCTCCCTGGCCCCCCTCCTCCCTCGCCTGTCCTGCGTGATCAAGGACAGGGAAGAGGATTTCCTGCGGCTTGGGTCCACGGTTTTCGGCATCAATTCACAGGCGAACACTTTTTCCCGCACGGCCAGGGACATGGCCTCCGCAGTTGGGGAAGGAGCCCTGCACGCCGCAATCTCCGAGTTGCAGGCCCAGGCCGGCGAGGCCAAGGCCGTGTTCGCATCCGTCTCGTCCGCCGAACAGCTGCAGGGGATGTCCGAAGTGCTGACCCTGATCCGGACCCTGGATCAGGCCATGGCCCAATTTTATACCTTGGTGCAGACCCTCAAGGTGCTGGAGATCACGACCCGCATTGAGAGCGCCCGGCTCGGAAGCGCGGGAGCCGGATTCACAACCTTGGCCGATGACGTCAAGTCCCTGGCGACGGTAATCGCCGAGCATACAGGAAAAATCGGCGAACATTCCCAGTTGCTGATGAACCAGGTCACCTCGGCCCGCGAACG
Organism: Desulfomicrobium sp. UBA5193; assembly: GCA_002412965.1. Taxonomy (GTDB): domain Bacteria; phylum Desulfobacterota; class Desulfovibrionia; order Desulfovibrionales; family Desulfomicrobiaceae; genus Desulfomicrobium. The sequence goes on from DHWB01000011.1 coordinate 729,276, forward strand.
CAGCCAGAAGCAGCTTTCTTCCCAGGAACGGATCGTGAAGGAGATGTTCACGCAGCTCTTCACCGGCATCACCGAGCTGGAATCCATGCGCGCCGATTCTGCCGCACTGGTTCAGGATTTGGCCAAGGGGTCGAAGCATGTGACCGAAAGCATGGGACATGTCATCGCCTCGGTGCAGTTTCACGACATCACCCGCCAGCAGGTTGAACACGTCGAGGAGATCCTGGACCAGGCCGTGCTTGAAATGAACAAGCGGTCTCGGAATGAAGGCGAGCTCGGGTTGGGAGCCTGGGTGCGGGACGTGCTCCGGCTGCAGGCCCCACAGCTGCGCCAGGCGCAGGAGATGTTCTGCCAGGCCGTGGAGGAGCTGATCAGCAACCTGTCCGCCATCGGCCTGAACATCAAAGGCCTGCATGGCAAGATCACCGCCGTGGCCTATGCCGACAAGCGAGGCGGCTCGTCCATCCTCGACACCATCCGCCGGGATATCGCAGAGGTCACGGAAGCCATGCGGACCACCAGCGGACATATTTCGGAGACATCGAAGACCATGTCCCACATGGCGGACACCATCTCCACGGTGAGCACGTTCGTGCGCGGCATCGAAGACATCGGCGCGGAGATCGAGCTCATCGCCCTCAACGCCAGGGTCAAGGCGGCCCACACCGGAGCTCAGGGCCGGACCCTGGGCGTCATCGCCATGGAAATCCAGAACCTGTCCGTGGACGCACGCACGCGCACCGGGAAGATCGCAGAGATTCTGACCCATATATCCACCCAGGCGGACCGCCTCTCGGAGCTGGCCCGGTCTTCGGACGTGTCAGAGCTTGTCGGCGGTATTCAGGGTCGTTTTGAATCCGTGCTCAATCACCTCGCGACCCTGGATTCGGAGCTCGGCACAAATATCGGGCATCTCTCCGGGCTCGGCGAAAATCTGGTGACCCAGATCCGTTCCCTGACCTCTTCCATCCATTTTCATGATCAGGTATCAACCATGCTCCTGGATCTGGAAAAGGAAATCGGAGGATTGGAGAGGAAATTTCAACCCTTCGCGGCGGAGCTCGATACGGCCAGGCAGCCCGAAAAGCTTCGTGAGCAGCTGTCCCGCTATACCATGGACAGCGAGCGACTGGTCCATCTGGCCGTGCTGGGACAGCATGAAGCCACGGAACAGGACAGCGACGTGGACCTCTTTGGCGACGACAATGTCGAACTGTTTGGTGACGACAATGTCGAATTGTTTGGCGATGACAACGTCGAACTGTTCGATGCTCCCCTTCCAGCCGTTGCGCACGCGAAATCCGCCGAGTCCGAAGAGGATCTTGGCGACAACGTGGAACTTTTTTAACATCAGGAGCCCCTCATGTTTGCATGCACCACTCATGGTACCCCGGAAAATCCGGTCATCAAGCTTGCCGGCAGCCTGACCCTTGAACATTCCAAGGAAATTCACGCCGAACTCCTGGCCAGGTTGCCCCAGGCCAAGGCCCTGACCCTTGATCTTGGGGACTCGGAGAAATCGGATGTTTCTTTTGTCCAGATCCTCTGCTCCCTTTTGAAGAGCCAGGGCACACGGATCAGCTTCGCATCCCTGCCCACTCACCTGCTTGAACTTGCGGCGAGCCTGGGCGCGGACAGTCTCATCAAGGAAATAACGAGCCGAATCGAGGAAAATGTATGAGTAAGATTATAATGACAGTGGATGACTCGGCCAGCGTCAGGCAAATGGTCTGCCTGACCCTGAAGGATGCCGGATATTCGGTCATCGAAGCCAGTGACGGCAAGGACGCCCTGGCCAAACTGTCGGGACCGGTGGACATGATCGTGACCGATCTAAACATGCCCAACATGAACGGAATCGAACTTATCCGCGCTGTGCGCGCCATGCCTCAATACAAGTTTGTGCCCATCGTCATGCTGACCACGGAATCCCAGGCATCCACGAAGGAAGAGGGCAAGGCGGCCGGAGCGACCGGCTGGATCGTCAAACCGTTCAAACCGGATCAGCTCCTGGCAGTGGCCAAAAAGTTGCTGCGTTAACCCGCCCACCAAGGAGCATACATGTCCAGAGAAGAACTGAACCGGCAGGCATTCAAGGAAGAAGCCCTGGAACTGCTGGGCGAGCTGGAGACTTCCCTTCTGGAACTTGAAGAGGACCCGAAAAACGACGAGGTCATCAACAGGGTCTTCCGCGCCATGCACACCATCAAGGGTTCGGGCGCCATGTTCGGTTTCGAGGACATCGCCTCCTTCACGCATGAAGTGGAGACGGTCTTTGATCTGGCCCGCAACGGACAGATCTCCGTATCCAAGGAGCTCCTCGACCTGACGCTGCTGGCCAGGGACCACATTCTGTCCATGCTCGATGGGGAGGAGCATGGGATCGGGACGCGGGCCAGAGAGGTCATCGTGGGCCTCAAGGCGCTCACACCTGTGCAGGCGCAAGCCGAGCCCGATTCATCCAGCATGCAGGCACCGCCTACCTGCGCCACAAGTTCCGACATGGGGACTTGGAGAATCCGTTTCGCGCCGCCCAAAAACCTCTTCCTGAGCGGCACGAACCCGGCCGCGCTGCTGGAGGAGCTGTGCGAAATGGGCGAGCACCACGTCATCATGCACACCAAGGAGATTCCGGAGCTGTCCCTGCTGGACCCGGAGCAATGCCTGGTCTGGTGGGATGTCATCCTGACCACGGTCCGCAGCGAAGACGAGATCCGCGACGTCTTCATCTTCGTCGAGGAAGACAGCGAACTCACCATTCAGATGGTCGGCAGCTGCCAGAGCATCGATGACGAGTCCTACAAGCTGATCGGCCAGATTCTGGTCGAAAAGAACGACATCACCAAGGACGCCCTCGAACGCATCCTCCTCGACCGCAAGCCCATCGGCCAGCTCCTGTCCGAAGCGGGACTGGTCAGCCCCAGCCAGGTCGAGGCGGCCCTGGTCGAGCAGCAGGAAGTCAAACGGCTGCGGCAGACGGCAAGCGCCGACACCCAGACGTCAAGCATTCGCGTTCCGGCCCACAAACTGGACTTTCTCGTCGATCTGGTCGGGGAGCTGGTCACGGCCCAGGCGCGGCTGACCCAATTCGCGAGCGAGCAGAACGACGCTCGGCTGCAGGCCATCTCCGAAGAGATCGAGCGGCTCTCAGACGAATTGCGCGACAACACCCTGGGCATCCGCATGCTGCCCATCGGCTCCACCTTCAGCCGCTTCAAGCGCCTGGTGCGGGACCTTTCGCAGGAACTGGGCAAGCGCATCATCCTCGAGACTCAAGGTGAGGACACGGAGCTGGACAAGACCGTCATCGAACGCCTGACCGACCCCCTGGTCCATCTGCTCAGAAACAGCATCGACCACGGCATCGAAAGTCCGGAAGTGCGCGCCGCCCGAGGCAAGAACCCCGAGGGCCGGATCGAGCTCTCGGCCGAGCATTCCGGGGGCGAGGTGCTCATCCGCATCGTCGACGACGGGGCCGGCATCGACCCCGAGCGCATCCGGGCCAAGGCCGTGGAAAAAGGCCTCATCGCCCACGACACCCTGATTTCCGATAAAGACACGCTGATGCTCATTTTTGCGCCCGGATTCTCCACAGCCGAGAAAATCACCAGCGTGTCGGGCCGCGGCGTGGGTATGGATGTGGTCAAACGCAACATCGACGCCCTGCGCGGCCGCGTCTCCCTGGAGAGCGTGCCCGGCGGGGGCACCACGGTTTCCGTGCGCATCCCCCTGACCCTGGCCATCATCGACGGGCTGCAGGTCCAGGTCGGTGACAGTTTTTTCATCATGCCCCTCTCTGCCGTGGAGGAATGCGTGGAGCTGATCCGCAAGGAAAAGGACCGCGCCGCCTTCATCAACCTGCGCGGCCAGATGGTGCCCTACGTCAGCCTGCGCTCGAGCTTCGACATTCCGGGGCAGACCCCGGACATCGAACAGGTCGTGGTCTGCAACTCCCAGGGCAGCCGGGTCGGCATCGTCGTGGACCGGGTCATCGGCGAGCACCAGACCGTCATCAAAAGCCTGGGCAAGGTCTATCAGGATGTGCTCGGGATTTCCGGGGCAACCATCAAGGGCGACGGAAGCATGGCGCTCATCCTCGACATCCCGGCCCTTACCGTCTGAGCCATGTACGACGCAAACGGACAGGCCGCACCGCTGATGAGCGACAAGGAACTGAAGGAATTCAGCGAGTTCATCTATTCCGAGCTCGGCATCAAGATCACCCAGACCAAGAAGACCATGCTGCAGGCCCGCCTGCAGCGCCGGCTGCGGACCCTGAACATGAAGTCCTACGGCCAATACCTGGAGTATCTGCAGTCCCTGCGCGGGCTGGAGGTGGAACTGCCCCAGATGGTCGATGCGGTGACCACCAACACGACCAGCTTTTTCCGCGAACCGAAGCACTTCGAGTATCTGTCCCAGAACATCCTGCCGCAGTGGCAAAAGCGCTACCCGGGACAGACCTTCGCCGTCTGGAATGCCGGGTGCTCATCGGGAGAGGAGCCCTACACCACGGCCATGACCCTCATGGACTATCACCAGCGGGTCAGTCCGCTCAAATTTTCCATTGTGGCCACGGACATCTCCACCGATATCCTGAGCAAGGCCGCACGGGCCGTGTACGAGGACGACAAGATCGGGACCATCCCCGTGGAATTCAGACGCAAGTATCTGCTTCGCAGCAAGGACAAGAACAAACGCCAGGTGCGCATTGTTCCTGAGCTGCGTGACAAGGTCAGCTTCAGGCGCCTCAACTTCATGGATGATTTTCAGTTCCGGGAGAAGATGGACCTGATTTTTTGCCGCAACGTGATGATCTATTTCGATAAAAAGACGCAGACCGAGCTGGTGCAGAAGTTCTGCAACCATCTCGAACCCGGCGGCCATCTTTTCATCGGTCACTCCGAAAGCCTGGCCGGCTCGGACCTGCCACTGAAACAACTGGCCCCGGCCACCTACCAGCGCATCTGAGATTTTCGCGAGCCGAAATCCTGCCTTTTTGGAATCAGCGAATGCTTTCCATGTACTCGCGTTCAGCCGCGCCGATGCGTATTTCCAGCTCCCCGGATGCGCTCATGGACTTGATGGCGTCGTCCAGCCGGGGAGCGAGCTCCTTCCTGTTCTCGTTCAAATACATGTATAATTCGTGATTGGCCAAGGTGAGCAGAGGATGAACGGAGTCGATATTTTCCGCTTCCAGGACACCGAGGCCATCAATGCGGTTGGCCAGAGCGATATCGGCTCTTCCCGCTGCAAGAAAGGCCATCATCTCTTTTGACCCGTTGACCATTTCGACATTCGGCAAACCGTTGGTGATGTCGCTCGTGTGCTGAACCCCCCGCACAATGACTATCTTATATTTTTGCAGGTCTTTTGTGGAATTTACAACCACATCTGTTCCGCGACGTACAAAGACAGTTGTTTCAAGAGCATAGTACGGAGTCGGAATTCTCGTCAGTCCGGGATTCATGGTTCCGTAACTGTAAATTCGCATCATCTCTCCGTCCACAACCTTTGCAACATTTATCTTGTTTCCTCGCAATCCGGGACAAGCAAAAACTTCCAAAGGAACAGCAATCCTGTCGAAAATATGATTTACGATCTTTTCACCGATTATTTGTTCAGCAAGATTTTCTATTCGAACAAGGCGGACTTTTTCTTCAGCAAGGGATGACATCGACTGCATCATGAAAATGAAAAAAAAGAAGAGAGAAGTAAAAAATAATTTCACTCCGCACATTCCTTTTTTTTCACGGAAATATATGTTTGATTCACTGCTTTTCATAATTTTAATGTTTTCTTGAATCGATTAAAAAATGCGTACATCAATCCGATTGAACGCACTGTTTGAGAGCCACCCAAAAGGTAGTTCCTTCAGATTCCACAGAAGTGAAGCCAACCTCGCCACCCAGATAATTTTCCGCCAGCAGTTTGATGGAATACGTCCCCAGACCACGGTCATGGCCCTTGGTCGAGAACGATCGCTTGAAGACCTGCAACCTGACCGATTCGGACATGACTTCCGGGTTGGCGACCCAGAATACGGCCCGGCCCTCTTCCCGGCGCAGACCCGCGGTGATGACCCCGCCCGCAGGAGTGGCTTCGAGGGCGTTCAGGAGCATGTTCACCAGAATCCTGCGCAGCAGGGAAAAATCGGAGGACACGGCCACATTGACGCTGTTCTCGTCCAGATGGATACTTTTGCCCAAGGCCTTGGGGTGGGCGCGGAATTCGCCGACTATGGCGTGGATGATCTCAAGTCCTTGCAGCGTGATCTTGGAGGCCACGTACTCACTTCTCTCCACGGACAGAAGCTGTTTCTGTGTCTGGATCTCATCGACCAGAGCGAAGAGCGAGGAGCGGGCCATGTGCGCGATCTCCCTGGCGTCCTCGGGAACTTCGTCCATGAGGATGTCGACAAGGTTTCTCGCGCCGCCGGCGGAGTTCAGGATGTCGTGAAAAAAGATCCGCTCCAGCGCCTGGCGGCGTTTTTCATCCCCGATGTCAAGCAGTGTGACCACGTAATACGTGCCATCTGCGGTTTCCCACGGAGAGGCGAAAATCCGCAGGTCCCTGGCCACCGCCCCGCCGTGCTCATCCCTGCACAGCAGCTGGCATTCGTGCACGGCCTTTTCCCTGGTGCGCATGCTTTCGAGGATTGCTTGCAGCGCCCCGCACTCGCGGCAATGCAGGGATGTGCCACATCCGTTTTTCCCCGTGGCGGCATAAACGCAGCCAACGGCCTCGCCCGGGCGCTTGGCAAGAAATGAGTCGACGTCGCTGGTGCCCAGGAGGTCAATGAAGGCCTTGTTGCTGAAGACGATCTGGCGGAACGAGTTCAGCACCAGCAGCGGCAGGGGAAAAAAATCGAAATAGTGCGAACACAGATGATTTCCGAGCCGGGCATTCTCCGCGTGCACGTCAGACATGGCCATGCGCTCGCCGGGAGCGCACAGGGTTTCACATTTCTTATTCATTGTTGACCGCTTCTGCGTGGATGTTGAGGTGAATCAAGGCTGCGCTTTCTCAATCTGCGAGTATTTCAGAAGTATCCTTTCCAGGTCCGCCATGCTCACGGGCTTGGCCAGATAATCGTCCATTCCGGCCCGCAGAAAGCGCTCCCTGTCTCCGTTCATGGCATAGGCCGTGAGGGCGATGATGGGAACGGACTTCATTTCTTCTCCGGCCGCTCCGGCGCGGATGGCCTGGGTCGTCTCCACCCCGTCCATGACAGGCATCTGGACGTCCATGAGCACCAGATCAAAAGTTTCCCGACCAAGGGCGGCAATAGCCTGGCGACCATCTTCGACCCTGGTGGGTTCGGTCATGAATTTGCGCAGGATCATGGCCACCGTGATGCTGCTGACATGGTCGTCCTCGACCACCAGTATTTTCAGCCCTTCACGGACCCGGCGCTGCGACGGCCTGACCTGGAATGCATCCTGGTCCGGAGGCGGTGCGATCCCGAAGGTGGTGGTAAAATGCATGGTCGTGCCCACCCCCTCCTCGCTCTCCACGGAGATGCTGCCGCCCATCAGTTCAACCAGTCGCTTGCAGATGGAGAGCCCCAGTCCCGCACCCTGATAGCTGCGCGTGTAGCCCTGGCTGACCTGGGAAAAAGGCCTGAAAAGAGTGCCCAGCTTGTCGTCAGGGATGCCGATGCCGGTATCGGCAATGGAGAAGAGCACCGTACACTGCCCCTCTCTGGTCTTGGGCAGAAGGGATGTCTGCAGACTCACGTTGCCGCCATGGGTGAACTTCAAAGCGTTGCCGACCATGTTGGTCAGGATCTGTTGCAGGCGGGCGGGGTCGCCCAGTAGCTGCAGAGGAATGTCCGGGTCGATTTCAAGTTCGAATGAAATTCCGTCCTGCCTGATGGCGGGAGTGAAAAGAGCTTTGATCTGGTCCAGAAGCTGGCGCAGCTCCAGTGGTTCGCTCTGGATGCTCATCTTGCCGGACTCGATCCTGGACAGGTCGAGGATATCCGTCAGCAGCCGGATCAGCCGTTCGCAGGACTGAAGTCCCGTCAGCGCATAATCTTCCTGTTCGGCATTGAGGCCGGTCAGCCCCAGGAGCTGCAGCATGCCCATGATGCCGTTCAAGGGGGTGCGCAGCTCGTGGCTCATGTTGGCCAGAAATTCGGACTTGGCCTGGTTCGCCGCCAGCGCCAGCTCCTTGGCCCTTCTGAGTTCCGTGATGTCGAGCCCATATTCCACGACACCCAGGATGTTCCCGTCCTCGTCCTTGATCGGATTCAAATAGACCTGAAAAGCGCGGCCGGTGACGATTTCCCTGGGATCATCCGGACGTGTGACCTCGAGTACCGAGTTGCCAATTGAAAGCACCTCCTCCATCTTGCACCAGGGACAGGGGATGTCCCTGTTCTGGAACAGCTTGAAACATTTCTGACCAAAAACTTCCATGCTGTTTGTTTTTTCTCCGAATATGGATTGCGCCTTGAATCTGTTCGCATTCAGCACGCGGTACTCTGTGTCCATGACGCTTAAGGAACCGGGCATGACATCGATGATCGACTGCAGCAGGATGTTGGTTCGACGAAGTTCCTCTTCGGCGTGTTTGCGGTCGGTGATGTCGTGCGCGGTGATGACCACTTCGGTCACCTCACCGTTGTGGTCCCGCACCGGCTGGTACTGCAGTCTTCGATGAATCGCTTCGTTGTCGTCGCCTTGGAACAAATGTTCGTAACAGATTTCCCTGCCTGCAAAAGCTTCATCCAAACGAGGCTGGACCTGGACAAGAAAATATTCCTCACCCAACAGATCGGCAACAGTGCGGCCTTCAATCTCATGCCGCGGTTTGCCGAACTCTCGCTCATAGGCGTCATTGACAACAATGTACCGATACTGTCTGTCCACGATGGACATGAGATCGTCCACCCTGGAGATGATCCGCTCATACTGGAGCAGTCGGGCCGTCTGCCGGCTTAATGTTTCGCTCTGGCGCAATCGCCTTATGCCCTGTGAGATGCTTTCGCCCAGATCCGCGAAGAGATCCCTTTCCTGGGCCTCCATGATCAGATTTTTGGGGATCGCCACCGTCAGAACGCCAAAAAAATCCCCTCCAGCGTGCAGGCGTATGGAGATCGCGGAAAAACCCTCATATTTTCCAGCCAGCGGACAGTCGCCGCATTCGCTGAATGGATCGGCATAAATCAATGGAAGCGGGGTGTTAAGGGCTTCGATCACGCATCTGGTGAAGCGGCATTGCTGAAAGCGCTCGACCAGGGCGGCAAAATCGTCATCCAGGCCCGACTGGGCCCAGCGGGTCGCCATGCGCTCCTGGTCAAAGAGGACGATCCAGGCGCTGTTGTAGCCCCGGTTGGCGACAAGAGCCTGGCAAACACCGTGAAGGAGTTGTCCCTCATGCGGCGCCTCGGCGATGATCCTGCCGACCGATGCGTGGGTTTTGAGCATGGCCGCCATGTGCTCGATCAGTCGCTCTTCCCTGCTCTTGTCCAAGTCCATCAAACCTCCGACAGCGTGCATTGAAAACTCAAGGGTCTCGCCTTGCAAAGAAGGGATCAGGCCGATGTCGCAAGCAACTTGACCTGCATGTTTTGCAAGAGAATGACGGACAAACCTAACGTCCGGATGCGGAATATTTCAGCAGCATCCTCTTCAAATCCGCCATAGTCAAAGGCTTGGCCAGATAATCGTCCATTCCGGCCTTCAGAAAACGCTCCCTGTCTCCGCGCATGGCATATGCCGTCAGGGCGATTATGGGAATTTTCCTCTTCGCCTCGGAAGAGGCCGAGGTTCTGATCATTCTGGTGGCTTCAACACCGTCCATGACCGGCATCTGAATATCCATGAGAATGCAGTCGAAATTTTGTTCCTGCAGCAAAGCGACAGCCTGCCCGCCGTTTTCGGCCAAGGTCACCGCATGCCCGGCCTTCTCCAGCATTTTTTGGATCGGGACCTGGTTCGAGGGGTCATCCTCGGCCAGAAGGATGCGCAGGCCCGGCGATGCGTGAAAGGCTTCCGGTTTGTCCGGCTTCTCCATGGCGGCAACGCCGTAAGGCAGTTTGAACGGCAGGATCACGTGCACTTCCGTGCCTTGACCCAGGGCGCTCTCAAGAAAAATATGCCCGTGCAGCAGTCCGACCAGACGCCGCACGATGGCCAGCCCCAGGCCAGCCCCCTGATATTTTCGGGTGTAGGTTCCTTCCATCTGCGCGAAAGGTTTGAACAGCTCCTCGAATTTGTCATCCGGAATGCCGATGCCCGTGTCGAATACCGAAAAAAGCACACGCAATTCGTCGCCTCGCGTGGATGAGAGAGGAGTCATCTCCAGCCGGACCGTCCCTCTCTCGGTGAACTTGAGCGAATTGCCCACCAGGTTGAAAAGAATCTGCCTCAGCCTGGCGATCCCGCCGACAAGCCTGGACGGCATGGCCGGATCGATGATGCACTCAAGGGCGATCCCACTGGCGCTTGCATTGACGCTGAAAAGTTCCGAAACCGAGTCGGCGAGCTCGCGCGGGCTGAACTCCTCGTCAACGATTTCCATCTTTCCGGCTTCGATCTTGGAGATGTCGAGCAGGTCGGTCAAAAGGCGGGTCAGACGCTCCGAGGACTTGATAGCCATGGAGACGAAGTTCTGTTGCTCATCATCCAGGCGCGTGGTCTGCAGGAGTTGCATCATGCCCATGATGCCGTTCAGCGGGGTGCGGAGCTCATGGCTCATGTTGGCCAGAAACTCGGATTTTGACCTGTTGGCGGCATCGGCCTCTTCCCTGGCCCGGATCAGGCGCCCTTCCACTTTTTTTTGTCTGGTGATGTCCTGCCCTACGACAATGGCGGTGGGGACGTTGTTCATAAGCGCGCGGACCGAAGTCGAGATGCACCATACCCGCCCGCCGTCGGGTCTCAGGATCTGCATCTCCATGGGTGTATTGTCCGCTCCGGATTCGATGCGTCGCATGCGTTCCTGCACAAGCGCGCGGGATTCCGGGGCAATGGTCTCCAGGGCGCTCTGTCCGATCAGGGCTTCGTGGTTTTCAAGGCCCAGCAAGCGCGCACTGGCCGGGTTTCCGTAAATGTAGCATCCATTCTGGACCAGAAGCACGGACACTGGGGCTGACTCGATCAGGGTTCGAAACAGCTCCTCGCTCTCGCGCAGCGCCTCCTCGACCTTCTTTTGCGCACTGATTTCAACCAGCACACCCACAACGCCGACAAGCACGCCGTCCCTGTATGCCGGGCGACTGGACGTTCGCACCCAGATCGTCTTTCCGGGTTTCAGGCACAGTCTGTATTCATTGGTCTGCAGGCGATTGTTGAGGACATCGTTCCATGCGCGACGGATCCGTTCAGCGTCTTGGGGATCGACGATTTCGATGTAGCTGCTGCCGATCAGCGTCGACGCATCTGGAAAAATGTTGTGCGCGGAGGGACTCAAATACGTGATCCTGCCATTCAGATCGACCGTGAAAACGACATCGTTGATATTTTCGATCAGTTCCCTGTACTGTTGCTCCGAGCGCCTGAGATCCTCTTCGGCCTTTTTGCGGGCAGTGATGTCTGTGGTGAATCCCTGGTAATGCAAGACGTTTCCGTCCTCATCACGCACCACGAAGGCGTTCACCGAACCCCAGACGACGGAACCTGCCCGGTGCCGAAAGCGACATTCGAAGTTGACCACTTCGCCGTGTGTCTCGAGCGCGTTCTGGAATTTTTGACGTTCAAGCGGATCGACGTAAAGCTGTGTCGCAATGTCCGTGATCGAGGCGATGAATTCTTCGGGAGTTTCATAGCCGAGCAGTCTGGCCTGGGCCGGATTGGTCGAGATATAGCGTCCAGCGGGAGTGGACATGAAAAAGCCGATGGGGGCTTGCTGGAGCCACGGGAGACCGGAAAAAATGTCCTTATCGCCGGCGTTCAAGGATGCTGGGGATTGCGACATTATCACGCTCCATTGCTTGAGGCCGAGGGAGAAGAATCCTGTCCGCAGGATGAAACACTTCCTTCACTGTCTGCGGCCGGCAGCGTGAAATAAAATGTCGTTCCAAGGCCTGGGCTGCTTTCCGCCCAGATTTTACCGCCATGCTTCTCGACGAATTCCTTGCACAGGATGAGTCCAAGGCCCGTGCTCGCCTCTCCCTCGGTACCCGGCCGCGTGATCTTGCTGTCGATGGAAAACAGCATGGACAAAGTACTCTGGTCCATGCCCAACCCCTCATCCTGCACCGCGACGGTGATCATGTCCCCGCTTTGATGGGCCGTGACGAGCACCCGTCCGCCCCGATTCGAAAATTTCAGGGCATTGGACAGCAGATTGCGGAGCACGGTACCGATCATGGGCGTATCAATATCGGCGATCAGATCGTCCGGAGTATCGTCGCGCAAGGTGATCTCTTTTTGTTCGGCGATGGAATGCTTTAAATCGATACTCGACTTTATGATCTCCTTCAAAGGAAACGGACTGCGCGAGCAGTTCAGTGTGCCCTGTTGCGCCATGGCCCACTCCAAAAGATTCTCCAGGAGCGCAAACACACGTATGGAGCTTTCATTCAATGCGTTCAGAGAGGTGTTCACCTCTTTCACCGTCAATTCATCGAAATCCTCGACCAGAATCCTGGTCAGCGAGAGAAAACCGGATATGGGGGATTTGAGGTCATGGGCGATGATGGAGAAAAACTTGTCCTTTTCCGCGATGGCCTTGCGCAACTCCGCATTGATGCGCCGTATCTCCTCTTCCGTTTTTTTGCGCTCGGTGATGTCGCGCACCGAGGCTACACGCAATGTTTCTCCCTCAAGCTCAAAATTTCGCGCTTCGACTTCGACAAAAAAAACTTCACCGTTTTTCTTTACAAATCTGATGATGTAAGGTTTTGCATATTCCTTGACGATATTATTGCGAACAATCTCTCTGTCATCATCGTGCACAAGCATTTGAAGGACATTTTTTCCTATTATTTCCTGCCTATCATATCCAAGGAGCTTTATCAGAGAGATGTTCATATCCACAGCTATATGGTTTTTGTGAATAATAATACCTTCCATGGTCAGATCAGAGAGCAATCTATAGCGCATTTCGCTTTCGCGCGAAGCTTTTTCAGCAGTTTTGCGATCCGAAATATCGCGGCAGAAGCAGACGAACATTCCCCCGTGCAGGCTCAGATAGGATGCGGAGATTTCCACATCGAAAAAGCTGCCGTCCTTTCTGCGGTGCATACTTTCAAATATTTCAGAGCCGTTTTCCACGATGCGTGCGATGCGCGACGTGGTCACGGAGTCATCCTCCACGGCGTCCAGATCAGCGATGCACATTTGTTCAAGCTCTTCTTTCGTGTAGCCCGACATGCGGCAATAGGCGTCGTTGACATCGGTCAGGCGTCCGCCCGCATCGATGACCCAGAAACCGTCCTGGGTGGTTTCCAGAATGGACGACAGAAAGCGCTCCCGCTCCTGCAAGGCCTCTTCCGCCCTGGCCTGCTCGCTGATGTCGCTCAGAACCAGCAACAGTCGCTGGCCCGGTTCAAGCCCCTGGTTCTCGATCCGGCCGACACAGCGCACCAGGAGCCCCTTGCCGTGCAGCGCGAAGCTGAGCTCCTTGCCCACCGGGTTCTTGAAGAACGCCTTGAATCGCCCGAGGAAGGCCGAACGGTCGGCCGTGGCGATAAAGTCGACCAGCGCCTTGCCGCAAAGGACATGGGGCTCCTTCTCGACCATTTCGGAGAAGGTCTGATTGGCCTGGGCGATGATCCCGTTCTGATCGATGCTCAGATAGCCCACAGGGGCGTCGTTGAAGAGACGCGCGAAGCGGTCCCGCGTTATTTCAAACTGCTTCTGGGTGTTGCGCAGCTCCTCGTTCTGGAGTTCAAGTTCGATCTGGTGAACCTGGTATTCGTGGAACAGGGTCTTGATCTCTTCCATGGAAAGATTTTCGACCGTGCTGATTGATTGCGTCAGGAGAGCTTCAGCCTGCTCACGCAGGATTTTTTTCTTGGCTTCAAAAGAGTCGGTCATATTTCTCTCATTTCGGAGTTGTCCGCTATCATTTTCAGATGACAGATGAAGTGAGCATGCGTTTGGTTACGGTCAAGAGTTCCGGTCAAGGGCTGGATCGGCTGTTACCTCGGGGCACTCGATCTCGGCAAAGATGCAGGCGAACTGGCCAAGGACCGGACGGAAAACCGTGACCTGAAAGTTTTTGCCAAGATCCGGCGAATAGTGCTCGAATTTGGCGTGATTGCCGGTCAGAGCCACACGTCCGCAGGACTCGATCCAGTCGTGTTCCGTGCCCGGCAGAATTTCCAGGACGGTCCTGCCCAGAATCTCGTCGCCCCTGAGCCCGGTCAACCTCTCGAAAGCCGGATTTACGGCCAGAAAACGATAGTCAACGGGTTTGCCATTTTCGTCGCAGATGATCTCGTGCAACGAAAACCCGTTGAACATTTCCCGAAAAAGCGCCTGGAAGTCCTGCTCCGCCTGACGTTTTTCAGTTATGTCCTCAAATGTCGCATAAACCTGCGAAGGCGTGTCCTCGCCGGGCTTGACCAGCGGCATGGCGGTTATGGAGAGCCAGATGTGCGCGTTCTTTTCGGGATGGAAAACCCCTCTCACCACCGGTCCCTCCTTGCGCCCTGTCAGCAAGGCGATCATGGACGGATGGTGCTTTCCGGATACGCTCGAACCATCCTCGCGGATCATCTTCCAGCGCGGGTCCATGGATGTCTTGCCCAGCATCTGGTCCAGAGTGAGGCCAAGAATGCGCGCCGCGGCGGGATTGGCGGAGACGATGGAGCCGTCGGCCGCATGGTAGACCACGCCGAGGGGGAGGGTTTCAAAGAGGGCCCGGAATTCTTCCTCGCTTGCGCGCAGAGCCTCCTCCCCGAGCCTCAGGCGGGTAATGTCCACAAAGGAGACCAGCGTGCCGGAGAAGACCTTCGGCCCCACGGAGTACGGCACCACCCGCATGAGATACCAGCGGCCATCCTTGGCTCGGACCTCGTGCTCGGTCATCTTCCCGAGCCTGTGCACCGACTCGATGATCCGGACCGGGTCGGCATTTTCCAGCTGGTGGGAAATATCCTGCAAGGACCGCCCCACATCCGTGCCGAGCACATTGAACACATCGGCGACTTTGGGTGAAAAGCGCCTGATATCCATGTTCTCGTCGAGCAGAAGCTGTCCGATCTGGCTGACGTTCAAGAGGTTGTCCACGTCATTGTGCAGCTCGCTCAGCTCCACGATCTTGGACTGGTATTCGGAATTGACCGAATACAGCTCCTCGTTGGTGGACTGCAGCTCCTCGTTGGTCGATTGCAGCTCCTCGTTGCTGGCCAGGAGCTCCTCGTTGGTGGCCTGCAATTCCTCGTTGGCGGTCTCCAGCTCCTCCACCGTGGCCTGCAGATTCTCGCGGGTGAACTGCAGCTCCTGCTCCAGATCGTTGATCCGCTGCTCGGCCTCAAGGGACAGGTCGTAGGCCTGAATGCCCTGTGTTTTGTCCAGAATGTCGGGCCTCGCGACCTCTTCCAGAAAGACGGCCACCAGCGGCTCCTGTCCTTTTTTCTGAGGCAGGGGCAGAATCCGCAGGTCCACTATCTTGACCGCATCCATGTCCCGCAGCTTGATGTTGGAGAAACGCAGTGGCTCATTCTTGCGAAAAACCTTCTGGATGCCGGTGGAAAGCGGAATGGCCAGGTCCTTGGCCGCCATCTTGGAGATGTCTCTTGAGAGCTTGCCCGACGGCAGCTTGAAATACCCCCTGGTGTCTCCGAAGATGTGCAAGACCTCCATCTGATCGTTGACGACCACGGCCAGGGGAAAATTGTCCGCGCTCAGGGCTTCCAGAAAACGCTCCAGAATGCGGTCATCACTGACTTGGGGATCCCTGCGTACGACCGGAAAACGGCTGCCCAGGTCGCGGTAGGTCGAACCCGGCACCTGGGGCAGGTCGTGAGAATCGAGGCTGTGCTTGAGCCGTCCCCTGGTGCGGTAAATCTTGTATTTGTGATCAAGGCTCTCGTAACAGTCACCCATCTCGCCGATGGTCTCGCTGGTGCCGAGCAGCAAAACACCCTGGGCGTTGAGAGAGAAATTGAAAAACTCCAGAACCTTGCGCTGCAAGACCGGCTGCAGGTAGATGAGCAGATTGCGGCAGGACACGAGGTCGATGTTGGTGAACGGAGGATCCTTGATCAGATTGTGTTGCGCAAAGACGACCATCTCGCGGATATTGCGCGATATCTGGTAGCTGTCCTGCTTGCGGTAGAAATACTTGCTCAGCAGCTCCTGCGGGACATCGGCGGCGATGCTCTCGGGGTAGACTCCGTTGGCCGCGAAAAGGACGGCGTCGCGGTCGATGTCAGTGGCGAAGATTTTCAGGTCACGGTTGATTCCCGACTGCTGCATGTACTCCTTGGCCAGGATGGCCAGGGTGTAAGCCTCCTCGCCAGTCGAACACCCGGCGATCCAGAACCGGCTCTCTTTTCCGGAGGCGCGGTCCAGAATTTCGGGCAGCCAGTTCTCCTTCAGGAGATCAAACACCTCCCGGTCGCGAAAGAACCTGGTCACGCCGATCAGAAATTCGCGGAACAGTGTGCCCGCCTCTCCGGGATAATGCTGCATGAAGGCCACATAGTCCCGGATCTCGTCGATGCGGTTGATGGACATGCGCCGTTCGATGCGCCGGGTCACCGTGCTGGGCTTGTAGTAGGTGAAGTCGGCCTTGAACTTGTCACGCAGGATGGCGAAGATGCGGGTCAGGGCGTCCTCGTCGCTGATGACGGTTTCAGAGCGCTCGGCTTTTATGACAAAGGGATGCTTGGCGTAGGAAAGCAGCCGCTCGGGCATCTCATCGGGGGGCAGGATGAAGTCCACCAGCCCCGTGGAGATGGACGCCCTCGGCATGCTGTCGAACTTGGCCGAGCTTTCGCTCTGGACCATGGCCATGCCGCCGAACTCCTTGATGGCCCGAACCCCGCGCATGCCGTCGCTGCCTGATCCCGAAAGAATGACCGCCACGGCCTTGTCCCCCTGATCTTCGGCCAGGGAGCGCAGAAATATGTCGATGGGCAGGTTGATGGTGCCCTTGACGTGTTCCTGATCATTCAGGAGCAGCTTGCCGTGAAAGATTGTCAGATTCTTCTTGGGCGGGATCAGATAGACGTTGTTTGGCATGACGGGCATGCCTTCTTCGGCCCTGTGCACCTTCATTTTGGTCTTCTTGGACAAAATTTCGACCATCAGGCTCTTGTAGTCCGGAGAAAGGTGCTGGATGACGATGAATGCCATGCCACTGTCCGAGGCCATGCCCGTAAAAAAGGCTTCAATGGCCTCAAGCCCCCCCGCCGAGGCCCCCACCGCCACATACAAAGATGGCTTGATCTGGGTCTGCGGGTGAGATGAAGAGACTGATGCAGGCTTTTTCTGCTTGCGGGAAGAAATTCTCGGCATTCAATGACCTCGTTCAAATGGTTTTATAATAGGCTTTCAAGTCCCGGACAATTTGCGACGCTACGGATTTGCAAAAGTTCGAGTCACGTTGGGATGAACATATTTTTCGAGCACTCCCATCAGGTTCTCAAGGCTGACCGGTTTGGCGAGATAATCGTCCATTCCCGAGGCAAGAAATTTTTCCCGGTCTCCGCTCATGGCATAGGCGGTCAAGGCGATGATGGGAATATGTTTGCACGCGGCCAGGCTTGGGGCGTTGCGGATGGCCTCGGTGGCCTCCACGCCTCCCATGACAGGCATCTGGATATCCATGAGGACGATGTCGAAGTCCTCCGTGCTCAGACGATCCAGCGCCTGCTGCCCGTTTTCGGCCAGTGTCACCGCATGTCCCGATTTTTCCAGCAACTTCCGGGTCGTGATCTGATTGGAAAAATCATCTTCAACCAGCAGGACGCGCAAACCCGTGGACGTTCTCCCGGCCATCTCGTCGCGCACCATTGCGGAGGCCGCCTTGCGCAACGGCTTGAACGGCAGGACCACATGCACCTCGGTTCCCTCCCCGAGGACGCTCTCCGTATAGATATGCCCGCGCATAAGCTCGACCAGGCGGCGCACGATGGCCAGCCCCAGGCCCGCGCCCTGATATTTACGGGCGTAGGAACCTTCCACCTGCACAAAAGGCTTGAACAGATCCTTGAGTTTGCCCTCCGCAATACCGATTCCCGTATCGTAAACGGAAAAAAGAAGCCGCAGCTCGCCGTCCCTGACGGGAGAAAGCGGAACCATCTCCAGCCGGACCCGGCCTTTGTCGGTGAATTTGAGGGAGTTGCCGACCAGATTGAAAAGAATCTGTCGCAATCTGGCAACACCGCCAATAAGAACCGGCGGCAGGGCGGGGTCGATGAAATACTCAAGAGAAACATTTTTTTCGACGGCGTTGAGGGCGAAGAGTTCGGTTACGGAATCGCATAACTCACGCAGACTGAAATCCTCTTCGACGACATCCATCTTGCCCGCCTCGATCTTCGAGATGTCGAGCAGGTCGGTCAGCAGTCGGGCCAGACGGTCCGAGGACCTGATGGCCATGGAAACGAACTCGCGCTGCTCGTCGTCCAGGCGAGTGGTCTGCAGAAGCTGCATGAGACCCATGACGCCGTTGAGCGGGGTGCGGATCTCGTGACTCATGTTGGCCAGGAATTCGGACTTGGCCTTGTTGGCGGCTTCGGCAGCATCTCTGGCCTTGATCAGTTCCGTCTCGGCCTTTTTGCGATCCGTGTCGTCCCTGAACTCGACGCTGCGCACCATGCGGCCCTTGTAGGGTATGTTTCTGGCTTCCAGACGCAGCGGGTATTCCTCGCCGTTCTTGCGCAACCCGAACGCGTCGTACGGCTTTTCATAACCGGCCAGGATATTTGCCATGACCAGTTCCCGTGATCTTTCGGCGATAAGCTCAAGACCGTTCATGCCGATCAGTTCGTCCACGCGGTAGCCGGTGATGTGGGACAGTCCTTGATTGCAATCGAGAATGACCCCCTTGTCGTGGATTGTTATGCCCCCGAAAGAGGCATTGTGCAGGGCCTTGAAGCGCGCCTCGCTCTCCAAAAGCGACTTCTGGGTGCGTTCCCGCTCCGTGATGTCGCGATAAATGGCGTAGGCGCCGATGATGTGTCCGTCGATGACAATGGGGTACCCGATGAGCGCAACGTCGAGAGGCGTGCCATCTTTTTTGCAACGCACTGTTTCCTTCTCGACGATCTCCCCTTTCTTGAAAACGAGATCCGAAAATTGTCCCGCTTCGTCATGGTGCGCGCCCCGGGAAATGAGGTCGTTTATCTGCTTGCCGTGCGCCTCTTCCCATGCGTACCCGTAAAGATCGGTAAAGGATTTGTTGATCTGCAAAACGCAATCGTGCTGATCGACAATGGCGATGGCCTCCGGAGAGCTCTCGAACAGATGCTGCAGCATGACCGTTTGTTTGTGCAGGGCCGCTTCGGACTGCTTGCGCGCGGTGATGTCCGTGGTGAAGCCATGATAGTGGGAGATCTGCCCCTGAGCGTCGCGGACTGTCTTGGCGGTTCTGGACACCCAGATGATGGATCCGTCCTTGCGCCGGAACCTGCTTTCAAAGTTCACTATCTTGCCGTCAACCTCCAGAAGGCGCTTGAACTCATCCCGGTCGGCTGCATTGACGTAAAGTTGCGAAGCGATGTCGGTGACCGAGGCCAGCACGTCCTCGGGTGAATCATAGCCGAACATTTTGGCCCAGGCTGAATTGACGGAGAGGTACCGCCCTTCGGGAGTGGAGAAGAACACGCCGATGGGAGCGCTCATCAGGAGCTCGTGAACGTCCTGAAAACCGGCGTAATCCTTGACGGATGCCGAAATGGAATCACTGCGCATATCTGCCCCCATGTCGTGCCGAGGCCATGACTTCATGGTGCGAAGACAGTGTTCGGATGGAAACTGCGAGGGGTGCCTTCAAGCAAACCTCAAATTTGAAATTAGAAATTTTGGAACCCGTGATGGCGCCTCTGCCTCTTGCGCATGCCACGTTCTGGAATGCGTCGACAAACCGAAGTGTCAGACACGTTTCCGCCATGAACTACCTGCGTCTAGTTTAAAGTAGCCGGTTTTTTGCGAGCAAGCACTTTTTGTAAGACATTTTTTATCAGGACCCTCCCAAAGTCAAAGCATTCCTCATGCAAGATGTTTTCCGCACGATACCTTTGCGTCGGAATAAGCTCATGCCGATTTCCTCCGCCATGCCAGGGTTTGAAATGCTTTTTTTCATTTTTAACATTATCTTCTAGTATGTGTACGGCAATGATTTTTGTCCACAGAATGCCTGTTGAGAAAGATTTTTCATGCGTTGCCATCAGCCTGCATGCGCTCGGTTCATTCCTGTCCAAGCGGATCCCCGTCGGGGTAACCATGACGAACGCACGAAGACACGCCAACTCCTGTCCTTGAAATTCGTCTGCTTCTCGACTAGGCTATTTCACCTTCGCATTTCAAACATTTGGAAACAATTTTGTATACAGATCTCCTGCAATACATTTTCGGCGGACTGACCGGCGGGGCAATTTACGCCCTCATCGCCCTGGGCTTTTGCGTGGTCAGCAACACCATGGGCATCGTCAACTTCATCCAGGTCGATTTCGTCACCCTGGGCGGGATGTTCATGTTCTCGGCCCTTTTCGCCCTTGGCCTGCCCACGGTTCCAGCCCTCGCCCTGGCCGTCTGCCTCGTGGCCGTGGTGGCGATGATCGTCGAGCGCGTGGGCCTTCGGCCCGCAAGATCGGACAATCATCTGGTGCTCATCTTTCTGACCGTGGGGCTGTCCATCATCCTGCGCGGCATCATAAAAATCGTGTGGGGCAAGAACCGCATGGCGCTCCCGCCCTTGACCCCGGACGTGCCCGTGCAGATCCTGGGCGCAAGCGTCCTGCCGCAAGCCCTGTGGATACTGGGACTGACGGTGATCGCCATCGCCCTGCTGACCTGGTTCTTTCACAAGACGTCCCTGGGCCTGTCCATGCGCGCCGTGGCCTCCAACCCCACGGCCGCAGCCGTGGTCGGCATCCAATCCGGACGCATCCGCCTGACCAGCTACGCCATCGCCGGAGCCCTGGGCGGCCTGGCCGGAGTGCTGGTCACGCCCATCACCACGCTCAATTACGATGTCGGCGTGCTGCTGGGTCTCAAGGGCTTCGCCGCCGCCATCCTCGGCGGGTTCGGCTCCTTTCCCGGAGCCATCCTCGGCGGCCTGGGCCTCGGCCTGCTCGAATCCCTGTCCGCCGGCTACCTGTCCAGCGCCTACAAGGACGTGGTGGCCTTCGTGGTCCTGCTGCTGGTCCTCTTTGTGCGACCCAAGGGCTTGCTCGGTAAATAACGTTTTTTCTTTCTAACTTATCGAAAAGAAAGGACTACATCCCTCGCGGGAATGACGTACAGGGTGTATCGCGACTTTTTGTCGTGATATGATCAATGCTCTTTCTCATGTCAGGCCGCCGTTGAAGGAGCGTGCTCAAGGCTTTCCGGGGTGGTCTTTTCGGTCGCCGACTGTCTGACTGAGCCAGGCATCGTTCGTTGAACCATTGCCCGAGGCGTTGACGCAGTCGTGCTCGCTGCGGGCAATGGTTCGACGTTACGAGGCCGGAGAAGGAGTTTCGGCGGCCGAAAAGACCACCCCGGAAAGCCGTTCTTCACATGAAATATACTTTTTCTGACTTTTGAAATGCAATCTCCGGACTTTACCCCCGGACAAATCGATTATACTTTCCCGGCCCAGATGACATCATCCTAAAGGACGCTCATGACCGGCAGACAAACTATTCTCTATTTCCTCTCCCTGCACCGCACCGGCCTCTTCGTGACCCTGATGTCCATGGCCCTGCTCGTTTTCCCGCTCATTGAGGACAATCCCTATACGCTCGGCCTGACCAACCTCATCGCCATCAACGCCATCGTGGTCCTCGGGCTGAATCTGTTCATCGGCTACGCCGGGCAGATCTCCCTCGGACATGCCGCGTTCTTCGGCCTCGGGGCCTACGGTTCGGCCATCGCCACCGTCACCTTCGAGCTGGCCCCCTGGCCGGCCATGTTCCTGGTGGCCGCGCTGGTGGCCGTGGTCGCGCTGGCCGTCGGCATCCCGGTCCTGCGTCTCTCGGGGCATTATCTGGCCATGGCCACCCTGGGCCTCAACTATGTCGTGCATACGGTCCTCCTGCAGTGGGACGAGGTCACGGGCGGCCCGAGCGGATTCGCGGGCATCCCGAGCCTCTCCCTCGGAGATATCGTGCTCGATGACCCGGTCAGTCTGCACTACCTGCTCTGGGGGTTCACCATGGCCTGCCTGCTGCTGTGCCTCAATCTTGTGCGCAGCGGTGTGGGCCGCGGCCTGGCGGCCCTTGCGGGGGACGAGACGGCGGCAGCGGCGCTGGGCGTCAATACCCGCGCCGCAAAGGTCAAGGTCTTCGTGCTCTCGGCGGTGCTCGCGTCTCTGGCCGGGAGCCTCTTCGCCCACTGCTACGCCTATGTCAGCCCGGACACTTTCGGCATTTTCACCTCCACGGACCTGGTCATCATGGTCGTCGTCGGAGGCATGGGCTCGATCTGGGGCTCGGTCTTCGGCGCGGCGTTTCTGACCCTGCTTCCGGAATGGATCGAATTCTTCGACACCTACAAGGACTTCGTGCATGGCGGCATTCTTGTGCTGGTGCTCATGTTCCTGCCCCAGGGCCTGATCACCGGCCTGACCGACATGATCCGGGTTCGTCTGGCCCTGCGGAGGCGCGATCATGCTGCGGCTTGAGGGAGTGAGCAAGAATTTCGGCGGACTGCCCGCCTTGAGCGAGGTGTCCTTTGCCGTACCCACGGGGCGGTTGACCGCGCTCATCGGTCCCAACGGCGCAGGCAAGAGCACGCTCATCAACTGCATGACCGGCGTGCTGCCCCCGACGAGCGGCTCCATCCGCTTCCAGGGCTCCGAAATCGCGGGCCTGCCCGCGCACAAGGTCACGCGGCTCGGCATCCACCGCACCTTTCAGAACCTGCGCCTCTTTCCGCGCCTCTCCGTGCTGGACAACGTGCTCACGGGTTTGACCTGCGAAGGCGGCGACTCGATGTTCATGGCCATGCTCAGGCTGCCCTACCTGCGCCATCGCGAGCGTCAGCTGCGGCTTCGGGCGCTGGAGGCCATGGACGCCTTCGGCCTGTCCGACAAGGCCCAGTGGCCGGCCGGAGTGCTGGCTTACGGCGACAAAAAGCGGGTCGAGCTGGCGCGGGCCATTGTCGGCAGACCCGAGCTGCTGCTTCTGGACGAGCCCGTGGCCGGCCTCAATGCCGAGGAGACGGCAGCCGTGGGCGATCAGCTCCGGAACCTGCGCCGCGCCGGGCACACCATCCTGCTGGTCGAACACGACATGGAGCTGGTCATGAACATCGCGGACCAGGTGGTGGTTTTGGACAGCGGCAAGTGCATCGCCACGGGCACGGCGGATGAAGTCCGCCGCAACCCGCTGGTGCTCGAAGCGTATCTCGGACGAATGGAGGCCACGGCCTGATGCTGACCATTAAAAATTTGACGGCGCACTATGGCGCGGCCCAGGCCCTGTTCGGGATAGACATGGAGATCGGCGCCGGTCAGACCGTGGCCCTGGTCGGAGCCAACGGTGCGGGCAAGAGCACCCTGCTCAAATGCATCATGGGCCTGGTCAAGCCCACTGGCGGAGAGATCCTGCTCGATGGCAAGGCCGTGACCGGAGCCAGCCCCGCGCGCATGGTCCGTCACGGGCTGGCCCTGTCCCCCGAAGGACGCGAGGTGTTTGCCCAGCTCTCGGTGCTCGAAAACCTGCAGCTCGGCGCAATCCCCCTGAGCCTGCCCAAGGCCGAGGAAACCCGGCGCATGGACGAGGTCTTCGCCCGTTTCCCCAAGCTGAAGGAACGGCGGCAGCAGCTGGCCGGGACCCTGTCCGGCGGCGAGCAGCAGATGCTGGCCATGGGTCGCGCGCTCATGGCCGCGCCGCGCCTCCTGCTTCTGGACGAGCCAAGCCTTGGCCTCGCCCCGCTCATCACCGACGAAATCTTTTCCATCATTCATCAGCTGGCCCGCGCCGGGACGACCATCCTCATCGTCGAACAGAACGCGGCCCGGGCCCTGTCCGCCTCGGACACGGCCTATCTGCTGGCCGGCGGCAGCATCGTCGAACAGGGCAAGAGCCGGGACCTGCTCCTCGACCCGGCACTTCGCGCCGCCTTTCTGGGCGCGGCCAGCCAAGACAACCCTTCGGCCAGCCGCCTTGGTGCGGCCGGACTGACCAATATCCGTTTGGAGAAACCGTCCATGCACAGCAAAAACTTCATGCCTTCCTTTAATTCTGCCGAAGAACTGCAAGCCCATCAGCTCCAGGGACTGCAATGGACCGTGCGCCACGTCTTCGAGGGGTCCCCCGCATATCGCGCCAAGCTGGAGGCTGCGGGCGTCAGCCCTGATTCGATCCGGAGCCTGGACGATCTGCAGAGCCTGCCCTTCACCACCACCGACGACCTGCGCGATGGCTACCCCTTCCCGCTCAGGAGCGTGCCCTTCGAACAGATCGTGCGCGTGCACGCCAGTTCCGGGACCACGGGCAAGCGCAAGGTGCTCTGCTACACGCAAAAAGATCTCGACGACTGGACGGACATGTTCGCCCGCTGCTACCAGAGCGCCGGGGTCACGCCTCTTGACCGGGTCCAGATCGCCGTGGGCTACGGAGTCTGGACGGCGGGCATGGGTTTCCAGCTCGGCTGCGAGAAGGTCGGAGCCCTGGCCGTGCCTGTTGGACCCGGCAACATCGACATGCATATCCAATTCCTGCTCGATTTCCAGTCCACGGTCTTCTGCTCCACGGCCTCCATGGCCCTCCTTATGGCCGAGGAAATCCACAAGCGTGGCATCGCCGACAAGATCGCCGTGAACAAGATCATCTATGGTTCCGAGCGGTCCAGCCGATCCATGCGCAAAAAGATCTCCGAACTGTTCGGCGGGGCTGAACTCTTCGACATCACCGGCCTGACGGAGCTTTACGGCCCTGGTGCGGGCATCGAATGCGAAGATCACGACTGCATCCATTACTGGAGCGACTACTATCTGATGGAGATCCTCGATCCCGAAACCCTCACGCCCATGCCCGAAGGCGAATGGGGGGAGATGGTGGTCACGACCCTATGCAAGGAGGGCTCGCCGCTCATTCGCTATCGTACCCGCGACATCACGCGCATCATCCCCGGCCCCTGCACCTGCGGCAGCCTCATGCCCCGCCACTCGCGCATCAAGGGACGCTCCGACGACACCATCAAGTTCCGGGGCGTGAACATCTACCCCAGCTCCATCGATACCATCCTGTCGAGCGTGCCGGGCCTGGGCTCGGAATATCAGATTCATCTGACCCGGGGCGAAGGGGGAAGGGACAGCATGCGCCTGGTGGTGGAACGGGCCGAGGGCGTTGCCTCCGGCCGCGCTCCGGAGCTCATGCACGAGGCCGGGCACCAGATCAAAAAGCAGCTCATGGTCACCGTGGACCTGGACTTGGTGGATTATGGCAGCCTGCCCCGCTCGGACCGCAAGAGTCAGCGGGTCTTCGACAGCCGGATTCAAGACGAGATTGTGTGATTTGAGAGAACCGCCATCATGGCATCAATCAATTTGAAGAGGAGTGACGAACATGCGTAAAATTTTCGGATTTCTGACCTGTCTGCTGCTGTTGGCCTCCCCGGTACTGGCCGAGGACACCATCAAGCTGGGCGCTTTTTTCGACCTCTCGGGCCGGGCTTCGTTCATCGGCACCCCGAGCAAGCTGGTCGCAGAAATGCTCGTTGACAAGATCAACGCCGAGGGCGGCATCGGCGGCAGGAAGATCGAGCTGATCATCGCCGACACCGAAGGTGATCCGGCCAAGGCTGCGAACATCGCCACCAAGTTCATCCACAAGGACAAGGTCGTGGCCATCGTCGGACCGACCCTGACCGACACGGGCATGAACGTGAAGAAGATCGTGCACGACGGCAAGACCCCCATCGTCATGACCGTGGGCGGGGATCCGGTCATCATGGGCGGCAAGTTCGGACCCTTTGACTGGGTTTTCAAATCTCCCCAACGTTCCAAGATCGCCGTGGAGCGCCTCTTCAACTACCTGAAGGACAAGGGTCTGACCAAAGTCGCGCTGCTTTCGGCCGATGACGGTTTCGGCAAGGATGGCTTGCGCTGGATGGAAGAGCTGGCCCCGGCTTTCGGGATCGAGATGCTGGTCAAGGAATCCTTCGGCGCCCGCGACACGGACATGACCGCCCAGCTGACCAAGGCCAAGAACGCCTCTCCCCAGGCGCTCATCGTCTGGACCACCGGACCCGCAGGAGCCATCACCGCCAAGAACGTGGCGCAGCTCGGCATCAATCTGCCTCTCTTCCAGTGCCACGGCCTGCCCGATCCCAAGTACATCGAACTGGCCGGTCCGGCGAGCGAGGGCAACCGCATGCCCGCCACCAAGCTCATGGTCGCCGCCGAGCTGCCCGATACGGACCCGCAGAAGGCCGTCATCAATGAATTCATCAAGCTCTACACCGAAAAGGGCTATGACAAGCAGTTCCCCATCAACACCCACTCAGGCTATGCATGGGATGCGATCCGGCTGATCGTGGACGCCATCGCCAAGGTCGGGACCGAACCCGAAGCTCTGCGCGCAGAAATCGAAAAAACCAAGAACTATGTCGGCATCTCCGGCATCTACAACCTCACCCCCGAAGACCACAACGGCCTGACCGTCGATTCCATGGTCATGGTCCAGGTCAAGGGCGGCAAGTTCGTCATGGCCGAGTGACGGACTTTGAACTTCTTTGAAGCCTAAGCCTCCCCTTCGCGGGGGAGGCTTTTTTTCGAACAAAAATAGGCTCGCGCCCCGGTCTTGGCGCACAGTGACCAATCTTGCGCATTGCGCGGCCGTGCTTATCACGCTAAATCGGTGACAATGAGAACAACCGTCAGGAGTGAAACATGAAAGAAATCGGCAAGCTGCTCGACAACAACAAAGCCTGGGCGCAGAACGTCGAAAAGAATATTCCGGGATTTTTCCGCAAGCTGGAAAACCAGCACAAACCCAAATTCCTCTGGATCGGCTGTTCCGACAGCCGGGTTCCAGCTGATCAGCTCATCGGCGTCATGCCGGGCGAGGTCTTCGTGCACCGCAACATCTCAAACCAGGTCATCAACACCGACATCAACCTGATGTGCGTGCTGCAGTACGCCATCGACGTGCTCAAGGTGAAGCACATCATCGTATGCGGCCATTACGGCTGCGGCGGCATCGACGCGGTCATGAAAGACCAGACCCCGGGCCTTTTGGCCCATTGGCTGGAAAATGTGCATGACCTGATGGAACGCAAAGGCCGCCCGAACCTCGACGACATGTGCGAACTCAACGTCAAGCTGCAGATCCGCAATCTGGCCCTGAACAGCATCGTGCGCAAGGCTTGGCAGCGAGGCCGCAACCTCTACCTGCATGGCTGGATCTATTCCATTTCGAATGGCCTGATCCACGACCTGTGCATCACACGCGGTCCGGACAAACAGGAACAGGAAGCCATTGAAACGGCACTGCGTCCGAAATAAGAGGAGAATGCAGTGAAAAAACTCATTCTGATGACGATGCTCGCTTGTGCGGCGCTGTGGGGATGCGTGCATGCCGACGGCGGGAATTCCTCCGTGGTGCACAAACAGACCGACACGGCCTTGGACCTGACGGGCAAGTGCATTCTGGATACCCGCTGGAGACTGGTGGAACTCATGGGGAAACCCGTGGCAGCGGATGAACGTTTTCCGTTCATCCACCTTCAAGCCAAGGAGGGTCGTATCTCGGGCTTCGGCGGTTGCAACAGTATCGGCGGCTCCTATGAACTCAAGGCTGGCAACCGGGTCCGTTTCACGAACATGGCCAGCACCATGATGGCCTGTCCGGACATGAACATGGAGCAGGAGTTTTTCAACGTGCTGGACATGACGGATAACTTCGCCTGTGACGGCCAGACGCTTTTCCTGCACAAGGCACGCATGGCCCCCCTGGCCAAATTCGAAGCGGTTCCCTGATGCCCGGTGCGGAGTCCTGCGATTCCGCCCTCGCGTCGTGTTCAGTTTTTCCCTGTTTCCCCATGCCTTTTTGCTTGCCCTGCCCAACGGTTCTTCCTATTTGTTCGCCCATGCCAGAAAACACACAGGTCCGATTGAACAAATATCTTGCCGATGCCGGCATTGCCTCCCGTCGCGGCGCCGACGCCCTGATCCAGAGCGGACGGGTCTGCGTGAACGGACTCATCCAGCGCGAGCCCGGCACCAAGGTCGTCCCTGGGCAGGACACGGTGCTGTGCAACGGCGCCCCGGTCTCATCCGGTCAAGACATCCCGGCTTCGTATATCATGCTGCACAAGCCTGTGCACACCGTGACCACGGTGAACGACCCGCAGGGGCGCAAGACCGTGGTCGAACTGCTGCCCGAAAACCTCCGCGCGCAACGCCTCTTTCCCGTGGGACGGCTGGACTACATGTCCGAAGGCCTGCTCCTCTTGACCAATGACGGCGAGGTGACCTTGCGCCTGACGCACCCGAGCTACGAGCATCCGAAAAAATACGAGGTGCTGGTGCGCGAAGCGGTAACGGAAAAATCCCTGCGCATCATGCGCCAGGGCATGGGCCTTGAGGAAGGGGAACGGCTGGCTCCCGTCGAGGTCGATGCGATTCCGACCGCAAGCGGCGCCACCCTCCTGCGCATGACCTTGCGCCAGGGCGTGAACCGCCAGATCAGGCGCATGTGCCGCGATCTGAAGCTGACCATCCTGCGCCTGCGCCGGGTGGAGCTCGGGCCGCTCTTGCTTGGAAATCTTGAGTCCGGAAAATGGCGTGCTCTGGAAGCCGCCGAGATCACCGCCCTGAAAGCAAGCCTCGGGCTATCCTAATCCATGAGAATGATATGAATATGATAACCAGACGTTCGGCCCTTGGTTTTGTCTGCGGAGCCGTCCTCCTGCTTGTTCTGGAGTTCGGTGCGGCCTTTCTGTTCTTGGGCGGCTTCGGTTCGGCCGAAGAGAACTCCGAGACGCCCCTTCCGCGCATGACCCGCCTGGGCGATCTGCAGGGGACTTTCTCGGACCTTGACGGGAACAGCTTTTCCTTTGCGGACCTGCGCGGCAAGGTCGTGGTCCTCAATCTTTGGGCTACGTGGTGCCCTCCGTGCAGGGCGGAGATGCCCTCGCTGAATAAGCTGTGGAAAAAATTCAAGGATGACGACAGGTTCCGGGTGCTCTGCATCAGCGCCGAGACCCTTGAGGATGTGCGCAAGGATTCCCTCTCGGGAACCTTGACGATGCCCCTTTACGTCTTCAGCTCCCCCGTGCCCGAAGAACTGGACACAGAGGGGTTGCCGACGACGTATATTTTTGATCGCGAAGGGCGGGTGGTGTTCGGACACACGGGCATGGCCGTGTGGGATGCGCCGGAGGTGGTGGCGTATCTGGAAGCGCTGCTGGAAAAGAAAACGGACTAGGGACGCGTGTGAGTCATGACCTGCCGGAAGGACTCCCTGTTGGAATCCCAGTGCAGATGGCTTTCCACATCCCCGGCATCGAACCAGTAATACCCGATATGTTCCGAGGAGAGGACCACCTTTTCGCTCCTGACCCTGGCCAGATAAACGGGCTTGCGCAGCTCGATGCGGGCGTCGGGAATGCAGAAGGAAAACTCCGGGATGACGACCTCCAGATGCTCCGCCGTCAGCGCCACGCCCGTCTCCTCCTCCACTTCGCGCAGGCAGGCCTGCACGCAGGGTTCGTCGGGGCCGCGGCCCCCGGTCACGGGTTGCCAGTATTCGTCGTGGCGATGCGTCACGGGGCAGCGCAGGAGCAGGAATCGGTCCGTCATGTCGTTGTAGAGCCAGCATTCGATACTGTATTTGATCATGGAGCCAGTCTTTTGCATCACCTTCCCGCCTCGTCAAGCAAAACACAGCCATCACCCCACGGCGGACAGTCATGAGCGACTCGCCGCTTGCCCTTTATGGCCGGGATTATTGTGTTATCGACATGCATAATCTCTTTGTCGGCACCACCCTGGAGGATGAGCTTCTGATCCTGGGCGCGGACGAGAGGCTCGCGTCCGGCATTCGTCGCGATGGAGTCCGTTTCGGCCTGCATCTGGAGCCGGGCCGCAGGCTCGCCTCCTGCTCCGGCGGGGAACAGGCCATCATCTGCTGCCTGCTGCTCGCGTCCCTGCTGCCCAAGACCCCCGTGCGCATCCTGCTGGTGCATGTGCTGGAGACATTGTCGCCGCGCAACCGCGAGCTGATTCTGGACATGTTTCAAACGGCCCTGCCCGAAGCCGCCCTCTTCACCATGACTCAAACCGGGCCAAGGCCCATGGCCGACCATGCTTGAACTTGCCGCCGGAACATATCCTGTCCAGCATGCGGGCCTGCGCTTCATCCTGGGCGAGGCTTTGGCGCTGCCCGTCCACTCCTGCCTGTACCTGAGCGGAGAAAACGGAGCCGGGAAGACCAGCTTTCTGGAGCATGTCCTCATTCCCCAGCTGCGCCGCGCTCACAGCCTGCTCTATCTGGCCCAGGACATGGACCTTGAACAGAACACCATCCGCACCACCCTGGCATTGCTCGGGCATGATGTGCCGTCGGGACTTACGGACATGGCCGTGGCCTGGGTCCGAACCAGCGGCTGCCGGGAGCTCATCATCCTCGATGAATTCGATAAATACGTGAACGAGGAGCAGATGGCGGCCTTGGATCTGCCCGGATTCAACTGGGTCGTGCAGGTCTCGCATCTGGACAGGCGCGAGAAACGCCCGGATTTCGCCCATGGCTATGAACTGGTCTTCGACAGGCCGCGCACGGATGGGGCGGACGTCATCCTGAGGCTTGAGCGGTTATGGCCAGCTTGAAATTCCTTTCCATCTTCGGCCTGCTCGGGGCCTATTTCTGGTTCTTCGTCTTCGGGGCGGGCTATGCCCGCATGGATTTTCAGGCAGCGCTGCTCCTTCTTTTTCTGGCGGCAAGCGTCTGGAGGAACGGATTCAGGGGCACCGCGCAGGCCATGTGGTTCGTGCTGCCTTTTGTGCTGTCCCTGCTTTTTTTCGGCGCGATTTTTCAGTGGACCGGGCTCATGGGCCGCACGGACTGGATGCACGACTCCCTCGTGAAGGCCCTGGTCTTTCCCAACTCCTTTCTGGCCGTGAAGCTTGGCCTCGAAGCCATCACCTTTCGAGACCTTGTCCATCTCCCGCTCGGCGCTGCGACCCGGCGCAACGCCATCGTCTTGAAGGCCGTCATGGAAAAATGTACGCCCTTGCTGCACCGCTACCGTTTTTTCATGGACTTGACTCCGCATTTCGACGGACGGCGCTGGAGCAGATTTCTGCGGCTGTGCGCAGTCATCGTGGCCGCCTACATCAGCATCTACCAACAGGCCGAAAAGACCCAGGCCCTGTTTGATCATCGCACCCGATACGTGAGGAAATAATGAAGAACATCAAGATCGCCGCCCTGTCCATCGTAGCCCTGACCTGCCTGACCACCCTCTTTGTGCGCATCCCCCTGCCCAGCCGTGGCTACTTCAACGTAGGCGACGTGGCTGTCGTCTTCGGCGGACTGGTCCTCGGATTCATGAACCCGCGCCAGGGCATCTGGTGGGCGCTTGGCGCGTGCGGCATCGGCTCGGCCCTGGCCGACATCCTGGGCGGGTTTGCGGTCTTCGCCCCCCTGACCCTCGTCGCCAAGGGCGCAGAGGGAGCATTTGCCGCAGTCGCCGCAAGCAGGACCGGGACAAGCCGGTACATTCTGCTCGGCCTGGGCGGGCTGGCCATGGTCGGAACCTATTTTGCGGGCGAAGTGATGATGCCAAACATCGGCCTGCAGGGAGCGGTGGCCGAGATCCTAGCCAACGTGATCCAGGCCGTGGGCGGCGCGGTGGGCGGCGTGTTCGCGGCCACGGCGCTCAAGAAGACGGGTATGATCTGATAATGGGATTACTCGGCAGTGACTTCCCGACATGAGGCAGGGGCCGGGTCGTCATTGTCGGGCGATGAGGGTTCCTGGCTCTGATCCGGCTCCTGTTTTTGCAATGTATATAACTTCAACTTTTTGTTGAACTCATACAGATCACTCAACTGCGCAAGCACCGTTTCAAGCTTTTTCATGTAATAACCTTTCGATATCGGCCTGATCCTGAAGTGAATTTCTCTGCTGCTTGAGCCATATAATATCAAACTTGTTCGCGACATGGATGATGCCATGCTCGCTTTCGGCAATAATCGTATTTTTAAGTATTTCCAAATGCCTTTGACTGCCGGCAATCAAGATATCAACGATCATCTGATCATTCCCGACAGCTTTGAAAAATCTATGAAGAGTCAGTGACGTATTTTGAAACGTCCATGATTCTGATTCCAGATATTCATTATCCTCCAATACTTTTTTCATTTTCGAAAAATCATCCGAACCAAGAAGCAGATCAATGTCCTGGGTGAATCTGGGTTCAACGTAAAAAGCCATGGATACGCCGCCGACAAGCGCGTATTGAATTTTTTCCTCTTCAATGCGTTGTATTATTTTTGAGAACTCTTCAAATACATTCATAAGCCACCCAAGATTCCCGGAACCTACGATTAAGATTCGCGAAAGATGTCAACGTCATCAGTCTGACTCCGTGCAAAATTCGCTAAAATCCATCTAAGCCACCAATACAGTCGTTCGAATTTTCTACCCATTTCCAGCGTTACAGGCAAGGCTCCTAAAGCTTGCCCTTTGGATCACAAAAAAAGTGCAAAGCCGCAGCCCGTCACTCGACAGACTGCGGCTTTGCGTTGGGAGGGAGGACTCTATCTTTTCTTCTGCACTTCCCAGTCCGCCACCTCACCCTCTTCCACCTCTTCCCAGCCGCTGAACATGGCGGTGATATGACTGGTCAGTGTGTGGCCGGTGGTGGTCATGTAGACGTGCACGATGATGAAGGCCAGAATGGCGAAGGCGCAGGCCAGATGAATCAGGGCCAGCAGGCGCAGGTCGAGGAACGTCCAGCTCCAGATGGCCCAGTCGTTGTAGAGGTAATACAGGAGCCCCGTGCCCATCTGCAGGGTCAGCAGAATCGCGGTCAGGCCGAGGTAGGTCAGACGCTGCAGGGGGTTGTGCTTGGCTTCCTTGGATTTCTTGACCGGGTGCGGCTCGCCCTTGAAGATGCCTGACGAGTAGTAGCCAATGACCTCGAACAGCTTTTTGGTGGTCGGGATGTATTGCCGCCATTCACCAGTGGTCACGACCCAGAAGACGATGAAGATGAAGAGAATGACCCAGGTCAGGCCCAGGAAATTGTGGTACTCCACCGCTTTCTGGAAGCCGAATAGGGTGAAGGTGCCGTGGACCTCGAATCCCGTCAGCAGCAGCAGGAAAATGAGCAGCGACTGGACCCAATGCCAGAACCTTTCGAAACGTGTGTAGAGATAGATTTTCTTGTTCATGACATTACTCCTTCCTGCGTCCGACACTACTCAGAAAACGTCCCAATCCGTGCAGGGCAACGCCCAGCAACGAAGCCACCACCATGGCCCAGCCGCCCATGTTCAAGAGGCGCACCGAGTCACGGCCGGGCATGTAAAAGCCCTCCAGATGATCCAGGCGTCCGCCCTTGGCGTGGCATTCCACGCAGGCCACAGCCTGGTCCTTGGGCGCGACCATGTGCGTGATGGGGAAGACGTATTCCGTGTCCACGAAATCATACTCGCCGCTGTACTGCAGCCCGTTGTAGGCCTGACCAACCGCGATGGCCTTGTCCCAGTCGAAATCGGACCAGTATGCGCCGGAATCCTTGGGCCCGAACAGCTTGGGGATGACCATGGTCTTGTGAATCTTGTCATAGGGCGTCTTGCCCGTGTGCACCTTGAAGGGAAAGATGCGTGAACGCGGGTCTGTTCTTTCGCCCACGGGCCAGGACAGACGCACCACTTTGGTGGGGTCGATCACGTCCTTGGCAGTGGTGCCGCGAATGGAGCCGTTGAACCATTCGTAATGCGGAGTCACGTTCTTCTTCCAGACAAAGGAACCCTTTTTGGGATCGTAATCGGTCTTGCCGAACTCATCCTTCTTGGGTTCGCGCTTCTTGTCACCCGCCACGGACCAGTCCCAATTCATCTTTGTGGCCTGGACTCGTGCGTAGGTGGGGATATGGCAGGACTGACAGGCGACCTTGTCGGTGTGGTCGTTGGCCTTCTGGTTGGTCTTGTGCGGCTGGCCGCCGTGACATGATTCGCACATGATCTTGGGCGTCAGGTCATCTTCAAGCAGGCTCTTGCGCTCCAGGGAAGCCGGGGTGGCGTAAATGCGACCGGCGATATTGTGGGCATCGGTGGTGTGGCAGCGGCTGCATCCGAAATTCTGGCCGTCGGTGCCCATGTGCACGTCGAGCTGCTTGTTCGGCATGGCCATGGACGAGTCCAGATCGCCGTGTTTCACCGCGTCGCCCCCGCCTCCGTAGAAATGGCACGTGCCGCAATTGGTCCTGGCCGGACGACCCACGGACTGGGCGACGGCGTTATAGTCGGGAGGCAGAAACTCTGTCTTGCCCTCGAACATGGTCGCGTTGCTCACGGGGTATCCGGCCATGGTCGGGAATTTTTTGTAGGTTCCGGTCTGTTCGTGACAGACCAGGCAATCCACGGATTCGGCCTTGGTGAAATCAAAATCCTTGTTCTTCCAGCCATATCCGATGTGGCAGGAGGTGCATCGCGCCTCGTTGGAGCCGACGCTGATGCAGAAGTTGTTGACCGAAAGCCCGCCCTTGCCGGTTGCCCCCGTGGGATCGGAAGGATCCTTCCAGGTCCAGTGAATGGTTTTGTGGAGCTGCATGGCCGCCTGATTGTGACAGGACAGGCAGGCCTTGGTCACGTCCTCGGGACGGGCAAACTGCTGTTTCAGGATGGGATGCACCGAATGGTCCGCCGTGATCCATTTGTGGGCTTCTTTTTTTATGGTCTGCCTGGCCAAGGCCCGACCCGGCGCTTCCGCCTCCTCGGTAGCTGCGAAAACGCCGAGGGGCCAAAGACAAAGGGCGAGAGCGCCGCAAAGAAATCCTCTCCATAACGTCCGGTTCATAAACCCTCCGCAAGTTTTGAGGTAAAAAAGGAAACAGACCATTTTCCCGGAATATAGCTTAAATATGTATTGAGGCAAGAGCGAGTTTTGTTCTGCAAAATAAATCGGACTTAATTAATCAGAAAGATCGACTTTGGTGCGAAGGAAGAGCAGAGATTGTGAAAAACAAGAATAGGGTTCGGGCTGGAATGAAGAGTTCGTGAAGATTGTTGTGAGAGTGCTTCACCAACTACGTTGATTTGTGCAGCGACTGCAAAGCGGAATGCAGAGCCACTGCCTTTTTGACGCCAATGCCCGGCAAGGCGGACAATTCATCGACGCCGGCGCGGATCATGGCCTCGACGCTGTCGAAATGCTCCCACAGCAGGCGAGCCGTCCTGGGACCGACTCCGGGCAGGGAGTCCAGCTCGGATGCAAGTTGTGCGGAGCGCTTGTGGCGGCGAAGCCTGGAAATGACAAATCGATGCGCCGTGTCGCGGATATGCTGCAACAGGAGCATCTCCGGGCTTCCCGGCTTGAGGGCCAGCGGGTTCTTGCGTCCGGGGCGGAAGATGAGGTCACCCAGCTCTCCGGCCCTGCGGCTCTCGCCCTTGGCGATGGCGGCCAGTGCGATGCCTTCCCCGCCCTTTTCGGCCAGCGTCCGTTCCACGGCGCCGAGCTGGCCCTTGCCGCCATCAATGAGCAGCAGGTCCGGCCAGGGCGGACCGGACGCGAGCCTTCTGGCCACAAAACTGACCAGCGCCAGATAGTCGTCGCTGGTGCCTTCCAGCTCCGGAAAAGTGTACAGGCGATACGCGCTCTTCTCTTCCCGCCCATCAACAAAGACGACCATACCGACCCGCATGCCCTCGCCCTGGATGTGCGAGGCGTCCACGCATTCGATCCGCTCCACCTCCCCCGCCACGCCGAGGGCGCGGGCCAGTTCCACCGGGGTTGTCGCTGTGCGGCGTTGCTGGGTCGCATGAGCCCGGGCATTTGCAGTGGCGATATCCACCAAGCGGCGTTCCTGATCGCCGCGAGCCTTGACCACGCTCACCTTGCCGCCGCGCATGTCGGCCAGGGCCTCCTCCAGGGCGGGGTCCTGGCAGCCGAAGGCGGTCACGATCCGGGCCGGAATGAACCGTTCCGGCGTGTAATACTGCATGAGAAACGAATCCGTCAGGCTCGCCTCTTCCTCCGGAGTCTCCACCGCCGCTCCAGGGAACCAGAAGGTCTGGCCGTCGATGATGCGGCCCTGGCGCACGAAGACGATGGCCAGAGCGGCGCCGTTCTCGTTGCCGTGCACGCCGATGACATCCAGGTCGCGGTCATCGGAGAGCACGGCGGCCTGACGCTCGACCGTCTCGCGCAGGGCGCGGATGCTGTCCCGCAGTCGGGCCGCGCCCTCGAAATCCAGGGCATCGGAGAGGCGCATCATCTCTGTCCGCAGTCCGGCCAACAGCTCCACCGACTTGCCGGACAGAAAAAGTTCAACTTGCCGCACGACCTGCCGATATTCCTCTTCAGATACGGGCAGGCAGCACGGCCCCAAACAGCGCCCAATGTGATATTGCAGGCAGGGCCGGGTGCGGTTTGAAAAGACCGTGTCCCGGCATTTGCGCAACGGGAAGAGCCGGTCGATGACCCGCTTGGTTTCGCGTGCGGACAGGGCCGAGGTGAAGGGGCCGAAATAGACCGAACCGTCCCGCAGCACCTTGCGCGTCAAGCGCAGGGCCGGAAAGGTATGATGGCGCGAGAGGCAGAACAGGACATACTGTTTGTCGTCGCGCAGGACGATGTTGTATTTGGGGCGGTGCTTCTTGATCAGGCTCGCCTCAAGCAGCAGCGCCTCCTTTTCCGTGGATGTGCACAGAAAATCGACGGCCTCGACACGGGTCATCATGACCCGCACCTTGGGGGCAAGGCGATGCTCAGGCTGGAAATACGAGGCCAGCCGCCGCCGCAGCTGCCTGGCCTTGCCCACATAAATGATTCTGCCCGCGGCGTTCTTCATCAGATACACGCCCGGGCAGAGGGGAAATGTCGGCAGGATTTCGCGGGAGATCATCTGCGCCGTCTGCGGGGTGGCCGCTTGCGCGGTGGGCGTCCGTGCTCGGCGCGGGGATCGCTGCGCAAGGATTGGGGGTTTTCCGCTTCCACTTCGCTGCGCAGGCTGCTCCACATTTCCGCAGGCCCCAGATCCGCTCCGGCGACGAGCAGGCCGATCTGATAAAGGGCCAGGGTTTCGGGAAAACATTCATGCGCCACGAAGCCGCGCTTGGAAAAACGCTTGCGCTTGTCCGGCTCGAAGCGGCTCTGGTTGGCCATGATCTGGATCATGCGCGCGGACATCCACTTGGGCATGCTCATGCGCGTACAGATGGGCAGCAGCAGATCCTCGAGCAGGGCGTTGTAGACCACCCGCTCGCCATCGGCTGCGTACTTGGCCGCGATGCGCTGCACCGGAGCGGAAAACAGGGCGGCGAAGACCAGCACCGGCTCGACCTTGCCCACGGTCCTGATGCGGCTGTCCATGTGCTCCAGCCAGCTCCAGATCGACGAATCCTGGCCATGGTCGTGATCGAGGAAGTCCGCGATTTCGGGCAGCAGGTTGTGCAGGAGCCCGGTCTTGTAGAGCAGGCGGAAGGCTTTTTCGCCCGCACCATAGGCGAACAGCTTCTGCACCTCCTCGAAAACTCGGGGAGGAGAGGCTTTGAGGATCTCCTCGTGATGGCGCATGATGGCGTTGTACGTCGCGGGCTCGATGTGAAAATCGAGCCGGGAGGCGAAACGAACGGCCCTGATCATGCGCACCGGATCTTCCCGGAAACGGATATTCGGGTCGCCGATGCAGCGGATGAGGCGGTTCTCGATATCGCTCAGGCCACCGACGTGGTCGATGATGGAGAAGCGCTCGACCTCGTAGAAGAGCCCGTTGATGGTGAAATCCCGACGCAGTGCGTCTTCCTCGGGGGTGCCGTAGCAGTTGTCGCGCAGCATGTACAAATCGTCATCACCACTCTCGTCGTCCTGGTCGGGACAGCGCCGAAAAGTCGAGGTTTCGATGACGTGGTCGTCGAAACGGATATGGGCCAGTCTGAACCTGCGGCCGATCAGGAAGCAGTTCTGAAAGATCTTCTTGATCTGGCTGGGCGTGGCATTCGTGCTGACGTCAAAATCCTTGGGCGTGCGGCCAAGGAGGAGGTCGCGCACGCCGCCGCCCACGAGATAGGCGGTAAAGCCCTTGCGCACCAATCGATACATGACTTTAAGCGCATCGGGGTGGATGTTTTGGCGGGAGACGACGTGTTCGGAGCGTGAAATGGTGAATGAAGTCATAGGGCTGTAAAAAATCCTGTTCTCAAAATGTTGTTGCCGCCCAGCGGTCTGGATTTTGGAAAAAACCCTGTCCTTAAGGCCGGTGGCCCGCTAAACCCTGTCGCAGGGAATGTTGGCCAGATATTCTTCCAGCAGGTCATCGAGATTGGTCCCGAATTCATGCAATTCAAAAGTGGCGCCGCATGACCTGCAGCGTAGTCCCACGGATCGTCAGGTGCGGCGGACCTGCAGGAGCGCGGAGCATTTTCTGCAGCGCAACCGCGTTCGGAATTCTTTCTGGTCGAG
This sequence comes from Desulfomicrobium sp. UBA5193, assembly GCA_002412965.1. Classification (GTDB taxonomy): domain Bacteria; phylum Desulfobacterota; class Desulfovibrionia; order Desulfovibrionales; family Desulfomicrobiaceae; genus Desulfomicrobium. The sequence continues at coordinate 767,974 of DHWB01000011.1, forward strand.
CATCATGCCAGAGATCCTTCGACACTCATGACGTAATGGCGCACATCATCAATGATCTGTTCATAATCGACTTCCGCGGCGGGAAGTTCCGTCCCACTCAGCCAGAAGTCAGCCGGTTTCTTGGGGTGAAAATTGGACTCGGTCATCATGATCACATGTCGTGAGAGGCGCAGCAGATTATGCAAGGCCGGATACTTGCCCTGGAACTCATGGTTCGGCAATCGATACTGAGCTACTATCTCACTCATGGACGCAGGAAAATTCCACAATTCGAGCACGGCGCTGCCTACGGAAAAATGATCAAATCCATCAAACCAGCTGCGCTCTACCTGAAAAAATTCGGGCAAGGGCAGGTTCTCGTTCCGGGTGAAAAAATCGAGGAACCGATCCTGGAAATTCACAAGCAGAACCACGTAGCCGATGTTGTGGAGCAGGCCCAGACATTCCAGATGTTCCAAGGCTTCGTGCTCCATACGGTAGGCTTCGGGTACGGCCGCGACGAATTTCTGCATGAAGACGTTGGCGGTCAGGCTCTGCTTCCAGATCTGGCGCATAATCGCATTCACGTCGGACGATTCATGGTAAAATGCCGACCGGAGCACGACCTGATACACGATGCGCTTGATTTCCCGCTGCCCTAGGCGGACCAGCGAGGTCAGGATGTCCGTTGACTTGTTGACCTCGTGGAAGACCGGGGAATTGGCATAGGCGATGATGTTGCCGAAGATGACGGGGTCAAGCTTGGCCTGGGCCGCGATCTGCTTGACCGTCGCATGCGGCGAGTTCAGCAGGGCGATGAGATCCAGGCCGACCGGGCTTATTCCGGGGAGATCGTAACTGAGTGTGTCCATGTGTCCCGTCTTGAATTATTTGAGGATAGGCATTGTCCGCCAGCCCAGCTGAACGGCGGCCCACAATCCGATGAGGGCGGCTTCGGCCGCGTCATGGCCGGGAGTGGTCGGCGATGACCCGCCCTCCCTGCGTAAAATTGTTCCTACCAGCGCGCAGGCAGCGGCCTTGGCCTTTTGTCCGCTCAGCCGTTGCCGGGGCAGCAGAAAATCGACGCGCCAATCCTCAGCCTGGATGATCATGCACGGCAGGCTTCGTTTGGTCGCCGCATGTTCCCATATGCCTGCCGTCTGCCCTCCCCCTTCTATTATCAAATACTGCAGCAGGGGCAATTCAAAAAGAACCCTGGCCGCCGCTTTTTTGAGCCGGGCCGTGGTCCCCAGGTTGTGCGACCGGCACCAGAGCAAACGTCCTTCGCGATCCAGGAGCGCGAGTCCGGTCCTCACGCCCGCGTCGACAGCCAAAAGGGCGGACATCAGAGATCCACGATCTCCACGTCGGACGGGTCCAGATGATTGTGCATGAACACCCCGCCGACCCTGGCAAAGCGTTCGGCTCCGTCCGTGGCCAGAAAGGAAAGCCTTCGCTCCGTGGTGGTCGAGCAGATGTCCCGCCGCGCAAGCATTTCCTGCACGAATTCCGCCGTGGTTCGAGCGGAATCGACCAGGGTGACGCCTGGCCCCACAACATTCTGGATGGCCTCGGCCAGCACCGGGAAATGTGTGCATCCCAGAACCAGGGTGTCTATGCCCGTCTCCTCCACCATGGAGCCCAGATAACGCCGTGACACCAGGTGCGCGATTTCTCCGTCGCACCATCCTTCTTCGGCCAAGGGCACGAACAGGGGACAGGGGCGGGAGAAAACACGCGCGTCGGGACGGATGCGCAGAATTTCACGCTCATAGCTGCCGCCGTTGACAGTGCTCTCCGTCCCGATAACCCCGATGCGCCCGCCCTTGCTTGCGCGGCAGGCCGCCTCGGCCCCGGGGCGAATCACGCCGATGACCGGCAGCCCCGGATACGCTTCCTGCAGGGCACCCAAAGAGACTGCGGTGGCGGTGTTGCAGGCGACGACAAGGAGCTTGATGCCCCGTTCTTTGAGCAGCGATGTGGTCTGCAAGGCGTATCGGGTTATCGATTTGGCGCTCTTGGTGCCGTAGGGCAGCCGGGCCGTGTCGCCCAGATAGACAAAGCTTTCCCTGGGCAGCGACTCGGTCAGAGCCTTCAAAACGGTCAGCCCGCCTATGCCGGAATCAAAAACGCCGATGGGCAGGGTACAATCGAAATCGTTCATGTCAATCAAATGCCGTCGGCCGGAGGGGATCGTGCAGGTGGGCACGGATCTCATCCAGATGCCGTTGGTTGGTGCGTTGTTCGGACAGGGGCGGCAGGCTGTCGAAATCGAAAAAATCAACGGCCAGCGTTTCCATGCTGCTCCGTGCCTCTCCGCCTACGAGGTCGCAGAGAAAAATCAGTTTCACGGCGTGGAAGAACATGCTGGCCTTCTTCCCGCGATTGGCGTCAAAGGCCCCGACGAGTTTCGTGGCACGGACCACGAAGCCGCTCTCCTCCAGTGTCTCCCGCTCGGCCGTCTCCGACGGGCGGTCGCCCACATCCGACCAGCCGCCAGGCATGGACCATTTGCCGTCGGCCTGCTCCTGCACGAGCAGAATTCGTCCATCCCGGACCACCGCCGCGCGAACGTCAACCTTGGGCGTGGCATAACCCGGTTCCAGTGAAAAGGCGCGCTTGATTTCGGAGGCGTCCAGTTGGGAATGTTCAGCCAGAATTTCGGCCGCTATCGCGGACAGACGATCAAAGCTCAGCCGCTCGTAATGGCTTTGGGTAAAAGCCAAACCGGTCTGGGCCAGGGATTGAATCTCCCGGGCCCAGTCCAGCCAGCGTGGGTTGGGGTCTGCCGTCATGGCTCTTTAGGCCGAGGCCAGGTAGCGGGTGATGGCGTCGACGATGGTCTTCCAGGTTTTGAGCCGCTTTGCGTCGTCGGTTTCCAGGAGCGTGACGCGAAATCCCTTGCGATTGCAGCAGAAACCCGTGAGCGGAACCACGCAGATGCCCGTTGCGCCAAGCAGGTAGTAGACGAAGCGCTTGTCCACTTCCACGCCCTGCACGATTTCCTCGATGTGGGCCTTGACCGCCGGTATTTCGATTTCCAGGGTCTGCTTTCCATTGAGCACGCCGTCCTCGAACATGATCGACATGTAGAATGCCCCCTGGGGCTTGATGACACGCACCCCGGCAACGTCCTGAAAGGCTTGCCATGCTTCCTGGGCCCTGAATTCAAACATCCTGCGCCGGGCGTCGAGATGGGCTCCGTAGCGCGGATCGCCCATGACGAGCGGGATGGAAAGCTGGGGCAGGCTGGTGGAACAGACCTCAAGCATCTTGGCGTTCAGGAGGCTCCTGATGTAGGCGCGAAAATCCGGATTCTTGTCCTTGTTGTAGACTTCCATCCAGCCGCAACGGCCTCCCGGCCAGGGATATTCCTTGGAGATGCCGCGCAGGGCCATGCCGGGAACCTCGCCGATGACCTCGGACAGGCTGCAGGTCGGATGACCGCTGTAGACGATGTTCGCGTAGATCTCGTCAGCCAGGACAAAGACGTTATAGCGGCGGGCGATGTCCACGATCTTCTCGATCAGCTCGCACGGGTACACCGCGCCCGTCGGGTTGTCCGGGTTGATGAACAGGATGCCGGCAATGGAGTCGTTGTAGCGAACCTTGTTTTCCAGATCGACCAGATCCGGCATCCAGCCGTTGTTCGGGTCGAGCTCATAGGTCAGGTGCTCGTATCCCGAATGTGCTGCCTCGGCCGAAGAATGGGTGGAATAGGCCGGAGAAGGCCCGATGACCCTGGCTTCGCGTTTCAGGAAGCCGAAAATCTTGGCCACGGCGTCGCCGAGACCGTTGAAAAACATGATGTCGTCGGCCGTGACCTGATAGCTGCCGCGCTGGTTGACCAGCCGGGCCACAAACTCGCGGGTCTCCAGCACGCCCTGGGTCGCGCAGTAGCCGTAGGTTTTGTCGTTCATGGCGAGGTCGGCGATGATCTCCTTGATCCATCCCGGCACTTTTTCGCCTTTTTCGATGGGGTCGCCGATGTTTTCCCAGATGATGTCCAGCCCAAGATTGCGAAGATCCTGGGCCACGGCCACAATCGCCCTAATTTCGTAGGTCAGTTTTCCCCAACCCACATGTTCAATATCTCTGCGCATGTGCATTCCCGATGGCTGCAAAATCCGGTCGACGGATCTCGCAGGAAGATGACAACTCCCCAAATCAGGGGAAAGAAAGGAGTTTTGCTTATGCCAGGGGCCGTGGATTGTAAATAGGGGCGGCCTAATGCAGGGCTGATTGCAGGATGGTGCGCAGCTCATTGACATGGAAGGGTCTTGGCACCACGGCTACGGTCCGGTGGCGAAATTCCAGCTCCAGGGAGGAACTCCCGAATCCGGTCAAAAGGATGAGGGGCACCTCGGGCATCTGCGCGAGGCTTGCGCGGATCAAGGCTTCGGGCCGGTCGCACGAGACCAGGATCAGATTGCAGGTGTCGCGGAACTTGAGAAAATTGCCATGTCCTGGAATGCAGGCCTCCCCTTCGTAACCGACCTCTGACACGATCTCCCTCAGCATGGTCCGCATCTGTTCGTGATTGCTGAGGACCAGGATGCGGGGCTTCAAGGCGCCGCGCGGTTTGCGCATCCGGTCCAGGGGATGCAGAAAATTTTCCACGGCCAGGCGGACCAGCCCGAAACGGTCCCGCACAAAGGCGTAGGCCTGATTTTCCAGGAGCTTCTCGCAGAGCCGTGATGCCTTGTCGAGCACGGCCACCAGCTCCATGTACACGTCCGGTTGTGACGAGTCGTCCGTGGGCGCGCTGCAATTGGCCATGATCCCGCCAAGCCCGAAGTCCGGGCGCTGCTTCATGCGCACGACCGCGTTCTCGAAAAAATCCGCAGGCTTGTTCTTGGTCCAGTCCTTGTTCAAACGCTCGCTCAGAATCTTGGCGATGGACAGGATGGCCTGGCTCGCGGGCAGGTCGTCACGCAGGCTGACAAAGGGCTTGCCCGTGGCCGATATCCTGCGCGCCGCATCATCGAGGGGGATGGCGCCCAGAAAAAGGGGTTTGAGACCCAGAAACTGCTGCACGGTTTCCTGGAAGCGGGTGAAAACCTGCTTGGCCTGCATCCCGGACTCGGACCGGTTGATCAGCACCAGGGGCGGCCACCACAGGCCGTTTTCCTTGAGCACCTTGATCAGGGCGTAGGCGTCCACCAATGCGCTGGCTTCGGGGTTGACTACCAGAATGATTTCGCGCGTGGCCAGGCAGAGGGACACGACCTGGGCGGAAATGCCGGGCGAGTTGTCCAGAATGATAAAATCGTAGCCCGACAGGCCGGAAAGTTCCCCGATCAGTCTTTTGCGGGCCGCAACATCAAGCTCGGCCATGCGGGCAACCCCGCTGCTGCCGGAAATGAGATCGAATCCGGGGCGGACCGGAACCAGACATTCCTCCAGAGGCACGGCGTCAAAGAGGATGTTTTCCAGGGTTTTGAGCGGTGAGGGCAGGCCCAGATGCACTTCGGCATTGGCCAGACCGAAATCGGCGTCAAGCAGACAGACCGTGTATCCGGCCCGGTTCAAGGCCAGGGCCAGGTTCACGGCCACGGTTGTCTTGCCCGTCCCGCCTTTGCCGCTGGCCAGGGCCAGGATGCGAGTGTGACGAGGGCTGACCTGCGAGGTTGACGGCGAATGCTGCATGGAATCCGGGCTTACGTGTTGATGGATCTTTTCTGTTGCAGAAGACCGGCAATGTCCGAAAGCAGGGTCTTCAGATGAAAGGGCTTGCGTATACACTTGGCGGCGCCCAGGCGCAAGGCTTCATCAAGCTCCTCGGAAGAGGCCAGCCCGGTGATGACCATGACCGGCGGGCTACCGCTATTGCGCCGCAAAAGTTTCAACACGTCGAGCCCAGAATGGATGGGCATGCGGATGTCGAGCAAAATCAAATCGAAGGAACCCGTGCGCAGTCTGACCACGCCTTCCTGACCGTTGGCCGCGGTTTCGACCGAATAGCCCGAGTCGCGCAGGGTCTCGGCCAGTATGTCCCGAATGTGCTGTTCGTCGTCGACGACCAGAATCCTTCCGCTCGATGTCGCTGGCAGGATGCATTCGGCTCCATTCCGCGCGACAGGCCGCTGCTCGGGCAGCGTCACCGGCGTTGAAACGGGCAGGATGACGATCATTTCCGTGCCCCTGCCCAGTTCGCTCACAACCTTGATCTCGCCGTAATGGTTGGTGACGATGCCATAGGCTGTGGACAGGCCGAGCCCCGTGCCCTTGCCTTCAGACTTGGTGGAGAAAAACGGATCAAAGATGCGGGACAGGTTTTCAGGCGCAATACCGCTGCCCGTATCCTTGACGGACACGGAGATGCGCTTGCCGTCGGGCATAAAGACGGAGGTCACGGTCAGCACTCCGCCCTCCTTTTCCATGGCGTGCTGGGCGTTGATGATCAGGTTGAGAAAAACTTGCTCCAGCTGATTGGCGTCGGCCAGGATGAGCGGCAAATCCGGCGGCAGCTGCTGGACGATGGGAATGCGGTGTGTATGAAAAATCGATTCCACCAGACCGATGATCTTGATCAGCAGGGCATTGAGATCGACCTTGGTGACCTGCGGGGCATTGGGCCGGGCAAAACCCATCAGGCTCTGCAGGATGGAGGAAATACGCTCAATCTGTTCGGAAATTTGGTGCAGGTCCTTGCGTTTCTTCTCGTCGGTCTCCCGGTTTTCCAGGAGCTGGGTGCGGGCGGAGATGATAGCCAGCGGATTGTTGATTTCATGTGCCGCCCCGGCGGCCAATTGGCCTACCGCCGCCAGGCGTTCCGTTTGCAGGAGCTGCAGGTTGATCTGCTGGTTTTTCCACAAGGCATGGGACAGTTCGTCGGCGCGAATCTGCAGGTTGTCGAAGAGGCGCAAGCGGTCAAGCGAGGCCGAGGCCACACAGGAGACCTGGGAATAGCCCATGTATTCCTGCGGAGTCATCTTGGGTGGGCGGTCCTGGGAGCGAAGGATGCACATCTCGCCGGTAAAATCGCTGCCCACCAGCGGAAAAAGGCAATAGCCCCGCACCACGAAGAATTGCTTGAGCCTGAGTTCCCGATCCATGAGCGAAGCGCCGGCATGACGCTCGTGATGGCTGAGGACAATGGCCTTTATGTTTTCGGGCAATGCGGAACCACCATCCAGGGCTGGCAACCCGTCGCCGTCGAGCGGATACGTGACGACACGCTGGGCGCCGCTGCCATTCCAGACCATGCCCTGCATGACGCGCTGGGAAGGAACGACCCAGTAAACAAATCCGCCCCGGATTCCGACATCCTCTTGCATGCACTGAGCCGCGGATTCGAAAACCTCGTCAGCCGTCCTGGATTTGCTCATCTTCAGCCCGACCTTTGACCCCAGGCTCGTGAACCGGTTGGCATCCTCAAGCCTGCCGTTGGCCTGCTCCAGATCCAGGCCCATGCGCATGAGCAGTTGATTCGCCTTTTGCAGGGAGGTCAAAAACAGGCTGACCTGGTCGCCGTCAAGGGCGAAGGGCTCGGCCCGTTCGGCAAAAGCCGGTGCAAAGGAGGTCAGGATGGCCTGCATGTCCTGTTCGACCAGTCCAAGCATTTCCTGCAGGCCGGTTTGACGATGTTTCTCACGCGCCATGACTCTGGAGGAATCCATGAGCGTGGCATGAGCCAGGATGTTGGCCAGGGCCACCATGGCCACCAGTTTGGCGTTCACCTTGAGCGCGCTCAGGGCCGGGGCTCCGTGATGATGCAACCAGATGGCGTCGGTCATGGACTGGGGGATTCTCCACTTTTCGGCAATCCAGCGTCCAACAGCGGTATGATCGGTCTGGAATATTTCCTGCTCGGCATCGAGGACAGGCTCGTAAAGCTCTTCCATCCGCTCGGTTACCTTCGAGTACTCCTCCTGAAGATTGAGCTGCAAAAAGATGCCGCCGACGTCATGCATGATGCCGGCGCCAAAAGCCTCACCGGCCAGCGACGGATATGATCTGGCGGCAATGAGGGAGGCATAGACGGCAGTCGCCAGGCTGTGCTTCCAGTGCGCGGCGTGGATGGCTTCGGCGTTCTTGTCGCCCTTGATCAGGGAGTCCTTGATCAGCACGGAAAGCATGAGGGTCTGCACGACCTTGCTGCCCAGACGGTTGAGCCCCTGCTCGACCTGCGAAACCTGGCCTCTGCTGGCGTAGGTTCCGCTGTTGGCGTGATCCAGAATTTTCACGGACAGGGCGGGGTCGGTCTCAATGATGCGCGCAAGCTTGGAGTGGTCGAAATCCTGGTTCAGCACCTGTTCCAGAATGGTGTTGGCGACGGCGGGAAGGGATGGCAGCGCTTCGATCTGTTGCAGGATGGCGAGCATGGAACGGTCCGCGACGGATGCGTTTTTTTCTGCAGGCTCAGGCATGGGCTCTTGATGATGTGACGTGATGTCCACGGAAACTCCGGTCAATCAATAGTGAGGTGGTTTCTCGTCGGGATCGAAAGGCTGCATCGACGAAACATCGTGGAGTTTTTTGCTCAGAAGCGTCACCATGTGCCTCAACTCCCGAATTTCCTTTTGCTGTTCTATGACAACCATGTTCAGCTCATCAACCGTTTTTTGTAAATAGATGTACTTGATCTCAATATCGTCCATCCGCTCCTGCATGCGTCCCCTCCGGAGGAATTTTCTGTCGGTCCACAGCCGCCATTTATGGAGATTCGTCTCCCCTTGACCAAAAGCGGCACCCATGGCTAGGACACCGCGAACACTTCGGACAGCACAGGAGCAACCCATGACCGACGCCGCCCAGATCTTTACCCCGGCCTACCTGGACGAGGTATTCCCCCCCTCCAAAACCGACGCGTTTTTCGAAGCCCTGTTCGGCGATGCCGAGGAAGGTGCCTACGACATCCGGCTCAGATTCGAAAGCCAAGTCCCGGAAGAGCTGCGTTTCGCCTTCCATCTGCAACAGCGTCCCGGCATGTGCCTGGCCTGCAATCTGACCTACGGACTGCCCCAGGTCTTTTCCCGGCACCCGCTGCTGGCCGTGGGCAAATTGGCGCAGAACCTCTGCGCACAGCTGCAGGCGGCTCCCGTCTCCTGGGATCTGAGCTCGACTCGGGAAATCTCCCGAAGCCTGCATGTCATTCCATTTATCATCAAGATCGCATAACGAACAGCGCGCATTTTCCACAAAACCCGCAGCACATGCAAATCGGGAATTTTTGACCCAGGTCAAGGATTCCCGATTCGTTTTTGCAGCACAGAGGACTCATGCAACACCCCGAACAAAAAGCTCTTCCCACCCACAGTCTCAAGGTCTGCCGAGGCGCGGTCCAATGCCCTCATGCCGTGCTCGGAGGGGATCTCAGTTCAGAACTCGAAACCGTGCTCGCGCATTCCGGGTGGGCCGAATTCCTGAACGGCAAGGTTCATCCTCTCCGCCATCACCACCAGTTCCGTATCGCGGTGTCCTCCTGCCCCAACGGCTGCTCCCAGCCGCACATCGCGGACTTCGCGCTCATCGCCGCCGCCCGCATCGGCCTCGCGCCGGAGCGCTGCTCCGGATGCGGCCAATGCATCCAGGCCTGCGCGGAAAATGCCCTGAGCCTGCAGGACGGCATCCAGCTGGACCCATCTCGCTGTCTGGGCTGCGCGGCCTGCACGCGGGTCTGCCCCGAGGACGCCCTGTACGTGGAACAGACCGGATATCGAGTGCTGCTGGGCGGCAAGCTCGGACGCCATCCGCGTCTGGCCCATGAACTGGGCTTCTTCAGTCTGCCCCAGGCTTTGGGCATTCTGGAGCGGGTGCTGTGCGTGCTCATGGAGCAGTATCGTCCCGGCCTGCGCCTGGGGGATCTCATCGAACAGATGGGCCGTGAAAAATTCGACGCAACGGTCCGGCCATGACACTCTTTTTGCGCATCCTGATGACGCTGTGCAGCGTGACCACGGCCGCGCATTTTCTGCGTTTCGGTACCCTTTGGGACGCGCTGCCGGTCGCGGCGCTCGCTGCCGCCGCATTTTTTCCCCGCCTCCTGCCCCGGCCTGTCCTGATCCTGGCCGCTGCGGCCGGCGCCCTACTCTGGGCCGACCAGGCCATGAACCTGGTTTCATGGCGCATGAACTCCGGCATGCCCTGGATGCGCCTCGCCCTGATCCTGGGCGCGGTCTGCCTCGCCCATCTGACGGCCCTTATGCTCTTGCTGAGGCAGACGGGAGCCCGCGTCTTCGGTCCGCTGGACGGCGCCGCCTGGGTCAGGACCGCGACCGCGCTTGTGGTCGTGTCCGTTTTGCTTCTGGCCAGCGACAAAGCGCGAATTCCCCTGCTCATGGGCGAGCGTTTCTTTCCGGGCTCCGGAATTTTCTGGATCTGCGCCTTCGCCCTTTACGGCAGTCTGGTCGCCGGGTGGCTCTTAAACGGCCGCACGGCCGAGGTGCGCAGCCGGATCTGGACCTTTTTTTCGGCCGTGTTTTTCGGACAGCTGCTGCTTGGCCTTGCCGGATGGAGCATTTTTCTGATGACCGACAAGCTGCACCTGCCCGTCCCGGCCCTGATCCTGGCCGGACCGCTGTACCGGGGCGAGGGCTTTTTCATGCCGGTCCTGCTGGGCGTGTCCCTGCTCCTCATGGGGCCGGCCTGGTGCAGCTATCTCTGCTATATCGGAGCCTGGGATGACCGCATGGCCCGCCTCTGCCCCGCAAAGCCAGGTCCCCTGCCCGTCTGGGCCCCGCGCCTCCGTGCCGGACTGCTGGCCGCCACGGTGCTCATTCCCCTGGTCCTGCGCGGCCTGAATGTACCCTGGCCTTGGGCCCTGGGCCTGGCAACCGTCTTCGGAACCGTCGGCGTCGGGGTCATGGCCTTTGCTTCGCGCAGGTCGGGAACCATGGTCCACTGCACATCCTATTGCCCTATCGGCCTGGTCAACAACCTGCTGGGGCGCGTGCTGCCCTGGCGCGTGAGCATCGGCAGCGGCTGCACGCAGTGCGGGCTGTGCTCCAAAGCATGCCGCTACAACGCCCTGAACAGGATCGACCTGGAAAAAGGGCGTCCCGGCCTGACCTGCTCCCTGTGCGGCGATTGCCTGCCCCGCTGCCCCCACGGGCATCTGGGCTACACGTTTCCGGGCCTCACGCGGGGTAGGGCGCGCCAGGTTTTTCTGGTCCTGGCCGCCGCTCTGCACACGGTCTTTCTGGCCGTGGCTCGGATCTAATAACGGTCCAGAACCCGCTCTTTCTCCGAATAGTCCCATTCTTTCAGCCCCAGGGCCACAAGGACATCCTCGACCAGCTCGTCCACGCTCCTGTTGGCCTGCAGCATGTGGTCCATGCTCGCCATGTAGAGGGGCTCCCGATCCGACATGACCGCCACCACCTCGTCATGCAGGTCGAGCGCGGTCAGGGACGGGCGCTGGTTCGCGTTGGGGTCGCGCAGCATGCGCCCGATCAGCAGTCCCGCGTCGGCCGCCAGATAAAAGCTGACCCCGGTGCGGTACATCAGATCCCGGTTGGTTGCGGAAAGAACGATTCCGCCCCCTGTGGACACGACCTTGCCGGGCAGGGCCGACGCCTTGGCCAGGGCCTCTTCCTCCAGCCGCCGAAAACCTTCCCAGCCCTGCGCGGCCACGATGGCGTCGATGGTCTGTCCGGCCTCGTCCGTCACCAGGGCGTCGGTGTCCACGCACGCGCAGCCCAGGGCCTCCGCCAGGGCCTTGCCCACGGTGGTTTTGCCGCTGGCGCGCATGCCGAGCAGATAAATGTTTTTAGAATCCAGCGAAAACGCGGCGCGCTTGAATTGTCCGGGACGAAAGGTCATTTTTGCCCCTTCATCCTCGACTTCCACTTTCTTCTTGATAAATGTAGTCATTACCGTCCTCCTGCGTGATGGGAGACCTGAAATCGTTCAAAAAGTCCGAAAATGCAATGTGCAAGCCGTCATCCCTGCGGATTGACGGCCAAATGACAATCAGGCTAGCATTTAAAATATTATCAATAAGTAACTACCCGTACGTGGTGAACGTGTCGGGCCAACGTCCTCCACCTCACAAGGAACACCCATGAAGGTCCTCAAAATACTCGCTCTTCTGCTCCTCTTCCTCCTGCCCGCCTCTGTCATGGCCCAGAACATCCAGAAGGCGGGAGTTCAGGACCTCAGGAGCATCATTGATTCCAGCAAGGGGCGAATCCTCATCATCAACTTCTGGGCCACCTGGTGCGGCCCCTGCGTCAAGGAATTTCCGGGCCTCATGAGCCTGCGTCAAGGGTTTTCGGAAAACGATCTGCAGATTGTCGGCATTTCCCTGGACTACAGCATGAAGCCCGTTGAAAACTTCGTCAAACAGCACAAGGTCAATTTTCCCATATTTCTTGACGACGAATCAATCAGCGCCATGCTTTCGCTCAAATCCATCCCGCGCACCCTGATCTACAACCGCGCCGGAGAAAAAATCCTCGATCATCTGGGCTTTATCTCCGAGGAAAGTTTTCGACACATCGTGGAGAGGCTCTTGCAGACGCCATGAACATTTTCCAGGAATTGGCCGAAAGGGCAATTCAAGAGGCCCAAAAACGCGGGGAATTCGAAGGCTTGAGCGGCCAGGGCCAGCCCCTTCCGCAGGAGAGCGACCCCTTCATGCCCGAGACGCTGCGCATGGCGTACAAGATGCTTAAGAATGCCGGTTACGTGCCTGAAGAAATTCAGGCCCAGCGGGAAATCCGGTCCCTCATCGAGTGCCTTGAACAGGAAACGGACGAATCCCGAAAAATGCGTCAGATCCAGAAAGTCCAGCTCTTCATCACCAAGGCTAAAATCCGGCATGGCGGCCTGTTGCAGGAAGAGAATGAAAAATATTTCCAAAAAGTCGTGGCCCGCGTCACGCTTCATCGAGCCTGAATTTCCATGAATATTGAAAGACGAACTCTGCTGAAGGCCGCACTGGCCCCCCTCCTGCTGCCCCTGCTGGGTCGCGAGGCCCAGGCCGCCCCCCTGTCCGATATTTCCGAGATCCGGATCATCCAGGCCAAGGACCCGTCGCGTATCCTCGAACGCGTCTCCGACCCCGGCTTCGCGCACTCCATGGCCCAGTCGGTGCTGGCCTTCCTGATCGAAAACTATTCCACGGGCAACCTGCCTGTCTGGAAGCGGCCCCTGTCCGAAGTCGATCTGCACTCGCGCATTCCCCAGATCTGCACGCATGTCGTCCAGGGCGTTCTGCGCCACGCTTCCATCTATCCGGTTGATCCCTGCTGGATCATGGGGCAGATGATGGCCGAGTCCTTTTTTTACGAATTTGCCGTGTCCTCGGCCCTGGCCGTCGGACCCTGCCAGTTCATCTCCCCCACGGCCAGGGGCTACGGAATGGTCTGTGCCGATGAACACGGCCAGCCGGCGGGATTCGCGCGACGGCCGGATCTGGAGCCGGATTTCAAACAGGTGAAGATCTACCGGGACCAGATGAAAGCCCTGCGAGGCGACCATTCGGATCTTTTCAACAATCCGTCCAAGCTGCTGCGCACCCTGCTCAACGCCCAGGCCTCGGGCGCGCCCCTGACCGCCGCCGGAAGCTACGCCCTGGCCCTGGACCGCATGGACCTGCTGCAGGCCCAATACGCCACGGCGCGTGACAATTGCCGCCTGTACCTGATGGAAAACTTCAAGGACCGCTCCATTTTCTCACCCCAGGACGCGGCCTTTTTCGAGAAGTTCGACCAGCGCGTCCTCTATTCCCATTCCATCAACGCCATGGTCAGGATGATGGCCGAGAACCTGCGTTCGCGCAGCGGCAACATTCTCGCGGCCACAGCCGGATACAATGCGGGGCTTGGCAACACGGACTCCAAGTCGGGCGTGTACACCTCCTTCGGACGCATCCCCAACTTTGCCGAGACCGTGGAGTACGTCAGCAGGATCCTCGTCAACCACTACGAAATCAGCCGCCGCATGGCCTGAGGGAGCCCCCGTGAATCCGAACAAAGTGCGTCGCTCCCAACTTGAATCTCTGACCGACCTGCCCAACATCGGACCGGCCATGGCCCGGGACCTGCGCACGCTCGGCATCCTCGATCCGAAACAGCTCAGGGGACAGTCCCCCTTTGTACTGTACGAGCGACTCTGCGAACTGACCGGGGTCCGACAAGATCCGTGCGTCCTCGATGTCTTCATGTCGGTCACTCGATTCATGGCTGGCGAGGAGCCCAAGCCGTGGTGGCATTACACGCCGGAGCGCAAGCAAAATGCTCTTTTCGGGCAATAAACCGGACATACCCGTCACTCCGTTGCCCGAGTCGACAACACCCTCCCGCGATCAGAAGACGATTCGGCATTTGAGCCCTGCAGGAAGCTTGTGCTGCGGGTTGGGCAGTTCCAGGCGCACACCGAAGGTGCCGCTGGCCGCGTCGATGACCTTGTCCACAATGACGACCTTGGCCCGATATTCCCCCCCCACGGGTTCATCCGGCAAGACCTTGGCCACAGCCCCCTCCTTGATGGCACCGATGAACTGGACCGGAATGACCAGCTCGACATTCAGTGGGTCGATCTGAGCCACGGTCAGGAAGGGCTCTTCACCGACATAGCCGCCGGGCGAGCCCGTGCGCTTGACCACGACACCCCTGACGGTGCTGCGGATGGCCCGCAGCTCGAGCTGCTCCCTGGCCTCGGCTACCATCAGCCGGGCCAACTGCAGCTCGGTCTCGATCTCGTCCTTTTCGTGCACCGAGATGAGCTTCTTTCTGGTCAGTTCCTCGTTGCGCTGGGACTTGCGCTGCCCGAAATCCACCTTGGCCTCGGCCGTCCGCAGAGCTGCGGCCTCGACCCCGGATTTGAGCCGGGCCAGGACCTGCCCGACCTCGACCCTGTCTCCCCGCTCGACCATGACCTTCTCCAGGATGCCCGGCACCGGACTGCCGAAATTGACGACCTCCCGCGGCTCGATGAGCCCCTCGAAGGGCGGCAGCTCGCCGGCCCGGGCCGTGGCGGCCAGCATGCACAAGAGTGCAAGGAAAAATCCGCGTTTCATCTCTCGTTCTCCTCGATGCGTATGCCCCCGCGTTTCCGCCAAGCCTGAAACAGCCCCTACGCGGGGAAGAAATCTTCGCTACTCGAACCGCCCGGCAAAGGACATCAGACTGCCTTGGGCCTGGTCCTGCCGGAACAGATTCCGGCGCACCCGGGCGTTGTGCCGCTCGACGCTGCGCTGCATTCGCCGAAGCAGCCAGCGCGCGGCGAATTGGGGCGTCCTCGCCCGGGCCACCACGAACGTGGCCAGACGGATGGCCGGGTCGCCCCATTTGCCCTGGAACAGGAAATCCTCCAGGGACAGGAGGCCTTCAAAGCTCCCGGGGTCTCCCTGCCGCCCGCAGCGTCCTGCCAGCTGGCGATCGATGCGGGCAGCCTCGTGGTATTCCGTGATGATGACATGCAGGCCACCCGCTTCGCGTACCGCAGGCGCAAGCATGATGTCCGTGCCCCGGCCGGCCATGTTCGTGGCGATGGTGACGCTTCCCGGCTGGCCCGCCCGGCTGATGACCCCGGCCTCCTCGGCATCCTGCTTGGCGCTCAGGACCAGGTGCGGCAGGCCGGCGTCCCGAACGCGGGCGGCGAGCTCCTCGGAGGCCGCCACGGTGCGCGTACCGACGAGCACGGCCCGGCCCTGCCGGTGCAGTTCGCCGATCCGGTCCACCACGGCCCGCCATTTGTCGTGCCGGGTGGGAAAAACCCTCTCCTCCAGCCTGCGCCGGATCACCGGCCGGTGGGTGGGCATGCGCAGCGTGGTCAGTCCGTAGACACCCCACAGCTCGTCCTCCACCTCCCGCGCCGTGCCGGTCATGCCCGCGAGCCGCAGGTAGCGCCGGAAGAATCGCTGATAGCTGATCTTGGCCAGGGGTTCCCGGCGCTGGGTCAGCTCGCACCGCTCCTTGAGCTCGATGAGCTGATGCAGCCCCTGCTCCCAGGAGCGGTCGGGCATGACGCGCCCCGTGAATTCATCGATAATCTGCACCTTCCCGTCGCGGACCAGGTACTGCTCGTCCCGGCGGAACAGATGCAGGGCCGTCAGGGCCTGGTGCACCGTCCCCTCCCGCCGCACCAGCCCGCTCCACAACACGCCCAGCCGCCTCGCCGCGTCCTCGATGCGGCTCCGGCCAGCCATGGTCAGCAGAATCTGCCGCCGGGCCTCGTCCAGCTCGAAATCCATGTCCCGGACGAAATCGCCCGCCAGATCCAGGGCCTGCTCCAGAAACTCTCTTTCCTCCCTGACGCCCGAGGAGCCGGAGATGATGAGGGGGGTCCGGGCCTCGTCGATGAGCACGCTGTCGGCCTCGTCCACGATGGCGAAGTGCAGGCCGCGCATGAGCAGGCGCCCGGCGCGTGAGCCGCGACCTTGCAGGCTTTCGGCCTGGACCATGATGGGATCCGGCCGGTCGGCCAGGGTCAGGCGGTCGCGCAGGTAGTCGAAGACCAGTTCCTTGTTGGTGGCATAGGTGATGTCGCAGCCGTAGGCCTGCCGACGCTGCTGCGGTGCCTGTCCGTGCACCACGCAGCCGACGCTCAGGCCCAGGGCCTGAAACAGGGGCGCCATGTTTTCGGCGTCGCGCCCCGTCAGGTAGTCGTTGACGCTGATGACGTGCACCGGCAGCCCGGCCAGGGCCGCCGTGGCCGCGGTGAGGGTGGCTGTCAGGGTCTTGCCTTCGCCGGTCTCCATCTCCGCCACCATGCCGCGCAGCATGACCAGCCCGCCCATGACCTGGCTGTCGTGGTGGCGGAGCCCCAGAATGCGCGCCGAGAATTCCCGGATGAGGGCGAAGCTGTCCGCCACGTGGGCCGGAAGAAAACCGTCGGTCAGCAGGCGCTCGCGAAGCGGGCGGATCTCTTCGGCCAGTTTCGTGTCGTTCAATCCGGTCAGACGCAGGCCGGCCTCGCCCACGGCCGCCGTCTCCCGCCGCAGCCATCCTCCCTTTCCGCGCAGCGCCCTGGCGCGTCCGTGCAGACGGTGCGCCTGGCGTTCGAGCCAGGTCTCGACCCGGTCGGGCCTCTCGGCCCGGACGTCCCGGGTGGCAGGAGGATGAATCAGGTGGAACTCACTGCTCATAAATCGACACGCTACACTGCAAGGCGGGTGAGCAGCAGACGCCGCAGCGCCCGGTAAGCCCGCCAGACCAGGGGTTCGGGGCTGTGCTCGAAGCGGACGTAGACACGCTCCTCCACGTTGCCCGGCGTGGGTCCCTCCAAAATCAGATCGAATTGGAAGAGGCGCTCCAGCACATGAGGGGACTCCTTCTCCCGGGGGTCAAGGGCGAACTGTCCGCCGCCATCGAGGCTTAAGGCCAGGCTCGGCAGCACTCGGCTGGCGGCGGGCACCTCGCGAGACACCCGCGCCGGCAACACCTGTCCGATGTTCTCGGCCAGCCGCACCTCCACGTTGCGGACATCCGAGCGCACAAGCTCGATGTCGGCCTGGGAGACCACGGCCCTGATTTGCATGCGCAGCGGATCGACGATGTATCCCACGGGCTCGCCGCGCCGCAGGAAGCGTCCCGGCAGGTCCGCCTCGTCCTGGAGCACGAAGGTCCCGGCCGCGGGGCTGCGCGTGACCAGGGCCGCCTGGCGCTCGTGAGCGCGATCCAGTTCCGTCTCGATGCTCCTCAGTTCCTCGTCCAGCATGGCTGTCTCGGCGCGAGCCCTGTTCATGCTCAACTGGCGGCGGGCCTGGAATTCCTCCCGGCGAGCCAGCAGAAGCCGGACCTGAGTCTCCAGCAGCGGGTCCACGCTGCGGATCAGATGGGTGCCGGACTGGACGGCAGCACCGCCCGGCGTGACCACTGCCTCCACGATCCCGTTGGCCGTGGCGTAGACCCGGGACTCCTCCGAGACCCAGACCACGCCTTCGGCGTTGGTGTACAGCGGCACCGGGACCACCGCCAGCCCCACCGCCAGCAGCGCGAGGGGAAGGAGCACCGTCATCATGACGCGAATGCGCTTGCGTTGCATATGGACATCCTTGACGAGAAAACCGGCCACACGCCACGTCGGCAGGACGAGCATCATGAAAACTGCCCAAATGGCCAGGACAATGCCTACGAAAAAAAACTGCCCGGCGACGAAGATCACGATCCGCACGGAGATGAAGATGCGGTAGAAAAAGGCGGCCACGGCGTAAAAGAACAGCCAGCGGGCTTCCCCTGGGCTGCGGGCAGGAGAATCGGCACTTTCGATGCCCAAGAGATAACGCTTGAAAAGGTAGCCCAGATAGCCGACGCCGCGTTGCGCCAGGTTGGGAATCTCCAGCCAGTCCGAAAGGATGTAATAGGCGTCGAAGCGCAACAGCGGGTTGCCGTTGAACAGGAGCGTCGACACCCCGGCCACGAGCAGGGTCTTGTAGGCCAGGGCGCGCACGAGTCCGGCCTCCACGTTCAGCCAGACCATGAGCATGACGGCGGCAACGAAGAGCTCCACCATGATGCCCGCCCCTCCCACGAGCATGCGCTGATGCTTGTCCCGGAAGGACGTCGAAGAGGACGCGTCCACGTAGGGCAGGGGCATGAAGACCAGCAGCATGACCCCCATCTCGTGCACTTCACCCCCCTCCTTCTTGACCATGTAGGCATGGCCGAACTCGTGCAGGATCTTCAGCACGGGATAGAGCAGGCTGATGAGCAGCAGATTCTCCATGCCGAGGAGTGCGTCGGAAAAATCGCCTTGCAGCGCGTCCCAGTGCAGCACGGCCAGGATCGCGGCCGCGGCCACCACCGCCGCCCAGACCGCGAAGGCCTGCCAGCCGAGGAAAGGGCGGACCCAGGGCATGGTCCGGGTCAGGAAACGGTCCGGGTCCACAAGCGGGAAGCGCACGGACAGAGGCGAGGCCATCTGCGTGAACAGGCGGCTGCGTCTGCCCTGAAGGCTGCGCTGGTGCAAGTCCGAAAAGTCGAGGATAGCGCTGGTCTGCAGCAGATCGGCGCGGTACAGGCGGGCCAGGAGGTCGATGACCTCGTCCTGGGTGGGCATGTGGTCGCCCAGGCGGGCGCAGACGGCCTGCCAGATCTGATCCAGGGTCCGGCGGCCGTCCATCATGCCCACCAGCTGGTAGGCCTCAGGCGAAAAACGGTGATGACGGCCCGTGAAGCCGTCCTGGATCACGTACCAGTCCTGGCCGCGGTACTCGTGGCGCTCGATGCGCACATGGCTGCGCAGGCGCGGGTTGAGGGGGGCGACCCTGTACCACGACGGACTGAGCAGCGAAGCGCTCATGCCCGACCCCTGCCTGGGCGCCTCAAGGCAGCCATTTCCAGAAGAAAAGTGTGAGCCACTCGCGCATGTCCCGGATCCAGATATGGGCCAGCTTGCGCCTGTCCACGGCGACTTTCCCCACCCCTTCCATGCCCGGGCGCAGGGTTTCGGCCACACTGTCCAGCGCCGCCTCCACCCGGAAATGATTGCCCCCTTCCTCGGCCTTGGCGATGGGTGTTATCTTGCTGACCGTGAACCCGAACTCCTGGCCGGGCAGGGAGAAAAGGACCAGCTCGCCGCGTTGTCCGACCTGGACATCGGCGATGCGCCGCTCGTCGACCTTGAGGATGACCCGGTAGGAGTCCAGCGGCGTGACCTCGAAGAGCACGTCGCCCTGCTTCACGGCGCTGCCGAGGCGCTGGCTCAGGTCCCCGCTGACGATGAGGCCGGAGAAAGGCGCCGCGAGGCGGGTGCGGGCCAGTTGCGCGTCGGCCAGATCCAGCTCGGCCTGCACCTGGTTCAGCTGCGCCCGGATGATGCTGGACTGGGCCCGGTCATGCAGGGATACGGCCTCCTGAAGCTGCTGCTCCAGCTGCCGCAGACGGCTGGCGGTGACCATCCTGTCCAGGCGCAGGTCCCGGTCGTCGAGGAGGCAGAGCTCGTCTCCCTCGCGCACCAGATCGCCGGCCCGGAACGGGGCCTGATGGATGAACCCGTCGAAGGGCACGGTCACGGCCCGGCGGACGCTCCCTTCCAGGGCGATGTCCGCGCGCAGCCGGTAGTCCCCCTCGGCGAAGAGGAGGAACAGGGCCACGCAGACCAGCGCCGCCAGGGCCAGCTTGCGGCCGTAGTGACGGGGGCCCAGCAGCCGTCCGGCCGCTTCTGCCAGGCTGGCGCGGGCGTGATCGAGAACGGGACGGCCGGCCTGGCGCTTGGCCTCCAGGATGGGGCCGGCCAGGGCCGCCACGGCCCGGAAGAATTCCACGTCGCGTTCCGTGAAAGGCTGGTCCGCGGCGCGCTCGACGGTCAGGGCGCCATAGTAGCGGTCCTGTCCGTACAGGGGCAGGGTCAGGACCGAAACCATGGCCTGCTGGCGCGAGAGAGCCTCGTGCTCGCGGCAAATGACCGTGGCATCGTCCGTAGGCCAGGATATCTCGCGGCGCTGCAGCAGGGCTTCGTCCATGACCCTTTCGATGGACCGGGTCAGATTCATCTTCAGGTTGACCTCGGCGCTGTGCGAGACCGCTTCGAGGATGACGGACCGCCCGCTCACGAAGCCGAGGCTGACCCGTTCGCATCGGGCGGCGGCCGCAAGCTCCGTGACGAAGGTCATGGCCGCCTCACGGCAGGACGGGCGATCCAGGGTCAGGGCCAGCATGTCCACGGCCGTTCGCAGGCGCGTGAGCTGGGCCTGGTCCTCGTCGGCCTGTCGCCTGCGCAGCAAGAGCTCCAGCCATGAGGTGCCCCACTGCAGCTGCTCCATGGCCCGCTTCAGGTCGGCTTCGCGAACCGCGGAAAGCTCCACTGCGACCACGGCGAACATCCTGCCGTCCACGGCCACGGGATAGGCCATGGCGTACCTGCCGGCTTGGTCCAGCTCCATGACCAGGGCGCGGCCGTCCTCGATGACCCTCTCCAGGACTGCGGACAGCCGCGCCGGCTCCCCTCCCCCGCGGGGCCAACCCGCCACCGGAGAAAAGCTCTGTCCCGCACCGGCCGTGAGCAGAAGGCTCTGCACGGAGCCGGGGATCAGGGCGCTCTGCAGCCCTATCCAGCCCTGATAATATTCCTGCGTACTGGAGGCGGATGAGAATTCGGCCCAGGACTGTACCGAGACTCCGCCGGACGGTTCCTGATCCTGAATCTGTTCAGCACTGTTCATAATGGCACGCCCTGAGAAAAAACCTGATCCATCACTTTAGGAACCGCCGCTGAAACCATTTTTTCCAAAGCGCAGTTAACCATCCATCTGTTCAAAAAACAAGAGGAAATCCCGAAAAGCGAGGGAGTCGGGCATGAACTTCATGCCGGACTCCCTCGCTCAGATTGCCGTCTGAACTATTGGGTCACGCCTTCGGGCGTCTCCAGATTGATCAAGCCAAAGCGCTTCTCGTACTCGTTCATGGTGTTGGCCAGGAGAATGGCCAGGCGCTTGGCCGCGTAGGGGTTGATGATGACGCGGTCGGACAGCTCGATGACCAGGTCCTTCTGGGACGGATGCCAGTTCTTGTTCACACCGAACATGAGGGCCACTTCCTCGCGCGTACTCGATACGTTGCACACGTTCGCGTATGTGGTCTTCATGCGGCTCCCGTCCCAACGAATCTGGGCCGTCTTTTCGTCCGCTACTTCATCGGCATTCTTCTTGTCTTCCGTAGTCACTGTGCGCTCCTTGTGTGTTTCAGGCTCAATGGGATGACCAGGCTATGCGTCCGTGGCCCGGCTCTTCTTTTCGAAAGTGAATTCAACTACATTGACAAGCCGCGCCTGGGAAGACTCCGTCATGCCCTCCTCCGTGAGCCGCTCGCCGTCCCACTTCCAGCTCCTGGCCTTGGGCCTGGCGAAGCGTTCCATCTCCCCGGAGTCCAGACGGCGCTTTTCGTCACTGCCGCGCGTCGACATCATGCCGAGACCCATCAGACTGGCCACGGCGGTCTGCAGGCCGCTCAACCTTTCGGAGGCCTCCCGAACTACGGCCAGGGCCCGGTCCGGGGTTCCGGCCGAGGGGCCGGTTTCGCCGCCAGGCTGCCCGGTGCCGGGAAAAGGAGGCTGCTCCTGCGCCGGAGCTTCATGTACGGGCACTTTGCCGTCAGCAGGGGCCGCGTCCTGTCCGGGCACGGTCTGGCCTGCGGCAACCGACTGGCCGCCGTGATGACTCACGCGGTGGGCATAGAGGGATTCGGACCGCCACTGTTCGACCGCCAGGGCGTCGGGACCGGGTTTCGGAATCAGGGAGGGCCCCTGGCCCGCATCATGCGTCTTCGCCGCTCCGGCCTTGTCCTCGATGGTGTAGAGATCGATCATGGTCTGGCTGATGAGGTCGCCCATGGCGATGATCTCGGAGACCTCATCGCCTCTGAAGGTGACCTTGCCGTACTCGCCGGCCATGATGTCTTCGGACAGGTCGCCGTAGAACAAGTCGCGACCGCCCCCCCCGAGCATGACGTCGTTTCCGGCGCCGCCCACGAGGGTGTCCTCGCCGGCGGATGAGTCGAACGTGCCCAGGGTCCCGGCTTCGTACAGGCTGCCGCCGCGGAAGGTGAGCCTGCCCGCGTCGCCGATGAGCACGTCGTTGCCCGCGCCGCCTGTCAGGGAATCATTCCCCCCACCGCCGACCAGAATGTCGTCGCCGCTGCCGCCCATGAGCACGTCGTCGCCGTCGCCTGCGGGGGCAACGGACTGCACAGCGGCCAGAGTCGCGGGAGTCAGGGAGCCGCGGCCCGACACGGTTCCGCCATCGCCGAAGAGGATGGCGCCGCTGGTCCAGGCCGAGGCGTCGATGGTATCCGAACCACCCTCGCCGAAGACGAGGAGCAACCCGTCGTCGCCCGCCGCCGCGTCCACGGCCGTGGCCGTGTCGTCGCCGCCGCCGGCGCGGACCGCGAGGATCATGCCCGACAGGATGCCCTCGACGGTGATGTCGTCCGCCCCGCTGCCGTTCAGGATGCTGATGCCGCCGTTAAAGCTTTCGTCGTGGCTGACGACCCCGGAGCCGCCGGCGTCGCCGGTCAGTCCGGTGATGTCGTGATTGGTCACGACCACCCCGGTGCGGCCCGTCGTGTTGCCGCGATCGCCCAGGTTGATGGTGTTGACGCCCCCGCCGCCGGCCAGCACCAGGTCGCCCCGGATGCCATCCAGATCGCCCTGGTTGTCCGGCGCGTCGGAGGAGATGTTGAAGGTGTCGTTCCCGGCGCCGCCGGTCAGCACTGTGGTCGTCCCGGCCACGGTGGAGAGGATGTTGATGCTGTTGTCGCCGCTGCCGAAGGAGATGCCCAGGTTCTCGATTTCCTCGTAGTGGATGCTGCCGGTCATGCCGAAGCCGGTGATGTCGGCGCCGTCGATGGTGCCGCCGCCGGGGCCGGTGTTGCCGGAATCGTCGAGGAAGAGGGAGTCTCCCACCGGATGCGTCCCGCCGTACACGGACAAGAGCGCCTGGATGCCGTCCATGCTGCCGCCGGCGTTTTCCGTGGCCGTGGCGTTGCTGCCGACGTTGACGACATCGTCGCCGCCGCCCGTGCGGACCGTGGTCTGCGACGTGACGCCGGTGATGACTACGGTGTCGCTGTCGTTCCCGCCCAGGACCTCGACGGAGGTTGCTGCAATGGAGCCGTACAGCTCGATGACGCTGCCGATGCCGACGTCGGCGTCGAGGTAGTCCCCGACGATCTCCACCGTGCCGGCGGCCAGGATGGCGCTGCCGCTCTCCAGGAGCACACCGTCGCCGCTGCGCACAAAGATCGAGCCGCCGATGCTCTGCACGGTCACGCCGCCTTGCACGGTGATGCCGTCGTCATCGGTGTTGTCATCCGAAGTGATGGTGATGTCGCCCGCGGCGATCACGTCGGCCACCACCGTCACCGGGCTGCTGGCCGTGATCTCGATGCCGCCGCCGGCGGTGGTCGTCCCTCCGGCGCCGTCGCCCGCGTTGCCCACATTCAGGGCCCCCAGGTTGTGCACCCACATGCTGCCCAGGACCGCGCCTTCCATGTTCAGGACCTGGGTGACGAGGATGTTGCCGTCCTCGCCCACTCCTTCCTCGGAGCGGAAGATGGCCGCCCCGGCGATGACCGCCGGGCCGCCGAGGGTGTTGGCGTTGAGGATGCTGCCCTGGGCCGCGAGGTAGGCCTTGCGGTTCAGGGTCGTGATGAGCACCTGGTCGAGGTACAGGTCGTCGAAGACCTCTATTATATAGACGTTCTGGGACGAGGTGACGTTCACCAGCCCCTGCGCGCCGAAGGACGAGTCGATGTCCAGGTCGTTGCCCGCGGCGCCGATGCCGCCGAGGGTGGTGCGCAGGGTGATGCTCCTCGCGATGACGTCGGGGTCCGGGTCGTCGTTGCTGTCCAGGATGGACACGGCCGCCGAGAGAGAGGCCGTGCCTCCGGCCTGGATCCGCCCGACGTTCATGTCGCCGCTGACTTCGTTCAGGAAGATGTCTCCGGCCGCAGTGGCGAAGATGACGCCCAGGCCGGGCTCGGCCGCGTCGGCCAGGGGCAGCTCGGTGTTCAGGGCGTTGCCGTCGGCGCCGATGGAGCCGCCTGCGGTCAGGGTCACCGAAGGCGCGTTGATGTTCCACTCGCCGCCGGCGTTGCCGTTGTAGATGGAGCCTTCGGCCGAGACGGTCACCGCGCCTTCCTCGGAGAAGATGCCGTCGATGGAGAGATCGCTGGTCCTGCCGGCCAGGGTGATGTCGCCCGTGGCC
Organism: Desulfomicrobium sp. UBA5193; assembly: GCA_002412965.1. GTDB lineage: Bacteria > Desulfobacterota > Desulfovibrionia > Desulfovibrionales > Desulfomicrobiaceae > Desulfomicrobium. Next base: position 792,548 of record DHWB01000011.1, read on the forward strand.
CGGGCGGTCAGGCTGCCGCCCAGCAGATTCACGCCCACGGGCCGGCCGGATGTGCCTATGGTCGTGCCGCCGGCTTCGAGGATGATCCCCCCGCCCGCGCCACCGCCGGTCACCGTCGTACCGGAACCGACGTCGAAGACGCCCCCGGCGCCCTTGATGCGGATGGCGTCGCCGCCGGTCACGCTGTCGATGTTGATGTCCTGCTCGCTGCCAAGATAGACGTGCGTCCCGGCCGTGATGGTGATGCTCTCCGCCGTCACGTCGATGTCGTCGTGCAGCAACACCTCCAGGCTCACGGCCGTGCCGTCGCCGGCGAAGATGTCGACGATGTTGCCGTCCGCGTCGCGGGCGATCATGTCGTCGCGCTCGGCCGCAGCCAGGAGAACGCGCTGGTCCGGGGTGAGGGAAGCGGAATCAAGGGGCAGGGCGAACGTCTCCCGCCCGCTGATGTTGCCCAGCCCGCCGTTTGGCGTGGAGATGAAGACGTTGCGGCCGATGATGTTGGCCTCCTCGATCTTCGTCTCCGTGTCCGACTTGGTGCGCAGCAGGGACGGGTTGAAGTTGGTGGCGAGCTCCTCCTCGCTCCAGGCGTAGCCGGACATGAGGGTATCGTACTCGTCACTGCCGGCCTCCACCGTGTAGGCGTAGCCGTCGATGCGCTCGTCGCCGAGACTTCCGTATTCCGCGTGCAGATCGTGGTATTCGCTGGTGCGCTTGGCCTCAAGGTCGGCGATGTCCTCCGCGCTCCAGCCGTTGTCCTGGTACCAGGCCAGCTCGTCCGCGCTCAGACTGACCTGGAAATCCGGGTCGTAGACCGACGGGTCGGCCTGCTGCTCGCGGTAGTTCCAGTAGCTGTTGTATTCGCGGGTCTTGAGGCCTTCGTAGGCCTCGATGTTCTGCATCGCCGCAGCGCCGGCGCCGGTGGCGATGGTCAGCTGCATGTCGGACCACAGGTTCTCGAGTTCGGCGATGGTCCGCTCGTCGCGGGTGTCGTTGTCGTTGACGTCGATGAGGTCCCCGTCCGCCACCGTCAGGTGCACGTCGCCGCTGACGGAGCGCAGGCTGAACAGGTGCAGATCGCCGCTGGTCTCCTCCAGGCGGATATTGCTCACGGCAGTGCCCCTCACCTTGTCCGTGAGGCCGTTGCCACTGTCGATGCGCAGGTTCTGCGATGCGCTGCCCAGACCGCCGAAGCGCGAGGTCAGCTCGATGGAGCCGCCGCTGATCAGGGCCGAGGAGGAGGCGGAGGTGATGTCGGTGTCGGCGCTCAGGTACACATCGCCGGTCGTGGCCGTTATGGTCCCGGCATTCAGGCTGCCGTCGAACTCGTCGATGAAGATGTCGCCGGCGGCCGTCGCCGCGTCGAGATGGCCGCCCTGCAGGTCCGTCTGCAGGGCCTGGGACGCCGTGCCGATGCCCGTGGCCGCGTCGAGGACGATGACCGCGCCGCCCACCAGGGCCGAGTCCGTGCCGATGACGGCCCCGGACGTGGAGGTGATGGTCGTGGTGCCGGCGTTGTTGACCAGTGAGCTGCCCACGATCACGTCCCTGCCGGAGGTGATGGAGATGCTGCCCTGGTCATAGCCGATGAACTCGATGCCGATGTTGTAGTCGGCCTTCTTGCTGACGTTGGTGTATTCCTTGTAGCCTTGGTTGAAGACCTGGATGTAGTGATAGTAGGTGGTGGAGAAGATCCACCAGCCGCTCGTAGTCGTGTAGGAATAGGCGCCGACGAGCTTCTCGGTGTCCATGGTGGCGGTCAGGAAGGTCGAATACGACGCCGTGCCGACCAGGGCCGGCTTCCATTCCACGAAGGTGCCCGCCTTGAGCGGCTCCGGCACTCCCACGTCATAGGACCACACCCCGTCGGGCTGGGTGCCCGGATCCGCCGACAGCCAGTCGATGCCCCAGAAACTCGACGTGATGTACTCCTTCTTGATGACCTTCACTTTTTCCTGGCCCGAGACATAGACGTAACGCTGTCCCTCGGCCGGTTTGTAGCCGTCCGTGCCGGACAGGGTGCGCGTGTCTTCATGGGTGGAGGCCAGGACGCCGTTCACCGTGACCAGGACGTCGCCGTCCAGCCGAGTGTAAGTGGTGACCGTGGGTTCGGCCCCGGCGATGGCATTGCCGCTGTGGTCGACGGTGGTGACCGTGTCCACGATCCTGATCACGCCCTCGATGCCCTCCCCGCCCGTGTCGAGCCGGTTGACCACGACGTCAAAGCTCGTCTCGTTGGTGATGGAGATGTTGCCGTAGCCGTCGATGGCCAGAAGCTTGGCGTTCGGATTGGTGTTCATGATCTGGCCGGTGAGCTGCATGAAGCCGCCCTCGGTGGCCACGGAATCGACGACGATGCGGTCCGTCTCGCGGTCGTAGCGGGCCTCGATGCTGTTGTGCTCACCTGAGGTCAGGGTCAGGTAGCGATCTGTCGAAGTTCCGGTCTTGAAGGCTTCGATCAGGGTATCCATGAAGCTGTCCAGGGTCACGCCGCGATCTGGACGGCCGCTCTGAATGGTGCCGTTCAGGTTCAGAAAGCGCGCCGAGATGAACACGTTGCGCCCGGCGATGGTCGATCCGGTCTGGGCGCCGGAGGGGTGGCCGCCCATGCTCTCGAAGCTGTCGCTGGTCAGGACGAAGTCGCGCCCGCTGCTGATGTCGATGTCCCGGGCCGCGATGGCCGTCTCACCGGGCTCGCCCTTGATGATGACGCTGCCCTTGTTGTTGTAGATCTCAAGCCTGCCCAGCAGGTTCGTGATGCTGCCGATGATTTCGATGTCCGGCGCCGCGGCGCCGCTGAATTCCGTCTGGAGGGCAAAGGTCGGGTTGAAGGTGCTGCGGATGGAGATGAGCGGATCGCCCTCGCCGGCGTCCGCGCCGATGGTCTTGAACGCCGCCGGCTCGGGGGCGCTGATGGTGCTGTGCAGCAGGTCGTAGGCCGCCGCGATGTCCGCGTTGCTCGTGACCTGTAGTCCGTTGAAGAGGACCATGCCACCTTGCTCGGCCGGGATGGTCACGTCGTTCACCCGCAGGTAGTAGGGGCTGGCGTTGACGATCTCGATGCTCGTGTCGCCGTTGCTGAAGAGGTTGCCGCCGCCCGTCAGGGTGCCCGCGTTGACGCGGATGGAGCCGGAGCTGGCCGTAATGTCCGGCAGCACGATGTAGGTCACGTCATAGTTGGTCTTGGGCGAGATGACGGCGTTCACGTCGCTCAGGCCCGGATCGTCCGCGTCGATGAGCCCGAGCTCCAGGGCCTGCATCTTCAGCTGGGTGATCTGGGCGTTGTAGCCAGCGATGGCCGCGGCGTTGCCGTAATGCTCGGACTTGAGCTGCTGCAGCCGGTCGATCTCCGTGGCGATGTTCGTGGCCAGGTCCTCGGTGCTGAGAACCGGGGTCGCAATGCCTGCGGTGATGCCCGCGCCGGTCACGGTCGCGCCGGTCACGCCCGTTGCGGAAACGATGTTGTCCAGCATGGACAGGCCGATGGTCGTGCCGTCGTCGCTGATGGTCGCGATCTGGTACTCGCCGTCGTTGCCTCCGGAGCCGCTCACGGTGATGGTCTGCCCTTCGCGGAAGCCGTCGGTGGTCCAGCTGCCCGCCGCGCGCACGATGAGGTCGCGGCCGCCGTAGACATGGGTGAAGGTCAGGCTCGGGGTACCCAGCATGGTGCTGGTGTGGATGTTGATGTCGGCCGGGCTGTAGTGGGCGACGCGCACGGAATTGCCCGCGGAGATGCTCTCAGGGGTCAGGTTCTGGGTCTGCTCCAGGTAGATGGTGCCGCCGGAGATGCCGTCGATCTGATAGGCGCCGTTATTGGAGGCCGTGCCCGTGATCTGGATGACCATTTCTTCGGCGAAGCCGTCGGCGGCCCAGGTCCCCGAAGACCGCGTGATGCTGTCCCGCGGGTCCGTATGGGTCAGGCCGAGGCTCGCGACGGTCACGCCCGTGTCCACAGGCGCGGCGCCCGTGACGGTGACGCCCCAGGCCGTCGATTCATTGGTCAGGGTTTCGCCGGCGACCAGCGTCATGACCGTGCCGCTGACGGACTGGACGACATACGCGCCGTCGTTGTGCGCCGAGTCGGCCACGTGGATGATCTGCCCGGTCGCAAACCCCGAGGAGGCCCAGCTCAGGCCGTCTGCCCGCGTGATGGTCCGCGCTGCGGCGTTGAAGGTCATGGACAGGATGCCATAGTGCACGGTGACCGCGCCGCTGTTTGCCGTGACGGTCGTGGGCGCCGCATCGGCGAGGTCGGCGACGGTCTTCAGGGTGATGACCGTGTTTGTGACGGAGGCGATGGTGTAGAGCCCGTTGTTGCCGGCCGTGCCGGAGACTTCCAGAACCTGCCCTGCGACGAAGCCGTCGGCTGTCCAGTTGCCGGCGGAACGGGTGATGGTCTGGTTCAGGCCGCTGAAGGTCAGCGTGACTGCCGTGTCCGTGATTTTCGCCGCGCCGGAATTGGCCGTCACCGTCGTGTTGGCCGCGTCGGCAAGGTAGCTCAACGTCTTCAGGGTGAGCACCTTGCCGTTTCCGGAAATGGCCGCCACCGTGTAGGTTCCGTTGTTCGGATTCGCTCCGGAAACGACCAGGGTCTGGCCCACCGCAAAGCCGTCGTCCGTCCAGCTGCCCTGGGTCCTTGTGATGGTGTCGGCCGGGGAGTCGAAGTTCAGCAGGGTCTGCAGGCTGCCGACGGTCAGGGCAGTAGGCGCCGCAACGCCCCTGACCGTGACGCCGGACACGTTGTTCGCATTCGCGGTCAGTTCCGAGGCGGCCGTGGCCAGGACCAGGGTCGCGCCGTCCGCCGATATGCTCGATATCCTGTAGAAGCCGGCGTTGTCGCCCGCATCCTGCACGGAGATCCACTGGCCGGCGACAAAACCGTCCTCCACCCAGCTGCCCTCGTCCCTGTCGATGGAGTTGCGCGCCGCGTTGAAGTCAAGGTCCGGGGAACCCGACATGACGTAGTGCGAAACAGTGACGCTGGTCGCCGTGCTCGTGCCCACGGAGCCGCCCAGCGGCGTCTTGTCGTTCAGGGTGATGGTCGTGGCCGTGAGGGATTCGATGAGATAGGCACCGTCGAGGATGCCCGCCCCGCTGATGCGGATGAACTCGCCCGCGCCGAAACCGTCTGCCAGCCAGCTGCCGCCGTCGGAACGGACGATGGTGTCCTCCCCGGAGGAACTGGAGAAGACCAGGGCCGGGGCGCCGCTCATGGAGGCGGTGCTGGCGCTGTCGATCTCCTCGTCGATGATCAGGAACTGCTTGTTGTCGAGGCCCGCTTCCACGGTGCCGTCGATGTTCACGTTGCTGGACAGGTTATCCTGCTCGGTGCCGCCGGTCTCCTTGATGGACGCGTCGGCGCCGAAGAAGTTGGCGATGGCCTCGACAACTTCCATGTAGGCGTCCTGGTACGACCAGTTGCCCGAGGCCGAATGGGCGCCGCCGGTGGCTTCCAGGTACACGCTGCGGTTGCTGCCGACCCAGGCGTCCGGGGCCACGTCGATGTGGCTGTCGTGGTTGATGACCGCGTCGGCCGTGGGGTTGGAGCGAACGGGGAAGGCGGTCTTGTTCCAGAGGTCCGTGCGGGCCGAGACGAAGATGCCGCCCTGCACGATGCCGATTTCGCCCGTGGACAGGACGATGTCCTCCACCGCGTGCACCGTCGCGCCGTCGTTGATGACAATGATGTTGTCCGGGGAGGATTGGGCCACGGAGATGCCTTGGGCATACCCTGCCGCGCCGTAGGTCTTGGCGTTGGCCTGGACCTGCAGGTCCACGTCGGTCCAGCTGGCGGCGCTGATGGACCCCTCGCTCTCCAGGGCCGAGCCGCCGATGACCACCTCCGCCACGTTGGTGTCGTTGTAGATGCGCGATTCGGTCTTGGCCGTGGCCACAGCACCGCCGGAGTCGATCTTGGCCCTGTCGCGTGCCGTCACGTCGTTGTGCACGGACAGGTCCATGTCGCCGCCCGTACCGTCGCCGCGCTTGGTCACGGTCACAGTCGCATCGTCGCCGATGACGACGCTGCTCCGGTTGTTGATGTCGCTTCTGCTGGCGCCGGCCGGGAACGCCCCAACGCCGCCGGAGGCGGAGACGAGGTTGTAGCCGGACAGCCAGTCCTTCAGCACCGTCGTTTCCGCGCTCATGTCGAACTGGCGGGCGCGGATGTTTGCATCGTCGCCGACACGCGCCTCAACGTTCGTGTTCACTGTGTTCTGGATCTTCGCGCCCGACGCGTCGATGACACCGCCCGAGGAACTGTCGGCCGAAGCGTTGAAGAGGGCCTCGTGAGCGGCCGAGATGCTCAGGCTGTCCACGTCGATGCCACCGCCGTCCCTGGCGCCGACGGAGGCCAGGGTCGTATTCGAGCTGGTGGTGTACGCCTCGGAGGCCGAGACCGAGACCACGCCGCCCGTGCCGGAGACGGCCAAGGCTCGGTTGTCCTCGGTGCCGCCGGCGCTGATGGCGAACGCCCCGCCCGTGGCGGTCACGCCGTCGGCCAGGTACGCGCTGACGGTGCTGCTGCTGTCGGCCATGGCGGAGTTGCCGCCCACGGCCACTATGCCGAGGGCCTGGCAGTTGGCGGTGCTGCGCTGGACGCTGTCGAAATCGGCCTCGATTTCGGCGCTGCCGGAGATGTCGAGGATGCTGTCCGTGTCCGCGTAGGCCGCGGCGCTGCCGTTGCCCGTGGCCCTGCTGACGGTGGCGTTGACACCGATGAGCAGCCCGCCGCTGGACCCGGAGGCCGAGGCGCTGGCCGAGACGCCGCTGTCCGGCACCTTCCGGGAGGCGGTGATGTCGAGGTCCGTGGCCGTGACCGAAGCGCCGTGGCCCACGAAGGCCTCGATCACGGGCGAGGACTCGGCGATGGCCGAGGAACCGCCCACGGCCGCGCCGCCGGCGTTGACGCCCGACGTGGCGGCCACGGATTCCGGGGTGGCCTGCGCGTCGACCGTGACCTTGCCGCCGGCCGTGATGATGGCTCCGGACCCGATGTCGGCCGTCACCTCGGAGATGACCGTGGCCGTGGCGATGTTCACGCCGCCGGCCACGAGGCCGCCCGTGGCCGCAGTGACGACCGCGTTGGCCGAGCCATGGTCGGCCGCTTCGACCGTGAGATTCTCGTGAGACGAGACAGTGGAGGAGTCAATCTGGCTGACGATGGTGCCGTCGCTGGTCGCGGTGGACTCCATGGCTCCAAATCCCACGCCGGCCACGGTGATGCCCGTCGCCGTCGCGTCGGCCTTGTCGTTGGCCGTGGAGGAGATCAGCAGGCCGCCGCCGGTAGTCGTGACCGTGGCCGCCGCCTCGATGCGGGTATCGAGGACCGCGGCGGCCGTGGCCGTGGCCGTGGCGCCGTTGACCGCCACCACCCCGCCGCCGGACGCACCGGCGAAGGCCACGGCAGCCTGGTCGATGAGGCTGCCGTCAGCCCTCACGTTGTGGAGCGACTGCAGCGCGATGGAGCCTGCGGTGACGTCGGCGCCGCTGCCGATGAACGTGGTCAGTTCAGGCGAGAGTTCAGCGTCCGCCAGAACGACGCCGACACCGGCGATGCCCACGGAAATTCCCTCACCCTTGGCCTTGGCCTTGCCCTTGGACGCGGAGGTGACCGAGAGCAGGCCGCTCACGGCGATGATGGCTCCATCATCGATGAAGGCCTTGATTACGGGCGTTACGACGGCGTCGACGTCCGCGCCATTGCCTGCGAGGACTCCGCCGCCCGAGGCGTTGGCGTAGGCGTCGGCGTTCGCGTCGGCCGAGGACAGCACGGTCAGACTGACCGCCGTGATGTCCGCATCCCCTTCCACATACGCCGATATTTCGGAACTGATTTCTATTTCGGACAGGGAAACGCCAATGGCCAGACCGCCCACGCTGAGGCCGAAGGCGTCGGTTTCCGCCGTGATCGTGGCACCGGCCGCGACGCTGACTGCGCCCGCGACATGGACGTCGGCGTCACCGATATGGGCGTCCACGGCCGTGTCGACGGTCGCGTCGGCGGAGTTCACGCTGCCCGAGAGGATGCCGCCGCTCAGGCCGTAGGCGTCGGAGGACACGTCGACGACGGTCTGCGCGCTGATGGAGACGTTGCCGACCGTTCCGCCGATGTCGGCGTGGTCGCCGATGTACGCGGAGGTCGAGCCGCCGATGGAATTGGTGACCACGGAACCGCCCGCGGCCGCCAAGCCCAGGGTCGCGCCCAGACTCAGACCCGAGACCGTGTAGTCCGAAGACGCCGTGACAAAGAGGGTGTCGGCGTCGGTCACAGCAGCCTTGAGGCTCGCGGAGGCGCCATTGATGCTGGCCAGGACCGTGTTGGATAGACTGTTGACGACCACGGCTCCACCCACGGCGGCATACCCGCCGGCCAGGCTGAAGGCCAGGGCGTCGATGGCGGCCGTATCCGAGGCTTCCACCTTGACGTCGCCGTCCGCGGAAACTGTGGACTCACCCAAGATGCCGGCCTGGATCGTCGAGGTCTGCGTGTTGTGCACGGCCGAGGCGTTGGCCGCTATGCCCGCCGAGGCGCCAAAACCTGCGGCCAGGCTGGCGATGGCCGCATCGGATACGGCCGAAACCGTCACCGAACCACCGGTCGAGGTCGCCGAGGAATCGACAATCTCCGCCGTGACGGTGCCATGGATGGCGTTGTCGGCTACAGCCGCGCCAAGCGCTGCCATACCACCGACCGAGATGCTGCCGGCAAAGGAGACGATATTGGCGTTGGCATTGACCGTATTGCCCTGGAGGGCGGCGGTTAGCTTGGAGACCATGCCCGCCGGGGCGGCGATGGCCGAATTGAAATCAGGCACCACGGCGGGAGCCGTCTCGGAAGCCGAAAGCGAGATATTGCCCCCTGCGGTGACGGTCGAATCCTCCACCCTGGCCGTGACGGTGTTGCCGAGGTCGTTCAGGGTCAGGGAGGCGTTGGCCGCCCCGAGTCCTGCGCCGGCCACGCCGATGGCGTAGGAGCGGATGATGTCCGAGGTCTCCGCTTCAAGGGAGACCGCGCCGGTGGCCGTCACTCCGGAACCCGATATGGTCGCGCTCACCCCGTTGGCGATGAGGTTCTTGGACACGGCCGCTCCGCCGGCTGCAAAGCCCGCGGCCGACAGCCCCATGGCCACGGAGTCGATGGTCGAGGCGTCCGTGGCCGACAGGGACAGGGAGCCGGCGGTCACGGTGGAGGCTCCGGCATCGTCGGCGACGATGGAGGCGCTGATCGTGTTTTCGATCTCGTTGATGGTCAGGGACAGTTGCGCCGCCGCCAAGCCGGAACCAGCCACGCCGCCGACAAAACTCAGGATGTCGGCTTCCGAGGTCGCCAGAAGGCTGGCCGCGCCGGTGCTGGTCAGGCTCGAACCCGATACTTCAGCGGTGATGGAATTGGTGATGAGGTTGTATCCTACCGTGCCGTTTATGGCCACGGATCCGGAACCTGCCAGGCCGAGGCCGACGGAGGTGATGGACGAGGAATCCGTGGCGGACAAGGAGGCCGTGGTGAAAGCAGTGACGTCCGAGCCGTTGCTGATGGACGCGTCCACCGCGCTTTCGATGGCGTTGCCGAAACCGGTGATGTTCAGGGCCACGCTGCCGGCGACGCCCACGCCGGCGGTCAGGGCGATGATGCCGGACGAACTGGAGGCGTCCAGGGTCACGCTGCCCGCGCTGGATGTCACGTCGGCATCATCGATTTCCGCCTGCACGGTGTTGGTGATGAAGTTGCCGGTCAGGGCGCCGCTCGCGGCCACGCCGCCACCAGTCACGCTGACATTGACGGCCAGGATGTTGGCATTCAGGTCGAAGGGGGAATCATGAAGACTCGAACTGAGAACCCCCTGATACTCGTCCGGAATGATCCAGTCGGGAATGACGCTTGGCGCCTTGTCCTGGGCGGAAATGACGATATTACCGGAGGCCGTGACATCGGAATCCTCGATGGCCGCCAAGGTACTCGAAGTAATCACATTGCCCAAAACGCTGAGATTGACGGCCACGGCTCCCACGCCGACGTTCAAGGCCAGGGAGCGGATGATGGCCGAAGTTTCGGCAAGAACGTTCAGCGAGGCGGCATTGGTGACCGTCGAGCCGCTGATCAGGGCCTCGGTGGTATTGACGATGACATTGGCGGAAATCGCCACGCCACCCCCAACACCACCTCCGCCAACCCCAAAGGCCAGCGTATCGATGGTGGAGCTGTTGACAGCCTCGATGGTGGTGGCACCGCCGGACTCAAGTTCCGACCCGGCAACCACTTCGGCCGTGGTGATGCCGGTGACAATATTGGTGGAAAAAGTGGCATTGACCCCGACCCCGCCAGCGCCGACCGAGCCGGTGAAGGCCAGAATATCCATATCCGAGTAGGCCCCGATATCCAGGGTCGTGCCGCTGGTCACCTCGGAGTCATCGACGCTCGCCTCTGTCGAACTGACAATCAGGTTGCCCGCCGCCATGACGCCGACGGCCACAGCGCCACCCGCCACCCCGATCCCCAAAGCGCGGATGGTCGCCTCGTTTTCGGCGGTGATCGCCACCGCTCCCCCGGCGTCGATAACGGAACCATCTTCAACCGCCGATTTGACGATGCTGGTGATCATGTTGCCGTAGCCGACCACGTTGACGCCCACGGCGCCGCCGCCCACACCCACGTTGAACGAGGTGATGCCCGATTCAGAGACAGAGCCCAGCGCCACCTTGCCGGTGGTCGATGTGACGGTGGAGTTGCCGATCCTCGCCTCTGTGGTATTGACGACAAGGTTGCCCACCAGGGCCACGTTGACACCCACGGCGCCAGCGCCAACGTTGATGGTGGCCGAGAGGATGTTGGCATCCAGGTCGATGGGCGAGTCGTCAAGAATCGCCTCCAGATCCGCCTGATACTCGTCCGGAATGATCCAGTCGGGAATGCTGCTTGGCGCCTGATCCACGGCGGAAATAACGATATCACCGGACGCCGCGACATCGGAATCCTCGACGGTCGCCCGGACATGATTGGTCAGCACATTGCCCAGCACGTTGACGTTGACGCCGACAGCGCCAGCACCCACGTTGACGGCCAGGGAGCGGATGATGGCCGAGGACTCGGCCAAAACGTCCAGCGAGGCGGCATTGGTCACAGTCGAGCCGCTGATCAGGGCCTCGGTAGTATTGACGATGACATTGGCGGAGAGCGCCACGCCAACCCCGACAGCGCCTCCGCCGACCCCAAAGGCCAGCGTATCGATGGCGGAGCTGTTGACAGCCTCGATGGTGGTGGCACCTCCGGACTCAAGTTCCGACCCGGCAACCACTTCGGCCGTGGTGGTGCCGGTGACGACATTGGCAGCGAAACTGACCTTGACCCCGACTGCACCCGCACCGACCGAACCGGTGAGGGCCAGAATGTCCATATCCGAGTAGGCCCCGATATCCAGGGTCGTGCCACTGGTCACCTGAGAGTGATCAACGGTCGCCTCGGTCGAACTGACGATCAGGTTGCCTGCCGCCATGACGCCGACGGCCACAGCGCCACCCGCCACCCCGATCCCCAGGGCGCGGATGGTCGCCTTGTTTTCGGCGGTGATTGCCACCGCTTCATCGGCGTCGATAACGGAACCATCTTCAACCGTCGCTTTGACGGTGCTGGTGATCATGTTGCCGTAGCCGACCACGTTGACGCCCACGGCGCCGCCGCCCACACCCACGTTGAACGAGGTGATGCCCGATTCAGAGACGGAACCCAACGCCACCTTGCCGGCCGTCGATGTGACGGTGGAGTTGTCGATCCTCGCCTCTGTGGTATTGACGACAAGGTTGCCCACCAGGGCCACGTTGACACCCACAGCCCCGGCGCCAACATTGATCGTGGCCGAGAGAATATTGGCATCCAGGTCGATGGGCGAGTCGTCAAGAATCGACTGGTACTTGGCCGGAATGACCCAGTCGGGAATGATGCTTGGCGCCTTGTCAAGGGCGGTAATGACGATATCCCCGTGTGCCGTGATGGCGGAATTCTCGACGGTCGCCCGGACATGATTGGTCAGCACATTGCCTTGCACGCTGACGTTGACGCCAACTGTGCCCGCACCTACGTTGACGCCCAAAGAGCGGATGATCGCTGACGATTCGGAAAGAACACTGAGTGATGTATCACAGGTGACAGTCGACCCGCTGATCAGAGCTTCCGTCCAATTCGCGACCACATTGGCAGAGAGCGCCACGCCCGCGCCAACGGTCCCCGCCGCCGCAACACCAAAGGACAGAGCGTCGATAGAGGCGTTGCCTGTTGCTTCCACGGTGATGGCGCCCACGGTCACGATGGTCGCGTCTTCAGCCTTGGCCGTCGTCCTGTTGGTGACCACGTTGGCGGAAAGCGATGTCATGACCCCAACAGTTCCTGATCCGGCCACGCCGCCGGTGAAGGCCAGAATGCTGGTCATGTTCGAAGCGGACAGATCCAGGGCGTCGCCGCTGGTCACGGTGGAGCCGGAAATAAGGGCGTGCACGTCATTGACGATGACGTTGGCACCGACCAGCACGGACACGGCCGCGCTGCCCGACAAGGCCACACTCAGGGCCAGGGAGCGAATCTGGGACTGATCTTCGGCCGTGACAAAGGTATCGCCGCCGCTGGCCAGACGCGTGGTCTGGGCATCGGCCGTATCATCCTCGACCAGGACCGAGGTCCGGTTGGTGATGACGTTGCCAAAGCCGCTGGCCTGCACGGCCACGCTGCCCGACGCGCCCACGCCCACGGAAAAGGCGAGGATGCCGGAATCGCTGCGCGCCTTAACCGTCAGATCGGATGCGCTGTCGAGCACAGCATAGTTGTCCGCCCTGACGCCGGCCAGCACCGTGGCTTCGTCGGATACAACCGCTTTCACGGTGTTGGCGACCACGTTGCCCATGACCGCCGCGCTGATGGCCGTGCTGCCTGATCCGGCCAGGCTGACGTTGACCGCGAAAATGTTGGCGTCCAAATCGATGGGTGAGCCGTCCAGGGCGTCATCGACAGCGGCAGTCTTCTCTGCCGGCAGCATCCAGGACGGGATGACTGTCGGCGCGATGTCCTGCGCGGCAATGGTCACGTCGCCCGCCGCACGCACCGTGGCGTCGCTGACCGTGGCCGTGACCGTGTTGGCCACACCGTTGCCCAGAGCAGACACGGAAATGGCGCCCGTTCCGCCGCCTGAAACGCCCAGACCCAGGGCGCGGATGATGGCCGAGGACGTGGACCCGATGGTGATGGCCGCGTCGTCCCCGCCGGTGGCGATGGCCGTGCCCAGGTCGTTCAGACCGGCACTGACGGTTGAGTCGTCCACGAGGGTCGTGATGGAATTGGTAATGACATTGGTCGAAATGGCGCCGCCGCCGGCCCAGGAGCCAGCCCCGGCCCCGCCGAAGGCCAGGGCGTCGATGACGGACGAATCGATGGCAGTCAGGGCCACGCCGGTCAGGGCGCGGACAATGGAGCCGTTCGTGACGCTCGCTTGCAAAATATTGTGCACGACGTTGACGGAAATGCCGATGCCGCCCGCGTACTGGCCTGATCCGGCACCGCCGACGGTGACACTGACGATCTGCGAGCTGACGCTATCCGGCAGTTCGATGCCGGAAACGCCCATGGGCAGGGCGGAGAGATTTGTGGACGAGCTCGGTGGCGCGATGCCGGCGGACAGGAGTACCGCGCCGCCCGTGGAGGTCACGGTGGAGTCGTCGATCTTCACGCCAATGGTGTTGCCCTCGTAGACCGTGGACAGGGCCGCGCCCACGGCGGCCTTGGCCGCGCCGGCAAAGCCGCCGGCGATCATGACCACCACGATGTTGCCCTTCGCCGTGACGCCGACATTTCCTGCTGCGGTCAGCGTGGCCCCCGAGAGCACCTCGGCTTCCACGGTGTTCGCCACGATGGAGCCGGAGATGGAGCCGCCCAGGGCGAACTTCTCGCCGCCCGCCCCACCCAGGGTCAGACTGACCATCACCGCCAGGGCCGAAGCGTCCAGATCGATGGTCGAACCCGTGGACGTGATATCCGAACCACTGACCGTGGCACCCACGGTATTGAAGGAAAGATTGAGACCAATGGCCGCGCCGATGGCCGCGGAGCTGGTGGACACGGCCATGCCGCCGGAGACAGCCACGCAGACTTCCGTGTCCGTGGCCGAGATCGTGACCGCATCACCGGCAGTGATGGTACTGTTCGTTACCGTTGATTCAATGGTGTTGACGAACAGATTGACGGCCGTGGAACCGGCCAGGGCGACCTTTTCCGCGCCAGCCCCGGCCACGGTCACGGCCACGACCACCGCACCCTCTTCGGCCTCGGCGGTGAAGGACCCGCTCGTTTCAAGGGTCGAATCCTCGATCTTCGTCCGCACCGTGTTCGTGACCGTGTCCACGGCAATGGACGCGCCGCCGCCAAAGGTCTTGCCCACGGCCAGAGCCCCAGCGAAGCTGAAGATGCCCGTGAAGTCCATGGCGCTGATGAGATAATCGCCCGCCGATTCCACGGTTTCGGTGGTGTTTAGAACGTTGGCCTCCACCGTGGTTGTGACCACATTGACGGCCACAGTGCCCGCACCGCCATACTTGGAACCGGACCCGGCCGCGATGCCGGCCGAACCCGTCACGGCCACGATGACCGTGGCGTTGTCCGCCAGCACGTTCAGGTCGCCGTCATGCTGGAAGTCCGTGACCCCGTCGATCTCGGAACGCACGGTGTTGTCCACCACGTTCACGCCGATGGCCACGCCCACGCCGGCCTTGCCACCGAATCCGGCCGAGCCGCCCACGGCCACCAGGACCGTGGTATCCTCGGCATCCAGGGTCACGTCGCCCGTCACCACGGTCTCGCCGGTCATGTTGCGCAGGCCCGTTTCCGTGCTGTACGTGATGACGTTCACGCCCACGGAACCGCCGATGGCCACGCCCTTGGAGCCCGTGGCCACGCCGATGCCGGCGGCCAGGGCCACGGTCCAGCCCGTGCGCACGGCATCAATGACCAGATTGTTGACCTCCAGGCTGGTCACGTCGTCGATGAAGGCCTCCGTGGTGCCGTAGAGCACGTTCAGGCCCAGGGCCCCGCCAAAGCCCACGGCCGTGCCCGAGCCGCTGCCCTTGGCCACGGCCACGCCGCCGGCCACGGAAATGACGCCCGTGCTCGTGGCAGCGTCCACGGTCAGGCTGGCGTTGTTGTTCAAGGTGATGGCGCCGGCATTCTTGATATAGGCCCGCGCATCCTCGTCGACCCAGTTTACGCCCACGGACGCCGAGACGCCCACGCCACTCTTGGACTTGGAGGTCTTGGAGACCGTGTCGGCGGTATCCTTGGCCACCTTGGCCACGTCGCTGTTGACCACGGCCTTGCCGCTCTTGACAAATTCCTGCAGCACGTTGCCATATTTGCCCTGCCAGGACGAAAGATCCTGGTTGCTCTGCTTGGAGCCGTTGGAGCCTTGGGTGCCGCCGGTGCCGGGGTTGGTCGTTCCGCCACCCGATCCTTCTCCACCGGACTCCTTGCCCGTGGCCACGCCACCGGAGATGGCGGCGGACAGGATCACACCGGAATTTTCCGCGCTAACATGCACATTGCCGCTGGAGGTGATGGAGCCGCGCGAACCGGACGACGCGTCCGTGTCCAGATCACCGATGATGGCCTGGGTATTGCGGACCACGACATTGACGGCTGCGGAGGCGCCCACGCCCACGCCGGTGCCGATGGTCAGGCTGCCCATGATGTTGAACAGGTTGGTGGAATCCGTGGCCGAGACAAGCAGAGCGCTTTCAGGATCAGCCCCTGTGGCGCCCGAACCGACAACAATCTCGGCCCCGTTCTCGATCTGGGCCAGCGTGTTGTTGACCACTACGTTGACGCCCACGGTGCCGTTGAGGCCCACATTCCCGGCCTTGCCGCCCGAGGCGCCGACGTTGACGGTCAGCACCTCGTTGTCGGCCGTGACCTGCAAGGAATCGGCGTGCAGCTTGACCCCATCCGCTATGCGGGCCGTGACCGTATCCACGTTGATAATGCCGACCACGGACAAGCCTGCTCCGTTCTTTCCCTTGACGCCAACGCCGCCGATGCTGTCCTCCAGCGAGGAGAGACTGAGCTTGGAGTATGGCAGGTTGCCAAGCTTGGTGGTGACTGAACCGGGCTTGGGCGTCAGGGAAATGGCCGGCAGGGCGATATTGCCGATCAGATTGACCGTCTCGTTCATGCTCACGGCTGTGACGACCACGTCCTGATCCGGGCTCCACATGAGGCTGTCCTGATTGATCTGCGCGCCGCTCTTGATCTCGGCCGAGGCAATATTGACGAGATTCAGATTCGTGACCGATCCGGCCAGGGACAGTTCGGCTCCGTCGGCCGTGGCCTGGGTCCAGGTGTTGCCGATCCAGTTTCCGAATCCGAAGTCACCGCTCAGATAAGAGGTCAGGGTCTCCTTGAACGTGTCCAGCTTGCGCGACGACGGGCTCTGCGACTCCCACAGGGTGGTGTCAGAAAAATCCTCCGTGGCAAGATTCACCGTGTGCGGGTTGGTGCCGATGTACTCGTACCAGGTTTGGATCTCGCCCGCGTTCTGGGGGTTCAGTGCTCCCGCTACGGTGTCGCCGGTGTACACGGTGACACCGCCCACGTAGTTATCCGCATCCGCATCCATGGTGTGGGTGGCAGTCTCCAGCCACGGGGTGACCAGATTCCAAAGCCAGGAAAAGACGTAGTCGTTCAGGGTTTCGGCATCCACAGTCAGGGTGGACCCGGCGTCAACGACAGCACCGGACCCGATGAACGCCTCGGCCGTGTTGACGCACACGCCCACGGAAATGGCCACGGACCCGGAAACCTTGCTGGCATTTTTCCCTTCGGCCGTATCCGGATTGTTGGATGCGGACGACGAAGCGCTGACATACGGCGCCGTGCTGACAATGCTGAGCACATCGATGGTGCCACCCGCCTCGACGTCACCGTTCTTGGCGTCGCCGTCGACGTTGCTGTCGCCAATGCGCGCCCGCGTAGACTGCACGTCGACCAGCACGGAGAGGGCTCCGGCGATATCGGCCTTGGCATTAAAGTCGGCCGGCAGTTCCGGTCCGTTCTCAACGGCCTTGCCGAGGGCAGATTTGACCTTGTTAGACAGCGTCGTGAAAATACCTTTGGCGATGCCCGAGAACGGCGCGGTCAAGGCGGACTTGACATCATCCAGCACATCGCCCTTGGAATTGGATCCGGTGGAGGCCATGGATGCCGTGCCAAGACTCGACGACGGCACTACAAATACCTTCTTGATGGGCACCATGTCCTGCACCATGTTCGCCGCGACCTGCACATCCTCGCCCACGATGGCCGAGCCATCCAGGAAGGCGTTGGTGTTGCCGACCTCCACGCTCACGGCCAGGGACAGGCCGAGAATGCCGTCATTGCCGGCCATGGAGAAGGCCTTGGTCAGCGATCGCTCCGTGTTGTCGGCAAGAACGTACAAATCCCGGCCAACGTGCAGCACGGCATCATCGGTGACATGCGCCGTGGCATTAGACACGACCACGTTCACGGCCACGCCGATGGCCACGCCCTTGATGGCCGAGGGGAAGGACGCATCGGCCTTCACGGTCTGATCCGTGATGGCGTGCACGACCATATCCCGCGTGGTTGTCACGGAACCGCCGATGAGCACGGAGGCATCGGTGACCACGACATTGGCCGCACCGGCAAACAGGAACGCCAGGGTCGGCGAACTGGACGCATACCCGTAACTGGCCGCCTCAGCGGTAAAATCGCGGGCAATGATGCTTGAGCCGAAAGCAACGTCGATTTCCGCCGTGGACACGACGACAGACACGGCCAATTCCGCCGTGGCCAAGCCTTCGAGGGCGGAAAGCGCCGCCTCGGGGAGGGAGGAAATCTGGGAGATCGTTCCGTTGGAAGACAACACGGTACGATTGTCGGCAATGGCCTTGATGGTCACATCCCGACCCTGGATCACGCTGCCGGTCTTTACGGTCACTCCCGTATTGGCCACATCCACGTCCACCAGCGGCGTCCACAGCGACGCATCATCGACGGCGAGTAGGGTGATGTCCCCGTCCGTGCCTGCCGTGGCGGCAGTACTCAAGTCCTTGGCCAGCAGCTGCGCGTTCTCGTCAAGAATGAACCAGTGGCCGTTGAAGGCGATGTCTCCGGCACCACCGCTGGCGCTGGTGGAGACAATGGCGTTCTCCTTGAGGATGATGGTATGCGCCGTGACGACCACATCACGGCCAGCAAAGATGTTCGTACCGTCGAAATTCACAAAACCCGGACTCAACGCGCCCGTGCTCGTCGTGCCGACATTGGCCGTCAGTCCGAAATTGACCGAGCCGAGATCCGTGATGTTCAGCGTATCAATGCCCTCGCCCGTGTTGATGGTCAGAGAGCGGGTGGGATTGACCACCACGGTGCTGGAGTGCAGCCAATTGGTGTCCACGATCTGAATTCCGCCCGACTCGCGGGTCACGTCTACCGTGTTGGGAGTCCTGCGGACCACTTCCGTGGTCACGGCTCCGGCAATGCCGGCGCCTGCAAGACCAATCGCCCCGATGGACCCAAGCAGGGGCCCCAGAGCCAAAGCCGCCGGCAAGGCGGTCAGGGACAAGTAGCCGAAGGCGATGTTGTCGTCCGCGCCATAGGCGTTGAAGACAACATCCTGCAACGTGCCGCCGCCGCTGACGGTCTCCACGTCCGTGCCGAAAGCCAGGGTGACAAAATTATTCGTGACAGCGCCCAGATTCAGGACATCGGTGCCGTCCCCGCCGCTGACGGACAGGGCGGACGTGAAGAAAGAGCCCACGGCACCCATGCTCAGCGTGTCGTTGCCGTACCCCAAACGGATGGTCAGGGAACCGCTCGCACCCAGATCGTCGAAGGTGAGGCTGCCCAATTGGAAGCGCGCATCCGACCTGGACAGGGTCAAATTGTCTGCACCGCTGGTGGCGGTCACGATCAGGTTCCTGGCATTCTCCACGTTTTCATAGGTGAAGATTTCTGACCCGTTCACACTTACGGAGGACGCGCCATAGGTGATGCTTTGCGCTCCACCTGCGGGAGCCAACGCGCTCGACGGCAGGATCGAGGCCCCGGAAACGGCGGTGACGACAACCATGCCGTTCTTGATCGTAGCCGTGTAGCCGAGCAACGCATCAATCTTGCCAGCCAAGTCATTCAGCACCTGGGCCAGGGACTCGTGGCCGGACACGACATGCGTATACGTGATGTCACTCAGGGTGATGGACCACGTCTGGCCGGCTGTCGGCACGCCTTCAAAATAAACTATCGCGCTGTGCGGTGACGTTGCGCCTGCCGTGGCGCTTGCGCTGGCCGTCAAGGTCGTGGTCACGGTCATGGACGCGGACGAGGTGATGATGAGGTAGTGTTCTTTCACCGCCGTGGCATAGCCGTCGTCTTCAAGCTGGCTCTGCAGATCTGCGACAACCGTGGCCCAATCCTCGCCAGAGACGACATCATGCGTGTAGTCCGTACCGTCCGCGGTGATGGTCCAGGACTCGCCGACCACGGGCGCGCCATCAAGGTTGACGACCTTCGTGGATGATACGACCGGGGCGACCGTGGAAGAGGCACCAACGGGTACGTCCGCGCTGACCCGCAATGCGTCGCCCGAAAATTTGAGGATGGTGAGAAGTCCGTTCGTGACGCCGGAAGCATAGCCCGAGGCCGCGCTGATCAGGGCGGACAACGCATCCTGCACCTCGGCCAGGGTTTCCCCGGCGGTTACGGTATGCGTGTATGCGACGTCGTCCAGGGTGATGGTCCACGCCTGGCCGACAACCGGTGTTCCCGTCAGCACCACGCCCGTGGTGGTACCCTGCGAGGCATAGACCTCGCCCTGAGTCGCGGAGAACAGACTGGTTTCCACGGTCATGCTCAAGCCCGCCACACTGGCGATGGTCAGGGTTCCGCCCTCGCTTCCGGCGGCATAATCCGTCGAGGTATTGACCTGCACGGCCAGGGCCTGGACCACGTCCGCCAGATTCTCGCCTTCCGCCACAGTATACGAAAATTCCGAGACATATTCTTCGCCATCGACAACCACGCTCACGGCCACAGACCACGTCTCGCCGGCGTGCGGCGTTCCGGAAAAGACCAGCGACGTGGTTGTGGCGGAAGACGCGTCCACGGTGGCCGCGTTGCCGACCTGGACATCATAGGCGATGGTGTCGTCGCCGCTCTCGCCGTTGAGGGTCAACGCGGCGCCCATCGTGAACGCCCCCACAGAAAAGGTGTCATCTCCCGAGCCGCCCTTGACGATCATTTCGCTTGTGGGATCGGCAAACTGGAAATAGCCGAATGCGGCGTTCATGCTGACCACGGTGATCAGACCGGACAGATCGTCGCGGCCGATGCGCAGGCCCACATTCGTGGTGTCTGCCACCTTCGCGGAAACCACGGCGGAGGTCGGCAGGGTCAAGGTCATGTTGGCGCGGACCGTGGATACGGTCATGGCGCCAGCTGTCAATTTGGTCACGACCAGGGTGTTGCCCTGTACCGTAGTCAGATACCCGGCGGTGGCGAGTTGGCCAGCCAGGCCAGCGGCCACGTCCTGGACCCGCTCATTGGCGGCCACGGTATGGACGTATTCCGTGCCGTCGATCAGCAGCCCCCATGCCTGTCCCTGGGCCAGAGAACCGCCGAAGGAAATCGTGGCGGTCTGGTCGACCACGTAGTCCACCGTGCGCGTCGCGGCCGTGGATTCGTCCGTGACCAGCTCCACGCCTCCGTAGCGCAGCCATGTATCCGTGCCGTGCAGCACGACTCCTGAATCAACGCCGGTGATATAATAGGTGACATCGGTCGCGGAGCCGCCGCTCACGATAATTCTGTCCAGACCCGTGGCGGTCTCGTCCGTGCTGCCGATCAGGGTGCCGTCAACGCTGCCGGACGCGGTCAGGGTAAAGGTGTCCGCATACTCGTCCTGACCGACCAAGGTTTCCATTCCGGAGAATGTGAGAGTGCCGTTGAGCGTGCCGGAATTGCTGCCGGAGATGGTCCAGGAATTGTCCTGCCCCGCGCCGATCAGCACGTCGGCCGTCATAGAGCCGCCGACAATGTTCTGGATGCGGTTGATGCCCAGCGTGCCCGTGGCCAGCCCCGGCATGAGTTCGTCCACGGAACTGAGCGCATCCATGTCGGTCAGGTCCACGGTCACGGACGTCGTGTACGCGGCATAGTTCAGGGTATTGGAGCCCGTTCCGCCATCCATATAGCCGTCAAAGGTCCCACCGTCCTTGAACACGACGGAATCATCGCCCGAACCGCCGATGATATTGTCGATGCCCGCGGTCACTTCGAGGGTATTGCTTCCGTCCGTGACGGACAGCGTGCCGTCGGCGTGCACGGTGAACGTCAGATCGGCCGTCACGGCCGAGAAGTCGAGGGTGTCGAAATCCGTGGAACCGGCATCGGCGATGGTAAACGCGCCCCAGCCGTTCTGGAACACGTAGGAGTCGTCACCGCTGCCGCTTTTAAGCACCGTGACGCTCGTCACGCCAGACACGGAATTACCGTCTCCGTCAGTCACGGACACCGGCTTCGTGGCCCCGGCACCGAACGTAAATGTCAGATCGGCCGTCACGGCCGAGAAATCCAGGGTGTCCGTATCAGTGGATGTCGTGTCGGTCACGGTGTCCACGCCCCAGTCGTCGCCGAACGCGAACGTGTCGTTGCCGTCCGTGCCGGTCAGCACGTCGTCGGCTTCGCCGCTCAAGACCTTTTCGACGTTGGCCACGCCAGTGGTATCCGTGGCCGCGTCCATTGCCAGGCTGACGCTGACCGCCCCCGTGTACGCGGTGTAATCCAATGTGTCCGTGCCGCCGTCCGCAAGCTCGGTTATAGTCACCGTGCCCGCGCCCGGCTTCATGATGTAGATATCGTCACCCGCGCCACCGATCAGCACATCCGCACCACCGCCACCGGTGAGCGAGTCCGCGCCCGCGCCACCGCTCAGGGTGTTGATCTGGCTGTCGCCGGTCAGCGTGTCGTCGCCCGCGCCGCCGATCACATTGACGATGTTCGCGACGCCTAAAACGCCCGTGGCCGTGCCCAAAGTCAGATTTACGCTGATCGCCGTAGTGTAGGCTGAATAGTCGAGGGATGCCGTGCCACTGCCGCCGTCCAGGACGCCAGCGAACTCGGCCCCGTTCTCGAATACAAAGGTCGTGGTCGCGGAACCGCCGATGATCTTCTCCATCTCGGAGGTCGTGCTCATCGTGTTCGTGCCGTCCGAAACTGTCACTCCGCCGTCAGCCAGGATGGTCACGGTCAGAGCCGCCGCGATCCCGGAAAAGTCGAGGGTGTCCACGCCGCTTGCGCCCAGATCGCTGACCGTATCGGTGCCCCAGGCCCCGGCAAACACGAACGTGTCCGCGCCCTCGCCGCCGGTCAGAGCATTGCCCTGGACGTTGCCGACCAGACGATCATCCGAGACCCCGCCGATGACATTGGCGATATTGCTCAGACTTCCGGACACGACGCCAAAAGCCAGGGCCGATCCGGTGATGGTCGGGGCAGCCACGTTTGCGACAATTCCAAGATCCGTGGCTGCGGTGCACCCGTTCAGATCCGCGATGCTGAAATTCCCGAGACCGCCCGAGGAATCCGTGACGGTGATCCCGTCGCCGGAACCATTGATGGCCGCGGCAAGACTGCCATGCGCCGCCTCGATGGCATCGAGGATATCCTGCACCGTGTCGCAGTCGCCGAGATTGACCGCGACGGTGATGCCGGTGCGCAGGGTGATGCCGATGGTCGAAAGCAGGGACGTGCCCGCCAGTTCCGCGCCCGCACCGCTGCCCGCAATGCCCAGGGCCGTGGCCACGCCCGTGCCGTACATGTTTTCCACGGTCAGATCGTCGGAACCTTCCGCACTATCATACAGCACTAAACCGTTCTCGCGGTCATTGAGGGACACGGTGAGCAGGCTGCTGGAGGAGTTGATGCGGTCCAGGGCACCCTGGACTGTGGTCATCCCGGCCAGGCTGACGGCGATGAGCGTACCGTCGCTCAGGGTGATGCGCAGATCGTTGACCAGGGTGCGGCCTTCCAGGTCGTCCGCCATGAAGATGTCGTCAAGCCCAAGGTCCGTGGCCGTGGTGGAGCCGGTGCGGTTGGCCACGGTGATGGCGTGCGTCCCGCCTGCCGAATCGCTGAGCGTCAGGCCGTTTCCGGCGGCATTGATACTTGCCGTGATCCGGGCATCCGCCGCTTTGATGGCATTGAGCACGTCGCCGACGGTCGCAGCCGCGCCGAGATCCACATCGACCACCGCTTCATTAGACAGGGTGATGCGCAGATCCTTCCCAAAAATCAGAGCTACTCCTGCGCCATCATTGAGGGAGCTGAGCAGCGTCGAGGCGGTCAGGGTTTTTGGCGTCACGCCCAGACTGGCCAGGGTCGTGTCCGCCGTCAGGGTGGACGTGTCCAAACCAGCGCCCAGGTTCAGGGAATCCACTGTGGTGGCGCCGGAAAAGCCGGTCATGGACGTGCCGACAATGGTCCCGCCCACGGACATGGTGCCGCCAGCCAAATCGACCAGGACCGGGGTCGCGTAATCGGAAAAATCGACAGTGTTGATGCCGGAGCCGCCATTGATGCTCCCGGCATGGGTCGCGCCGTTCTTGAACACGAAGGTGTCGTTGCCCGAGCCGCCCAGAACGGTCGCCAACGACCCGAAATAGGTCGCGGTATTGGAGCCGTCCACCAGGGTCAGGCTGCCGTCGACTTTAAACGTCACGGTCAGACTCGCTTTTGAAAGCGAGTAGTCCAGGGCATTGGCGCCAGTGCCGCCGTTGATGCTGCCAGCATAGGTCGCATTTTCCGCAAAGGCGAAGGTGTCGTTGCCAGCGCCGCCGATGAACGCGGCCATGCCATCGGCCTGGGTCAACAGACCGTCCGCGTCGGCCACGGACAAGGTGCCGTCGGCGTGGAAGGTGACCCTCAGATCCGCGCTGAAGGCGGAGAAATCAACCGTATTGGTGCCCGCGCCGCCGTCGAGGGCACCGGCAAAGGCCGCGCCGTTCTTGAAGACAAAAGTATCGTTACCCAATCCGCCCAGCAGCGTCGCCACGCTGCCGGTGTAGGCCACGCTGCTGCCGCCCGCGCCCAGAACCAGGGAGCCGTCGTCATTGAAGGTCACGGTCAGATTCGAGGCCAGCGCGGAAAAATCGAGGATGTTCGCGCCTGTGCCGCCGGCGATGGTGCCAGTGAACGTCGCGCCGTTCTCGAAGACAAACGTGTTGACGCCCGAGCCGGCGACGATCTTCTCCAAGCCGGACGCACGTTCGAGGATGCTTGCGCCGCTGGCTGCGGAAACGCTGCCGTCGGCGTGGAAGGTCACGGTCATATCCGTGGTGACGTCGGAAAAATCGAGGGTGTCAACCGCGCCTCCGATATCGGTGACGGTGTCGGTGCCCCAATCGTCGGAGAAGAAGTAGGTGTCGCCGCCAGCGGTGCCCACGAAGGTCTCGTCGGCGGACGTACTCGTGAAGCCGGACATCAGGGCATCGTAAGTGCCGAAGGACAAGGTCTCGGCTTGTACAAAACCTACGGTGTGCTCCAGGTCCCAGTCCCCGCGCAGATTCGCGGACCCGGTGGCGTCGCCTGAGGCGGCAACGTCGGCGCCGGTCAGTGCGGACAGGGACTCGATGAACGCAATCCCCTGCTCTCCCGCAGTCACGTTGCACCCGTAGAGCAGGATATCACCGTTCTCGCTCAGCGCTTCACCCCACTTCCCGAGATCGTCAGCATGCAGACTCGCAGTCTCGGCATTCAGAACACTGCCACCCAGGCGCACCTCGCCCTCGGAGCCGTGGGAAAGGATGTGCAGGGCGTTCACGTCGCCGCGTTTCTGCAGGATGTCGCTGATCTGCCCGAAGCCGTCTTCGCCCGAGGTCAAGAGATGAACTTTGTAGTTGACCAGGTTGCCGGAAGGATTGCGCAGGCCGTCCAGAAGGGACTCGTAGTCGCCCACCGAAGGGTCGACAAAGACCAGTTCCGTCGAGCGGGCCAGATCAAGCCTGTCGGCGGCGAGATTATCGTCGGAGGAGGAAGCGGCCGGGACCGCCGTCTGGTCGAGGGGCTGTTCGATGGCTACCGTCGTCGTCTGGTCCTGCGGGGCAAGATCAGGGTGCTCCATGCCCAGATCCGCCGAAAGCAGGATGCGGGGCTCCAGGGTCTCAAACCTCATCTTGCGCCGGGGTTCGATCCGGGTGACGGCATCACCCCGTAACTTGGCGATTCGTGCGCGCAGACGCTTCAACATGCCCATACCCTCCTGTGGCTCTCAACGGAACCGACATCGCGGCCTGTTTCCGGAGCTATTTCACAAGCCAGTTTTCCATATCCAGCAGATCCTTTTCGGCCAGGGTGCCGACAGCCTGCTTGAGCCTGAGGCTGTTCAGGATGTAGTCGTAGCGGGCCTGCGCATGGTCGATGCTGACCAGGGCCAAATCCCTTTCGGCGTCCAGGACGCTCAAGCTGGCGAACAGTCCGGACATGAAGCCCTCCTGTTTGGCCTCAAGAGCCAGCTTGTTGGCATCGACCGACTGCGCGAGAGCGTCCACCCGCTTGAGGGAACTGTCGACGCCGAGAAAGGCCGAACGCGTCTTGCGCTCCACCGCTCTGGTCTGCTTGACCAGCTCCTGCCGGGCAATGCTGACCTCGTGCCGCGCGGAGCGGACCTTGGAGGCGACCTCCCCGCCCTGATACAGAGGCACCGAGAGTTGCACCCCGACCTTGTACGTTTCGACCTCGCTGCTTCCACCGAAAAGGGAATCCTCGGTGTCTTCGTTGTCGAAGGAACCGATCAGGTCCACGGTCGGGTAATGGCCGGCATTCTGACGCTTCACTTCGAGTTCGGCCACTTCAACGGCCTTCTTGCTCATCTCGATGGCCGGATTTCCTTCGAGGGCTCCGGACAGCCATGCGTCAAGGCTTGCCGGTTCAGGGCCTTTCAGCTTGACGTTCGGGCCCAGATACATGGGATCATCCACGGGCGAGCCAGTCACTTCACTCAAGGCCTGCAACGCATCGGTGAGCCTGTTGCGGGCCTCGATGGTCTGGGCCTCGGTGGCGGCCAGACGGGCCTTGGCGTCATACAGGTCCGTGATGGGGATGAGCCCCATGTCCGAGCGGCTCTGGGCCAGTTCGTGATGCTTCTCGACGGCGGTCTGCTCGACGAGGACATAATCAAGTCTGTCCTTGGCCGCCAAAGCCTGAAAATAGAGGTCCGCGACCCGCGTGATCAATTCCTGGCCGGCCAGAACGTATTCCATCTCCGAGCGGGCACGGACGATCTCGGCCTGCTTCCACCCGGTGTAAGAAGCCCAGTTGAACAATGGCTGAGTCAGGGTCACTGCATAGACGGTCGTTCCGTACTCTGAATTACCGGAACCGTAGACCTCGTTGTCACTGCTGACGATATCCTGACTCTTGTGCATATAGCTGCCGGTGGCCATCACCGTCGGAAGCATGGCGGCCAGAGCCTGCCGTTTTCCTTCCTGGGCTACGAAAGTTCGAAATTGATAGCTTTGAAAAACAGGATCATTCTGGACTGCCTGCCTGTACACATCCAGCAATCCTGTAGCTGCCGCAGGCAGGGAAAACGAAAGGAAAACAAAAGAAATCAACAAATTTTTTGTACAGCAAACCATAAAGGATTTGCTCCAGAACGACACGCTTCGCCTCATTGCTTCCTCCTGAAAAACTCAGATTCGCGTATTACATAAATATGTAGATATTTTTGAATAACAAAATAAAACAAGTTAACGTAATTTTACAAAATGTGGGCAAATATTATTCATGCCAGCGGCTATGAATTCTGTGATCAACCTCTACGACCTCAACCCTCTCAAGATAAATCTTTGGGTACTTACTCCGAGATAATAGGTAGTTGCAAGTATATTTTCAGTCTGAATATAATTAATATCCCAGATTATTCATTCCACATCATTCATGAATAATCCTCGGACTTCTCCGCACGTACTCTGGTGCTGATTGCACAATTCATATTCCGAATACCCTGATCTTTCATAAGATGAAGCATCGGCGCCTCGATGCGAGCCGTGCCGCAGCCGTGCGACCCGTCCCTTTCATCCCAACGCCGAATGGTTGCCATTCCCATTTCTTGGGAATAACACCCACCAAAAATAAGGTTCGCCTCCTTTTTCGGGCGGAATTTTTCCCGTCCCGATAATCGATTTTGGCCCCTTCCTTGCTTCTGCTTCCATCCCTGTCTGATTACAGATCAGGCCCTGTTTTTTTATTCAAATTTGTCATTTATTACCTGATTGCCCCGTGAAAATATGACAATTCTGTCATATTTATTACACAACCACCTGGTGGTCAGGAGCTGAACAGCAAAGGGAGTAGCGCGCTATGTGTCGATTGTTTGCGCTGACCAGCAGCGAACCCGTCTCACCCATGGATGCCATCCGGGCCTTGGATGTCATGCGCGAGGGACACGACGGATCAGGAGTCGGCCTTTATTTGTCGGATCTGGGCGGCCCGTTCGAGTCCATGAAGAGCAGCCCCATCCTGTCTGGAATCTTCACCGAAGCCGGGGTCCAGCGACTGGACGCCTTCATGAGCGGCAAGGGGTTTACCCTCAAGTACGACCTCGCCATCACCCCCAAGGGAGCCATGCCCACATGGACCCCCAAGCGGGAGCGTTACATCGTGCGGGCCTATGACATCCCCGCCGCCTGGAGTGGCCTGAGCGACGAGGAAAAGGGACTCGGCTACCTGAAGATCCGTCTTGAACTCAAGCACATGGGCCTGGCCGACGAAGACATCACCGTCTTCTCCTTCTGGCCGGACACGGTCATGATAAAAGAGATCGGCGATCCGCTGCAGGTCGGCGAATATCTGGGGCTGGACCGGCCCGAGATCAAGAGCCGCCTCATCCTCGCCCAGGGGCGCCAGAACACCAACTACGCCATCAATCTGTACGCCTGCCACCCCTTCTTCATCGAAGGCCTGAGCACCATGACCAATGGCGAGAACACGGCCTTCGTGCCCATCCGCGACTACCTCATGGGCCAGGGCGTGCCCGGCTACGAAGGCTACAACTCGGACTCCGAGGTCTTCACGCACATCCTGCACTACACCATCCGCAAGCTCGGGCTGCCCTTCGATGCGTACAAGCACATCATCACGCCTTTGAAAGACCATGAGTTGAAAGACCACCCGGACAAGGAGTTCCTGGCCAAACTGAAGCAGATCTGCCGCCGCCTCATCATCGACGGTCCCAACTGCGTCATCGGCTGCCTGCCGGACAAGTCCATGTTCATGGTCCAGGACAGCAAGAAGCTGCGCCCCGGCGTGGTCGGCGGTCGTCCGGGCCTGTATGCGTTCTCCTCGGAGATTTGCGGCCTGGACCTGGCCATCCCCGATCGTGACAAGGCCCAGGATTTTCAACCCATGCATCTTGATTCGGCCATTGTCGGCCCGGACCGTCAGGAGATCAAAGTATGTCGGCAAACACAGCCATTAGCCCTTCCCAACTGAGCATCAAGGATCTGCCCTGGCAGATTGAGTGGAACAAGGACCGCTGCACCCTCTGCGGCCAGTGCTGCGCCGTGTGCCCCATGCAGTCCCTGGAGCTCGGCACCTTTCGCAAGCGCATCATCTCCGTTCCGTCCGGTTTCAAGAACAAGCCCGAGAACGAGCACACCATCTATTACGGCATCCGGCAGCGCACGGCCCCGCATCAGGCCTGCGTGGGCTGCGGGACCTGCAGCATGGTCTGTCCCAACGACGCCATCCTGCCCATGCATTCCGATGAAAAGGACAAGCTGCACTTCCACGTCAACCTCGGCGGCCAGCCCCGCACCCGTGGTGGACGGCGAA
Source organism: Desulfomicrobium sp. UBA5193 (assembly GCA_002412965.1). GTDB lineage: Bacteria > Desulfobacterota > Desulfovibrionia > Desulfovibrionales > Desulfomicrobiaceae > Desulfomicrobium. The sequence continues at coordinate 821,424 of DHWB01000011.1, forward strand.
ACGACAACAATT
>DHWB01000009.1 GCA_002412965.1 Desulfomicrobium sp. UBA5193
CCTGCCGCTTCGGTTCCGAAGATTGAGCCTAAAGGAGAAGGAATATGACAAACAAAGGAAGATTTTTCGTCGCGGCGCTGCTGATCCTGCTCATGGCGGGCCAGGCATTCGCCTACGAATTGCTCTCCGGTCCCACGGGCACGACCTACTGGGACAAGAAAAAGGCCTTCAACGGATACACGTTGTACTATCCGGACGTTTCCGACAGCACCTTTCTCATCGACATGCAGAGCAACGTGGTCAACGTCTGGCCCGCCTTGGGCAACCCCTATTTGACCGAGGACGGCTTCATCTTCGGCATGACGGGGTCCCGCCACGATTACGGCGATCTGGTTTTCATGGACTGGAAGGGTAAAGTCACAAAGCGCTGGAAGGCTCCGAAGATCGTCTGCTCCGACGGAGTGGAACGGCAGACCATTTTCCATCACGATTGGATCGTCATCAAGGATCCGATGAAGGAGCAACGCACCATCCTCGCCAATGCGCGTGTCCTCAGGCTTCCTGCGGAAGTCGTTGCCGCGGGCCTGCCCGCCGGTGAAGGCGGCGGCTTCGGCGCTGTGGAAGGATACTGCGACACCGACGCCATCATCGAGTTCGACATGGACGGCAACGTAGTCTGGCAATGGGAGATCTTCGACCGCCTGGCCCAGGACTACAACCCCGGCACGCCGAGCTATTCGGCCACGGCCCGCACGGACTACGGCAAGATCTACGTGTCGACGGGTTCCTCCATATCCGGCGACAACACCCACGCCAACGCCATCTCCTACAACCCGTCCCGTCAGGAAATCCTGATGAACCCGGTCAAGAAGTCCTCCTTCTACGTGGCCAAGCACGACCTCAGCACTGAGCAGGCCTATGGATCCATGGGAGATCTGGTCTATCGCTGGGGTGATCCGAGCGAGTACGACACGACCAAGAACCCCGCCGGCATCGCCACGAGCACGAGCACGAGCAAGAAGACCGGCGTCACCACGACAACGACCACCTACGGCAAGCATGACAGCCAGATCGGCGGATCCCACTGTGTGCACTGGATTCCCGAAGGGCTGCCCGGCGCCGGCAACTTCCTGCTCTTCTCCAACGCCGGTTCGCCCTATGTGGACGGCGGCTCGGCCGTCGTGGAAATCAACCCTTACACCACCGATGCCAACGCCTTCCAGGGCAGCACGGCCATGTCGGATGTGGAGAAGAGGGAATACTGGAAGACGGCGCCGTACGTGAAGCAGACCGACGCGGGCGTGACCAATGTGGGTGCGACGGGCGCGAAAGGTTCCGGCGTGGACCTGTCCAATCAGGTCAGCATGTACTTCACGACGTCCAGTGCCTTCGGCAAGTACGAGAAGGCGGGCGTGTTCAGCGGCCACATCTCCGGCGCCCAGCGCCTGCCCAACGGCAGCACCCTGGTCTGCGTGGGCGAGACCGGTCACCTGGTCGAGATCACGCGGCCTGACCTGAGCAAATACCCAGCGCACTCCACGAGCGCCATAACAGGCGAACTCAAGCCCATGCCGGACAGAGATAATGATGGTGTGGTCGATGGATACAGCTGGCAAGACTACCTGCTCTGCAGAAGCGCGGAAGTCGCCTGGGAGTTCGTCAACCCGTTCGGCTTGCCTCCTGACAACCAGACGAGAATCAAGCAGGATCTCAACCCCTCGTATGAACCTGCCGGAACCTGGTACAAGCACCGCCCGGCCGGAGTCGACGCCCAGGTCTTCAGGGCACTGCGCTACGATCCCAAGTTCAGCGGCTTGAAGGGCAAGAGCCTCAAGCCCAAGGGACTCATTAACGATCCCAAGAAATGGGGCAAGACGTTCAAGGGCTTCGGATTCGGCGGCGGCATCAGCGCCGGTGGCGGCGGTGCCGGAGGCGGTACGGGCGGAGGCCACGCGGGCGGGTACTAACCCTCCTCGCGGTCAAGACCGCACAAGACAAACCCTAAAAACAAACTCCCGGCATGACTTTGCCGGGAGTTTGTTATGGATGTGAGCTAGGCAGGAATCCTTGAAAAACCGGGCCGGGCGAGGGCTTGTGTGCGGATATCGGCGCAAATTTTCGTGATTGTGTGCGGTGCGCCGCTCGGTTAGCGGGCCGAGGAGCCTCATGTTTGCGGCTTTTTTTTCCAGTGCTCTGGAAATACAGCTTAAATTTGAGTGGCTCGGTTGGTGCAAGCCGCAGATTGACGCGTTGTGAGACAGTGGTCGGGGTATGGATATGAGTTTTCTCCCTTCAATGACAAGGTAAGTTGTATGAGAGCGATCATTTATCTGCTGTGGTTGAGTTTCATGTGCGGCCAGTCCGTAGTGGCCGGCGAGGTTCCGGGTTATGTGTCGATCCCCCCTGATGCCGCCTTCAGGATGGTGCAGGCGGAGCCGGAGCGTGTCCATCTGGTCGATGTGCGCACTCAGCCGGAATATCAATTAGTGGGGCATCCCGCCCGGGCCTGTAACATTCCTCTCCTGTTCTGGTCCGGTACATTCGATGGCAAGCAGTACGGCGAAACTCCCAATCCGGATTTCACCAAGGAGGTCTTCTCCCGCTTCGACCGTTCCCGTGACACCCTTGTCTTTTTCTGCCGCAGCGGCGGGCGGTCGGCCAAGGCCTGTGCGGCCTGCATAGCAGGCGGCTGGCCAGCGGAAAGGGTCTTCAACCTCGAAGGCGGCTTCGAAGGGGACAAGGTCAAGGACACGAGCAGTCCGCATTTCGGCCAGCGCAGAGTCAACGGCTGGAAGAACGCTGGGCTGCCCTGGACCTATGACATCGACAGCCGCGACATCTATGTCGGGGACAGAAGCGGGTCATGAGAACGGGACTGGCAAGCCAGACCGGACGCATTGCCGGAGTCGGACGTCCGGGGATTCTTGCCGGGCGGTATGCATTCACGACGATTCGCCGTGTGAGGTGCTGAGATGCTCCGCCGCGACTTCTGCAAACTGCTCGGGGCCGGACTGGTCATGCCGGAATTCCTCGTTGCCCGGAATCCGTCGGCCGCTCTGCCGTGTGCTCCGATGCTCGGCCGGCCGCAGCAGGACGGCGTGACGATCAACGTTCTCGCCGGTCCGGAGATGCAGGGCCTGCTGCGGTGCAGGCATCGGCCCGCAGAGGGCGGCGTCTGGTGTCAGGCCGGGGAGAACGCTTTTCCCGCTGACGGGGTGTTGGAAACCCGGATCATGGGGCTCACTCCCGGAAGAGTCTACAGCTATGAGATTTTCTCGACGCATGACAGCCCGAGCCAAGTTGTCCATTCCGGCATGTTCTCGACCAGACCGCTGCCCGGGGCCGGATTTTCCGCCGCTCTCATTTCCGACATGCACCTTCTTCCCGGCTACGGGAGCCGAGGGGCCTTGTGTCAGGCCGCCTGCGAGGCCGCCCTGGCCAGGGACGTCGATTTTGCGATCCTTCTGGGCGACAATTTTCAGACCCTATCCTCTCATGGCGGGCCCATGACGCACGACCGCATGGGCCCGAATCTCTACGGTCATCTGCGCTCGTGTCTCGGAGCCCTGCCGGGGGCCTGCCCAGTGTTCCACGTAAACGGCAACTGGGACGGGGAGAATGGCTGGCACTCGCAGGCCGAGCGCGCCCGCGCCCGCGCCGCTCGCATGCTGTTCATGCCCAATCCCGATCCGGCGACGTACCCCCAGGGGGGCAGTCCCGCCGAGGATTATTACGCATTCACATGGTCCGACGTGCTGTGCGTCGTCCTCAACGTGACGGGCTACACGCTTTCCGACCACGCTATCGGCTCAACCGAGGGGCGGGCTGACGACTGGACTCTCGGACGGGATCAGTTCGCCTGGCTTGAGCGCGTCCTGGCCGGTTCCGGTGAGAAGTGGAAGCTCGTCTTCATTCATCACACCGTCGGGGGCTACGGGGCCGACGATCTCAATTCCCGCTACGGACGTGGCGGAGGACGGGCCGCGAAAGTCGGGGAACAGGCGCGTGTGCACGACCTGCTGGTCAGGTACGGCGTGCGGGCTCTTTTTTACGGCCATGACCACGTCTTCACCGATATGGAAGTGGATGGAGTGCACTACACGTGCGTGGGCAGCGCGGGAGCGCCCTGGCTTTTCGACAGCGACGTCACGGGCTACGCCCAGGCCGTGCGCGAGCCGGGTTTCACGCTGGTCGACTACGACGGCTCGTCCGTCATTGTCAGATATATCACTCTGGCCCATCTGCCCGCAGGGCGGGTGGCCCACGAATACCGCATGGCCACGGTTTAGGAGCGCCATGTCATTTTTGCAGACACTGTTCGACAAGGGGCTCATCTCTAGAAAGGAGAGCGAGCGCCTGTCCCAAGTCAAGAAGGACAACGAGCCGCTGTACCTGACGGCCGTGCGCATGGGCGTGGTCAGCGAGGACGATTATCTCGCGGCGGCATCGGAGTTCTTCCGGATCGGGATCACGGATATCCTGCCGGAGGACTACGAGGCGGGGGCCTTCTCCGGCCTTGCGCACACGTTTCTGGAGGAGCATCTCGTTTTTCCTTTGAGCGGCGGCCCGCGAGAGATACTTCTGGTCGTTCACGACCCGCTGTGCGCACGGACACTCGACGTGCTTGGCCGATTCTACCCCGGGCGGAGCCTGCGCCTGCTGCTGGCCCGCGAGGAGACGATCCGCGGCTGGATCCGCACCCACTTCGGCGGGAGCGAGGCGCCGGCCGAGGAGAGCGGCGACGACGGAGTGGGAACGGACATCGAGGGGCTGCGGGATCTCGCTTCGGAAGCGCCGATCATCAAGGCCGTCAACCAGATCCTGACCAGGGCCGTGGAGATCGGGGCCAGCGACATCCACATCGAGCCCTTCGCCGACCGGGTGCAGGTGCGCTTCCGCGCAGACGGCCTGCTGTACGATCATGAGTCCCTGCCCAAGCGCATGCTGCAGGGGGTCACGACGCGAATCAAGATCATGTCGCAGCTCGACATCTCCGAGAGGCGCCTGCCCCAGGATGGGCGCATCCAGATCAAGATCGCCGGCAAGAACATCGATCTGCGCGTATCGACCCTGCCAGTCATGTATGGCGAATCCATCGTCCTGCGCATCCTGGACAAGCAGAGCATCAGCTTTTCCCTGGGTTCGCTGGGGTTCCCGGATCGGGAACTGGATGCCTTCAACAGGCTCATCCGACAGCCCTACGGCATCATCCTGGTCACCGGCCCCACGGGCAGCGGCAAGACCACCACCCTCTACTCCGCCCTGAACGACATCAATTCCTCCGACAAGAAGATCATCACCGTCGAGGACCCGGTGGAGTACGAACTCGAAGGCATCAATCAGGTCCAGGTCAACAAGGTTTCGGGGCTGACCTTCACCAAGGGCCTCAGGTCCATCGTGCGCCAGGACCCCGACGTGATCCTCATCGGCGAGATCCGCGACCAGGAGACCGCCGAGATCGCCATCCAGTCGGCCCTGACGGGTCATCTGGTCTTTTCCACCCTGCATACGAACAACGCGGCGGGTGCGGTGACACGCCTCATGGAGATGGGCGCAGAGGACTACCTGCTGGCATCCTCCATCATAGGCATCATGGCGCAGCGTCTGGTCCGGGTGCTCTGCCCGGCCTGCAAGGAGGTTTACGACGTGCCGGTGGAACTCCGGCCGCGTTTCGGATTCGACCCTTCCGGGGACGCCCGGGTCTTCCGTCCCAAAGGATGTTCGCGCTGTGCCCAGACAGGCTACAAGGGCCGCGTCGCCATCTTTGAACTTCTTGAAATAAATGATGAAATTCGTGAAATAATTCTCTTGAAGCGCAGCACGGCGGAACTCACGGCGGCGGGGTTGCGTGCGGGAATGAGACTGCTGCGCGACGACGGGCTGGACAAGGTCCGCCGGGGGGTCACGTCCATCGAGGAAATGATCCGGGTTACGGGGATGTAAGAGGAGTCGATGGGTATGTTTCATTATCGAGCCATAGACCCCCAAGGCAAGGTCGTGCATGGGACCATCCCCTCGCCGGACGGCGACGAAGCCGCGGTCGTGGCCAAGCTGCAGGCCAGGGGGCTCATCCCCCTGCGCATCCAGCGGGAGCCGTTCGAGACCAAGCTTGCCAGGCCCGCCGGGATGTCCGGGAGAAAATCGTTCTCCCTGTCGTTGCCGTGGAGGCGTTCGCGCCTGACGTCCCGCGATCTCATCTCCATAGCCGAGGACATCGCCGTCCTGCTGGAGGCGGGCATTTCTCTGGCGCGCGGGCTTTCGGTCCTCACGGACCTGCACGCGGATCGACGGGGCGTGGCCCAAGTGCTGCGCGGCATCCACTCGGACCTGCGGGAGGGGGTCATGTTCTGGGAGGCTATGTCCAGGCATCCACAGTTCCCGCCGGTTTTCGTCAACATGGTGCGCTCCGGCGAGACCGGCGGGGCCCTGCCGACCATTCTCGGCCGTCTGGCCGCCTATCTGGAGGAGATGCACGAACTCAGGAGCTTCCTCTTCGGGGCCATGATCTATCCGATCATCCTGACCCTGACCTCCCTGGTTTCCATGGTTCTCATGCTGGTTCTGGTGGTGCCCAAGTTCGCCGGCATCTTTCAGGACATGGGCGTGGAGATTCCGACCATGACCCTGGTCATGTTCAAGGCCGGCATCGCGCTGCAGGAGCACTGGTGGCACATGGCCCTGGCGATCGGCCTCGGCGTCGCGGGTCTGGCCGCGGCGGTGCGCAGTTCCCGCGGGAAGGTCTTCCGGGACCGGTTTCTGCTCGGCCTGCCGGTCGTGGGCGCCTACATGCAGAAGATCGAGATCGCGCGGTTCTGCCGCACCCTGGGCACGCTCCTGGAGAGTGGTGTGCCCATCCTGGAGGCCATGCAGACGGTTCGCGGAGTGGTCTCGAATTCCATCGTGAATTCCGCCGTCGGGCAGGCGCTCGCAGACCTCAAGCGCGGCGACCTGCTCTCCGCATCCCTGGAAAAGACCGGCCGTTTTCCGAGTCTGGCGGTCAGCATGATCGGCGTGGGCGAAGAGACGGGCCGGCTGGGGCAGATGCTCGACAAGGTCGGGCATCTCTATGACCGGGAGCTGCGCAAGGGCATCAAGACCTTCAGCTCCTTTTTCGAACCAGTGGTGCTCCTCGTCATGGGCACGCTCATCGGCGGGATGGTCATCTCCATGCTGATGGCGATTTTCAGCATCAACGACATGAACATGTGAAGGCCATGCGCAAAAAAAACAATCGGGGTTTCACCCTCATCGAACTCTTGATCGTCATGATCATCCTCGGCCTCATCGCCTCGCTGGTGGCGCCCAAGATGTTCAACAAGGTCAGCAGCGCCAAGACGGGCACCGCCAGGAGCCAGATCGAGCTTCTGGGCACGGCTCTGGACGCCTACCGCCTGGACAACGGCGCCTACCCGACCACGGCCTTGGGCCTGGACGCCCTCCGCGAGCCCGCACAGGAACTCAAGACCTGGGAGGGGCCGTATCTGCCCAAGCCCGTGCCGGACGACCCCTGGAACAGGAAGTACATCTACAAGAGCCCCGGGGATCACGGAGACTACGACCTCTACACCTATGGACGCGACGGCCAGCCCGGAGGCGAGGACGAGGACGAAGATGTGGCCAGCTGGGAGAACTGAGGACCGTGGCTTCACCCTGCTGGAGCTTCTGGTTGTCCTGACCATCATGGCGCTGTCGGCCACCCTGGTGTTCGGCGTCAACTTTCGCGAGCGGGACAAGGCCGTGATCCGGGATTTCGGCGTGAGCCTCGGCGGGTTCCTGCAGCTCTCGCGCAGCATGGCCCTGACCCGTGGGGTGACTACCCGGTGTGTCCTCGACGCCATGCGCGGGCAGGTCAACTGCACCCTTGTCGGCAAGAGTCTGGCCATTCCCGAAGGGATGATCGTGGTCGACGGGCGGGACGAGGACGCACGCGATGTCGGGGAGCCCCGGGTCCTCATGGAATACTACATGGACGGTTCGTCCAGCGGGGGAAAGATTGATCTGCAATACGGGGATTATACGGCCAGTGTCAGTATCGACCCGCTGCTGGGTGAAACAACGTACAGGTTTTGATCCCCTATGAACGCGACGATGCAGCGCTGTGCCGGAGAGCGACACGAAGAGCGGGGGTTTTCACTGCTCGAGGTTCTGGTGGCTCTGACCATCGTGTGCATCGGTCTGGGGATTCTCTTTCAGGTCGTCTCGGGGAGCTTGCGGCTGGGTTTCAGGGCCCGGCAACACCAGGAAGTCTGGGCCGCCGCAGTGAAGGCCTTCGAGAGGGTGCTGCCCCCCGGGATCGGCTGGCAGGAGATGGAGTGGGAAGGAGAGGACGACGTGTTCTCCTGGAGAATCGAAGTACATCCCGTGGCCCTGCGCCCCGCCATGGAATCGGTCGGGATCGTTTCGGCCATGGAGCTGTTCAAGGTCGTGTTCATCTATCGCGATCTGCTCAGCGACAGAACCGTTCGCATCGCCTCGTACAGGGCTGTGGCCGGGGACAGCCTGCGGGATTTCCTCCGGGAGAACAGGGAGAGGCTCGTCTGGGATGAACACGACCGTTTTGCGGCGCGGATGAGCCGATGAAGACTAAGCGCGAACACGGATTCACCCTGCTGGAGGTCGTCATCGCCATGGTCGTGGTCGGCGCCGTGGTGCTCATGATCTTCGTGTCGCACTCCACGGTGGTGCGGGTCTGGAAGAAAAATCATGCCGAGGCGGCCGTGTTTCGACTGGAGATCGTCGGAGACAGGCTCCTGCGGGAGGACTGGAAACACATGGTGCCGTACAGCTCCTTCACTCAGCGCGGGACATATCCCTTCCTGTACGGTTCGCCGAGACGTCTTGGCTATGTGACCACACACCGTCTCGGATCCAGGCGGGAGTCCGGAGGAGGATTGTTCTTCACGCTGCTGCTGCTCGAACCGCAGGGGGAGCGCATGGGGGTCTACTGCTACAAGACCGACATCCCGGAGCACCGCCTGACGGAACTTCTGCGTCTGTATGCCGCAGGTGCGCAGGACCAGGCGGTCCGGGCTATCGAGGCCGAACTCCTGGGTGAGTCCATTCTGCTCAAGGAGTGTGACGCGGCTGCTTTTTCCTTTGACGCCCATGAGGGCTCCGCGGCGTTCTACGATCCTCTGGGGGAATTCCAGGAACCGAAGCTCCTGCCCCTCGACCGCTGGCAGGGAAAGGAGCCGCCGCGGCGCGTGCGCCTGGACATGCGCAGGGGCAAAACGTTCGTCTGGGTTGAGGAAACGCTCCCGAGGGAAGGCTTTGTGTCCCGGGCGGCCCCCCCGGAACGCGTCAAGGAGGAGGAAGATGAAGCCGAGGAGTAGCAGGCAGGGTTTCGTGCTGGTGGCGGTGCTCTGGCTGCTGGCCATCTTCGCCGTCGTGGCCCTCGGGTACGCCCGTACGACGCGGTTCCGGAGCCAGGAGCTGGCCAACGAGGTCATTTTGGCCCGGGAGGACTCGCTTTTTCGCAGCGCCCTGCAGATGGCCGAATTTCATTTCGGGCTGTTCCGGCAGAATCGCGTGCGTTTTCTTTCCACGGGCCTGCGCGACGGCTTCCTGCCGGGGCAGCGCGAGATGATGTGGTATCCAAGGCACGAGTCGTACCCCTTGCTCATCGATGACGAGGAGGTCTTCGTCAGGCTCGAACCGGAGGGGGCGCGCATGGCCGTCGCCTCCATGACCAGCGAGAGGTGGTTCGACGTGCTCGGGGCGTGCGGCGTCGAGGACGAAACGGAACGCATGGCCATCGTCGCCGCCATCCTGGACTGGCAGGATCCGGACAGCTTGCTGCACATCGGCGGCGCCGAGCAGGACTATTACGAGTCGCTGGCTGTGCCCTACGCATGCAAGAACGCTCCCCTGGAGAATCTCGAGGAACTGATGCTCGTCCGCGGTATCACTCCGGAGCTGTTCCACGGGGACGGGGACAGGCCGGGACTGCTCGATTTCGTGAGCTTGGAGGGAAAAAGCACGATGCTCGACGTGAACTCCGCCGCCCCGGCCGCCTTCCGCATCGTGAGGGGAATCGCCCCGGACGAGATCGCGCGCATCGTGGAGCTTCGTCGGCAGGCACCCATTTTGAACATGGCGGAAGCAATTGAAGATGTCGCCTTCAGTACAGGCGCGGAAATGAAACGCTTCTTTCAAATACTCAATGACACTGGGCAGGTACGCGCCATCGTGTCGCACGATCCGGACCCGCGTCCAGGGGTCAGGGTCGCCACAAGGATCGTCAAAGGATGAAAAACATGGATTGGACAGCACTTCTGCCGGGAAAGAAAACCCTCCTTCTGTTTCCCGGAAGTGTCGATGCCGTGCGCAGCGTTCGTTATTTCGGGCGGACCAGGGCCCGGGTGGTCGGCAGCTGGGCGCATGACGGGGGAGAGACCTTGCACAACGCCCTGTGCGAGGCAAAGACCGCCCTGGGCATGGGCGCCGACGACATCTGTCATGTGGGGTTGCCCCTGGCGGAAATGACCCTCGTCGATTTTCCGCTGCCCGCCGCTGCCAAAGACGACCTGGACAATGCGGTGCGCTACGCGCTCATGCGTCATGTCCCCTTCAGCCTGGAACAGATGACATGGGCCCACGACGTGAGGGAGTCGGGCGATACCCTCGACGTCTTCGTTGCGCTCATGAACCGGGTGACCCTTGATGGTCTCGTCGAGCGTTTGTCCCGCGCGGGACTGCCGGTCGCGTCCGTTTTTCCCGTCAGCCCTGTCCTGATCGAAACCCTGCCCTGGGGCGGAGTCGCGGCCCTTGCTCACGGCGGGGCGAAAGAAGTCCTCGTCTGGAGCGGGCGGCGCATCTGCTGGCAGGCGACCCGGGCGGACAGCCAGTCCTTTTCCCAAGCCCTGGCCATGCAGGAAAGCTACGGCATCGGAAGCAGAACGTTCAGCTGTCTCGGTTCGCTCGAAGGTGTGCCTTCAGGATATGAAGTGGCGCAGTTCGGCCTTGAAGAACTCGATTTCGAGGCGCGCCAGCGCTTCCGGATCGGGCTGGAGGCCGAAGGCAGCGTGGCTGCCTTGCGTCGGGCCAGGAAAGTGCTCATGGGCGCGGCCCTCTTTCTGATATGCACCCTCCTGGCCTTTTCACTGCGGGATCTGGTCATCGAAAAGCGGCGCCTGGCCGTCCTCGAAGAACGCGTGGCGTCCCTGCGGGTCGAGGCGGAGACGTTGGCGCAGGTCCGCCAGCAAAGCGACGAACTCGAAAAGCGCATGGAGCGATGGGGGCGGCAACTCGCCGGAAACCTGGATGTGAGCCCGATGCTGAAAGAACTCACGATCATCGTCCCCCGGGAAGCATGGCTGGACAGCCTGCAGATGCAGGACCGCCGGGTCGTGGTATCGGGGAAGGCCCCTTCGGCCACGGCGATTCTTGAAAGTATCGAGAATTCGTCCTTCTTTGAAGACGCGCAATTCGATGCGCCCATCACCAAGCTCGGGACCCTCGAGGTATTTCGTATCGCGGCGGCAGTGAGCGGCCAGTAGTGAGGATGATATGAACTTTTCTCTGAGCAACGACGCCTTCCGCCGTAAGTTTCTGATGGGGGCGGCTCTCGTCCTGGTCCTCATGGTGGTCGGGCGGACGATAGTTGATTACCGCGCCGCGGCCGTCCGGGAGATTCGGGACGTCTACGAGATGCGGGAGCTCGAATATCGCAAATACTCCAAGCTTGTGGCCAACAAGGAAAGATACCTGTTGCTGCAGGCCGAGTTGGACAAGGCCGAACAGGGTATCGCCGGGTCGCGTTTCTTCAGCGCCAAGACCACGTCCCTGGCGGAAGTGCGTTTCCAGGAACTCATCGACTCCCTGGCCAGGGAGAACGACCTGGCCATCAACTCGCGCAAGGTCCTCAAGGCCACGGAGGTCGGGGACCTGAAAGAACTGCGGGTCTCCGTGACATCGCACACCGAAATCGGCGCCCTGAACGATTTTCTCTACGACCTGGGCGGCCAGGACGCGGCCGTGTTCGTCGAATCCATGGAGATCAAGAGGCTTGGAGACCCCACGGACCGCTTTGTCACCTTCAATGCCGTTCTCAAGGCGTACGCATTATGAAGTTGTCGACCACCCAGCGCCACTATGCCTTCGCGGCCGTGTTCGTCCTCATCGCGGTCCTTCTCTGGGCCGATCTTGTCCGCAGGTACGTTCAGGTCTCCGTCGTTCCGGAACCCGGGAACGCGGAAGCTTCCGGTCCGGAGGCCGGAGGCGCCTCGGCCTGGCAGACGTTTTTCGGCCAGGCCAGACCCGACCGGGATCAATTCGCCGTGATCCGCGACAGGAACGCTTTTTCTCCGTCGCGCAAGGCCTGGGTCGAGGCGGCGAAGGGCGCGCACAATTCGTCAGGGGGGGCCGAGGTTCCCGCCGAGCGTGGGGACGTGCGACTCATGGGGATCGCGCTCATGGGCGGGGACAGGAAGGTCATCCTCAACATCAGTTCGGCGGGGCGCAGCTTCACGAAGTTCTACGGCGAGGGCGATGGTGTCGACGGGCCGGAGGAATCATCCGGACCCCTGTTCAGGGTGCTGGAGATCGGTGAGCGGTTCGTCAGGCTGGAAGACAGCTCGGGCGAGGAATTTACGGTCAGCCTCTTCGCCCATGAGCGGGAGGAGGAAGAGACCATCGACGAATCCATCTATACGACCCCGACGCCCATGGTCATCGTGGGGGATACGGGTTCCGGCGACGGCCAGGATGCCGAGGCCGAAGACGAGGACAAGGATGGGCAAGGGGGTTCCGAGTACGTGTCCGACGAGGAAGAGACGCGGAACGAACAACTCGTCAGGGAAGGGAAGCTGAAGAAGATAGAGACGCCATTTGGTCCGGTCTACAGGAAACAGGATAGCGAAGGGGAGTGAACACGTGATGCGGAATGAGAAGGGGAAATCCATGAAATGTTGGCTGGCGGCATTGCTTTGTCTGTTCAGCCTGAGCGTGGCTGGATGCCAGACCGCGTCAACGTTGCAGGATCGTGCGAAAATGATGAGGCCGGGGGCGGTGGTGGGCGCGAGGCCCGTCTTCCCGAATGACGCGACAGGTTTGCGCGAAGGGCAGACGGCTGCGGATGCTCGGGCCGCGGGCGTACAGGACGCGGAGATACTCTCCGAGATGGGCGCCCGGGATTCGACGTTCAACCGTCGCCTGGCCAGGATCGTGGGGCAGGGTGACGGTCCGGGGACGGTGGGCCGGACCGAGTTCCGGGCCGGCAAGAAGGATGCCTCGGGCGAGACCATGGATGTCGCCTTCGATTTTTTCGATGCCGATATCGCGGATGTGGTGCGACTTTTCATGGAACTGCTGAAGGAGAATTACAGCCTCGATCCCGCAGTCAAGGGCAAGGTGGCGCTGCATGTCAATGCCAAGATGACGCGTGAGGACGTCTGGGAGATGTTCAGGGGAATGCTGCGCTTTCATGGGGCATCGACTGTCCTGGACGGGGAGGTGTGGCGGATCCTGCCATTGGCCTCCGTCCCGGTCGCCATCGACGAGGAGGGGATCCTCTTCGACGGAGGCGAGGGTGGCCGCAGGCGCGGCCAGAGCGTGCAGATGTTTCGTCTCGAATATCTGCCTGTTTCCGAATTCTCGAACGTCATCAAGCCGTACCTGTCTCCGGGGAGCATGGTCTACGGTCACGAACAGAGCGGCGTGGTCCTCGTGGCCGACTATCCCCACACCCTGCGCAAGATCGAAAAACTCGTGCAGGTGTTCGACGTGAGCGCCTTCGCGGGACTGCACATGCGCGTTTTCTCCCTCAAGTATGTCAAGGCCGAGGACATGCTCAAAGAACTCGACTCGCTGTCGCAGTCGACCATGATCAAGCAGCAGGGGCGCGAGCGGGTCAACTATCTGGCCCTGCCCCGCCTGAACATGATCGTCGCCATGACCTGGAACGAGGCGAACCTTCCCTTCATCCAGGAGTGGATAGCGGAACTGGACCGCGAGGCCCCGACCATCACCGGGGTCGAACACGAAGAGAACATCTTTGTCTACTACGTCGAGAACGGTATCGCCAAGAACATCGCCGAATCGCTCGACGGGCTTTTCAACGGCAAGAAGGATTCGGAGGCGGCGTACCGCAGCCTGAAAAAAATCGAAAAGGAACAGGAAGAGGACGACGGCCTGCCGGTGGGCAAAAAACTGGCCGATCAGGCCCGACAGACTTCCGACAACATCGTGGACAACACCTTCGACAACACCATGCAGGCCGAGGGTCGTGAGGATGCGGCCGAAGGTGTCGGGAGCTTCGCCGGCAAGCTCAGGGGGCAGGTCTCCTTCGTCGTTGACGAGTCGACGAACTCGATCCTCGTCAAGTGCGTGGGCAGCGACTACCGCGTGATCAAGGGCGTCATCGAGAAGCTGGACATCTTCCCGCGGCAGGTCCTGATCGAGGTCCTCATCGCGGAGATCAATCTGGACGAGACAAACAAGCTCGGGGTCGAATGGCAGTACATCTTCGACCTGAGCGGTTCCGGAACCGCCAGGCTCGGGAACCTCAGCGTCTCCAACCTCCTGACTTCGGGGCCTCTGACGAACGGCATGTCGTACCTCGTCGCCAACACCGAACGCTTCAAGGCCGCGATCCAGGCTTCGGCCACGGACAACAACGTGCAGATCCTCTCTTCCCCGCACGTTCTGGCCTCGGACAACCAGAAGGCGACCATCGACATCGGCCAGGAAGTGCCCGTGATCACCTCGCAGACCCTCAAGGACGACTCCACGTCCACGGTGACCAGCACCGATCAGTCCATTCAGTACCGCAACACGGGCATCATCCTTTCCGTCACCCCGCACATCAACGAGAAGGGTCTTGTGCGCATGGAAGTGTCCCAGGAGGTCAGCGAGCTTTCGGACAAGTTCATCGAGGGCATCCCTTCCCCCATCTTCTCCAAGCGCAAGGCCGAGACGTCCCTGTCCGTCAAGGACGGGCAGACGATCGTCATCGGCGGATTGATCCGGCAGTCCCGTTCAGACACCTATACCGGAGTTCCCGGGCTCTCTCGCATACCGATTCTCAGGAATCTGATGGGAACCCAAAGCAAGGGATGGGCAAATACGGAGCTCATGCTGTTCATCACTCCGCATGTCATCGTGCATAACGAAGATGCGGAATTCATTTCCAGGAAATTCGTGGAACGACTGGATACGGTGAAGGGAAGCTTTGACTGATAAAAATTGACCGCGCTGCGCAGAACATCATCTGCGCAGCGCAAGGTGTCCATTATGCCGTTCATGTATTCATTGACGATATTCCTGAGCGCCTTTCTCCTGTTTCAGGTTCAGCCCCTCATCGGCCGGTACATTCTGCCCTGGTTCGGGGGATATGCCGGCGTTTGGTCGGTGATGATGGTTTTCTTCCAGGCCATGCTGCTGCTTGGGTACTGTTACGCACATGTGCTCTGCACGCGTTTGCGTCCCAAAACGCAGGTCGTGGTTCATCTTCTCGTGCTGTGCGCCGCCCTGGCGCTCCTGCCGATCGTGCCCTCCCCGGACCTCAAGCCCGATGCGGGCGTCGAACCGATCTTCCGGATCCTGATCCTGCTGTTCGCCACGCTGGGCCTGCCCTATTTCGCCGTATCGACAACCGGACCGCTGGTGCAGGCCTGGTACGCGCGATCCTTTCCCGGGAGATCGCCGTACATGCTGTATGCCCTCAGCAATGTCGGCTCCCTGTTGGCGCTCTTGAGCTACCCCTTCGTCGTGGAGCCGCTTCTGGGGCGCCACGACCAGGCGCTGACGTGGTCATGGGGCTTTGGCGCGTTCGCCGTCTGCTGCGCCGTTTCGGCCGTCATCTCCTGCCGGCCGTCGGCCCCGGCTGTTGCCGCCTCGGCGAGGAGAGGCTCGCGGAAGCAGACCGAAACCATCTATGCGAGCCGCCCGCGGCCTGTCATGTGGGTCACCCTCTCCGCGCTTGCCTCGATGCTGCTGCTGTCCTTCACGAACGAGCTGTGTGTCGATGTGGCGAGTGTTCCTTTCCTCTGGGTCCTGCCGCTCAGCTGCTACCTTTTGTCCTTCATCGTCACGTTTTCTTCCGGGAAGGCTTTTTCGAGAAAGATCTGGCATCCCCTGGCGTTTCTCGCCCTGATCTGCATCGCATCCATC
This sequence comes from Desulfomicrobium sp. UBA5193, assembly GCA_002412965.1. Taxonomy (GTDB): domain Bacteria; phylum Desulfobacterota; class Desulfovibrionia; order Desulfovibrionales; family Desulfomicrobiaceae; genus Desulfomicrobium. The sequence continues at coordinate 16,051 of DHWB01000009.1, forward strand.
ATGTTCCATCCAGGGCGATTGGAAATGCACGTCGCGGTGCTGATTACACTTTATGCGTCATCACTCTTCATTCTTTGTTGTGCATTGCATGGCGAACTGTACATGCTCAGGCCGGAGCCATCCCGATTGACAGGATTTTATCTGCTTGTCTCTGTTGGTGGTGTACTTGGCGGAACTATCGTAGGAATAGTGGCTCCATTGTTTTTCAAAGGATACTTTGAAATGTATCTGGCGATGATAATTACATTTTTTACCATTTCACTTTTGGTGTATCAGTCGTATAAAGATAAATGTATTCATAAGAAATTCTGTCTTAATGCCAAATATATTTTTGCGATCTCGAATGTATTGTTTTCTTCGATTTTCATTTTTGGTTTTTATTTCATTTCGAAAGATTATTTGCACATGGAAAGAAATTTTTATGGAACATTCATCGTTTCCGAATCGAACATGGGGAAAGAGAACGCAGGGCGGGCCTTCTATTCAGGAACCACAGTTCACGGTACGCAATATCTTAATCCGGAATACAAGAATCGACCGACGGGGTATTTCACGCCCTATTCCGGTGTTGGCATAGCGTTGAACGCAGTGCGCAAGCAGGGGCGAAAGGTCGGGGTTGTCGGGCTCGGGGCCGGGACCTTGGCGAGTTACGGGCGGCCGGGGGATGTCTTCACGTTTTATGAGATAAATCCGGCCTGTCTGGACATAGCGCGGCAGTACTTCACCTATCTCGATGATTCCCGGGCCCGCATCGAGACGAAGTTGGGGGACGGGCGACTCAGTCTCGAACAGGAGGAGCCGCAAGGCTTCGACGTGCTCGTTCTCGACGCCTTCACGAGCGATTCCATCCCGATGCACCTCCTGACACTGGAGGCTTTCGAGATTTATTTGCGTCATCTGAACCCCGATGGCGTCATCTGCGTCAACATATCGAACCGTCACGTCAACCTGGCTCCAGTCCTGAAGGCTTTGAGCGTGGTCAATCGAATCTATGCCTACGGCTGGAGCGCAGGCGAGGGGCAAGGCTTCTCGGGGCTTCCCAACGATTTTGTGGTGATGAGCAGGAGTTTGGATTTCATCAAGGAGTTCAATGTGCAGGCAGACTACGTCAGGTCCCGGTACACCCCGCCCGGGCAGAATCCGGACGCGCTTGGGCATGGGTTCTCAATCAAGGACGCCCGGGACGTCAGGCCGTGGTCAGACGACTTCTCCAACCTTTTCGTGGCCCTGAAGCCGCTTTCATTCTGAGGGAACTGTGCAACGGCTCTTCCAGATCACCATCTTCCTGAGCGCATTTCTGCTGTTTCAGGTCCAGCCGATCATCGGGCGCTTCATCCTGCCATGGTTCGGGGGCGCTGCCGGCGTGTGGTCGGTCATGATGGTCTTCTTCCAGTTCATGCTGCTGGCCGGCTATGGGTATGCCCATCTCCTGTCCACTCGTCTTCCGCCCAGAGCACAGCTGGTGGTCCATCTGGCGGTGCTTGTCGCCGCGATGGCGGCCCTGCCGGTGGGGCCTTCCGAAGCCCTGAAGCCAGTCCCCGACGCCGAGCCCTTCACCAGCATTCTGCTTCTGCTCGGAAGCACGGTCGGTCTGCCGTATTTTGCCGTCTCGACGACGGGCCCCCTGGTACAGGCCTGGTTTGCGCGCAAATATCAAGGCGTGTCCCCGTATTGGCTCTACGCGCTGAGCAATGCGGGTTCGCTCCTGGCGCTGCTGTCCTATCCCTTTCTGGTCGAGCCCTTGCTCGGGCGTCAGGAGCAGGCCATGATCTGGTCGCTGGGCTTTGTGGCTTTCGCGGTGCTCTGCGCCGTGGTCGCCGCGACATCCCTGTGGGGCGGTGCCCGGACGATGGCTCTGGAGAGCGCTCGGGAAGAAGATGGCCTGCCTCCTGCCCGTTTGCGGCATGTCGCATGGATCGGGTTGCCCGCCCTGGCGTCGGCTCTTCTTCTCGCATTCACCAATGAAATTTGCGTGGATGTGGCCAGCGTGCCATTTTTATGGATACTCCCCCTGGGGTGCTATCTCCTGTCGTTCATCTTCACATTCTCCGGGAAAGGCAGGCTGCCAAGAAAAATTTTGAACCTGCTGGGGTTGGGCGCAGTCATATCCACTTCTGCCGTAATGTTCTGGCCGGGCATGCTTGATGTTCCGATTCAGATCGTTGTTTTCGGATATGCTGCAGCATTATTGATTTTATGTTGCGTCTTGCATGCTGAGGTGTACAGGTTGCGACCTGGTGCAGGACAAATCACGTCTTTCTATTTTTGTGTTTCTATTGGTGGTGTTCTCGGTGGTCTTTTTGTCGGCATAGTGTCTCCTGTTGTTTTTAATTCACACTTAGAACTTCCTGTTGTCTTGGTTCTTGTATTTATTTCATTATTTTATAACTATATTAACAAATTTGAAATAAATAATTATCGGCATGTTGGTACTGTAATCTGTTTTATAGTTTTCATCCTGTTCAAGATATATAAGTATCAATCGCAATTTGAGTATACGTCGCGAAATTTCTATGGCGTGTACAGTGTTCAGCATGTTCAATTCGACAAGAATAACGGGATTCGCACGCTCTATTCCGGGACGACTCTTCATGGTTCTCAATTCACAAATCCGGATTATGAATCCATTCCGACGCAATATTTTACACGCCACTCAGGTGCGGGAATCGCCCTGGCGTTTTTTGAGGACAAGCCAAAAAAGGTCGGAGTGATCGGTCTGGGAATCGGAACTTTGGCCGCGTACGGGCGTCCTGGGGATACGTACAGGTTTTATGAGATCAATCCGGATTCGTTGCGCATTGCTCAGGAGCGTTTTTCCTTTCTCCGGAACTCCCCGGCCCAGGTCCAGGTCGTGCTTGGGGACGCCCGGCTGAATCTTGAGAGAGAGGAAGCGCAGCGCTTCGACGTGCTCGTTCTGGACGCGTTCACGAGCGATTCGATTCCCGTGCATCTGCTGACCGAAGAAGCCTTCAGAAGCTACCTCCGGCACTTGAGCACGGACGGCGGAATCTGTGTCCACATATCGAACAGGCATCTGGACCTGGCGCCGATGCTGAAAGGCATGGGGGCACGCTTGGGGCTGCGCACATTCAAATGGGCTGCCGCGAAAGACAGCAGTGTTGCCGGGGAGGAAAATGAGTACATCGTGCTGACGTCAAGCAAGAAGTTCATCAATGACTTTGACGAGATGGCCCGACTCGTGCGCAGGGAGTTCGTACCTCAAGGGAAGAGTCCCGACGTGTTCGCAAGGCGCTTCGACTTGGATTACGTCGAGGCAACGCGTTATTGGACCGACGATTTCTCGAATCTGTTCAGTGTGTTGAAGCCAGTTTTCAGAAAACGGCGATGATGCGGGAAGGGCCGCCCCGGTGAGGGGCGGCCCGCTGGTGAGGGATATGTCGATACCCTTGGGGTCACAGGCAGGAGTCGGCCGGGGTGTAGGGCAGGCCGAAGGCTTCGGCCACGCCCTTGAAGGTGATCTTGTCGCCGACCATGTTCAGGCCGTTCTTGAGACCCACGTTTTCCTTGCAGGCGGCCTTCCAGCCCTTGTTTGCGATCTGCAGGGCGTAGGGCAGGGTGGCGTTGGTCAGGGCCATGGTCGAGGTGATCGGCACCGCGCCGGGCATGTTGGCCACGCAGTAGTGGATGATGCCGTCCACCTCGTAGATGGGGTCGGAGTGTGTGGTGGCCCTTGAGGTCTCGAAGCAGCCGCCCTGGTCGATGGCCACGTCCACGAGCACGCAGCCGGGCTTCATGTCCTTGAACATCTCGCGGGTGATGAGCTTCGGGGCCTTGGCGCCGACAACCAGCACCGCGCCGATGATGGCGTCGGCCTTCTTGGCCAGCTCGCGGATCATGGCCGGGGAGCTCATCAGCGGCGTGCAGTTCTTGGGCATGATCTCGGACAGGTAGCGCAGGCGGTCGAGATTCATGTCCAGAATGTAGACTCGCGCGCCAAGTCCTGCGGCCATCATGGCCGCGTTGGTGCCGACGATGCCGCCGCCGATGACCAGCACCGTGGCCGGGGCCACGCCGGTCACGCCGCCCAGCAGGATTCCGCGCCCGCCATGGACGCGCTCGTTGTACTTGGCCGCTTCCTGCGCGGCCATGCGTCCGGCGACCTCGCTCATGGGGGTCAGGAGCGGCAGGCCGCCCTGGGGACCGGTCACGGTCTCGTAGGCGATGGCGACGGAGTCGGTCTTCATGAACTCGCGGGTCAGCTTCTCATCGGCCGCAAAGTGAAAATAGGTGAAGACGATCTGGCCGGGCTTGACCATGGCGTATTCGGACGGCTGCGGTTCCTTGACGTGCATGACCATGTCGGACTGGGCATAGACTTCGGTCGGGGTGGGTACGATGTTTGCGCCGGCCGTCCTGTATGCTTCGTCGGAAAATCCGCTGCCCGCGCCCGCCGATGCCTCCACCAGCACGGTATGCCCGTGCTGCTTCATGACTTCCACCCCGGCCGGCGTCATGCAGACCCGGTTTTCCTGCGATTTGATTTCCTTGAGAACTCCGACGATCATTTTTGTACTCCTGTTTCTGAAAATGTTGAATCCGTGATTTGTTGACATGCAAGGACGGAAGCTCAGCCCTGGGCGGGCTTTTCCCCTGTCTCCAGGTAATGTTCGAACTGTTCCCGGTTCAGGCCTTCAAGTCCCAGGTTCGCCATCGTCCGGCCCGTGTTGAAGAAATCTTCCCCCAAAATCATTTGTCCTAATTTGGCGACGAGCCACATTCGCTCCATGGGCAGGCCCATCATGTCGCCGAGTTCGATCATGGGGATGAGGCCCGTCGGGATGTCCTCCAGCAGGTAGCGGGTGCGCAGCTCTTTTTGGCCCTTGATCTTTTCGTAGGCGGGATTGAGCCGGACAGCCTCGCTCAAGGTGTCGGCCTTGGCTCCGTATGCCTTCGCGTACCATTCCCGGATGGAGATGAGATCGATGTCGAAGGCCTTGCCGAGCTCGACCCGTTCCTTGTCGAGAGCCTCGGTGAATGCGCCGATGGTCGGGGTGATGCCTTCCCAGTAGTAGAGCCAGTCGTGTCGCGATTCTATCAGGGACGTGTTGAGGAGAGTCGGGGTCGGGTGCATGATCGCATTGGCGTTTCCGAGACTGGTCTCAATGACGTTCTTGCCCCCGACAATCTGGGGAAAGGCTTCCTGCATGACGCTCAGGGCGCGTGCATTTTCACAGGCGGGAAGCGTGGCCACGACCAGATCGTCCTTGATGCCCAGGATGCTCGCATGACCGGGTTTTGGACTGCGGCACGCGTAAATGAGACTGTTGGTCTCCGCAACGGCGACGCGGGCTGTGCAACCCAACTGATCCAGGACATGTCTGAACTCGAGCGCGCCGCAGGTCGCGCCGGGATGAATGATGACAATCTGGCCGTCCGTCAGATGTGCGGCGCAGTTCTTCGCGATCGTTTTGTGTGCGGTGGCCGGCGCAACGACCATGACGACATCCGCGCCCGCGATGGCCTTGCCGATATCCGTGGTCACCAGTTCCGGCTTGCCGAATCCCTCGACCACACCGTCCACAATGATGCCGCCTTGCGCATTGATCGCATCCACCGTGGCCTGGAAGACGTCATAGAGACGAACCTTGTACCCCATGATGGATAAATGTCCCGCCAGGGACTGTCCGCCGTTTCCTCCACCGATGATCGCCCATACAGTACTTCTGCTCATGGTTGACTCCAAAATGAGTGAGATTGAAGCATAGAATTGCTTGCGTAGGCATGAGCAATGCAGGTGCCATGGAGGTGTTGATTTCTACGACTCTATAATTGTTTGATTTTTTTTCGAGGATTGAATTTTTGGGCGGGTCATGTTGCGTCGAAGTGTCTTATAATTTAACACTTCTTTCAGAGAGACGTGATTTAGAGCCTTGTTTACGGTGATGCAGTGAGATCAGTCTCAAAATGAGACATGTCTAAAAATGACAGATGATTGCGGGGCACATTGTGGAAGCATTAAATTCTGTTTCTCGCCGGAATTTGCGAGAGGAGATCGAGGCGTCGCATCTGCGTTCCCAGGAGTATGGAGTCAGCCTTGAGGAGAGAACAAACCAGGTCTGCCTGACTCCTGCGGAGCTCGCTTTCCGCCAGGCCGGCAACAAGGATTTCCTGGCCGTTGCCGTGGCGCATATCGAGGAATCCTACGACCTGCTTTCCCCTGATGACTTCATGATGGCCGTGGCGGACCGCGACGGCTACATTTTGCACCTGGCCGCCAGCGACAAGATCAAGGCGCTTTTTGCAGAAAGAAATTGCGTGCCGGGGTTTCGCTGGACGGAACGGGATGTGGGCACGACGGCCACAAGTCTGTGCCTTGAATTGCGAGCCCCGATTCAGCTCAACGACAAGGACCATTACTGCAAACGGGCGCATGGGTTCTCAAGCTCCGCGGCCCCCATCTTCGGCCACGCGGAAGAACTGCTCGGCGTCCTGGTGGCGTCGGGACCGGCGGGGCATGTGCATCCGCACACATTGGGCATGGTGTTGTCGTCTGCCCGCTCCATCGAGCGCCAGCTGCGCATCATGAGGCGAAACCGGGAACTGGCCCGGCATGTGAGTTTTCTGGACGGAGTCATCGATTCGACCAGCGTCGGGATCATGATCCTCGATGCTGAAGCCCGGATCTGGCGCGTCAACCGCAAGGGGCGGCAGATCCTGCGCAAGGACGACCTGCAGGGCAAGCCGGTCTCCGTGCTCAAGGGCCTGTCGGTGGACATGCACAGCGTGCGCACCAAGCCGTCGAGCTGGATCAATCAGGAATGCACCGTGAAAAACGAGCACCACACGGTCAATTTTCTTTTTTCCGTTGATCCCGTGCTTGGACCGGAGGACATGCTGCTTGGCGCCGTGCTCATTTTCGAGGAGGTGGATTCGATTCGCAAGCTGGCCAAAATCGCCGGAACGAAAGCGTACTTCACCTTCGAGAGCCTGATCGGATCGTGCGAGGAGTTCAGGAAGGCCATCAGTCTGGCCAAGAAGGCGGCGCAGTCGAATTCGACAGTGCTCATCCGTGGCGAGACCGGCACGGGCAAGGAGCTGTTCGCGCAGTCCATCCACAACGCAAGCCAGAGAAGGGCGCACCCCTTTGTGCCGATCAACTGCGGAGCCATTCCGGGCGAGCTGCTCGAAAGCGAGCTCTTCGGCTACATGGACGGAGCCTTTACGGGGGCGCAAAAAGGTGGCCGGGCAGGCAAGTTCGAGCTGGCCAACCATGGCACCATCCTGCTCGACGAGATCGGCGACATGCCGCACGACATGCAGGTCAAGCTGTTACGCGTGCTGCAGACCGGGGAGGTCTATCGCATCGGGGCGCGTCAGCCGGTCCTCATCGATGTGCGCATCATCGCGTGTACGCATGTGGATCTGGGCAAGGCCGTCAGCGAAGGGCGATTCAGGGAGGATCTTTTCTACCGCCTCAATGTTTTTCCCATAGTAATCCCTGCCCTGCGGCAGCGCGGCAGTGAAGACATCCTGGCCCTGGCCTCCTTCTTTCTGGAGCAGAACAGGGTTTCCCCTCCCTCCCTGTCCCCGTCGGCGGTGCGGACGCTGGTCGAGCACTCCTGGCCAGGCAACGTCCGCGAACTGCAGAACACGATCCAGCGCGCGCTGCATCTGTGCGAAGGGGATGTCCTTGATGCGAAATGCCTGGGCCTGTCGGTCACGGAAAAAGTTCGGCCTGAAGCAAACGGCGGCTCCCTGGAAGACATGGAGCGCAACGCCATCGTCGAGATGCTGCGCGTCACCGGGGGAAACATGGCGGAAACAGCGCGAAGGCTCTGTATTTCCAGGGCCACCCTGTACCGCAAGACAAAGCAGTTCGGCCTAGAGTCGCATCTCAAGCACCCCGCAGCGTCGCACGCGAATTGAAGCGACGTGGCCGCGGTCGGTCCTCGTTTGCTCCGGTGGGCAAAGACAAGTGGGCGGTGGAACGAATCCACCGCCCACTTGTCTTTGCGGAGGGGTCTTTGCGAGGAGGGAATTATTCGATGATCTTGTCCAGCACGGACTTGCCCCAGTCGGCGCCGACATCGCTCAAAATTTCGGGCCAGACCTTCTGTTCTGCGATGGCTGCGGTCTTGGCGATCTGTTCCGGGGTGACCGCGACAATCTTGGCGCCGTTCTCTTCGAGCTTCTTCTCGTTCATCTTCTGGTCGGATTCAACGGTCTGCCAGCGGCGATCCTCAAACTTCTTGGCCACTTCCAGAAGCTTTTCGCGTTCGGGGGCGTCCAGTTCGTTCAGCAGTTCGGAGTTGACGATCAGGTACCAGACTTCAAAATGCGTGTTGGTGGGCAGGTAGAACTTGGTCACATCCCGGAAGGACGCGTAATAGCCTTCGGCGCCGGAGCCGATGATGCCGTCGACAACGCCGGTCTGCACGGCCGTGAAGACCTCGGAGAAGGGCATGGGGGTGGCCATGTAGCCGGTGTTTTCGGCCAGCAGCTGGAAAGTCTTCATCGGAGGCACGCGGACCTTGAGGCCCTGGGCCACGTCCGGGTCGCCGGGAGCCTTGGGCTCCTTGTTCAGGGAGATACCGCCGAAGTACACGGGCCAGGCGGCCAGCACGGAAATGCCCTGCTTTTCGTACAGCGCCCCGATTTCCTTGCGCAGCGGGGTATCCCCGGCAAAGTTCTTCTGAGCCTGGGCGTAGTCCTTGACCAGGTAGGGGAAGAACAGGATTTGGAAGCGCTTGTCTGCGGCCGAGGCGGCAGGCTGGCAGGCCATCTCCACAGCGCCGACGCCGACGCGTTCCTGAACGACTGTGTAATCGCCCAGGGCGCTCGCGGGATAGATCTTGGCCGTGATCTTGCCTGCGGTGGCCGCTTTGACCTCGTCGGCGAACCAGTTCAAATCAACGTCGATGGCTGCGCCCTGAGGGCGGACATGGGCCAGTTTCCAGTCTGCCGCCTGGGCGGCTCCTGCGATGAAGAGGCTGAGCATGACTACGGTCCAGAATGCTTTTTTCATACGTCTTCTCCTTTGAAAGAAAGGGTTAGTAGCCAAGGAGCCTGGGCAGGAACAGCGCCAGGTCAGGCCAGAATGCGGTTAGAAAGACCACGGGTACGTACCCGAAAAGCAGCAGAATCATGGCCGGCTTGATGATTTCGGAGAACTCGACCTTGCCGATGCGCATGCCCAGATACAGGATGCTCGCATATGGAGGGGTGACGCCGCCCATGGCGGTGTTCACGCCCATGATGGCCGCGAAGTGGATCGGATCCACGCCGATGGCCTGCATCAGCGGCAGCAGGAGAGGTGCGGTGAGGATGATGGCGGTGACGTCGTTGACGATCATGCCGATGAAGAACAGCAGCAGGTTGATGAGGATGAGCAGCACGACCTTGTTTCTGGTGATGTCGAAGATCGTCTCCACCATGGCCTGGGGGATTTGCTCCATGACGAAGATCTGGCTCAGCATCAGGCTGAAGACGATCATGATCATGATCGCGCCCACGGCCGTGGCCGAGTCCTTTGCAGCCTGCAGGAAGACGGGCATTGTCAGGCCCTTGTAGACCAAAAACCCGATGGGCAATGCGTAGATGACGGCCACGGCCGCGGCCTCGGTGGGAGTCATGATCCCGCCGTAAATTCCGCCCAGGATGATGACCGGCATGAAAAGGGCCGGCACGGCGCGGGAGAACATGGTCGTGCCTTCCCTGACCGTCTCCCTGACCGTTCGCGGAGGATCAAGGATCAGGGGAAATTTGCGTGCCATGATCAGGTTGATGCCGCTGAAGAGGATCATGATGAGGATGCCGGGGCCAAGCGTGGCCAGGAAGCAGGCCAGGATGGATGTATCCGTGACCCATCCGTAGACGATCATGGTCACGCTCGGCGGGATCAGGAGGCCCAGCACCGAAGAGTTCGAGATCAGCGCGGTGGCGTATCCTCGCGGATAGCCCTTGGATGCCATTTCCGGGATGAGCAGCGGTCCGGTGGCTGCGATGCCGGTCAGCCCACTGCCCGAGATGGCGCCGATGATGGCGCAGCTCACCGTGGCCACGACGCCGAGGCCGCCACGGATGCGCCCCACGAACACGTTGACGAAATTGAGCAGGCTCTGGGCGATGCCGCTTGCACTCATGAGCGATCCCGCGAAGACAAAGAGCGGGATGCACAGCAGCACCGGATTGGATAACTGGTTGAATCCGGTCAGCATCATGCCCTTCATGGTTGTGCCGCCGATGAGGTTCATGACCATCAGCGCCCCGCCAAAACAGAACGGGAGCGGCACGCCGAGGGTCAGCAGGAGGACGAGAACGGCCAGGGCCAGTAATGAGATTTCAATCATGGAGTGCTCCTCAGCCTACGTTGCTGACATTGCGGATGTCGCGGAATGATTTGATCAGATGATGGACAATGTAGCAGGCCATGGCCGCAAGCCCGATGAACATGGAGCATTCCGCATAAAAGGTCGGAATGTAGAGAGTAGGGCTGTCCTTCCAGACACGCAGCGAATACCGAAAATAATCCCATGCCCACCAGGTCAGCCATGCGCACACGATGATGCTGAAGACATTCGAGATGAACTTGACGATGAGCACGCTTTTTTGGGTCTTCAGGAACACGTCGAGGACATTGGCCTTGATTTGCGTGTCTTCCCGGGATGCATTCATGCTTCCCAGAAAATACAGCCACAGCGTGGGGTACAGGAGCACCTCCTCCAGCCCCATCATGGGGTGCTGGAACACATAGCGAAGCATGACCTGGATGAATTCGAGAACTGCCACCGAAGTGATCAGCAAGGTCAAGCCGTACTTGTAGAATCGTTCCATTCATCTCTCCTTCGTTGTGAATCGGAAAGTCGTAAGCCCTCGTGTTCGAACATTGCGGTATGATGCAATTGGCAAGAGCCGTGCCGTGATGAAATTTGAATTTCAGTCAGTCGATGTCTGCGTAGAATTTTCAAATCATATTCTTTATTGTCTGGAATAATTGCATAAATTTCTCAAGATGCCGGCCATTTTCCAAAAGGCTCAAGCATTGCGAGCGGATGCACTTATTTTGTGTTGTTTTATTTTGAAACACTTTGAACGGAAGCGAAAGCGTATCTTGTATGCCCCGGCTTCTCCCGTGTTTTGTGTCTCATCTGTCTCAAAATTAAACATGTTTCTTTTTAGGACGTCGGGGTCTCCAGTCTCGGTGACTGGCTGTATTTCAAAGCAATAACAGGGCTTGGCGCATGCTCCCGGAGCGTCTCGGCGGCCTGTGGCGCGGCTCGATGGCGCGCTCATCACGAAATTGTCGAGAGCTCCATCCTCGTCTGTGTCGGCCCGCTTGGGCATGTATCGGCCCACTTGGACAAGTGTTGGCAGGGGCGTAGCATGAAAAAAGCCGCCCCCCGTTGAGGGAGCGGCCATGAAGATCGATGCGGGGCTGATAATCCCTACAGACAGGAGTCGGCCGGGGTGTAGGGCAGGCCGAAGGCTTCGGCCACGCCCTTGAAGGTGATCTTGTCGCCGACCATGTTCAGGCCGTTTTTGAGGCCCGCGTTTTCTTACAGGCGGCCTTCCAGCCCTTGTCCGCGATATGCAGGGCATAGGGCAGAGTGGCGTTGGTCACGGGCATGGTCGAGGTGATCGGCACCGCGCCGGGCATGTTGGCCACGCTGTAGTGGAAGATGCGGTCGCCTGAGCGCTCACAATTTTCTGATCTTTTTTCGTCCTCACGCAAAAGATAAAACTGAATTAATTTTGAATAGTACATCTGTAACTGCGCGAAACAAAGCACGTCATCATCGGGAGTGTGCGGTAGCCGGCTCGCATGCTTGAGCACGGCTTCGCTCCGATATCCGTAACTAGAATTCAACAGTATGTTTTAAAGGGAAAAAACAGAATGTTCTACGTTTGGAACGGTTTTTGGTTGTGGCAGAAGTTGCTTTTGACTCATCCACGCGCGACATCGCCATTCCCAACATTCCATCGACACATCCCGGAGCCGTCGCATGAAGAACATCAAACTGAGCGTCAAACTTATCGGAGCCTTTGTCCTTACGGCCTTGATTACCTTGGCCATAGGCGTCCAGGACCGTCTGGCCCTCAATGCCCTGGAAAAGGACATGAACGTCCTTGCCGAGGAGGAGATGCAGGCGGTTCGAGCGGTGCTCGAAATTGAAAACAGGCAGCAGCGGGTCCGCAGCCAGATGAACCTCGTCCTTGGCCAGGTCACGTCTTCAAAGGAACGCAGCGGGATGCGTAAGATGGTCTCCGCCCGGCAGGAAGAAATGCGTGAAATCATCGGACAGCTCAGGCTCCTTGACGGGCTGGGTACGGAAATACAGACCACAGTGGCGGAACTTGACACCGCCCTCTCGGCATGGATGGCGGCCACAGTAAAGGTCATGGACGTATCAGAAGCGCTGGTCGCCATGGACATCGTACGGCCCGAAGTTCTGGGTTCCGAACTGAATTCGCTGGTCGCGCGGCATCACGAGTTCATGAACGGCGTCGGCCGGTTCATGCTTTTCGAAACTCCTTTCGACGGCGCAGACGATGCCGGGAAATGCGCCATTGGGCAGTGGATCAATGGATACTCGGGCAAGAACAAAGACATGAACGAAATCATCGCGCGCCTCACGCCCGAACACGACGCCCTGCACAGGTCCGTAAAGGTAATTAGAGAATTGGTCGCCGAAGGCAGAATCGACGAAGCCAGAGAGACGTTAGAGGGACAGTCGCTCCTCGCGGCGGGCAAGGTCTCCGCAGCCCTCGCCGAAATGCTTCGTATCAGCGGTCGGGCCAAGCAGATGTTCCACGACATGGAGAAAATCTACATTGATGAGGAAATGCCTACCCGAGGTGCCGTGCAGAAGAAGCTCGACCATCTGGTCGAACTCGTCGAGGCCAGGGTCGGCGCACACTTAGCAAGCGCCGCGAGCACCTCGGCAGGCGTCAAGCTCCGGTCGGCCGTCATGGTCGGGGTGGGGGCGCTCCTGGGGCTCTTCATCGGTATCGTCCTGACCCGGACCATCACGGTCCCTCTCTTCAAGGGCGTGGATCTGGCCAGGGCCATGGCCGAGGGAGATCTGACCAGGACAATGGACGTCCGCCGAGGGGATGAGATCGGCCTGCTGGCGCAGGCTCTCAACCACATGGTTCTGAAGCTGCGGGACATGATGGGTGAGGTCAGTCTGGAGGTAACGTCCCTGGCTGCGTCTTCACGGAATCTGAGCACCGTTTCCGAGCAGATGTCCCAGGGGGCCACGGCCACGGCGGCACGGGCGCAGCAGGTCGCAGCTGCTGCGGAGGAGATGAGCATGAACCAGGATTCCGTGGCTGCGGCCATGGAACAGGCGTCCGGAAATGTGAACAGCGTGGCCGCCGCAACGGAACAGATGAGCGCGACCATCGTCGAAATCGCAGCCAGCACCGGCAAGGCCAGAAACATCGCCGAGAGGGCCGTGCGCAAGGCGACCCAGGCTTCCTCCCGGGTTCAGGAGCTGGGCGAGGCTGCCACCGCGATAAACAAGGTCACCGAAACTATCACGGCCATCTCCTCGCAGACGAACCTCCTGGCCCTTAACGCCACTATCGAAGCGGCTAGGGCCGGAGAGGCCGGCCGGGGTTTTGCCGTGGTAGCCAACGAGATCAAGGAGCTGGCCCAGCAGACGGCGAGGGCCACGGAGGAAATCCGCAACAGGATCATTGGAATCCAGGACGCAACGGGGATGACTGTGTCCGAAATCGACGACATTTCAAAGGTCATCACCGAGGTCAACGACATCGTCGGCATCATCGCTGTGGCCGTCGAGGAGCAGACCGCGAGCACCGGAGAGATTGCAGCCAACGTTGGACAGGCCTCGTGTGGCATCTCCGATGTCAACGGTGGCGTGGCGCAGACTTCCACCTCCGCCCGGGGCATCGCGGCGGACATCGCCGCAGTTTCGGGTCAGACCGGGGAGATGCTGGCGTCGAGCGAGTTGGTCAGTTCCGATGCCTCTGGGTTGTCGAAAACTGCCTCTAAGCTCCAGGACCTCGTTTCCCGTTTCCGGCTCGAGGCTGCTGTGAGGGGCACGGGGTCAGATCTAGAACTCGATTTTCGGGGTTAGCCATGAGTAGCTAAGGACATGCTGATCAAACACATTTTCTCCTCCAGATGCTTTACTGGAAAGGAATCTAGCAGGTTACGACCTTGAAGAAAACGATTTAATCAGTGTGTCCTTAGTTCAGCGCAAAGGCTAGAAATAAGCTACATTAAACAAAAAAGCCGTCATTCCTGACGGCTTTTTGATTTTGGCATTCAAGTAACTCAATGTTTTTTCAAGCGTAAATTGGTGGAGCTACGCGGGATCGAACCGCGGACCTCTTGAATGCCATTCAAGCGCTCTCCCAGCTGAGCTACAGCCCCACAACGCGAAGCCGCCTTCTGATATATCTGTCCTCTCCTGTCAACTGGAAAAATTGTCATACAGGCCATCTGGCGCAAACCCGAAGTCCTTGGTAGTGGAGTTCTTTGACGCGCCCTGTTTTCGGGGTCTTCTTGCGCTGGCGGGGCGAGGGGCAACCGGGGGCTGGGCGGCTTTGACGATCCAATTATCGGCACTTTGATGCGACGGGAGTGGAGGAAACAACATGCGCTCATTTCTCAAGATATTCGTGTTTTTGGTGGGTTGCATCCTTGCCGCAGCGCCGGTGCTGGCGGCGGAGGAAAAGGTCGGGCAGTGGGAACTCGATATGGATCATTCGACCGTCGGTTTCAAAATCCGCCATATCGTAGGCTATGTGCCGGGTGTCTTTTCCAAGTTTTCGGGGACGGTGGGATTTGATCCCGCATCCGTGCAGCGGAGCCATTTTTATATTCTGATTGACAGTTCCAGCGTGCACACAGGCGTTCCAGCGCGCGACGAGCATCTGCGCAGCGCGGATTTTCTGGATGTGGAGCGTTCGCCGCGGATCATTTTCGCTTCCAAGATGATCACGCGCGAGGACGGCGACACCCTCGTCGTGACTGGGGATCTGACCATTCGGGACGTTACCGCCGAAGTGCGGGTTCCCCTGCGGGTGCTTGGCATCGCGGAGCATCCTTTCAAGGACAAGATGCCGAATACCAGGGTGCTCGGGCTGCAAGCGGTTTTTTCGATCAATCGCCTGGACTTTCACGTGGGAGAAGAAAAATGGACCAGCATGGGGGTCATGGGTGAGACAATCGATTTGACTATCGACATGGAGTTGTTGCAACGCAACTAGCCAGGACGCCTTATTTTTGTTGATGTCAGAGGAAGAATGGACAGTCTTGAGATTCATCTTGACCACGTCGATGTGGACTTGGGCACGACCCGCATTCTGCACGATCTGACCCTGGCCTTGTCCGGGACGGAGCATTTTGCCGTGGTCGGAGACAACGGCGCGGGCAAGACCACGCTCCTGCGCCTGCTGGTTGGAGAGCTGTGGCCTTCGCAACGCAGCGGCGGCAAGCGTCTCTACCGGCTTTACGGGGAGGAATCGACCTCGCCCATCGGCGTTCGGCCCCACGTGCGCCTGGTCACGCCAACCATGGCGGATTGGTATCAGCGACATGATCTGCGCGTGCCCATCTGGGAAGTGATCTGCGCCGGGCTGCGCAACACCCCTTTTTTATACACCTCCCCCTCTGACGCCGAACGCGAACAGGCGCGGGCTCTGGGCCTGGAAATGGGCCTGGGGCTGGTCCTGGATCGGCCCATGCGCGCCGTGTCCACAGGGCAGGCCAAGCGGGCTCTGTTGGCGCGGGCGCTGATCGCCGCGCCCAAGCTCATGGCCGTGGACGAGCTGACGCAGGGACTCGATCGCCAGGGACAGATGCGCCTGCTCGACGCCCTGAACCGGATTGCCGCCACGGGCCGGACCCGTCTTCTGGTCAGCGGTCATGGCCTGCTCCCGATTCCGGCAGAGGTCCGGGGCCGGATTCATCTGGAGCACGGGCGTCTGGTGGACAAGCCTTCCCGGGTGCGTCCCGGAGAGCTGGACCTGCCGGACCGCAGTCCGGAGCAGGCCCCTCCGGAGATAGTCGTGGAGTTGCGCTCCTGCTCTGTGGTCATGGATGGCCGCGCCGCCGTGGACAATCTGACCTGGACCGTGCGGGGCGGGGAATGCTGGGGTGTGCTCGGTCACAATGGGGGCGGGAAATCGACCCTGTTGCAGCTCATCACCGGGTATCGCCGGGCCTGGCCCGGAGGCGAGGCGAGCTGGTTCGGACGCTCCGGCCTTGCGCGCATGGCCGGGGTGCGAGGCCGCATCGGCATCCTGGCGCCCTGGATCGGGGAGCGGATCGAACCCGGCGCGACCTGCCGGGACGTGATTCTTTCAGGCCTGTGCGATGGGCTCGGCGTGCACCGTGATCTGGCTCCCAAGCAGATTCGTCAGGCCGAGGAGCTGGCTTCGGCCTGGGGCATGTCCGACTGGCTGGATCGCCCGCTCTCCTCGCTGTCATACGGGCAGGCCCGGCAGGTCATGCTGGCGCGCGCCGTTGTGCACGCGCCGGATCTTCTGGTCCTGGACGAGCCTTTTTCGGGTCTTGACGCCTCCTGGCAGGCCCGCATGGTCGCGCTGCTGAGTGATTGGGCCGTTCAAGGGCGGACCCTGGTCCTGGCCACCCATTCCCCGGAGTTCATGGACGAGCTGCTGACCCACGGTCTCATCCTCCAGCAGGGGCGCCTTGTCGCCGCCATGGAGTGGCCCCGGCTGCTGCGGAGTCCGGCCTTTGCCGGGCTTTTCGGGCCTGGGGAGATGGTGCGGACCGGGTCATGAACATTGTCTGCGTGCATCTGGGCCTGAGCGCGGCCCTGACCGCTCTCGGGCACAACGTGCTGGCCCTGAGCCCCCCGGCCGGTCTGATTCGCATCTCGCCACTTCTGAAAGATTTCGTTCCCGATCTCCTCATCCAGCAGGAAACCCTCGGCCCCCGGACGTTCATCACCGATCTTGATGTCCTGCCCTGTCCCAAGGTTTACTGGTCCATCGACACCCACCTGAACAGCTTCTGGCAGCAGTACTACGCCCGGCTCTTCGACCTGTTCTGCTCGACCCAGAAGCATTGGCTGCCCTGGTTTGAGCAGCGGGACATCTCCGCGACCCTGTGGCTGCCCTGGCACGGGGTGCAGCGCCAGCGTGCCGCGTGGGACGCCCGGCAGGAGGATATGGCCTTTGTGGGCCGGGTCACGCCGGAGCGGCCGGTGCGAGGATGGTTTCTGGAGTGGCTGGGCGAGTTGGGAAAGATTGACGTGCGCCAGGCGCTTGGCTTCGGCCCGATGCTCGACCTCTACGACCGAAGTCGGATCGTGCCCAACGAGTCCATTTTCGGGGAGGTCAATTTCCGCCTCTTCGAGGCTGCTTCCTGCGGGTGCGCCGTGGTTAATCCGGCCATTTCCGGCATCGAGGAGCTGTTTACGCCGGATGAGGAAGTGGCCCTGTATCGCGATGGTGCCGAGCTCGCGGCCTGGGTCACGCGTCTGCAGTCCGACGATTTGCTGGCCCGGAGCATGGGGCTGCGGGCCTGGGAGCGGGTGCGGCGCGAGCATCTGCCCGCGCACCGCGCCCAGACCCTGCTTGACGCCGCCACAGGCTTGTCCCGCCGGGCAGCGACCGGGCCGAAGGCGGCCATCGCGTGGTGGCTCTGTCTGTATCAGCTTTGGGAATCCGGAAGGCTGGCCTTGAGCCCTGCGGCCATGGAAGAGGGTCTGGCCACTCTGCCCGTGACCGATGAGGTCGTGGCCGTGCGTCTGCGTTTGCGGTCCAGCACCGGCCGGGATGAGTTTCTGCGCCTGGCGGTGCCCGTGGCGGAAAGCGGCCAGTACGAATCGGTGCCGGAGGTCAATCTGGCCGGGAGCATGGGCGCCCTCAAGGCGGGCGACCTCACTCTGGCCCGCCTCTTTTTTCTGCGCCACAAGCGGCACTGTGCCCCCGCAGCCCCGGATCCGGGCCGGACGGCGCTTTCCATTTGCCTTGCCTGGGCCAGGGAGCTACAACGCACGGGCCGGCTTTTCAGGCCCGGATTCGTGTTCAACCCGCACCGGCAACTGCCGGAGACGGCGCTGGAATGCCTGGTTCTGGCCAGCGAATACGAGCCGGATACCTCGGACGTATACCGGGAGATGGCCCGGATTTTATCCCGCGACACCGGATGGGACGGGCTGCGGCTCAAAGCGCTGTCGTATCTTGGCCTGCGCGAACGCCGGAACTGGCATCTTGGCCTGGAACTGGGGCTCACCAATTGCCGCGCGTTTCGGGTCCGGCAGGGGCTGGAAGAGATCGCGGCGGCCAGGGCTGAGGCGCTGCGCCAGGGACAGGAAGGGCGGTTTTTGAAGATGCTCGCGGCCAGGGACGAATCAGGCCGGATTCGAGCCATGCTGCAGTCCGCGTTTATTTCGGCAACGCACGCACCATAACTACAAGGCGGATATGCTTGAGACACTGCGCATTCGCAATCTAGCTCTCATCGATGACGTGGAGTTGGAGTTTTGTCCGGGCCTGAACGTGCTCACGGGCGAGTCCGGCGCGGGCAAGTCCTTCATCCTGCGCGCCCTGGATTTCATCCTCGGCGAACGCATTGCCGCCGATCTGGTCCGCCCTGGGCGTGAAAAGGCGCTGGTCGAGGCCGTGTTCCGCCTGGACGGGGAAGAACTGTTCCTGCGTCGCGAGCTGGCCGCCAAAACAGGCCGCAGCCGCCTTTTCATCAACGACGACATGGGCTCCCAGGAGCGCCTGGCCGAATTGCGGCCCCGTCTTTTGATGCACACCAGCCAGCACGGACAGCAACGCCTGCTCTCGCCGGAGCACCACGTCGAAATTCTGGACGCCTTTCTGGCGGACCCTCGGATCTTGGTCATCCAGCGCGAAGCCCGCGAGGGATTGCAGGCCATTCTGGCGCGCAAGGCCGAGGTGCAGCGACGCATGGCCGGACTGCAGGACCGGCGCGAATTTCTGGAATTTCAGCTGGCCGAGATCCGCAAGGTGGATCCGCGCCCCGGCGAGGAAGAGGAGCTGCTCGCCCTGCGCGAGGCGTCCCGCCTGGCCGAGAAGACGCACATTCTGGCGGACGAGGCCCAGGGGCTGCTCCTTGGCGAGAACGGGTTGCAGGACGCCTTGACCGCCCTTGAGCGCGCCTTGGCCGGTCTTGGCGTCGCGGATGAAGGATTTGAAGTCCATGCCCGGGAAGTAGGGCGCTTCCGTGACGGCCTGTCCGATATGCTGCGCGACTTGCGGGCCTTGGGCTCGCGCCAGGGCGGGGATTTTGATGCCGAGAAGGTGGAAAAGCGGCTCTGGGAGTTGCAGCAACTGCAGCGCAAGCTCAAGCGTTCCCTTGATTCCATCGTGGCCTTGGGTACGGAAATCGAGGAAAACCTGTCCTTTCTGGACGCAAGCGGGCTGGAACTCAAACGCCTGGAAAAGGACGAGGCGCTGGCGGCCTCTGCCCTGAAAGAGGCCACAGCGGCCCTGAACGGCGCGCGGGAGGCCGCGGCCGTCGACTTGACTCGCGATCTGAAGTGTGAGCTCGTCAATCTGGGTTTTTCCGAGCATTTGCGCGTGCTGGTTGATTTTCGGCCCCAGACGATCCATGCGGGCATCGACGAGCTGCGGCCCCGGTTTCTGTGGGTGCCCAACCCCGGCCTTGATGCCCAGCCCCTGGACCGCATCGCCTCGGGCGGCGAGCTGTCCCGTTTTCTGTTGGCCGTGGTCAGCCTGCGCACCAGGGATCAGCTCCCGGCTCTGCTCTTCGACGAGGTCGATTCCGGGATCGGCGGGCAGACCTTGATCAAGGTCGCCGAGCGCATCCGCCTGCTGTCCGCGCGCCAGCAGGTCATCCTTATCACCCATTGGCCGCAGCTGGCCAGGCTGGCTGACGAGCATTTCGCCATCCGCAAGGTCGTTCACGAGGGCAGCACCTACACTCTCTGCGCGAGCCTCTCGGCGGATGAGCGCCACATCGAGCTGGCGCGCATGGCGGGCGAGGCCCCTCCCCAAACCCAAGAATCAGGACTGATGTCCGGGAATCCAATATGATTGACAGCACAACACCATGTCGGGATCTGGAGGTTCTGTCCTGCCAGCCTGGAAGCGACCCCACCCTGGTCGACCTTGTCCTCTCCGCGCCGGGTTGGACCTGCAAGCCCGGACAGTTCGTAATGCTCCGCCCATCAAGCTGGGGTTCGGAGCTCATCTGGCCCCGTCCCTTTTCCGTGTGCGACGTGTCCGACGCGGGGCTGCGCATCGTTTTCCAGACTGTGGGCCGAGGCACGCGCAAACTGGCCGAACTCAAGCCCGGCGAGAAGGTCACGGTCTGGGGTCCGCTTGGGCGCTGGTTCCGCATCGACGAGACCCGGCCCAACCTGATCTTGGCCGGAGGCGTGGGCATCGCCCCCTTTGTCATGCTGGCCAGACGCGAGCGCACGGACAATCTGTCCATGCTTTTCGGGCATCGTCTGGACCTTGAGCATTATCCGTATGCCCAGATCGCGGCCCGCATCAGGAGCGAGGCCATGCAGCAGAAGACTCTGGCTGATATCGCGGCCTTCGAGACGGTTCTGTCCGAGCGCATCAAGGCCCTGGCCGGGAGCGGTCAGGTGCTCGCCTGCGGCCCGGAGCCCATGCTTAAAGTCGTGCGGAAATACTGCCTGCTGCACGGCACGGACGGACAGATCTCTCTCGAAAATCGCATGGCCTGCGGGGTTGGGGCGTGTCTTGGCTGCGTGGGCAAGACGGTGACGGGTGACTACGTGCAGAGCTGCGTGCATGGTCCGGTCTTTGATGTGCGTGAAATCGATTTGGGAGCATAGCCATGGATCAAACCGTCAAACTCGGGCCGCTGACCCTCAAAAATCCGATCATCACCGCCTCCGGCACCTTCGGGTACGGCCTGGAGTTCATGCGCTACGGCGATCTGTCCACCCTCGGCGGGATTTGCCTCAAAGGCATCTCGCTTACTCCGCGCACGGGCAATCCCATGCCGCGCATAGCGGAGACGCCATGCGGCATGCTCAACGCGATCGGCCTGCAGAACGTCGGAGTGGAGAAATTCCTGCAGGAGAAGCTGCCCTACATTCCGGCCGGGACGACGCTCATCGCGAACCTCTATGCCCAAACCGCTGATGATTTCGGTGAGTTGGCCGGCATTTTTTCCGATCAGGACAAGATTGCGGCCCTGGAAGTGAACATTTCCTGCCCCAATGTACGCGAGGGCGGGGTACAGTTCGGCCAGGATCCGCACATGGCCGCGCAGGTTGTGAGCGCGGTCAAGAAGCGGGCCGGGAACAAGCCCGTCATCGTGAAGCTCAGCCCCAACGTGACCGATGTGACGGTCATCGCCCGCGCGGCCGAGCAGGCTGGCGCGGACATGCTCTCGCTCATCAATACGCTCTCGGGCATGGCCGTGGACATCCGCTCGCGCAAGAGCCGCCTGGCCAACGTGGTCGGTGGCCTGTCGGGCCCGGCGATCAAGCCCGTGGCCCTGCGCATGGTCCATCAGGTCGTCAAGGCCGTGTCCGTGCCGGTCATAGGCATGGGCGGCATCACCTGCGCCGAGGACGTGCTCGAATTCATCCTTGTCGGCGCGCACGCGGTGCAGGTCGGAACCTACAATTTCATGCGCCCCGACAATGCCTTCCGGCTGGTGGAAGAGGTGCGAGCGCTGGCCGAGTCGCTGGGGATCGGGTCCTGGGATGAGTACCGGGGAACGCTCAAGGTCTAGGAGGGATGATGATCAAACGATTCTGCGATATCTGCGGTGTGGAGATCCAGAGCCTCAAGGACGGGATCTACGAGGAGCGCTACACTCTGGTCATTGAGGACCCGGCCAACCTGACCCGTCTGGGCGGGCAGCTTGGCAAAATGAATCCCGTCATCGAAATGAAGCTCCAGAACAGCAACAACACGGACATCTGCCGTGAATGCCTGGAAAAGGTGCTGGTCAAGGAGTTTCACCGCCGGGCCAAGGTGAAGGAGTAGGGGCGGCGGAAAAAGACATGTCCAAAGGCGGTATTCCGCCACTATTGCGAAGGGTTAGACTTTCTTCAGAAAACAGGTCTTGAGCACCAGGCCATTGACCTTGTCCGCATTGCATTCAATGACATCCTCGTCGTCCGAAAGGCGGATGTTTTTGACGATGGTTCCCCTCTTCAGCGTGACCGAAGAACCCTTCACTTTCAAATCCTTGATGATCTGAACCGAGACCTGATGTTGTGTGAGTTGACTTCGGCCTGTCCGAGCGGAAGCTGGATGCTCGCAGACGTTGCGTTCAGCTTTTGCGCAGCACCGCGCCATAGAAAAATTCCCCCAGGCCGTCTCCCGGATCGCTCTGGGCCTGCCGCAGGCAGGCAAACTTCGGATGTTCACGCACAAAGCCTTCGATCCGCCTTTCGTTTTCCTCGGGGTTCAAGGTGCAGGTCACATAGGCCAGACACCCTCCTGACGGCAAAAGCTCCGCCGAGGCCCGCAAAATATCGCCCTGCAGTTTGACCAGTCCGGCGCAATCCGCAGGGGTTCGTTTCCATTTGATATCCGGTCGCCGGGACAGCACGCCCAGACCAGAGCAGGGTACGTCGAGGAACACCGTGCGCGGGGCCTGCCGCAAGGGATAGGGGCCTTGCGCGGGCGTCCTGAACACCGGCACGTCAAACCCGAGCCGCGCGCCTTCGGTTTTGAGCTGCTTGAGGCGAAAGACATTGACGTCCGAGGCCCAGACCTCCTTGCCCAGCTCCGACATCAGATATGTCTTCCCGCCGCGTCCGGCGCAGGCGTCGAGCACGGGGGAAGGCCAATGCTCCGCTCCGATCGCGTCCATGATCTTCTGGGCGGCCAGACTTTGACGGGTCGCCGCGCCTTCGGCCACGGCCTCCGGCAGCAGCTCGGGCCACTGGGTCAGGGCGAAGCCCCATTCGAGCTTCGCGTGGCTCAGGGGATGCAAAGACTGTCGTAGCGTTTCAGCGTGAACGTGGCGGCGATTGACACGCACCCCCAGAGGCGGCGCTTGCAGGGTTGCCTGCAGGAAGGCCTGGGTCTGATCCTTGCCGTAGCTGTCGAGCCACATCTGGACCAGCCATTGCGGGCAGGAATACCAGGCCGCCAGGAACCCGGCATGGCCCACGCTCTTGGTCCGGTAGTAGTCCTCATGGTACACGGCCCTGCCAAGGCGGACCAGGCTGCGCAGTACCGCGTTGGCCACCCGGCTCATGGTCGGGTCGAAACGCTCGCGGACAAGGTTCACGGCCCAGCTCAAGGTCGCGTAGTCCGGGATGCGGGTCAGGAAAAGCAGCTCATAGACGGCCACGCCCAGGATGCGTTTCAGGACCGGCGAAGTCTGCAGCGGATTCTTGAGCAGCTGCCCGAGCAGAAAGTCGATCCGCCCGCGCATGCGCAGGTAGCCGTAGGCCAGCTCCGTGGCCAGCCCCTTGTCCGGGCCGTTCGGGGTCGCGGTCAGCACGTCGTCCACGGCGGCCTGCAGATCCTGGTTGTTGTCCAGGGTCCGGCGCAGGATGTCCATGGCCAGCCGGCGGGCCAGGGGAGTGCTCATGCAAGAAACTCTTTGATAGCCCACTCGACCTGGTCTAGGGCCACGTCAGTGTCCAGGCAGGGGCCGAAGGGGCGTGAGTTCAGGATGCCGTAAACCGGCAGGGGGTGGGTGTCCTGGATGCCGCTGGCCAGATCGCGTTCGCAGGCCACGGCGATGATCAGGCCCGGCCGGTGCTGGACCACGATGCGCCGGGCGATGGTGCCGCCCGTGGCGATGGCCAGCTTGATTCCGTACTTGTCGCGCAGGTCCAGGAGGCCCGCCAGGGCGCATTCGCCGCAACGCTTGCAGTTGTCGATGTCGTAGGTCAGCCGGAATTTGCAGCGGCTGTTCTGGATGCAGTGCGGCATGAGCAGAAGGATCTTTTCGGGCGGGTAGCGGTGCCCCTCGCCCCTGACGAGCTCGTTGTTGACCTTGATGAAGGAGGCCCGCACCGTCTGCTTCGGGATGCCCACGGCCCGGCCGAGCAAGGTCATGAGCGGCAGGAAGAGCTTGACCGTGATGCCGCGCAGGCGTTTGGCGAAGAGCACCGGACGGCCGAGCAGGATGTTCAGCACCAGGGCCAGGGCTGCCCAGCCGATGGCGAGGATGAGCGCCACGGTGGCGAATCCGAAAATCCAGGGCGCGGCGGGATGGATGGTGGTCAGGCCGACAAAGGGGATGATCCAGATCAGGGCCAGGAAGACACAGATCAGCACCGAGGAGCCGGTGATGAGCCCGATGAAGACGCGCTTGCGGGTCTGGAACGAGTCCCGGATTTCCTGCTCCAGGGGGCTTTTGTCCGGTTTAGTGCTCCGCTGACTGGCCATGGGGTTATTCGCCCGGGCAGGTTGGTTCGGACTTGAGCAGGTGTTCGCCCGAGCAGCGGCTCAGATATCCGCAGTAGAACTCCCGGCCGCCGAGCGGCTTGCTGCCGGCCGGCTTGATGACCGGCACCGCATACAGCCGGTCCGCGCAGGCGATGAGGACGTTGTCGTCAATCACACCATGAATTTCGCCGGGTTGAACGCTCTCGGGCAAGGGCGCGTCGATGACGCCGGGATGCACGGTCAAACGCAGCGTCTTGCCGGGCATGCCGTCCCAGTCGAACCAGGAGCCGGGCCAGGGAAAGAGGCCGCGAATGCGGTTGTGGACGGTGGCCGCCGGCTGATTCCAGTCGATGCGGCCCTCTTCCTTGGACAGCTTGGGGGCGTATGTGGCGCGTTCATGATTTTGGGGGATGCGCACCAGCCGGCCCTGGTCCATCTTTTCCAGGGCTTCGACCAGAAGTCTTCCTCCCATTTCGGCCAGCTCGTCGTGCAGGGTCTGGGCCGTGTCGTCCATGCCGATGGCCAGGCTGCGTTGCAGCAGGATGTCGCCCGTATCCAGACCCGCCTCCATGCGCATGATGGTGATGCCGGTCACGTGGCGCCCATCCATGATGACCCGCTGAATGGGCGCGGCGCCCCGGTATTCGGGCAGCAGGGAGGCGTGCACGTTGAGGGCGCCGAGTTTGGGGATGTCCAGCACCGACTGGGGCAGGATGAGCCCGTAGGCCGCGACGAGGAGCAGGTCCGGCGCAAGGGCCGCGAGCTGGTCCACCTCTGCCTGATTCTTGAAGTTGAGGGGCTGAAAAACGGTCAGCCTCGCTTCCATGGCCAGCAGCTTGACCGGCGGCGGCGTGCAGACCTGTCCGCGGCCGCAGGGGCGGTCCGGCTGGGAGTACACGCCCACGATGTCGCAGCCGTCCCAGTCAAGGAGGTGCTTCAGGGACACTGCCGCAAAATCTGGCGTGCCCATGAACACGACTTTCAATCTTCGTTTTTCTCTTTCAGCCATTTTTTGAGCTTTCTTTCATACAGGGTGCGTTTCAATTTGCTGATCTTGTCGATGAACAGCACGCCATTGAGATGGTCCACCTCGTGTTGCAGGCAGATGGCCATGAGGTCGTCGGCGTCCATTTCCACCACGTTGCCGTCCAGGTCGTGGGCCGAGAGATGCAGCCGCTCGGCGCGGATCACGGTGCTGCGATAGCCGACCACGGACAGGCAGCCTTCCTCGGATTCGACTTCACCCTCCAGGTTGGAGAGGACGGGGTTGACGAAGACGCGCGGGTCTTCCCGCTTTTCCGGGCCGCTGAGGTCCACGGTGATGAGGCGGATGCTTTCAGCGACCTGGGGCGCGGCAAGGCCGATTCCCTTGTCCGCATACATGATTTCAATCATCTCGGCGGCCAGGGCACGGATTTCGTCCGTGATTTCCGTGACCGGCGCGGCCTTCTTGGCCAGCACCGGATTGGGATATGTAACAATTGTTCTAGGCATGATCTTTACTCTTTGGGCTTTTCCCGCAGGCGCAGGCCCAAATCGCGCAATTGTGTGTTCTCGACCGCCGACGGGGCCTCGGTCATGAGGCAGGTCGCCTTCTGGGTCTTGGGGAAGGCGATGACGTCGCGGATGGACTTGGCTCCGGTCAGGAGCATGATAAGACGGTCCAGGCCGAAGGCAATGCCGCCGTGGGGCGGAGCGCCGAAAACCAGGGCGTCGAGCAGAAATCCGAACTTGGCCTGCGCTTCCTCTTCATTGATGCCCAGGGCGGAAAACATATGCTGCTGGGTCTCGGGGTTGTGGATGCGGATGGAGCCGCCGCCGACTTCGGTGCCGTTCAGCACGAGGTCGTAGGCGCGGGCCACGGCCTTGGCCGGGTCGGTCGCCAGGGCCGCCATGTCCTTGGGCGCGGTGAAGGGGTGATGCATGGCCACCCAGCGCTTTGCCTCCGGATCCCATTCGAGGAGCGGAAAGTCCGTGACCCACAGGGGCGCGAAGGTGCCTTCGGGGATGAGGCCGAAACGTTCGCCGAGCTTCAGGCGCAGGTTGCCAAGGGCGCTGTTGACCATTTCCGGTGCGCCGGCCTGGAAAAAGACGATGTCGCCGGGCACAAGGCCAAGGGCTTCGGTCAGTCCGGCCCGCTCGGCATCGCTCAGGAATTTGGCGATGGGAGACTGCCAGCCGTCTTCCTTGATCTTGATCCAGGCCAGGCCCTGGGCGCCGTAAATTTTGACGAATTCGGTGTAGTCGTCGATCTCCTTGCGCGAAAGTTCGCCGCCGCCGCGCACGGGCAATGCCTTGATCAGGGCAGCCGTGGCGAAGAGTTTGAACTCGGAGCCGCGCACGATTTCGGTTACGTCGGTGAGCGTCAGGCCGAAGCGGATATCGGGCTTGTCCACGCCGTACAGAGCCATGGCCTGCTCGTACTTCATGCGCGGGATGGGCAGGGCGAGCTCCTGTCCGAGCGCTTCGCGCAGGACGCGGGCCATCATGCCCTCGGCCATTTCCATGACCTGTTCTTCGTCCACGAAAGACATCTCGATATCGATCTGCGTGAACTCGGGCTGGCGGTCGGCGCGCAGGTCCTCGTCGCGGAAGCATTTGACGATCTGAAAATAGCGGTCCATCCCGCCGCACATGAGGAGCTGTTTAAAGAGCTGGGGCGACTGGGGCAGGGCGTAGAACTGGCCCTGGTTGACGCGGCTGGGGACCAGAAAGTCGCGCGCGCCCTCGGGGGTGGACTTGGTCAGCACTGGGGTTTCGATCTCCAGGAATCCGATCTCGTCCAGATAGCGGCGTACGGACTGGGAAACCCGGCTCCTCAAAATGAGATTGTCGGCCATGGCCTTGCGGCGCAGGTCCAGAAAACGGTACTTGAGGCGCAGGTTCTCGGACACGTCCACCCGGTCTTCGATGGGGAAGGGCGGGGTCTTGGCCGTGTTCAGGAGCTTGAACTCCGTGACATAGACCTCGATGGCGCCCGTGGCCAGCTTGGGGTTGATCATGTCATCGGGACGCGCGCGGACCACACCCTTGATGGCCAGCACGAATTCGGTGCGTAGCACGTGGGCGCGGGCATGGGCCTCGGGCGCGACTTCAGGCGAGAAGACGACCTGGGTCAGACCGTGACGGTCGCGCAGGTCGATGAAGATGAGCCCGCCGTGGTCGCGGCGATACTGCACCCAGCCCATGAGGCAGGCTTCCTGCCCCAGCTGCTCCGTTCCAAGGCCCGCGCAGGTGTGGGTTCTGCGCCATCCGTCGAGGGCGTCCATCCCGAGTTCCGTGTTTCTGTCATCCATATATGATCCTCGCTTGGGTACGATAAGCTGCAAATTTGTGGTGTAAAGGCTTAGGGCTTGCGGAAGCCCAGGGCCTGCTCCAGGTCGTCCTGGCCGATGTTCTTCTGAACGCCCGTGGCCATGTCCTTGACCACGATCTGGCCCTTTTCCATTTCGTCCTGTCCCAGGATCAGGCAGGTCTTGACGCGCAGCTTGTTGGCCTGGCGCATCTGGGCCTTGATGCTCCGTGCCTCGAAGGACACCTCGCCGGCAAAGCCGCGCTCGCGCAGGCGCTGGGCCAGGAGCAGGGCGGTGTTCAGGGCGCGGGAGTCGAGCACGGCCAGATAGAAGTCCGGCGCCGGGACTTGGGCCTCGCCATACAGGAGGGCCAGGCGCTCCATGCCGCAGGCGAACCCGATGCCGGGCAGATCCGGTCCGCCGAGCTGCTTGATGAGCCCGTCGTAGCGGCCGCCGCCGGCCACGGCGGTCTGTGCGCCGATCTCGCCGGAGACGACCTCGAAGGTGGTGCGCTGGTAGTAGTCAAGGCCGCGCACCAGCCGGTCGTTGAGGCGATAGGGCAGGCTCGCGCTGTCCAGGATGTCGCGGACCTGCGCGAAATGTTCAGCGCATCCGGGGCACAGCGAATCGGCGATGCTCGGCGCGTTTTCAACCAGGGCCTTGCAGGCCGGAACCTTGCAGTCCAGCACGCGCAAGGGATTGGTGCCTGCGCGGCGGTTGCAGTCCTCGCACAATTGCGAGTGGTCGATGGTGCCCAGAAAGTCGCGCAGGCGCTGGTGGAAGACCGGGCGGCATTCCGGGCAGCCCAGGGAGTTGAGTTCCAGGGACAGGTTTTTCAGGCCCAGCTTGGTCAAAAACGTCCAGAGCATGAGCACGACCTCGGCGTCGGCCTGAGGCGCGTCGGTGCCCAGGACCTCCACATCGAGCTGGTGGAACTGGCGCAGGCGACCTTTTTGCGGGCGCTCGTAGCGGAACATGGGGCCGCAGGCNNCCGGCCGTGGCTTCGGGGCGCATGGTCAGGGAGCGGCCCTTGCGGTCGGCGAAGGTGTACATTTCCTTTTGGACCACGTCCGTTTCTTCGCCGATGGAGCGGGCGAAGAGCTCGGTCTTTTCCAGGATGGGCACGCGCACTTCCTGGCATCCGTACGTGGCGAAAACCTCGCGGGCCAGGTTCTCCATCAGGGTATGGACCGTGCTCTCCGGGCTGAAGAGGTCAGAAAAGCCTTTAATTTTCTGAATTTTAGACATAGAAAATATCTGTCCTTGACGAATGGGATGGGGGATGCGCGCCTCTGGTCAGGCTCCGTTTTGCGAAGGCGGGACTTGCGGCGATGCGCATGGGAAAATTGAATTGGGTAATTGATGAATGAAGGATTGTCAAAGACGGAGGATCAATGTTCAAGGCAGTGTCGGTGGTGGGTTTCAAGAAATCGGGCAAGACAACCCTTATGCTCGAACTTGCCCGGGAATTGACCGCGCGCGGACGAAAAGTGGCGGCGGTCAAGTTTACGCATCATGGGCTGGATCTGGACGGAACGGACACGTCCCGTTTTGCGCAGGAATGCGTCAGCGTGGCCGGAATAGGGCCCAAAACCACGACCCTGCTCTGGAATTCGGCCCGGCAACTGCAGGACATATTTCCCTTGCTGGGCGCGGATATCGTCTTGGTCGAAGGCGGCAAGTCGCTGACCTGGCTGCCCAGGTTCGTGGTTCTCGGGTCAGGCGAAGACGAGTCGACGCTCGGCAACGGGCTGGCCTTGGCCACATGGGGTGCGGGGGAGCTGCCGGGGGTGCGCAAGGCCGCTTCCGTCGCCGAATTGGCCACATTGGCCGAGAATCAGGCGTTTTCCCTGCCTGGGCTTGACTGTGGGGGGTGTGGCCGGGATTCCTGCCTTGCCTTGGCGCGGGAGATCGTGGAGGGCGAGATCGACGCGGAGTCCTGTGTGGCCATGCACGCCAAGCTCTGCGTGCGTATCGGCGGACAGCGCCTGGCGCTCAATCCCTTTTTGGACCGACTGGTCACGGGCACCATTCGCGGGCTTTTAACCGAGCTCAAGGGCAATGTGCCGGGTCAGAAGATCGAGATAATTCTGGAGTGAACGCCTCTTTTTTTGCGGTGCGGAATGCTTAAATGTATTGACTCGGGGAGAATGCATCGCAAAAGATGCGTTTTTCACCGGGCCTGAGTCATCAATTCCTTATTGGCCTGCGGGAGGGGACAACCATGCGTGTTCGCGTCAAATGTTTTGCCACCCTTGGCGACCACACTCCGCCGGAAGGTTTTCTTGAGCTGGAGGGCGGGTCCACAGTGGAGGCTTTGCTGCCGCTGCTTCGGCTGGACGTGGCGGACATCAAGCTCGTTTTCGTCAACAGCAAGAACAGCGCTCTGGAGACGGCTCTGGCCGACGGGGATCAGGTCGGGCTTTTTCCGGCGGTGGGCGGCGGATGATGGGTGATTTCCGTGCGGCTCTGGAAGCGCTGGCCGTCATGAACGTCCAGCGTCGTGTCCGGACCATTGGCCTTGGCGAACTTCGAACGCTCTGCCTGGACCAGGGGCTGACGGTGCGGCAGGGCGCACGGGAGGCTGTGGCCAGCGACGTGACCCCCTTGCCGTTGCTGAAAAATCTGCACGCCATCTCAACCGCCGAGCAGCTTCGGCTCCTCGATGCCACCGTGCTGCTGGCCGGCGCCGGCGGTCTTGGCGGGTATGCCCTCGAACTCCTGGCCCGATTCGGCGTAGGCCACATCATGGTCGCGGATGGGGACGGCTTCGAGGACAGCAACATGAACCGCCAGCTGCTGTCCACTGCGAACAATCTCGGATGCAACAAGGCTCGGGCCGGGGCCGAGCGGGCGCAGGAAACCTGTCCGCTGGTGACGGTCGAGGCGCTTGAGGTTTTTCTGGATGCATCCAACCTGGCTCGGACCCTGACGGGCGTGGACGTGGTCATCGACGCCCTCGGCGGCATCGCGCCGCGACTGGCCCTGCATGCGGCTGCCAGTCAGGCCGGGATTCCCGTCGTGAGCGCGGCCGTGGCCGGGTGGACGGCATTGGTCGGGAGCGAACTGCCCGGACAGGCCGGCATCTCCCGCATGTGGACCAACCCCGAGGACAAGGACGCCGAGCACGCGCTGGGCAGCCTGGCTCCGGCCGCGTGTCTGGCGGCCGCTCTGCAGGCTGCGGAGACGGTCCATTTTCTTACTTCCGGTTCCCTGCGTCTGGCCGGCCGCATGCTTCATGCCGATCTGGCCCGCTTTCATTTCGAAATTTTTGACCTTGTATAACGGACAGGTATGAATACCATTGTGCTCGCCACCGGCAACGCCGGGAAGATTCGCGAATTGTCGGCCATGCTGGCCGAATATGTGCCAAGCATCCGGGTTCTTGGGCTCGCGGATTTTCCGGAAATCGGAGACATCCCGGAGACGGGGACGACATTCGAGGAAAATGCGCGCATCAAGGCCGTGGCCGTGGCCGCCGCCACCGGAATGGTGGCCGTGGCCGACGATTCGGGCCTTTCGGTTGACGCCCTTGGCGGGGCGCCCGGAGTGTATTCTGCCCGCTACAGCGGGGCGGATGCCACGGATGAAAAAAACGTGGTCAAGCTGCTGGGTGCCTTGGCCGACGTGCCTGACGCACAGCGGGGCTGCCACTTCGCCTGCGTCATGCTGACCGTCACCCCCGGCGGACAGGAACTGGTCGGGCGGGGCGTCTGGCAGGGGCGGGTGACCCATGCCCCGGCAGGGAACGGGGGCTTTGGATACGATCCGGTATTTTTTGACGAGGAGCTGGGGCTGACCGCCGCGGAAATGGATGCGCAGGTCAAGAACGGTCGCAGCCATCGAGGTCTGGCCGTGCGGGATATGCTGCACGGATGGCCCGAGTTTTGGAAACGCGCCAAGCAGGAACTGGAGAAATAAGCATGTGCGGAATCATCGGATACACGGGACATCGGCCCGCCATACCGGCCATTGTCGAAGGTTTGCGTCGTCTTGAATACCGGGGCTATGACTCGGCAGGGGTCGCCTACGAGGAAGCGCAGGGGCTCACGGTCATCCGCGCCGAAGGCAAGCTCGGAGCCCTCGATCAGAAAATAGCCGGCCTGGACACGGCCTCCTCGGTCTGTGGCATCGGGCACACCCGCTGGGCCACCCACGGCCTGCCCGTGGAGCGCAACGCCCACCCGCACATGGACGGGGATGAAAAGTTCGCCCTGGTCCACAACGGGATCATCGAAAATTACGCCGAACTCAAAGCCGAGCTCATGGCCGAGGGGCACGTCTTCCTGTCCGAGACCGACACCGAGGTCCTGGTCCATGTCATCGCCAAGGGCGTGGCGCTGACCGGCGATGTGCGCCGGGGCATCTCCTGGGCGCTCTCGCGGGTAGACGGCGCCTATGCCTTCGCCCTTTTGAGCCGGGAACATCCCGGGAAGATCTGGGCCAGCCGCAAGGCCAGCCCACTGCTCATGGGCATCGGCACGGGCGAGAATTTTCTGGCCTCGGACATTCCCGCTTTTCTGCCGTACACGCGCGAAGTTGTCTTTCTGGACAACGGCGAACTGGTCGAGATCGACGCGGCCTCCTGGCAGGTCTTCGACGCTGTGACCATGGAGCCGAAGGTCAAGGAGGTGAAGCACATCTCCTGGGACGTTCAGGCGGCCCAGAAGGACGGATTCAAGCATTTCATGCTCAAAGAGATCTTCGAGCAGCCCAAGGTCATCCGCGACTGCCTGACCGGACGCATCCAGAAGGGCCGCGTCGTCCTGCCCGAGCTGGACGCGCTGGACGTTCCGCAGCGCCTGACGATCGTGGCCTGCGGCACGTCTTTTCATGCCGGCCTTTGGGCCAAGTACCTTCTCGAGTCCTGGGCCCGGATTCCGGTGCAGGTCGAGATCGCCTCGGAGTTTCGCTACCGCGACAGCGTCTTCCTGCCCGGCGATCTGGTCCTGACCATCAGCCAGTCCGGCGAGACCGCGGACACCCTGGCCGCCATCCGTATCGCCCGCGAGGCCGGCGTGCCCATCCTCGGCCTGTGCAACGTGGTCGGTTCGTCCATTGCCCGCGAGTCCGACCGGGTCGTGTACACCCAGGCCGGGCCGGAGATCAGCGTGGCCTCGACCAAGGCCATGTGCAGCCAGATGGTTTTGCTGCTGCTCATGACTCTGTCCTGGGGCGCGCGCAAAGGCGTACTGCCTGCCGAAACCCTGGAGCGCTGCCTGCGTGATCTGCCTCTACTCCCCGATCAGTTGCAGGCAGAGTTGCCGGCCATCCGCGACAAGGCCAAGGTCTTGAGCCAGGAATACGCCGATGCGCGCAGTTTCTTTTTTCTTGGCCGGGGCCAGAATTTCCCCCTGGCTCTGGAAGGCGCCCTGAAGCTCAAGGAGATCTCCTACATCCACGCCGAAGGCTACGCCGCCGGCGAGATGAAGCACGGTCCCATCGCCCTGATCGATCAGCATTTCCCGACGTTCGCCATGGCGCTCGGCGACGAGCTGCTGCAGAAGGTGGCCTCCAATCTGCAGGAAGTACAGGCGCGGGGCGGCCGCATCATCGCCTTGGTCAATCCGGGTGCCGCGCCTGTCGTGGAAGACCCGTGGGTGCTGCCCGAGATTTGGGGGCCGCTGAAGAGTTTTCTGGTGCTGCCGGCAGTGCAGCTTTTTGCCTATGAAATGGCCGTGTATCTGGGCAAGGATGTGGATCAGCCCCGAAACTTGGCCAAAAGCGTGACCGTGGAATAAGGATGCCTGTGCGTGTATTGATCAGAAGTGTTTTCGCGGCGGCGCTGGTATTGTGTCTGGCGGCCGTGGCCCTGGCTTCGGCCCAGGACGAGTATGTGCGCGGCGTGAGCGCCTTCAAGTCCCTGCTTGCCAATGAGAAAAGGGCTGGCTTGCGTGCGGAATGGCAGGCGGTCATGAAGCCGTTCGAGCGCTCGCTGGCGGCTGCCCCCAAGGGGGATTATGCGCCCAAGTGCATGTATTTCATTGGGCGCTCCCTCGAAGAATTGTCCCGGCGTTCTTTTCTCAAGTCGGATCGCAAGGCTGCCCTCGATGCCTTCGACCGGATGCTTGCCGCCCATCCGAAGCATGAATGGGCCGACGACTCCCTGTACCGCAAGGGCATGATCTGGTCGGAGCAGGCCAAGGATTCTGTGCAGGCGGAAGGGATATTCAAAGCGCTCATCGCCAACTATCCAAAGGCGGATCTGGCTCCGGAAGCCCGTAAGCGCTTGGCGGAGTTGCAGGGCACAGGCAAGGACTCCACTCCTGTTGTCCAGAACGCCGAATCCGGCAAAACACCGGCAGCTGATGCGGCCAAGCCGGTGGTCAAAGACGAGCCGAAGCCGCAGCCTCCGGCAGCAATCGCGCCGGCTCCGTCCGGCAAGACGGACACGGGCTTGACACTGCTTGGCATACGCCATTGGTCCAGCAGTGACTACACGCGGGTGGTCATGGACCTGACCCACGACGTGAAATACGAACGGGCGCTTGTCGAAAAGACGACCAATGGCAACAAGCAACTGCAGATCACCTTGCAGAAGACCGGGATTGCCGCCGACGTCATGCCCGCGAGGACCATTCAGGACGGAATTCTGTCGCAGATCAAGGTCGGCGCAGACTCGTCGGGAGGAGCGCTGGTCACCTTCGACCTGATGCAGATGGACAGTTACCGGGTTTTCACCTTGCCCGACCCTTACCGGGTGGTTCTTGATATCTACGGAACCTCTGGAGGGAAAGTCGTGCCGGCGTCATCGTCACCGACAAGT
The DNA here is from genome assembly GCA_002412965.1 of Desulfomicrobium sp. UBA5193. Classification (GTDB taxonomy): domain Bacteria; phylum Desulfobacterota; class Desulfovibrionia; order Desulfovibrionales; family Desulfomicrobiaceae; genus Desulfomicrobium. The sequence continues at coordinate 50,416 of DHWB01000009.1, forward strand.
GCACAGACACCCGCACCGTCTCCGGAAGCGTCACCGTCGCAGACTCCGGCGGCAAGTGCGAAGTCGGCATCGACGATCGCGGCCGAGGAAAAGGATCATGTGCTGGCGGCCTTGGCGGAGCTGCAGGCAAAGCAGGTGATGGAGTCCAGCCAGAAAAAGGATGCGCCCAAGAAGCCCGACGCCAAGGCTCCGGCAACCAAGAACCCCGGTGCCGCGTCAGCATCCGTGGATCAGAAGGCAGCCTCGGATGCGCAGGGCGAGAAGGGAAAAATTCCTGAAATAGAGGTCAGCGCCAAGCAGAAAAAATATTCCGGATCACTGGTCGAGCAGCTGGGGCTCAAGGTGCGCACGATCATGATCGACGCGGGCCACGGCGGAAAGGACCCCGGCGCCGTGAGCAACGGGCTGGAGGAGAAGGACATCAATCTGCGCATGGCCAAAATTCTGGGCCGGACGCTGCAGGCCCAGGGCTTCGAGGTTCATTACACGCGCACCACGGACAAGTTCATCCCGCTGGAAGAGCGCACTGCCATGGCCAACGCCAAGAACGCCGACCTGTTCATTTCCCTGCACTGCAATGCCTACAAGGATGGGAGCGCCAAGGGTCTTGAAGTCTATTACCTGAACCTGGCCACGGATGCACAGGCCGTGCGCGTGGCGGCCCGCGAAAACGGGGTGTCGGCCAAGAAGATCAGTGACATGCAGTTCATTCTCTCGGACCTGATGCTCAACTCCAAGATCAACGAATCCAGGCAGATGGCCTCCCTCGTCGAGCAGGAGACATTGCGGACCATGCGGCCGAAACATCCGTTCACGAGCCATGGATCCAAGGGCGCGTTTTTTTATGTGCTGACCGGGGCGCGCATGCCATCCATCCTGGTGGAGCTCGGGTATCTGACGAACTCTGCCGAAGCCGCGAAGCTCAATTCCGAAGCGTATCTGGAGACCATGGCCAAGGGTTTGGCCGGTGGCGTGCTCGCTTATAAAAAGAAGCTGGAGCGGTTTGCCTTGAATGAATCAGGCAAGTCCTGATCTGTCATCATGTTTGCTTCGCCCTTGCCCCATTCGTGGCGCGGGGCGTTTTTTTAACGTACAATGCTGGAGCCTTGCATCATGGTTTTTCCCCTGGGTTCGGTTATCAACGCCTTGGCCATTCTGGCCGGAGGCGCATTGGGCTTGCTGTTGCATGGCCGCTTGCCGGAAAAAATGCGCCAGGTTGTTTTTCAGGGGCTTGGGCTTTGCGTTCTGGTCATCGGCATGCAGATGGCACTGCAGGGCAAAAACGGGCTGCTGGTGGTCCTCAGCGTTCTCATCGGCGGGGTGGTGGGCGAGGCCTTGAATCTGGAAGACCGCTTCGCGGGTCTGGCGAGCAAGCTGAAGGGGCTCGTGCGGTCAAACAACACCCGATTCGTGGATGGCATGGTCAACGCATCTCTCATCTACTGCATCGGGGCCATGGCCATTCTGGGCTCCTTTGACGAAGGAATTCGCGGCGATCACTCCATCCTCTTCACCAAATCCCTGCTCGATGGCTTCGCCTCCATCGCCCTGGCATCGACCTATGGTTCCGGTGTTCTTTTTTCCGCCTTTCCCGTTCTGGTCTATCAAGGCCTGCTGACTCTTTTCGCCAGCTCCTTTCAGGCCTATTTTTCCGACTATCTCATCGCCCAGCTCACGGCCACGGGAGGGACGCTCATTCTCGGCATCGGCATCAACCTGCTGGGCCTGACGGCCATTCGCCTTTCCAGCCTTTTGCCGTCTCTGGTGGTCATTGTGCTCTTGTCCATCTTTGTGCCGTAAACGATTGCCCTCTCCTGACAGAGTTTTGCTTTTCAAGTCCTGCGGGATGTGGTTAGAATGAAGAGGTAATCGCCGGGATCGTCCCGGCTGGCAGGCGGCGGGCAATACTTTAAACCGGTGCGCGGATGGCGATTTCCTCCCGATTTTTTCAAACCGAAAGCGTCGGTCGGCTTGGACGCAAGCTCCTGCTTTGGGTCTTGCTGGGGAGCGCCTTTTTTACTGTGCTCGGCACCATGGCGCAGCTCACCATCGATTACCGCAAGGACATGGAGATTCTGGTTCAGCAGCTGGAGCAGATCCGCACCTCGCGTCTGGCCAGCCTGACCAGCTCCCTGTGGCACCTGGACGAAGCGCAGGTGCTGGTGCAACTCGACGGGATTCTGGGCCTGCGGGACATCAAGTACGCCGAGGTGACAACTCCGGACGGGATGACATTTTTTCGCGGCGAGAAGGCCGACTCTGAGTCCCTGCTCGTCCGGGAATTTCCGCTTCACTACCAGGCTTTCGACCGCGTTGATCAGATCGGCACGCTGCACGTGGCTGCGGACAAGAGCGCGCTGCAAAAGAGGTTGAAGGACAAGATCCTGGTCATCGTCATCACCCAGGGCGTGCAGTTCTTTCTGGTGGCCGTGCTCATCGTCTCCATTTTTTACCTGCTGGTCACCCGTCACCTGCGCCGCATGGCTGTCTACACGGCGGAACTGAACATCGACAGACTTCAGACCCCCTTGGTGCTGGACAAGTCGTCATCCAAGCCGGACGAGATCGACATCGTGGTCAGTGCCTTCAACTCCATGCGCGAGAATCTGCTGAGGGATATCAAGCAAAGAGAGGAGGCCGAGGCCAAGCTCAAATTCGCCGAAGGCTATATCCGCAATATTCTCGATTCGATGCCTTCAATCCTGATTTCAGTGGACGTGGAGGGGCGCATAACCCAGTGGAATCGGCAGGCCACCCTCAAGACCGGGATTCAAGCTGAGAATGCGCAGGGGCGGAGCATCAGGGACGTCTTTCCCCAGGCTCCGGTCAGCCTGGATCAGGTCTTGACCGCCGTGTCGAGCAATGTTCCGGTCAAGGCTTCCAAGGTGCCTCAGAAGGACTCGGACCTGACCTCCTATGTGGATGTCACGGTCTATCCCCTGGTCACCAACAATGTGCAGGGCGCGGTCATCCGCATTGACGACGTGTCGGAGCGGGTGCGGCTGGAAGAGATGATGATCCAGTCCGAGAAGATGGTGTCTGTCGGCGGCCTTGCGGCGGGCATGGCTCACGAGATCAATAATCCTTTGGCCGGCATTCTGCAGAATGCGCAGGTCATCCGAAATCGCATTTCTCCCGACTTGCCCGCGAACGAGCTTGTGGCCGGGGAGGTTGGGATACGCATGGACCAGGTGCATGCGTATTTCGAGAGGCGCGGCTGCCTGCGGATGATGGACTCCATCATGGAGTCGGGGCGACGAGCGGCGCGGATCGTCGAGAACATGTTGTCTTTCAGCCGCAAGAGCAATGTGCAGACCGCCGAGGTGGATATCTGCAACCTCCTGGACCGTACCCTGGAGCTGGCGGCCAACGACTATGATCTCAAAAAACAGTACGATTTTCGAAAGATAAGGATCGAGCGCGAATATGATCCGGATCTGCCTTTCGTCTCCTGCGAGGAGAGCAAGCTGCAGCAGGTCTTTTACAACCTGATCCGCAACGGGGCGCAGGCCATGGCGGTTCAGGAGAAGCAGGCGTGCTTCACGCTGCGCGCCATGCGGCAGGGCGAGGCGGTGCGCATTGAAATCGAAGACAATGGTCCGGGAATGTCCGAAGAGGTTCGCAAGCGTATCTTCGAGCCGTTCTTCACCACCAAGCGGGTCGGCGACGGGACGGGACTGGGGCTTTCGGTTTCCTATTTTCTTGTGGTAGAGAATCATGGCGGCCAGCTGGAGGTAGAGTCTTCTCCGGGCAAGGGGACCATGTTTATCGTCATTCTGCCGCTCAAGCCCACGGTGCGGGAAGTAGGCGGGGTGCTCTAATGGCGCAAAACGAAAAACTGGTCCTTGTTCTGGACGATGAGCCAAACATTCGGGAAAGTCTGGCGGAGTACCTGATGGATTGCGGCTTTTCCACCCTGACGGCCGAGAGCGCGGAGAGCGCACTTGGGTTGCCGGAGTTGGCTGACGTCGCGGTCGCCGTGGTCGATATCCGCCTGGGCGGCATGGATGGCCTCGAGTTCATCAAGCGGCTGCATGCCCGGAATCCTGCAGTGCGCTGTCTGATTCATACCGGTTCCACCGATTTTCAGCTGGACGGTGAGCTGCGGGCCATCGGGCTGACAGAGAACGAGGTGCTCTTCAAGCCGGTTTTGGATATGGGCATGTTCGAGACTCTCATCCGGGAAAAAATGGCGGAGGCTGGGCTATGAATCAAAGCGGGATGCCCGTGGTGCTGACCATCGATGATGATCAGTTCGTGCGTGAAAGTCTGGCCAATTTCCTGGAGGATTTCGGGTACACGGTGCTGCAGGCTGGAGATGGCCTGCAGGGGCTGGAACTGCTCGCGGCCCATCGTCCCGACCTGATTCTGGTGGATCTCCGCATGCCGCGCATGGATGGATTGCAGGTTCTGGCCAAGGTGCAGGAGGTGGCCCCGGAGATTCCCATCATGGTCGTGTCCGGGGCCGGCGACATACGCGACGTGGTGGAAGCCCTGCGCCGGGGAGCGTGGGATTATCTGGTCAAGCCGATCCAGGACATGAACATCCTGCTTCATTCCGTGCAGAACTGCCTGGAGCGCGCCCGCCTTCAGGCTCAAAACCGGGAATACCAGCAAAGCCTCGAAGAATCTCTCGACAAGCTGCACCGCACCCAAAAGGAGATGATCCACTCGGCCAAGATGGCGGCCCTGGGGGATCTGGTGGCGGGAGTGGCCCATGAAGTGAACACGCCCATCGGGGTCAGCGTCACGGCGGCTTCCTTTCTGGCCGAGCGGACGCGGCAGATTCGGGAACTGTATCAGAATGGGGAGATGAAGCGCTCGGATCTGGAGAAATATCTTTCCCTGGCCGAGGAATCCTCCGCCTCGGTGCTTTCGAATCTGGAGCGGGCCGCGGAGCTGGTGCAGAGCTTCAAGAAGGTCGCGGCAGATCAAAGTTCCGAGGAAAAGCGGGCCTTTGACATGAAGAACTATCTGGAACAGATTCTGGTCAGCCTGAGGCCGCAGTTCAAGCGTACGCCGCACCGCGTGCACATGGACTGTCCCGAAGGACTGATGCTTGATTCCTATCCTGGGGCGATCATGCAGATCATGACCAATCTGATCATGAATTCCCTTATCCACGGCTTTGTGGACGGACTGCCAGGGGAAATTTTCGTCAGCGTGGAGGCGGCCGGGGACAACGTCGTGCTGGCCTATCGTGATACGGGCGTCGGCATGGATCAGGAGCAGAAGGAACGGATTTACGATCCGTTCTACACCACCACCCGTGGCTCCGGGGGCACGGGGCTGGGCATGAACATCGTCTACAACCTCGTTACGCAGACCCTGAAGGGCTCTATTCTGCTGGAAACCAGCCATGGGCAAGGCGCCATCTTCATTCTGACCCTGCCCAAGGATCCGGATCGCGTCGCCGCAGATTCCGCTGCCTAAGCTGCGCCCCGTGCATTAGGTCTCGGCCAGATTCCCCGGCAGGCCGGCCACGAAGTCACGAATTTCATCCCGCACCCGGCGATAGACCGCCAGGATTTCCTCCTCGTTTGTCATGCCCGCACAGAGGCTTGGCGGGTCGTCAAAGCCCCGATGCACCCGTTTGACCGGTCCCGCGAAGAAGGGGCAGGTTTCACTGGCATGTCCGCACAGCGTCACCACCACATCAAAACCCGAGTCCGGCAGTTCGTCCACGGTTTTGGACCTGTGCCCGCTCATGTCGACACCCGCCTCTTCCATGACCCGCACGGCATGCGGGTTCATGCCGTGGCGTTCGATGCCGGCGGAGTGGACCTCGATTTCACCTTTCTTCAAATGTCTGGCCCAGCCCTCGGCCATCTGGCTGCGGCAGGAATTGCCAGTGCACAAGAAAAGAATTTTCATGACCGCGCCTTGGAGCCCTTGATTGTCCACGCATCGCCCAGTGGCGCATCGTTTCGTGCCCAGGCGATGAATTCTTCGATCGATGCCTTGATGCTGTCGCGGATTTTGCGAGTTTGCTCCAACTGTTCCTCGTGACTGCCCGTCAGGTGTCCCGGATCAGGGAAGGGCAGGTGCAGGCGGTGGGTCATGCCGGGATAGATGGGACACTTGCTTTCCTGAGAGTCATCACAGACCGTGACGACATGGGTGAAGACCCGGCCTTTTTGGAAAAGTTCGAACACGGATTGCGTGTCATTGGCGGAGAGATCGATGCCGTCCTCGAGCATGACCTCGACCACCAGCGGGTTGATGCTGGTGGGTTCAAAGCCCGCGCTCTCGACCTCAAATTCCGGGCCTCCGAATGTCTTCAGATAGGCTTCGGCCATTTGGCTGCGGGCGCTGTTGTGGATGCAAACGAAGAGAACTTTGTGCATGCGTGACCTCAGACTTTGGGTTTGACCCGCACATGGCAGACGCCCTGCAGCGTGGCCACGGCGTGGGGGAAGTATTTTTCCTTGAAGCGCAGGGCCACGCCGACCAGGGCGATGAGCACCGGCACTTCGACGAGAGGTCCGATGACGGCGGCAAAGGCCTGGCCGGAATTGATGCCGAAGACGGCGATGGCCACGGCGATTGCCAGCTCGAAGTTGTTGGAGGCGGCTGTGAAGCTTAACGTCGTGGACTGTTCGTAGGTAGCCCCGGCCTTGGCCGAGAGGTAGAAGGAGACCAGGAACATGACCAGAAAATAGATGCACAAGGGGATGGCGATGCGCACCACGTCCATGGGCAGTTGCACGATGTGTTCGCCCTTGAGGGAGAACATGACCAGGATGGTGAAGAGCAGGAAGATGAGGGTGAAGGGACTGATTTTCGGGATGAAAACCTTCTCGTACCAGTCCTTGCCCTTGGTCTTCAGGCCTACGAAGCGGGTGATCATGCCGCCGAGGAACGGAATGCCCAGGTAAATGAAGACACTTTCGGCGATCTGGCCCATGGAGATGTCCACCTCCATGCCCTTCATGCCGAACCAGCCGGGCAGAATGGTGATGAAGACCCATGCATAGAGCGAGAAGAAGAGGACCTGGAAAATGGAATTGAAGGCCACCAGACCAGCGCAGTATTCCGTGTCCCCCTTGGCCAGGTCGTTCCAGACAATGACCATGGCGATGCAGCGGGCCAGGCCGATGAGGATGAGGCCAACCATGTATTCCGGGTAGCCGGACAGCAGGGAGACGGCCAGGAGGAACATGAGAATGGGGCCGATGATCCAGTTCTGGACCAGGGAAAGGGCAAGTACCTTTCCGTTGCGGAAGACATGCCCAAGCTCTTCGTACTTCACCTTGGCTAGGGGAGGGTACATCATGAGGATGAGGCCGATGGCGATGGGGATGTTGGTCGTGCCGACCTGGAAGGCGTTAATGAGATCTTTCACTCTGGGGGCAAAATAGCCGAGCCCCACGCCGATGAACATCGCCAGGAAAATCCACAGGGTCAGATAGCGGTCCAGAAAGGAGAGTTTGCGAATTACGGATTCGGTCATGGAATCATCCTCTGCGTTTTCAGTCACAGGAGTGCGACGGTTTGGTGGCGAGATAGGCAAAATAGCGTCGGTCGTCTTCCCGGCACACGTCATGGTCGGGGAGGTGGCTCTTGAGTACCTCGGCGATCATGGTTTGCAGGGTCGGTTTGGTGTCCAGCAGCTGGTAATGCATCCACTTGCCGCTGCGTGTGGCTTTTACCCAGCCGGAATTTTTGAGAAAGGCCAGGTGCCGGGATATTTTGGATTGAGGGGTTTGCAGGGCTTCCATCAGGTCGCATACGCAGAGTTCGCCGTGGCGAAGCAGGCTGACGATGCGCAGACGGGTCGGATCGGACAGGGCTTTGAGTGTTTCGGCGATTTGTTCCATGCCTGAAAACATATCCGGATGTGCGAATATGTCAATGCGTCAAAATGTCTTGTGCGCGCTCGACTTCACGGAGTAACAATTCCTCCAATGAAATGGGCCATGATCCGAGTGGAATCAGTGAAGACGGAGCTGTTCCGGAATCCTGAGGAGTCGCCACGCGGAGTCTGAAAAATCGAGTGAATAATTCAGAGAAACACACGTGACCCACCAAGGAGCGCGCGCCTATGAATGAAGTCTGGTTTGCCCTGGGTTTGACCACCTTTGCGGGCCTCGCCACAGGGATTGGCAGTATCATCGCCTTTACGGCCAAGCTGTCCAGCTACCGTTTTCTGTCCGTAGCCACGGGGTTTTCGGCGGGAGTGATGCTCTACGTCTCCTTTGTGGAGATTTTCTTCAAGGGTCAGGAGTCGCTGGTCGCGCACTATGGGGACCCGACGGGATACTGGGTCAATGTGGCCTCGTTTTTCGGCGGCATGCTCGTCATCGGCCTCATCGACAATCTTATCCCCGAAGAGACGAATCCCCACGAGATCCCGGCTGAGGCCGAGGCCGACCTGCTGCACGGCAAGAGCAGCTCTCTCTGGGACATCGGGAAGAACAGCCGCAGCGGGTCCAAGGCGCCGGTGAAGCCACTGCCCGGGCATGAAAAAAAGCTCATGCGCATGGGACTGTTCACCGCACTGGCTATCGGAATTCACAATTTTCCCGAGGGGCTGGCTACTTTTTTGGCTGCCCTGGAGGATCCAAGTCTTGGTGTCGCCATCGCCATCGCCATCGCACTCCATAACATTCCCGAAGGCGTGAGCGTCTCGGTGCCAATCTACTACGCCACCGGGAAACGCAGAACGGCTTTCTTCTACTCGCTTTTGAGCGGGCTGGCCGAACCCATCGGAGCGGGCATCGCCTACTTGGGCATCCTCTTTTTTGCCGGAGGGCCGGACGGAGTGCTGCCGCCGCAGCTCATGGGCATCCTCTTTGGCGGGGTGGCCGGAATCATGGTGTACATCAGCCTTGATGAACTGCTGCCGACCAGCCGGGCCTACGGCCAGGGGCACGACAGCCTGTTCGGGCTGGTGGGCGGCATGGCGGTCATGGCTTTGAGCCTGCTTTTGATGAAGTAGCTTCAGGCGGGCAGGAAGGGGCGGACGACGAAGTAAATTCCCATGAGCCCGATGAGGATTCCCGCCATGCGGCGGAAGGCGGTGCCGCCACGTTGCCAGGAAGCGTTGGCCATCAGGCGGCGAACCAGCGCCGTTGAGCTTCCGGCGATGACGATGGGGATGCAGTGGCCCAGCCCAAAAAGGATGATGAGCAGGACGCCGGTCATGATTTTTTCCTGCACGGTGATAATGGCCAGAATGGGGGCGATGAAGCCGAAGGTGCAGGATCCGGACAGGACCCCGTAGGCCAGACCTAGCACCAAAGCCCCGCCCATGCCGCGCAGCTTGAAGCGGCCCATGAGGTTGCCACCCAGGGAGCATTTGGCCACGCCGAGCATGTCCAGAGCCACCCACAGGAGAATGAGGCCCACGACGATAGTCCAGTACGGTCCCACGTCGCCGAGCATCCGCCCGAGCAGGGCGCAGATCACACCGATGACCGCGATGGTGATGAAAAGCCCTGTCGTGAACAAGGCCGCATAGATTGCGGCCTGTCTGCCTTCCACCAATTTGTCCTGCCCCGCCACATAGCCGACGATGAGCGGGATGGAGGCCAGATGGCAGGGACTGAACAGCACGCTGACCACGCCCCACAAAAAGCAGCCGAGGGCCGCAAGCCCCGCACCGGACCCCATCCACTGGTTGATGAGGATCAGGAACTGGTCCATGCGCTTACTCCACGCCCAGCTTGGTCAGCACCTTGATGATGGATTCCTTGTCGAAATATCCCTCGTGGCGCATGACCTCCTTGCCGTCCTTGTCATAGAATATCTGGGTCGGGATGGCCCGGATGCCGAACTTCTCGGTCTCCTTCGGGTTTTTCCAGACATCGATAAAGACGATGCCGGCCCTTCCTTCGTATTCTTCGGACAAGGACTCGATGACCGGGATCATCATCTTGCACGGGATGCAGGCTTTTGCGCCAATATCGACCATGGTGACCATGCCTTTGAGGGGCACTTCCTGGGGATCGCCGGAGATGAGGCTGGACGGGGCTGCCAGCCCGGAGGCACCCGTAAAGAGAAGCAGGAGTGCGCAGCAAAGCGCGTGAATGACGATTTTCATGTGTGTCCCGTAGCGTGCGCTTTGTGAATCAAGCCTTGAGCCAGGCGATGACATCCGCCTTCTTCGGCACTTTGCCGACCACCTTGACCTCGCCGTTGATAGCGACCGCAGGCGTGGTGAAGACTCCAAGACGGGCTATCTCCGCAAAATCGGAAACTTTTTCCATGCGGGCTTCCACCCCTGATTCGGCGATTGCCTCTTCCACGATTTTGGCCGTTTCGTTGCACTTGGAGCAACCCGGACCCATGACTTGAACCAGCTTCATTGATGCCTCCTAGATGATGGTGTTGAAGAGATAGCCGACCAGCAGGATTCCCGTCCCGACCACGCCCACAAAAATGGCGATGAGTCTGGGCTTCAATACTTTGCGCAGGATGACCATTTCCGGAAAGGACAGGGCGATGACGCTCATCATGAATGCGAGCACGGTGCCGAGCGCCGCCCCTTTGCCGAGGAGGGCCTCGACCACGGGCACGATACCCGCCGCGTTGGAGTACATGGGGATGCCGATGAGAACGGACATGGGTACGGACCACCATGCCCCTTCTCCCATGATACCGGCCAGATACCCGTCCGGCACATAGCCGTGGATGCCTGCCCCGGCGGCAATGCCCAGGATGATGAATTTCCAGACTCGTCCCACGATGTCGCGGACGGAATCGAGCGCATATTCCACGCGATCCCGGACCGTCATTCGTTCATCCGGGGCGGCGGCCTCGCCGGCGCGGATCTGCATGACCCAGTCTTCCACGTAGGGCTCCAGATTCATCCTGCCCATGACCCAGCCGGAGACGATGGCGATGCCAAGGCCGGTTACGAAATACAGGGCCGCCACCTTCCAGCCCAGCAGCCCAAAAAGCAGGACGAGCGCGATTTCATTGACCATGGGCGCGGAGATGAGAAAGGAGAACGTCACGCCCAGGGGCACGCCGGCGGTCATGAAGCCGATGAAGAGCGGCACGGCGGAGCAGGAGCAGAAAGGCGTGACCACCCCCAGAAGCGCGGCCAGGACATTACCCATGGCCTGCCGGCCCGCCAGAACCTGGCGGGTTCTGGCCACGGTGACGAAGGAGCGCAGGATGCCGACGGCAAAGACGACGAGGGTCAGGAGCAGCAGCACCTTGGGCGTGTCATAGACGAAAAACTGGATGGCCAGACCCAAATGGCTTGTTGGATCAAGGCCCAGCAGTGAAAAGGTCAGCCATTCGGAAAAGGGTAAAAGCTGGCTGTAGAGCAGGTACCAGAGGGCCAGGGCCGCCGCGCCCATGAGCAGCATGCGACCCAGGGGTTTATCCTGGGGTGTCTTGTGTTCTCCGTCTGGAGAAGAGGGGCAACACTTGGAGGTCATGAGAAAACTCCTTGTTTGGCAAGATCGCCAACTGACAACGCAAAAAAATTAGGATCTGGCGGACAGCACAGATTCGAGGCAATGGAAGAAATTGAGCACGCACGGTACTTTCAGGCGATAATAGACCTGCTTGCCGCGCTTGTCGTCCTCGACGATCCCGGCATTCTTGAGGATGGTCAGGTGCTTGGAGACAGTGGACATGTCATGCCCGACGAGTTCGCGCAGATCGCAGACGCACCGTTCCCCGCGCGACAGTTCGTCAATGATCAAAAGCCGCGAGCCATGGGCCAGGGCCTTCATGATGTGCGCCCTGGCGGCGAAATCGTCTCGAGTGGGTTGCGGGAATGGCTGCATGAAATCTTCCGTTGTGTTTTGGTCAAACAATCAAGCTTGGCGATATGGCCAAATGATAGCGCAGTCAAGGGGATTATTTCCGATTTGGGACTTGCCTTGGTCGAGTGTTTGGAGAAGAGCGGGGCTGGATGCGTGAGGAAGAGGCGTGCACGAGGCAAGAAATTTTTATGGGAGAACGGCATGTTGTATTGGAACGCTGATCCCGTGGCCGTGTACATCGGCCCTTTGTCCATTCATTGGTATGGGCTGCTTTTCGCCACGGCCTTTGTCGCGGGCCTGCGGATCATGGGCCGTATGTACGAGCGCGAAGGCCGCTCCAGGGAAGAGTTGGATTCATTGCTCGGGTATGTGGTTTTGGGCGCCATTGTCGGGGCGAGGCTTGGGCATTGCCTGTTCTATGATCCCGCCTATTATCTGGCGAGTCCCCTTGAGATCCTCAAGATATGGGAAGGCGGCTTGGCCAGCCACGGTGGAGTGGTCGGCATTCTGATCGTTGTTGGCGTGTATGCCCGCCTCAAAGGCGTGCCACTGTGGTGGCTGCTGGACCGCATCGCCGTCCCCGCCGCCCTGGGTGGCGCGTTCATTCGGATTGGCAATTTCATGAATTCCGAAATAGTCGGCATGCCGACCATCGTGCCCTGGGCCGTGATCTTCGAGCGGGTTGATCCGCTTCCCCGCCATCCTGTGCAGCTTTACGAAGCGGCGGCATATGCCCTCATTTTTCTCATCCTTTTACTGACCTACCGTGTGGATGCCGCGCGCCGCCGTCAGGGGCTGCTCTCCGGAATGTTTCTGACGCTGGTGTTTGCCGCCCGCTTCGCCCTCGAATTCTTCAAGACGCCCCAGGCGGCCTATGAGTTGGGCGCTTTCCTGACAGTCGGGCAGTGGCTCAGCGTTCCGTGCATCCTGGCCGGAATGTGGCTTATGGTTCGGGCTTACTGTGTCCGGAGTGCAGGTTAGGGCAGTGGGTGCTGTTGATGGCGGTGAGGCGCAACGGCCTGACGCGGGATGTTCTTTTGGAGTCTGAGCCGGAAAAGACGAAATTCAAAAGAGTGGTCTGCGGAGGCGACGCCCCTGCGGCACGCCCGCTCAAACTCTTTCAATCCGTTTTTTGGCGCAAGCAATTGCCCACGTCACCTTGGTGCAGGTTGAAGGCTGAGTAGGCCGCCATCGATGGCGTTCCCGTGCAGAGCGGATTTCAAGGCTGCAATTTCTTCGGGCAGATAGCGACCGTACATTTTGATGGGTATTTCCGGAACATGGACCGTGGGCGAAGACGCCAGCGCGAGCATGTATTCGATCAGATATCCCGCGTTTTGTCCGAGCGGCCCGTTGTACTCCTGTCGCTGCCGCAGGCGCAGCACCCGCAGCTCGTGGAGCGAGCGTCCAAACTCCGCCTCCATCAGTTCTTCCGGTGTTGTCAGGATCAGTTCGATCCGAACAGATGTCGCCCCACCGCTTACGTAGCTGAAAATATCGCGCCGGATGTCGGCGGGTTCCAGGCCCCGTGCGCTGGCGATGTCCCAGTCCATGCCGTGCAGACGGGTGGTCAGGATGTCCGCGGGCGGCAAGTCAAGGTCCAGCAGCAGGTTGACGGCATTGTAGTTGCCGCTGTGTTTTTGGATTTCCGCGATGGTCACCCCCGGTTCATCACCCAGCAGCGGGATGCGATCGAGCAGCTCCTGCGGGGCGATGATCTTGAAGCCGAGGATGTCGTTTATGGTCAGCGCTTCTGCCGCGATGTGAATCGTCCTGTCCATGAAACTGTGCGCCACGGCTTCTTCGGCCTGCACGAAGTCCTTTTGCATGGCCTCTTCCGAGCTGACGAACGCGGCCAGAGGCACTCCGGCCTGCGCGGCCCGTTGTTCGGCAAAGCGGCGCGCTTTGGCCTGGATCTCCTTGAAGAGGGCCTCCACCAGCCGGAATGACACTTTCTCCGCGACGCGGGTCATCCGCTTGATGCGGCCGAGCGCAAGCAGGCGGGGCGTTTCGTCGGTGATGATCAGGGCGTCAATGGGCAGGTAGGGGAAGAAATATTTCGGGTTGTCGTGGAAACTGCCCACCAGTTCGTCCACGCGGGGATTGCGCACTCCAATACTTTCGATGATGCGCTCGCGCAGTTCATGTTTGAAGCGGACCCGCTCCGTGCGCAGCGGCGTGTTCCAGAATCTGCCCATCAAATGCAGGACGCGCTCGATGACAATGGCTGAAATGGCACTCTCGTAGATGAAGATTCGGGTGATGCGCTCCCCGTCATCAGGATGGAAGTCGTCGTTCAGCCATCGAAGGGTCAGGTCGAAAAGCTCCTCTCGATGGGTCATGGCGGTCAGATACATATGTCCTCCAAGTGTCTCGGGGGAATGGCGACATGCTTGGCGTCATGGGTCGCTTTCCGCAAGAGCTCTGTCCGAACGCGGCGAGTCTGCCAAGCCGCGCTCTTGATCCGGGGCATACACGTTCCGCGAATTTTCCGCATTGTTCAATTCATGCGCGGCCCAGGGGAAATGAATGCCCCGTGAACCCGGCGTTTTTTGGATTTCAAGTGGAAGGATTCCCGCAAGACGTTTGGCATTGTTGTGGGATGTGGCTTGCAGGACGTGTGCAGGAATGCGTTGCGAGATTGTGCAGATGATGTGCAGGTTTTTGTTTTGAGGGGCCGTTCTTTAGATCATTTTTTGGGTATGGCTGCGTTTTTGGGCTGGTCCGATCCTTGCTTTTGCTTGCAGTCACGCTTCGGGCGGTCCGGGCAGTGGCTGATTTGCGCAGGGCGAAAACTTAAGACAGGAAGACGGCATGGCAAAATCTCGCAAGACGAATACCCCCCCTCCCGAAAAAAAGAGCAACTCGTTGGCCTACGGAATTGTGATCCTCATCGCGGGAGCGCTCATCGGCGTTGCCTTCAGCACGGCCTTCCAGTCCACCAAAGCGTCGAATCCTGCCCCGGCCCAAGTGCAAGGCGGCGATCTCTTCTCTCAGATCCAGATGTATTCCGATCGCGTCGCGGCGAACCCGCAGGATGGGAGCGCCTGGGTCACGTTGGGGAACCTCTATTTCGATACGGACCAGCCGGTGAAATCCATCGAGGCCTATAGCCGGGCGCTGGCCATCAATCCCGATAATCCCAACGTGCTGACGGATATGGGCGTCATGCATCGCGCGGTCGGCGAATTCCAGAAAGCCCTGGACGCCTTTGCCAAGGCCATCGCCATCAATCCCGGCCACGAAACGGCCCGCATGAACACCGGCGTCGTCCTGCTGTACGATCTCAAGGATAAGGAGGCCGCGATTGCGGCGTGGCAAGCGCTGGTGAAAATCAATCCGCAGGCCAAGAACGCCGAGGGGCGACTTGTCACGGAGATGATCAAGCAACTGGGCGGCGCAGAGGGTGCCCCTCAACAGGGGAACTCGCGCTTGCTTGCGCCAGGAGGCGGTTCATAGTCTGTCTGGCGGGTTTGAATTTGAATGCAGGTCCCATGGGTCGTCTGGCCTATGGGACCTATTTTTTTTTCACTTACAGCCGAGGTAAATATCTCTCCAACTCGTAATTCGTGACCTGCGAGCGGTACTGGTCCCATTCCATGTGCTTGTTGGCCAGGAATTTGGTGAAGATGTGCTCGCCCAGGGCCTCGCGGATCAGGGTACTGCCCTCCATGGCTTCAAGGGCTTTTTCCAGGCTGCCCGGCAGGCTCTCGATGCCGCGAGCCCTGCGGTCCCCCGCGGTCATGTTGTAGATGTCTTCTTCCACGGGTGCGGACAGGGCGTAGTTTTCCTCGATGCCCTTGAGGCCCGCCGCGAGCATGCAGGCGAAGGTCAGGTACGGGTTGCAGGCCGGGTCGGGGGAGCGCAGCTCCACGCGGGTGGCGGCCTCCTTGCCCGGCTTGTACATGGGCACGCGAACCAGGGTGGAGCGGTTGCGCCGCGCCCAGGCGATGTTGGTCGGAGCCTCGAAACCGGGCACGAGACGCTTGTAGGAGTTGACCCACTGGTTGGTGATGGCCGTGAATTCCTTGCAGTGCGTAAGCAGCCCCGCGATGTAGGACTTGGCCTCTCGGCTCAGGTGATGGTCGCCGTCGGCGTCGTAGAAGAGGTTGCGGCCGTTCTTGAACAGGGACTGGTGCACGTGCATGCCGCTGCCGTTCTCGCCGTAGAGCGGCTTGGGCATGAAGGTCGCGTAGCAGCCGTTCTGGCGCGCGATCTCCTTGACCACCACGCGGTAGGTGATGGCCGTGTCCGCCATTTTGAGGGCGTCGGTATAGCGCAGGGCGAGTTCATGCTGGCTGGGCGCGACCTCATGGTGCCCGTATTCCACCGGAATGCCCATGGAGCGCAGGCAGGAGATGATTTCGCGACGGATGTCCCCGGCCAGATCCAGCGGCGGCGCGTCGAAATAGCCGCCCGCGTCGAGGGGCTTGGGGGACGTCGAGCTTTCGAACAGGAAAAATTCAAGCTCAGGCCCGACATAGAAGGAATAGCCCTTGCTCGCCGCGGCCTGCAGGTTGCGTTTCAGGCAATGGCGGCTGTCCCCGGCAAAGGGGGTGCCGTTTGGTTCCAGAATGTCGCAGAACATGCGCGCTATGGGCGCGGCGGTCTGCCTCCAGGTGACCAGCTGAAACGTGGCCGGGTCCGGGATGGCGATCATGTCACTTTCTTCAATTCTGCAAAAACCTTCCAGGGAAGAGCCGTCAAAACCCATCCCTTCCTCAAAGGCCGCTTCCAGTTCGCCGGGCAGGACCTGAAAGCTTTTCAAGGTTCCAAGCACATCCACAAACCAGAACTGGACCAGCTCGATCTTGTGCTCACGTACGGCTTTGACGACATCGTCGGAATTTTTGCAATTGAAGATCGGATATTCGGGCATGGGTTTCCTCCGCAACAGGGTGTGGCGCGAAACCTAGCAAAGAGCGCAGAGCTTGTCTTGTTTTTGAGGGAGATTTGCAAAATTGGAAAATCAATGTAGGGGCGAAAAATTTTTCGCCCCTACAGAAATGCGCGCATCCTCATTAATGGACGATCATACCGGCAAACGGTGTAGGGGCAGGCCCCCGTGCCTGCCCGTTTTCGAGACCCGTTATGCGTATGGATATGGGTGAGGCGTGATCACCAGGTCAACGCGCCGTAAGGGCGAAAAATTTTTCGCCCCTATCCCCCATACGGAATCCACGCAAATTTTTCGCCCCTACGATAATCATAAATCCCATGTTTGAACGATGCCCAACGACGATATGTCATCGGTTGCGTATGACCACCCTTGGCCGGGTTTGTCTCGATACACCATATTTTCAGACAGGAGGAGAGATGCCCTACGACCCCAGGATTCATCATCGTCGGTCCATCAGGCTGCAAAATTATGATTATTCTCAACCTGGCGCATATTTTGTGACCATTTGCGTGCAGGACCGGGCGTGTCTGTTCGGTGATGTGGTGGATGGGGAAATGCGATTGAACGATGTGGGGGTAATGGTTCAAACGGTTTGGGATGAAATACCGGCCAATTATCCTGGCGTTGATATTGATGCCTTTGTCATAATGCCAAACCATTTTCACGGAATCGTCGTTATCGTAGGGGCAGGCCCCCGTGCCTGCCCCATTCCTGGTCTCGGTGCCTGTCCAATGTCAGAATGTGCAGAAGACGCAAAATGGACACAGGAAGAAGGGCGGCCACGGGGGGCCGCCCCTACGGGGGAATTGTCATTGGCGGATGTGGTGCATCGGTTCAAAACCATGACCACCAAACGATACGTCGATGGTGTCCGGCACCATGGGTGGCAATCGTTTCCCGGCCGGTTATGGCAGCGCAATTATTGGGAACACATTGTCCCCGACGAATCGGAATTGAATCGTATCCGGGAATACATCGCCAATAATCCCGGCCAATGGGAAATGGACCGATTGTATCCGGGTCTGGGATTGCGCGAAACGCCGGTAATATATGGGGGTGGCGATCCGCGTTGCGCGGATGATGCGGATTGGATGGTGTGATGCGCGGATCATCCGCGATGTGTGATCATGATGGCCAAATGGCGTAGGGGCAGGCCCCCGTGCCTGCCCGATTTTATGCCCCCGTGCCTGCCCATTTTTTGGCCCCGTTCCAGCTCGATTTCGGGACGTGGGATGCAGGGTGGACAAGGGATGCAGGGTGGACAAGGGGGGCAGGGTGGACACGGGGGGCAGGGCGGCCACGGGGGGCAGGGCGGCCACGGGGGGCAGGGCGGCCACGGGGGGCAGGGCGGCCACGGGGGGCCGCCCCTACGGTGTGTTTATCTGTCACACGCCGTCAAAAATTCATCCACGGCCTCCAGGCCCCGTGCGTCCATCAGGTTGATGATGTGGCTGCCGATCACGGCTACGTCGGCCAGACCATCCAGCATGCGGACGTGGTCTGGGCTTGATATGCCGAAACCGGCGGCGATAGGCAGGCCGGCTTTTTTCTTCAGGCCCCGGACATAATCCACGCCGGCCTGATCGAGGCTGGCTCCGGCTCCGGTGATGCCGACTTTGAGCGTCGTGTACAAGAGGCCTGAGGCGCGGCTCAGGATGGCGTCCAGGCGCGGGCCCTCCGTGTCCGGGGAAATGACCATGACCGGGTGCAGTCCATGTCCGCGGGCGGCCCCGGCGTAGTCGCCATCTGCCTCGTCCCAGGACAGGTCGGGCAGAATCAGGCCGCTGGCCCCGCTCTGCCTGGCCTTGGCCATGAACGTTTCCAGCCCCAAGGCAAACGGGATGTTGGCGTAGGTCATGAACATGAAGGCCACCTCCGGCAGTTCCCTGGACAGCGCCGCGCACAGCTCGAAGCAGTGACGGGGCGTGACGCCCTGATCAAGGGCGGCCTGGTTGGCGCGCATGATGGTCGGGCCATCGGCCAGGGGATCGGTGAAGGGGATCTGGATTTCAATGAGTTTCACCCCCCGCTTGGCCATGAGCCGGATGAGATCGGCGTTCACGTCCAGATTCGGGTACCCGGCCACCACATGGGTCATGAGCTGGATGCCTGCCGCGCTTGCCAGCGCCCGGTCGATATTATTTTCCATGTCGCACCTCGTTCTCCAGAAAAGCGATCCAGTTTTCGCGGTCCAGTTCCATGGCCGTGATGAAGATGTCCTTGTCGCCGCGTCCGGAGATGTTGACGATCATGATCTCGTCCCTGGGCAGCGTCGGCGCCAGTTCGATGGCCCTGGCCACTGCGTGGGAGGATTCGAGCGCCGGGATGATCCCCTCCAGACGCGTCAGGCGCTTGAAGGCATCGAGGGCTTTCACGTCGGTGATGGGCGCGAATTCAATGACGTTCTGGTCATGGAGCCAGGCCAGCTCCGGCCCGACCCCGGCATAATCGAGGCCCGCCGAGACCGAATGGGTGTTCTGCAGCTGTCCGCTCTCGTCCTGCAGAAAATAGCTCTTGTAGCCCTGCACGATGCCGACCTGTGGTTTGCCGCCGAAGCGGGCCGCGTTGTCGCCGATGGCTGGACCGCGTCCGCCGGCTTCCGCCCCGTGGAAGCGGATGCCCGCGTCCTGCAGAAACGGATGGAAGAGTCCGATGGAGTTGGAGCCGCCGCCAACGCAGGCCACCAGATGATTGGGCAGCCTGCCCTCGCGTTCCAGGATCTGGGCGCGCGCTTCGCGGCCGATGACGGACTGGAAATCGCGCACGATGACCGGGTAGGGAAAAGGCCCCAGGGCCGAGCCCAGGATGTAGTGCGTGTCCTTTAAATTCTGGATCCAGTATTTGAGGGTGGCGTTGACCGCGTCCTTCAAGGTTCTGGTGCCGTCGGTGACCGGGATGACCTCGGCGCCGAGGAGCTTCATGGCATAGACGTTGGGGTACTGGCGGCGCACGTCCACTTCGCCCATGAAGACCTTGCACTCAAGGCCGAAGCGCGCGGCCACCGTGGCCGAGGCCAGGCCGTGCTGACCGGCCCCGGTCTCGGCGATGACCTTGGTCTTGCCCAGCCGCTTGGCCAGCAGGGCCTGGCCGAGGGCGTTGTTGATCTTGTGCGCGCCGGTGTGCGCCAGCCCTTCAAGCTTCAGGTAGATTTTGCAGCCGCCAAGCTCCCGGGTCAGGTTCTCGGCGAAGTAGAGCGGCGTGGGGCGGCCGCAGTAGTTTTGATACAGGTCCGTCAGTTCTGCTGTGAACTCGGGATCGTCCTTGTATTTTCGGTAGCCCTGCTCCAGCTCTTCCAGGGCCGGAACAAGCATCTCCGGCACATAGCGGCCGCCGTAAGGGCCGAAATGACGGGGGAGCATGTCGGATATTCTGCTCATGGTTTTCCTCGCAGTATGTTGAAGGCGCGGCGTATTTTCTCATGATCCTTGGTTCCGGGCGTGCTTTCCACCCCGGAGTTGAGGTCGAAGCCGCTCGCGCCGTTGAATTTCATGGCCGTCAGGTTGTGCGGCCCGAGGCCCCCGGCCAGATACCAGGGATGGGGGCATTTGAGCCGTTGCAGATCGGTGGCATTGAGGCTTTTGCCGTGCCCGCCGCCGCTGGTCCCGCTGTCGAGCAGAATGGCCCGGCAGACCGGGGCGAAAAGGAGCATGTCCGCGAGCAGGAACTCCGTGGTCGCATAACGCTGGGGCCACATGGTCTTGATGACCCGCTCGGATCCGAGGTCCCGGCACTGCTCCACGGTGTGCCCGCCGTGGAGCTGCAGCAGATCAAGGCTTGCCGTGGCGGCGATGGCGCTGATTTCCGCCACGCCCTGACGCACGAAGACGCCGGTCTTGAGGGCACGGCCGGGTTTTTGGGTGGTGACCCATTCCGGCGCGACGTTTCTGGGGCTTTCGGGATGAAAGATGAAGCCCAGGAGGTCGATGCCGAAGGCGTCGCAGAATTCGACGTCCTCGGCTCTGGTCATGCCGCAAACCTTGATGATCATGATCTCCCTCCGGTAAGCGCGGCCAGGCCCTGGCCGGGATCGCCGTGCTGCATGAGCGCCGTACCGATGAGGAGCGCGTCCAGGCCGGCGTTTTTGAGTTCCCGCACCTGCTCGAAGGTTGCGATGCCGCTGGCCCCGATCCAGATTTCACCTTCCTCCTTGCGCCGCACCATGTCCAGGCAGCGGCCAAGGTCTGTGGTCAGCGTGTCCAGGTCGCGATTGTTGACCTGGATGATGGTGCTCCCGATTTCCTTGGCCCGGTCCAGATCGCGTTCGTCGAAGACCTCCACCACCGGCTCAAGGCCATGCGTCAGGCACAGGGCATGCATCATGGCCAGGTCGCTTATATCCTTGAACATGCGCACGATGAGCAGGATCGCCGAGGCCGGGGTGGCCGTGGTCGCCTCCACCTGCAGCGGGTGGATGATGAAGTCCTTGCGCAAGAGCGGCAGGCCAAGGCCGGCGACCTCGGCCAGAAAGGAGAGGTCGCCCTTGAAATAGCGGCTCTCGGTCAGGATGGACAGTGCGCAGGCCCCGGCCCCTGCGTACCCGGCACAGGCTTCGGCGGGCGTGACGCTTAAGTTTATGTCGCCTTTGGACGGGGAGGCGCGCTTGTACTCGGCGATGATGCCCGATGATCCGGACCGGGTCAGAGCCGCGCCGAAACCCGGACGGGGGCGGCCCCAAGGCGTGTGCACATGCCCGGCGTCGCGCAGGCGCTGGAGTTCCCGGACTTCCGCTTCCTTGGCCAGGCGGAATTTCTCAAGCATGACACACCCCGTGGACAAGCCCCTGTTCCACCTTGGCCTGCGCCATTTCCATGGCCAGTTCCAGGGGCAGATTGTCCTCCAGCAGGTAGATGGCCACTCCGAGGTTGAGGGTGACCATGTCCTGCAGGGATTTGGGGCCTTTTCCCGTCAGGACCTGACGTTGCAGCTTGAGCGCCTCTTCCTTGCTGTCGCAGGCCAGAGCCCTCGGCACGCAGGTCGAGAGGCCGAAATCCGCCGGATCGATGATTGCTTCGCGGATCACGCCGTGTTCGATGAATATGACCTTTCCGGGGCCGCACGGGGTCAGCTCGTCGAAGCCGCCCGCGCCGTGGACGATGGCCGCGCGCTCAAGGCCCTTTCTGGCCGCCAGGACCTGGGCGATCATGGGCGCGAAGCGAAAATCCGGCACGCCGAGGATCTGGTGCGTGGGCAGGGCCGGGTTCAAGAGCGGACCCATGAGGTTGAAGATGGTGCGCACGCCGAGCTGCTGGCGCACCGGCCCCACGTGCCTGAAAGCCGGGTGGAAATGCGGGGCGAAGAGGAAGACGAAGTTGTGCCGCGCCAGTTCCGCCCGCGCCTCCTCGGGCTCCGTGACCAGGGGGTAGCCGAGGTCTTCGACCACGTCGGCGCTGCCGCATTTGCTCGATACGGCGCGGTTGCCGTGCTTGACGACCTGGTAACCCATGTCGGCCAGGAAGAAGGACACGGCCGTGGAGCAGTTGAAGCTGTGCTGGCCGTCGCCGCCCGTGCCGCAGGTGTCGATGCGCTTGCCCGAGAGGCCGGGGATGAGCCTGGCCTGACCCAGGGCCGCGTCCACGGCGGCCGAGAGCTCGGCGGCGGTTTCGCCCTTGGCCCGCAGGCCCATCAGAAAGGCTCCGGCCTGCACCGGGGAGACTTCGCCGGTCAGCAGGAGGTCGAAGGCTTCCTTGGCCTGGGGAGCGGAGAGGTCCGCGCCCGTGGTCAGATGTTCAAGGATATGGCTGATGGTGTTCATGGCTTACTCCGTGGTGTCGCACATGCTGAGGAAGTTTTTGAGAAGTTTTGGGCCGTCCGGCGTGAGCACGGATTCGGGGTGGAACTGCACGCCGACCCACGGTCGGTCCTTGAAGGCCAGGGCCATGACCTCGCCTCGCTCCGTGCGGGCGGTGACGGCGAAGGGGAGATCGGTGCGTCCTTCCTCATGCACGGCCAGGGAATGGTAGCGGCCGATCTGCATGGGGTTTGGCAGCCCGTCAAAAAGGCCGGTCCCGTCGTGACGGATGTCTGAAGTCTTGCCATGCATGATGCGTTTCGCCGAACCCACGGTCACGCCGCTGTGGTGGGCCAGGGTCTGGTGCCCGAGGCAGACGCCAAGGACCGGCATGGCCCTCGGCACCAGATCCAGAAACTGCAGGCACAGTCCGGTGTTGCGCGGGTGGCTGGGGCCGGGGGAAATGATCACGCCGTGCAGGCGCGGGTCCGTGGCCAGGTTCAGGATTTCCGGCTCGTTGTTACGAAGCACCAAGGGGTTTGCGCCCAAAGATTGGAAAACCTGAACCAGGTTGAAAGTAAACGAGTCAAAGTTGTCGATCAGTAAAATCATCTCCGCCTCCGGTGCTGGTGATAGCCTTCAAAATCGCCTTCGCCTTGTTGTGGCACTCCTGCCATTCCTTTTCGGGGTCCGAGTCAAAGACGAGGCCTGCGCCGGCCTGCCAGTGGATCTGTCCGTTCTCCACCCACAGGGAGCGGATGGTGATGCCCGTGTCGAGGTTGACCTGTCCCTGATCGAGGCCGATCCAGCCGATGCCGCCGGCATAGGGGCCGCGATCGAGCTTCTCCTCGTCGGCGATGATCTGCATGGCCCGGATCTTGGGAGCGCCGGAGACGGTGCCCGCCGGGAATCCGGCCTTGAGCACGTCGATGGCATCAAGGCCCTCGGCCAGATGGGCCGAAAGGTAGGAGGTCAGGTGCATGACGTGGGAAAACCGCTCGACCTGCATGTACTTGTCGACATGCACGGTCCCGGGGGCGGCGATGCGGCCGAGGTCGTTGCGGCCCAGATCCACGAGCATGACGTGCTCGGCCCGTTCCTTCTCGTCGGCCAGCAGTTCCTCGGCCAGGGCCTGATCCTCGGCCTCGGTCGTGCCGCGTACGCGGGTCCCGGCGATGGGTCGCAGCTGCAGCAGGCCGTCCTCGCAGCGGATGAGCAGCTCCGGCGAAGAGCCCATGATGGTCAGCTCTCCGAAGGTCATGAAGAAGGTGTAGGGGGAGGGGTTGATCTGCCGCAGACGCCGGTACAGTTCGAAGGCGGAGCCTGAAAACGGGGCCGAGAAGCGGGTCGAGAGCACGATCTGGATGGCCTCGCCCTCGGTGATGAGGTCCTTGGCCCGGCCTACCCGGCGCAGGAATTCATCCTGGCTCGGCGTGGTTGTGATGGCGCCGACGACGGGCGGGGCCGGGGTGCTCGGGCGCTGGCAGCCGTTCAGGTTGGTGGTCGAGTCGAGCGTCAGGTAGCAGCAGCGGTGGTGCAGGTGGTCGAAGAGAATTACCTTGCCCGGCAGGACCATGATGGAGCGCCCTTCTTCGGGCCGCAGGCGGTCGGCCAGGGCCGGCTCGAAGATGCCGCCCATGTTGTAGGCCATGTAGCCGCAAACGCTCCTGGTCACGGCCGGGAGCGGGCCCAGATTTTCGGGGCCGGTGATGGTCAGGGCGCTTAAGCAGGCGCGAAGGCCCGTCACGTAATCCTGGCCGCTGAATTCTTTCAGGCCATGCAGGCGCGGATCGTAACTCTGTACGTCGAGCTTGCCGCGGGCGCAGGAGAGGATCAGGCGATAATCCCAGCCGATGAGGCTATACCGGCCCAGCCGTCCGTCCACTTCGGTGCTTTCAAGGAGAAAACCCTGTTTTTCGCGCACCAGTGTCAGGTACAGGG
>DHWB01000005.1 GCA_002412965.1 Desulfomicrobium sp. UBA5193
TCCAACCTTATCAACGAAAAGGTGGGGATAACCTCAGATATGGCCATGCGCCTTTCCCGCGCCTTTGGCACTTCTCCCGACCTGTGGATGAACATGCAGAAGACTCGGGATCTATGGGAAGCAGAACACGAGCGCACCGGCTGGGAGACTGTGACACCTTTGCCAGGCTTGAAGGATGCCAGCGGCGTTGATGCGGCAGGCGACTAGTGCGGCCTGGGTCTCTGAGACAAAGAACTTCCCAATTTCATTCACTTTTCAAGGCCTGTCAGGTCTGCAGGCCTGGGTCTCTGAGACCAAGAACTCACCAATTTCATTCACTTTTTTCGCTAAAAAGGCCCTTTTTTTGACCTTAGAATGAGGTCATCAGTCAAAAATATGCCTATTTTTATATCTAGTACTCTAAAATTATTGATAAAAACTCGCGTTGTGGACCTTCAGAATCCCCACTCCAGCATGTTCCCGCTATCCGCCTGCGCACCGTACGGGGCCGGTTGTTCGCCGAGCATGTTGCTTTCGTCCTTCAGAATGGATGCATATCCGCTCTGCCTTCGCACATGATCTACAAACTTCGCGCTCCCCACGGCCAGCTCCGCTGTCCACACATCGTCCCGACACAGATGTCCGCGCCTGACCACGTTCTCCACCCAGCCCGCATAATGCTCCGGAAATGTCGGATCATCCGGCAAGCCTGCCAACCTGGACAGCTCGGACAGGTT
Organism: Desulfomicrobium sp. UBA5193; assembly: GCA_002412965.1. GTDB lineage: Bacteria > Desulfobacterota > Desulfovibrionia > Desulfovibrionales > Desulfomicrobiaceae > Desulfomicrobium. The sequence goes on from DHWB01000005.1 coordinate 717, forward strand.
CACTGTCTTGTAGCGCTGCTTGGGCTTCACGATCTCGTGGTAGCCGCCATGCTTCCATTCCGAAGGATGCCTGACCACTCCGGCCCGCAGCATGTTGGTGTCGATGTACAGCGAGCAGCGCACCAAGTGCTCTCCGCTCTCCACCGCCGTGGCATGATAGCGCCGCTCCCAGAAGCTTCCCTTGCGATCGCTCTTCTTGTTGTACGTGGCGGCCACCTTGGAACCCAGATCGCGCATCATTTCCGGTATCGCGTCCCTGTCTGACGGGCTGACCACGAGCAGATGAACGTGGTTGGAAGTCACCGTGAAGTTCAGCACCGGCACCCGGTAGCGGGCCTGATTTTCAAAGAGCGTGTCCGTCAACAGTTTGCGGTACAATACCTGACTCAAAAGAAAGTCCCGGTTGTGACAGCGGGCGGTCAGATGCCAGACATAACCAGGCTCGAAAAATCGTTGCGGGTAACCCATAAAGACCAGACCTGCGTTGATAGGCACTTCTATCGACCCGGACCGACGATCCATCGATCTGAGCCGCGCATCATCCAAGGCTTGCGCGTTTGTGCTCCACATCTATGAAGAAACAAACTCTATGCGCACCGCCTGGATGGACTGCTACCAGCGCAAAAATCTTATTCCAATTGGACCTGCTACCCATTCTGTCTGAAAATCGCTGGCCTCCGAAAAATTTAGGCCCCGCCCGGGTCTCTGAAACCTGGAACAATCCTTGCGAACAGTGATCGGTGATCGGAAAAAGACAACGGGACCAGGAGCCGACCCTTGTCAGCACCCTGCCCTGAAATTCGGATTCGTACTTTTCCGGATTCTCACCCAAAAATTCGAAGAGTTTACAAGTCCCGTGTCATGAAGCCTTTTTACTCCACACGCCGAACAGCCACGCCAGGCGCGGCTTTTCTTGGTTTACGCGGTAGCGATGACCAGGACGGGGTGTCTGATTTTGCTGGACTGGCTTGATTGGTGAGCAGTGAATGGTGATTGTTGATTGGGAAAGGCTGCGACAAAGACGGTGATACGGCTTTGATAAATCGTGGAGAGCTGCGCCTCCGTTCATTGCTTGCATTTATCAAGAAAAGCGCTATCATTGAATCATGAACAGCAAACACCGGAAAACGCTTGAAGCCATTTTTTCCGATCCAGTGAACGGTGGTCTGGAATGGGCAAGGATTGAGGCGTTGTTTGTCGCTCTGGGCTGCCAGATCCTCGAGGGAAGCGGTTCATCGGTGACCTTCGAAAAGGGCGGCAAGCGCGCTCACTTCCACCGGCCACACCCGCAACGTGAATCTCTGCGCTACCGCGTCCGTGCTGTTCGTGAATATCTTACAACCTTGGGGATCAAACCATGAACGCCATGAAATATAAAGGGTACACCGCCCGCATGGACTTTGACGCGGAAGACAACATTCTTGTGGGCAAGATTTTAGACATCGAAGATGTCATCGTCTTCCATGCCGAGTCCGTCCACGAGTTCCAGACCGCATTCCACACCGCCATCGATGACTATATAGCGGCCTGCGAAAAACTGAATCAGAAACCCGAAAAACCGGCCAGCGGTCGCCTGATGTTGCGCATCAATCCTCAGGTTCACGCGGCGGCACTCCGCAAGGCAGCCCATGAAAGCCAAAGCCTGAACAAATGGGCGGAAAAGGTCATTGAGCAGGCGACCCGCATCTGATGTATGGAGGATGTTGGCGAGGAGTGATTGGTGATTGGAGAAAGGCAGGGATGGGATCCTCCACGCCTCACCCTTCCACAAAAACATCCTCCACCCTGGACGCATCAAGAATGCGCTCGGCCCAGAGGTCGAGCTGTTCGGGCGTGGCGCGGCGCAGCCGTTCCTGAACCCGGATGTCCAGCACATGCTGCCCGAAACGTTTGGCCAGAAGAAGCTCAAGCACCATCAACCGGCCCTCTTGGCGACCTTCCTGACGACCTTCCTGGCGGCCTTCCTGTTTTCCCCTGCTGAGCAGACGTTCGGCAAGCGTCATGACGTGCCTTCCGAAGAATCCCTGAAAACATCCTCGACGGCTCTGGCATCAAGAATGCGCTCGGCCCAGAGGTCGAGCTGCTCGGGCGTGGCGCGGCGCAGCCGTTCCTGAACCCGGATGTCCAGCACATGCTGCCCGAAACGTTTGGCCAGAAGAAGCTCAAGCACCATCAACCGGCCCTCTTGGCGACCCTCCTGACGACCTTCCTGGCGGCCTTCCTGACGACCTTCCTGTTTTCCCCTGCTGAGCAGACGTTCGGCAAGTGTCATGATCGTATCCTTCTTGGTTGATGAAAGAAGCATTTCAGCCGCATCATGCATAACGTTCTCCTCTATGTCCATGGTCTGGATCAGGTAACGGAAGATGATCTGCACCCAGCGCAGGGACGTTTCATCATCGTCGAGCTCGCTCAGAATCCGGTAGATGTCGAGCACATGCCCGATGGTCTTGGGGTCGTTCTTGGCGCGGAAGCAGGTCAGCAGCAGACGCAGGATGATGGAGCCCTTGATCTGTTCCTCGGAGCCCGGCGAAAAGTCGTGCAAGGCCAGATCGAAATCCGGAATGTAGGCCTTGAGGCAGACATCCGGCAGCTCGACGAGTTCGCCGAGACGGACAGCGCGTTGTCTGGTCTTGCCGTGATAGACGACTATGGGAATGATGAGCGGCAAGCACTTGCGGGATCTGTGCTGCTTTCGGGCCAGCTCCCAGATTTCGAGCATGTAGCGAAGCACCTGCAGCGCCACGAAACGGTCGGGCGTGCTTTTGTGCTCGAACAAAAAGTAGACATAGGCGGATCGGTCGCCGCTGAGCCGGACCTCGTAGAGCAGGTCCGAGTGGTGCAGGCTCTGATCCGGGGCCACGAAGGTGTCCTTGCGGATTTCCAGGGTTTCGAGGCGAAGATGCCTGCTGACGGACTCAGGCAGATACTGCCGGAGAAAATCAGCCGCCACGTCCCGATGGCTCATTGTCTCGCGGAAAAGCGCGTCGTGGATGTTGTTGACCATTTGCATGGCGCGACCACTACGGCATGTGGGCCAGGAGGAACAACTCCACCTTTTGCGAGCGCGGTCAGTACGTGCTGACGGGGAATGGGAGGAGGACAATCGGAAAATTCGTGAGGCCCTCAGTGCAACTGCCTCCATCCTGCCTTTGCCCAATCACCAATCACCATTCACCAATCATATATCCCCAGCCCGCTCAGCCGAAAAGTCGCTTCAGAAATCCTCCGGACTTCTCCGGCTCCTTCTTCGGCGCGGCTGACGGGGCTTCAGCCGGGACCGTGACCGGAATCCGGCGCACGGACTGCGCGGGGGTGGCGGATTCTGCGGTCGATACGGGCGCGGGTTTGAACCGCTCTTTGAGGGCCGCGAACTCCATGGTCATGAGCTGCACGTCCGTGCCCCAGGCCGCGAAGCGCTCCTCCATGACCGTCAGGCGGCGCTCCAGGGCGCAGAGGCGCTCTTCCAGATCCGGCGTGACCGCCACTCCGGCAGAAGGCTCGAACTTCGCAGGCCCTCCCGCCCCGGAGGAGTGCAGCACCGGGGCCATCTCGCTGACCACGCCCTGCACCACCGCCGCGCTGATGGTGGGCAGCTCGTCCGCATAGCCGTGCACCAGGGCCGCGTCGCACAGGATGTTGATCAGGCGCGGCACCCCGCCCGAGGCGGCGTGGACGGCCTCCATGGCCTCCGGCTCGAACAGCAGCGGATTGCCCCCGGCCTGGGCCAGGCGGAAGCAGATGTAGGCCTTGGCCTCGTCGAGGGCCAGGGAGGGCAGGTGAAAGGCGGAGGTGATGCGTTGGGCCAACTGGGTCAAGGTCGGATCGGCCAGCTTGCGGCGCAACTCCGGCTGGCCGACGAGGACAATCTGCAGCAGCGGCTTGCTCGTGCCCTGCAGGTTCGACAGCAGGCGCACCTCTTCCAGGGCGTCGCGGGACAGATTCTGGGCCTCGTCCACGATGACGATGGCGTGCCGCCCCCGGCTGAAGCGCTCGATCAGGAAATCGTTGAGCATGGCCAGGTTCGCGGCCTTGTCCACCCCGGGCTCCCCCGCCTCGAACTCGCGGATGATGAGCCGCAGCAGCTCCTCGCCCGTGACATTGGTGTTGAACACGAGGGCCACATCGACGGCCTTCTCGATCCTGCCGAGCAGATAGCGGATCAGCGTGGTCTTGCCCGTGCCGATCTCCCCGGTCAGGACCACAAAACCGGTCCCCTCCACCAGGCCATACTTCAGATGCGCAAAAGCCAGCTTGTGCTTCGCGCTCATGTACAGATAGCCGGGATTCGGCACGATGGTGAATGGCCGCTCACGCAGGCCGTAGAAATTTTCGTACATGGATTACCTTTGGTAACGATAGAGATCGGGGTTGAGGCAGCGACAGGACAGCGAGAAGGCAGCGACAAAACAACGACAAGACAGCGACAGGACACCGAGAAAGGCAACGAGAAGACCTCGTGAAAACGCTACAAATATATCCCACTGCCCCACAATATCATATCCTCTTCGCGGCCTTTCCCGCCGCTGCCCAGCCCGCGAGGCGGCTGTTCA
>DHWB01000008.1 GCA_002412965.1 Desulfomicrobium sp. UBA5193
ATTACAAATCAGCTGCTCTACCATTGAGCTACGCCAGCCCGTGAGAACGAAGTCATTATGAGCATTCAATCTCAATGGCAAGCATTATTTTGTGTGGAATAAAAAAAAGCGCTTTTCAGCGCTTAGGGGGGGGTCATGCCCAAGCAGGCAAACCTGCCGGCAAGCGTATGGGGTCCGGACAAGGCATGTTGTTCGCGGAACCTTCTAATGCGACAAAACTCAAATATTCCGCATGATTGTCAAAAAGATATCGCATGAACTTGTTATTAAAATCATGACCCGAACACGAAACTTCAAAATGGCCCCAGAGACGGTGACTTCCCACCGCAATGTCACCCATGAAGTCCAGAATTTTGTGTCGCACCATCTCGTCCGCAAAGCGCAACCCTTCGGGGTTCACCACACCGTACTCGTCAAAAACAATCGCGTTTTCCAAAGAACCACCAAGGGCCAGCCCGTTCTTCTGTAGCCACTCGACATCCTTCATGAAACCAAAAGTTCTCGCTCGAGCGATTCGATACGAAAAAGAAAGCGGAGTCGACTCAAAGCTGAATTGTTGGATTCCAATCAAGGGATGCGCAAAACTAATATGATAATCGATCTTCAATCCATTAAACGGTTTAGCAGTGACACGTTTTCCATCCTGCTCAAAAATCAGCGGACGAACAATCTTGGCAACCTTACGCGGGCGATCAAGCACGCGAATTCCTGCGGAGTTGATGAGATAGACATACACGGACGCACTCCCATCAAGAATGGGAACCTCTTCTCCGTCCACTTCGACAAGAACATTGTCCACTTCCAACCCGACGAGAGCGGCTAACAGATGCTCTACCGTGGAAATTTTGGCCCGTTCGGAACCCAATGTCGTAGCCAAGCCAGTTCCGACTACACAGTCGGGCTCTGGGACAACAATCTGCCTGCCGTTCTTGGTCAGCAACGAAAATACCACCCCGGTATCTGCCGGTGCCGGCTTCAGCACCATTTCGACCTTCTGGCCACTATGCAAACCCACACCGGAGCAGCGAACTTCTTTTCGTAGTGTTGTCTGTTTCATACTGCCCCAATATCAAACTTCGTGCCAGAACTTATGAACGCATATTTATCTGAAATCATGAGCATTTGCTCTGCGACATTCACGGCAGTGATCGATCAGTGCCTTCTGGACAACACCGGATGTGCTAAAAAACAACAACCACGACTCGATCGTGTCCCGAATAATCCTGTACGACGCGGACACCTCCGGCACAAAATGAAAAGATGTCCTGCATCGCTTCGCCCTGGCTCCCATCAATTTCGCACAGCAGTATCGCGCCTGGTTCGACACTGTTTCTCAGATCCGTGGCCAAAGCGCGATAGCAATCCAAACCATCAGGACCCGCAAAAAGGGCAATTTCGGGTTCATGTTCAAGCACTTCTAAGCTTAACGAACTACGACTGGTTGCGGGAACATAAGGCAGATTTGCTAAGATTATGTCAAATCGCCTGATGCGCAAGGCCTCAATCAAATGACCTTGAAAAAAGGCAATTTTATCCTGCACACCATGAATTCGCGCATTCTCTTTCGCGATTTTCAGGGCTTCAAAGGATATGTCGCTCGCCACAAGATCAAAATAAGGGAAAAGCTTCGCGCATGACACCGCAATCGTTCCGCTTCCGGTCCCGATATCAAGTACAGTTTTTTGACCATTTTGATCCTGTGTTGCCAGCAGGAAATCGATCATCAACTCTGTTTCAGGCCGAGGAATCAGAACAGCAGGATTCACATGAAATTCAAACCCGTAGAATTCCTTTGATCCAACAAGATAGGCAACCGGTTCCCCGCTTATTCTGCGTGACGCTAACGTTTCCATATCCATTACGGACTGTGCATCAACAGTGTCGCCGATGCTGAGCAGCATTTCCAACCGAGGGAGGTTCAAGACATGAGCAAGCAAGACTTGCGCTGAAAGACGGGGGGAATCCAGGCCTCTGTGGAGAAATTTATCCTCCCAGTATTGCAAGATGTCTTTGCGGGTTTGCATGTGGCAAGAAAAAAGCTGAGATTCCTCAGCTTTCTTTCATGGCTTCAGCTTGATAGTGCTGGACCAGGCCATCAATGATGGCATCAATATGACCTTCCATTGCCTGATCTAGATTGTACAACGTGAGATTAATGCGATGGTCCGTCACTCTGCCCTGCGGGTAGTTGTATGTTCGGATCCGTTCTGATCGATCGCCAGTTCCAACTTGCGCCTTGCGGTTGTCATCGTATGCTTTTTTAGTCTCGTCCTGGGCAGCCTGCAGTAAACGGGATCGCAACACTTTGAGCGCCTTGGCTTTATTCTTGTGCTGCGATTTTTCATCCTGACAAATAACGACCAACCCTGTCGCAAGATGTGTGATCCGAATGGCCGAATCGGTCGTGTTGACCGATTGACCACCAGGACCGGAAGACCGAAACACATCGACACGAATGTCAGTGGGATCGATCTTGACATCAACTTCTTCGGCTTCAGGCAAAATTGCCACAGTAATTGCCGACGTATGGATTCTTCCCTGGCTCTCTGTTGCGGGGACCCGCTGCACTCGGTGCGCGCCCGATTCATATTTAAGCTTGCTGTACACACTCGAACCGGAGACAGACGCAATGATTTCCTTGAAACCACCTGTTCCGGTATCGCTACTGCTCAGCACCTCTACACGCCAGCTGTGCAACTCAGCATACCGTGAATACATCCTGAAAATGTCGGCAACAAACAAGGCAGCTTCTTCGCCACCAGTCCCTGCCCGAATTTCAAGAATGATATTTTTTTCGTCCAAAGGATCCTTTGGAGTCAAAAGCTGCTTTAATACATTCTCTTGAGCGCCAATCTTCGCCTTCAGTGGGACAATCTCAGCCAATGCCATTTCGCAAAGCTCTGGATCAGGATCTTTTGACAGCTCCTGATTTTCAGCCATTTCGCGAAGCAACATTTTGTAAAGCTCGAAAGCCTTGACGATTTCATCAAGCTCAGCATGTTTTTTGGCGATTTTTATATAGCGCTCCTGATCCTGAAAAATTTCAGGAGTACTCAGTTCGCGCTCAAGTTCGCGGTACTTCGCCGCTAGGCTTTCTAATTTATCAACCATTATTTGCTATGCTCAGCTTTCACAAAACATCAATAAAACTATTTACTCAGGCTGGCGTATTTCTTTCTAAATCTGTCGATACGGCCAGCTGAATCGATAAACCGCTGCTCACCAGTAAAAAACGGATGACAATGGGAGCAAATTTCAACGTTGAGTTCAGCGCCAACGGTAGACTTCGTGGCAAACTCATACCCGCAGGCACAACGGACAGCGGTATCATAAACTTTGGGATGCAAATCTTTTTTCATGGGAAACCTCCAGTTTCAAAAGAGAGAGGACAACTAAACCACTCATCGACGAATGGCAAGTCGAAATTAAGCTGACCTGAAATTTGGCAAAAAAGGTATTAAAAAAGGCCTTTAGCTTGATTGATTGAGATATTGAACGCGACGGAAAAAATATGATGCATGAAATCAACATATTCTACCGCAACACTTTCGGGGGCCGTAATTCGGGCAGGCGCAAAGTTGACGATACCCCGCACGCCGGCCTCTATCAGATAGTTGGCTGCGCGTTGAGCTCGTTCCGGAGGTGTGGTTATGATTCCGATTTCAATGTCGAGTTCGCTGACTTTTTCTTTCAGCCTGCGGGAGCAGACCACTTCAAGACCAGCAACTTCTTCACCTATCTTGAAAGGGTCGCAGTCAAAAGCTCCCACGAGTATAAAACCCCTGCGCCGAAAAATTCCATGGCGCAAGAGCGCGCGTCCAAGATTACCGACACCAACCAAAGCGACATTCCACGTCCGGTCAATACCCAGAGACTGCTTAATGGCTGTCAACAAATCCTGAACATAATACCCAACACCTCGCACACCGAATTCCCCAAAATAAGCGAGATCCTTACGAATCTGAGAGGGATTCACTCCACAAGCGCGTGCCAGCCCATCTGAGGAAATAACCGCATCCCCTTCCTGGAGAAGCGTTTCCAGAACTTGGACATAGACAGCTAAACGCTGGATTGTGGCGCGAGGAATATGAGCGCTTTTCAAAATGTCTCCAACTGAATCTTCGTGAGCAAGTTCACTATGGATACCAAAAAAAAGGGAAGGCTGTGCCTCCCCTTTTTCGAACGTACGTTAGCCAACGAAGGGGTTGGCGAACAGAAGGATCAGGTTAACAACCAGAGCGTAAATAGCCAAAGATTCGATCATGGCCAGACCAATCAGCATCGTAACGGTGATCTTGCCGGAAGCTTCGGGGTTGCGGGCAGTGCCTTCACAAGCAGCCTTCAGACCAAGACCCTGAGCGATACCACAGCCGGCAGCGGCGATGGCCATACCGAGAGCGGCAGCCCAAGAAATGGTGGAGATGACTTCGGGAGCGGCATCAGCGGCGAAAGCGCAAGAAGCAACGGCAACCAAAGCGACAGTGGACAGAACAGTCAAGAATCCTTTAACCATGATGAAAAATCCTCCTAAAAAAGTATAATGATTAGTGGTCGAAAGACCATTTCCCCCAAATTAGTGAGCCTCTTCAAACGCGCCCTTCAGATAGAGCATGGACAGCATGAAGAAGACAAAAGCCTGGATAACGTCGGCCAGCAGGAACAGGAAGTACATCGGGATGGTGGAGACAACCGGCGCAAGCATGAAGAGCAAGGCCAAGACGATATCTTCACCGCGGATGTTTCCAAAAAGTCGCAGAGAAAGTGACAACATGCGCGCAAAGTGCCCAATGACTTCAATGGGAAACATGAGCGGAGCCATCCAGAGCATGGGTCCGGTAAAATGGTGAATGTAATGGGTTCCGTGCAGCTTAATACCCCAGTACTGATAGTAAACAAAGACAAACACAGCCATGGAGGCGGTTGTGTTAATGTTTGCCGTCGGAGCATCGCCACCAGGGAACAGACCACCGATGTTGCAGCACAGGATATAAATGAAAAGCGTGGCCAGAACCGGAAAAACTTTTCGTCCATCTTCACCCATATTGGCTACGACAAATTCCTCAAGATTTCCGATCAGAAACTCGAAGAAATTCTGTAGACCTTTGGGCACGAGCGAAATCTTCTTGGTCGCCATCAAGGCCACGGTGATCAGAATGGCCATGACGGTCCATGAGTACAGGACGTTGACTGGAATCAGACTGTAGCCGTGAGCGTCAACAAGACCGATAGCCTTGACTGCTTCCTCAACGAGAAAAATAGGATGTAACCCCCCTGCCATTTTACGCCTCCTTAGAAGTTTTCCCCAAAAATTGTGACATTCCCCAAAGCAAAATATTGACCAGCACGGTGGAAAATCCCATCAGCAACCAGACAACCGAGGCCCCCTGATGTGCGATCAGCACATAAAATGCCAGAGCCGTCAGTACGAGCCGTCCGTAAAAACTGAAGATCTGAACCGCTACCGCGCCTTTTTGTAAATAAACCAGTTCTTGAATCATTCTGGCCAAGGCTAAAAAATTTATGGTCCCGAGGAGTACCCCGGCGACGAAGTCAACGCCAACTCTGCCGAAGGTTATCGCCAGCGTTGCGCCAAACAGGATAAAAACTTGATGCAGCGCCATCTTACGCACTTCGGGGACATGAAATCCCCGGGCATAAAGAGTACGCTCAATCGTTTTTAGAATTTTCTGGAGCATCTGCCTCTGCTTCTTTTCTCTGGATGCGTTGCATCTCGCGAAACATGTTTTTATATCCGGCAATGATGCCAAAAATCAAAAAAACCAGTGTCAGCCAGGGCTTGGTATCAAAAAACTTATCAAGATAGTAGCCCATGCCCATGCCGACAATGACCCCGGAAACCAGATGAATTCCCATCATGGACGCCGATCCGAGCGAATCGAAATGCTTATTTTTTTTTCTGTTAAAGAACATCCGTCCATCTCAATGGGCTCACGTGGCTCCATTCGTTCGTGCAATAAATCACAAATCGAAGTCGGGGCTACCATACCCCCCAACTTCGCGTCAACCAAAGTTTTTTGCCAAATACAATTTCATGCCCCAGCACCACCCCTCAGCCTGTTCGCTCATCCAATCGACGCACTGATGGCTCGGGCCGGACTTGGCTTGCCAGCCGGACTTAATCGCACTATGCCCGACTCAAAATCAACAACACGGGTCCACGTTGCCCGTCATCCGAGATCCAATGAAAAATCATTCCGCACTTAAAGTCCGACACCTCAAGATCGAACCAGACCCACGAAAAATCCTGCGCAGCGCCGATATCCGTGACGAAGTCAATTCTGTCTGCCTTTTCCAGCCCCGAGCGCGCAAGGCTCTGGAGATGGGACTTTCCATCCCTGGCATGGAGTACAATGTCTACGTGGCCGGAGAACCTGGACTGGGACGCACCTATCTGGTCGAAAACTTCCTTCTGCCCAAAGCCCGAACCGGCTCGACCCCACCGGACCTCGTGTATCTGAACAACTTTGACAATCCTGACAAGCCGATCTTGGTCAGCCTTTCGCCAGGCCAAGGCAAAATCTTGAAGGAAAATTTGCAGCGTGTCGTCAAGCGCTTGCGCCGCGACCTGCCCCGACATTTTGAACAGGCAAGCTATCTGCGACTCCAAAATAAGCTGTTTACCAAACTCGCAGTGGTTCGCGACGATCTGATGGACAGGATGGAAGAGGCTGCCCAGAAAAAGGGCTTCAGCCTGAACATCGACGATGCCGGCGCGGTATCCCTTACCCCGCTGGTGGACGGCAAGGTTCTGACTTCCGAAGAATTTGAGCGACTGGAAACGTCCCACAAAAAAGTGCTCAAAGACCAGAGCAGCGCTGTCTTGAACACCATCGCCGACATCTCCCGCCTGGTCAACAAGAGCGAACAGGAATTCCGGACCAAAGAACTCCAGCTGGCCCAAGAGCATGCGGCAAGCCTCGTGGATCGATTGCTGATGCCCATCCGCAAGAAATTCATGGAGATCAAGCCCCTCAAGGCATATTTTGATGCCTTTAAGGAAGACATCCTGGAAAACCTCCCGCACTATCAGGGCAGGCAGGATCGCGAACAACGCGCCACGCCTGACCAGCAGGGCGAAGGATTGTCGGACTCCTTTTTCCAGCGCTATGACGTCAACCTGTTCGTGGACAATTCCGAAGTCACTGGAGCACCGGTGGTCAAGGAAATCAATCCCGGCTTTTTCAACCTCCTCGGCTGTGTGGAGCGAGAAACTGAGTGGGGTACCTATTACACGGACTTCTCCCTGATCAAAGCCGGCGCGGTACACCGCGCCAACGGCGGCTTTCTCATTCTTCGCGTGGATGACCTCCTGGCCCACCCGGCCGCTTGGGAAGGCTTGCTACGCTGTCTGCGCACCAAGCACTCCAGCCTGGACGATCCGACGGATCACTATGACATCCTGCGCACCCGCACCATCAGCCCGGAGCCGATTCCGCTCTCCCTCAAAGTCATTCTCATCGGTGATGACGAGACCTACGAGCTTCTCTACATGCATGACGAGCGGTTCCGCAAAATATTCAAGCTCAAGGCCCACATTCAGGACACGGTGGAGCGCACGGCCGAGTCCATCACCGGCTACGCCCAAGCCCTGGATCGCGCCGCCCGGGAAACCAGCCTGCGTAGTTTCACCAAGGACGCCTTTGCCGAGCTTGTGGACTACTCCACCCGCATGGCCGAGGATCGGGAACGCCTGTCCCTTCATTTTTCGCATTTACGCGAAATCATGATGGAATCCAACGCAATCGCCATCGGCCAGGACAAGCGGATCATTGATTCGGGCATTGTCAAAATGGCCCTTGCGGAACGTGAATACCGGACCAATCTCTATCAGGAAGAATTTCTGCGCGAATATGACCGCAGATCAATCAAGGTCCGCACCCAAGGGCAAAGCGTCGGTGTGGCCAACGGCCTGTCTGTCACCCAGGTCGGAGATTATGTCATGGGTCTGCCTCATCAAATCTCCTGCACTGTCGGAGTCGGCCATGGCGGCATCATGGATTTGGAGCGGGAGGCTGAACTGGGCGGACCGATCCACACCAAGGGCATGATGATTCTCAAAAGCTATTTTGTGAATCTGTTCGCGCGCAACAAACCCCTGGTTTTGACGGGCAGCCTTTGTTTCGAGCAGAGCTACGCGCAGGTCGATGGAGACTCCGCGTCCGGCGCGGAACTGGCGGCGCTGCTTTCAGCGCTTTCCAATGTCCCGATCAGGCTTGATCTGGCCTTTACCGGAGCCATCTCCCAGTCCGGGGCCATTATGGCCGTGGGCGGAGTCACACACAAAGTCGAAGGATTCTTCGAAGTCTGCAGGCGACGCGGCCTCACAGGGCAGCAGGGCGTTCTTCTTCCCAAGGACAACATCGTGCACCTGGTCCTTCGCGACAATGTGCTCCAGGCCATCAAGGACGGACAATTTCATATCCATCCCGTGAGCACGATTGAGGAGGCCATGGAGATCCTGACCGGAATGCGGGCGGGCTTGCACCTGAAAGACGGCCGCTTTTCCCAAAACTCCATCTATGCGGCAGTGGACGAAAGGCTCACTGAGCTTGCTGTTCTGGCGGAAAAAAAATGCGCCATGCCCCGGCGAAAAGCCATCAAAAAAGCCGGATCTTAAAGAAGATCCGGCCTACGCTACTGATCGCCAAAAGCGAGCACCCGGATCCTCGAAAGGATCCGGGTCGTTATCACAAGGGCAGCAGTGCCGGATTTTTCAACCCCATGGAGCCATAGAGCGCGGCCACAGCCTGCTCATAGGCGGCCAGCGCTCCATTCAGGCTGGCCTCGCTCAGCGTCTGTCCAGATTGGGCGTCAAGCACATCCGTATTGGTTCCCACCTGAGCCTCATATCTGGCCACAGCCATACGATAGCTTTCTTTGGCTGCGATAAGCCCCTGCCTCGCTGCGGAGATGCGCTTCTCTGCTTCCCGAATCTGCAGGAAATTCTTTTTGACCTCGAACGCAGCTTCATTTTCCAGATTAAGATACTCTTGAGCCAGCCGGCTTACATTTTTCTCCGCCTGCTTTTCTCCGTAATAGGTCTTTCCCCATTCAAAAAAAGTCCACTTCAGTCCAACCTGCGCATTCCACTGGCTGGGAGTATGATCATCTCCACCGTTCACAAACGGCTCGCTACCTTCCCGGATATAGTTGAAATCGGCACCAACCTGTGGGTAATACGGAACAGCCGCCAACACGGTGTCTTTTTCGGCCAGCATGACAGCCTGACGGGCGATTCGCAGATCGGGACGACTTTTCGCCGCCCTCTCCAGGCATTCATCCAGCGTCAGGGAGACTGGAAAATATTCCAGGGACCCGACGTACTCCACGGCCTCGTTCACATCCTTCCCAAGCAAGGTGTTGATTTGCGCAGCAAACGTGTCCACGTTGTTTTGTGCCACCGCCAGCAATTGCTCGGCTGTAGCCACATCCACTTCCGCCTGCAGCATGTCCAACTTGGGACGCAATCCTACCTCATAAAAGGCGGTGTTGACCTTTAACTGCGATCTCAGGCGCAGCAGGGAATCTTCTGCGGATCGCACATTCTCCCGCGACTGCAGGAGACGCAAAAAAGCATCCTGGATGGCGACGATCAATTGCAATTCAGCGTTTTCGAGTTGAGAGGCGACCTGCTCTTTCTGCAGGATGGCCTTTTCGTGGGTCGTCAGCAGGTTGAAACCCGTGAACAGAGGTTGATAAACATTAAAACTCAACTCCCAGTTGTCCAGCGATCCAACATCACGTCCAAGGGACTGCGGTCTTTCATCAAGCCGCGTGTAGCCGTATTGCGTGCTCATGGACGGACCGAAGGCGGCTTTGGCCGACTTGATGGCATAGTCAGAAGCCAGCAGAGTTTCTCTTACGGCCAGGATTGACGGATTGGATTTGAGTCCGATCTCCACTGCATCCTTCATGGTCAGAGTATCCCCTGCCCAACCAGGGAAGACCCAAAAACAAGACGCAATGAGCCACACACCTATTTGCGATAATTTCATAAAAAAAGCGCTCCAAAATCGGTTATCAGGGAGAGTGATGTCGTTATGCAGGCAAACATATCCTCCTCGACTCAAAAAGACCACCCCGCCAAAGGCATCATATCCGAGACTTGTGAAGAAAAGAACTTGAAGTCGGAACACTTCTCGCCTATATTGATGGACTAGATCAATATCAAGAGGAGGCATCCTATGTTTTCTGGACTCATTCTTGGCTTGGGCCTGAGCATTGTCGGTCTGATCGTTTATTTTCTGAACAAAGAGCACGGACCCGACAAGCACCACCACTAAACACCAATTCCGCCCTTAGCTCAGCTGGATAGAGTAGCGGACTTCGAATCCGTTGGTCGCATGTTCGAGTCATGCAGGGCGGGCCATTCTTTGGAAGGGTTATCGCCACGAAGGGATAACCCTCGTTGATCATTCCACTGTCAAGCCTTTCACGCATCAGTACCATATCCCGATCTTGAAGTTGCCCGCCGGCGACCGGCATGCCGGTCGAAAAGGAGCAGAATGGATCTCGCCGTCGATCATCTGGCCAAAACCTTTCCTTCCCCCCGAGGCAATGTGGATGCTCTGACCAGCATATCCTTTCGCGTCACGCAAGGGGAATTCGTCGCCCTGGTCGGCCCGAGCGGTTGCGGCAAGTCCACCCTGCTCAAAATGATTGCCGGCCTCCTGCCTCCGGACAGAGGCTCCATCACGTTCCCGGGCTGGCCCCAACTCCCGAAGCGGCGATTCGTGTTCCAAGATCACGCGCTTTTCCCCTGGATGACGGTTTTGGACAACGTCGCTTTTGGGCTGGAGATGGATGGCCTGCCAAAAGACGACCGCCGCAAACGGGCGACCGATCAGTTGACGGCGTTGGGGCTGGCCGACTTCACACTTCACTTCCCTCACGAACTTTCAGGCGGAATGTGCCAAAGGGCAGCCATTGCCCGGGCCTTCGTCACCCAGCCGGACGTCCTGCTCATGGACGAACCCCTGCGCGCCCTTGATGCGCAGATGCGGCTGGTCATCCAGGCGGATCTGCTCGCATTGTGGGAGAAGACCAGGCCCATGGTGCTCTATGTCACCCACGACATCGAAGAGGCTTTGCTGCTGGCGGACCGGGTTCTGGTGATGAGTGGACGACCGGGCCGCATCCGCGAAGAAATCAAGGTGCCTTTCGACCGACCACGGGATCTCACCGGACGGAGTCATCCAACACTTGAGGAATTGAAGTGGCACATCTGGAAAATGCTGGAGCAGGACGTCAAGCATCAACTGAACATAAGGCGACAGTAGCCATCGGCACCCGTTCGAGACTGCGCCCGGTGATGTCTGAAGGCTTGCTGCCCGTGGCGGCCGTAATGGGCGGGTTGGGGCTTTGGGAAGCAGTGGTTCGCATGGGATGGGCTTCTCAACTTTTATTCCCACCACCTTCATTCATTCTTCAGACACTGGGACGCATGGCTCTGGCCGACAAGCTTTGGCCAGCCTTGGGGCTCACGCTCTTTCGGCTGGCGATGGGCGTGCTTCTGGGCGCCGGCGCGGGGGTTCTTCTGGGTTGGCTGATGGGGGCCAGCCGTCCGATCCGGGGAGCACTGAATCCCGTCGTGGCTGCGTTGCACCCTCTGCCCAAACTGGCCCTCTTTCCCATTTTCCTGGTGCTGCTGGGCATCGGAGAAGCTTCAAAAATCGCCCTAGTGACCTTGGCGGCATTCTTTCCGATGGTGATCAACACGCTGGCCGGGGTGCAACAGATCGACCGCAACTATTGGGATGCCGCAACCATCTACGGCGCGACCCGCAAGGCCCTGCTCCGACGGGTCATCCTGCCGGGCAGCCTGCCCATGGTCATGGTCGGTTTGCGCCTGGCGTTGAACAACGCCCTGGTCGTGACCATCGCCGCGGAAATGCTCTCGGCCCGTGAAGGGCTAGGAGCGACAATCTGGCTGGCGTGGCAGACGCTGCGGACGGAAGAACTGTATGCAACCCTGCTCGTAATTGGCTTGTTAGGCCTGCTGATACATTTCATACTCGAACGTTTAACCCATCGGCTCATACCATGGCGAGTGAGGGAGGACAAAAATGATTAAACGATTGAGGGCATTGCAGCCACATCTTTTCCTGATCTGCGCCTGCATCCCCACCTGCCTGCTCTCGGCATGGTGTTCTGAATCCTCTTCAGCGGAAAGAGAGTTAACTCGGCTGCGCGCCACCGTCTTGCCTTATTTCTCTTTTGCCCCGCTGTATCTCGCCGAGGCCGAAGGTTTCTTCGCCGAGGAGGGGCTCGCCGTGGAATTCGTGTCCCTCAAGGGCCACGGCGACTCGCTGCCGGCCTTGCTCCGGGGCGATATCGACATCGACACGATGTTCACGGTCGGATTGCTGAATGCCGTCACCCGCGGGGAGAACATACGCGTGGTCGCCGCCCGCGGCTCCATGACCCGGAGCGACTGCTCGCCTACCGGCTTTCTGGTGCGTTCGAACATAGCGGCGAAATTCAGCACGCTGGAGAACGACGAGGTGCGTCACTTAACCTTCGGCGTCGATCCCATCTGGATGGACGGCTATTTTCTGCATCAATGGCTCAGCAACAGCGGCCTTTCACTCCGTGACGTGAAGACGGAGTATGTGCCCACCCCCGCGGCCAGGCTTGAAGCGCTGCGCCAGGGATCTCTGGACGTGGCCTTCCTGAGCGAACCATGGATCACCATCGCCAGGGAAAGCAATGCGGGCGAACTCAGCTTGCCCGGGGAAAAGGTCGCGCCCGACTACCCGATCAGCACCATTTCATTCGGCCCGTCGATGCTTTCCCGAACCGATGACGCTGGAGTGCGATTCCTGCGGGCCTATCTGCGTGCCATCGCGCAGTACGCTGAAGGCAAAACACCGCGCAACCTCGAAATTCTGGCCAAGGCCACACAACTTGATCCCGAGCTGCTGCGCCGGATGTGCTGGCCTGTCATCCCGCTGGACGGAAAAATCGACGCGGAGTCCATCGTACGCTTCTCTGTGTGGGCGAATCAGCAGGGTCTGGCGGATCGCCCATTGGCATCAACCGATGAGATATGGAACCCGGACTTTTTGAATAAGGCCCTGCAGCAATGACCGCACATGCCACGAAACAACACCAGCCTTTCAGTCGCGCAGACGTTAGCGCCCATCCCGAGTCCCATCCCCGTACGACGGACGCTCTGGATGCGACTGGCTACGGGAGCATCCACGTGCTGCGCCATTGCCCGAAGACACCGCCCGCAGGGTATGTCCCCTTCCCGCGCGAAGCCATCGAAGGCTCCGTGGCCGAACGCTTCGAGGCGCAGGTTGTACGAAACCCCGCACAGATCGCCCTGCGCACCCCTTCGTCCGAATGGAGCTATGCGGAATTGAACGCCTCCGCAAACCGGGTCGCGCATGGCATACTTTCTTCGGGCGGCAAGGACAGGACGCCGGTGGCCGTGCTCATGGACCAGGACGACCCGGCAATCCCGTCCCTGCTGGGAGTGCTCAAGGCAGGGCGACCGTATGTATTTCTCGACCCGAGCGATCCGCCGACGCGCTGGGAGAGTATCCTGAACCTGACTGGTGCGGACCTGCTGATCACGACCGAGCACGCGGCCGCTCAAATAAAGGACCACGTCAACTCATGCAGGCTGCTGTCCTGCGAAGAACTCAACGCCGGAGGCAATTCCCGGAACCCTGGTTTCGACGTCAGACCGGACCATCTCGCGGCCATCTTCTTCACCTCCGGTTCGACCGGGGAACCTAAAGGCGTTGCGCGCGATCATCGTCAGATCCTCCAGTCTACGTGGTTCAACACCAGCACCTATTTCATTTCGCCGGACGACCGCCATTCGCTGCTTTATTTTCCCGGCTTCGGGGCATCCGTATTCTGCATCTTCGACACACTGCTCAATGGTGCGACACTCTGTGCCCTCAACCCACGGCGCGTAACACCATCTGATCTTGTCTCCTGGGTTCGGACAGAACGCATTACATACTTCTCCCCCCCAATTGGCATCTGGCGAAACTTTTTAGCGGCCATTCCTTCCGGCGCACCCTGGCCGGACCTGCGCCAGATCACGTTGGCTGGTCAGTCCATTTATGGGAGTGATGTGCGAGAATTTCAGTCCCGCTTCGGCAGCGATACTGTCCTCTGCTTCATGCTGGCCATGACCGAGGCCGGCATCGTGACGCACGGCTATCTGGACCATACGACCGAGGCGGGTGATGGCCCCATCCCGCCCGGGTATCCCGTCGAGGACAAGGAAATCGCGATTCTGGACGACGCAGGCCGGCCCGTCGAGCCGGGCCAGACAGGCCGGATCGCGATCACCAGCGCTTACATCAGCTCGGGCTACTGGCGGGATGAAGCCCGATCCCGTGAGTGCTTCCGCCAGGACGCTGCGAATCCTTGCCGCAGAACGTTGCTGACCAGTGATCGCGGACGGTTTCGGCCTGACGGATGCCTGGAATATTTCGGACGGGAGGATTCGGTGGTCAAGGTGCGAGGATACCGGGTCGACCTCAGCGCAGTGGAGGCGGTGCTCAACAGCCACCCGTCCGTCCACGGCGCGACCGTCATCGCCGGGCAGTGGCACGGACACGAACCGGCCCTGGCCGCCTACGTTGTCCCCCGGTCCGAAATGCCTGCCACCCTGGCGGAACTACGCGCCTTTGTCTCCGGCAAATTGCCCGCATATATGGTTCCCAGACACATCCAGTTCCTGGAGACAATGCCCCTGACGTCAACCGGTAAGATCAATCGTCGCGCACTGCCTGCTCCGGGACGGTTCCGCCCTGAATTGGCAACTCCCTTCATCGCGCCCCGCAACGAAACGGAAGCCCGGATTGCGACGATATGGTCCGATCTTCTGGAATTGAGCAATGTCGGGGTCAAGGATGATTTCTTTGAACTGGGCGGCGATTCGCTGCAGGCAATGCGCATGGCCATGGCCGTCGAACAAATACTGCATCGCCTTGTCCCCTCGGACTTCTTCCACTCTCCAACGATAGAGCGCCTTGCGCTAATGCTCGCCGAAGAGTCGCGTGACCCTCATGCCGGCCGAGGCGACGCCGATCATTTGAACTCTGCGCACCGGGCACAGGCCAAACTCCTCTCGCTGCGGCAAGGCATGAAGCGAGTTCTCTCGGCCGGCCCCACGTGGCGTGGGCTTGCCCTGCCATACAGGGCGGGGACTCGCCTGCAGCGCACAATGGTGACCCAACCCGTCATCAAACGATACTTTTCCGCAAGGCTGCTGCTGCTCAAGGAATGGGCCGACAAACTCGGCATCGCGGCGGACGTGGAGGAACTCTACACGATTGGCCTGTTGGCAAACACGTGGAAGGTGTGGCGAACCCAGGCCCTTTCACGCACCGACGCCTTAGGCCGATGGCTGAACATCAGCGACCCGAACGATTACCTGCGGGCCTCCTCCGGATCTTCAGCGGGGGTCGTGCTCGCGGTGCCCCATACCGGAGGTCTGGGTCTCCCCGTGCTCAAGGTTTGTCAGCGCAATGGGCGCGAAACCGCATCTGTCACGAACGCCCCCTGGCTGGGTGAAAACGATGGTTCGGATGCTTGGGCGCACCGACAAACCAAGGCGCGTTCCAAGATGATCTGGGAGGCCCAGCAGGTCCTGCTCCGAGGAGGCGTGGCGTTTATCGCCGCGGATGGTCTCAACGGCCGGCAAGCCGTCGAGGTCGATTTCTGGGGACAACGGCGTCCTTTCCAGGTCGGCGCCGCGGAACTGGCCGTGGCGACCGGGGCGGCGTTTGTGCCGGTCTACATCAGGCTCGATGCCGAAGGCCGCGTCCAGGTCGATGTCGCTCCAGAACTGACGGCGGATGGAGCTACCCCGCAGGAGCGGATCACGCAACTCACCCGCCGCTACGGCGAGGACTATGAGGCCCGCTGGCCGCAATTCTTCGCCTCCATGATCTGGAAACATCTCGAGTACAACTTGCGGCCGACCCCGGAGACCGCGCGCCGATTTTGACTTGGGCATGCACACGACTGAAGGCGGCAAACTTCCCTCTTGCCTTCATCCGCGCCTTTGCATAAAAGCACCTCTCACCCCACGTTGCCGGGGTAGCTCAGTCGGTAGAGCAGGGGACTGAAAATCCCCGTGTCGGCAGTTCAACTCTGTCCCCCGGCACCATGAAATCAAGGTCGCACCATGCGGCCTTTTTCATTTTTGGCGGCCATCGGGCACACACAGACCTGAAATTTCTCGTTCGGAAAGCCATTTCACGTTGCGGCAGACATCCCAAAAAAAAAATCATTTTTGGGCTTGCCAAAGATGATTGATTTCCATAATAACGGTCTTCCGTCGAGCCGGGGTAGCTCAGTCGGTAGAGCAGGGGACTGAAAATCCCCGTGTCGGCAGTTCAACTCTGTCCCCCGGCACCATGAAATCAAGGTCGCACTTACGCGGCCTTTTTTTTATCAAAACGGCGAGCGCGGAGTCCCACAGCCTAGGGATGACGAACTCCGTTTTTGTTCAACACTGATCGGGCCTGCAAGGCTGGCACTTCCATCGCGTGAGATTCAATCCTCAGCGCTCACGCCGCGTCAAGTCTTGACGAAACGAGCCTTGAACACCTACCGCCTCTTCATCCACCGGTCTTGCAACAGGAGACTTGGGCCATGATCATCACCCAAAAATGCCACGCGAACCGCGTAACTTTCGATTTCGAACCCGACACCCTGAGCTATACCAGATCCGATTCATACGGCTCGCACTCCTTTCAACTGCCCTATGGTTCCATTGGCATGGATCCGCGTCTGACCACGGAACGAAACGGCACCCTCTTCAACGGAGCCATCCTGCTCTCGCTCTGGGGCTTGGCGCAAGCCGCATTCAACCTGGGACACGGAGACCTGCTCGGGCTCATCTTCATCTTTCCGGGCGCGTTGTGCTTCCTCCTCCACGCCATGACCAAGACCACCATAACATCCCTAAGCTCCGACGCCGGGGAAATCGCACTGCTTCACGACAGCCAATTTGACCGCATCATGTCGGAAATCCGCGAGCGCAGAAAAAAACAGCTTCTTGACTGGTACGGAAACATCAACTTTGCCAACGACCCCGAAGAGGAAATCCGCAAATTCCACTGGCTCCACTCCCAGCAACTGATCAGCGCGGACCAGCTGCAAAAGATCATCAACACGATCCGCAACGCCGACAATTCTGGCCTTTTGGAAGAATATGACGAGTCTCCCCCACCACAGCAATAGGCTCCCGGTGCACAGCCGTTTGAATGCAGTGACATCTGCCTCACAAGATGTGTATGCGTACGCAGACACGGGGGATGGCGGCGTGGAATCAAAACTGTGCTGGATGTTTGAGTTCAAAAAGGGACTTAATTTTAGCCAAGGCGAGAGCGTTAGCCTGCGCATACCGGATCGCGCATGACCACATCCTCGGTTCGAGCCATCCGGAAAATCAGAATCCCGGATCCCGTCCGCGTGACCAACGCACTGCGCAGTCCGGACCAAGGGCCACGCATCCTTTTTTTCTCCGGTGGCACTGCCCTTAGGGACACAAGCCAGCGCCTGGTCGACTACACCCACAATTCCGTGCATCTGGTCACGCCGTTTGATTCCGGCGGCAGTTCGGCAGTTCTGCGACGTTACTTCGACATGCCGGCCATCGGCGATCTGCGCAGCAGGCTCATGGTCCTGGCGGACCGCACCTTGAACGGTGTCACTGAAGTCTACGATCTCTTTACCTATCGTCTGCCCAAGACCGCAAGCCCAGAGGAATTGCGTGCCGAACTGGGGGCGATGGTTCGTGGCAGCCATCCCTTGGTCGCCCGAATCTCGGACCCCATGCGCAAGACCGTCCTGCATCACCTGGATATCTTCGAGGACTCCATCGACCTGGATTTCAACCTGCGCGGCGCGAGCATCGGCAACCTCATTCTGACAGCCGGATACCTCGAACACAGCCGACACATAGACCCCATCGTCTCCATCTATTCCCAGTTGGTGAAGGTGCGAGGGGAAGTCCGCCTTCTGACCAACTCAAATCTGCAATTACGGGCGGTGCTCGCAAACGGCGCACATCTCATCGGCCAGCATCTGATCACGGGCAAGGAAACCCCGTCCCTGGACTCTACCGTAACCGAACTTTGCCTCGTCGATCCGGCCAAGGGGAACGTCCCTTTCCGGCCGCCCATAGGAAACAAAATCCGCGACGCCATCAGAAACGCGGACCTCATCTGTTACCCCGTAGGCAGCTTTTACAGTTCGCTCATCGCCAACCTGCTGCCCGCCGGAGTGGGCCAGGCCATAAGCCAGTCGCCCTGCCCCAAAGTTTTCATCCCCAACACTTTTGCGGATCCCGAATCCTTGGGCCTGTCCCTGGCGGACCAAACCCGCATCCTCCTTCGCCACCTGCGGGCCGACGCTCCCGGCACCATCGCCACCCGCGACGTCCTCGATGTTGTCCTGCTCGACCCGACCATCTCCTATCCCGGCGCCGAAAACCCGGAGCAGGAACTCGCCGCCTTGGGAGTGCCGGTCATGCTGACGCCTCTTGCCGTGAAGAGGACCGGAGCCATTGACCCACGCCTGCTCTGCGAGGCGCTGCTTTCCCTGATTTAAAAATAATGGGAATTATGGGATGTATGGGGCAGGCGCACTTCATACATCCCATAATTCCCATACTTCCCATTCTCTCATTCAAAAAACTCGACTTGAACGCAGCCCGGCCCATCCTCCGCTCGTGCGCAGGTGGTCCAAAAACGCGCCCACTCCGCCAGCATCGCAATGGCCGATGGTCCAGTCCGCACCCAGCCTGGCCTCCTCGCTGGCATTGCCCACTGCGGCGCAGCCTCCGCACAGGGCGAACAGAGGCTCGTCATTTTCCGTGTCGCCGATGGCCAGCGAATGCAAAACCGGCCATGCGCTGTTCTGCATGACCGTACGCGCGGCCTGCCCCTTGTTTCCAGACAGGGGGAGAAATTCCAGGAAGTGCCTGTCGCTGCGGCAGCAATCCACTCCAAGCTCCGCCGCCAGGAGGCGCAATTCGCCGTCACGCTTCATGTCGGCCCCGTTCGTGATACATAAAATCTTGAGCACCGGCCCGGATTGGACGTCCCTTACAGGACGGATTTCGCCGTAGCGGTCAAAAACATCGTCCAGCGAACCCTCCCACGTGGCGCCCGCCTCAATGCCATCCTTGCGGTACAGAGCAATGGGCAAGCCCATGCTCTCAAGGGCGGTTCGCAGCTTTTGCGCGGCCTCGCCAAGATCGGCCAGCACTGTGACCTCGCCTTGATCCAGAAGGCAGGTCCCATTGGCCGTGATCTGAGCCGAAGTCAGCCCCAGCTTCCGCGCCAAGGGCGCAATGCTCAAGGGATGCTTGCCCGTGGCCAGGGAAAAGGCCCCGCCCGCCGCCGTGTACGCCTTGATCGCCATAATGTTTTCCGCCGAAAGCGTGTCTCCGGGCCGGATCAGGGTGTTGTCCACATCGCAGAAGACCCAGGGTAGGGGGCGGTTTTCGGCCATCTCTTCGGCCCATTCCAAAAACCAGTCCCGCACCTCGCTGACCATGATTCCGGCGCGACGGATCTTGTCTGGGTTGTGCGGATTGCGATGGGCGATGTCCTGAAAACGCCGCGCAAAGGAAACGCGCGAGCCCACCCCGGCCGCGCGCCAATCGGCAATCGTCACGGCCCGCACCAGCCAGGCCGCGTCCGGCATTGGAGGCCGGAGCGCATACTCCTCGGCCGCACCGCAGACCATGCCGCATTTTCTGTCCGCCTGAGAATGCCGCAACACCCCCTCCACAACCCACGGATGCTCATCACGCTCAGCCAGAAACAAGGCTCCGTCGAGCGGATGATATCCGAAGCGGCGCAGGGCCGGAGCATAGCCGATGTCGTGCAGCAGGGCGCTACGCTCTAATAGCGCACCTTGCGCATCGGAGATGGCAAAACTCGCGTTCAAGTCGCAGGCAAATGCGCAGGCATCGCGCATGTGCGCCAGACGCGGCATGTGTTCGGTAAAAAGGCTTTCGAGGGCACCGAGATCTATACCCGATGCGGGCTGGCAATATATTGATGGCATGTTATTTCCTATGGGGGGATGGCTGTGTCTGCGCAAGCGAAAGGACTGTCAGGACTGGCGAAAAATTGATTTGCCGTTTACTTTCAAGTGGATTCAGCTTAGCGATTACAGTAAATACTAAGGACTTATGGCATGAAAGAAATTGATCGTCTTCTCCAGCAAGCACGGAGCATAATTCAAAGTCTGGGCATCAACCCCTTGATCCTGGCTTTGGGGGCGCTCTTCTGCCTGTTTTTTCCGCGCTTTTTCATTCTCGCGGCCTTTGGATACGCGGTCTACTGGATAGCCAAGAACATCTGGCTCGAACCGAGGCGCAAGGGCTCAAGAAAAGGCCGCAGACGACATTAGCACTTTTTTCCAAACAACGAGAGGATATTCATGGCTTCCACTCCGCGTCTCAGCATCCGCATTCTCCAGGCCATCATTCACAGGGTCTGGACCGTGCTCTTTTTTTTATCGGTCATCTCCGTGCTTTCCCTGACCAACCATTGGTGGGACAACATCCTGAGCGGCTACAATGCCCTTCAAAACTTGATTCTGGCCGGAATCGATCTGTTTCGCCAATAAATAATCAGCCCTTTTCGTCCACCAGCCTTTCTTCGGAATGAATCTCGTTCCAGAGCACGGAACCCGGCATTGTTTCTCTTACTCGAGGTCTGGTCCTGCCAACGGACTTGGACTCGGCAACATCCTTTTCAATCTGCCGGCGACGTTTGAAATTTCCCAATATTCCGTCAACGTTTTTCATTTCTTCAGTCATTTCAAATATCCAGCGCTTCAGGTTCGCGCCCGGAACACATGGCAGCCAGGGCGTCGTGCCGGCCCGCGATTCCTGCGGGGGGCGCCATGGGCGCCTCAGAGTGGTGGGCCGCAGTCGCAGGCGGTCTGTCTTCATGAGCAGGAACCCGCTCGTCTTGCCGGACACATCTCTCGCCAAGGCCAGGCAAAGGCTTGACCTGCTGCGCAAGGGTGGCTTGCGGCGCCGCGGAAACCTGCTCGGAGATGCGATACGGATGAGCCGGGCATGGGGGCTGCCCGCCGATGGGAACATCCGCAGTGCACTCGGCCACGGCTTCAGCGCTGCCCGCGCACGCAAGGCAGAAGGATGCGATGCGGCTGAGCAGGGAGGCGTCGTCCGCGTCCTCGACCATCCGGCACGAATGCAGCGGACACAGGGCATGCGCACACTCCTTGACAAGTTTTGTGCTTCCTCCCTGACACCACAGACAGATTTTCCGGATGACACCGGGCATTGCTTTCCTGACGGCCATGCAACCCTCTCCTTGGTCCTGGCGGAATAGACTGTGCCACCCTACTCGCGAACGCAGTGTGCATCAATGCCCAAAATGCAAAACCCGCGACACGCGCCATATCCAGACAAAAATTTGGCCTTTTGTAAAAAAATGACCGGCGGTCATAAAAGTTCTTGACAGCTTCGTCGCAAACTGAGTAGTCAGACAATCGTTATGACAAACTTCTCCCTCAATCACAGCCTGTACTTTTTTTGGTACTTTTATTTTAGCAGAGCCTGTGGTCTGAGGGGACTGCTTTAGCCGTTTTGACAAAGCAAACCAACCTTAGGGCCGCAGGCGACAAGCCGGCGGCCCTTTTTTACATTTAAGGCCCCGGGCGCCCGGCCGAAACCGGAGGAAATCATGAACATGGGAAAAAGCGTACGACTGGAGAGAATCTTCAACCGCAACACGGGCCGCAGCATCATCGTGCCCTTGGACCACGGGACCACGGTCGGCCCCATCCAGGGTCTGGTTGACCTGCGCTCCACAGTGAACAAGGTGGCCGAAGGCGGAGCCAACGCGGTGCTCATGCACAAGGGCCTGCCGCGCTGCTCGCACCGGGGCCATGGCCGCGACGTGGGCCTCATCATTCACCTTTCAGCCAGCACCACCCTGTCCCCCTTCCCCAATGCCAAGATCCTGGTCGCTACGGTCGAGGACGGGATCAAGCTCGGCGCGGATGCCGTGTCCGTGCACCTGAACCTTGGCGACGAATCTGAACGCGACATGCTGCGCGACATGGGCCAGGTCGCCTCCAAGTGTTCCGAATGGGGCATGCCGCTCCTGGCCATGGTTTACGCACGAGGCCCCAAGGTCAAATCCGAATGGGATCCGGCCACCGTGGCGCACTGCGCTCGTCTGGCGGAAGAACTTGGCGCCGACGTGATCAAGATCGTCTACACCGGCGACCCGGAGTCCTTTTCCAGAGTGACCGAAGGCTGCTGCATTCCCATCGTCATTGCCGGCGGCCCGCGCATGGATTCTCCGCGCGACATCATCCAGATGGCTCATGACTCCATCGCCGCCGGCGGGGCAGGCCTGTCCATGGGTCGCAACATCTTCCAGGCCGAGGACCCGACCCGTCTGGTGCAGGCCCTGCACGCAGTGGTGCACATGGATTACTCGGTCGATCAGGCCCTGGCCCTGCTCGAAGAACCCAAACTCTAGGTCCGCTTCATGAAAAAAGTACTCTTTTCCGGCATTCCCTTCGACAAGGGCGAGATCACCCTGGCTCTGGAATCCGGTGTCGACGCGGTCATCGTCGAGCGCGCACACGTCGCCTCGGTGCAGGCCCTGAGCAAGACCCCGGTCCTGGCTGCCGAAGACCTGCCCTATGTCCTTTTGTCCTCCAAGGCCGACGAGAAAGAGGCGGTGCGCCTCCTGGCCCAGGGCAAGGACATCATCCTAAGGGAAGGCTGGGAAATCATCCCCGTGGAAAACATCCTGGCCCAGTCCGAGCGTCTGGCCGTGGAAGCCGCCAGCCTGGACCGGGCGCGCCTCGCAGCAGGCATCCTGGAACGCGGGGTTGAAACCGTGGTCGTCCTGCCTCAGGCCGCCAGCGATCTTAAAACCATTGTCCGCGAACTCAAACTGAGCCAAGGAATCATGGAACTGGAAACCGCGACGATCACCGCCGTCACCTCCGCCGGGCTCGGACACCGCGTCTGCGTGGACACCATGAGCCTTTTGAAATCCGGTCAGGGCATGCTGGTCGGCAATTCCAGCGCCTTCACCTTCCTCATCAACGCCGAGACCGAATCCAACCCCTACGTGGCTCCCCGCCCGTTCCGCATCAATGCCGGAGCCGTGCACGCCTACGCGGCCATGCCCGGAGACAGGACCACGTATCTGGATGAACTGAAAACCGGAACAGAAGTGCTCATCGTCGGCGCCGACGGCTCCACCACCCTGGCCACGGTCGGCCGCTGCAAGGTCGAGATCCGGCCCATGCTGCTCATCGAAGCCGAAGCGGGTGGCAAGAACGGCACCCTCTTCCTGCAGAACGCCGAGACCATCCGCATGGTCCGCGCCGACGGCCGCCCGGTCAGCGTGGTCGATCTCAAGATCGGCGACAAGGTCCTGTGCCGCACGGATCTGGCTGGACGGCATTTCGGCATGCGCATCACCGAGGAGATCAAGGAATGAACTCGTCCACGCAGCGCCTGACCGAGATCCGCACCCAGATCGACGACCTGGACGAACGGATTCTCGATTTGCTGAACAAGCGCGCCTCCTTCAGCCGCGAAGTGGGCCAGCTCAAGTCCGACTCCCTGGACATCGTCTTCAAGCCCTTTCGCGAAAAGGAAGTGTTGAGCCGCCTGAACTCCTTAAGCCCCGGCATCCTGCCCGAAGATCATCTTCGCGCCATCTACCGCGAGATACTGTCCTCCTCGCGCCGCCTGCAGCAGCCCCAGAACGTGGCCTATCTCGGCCCCGAGGGGACCTTCACGCATCTCGCCGGCCTTGAGTACCTGGGCCGCTCCATGGACTTCACCCCCTGCCCGACCCTGCACGATGTCTTTTTGACCGTGGCCGCGCGCAAGGCCGATCTGGGCGTCATTCCACTCGAAAATTCCCTGCAGGGCAGCGTCGGCCAGAGCCTGGACCTCTTCCTGCAATACAATGTCTATATCCACGCCGAGCTTTTCAGCCGCATCAGCCATGCGCTGCTCGCCGTGAACGCCGACCTGTCCTGCGTGCGCACGGTCTATTCCCATCCCCAGGCCCTGGCCCAGTGCTCCGGATGGCTGCGCACGAATGTACCCCAGGCCTCCGTCATCCCCACCGAGAGCACGGCCGCGGCCGCGGCCCAGGCCGAACGCGAGGGCGACTGCTCCGCCGCCATCGGGCATCCGCGACTGGTGGAGCGCTATGGCCTCAAAGCCGTGGCTCTCGACATCCAGGACCTGCCGGACAACTGGACCCGCTTCCTGGTCATCGGCCCCACGCCGACGGTCGGCAGCAGCCGGGACAAGACCTCGCTTCTGTTCACCACCCCGGACCGGCCCGGTGCCCTGGCCGCCATACTGAACCTGCTGGCCGATCAGGGACTGAACCTGACCAAGCTGGAGTCGCGGCCGCTCAAGGGCGAGAAATGGAAATACGTCTTCTTCATGGACGTGGAATGCGATCTGTCCCAGGAACAGTATGAAAACACCATGAACAACCTGACCAGCCTCTGCCACACCATGCGCGTGCTCGGCAGCTATCCCACGGGCCCGCACCTCTACGGCGCGGGCATGGTCCAGGAGCAGGCATGAAACCCGCCATCGACATCACCGCGCCCTCGTCCAAGTCCCTGTCCCACCGGGCGCTGATCTGCGCGGCCCTGGCCGAAGGCGAGTCGCTCCTCGAAGGCGTGCTCGACAGCCAGGACCTGACCCGCACCGCCGAGTGCCTGCGCCTTCTGGGCGCGCTCATCGAGCCTCAAGGCGGCAAACTCTTTGTACGCGGTATCGGCGGGAAGGCTGGGACGAGCACACCCGACCCCATTTCCATGAACGTCGGCGAATCCGGCACCACCTGCCGGCTCATGGCCGGCGTGGTCACGGCCATCCCCGGCATCTACCGCATCCACGGCGAGGGCCGTATCCATGACCGTCCGGTCGCGCATCTGACCGACGCCCTGACGCAGCAGGGGGTGCGCGTCACCTTCGAGGAAAAGATCGGCTACCCGCCCCTGGTCATGTCCAGTCCGGGACTAATCGGCGGCGAGGTGACCATCAACCTGGAACAGAGCAGCCAGTACCTCTCGGGCCTGCTCCTGGCCGCTCCCCTGGCGAGCGGAACGACGACCATCCGCCTCATCGGCAAATCCGTGGCCTCCTGGCCCTATGTCGCGTTGACGCTCGATACCATGGCCCGCTTCGGCGTGCCCGTGATCCTGGAACGCAGAATCCTGGACGATTGGCAGCCCTGCACCCACGCCGATGCAGCGGGCCTCTCCCCCACGGACATTCGTCTCATCGTCCACCCTGCCCCCTACCGGGCCGGGGCCATGCGAGTGGAAGGCGACTGGTCCAATGCCTCCTACTTTCTGGCCGCAGGGGCCGTGGGCAAGGCTCCGGTCCGCATTTCCGGACTCAGCAGGCAGTCGGCCCAGGGTGACCGCTTCATGCTCGAAATCCTGTCCCGCATGGGCGCATCCGTCGAATGGCAAGATGACGTGGTCACGGTTTTTCCGTCCGCGCTGCGCGGCACGCAGGTCGACATGAACGCCTGTCCGGACATCGTTCCAACGGTGGCGGCCATGGCCGCCTTCGCCACCGGCGAGACAGTCATCTCCGGAGCCGCGCATCTGGCCCTGAAGGAATGCGACCGCATCCAGGGGCCGGTCACGGAGTTATCCAAGGCCGGGGTGAATATTGAGGCCCGGCCCGACGGCATGATCATACGCGGTAATGGCGGGCTCCTGCCACGCAGCGTGGAAATGTGCACCTACGGCGACCACCGCATGGCCATGAGTTTCTCCCTGCTCGAACTGGGAGGCATAAGCGTGAACCTCGACAACCCTTCATGCGTGGCCAAATCCTTTCCGGGATTCTGGGACGTATGGAGCCTGATCCGCCTTGGCAACGGCCTGGGAGCAGCGCATGAGTCTTAGCCTCGAATCGGCCATCGTGGTCATCGGCGCCAAGGGCCAGATGGGAGCGCGCTTCGTGCGCAGCTTTCGCGAAGCGGGCAACCCCGTGACCGAGTTCGACCATCCCCTGGATCTGGCCGCCCTGCCCGGCGCCGTGCAGAAGGCCGCCCTTGTCCTCTTGTGCGTACCCATCACGGCGATGAAGGATGTCGTTGCGTTGGTGGCCCCGCATCTCACGCAGACGACAATCCTGGCCGACATCTGCTCGGTCAAGGTCCAGCCCCTGCGTGACATGCTGGCCCAGACCACAACGCCCGTGGTCGGCACCCATCCACTTTTCGGCCCCGAGACACTTGACGTGGAGCTGCGTATTGCCGTAACTCCGGGACGTGACCAAGCGGCAAGCGATAATCTATCAGACTGCTTCCGCGCACTTGGGTTTTCCCCGTTCACTACAACGGCCAATGAGCATGACAAAGCCATGGCCTACATCCAAGGACTCAACTTCGTGACAACCGTCGCTTATCTCTGTGCTTCCCCTCTGGAAAACGGAATCGAGCGTTTCTTCACGCCCTCGTTCGGACGACGCGTGGAGGCGGCCACGAAAATGATCACCCAGGACGCACCCCTCTTCTCCACCATGTTCGAAGCAAACCCCCACAGCCTTGAAGCCGTGCGCGTGTTCCGTTCCTACCTGAACGTCGCCGCCGGCGGCGATCTGGAACTCTTGAGCCAGAAGGCTCTTTGGTGGTGGCGCAAGCAGCATGACGCAGGGGGACCCGCTTCCTGACGGCATCGCAATGCCGTTAGTTCAGGCATAAAAAGGCATTAAAGCCGGATCCTCCCAGGATCCGGCTTTTTTTTATTCAAAATTCAACAATCGATTATGGAGGCACCATGATCACCCTACCCCAACAGGGGACCTGGCTCCCGGCGGACACACAGACGCCCATCTCCCTGTACCTGACACTGGTGCGCGA
>DHWB01000007.1 GCA_002412965.1 Desulfomicrobium sp. UBA5193
AAGGCGCAAGGTAAAAATAAAGCCGATGTGTAGTCGTCTACATGAGGCTTTGATTTTTGCCGCGGCAACGCAGCAATCGCGCCTTTTTCATGAGTCACACCCAGCCCGCGAGGCGGCTGTTCAAAAAGGTGCGAGTGCAAGGCGCAAGGTAAAAATAAAGCCGATGTGTAGTCGTCTACATGAGGCTTTGATTTTTGCCGCGGCAACGCAGCAATCGCGCCTTTTTCAACAGCCGCTAGGCTTTGTTCAAGACAACGCCCAGCAGATTCCGCCCGGCCAGCATCGCCAGCGCCGTCTTGAGATCGCCCTGCGCCGTCTTGCCCTCGTCCGCCACCAGCACGATCCCGTCCACGTATTCGGCAAAGACCAGCGCGTCCGGGATGCCCAGGAGGTGGGGGCAGTCGAAGATGACGTAGCGGTCCGGGTAGCGGCTCTTCATTTCCGCCACCAGATTCTGCATCCGCGGCGAGCTGATGATGTCCACGGAGTCCTCCTGCGACGCGCCCGCAGGCAGGACCACGAGCTTGTCGATGCCCGGATTGACGAACAGGCTCTCCATGGGCAGGCCGCGCAGAAAATGATCCGACAGGCCGGGCCGGGAGTCCATGCCCAGGCCGCAGGAGATCCCGGGCCAGCGCAGGTTGGCGTCGACCAGCAGCGCGGTCTGGCTCGCGTCGCGGGCGATGGTGATGGCCAGATTCGTGGCCACGGTGGTCTTGCCCTCGGACCGGCCGGGGCTGGTGACCATGATCGTGTTCAAGCCCTTGGCGCGGGTCTGCTGCAGAATCCGGGTGCGCACGACGTTGAACGCGTCACGCAGCTCGCGCGGCGCAGAATCTCCCAGGAGCCGCCGCTCCTCCATCTTGTGAAAGCAGGCCTGTTCGATCTTGGTCTGCTCGTAGTGCACTTCGACATTGTCCCGCCGCTCCCCGCCCCCGGTCCGAGGCATGGGCCTTGCGGGCTGCACGGGCGAAGCGGGCCGTGCACCCGGCGCGGCCAGCGCTGACGGTCCGACAGGTTCATCAAGCCAGGAGAGGTCGGATTCCTGAACGGTAAATCCGCCGACGTTGCCTTCGGCTGAACGCTGCGCTTCCTCGGCTTTTTCAAGGGCTTTGACAATCTTGCTCATAATATCCCCTCTACGCTCCGAAGATGCGATCCATGATCTGGTAAAAAACGATGTCCAGCGGGCGCACGTAAACGTGAATGAGACCCACGAGCAGTGCAAGCGCGGCCAGCATACCCGTGGCGGCCAGGGTGATCTTGCGCTTGCGTCTGGCCACCTCCGCGCCGGTCGCGATGTATGGGATGGCCCCCAGGAGCGGGGCGTCGGTCAGGGCGCGCAGTGAACGCAACCCCCGCACGGACCCGTCCAGGGCCTCGGCCATGGCTCCGCAGCCAGCCCCGAAGCCGAGCGACATGACAAAACCGACCAGCATCAGGAGGCTGCGCTTGGGCTTGGAAGGCACTTCCGGGAGCATGGGCGGTTCGATCAGGGTCAGCTTCTCGCCGGCCTGTTCCTGCTCGAGCTCCTTGGAGTCCCGCGCGGCCATGAGCTTCTGCGAGGTCTCCTGAAATTTGGCCTGCGCGTTCTGGTGGTCGCGCTCCAGCTTGCGGTACTCCTGCTCGACGCGCGGCGCGTTCTCCAGCCGGCGGGTCAGCTCATCCTGGCGGCGGCGCAGATCGGCGAGCATGGCCTGCTGGCCCTGCAGGTCCATGTCCGTGGCCTGCAGCTGGCTCTTGAGCGCCATCCAGGCGGGATTGTCCGCACCTTCGGACATGGCGCTGGGGAGCTTGCGCCCAGCGCCGGCGCTGGCCTTGCGCTTCTCCAGGGCCGCGACCCGACGCTCGGAGGCCAGTACGTCCGGATGGTTCGCGCCGTACCTGGAATTGAGGTCCGAAAGCTTCGCCCGCTCGGCCGAGAGCTCCTCGGCCAGATCCACGGTCACCCCGGAGCCTTCCAGCGCCGCGATCTGCTCGCGCAGCTTGATGACCTCCGGATGCTTGTCCGAATGCGTGGCCGTGAGGGACACGTACCTGGTCTGCAGGGCGCGCAGTTCCTCGGCCTGGGGCAGGACGCGCCCGCCGTCGGCCGTGACCAGGGTGCGCTGCGGCGTGACCGTGGCCAGCTGCCCTTCCAGGAAGGCCCGGCGCTCGAGGATGCCGCGAATGCTCTCCTGATGGGCCTGCACATCGCGCTCGATGCGGTCCAGGGTCTGCAGATTGAGCTGGGTCAACTCCGGCAGGGACCCCAGATGCTCTTCCTTGAAGCGGGCGATCAGCTCCTCGGACTGGGCAACCTCTTCACGCTGGGCCGCGACCTGCTTTTCGAGGAAGGAATAGGCCGTGGACGCCTTCTCCTCGCGGTTTTTCAGATTCTCTTCCAGAAAAAGGGAGACAAGGGTGTTGGTGGTCTGCAGCACCTTGGCCGGATTCGTGCCCTCGAAGGTCACGGCGAAGGCGATGGTCGCCGTGGACGGGCGCCCGGTGTTGCTCATCACCTCGGCCTGGATGGGCTCCATGGTGATGTCTTTTCGCATCATGGCCACCAGGGCCTCGGAGGTCATGGTCTTGCGTTCGTCCTGGTACAGGCCCACGCGCTCGATGATGCTCATCAGGTTGGCGCGGTTCAGGACCACCTGCATGATGGTCTGCAGCCGCTCCTCCACAAACCCGGTCACGGTGGAGCGCACAAGCTCCTGCGGCACCTCCTGCCCCTCAATCAGGATGGTGGCCGAAGACTGGTACTTGGCGGGCAGAAACGCCACCACCACGGCAATGACGACAAACGCGGCCACGGCAGGCAAGACCATCTGCCAAACACGACGGCGGATCACGCCGATCAGATATCCGATCTCTGTTTCTTCGGAGGACATTCAAACTCCTTGATATTGTGGTGAATGAACAAACGCGGCGAGGACAAGCGCCTCGGCGGACGCAGTTCGAGCGAAGGCCGGGGCAATCCCGTCTCTCCCCAGGCCCTCATCCCCCGCCTTTCCCATTCACTCTTCATTATTTTTCAGCGCCATGCGCGCGGAGGCCGTCGAAGCGGCTTGCGCCCGACAACCCGCCAGGTCCCCCTAGAGAACGAAAGGCAGCTCCACGACATAGTTCAGGTAGATCCGATTGCGGTCCGTAACCTCATCGGCCTCGATATTGTCTTCACGGCTGAACAGGTACCCGCCCTCCACAAAACTGTCCTCGCTCAGGCGATAGCGCGCGGTCGGTCCGAGGGAGTAAGTGCGGGTGTTTTCATCCTGCACCAGTCCGGCTGTGCTGGACATGTACCAGGCCAGCTGCAGCCCGAGGTAGAGCCGTTCGGACATGTTGCGCCCGAAGCTCGCCCGCAGGCGGTCGCGGGTGATCAGTTCGCCGTAGGTCGAGGGTGACTCGGACCTGTCCGCGGTCAGGTTCAGCCGCCAGACCTCGTCGGTCCAGGTGGCCGAGACCGAGCCCGAGAAGGTCAGCTGATCGTCGTCGATGCTTGAGCCACGATCAAAATTCACTTCGGACGAGGTCTGACTGAACCCGCCCATGACCTGAAATTCCAGAGTCTCCATGGCCTTCCAGGCGAAGCCGGCGAGCCCGGTCAGGACGCGCTGCTCCGTGTCGCCGTCCGGGCGGTCGAAGCTGTACCGCTGCCCGCCCGCCTGACCGATGATGCGCCACAGGCCGTCGCCCAGGGCATGGCTTAAGGTCGAGGTCAGGCCGAAGACGTTGTAGTCGGTGGAGTCCGAACGCTCGTACCGCACCATGTTCGCGCTGCCGTCCAAGGCCAGTTCGTCGCGTTCGGTCAGGCGCAGGGTCAGGCCGGGACTCGCGCTGTAGCTGTTGCGCGCGATTGTCTCCGTGACGATACCCGACTCGTCGAACTCGTCCTCGATCGTGTGGTCGCGCACCCACTGCGCGCCCATGCGCACGGTCAAAAGCTCGCTCAAATCATGGGAGACGTCCACGCCGAGCTTGGCGTTTTCGCGGTTGAACTCATCCTCGTCAAGGTACTGGAATGCGTCGAGGCGGCCCTGCAGCATAAGGCTCGTCACCTCGCTCTCCAGTTCGACCTTGAAGGCCGGGGAGAGCATCAGCTCCGCGTCGGACTCGCCCTGGCCCAGGGTGTTGTCGTCATACGCTCCGCGCACCCCGATGGAGGGCGTGACCTTGGTTTCGCACACGCCCGTGGACGCGGCCAATCCAAAAACAAGAACACCGGCCAGGAGCCGGACGAGATTGTGCATGATGAGAGGCATCCCGGAGAAGATCAAGGTACAAGCACGATGTCGCCGGGCTGAAGCAGCACGTTCTGCTCCAGGCCCTTGCCGTCCGCGACACGGTCGTAATCAAAGGACAGGTAATGCTGACCGCCGGCCTTGTCGGTGCGCACGACGCGGATCGATCCGGTGGAGGCGTACGGGTTCATGCCGCCGGCCAGAGCCAGGGCATGCAGCACGTACATGGGACCGTCCATGGGATACATGCCGGGCTTTTGCACCTTGCCCACCACGGACACGCGGGGGCTGCGCGACTCGAGCAGCATGACCGTCACGGGCGCGCCGTGGATGTACTCGTCGATTTTGGCTTCGAGGCCGGCCCGCAGTTCATCGACGCTGACCCCTGCCGCCTGCATGTCGCCGACAAGGGGA
This sequence comes from Desulfomicrobium sp. UBA5193, assembly GCA_002412965.1. Classification (GTDB taxonomy): domain Bacteria; phylum Desulfobacterota; class Desulfovibrionia; order Desulfovibrionales; family Desulfomicrobiaceae; genus Desulfomicrobium. Next base: position 4,641 of record DHWB01000007.1, read on the forward strand.
AAGGAGATCATGCCGTCGGGACGGACCAGCACCTTGCGGACCAGGCTCTCGTCGCCCCAAACCGAAATCTCGAGCACGTCGCCGCTGCCGAGCGGAAAGCTCGCGCCCTGACTGGCATGGGCGGAAGCGGAAAAGAGAAGAAAAAACACCATTCCAAAACGCATGGCAAACAACATGAAGACTCCTGTATCAAAAATCATTTTCTCTTTATCGTCGTCACAGTAAAGAAGATAATTTGTTTATCTTTACAGAGGCGGAATTCAACGCCTCCATCACTCTTCATTCACCAACCACTCGTCACCATTCACTTGCTTGGCGCTGCGAAACGACAAGCACACATTTTTAGCAGCCAGCCAGATCAGGGACAGGCCCCCGAAACACGGCGCCTATGATCACGCCCACATCGCCCATGACCCTGCGACAGGCAGTGCAGGCCAGGTGCAAGGGTTTGGCGTGCTCTGAAAATTGAAAAAGGACGTCAAATTCCCGTCCTGCCTTGAAACTCTCGGGCTCGCCCGCATTCAGCAGCAAACCGATGCCCGTGGCCGAGATATCCCGCACCTGTGCCACGCGATACCGCCCTTTGCGGCCGTCCTGCTCCAGGGTATGGATCACCGCGAAAACAGAGAGGTTCCGCCGGCTGGCCGCCCTGCGCTCCTCCCCGGGCCTGCCGGCCTGATCGGATGGTCCCGAATCTGCCGCGGCCGTGCCTGGCGATGCAGCGCCGTCGGACTCCTCGCGCAAAAATCGATCAAAATCCGCGTTCAACAACTGGGGGGGGCGATTGTCTGTCACGGGAACTCCCTGATTATTTTCTGTAAATACATGAAAGAATTGTGCCACCCTGACAATTTGCCGGTCCAGGGCCCGCAATCGCGCCAGGCGCGTGAATCCGGCGTTGCAGCCACAGCCCCCTGTCCGACAAAACAGGACTCAATCCGGGCGAACACAAACAGGCTCCCGGCCATCTGTCCAGCCCAATCAGACACCCATGATCTTGGGATGTTATACATGTTCACATGACTGACAGGTGAACACAAAACTTCACGCTTCACATTTATTCAAGATTCATGTAGGCGCACAAATCTCGTGAATACATTTCGCATAACATATTGGAACATGCAAATGTCATACACGGAAGAGATGTTTCAACCTGATACACATTCGTCCTGCATGACTGTCATACATTCTTGACTTTTTTAGTCCACATGACTTCGCCATCCAGAGGCAAAAGAGCTTATGGCTTCAGTACTCATCATCCACGAACGCAAAGACGTTTGCCTGTTACTAAGCCCTGTCATTGAAGGCAACGGGCATACGTGCGCTTCGCTTTCCTCCTGCGATGACGCCATCGACGTTCTCAAAAGTGTCGCGTATGACATCGTCATTCTTGATATCGACATCACCGACAAACCGGAGCAGGCCATTTTGGCCCTCGCCAAAACCAAATCCAGGCCCCACATTCTGGTCATCACCAACGGCTGCAATCCCGAAATCCTGGAACAGGCCATCCTCGCCGGCGCATGGGACGTCATCTGCGCGCCGTTCACCCATGAAGAACTTGAGCAGGCCATCAACCGCTGCATGTTTCACCGCCGCGCACAGCACGTGGTCAACGCGCAGGACTCCATCAAACGCGAAGCCATCCTCGGCACGAGCCCCTGCCTTGACCATTGCCTCAAGCGTATCTCCGCCGCAGCTCACAGCAACGTGAGCGTCCTCATCCTGGGTGAAACCGGAACCGGCAAGGAACTTTTCGCCAACGCCATCCACGAAAACAGCGCCAGGGCCACGCAAAATTTCATAGTCGTCGACTGCACGAACATCCCAAAGACGTTGGCCGAGAGCCTGCTCTTCGGCCATGAGCGAGGGTCGTTCACGGGCGCGGGCGAATCGCGAGAGGGGCTCTTCAAGCAGGCCGACGGCGGCACGATCTTTCTTGATGAAATCGGCGATCTCGATTTCGAGGTGCAAAAATCGCTGTTGCGGGTACTGCAGGAACGCAAGTTCCGCCCGCTCAGCTCAAAAAAGGAAATAATCAGCGATTTCAGGCTGGTTGCAGCGACAAACAGAAACCTGGAAGCCATGGTCAAAAAAGGGGCCTTCCGCAAGGACCTGTACCATCGCCTGTGCACCAGCGTCATACATCTGCCCCCCCTGCGCGACCGCAGGGAAGACATCCTGCCCATCGCGAACTTCCATGTCCGCAACATCTCCGCGGAGCTGGAGTGCCCCGAAAAAGAGATCTCCTATGAGCTGCACCATGCCCTGACCCTTTACGACTGGCCCGGCAACGTGCGCGAACTGATCAACGTGCTGCACGCGACGGTGCATAACGCCATCGGGGAATATCGGCTCTACCCCCAGCACCTGCCCGTGAACATCCGCACCAGGGTGCTGCTCAAACGCTCGGGCAGGCCGATTACGGACGGCTACCTCGTCGCTTCGCAGCCCTCCCCATGCGCGGGCCAAGGCCGCCGGGAGTCCGACTGTCCGTGCTTGCCGCCCCTGGACACGCAAACACCCTCACAGCCCGCGCCCATGGCGGCCTTCCCGGCCCGGAGCGACGCGGATGCCGCTCCTGACGCTCGCGCGTTCTCCAGCCACGCCCCCTGCGCGATGGCCTTCCCCGCTCCGTCAAACCCGGCCCATATGCACCGGGGGCTGCGTGGCGATCCCTCGCAGCACAAGCCGGACAACGGCTTTGCACACATCGAAGGCCCTTACGCCGCGCTCCCCTTCGCTGCGCTCGCAGCTCCAGAAAGCGAACTGCTCCCCCTGCGCGCAGTCCGGGAATTGGCAATGCAGGAAGTTGAGACCGCGTACCTTCAGCGCCTCATCGCCAGCAGCCAGGGAAGCTTCCAGCGCGCCCTGACCATCTCCGGCCTCTCGCGGGCGCGACTCTACGACCTGCTCAGCAAGCACCAGCTCTCCATCAGCGGAAACGTTGACGGAAGTTCGAACTGACAGGATCCACGCGTTCAATCTCCCTGACAGACAACAGGCCATCGCCCCCCCTTCCCTTTCATGACTCAGGCTCAAAGATGAGTGTGCTTTTTTGCCGGGCCCGTCTCCATCACTGGGGCTGTCTCGCCGAGCAGCACAGCCTGAGCCCTTCCCGCAAAATCACGAAAACGCAGTGCGAACTCGCGCAGGCGTTGGTTCAGTGGTTCAGACAGGTTCATGAAAAAAGACTCCATGAACCGGAAGATGACCAGCGCCGGTCCAAATTGCTCCTCGCACACCGTTTGCAATTCCGCGCACATCGACCCATCACATTTTTCGCGGGATGATCCCAACTGCCCGGGACCATCCTCCTCATCGTCGTTGCCGAAAGCATCAGCGCCGCGCAGAAGGATCACGTCGATTCCAACAATCCACGTGGAGAATGTCATGCTGAATCAGGATATCAGACCGGGTCGAAGCGCAACAGCGTCGGAAAATGAACCAACCCAGGCAGAGCCCCTGGGTCTGGAATTGGAAATCATGCGCAAAATCGAGGAAGAAATGCAGCGCCTCCTCCTGAACGGACCGCACGAAGATATCCATTTCGCCGGACTGTGCTTCCAGAAGGCCCGGCGAAACGTCCTCTCGCGCCTTGAGCTGCGCAGGCCTCCGGCAAAGACATGCTGCCTGTGCGGCAGGGATTTCAAACAACTGGGCGGAGGGCGCATCGTGGCCCAGAGAGTGAGGGGAATAGGCCTCGCGGACAGGCATATGGCTGGCGAACTGACGAGCGCTCAAAGCCGCACGCTCCAGATCTTCGACAATCTGCATGCCATTGTCTGGGGCGAAAAAGAACTCTGGACGGACGAAGCCGTTAGCCGGGTCACGGAACAGCTCCAAAACGGAGCGCATCCATGGATGTGCTCCCACTGTACAAACCGCACCTGCCACGCCTGCGGGATACCCCTCAAGCGGCCATCCGCTTCCGACATCCTGACCGATCAGGGTGAAGTCATTTACGTGCCGGAGCTCGGCCTCACTGCGGGATGCGACTATCCGCGCTGCCCGAATTTCAAGAAGGGGCGACCCGCATGACTGAAATGGTTCAAACGCACAGGCTCAACCCGCTCTCCCCTCACGACCACGGAGATATCTTGCGATGAAGAGGTTCTTCGACGTCTGAGATGGAATTGACCGGCCTCGATCACTTTGCGGGCACCAGATCGACACCCATAGACTGCCCGGCCTTCGCGAAGGAACAGGACCGAACAGGCTCGTAAACATGAGGGAGCTCCTCTGTTGGGGCAGCAGAGAGTGCGCGCAATGCAGGCCCCTTGCGCCGTCCCGGGTCGATGACGTCCTGCTGCATGGGGACTCAAGACACGCGGATTGCCTAGCGGGGACCGTAGTGCGTGAGAACGTTGCCAATTGTTTTAAAGCCTATCAGCTACACGTAAGGTCAGGACAGTATTGAGTTCTTCACCCAAACAAGGCACCATCTCCAAGTTTCTAGCATCGACTAGCCTGCTTTTTCAACATGGAGCACATCGACTGCGGGAAGGTGGACAGAGAAGACCTCATCAACGCACCGTTCATTGTGATTCACCCGCAGGGGATTCGCGGAGTCTTCGGTCCTTCTGAGATCAGCGAGATCTTGCAACTCACCGAGCGTCTGGCTGATTGATGGATTTGAACCGCGAAAAGCGCGAACGACACGAAATGAAGAAGGGATGCTCTCATGGACAAATCAGCCCTGATTACACTGCAAAACCGGTTTGATGGCTTGAGCCAAACTGTACCGGACGAAGGCATTGAATTCTGGTTCGCTCGCGATCTTATGGAGCCGCTGGGCTATGTCCGATGGGAAAATTTCCAGACTGCCATCCAGCGGGCCGTTACATCTTGTGAAACAACTGGTTATGAGCCAAACGACCATTTTCGTGGCGTCACGAAAATGGTCAAGCTGGGCAGTGGTGCCGAAAGGGCTGTCGATGACTTCATGCTCACCCGCTACGCCTGCTATCTCATTGCCCAGAACGGGGATCCACGCAAAGAGCCTATTGCCTTTGCCCAGAGCTACTTTGCAATCCAGACCCGCAAGCAGGAACTCATCGAAGACCGCATGCGGTTTTTGGCGAGGATGGATGATCGTGAGCGGCATGTAGGCTGAACCGTCCTGGACCGCATCAAGCAGCTCGTCCAGTTACTCGCGCCCCTTGCGTACCGCAGCCAGAGCCTCCTCGTCCTGCCCGCTGCCCAGCCGCTTGGCGGTCTGCTCCTGGTCGAGGAGCCCCTCTTCTATGGACAGGAGCTTATACTCGATCTTCTCTCGGATGGTGCCATGGAAAAAATGTCAGCCACTTGGAAAGCTCCGCAGGGTCGCCTTGTGCCATTTCCTGGCACAGAGAAGCATGGGCCTGGTTCAAAAGGGTGCACAGGTCCTCGCTGCCATAGTCCGCATCCTCCAGCAGATCCCGGGCAAGAATTGGACAGGAAGAAACGCCTCGGACAATATGCGGTCGTCTGGCAGGATGGGCAACCGACCATCATTGGCGGCGACAAGCCGGAAACCACCAAGCAGCAGGACTGAACTTTCCCCAGATCCCTGTCGGTGCGAGGCACAGACAACGGCGCAATCTCGAAAACGGGCAGGTTAGCGTTTGGTGCAGACATCTCGTGAGAACGACTTGAAGCAAGCCGACCAAAGGAATCGCGGGAGCAGCGCAGAAAAAAAAGGACTCAGGTTTTAACACCTAAGTCCTTTGTTTTTCCTGGTCGGGGCGACATGATTCGAACATGCGACCCTCGGTTCCCAAAACCGATGCGCTACCAAACTGCGCTACGCCCCGAAGAGCGCCGTATCTACACAGGGGTGCTCAAGACTGTCAACAGCTTTCTGGAGCAGACCTAGACAGAATGCGCACTTGGTCGTATAATGTTGAGCTTATGCATCCAGTCATCGCTCTGCTCACGGATTTCGGCCACCAGGACCCCTATGTAGGCCAAATGAAAGGCGCCCTGCTGCGCATGGCTCCCCATGCGCGCATCGTGGACCTGTGTCACGAAGTCCAGCCCCACAATATTACTCAGGCCAGTTTTCTGCTTCAGGCCAGCCATAAGCATTTCCCGCACGAATGCATCTTCGTCAATGTCGTCGACCCCGGCGTCGGCTCGACGCGATCCATCCTGCTGGCCCGGCTTGAAAAAAAATCCTATCTGGCCCCGGACAACGGCCTGTTGTCCTTCCTGCTGGACGAACCAGCCTCCTGGTGGCGGATTGCCGCCAACTCAAGCGATGTCAGCCGCACCTTTCATGGCCGGGATATCTTCGCAGGCATCGCCGCCAGGCTGGCCCTTGGGGCCATGCCTGAATCCTTCGGGTTTCCATTGAGTCCGGACAAGGTTGTCCGCACTGCAATGTCGCAGGGCACGATCCAAGCCGACGCATTGGACTGCGTCGTGCTGCATGTGGACCGCTTCGGCAACTGCCTGCTGAACCTGCCCATTGGAAAAGTGCCCATCCGTCGGCGGACATGGACGCTTGATGACGGCCGCAAGGTCGTCGAGGCTTCGACCTATGCCGAACTCGCGCCCTCGCAAATCGGCCTCCTGGAGGGCAGCCAGGGCGTCATGGAGCTGGCCGTGAACCAGGACTCCTGCGCACGCCTCCTCGAAATTGTCCCCGGCCAGCCCCTCCACCTGACCCGCACGGACACTCGGCGCCCATGACCGTGCTGACCGATTTTTTCGTCGCCCTGACCTTCCTGACCCGCCTGGGCCGAGCACGTATCACCACGAGCGAGGCCATCAGCCGTTCCATGTCCATGTACCCGCTGGTGGGCGCCGCCATTGGGCTGATTCTGGCCCTGACGTCCCTGCTCCCCCTCTCTTCCTGGGTCCTGGCCTGGGCTTTGACCGGGCTCAACCTGTACCTGACCAGGGGACTGCATTGGGACGGCTGGGCCGACCTGTGGGACGGCTGGGGCAGCGGGGCCACGGAGGAACGCTTCTGGGCCATCGTCAAGGACAGCCATATCGGAGCCTTCGGCGCCATGGGGCTCATCCTGGGCCTGGGGATGCAGACCGCGCTCTTCGAATGCGCCGTCAGCAACAAGGCCTGGGCCGTGCTGCTTTTCGCCCCTGTCTTCGGCAGGTTCTGCTGCCTGGTCCTGGCCCGCCTGGCCCAAAGCCTGTCCCGGCCCGGACTTGGGCAAAACGCCTTGCAGGGAGCCTCCACCTCCGCCCTGGTCATCGGCGGCTGCACCACGCTGCTCCCGGCCCTGGCCTTACCCCTAGGCCATCTGGCCGCCGCTCTCGCCCTGGCCCTCGCCCCAATGGCCGCGCTGCTGGCGCTCGGTCGCAAACAGCACGGCGTGAACGGAGATTTCCTGGGCAGCGCCATCATCGCAGGGGAAATCTGCGCTCTTTTGCCCCTCGCCCTCAGGGCTTGAGGCATAACGCTCTTTAATCTGAACACCCCGAATAAATGCGCTCATATGAAACGGCCCCAGCTCAGTAATACCACTACCCGCGGGCCTTCATTGACCACTGATTTTTTTTGGGTTAGCAGCGCCACAAACGCCTTTATTAAGTGACCACTCAAGGCATTTCGAAATGCCGGGCCACACGGCGAAATCCATACAGGAGAACATAATGGACTTCCCCCAACTCAAGATCGGTGATCTTGTAGCAAAAATCCCCATCATCCAGGGCGGCATGGGTGTTGGCATTTCACTTTCCGGCCTGGCTTCGGCCGTGGCCAAGGAAGGCGGTATCGGCGTCATCGCCGCCGCCATGATCGGCATGGGCGAGCCGGATATCGGCACCAATTACCGCGAAGCGAACATGCGTGCCCTCACCCGCGAGCTGCGCAAGGCCCGCGAAATAACCGACGGCATCCTGGGCGTGAACATCATGGTCGCCCTGACCAATTTCAGCGACCTGGTCAAAACCTCCATCAAGGAAGGCGCGGACGTCATCTTCGCCGGTGCCGGCCTGCCCCTTGACCTGCCCTCCTACATCAAGGACGGCGCCAAGACCAAGCTCGTGCCCATCGTCTCTTCGGCCCGGGCCGCGAGCGTCATCTGCAAGAAGTGGCTGTCCAAATTCGACTACCTGCCCGACGCCTTCGTGGTCGAAGGCCCCAAGGCCGGCGGCCATCTTGGCTTCAAGCCCGAGCAGATAACCGACCCCGAGTTCTCCCTTGAGACCACCGTGCCCCAGGTCATCGAGGCCGTGCGCGAATTCGAGGAGAAGGCCGGTCGGCCGATCCCGGTCATCGCCGCCGGCGGCGTCTATGACGGCGCGGACATCTACAAATTCCTGAAGATGGGCGCGGCCGGCGTACAGATGGGCACCCGCTTCGTGGCCACCCATGAATGCGACGCCGACATCAAATTCAAGGAAACGTACATCGCCGCCAAGGAAGAGGACATCCAGATCATCCAGAGCCCCCTTGGCCTGCCCGGTCGGGCGGTGATGGGTCCCTTCCTGGAGGACGTCAAAAACGGCCTCAAGAAACCCTTCAAATGCCCGTTCCACTGCATCAGTTCCTGCGACTACACCAAGAGCCCCTATTGCATCGCCCTGGCTCTGGTGAACGCCAAGAAAGGCATGCTGAAACACGGCTTCGCCTTTGCCGGCGCGAACGCCTACCGGGTGAACGCCATCGTCTCCGTCAAAGAGCTGATCGAGTCCCTGCGCCAAGGCTATATCGCGGCCGCCAGCCCCGCCTAGCCAACGCAGGTTTCATGTCCGCTCAAGCCCGGTCTTCATGGCCGGGCTTTTTTTGTGCTGACGGGTCAATTCGAGGGACATGGCTGGCTCGGCATTTTTGTGCACGCTTTTTGCTGGTCATGCATCCATGGCACGCCCCTTTCTCTTCAAATTGGAAAAGATCCTGGAATACCGCAGGCAACTGGAAGACCAGGCCAAACTGGCCTTAAGCCAGGTCAGGCAGGAAATTCTGGCGCAAACCAAGCGGGTTGAGACACTTGAAAACGATCTGCAGGCATGTCTGCTGGAGATGAGCCGAACCAAACAAATGACCCCGGCAGAGCTGTGGCTGTGGTCGGGCTGGCGAAAGCGTCTGGAACTTGACAAAAGACAGGCACAGGCAAAACTGATCGACTTGCAGCAACTGGCCGAAACGCGCCGCCTTGAACTGGTGGCCAAATCCAAGGACCGCAAACTCCTGGAAAAACTCCGGGTCAAACAGGCAGAAAAACATGGGCAGGAAGAACAGCGAAAAGAACAAAAAGAACTCGATGAAACAGCCACCCTCCGCTACGGGCGTTCGCCTTACTAGGCTTGTCCAGGCCGTGGCGATGCTCGCAGCCGTCAAGCTCGCGGCCATCTGCCTGCTCTGGATGCCCCCTGCCCTTCCCCAGAGCCCGCTGCTGCAGCCCGTGGTCATTCGTCCGGCTCTGGCTGCGGGCCAAGCGTTGGCTGCGGGCCAAGCGTTGGCGGCAAGTCCGGCGCTGGCGGCAGAGAAACCGCAGCCCGAAGGGACAGCGCAAAACAGCACTCCCCAAAACCCGGCCAACGCCTCCGCCGCTGAGCCGGCGTCGCAGGCGGACCAGCTGCAGGATCTGAGCGCCCAGCAGCTGGCCCTGGACAAAAAAGAAGCCGAGCTGCGCGCCCTGGAGCAGGAACTGGATGAAAAACTGACAAATTTGCGCGAGCTTGAAATCAAGATGCAAAAGCTCATTGACTCCGCCGGAACCATTCAGGACGAAAAAATGGTCCACCTGATCGATGTCTATTCGAACATGAAGCCCAAGCAGGCCGCGCAGGTTCTGGAGACCCTGGACGAGCCCATCGCCGTCAGAATCCTGGCGGGGATGAGCGGCCGCAAGGCTGGCGAGATCCTGTCCTCGGTCCGGGCCGACCGGGCGGCCAAGCTGTCCGAAGCCCTGACCCGCCTGCAGACCGGCGGAAAAGGGAACTGAGCGTGCCGCGCATCCGCTTGACCGTGGCCTACGTGGGCACGCGCTATCAGGGCTGGCAGGTCCAGGGCCAGGGCCTGACCATCCAGGGAATGCTGGAGGACAAGCTGGCCCGCATCTGCGGCGAGCTCGTGCGGGTCCACGGATCCGGTCGCACGGACTCGGGCGTGCACGCCCTGGCGCAGGTGGCCCACTTCGATGTCCCGGAGTCCAAGGCCCACATTCCGTGGCAAAAGGCGCTCAATGCCATGCTCCCGGACGACATCGCCATCCTCGACGCCCGCGAAGCCGAGCCCGGTTTCCACGCCCGCTTTTCGGTCCGCTCCAAGCGCTACGCCTACACGCTGTGGACCGAACCGGGCTACACCCTGCCCCAGCGCGCGCCCTTCGTGTGGTCCGTGCGCGGGTTGGACTTCGAGGCCATGGACCGGGCCGCGGCGATGCTGGCAGGCACTCATGACTTCGCCGCCTTTCAGAACGCGGGCACGGAGATCAAGGGCACGGTCCGCACCCTGGAGCCTGTCCTTCGCGCTCCGGGACAGCATCCGGCGGAGTGGGTCTTTCGTTTTCAGGCCGACGGGTTCCTGAAGCAGATGGTCCGCAACCTGATGGGCCTTCTGGTCGAGGTCGGACGCGGCGGCCTGCGCGTGGACGAAGTCCAAGCCATCCTGGAAGGCCTGGACCGCTGCAAGGCACCGGCCACGGCACCGGCGCAGGGGCTCGCTCTGGAGGAAGTCTTCTATCAGGAAGAGGCTTTGAACGCGTCATGATCTTCACACCGGACACCCGCAAGGGGAGGTTCCCATGGCTTTGAGCGATCTCGAGAAACTTTTCGTCGTCTCCACCGCCACCCAGATGTGGCAGCAGGACCTGCTGACGAACGCCTACTTCCAGGGCTCGGCCGTGGGCGCGAACCTGCGCGAGATGGTGCTCGGCAGACAACCGGTCAAGCCCCTGACCAACCCCTACGACGAGGCCATGACCGGCCGTCTGCGCTCGGACAGCGCCACCATCCGGCAGGGAGCGCGCAACGTGAAGGAGGCCGCCGCCATGGTCGGCATCGCGGCCGAGGCCGTGGGGACCATCCGGAGCACCCTGGAGGAGATGCAGGACATCGCGACGAAGATCAAAGAAGGGGATCTGGTCTGGAACACGACGATCAGGGACGAATACAATTCGTTGCGGGACAAGATCACGAGCATCGTGGAAAGCACGATGTACAACGGGATCGCCCTGCTCGACAGCACGCAGTGGGGCACTTCGCAGATCGATTCGGGCGGGGCGGTGTACGTGCAATCCTTCCTGAACGGCGGCTTCGACGTCACCTTCAAGGCGCTGGACAGCCCCACTCCCCCGTGGAGCGATCTCCAGGGAGCGTCCCTCAACAACGCCACGGGGCTGCAGAACGAGCTGCTGGAATTGTCCGACCTCCTTGGGGACGTGTCCACCATCGAGGACATCTACGCCGAACGGGCCAGCGGACTCGAATACCAGGCCGGCGCCCTGGAATCCCAGGCCGACCTGCTGGACCAGGCCGTGGAGGCCCGTCGGCAGACCCCGACCCTGTCCCTGGAAGAAATCCTCCTGCGCCTGCTGATGCGCGACACCGGCACCCTGTTCGACGCCAACAGCTGATCCGGCCCGAGGCCGCCGCGGGCAGCCCGAAATTCCCCTTCCAATCTTGCAACTCCGCGTTTTTGCGCCTACACTCCAGACACCACTACAAACTTCCGGGTTCTTTGCCCCTGCGTGACAATGCCCTGTACGGCGGCGTTCCTGCCCTGTCCGGACACGGCGGGTCACGCAACTCAAAACCGGAGGAAATGCGATGCTTACCAGACACATCCTGGCAATCCTGCTTGCCCTGGCGCTGTGCACAGGCACGTCGGCGGCGGCTTCCGACGAACATGACTTCGCGGCGAGCATGTACGGCGGCGTCATGACCGACGAAGACTGGATCCATGCCATCTCCGGCCAAACCGGTCTGGAGGAATCCTACATCCTGGCCGTCGCGGCAGGCTGGACCTTCCATCGCCCGACCAACCGGCTGTGGTCCCTGGAACTGGAAGCCAATGTGGTCCGGCATTTCGGCATCCAGGACCACTTCGAACTCAACGCCCCGGTCCTGACTGCCCGCTGGGAGGAATTCCCCTGGGACCGCACTCTGGACACCAGTCTGGCCTTTGGGATAGGGCCGTCCTTCGCCTCGACCACGCCGGAGTACGAACGGGTCAGGAAAGGGGAAAGCGACCCGGTGATGCTTTTCTGGCACATCGAGGCCGCCTTCGGGCTGCCGGATTCTCGGTGGTCCACGATTTTCCGCCTGCACCATCGCTCGACCGGCTACGGCATGTTCGCGGACGAAGGCGGGAGCAACATCCTGTGCCTCGGCCTGCGCTACGCATTCTAGCGCGGGCGTTCATCGACACGGACACGGGCCGGGTCAGGTCGGGGCCACCCAATGCAACCAAAGGAGATGTCATGCTGAAACGTATCTTTTTTTCCACTTGCCGCACCCTTGCGGCCATTGCCGCGATTTTGCTGCTCGCATCGGCTCCGGTCCGGGCCCAGGGCGACCTGCTGCAGAAGGGTCTGGGAATGATGAAGTCGGGGAGTTCGGGCTCGACGTCCAGCTCCTTGAGCCAGGGCGAGATGGGCGACGGCCTGAAGGAGGCCCTGCGCGTCGGCACCGACGCCGTGGTCTCTCGGCTCGGCAAGGCCGACGGGTTCTACGGCGACAAGGCCATCCACATCCCGCTGCCGGGCCAGCTGGCCACGGTGCAGAAGGCCCTCAAGGCGGCCGGCTATTCAAGTCTGGTCGACGACCTGGAACTGAAGTTGAACCGCGCTGCGGAACAGGCCACGCCCAAGGCCAAGGCCCTCTTCGTCGACGCCATCGCGGCCATGACCATCCAGGACGCGGCCAAGATCCTGAACGGCCCCGACGACTCCGCCACGCAGTACTTCCGCAAGTCCATGGGACCCGGCCTGGCCAAGGAGATGGAGCCCATCGTCGACGCCACCCTGGCCGAGGCCGGAGCCGTGCAGGCTTATGACGCCATGATGGGCCAGTACAAGGCCCTGCCCTTCATGCCCGATGCCAAGGCCGACCTGACCCAGTATGTCGTGGACAAGGGCCTGGACGGAATCTTTCACTACGTGGCCAAGGAAGAGGCCGCCATCCGCACCAACCCGGCCGCGAGAACGACGGATCTGTTGAAAAAGGTTTTCAGCAAGTAGTCAAAAACATGAGGGCGAAGCCCCCCGGCCTCGCCCTCATTCACCTTGGCCATCCCAAGGTCCAGCCCGTCCATCCCGTCCACTCAGTCCATCCCGTCCACAACCTCCAGGATTTCCTTTGTCTTCTCCTCCATCAGCGCCTTGTCCCCGCGCGACTCCACATTGAGGCGCAGCACGGGCTCGGTGTTGGAGGAACGCAGGTTGAAGCGCCACTGGGCGAACTCGAGGCTCAGACCGTCGGTTTCATCACGGCGCAGACTCTCGGAAGCGAACCGCGCCTCCACGGCGGCGATGGCCGCTTTGGCGTCCTTGACCCGGCGGTTGATCTCGCCGCTGGCAGGATAGGCCAGCATGGCGGCATCCACCAGTTCCGCCAGGGACTTGCCCGTGCGCGAGATCTGCTCCGCCACCAGAAGCCAAGGGATCATCCCCGAGTCGCAGTAGGCGAAATCCCGGAAATAGTGGTGCGCGCTCATCTCCCCGCCGTAAACCGCGTCTTCCTGGCGCATGCGCTCCTTGATGAAGGCGTGCCCGGTCTTGGACATGATGGGCCGTCCTCCCGCCCCGGTCACGGCGGCGATGGTGTTCCAGGTCAGGCGCGGGTCGTGGATGATGCCCGCCCCTGGGTGCTTGCAGGCGAACGCCTCACCCAGAAGCCCAACCAGATAATAGCCCTCGATGAAACGTCCACTCCCGTCAAAGAAGAAACAGCGGTCGAAATCCCCGTCCCAGGCCAGCCCAAGGTCCGCCTTGCGCTGGGTCACGGCCCTGGCCGTCAGCTCCCTGTTTTCGGGCAGGAGAGGGTTGGGCACGCCATTCGGGAAATTGCCGTCGGCCTCGTGCAGAATCTTGTGAAATTTGAACGGCAGCTTCGGCTCCAGCAGATCGACGATGGCTCCCGCCCCGCCATTGCCCGCATTGACCACGATGGACAGAGGGCGCAGCGCTTTGCGGTCCACATAGGACAAAAGATGGTCGACATACCGCGAGCGCACGTTCAACTCATGCAATTGACCCGCACGCGGGGCCGCCATGAATTCCCCTCCCGCAGCCAGATCGCGGATGGCGAAAAGGCCCGTGTCCCCGCTGATGGGCCGGGACTGCTCGCGCACGAACTTCATCCCGTTGTGGTCCTTGGGGTTATGGCTGGCCGTGACCATGATGCCGCCGTCCATGCCCTGGTCGGACACCGCGAAATAGACCTCCTCGGTCCCGCATTCGCCCAAGGTGAAGACATCCACCCCGGAATCGCGCAGGCCACGGATCACGCCCTCGGCCATGGCGGGGCTGGACAGGCGGATGTCGTGCCCGACCACCACCCGGTCCGGATTCAGGAAAGCAGCGTACGCCCTGCCGATGCGATAGGCCAGACTCTCGTCGAGGTCGTCCGGGACCCTGCCGCGAATGTCGTAGGCTTTGAAACAGGAAAGATTCATGATCGAAACTCCTGAAAAATTGTCGGATGTTGGAAACGCGCCATAACGGTCGCCGGGCTCATGGCTACTCGCGCAGGGCCGTTTTGATCAAGCAAAAAAGGGGATTCGCTCACGTTCCGGGCTGCCTCCGCCTTGTGGCCCGCCCGGCAGGTTGACTTTTCCCGGGAAGAGGCTTTTTCTCGCCCCGGCCACTCTTCGGCCCTGACAACTCAAGGGAACCCCATGACCCCCACCGACTGGACAGCCCTGATCCGCCCCTTGCGGCACCGCAATTTCCGCCTCTTCGCCTCGGGCCAGCTTATTTCACTCATCGGGACCTGGGTCCAGAACGTCTCGGAGGCCTGGCTGGTCTACCGGCTGACCGGGTCCAGCGCAGCCCTGGGGCTGGTGCGCTTTGCGGGGCTTGCGCCCGTCTTCGTCCTGGCCCTCATCGGCGGGGATTTTGCCGACAGGGCCAACCGCCGTTACATCCTGCTCGGCACCCAGACCGTGTCCATGATCCTGGCCTTCATCCTGGCCGCCCTCTGCTTCACGGAGCAGATCGAGGTCTGGATCATCGTGCTTCTGGCTGCCGTGCTCGGCGCCGTCCATGCCATCGACAACCCGGCCCGACAGTCCTTCGTGGTCGAGATGGTCGGCAAGGAGGATCTGCCCAGCGCCATCGGGTTCAACTCATCCATGTTCCACACGGCCCGCATCATCGGCCCGACCGTGGCCGGAGTCCTGCTGGCGACGGTCGGCGAGGCCTGGTGCTTCACCATCAACGGGTTGTCCTTCCTGGCCGTCATCGGCTCCCTCGCCATCATGCGCCTCCCGTCGCTGCCCAAACCCGCGCCGCAGGGAGCGCTCCTGACCCGGATCAAGGCCGGCACGTCCTACGCATGGGCCTCCCCGACCATCCGCCCGCTGCTCATGCTCGTCGCCGTGAACAGCCTGTTCGGCTCGTCCTTTCTGGTGCTCATGCCCGTGGTGGCCAAGGAAGTCCTGGGGCGGGGCGCCGACGGCTACAGCCTGCTCATGACCGCGGCCGGAATCGGCAGCCTCATGGGCGCCCTGATCCTGACCCTGCGCAGGAATACCGGACTCTGGACCTTGAGGACCGTCGCCAGCCTGGGCTTCGGCCTGACTCTCATCCTCTTTTCCCTTTCGCGGACATTCTGGCTCTCGATGCTCCTGGCCTTGCCTGCGGGCCTGTTCATGATCCTGCTCATGGCCACCTCGAACACCCTGGTGCAAACCCTCGCGCCCGATGAGCTGCGCGGCCGGGTCATGGCCCTCTTCGCCATGATGTTCATGGGCATGTCGCCTTTCGGATCCCTCGGAGCCGGATTCTTGGCCGAAAGCATCGGCGTCGGGCCAACGCTTTCCCTGTGCGGCGGAGTTTGCCTGCTGGCCGGAATTTTTCTGGGCCGCACCGGCTCCTTGAAGGCGAAAGACATGACGTCGCCGGCGGATTAGATTACTCTTGTCAGGATTCCTCTTTGTGAATACTGTTAATAGTATCTTTTCTCAACAACTAAGGAGACGCTCATGCTTGACCCAAAATACCGCGCCTTCCATGACTCCGTGGCCGCCTTCGTCCCCATCGCGCGAATCATCACAGATCCTTTACGCCTGCTCGCCTATGGCACGGACGCGAGTTTCTATCGCCTCGTACCCAAGATCGTCATCAACGTGGAGACCGAGGCCGAGGTGGCCCGCATCCTGCGACTGGCGCACAAGAGCCGCATCCCCGTGACCTTCCGCGCCGCCGGAACGAGCCTCTCGGGGCAGGCCGTGACGGACTCGGTGCTGATCCGCCTGGGCGAAGGCTGGACCGGATGCCGCGTCTATGACCAGGCCCGCCGCATCGACCTTGAACCCGGCATCATCGGCGCCCACGCCAACCGCACCCTAGCCCCCTTCGGCAAGAAGATCGGCCCGGATCCGGCCTCCATCGACAGCTGCAAGATCGGCGGCATCCTGGCCAACAACGCCAGCGGCATGTGCTGCGGCGTGGCCGAGAACAGCTATCAGACTCTTGAAGAGCTGCGGCTCGTCCTGGTCGACGGCACGATCCTGGATACCGGTGACGACGAATCCAAACGCAGGTTCCGGGAAAAGCACCCCGAAATAGTGGAAGGGCTGGTGGATCTGAGACGTCAGGTCATAAGCGCCCCTGAGCTTGAGGCACGCATCCGCCACAAGTTCAAGATCAAGAACACCACGGGCTACAGCCTGAACGCGCTGGTCGATTTCGAGGACCCGTTCGACATCCTCAAGCATCTGCTGGTCGGGTCCGAGGGAACGCTGGCCTTCATCTCCAAGGTCACCTACCGCACCGTGACCGAGCACGCTCACAAGGCCTCGGCGCTGATGCTCTTCCCGGACATCCGCACCGCCTGCGAGGCGACCATCATTTTGAAGAAGCAACCCGTGGCCGCAGTGGAACTGATGGACCGCCCGGCGCTCAGGTCAGTGCAGGACAAGGACGGCATGCCTCCCTACCTGCGTGAACTGAGCGATACCGCAGCGGCCCTGCTGGTGGAAACCAGGGCCGAGGACAAGGCTGGGCTCAATGCCCAGATCGAGACCATCAAGGCCGCCCTCGCCGGGGTGAACATGGTCCGCGAGATCGAGTTCACCCCCGTGCCGCAGGAATTCGCCAAGCTGTGGAACATCCGCAAGGGTCTCTTCCCGGCCGTCGGTTCAGTGCGGGCCACCGGCACCACGGTCATCATCGAGGACGTGGCCTTCCCCATCGAACGCCTTGCCGACGCAACCCTGGAGCTACAGGAGCTGCTCGAAAAATACGGCTACTCCGAGGCCATCATCTTCGGCCACGCGCTGGAGGGGAACCTGCACTTCGTCTTCACCCAGGATTTCGGAGACCCGAAGGAAGTCGAACGCTACAGCAAGCTCATGGACGACGTGACGGTGATGGTCGTCGAGAAATATGACGGCTCCCTCAAGGCCGAACACGGCACGGGCCGCAACATGGCGCCCTTCGTCGAGATGGAATGGGGACAGGACGCGTACCGGCTCATGCAGGACATAAAGCGCATCTTCGACCCGCTGACGCTTTTGAATCCAGGCGTCATCCTGAACCCGGACCCCAAGGCCCACTTAAAAGACCTCAAACCCCTGCCCGCGGCCCACGAACTGGTCGACAAGTGCATCGAGTGCGGGTTCTGCGAACCCATCTGCCCCTCCAAACACATCACCCTGACCCCGCGCCAGCGCATCACGTCCTGGCGCGAAATCCAGCGCTTGAAAGGCAAGCCCGAACACAAGGCGGAGTTGGCCAAGCTCCTGAAAGCCTACGGCTACCAGGGCGACGGCACCTGCGCCACGGACGGGCTGTGCGGCACGCGCTGCCCCGTGGGCATCGACACGGGCAAGATGACCAAGGCCCTGCGCGCCGAAAGCGCGACCATACGGCAGAAAAAAGCCGCCGATTGGATCGGGGAACACTTCGCGGGCGTGGCCCGGACCGTGTCCGGGGTGCTGCAGGTCGTGGATGCGGTGCATGCCGTGGCCGGGACCAGATTCATGGACGTGTCCTCCGAGACCCTGCATCGCGTGACGGGCAAGCGCGTCCCGCGCTGGAACGCGCAGATGCCGAAGGGGCTTGGACGCATCCGGCGTGAAAAGGTGAGTGAGGGCAACCCGCTGAAAGTGGTCTACTTCCCGAGCTGCATCGCCCGCAACATGGGGCCCGCCCGGGACGAGAAGATCCGTCCCCTGCCCGAGACCACGGTGAGCGTGCTGCGCAAGGCCGGATACGAGGTCATCTTCCCCGAAAACATGGGCGCGTTGTGCTGCGGACAGGCCTTTGAGAGCAAGGGCTTCGTGGCCCAGGCCGACGTCAAGAGCGCCCAGCTCGAAGAGGCGCTCCTGGCCGCAAGCCAGAACGGAGCCCTGCCCGTGCTGTGCGACACCAGCCCGTGCCTCAAGCGCATGCAGGAAGTTCTGGACCCGCGCCTCAAGATCTATGATCCGAGCGTGTTCGTGCTGGAGTTCCTGCAGGACAGGCTGACCTTCACCAAAAAGAACAAGCGCGTGGCCCTGCACGTGACCTGCACGTCCCGCAAGCTGGGCCTCGATGGCAAGCTGCTGGAGCTGGCCAAAAAATGTGCCACGCATGTGGTCGTGCCGGAGGACATATTCTGCTGCGGCTTTGCCGGAGACAAGGGCTTCTCCGTGCCCGAGCTCAACGCCTCGGCCCTGAAAACCCTGGCCGAGAAGGTCCAGGACTGCAGCGAAGGCTACTCCACCAGCCGCACCTGCGAGATCGGCCTGGCCCTGCACGGCGGCATCCCGTACCGGTCCATCCTGTATCTGGTGGACGAGTGCACGGGCTGAATCAAATCAGACTGCTGCGGCCCGAACAAACGATCGAACAACGCCGCAGCGGCCCGGACTCACGAGTCCGGGCCGCTGCGTGCTTTTGAAAAGCAAACCCTCCAACGCACACTCGCCTCTTCCTTTGCCGCCTTGACCGCGCCTCATAAAAGACCTAATTAAAGACCCATAAACAGACCTTAAAAAAGGAGACCTCATGCCCAACATGATACTTGCCGATGTGGCGGCCAGCGTGTCGGAACTCAAGAAAAACCCCATGGCCACCGTCGCCGCGGGCGAGGGCTTCCCCGTGGCCATCCTCAACCACAACGAACCGGTTTTCTACTGCGTGCCGGCTCATGCATACGAGGCCCTCATGGACAAACTCGAAGACATGGAGCTTTCAGCCCTGGCCACCGCCCGCAAGGATCAGCCGGAGATCGAGGTGGCCTGGGATGACCTATAGCCTGCGTTTCAAGGAAGAGGCCAAAAAGGAATGGGACAGGCTTGACCCCGTCATCCGTGAACATTTTGCCAAAAAACTGCGCCAGCGGCGCGAGAACCCCCGAGTGGACAGCGCCCGACTCTCGGGCATGCAGGATTGCTACAAGATCAAGCTCCGGAGTTCCGGTTACAGGCTGGTGTACGAGGTCCGCGACCACGAGGTGGTCATTGTCGTGATCGCGGTGGGAAAGCGTGAGCGCAGCGCGGTGTACAAGATTGCGGCCAAAAGATTGGGCTGACTTTTTTCAAGCGTTTTCCCCCCTTTCTCTTGGGCAAGGCCCCTGCTATGAAGGCTCGCATTCAGAGACCAAAAAGGTCTGGGCCGTGTTTTCTCCTGTTGCCCTGACTTTATGCGCATGAAACCATTTTTCCAGCAACTCTCGCGGAGGCTCTCATGTTTGGAATAGGCGTTCAGGAACTGCTCATCATTCTGGCCATCGCCCTGCTTGTCTTTGGGGCAAAAAATCTTCCGCTTCTCGGCACTAACATGGGCCGGGCGATCTCTAATTTCAAAAAAGGGATCAGCGAACAGGAAGTGATCGATGTCGCGGTCCAGTCGAAAGCCAAGGACGCGTCGAAAGCGAACATCTAAAATCCAGGAGACGGCCTCCCGAAAAACTTCGGACGACACCATTCCGGCGTGAATCATCCGGATTTTGGCGCAGGGCAGAAAAGAGTGAGCCCATGTCCGGATGCCTTTTCCTCCCGATTCCCCAAATGAAAAGATCCCCACCAGCCTTTCGCTGACGGGGATCTTCACTTTTTCTCCAGTGCCAAACTCTGAGCAATAGAAAGTCATTTGCCGCCTCATCTCCGACTTGCTAGAGATTATTCAAACCCTTCATTGGGTTCCCGGCGATTCATATCCTCATAGATAACCAATCCTTTCATTGAGACTGTACTTAAGGGAGTCATCATGCGCATCCGCACCATATTCATCGTTCTTCTCCTGCTCCTGTATTCCGGGAGCACCCTGGCCATGGAAGCCTCGGACAACGCGGCTTCCCATCCCCTGCCCATAGGCAGCGTCATGCCAGACCTGCTCCTGCGCGGCGAACTGAGCAAGGAGTATCTGAGCCAGCTGGGACTTACGGGCCCCGCGCCACACCATCTCTTGGAAATCAAGGCCAAGACCGTCATCCTCGTGGCCTTCAGCATGTACTGTCCGCACTGCCAGCGCGAAGCCCCGGCCCTCAACGACCTGAACGCCCTCATCGCCAGCCGTGGTCTCAGTGAAGACGTCAAGCTCATCGGGGTGGGCATCGGCAACTCGGACTTCGAGGTGCAGGTTTTTCGTGACAAGTACGCCATCACCTTTCCCCTCTTTTCCGACCCCGATTTCAAGGTCAACAAGGAGATCGGCGAAGTCGGAACCCCGTTCTTCTACGTGCTGTCCATGAACCCGGAAAAAAAGGAAATCCTTGTCGTCAAGACGCTGCTTGGGCGCATGGAGTCAGCGGAGAGTTTTTTTGACCAGGCCATGAAAGCCGTAAAATAAGGGAGACCAGACATGACGCGCGCCCTGCCCGCCCTCCTGCTCTTTGCCGTCCTGATGCTCCTGCTGCCGGCCCAGCTTGCGGCCCAGGAATCGTCGATCCCCAAGGAGCGGATCTACGAACCAGGCCAACTCAAACCCCTGGACAGCACCCTCAAGGTCAAGGTCGGGGACCCGGCACCGGACTTCTCCCTGCCGACCATCGACGGGGGGAAGATCACCCTGGCCGAGTTCCGGGGCAAGAAGAACGTCGTCCTGTCCTTTGTCCCGGCGGCCTGGACTCCAGTCTGCTCCGGACAGTGGCCCGGCTACAACATCGTCCAGGACATGTTCGACCAGGCTGAAACGCATCTCATCGGCGTGAGCGTGGACAATGTGCCTACGCTGCACGCCTGGGTACAGGAGATGGGCGGAGTGTGGTTCCCGGTAGCCTCGGACTTCTACCCACACGGGCAGTTGGCCGACTCTTTGGGCATCCTGCGTTCAACCGGCGAGGCGGAGCGGTCCCTGTTTCTCATCGATAAGGCAGGAATCATCCGCTACATCGACGTGCATGACATCAATTCCAGACCGGACCTCGGGCCCCTGGTCAAGGCCATGCAGGAACTGAAGTGACGCACCAGAGGTGAAGAGTTGGCGGCTTGAAATGAACTGTGAGCCAGCGCAACCAACCTCATCGCCCATTCAATTCACTGATCACTCTTCGTCAGTAACCCTTCCTTCTCTTCGCCCCAGGCCTTGCGGCTGCGGGCGATTTTTTTTCGCGTCGTCTCCCAGGTATGCATTTTCAAAAACGATTCAGGATAACGCATAAGCATGTCCTCAAACATTCGCCATGGCACAGTGAAGGAAAGTTCATCTGTCTTATAAAACTTTCGTGCTGAAGGGTCCCAGCCACCGACCACCGCCCGGCTTTGGCCACGGGCAAGGTAGGTGCGCGGCCAGGTCACGATCCCCCCGCAGGCGGCGGCCCAGGGCGAGGCCACCACTTCGGGGTCGTTTGTGACGAAGGTGGCCAGTTGGTGCAGGCCGCACAAGGATTCGGGCCGCACAAAGAACATGATGAGCTCAGGAGTTTCGTCCGCCTGCAAGAGAGTCACGGGCTTGATCACGCAGTATCTGGCCGCAGCCGCCACAGGGTCGATGATCTCGAAAATCCGGTTCAGCGCTTCGGGTGATTCGCAGTAGCGTTCTCCCTCGCTCCAGCCCGGAGTGCCCGAGGACACGTAATTGATGATGTTCCGCGTCTGGGGCTTGTGAAAGCCCAGAAAAAAGCTCCCGCCCGGACAGCCGTAGTGTTCGGCCGAAAAATACGCCGCGCACTGTTTTCTGCGCGCCCGCCAGATATGGCCCATGACGCAGGAAAAATTCCCGAAGACCTCCTTCCAGTCGATCTCGCCCCTGGCTTCGCGCTCGCACGTCGGCGAAATACCGGCTTGCGGCGTAAAGCCCTCAGGCTCCCGGTCGGTCCAGACCAGGGCCATGGGCGGTTCCGCCAATCCAAGAAGCTCAAGGAATTCAGGCAATCTTTCACTGATCAGACGTTGCATGCGCACCTCCCTTTCCGTAAAAAAAGTTTTGCGACCCTTGGCATCCTGGAGCCCAATGCCTATGATTCAAGGTTAGCCAATTTCTGTAACATCGCGCAACCAGCAAACCGGAGCAATGAAATGGAACTCAAAGAAGCCATCCACACCCGCCGCAGCATCCGCAAATATCTCGACAAGCCCGTTCCGCCGGAAATGATCGAAACCGTCATCAAGGCCGCCATGGCCGCGCCTTCGGCGGGGAACCAGCAGCCCTGGCATTTCATCGTCATCACGGACCGGGCCAAACTTGACGCCATTCCGAGCTTTCACCCCTACAGCAAGATGGTCATGCAAGCCCCTGCCGCCATCCTGCTCTGCGGCGACCCGGATGGCAAAAAATGGCCGACATTCTGGGATCAGGACTTGAGCGCCGCCACCCAGAACATGCTCCTGACCGCCCGTGACCTGGGCCTTGGCACGGTCTGGGTCGGCGTCTATCCGGAGAAGGACCGCATGGAGGGCTTCCGCAAACTCTTCGCCATCCCGGAAAACATCCATCCCTTCGCACTGATTCCAATCGGTTGGCCAGACGGACAATTCGAAGCCGTAAACCGCTACCGGCCGGAGTTGATCCATCGGGAAAATTGGTAAAAATTTGAAACCAGGCCGCCGGTTTCATGCAAATATCCCGTAGCGGCAAAATTTTGCCGCTACGATCAGGGAGTGTCCGCGAAGCAACGCCAAAATCCGTGTGCAGGGTAAATGAACTCCGGATGCGAGGAGAGGTCGGCGCAATCGCACCTTGAAACAGGAAGGATGTTCAGGACAGCTTGAGATCGTATTCGGCCAGCTTATAGCGCAGGGTGCGGGGGCTCACGTCGAGGATTTCGGCCAGCCGGGCCTTGCTGCCGCCGGCTTCGGCCCAGGCGCGGACGATGGCCGTGATCTCGGCCTGGCGCACGGCCGCTTCCAGGGTCATGCCCCCCTCGCCGTGCTCCACAGCGGGCAACCCTGTGGCCAATCGCATCTCCAGCGGCAGGTGCGCGGGTTCGATCAGCGGTTCGGCGCACAGGAGCACCAGACGCTCTGTCAGGTTGCGCAATTCGCGCACGTTGCCCGGCCAGGGGTACTCGCACAGGGTCTCCAGCGTGGCGGGCGCCAGGCGCACGTCCGGCTTGTGATAGCGATGCCGGTACATGGCCAGGAAATATTCGGCCAGGGGCGGGATGTCGTCGATGCGCTCGCGCAGGGGTGGCAGGGTCACAGGGATGACGTTCAGGCGATAGTAGAGATCGGCCCTGAATTCTCCCGCCCCGACCATCTTGTGCAGCACCCTGTTGGTGGCCGCGACGATGCGGGCGTCAAAGGGCTGCGTCTTTTCCCCGCCCAGGCGGCGGAACGTCTTCTCTTCCAGGACGCGCAGAAAATCGACCTGATTGGGCGGGGGAATCTCGCCCACTTCATCCAGAAACAGGGTCCCGTCGGCGGCCATCTCGAAGCTGCCCTTGCGCTGGCGCTGAGCGCCGGTAAAGGCTCCAGCCTCATGCCCGAAGAACTTGTCGGCGAAAAGCTCGCCCTTGAGAACGCCGCAGTTGACCGGAACAAAGGGCTTGGAACGCCTGCCGGAAAGCTGATGCACCAGGCGGGCAAAGAGTTCCTTGCCGGTCCCCGACTCGCCGTAGACCAGAATGGTCGCGTCGGACCCGGCCACCTGCGTGGCCAAGCGATAAAGATCCCGCATGGAGAGAGACTGGATGACGAACTTGCCCAGGCCGTCTTCTGTTCCCAATTCCAGTACCTCCGCACCGGAATCCGACGAAACCCCCGGCAATTTTTTGCCGGACCGAGTACGCCCCCCACTTCTGGACTGTTTGACAATATCCGCCTGAAATTCCATTGATTTAATCCTGCTCCATGCCCGCGGTGACAACCCGAATTTCGGCACCTCAACTTTCCGTCCCGAGGCACAGCATTTGAGAAAAAAGGCACAATCTTGCCGAGTGCGGCAATATTTTGCCGTTTACGCCCTGTACTCGAACACGTCAACACAAGGCCTGCCTGTATTTTCGTGCTGGCATGCTCCTTGCGTAGTTAGGGATTCGGATGCGTTGTGCATCATGGTGCAAAATCAATCAATTCTTGAAGAACGTGTAAACGGGAGCGAAACAGGAATGAAACTGAACACGAAGTGGATGCGAATTCTGGGAGGGGTCGGGCTGGCCGCACTCCTGTTGGCAACTTTGGCCTGGGCGGACAACAACACGGATATCGCCAACGAGGCGGCCCGGCAAATGGCGGAAGCCACCGGCGCCCCATCCGCCCTCCCATGGTGGGCGTGGCCGACGATCCTGCTCTTTTTCTGTTTTATACTTGGCATCATCGCCGTTCTGGCCGGCGTGGGTGGTGGCGTGCTCTTCGTGCCCCTGGTCAGCGGTTTCTTTCCCTTCCATCTCGACTTCGTGCGCGGAGCGGGCCTGCTGGTGGCTCTTGCTGGCGCCCTGGCAGCCGGTCCCGGCCTCCTCAAGCGTAATCTGGCCAGCCTGCGTCTGGCCCTGCCCGTGGCACTCATCGCCTCCAGCTGCGCCATCGTAGGCGCATTCCTGGGTCTGGCACTGCCGGGCAACGTGGTTCAAATCTGTCTGGGCGGCACCATCATGGGCATCGCCATCCTGCTTCTGACTTCCAAGAATACGGCCCGTCCCGTTGTCAACAAGCAGGACGCGCTGAGCCTGGCGCTTGGCATGAGCGGCGCATACATGGAACCCGCCACCGGAGAGATCGTGGAGTGGAAGACCCACCGCACGATAACGGGCCTGTTGCTCTTCATCATCATCGGCATCATGGCCGGCATGTTCGGACTGGGCGCCGGCTGGGCCAACGTACCCGTCCTGAACCTGCTCATGGGCGCGCCGCTCAAAGTCGCCGTCGGCACAAGCAAGTTCCTCCTCTCCATCACCGACACCTCTGCCGCCTGGGTCTACCTGAACCAGGGCTGCGTCATCCCGCTCATGGCCATTCCCTCCATCATCGGCCTGATGATGGGATCCTTCGTCGGCGTACGGCTGCTGGCCAAGGCCAAGCCGGCCTTTATCCGCTACATGGTCATCGGCGTGCTGCTCTTCGCGGGCGGAAAGGCATTGGCCAAGGGCCTGGGCTTCTAACATATTCCAGAATCAAGGAGAACCGACATGAATAAACCCGATACCAACGCGCCTGCCGAACAGCTCGCCTACGCGAACATCCTCTTCTACGGATGTTGGGGTGGTTTGGCACTCATGCTTGTTACATACGTGCTCTACGTCACCGGCATCATGGAGCCGTACGTGTCCATGGATAACGTGGTCAAGTACTGGGCAATGCCCGTCGGCAACTATCTCGCTGACAACAACGTGCCCACTGGTTGGGGCTGGGCGACCCTGCTGAGTAAAGGCGATTTCCTGAATTTTCTCGGAATCGCGCTCCTGGGCGGCTTGACCATTGTCGCCTACATCCCGGTCACCCTCGCCTACTTCAAGAAAAAGGACTTCGCGTTCGCTTTGATCGCACTCCTTGAAGTGCTCGTCCTCTGCTTTGCGGCATCCGGAATCGTCGGAGGCGGCGCGCACTAAAGGAGAGGCACGTGCTCAAACGGATTGAAGAATTGATCGGCACCGACTGCCCGGACCTGCTCTCCCTTCTGGACGGGCTACCCGTTGGGGTGGCCCTTCTGGACAACGAGGGGCATGTCCTCATGCTCAACAAGGCCCTGGAGGCTTTGACCGGCTACAGCCGTGACGAAGTGCGCGGCCTGCCGTGCCGGCACGTCCTGCGCAGCCGCGCCTGTCTGCAGGACTGTCCCCACGGGCGCGAGGCCGCTCCGGGGGTCGGAATCGAGACCGATTGCATCAACCGTCATCACCGCAAGATTCCTGTCCGCATCACCCCGGTGCGAGTCATGGACGGAAACAACCGTCCCATCTGCATACTCGATGTAGTCGAGGAGTTGACGGCCTTGCGGGAGATCGAGGCACGCCTGTCCCAGGCAGCGGATCAGGGCCAGATCGTGGGACGCAGTCCGGCCATGAAAAAGATCCTTGGCCTCGTACCGGTCATCGCCCAGCATGACACTCCGGTGCTGATCACCGGCGAGACAGGCACGGGCAAGGATCTGCTTGCGGAATCGGTGCACAAGGCCTCGCCCAGATCACGCGAACCATTTGTACGCGTGAGCTGCGGCCCCATGCCCTCCGAACTGCTCGACGCCGAACTTTTCGGACGCATGCAGGGTGCCGACGGTGAGTTCAAGCCAGGCCGATTCCAGCAGGCCCAGGGCGGGACCCTGTATCTGTCCGAGATAGCGGACCTGCCTCTCTCGCAGCAAAGCAGTCTGGTCAGGTTTCTGGACGAAGGGACGATTCTGCCGGTCGGAGCGGGAAAGCCCATGCGGGCCGGTGCCAGGCTCATGGCATCGACGGCCGAGTCGCCGGAAAAACTGGTGCAGGACGGCCGGCTGCGAGAGGACCTCTTCCATCGCATTTCGGCCATCCGCATGCACCTGCCCAGGCTCAAGGACCGGGGCGAGGATCTTGAGTTCCTTCTGCACCATTTCATGGGATACTATGCGGCGCGTTTCAAAAAGAACATAAGCGCCATAAGCCCAAGAGCCCAGCGCCTTGTCCACGCCCACGACTTTCCGGGCAACGTGCGGGAGCTGAAGAACATCATGGAGTTCGCCGCCATGGTTTGCAACGGTGACACCATCCGGACCGAACATCTGCCAGTGCATTTGACAGGCAGTGTCGACAACGAAGCGGTGAACCGGCCGGCGGAGAAAAACCGCAAGGCCAGTCGCAAGAACACGGAGGAGCGATAACAATGGAACGCCGCGTGCTGGTCACCGTCACCAAGGATGAAGTCGCTCCCCGCTTCGATCTGACGACCGAAGTGCTGTTCCTGACCATTTCCGAAGGTGGAGAAATCGTCTTGCGCAAGTCCTTTCTTCTGGCATACGCTTCCGGAGACGAACTGTGCGATCTGGCCCTCTCCAGGGACATCGGCACGATCGTGTGCGGAGGCATTGAGGACGAATACTACCATTATCTGCGCTGGAAGCGCATCGACGTCATCGACTCGGTCATGGGTCCGGTGGAACGCGTTGTCTCCCGCCTGACGGAAGGAACACTCAAAGCCGGAGACATCCTCTACGATCGGGCAATGGAAACGACATGAAAAAAATCCTGTCCGGCCCCATGGAAGCCATCAAGGCCGATCTGACCACGGAGATCAATTCTCCCGACCGCTATAAGCTGCTGCGGCGCAAGATCGTCTCGCTCATGGCCCTGGTCACCCTGTTGCCGCTGCTCTCCCTGGCCGCCATAAACTATTACGAGCACCAGAGCTCCATGTCGGCCGAAATCCAGGCTCCATTGCGCGCGCTGGTGGGCAAGGCCAAACACTCCTTTGAACTGTTCCTGGCCGAGCGGACTTCGGCCGTGAGTTTCATCGCCTCGGCCTACTCCTTCAACGAACTTGCCGACGACGCCAACCTGCAGCGCATTTTTCAGGTCATGCGCCGGGAATTCACCGGCTTCGTCGATCTCGGACTCATCGATATCGCCGGCAACCAGATCAGCTACGCCGGCCCCTATGATCTCAAGGGCCGCAACTACACAGAGCAGGCCTGGTTCCATCAGGTCCAGTTCAAAGGGACGTACATAAGCGACGTGTTCCTGGGTTTCCGCAAGTTCCCCCATGTGGTCATCGCCGTACGGCACACCGCGGAAAACGGACAATCATGGGTGCTCCGGGCCACCCTCGACACCATGCATTTCGACCGCATCATCGGGGCCATGGGGCTTGAACCCGGCAGCGACGCGTTTCTGGTCAACCGCAACGGGATCCTGCAAACCGAGTCTCGCCGTTACGGCAAGGTACTGGACATATTGCCCTTCGACCTGCCTCCAACGAATTTTGAATCCAACGTACAGGGCATCCGCGACCCCAAAAATCAAGACATCTATCTCGCGTCGTCCTTCATCGCCGACACGGACTTCGCCCTTGTCGCCATCAAGCCCAAACCAACGGTCTTCAGCACCTGGTACACAGTGCGCCTCGATCTGCTTGTCATCTTCGTTCTTGGTGTCAGCTTCATCTTCATGGCCGTCTACCGTTTGACCAGTGTGCTGATCAACCGCCTGCAGGAGAGCGACGAGCAGCGTTTGGGCGCCATCCATCAGATGGAGCACTCCCAGAAGCTCTCCTCCATAGGTCGCCTGGCTGCGGGTGTCGCTCACGAAATCAACAACCCCCTGGCCATCATCAACGAAAAGGCCGGCCTCATGCGCGACATCATGGGCATGCGTCCGGATTTTCCGGACAAGGAAAAGTTCTCCAAGCAGATCGAGTCCATCCTCAGGTCGGTGGACCGCTGCCGGGGCATCACCCACCGCATGCTCGGCTTCGCCAAGCGCATGGACGTCAAAATAGAAACTCTGGATTTGAACGCAGTGCTGGTGGAGACCCTTGGTTTTCTGGAACGCGAGGCCCAGTACCGCAATATTGAACTGAAGCGGGAACTATCCAAGAACTTGCCGAACATCGACACCGACCATGGCCAGATCCAACAGGTTTTCCTGAACGTCCTGAACAACGCCCTGGCGGCTGTGCCAGATGGGGGGCGGATAGTCCTGTCGAGCTGGAACGTCGATGACCATTATGTAGCCATTTCCATCGAGGACAACGGCTGCGGCATGTCCGAGGAAACGGCAAAAAACATGTTCGAGCCCTTCTTCACGACCAAGAAGGAAAAGGGCACCGGTCTTGGCATGTCCATCACCTACGGCATCGTCAAACGCCTGGGCGGAGAAATCAAGGTCAAGAGCAAACTGAACGAGGGCACCACCATGACCATTCTGCTGCCCAAACATCCTGTGGAAGGTTAAACCATGGAAATGAACACGTGGAACATCCTGCTGGTGGACGATGAAGTCGAATTCATTACCACCCTGGCCGAGCGCCTGGAACTCCGGGGGGTCAACGCCCGGGTTGTCCATGACGGGGAAGCGGCGCTCAAGGCTGTGGACGACAATGTGCCGCAGGTGATCGTTTTGGATGTCATGATGCCGGGCATGAAAGGAATCGAGGTCCTGCAGCGGGTGAGAGGCGAACATCCGGAAGTCCGGGTCATACTCCTCACCGGGCAGGGCAAGACGCGTGACGGTATCGAGGGCATGCGCCACGGGGCCTTCGCCTACCTGACCAAACCCCTTGATCTTGAAGAATTGATCCGTACCATCGACGAAGCCATCAGTTCACCTGAAGGAGCGCCACATGCCTGAAATTCCGCAAGAAGCTCGCTTCATGGGCACCATCACGGCGCAAAGCATGCACGAAATGCAAAACATCATGGCCATCATCCGCGAGTCGGCGGGACTCATGGGCGACATCCTCAAAGTCAACTCGCGGGTCGACTTCAAGCACAGGCCCAACATGGAACGCACCCTGGAGAACATCACCTTCCAAGTGGATCGGGGCAAGGGATTACTGGATGCCACCAGCCGTCTGGCCCACACGCCCGACACGGATCTGCTCGAATGCTGCGACCTGACCGCCTACTCCAAAACCCTGGCCCAGTTGGCGGCTCGTTACGTGCGCATGAAGGGCGCAGCCCTGAACCTTACGGCACCTTCAAACGCCTTGCCCGTTTCCCTGGGCGCCTTGCAGGTGCTCATGGGAGGCTACAAGGCGCTGCAATGGGCTGTGGGTTCTGGCCTGAAGGACGGAGTCGTGCGTGTTGACCTCGAAGGCGGCACGGACTTTCATGTCCTGACCATATACCCGCCGGAAGGCGTAAGTCCCGACCCGGACGGAGTCAGCGCGCTGGAGACGATGCTCGAACCGGGACGTGTTGAATGGAACGGCAGTCGGCTGCGACTCTTTTTTCCCGTCCAACGGTAGGACCATAAGCGCGGTAGGAGCACATGGACGAACCCAGCATTCTGCTCATAGATGATGAAGAGGCATTCGTGACCACCTTGCAGGAGCGCCTTGAAATGCGAGGATTTCCGGCCAGGGTGGCCCTCGACGGCCAAAGCGGCCTGGATTTGATCGCCGAGGAACCGCCGGATGTGGTCGTGCTCGACTTGCGCATGCCTGGAATCAGCGGAGTGGAGGTTTTGCGAAGCATTCGCAAACAGTGGCCAGGCATCCCCGTGATCATGCTCAGCGGACATGGCTCAGACCAGGACTTCGAGACCTGCATGAACCTCGGAGCGGTAATGTATCACAAAAAACCCCTGGATATCGACATGTTGCTGGAGAGCATCCGCACCGTGACACAGGGCAAACCACCTCTGCGGTAGATTGATATGGTACGAGTCCTGGTCGTTGACGACGAACGTGATTTCACGGACCTGCTCGCCGAGCGTTTGCGCACGCGCGGCATGGAAGTGCGAACCGCGTACAACGGACAGGAAGCCTTGGACGTCGCGCAAGCCTTTGTGCCGGAAGTCGTGGTGCTCGACATCACCATGCCGGGCATGAGCGGTCTTGAGACCATGGATGCCCTGCGGTCCGAAAAACCGGCGCCGGAAGTGATCCTGCTCACGGCCGACACGACCCTGGGCACGGCGGTGGCCGGGATGAAGGGCGGCGCAAGGGATTATCTGACCAAGCCGACGGACATAGACACCCTCGTTTCGGCCATCGGAGAGGCTGAAGGACGACGGATGGAGATCATGTCCAGACAGCGCATGGCCGAAACGGCCAAACTCGCCGCGCTGGGCGAGCTGGCCACGGGAGTGGCGCACGAAATCAATAATCCGTTGCAGGTCATGCTCAATGAGGCCGGCTGGGTTGCGGAAGTCCTGGACGAAGCAGGGCTGGAGGAAAACAGCCGTAAACAGATTCTCGAATCCATCGACCTGATCCGTCACCAGGCCCTGCGCTGCAAGGCCATCACTTCCAAGCTGCTGACGCTCCGGTGCGCTTTGGACGCAAAGGGGACGACCAGGGATCTTCAGGGTTTGCTGCAGGACGTCCTTGAAGCGCGCCGGACGCTCATCGAGCAGATGAACATCAGGATCGAAAAACGATTGCCTGCGGAGCTGCAAAAGCTCCAACTGCCGGAATCTGAATGGAGCCAAGTCCTGGGCAATCTTGTCGACAACGCCCTGGATGCACTCGAATCAACGCCTGCCGGGGAACGGCTGCTGGTGGTACGAGTCGCCTCCGAGGACGCGGAGTTCCTTATTTCAGTGCAGGATTCCGGCTGCGGCATCGAAGAGCATCTGCTGACACGAATTTTCGAACCCTTTTTCTCAACCAAAGAGGTGGGCAAGGGGATTGGTCTGGGGCTGGCTATTTGCCACGGCATCATCGAGGCCATGGGAGGGAGCATATCCGTGCGCAGCACCCCTGGGCACGGCTCGACCTTCACCATAAAGGTGCCCATGGCCGTGCATGCGCACAACGAACATAACGGGCCGGAAGATCCGGCATCTGCCAAGGAGGAATGAACATGAACAAGATGAAGCTTCTGATCGTGGACGACGAGAAGGATCTGTGCCGCATTCTCGCCGACCGGCTGAATATCCTGTACGGCGTATCCCCGGATGTCGCCCATACCGGTGATGACGCCCTGGATATGGTCAAGAAGAAAAGTTACGATGTCGTGGTTCTCGACATCGAGATGCCCGGCATCGACGGCATCGAAACCCTGAAACAGATCAAGGCAATCAACTCCAAGATCCAGGTCGTGCTCTTCACCGGACACGGCAGCGAAGAAACCCGCCGCCTGGCCGAAGTCATGGGCGCGTTCAGCTATGTCGACAAGATCGACGGCCTGCCCAAGCTGGCTCCCATGATCGAAGGCGCCTTCCGTCTGCGCAAGGTGCTCGAAGACACCTATGCCGACGCGGCCATGAACGAATACAATTAAGGTTTTACGGCAAGGTGAAAGAAAAGGGGACTGTCCGGTAGGATGGTCCCCTTTTTCAATAATTCGGGCATTGCGCTGGTTACATGCCTGTCCAGGCATGCGCACCGCAACACCAGCCTGCGCGTCGCCTCGAAGTCATCCCCGCGAAGGCGGGGGATCCAGGTCTTGAACGGTTGCAGCTCGCAGGATGGATTCCCGCCTTCGCGGGAATGACACCAGGCGGTGCGTGGACAGTGGTGACTTGCGATATGCAGTTCATGCCTGCCCAGTGGGGGCTGACGAGTTGTAGCCGTCGGGATGAATGCCCCGGCGCAGAATGCCGCCTGCCGAAGGCCTATCCAAGCCCCAACAACAGGCGAAGCCTGTCCATGACTTTGATCCCCTGGTCGCGTCCGGAGTTCTCCGGCACGGCGCAAAGCACGCCCAGCCCTTCGCTGTCTTCGTGGAACGCTTCCTCGTCCATGTCCGTGACGACCACGGTGCTCAGCATGGCGTTCACACGCAAGAGATCCATCAGAAAAGTCTTGTACTTCATGCCTGGCATCGCCGCGTCGACAACGACGAGCTGCCACGGCGGGGTCTTTGCCCTGCTCAGGACATCATCGGAAGCCGTTGCCCATTCGACATCGCCCCCCAAACCCTGGGCAAATTCGAGCAACGATTCTTTCCGATCGGTGAGAATGACCACGTGCATGTCGGCCTCCTACAGGCGTCGTGAAAAAGGCCGGACGGTCTTCATCGGCAAAACCGCCCGACCAGCGAGGATGACTAGTGTCCGCCGCCGCAGGTGTATTCCTGGGTGAATTTGACCAGGGTGCCCTTCAGGAGCGCGTCAACGGCCGTACCGACACTCGGTGCGCCCGCGCCATAAAAGACATCGATGCCGACCTGATTGAAACCCATGAGTGGGCGCATGCCCATGCCGCCGGCAATGAGCAGGTTGACGCCGTTCTGGGCCAGATGGTTGACCGGGGCCATGCAACCGCCCTGTTCATGGGGGACGTTGGGCAACGTGCTGACCTGGGACACGGCACCATTTTCAACGTCGATGATGGTGTAAAGATCACAGTGACCAAAGTGGGCACCGACTTCAGCTTCAAGTCCGCCGGGAAGAGCCGAGGGGACTGCAATTCTAACATTTTCCATGACCATGTTTCTCCTTGTTCCGTACACTTATGATTTTAAAAGATCCGTAATCGCTTGCCATGCCTGACGAACTTGCGTGCCAATCTCGCTGTCCGGGCCTTCGGTCACGGCCTGACGCCGCACCATGGCTTCGGTGACCGCCGTGTCGTGGGACAACAACGCCGCCAGCGTATACCCTTTTTCCGAACACAACGCACCAATTCGACTTGTTTGCTCTGGATTAAGATCGTGCTTGTTGACCACGACGGCAACCTTGGTGCGAAAATGATCGCACAGGCTGGCCACCCTCTCCAGATCGTGCACGCCCGACGGGGTCGGTTCGGTCACGACCACGGCCAGATCCGTCTGCGAGAGGGAGGCGATGACCGGACAACCGATGCCCGGCGCGCCATCGCACAAGATAAGCTTTAAGCCGCGCTCTTCGGCGAGCACCCGGGCTTCCTTCTTCAGGCGCGAAACCAGGAGGCCCGAGTTTTCCTGTCCGGGGAAAAGCTGTGCATGCACCATCGGGCCGAACCGCGTCTCGCTCATGTAATGCTGCCCGCAATGCCTGGGGGGAAAGTCTATGGCCTGTTCCGGGCAAAAAGCCACGCAGACCTTGCACCCTTCGCACCGCAGTGGGGCAATGCTGAAAACGCCGTCCTTCTCGTCGATGGCGCCGTAACGGCACATGGACGCGCAAAGACCGCATCCCACGCATTTCTGAGGGTCGATGACCGCCTCGTGTCCGGAAATGAAGGCCTCGTCACGGATGATAGTGGGGTCAAGCAGGAGATGCAGATCCGGAGCGTCCACATCAAGGTCACAGATCACCTTGCTCTCGGCCAAATGGGCGAATGCCGCAGTCAGGGAAGTCTTTCCCGTGCCGCCTTTGCCGCTGATCACAACTACCTCACGCATGCACGACCTCCTTGGCCAGCTGCCGCAAGTCCCGGCCCAGCTTGGAAAACAGCTCGCCCAGATCCGAATCCAGTTCGGCCAGGATAAATCCCTTGGAATAATGCTCCGCAATGTCGCGGCGGTAGGGAATTTCAGCCAGAATCGGCAGGTTTTGGGCCGCGCAAAATTCATAGACACGATTATCCCCGAGCCCTGCCCGGTTGATGACCACGGCGATGGGCTTCTCGTAAGGCGAGAAGGCTTCCCAAGCCAACTTGAAATCATGAAAACCGAATGGTGTGGGCTCGGTGACCAGCACGATGACATCGCTGTCGGCGACTGCGCTCATGGCCGGACAACTCACGCCGGGAGGGGCGTCAACAAGTACATCCATGGACTGCTCCGCGCTCTCGGCCCGCATGCACGAACGCACGTAGCG
The DNA here is from genome assembly GCA_002412965.1 of Desulfomicrobium sp. UBA5193. Classification (GTDB taxonomy): domain Bacteria; phylum Desulfobacterota; class Desulfovibrionia; order Desulfovibrionales; family Desulfomicrobiaceae; genus Desulfomicrobium. Next base: position 39,441 of record DHWB01000007.1, read on the forward strand.
CATGAGCGGCGGGCTCATGGCCTCGCCAACGCGCAGCCGCCCGGTCAGGCACGGCAGCGTCGCACGGGAAACGCCCCGCTCCATGACCCCGAGCTCACGCGTCCCCACACTGATGGCGCCCTCGGGGCAGATGGCCATGCAGCCGCCGCACCCATGACACATCTCCGGAAAGGTCATGATGGCCTTGCCCATGACCGCGATGGCCTTGAACTGGCACAGCTCGGCGCACTTGCGGCAATATGTGCATTTGCTCTCGTCCACCACAGGGACTTCGAGAGTCACGATTTCCGTGCCTGTTATTTCAGGTTTCAGGAACAAATGAAGATTGGGCTCTTCCACGTCCAGATCAACGGCCATCAGAGGCCGGGACCACGTCACGGCCAGAGAGGCCGTGACCGTGGTCTTGCCTGTGCCGCCCTTTCCGCTGGCAACCGAAACGATCATGATGACACCCTATCTGTTTGGAGAGTCGGTGAATTCAACCTTGCCCGCCTTGTATGCTTCCACCGCATCGGCCACGGTGCCACCGCTCATGTTGTGGCCTATCTTCACGCCCCCGCCTTTGAGGGCTGAAAAAGCCTTGGGGCCAACGCTCCCGGTCAGGAGCACAGATGCTCCGGCGTTGATGATGTTTTCAGCGGCCTGAATGCCGGCCCCATGCGACAGGGTCTGGGAACCGCCGTTGTCGATGTACTTGGACTCCATGGTCTCAAGATCGACGACGACGAATCCCGCGGCGCGGCCAAAACGCGGATCAACGCGGTCAGTCATGTTCGGGCCTTCACTGGTTATGGCTATCTTGGTCATGCTAAGCTCCTTCCTGCGGGCCGACACACGGTCCGGATACAGTTGTAAACAAGGCATCTGGGCATCATGAGCGATGTGCAGCGCCAACCCATCCACAAGCGCCTTGGCCACGACACGACGGGCATCTCCAAGGATGCGGCCGAACGTGTGCCGTGAGACATGCATGCGCTCGGCACCTTCTTCCATGCTCAGGCCCTGATAGTCGGACAGGCGCAGGGCTTCAAAGCCATCCATGGTCAAATAGACTTCCGTCAGTTCGCGCAGGGGAATTCCCTGCGGTTTGAAAAAGGACGCCTTGGGGCATCCTTCGATGCGGCGGCATTTCCTGGGTCGTGGCATGGCTTCTCCGTTTTGCTCAAATGAGCATTTATGCCTGTGAATTTTCCTTGTCAATCCCTGCCGGAACCGGTTCCGGAACCACGGGATCGCTCACGCAAGATCCATCCCGACGCTTGCGACCCGGACCAACCCCGGCCTGACCTCCGGCTACGCCTCCTGAACCAGCACCCGGGCCCTGCTTGCGACATCCGCCCTGTCCCCGACCGCCCTGGCCTCCGCCACCCTGGCCTCGACCACCTCTTCCACCCTGTCCGCCTTGTCCGGTACGTCCTGGCATGATATGTCTCCTTGTTTCCGCCCCGCTTCCCTGGCGCAATCTTGTGTGCGCCGGCAATACGGAGCCATGTTTTGTTCTTTATTTCCACTTGTCGCAGTGTGCTCCCCATCCACTTCGATCCGGATGGCCCATCCTCGCGACAGGGCCCGCGCCACCTGGGTGCGCGCCTCAGCCAGAATGCGACTGAGGGTGGGACGGGAGACCTGCATCAAAACTGCGGCCTCTTCCTGACTCATCCCTTCGCCGTCCACCAGACGCATCGCCTCAAGCCCGTCCAGGCCGAGCACGACGCCATAGAGTTGCCCCATGGGCACACCCTGCGGCTTGAAAACCGTCACCGCAGGCACATCGGCCACAATCCTGCATTTTCTTCTGCGTCCCACGAGCTCTCCTTATTATGAACTTATGTTCAAAATAATACCCGCATTTCCATCTGTCAACCGATGCACTTTTTTTAATGCCACTTATTTTGCTTTTGCAACTTTAATTGCAATCGCCATCCCCCTTTCCCACGACCTTCCAAAGGACGCGCCACATACTTTTGTCAATATTTATTGCAAAACCGCACCCTACTCCCGTCAACGAGCCCTCCCCGAAGCACCTGAAACCCACCTCTGTCCAAACTGAGTACGAAACTCAACATTCTGAATTAAAATACTAAATATAAAAAATAATAGCTCGGCGCAAAACATGGGCGCTCACAAAGCCGTTCTGGCACGATCCTTCCTTAAGTACTTGAAAACCTGTTCACCCCGAGAAAAGGAGCAACCATGTTTGTAGGGCTCAAGATGCTCAAGAATTTCATCGCCATGCCGCCCGATGCCCTGGTCGAGGACGCGCAGCGGCTCATGGACGAGCAGCAGCTCTGGATGCTGTTCGTGGTCAAGGACGGAAAGCTGGCGGGTTATGTGCGCACGGAGGATATCAGCGCGGCCATGCCCTCGCTCATGACCGGCCTGGACAAGCATGAACTCAACTATCTGCTCTCCAAGCTGACCGTCGGACGGATCATGCGCAAGGACATGATCTCCGTCGCTCCGGAAGCGGAAATCGAAACCGCCGCCATGCTCATGCATGCCAAGAACCTGGCCGGTCTCGCCGTGGTCAACCCGGACGGCGATCTCATCGGCTACATCAACCGCACGGTCATGCTCGAAGTGCTGGCCGAGGAGATGGGCTACGGACAGGGCGGCTCGCGCATCGTGTTCGAGGTCGTGGACCGGCCCGGGGTGCTCAAAGAGGTTTCGGGCATCATCGACTCCCTCGGCTATTCCATCATCTCCACCGGCACCTTCACCCACCAGGACCGGCGCATGGTCGTCATCCGCGTGGACACGCCCAACCCATCCTCCATTGCCGCGGCCCTGCAGAAAGCCGGTTACGACGTGGTCGGGCCCGAGGATTTCAAGCATGAATGGCAGTAGTCCCCTGCTCGCGGTGCAGGAGGTCACCCTGACCTTCAAGAACGTGGCCGCCCTGTCCCGAGTGTCGTGCAGCGTACAAAAGGGAAGCATCACCTCGCTCATCGGCCCCAATGGCGCGGGCAAGACCAGCATGCTCAACTGCATCTCCGGCCGTTACACCCCTACCAAGGGCAAGATCAGCATGGGCGAGCGCGAACTCTCAGGCGTGCCCGCGCACAAGCGCACGGGCTTCGGCCTGGCCCGCACCTTCCAGAACATCGCGCTGTTCCGTGGCCTCTCGGTTCTCGACAATCTCATGGTCGGGCGCCACTCGCGCCTTAATTACGGACTGCTGGCCTCCATCTTCTACCTCGGCAAGGCCAGAGCCGAAGAGGATCGCCACAGGCAGCGGGTGGAAGAGATCATCGATTTCCTGAACCTCTCCCCCTACCGCCACCAGATAGCAGGACACCTGCCCTACGGGGTACAGAAAAAGGTCGAGCTGGGCCGCGCCCTGGCCGCCGAACCCGAACTGCTGCTGCTCGACGAACCCATGGCGGGCATGAACCTTGAGGAGACCGAGGACATGGCCCGCTCCATCCTCGACATCAACGAGGAGTGGGGCGTGACCGTCTTTCTGGTCGAGCACGACATGGGCGTGGTCATGGATCTCTCGGACCATGTCATCGTGCTCGACTTCGGCCGGGTGCTGGCCAGCGGAACGCCCGAAGCCATCCAGAACAATCCCAAGGTCATCAGCGCCTATCTCGGCGATGATGACGCGCTCTATAAGGGACGCTAAATGACCGCTCCGTACGAAACCACCCTCCCCAGACTGCTCCTCGAAAACAGCCGGAACCGTCCCGGCCGCACGGCCCTGCGCGAAAAAAGCTTCGGCATCTGGCAGCCCTTTTCCTATTTGACGTACTGGACCATCACCGCCGAGTTCGCGGCGGGCATGAAGGCCCTGGGCCTGGGCCGGGGAGACATCATCGTCATCATCGGCGACAACCGCCCCGAATGGCTCTGGGCGCAGCTGGCCATTCAGGGGCTGGGCGGCGTTTCCCTCGGGCTGTATCAGGATTCGCCAGGAGAAGAGATCGGCTACGTGTTCGAGCTCTCGAAGGCCCGCCTGGTTGTTGCCGAGGACCAGGAACAGGTCGACAAGATCCTGTCCATCCGAGACTCCCTGCCGCTCCTCGAATACGTCGTCTATCACGACTCCAAGGGCCTGATCGGATACGATGCGCCGGGGCTCAAATCCTTCGACGAGATCCGCGCTCTCGGTAAAGCCAGTGCGCACGAATTCGAGAACTGGATCGAGGACGTCTCCCCGGACGACACGGCGCTCATCGCCACCACCTCCGGCTCCACCGGGCGGCCCAAGCTGGCCATGCTCTCGCACAAAAATCTCCTCTCCATGGCCTGGAACCTCGGCCAGTCCGACCCCAAGCGCGACACCGACGAGTTCGTGTCCTTCCTGCCCCTGGCCTGGATGGGCGAACAGATGATGGCCGTGTCCTCGGCCCTGTTGTTCGGATTTTGCGTCAATTTCCCCGAAGAACCAGACACCGTGCAGGAAAACATCCGCGAGATCGGGCCACACCTCATTTTCTCGCCGCCACGAGTCTGGGAGAACATGGCTGCCAAGGTCCGGGTGCGCATTATGGAGACCACCCGCTTCAAGCGTTTCCTCTTCAACACCTTCATGCCCATCGGGCTCAAATATGCAGGCGTGATCCTGCGCGGCGAGACGCCTTCAGCCGGCCTGCGCATGGCCAACAAGCTGGCCGACTGGGGACTCTTCCGGGCGCTGCGCGACCGGCTCGGCTTCTCGCGCATCCGCTCCGCGTCCACGGGCGGAGCTCCCTTGGGACCCGACACCTTCACCTTTTTTCACGCCATGGGTGTGAACCTGAAGCAGATTTACGGCCAGACCGAGATCGCGGGCATCTCCTGCATCCACCGCGATGGCGCGGTCAGCTTCGAGTCCGTGGGCGAACCCATCACCGGGACCGAGATCCGCATCTCCGAGGACGGCGAGATCCTGTCCAGAAGCGCCGCCGTGTTCAAAGGCTACCTCGGCAACGACGCCGCCACCGCCGAGACCATCACCGATGGCTGGCTGCACTCCGGGGACGCCGGATTCTTCAAGGACAACGGCCAGCTCGTCATCATCGACCGCCTCTCCGACGTCATGACCACGGGCAAGGGCGTGCGTTTCTCGCCACAGTTCATCGAGAACAAGCTCAAGTTCTCGACCTATGTGCAGGAAGCCGTGGTCCTCGGACACGAGCGCGAGTTCATCAGCGCCGTCATCTGCCTGGACGGCGACATCGCAGGCCGCTGGGCCGAGTCCAAGGGCCTGACCCACACCACCTACCAGGACTTGGCGGCCAAGCCCGAGCTCTACGACCTGATCGAGTCCGAAATCCGGGCCATCAACCCCTCCCTGCAGCCCGGCACCGAAGTGACGCGCTTTGCCCTGCTCTTCAAGGAACTCGACGCCGACGACGGCGAACTGACCCGCACGAGGAAGATCCGGCGCAAGGTCATCAATGAACGCTACGCGGAGCTGATCCGCGCGCTGTACGACGGCACGGACAATACGGACCTGTGCATCGCCATCACCTACCAGGACGGCTCGCACCGCGAGATGACGGGAGCCATCTGCATCCGCGACATCCGGCAACAGTAAGGAACACAGCATGGAATATTATCTCCAACTCATCATCAACGGCCTGGTGGTCGGCTCCATCTACAGCCTGGTGGCCTTGGGATTCGTCATCATTTTCAAGGCCACCAAGGTCGTCAATTTCGCCCAGGGCGAACTGGTCATGGTCGGGGCCTACGTCTGCTTCGCCCTGACCGTGCAGTACCAGCTGCCCTTCGCGCTCTCTTTCCTTCTGACTTTGGTCTTTTCCATTGTCCTGGCCATCCTCGTGGAGCGCCTCATACTGCGGCCCCTCATCGGTGAGCCGATCATCTCCGTCATCATGGTGACCATCGGGCTCTCTTCCATGCTCAAATCCTTCGTGCAGATGACCTGGGGCACCCAGATCCAGGTCTTTCCGCCCATCCTGCCCCAGGAACCGTTCATGCTCATGGGGCTGCCCATCGCCCCGGTCTATGTGGCCGCCTTCGGACTCTCGCTCCTGCTCTTCGGGATTTTCACCCTCTTCTTCAAATATTCGTCCCTGGGGATCGCCATGCGGGCCACGGCCTTCGACCAGCAGGCGGCGCAGTCCATGGGCATCGGCATCAAATCCATCTTCGCCCTGTCGTGGTGCATTGCGGCCGTGGTTTCGAGCATCGGCGGCATCATCCTCGGCAACATCAACGGCATCAACGCGCAGCTCGGGCACCTCGGCCTCAAGGTCTTCCCGGCCGTGATCCTGGGGGGCCTCGACAGCCTGCTCGGCGCGGCCCTGGGCGGGCTCATCATCGGAGTGCTGGAAAACATCTGCGAAGGCGCGGCCAAGGACCTCTTTGACCTTGGCGGATTCAAGGAGGTGGCCTCCTTTGTGATCCTGGTGGTCATCCTCATGATCAAGCCCTACGGACTGTTCGGAACCAAGGAGATTGAACGGGTATGAGCATGCACAAATGCGGACTCTTCTACACGACCTACGCCCGCGAGGACGGACTCTTCCCTTCGAAGTTCCAGAAGACCTGCCTGGCCCTTTTCTTCGCGGCGCTGCTGGCATGCCCGCAGTTTCTGGACTCCTACGTCATGTCCATCCTGAACCTGATCCTCATCGCGGTCATTGGGGCGGTGTCCCTGAACCTCTTGACCGGCGTCTGCGGCCAGATGTCGCTGGGGCACGGTGCATTCGTCGGCGTGGGGGCCTACGGCGCGGCGGTGCTCTCCAACATGGGCGTGCCCTTTTTCCTGGCCCTGCTCGGCGGGGGGGCGGTGGCCGCCATGATAGGCATGGTCTTCGGCATCCCGTCGCTGCGCCTCAAGGGCATCTATCTGGCCATCTCCACCCTGGCCGCCCAGCTCATCCTTGAATACGTCTTTCTGCATGCCGGCGACCTGACCGGCGGAGCCAACGGCCTGCCCGTCAATGCCCCGGAAATCATGGGCTATTCCTTTGATACCGACTCCAAGATCTTCTACCTCATCCTGTTTGTGGCCGTGCTGTGCGTCCTGGTCGTGACCAACGTCATCCGCACCCGGCCGGGGCGGGCCTTTGTGGCCATCCGCGACTACCACCAGTCCGCCGAGAACGTGGGCGTGAATCTGTTCGCCTTCAAGCTGCAGGCCTTTGGGCTGAGTTCCTTTCTGGCGGGCATCGCCGGAGGGCTGTGGGCGCACTACACCATGTACATCACCCCGGAGCAGTTCTCCATGGGGCTGTCCATCAGCTATCTGGCCATGATCATCATCGGCGGCATGGGCTCTGTCCTGGGTTCCATCTTCGGGGCGATCTTCATCACCCTGCTGCCGGAGATGCTGAATCTTCTGACCACGTCACTGGGGGGCATCGCCCCGGACTTGAGCGCCATCATCGTGCCCATGAAGGAAGGGGTCTTCGGGCTCATGCTGGTGCTCTTCCTCATCTTCGAGCCAGAAGGTCTGGCCCGCAAATGGCGGCTGACCAAGGCCTATTGGAAGCTGTTCCCCTTTGCATATTAACGCCTCGGCCTTCGCGCCGGGAAAACCTTTTGCCGCATCCGGAGACACCATGAAAAAGCTTCTTGTCCTGACCGTCCTGGCTCTGATCGCCAGCATCAGCACGGCATCGGCCGCCTACAAGGTGGGCCTCCTGTCCGACCTGACCGGACCAACGTCCAGCGTGGGCGCGCCCTATGCCGATGGCATCAAGGCCTATGTCGCCTGGCTGAACGACAACGGCGGCATCGCCGGGCAGCCCATCGAGCTCATCCAGGTCGATTACGCCTACAACGTGCAGCAGGCCCTGGCCGCCTACAAACGCTTCACCTCCAGCGGCATCGTGGCCCTGCAGGGTTGGGGCACGGGCGATACCGAAGCGCTGGTCAAGTTCGTGGCCAAGGACCAAATCCCGGTCTTCTCGGCCTCCTACTCTGCTCATCTGATGGACCCGACCAAGGCGCCCTACAACTTCACCGCCGCGCCCGACTATTCGACCCAGGGCCGGGCCGGACTCAAGTACCTGCGCGAGTCCTGGAAGGAAACACGCGCGCCCAAGCTGGCCTTCGTTTTTCCGGACAACCCTTACGGCAGCGTGCCCATCCCGGCCATGAAGGAATATGCGGCCGAGCTCGGCTTTGAGATCGTGGGCCAGGAAAACGTGGACTTAAAAGCCATCGACGCCACCCCGCAGCTGTTGAGCCTCAAGAAGGTCGAACCCGACTTTGTCTGGACCGGCGGCACCACACCGTCCACGGCCGTGATCATGAAGGACGCGCAGAAACTGGGCATGAAATGCACCTTCCTGACCAACATCTGGAGCAGTGACGAGAACATCTTCAAGCTCGGCGGCGACGCGGCCAATGGACACTTCGGCCTGCAGGGTGGAGTCATCTATGGACAGGATGTGCCAGGCATGAAAATCATCCGCGAAGTGACCAAGGACGAGCCGCAGATGACCCACTACGTGCGAGGGTTCGTGTCCGCCATGGTCATGTGCGAGGGCATGAAAATGGCCGCGGCCAAGGGTGAAGTGACCGGCGTGACCATCAAGGAGGCGCTCGAAACCATGCGCGATTTCGATCCCCAGGGACTGGCCCCGGCCATCAGCTTCTTCGCGGACGACCACCGCCCGAACCTGTCCGTGAACATCACCGCCTTCAAGGGCGGCAAGCTTGAATTCGTCAAGACCGAGACCCTGGAACGAAAAAAGGAATGGCTGGGACATTAAGTCCCCGGCGGAGGGGCACGGCGCGAGGCACAGCCGGACCTTGCCCCTCCACCACAGCACAGTACAATTCTGAATACCATCCCCGAGAAAAAACCGATGAACATCCTCCAAGTCATGAACCTGGAAGTGGTCTACAACGATGTGGTCCTGGTCCTTAAAGGTCTGTCCCTGGACGTGGCCGCAGGCAGCATCACCACGCTCCTGGGCGCCAACGGCGCGGGCAAGTCCACCACCCTCAAAGCCATCTCCGGACTCCTGGCCGGGGAGAACGGCAAGGTCACCTCCGGGTCCATCCTGTATGACGGCACGGAGACGGTCCGCCTCGTCCCGGAAAAACTGGTCCGGGCCGGGGTTTTTCAGGTCATGGAGGGACGCCGCATCTTCGAGGACCTGACCGTGGAGGAGAATCTGCGCTGCGGAGGCTACACGCAACCCGCGCGCCTTTTTGCGCACAACGTGGAAAAGGTGTATGCGTATTTCCCAAGACTCAAGGAGCGCCGCAACCAGCTCGCGGGCTACATGTCCGGCGGCGAACAGCAGATGCTGGCCATCGGCCGGGCGGTCATGGCCAATCCCAAGCTCCTGCTGCTCGATGAGCCGTCCCTGGGCCTTGCGCCTTTGCTGGTGGAGGAGATCTTCGACATCGTGCGCAGGATCAACAAGACCGAGGACGTCAGCGTGCTGCTGGTGGAGCAGAACGCGCGCATGGCCCTGTCCCTCGCCGACTACGGCTACATCATGGAGAACGGCCGCATCGTCATGGACGGCAAGGGCGAGGAACTGCTGCGCAACCCGGACGTGCAGGAATTCTATCTTGGCCTTGGGCACGGCGGTGAGAAACGCAGTTATCACGACGTGAAGCATTACAGACGCCGCAAACGCTGGCTCGGATGAGGGCGCCTTGCAGCCATGTGGACCGGTGACCACCCTCGCAAGGACTTAGACATTCTCCCAAACAACTCTTGACTGGAGCGTTCATGGACAGAACACGGGGCTATTATCACGACCTTGAAACCGAATCCGAGTCCGCAAGGACGAACAGGCAGTGGCAATCCATCCAGGCCGTGGTTGAAAAGGCGTTGTCCTTCGAGGGGGAATTTCGGGACCGCCTTGCCTCGGCGGACATCGTAGCGGACGAGATCCGCTCCATCGATGATTTCACCTCCATCCCTGTGCTGCGCAAAAAGGATCTTTCCCGCCTGCAGCGGGAAAAGGGATTGTCCTGGTTTCTGTCCCGCGCCCCCGGAAAACTCTCGCGCATCTACCAATCCCCCGGCCCCATCTACGATCCCGAAGGCCGGGGCACCGACTACTGGGGCTGGACCGAGGCTTTCTACGCCGCGGGCTTCCGCGACGGCGACCTGGCGCAGATGACCTTCAGCTATCACCTCACCCCGGCCGGCCTCATGCTTGAAGAACCCCTGCACGCCTTGGGCTGCGCCGTGATTCCGGCTGGCCCCGGCAATTCCGCCGTGCAGTTGCAGCTCATGCAGGAGCTGCCCGTGACCGCCTTCGTCGGCATGACCACTTTTCTCAAATCGCTTGGCGAAAAAGCTATAGAGAAAGGACTCGACCCAAGGAAGGATTTGCGCCTTCAGGTCGGATTCGTGGCCGCCGAACGCCTGCCGGAGAGCCTGCGCACAAGCGTCCAGGACATGTTCGGCATGCTCATCCGCCAGGGGTACGGCACCGCCGATGTCGGCTGCATCGCGTACGAGTGCCAGGAACTCGGCGGAATGCATCTCTCAAACCGCTGCTTCGTGGAAATCTGCGATCCGCACACGGGCCGCCCCGTGCCCACTGGCGAGCTCGGCGAGGTGGTGGTCACGCCCTTCACCCCGGACTATCCGCTGATCCGCCTGGCCACGGGTGACCTGTCGCGACTGTCCGACGCGCCCTGCGCCTGCGGCAGGACAACTCCCAGGCTGCAGGGCATCCTCGGCCGCGTTGATGACACGGCCAAGGTTCGCGGCCAGTTCATCTATCCGTCCCAGGTGGCCGAGGCCATGAGCCGCTTCCCGCAGATCCTGCGGCATCAGGTGGTGGTCGGCAATGCCGACGGCAAGGAGAACCTGACGCTGCGCATAGAAACGAGCGGACCCGCCGACGCGGGAGTCGTGGGCGCGGCCTTTCAGGAGGCCATCAAACTGCGGCCGGCCGTGGTTATCCTCGGTCTGGGGGAAACCATCCCCGAAGGGGCTGCGGCCCTTGTCGACGAACGCACATACGACTAGGGCGTACTCATGACCAAATTCCCGACCTATCCTGTTCTGCTCGTGGACGACGAGGACACGTGGCTGCGGTCCTTTTCCCTGGCGCTGAAATCTCACGGCATCGACAACATCATCTGCTGCCAGGACAGCACCAAAGTGCCCGCAATCCTGGCCACGACGGAGATCGAGGTCATGGCCGTGGATCTGGCCATGCCCGGCATGTCCGGGGAAGAGCTCATCGACGCCGCTGCCGCGACCAACCCGGATGTGCCGATCCTGGTCATCACCGGAATGAGCCAGGTGGAGACGGCCGTGCAGTGCATCAAGCGCGGAGCCTTTGATTTCTTTGTCAAAACCAACGACAAGAGCAGTCTGGTTTCGGGCATCCGGCATGCCATCGAGATCCGCGAACTCAAGCGCGAAAACAGCAGCCTGCGCACCCGCTTTCTGCAGGACACGCTCGAGCACCCCGAGGCCTTTGCGCCCATCATCACCTGCTCCAAGGCCATGCGCTCCATCTTCCAGTACATCGAGGCCATCGCCCGCAGCACTCAGCCCGTGCTCATCACCGGGGAATCCGGGGTCGGCAAGGAGCTGGTGGCCAAGGTCATCCACAATTTAAGCGGCCGCCAGGGCGAATTCGTGCCCGTCAACGTGGCCGGCCTCGATGACAACATCTTTGCCGACACCCTGTTCGGGCACAAGAAAGGAGCCTTCACCGGCGCCGACAGAGCCCGGCCCGGTCTGGTGGAGAACGCCAAGGCGGGCACCCTCTTCCTGGACGAGATCGGCGACCTTCCTTCCGCCTCCCAGGTCAAACTGCTGCGCCTGGTACAGGAACGCGAATATCTGCCCATCGGCTCCGACGTGACCCGCAAGACCGACGCCCGCATCATCGCGGCCACGAATGTCGATCCGGAGAGCATGGGTGAGCCGGAACGCTTCCGATCCGACCTGTATTACCGGCTGCGCGCCCACCACGTGCATCTGCCCCCCTTGCGCGAACGCCGCGAGGACCTGCCGCTCCTGATCGACCATTTCATGCGCCAGGGCTGCCAGCAGCGCAAACGCCCCGGAGTGCCGCCCGAGCTTCTGACCGTGCTCGCGGGCTACGCATTTCCGGGCAACATCCGAGAACTGCAGTTCCTCATCCTCGACGCTTTAAGCTGCTCAGGTGACGAAGAGCTCAATATCGACCGTATCAGAGCCCACGTGGACAAACACCCCAAAGCCGCGCTCAAGGCCATGCCCGGCGAGGGCGCGCGCCTTCAGTTCGGACCGGAGCTGCCGACCCTGAAACAGGTCTGCACCAGCCTCGTGCGCGAGGCCATGCGCCGCACCGGAGACAACCAGGCCATGGCCGCAGGCATCCTCGGCGTTTCCCGGCAGGCGCTGAACAAGAGGCTGAACAATATCCGCCGCAACGAGGACATCGACTCATGACGGCAGGGCGTGAGGATCTGCTGCACAGGCTGCGCGAACTGGAGCGCTCGAACCGCGCCCTGACGCGTGAGCTGCAGGACCTGAGAGCCCTGGTCGACACGCCCCTCAACGTCATGCTTTTTTCCCTTGACCTGAACTACAACTACATCACCTTCAATCAGGCCCACCGCGAATTCGTCAAACACAACTGGAACCTGGACATCCATCCGGGCATGCACGTGTTCGACATCCTGGCCGACCCCGAAGAACGCGCCGCATCGCGCCGTAATTTCGACCGGGTCCTGGCCGGCGAATCCTACATCCTGCGCCGCAAGTACCGCAAACCGAAAGGGGAGATCGGCTTCTACCAGAACACCTACGTGCCCCTGCTGCGCGGCGGGGAGATTCTGGGGGCCGCGGTCTTTGCCCACGACATCACCGAATGGAGCGAGCGCGAGGAGGAGGGCCGAAAGTACCGGGCCATCTTCGAGAAGGCCCTGGAAGGAATCTACCGCTCAACCTCCGCAGGGCGCTTTCTGGAAGCCAACCGCGAAATGGCCCGCATCCTTGGCTACGATTCTCCTGAAGACCTCATGGCCACGGTCACGAACATCAGCCAGCAGCTCTATTGCGACCCGGATGACCGGGAGCGGGTTTTCTCGATTCTGCGCAGGGACGGGGTGGTCAAGGATTTCGAGACGCGCATGCGCCGCAAGGACGGCAGCGAGATCTGGGTTGAGTTCAACGCCAGGAGCGAAAAGGATGATCAGGCGCGCACGGTCTTCATCGAAGGCAAACTGACGGACATCACGACCCGCAAGGAGGCCGAACGCAAGGCGGAGCTGCGCGGACAGAAGATGATCCAGGCGGACAAGATGTCGTCGCTGGGAGTGCTGGTGGCGGGCGTGGCCCATGAGATCAACAACCCAAACAGCTTCCTGACCCTCAATCTTCCCCTGCTGCGCGATGTATGGACCGATGCCTTGCATGTCCTGGATGAATATCAGGACGAACATGGGGATTTTGTGCTCGGCGGATTGGAATATTCGGAACTTCGGCAACAGATGCCTTTTCTGCTGCAGGGCATGATCGACGGGTCGGAACGGATCAAAGACATCGTGTCCCGGCTCAAGGACTACTCGCGCCAGCGCCCGGAAGGAGAACGCGAGACAACGGACGTGAACAATGTCGTGGCCGGCGCGCTGGCCTTTGTGCGGCACAAACTCAAGAATGCGGCCCCCAACTATCTGGTGCGGCTGGCCCCGGAAGGCCCCCTGGTGGACGCCGACCCGCAACGCCTGATCCAGGTGCTCATCAATCTGCTGGTCAACGCCTGCGAGGCAGTGCCCGCCACGGGCGGCGAGATCACGGTGCGGGTCCTGTCACGCTTCGGAGAGGATCAGGCCTGGGCCGGGGTGGAAGTGCGTGACAACGGCTGCGGCATCGACCCGCTCGACCTCAAATACATCCAGGACCCCTTCTTCACCACCAAGCGCGAGCAGGGTGGCACGGGCCTTGGCCTGTCCATCTCCTCGGCGATCATGCACGAGCACGGCGGGCGGCTTGAGTTCTCATCACTGCCGGGCCACGGCACCACTGTGCGCATGCTCCTGCCGATGACCAGGTAAGAATCCTCAGGAATTCACTGCGCGAAAATACAAGGACGGATTCATCAGCGTAAAGCGGACCGTGATGGACGATTTGCAAGGCTGCGCGGGAAACTCCTCCTGCAGCACCTTGAGCACCGAATTCCCCATCCTCTGCAGCTGTTCGTCGGTCTTGTTGTCCAAAACCTGAATTTCCGCCGCAACGTAAAAATGCTCCTGCGCCTCCACTCCCATGAAGGACCACAGCGCCTCACGGCAGCGCACCTTGATGTCATCGGCCTTGAAGCATCCCACTTCATCCATGGCCATGGCTATGCGCCGCATAAGCCGCTCACGCTCGACAAGCCCGGAAACGCCAGCCGTCCATTCCACAATGACGTGCGGCATGAAAACTCCTTACTTGGTATCGACCATCCGCTCCTTGGTGGCCATGCCGGACATGGTGAAGTTTGCGAGCCCGGAGACAAGATAGCCCAGAACCACCAGCACCATGATGGCGAGCCCCAGCTTCATCGTCTGCCGGGGCTGTTTCCATAAAAGCAGCGCCACCACGACGGCCACAATGCCTCCGGCCAGGGGATGAGTCCAAAGCCAGGTCCAAAACTGGATCATGAACGCGTGCATGGCCGCCTCCGGTTATTTCTTCATATTCACGAATTGAAGGGGGAGCTCCAACTCCGTCCCTTTGAGCAGCGTCATGACGGCCTGCAGATCATCGATCTGCTTGCCCGTGACTCGCACCTGCTCATCCTGAATGGCGGCCTGCACCTTCAGTTTACTGTCTTTTATGATCTTGACCAGCTTGCGGGCGGCATCCTTGTCGATCCCGTCATGCAGCTTGATTTCCTGCTTGAGTTGCCCACGGGACGTGTTTTCGCATTCGCCGAATTCCATCGCCTTGGGATCAACCTTGCGGCGCACAAAATGGGAAATGAGCATGTCACGGATGGCCCGAATCTTCATCTCATCACCGGTGACCAAAGAAAGAACCTTGGTCTTGCGGTTGAATTCCATTTCCGTGATGACGCCCTTGAAATCGTATCGTGTCTCGACTTCCTTGCGCACGTTATTCACCGCATTGTCCACTTCCTGCAGATCAAGCTCACTCACAATATCAAATGATGGCATTGCACTCCTCCTTTTGGTCATGTCGACTGCCCTGAATTCGGTTCAGCTGACCTAAAAGCCCTGACGCCGTCAAGCGTCCCGATCACGTGTATTCATCGGAATACACGCGCAAATTTCCAAAAAACGCAGCACGCGTTCCCCTGCATTGGCACAGGTGCATCACGACCAACCTCGCCAACATGATTTCTCCTGATAGATTATCAACAAAGCATTTGACTTTCCATCATTCTCTACTATGTAATAAGCTACTTTGTCCGATCAGCTACAATGTTATTGATGACCTCACTATATCCATGGAGTAAAAATGGAAGACTATCTGAAACAAGCAATTGAAATCGTGAAGGCCCAGGCTTCTGTCCGCAACATGAACGAGGACGAAATCACCTCAATGATCCGCGCGCTGACGCAGAGCATTCGTGGCGTGGCCGAAGGTGTTGTCCCGGTCACCGACAGTGAACCTGCAGTGGATCCGAAGAACGCCATCCGCGAAAAAAGCGTCATCTGCTGCGAATGCGGCAAGTCCTTCAAGGTTCTGACCAAGCGCCACTTGGCCACACATGGCCTGACGCCGGAAGAGTACCGGGAAAAATGGGGCTACAAGAAGGGCACGTCTCTGGTCGCCAAATCCCTCGCCCGGGACCGTCGCAAGACCATGCAGGGCATGAAACTTTGGGAAAAGCGCAAGAAAGCTGTCAAAACTCCAGAATAAATGAAAAAACCCTCGCAAGAGGGTTTTTTTAGGCCCGTTCGCCGAGATCACAGGCACACCGATGCTCAGATATGCGGTCATTGAGCAGATCGATACGTTCCAGAAGCTCTTCCACGGCGCACGGCTTGAGCAAAAAATCGTTGGCCCCGGCCCGCATCGCCTCCAGGGCGATATCCGTGTGGGCATGGCCGGAAAGGATGATCACGCCGAAATCATCGCCCTTGAGTTCGCGCATTCTGCGCAACACATCCACACCATTCAAATCAGGCATCTTGACGTCGAGGACGACTATATCCACGCAATTGTTGGCAAACCAGTCCAAGGCCGCCTGACCTGAATTTGCCGTGACCACGCTGAGTTTCTTGCGCCGTAAGTATTTGGTCAATGTAGCCAAAAAATCCTCTTCATCATCCACAAACAAAAGCCTGCAGTTTTCAAGAGAACTCATGGCCCCTCCATCGATTCATAGAGTTACGGGACAGGCGATATCACCCAGCCTAACAGGAACATCAGACGCGACCTGTATCGTGATCTCGCCTTTGTCACAAGCGATGACCAGACCCTGACCGATATTTCCACGCTGGGGATGCGTAAATCTATATGAGGCGCCGACCACGACGGGCGAACAGTGCCTCATGTCAACGCCCGCTTCGTAATGGCCATTGACCTGTTTCAGGCGAAATATTTCTCCGCACTCAAGATCCGCAAGCATGGCGTGCCATTTTACCCCAAGCAAAAAATTGATCCCGGCCGTCAGGAGGCCGGCCAGGCCAAAACATGCAGCCAGTACATAGGGTTCGATCCCTGTCCAACGCATGACCGCTGAAGGTGAATGAGCCCTGCGATCCTCGGCATCGGCAAAGACGCGCAAGGTAAAAACCAGGGCCGGGTTCTGCTTCTCGCCAAATTTGTCCCGAACCTTGAACACGTACTCGCCGGGCCTGGGATTGGAGTCCACCAGAATGTGTCCTCGCCACATCCCGCCTCCGAACATGTAGCCCGTAAAAACGCCTTCAGGCACGATTCGAACGGAACCGTCAGCCAACGCGCCCTCGATGACAAAATCCTCGATTCGATCGGTCTTCGGCGGCATGGGCCCGCTTATCTCATACCGATCTCCGGGTATCAGGCGCACATGCCCGGAACCGCCGAAAATTCCGCCGCGCAAGCCGTCGAAGAGAATCATCAGGGCCAATGCCAGCAGAATCATCGCCACAGTGCCACTTGCACGCTGAAAGCGCCAGATGCGTTCGGCTCGGATCACGCCGCGTCTCCGCACATGGAATCAACGCTACGGCGCAGCCAGCGCTTGGCCACGAATCCCATAACCATGATGGGCAAAAGCATCCCGCCAAAAAACTTGAGGAACACCAGTGTGAATTCCTCAGGGTGTCCGGAAGCCACATACATGGCAACGGTCAGCGCTCCAAGAACCAGGGCGTTGATGGAAAGGACAATAATCTTGTGCAGCAGGAAGAATCTGTATTCGCTCATCTCGGTACTCCTTGAATGAGGGCGGGGCGGTCAGGAGGGGGTTGACCGCCCCGGATGTCCTCGGGGTATTACTTCTTGAAGATATCGGTCTTTGAGACGTTCATGAAACGGATGGCCTTGCCTTTTTCCTTCCAGTATATGCGCACTTCGTCGCCGGCATCCCAAGTGTAATCCGGGAGGCTGAAATACTCCTCGGGTACGCTGAATGTTACGAGCAACTTCTGACGACCGGAATAGATCGTGATGGCCTTCTTGTCCTTGTCGACCACGGGGAACTTCTTGGCCTTATTTTCGCCTTTGTCGAATACCAGGGGATGGTCCTTGGCGATGTCTTTTTGCGCATCAATGATGGCGATGGGCAAATCTTCAATTACTTGGGTCTTGGGGTTGAAGATCTTGATAATCTTGGTGTCGGCATCGATCTTCATGCGCAGTCCGAACTTGGGATCGGCGCCGCGCTCTGCAGGATCTGTGGGCATTGTATATGTATGTGGAGGCAGGATAGCATAGTCGGGATTCTGGGAATCCATGTTCTTGTCTTCAATGACGGTCACGGTCTGCTTGTCCTTGTCGAACGCGATGACCCGGCCCTGATCAACTTTTCCATATTCATCGCAACCCAGAATCCCGAAGGTCAGTCCTGCAACTATAAGCATGAAGAGTGTGCGTTTGATATTCATGAGTCTACTCCTTATTGAATTGAGCACTAGCTCTTGCGGTTCTTCATGGCTAATTCCATCTTCACGCCAGCAACCATCTTCGCAAAGATGTAGATCGACATTCCGGAAACCAATCCCAGAACGATGACCGTGGAAGCATTATCGAGCAAGCTCTTGTAAGCAGGCAGCCACGGCTGAACCAACTTGCACAGAATGGAGACCATACATCCGATGACCGCCCAGCCAAAGACAATTCGAATGGCATAGCCCTTGATGTACTTTGTGGCCACAGCACCCACCTGAGCGCCCATGGCCGCGCCGACAAGCATGATCAAGGCCGCGACCAGTTCGGTCCGTCCCTTCCAGGTATAGGTAGCCGCGCCATACAGACCGGAGATGGCTACTTCAAAAAGGTCGGTGCCAACCGCGACGTGAGTAGGACAACCGATCATGTAGATCAGAGCGGGCATGCGGATCAGTCCGCCGCCGATGCCGAGGATACCAGCAAGCCAGCCAGTGAAGAAGCTGACGAAAATGGGCAACCAGGCGGAACAGTAAATGCCGGCTTCCTTCAGGTGGACCATTGGAGGAATCTTGATCTTGTGCAGGGTCTTGTGCCATTCGACACCAGTTTCGTTGCCAGTCAGCTTTTCACCACGGGCAAGAGCTTCCTTTTCCTTGGCCTTCTTTTTCGCGACATCATGGAAAACCATCCATGCGATAAAAAGAAGAAGAGCGACATAAATCCAGCGTACAACCTTCTCGACGCTGCCGATGCGCTCCAGCCACATGACCATCTGGGCCCCGGCCTCGAAGCCGACAACCGTGCCCACCAACATGATCAAACCAAGTTTATAGTCAACGTTGCCGAACTTGCCGTGACGCATGGTGGAAATGAGCGATTTGCCCGCCATGTGCGCGATGTCGGTTCCGATGGCGAAAGCCATGGGGAAGCCGAGAATGTTGAGACCGGGGGTGACCATCCATGCACCGCCCATTCCGAAAAAGCCGCCGATGATGCCGACGCCGACGCCAAGAATGATCAGACCGGGCCAGAAAATTTTAACGCCTGCAATGGGCATGAGGACATAGAGCCATTCCATGGTTTATCTCCTTATCTTGTGTGTACGGTTTAGTGTTCAGCCAATTCACGCGATTTCAGATCGATCCCGATCCAACCCATGATGATGTCGGCCAGGACGCCGAAGATCACTCCGGTAATGGGGATCAAAATAACCGTCAGGATCATGAACTGGAAATGGCTCTCGTTGTACAAGTTCGCCCACCAAGCGAGTATCCCGGTCAACTTGCGCGTGTCAGCCACCAGCACGATGGGAGCCGCACCACCACCGCCAGCGGCGAGGGCGAAGCTCGGACACAGCACGATCATTGCCATCAATGACCACCACAGCTTGCTTAATCTTGCTTTCATCATAACCTCCAGATTTGTTTCCTTCCCACTTCCGGCCTTCTGCGCGGCCGGCCTTGCCTCTTCCTAACCTCGCCCTGCAGGCGAATCGCTTCTCATAACTCTCGAAAATCACGCATCGTCATCACGAGATATACAAGGGCTGTGCCAAATAGAATTGCGCATAAATTTATCTTTTATTCTATAATATTATAGAAAATTGTTGCGCTATAACCTGGAGCATGTTAAAAAATGCACAACTCATTTCGCATTTCCGGAGCTTATCCGACCAAGGAGTTCGCATGCGCTATTCATCCCCCCCCATACTGAACCCGGTCATCAATCTGGAGAAACCCATCAAGGAATGGAGTTTCACGCGCCTGCTGCTGCTGGTCGGCGCTCCTCTGGTAGCGGCGGTCATGCTGATCATGACCGTGTCAACATACCGCATCGCCTCCCACTACCTGAACCGTGCCTATGCGCGGAACGCCCATACCAGGGCTTTGGCCCAGGCCCACGAAATCCAGCAGCTCCTGGTCGAAGCTCGCTACGAACTCCTCAACCTTGGTCATGCGGAGCTGACGGCCGACTCCATTCAGGCGTACATGATGGGCAAGCCCACGACGAAAAGGAACCGCTACGCCGAGATAGCCTTTCACGCCGTGGATCCTGGCAAGAATTTTCTGCTCCTGAACACAGGGGAACATCTCTGGCGGGTGCCGAACGACAAGGCCTCCGAAATCAAGTTCGGGACATTCAGCAGAAAGGAGAAAGTCGAGGGAAAGCTGGAGGATTTCGTGCAGATCGAACCGCCAGTCCAAGTCTACTACACATCCATCCCGTATCTCGGATCCGTAGAGAACATGGAATTTTCGGTCATCCGACTGAGCACCCCGGTCATGGACCGGGACAGGGCATTCATGGGCTACCTGACGCTTTCCGTGGACATTGTCGAAATCCAGCGCGTCATGACGTTGTTCTCATCAAGACAGTCGCCCCTGTACATCTTTCCCCAGGAAAGGGAGCGCGCCAGAAGTTTCTTCTTCGACGCCGCAGGCTGGCTCATCTGTGAGACGGGCCCCACAGCCACGGGGCGGCCCCATGTCTCCATCGACGCCATCCGCACCGGTCTGCAGGGAGACATGGGCCGGCCCGGCTTCGACAGCGCGTTCCGCCCCAATCCGCAGTATGAAAAATACTGGGCCGTCGTCTCCGCGGTCCAGTCGGGCAAGGACGGAGAAATCGACTTCTCCAACTTTTTGAACGACCAGGAGAACACGGCCAGGGACCACTTCCTGTATTACGTGCCCATCCGGTTTCAGGAGGAGACGGGCCGCGACCCGGTCATCCTCGGAGGCATCGGGTGCATCGACAGCAGTTTCATGCTCAAGTCCTCACGCTACGAAATCGCCCTGGCCCTGGCCATATCCTGGCTCGCCGCGCTCATGCTTACTGCGGGGGCGTTCTTCTACCTCAACCGCAGGATCAGCAAACCCATCAAGATCCTGACCGTCGCTGCCGAAAAGCTGGCCCTCGGAGACGAGACGTCCACACTCGACATCTCTCCGCTGCCCAAGGAATTGCGCCATCTCCAGCACGCCATGAACGTCCTCCTGCTGCAGTTGCAGGCTGCACGCAACGAGACGAAACTCCGTCAAAACAAGGTATTCGAGGAAATGCAGCGTCAGCCGGTCTGTCTGGACTCCATGGCCGACGCGCTCCGTACGGATAAATGCCAGGACGCTGGACTTGCATCCGGCATCGTCGGTGCCAGCCAGGCAGTAAGAGGACTCAATGCCATGATTCACAAGGCCTCCCAGGTCATGGCCGACGTGCTCATCATCGGCGAGACGGGGACAGGAAAGGAACTCACGGCCGAGGCCATCCACCGAGGCAGCGCCCGAGCCAGCGGCCCCTTCATTTCCATCAATTGCGGAGCCCTGGACGAGAACCTCCTGATGGATGCCCTGTTCGGCCATGTGAAGGGGGCCTTTTCCGAGGCCAAGACCGACCGCAAGGGCGCTTTCATGGCCGCGTCGGGAGGCACGCTGCACCTCGACGAGATCGGCAACGCATCGTCCAAGGTTCAACAGGCACTGCTGCGCGCCCTCGCGGCGCGGGTCATCCGCCCCCTCGGCAGCGACCAGGAGCAGCCCTTCGATGCACGGGTCATCGCGGCGACCAATGTCGACCTGCTCGAATGCTCCCACAGCGGTTCGTTTCGCGAAGACCTTTACTATCGGTTGGCAGTCATCACCATCACCACCCCGCCGTTGCGCGACCGCAAGGAGGACATCCCCGCCCTGGTGCGCACATTTCTCGCGGAAGAAACCCGTGGCACGGGCAAGAACCCGCCCGACCTGAGCCGGGGGGCCCTGGACAAACTTCTGCAGTACGACTGGCCCGGCAACATACGGGAACTTAAAAACTGCATCACCCGGGCAATGACCTTTGCCGAAGGCCAGATTCTTCTGGCCGACCACCTCGTCTTCGGCCAAGCAAAGCCCGTTTCGCGTGACACCGAATTCTTGGCCTCACCCGTAATCCCCATTCAAAAGGGAGCAAGCCACCCGGCCTTTCCCGACGTGGCTTCCGAGAATGAAACCCAACCCCCGGTTACGCATGGAGACAGGTCACGGCAGACCAGGGCTAAATTGCGTTCGACAACCCCCGACGATCTGCGGGGTCTCGACCTCAACCTTCGGCAAAAAAAGGCCTGGCCTTCGATTGTCGCATCCGGTGGCACGAACCGTGCTCTGTATCAAAGCGCGCTCGGGGAAGAAATCTCGGTGCGCACCGCGCAATACGACCTGCAGGACATGGTCAACAAGGGCCTGTTGATCAAATCCGGCAAGGGTCCATCATCCCGATATGTCATAGCTGGCCGCTTTCAGTAACCTGCATCAGCGAGAATGAACCATGGGACTCCGTGACTGGCTTGACGCGATTCTCCCCAAAGGGCAGCCCAAGCACGATAATGACACCGTGCTGAGATCATTTCGCATTCAATATACGCATTTCAAGGATCTGCTCCTGTCCAATGCGGAATTGGGCACGCTGATGGCCCAAATTGACGAAAAACTCAAAGGATCCGCACTCTTCGGCACAAGCGAAATTCGCGCACTGGCGACCAGGAGCGTCTTTCACACCATGCGCATGGTCCAGGCCCTGAACGTCATCTCCGGAAATCGATACGGCATCCTTCAGGAAATGGTGGAACACATCAATGGGCGCATCTCAGGCATCCTCGACAGCAAGCCTCAGCCCATCGTGGATGAATACACATATCCGCTCTCCGCGGTGGATAGAAATCTTGTCGATATCGTCGGAGGAAAATGCGCAAATCTCGGGGAAATCCAGAATCACGCAAAAATTGCTACACCTCCAGGTTTCGCGATAACCACCGCAGCCTACGATGCCTTCCTGCAAACCGAAGGTTTGCGCGATGAAATCCTCAAACTTCTTCGCGAAGCGAAGGCGGATGATCCATCAACCGTTGTCTTGGTGTCGGAATCCATTTTCAAGACAATCAACCAGGTCCACGTCCCGGAGCATGTCCTGCGCGCCTTGCTGAATGCATGGGATTCAACCTTTCCCGACCCCACGTCAGTCCGGACCGCATTGCGCTCCAGCGCCATCAGCGAAGATGGAATTCTCTCTTTTTCCGGCCAATACCGCACCATCCTCGGCGTCACCAGGCAATCCCTGGAGAGCGCTTTTCGCGAAGTGCTGGCCAGCCTTTTCTCCCCCCGGGCCATCACCTACCGCATTCATCACGGCGTATCCTTCGAGCAATGCGCCATGGGCATGGCCTGCATTGAAATGGTGGATGCCCTGGCCAGCGGGATCATTTTCTCCCGCCATCCCGTCAATCCGCTCTCCGACGAAATGGTCCTGAACGCCATCTGGGGTCTGGGCGCTTATGCCGTGGACGGAATCATCGAACCTGACACGTGGCAGATCAAACCAACCCCCGTTCCGATGATCTCGTCGCAGCATGTTGCCGACAAACGAGTAAAACTGATTTCGGACGCCAAGGGCAAACATGAGGAGGCTGTGCCGGAAGCAATGCGAGCCGTGCCGTGCCTGAAAACAGAACAGGTCCTGGAGCTTGCGACGATCGCAGCCAAGCTCGAAGCGCATTACCACCACCCCCAGGACATCGAGTGGGCTCTGAACACGCAAGGTCAGATCATGATCCTGCAAAGCCGGCCCATGCGTCTCGCGAGCGTCCACCATAACGGCCTGGCTACGACTGCGATCGAAGGCGCCGAACTTCTGCTCGACAATGCCGACATCGCCTGTTCCGGCATCGGCACTGGACAAGCCGTCCTGGCCAGCGCTTTGAAAGATCTCTCCGATTTTCCCGCAAACGGCATTCTGGTCGCTCCTCACTCCCTGCCCAACTACGTCATGGTCATGAACAGGGCGCAGGCCATCGTGACCGAGGCAGGCAGCATCACTGGCCACATGGCCTCCCTGGCCCGCGAATTCAACGTCCCGACAATACTCAATGCGAAGCATGCCACGACGCTCATCACGAATGACCAAACTCTGACCGTGGACGCCATCACCGGCCGGGTCTACGCCGGAATCGTCGAGGAGCTCATGGCTTTCAAGTCCGCGAGCACATTCAAGATCGCCGACACACCCGTCCACGCCACCCTCAGACAGGTTGCGGATCAGATCATTCCCTTGCACCTGCTCGATCCCAAGTCTCCCCTGTTCCGCCCGGAGTCCTGCACCACGCTGCACGATGTCATGCGGTTCGTGCATGAACTTTGTTACACGGAAATGTTCCGCATCAGCGACCGCGCTTCCGATGCAGGATCCGTGTCCTGCCAGCTCAAGGCCAAACTGCCCATCGATCTGCATCTCATCGACTTGGGTGGCGGGCTGAAAGATGCCGACGGACCCTATGTATATCCCGAACAGATCACTTCGGCGCCCCTGGCCGCGCTGCTGTCCGGCATGCTTCGCCCCGAGGTGCATGTGCGCGGCCCCAGACCCATCGACGTGGGAGGCTTTCTCTCCGTCATGAGCCAACACTTGCTCGAACCGCCAACGGTCCAGGCGCAGCGCTTTGGCGAACGCAGTTACGGCATCGTCTCCGACAAGTATCTCAATTTCAGCTCCCGCGTGGGGTATCATTACAGTGTGATCGATGCCTATTGCGGAGAAACCGTGTCCAAAAACTACATCACGTTCCAATTCAAGGGCGGCGCGGCCGACGAAATCCGACGCGAACGCCGAGTCCGCTGCATCGCAGAAATTCTCGGTCGCCTCGGCTTCGCCACCGATGTCTGCGGGGACATGACACAGGCCAGATTCCAGAAGTACGCCCCGGAAGAAATCCGGGATCGTCTGGATCAACTGGGCCGACTGCTCATCGTCACCCGGCAAATGGACATGCTCATGACCAGCGAAGCCTCTGTAAAAACCATGGCCGACAATTTCATGGCCGGAGACTACCATTAGGCACCTTTCCCACCGGATTTGCGCGCGTCAGCAAGCCCGCGACCATCCTTCTCGGCGCTGGCGTTTCATCTCCTTGCGCCCTGAATGACTCCTGCACACATTCCAGGCAAAATTCCCAAAATCCATGATTTATTCCTGCCTGTCCGTTCTAAAATGACTAGGAAAAGGGGATGCAATCCTATCGACACAACTTCGGTCCAAACATAGATAATCTATTGAATTTCTCCATACTCCGCCGTTGACCGCCTGCGACACCATGCGCGTGCAGATACGTTGCGCCACCACGGATACCTTGCCCGTCTCGTTGGTGGCGACCTGCGTTTTGGAGAAACAATACTCAAATTTCCACACGGGAGACTGAAAAATGATCCAATGGCCCAAAAGCAATGATGTTCTCGGCACCACCAATCGCGGCAACCCTGCCGAATCCGGCTTGTGCACCCTGTGCCGCTCGGACTGCGCCGGCAAATGCGAAACCTGGATGTCCTGCCTCAAAGGGCGGCACATGCTCTACCCCCGGGATTTCGGCTCCGTCACCGCCGGCAGCGCCAACACCTGCCACATCGGGGTGAGCTACAATTCCCTGCGCATCCAGGGCTACAACTACGGCGCACAGGGCGTTGCTCCCGGCCGGACCACCAATCCCGACGACTGCCTGTTCACCAACGTCTCGCTGGAAACATCCTTCGGCGCCACGGAGAAGACCAAGGTCCGCATGCCGCTCATGACCGGCGCCCTCGGGTCAACCTTCATCGCCGCCAAATACTGGGATTCCTTTGCCGCCGGCTGCGCTCTGGTCGGCATTCCAATCGTCATCGGTGAAAACGTGGTCGGCGTGGACCGCGCTTCGAGCATGGCGAACGGCCGCATCGAAAAATCCCCGGAACTGGATCGCCGCATCGAGATCTACAACCGCTACTCCGACGGCTACGGCACCATGATCGTGCAATTGAACGTCGAGGACGCGCGCAACGGCGTGGCCGAATACGTCATCGGAAAATACGGCAACAAGGTCTGCATCGAACTCAAATGGGGTCAGGGTGCCAAGAACATCGGCGGCGAGATCGAGGTCAAGAGCCTGGATTACGCCCTGTTCCTCAAAAAACGCGGCTACCTGGTCGATCCGGATCCGGAGCTGCCCGAAGTGCAGGAAGCCTTCAAGGCCGGCGGCATCAAAGGCTTCGCCCGTCACAGCCGTCTCGGCTACACGGACCTGCCCTCCGCTGAAGCCGTGCACCAGAACTTCATCGAGACCGTGGCCTATCTGCGTAAACTCGGCTTCACCAAGATTTCGCTGAAAACAGGCTCCTACGGCATGGAAGCCCTGGCCATGGCCATAAAATACGCCACCGAGACGAACCTCGATCTTTTGACCATCGACGGCTCCGGCGGCGGCACGGGCATGAGCCCCTGGAACATGATGGAGACCTGGGGCGTCCCGTCCATCCTGTTGCACTCCAAGGCCGTGGAATATGGCAACATTCTGGCCTCCAAAGGGCAGAAGGTCGTCGACATGTCCTTTGCAGGCGGCCTCGCCCGCGAGGACCACATCTTCAAGGCGCTGGCCCTGGGCGCTCCGTTCGTCAAGCTGATCTGCATGGGCCGCACCCTGATGATTCCGGGCTTTCTGGGTTCCAACATCGAAGGCGCTCTCAATCCGGACCGCAAGGAAAAGATTTCGGGCAACTGGGATAGCCTGCCCAAGACCGTCAAGGACATCGGCGAAAGCCCCGAACAGATCTTTGCCGGCTACGAGAGCCTGAAGACCAAGATCGGCGCCGACGAAATGAAGACCGTACCCTACGGCGCCATCGCCGCCTGGACCCTGGCCGACAAGCTCGGCGCGGGCCTGCAGCAGCTCCTGGCCGGGGCGCGCAAGTTCTCCGTCACGGACATCACGCGTGGCGACATCGTCTCCGGCAACCGCGAAACGGCGCAGGAAACCGGCATCCGCTTCATCACCGACGTGCAGGACGAGATCGCCCGCAAGATCCTGTCCTGATCAAACATCTGCCAGGGGCGGACCGGCCGCATGCCGGTCGCGCCCCTGGCACCCTGCTCCATCCTGTGCTACACGGCCCCACGCGCCCACCGCCCAGGAGAGACGTTCATGACCATCAAGCCAGACAGCACCGACGATTTTCCCACCTCGCGCGAAGAGTGGACGGCTTTCGTGGCCCAGAGCCATAGAACCGAAAGCGCCCTCTTAGAACGCATCAAGGAACTCAATTGCCTTTACGGCATCACCCGTCTGGCCCAGCGCGTGGACCAGCCCTTGGGCGCCCTTTTGACCGGCATCGCCGACCTCATCCGCGCCTCCTGGCAATATCCGGACATCACCTGCGCCTCCATCAGGCTGGGGGACACGCGTCACTGCTCCGAAAATTTTCTGCACACCTCCTGGAGTCAGGCCAGCCCCGTCATCATTCAAGGTGAAGAGTGCGGCGAGGTCGAGGTCTGCTATCTGGAGGAACGACCGGAGTGCGATGAGGGCCCCTTTCTGCGCGAGGAACGCAGCCTCATCGACGCCGTGGCCGACCTGATCGGCAGGATAGTGGCCCAGCGCCGGGTCGAGGAGCAGATGCGCGTCCTGTCCCAGGAGCTGATCATGGCCCAGGAAAACGAACGCCAGCGCATCGCCCGGGAGCTGCACGACCATCTGGCCCAGGACCTCTCCCTGGCCAGGGCCGATCTGGAGCGCGTCAACTGCACCCTGCCGGAGGGCGGGCCGTGGAAAGGGCAGACAGGAGCCATCGCCGAGCGCCTTGGCTCGGCCATCCGCTCCATCCGCGATCTGGCCTACGGGCTGCTGCCTCCGGGATTGACTGAGCTGGGCCTGGTGGAGACGGTGCTCGCCCACTGCGAGGATTTTTCCCTGCGCCACGGCATCGCCGTCGAAGTCTTTGCCGACGGTCTGGATGGGGTCGACTTCGATTTCGACACCCAGATCAACATCTACCGCCTGATCCAGGAAGCCCTGAACAACGTGCGCAAGCATGCCAAGGCCAGCCGCGTGGCCATCCGCCTGCTCGGGTCCTACCCGAGCCTGCTGGTGCGCATCGAGGACGACGGCTGCGGAGCGGACATGGAGCGCTGCCTGTCCCAGGCCGGACGCACCAAGCGCATGGGCCTGTGGAGCATGCGCGAACGGGTCCGGCTCCTGGGCGGCAAGATCAGCTTCCGCTCAAAACCTGGCCAGGGCCTGCACATCCGCATCGAAACCCCGCTCAACCGGAGCAGCAGTGAGCACGCCTAAACGCATTCTCATCATCGACGACCACCCGCTCTACCGTGACGGCCTCAAGGCCCGCCTGGGCGCCAGGCCCGACTTCACCGTCGTCGGCGAAGCCGGAACCTGCGCCGAAGGTCTGCGTCTGGCCCAGGCCCTGTCCCCGGACCTGGCCCTGATCGACATCTCCCTGCCCGACGGCAGCGGCATCGAACTGACTCGCGAAATCCGCGCCTCCCAGCCGGATCTGCCCGTGCTCATCGTCAGCATGCATGCCAAGCTCGACTTCATCGCCGCCGCCTTCCAGGCCGGGGCCAGCGGATACATGTCCAAGGAATCGGGCGGGGAAGGCATCCTGCAAGCCATCGAGACCGTGCTCTCCGGCGGACAATACCTCGACGGATCCCTCTCGCCCTCGGTGCTGCGCAGGCTCAGCGACATCTCAAGCCGCAAGGCCAAGACCGTGGACGCGTCCTACGGCAGCCTGTCCCTGCGCGAACAGCAGGTCATGCGCCTGCTGGCCGAGGGACTGACCGCCGAGGAGATCGCGGCCAAACTCTTTGTTTCCCGCAAGACCATACTCAACCACCGCTACGCGATCATGACCAAGCTCGGCATCAAAAGCCCCATGGCCTTCGTGCGCCACGCCGCCCGCCTCGGACTGATCGACATCGAAGACTGAGCCCGCGCACCCGAATTTCCGGTGACAGCACCAATTGCATCTTTACCCTGGCGGGCGATCATGGTTACAGATGAGCCAGGATGCCCGCACGCGCCTCGCCCGGCCTCCCCGACGTACACGTTGTCTGCCTTCATCAAGGATTTTTCATGTTTCGCTCTTTTGCTTTGCTGCTGCTGGTTTTTTTGCTGGTTCTGGCCAACGGCTTTTTCGTGGCTTCGGAATTCGCCCTGGTCGGAGTGCGGCGCTCACGCATCGCCACCCTGGCCGCCGACGGCAACAAAAAAGCCAAGCTGCTGCTGCGCCTCATCGATCACCTGAACGCCTACATTTCCGCCACCCAGCTGGGCATCACCCTGTCCTCCCTGGCGCTGGGCTGGATCGGCGAACCGGCCATAGCCCGGCTCCTGGAGCCGCTGCTCGAAGGCCGTATCCCGATCGCCGTGATGCACTCCATTTCCTTCGCCATCGCGTTCAGTCTGATCACCTTTCTGCACATCGTGCTCGGTGAGCTGGCCCCCAAGACCATCGCCCTCGAACGGGCCGAAAAGACGGCCCTGGCCATCGCCCTGCCCATGGAGATCTTCTACCGCCTCTTCTACTGGCCCATCCGCCTGCTGGACTGGTCCGGCACGCGCACGGTCCGGCTGCTGGGTTTCACTCCCAACCCAAACCATGGCTCGGTCTACACCGAGGACGAGCTGCGCATGCTCATCGACGCCAGCTACTCCAGCGGACAGATCGAGGAGGAGAAACGCCGCCTCATCCGCCGCGCCTTCGACTTCAACACTACCGAGGCCTGCGAAGCCATGATCCCGCGCTCCGAGATCGCGGCCCTGCCCGTCAGCTCGACTCTGGATGAAGTCCTGGAAGCTTTTCGCGCGCATGGGTATTCGAGACTGCCAGTCTATGGCGAGGATCTGGACGACGTGGTCGGCGTGCTCTTTCGTCAGGACATGGAGCCTTTCATGGCTCGCGAGCCGGGCCTGATCTTTTCCATGACGGCCCTGCTGCACCCGCCCACCTTCGTGCCCTCGGGCAAGCATCTGGGCAGCCTGCTCAAGCAGATGCAGGCCACGCGCACCCATCTGATCTTTGTCATGGACGAATACGGAGGGCTGGAGGGGCTGGTCACCCTGGAGGACGTGCTGGAAGAGATCGTGGGCGAGATCAACGACGAGTATGATGAAGAGGTGCGCTCCCAGATCGTGCGCGACGGCGCGGCCTTCATCCTCGACGGCATGCTTGCCGTGCGCGACGCCAACCGCAAGTTGAAGCTGAAACTGCCCGAAGACGAAGCCTACACCACCGTGGCGGGCTTCCTGCTGGCCCAGGCCGGACGTGTTCTGGAACCGGGCGACGAGGTACCCGTCAAGGAAGGGGTCTTCAAGGTGGAACGGGTCGAACGCCGCCGCATCACGCGCATACGGTTCACGCCGGCGCCGAGTGGGGAGTGAGGAGGGGAGGAAATGCCTCCAGCGGGCCGGGGTGTTTCGGGTGAGGGCCGCCGACTGTCTGACTGATCCAGGCATCGTTTGCTTCCCCGCTGCTCAGCCGCCCAAAGCGCAAACCGATGTTCTCCGCACGCAGCGGGGAAGCATTACGAGGCCGGAGAAGGAGTTTCGGCGGTCTTCGCCCGAAACGCCCCGGACCACGGCCGCACTGAGGCTATTTTCTAGCCACAGTGGCACCTATCAACCTAAACATCGATCTTGGTCCCCGAATACGTGAACGCGTTCTTGTTCATCTTGATGAACGTCCCCTTGTCGATGCCCACGGCCTTGCCGCATTCGCACCAGACCTTGCCGTCCCGCTCCTCCATGAACCAGACCTTCTCGATCCGCGCCCGGTGGCACCGAAGCACCTCGCCCGGACCCAGCTTGCGATAGCGCCACAATTTTTTGCGGCAGGCAGCGCACTTGATGACCAGCATTATTCCGGCACGCTCTCCATGGAGGCCCATTTCGGTTCGTGCAGGGGCAGGATGTGCTCGGCCAGGGTCTTGGCACGGACCAGGGTCTCGTAGGCCTCGTAGGCGTTGACGTGGGTGCCGGGGGGGATGACCTCCATCTCCATGGCCCGCACGGCCTTGGGCGGGTAGAGGTTTTCGAGGATGGTGCAGAAGCCGCAGATAAGGACGCTGCCCTTTTCCGTCGCCACCCGAATGGACATGCCGCCCTCGGTATGGGCCGGGGTATGGATCATGGTCACGCCGGGCACGATTTCCGTGTCGCCCGTCAGGGCCATGACCTGCCCGTTCTCCTCGACCTCTTCGATATAGTCCTCGAGGTAACGGAAATCCAGAGGATGCGGATCGTGAATGCGCGCCAGTTCCTTCTCGTGCACGTAGATCTTCGCGTTGACGCACTTGGAATCGTTCTCGCAATGGTCGTTGTGCAGATGGGTGTGCAGGATGATGTCGATGTCCTGCGGGACAAGGCCGTATTTGGCCAGCCCGTCCTCGAAGGTGTATATCTTTCCGCCGATGGCCTTTTCCCGTTCATCAGAGACCACCGGCCGCATCTCCCCGGTATCGACCAGGATCTTCCTGTCCCCGCCCTCCAGATACCAGCAATAAATGGGGATGGTGTAGGGCGTGCCATAATCATGCTGATAGGTCATCATGCCCTTGTCGAAGACCTTGGTGCCCATGACGATGGGATGGATGCGATAGGTCATGCGTTTCTCCGTGCGATGCGTTGAGGCCCGGACACTGCGCCCGTCGGCGCGGATCAAAGTTCGGCCGTGTCCAGCCGAAATCCCCCGTATCCCGTGTGCACGGGACAGTCCAGATGATCGCGCAGGTAGGAGATGGCCCCTTCCCCCGTACAATGACAGGGAACCAGAAGGCCCGGCTTCATCTCCCGCAGCGCCTGGACGGTTTTTTCCAGACGAGCGCAGCTGGCCCCGCCCAGATGCAACCCACCGAGCACCGCGCGGATGCGATGCTCGCCGGTGATTTCCCGCAGATGCAGGAGCGTGTTGATGAGACCCGCATGACAGCAGCCCACGCAGACCACAAGCCCTGCCTCCGTGGCAATCCACAGCGCCTGATCATCAGGTAACGTGTCAGGGCGCTGTCCCAGGGGATCGAGATAAAAAGGGCCGCCCGTGTCTTCAAAATCCGTACGCCGGGGAATAAAACCGCTCAGGCCCATCCCTTCACCCAGGCGAACGGGCTCCCCGCTCCAATGCATGCGCGCCAGAGGCAGGATACCCAAGGCATGCATGGATAAATGAGGCATGCGGATGTCCCGGACTGCACCGTCCCGAATGCTGAAGCGGGGTTCGGTCACGCACGGATGGCAATACACCCGCACATGCGGCGCGGTCCCCAAAACCAGGGGTACCGCGCCGGTGTGATCATAATGGCCATGGCTCAAGACCAAGGCATCGGTTTTCCCCAGATCAATACCCAAAGTGCGCGCATTCTCGGCCAGGGCAATGCCCTGGCCGGTATCAAGCAGGATGTGCTGCTCCCCGCGCTCAATCCA
The DNA here is from genome assembly GCA_002412965.1 of Desulfomicrobium sp. UBA5193. Classification (GTDB taxonomy): domain Bacteria; phylum Desulfobacterota; class Desulfovibrionia; order Desulfovibrionales; family Desulfomicrobiaceae; genus Desulfomicrobium. Next base: position 71,636 of record DHWB01000007.1, read on the forward strand.
GAGGGCAAAGCCATGTTCCGCCACGCACCCGAAACCGGCCTGATTGTCGACCAGCACTGTAAGTACAGCCTGATTCATGCTTGCCTCTCGCGTCAGACTGGTTGAGATACCGCGGGCAGATCAAGGAGCGGAGCCACCACGGCGCGCATGATCCCCGCCGTGGGACTTGCGGAGTGGTGCAGGACAAAGGCCTGACCCAGGTCGCCCGCCTCGGCCACCATCGGGTCGATGGGAATGGAGCCGAAGAACGGCACTCCCATGTCCTCGGCCATGAGGCGACCGCCGCCGGAGCGCAGGATATGGGTCACTTCCCCGCACTTGGGGCACGCAAATCCGCTCATGTTCTCGACCACGCCGAGGACCTTCATGCCGACCTGCGCGCAGAACGTGATGGACTTGCGTACGTCCATGGCCGCCACCCGCTGCGGCGTGGTCACGATTACCGCGCCGTCGATGGGATTGATCAACTGGCAGATGGACAGGGGCTCGTCGCCGGTGCCGGGAGGGGCGTCGATGATCAGATAATCCAGATCGCCCCAGGCCACGTCCTTCAGGAATTGCTTGATGACCCCGCCCTTGACCGGCCCGCGCCAGATCACGGCGTCGTCAGGGTTGCGCAGCAGAAAACCCATGGACATGACTTTAAGATTCCCGAGTTCGACGGGCAAGAGACCATCGGGACCGTTTTCGATGCTCGCCCCCTCCAGGCCGAGCATGGTCGGCACGCTGGGGCCATGAATATCAACATCCAGAAGCCCCACCGTCTTGCCCGCGAGCATGAGAGCCATGGCCAGATTCACGGCCACGGTGCTCTTGCCCACCCCGCCCTTGCCGGACATGACCATGATCTTGTGCCCGATGCGGCACAGTCGCGACTGCAAGGCCTGGCGCTCCTTGAAATCCTGTTCGTTTTCATCCTGCTGGCGCTTTGTGGCCGAACAGGAAGAGTCTTTGCATGAGTCGCACGAGCCGGTCTTGGGCCGGGCAGTCCCGGAGGCCGCGTTCCGTTCCAGATTCTCCATTCAGTCTCTCCCCGATTATGTTATTTGTTGCTCAATTCATCAAGCCGCGTGCTCAGCGTTCCCAGCTCATCCTCGAGCTGGCGAATCCTGGCCTGCAACGCCCCGGCATCCGGCATGGAAGCCTGATTCCGAAGCGTGGTGCCGGCCTGACCCGTTCCGGGCATCAGTCGCCGACAAAGTCCCCGTCCTCTTCCCTGTCCGGATCCCAGGCCGAATCCCCGGCCCACATTCTGTTCCGGATCCGTGCACAGCCAGGCTCCGCGCCCGGTCTGCGGCCCAAGCCCCTGTGGTCCTGTTCCATCTCCGCGTGGCATGATTCCGACCTCCGTGTTTGGTGTTGCATCCATCTCTTGCCCCCCGGGCCAAGACCCGCGCCCCGGCATCCCGGCATGGCATAGGTTTCGTCCAGGCCCCCGCTCTTCCATGCGGCGATGACCTGTTCCAGATCACCGGCCACGAAGCCGACGACCCGGATGTCACAAGCCATGAGCGCTTCACGCATGGAGCGGGAGATGGCCCCGCAGATGAGCGTCCCCACGCCCTGCGTACGCAGATCCTCGGCCCTTTGCAGAGGCTGGGACCGCAGCAGAAGACACTCCTCCCGCTCGTTTGTCCCGTCTTCCAACACAATGATGCGCCCTCCGGTATCAAAAACCGGAGCAATGCGATCCTGCCAATGATGTACTGCGATGCGTGACATGAGAGCTCCTCTTTACAGCTGCGCAAAGCATGGAGCGTGCCGATACCCGCACCACCCGCAGAAGAACAGGAACATTTTGATTTAAAAGAAGATTTGCGCAGGAGTGACGAACAAAGAGGAGCGCTGGCGCACCACAAGTGGCGAATAAGGGTTGCGTCGTCGCTACCCTTTAGGGCTGGAGCGGCCGTCGCGTTCGGGCAGGGCCATGCCGAGGCGCTTCATGCGCCTGAACAGCGTGGTTTTATGGATTCCCAGCTCGCGCGCGGCGACCAGACGATTGAAGCCCGAGCGTTCCAGGGCGGCCTGAATGGCTTGCCTGTCGAGCAGTTCATGCAGCGAGGACTGGGTCCCAAGGGAAACGGATGAACCCGAAACAGTCAGCTCCTCGGGCAGGTGGGCGATGTCGATCCGGCCGTCGCCGCAAAGGACAAAGGCCCGCTCGATGCAGTTCTGCAGCTCACGGATATTGCCCGGCCAGTGATGAACCATGAGGAGGGACAGGGCCTCGGAGCTGATGCCCGGCACCGTGCGATGCTGGACGCGGTTGAAACGGCGGATGAACTGGTCGACCAGAAGCGGCAGGTCGTCCTTGCGCTCACGCAAGGGAGGCAATTCCAGACGGATGACGTTGATGCGATAGTAGAGATCTTCACGAAAGCTTCCGCTCTGGATCAGCTCCACCAGGTTGCGGTTGGTGGCCACGATGACGCGGGCATCGGTGCTTTCGGTTTTGGATGACCCGAGCGGCTCGAAGGTCCGCTCCTGCAGGACGCGCAACAGGCGGACCTGCAGGGCCGGGCTGATTTCGCCGATCTCGTCCAGAAAAATGGTCCCGCCCCTGGCCTGTGCGAAGCGGCCGGCCCGATCGCGATTTGCGCCGGTATAGGCCCCGGCCCTGACCCCGAACAGTTCGGATTCGAGCAGGGTGTCGGGCAGGGCGGCGCAGTTGACGGCGATGAACGGACCGTCACTGTGCGTGCTTAAGGAGTGGATAGTACGGGCGAAGAGCTCCTTGCCCGTGCCGGTCTCACCCGTGAGGAGGACCGTGCTGGGGCTGGCCGCGATGGCCGGAAGCACCGTGAAAAGTGCATGCATGCGGGGACTGCGGCTGAAGAGCTCGCCCACATGATAGCGTCCTTCAAGTTCGCGCTTGAGCGCGTCGATCTCGGACAGGTCGCGAAATGTCTCGGCCCCGCCCATGACCCGGCCTTCCTCGTCGCGAAAGACCGCCGTGGACACGCTGATGGGGATGCGCTCGCCCTGGGCGGTGATGATGTAGCCGCAGGTGCCTATATGGGGCTTGCCGCTGCCGAGGGTGGCCTGCAGGGGGCAGTGGCCGCCGCACAGACTGGAGCGAAAGACCTCGGAGCAAAGCCGGCCCATGGCCTCGGAACGCGGAACCCCGGTGATCTCCTCGGCGGCGCGATTGAAGGACGTGATGCGCCACTCAAGGTCCACGGTGAAGACGCCGTCGGAGATGCTCTCCAGAATCGCGTCCGTAGGCGTGGGCGAAGGAGTGTTTTTGGGTTTGGGCATGACTTTTCTTGTTCTTCGTGCGCCCTGCGGTCAAGTTCGTGCGCAAAAAAAACGGGGTGGAAAGCATACCCCCACCCCGTTTTTTTGCGCACTTTGCGGATTAAACCTTGGCGGCCGTCTTCAGATCCGCGATGGCGTCCGTCACTTCCCAGGGGAAGATGACGTCCTCGCGGCCGAAGTGGCCGTAGCAGGCGCTCTTCTTGTAGATGGGCTGGATCAGGTTCAGGCGCTTGATGATGTAGTAGGGGCGCAGGTCGAAGACTTCGCGCACGGCCTTGGTCAGCACCTCGTCCGGGACAACGCCCGTGCCGCCGGTGGTGACCAGCACCGAGACCGGCTCGGCCACGCCGATGGCGTAGGCGATCTGCACTTCGCAGGTTCCGGCCAAACCGGCCGCGACCACGTTCTTGGCCACATAGCGGGCCATGTACGCGCCGGAACGGTCGACCTTGGACGGATCCTTGCCGGAGAAGGCGCCGCCGCCGTGGTTGCCCATGCCGCCGTAGGTGTCGTTGATGATCTTGCGCCCGGTCAGGCCGCAGTCGGCCAGGGGGCCGCCGGCCACGAAACGGCCCGTGGTGTTGATGTAGATGCGCGTCTTCTCGTCCATCATGTCCGCAGGCATAACCTTGTAGATGACCTCGCGCTTGATGCCCTCGACGATCTCTTCATAGGTCACATCCGGGGTGTGCTGGGAGGATACGACCACGTTGTCGATGCGCACGGGCTTGCCCTTGCGGTATTCGACCGAGACCTGGGTCTTGCCGTCGGGACGCAGAAAGGTCAGCGCTCCGCTCTTGCGCACTTCGGCCAGCTTGCGGCTCAGCCCATGGGCGTAATAGATGGGCGCGGGCATCAGCGTTTTGGTCTCGTCCGTGGCGTAGCCGAACATCATGCCCTGGTCGCCGGCGCCCTGATCTTCGGGTTTGGCGCGGTCAACGCCCATGGCGATGTCCGGAGACTGCTTGTCGATGGAGGACAGGACCGCGCAGGTGTTGGCGTCAAAGCCCATGTCGGAGCTGACGTAACCGATCTCGCGCACCGTGGAGCGGACGATCTCGGGCAGGTCGGCGTAGGCCTCGGTCGTGATCTCGCCGGCGATGACGGCCATGCCGGTGGTGACCAGGGTTTCACAGGCCACGCGGGATCTTGGGTCCTGGGCCAGGAGGCAGTCGAGGACGGCGTCGGAGATCTGGTCCGCGATTTTGTCCGGATGGCCTTCGGTCACGGACTCGGAAGTGAACAGATAGTGATCGGCATTTAAAATCATGAGCGTCTCCTTGTCGGAAGGGAGTTGGTTAGTAACGGTAATGATTGGGCTTGTACGGACCGGTCACGGGCACGCCGATGTAGTCGGCCTGCTCGGTGGACAGGGTCTCGAGCTCAACGCCAAGGCGCGCCAGATGCAGCCGGGCCACTTCCTCGTCCAGAATCTTGGGCAGGGTCATGACCTGGGGCTCGTAGGTGTTCTTGGCCAGATCGAGCTGGGCCAGAACCTGATTGGTGAAGGAGTTGGACATGACGAAGCTGGGGTGGCCCGTGGCACAGCCCAGGTTCACGAGGCGTCCTTCGGCCAGGACGATGAGGCTCTTGCCGGAAGGCAGGACCCACTTGTCGACCTGTGGTTTGACCGTGATCTTGGTGCAGCCGGGCGTGTTCTCCAGGAAGCCCATGTCGATCTCGTTGTCGAAGTGGCCGATGTTGCAGATGATGGCCTCGTCCTTCATGGCCAGCATGTGCTCGGCGCGGACGACGTGGTAGTTGCCCGTGGCCGTGACGAAGATGTCCGCCTCCAGGCAGCCCCTGGCCATGGTCGTGACCTCGTAGCCCTCCATGGCCGCCTGCAGGGCGCAGATGGGGTCGATCTCGGTGATCAGCACGCGTGCGCCGAAGCCGCGCATGGACTGGGCGCAGCCCTTGCCCACGTCGCCGTAGCCGCAGACCAGCACGACCTTGCCCGCGACCATGATGTCCGTGGCGCGCTTGATGCCGTCGGCCAGGGACTCGCGGCAGCCGTACAGGTTGTCGAACTTGGACTTGGTCACGGAGTCGTTGACGTTGAAGGCAGGGAAGAGCAGCTCGCCGTTCTTGGCCATCTGGTAGAGGCGGTGCACGCCGGTGGTCGTTTCCTCGGACACGCCACGGATGCGGGCGGCGATCCTGGTCCACTTCTGCCCGTCAACCCTGGCGCTTTCGATCAGACGGTCGAGCACGCAGCGAAATTCCTTGTTGTCCGTGGCGCGTGACAGCAGCTTCGGGTCCTTCTCGACCTTCACGCCTTCGTGCACCAGCAGCGTCGCGTCCCCGCCGTCGTCGACGATGAGGTCGGGACCGGTTCCGTCGGGCCAGGTCAGGGCCATCTCCGTGCACCACCAGTAGTCTTCCAGGGTCTCGCCCTTCCAGGCGAAGACCTTGGCCAGCCCCTGGGCGACCACGGCGGCCGCGGCATGGTCCTGGGTCGAAAAAATGTTGCATGAGGCCCAGCGCACATCGGCGCCCAGCGCGTGCAGGGTCTTGATGAGCATGGCCGTCTGGATGGTCATGTGCAGGCTGCCGGTCACGCGCAGGCCTTTCAGGGGCTGCTCGCTACCGTACTTGTCGATGAGGGACATCAGTCCGGGCATTTCGCGTTCAGACAGCTGCATTTCCTTGCTGCCCCACTCGGCCAGGCCCATGTCGGCGACCTTGGATTCCAGGGTGGGATCGATGGGTAACGTCATATCGTCTCCTTTATATCGTGATATACTTGAAATTATACTGAAAATTCTTCGCGCCGGGCGGTGATGACCATGAGCGTCAGGCCCAGGTTGACCGGATAGCGCTCGCAGGCAAGCTCCTGAAACCCGGCCCGCTGCAGCCAGCCGCGCAGATCGTCGGGGGAAAACCCGAGCCAGCGGTCGCCGTAGCGGGTGCGCAGGGCTTCGTTGTCGTGCAGCAGAAAATCCGCCAGCACGGCCTGGCCTCCGGGCCGGACCACCCGTCCCATCTCGGCGATGCCGTCCTGGGGCGCGGCCAGATGATGCAGGACCATGGACATGATGGCCGCGTCGGCCTCTCCGTCGCGCAGGGGCAGATGCTCAAGGTCCCCGATGCGCAGGCTGACCTCAGGTCCGTCGGGCAGGAGCTTGGACGCCGCGTCGAGCATGCGCGAGGAGTTGTCGACCCCGATGACCCGCTCGGCCGCCCCCGCCAGATGCCCCAGCAACAGGCCCGGTCCGCAGCCGAGATCGACCACGGTCCCGCTTGGCGTGTCCGAGGCGGCCAGCCGGCTCATGATGGCCGGTCCCAGCTCGAAATCACCGAGCAGTTCGCGACTCAGGCGGTTCCAATCCGAAGCGATCCCGTCAAAAAAGCGCGTCGTGGAGAGCCGGCGATCATTGAGGACCTGCGCGGCCGCGTCCAGATCCATCCGATGTTCCGGCAAGCCCTTGAGTCCCTCCAGCACGGCCGCGAGCAGGGAACGCTCGCCATTGGATGCCGAAGCGGAATAGAAGGCCCACAGCCCGTGACGCTGACAAACCACCAGCCCCGCATCCATGAGGATCTTCAGGTGGCGCGAGATGCGCGACTGCCCCATGTCCATGACCTGCACGATCTCTCCCACGTTCAATTCGTGGGTGGCCAGCACGCCGAGCAGACGGAGTCTGGTTTCATCCGCCAGGGCCTTGGTTTGGGTCAGAAGCTTCATGCGTGCGTCACGTGGTTTATTTTTCTATATCAAGATATCCTGATATAGGGCTGTCTACATTCCAGGTTCTCAAAGGTCAAGGCCGGTCTTGCCTGGCCTGGCCAAGATGGATAGGCAATCTTCATGCATGAACGCCGAAAAAAAGTCTGCTCCGTGTCCGACGGATTGAGCTCGACGGTCCTGGGCACGCCCGAGGCCGCTTTCGAACTGGCCATCGCCCGGCTGTGGCGGCACTGGCCTGAAGTGCTGGGCGCCGAGATCGCCGCCATGATCCGCCCCCTCGGACACCGCAAGGAGACCATGCTGCTCGGCGCGACCAACTCCATGGTCATGCAGGAATTTTCCTACTTCGCGCAGACCATCCTGGACAAGGCCAACGCCTTCCTGGGCACGGTCTATTTCCAGAAGGTCCAGATCGAACTCATGGCCGGCCGCCCGGCCCTGGACGAGTCCCTGCTGCCGCCTGTCCCGCCCCGGCCCGAAGCGCCAAAGCCCGATATCCTGGGCAACCTGCTGCCATGCATGGACCCGTCCTCGCCCGTGACCTCGTGCTACCGTGCCTACGTCAAACACTTCAGACCCGACCTCGTGATACCGGAGAATGAATGATCACCACATCCAGGCTCATCTGCGTGCTGGCCCTGCTGCTTCTGCCATTGTCCGTGCAAGCGGACACACATGTCCTGCTGGACTACATCCCCGAAGGACGCATCACTCGCTTCGAGGAGCCGGTGCAATTCTGGATCGGCGGCAAGGATAGCCTTGAAGGCCAGTATTATGTGGATACGGTCATGAACGAGCTGCGGCGCATCATTCCGCATCTCACCATCAAACAGGTTTCCTCCCCCAGCCAGGCCAACATCCGCTTCTACCTGACCGACTCCCAGGAAGAATGGCAGGAGGCCATCACCAAAAGCGCCGAGGGCGCGGCTGGATGGCAGGAGTTAGGGCAACGCATCCGAGGGTTCACCCGCCTCGTTGCCGCCCCCGGCGGGAATATCAAACGGTCCGACATCGTCCTTCATCTTGATTACCAGACTTCCGGCGGGCAAAAATTGTGGATCGTGCGCCACGAACTCATGCACGCCCTGGGGATCACGCAGCATCCGACCGCGACCACGGACTCGGTCCTCAATTCCCGGCAAGAGCAGCACGACAAGAACAGCAATTTTTCCGACGCCGACATCCTGGTGCTGCAGACCATCTACAGCCCGAAGAACACTGCCGGAGGCACATGGTAAGACGTGAATTTCCTGCCTTGACAGCCCCAGGACCTTTCCCTAAGGAAGCATTTCTCTAATGGGTGATCGTTCAACGGTAGGACAGCGGACTCTGACTCCGTCAATCTTAGTTCGAATCTAAGTCACCCAGCCACCCTAAGTCCCCATCGTCTAGCTAGGTCTAGGACACCGGCCTTTCACGCCGATAACAGGGGTTCAAATCCCCTTGGGGACGCCATAGAAATTAAGGCCTTACATCAAGAATGTAAGGCCTTTTTCTTTTGACTGCACGACAAGCACATTATGAGAACGAAACGAGGATAACGTCTGCTGTTGAAGCCCCGGATTGGAGGCATACGCGGATACTCATCTCTCCCTACTCTGCAATTCCTGCCATATTCTTCCTTCGATTTCTGACCCACTTATCAAATGATATCACTGGGAGCACAGTTGCTCCGACCGCCATAGCAAACATCCAGCCCCAGCCATCAAGTGGCGCGGAGTTAAAAAGCGTCTGCAGAGGTGGCAGGTAAATGAAGCATGCCTGGAGCACGAGCAGGATGCCGATGCCTATAAAGATCGCGGGATTGCTGAAAAAGCCTTGAGTAAAGAGCGAAGAGTGCAGGGATCGGCAGTTGAGCAGGTAAAAAATCTGGGTGAAGGTAATGCTTGTCACGCAAAGGGTCTGCGCTTCGGAGAGGGCCAGAGCATGCCGGGCGCTCGTCACTGGCTCTGGACCGACAATACGATAGTACTCCCAGAGAAACAGCCCGCAAGCACCTGCCGCCATGAGCACCCCGACAATAATCAAGCGGGCCACAATAAAGCCTGAAAACACGGGTTCATCGGGAGAGCGCGGAAGTCGCCGCATCGCGTTCGGCTCAAGCACTTCAAAAGCCAGAGGGATTGACAGGGTAACACTTGCAACCAGATTGATCCACAGGGTTTGGCTGGGAGACATGGCCAAAAGGAGTTCATTGACACCATCAACCTGAATTGTCGGAAAGAAAAACATTGCAACCGAGAGGGTGCAGGCCAAGCCGAGGTTGGCGGGCAGCATAAACGCCAGGGACTTGATAAGGTTGTCGTAGACCCGCCGTCCTTCCTCCACCGCTGCGGTGATGGAAGCGAAGTTGTCGTCCATGAGCACAACCTTGGCCGCTTCTTTCGATACCGCCGTACCGGTTATGCCCATGGCAATGCCGATGTCGGCACGCTTGAGGGCCGGTGCATCATTAACACCGTCGCCGGTCATTGCAATGACATGGCGCTGTGCCTGCAGGGCCTCAACAAGCTGGAGCTTATGTTCTGGAGCCACTCTCGCAAAAACATTCGTACTCATGGCCGCGTCCTGAAGTTGCTTTTCGGAAAGGCCGTCCAGATCACGGCCCGACATCGCACTCTGTCCTTGCGGCAGAAGACCGAGTTGTCGCCCGATAGCTTCGGCGGTCACAGGGTGATCGCCGGTGATCATTTTAACGGTAATCCCGGCTTGGTGGCAGACTTTGATGGCATCCATCGCCTCGGTCCGGGGAGGATCGATCATGCAGAGCAAACCTGCAAACTGCAAACCCGTCCGGACGGACTCCGGTTCGATCTGCTTCGCAGTGACGTTTTTCTTGTGTGCAAAGGCGATGACCCGCATTCCCTGGCGGGCATAAGTGGCCATGGCCTCATTGATTCGTCGTAATTCTGCTTCGCTCAGGGTGCAGCGCTCAAGGACAGTTTCCGGAGCGCCCTTCAGGAGGATATGGGTTTGCCCGTCAATAGTGTTCAGGGTGGCCATGAATTTACTGTCCGACTCGAAGGGGATGACGTCGAGGCGAGCATGGTGACCGCGAAAATCCTGGCTCGAAAGGTCTGCTTTTTCAGCGGCAGCAAGCAGCGCTGCCTCGGTTGGGTCGCCGGTGATGGTCCAGATGTTTTGCTCAAGGCGCAGGGCGGCATCATTGCAGAGGATGGCGATGGTGAGCAGATCATGCAGGGCTGCCGGGAGTTCGCTCAGGCGGGCGCCATCGCGTTCGATTTCCCCGACTGGGGCATAGCCGATACCGGAAAACCTGTATTCCTGCCCGCCCAGCCACGCCACCTGCACAGTCATCTCATTGCGGGTCAGTGTGCCGGTTTTGTCAGAACAGATGATCGTGGTGGAGCCAAGGGTTTCCACCGCAGGAAGATGCCGGACGACAGCATGCCTGTCGGCCATGCGCCGGACTCCTACGGCGAGGCATATGGTAATTACCGCCGGCAAACCTTCAGGGATTGCGGCCACCGCGAGAGAAACAGCAACCATGAGGGAATCGCCGAGAGGGGCGTCTTTGACCCAGATACCGAAACTGATGAGAACGGCTACTACTGCCACTACGGCAACGGTAATGCCATTGCTGACTTTGGCCAACTGACGAGTCAGCGGGGTCTCCATCTGCCCGGTCTGGTTGAGCAGGGCATTGATGCGGCCCAGTTCTGTAGCGCCGCCGGTCGTGACCACTACACCTGTGGCCGTGCCCTGAAGAACAAGCGTCCCGCTATAGGCCATTCCGAACCTGTCACCAAGAGATGCATCCTGGGCAACGGCATCACTTCTCTTTGCCACAGGCAGCGACTCACCGGTGAGGGCTGCTTCTTCAACCAGAAGATTTTTAACCCTGATCAGACGCAGATCGGCGGGAACCTTGTCCCCACTCTGCAAGGTCACGAGGTCGCCAGGGACCAGGTTTTCGGCGGGAACGGCAATTGACTGACCGTCTCGCAAAGCGGTTGCAAATTCCGGCATCATGGCGGCAAGCGCTTCGATGGCCTTACCTGCCCGGTATTCTTGTATAAAGCCGATAATAGCGTTAATACCCACCGCACCGAAAACTACCAGAGCATCGGTGACTTTTTGCAACCCGACCGCCATTGCGCCAGCTGAGATCAAAAGCCAGCCAATCGGGTTATTTATTTGACGCCAAAAAATCAGCCAGGGGCTATCATTTCCCTTGCGAAGGAGCGCGTTGGCACCATATTTTTGCAGCCGCTCTGCTGCTTCGCGGTCATTCAACCCACTGAGGCTTGTCTCTAACTCGGACATAACGTCCTGCACTGATGAAGAATGCCACAGCATGCTGTCTTGTTTTCTTGCGTTATCTTGCATCGTTAAGCATCTCCTACAAAGATCAATTATACTTCTCGACAGAGCATGGAACAGAACTAAAAATTGCTGTCAGGCTTGGACGGGCTAACTGTCATGGGTCCCTAAGTATGAAATATATTCCAGAAATTCGTAATTTCAACAACTAACACTACAACCCAGAGTAGAATGGCAATACCTGTAGCCGCTGCTGATATGTCCTTAATTACTTTTATTTTCTCGTTTTCATTTGTCTCGATAAAATCACACAGCGCCTCTATGGCGCTGTTGAACATTTCAGCGATGAGCACAAGGCTGGTGGCTGCCATAATGAGAAAAAAATCGAGCCATTGGCGGAAGAAAAAGCAGGTCAGGAGCATGAATAGAGAAAGATAGATCTTGTAGGCGACGCTGAAATCATAACGGATGGCATAGCGCAGGCCGGAAAGACATACCTTGATCTTCAGAATCGGGTGGTAACCATATTCTCCTTGCCCGAGAAATTTGTTTCGCACGGTTAACACTCCATTTTTGACAATTTTTCAGTTGCATGATGCTGAATCGTTGTGAGCAAAGATGCTATTTTGTATGGGCCCATGGAAGGGCTGGAATAATTAAATATACCACTGATACAATGAAAGCGGCCAAAAACATTCCTGCCAATACATCAGAAATATAATGGACCTGCAGGTAGATTCGTGAATACCCGACAATGCCGACGAGCAACAGACTCAAGAGGGCAAGAAGATTTGCCCAGACTGGTGGCAGGACCTGGAATGCGATCAACGTGACCGACATAAAAAAGGCGGTGGCCTGGGCTGTATGAGCGCTCGGAAATGACCAGTCAGAGGGCATGGACACCAGGAGGTCTGTTGTGGATGGGCGCGGTCGGCGAAACATCAATTTCGCCACATGGACTGCGAGAATGGTGACAGACACGTTCAAGGCAATCAAAATCACGTGTCCAGATTTACCAGCCCAGAGCAGTAAAAAACAAAGCAGCACAGAGAGTGGCAAAAGAAGATACAGCGAGCCAAGCCAGGTGATAGTCGTAAAAAATAGATCCATTTTTTTATATGTTGATGAGTTAGATGGTGCTGTTATGGAAGCCCTGAAAGCTGCCGGAAGGAAGCTGCCTTGATAAAGGCAGGGAAGTCCTCATCCCCGTCCTTAAACAAGGCAACCTCCTATTTCAAGATTCAATTCTGCCGCAGGGTAGCCATATCCGATCAGGGTGCAATCCAATCGGAGCGCTGTTCTCATTTCTTACAAGTTATCGGTGACATGAGTGATCCGGGATCATTGCGGCGCGGGACTTTTCTCACCGCTTCCCTGGATAAAAGCCGACAGCATCCCTATCGGTACGCCCAACTCCTCCAACTTGCGAACCACGGATGCCAACAGTTGGTCCAGCGCGCCTGATCCCGCAGCTTCAATATTTTGCAATGCTTCAAGCTGCTTGCGTTGTTCCGGCCCGAGGTTTTCCATGACGGTCCGTCCTATCTCCTCGCGCTGCGGAAGACTCAGATCCTCATTCTTGAGCTTGTTCAAAAGGGGCTCAATGATTTCGCGTTGGTGCTGGTCAAGTTTAAGGTCTGCCTCGGAAAGTTTCGTTTGCAGGGCTGTCATGTCCATGGACTGCAGATAGTCGACCGCACCGCCTACAAAACGAGCGGCAAGTACGGTCAAGGTGATAACAAGAGCGATTCCAAGGACTCCTGTCACGGCCAAGGCCACGAAGATGCGCCGGCCCAAACTGCTCGGCTTGGATGTCTTTGGCTTAAAATTGAGAGGAGAAGGCGTTTGGCGTGGCTCGGTCATATGAATGTCTCCCAGTGGGAATGGTTATTATATTAATCGATAACGGCACAAACTACATTCCAAAACATTTCGAAATAGTCATCTTATTCGGCATTCTGGAATAATGCTCAACGCGGCTTACACCGCGCCGTTAACAATTCAAACTTGTGCTTGCTTGGCTTGACGTTCCAGTTCCATCTTGAAGGACGGATCAAGCTTAAGCTGGCGAGCCAGTTCGTCCAGGTAAGCACGCTCCATGAAATTTTCCTCGTCCACCATCAGCAGGCTGGCCAAATACATTTCCGCGGCAATCTCCGGAGTTGTGGCTGAAGTCGCGATTTCAGCAGGATCCATGGGTTTGCGCAACTCTTGGTCAAACCAGACCTGGAGTTCTCGATCATTGGTCAGTTGCGCTATACTTTGGTCGATCAATTGCCGTTCACGATCGTCAATGTGCCCGTCCGCCTTGGATGCTGCGATGATTGCGCGAAGAACCGCCTTGCCATGAAACTCAGCTTCGGAAGCGGGAATCCGATCAACCGTCCGTGGTGATTGTATTTGAACAGCGGAGGTATTATTTTGTTGCCAATTGCTAAAGGCTTTATAGGCAACGACGCCGATCGCAGCCAAGCCTCCGTATGTAAGAGCTTTGCCGCCAATTTTCCGAGCACTTTTGCTCCCCATGAGTAACCCTATTGTACCGGCGGCCAAAGCACCGCCTCCCGCTCCCGTGAGCAGAGAACCCAAGGGATTTCCTTGCGCTGAAGCATTCCCGCTGTATCCGGTGTTTTGCACTGCCCCACGACATGACTGCAGCAATTGATCAAGTAAATTCATAATATTCATGACTTAACTCCTCATAAAATGAAGTGAAAATTCAAAAAAGCAAGATTAATTAAAACAAAAAGACGCATATCAACAAACATACTATACAATTATCTGAAGTTTTGTATTTTATTTACGCTGAAATAATATCCATGTCAGCAGCACTGTGGTCAAGACAAACAAAACACTCATGACAATGGATATTCTATACGACCCGGTAGCGTCGGCTATAATGCCGCCAAGTGAGGGACCGATGAGCGCCGCCAGTCCGTACCAGAGAAAACAGATCGGATACAGCCTGGGAAAAAGGCCTATCCCGAACATCTCCACCACCGAGGACGCATAGACCACAAAGCATCCGCCGAACCCGATGCCCGTGAGCAGCACGGCGGCGAACACAAGGGCAGGAAAGGGCGGAAGCAGAAAAAGCATCATGCTAAGGGCCAGGAAAGCCTGAGAGAAGAAGATGGTCAAGCGCGAACCTAAACGGTCGTGCACCTGCCCCCAGCCGATCCGGCCCATGGCGTTTCCCAGAGCAAAGACCGATATGGCCACAGTGGCAGTCGAACTCCCGAGACCCAGGGACAAAGCCATGGGCTTGAGATTGCCCACCACAAGCAGGCCGGCGAAGGTCCCGCAGAACATGCCCAGACACAGGAGCAGGAAATTTCGCGACGTCAGCGCGCCGGTCGGAGCCTGTACCCGGCGCGCGGACGTCCGCTGTATTGCGTTGCGACTGCCGCGTGGCGGTTCGCGCAAGAGTAGCGCGCTGCAAACGGCAACCAAACCGCAACCGAGGCCGATGAATCGGAAGACGTGCAGGACGTCCATGCCGCGAGTGACAAGCAGGTACTCAGCCACCACGCTCAAGAGTATGGCACCGGCTCCGAAACCGGCCACGGAGACGCCGGTCACAAGCCCCTTTTTGTCGGGAAACCATTGCATGGCGACCGTCAGGGGGCAGATATACCCGAATCCGATCCCGGCACCCGTGACGAGACTCAGGCTTATGAGCAGCAGGAGGAAATCACCCCCGGACAGGGATGCCATCACATACCCCGCAGCAAAGAGAAGCGCACCGATAGTTGCCGTCACGCGCGTTCCCTGGCGCTGCATGAACCTCCCGGCAGGAATCATGACAATGGTAAAGACCGCTATGGTGGCTCCGAAAATCAGCCCGCACTGACTCGTGGTCAGCCCGTAAACGGATTTGAGCAGTGGAACAAATTCGCTCCAGGCGTAAATTCCGCCGAGTATCATCTGGATCAGGCATCCAGCGCCCAAGACAATCCATTTCATCTCACAGCCAGCCTGCTACCCTCCAGGACGTCGAGCACTTCGCCGATACGACATGCGCTTTCCAGTGGATGGCGCAGGTGCTTGTCGCGCAGAATGGTGTACTCAACGCGCCGCCCGTCGCGCTCCCCGTCCAGATAGCCGGCGGCGCGCAACTCGGCGACGATGCGCTGAACAGCGCGTTCCGTGATGCCGATCTCGAGCGCGATGTCGCGCATGCGCATGTTCGGGTCCCTGGACAAACAGAACAGT
This sequence comes from Desulfomicrobium sp. UBA5193, assembly GCA_002412965.1. GTDB lineage: Bacteria > Desulfobacterota > Desulfovibrionia > Desulfovibrionales > Desulfomicrobiaceae > Desulfomicrobium. The sequence goes on from DHWB01000007.1 coordinate 87,084, forward strand.
ACGTGAGTGTGATTGGTCAGAAAGGTCCACATGGACTCCTGAGGCGTGGTAGTCATTGTTGGTCTCTCGTTAGGAAGTGAATGGAATTGCCGCTTGAAAGGACACCTTCTCGCAAATCAATTCACGAAATTTGTTTCGTGAATAATTTTTCTGATTGCTCATCAATTCCATCCCTGTCAAGTCCAGTGCGGCAAAAGTGTCATGGTGCAAGCCATGCCTCTTCTCGTTCGTCAACTGCTTGAGGTCATCCAGCATACCGTGAAATTTTACTAAACTCGACGCACACTGCTCAATTTCTTAATTTCTTTTTAAGAAAATAATGATCCGAGGATCAGCATTTTTCTGGATTTTGAGTGAGGCTTCAGCTCGAATTGTCGTATTAGATGCAGACGGAGCAGAGCGGAATGTATTCACGCTGGACATTGACAGCAGATATTTCCAACCTGAGGGTATCACGCTCGGGCTGGACGGTAAGGTATACATTGTTGGAGAACCCAATATTTTAGCGATTTATAGCTATTGAGCGGACATACCCAGCCGGAAAAATTTCGAATCACGACATCTGCCTTCTACCACATGCCGTTGCCGCTCTTCCTATGATTCTACCAGCGAACCAGACTACTGAGATAGTCGTACATACATTATTCTATAGATGAAATGGCGTTGCGCAGAGGCCTTCATGTCCTCGGCCGCGTCACAAAGATGAACAGGAAAAAAGCTCCTTTCCGACCACAGCACTCTGGGGCGTTTTAGAGCTCTTGGGCTTTTATTTTTTTCCAGTATTTAAGGGAGGTATGAGGAATTGTTTAATCAGCGAGGCTTCTTTCACGCCGATAACAGGGATTCAAATCCCCTTGGGGACGCCACTTTCGACCATAATGGGATTCATCCCGCCCACGGAAGTTCCGGGAAACATCATCAAAAGCCCCGCGCAAACACACGGGGCTTTTTTCATGCACACTGAATGCTTGATCGGTCATCGGGAACTGTCCTGCACCAGGCAAGCGCATCTGCTTTCCTAACGCCGCTGCCCTGCCAGAGTTTCGGCTATTTTTTGCAGGAGGCTCTCAATCTTTAAGGGCTTAGCAACATATCCGTTCATGCCGGCGGCCAGGAACTTCTCCTTGTCTCCGTCCATGGCGTACGCCGTCAGGGCGATGATAGGGACGTCCCTCTTTGGGCCGAGGGCGGTGGACTCACGGATAATGCGGGTCGCTTCGATCCCGTCCATGACTGGCATCTGGATGTCCATGAGAATACAGTCGATGTCGTTTGCGGCCAGCAGTTCAAAAGCCTGTCTGCCGTTTTCAGCCAGAAACACCTCGTGTCCAGTTTTTTCCAGGAGCTTCTGGGTCGGAAGGCGGTTGGACGGGTCGTCCTCGACCAGGAGTACGCGCAGTCTGTAGCCTGTCCCGGTGAAGGATGTTTCGGCGGCGCTTGATGACGCATCCGCATGTGTTCTGAAGGGCAGGACGACATGCACGCTCGTGCCTTCGCCGGGGGTGCTCTCTATGGTGATGGTTCCGTCCATGAGGTCGACCAGCCTTTGCACGATGGACAGGCCCAGCCCTGCGCCCTGATAATTGCGGGTAAAGGAGTTTTCGACCTGCCGGAACGGCTCGAAGATGTCGCGGAGCCTGTCTTCGGCGATGCCGATGCCTGTATCCGTGACGCAAAAATGCACGCGATAGCTGTCTTCCTCATTTACGGACAGGGCCTTGATGTCCATGACGACCCTGCCGCGCTCCGTGAATTTGAGGGCGTTGCCCACCAGGTTGAAGAGCACCTGGCGCACCCGCATTTCATCTCCGACCAGGACTTCGGGCATACCCGGGGCAAGGTTGCATTCCAGAGCCACGCTCTTGTTTCTGGCCGTGACTGCGAAAAGCCCGGAGACGGAGTCGACGATCTCCTGGATCTGGAAGGGTGCTTTGCGAATCTCCATCTTGCCCGCCTCCACCCTGGAGAGGTCGAGAATGTCCGCCAGGAGTCTGGTCAGGCGATTGGCGGCCTCTGTGGCCATTTTGATGTAGCTGGCCTGTTCGGCGTCAAGCGGGGTGGTCTCCACGAGCTGAAGCATGCCCATGACCCCGTTGATGGGGGTGCGAATCTCATGGCTCATGTTGGCCAGAAATTCACTTTTTGCCTGGTTGGCGGTCTCTGCTTGCGTCTTTGCCTGGAGCAGAGCTTCTTCAGCCCGTTTTTGTTCAGTTATGTCCCGAAACTCCGTAACCCGAACAGTCGTTTCCTTATATGGGATGTTTCGCGCATCGAGGCGGATGGGGTATTCTTCCCCGTTTTTGCGAAGGCCTAACGCCTCATAGGGACCTTCGTGTCCGGACAGGATATTGCTCATAACCATGTCGCGGGATTTTTCGGATATGAGCATGAGGCCGTTCATCCCGATCAGTTCATCTGTGGAATAGCCGGTTATTTCGGAGAGCCCCTGATTGCAGTCCAGGATGATGCCCTTGTCGTGAATGGCGATGCCGCCGAAAGAGGCATTGTGAAGGACTTTGAAACGTTCTTCACTGTCCTGCAGTTCTCTTGTCCTCACTTTCACCTGCCTACGCAGCATCCAGGACCATAGAAAAAATCCGAACAGAAGCAGAAGCAGTGGCACAACGACCATGGCGAGATTGCGCAGGATGGCGACAAACGACGGGGGTTGCGGCTCGTACACGCCCATCCATTTTTCATGCAGGCGACGGTATTCGCCGGAATCCTCGAGGACCTGCAACCCCTCGCTGAACTGCGCCAGAAGCGCCGCATGACCTTTGGGTACGGCATAGCAGTAATCCAGGGAAAAAAATGAATTTTGGCCCAGTTGCAGGTTTGTCCACCCGCGCGCCTTGATGATGTGCAGGGCGATGATGCGAGGGACCAACGCGCAGTCATGTTTTCCCTCGGCCAGTTCTCTCAGCATGTCCTCAGGGCTCTCCACGGTAAAAATCTGAGACTCCAGACCTCGCTTCAACAGATAGTCGTGGATGACGTCTCCTTCCTGGACGACGATGCTCTTGCCTTTGAGATCGCTTAATGAAACCGGCGTAGCTCTTTCTCCGCGTCGCACCACAACTGCGTAATTGTTCACTGAGTGGGCTTGGGTGAAGTCGAATTTACGGTCCCGCTCCACAGAATAGAACATTCCTTGAACAGCATCGATTTCGCCTCGCTCCAGATCGCTCAGCACATCCGCCCAGGGTCCGAGACGGATTTCAACGTCAAGCCCCATCTCCCTGGCAATCATCCGGGTGAGCTCGACATTGAAACCGGCCGGTTTTCCCTTTTCGTCCAGATACTCGAACGGAGGATAGCGATGATCACCCCCCACGACGATGCGGCGCTGTCCCGGCAGTTCCAGGGCGGCGAACCATCGGGAGTGGAGACGGCGGAGGGTTCCGTCGGCGACGACAATGGCGAGCCCTTCGTTCAGCAAGGCCAGCATGTCGCTGTCGCCATTTTTGACGGCGAAGCAGAAATCCTGACGAAAGCCCTCGATGGGCTTGTCGACAATCCGCAGGTTCGCAAGTCCGGTTGCAGGAATGAGGCGCAACGCCACAAGGCGTTGCACAACCACTGCGTCGTGAAGCCCCTGGGACAACTCGTGCAGGGCTTGTTCAAAGCTGGGCGTGGTTTGGATCAGTATGCCGCGTTCTTCCCGACGCAGGAATTCCTCGGCGTTGTCGCCGCGCATGACGGCCACCCGCCGTCCCTTGAGATCGGCCAGGCTCTGGATATCCCGCGTCCCGGAGCGCACCACGATGGCCCCGTGCAGGGACATGTAGGGCACGGTGAAATCAAAGAGCTCTTCACGCTCGGGCGTGCGGCCAACCAGAGGCAGGACCTGCACATCACCCTGTTCCAGCCAGCCCTTGACTTCGCCCCAGGGCCCCGTGCGAAAGGTGACGTCGCGGCCCATGGCGGCCAGGGCGGCACGCAGAAGTTCCACGGAAAAACCGTCTGCGCGGCCCGTTTCATCAACAATGGAAAAAGGCGGGTAATCGATCTCGGCGGCTGAGATGACAGGTGACGATGGTTCGGATGCGACGGCAGTTCGCGGCACTTGCAGGATGAAGACGAGCAGCATGAGCGCGAGCAACGCCACGACGTATCGCCGAGGCCTGGAGACATGAACGCCCGAATGGTTCGAGTCGTCACCGGCAAAGAAAATTTGTTCGCTCATTTTTTTTCCGGAACACTTGGGGATGTTGACCATGACCGTCTGACACTCTTGTGGACTACATCCATGAAAATCTCAAGGCATGCCCCAGTGTCACCCAATCCTGTACCACACCCCTCTGCCTTGACCCTGCATGGTCAACTGCCTGTTTTCCACCAACTTGCGGAAGTGTTCTTTCAATGTATTCCGACTGGCCCCGGTCAGGATGACCATTTCTTTCAACGTAACCCTTCCATGTTCACGGGCGTGTTCCAGAATACGCAGGGAGAGTACCGACAACGCGGCCAGCACGAGATGCTCCTTCTCAACCTTCTTTTCCAACCGTTTCATCTGTTGATGCAGAAAACGTAAAAAAAACAAAAGCCAGGGCTGCCAGTTGGGGGCATCCGCACGAATCGTTGCCTGCGTCTGACGCAGGGCAAGATAGTAGCCATATTTGTTGTTCTCGATGACGCTTTCAAGCGAACTGTATGGCGTGTAGGCATAGCCGCAGCGCAGCAGCAGGAGCGTGGTCAGGATGCGGGATAAACGTCCGTTGCCGTCTTGAAAAGGATGGATCGCCAGGAAACTTACGGTAAAGATACCAATGACCAGCAGGGGGTGCAGGCTTCGAGTTTCCAGCGCGGCATTTGTCCACTCGACCAGCTCGCGCATAAGGCGGGGCGTATCAAAGGGAGCGGCAGTTTCAAAGACGATACCTATTTGATGCCCTTCCTCTTCGAAGGTGGCCATGTTGTTCGGGGATGTTTTATAATTGCCCCGGACGCGTTCATCTCTATCGCTGTGGCACAGCAAGTCCCGGTGAAGCTGGCGTATGTGGTTTTCCGTCAGGGGAATGTATTCCCAAGACTGAAAAATCTGATCCATTGTTTCCGCATATCCGGCCACTTCCTGTTCGTCGCGCGAGGTAAAGGAGTGGATGGAAAGGTTTGCCAGCAGCTTTCCCACCTCGCTGTCGGAGAGTTTGCTGCCCTCAATGCGGGTAGAAGAGCCGATGCTTTCAATGGTAGCAATCCGGCGCAAGGCGGAAAGCCGCTCCGGAGCGAGCATGCCCAGAGCTTTCCATGCGCCTTTAAATTCGTCTATTTCTGCAATAAGGCCAAGGAGTCCGGGCGTAATATTCAGGGAGTCGGTGTTTATCATGCCCATTTATACATCCGAAAACATCCATTTCGTCAAGCCGCAAATACATCCATTTTTATCCGTTTGCCTGATGTAATGAACTACGTTTGCACTACGCTATCCCTCCTCAGCCTCAAGTTTTACCGGGAAAGCTTTCACCCCTTCCGCCCCAGCTCCTCGAAAACCCGACCCGCATTGTAGCTGCTGCGCACCAGCGGCGCGCTGAACACGAACTCGAGCCCCGCTTCCCGGCCCCACAGCGCGTACTGTTCGAACACGTCGGGATGAACATAGCGCTCGACCGGCGGATGATTGCGGCTGGGGCGCATGTACTGGCCCACCGTGGCGATGCGGCACCCGGCGGCCGCCAGATCCTTGAGCACCCAACGCACCTCCTCGTCCGTCTCCCCCAGTCCGACCATGAGCCCGCTCTTGGGCACGCCGCCCGCCTGCCGGACCCGGCGCAGCAACTCAAGGCTCTGGGCATAATCGGCCTGGGGTCTGATCCGGCCGTAGTGCGCGGGAGCGGTCTCCACGTTGTGGTTGATGATCTCCGGCGCGGCGTCCAGCACCGCCTGCAGGGCCGAAGGAGAACCCTTGAAATCCGGGATGAGCACTTCGATGGAGGGCGCGCCGTCCTTGCAGGCCTCGCGCACGGCGCGGATCACGGCCGCAAAATGCGCCGAGCCTCCGTCCGGCAGATCGTCGCGGGTGACCGAGGTGATGACCACGTGCTTGAGGCCCAGCGTCTTCGCCGCCTGGCCCACGCGGCGCGGCTCGTCCATGTCCAGCGGCTCCGGGAGGCCAGGCGTGATGTTGCAGAACGCGCAGTTGCGGGTGCAGACATGGCCCAGGATAAGAAATGTGGCCGTGCCCTGGGAATAGCACTCGAACATGTTCGGGCACTTGGCATTGCGGCAGACCGTATGCAGACCAAGGCTCTCCACCAGCCGGTCGGTTCCTGCAAAGGCAGGGTTACTGGGCAGTTTGGTGCGCAGCCACGGAGGGATGCGCAAATACGGCGCGGAATTCTCGGGCACAGACATGCTTGATCTCCTGCATGGGTATGGATTCGTCATCAAGTTCGCGGTGGAGCGAGGTGGGCTCGGCATCCGGCAGGCCGCACAGGGTGATGAGCCTGAACAGGGACAGATCGCGACCCACGTTCAGGGACACCCCGTGATACGATGTCCAGCGCCGCATGCCGATGCCGATGGACGCGATCTTGCGCGGCCCGATCCACACGCCGGGACGGCCTTCGGCCCTGCCTGCGGCCAGGCCAAAATGGTCCAGGGTGCGGATGACGACCTCCTCCAGATCGAAAAAGAAGCGGCGCATCCCTCCCGGACGCAAGGCGATGCGGAACACCGGATAGGCCACCAGCTGGCCCGGAAAATGACAGGTGATGTTCCCGCCGCGCCGGGTTTGGACCAGTTCAATGCCTTCTGTGGCCAAAGCCTCGTCACTGGCCAGAAGGTTCTCGCGCCCGCCGTTGCGTCCCAGGGTGATGACCTTGGGATGCTCGAGCAAATACAGCGTATCCTCGGCCCCTTCCGACACCAATGGGAGCCGGTCCAGCTGAATGGCTTCGGCCTGCGCGTGGCTTACGAGCCCCAAATCGACAATCCGCATCACACCTCCCGCGCCTTTCGGGCGGATTTTTCGTCGCGCAGGCGCGCAGGTCGTGTCAAGAACACAATTCCAGTCAAACCGTGGAACCCCTGCCCCGGCATTGTGCTTGTGTCCGCCACTCTTCCCGCGCTATGGGATGGCCCGATACAACTCCAAGGAGAGAACATGAACATAGACTGCGTCAACTGCAAAGCCCGTATTGATTCCTTCGAAGCCCTCATGACCGAGAACAAGAATCTGGCCGACATCCGCCTGGCCCCGGACAAGTGGACCTTGAAGGAGATGGTCGCGCATCTGATCGACTCCGCCTCCAACAACCACCAGCGCTTTGTCCGCCTGCAGCTTGAACCGGTGCTCGTTTTCCCGAAATATGACGCCGAAGAATGGAAAAACGCGACCAAAATCGCATCATTCGACCATGCTATCCTGGTCACCCTCTGGAAAACCTACAACACCCTGCTCATGCACCTGATCGAAAACATGAATCCAGCCGCCTTGAACCACGTCTGGAGACGCGAGGACAAGGACATCTCGCTGGAAGCGCTGATCCACGACTATTTCGCGCACATGGAACTGCACCGGAAACTGTTCGAGGATCGGGTGGGGGAAATCAGAGGATCCGTTTTCATGGACGCAACACCCCACTAAGCGCACGGCATCTCGCTTATCTGCGCCTTTGACGCTGCCCCCTGCCGGCCCACGGCGCACATCTTTACTACTTCGCCCCGTCAGCCTAGGGTGCGCTTTTGCGGAGGTGCACGGTGAACATTCTTCAGGCTATCCTGCCTATTTTCTTACTCATCTTGACAGGATTTACGCTACGACGGGCAGAATTCCCAAGCGCCGGATTCTGGCCTCAGGCCGAGCGCTTGACCTACTACGTGCTCTTTCCGGCCCTGCTCATCGACAAGCTGACCTCCATGCATGTCGGAGAACAACCGGTACTGCTCATGGCGGGGACCCTGGTCGTGAGCGTCTGTCTGCTGGCCGGGATACTCCTCGCGGTGCGGCCGTGGCTGCAAAGCGATGGACCGGCCTTCACCTCCATATTCCAGGGAGCCATCCGCCCCAACACCTATGTGGCCCTGTCCGCCGCCGGCGGGCTTTTCGGCGATCCGGGCCTGTCGCTTTCCGCTGTAGCGCTGATGACGATCATCCCTCTGGTCAACGTGCTCTGCGTCCTGGTACTGAACAGGCATGGCCGGGACACCGCCACGCACGGAGTGCGGGGAACCTTGATACAGCTCGGGCGCAATCCGCTCATCCTCTCCTGCGCGGCGGGCTTTGCCTTGCAGGCCGCCGGCATCACGCTGCCGTCAACAGTGCGGGAGGGTCTGCACATCATGGGCAGCGCGTCATTGCCGCTTGGCCTTTTGGCAGTGGGCGCGGGACTCTCCTTCTCCGCCGCGCTGGCGGGTTGGAAGGACATGGGATCAAGCGCGTTCTTCAAGCTCCTGGCCCTGCCGCTGCTGGCTTTTGTGGTGGGCCGGACGCTCGGACTCGACGGGACGCCGCTGGGCATCTGCCTGATCTTCACGGCCGTTCCGGTCTCGGTCTCCTCCTACATCCTGGCCCGGGTGCTCGGTGGAGACCACGAACGCATGGCCGCCATCATCACAGTGCAGACGCTGGCGGCGCTGGTGACGTTGCCGCTGGTGCTGGGCATGTTGCTTTGAAACTTTCCATACGAAAAAAAAACGGGAACCCGCGACTCCGGATTCCCGTCATGTATGATGATCACCAACCCCTCTTCAGGACAGCCGGTTTTTGAAATCCTCATACCCGAACTTGCGCACGACCCGCATGGAGTCGTCCTCGGGTTCGAAGATAGCGATGCTTGGCAGCTGGATGCCGTTGAAGGTGTTGGTCTTGACCATGGAGTAGTGGGCCATGTCCGTGAAGACGAGACGGTCCCCGGCCGCAAGCGGCTGATCGAAGGAGTATTCCCCGGCCACGTCGCCGGCCAGGCAGGACTGGCCACCAAGGCGGCAGGTCCAGGCCTTTTCTCCGGCCAAGCCGGAACCGATGATGAACGGGCGGTACGGCATTTCGAGCACATCGGGCATGTGCGCCGGCACCGAGGTGTCCAGGATGACGATGGGCATGTCGGCATTGGTCACATCCAGCACCGTGCTGACCAGGTAGCCAGTATTGAGGGCCACGGCCTCGCCCGGTTCCAGATAGACCTGCACCCCGTGACGAGCCTGGAAATCGTTGATCAGACGGCACAACAGGTCGATATCGTAATCGGGGCGGGTGATGTGGTGTCCGCCGCCGAAATTGACGTAGTTCATGCGCGAAAAGAACTCCGCGAAGCTCTTCTCCACGGCTGCGATGGTCCGCTCCAGACAATCCGCGTTCTGTTCGCAGAGGTTGTGCCAATGCAGGCCGGTCACGCCCTGCAAGAGGTCGGGCCGAAAATCACGCCGCCGCACGCCCAGACGCGAACCCGGCGAACACGGGTCATAGATGGGCACGGCCCCTTCGGAATGCTCGGGATTGATGCGCACCCCAAGCTCAATCTCCCGCCCAAGGCGCGTGGCCTCCCCTTCGATCAGGTCCCGGAACTTTTCCAGCTGGGCAAAGGAATTGAAGACGATGTGATCGGCCGTGGTGCACAGGTCGAAAATGTCGGCCTGGGAATATCCGGCCGCAAAGGCGTGCACCTCGCGGCCGAACTCCTCCCGCCCGAGTCGCGCCTCATGGGGCGAGCTGGCGCAGACTCCATCGAGCACCTCGCGCAGCACCGGAAACACGCTCCACATGGCAAAACCTTTCAGCGCCAGCAGAATCTTGCACCCGGTACGCTCCTTGACCCCGGCCAGGACATCCAGATTGCGACGGATGAGCCCCAGATCGACCACAAAGGACGGCGTGGCCACCTGATGGGCGTCAAACCGATATGCGGTCCGGCCATCCATCACAGATCCACCACCACCCAGGGCAGGCCGTGGATGTTCAGCTTTTCCATGAACGGGTCCGGATCAAGTTGTTCAATGTTGAAAACACCCTCTCCGCGCCATTTGCCGGTCAGCATCATCATGGCGCCGATCATGGCCGGCACGCCCGTGGTGTAGGAGATGGCCTGGGAGCCGACCTCTTTGTAGGATTCTTCATGGCTGCAGATGTTGTAGATATAGGCCTTGCGCTCCTTGCCGTCCTTCACGCCCTTCATGACGCAGCCGATGCAGGTCTTGCCCTTGGTCAGGGGACCCAGGGAGCCGGGTTCGGGCAGCACGGACTTCAAAAACTGCAGGGGCACGATCTTCTGGCCCCTGTAATCCACAGGCTCGATGGAGGTCATGCCAATGTTTTCGAGCACCTTCAGGTGGTTGAGGTAGTTCTGGGAGAAGGTCATCCAGAAGCGGGCGCGCTTCAAACCCCGAATGTTCTGAACCAGGGATTCGAGCTCCTCGTGGTACATGAGATAGCAGTCCTTGGGGCCGATGCCCTCGGGGAAGTCATAGCTCATGCGCCAGGACAGGGGATCGGTCTCGACCCACTCGCCCCGCTCCCAGTAGCGGCCGCGCTGCGTGATCTCGCGGATGTTGATTTCCGGGTTGAAATTGGTGGCGAACGGCTGGCCATGATCCCCGGCGTTGCAGTCGATGATGTCCAGTTCATGGATTTCATCAAACAGATGCTTCTGGGCATAGGCGCAGTAGACGTTGGTTACGCCGGGGTCGAAGCCGGAGCCCAAAAGCGCCATGAGGCCCTTCTCCTTGAAGCGGTCCTGATAGGCCCACTGCCATTTGTATTCGAACTTGGCCTCGTCGAGGGGCTCGTAGTTGGCGGTGTCGAGGTAATCGACCCCCGTCTCCAGGCAGGCGTCCATGAGCGCCAGATCCTGATAGGGCAAGGCCACGTTCAGGACCAGGTTGGGGCCAAAGGATTTGATCAGAGCCACCGTCTCGGCCACGTTGTCGGCGTCGAGGGCGGCCGTCTGGATGACGCGGCCGGTCCTTTCCTTCACGGACGCGGCGATGGCGTCGCATTTGGATTTGGTCCGGCTGGCCAGCATGATCTCGGTGAAAACCTCGGGAACCTGGGCACACTTGTGGGCCACCACATGACCGACACCGCCGGCACCGATAATGAGCACTTTGGACATGGCACTCCTCCTTAAAAAAGGCATTTTCTTTTAAGATTACAATCCGCTCGATAATCCGGTCGCGCAGGCATCGGGATTTTCGCAGTCCCGGCCCACATTCAGATATGTGTATCCGCGCATGCCCCGCTCGTAGGCGCGCATGATCATGAAGCGCTCCTGAGGACTGATCTTGCCCTCGCGCACGCCCTGCTCTGCCACCTTGCGGAAATTCTCCAGAACCTGCTTGGGCTCGAATTCCACGTAGGACAGGACGTCGGCCACGCTGTCCCCTTCCAGTTCGCGGATGAAATCATAGGTGCCATCCTCGTTGATGCGCACGCTGACCACGTTGGTGTCGCCGAAAAGGTTATGCAGGTCGCCCAGTGTCTCCTGATAGGCGCCGACCAGGAACGCGCCCAGATAATAGGGCTCGCAGGGCTTGATCGAATGCAGCTCAAGGACACGCTTGACGCCGTGGATATCGATGAAGCTGTCCAGCTTGCCATCGCTGTCGCAGGTGATGTCGGCCAGGATGGCCTGCTCTTCGGGGCACTCGTCCAGCCGGTGCACGGGCATGATCGGGAAGAGGTGGCCGATGGCCCAGGCGTCGGGCAGGGACTGGAACACGCTCATGTTGCAGTAGTAGATGCTCGCCAAAGCCAGGTCCACGTCCTTCAGGGCCGAGGGCGGATTCTTCATTTCCGGCAGCTTGTCGGCGATGTTGCGGATCACGGCCCAGAAGATGGTGTCGCTCAAGGCGCGCTGCCGCAGGCTGCACTGGCCGAGACGGAAGAGCTGGCGCATCTGGTCGCGGTAATAGATGGCGTCGTTGTAACATTCCTGCAGGTTCTTGAGGGACAGCGAGGTGTACACTTCCAGCAGGTTGTGGATGGCCTCGGGGTCGTCATCATCAAGGGTCTGGGGCACGGTGCGATTTTCCAGGCGGCTGACATCCAGTACATTAAAAAGCAGCACCGAATAATAGGCCACCGTGGCGCGGCCCGATTCTGTGATGATGTGCGGATGGGGCAGGTCGTGCTCGTCCACCGTGGCCATGACCGACTCGACGATGTCCGTGCAGTATTCCTCCAGGGAATAGTTGCGGCTGCTGGCGTAGTTGGTGTGGGAGCCGTCGTAGTCCACGGCCAGACCGCCGCCCAGGTCCAGAAAGCCCATGGCGCAGCCTTCCTTGACCAGCTCCGCGTACATGCGTGCGGCCTCGTGCACGGCTGTGCGGATGTCGCGAATATTCGGAATCTGGGAACCCAGATGAAAATGCAGGAGCTGCACGCAATCGAGCATGGACTGGCTACGCATGTGGTCCAGCACGTCCACGACCTCGGCCGTGGACAGACCGAAGATGGACAGGTCGCCGGCCGACTCGGCCCAGTGGCCGCCCGCCTGGGTGGAGACCTTGATGCGCACGCCGATGCGCGGCTTGATGCCGAGGGCCTTGGCCCGGTCCAGGATCAGCGGCAGTTCGCTGGGCATTTCAAGGACCAGAAAGCACAAAAAGCCCATCTTGCAGGCGTACAGCGCCAGGTCGATGTAGTCCTGATCCTTGTATCCGTTGCAGACCAGGCAGGCCTTGGGGTTGCGCAGAAAAGACAGGGCCGCGATAAGCTCGGCCTTGCTGCCGACCTCGTAGCCGTGGTTGTAACGGTCACCGACCTTGGCGATCTCTTCCAGAACCTGCTGCTGCTGATTGACCTTGACCGGGTACACTCCGCGAAATTCACCCCTGTACTGCAGATCCTTGATGGCCGAGGCAAAAGACTCATGAAGCAGGGAAATCTGGGCATCTAGCAGATTCTCGATGCGCAGCAGTACCGGCAGGCCCAGACCGCGCTCCTGCAGGCCGCTAATGATGGAGGGAATGGGCACGCAGACATCCTTGCCCGGAAAAGGGGTGATGCCGAGCTTGCCGTCGGAGGTGACCTTGAAATAGCCGCCGCCCCAATTGTCCACGCCATAGAGTTCCGCGGAACGGTCCACGGTCCATTTTTCGAGATTCCGAGATCGCATGAAAATCCTCCACCATCATACCTATAGAATGCAGGCCGCAGTCCAATCCGGGCCAGCGCACCCATCTAAACAGCAGGGGGCACGCAGTCAATAAAACTTGTTCCAGGCTCTGGGCAAAGCGCCTCCCCAGCCCGCGCAAAAAATGAAATTTGCCTCCGCCAACGCTCTGGGCTATCTGCCGTATGCCTCTTCACCATCAGGAGCCTGCCATGCCTTTCATCGAAATTCTGGCCATCGCGATCGCCCTGGCCATGGACGCATTTGCCGTGGCGATCGCCTCGGGCGTGGCGCTCAAGTGCGTCACCCGCCGCCAGACCTTCCGCCTGGCCTGGCATTTCGGTCTGTTCCAGGCGGTCATGCCGATTATTGGCTGGTACGGCGGCTTTTTGGTCCGCGACTACTTCCTGCGCTTCGGACACTGGATCGCCTTTGCCCTGCTCCTCTATATAGGAGGACACATGCTCTGGGAAGGTCTGCGCCACTCCGAAGACGATGTCTGCCAGGACCCGACCGTAGGATCGCGGCTGATCATGCTCTCCGTGGCCACGAGCATCGACGCCCTGGCCGTAGGCTTCAGTCTGGCCATGCTCGGCACGCCCATCTGGTATCCGGCGGGAGTCATCGGCGTGGTCGCGCTGATCTTCACGGCCGCGGGCCTGCATCTGGGCAAGCTCCTGGGCTGCCAGACCCGCCTTGGGCAATACGCCGAAGTGCTGGGCGGCGGCGTGCTGATGGGCATCGGGGGCAAGATATTGTGGCAGGCCCTGTGAAAAGAGTGGGATTTATTGGGTAAAGATAATTCAGAGGTCTCATATATCCCATAGGTCCCATTAGTCCCATCTCCTTGTCATGAGTTATTCCGGTCTATACGCTCCCACGCCTCCCCACAACCCGACATATCGGGCGAATCGGGCAAAGGCCAGCCCATCTAGGCAAGCCGCCCCCGCTTCGATATATGTGCATCATGGTCGGCAATGATCCTCAACCCTCTGCCGCAGGAGTCACTTATGCACGGCTGGACCGGACGCATCCTTGATATCGATCTGACGGCAAACGCTCTGCGCACCGAGAGCCTGTCCCGCAATCTGGCCCTGTCCTTTCTGGGCGGGCGCGGACTCAACTCCAAGATTCTTTTCGACCGCGTCGCGCCGGGGCTTGACCCGCTGAGCCCGGACAACGTCTACTGCATCGCCCCCGGCCCCCTGTCCGGAACGGTGCTGGGCATGACCAGCAGGATGGAGGTCTCCACCCTCTCGCCCTATTCGGGCATCCTCGGTGACGGCAACGCCGGCGAGCGCTTCGCCACGGTCATGAAACGGGCCTGCGCCGACCAGCTCATCGTCACCGGCCGCGCCGCAAAGCCCTGCTACCTGCTGATCACTCCGCAAACGGTGGAGCTGCATGACGCTTCGAACCTGTGGGGCAAGGGCGCCTGGGAAACGACGGATCTGCTCCTGGCCAAACACGGCGCCAGGGCGTCCGTGGCCTGCATCGGGCAGGCCGGGGAGAACCTGGTCCGCTTCGCCTCGACCATCGTCGACAAGTACGCCTCGGCCGCCCGCGGCAGCGGCGCGGTGCTCGGGTCCAAGAACTTGAAAGCCATCGTGGTCGTCGGCGACCATGCCGTGACCCTGGCCGACCCCGGGACCTTCAAGGAATTGGCCCGCCTGGACCGGGAGTTCTTTGCCAAGGACGAATTCCAGCAGAACGTGGCCACGAAGTACGGCTCGCACTACGGGATGATCAACTGGCGACCTGGCTTCCGCAATTACACCAAATATCTTGAACCCGGAGAGGTGCCGCCGCAGTTGCGGCCCGAGGCCTGGAAAAAATACGAGATCGGCCGCACGGGCTGCGGCAACTGCTCCGTGCGCTGCAAGAACGTGTATGAGATCCCCTCGGGCGCGCGCAAAGGCGAACACGGCGAGGCGCTGGAATACGAATCCATCTTCTGCATGGGCACCAACTGCGGCGTGACTGACCCTGTCGCCATCATGGAGATGAGCAACCTCGGGGACATCTACGGCCTCGACGTCCTTCCGCTGGGCAACACCATGGCCCTGGCCAAGGACCTCTTCGCGCGCGGCATCCTGACCAGGGAGCAAACCGCAGGCCTCGACCTGTCATGGGAAAATGTCGCGGACCAGGTCGAACTGGTCCATCTCACTGCCCTGCGCGAGGGCTTCGGCAATGTCCTGGCCGAAGGGCTCCTCTCCATGGCCAAGATTCTCGGACCCGAAGCCATGCGGTATTGCTACCACGTCAAGGGCCTGAGCCGTGGGCCTTACCCGGCCGGACTCTTCGCCTTGGCCCACGCCACCTCGACGCGCGGAGCCGATCATCTGCGCGGCCGCAGCTGGGCCTACGGCGAAAACGACCCAGACCTCTACCCCAAGCTCCAGGCATCGAACGCCATGCATGCGGACATGGATGACCCGGTGCAGGCCATCATCCTCTCCGAACGGGTCTGCACCCTGGCCGACAGCGTTGGCCGCTGCAAGGGCGCGGTCAATTCCTGGGCCAACGCCCTGCCCCTGGCCTGGAAGGATCCCCTCTTCGGCGGCCTGGCCCGCCTGCTGAGAGCGGCAACAGGGGAATCCTTCACCGAGACAAGCCTCATCGAAGCCGCGGACCGCATCTACACCCTGGAAAAGGCCTTCAACGCCCGCCAGGGCATCACCAGCGCCCACGACTCCATACCATTGAACCCGGACCTGCACACCTTCGAGGAAATGGAACGGGAGCGGGCCAAACACCGCGCCCTGCTGGACCGCTACTACCATCTGCAGGGTCAGGACCGCGAGACCGGCATCCCCACACGGGAACGCATGGAAGCGCTTGGACTTGAGGATGAGGGAGCACGCCTGCACGACGAAGGCCCCTATCCGGAGTGGACCGGACCAGTGCTCTGGCCCTTGGACGCGTACCCGCACGGCGGCCAGCGGTCCTGAACCCGTCGCGCCCGCGCCGCATGCCGGAACTGGTCACACAAGGGGACCAGTTCCGGGCCGTGCCGAAGTCCAAAGGCCCACAGACAGCTTCCAAGCGGTCAAAAAATAAGCCCATTCTTGCTTCCGGGCCACGTGTGATGCTAGGAACGCACATGGCCGAGACATCCGGCCTGCATCTCAATCCTTGGAAGGGTCCATGCGTTTCCTCTTCACTCTCGTCCTCCTGCTGACACTGCACGGCCACTGTCTCGCCGCCCGCGCCCTGGACCTGACTTCCGAAGAACGCGCCTGGCTCGCCGCGCACAAGGATTCCCTGGTTCTGTCCTACGACCGCTCCTTCCCTCCCATTGAATTCGAAAATCCAGACGGCTCCTTTTCCGGCCTGAGCGCCGAGCTTGTCGCCCAGCTGGAAGCACGCCTCGGCATCACGTTCCGCAAGCAGGGCCTCCCCTGGAACGCAGCCCTGCAAGGACTTCAGGATGGGAGCACGGCGCTGGCCCCGGCCATCGTCAACACCCCGGAAAGATCACAATACACGATATTCACCCCCCCCTACGTCAGCATCCCGCATGTCATAGTAACCTCCCGCAGCGTGCAGGGGGCATTGTCACTCGACGACCTGGCCGGAATGCGCGTGGCCGTGGTGCGCGGCTATGCGTCGGCGGACCTTGTGTGCAAGGCCAACAAGGGCCGGTACGTCGTGGTGGAGGTGGAGAGCATTCGCGAAGGCCTGCGCGACGTCTCTTTCGGCGTTGTTGACGCCTTCGTGGAGAGCCTGGTTGTGGCCGCCTGGTACATCGAGCAGGAAGGGCTGCCCAATCTGCGTGTGGCCGGTGACCTGGACGTCACCCAGGAGCTGTCCATCGGCGTGAGCAGGCATTACCCGCTGCTGGCCAGCGCCGTGACCAAGACCCTGGCCTCCCTGCCGGAGAGCGGCAAGAAAAGCATCGTCAACCGCTGGATTCAACTGCCATCCACATTCATCGATACCCAAACCCGGAACAGACTCACGCTCGCGGCCCTTTTCTCGGTCGTTGCCCTGCTTGTCCTGGCAGGGCTGGCCTGGATACTCAGCCGCAAGCTGCGCAAAAAAGTGACGGAATTGAAGCTCGCCCAAGCCGCCCTGACAGACCAGCTTGGCCGCTTCCGGTTGGCGCTGGAGGCAACCCAGGCTGGCTTCTGGGAACACTTTCCCGCCGAAGGACGAGAAGAGCACAGCCCCGAATGGTTCGCCATGCTCGGCCATGCCCCGCAGTCCGGGGGGCAGGGCCTGGACAGCTGGACCAACCTGATCCATCCCGCCGACCGCGACCGCGCTGTCGACACCTTTGCCGCCTACATCCGTGACGGCGGGCACGGCTTGTACGAAGCGGAATACCGAATGCGCGCCGGGGACGGCACCTGGCGCTGGGTTCTGGGCAAGGGCAGGGCCGTGGCCTGGGACGACAAGGGGCAACCCTCCCGCATCATCGGCCTGAACATGGACATCCACAAGAGCAGGCAAGCCCAGGAGGAGATGAACCGCTTCCAGGCCATGAACAGAGCCCTCCTTGAACAGACCTCGCAGTTCATAGGCCTTGTGAGCCTCAAAGGAGTTCTGCTGGTCAGCAACCGCACCGCCCTGGAGTGGGCCAGGGCGAGGGAGGAGGATGTCATCGGCAAGCCCTTCTGGGAGGGGCCATGGTGGCCGGACAAAGCGAAGGCGGAAGCCATGCTCCGGAAAGTCCTCGAACAGGTTCGCGCCGGGGCGACAGTGCGCCAGGAGATCACGCACTTCTCCCCCGAAGGACACGAAGTCGTCTTCGATTTCACGGCGTCCCCCTTCCGGGACGACAAGGGTCAGGTCGTCAGCTTCATTGTCGAGGGCCGCGACATCTCGGACCTCAAGAAAAAGCAGACGGCCATCATGGAAAGCGAGAAACGCTTCCGGACAATTTTTGAAAACGCGCCCTACTCCATGTCCATCAACCGGCTCTCCGACGGCAGGTACATGGATGCGAACACCGCCTTTCTGGACAAAATGGGCATCCGCCGCGAAGAACTTCTGGGCCTAACGCCCTTGGAAGTTGGAGCATTTCCCGATGAGCACAGGGAAGAAATATTTTTGGCCCTGCGACACAACCGCAACGTCCACAACCTGGAGACCCGGGTGCACAGGCCAGACGGCAAGGTTGGCCACATCCTTTATTCGGGCGGCCTCATCACCCTGGGCGGGGTGTCCTGCATCCTTTCCATGACCGTGGACATCACGGAACTCAAAAACGCCCAGGAAGCCTTGCGACGCTCCAAGGAAATGTTCCACCGCCTCTTCCAGCTTTCTCCGGACATGGTCACCTTGGCGCGCCTGGAAGACGGAACCCTGCTGGAAATGAACGAAGCCTTCACCCGAACCCTCGGCTATTCCAGGGAGGAAGCGCTGGGCCGGAGCACCCTCGACCTGGGAATTTTCGTCGAACCTTCCCGGCGCGCGGAGTTGATCCATATCCTGAGGCGCGATGGACAGGCCGAAAACTTCGAGTATGACATCCGCCACCGAGACGGACACATCCTGCATTGTTCGACCTCGGCCAAGGCGATGACCATTGACGGAATGCGCTGCCTCCTGGCTATCACCCGCGACATGACCCACGTTCGGGCCATGCAGGAGGCCATGATCCAGTCCGAGAAGATGCTCTCACTCGGTGGCATCGCCGCCGGCATCGCCCACGAAATCAACAACCCCTTGGGCATCGTGCTGCAGGCGATCCAGACCATAAACCTGCGCACCAGACCCGACTTCCCCAAAAATCTGGAGGCCGCCGCCAAGATCGGCGTTGATCTTCATCAGCTTGACCGCTACCTCAAAGAACGAAAGATCGACATCTTTATCCGCGACATCCAGGGAGCCGCGGTCCGCGCAGCCGAGATCATCCGCCACATGCTCAATTTCAGCAGGCGCAGCGAGTCCAGACGTTCGGCCTGTAACATCACGGCCATCGTCGAGCAGGCCCTGCGCCTTGCCTCCAGCGACTACGACCTCAAGAAAAACTATGACTTCAAAGCCATTGAAATCATCAAAGATTTTGCCAGCGACCTGCCCGCGTTTGAATGCACGGAAACGGAAATCGAGCAGGTGCTTTTGAATCTGCTGCGCAACGCAGCCCAGGCCATGGCCGAGACCTCACCGCCCACGCCAAGCCCCCGCATCCGCATCAGTGTCCGACCCCTGGACAAAGGGCTGCGCATCGACATTGCGGACAACGGACCCGGCATCTCCCAGGAAAACCGCAAGCGCATCTTCGAGCCCTTCTTCACCACCAAATCATCGGGTGCGGGAACCGGCCTCGGGTTGTCCGTGTCCTACTTCATCATTACCAAAGGCCATGGGGGACAGATGCACGTAAGTTCCCCGCCGGAAGGGGGCACCGTTTTCACGATCGAATTGCCCGGACCGCAAGAATACGGGGAAAGCAGTAAACGCACCTAGACGAGCACTAGGGTTTCAATTTATCGGATCAGACGTGTCAGACAAAGCTGTATGACAAAGAGGCAGGGAACTCATGAACATCCTGGTCATTGACGACGAAGACGGACTGCGCCGCTCACTGTGCGCGTATCTGGAGGATCTCGGATACGACACTCTGGACGCGGACAACGGAAAAGCGGGACTTGAGGCCATGCGCAAAGTTCTGCCCGACTTGGCCGCCGTCATTGTCGATCTGAACATGCCGGTCCTTGACGGCTACGGTTTTTTGCAAGGCGCCAGGGCCGAGGCCCCGGAGTTGCCGATCATAGTGCTTTCGGGTGTGGGCGTGGTCGATGACGCTCTCCAGGCCGTGCGCCTCGGGGCCTCGGACTTCCTGACCAAACCCCTGCACAATCTCAGCATTCTGGACCACACCCTGGGCAAGGTCATGGAAAAAGCCCGACTGATCAGGGAGAACAAGGAATATCAGACCAACCTTGAGCAACTCGTCAGGCAGCGCACGGCCGAACTGGAACGCACCCGCCGCCAGATCATGCACCGCTTGAGCCGCGCCGCCGAGTACAAGGACAACGAAACGGGCCACCATGTCATCCGGGTCGGGGAGATCGCTGCGGTGCTGGCCAAGGCTCTGGGCCTGGACGAAGCCAGTTGCGCCAACCTGCGCGACTGCGCCCCGCTGCATGACATCGGCAAGATCGGCATCCCGGATGAGGTGCTCCTGAAACCCGGTAAGCTCGACCCCGTTGAATGGAAGATCATGCAGCAGCACTGCATGTTCGGGTGCGAAATCCTGGGCCCGCTGACCAGCAAGGAAGAGGCGCATTCAAGCTGTGAGAACTGGAGCGCGAAAGATCCGGACGGCAACGAACTGCTTGACCTGGCCCGCATATTGGCCCTCCTGCATCACGAGCGATGGGACGGCAGCGGCTACCCCTTCGGCCTGAAGGCCGAGGCCATCCCACTTGAGGCGCGCATCGTCGCCGTAATCGACACCTATGACGCCCTGGCCAGCGAGCGCCCCTACAAGAAGGCCTTTCCCGAGGAAAAATGCCTGGAAATTATCCGGGAGAGTTCGGGCAGCCATTTCGACCCGCAGGTGGTCGAGGCATTCTTCGAAAACACGGACATTATCCGCTCCATCCGCATCAAATGGAGCGATTAGTGATCGACCCAGCCAGGATGACCGCATGAAAATCACGCAACTGCACATGGGCAAGGACGGCGGCTGGATGAAATGCTCCAAGGCCAGGATCGGCGCGGACAGGGCGCTGTGCCTAGTCTTCTGGTCCGACATGGACGAGGACGAAGTCCGGGCCGCCGTGGAAAGGCTCCGCGAAACCTGCGCCGGAGCGACCATCATCGGCTGTTCCACAGGCGGGATCATCCAGGACAGGCTGCTCTTCGAGAACACCGTCAGCGCGACCCTGGTCAACTTCACCCACACCCGCTTACGAACCGTCTCGGCCAAGGCCAGCGACCACCCCGACAACCGGGCCCTGGGACGTCATCTCGGCAACGCGCTGCCCCATGAGGGCCTGACCCATGTCTTCGTCCTGTCCGAAGGGCTGACCGTCAACGGCTGCGCCCTCGCCGCCGGGCTGGCCGAGGCCCTCCCCGTCAACATCGGCATCACCGGCGGACTCGCCGGGGACGGCGAGCGCTTCCGGCACACCTCCATTCTGCACGGGACGGACATCTTTTCCGACGGGGCGCTCTGCCTGGGCCTTTACGGCGACAAGCTCGTCGTCGGCCAGGGCACGCGCGGCGGGTGGCTCCCGTTCGGGCCGGAGCGTCTGGTCACGGCCTCCCACGACAACGTCCTCCTGGAGTTGGACGGCGAGTCGGCACTGGAGCTGTACGAGAAGTACCTCGGCAAGCACGCCCAAAACCTCCCGGCCAGCGGGCACCTTTTTCCCCTCAACCTCCGGGAGCCGGGGAGTTCGACGTGGACGGTGCGGACCATCCTGGGCCTGGACCGGGACCGCAAGGCCCTCTTTTTCGGCGGGGACATGCCCCTTGGGAGCACGGTGCAGCTCATGCGCGGCAACGTCGACAGTCTCCTGGACGGCGCCCAGGAGGCCGGCGGAGAGGCCCGGCTGGAGACGGGCGGCGGGCTCGCCATCCTGGTCAGCTGCGTCGGCCGCAAGATGCTCCTCAAGCAGTTCACCGAGGAGGAACTCGACGCCGTGGCCGACGCCCTGGGGCCGGGAATGGCGCTGACGGGCTTCTATTCCTACGGCGAGATCGCGCGCGGGATCGAAGGCGAGCCGTGCAGCCTGCACAACCAGACCATGATGGTCACCGTGCTGCACGAGAAGGAATGACCATGCACCGCCTCCTGCAACGCCAACTCAAACGGGCCGGCCTGAACGCCGAGGACATGGCCGGCCGCCTCGGGACCTTCCGCAGCCTCATCGAGGAGGCCTACCTCCAGTTCGAGGACGAGCGGGAAGTGCTGGAACGGTCGCTGGAGATCAGCTCGACGGAACTGGTCCAGCGCAACGCCCTCATGCGCGCCGTCTTCATGGCCCTGCCGGACGTCTTCCTGTGGGTCACACGCGACGGCGTGATCAAGGACTGTCGCGGCGGGGTGCGGGCCCTCTTCGGCCTGGACGCGGCGCAGCTCTTCAAGAGGAATGTGCTGACGCTTCCCGAGATAGCCGACCCGGGAGCTTTTTCCCTGGCCATGGAGGCACTGCGCGAGACGCAGTTCTTCCAGACCGAATACCCGCTGCACCGGGACGGCCGGTCCCGCCACTACGAGGCCCGCTTCGCCAACCTCAAGGACGGCATCGTCCTCATCCTGATCCGCGAGATTTCCGACCGTATCCAGGCCGAAGAGGCGCTGCGCGGCACCCAGCGGCGCATGGACCACATCATCGAATTCCTCCCCGACGCCACCCTCGTGATCGACAACGAGCACCGCGTCATCGCCTGGAACAGGGCCATCGAGGCCATGACCGGAGTGCCGAAGGACATGATCCTGGGCAAGACGGGCTACGAGTACGCCATCCCCTTCTATGGCCACCAACGGCCCATCCTCCTGGATTTCATCGGCAAGGACCCGAGCCGCGACTACCCCATGTACCAGATCGACCAGGAGTCCCCGGACGCCATGGCCACGGATATCTTCGTCCCGGCGCTGTACGGGGGCCGCGGTGCCTTCGTCTGGGCCAAGGCCACGGCGCTCTACGACCAGGAGGGCCATGTCGCCGGGGCGGTCCAGACCATCCGCGACATCACGGAAAAAAAGCGCTCGGAAATCACGACCCGCGTGCTCTATCTCGTGTCCACTGCGGCCAGCACGCCCATGCCCAACGAGGACCTTTTCGCCAGCGTCTTCGAAATCCTGTCCGAACACCTGCAGGCCAGCATCCTTTTCGTCTCCCTTATCAGCGAGCAGGGCGCCTGCCTGACCTACCCATTCTTCGACCAGCAAGGCCTGGCCCGGCCGGAAAACCTCAAGCGGCTCTCCTCGCTGGCAGCGGAATACAGGCAGTCCGCCTTCCCGCGCCTCCTGGACCCCATGCCCGAGGATGATCCCGCCTCGATCAGGCCCACGCGCTGGTTCGCCTCCCCCCTCAGATACGGGCGACAAGTCCTCGGCTCCGTCGTCATCCAGTTTCCCGAGACCAACCTTGGTCTTTCCGACAAGGACGCCACGGTGCTGGCCTCGGTCGCCGACCATCTGGCCCTGGCCATCTCTCGCAACGCCACGGAAAAGGCCCTGCGCGAAAGCGAGGAGAAGCACCGCTCCATTTTCGAAAACGCGACCGAAGGCATCTTCCAGATCTCACTCGATCACGACCTCCTGAGCGCCAACCCGGCCATGGCCCGCATTTTCGGTTATGCGGACGTCGAAAGCCTGATGGAGCAGGGGCGAGGCTTTCTGCAACGCGTCATCACCTCCCAGGACCGGGTCGATCTTTTGGGCCAGGTTCTGAAGCTTGGCGCCGTCCAAAATTTCGAGGTGGGCACCGCCAAGGCGGACGGGAGCAAGACCTGGATTTCGATCAACATGCGCACGGTGAAAAGATCCGACGGCTCCATCCGTTACCTCGAAGGGTCCATGCAAGACGTTTCGATGCGCAAGACGGCCGAACGAAAGCTCGCGATCCAGAAGGGCCTTTTCCAACAACTTTTCGACAATTCTCCGCAGGGCATCCTGCTACTCGGCAAGGATGGGGCGCCCCTGGACCTCAATCCGAGCTTCACCAGCCTCTTCGGATTCACCCGGGGCGACCTGCACGCCCTCTTCGAAGTGCTGCTACCGCCCGACAGTCTCGAAGAAAGCTTCACCTTCATCTCCACCGTTCTGAACGGATCCTCCGTCAGCGTGGAGACCCAGCGCAGGACCAAGGACGGACGGGTCATCCCGGTTTCCATGCTTGGCTACCCCTATGTTCTGGACGGCAAAATCTCCGGGGCCTTTTTCATCTTCGGAGACATTTCAGAACGCAAGAACTACGAAGCGCAGCTGACCCAGCAGGCCCTGCGCGACAACCTGACGGGGCTGCCCAACCGGGTGCTGCTCATGGAGCGCCTGAACCGGGCCATGGCGAGGCAGAAGCGCAATTCCAACTACCGCTTTGCCGCGCTCATGATCGACCTGGACAGCTTCAAGCGGGTCAACGACACCCTTGGCCATCAGGCCGGAGACCAGCTGCTGCAGGAGGTCGCCGCCAGGTTGTCCGGATGCCTGCGCACCATGGACACCGTGGCCCGCATGGGGGGAGACGAATTCGCGGTGCTGCTGGAGGATTTTCAGAACAACCAGGAGGCCATCGGCATCACCCGCCGCCTGCTGGACGCGATCCGCCAGCCCTTAAGGCTCCAGGACCGTGAAGTCCTGGTCAGCGCGTCCGTCGGCGTAGTGCTGCAGACGTCGCGCTACACCTCGCCCAACGATCTCCTCAGGGACGCCGACATCAGCATGTACCGTTCCAAGGAGCTGGGCAAAAACCAGTTCAAAGTCTTCAGCAAAAGCATGTACGAGCATGTCGTGCAGACCGTGCAGCTGGAAAACGACCTGCGCCAGGCCCTGCTTGAAGAGGAGTTCGAGCTCTATTTTCAGCCCATCTATTCCGTGAACGGGCAAACGATCCGGGGCTTCGAAGCTTTGATCCGCTGGAATCACCCCCAGCGCGGACACCTCTCGCCCGCGGCCTTCATCCCTGTGGCCGAGGAAACCGGGCTGATCAACGAAGTCGGCAAATGGGTTCTGCACCGGGGCTGCCGGGTCCTGGCCGATTGGAGAAAGCGCTTCGCCGGACTTGATATCAGCCTGTCCCTGAACCTTTCGCCCAAGGACCTCATTCAGCCCTCCCTGCTCCCCATGCTGGGCGATCTGCTGCATGAGACAGGCCTGAACGCACGCCACGTCAAGCTCGAGATCACGGAAACCGCAGTCATGGACAACCCCGAGTTGGCCATGTCCAGACTGGAGCGCCTGCAAAAAATGGGGTTCCAGATCGCCATGGACGATTTCGGCACGGGCTATTCATCCCTGTCCTACCTGCAGCGCCTGCCCATCGACATCCTGAAGATCGACCGCTCTTTCGTGCAGACCATGCTCGAAAACCCGAACAATCTGGAAATCATCAAGGCCATCATCGGTCTGGGCAAAATCCTCGATCTGCGCATCGTGGCCGAAGGAGTGGAGACGCAGGAGCAGTTGACCGCCCTGCAGGAACTTGGCTGCGATCTGGCCCAGGGGTATTTTCTGGGCAGACCCATGCCCAAGGACCGGGCCGAGGATTTGATGGCCGCAAGTTCCCCCACGGGATCTTGTCCCCCCGCAGGGGACGGCTGCTGGAAGGCGTGATGGATTCGAGGGCATGAACTCCGCCACACACCGCTCCCCGTTCCGCACCTATCGCGCCTCGCAACAGCCGGACCTCGTATCCTTCCAGCTCGTCATCGAGGAAACTGACCTGTGGGTCGCGGCCAGACAGGACCTCTCCGCGTCCATGGCCGATCACGTCCGCCTGCTGCGCGGACAGATCCGCGCCTACGCCGCCATTCACCCCCAATTCCTGCCATCCCTCATCCCCCTGGATGCCGGCCCCCGCGCCCCGGAGATCGTCCGCCGCATGTGCCGGGCCGGGCAGCTGACCGGTGTAGGTCCCATGGCCGCCGTGGCGGGGGTCGTGGCCCAGATGGTCGCCGAACACTTCCACGGGCAATCGCCGGACCTGCTGGTGGAAAACGGCGGAGACACGTACCTTTTTTCCACCCGCGATCGCCATATCGGCATCCTGAACATGCCTGACGAGGATGTGCGGCTCTGCGTGCCGGTGCGCGCCATCGAATTTCCCTGCTCCTTCTGCGCTTCATCGGCCAAGATCGGCCATTCGCTCAGTTTCGGCAACGCGGACCTCGTGGTCACGCGTTCCAGGGATGCGGCCCTGGCCGACGCTGCCGCCACGGCCCTGGCCAACGCCCTCAAGGACGCGGAGTCCATGGACGCGGTCCTGACCCAAGCCCAGGCCTGGGAAGCAATCGGCCTCGACGGCGTCTTCACCCAGTGCGAAGGAAAAATCGGAGTTTGGGGAAAAATGGAACTGGCGGTGGTCTAGAGGCGCTCGGCCCGCAACGGGGCTGCCGACTGCGCAAGGGCTTGGGACAAGCGTCCCGGTCTGGCGGAAGAATAAAAAACGCCCCGCTTCGGTGAGAAGCGGGGCGCTGCATGTCAATAACTCTCGATTCTGGGACTTTTCTGAATTCTACTGGTTTCCGATTCTCAAGAAACGATACCCCATAAATCTTTCGGAACGTTTGGTGACGGTCACACCGTCTGGTTTGCCGGGGCTGATGGGCCTTTTGCCCTGCCTCATCGGCGGGTCTGCACGTTCCCTTTCACTCTACCCTGAACCAACTTGAATTGCCCAATGGTCTTCCCTCCGTTGAGGTTAATCCACTCGTCGACGGTTTATAGGTAAGGCCGAAGCGTTCTTTTGTCCAGAGTAAGTACACAGTTTGAAAACATATAAGTGCAACTCACTATTTTTCATGAAAAAATGCGCTTCTCCTCCGTTCACGAATCTTCCAGGGCCGGGCGGACAAACCGATTCACGCCCGCTGCCGTGAAAAGATCGCGTTGCTGGCCATACTCCTGAAGCCGTCCTTTGCCTTTGCCCAAACCTTTGCTAAACGATGGGCATGTCCACCCCCAACGGCCCAGCACCAGAAGACCAGAAGCCCGAACACAAAAAACCGAACCTCATGCCGAGAGTTCCGGTTCGCATCGGCAGCAGACTGGCCGCATTTCTGGCCGCCTTCTGCCTCCTGCTGGCCGGACTGTGGATCACCCTGCCCTGGCTGGCCCAGGAGCTGATCGTGCCCATGCTCGCCTCCGCGCTACGCACACCACACTTGAGCGCAGACATCCGCCGCGCGGATTTTTCGGGGCTGGACCTGGGGGAAGTCTCCCTGGCTCCGAATTCAGGCATCCGAACCGGGGCGATTCTGGTGGACTGGAGCCTGTCCGGTCTTTTGCAGGGCCGGGTGGACAGGGTGCGCGTCCTTGGCCTGCAGATCCTGGTCCGGGAGCAGGATGGCAAATGGGAAGTGCCCGGACTGCCCGTTCCGGAGAAATCCTCCGCTTCCGGCTCCGCGCCCATGTTCGTGCCGCAAGTGGGAGAACTCTTCGTCGACGGGCGGATCAGTCTGGAAGGACAACGCCTCACGCTTTCGGCGCCGTTGTCCGTGAACGGCAGCCTGGATGAAGACGGCAGGCTCCTCCTGGACACGCGCACCGCCCTCGCCGGGCAAGCGATGGGACTGAGTCTTGACGCCGAACTCGACCGAAACGATTTCCGCCTGGCCTTCACCCTGCCCCCGGCGTCCGTGGCGGCCCTGGCCAGCCTGATTCCGGGCCTGGACAGCCTGTCCCTGGGCGGCACCGTCGCGAGCATGACGCGTGTGAACATCTCCCCGGATCAAAAGCCCGAAGTCGCGGTCAATCTCCGCCTCGACTCGATGAAGGGCCTCTTCGGCTCGAACGCCCTGGCCCAGGACGGCAACACGACCATGCAGCTCGACTGGCAGGATGGCGTAAAGCTGAGCCTCGATCCCGTCCGCCTGAACGCTCCGCTGCCACTGGTGGTGACGGTGAGCGACATCGAAGCGGACCTGGACAAAAACACGTATGCCTGCTCCTGGGGCATTGCCCTGGCCGCCCTGCCAGGTGTCGAATTTTCCTCCGCCCCGCTGCTGAGCGGACGAACCGAGGCCATGCGAGGCGAGCGCGGCTGGGATCTGCGCACCAGAGCGGAGCTCGGCGCCATGCACTTAAATCCCATCCGGACGCCAAGCATCAAGGCCACCCTGGAGCCAACGCCCCTGACTCTCGACATTTCCACCAACGCAACGGCCACGCGCATCGATGCCGGCCTCGCCCTTGGACGGCTGCGCCTGACCCAGGGCTCGACCGAAGCGAACGTCTCGGGCCTGCGCCTCGCCTGCAACGCGACATCCGGATCATCCGGCCTGAACGGAACATGCAGCCTTGCCGGGGCGCTCCTGGAGGCGAAACAGCCCGGCCTGACCCTGACCTCGACCCGTCTTGAGGGCCAGTGGAGCTTTGATCTGGGCGAGCAGCCGAGCCTGAACGGGATCATCACCGCCAGCGCCCGCGTCAGGGCGGGCGACACCGCCGCCGTCATGTCCGCGCGCCTGCCCATGTCCTGGCCCCAGCCCGCCACATCGCCCGGCAGCGTGGACCTTGACGTGAACTGGAACAAAAAGGGCCTGGCAAAAATTTCATCCCGAATCGTGCAAAAACTGCACGGTTTCAGTCTCGACGGCACGGCGTCCCTGCTGCCCGTGACGATCCGCGCTTCCCTCAAGGGGGATATGAACCTCTTCAGACCCGAAGAGTCGTGGATGGAACTTAAAGCCGCTCAAAACCTGACCCTGCCCGGCAATCTGGCCCGGTTCGCGCCGGCCCTTGGCGAGCTTTCCGGCAGCGCCCGCCTGGATGCGACGGCCCGCCTGGACATGAGCCGAGGGGTCCCCATGCTCCCCGCCACGCTGCGGCTGAGCGGCCTTTCCCTGAACCACACCCAGAGCAAGACCACCTTGAGCAATGCCACCGCCTTCCTCTCCTTCGCCAACCTGCTGACCGTCCGCTCCGACCCGGACGGACGCATGACCTTCGACCGCCTGCAACTTGGCACCGTGATCCTGGACCAGGGCGACATCCATTTCCAGGTCGAAGCCCCGCACAGCATCCTGGTCGAAGGCTGCAGCTTTCGCTGGGCGGGCGGCCGGGTCGGCAGCCAGTCCTTCCGCGTCAATCCGGGCGTGGAAGACTACACGGTGGAGCTGTATTGCGACCGGGTCGAGCTGACCCAGGCCCTGGAACAGTTCGGCATGACCCAGGCCCAGGGCGACGGCACGGCCAACGGCCGCATCCCGGTGCGCTACAAGGACGGTGCACTGACCTTCGACAACGGCTTCCTCTATTCCACACCGGGGGAAAAAGGGGTACTGCGGGTCCAGGGCACCGAGATCCTGACGGCGGGCATTCCGCCGGGCACGCCGCAGTACGGACAGCTGGACCTGGCGACGGAGGCGCTCAAGGACTTTGCCTATGAGTGGGCCAAAATCAACCTGCACACGCAGGGCAGGGAGCTTGTGGTCTCGCTGCAACTGGACGGCAAACCGAGCAAACCGTTGCCTTTCACCTTTGATCGCGACATCGGCGGGTTTGCCCGTGTGTCCGCTTCCTCTCCCGGTTCGGTATTCCAGGGCATCCGCCTGGATGTGAATTTCAGGCTGCCCCTGGATCAACTCTTGCAATATCGCCAGCTCTTGGAACTGATGAAAAACGGAGGTTAACGTGCGAATCCCCTTTATGGCCCTGGCCGTGATGCTGCTTCTGCAGAGCGGCTGCAGCACCCACCACGAAGTGCAGATGGCGCCGGTGGAGATCAAACCCATCCACATCACCATCGATGTCAACGTTCGAGTCCAGAAGGATCTTGAAGACTTCTTCGGGGACATCGATAACGCCGAAAAAAAACTGGAAAAGTAGAGGAGAAGATATGCTCACCAAAAAACTTCACATTTTGACGCTGTTTGCCCTGCTGGGCATCCTTTTCAGCGCCCAGGGCGCTTTTTGCGACGCCATCAAGGACAGGATGTTGGCCCGCCTTCCGGTCATCAACGAGCTCAAATCCCAGGGTCTGGTCGGTGAAAACAACCAAGGCCTGCTGGAATTCCGCACCGCCCAGAAGCCGCAGGCCGACGTGGTCAACGCAGAAAACCAGGATCGAAAGGAGGTCTACAAGGCCATCGCCGCCCGCCAGAAAACCACGCCTGAATTCGTGGGCCAGGCCCGCGCGGCGCAGATCGCGGGCAAGGAGTCCGGCGGAACGTGGGTGCAGGGCGCGGACGGCGCTTGGAAAAAGAAGTGACCGTGCTCGTCTCTTTCCCGCGAGAAGGCTCCGCGCGCTCCAGCAGCGCACGGGGCCTTCTCGCGTTTTGAGCGTCACTTGCTGAAATATCCCCGGCACGTCTCTGGAATTAAGGAAAAATCCACCTCCCGGCCACGCATCACGAGCGCGGAAAGAAGGACGGGCCGGACGCCTTGACGGAGCATCCCCGGACCGATAGTTCCTGCCTCCATCCGACCCGATCGACAAAACCAGCCGACACCACAAGGATTTTCCATGAACTCCCGAACCATGCGCGCCAACCTCCTGCTCCTCCTGACCGCCCTGATCTGGGGCGCTGCCTTCGTCGCCCAGCGCATGGGCATGGACCACATGGGCCCCCTGACCTTCAACGGCATCCGGTTCGCTCTGGGCGCACTGGCCCTTTTGCCCCTCATCGGGCACATGGACAAACGGCGCACCACCGAACCGACGCCCCTCCCCACCCTGATCCGAGGCGGCCTGATGATGGGCGGCGCACTCTTTCTGGGCGCCTGGCTGCAGCAGTTCGGGCTGTGCTACACCACGGCGGGCAAGGCCGGGTTCATCACCGGACTGTATGTGGTCTTCGTACCCCTGGTCGGGATCTTCCTCGGCCACCGTTACGGGATTGGCACCTGGGCCGGAGCGGGACTCGCCGTTGTCGGCATGTATCTGCTCAGCGTGACCGAGACGATGTCCATGGACAAGGGCGACGCCCTGGTCCTCATGTCGGCCTTTTTCTGGGGCGTGCATGTGCTCCTGATCGGCAAGCTGACCAGCGGCCTCTCGGCCGTGGATGCAATCAAGCTGGCTTCGATCCAGTTCGCCTTCTGTAGCCTGATCAGCCTGGCCGGAGCCGCCGCGTTCGAGGAGATCTCCCTGGCCGGACTCTGGGCCGGCATCATCCCCATCCTCTATGGCGGTCTCATGAGCGTCGGCGTGGCCTACACCCTGCAGGTCGTGGCCCAGCGCGACGCCCGTCCGGCCCCGGCGGCCATCATTCTCAGCCTCGAAGCCGTCTTTGCCGCCGTGGCGGGCTGGATGCTCCTGGGCGAACTTTTGACCACCCAGGCCCTGGTCGGCTGCGCGCTCATGCTGTGCGGCATGATCTGGTCCCAGGCCAGGCCCTGACAGCTCCTGTCATGCAACGGTGACGCCCTCGTCACCAGGCCGTTCATATGCACAGGCATAGATGGCCCATGTACGCTACCTTCACTTCCTTTTGCCGCCGTCTGCTCACCGGCCTGGTTGCATTTCTGGGCTTCGGGCTGTGCCTGTCCTGTCTGAGTGTCATGGAGCAACGTCTTGGCCTGGTCGGCAAGGAGAACCACCTGTCGCATGTCCGACCTCCAATCTCCATTCCTCTCATCGGGCAAAACCTCTCCGGCGTGACCTGGAGTCGGGCTACGGGAACTCTCTTCGCGGTCACCAACTCCCCGCAGATCATCCACGAACTGAGCCCCACGGGCAAAGTCCTGCGCAGCATCGCGCTCAAAGGCTTTTCCGACACCGAAGACATCACCCATATCGAAGGTGAAACTTTCGCTCTGATCGAGGAACGCCGTGGGCTGATCCGCCGCATCCGCATCACGGACGAGACCGTGGTGATACGGGCCGAAGAGAGCCCCGGCATCGACCTCGGCTCGCGCCACGAGGACAACAAGGGCTTCGAGAGCCTCTTCTTCGACCCGGCCACCCGCACGCTTCTGACCATGCGTGAACTGCCACCTTATGAACTCGTCAGCGTCCCGCTGGACACTGAGGGCAAGCCGGGAACGATCCGCCGCGAACCTCTGGACCTTTCCGTGGATGATGTCGCCGCCCTGGGCCGCGACGCCGGCGGCAATCTGTGGATCCTGAGCGAGGCATCATCCTGCCTTGTCCGAATGGACGCCAACGGCCGCGAACTGCACCGCGCCAACCTTGTGTCGCCGACGCTTCCCTGTGAACCCGAGGGCCTGGCCTTCGGTGAGAACGGAGACATTTTTGTCGTCGGGGAACCCTGCACCTTCGTGGTAGCCCGCATCAATGCACGCTAGTTCCCCCGTTTCCTCCTCAAATCGCAACGCCTCGCGGTATATGAGGCCGTCGAAAAATAGGCAGGCCCGTCAGACCGCCGGGTCCATAAACCCCAACAGGACAGCGGCCGCCCCCATTGCCGGGGGCGACCGCTTTTTTATGGATCGCGCCTGCCTCTCGACCACGATCTTTTCATGAAATGAAAGACGCTCACGTCCTTCTGTCTGACCCCAGTCCAGACCCCAAACCCGGTCACGGAAGCACGTGACGAGAAGAACGGCCTTGTCGCAGGCGAACTCGTCACCTTCTTTGTTCCCGGTCCGAAAAGCCCCAGCCTTTCCAAAGCCATCCGCAAGCATCCTTGCGCGTTGTCACGCTTTGAATTGTCAATGACTCAAAAAAGTGCAATCGTATCAGAATATCCGCCCCTGCACCCGTCTCGCAAAGGCAACCCAAGGAGGCCGCATGATCCGACGACAATCGTCGACCAGCGATGCCGTTTTCCAGACCATCATCAACGCCTCTCCGGAAGCCATCTTTCTCATGGAGCCGGACGGGCGGATCCTGGTCGCCAACGAGGCCATGGGCACCCGGTTGCACACTACCGCAAGCTCCCTCATCGGAAAGAACATCTACACGCTGATCGACCCCGAAGCCGGAGCCAGGCGCAGGGAGCAGGTCCAAAGTGTCCTCTCAACCGGAAAGCCCTGCGTGTTTCAGGACGAACGGGAAGGGCGCACCGTCGAGCATCACTTATCTCCTGTGCTGGATGACTCCGGCCAAGTCAGCCACATCGCCATTTTCGCCAGGGACATCTCGGCAAACAAGACGTTTGAGGCCCAGCTCCTCAAAAGCGAGGCCATCCTGCAGGCAAGCCAGTCTCTGGCGCATGTCGGCGGATGGGAATGGGACGTCGCTCAGGGCCGGATGTACTGGACGGAAGAGACGTTCAACATCCATGACGTTCGCCTTGAAGAGCGCGTGCAAGGCTCGCCGAAGCTCATCGAAAAGAGTCTGCAATGCTACTGTCCCGAAGATCGCAGGACCATCATCTCCGCCTTCGAGGCCTGCGTTGAAAATGGCAAGGCCTACGACTTCGAGTTTCCCTTCAAAACCTTCTCCGGGCGTCGGCTCTGGATTCGAACCACAGCCAGGCCCGTGTGCGTGGACGGACGAGTGGTCAAGGTCATCGGCAACATCATGGACATCACACGCCGCAAGAAATCCCATGACCTTCTGGAAGCCCGCCTCCGCCTGAGCGATCTATCCCAGACCCTGGACACGCAGGCTCTGCTGGTCGCGTTTCTTGACGAGGCCGAAGCATTGACCGGCAGCCGCATCGGTTTTGTCCATTTCGTCGAGGAAGATCAAAAGACCCTGTCCCTGCAAACCTGGTCCACGAAAACACGCCAGTCGCTTTGCACCACCAAAGTCACGGAGATGCATTACCCCATCGAAGACGCGGGCGTGTGGGTCGACTGCGTCAAGGAACGCACGGCTGTCATTCATAACGACTATGCAAGCCTGTCCGGGCGCAAGGGCCTCCCTCCGGGACATGTGGCCATGATTCGCGAACTGGTTGTTCCCATCTTGCGACGCGGTCTCATCGTGGCCATCTTCGGAGTTGGCAACAAAGAGGAAAGCTACGACGATTGGGACATTGAACTGGTCTCGACCCTTGGTGACATGGCCTGGGACATATTCAAGCGCAAACACAGCGAAGAGGCACTGCGTGCCGCCGAGTTCAAATATCGCCAGCGCCTTGAACACTCGCCAGTGGGAGTCTATCGCAGCACCTTCGGCGGAAGATTCGTGTCCCTGAACATGTCCATGGCGCGAATGATGGGCTACGAGTCACCGCAGGAAACGCTACGGGACATGACCAACCTCGCAGGCCAGCTGTATGTGGATCCAACCCGCCGGGAAGAGTTTCTGGAGCTGTTGCTGCGCGACGGAGTGGTCCAAGGTTTCGAATTCCGGGGCAGAAAGAAAAACGGCGAAACCAACTGGATTTTTGAAAATGCCCGCCTGACAAGGGAGGACGAGGAATCTTTCATCGACGGCTTTGCCCAGGACATCACCGAAAAGAAGCATTTCGAGGAGGCACTGCGCCAGAGCGAAGAGCATCTGCAGTCCATTTTCCGGGTCGCACCCACAGGCATCGGAGTGGTCAAAAACCGGGTTCTGGTCCGCGTCAACCAACGCGTTTGCGACATGACCGGATATGTCGAGGAGGAACTGCTGGGGCGCAGCGCGCGCATGCTCTATCCCGCGCAGGAAGACTTCGACTACGTCGGAAAGGAAAAATACAGGCAGATCAAGGAGAAAGGCACCGGCGAAGTCGAGACGCGCTGGCTCAGGAAGGACGGGACCGTCATCGATGTGCTCATGGCGTCCACGCCCCTTGACCCCGAAGATCTCTCCATCGGAGTGACCTTCACCGCCACGGACATCACCGAGCGCAACGCCATCCAGGCCGAACTGCGCACGGCCAACCGGGGATTGCGGGAAGCCACGGCCCAAGCCACGGAGCTTGCGGCGCAAAGCCAAGCTGCCAACAAGGCCAAAAGCGAGTTTCTGGCCAACATGAGCCATGAGATCCGCACGCCCCTGAATGGGGTCATGGGCATGCTTCAGCTCATGGAAACAACAGCCCTGGATGCGGAACAACAGGAACTCGTCACCACGGCCATCTCCTCCTCGACCCGGCTGACCCGCCTGCTCTCGGACATCCTGGACATCTCGCGCATCGAAGCAGGCAAACTGGTCCTTTATGAAACCGAGTTCCAGATCGGCGCGCTCAAGGACTCGGTGCTCGAACTCTTCGCGCCCGTGGCGCGGAAAAAACGCCTGAATTTACGTTTTCTGCTCGATGAGCGGGTGCCCGACCGAGTCATTGGAGACGAGATGCGCCTGCGGCAGATACTCTTCAACCTGGTTGGCAACGCCATCAAATTCACGCAGCAGGGGGAAATCGGAGTCGAAATATCCCCGCTGCCCTGTCTGGCCAGCCATGGCTGCCACTTGCTGCTTTGCGTCTCCGACACGGGCGTGGGCATACCCGATGACCGTCTGCAGGACATCTTCGAGCCTTTTGTGCAAGCGGACGGCTCCTATGTGCGCCAGCATCAGGGAGCTGGCCTTGGACTGTCCATTGTTCGCAGGCTCGCTCAGATGATGAACGGCAAACTGGTCGTGGAAACCAGTCCCGGAGAGGGAACGACCATCTGCCTGTCCCTGCCCCTGCGCGTGCCCGCCTCCTCGCCAGCAACCATCCAGACCAAACAGAAGCCCACATCCACCAAATCCTCCTGGCGGATTCTCCTGGCCGAGGATGACAAGGTCAACCTGTTGTCCAGTCGCAAGATGCTGGAAAAGCTTGGACACACCGTGACCGCTGCCGAAAACGGACAGGAGGTGCTGGATATTCTGGCCCGCGAAGACTTCGACCTGATCTTCTTGGACATCCAGATGCCCGTTCTGGACGGGGTGGAGGCGACCAAGCTCATCCGTAACTCCAAGGATTTAGGCGCAAAAGCGGACATCCCCATCATAGCCATGACCGCCTACGCGATGACCGGTGACCGCGAAACCTTTCTGCAGGCCGGAATGAACGATTATCTGGCCAAACCGGTCTGCTCGGAAAACCTCATGCAGGTCATGGACCGGGTCATGAACACGCCATGACACCGGGCGCCCGCGCTGCCTGCAAACGCATCAAGGCCGAAACCTTCCTCGCTGGAACGTTTCGGCCTTTTTCATGTGTGAATCGGCTCAGCCTCGCATCGTTCACCCCGAACGGCTAGACCGCGATCTCCGGGTGGAAGACGTTCACATCCTTCAGATCATCACCCAGATACGTCCGTTCGTTGGGCCCGAGGATGCCAAGAGAGAGGCAGATCAGGGTCCACAGGTGCACCACGCCGTAATGGCCTTCGTAGTGTTCGCTCAGTTCATGAATCTGGGCATGGCAGTTGTGGCAGGCGGCTATGCAGTAATCCGCCTTGGTCGCCTTGATCTGTTCGTCCTTGGTCTGCCCGTAGGCCAGACGCTGATCCTTGAAGCCCGACTGCAGGAACCCCCCGCCTCCCCCGCAGCAGTAGTTGTTGGAGCGGTTCGGCTGCATGTCGATAAAGTTCTCCTCGCCGACAACCGATTTCACGATAAAACGCAGGTCTTCGGCAATGGCGTCCCCGTAACTTTTCCTCACGATCTGACACGGGTCCTGCACCGTGAACTTAATCCCCAGATCCTTGTTCCAGTCGGAGTTGACTTTGAGTTTTCCCTCCCGAATCCATTTTGCATAATATTCGTAGATGTTTTTGACTTCGAAACGGTGCTCGATGTTGAATTTTTTCAGTCCGGCCCGGACTGAGTACGTGACGTGGCCTCACTCCGTATTGAGAAAGACCTTGCACCCAAGCTCGCTCGCCTTGTCCGCCGATTGCCGCGTCAGACGCTCCCAACTCTGGTTGTCCGCCAGGAACATGCAGTAGTTCTCCCCGGCCCAGCCCTTGGAACCGTAGGTCCAGTCCGCGCCCACCAAGTGCAGGATTTTCCACAGGGGCAGCAGCTCGTCGGGTTCGGTCACGGGTTCGCGCGAGTTCTGGTTGAGAAAGAATTCCGCGCCCATCTTGTCGATGGGAGCCTCCATGTCCTCGAATTCCGGCTGGGCCTCCCGGCATTCCGTCAGGATGTCATCGACCACGAAGGCGAAATCATCCGGTGCGGTGCCCATGGCGCTTCCGCTCTCGTTCTTGAGGGCCATGTCGCAGGAACCCATGATCCCCTTGGGGCGGGTCTCGCGGGGCCAGGCCGCCCGGGCCTCGTAGACCAGCCGGGGAATGTCGATCTTCATGGGACAGACATAGATGCAGCGCTGGCACATGGTGCACATCCAGACCCATGGCGTTGAAGTGAGTTCCTCATCCATCCCCAGGGCCGCCATGCGCAGAAACTTGCGCGGGTCCATGCCCTCAAGGCCGGTGGCCGGACATCCGGAGGCGCACGCCCCGCAGGTCAGACACATGTTCAGGTTCCCCCCCTCGGGAAGAATCTTTTTCACCGTCTCCATGAAGGTGCTTTTGCCGCGACCCAGCTCGATAATTTTTCCGTTCAGCATCCCGGTATCCCCCGAAATGAATGGTTTCTCCCGGTATCCGTGGACGCGGAACACGTGGAGGCACTCCGTTCGGCCTCCCCCGTCCTCCGCGTCCACGCCGCGTTACGCCGTGGCCGAGACTTCGACCACCTGGCCGGTCTGATCGTACATCAGCCCGCAGCGCAAATCGAAGTGACGATTGACGCTCATGGTCGGACACGGTGCGTTGACCGAAACCTGGACCACGGTGGAGCCGAGAAACGCCTCTTCCGGGTCGTCGGCCTTGGAGTGGTGGGCCATGATGATCAGATCCGCCCCGATCTGCTTGGCCTTGTTCAAGATCTCCATGGCCGGCCGGCCAAAACAGCCCTCGTAGACACATTCTTCAATGCCCTGGAGCCGATCACCATATTCCTTCTGGAGCCGCCCCTTGATTTCCGCCCGTCCCTCGGGCGAATCCGTCGCGGTTTCGCAGACATTCATGAGCGTCAGCCTGGCCTTGTACTGCCGCACCATCTGGCCACCGTAGCTGACCGCGCATTCGGACTGTTCGGAAAAGTCCGTGGCGACAAGGATGTTGGAGAAAGCCGGGTCCTTGCACTCCACGGCCTGATGCACGATCATGACAGGACACCGGGCCTTTTGGCTGACACGCTCCAGAGTGCTCCCGGCCATGCCCCACATCTGGGCCCTCTTTTCTTCGTATTCCTTGGTATGCGGCCCCATGACGACAAGATCCGTGTCCTTCTTGCGGGCCAGCCGCAGCAGCTCGCTGTGCGGAATCCCGGCCACGACCTGCACGGAGGCATTCGGCAGCTCGGTCAGGAGCGGCGCATACATTTCACGGATGCGCGCCTCCAGCCGGGCGGTCTCGCCCGAGGCTTCCAGAGTCTCGATGGAGCCCCAGCCCTGCTCCATGCCGGCCACGTGCACCAAATAAAGCTTGGATTCAAACTTCTTCGCGAAATTGACAGCCGCCTCGACCGCGCATGCATCCACTCCGCTGGGCGTCACGCCTACGATGATATCCTTGAACATAACTACCCCCTGTCTTTGTTTGTTTAGGCACCTTGAGCGAGCGTCTCCTCGCCATCGCCCGACGGCTCGTGCCGCCAGGCCCGAGACCTGATCCCGGCGCGCTCGCTCCCGCTCATGCTCATGTTCTTGTCCAGCAGCACGGCCGGCTCCTCCAGGCCAAAGGCGAGGCCCAGCAGCTGTGTCAGGTACAGAATCGGCACATGGTGCCCACCGGACGAAGCCCCGTGCTGATAGGCCTCCAGATTCATCTGGCACAGGGGGCAGACCGTGGCGACGGCGTCGGCGTCCCCTGCCGCCCCCAAAATGGAGTCCACGGAGTGCATGGCCACTTCCGGATGGGTGACCATGAGTGAAGCCCCGCAACACCGATTGCCCATCTCCCAGAGGTGCGGCTTTGCACCCAGGGCCAGCAAGATATTGTCCATGGTCACGGGATGACGCGGATTGTCGAAGACCTCATAGGGGCGCAAAATCTGACAGCCGTAGTACGCTGCCACTCGCATCCCGCGCAGATCGTTGACGACCCGCTCCCGAATGGCGTCAAGCCCGATGTCGTTGACCAGGACATCCAGAATATGCCGCACCCCCACCGTGCCCCGATAGCTCAGTCCCGACGCCCCGAGCGCTTCATTGACCCGGCCGTGCAGGGTCTTGTTGCCGACGACCTCGCGATTGACCTTGAGCAGGTTGAGATAACAGGCGCTGCACGGAGCCAGCACGTCGAGGCCGGCCAGAGAGCTCTCGG
Source organism: Desulfomicrobium sp. UBA5193 (assembly GCA_002412965.1). Taxonomy (GTDB): domain Bacteria; phylum Desulfobacterota; class Desulfovibrionia; order Desulfovibrionales; family Desulfomicrobiaceae; genus Desulfomicrobium. The sequence continues at coordinate 125,877 of DHWB01000007.1, forward strand.
CCAAGGCCAGATTGCGGGCCGGGAGCGCGTAATTCATGAGTTCGCTGACCGGTTCGGCCGCGCTGGCCCCGCAGCAGGTCCAGTCCGGAATCTCGATCAGTTCCACCCCCAGGCCGGCCATGACGGCCCGCACGGACACATCGAACTCATGGGCGCTTTCCTGGAGGGAACAGCCGGGGTAATAGGCGTATTTCATGATTCCTCCTCCATCTCCCGCACCTTGGCGAAGAGCTCCTTGAGCCGTCCCTTCTGGGTGCCATCCGGAACGTGCAGCTTGCCCGCCTTCATCATGCGCACCCCGAGGGGCAGATAGTGGAAGGGCAGGAGGGGATCCCGGCTTTTCAGGAAGTAGCCGGGCATGAGGCTTGTCTCCTGCACCCGCCCGTATTTTTCGACATTTTCCATGAACGCGTCATAAAAAGCGCTGTTCTTCCTGACCCGCCACGTCCCGCGTCGTCTCGCCAGCCGCTTCAGGGCTCCCATGGCCCGCGTCAATTTCAGGCCACGCGGACAGCGCAGCGTGCACATGTAGCAGGACGAGCACATCCAGAACGTTTTGCTCTCGAGGATCCGGTCCAGCATGCCGAACTGCACCATCCGCCACATCTGCCGGGGCGTCACGTCCATGGCAAAGCCGTTGGGACACGACGCGGTGCACGTCCCGCACTGCATGCAGGCTCCGACCTCTTCGCGCAGCTCTTCAAGAATCTCCCGGGTCGCGGGATCCGGGCTCCATATCTGGGGTTTCGTCTGGTTCATGATCCACCTTTCCTTGGCTTAGGCCAATTGTTCCAGGGCGGCGTCGATGACCGCCATCATGGGTCCGTCATGGAAGCCCGAGAGCACCGTGGCGCTGTTGGGGCAGACGGCCGCACAGGCGCCGCAGCCCTGGCAGAGCAATTCATCGACCAGGATCAGTTCATTCTCGAGGTCCACGCTCCGCGCCCCGTAAGCGCATGCCGAGACGCACGCCTGACACAGGGAGCACAGCGACGGGCGAACCGTGGCCACCACGTGTTCCCGCGCCACCTTACCAGCGGACAGGATGCGCAGGGCCTGCTGGGCGGCCGCCTTGGCCGAGGCCACGGTTTCGGCCATGCGCCGGGGCGAATGCGCGAGCCCGCACATGTAGACGCCCTGCTTCAGGAAATCCACGGGCCGCCATTTGCTGTCGGCCTCCTGGAAAAACCCGTGCTTGTTGACCTCCACCCCGAAGATCTCCACCAGATCCTCCACATCGTTGGGCTCCACCCCGCTCGACAGGGACAGGATGTCCGCCTCGATACGAACCTGAGTTCCCAGGACCGGGTCCAGCGCCGTGATCACGGGCTTGCCGTCGGTGAAGGCGACCTTGGGCGGGTTGTCCAGATCGTAGCGGATGAAGATCACGCCCGCCTTGCGCGCCTGGGTGTAATAGGTCTCGAGGAACCCCTGGGCCATGATGTCGCGATAGAAAACATAGATGGGCAGGTCGGGGTTGCGCCCCTTCATGGTCAGCACATTCTTGAGCATCTCCGGACAGCAAATGCGGCTGCAGTAGTTGCGCTCGCCCCCGTCGCGGGAACGCCAGCACTGGATCATGGCCACGGCCTTGAGGTTGCCCACGTCCAGAACGCCGGTGGCCAGTTTCTCCTCCAGACCGAAATGGGTCATGACCGACTTGTGCACGCAGAACCCGCTCTCGTAGATCTTGGCCTCGTGGCCGCCTGTTGCCAGGATGGTCACCCCGTGCTCCAGCGGAAAGGTGCCGTCGGCGCCGCTGATGGCCGAGCGGAAGCGGCCCGCGCTGCCCCGCGACAAAACCACGCGCGAATCCTTGAAGACCTTGATCTGCGGATGCTTTTCGACCTGGGCCACAAGATCTTGCATGTATTTGCGCGGGTCCGTTCCATCGAGCTGGGTGTGCAGGCGCATGGCCATGCCGCCCAACTCTTCCTCGCCCTCCACCAGGCAGACTCCGAAACCCTGATCCGCGATGGCCATGGACGCGGTCAGACCGGCCAGACCGCCGCCAACCACCAGGGCCGAACGGGACACGTTGACCATGACCGCCGGCGGCGTTGGATCCGCACCCTGCAGCTTGGCCACGGCCATGGACAGCGTGGAGAATATTTCACGCGCCACGTCCACGCTGTCCCGGCCATTGAAGGTCGGAGTATGCACGTCGACCACGTCCATGAGTGCGGGATTGAGCCCCACGGTCCGCCCCAGCTCCTTGAGGCGCGGGATGTAGGCGTAGGGCATGCACGCCCCGAGCAGGATGCGGTTGGGCTTCTGGTCCATGGCCGTGTCGCGGATTTGCTTCCAGCCCTCGGCGGTGCAGGCCTGAGCCACGGGCACCACGGTGCAGACCGAGTGCACGCGGGCCACTGTATTGGTCAGGGCCTCCAGGTCCACGGCCTTGCCCAGGGTGGGGCAGGACGTGCAGACGGCCACGAGGGTGTGCGCGGGTTCGCGGGAAACATCGGGATACACCGGCTCCGGAGCGGGCGGGGCAGACCCCAACACGTCATAGATCTTGATCATGCGCGCCGCCGCCTCGGACGCGGCACCGGCCTGCATGACGGATTCGGAGATGTCCTTGGGCTCGCCAAAGGCCCCGGCGGCGAACACGCCCACGCGGCTGGTCCGCTCCGGTGCGTAGGGCTGGGTCTGGCAAAAGCCCCATTCGTTGGTCTCGATACCGGCGGTCAGGGCGAACTTCTCCATCCCGGCCGGAGGTCTGACGCCCACGGCCAGCACCACAAGGTCAAACTCCTCGGACAGACGCGCGCCATCATCGCCCAAGGATTCCAGAACCGCGCCGCCCTCGGCGGACGGGAGCACGGAATGCGGGCGGTTGCGCACGAAGCGCACGCCCTGCGCCACGGCGCGCTGACGGTATTCGTCCCAGTCTTTGCCGAACGTGCGCATATCCATGAAGAAAATGGAGGCCTCGACGGCCCCGCCCGTGACCTTCTTGGCCAGCATGGCCTCCTTCATGGAAAACATGCAGCATATGGATGAGCAGAAATTGGCGTTTTTCTGCACGTCCCGCGAGCCGACGCACTGAATCCAGGCGATGGAACGCACGGGCTTGCCGTCTCCGGGACGCAGCAGCTTGCCGTTTGTCGGGCCGGTGCCGCTCAGGAGCCGTTCGAATTCCACGGCCGTGAGCACGGCCGGGTGGCCGTAGCCCCAGACGTCCCGGCCCCCGTTGGGATCCATGTTCGGATTGTAGCAATCGAATCCCCCGGCCAGGATCACGGCGCTGACCTGCAACTCCTCCGTGGTGTCGGACACGATGCGCATATAGTGCTTGTCCAGCCACGGGACGAACTTCTTGACCGACAGCGGCTTCTTCAGCATGTCGCGCGCGCCGCGCCGAACCAGCTCGGCGGCGGCTTCTTCCTGCCCAGGCCCGGCCAGCACGGCCACAGGCAGTCCGGGCCTGATTTCATGGGCGCGGGCCATGACACGCTGGGCGTCCACGCCCTGCAGGCCCATTCCCACGAGCAGAAAGTGGATCCCGGCGCCCTTTTCCAGCATATCCAGGGCGTCCTGTCCGCTGGCGGCCTCAAACACCGGAAAATGCAGATGCTCAAGGCTCTCGCGCACCATGGCGCGCGTCTCCTCTTCATCGTCGACCACCAGGATGCCGAACCGCGCCCGCTCCTCGAATTTGAGATCGATGGCTCCGGTGGGACAGGCCTCGTGGCATTTCCAGCAGCGGATGCAGTTGTCCAGATCCAGGACATAATGGTTGGGAATGGCATGGGGCACGGGCAGATACACGGCGGCCCGCTTCGTCAGACCGGCGTTGAATTCGCTCGGGACCTTGACCGGACAGACCTCGGAACATTTGCCGCAGCTCACGCACTTGGTCGGGTCGATCAAGGGTGAGCGCCGGTTGAGGCTCACGAAGAACTTGCCGGGTTCACCCTCCAGGGAAGCGAGCTCCGTATTGAGCATGATATCGATGTTGTCGTGAAACAGGCCCTTGCGCAGACAGAACTGACTGGCCGAATCCCGATTCATGAGCGGCAGCATCCGGCACATGCCGCAATTATCGGAAGGAAACTGGTGGTCCAGCTGAGTCAGGATACCGCCGTGATTGGGCCGCTTGTCGATCAGAGCCACCTTGTGTCCGGTCACGGCCAGATCAAGCGCCGCCCGGATTCCCGCGATGCCCGCGCCGACGACCAAAGCGCCATATTGCTTCCTCATCGCATCCTCCTCGAACTCATCCCAAGTGAGACACTGTGTCCTGAAATTCGTCGTCCTTGAAAACCGTCAGGGGCGGGGCCTGATCCAGACTTAATCCAGGCTGGTAATCAAAACCGCGCTGCGTGCGAGCGGCCACGGTGCGAAAGAGCTCCATGACCTGCACCCCGTTGGGGCAGGCGTTGGAGCACTGGCCGCAACCGATGCAGGCCGTGCTCATGTGAGCCATGCGCGTCAGATGATAGAAGACCGTATCCGTGGGCAGCTTGAGGCTACCCTTGCGCTTGGCCCAACCCAGATACTGCCAGGGCTTGTGCTCGAAGACGTCGGTGTTGAAGACGCACTCCTTGCAGTAGCAGACCGGACAGGCCACGCGGCAGTTGTAGCAGTTGACGCAATCCGAAAGATATTCGGCCAGCTTCTCAAGAGTGGACGTCTCCTCGGAGACCTTGGCCATCATGGCGTCCCGGGCCTCGATGCGCGTCGCGGTCAGGCTGGCGAGGGCCTTTTCCCGGCGCTCGTCCGGCACGGCCTCGGGCAAGCCCATGGCCCCGAGCAGAGCCTCGCCGCGTGCGCTGGTGGCCATGACCGGGATGCTCTGTCCCAGATCCGCGCCATGAATGCCGATGACCATGTCGGCCCCGTGCGGAGAGGGAAATTCACACACCCGGCAGGCGGACGCGAGCTCCATCCCGGCGGGCTTGCTCCCCTTGGACAGGGCATCATGAAATTCCACACTGGCGGCCATGGGCTCACGGTCGCCCAGAAATTCCCGATAGTGGGCATTGTCGTATGCGCCCGCGCAATCCATCCCGACCAGGATGACCTCTTCCAGGGAGCCCTGGTTGAGCTTGACCAGCTCCACAAAGGCCCGGATCTCGCAGGGACGCATGACCACGGCGATGCGCTCGCCCGAAGTCCCCTTGGTCAGCCGGGAGACCAGCTTGGCGCTGTTCATGGGAAAGGCCGGAGCCAGGGGATCGGCCCGGTCCAACTGCTCCGCATTGGTGACCAGGGTCGGCATGGGCATGCCCCGATGAAAAAGATGCACCGGGAGCATGATGCCGGAGAGCGACTCATCCCCGAGCAGTCCCTTGAAAAATTGCTGCAAGGCAACGACCGGCCCTTGCCCGTCGATCTGTATCCGTGCCGTGGTGGCCATGGTGTTTCCTCCCCATCCTGCTACAGGGCTGCCATTCCGCGCGAATCAAGCGGACCAAGCTCCCTGAGTTCATTGATGAAATTATTCACGGTCGCCGCGAACTCCTGCCCTTCGCTGGCCCCGACCCAGGTCAGGCGCACGCGTCGGTTGTCGATGCCGAACTGGGACAGGATCTCGTTGAGGAGCTTGACCCGGCGCCGGGCCTTGTAATTGCCGTTCTGATAGTGGCAGTCGCCGGGATGGCAGCCGCTGATGAGCACCCCGTCCGCGCCCGAGAGCAAGGACTTGATGACGTATTTGGGGTCGACCATGCCCGTGCACATCATGCGCACCAACCGCACGTTGGGCTGCTGGGTCATGCGCGAGGTTCCGGCCAGATCGGCGGCAGTATAGGTGCACCAGTTGCAGACAAAAGCCAGAATGGCGGGTTCAAAATCCTGGTTCATGCGATCCTCCTCACGCCCGTGCTTGGTTCTTGGTTTCGCGAATCTCCGCGGCCGGAACAATAAACTCCGGCAGTGGATCAAGCATCCCATCTATTTCATTGAAAATCTGAACTTCACGGAAATGCTTCACCTGCGCCGCGCCGCTCGGGCAGTACCCGGCGCAGCTGCCGCAGCCCTTGCACATGGCCTCGTTGATGACCGCGATCCGCCGGCGCTCGTCGAACTCGATGGCCGAGTACGGGCACAGGCCGATGCAGACCTTGCAGCCGACGCACACGTCCGGATTGATCCACGAAGTCGTGGGGGAGATGGAGACGACTCCACGCGCCGCCAGGGCCAGAGCCTGGGCCGCGCCGCCGGCGGCGTGGGCCACGGCGTCGGGGATGTCCTTGGGACCCTGGCAGGTTCCGGCCAGATAGATCCCGTCCGAGGCGGTGGACACGGGGCCGAGCTTGGGATGCTCTTCGAGGAAGAAGCCATCCCGGCCCTGGGCCACGCCGAAGATGCGGGCCACGTCCGTGGTGTCGGCGCGGGCTTCCATGGCCGTGCACAGCACGACCATGTCCACGGGAATGCGCACGGGCATCCCCAGGAGCGTGTCCTCGCCCACGACCACCAGCTTGCCGTTCTCCTGCACCACTTCGGAGGGTCTGCTGCGTACGAAGGTCACGCCTTCTTCCTGCACGCGGCGATAGAATTCCTCGTAGCCTTTGCCGAAGCAGCGCATGTCGATGTAGAAATTGTAGACCTCGGCTTTGTGCCCGATCTTGTCCTTGATGAGATGGTCGTACTTGAGGGCGTACATGCAGCAGGTGCGGGAGCAGTATTCGTGATAGTTCTTGTCCCGGCTGCCCACGCAGTGGATGATGGCCACGCTTTTGGGCGCTTCGCCGTTCTTCATCAGGATCTTGCCACCGGTGGGACCCACTGCGTTGTTGAGTCGCTCGAACTGCAGGGCGGTGTAGACCTCCGGATAACGGCCGAACCCGTATTCGGTCATGGGGGTGGGGTCCATGGTGTCGTAGCCCGTCGCCAGAACCACGCTGCCGACATGATAGACCTCCCGGCGGTCCTGCTGGGTGAAATCGATGGCCCCGGTCGGACAGGTCTTCTGGCAGACACCGCATTTGCCTTTTGTGAGCATCTTGCAGTGCGCCGCGTCGATGACCGGAGTGCTGGGCACGGCCTGGGGCGAATTGCGGTAGATGGCCCGGCGCATGCCGAGACCTTCCTCAAATTCGCTCAACACCTTGGTCGGGCATTTTTCGAGACATGCCCCGCAACCGGTGCAGATGTCCTCACGCACATAGCGGGCCTTGCGCCGCACCGTGACGGTATAGTTGCCGACAAAGCCCGAGACGTCCTCGACTTCGGTCCAGGTCAAGAGCTCGATGTTCGGCTCCTGGGCCACGGCGACCATTTTCGGCGTGGAGATGCAGGCCGCGCAGTCCAGCGTCGGGAAGGTCTTGTCGAACTGGGCCATGTGCCCGCCGATGGACGGAGATTTTTCAACCAGGATGACGCGGTGGCCGGAGCGGGAGATGTCGAGCGCAGCCTGGATGCCGGCGATGCCCGCGCCCACGACCATGACGTCGGGCAGAACTTCCACTTCGCGGGAATAAAGTTCCTGATGGCGGCGCACCCGGAGCACGGCGGCTTCGACGATGTGCTTGGCCTTGATCGTGGCCTGTTCCTTGTCCGGGACGATCCAGGAGCAGTGCTCGCGGATGCAGCAGTGCTGCATGAGGTATGGATTGAGCCCGGCCCTGGCGCAGGCTTTCTGGAATGTCTTTTCGTGCAGGCGCGGCGAACAGGAGGCCACCACCACCCGATCCAGCCCATGTTCGCGGATGTCCCGGATGATCATGTCCTGACCGGGATCGGAACACATGAACTGGTAGTCACGCGCAATGGTGACGTTTTTCAAGCCTTGGGCAAAATGGGCCACCTCCGGGCAATCGACCCTGCCCGCGATATTGGAGCCGCAATGACAGACATACACCCCTATTCTTTTGGCCATGTCATCCCCCTTTGTCCCACGATCACCGAAGACTTCCGCTTTTGTTCAGTTCCAAGGTCAACTCGCCCACCAGACGCTTGAGCTTCTCGTTCTCGGAAGCCAGATCCGACTGACTTGGGGCCCTGGGTTGCTCCTCGAAAATGAGGTGACAATTGTCCAGGAAGTGTCCACGCCATTTATAGTACAGACCCGGCCGCAGCTCATGATTTCGGCAGATTTCGTTCACGCACCCACCCATGAGCCCTTCGAGCACGATCCGCGCCTTGGTCCTTGCGTCCCATTTGCGTTTCATCCTCAACTCCTCCCAACAGGGATCACCCTGTCATCGGAACACGGACCGCTTGCCCGGAAAGGAAAAACACGAGCTTCCTTTCCTCCTGCCAACACCCAGAAAAGACATTCTCAATCATATTGATCTGTAAAAGAATTCCGTACCAGAGCGTCCCCGCTCTCTCATGTTGTCCGTAGAACACATTGCGTGCCGGATTTTACATATTGAATAAATTTAAACAAATAGATTGAAATATGGCCAACCGAAAGACAAGAGAGAAGGAGAGAGAAACGGCTCATTTGTATTGAAACAAAAGACGTGTCTTACTTGACGAGACGAAGAAACAGTGTAGGAGAGATGCAAAGCCCAGCATCAACCAGAGCAAAAGCCTGCGGGCACAGTAGCTCTCACCTTCACTTCTGCTCGCACGCACGATTTATCGTCTCGCACGACAAGACAGCGCTTCGGGAGCCCTCATGAGCAACATCCTGATCATCGATGGAGACCAGAACTTTTGTCAGACCCTGATGACGGAATTGGCCAAGAAAAACCTGCACGCGACCCACAGCACAAACCTTTCCAAGGGGTTGGCCATGCTCCATGTGGGGGAGTTTTGCCTGGTCTTGCTTGGTGACGAAGCCAGTGACAGAAACAGCCTGGATTTCCTGTCCACCCTGCGCGAGGTGCCGTCGCGGCCGGAAATCATTGTGCTGTCCCGAAATCGGGACCCGGATGTGGCCGAGGCGGCGATTCGGGGCGGAGCCTGGAACTTCATGCCCAAGCCCGTCAACCTTCCGCGTCTGCTGATCCTGGCGGAACGGGCGCTGGAATATCACCGCGAACGGCCCGCCAAATGCGCACCCGTCTCTCTGCGGCGCGAAGGCATCGTCGGCAACTGCCGACTGCTCCACTCCTGCCTGGACATCGTGGCCCAGGCCGCATCCACGGATGTCAATGTGCTGATCACCGGGGAAACCGGCACGGGCAAGGAACTCTTTGCCCGCGCCATCCACACCAACAGCGCCCGCGCGAAAAAACCTTTTGTGGTCGTCGATTGCGCGGCCCTGCCCGACACGCTGGTGGAGAGCGTGCTCTTTGGCCATGAACGCGGCGCGTTCACCAGCGCGGACAACCGCTCCGAGGGGCTCATCAAGCAGGCGGACGGGGGAACCCTGTTTCTGGACGAGGTGGGAGAGCTCCCGCTGTCCGCGCAGAAGGTGTTTTTGCGGGTGCTTGAAGGACGCAGTTTCCGACCCGTGGGAGGAGCCAAGGAGATTTCGAGCAATTTTCGGCTGGTGGCGGCAACGAATCGCGACCTCGAGGCCATGGTGCGCACCGACAGCTTCCGCCGTGACCTTTTTTACCGCCTGCGCGGGATACGTCTGGAGCTCTCGCCCCTGCGCGATCTGCTGGACGATCTCAACGATTTCATCTGCCACTTCGTGCGCCGTCATTGCACACGACTGGGCATAGACAACAAAGGCTTTTCCCCTGATTTTCTCGACACACTGCTGCAATACGAATGGCCGGGCAACATCCGCGAGCTGGTCAATGCCATCGATCAGGCCGTGGTCCGGGCAGGGACCGAGCCCATCCTCTACCCCCAGCACCTGTCACGGAACATCCGCGCCAATGTCGCACGCCTTCAGGTTGCTGACCTTCCCGCGATGGAAGAAAGAACTCCTCCCCACACGAGCCCGGACACCTTTCCCTCGCTCAAGGAGTATCGCGAAAAGCACATGGCCGAACTGGAAAGATGGTATCTGAAGAACCTGATGAGCTTAAGCAAAGACGATATTCCCACCGCCTGCCGCCTGTCCGGGCTCTCCAGACCCAGACTTTATGCCCTGCTCAAGGAGAGGAAGGTGGAGCGGAGCTAGGTTGTCATTCGGGGCCGCCGTTCTTGTGGGCCCCGCCGCGTCTTGGGCGGATCGCCCACGCCGCAACGCCAATTTGCGCTTGCAATGGCAGCTGAAAGGCGTAGTCCCTCCGGCATTGATTGGCTGAACAGTGACCTCAAGGCGTACACATGAACCTCCTCGGCAACCCCATTTTTCTGCTCCTGGCCGTAATCCTGTGCGGCTCTCTGCTGGGCCGGATCAGGCTGTTGACCTTTTCCCTCGGCTCCTCGGCCATCATCTTCTCCGGGCTGGCCTTTGGTCTCGCGGGTTATGGCCTCCCTCCGGTGCTGCAGTCGCTGGGGCTCTCCCTTTTCATCTATTCCGTGGGCCAGCAGGCCGGGCCGGGCTTCATCCATTCCATGAGACAGGGCGGACTGGCCTTAAGCCTGGGAGCCCTGGGCATGATCGGCACAGGACTCGGCGTGGCGCTGGGGCTCAAGGCCTGGCTCGGCTTTTCGCCGGACATCACGGCCGGACTTTTTGCCGGCGCCCTGACCTCAACCCCGTCCCTGGCCGTGGCCGTTGAAATGTCCCACGACAGCCCGGCTCCGGCGGCCTACGGCGTGGCCTATCTCTTCGGGGTGATTGGCGTGGTCATGGTGGTCAAGCTCATGCCGTGGGCGCTGCGCGTGACCATCCGACGCGAAGAGGAGCGGATGGAGCGGGAGCTGACCCTCCTGCACCCGCAGATGGACTTCACCCACCTGCGGGTCACCAACCCGAACCTGTGCACAAGGACGCTCAGCCAGGTTCTGCCCGAGCGCATGGCCGGCGTGACCATCACCAGGGTGCTCAGGAGCGGCTCCTGCGCCCCTGAACTGGTCACGGCGGAAACTGTGCTGAACATGGATGACACGGTGCGGGTGGTGGGAACGGTCGAGATGTTGCGTGAGGCCGAGATCATCATCGGGCCGCGCGTGGAGGCGGATCTGGCCTTCAATTCAACGCTGGTCAAAAAAGAGATCCTGCTGTCGCGCAAGGACGTGGCCGGAAAAACCCTGCGCGCGCTGAACCTGAGCCATGTTTACGGGGTGCAGGTCTCGCGCATCACCCGCAACGGATTCGACTGCCCCGCCGGAGCCACTGTCCGCCTGAACCAGGGAGACGTGCTGCACGTGGTCGGGCACCCGGAGGCCCTGGAAAACGTCAAGAAGCTCCTGGGCGATGACGTGCGCGCCCTCTATGTCGTCAGCGTCATGGTCATCCTGCTCGGGCTCTTCTGCGGGATGCTTGTGGGCGCCATCCCCCTCTATCTGCCCGGCCTGGGTGTCTTCACCCTCGGACCCACGGGCGGGGTGCTCCTGGCCGGGCTGGGTTTTGGGGCGGTGCGCCAGATCGGCCCCATGATCACCGAGCTGCCCGGCACCGCCACGGCGATGCTGCGCGACCTGGGGCTGGGACTTTTTCTGGCCGTGGTCGGCACCAAGGCCGGCTCGACGCTTGTGCCCACCCTGGCCCAATACGGCCTCCCCCTGTTTCTCGCCGGAGCGGCCATCACCCTCTCCACCGCCCTGGCCGGGATTCCGCTCTGCGCCCTCTTGCGCGTACCCTTTCTGCGCACGCTCGGCGTCATCACCGGCGGCATGACCTCCACCACCGGACTCGATGCGGCCTCTTCCCTGAGCCCCACCACCTACGCCGCCACAGCCTACGCCACGGTCTATCCGGCGGCGCTGATCGGCAAGATCATGGCCACGAAGATCATCATGCTGCTGGGCTAGCCGGCTGCCCCAAAACGGCGACCTGCTTCGTCACTGCAGAAAATCCAGAACCTCACGTATGTTTAAATACGCTTCGGTCCTGGATTTTCTTTGTTCCTCGCATCTCACCATTTTGGGGCAGCCTGGACATTTGTGGTCTCAACAGCCTGCCAGAGGCTTTTAAGCGGGCTCAGTCGCGAGCCATGGTCTGCGGCATGGGCGCGGCCACGACCTCGCCCCGCACGCGAAGCTGGTCCAGCGCCCAGATCTCGACTTCGACCACGATCTTCCTGCCGCGCCGCTCCTTGACCGTGGCCTTGAGCTCCAATTCCGGCCCCAGGGGCGTGGGCCGCAGAAAATCGACATGCAGGGAGGCGGTCACGTAACGGGCCAGCTGTTCCTCATCCGCCTCGCTTGCGGCTGCGGCTGCGGCCGTGGCCACTCCGTGACAATCCACCAGCGAAGCGAGCATTCCGCCATAGACGTATCCGGGCAGGGCGATATGCTCCGGCCTCGGCGTGAACCGGGCCAGGCCCTGCTCTCCGTTCCAAAGGGTCTGAATATGCAGGCCCTTCTCGTTGTTCTTGCCACAACCATAGCAATGGCTCAGCTCCTCGGCGTAACGGTGCTGGACAGGGATGTCGGTCATGAATTCTCCTTAACGAAAGAATAGGTCCTATAGGTCACATGGGACCTATAGGACCTATTCTTCATGCATTGCAAGTACGTAAGCTTACTCTTGTGGCATGAAATGCAGGCTCTCGCTTGCGAAACCCAGCCAGACGGGTGTTCCCTGTTCCAGACCTCCGTCCGCCAGAAACTGCCGCTCGGCGGCAGCGGTAAAACACGCCTGACCGCACGACACTTCCGCAAACCAGGAAAAACCTTCATGCCGCACAGTCTTGAGGAGACCTGGCAGGCTGATCCAGTCCATGGGAAAGACCCTGTCCCGGGCGACAAACACGTCTTCGGGCCGCAGGGCCACGCACCCCGCGTCAGCCTCGCAAGACACGGCAAAACGAAGTCCGGCCCCCAAATCACATTCCCCGCGTTCCGTGAGTGAAAAAATATTCTTCATGCCCACGAACGCGGCCACAAAAGCCGTGGCCGGTTTGCGGAAAACCTCACCGACCGCCCCGACCTGTTCCAGCCGCCCCCCTCTGATCACCGCAGCCCGGTCGGCCAAGGTCAGCGCGTCCACAAAGTCATGAGTGACCATCAGGAAAGTCAGTCCCATCTGCCGATGCAGGTTTTTGAGCGACGTGCGCAAATCATCCCGGAATTGCGGGTCCAGGGAGGAGAGGGGCTCGTCCAGGAGCACCACGTCGGGCTTGCAGGCCAGGGCCCGCGCCAAGGACACGCGCTGCTTCTCCCCTCCGCTCAAATGCGCGGGAGAGCGCCCGACCAAATGAGACAGACTCAGACGATCCAGCAAGGCAAGCGCCTCCCGGCGCCCATCAGCTTCTCTCATGCCGTGATAACGCTGACCGTACATCACATTGTCGAGCACGTTCAAATGCGGAAACAGGGCGTGGTCCTGATACACGAGGCTGACGTTGCGCCGCTCCGGGGGCAAGGCGCTGACATCCTGTCCTGCGATGCGGATGCTCCCGCGCTGATGCCCGACCAGCCCGGCAATTGATTCCAGGACCAAGGTCTTGCCGGAACCGGTCGGCCCCATGAGCGCAAAAAATTCACCCGGTGCGACCTGAAAGCTCACATCCTGCAGGCTGAATCCCCCAAACCCCAGGCCCAGGCCGGAAACACGGATCATGCGCCCTCCCTTTCGGAAGGAGACAAGACCCGCAGCGCCAAAAAGAAAAGCAGGCTGACCACAATGAGGATCACGGCCACGGGCTGGGAATATTTCAGGCCATAGGCGGTAAAACGCTCGAACATGAGCACCGGGGCGATCATGGGGTGATAGGCGACAATGACCACCGCCCCGAATTCGCTCAGGGCGCGCGCCATGCACATGATCATGCCGACCAGCATGGAGCGCCGGCACAAAGGCAGGGTCACGCGGAAGAACGTTGCGCTCGAACTCGCGCCCAGGGAGCGGGAAACCTTTTCCAACCGCACGGGCACGCTCTCGAACCCGGCCTTGGCCGCATTGATGTAGAAAGGCAGGCCCACGAAAAAAAGCACCACCGTTATGCCCGTGACTGTGCCCATGATCTCCACGCCCAGGCTCCCGAGCAGACGGCCGAACCAGTTGTTGCGGCCGGCCAGAGTCAAGAACGCGATGCCGATCACCGGATGCGGAATCATGATCGGAAGATCTATGATGCTCTCCAGGATCTTCTTGCCCGTGAATTCACGCCTGGCCATGACATAGGCCAGCGGCGTCCCGAAAATAAGGGCCAGGAGCGAAGCCACGGCCGCTGCCCCCATGGACAAACCCACGGAGCGCAGCACATCCGGATCGGTCAGGGTAGCCCCCATCTGCTCCAGGCTTGGCGAAGCGAGGGTTCTGACCAGCGGCACGGTGATAAACAGCAGCACCAGGGCGCAGGATGCCGCCAGCCAGACATGGAAAACGCGGCCGGGGATGCCTGTCATGAAGCCTCCCCAGCCGCGCGTCTCAAAAGACCGGCCCATCTATTTGGCGACCTGCACCACTGCCTTGAGACTGTCCGGCAGAGCGGCATGCATCGCCTCCGTACCCACGTTGACCGGCACAATTGGCGGCTGGCCCTGATCTTTGAGGATCTTCAGCCCGCCGTTTTCGTCCAGCAGGTACGCCAGAAAGGCTTCGGCAGCCTCCGCGTTGGGAGCATTCTTGAGCATGGTCACGCCGTAGGTGATGGAGCTGCCTTTCAAGTCGACGAACTGTCCTGGCTCCTTGCCCGTGACCTTGACCGTGGCGGTCTTGTAAAAAGGGTCCATGGCATAGTTGCCCATGTTGATATGGTCGTCGAAGGTCACATACTTGAGCCCGTGCTGCACGGCCACGGACATGTATTCAAAGGCATAGTCCATGTTTCCGGATTCGAGCATGGAGATCAGCTCCACGGACTTGGGACGCACGTTCTTCTCCGGACGATTGGCCAGCACCTTGTCGTAAAGCCCCGCCTGTCCGCTGAACTTTTCTGCCAACTGAATGGCCATCAGGCTGCGATAGCCGCACGGGTCCAGATTGGGATCGGCATGTCCCCACACCACATCCTTGCGTTGCAGAATCTCGGCCCAGTTCTTGTCGTTGACTTCCGAGGCGTATTTGCTTGCAGGCGTGTAGCAGAGCACGATCTGATTGGTCGCGAAGCGGGCGTTCCAGGCAGCGAATTCGGGCACGAGCATCTGGTCGATGACCTCGTAATCGGCCGAAGCCATAATATCAGCGGGCTTGCCCAGCTCCGTGATCATGCGTGCAAGCTTTGTGCTGCCGCCGGATTCACGCAGTACATCGACTTTTGGGTACTTGGCTTCAAAAGCCTTCTCCATGTCGTCGAAAGGCACGGAGAGGCTCCCCGCATGAAAAATAACCAGCTTTCCCGACGGCTCCGCACAAGCCGGGCCGGCAACGCAAAAGAGCAACAGGGCCACCGCAAGAAAAATTTTAAAAGACAGGGCATCATTCATGAGCAACCTCCAGATAAATGGAAAAAATTGACCGCAATTATGCCTCGCATGTCCTTTATGTCAACCAAGATACATTTTTAAATCCGCCCAAATGGGTCTGAATCATTCATTATTCCCCAAGGCGCACTCCCTGGGGATGAAGCTCAAAAGTGCAAAAAAATACAGCCCCGGATTTTTGTCCGAGGCTGTTTTCACGCACGAGCATTCAGTGCCCGAGAAGGAGTGTCTACTTTTTCTGGACGGCCAGCCAGTCGATGATGGCGCCATGCTCTTCGTGACTGACCGCAGGGGCGTTGGATTTGGACAGCATCCTGTCCACCGTGGCCGACCAGGCCGCCTGATCCTTGACTCCAAATGCGGCGCGCACCCGGCCAAGGTCATGGCATTTGGTGCAGGTCTTCTCGACCAGGGCCTGCCCGTCTCCCGCAAAAGCCCAGACCGAACCCAGGCACAACAGCAACGCACAGACCCACATCGCACGCATCATATTCATGACAATATCCTCCGATTGAAACACTTGTGAATGACAATTGCCACCACATGTAGTGCATCGCGGCGGCAAAGAAAAGCCGAACCTGACCTTTTCCCTGCCCTCTCGACCAACACGTCAACGCCTCCCCACTCTCCCCAGGGAACAGAAGACTCCGGCCACGCACAGCCCGGCGCAGACGTCAAAGATGATCCGCATGCTGGCCAGAAACTGCGGGATGTTTTCAGGGCTGACCTGACGGCCGTGCAGCAGAAATCCGAAGACAACCGTGGCAATGCCCATGGACAGGGACATGCCGAAGGTGCGCATGGTCGCCACCAGGCTGGAGGCGATGCTGTAGTCTTTCGGGGCTACGCTGCCCATGATCACGCTCATGTTGGGCGAGGCGAAAAGGGCGAATCCCAGCCCCATGAGCGCCAGGAGGCCGCCGATGACCCAGACCTCGCTGTCGGCGTCGATGTACCCCAGTCCCAGGAGTCCCGCTCCGCACAACGCCATGCCCAGGGTGGCCATCGCGGCGGCGTTGAAGCGGTCGGACAGCACTCCGGCCAGCGGAGAAAGCAAGGCCTGCACGGCGGGCTGGATGACCAGGATCAGCCCCGCGTGCACAGGCGCGAAGCCCTTGACCACCTGCAGATAGAGGCTGAGCAGGAAGCCCACGGCAAAGGTTCCGGCGTAGTTGATCATGGTCGCCACGCTCGACAGGGTGAAGACCCGGTTGGACGTGAACAGCCCGAGGAAGAGCACCGGGTGTTCGATGCTGCAGGAGCGGCGCACGAAAAGCAGCAGCGCCACGGCGGACACAAGGAGCAGCGAGATCCCGATGCCGGGCCGCGCCAGGCCGGTCAGCCCCTTCACGCAGGCAATCACGAACACCCCATAGAGCAGAGCGCCGAGCAGATCGAAGGATTGTCCGCGCGCCGGCCGCCACTCGTTGTCGATGCGGCAGGCGAGAATCCAGGCCAAGACGCCGGGCGCAAGGCAAAGGTAGAAGACGGCCCGCCATCCGGCCCAGTCCGTCAGCAATCCGCCCAGGAGAGGCCCGACGGACAAGCCGGCGTACACGCACCCGACGATGATGCCCATGGCCCGCCCCCTCTCCTTGGGCGGATAGATCGCCGTGACGATGGCGATGCCGGTGGAGTTGATCATGGCCGCGCCGACGCCCTGCAGCACGCGCAGGACCAGCAGGGCCTCGATGGACCAGGACAGGGAAACCAGCAGCGTGGAGACGGTGAACCAGGCCGTGCCCCACACGAAGGTCCGCCGGCGGCCCCAGATGTCGGCCAGGCGGCCGATGGGCAGCAGGATCACGGACAAGGCCAGCATGTATCCCCCCGCCACCCAGCTCAGCTCGACGGCAGTGGCCGACAGCGCGGTCTGGATGGCAGGCAGGGTGATGCCCACGGCGGACATCATGAAGGGTACGAGAAAACTGGCCACGGCCGTGGCGGCCAGGGCAACGGAACGATTGTGCATGAAACCTCCGGACGACCGCTTCTGGTTAGCCTCCAGCGGCCGCCGGGGCAAGCCCCGCAACCAAGGGCGCGAAATTGACAAGATCGGTTGCGCCAGCCTCTTGTTTTCGATCAATCGATGATCTATCGGCAGAGCTCGCAAGGAGGATTCATGCTCACATCGATGGACGCAATCCTGGAAAAGGCCCTGACCCTGCCCCGCCAGACGGTGGCAGTGGCCTGCGCCCAGGACGCCGAAGCCCTGAAGGCCGTCGCCGAGGCTCACGCCCTGGGCCTGGCCCATTTCATCCTGGTTGGAAATACGGAAAAAATGAAGACGATTGCCGACAGGATCGAGCTTGACCTGTCGGCATTCGAACTGGTCGACGCACGAGGCGAAGCGGGTGGCGCCGCCGCCACGGTCGGGGTTGTGGCTTCGGGCCGGGCGCAAATCCTCTTGAAGGGATTTCTCGACTCCTCGGTCCTCTTCAAGGCCGTGCTGGACCGTAACGCCGGCCTGCGCAACGGCGCAACGGTCAGCCACACCGTGGTCATGGACGTGCCCGGCTTCGACAAGCTCTATCTTTTGACCGACGCGGCCATGATCATCCGGCCGGACCTGGAGACCAAGCGCCAGATCGTGCTCAACGCCGTGAAGGTGGCCCGCGCCTTGGGCAACCCCGACCCTGTCGTCGGGGTGCTGTGCGAGTCCGAGAAGGTCAATCCGAAGATGCCCGCCACGGTGGACGCGGCGGCGCTGGTGGAGATGAACCGCGGCGGAGAGTTGCCGGGATGCCGCGTGGGAGGCCCCTACGCCCTGGACAACGCCATCAGCGAGCAGGCCGCCAGGCACAAGGGCATGAAGGATCCACTGGCGGGCAAGGCCGACATCCTGCTGGCCCCCGATCTTGCGGCGGGCAACATCTTTTACAAGAGCCTCATGTACTTCGCCCGGGCCAGGTCGGCCGGGGTGGTCGTGGGGACCAAGGCCCCGGTACTGCTCAACTCGCGAGCCGATTCGCACGAAACCAAGATCAATGCCGTGGCCCTGGGCATCCTCATGGCCGCAGGCGGGAGCGGACAATGACCCCGCGCCTGCTGGTCATCAACCCCGGCTCCACCTCGACCAAGATCGCGGTCTACGCCGGGGAGGAGCCGCTCTTCGTCGAAACCATCCGCCACGACGACGCCGATCTGGGCCGCTTCGCGCAGGTCATGGATCAGGAAGACTACAGGCGGAAGCTGATCCTGGCCGCGCTGGCAAAACACAATCTGAGCGTGGCAGACCTGACCGCGATCATCGGGCGGGGCGGGCTCATGCGTCCCATTCCGGGCGGAGTCTATCATGTCGGCCCCCAGATGCTATTCGACCTGCGCTCCTGCCGCTTCGGCACCCACGCGTCCAATCTGGGCGCCATCCTGGCCCATGACCTGGCGACAAGCGCTGGCATCCCAAGCTTCATCGCGGACCCCGTGGTCGTGGACGAAATGGCCCCCCTGGCCCGCTATTCAGGCCATCCGGACATCACCCGGCGCAGCATCTTCCATGCACTGAACCACAAGGCCGTGGGCAGGCGGGCGGCGGCGGAGCTCGGCCGGCCCTACGAGGAACTGCGGCTCATCATCGCCCATCTCGGCGGCGGCGTGTCCGTGGGCGCTCACGAGCGAGGCCGCGTGGTGGACGTCAACAACGCCCTCGACGGGGACGGGCCTTTTTCTCCGGAACGAAGCGGGGGCCTGCCCGCCGGACAGCTGACGGACTGGTGTTTCGCCCCGGACGCGAAAGAGGCGGACATTCGGCGCAGGATCACGGGCGCAGGCGGCTTCTTGGCATATCTGGGCACGGCAAGCGGCATGGAGATCGAGCGGCGCATCCAGGGCGGAGACGCCAAAGCCCGGGAAGTGCACGCCGCCATGGCCTATCAGGTGGCCAAGGACATCGGCGCCATGGGAACGGTGCTCGCGGGACAGGTTGACGCCGTCATCCTGACCGGAGGGCTCGCGCACGACAAGGCGTTGACCGCGCTCATTTGCGACCGCGTGAAATTTCTGGGCCGTGTCATGATCTTTCCGGGAGAGGACGAGATGACCGCGCTGGCTCTGGCCGCGCTACGCGCCTTGACTGACGGCGAAGCAGTTCTTACCTACCCTCCCTGCGACTGGCTGGAGAAGGCTTAAGGCGACGACGGGTACAGACAAAATTTCGCCCGCAGAGGGTTTTTCCTCGACTTGCCTCTTTTCCCGCACGCAGCTCTACGTTATGGGAAGACCATAATCATTACCAGCAGACCCGGGGGCCATGAACATGAACGCGAAAATCACTTGGGATTCCTCCTTCGAAACCGGCATCCCCGAAATCGATGCCCAGCATCGACATCTGGTTGAGATCATCAATACGCTCTCGGACGACATCGGGCATGCGACCAAGAATGCCCTCGCCGCCACCATCGTTCAGCTCAAGGAGTACGCCCAGTATCATTTTCGGACCGAGGAAGGGATCATGGAACAAAGCGGCTACAAGGAACTGGAAGAGCACCGCGATGAGCATGAGCGTTTTGTCGATCAGATCCTGCTCTTTGATCTGGACATCATCCTGGCCACCGAAGGCCTGGCCTGGGACATGCTCTATTTTCTGCGCGGCTGGCTGACCAACCATATCCTGCAGGTGGACAAAAAATTCTCGGCCTCGATACAGGCCTGACGCCTGTCCGCACGTTCCATCCTGATCCGGGGATGCGCCCGCATCCCCCATATTGCTCCTGTCAGGGGCAACGTCCTTGATCCGGGTTCATGCCACCCTTTTTCAAATCATTGTCTCTTGCCCATCCGGAGCGCTTTGCATGAGAGTATTGCTTCTTCTTTTTCTGCTCACAGGCTGCCACGCCTTTTCCCCCGCTCCTCCGCCGGCGACCATGCTGCCCCAGACCTTTCGCACCGAAGCAGGATCCCATGAGATGGCGGACCAATGGTGGCGCGACCTGCAAAGCCCCGAACTGAACTCGCTCATGGACGAGGCCTTCCGCTCCGCCCCGGACATGCGCACCGCCCTGGCCAGACTGGAGCAGGCCCGCGCCACCGCGGAGAAAACCGGCAGCGCCCTGTGGCCAAGCCTTGACGGAAGCGCGGACGCCGTCAAATCCTGGGTCAAGCCCGACGCGGCAAATCTGGTCGAGAGTGAAGCGTACGGACTGGGCCTCGCCGCCAGCTACGAGCTCGACCTCTGGGGCAGGGTCAGAGCCCTGCGCCAGGCCGACCTGAGCGAAGTCCAGGCCAGCGCCTTCGATCTGCGCACCATTGCCCTCAGTCTGAGCGGAGAAATCGCGGAAGCCTGGATTTCCCTGTGTTCGGCCAGGGAGCAGCTCGCCGTGCTCGATGCCCAGCAACGCACCAATTCCGACATCCTCTCCACACTCGAACTGCGCTTTGCCAATTCCCTGGCTTCGGCGCTGGATGTCCTGCAGCAGCGCGAAGCCATCGCCGAGACCGCCACCCGAATCTCCCCCCTGCAGGCCGAAGTGACGCGGCTGGAAAACCGGCTCAACCTACTCGCGGGCAATGCGCCGGGAACCCTGGATTTCTCTGCGGCGACCCATCTGCCGGAGGCGCTGCCGCTCCCCGCGACAGGACTGCCGGCAGACCTGCTGCGGGACCGTCCCGACATCCGCGCCAGCTGGCAGCGGCTCCTTGAAGCCGGATGGAACCTGGCCGCAGCCGAGGCAGACCGCATGCCCGCCCTGCGTCTGACCGGAAAATTCGAGCAGAACGGTGACGAGCTCAACCGAATTTTCGACAACTGGCTGGCCAACCTGGCCGCCTCCCTGACCGCCCCCATTCTCGACGGCGGCAGCCGCAGAGCCGAGGTCAAACGGCAGGAAGCCATACGCGACGAGCGGCTCGCGAGCTATGAAAAGACCGTTTTCACGGCGCTGTCCGAGGTCGACACGGGCGTGAACACGATCCTGAAGCAGATCGAGCTGCTGGACGCCCTGGCCATGCAACACGACGCCGCCCAGGCCGCGCTCGGCAGCGCCAGGATCCGCTATCAATACGGCGTTGTCACCTACGACACCGCTCTCTCCCTGCTGCTCAAGCTTCAACAGCTGGACCGCACCGCCATCCAGGCACGGGCGTCCCTCCTGATCTCCCAGACCGGCCTCTGCCGGGCGCTGGGCAAGGGCTGGCGGTCCGCGTTTCCCCTGACATCATCCAACAGCAAGCCGGAACTCCCATGATCATACCCGAATGCGACAACTCGAAGCCCCTGCCCGCGAAGATCAAGCTGCTCGTCCTTATCCTCGCGCTGCTCATCCTCGGGGCCGGAATTTTCACCGCGCTCCGCTTCATCCAGACGCGGCCGCAACCGCCGCAAAGAGCCCTGGTGCCCATCGCGCCGCTGGTCGAGGTCATGCCCGTCACGGCGAACGCCGAACCGGTCGTCATCCGGGTTCTGGGCACGGTCGTGCCTGCCCGGCAGACCCATCTGCGGGCCGAAGTGGCGGGGGTCGTGCGCGAAGTGGCCCCCGGCTTTCTGCCCGGCGGGACAGTCGCCGGCGCAAGCACGCTGCTGCGCCTCGATCCCGAGGATTTCCGGCTGGCCGTGGCCGCGAGGCAGGCCGAACTGGACAGCGCAAAGGCCGCCTTTGAGCTGGAGCTCGGCTATCAGGAAGTGGCCCAGCATGAATGGGGCCTCCTGCGCAAGACGGGCAAGGAGATAGAAAACACGGATCTGGCCTTGCGCAAGCCGCAGCTCGCCCAGGCACAGGCCAAGGTCAGCCAGGCCGAGACGGCGCTCGATCAGGCCAGGCTGGATCTGAAACGCACCACCATCACCGCCCCTTTCACGGCGCTAGTACTCGACAAGGATGTGGAGATCGGCACCAGGGTGTCCATCACCGACACCCTGGCCACCTTGGTCGATGCCCGGGAATACTGGGTCGAGGCCTCCATCCCCGTGGACCAGCTGGCCTGGATCGCGCTGCCCGCAAAGGGCCATGACGGCGCGCGCGTCAAGATCCGCTCCCAGGCCAGCGGCGCGGAGCGCGAAGGACAGGTCCTGCGCCTGCGCGGGGACCTGGAGGAGCAGGGACGCCTGGCGCGGCTCATCGTCGCCCTGCCCAACCCGCTCGAAGCCAGGCCCGCGCCCCTTCTTCTCGGAGAGTACGTGCGCCTGGAAATCGAGGGGCGCCGACTGGAGAATGTGATCCGCCTGCCCCGGGCCGCCCTGCGGGAGAACGACGTCGTCTGGACCGTGCAGAACGCCACCCTGCACATCCGCCCCGTCACGGTAGCCTGGCGGGATTCCGACTCGGTCCTGATCGACGGGGGGCTGCACAGCGGCGACATGGTCGTGACCAGCGAATTGTCCACGCCCATACAGGACATGCCGGTCACCACAAGCCCGGCGGGAAACTAGGCCATGCGCGAAAAGACCCGACACGGCGCCATCGCCTGGATGGCCGGCAACCCGGTAGCCGCCAATCTGATCATGCTGGTCTGCCTGGTGGGCGGCCTGATCATGAGCACCCAGATCAAGCAGGAAGTCTTTCCGGAGTTCGAATCCGACATCGTGACCGTGTCCGTGGTCTATCCCGGCGCCAGCCCCGAGGAGATCGAACAGGGCATCGTGCTCGCCATCGAGGAGCGGGTCACGGGGCTGGACGGAGTCAAAAAGGTTACGTCCACGTCGGTGGAAGGTTCGGGCACGGTCACGGTGGAAGCCCTGGCCGGAGCCGACATCGAACGCCTGGCTCAGGACGTGAAAGGCGAGGTCGACCGCATCACCTCCTTTCCGGAAGAGGCCGAGACACCGAAGGTCGTCATCGCCTCCAACCGCCGCCAAACCCTTTCCATCGCCCTGTATGGAGATCTGGACGAGCGGGTTCTGCGGGAACTGGCCGAAACCGTGCGCGACGAACTCCTGCAGGACCCCGAAATCACCCAGGTCGATTTCAGCGGCGTGCGTGACCTGGAGATCAGCGTCGAGATCGCGCAGGACAGATTGCGCTCCCACGGCCTGACCCTGCAGCAGGTGGCGGAGATCGTCGGCAAGTCCGCCCTCGAACTGCCTGGGGGCAGCGTCAAGACGACGCAGGGCGAAATTCTGGTCCGCGTCAAAGACCGCAAGGAATACGGCAGCCAGTTCGCCAAACTGCCCATCATCACCACTCCCGAGGGGTCCGTGGTCCGCCTGGAGGATCTGGGCACCATCACCGACGGGTTTGCGGACACCGATCTCTTCGCCCGCTACAACAGTCAGCCGGCCGTGCTCCTGAACGTCTACCGGGTGGGCGACCAAACCCCCATCTCCGTCTCCGATGCCGTGAAAAAGCACATGGACCGCCTGAACCGGATGCTTCCGCCTGGCGCGGAGCTGTCCACCCGCAACGACAGCTCCGATGTCTTCCGCCAGCGCATGGATCTCTTGACCCGAAACGGCATCATGGGCCTGGTCCTGGTCTTCGTGCTGCTGGCCCTCTTTTTGGAAATCCGCCTGGCCTTCTGGGTCAGCATGGGCATTCCCGTCTCCATCCTGGGCTCCTTCTTGATTCTTCCCGGCATGGACGTGTCCTTCAACATGGTCTCCATGTTCGCCTTCATCATCACCTTGGGCATCGTGGTCGATGACGCCATCGTCGTCGGAGAAAACGTTTACCAGTACCGCGAGCAGGGCCTCTCGCCACTCCAGGCGGCCATGGGCGGAGCCAGGGAGGTGGTCATGCCGGTCACCTTCTCGGTCCTGACCAATGTCGCCGCCTTTCTGCCCATGTTCTTCGTGCCCGGCGTCATGGGCAAGGTCTTCGGAGCCGTGCCCGCAGTGGTGGTCAGCGTCTTCCTCATCTCGCTGATCGAAAGCCTCTTCGTCCTGCCCGCCCACCTCGGCCACCAAAAATCGAAAACAAAAAGCTGGTTCGGCTTCGTGAACCGGGGGCAGGCCCGTTTCAGCACTTGGTTCATGCGCATGGTGCGCACGTTCATCTCCCCCTTGCTCCTGCTGACCATCCGCCTGCGTTATCTGACCCTGGCCATGGCCCTGGCCGTCCTGGTAGCCACGGCCGGATACGTGGCCAGCGGCCGCATGGGCATGGTCATGTTTCCCAAGGTGGAGTCGGATTTCGCCTACGTGGAGTTGGCCATGCCTTTCGGGGTGCAAGTGCAGCGCACGGAGGCCGCCATCGAGCGCATGGTCCGCGTCGCGGACGAGTTGGCCAAGGAGAACGGCGGAGAAAAGCTGGTGGAGGGCATCTTCTCCCAGGTCGGCACGGCAACCGGGGCGCATGAAGGCTCCGTACGCGTGTTTCTGGCCCCGCCGGAACAGCGCACCATGTCGACCACCGAATTCACTCGACTTTGGCGGGAACGGGTCGGGCAGATCCCGGGCGCGGAGTATCTGAAATTTGAATCCGACAGAGGCGGACCGGGATCAGGCGCGGCCCTGACCGTCGAACTTTCCCACCGCTCGACGGACATCCTCGAACGGGCCGGCAAGGATCTCGCGGACGCCGTGGCCAACTATTCGCAGACCTCCGATGTCGATGACGGCTTCTCCGCGGGAAAGATGCAGCTCGACTTCAATATCCGCCCCGAAGGCCGCAGCCTGGGGCTGACCTCCCAGGATGTGGCCCGCCAGATCCGGGCCGCCTTTTACGGAGCCGAAGCGCTGCGACAGCAGCGCGGCCGCAACGAAATCAAGGTCATGATCCGCCTGCCCGAAAACGAACGCATCTCATTGCAGGACATCGAGGACTTTCTGGTGCGCACTCCGGCCGGGACCAGCGTTCTGCTGCGCGAGGTCGCCGATGTCACGGCGGGAAGGTCCTATACCAGCATCGATCGCCGCAACGGCAGACGGGTCATCTCCGTTACCGCCGACGTCACGCCTCCGTCCGAAGCCGGCGCCATCCAGAATGATCTGAAAAAAACGATCCTGCCGGAACTGCAGAACCGCTATCAGGGCCTGGAATTCAGCTTCGAAGGCAAGCAGGCCGACATCACGGAGGGTGTAAACGCCCTCATCTTCGGCCTCGGCATGGCCATGCTCGGGGTCTTCGCCCTCCTGGCCATACCGCTGCGCAGCTACGTCCAGCCTCTGATCATCATGATCAGCATCCCGTTCGGCATTGTCGGCGCCATCTTCGGACACCTGTTCATGGGCTACAGCCTGAGCCTCGTCTCCCTGTTCGGCATCGTCGCCCTGTCCGGGGTGGTGGTCAACGACGCCCTGGTGCTGATCGACTGCGCCAACGGCAAGAGACGGCTCGGACAGTCGGCCCTGGACGCGATTCATCAGGCCGCGATTCAGCGCTTCCGGCCCATTCTGCTGACCACGGTGACCACCTTCGGGGGACTCGCGCCCATGATCTGGGAAACCTCGCGCCAAGCCAGGTTCCTCATCCCCATGGCCCTGTCTCTCGGGTTCGGCATCGTCTTCGCGACCTTCATCACCCTGGGGATAGTGCCGTCCCTGTACATGATTCTCGAGGACCTGAAGCGCTTTGCGCGGTCCATGTCCAAATAGGAGTGCATATGGAGCTTGGAGTCTTGATCCTGCTGGCCGCCGCAGGAGTGGCGCTCGGATATTTCTGGCTCAGCGGCGTGACCAGCGGGGAGCGCATGATGAACCATCGCCCCTGAGGCATGCGCCAACCTCTTCCGGCGGAAGAGAAGAAAGATGATGCTTTGGAGGAAGACGAAACGGGAGTAACGGAACCGAAGAAGGACAGGGCTGGAGTGTAACCCCGGGAAGTGGGCAAAAAAAACCCTGCCGAAGCAGGGTTCAAAGGCTCAGATCGACGCGACTACCATCTGGGCCGGCGTTCACGCTCGGGACGGGGACGGGCTTCGTTGACCTTCAGGGAACGTCCGCCGTAATCGGCGCCGTCCAGAGCGGCGATGGCTTCTTCTGCGCCGCTCTCCATTTCTACAAAACCAAACCCGCGGGCTCTGCCTGTCTCACGGTCGGAAATGAGTTTTACGTTCGCAACCTGGCCGTACGTGGCAAACAGGTTTTCCACATCCTGCTCGGTGGCAGTCCAGGGCAGATTTCCGACATAAATGTTCTTCGACATGATGCACTTGTCTCCTGTAAAAAAACTGAAAAATCCAGGTTGAGTCTCCCATCGGATCTGTCGCGCCTTTGGGCCAAAACCCTTCCCGTCTCCTCGTACCTCGCACCAACCGCAATGGTTGATACATGGCTGTGGAAAATACGGAGTTCTAAATAAAGAGGCAAGAGTTTCTTTAGATTTCTACTGCTTTTCTTTGTTTCTTTTCAAGCAGAATTGATCCCGTTATATCCCCGGAATCAGGACACATTTTTTAAACTTGATCGACATAACAATATTCATTATCAACAACCATGCCCAACACCGCATCCCCTTCCGGCACCCTGTTCGCCATCAAACGCTACGCACTGCACGACGGGCCGGACCTGCGCGTGACAATTTTCTTCAAGGGTTGCCCGCTTTCCTGCCACTGGTGCCATAACCCCGAGGGCATCGACGGCGGCCTGCGGATCCTGTCCCTGCCCGCAAAATGCGTGGGCTGCGGGGAGTGCGCCCTGGCCTGTCCGCAGAACGCCCTCAGCCAGGGCAGCGGGGGCATGCAGCGGAACCCTGCCCTGTGCACAGCCTGCGGGACCTGCGCCGAGATCTGCCCGGCCCTGGCCCATGAGGCCGTGGGCAGGCAATGGTCCGTGTCCGAAGTCATGAGCGAGATCGAAAAGGAGCTTCCGTTTTTCGCGGGCACGCGCGGCGGAGTAACCTTCTCCGGCGGCGAACCCCTGGCCCAGCCCGAATTTCTGGAGCGCATGCTCATCGCCTGCGGACACCTTGGCCTGCACCGGGCCGTGGATACCTGCGGCTTCGCCAGCGCTGAAACCGTACGGCGCATCGCCCGTCACGCGGACCTTTTTCTTTTCGATCTCAAGCATATGGACCCGGTCAGCCATCGGCTTGTGACCGGTGTGGACAACGCGCTCATTCTCTCCAACCTGACCCTGCTGGCGCAGTCCGGGGCACAGATCCAGCTGCGGCTGCCGCTCATTCCGGGCATCAACGACAACGCGGACAACATCGGCCGCACCGGACGTTTCGCGGCGTCCCTGCCGGGCGTGCGGGACATCGACGTGCTCCCCTACCATTCCGCGGCCAGAAGCAAATACGCAAAACTCGGCCTCCCCTATCCGGGAGACCATATCCCCCCGTCCGACCCGCAGAGCGTAAACCGGGCCGTGTCCCTTTTGCAGAACTGCGGACTGAGCGTCCGCATCGGAGGATAGATGAATTCACGGATCATGCGCCTGCGCGAGGAAAGCTTCACCACCGAACCGTCCATTTCCATCGAGCGCGCCCTGCTGGAGACCCGCTTCTACAAGGATAACTACGGCAAATACTCCCTGCCCGTGCTGCGCGCCCTGGTTTTCAAGGACCTTTGCGAGAAAAAAAGCATCCATCTGGGCGAGGGAGAGCTCATCGTCGGCGAGCGCGGCCCCGCTCCCAGGTGCGTACCGACCTTTCCGGAACTGACCTGCCACAGCGCGGACGATCTGCGCGTCCTCTCCACCCGCCCCATGACCCGCTACCATGTGCGCGAGGAGGACATCGCCGCCTACGAGCGCGAGGTCATCCCCTACTGGACGGGCCGGTCCATGCGCGAGCGCGTCTTCTCCCACGTGCCGCAAGAGTGGCGCGAGGCCTACGAGGCAGGACTCTTCACCGAGTTCATGGAGCAGCGCGCCCCCGGCCACACGGCTCTCGACGGGACCATCTACGAGATGGGCATGCAGGACTTCAAGGCCCGCATCGCCGAACGCACGAGCCGCTTGGATTATCTCGGCGACCCCCTGGCCTCGGACCGCGCCGAACAGCTGAAGGCCATGGACATCGCCTGTGACGCGGCCATCATCTTCGCCAACCGTCATGCGGACCTGGCCTGGCAATTGGCCAAGACTGAAGCGGACCCGATCCGCAGGCAAGAGCTCGCCCGCATCGCCGAGGTCTGTCGTCGTGTTCCCGCCCAGGCCCCGCAAGACTTCTGGGAAGCCCTGCAGATGTACTGGTTCGTGCATCTGGGTACCATCACGGAACTGAACGGCTGGGACGCCATGACCCCCGGACACCTCGACCAGCACCTGGCCCCGTTTTACGAAAAGGGTCTGGCCGACGGGACGCTGACACGCGAGACGGCCAAGGAGCTGCTGTGCTGCCTGTGGATCAAGGTCAACAACCACCCGGCCCCGCCCAAGGTCGGGGTCACGGCCAAGGAAAGCGGAACCTACAACGACTTCACGCACATCAATCTCGGGGGGCTCAAACGCGACGGCTCGGATGGGGTGAGCGAGATCTCCTACCTCATCCTCGAAGTGGTCGATGAACTGAGACTGCTTCAGCCCCAGACCAGCGTGCACATCAGCCAGAAAACCCCGGACCGCTTCCTGGGCGCGGCGGCGCGGGTCATCAGGAACGGCTACGGCTATCCGTCGATCTTCAACACCGACGCCGTGGTCATGGAGCAGATCCGCGTCGGCAAGACCCTGGAGGATGCCCGCGAAGGCGGCTGCTCCGGGTGCATCGAGACCGGGGCCTTCGGCAAGGAGGCCTACATCCTGACCGGCTACCTGAACGTGCCCAAGGTTCTGGAACTGGCCTTAAGCAACGGCCGCGACCAGCTGACCGGCAGGCAGATCGGTCCGCAGACCGGCGAGGCGGAATCGTTCACCAGCTTCGAGGACCTCTACGCCGCCTTCACCACTCAGCTTAAGTGGGTGGTGGATCTCAAGATCCGGGTCAACAACTACATCGAGCGCATGTACGCCGCCCATTCGCCCGCGCCCTTCCTGTCCGTGGTTATCCACGACTGCATCGAAAAGGGCCTCGACTACTACAACGGCGGCCCCCGCTACAACACCAACTACATCCAGTGCTGCGGCATCGGCACGATCACGGACAGCCTCTCCGCCATCAAGACCCATGTCTTCGACGCCGGGACCGTCTCCATGCAGCAGCTCACGCGCGCCCTCCAGGCCAATTTCGAAGGCGCGGAGGCCCTGCGCCTCAAGCTGTGGAACAAGACCCCCTTCTTCGGCAACGACGACGACCGGGCCGACAGCATCATGCAGCGCGTCTACGAGTCCCTGTTCACGGCCATCGACGGGCAGCCCAATACCAAGGGCACGACCTATCACCTGAACATGCTCTCCACCACCTGCCACGTCTATTTCGGCAAGATGCTCGGCGCCTCGGCCAATGGCCGACCGGCTCACCTGCCGGAATCCGACGGCACCTCGCCCTCGCACGGCGCGGACAGGAACGGCCCCACGGCCGTGGTCAAGTCCCTCTCCAAAATGGACCAGCTCAAGTCCGGCGGAACGCTGCTCAATCAGCGCTTCCTGCCGAGCGTGCTCAAGACCGAGCAGGATCTGGACAAGCTGACCCAGCTGGTGCGGACCTATTTCCGCCTGAACGGCCACCACATCCAGTTCAACGTGGTGGACACGGCCACCCTGCGCAAGGCCCAGACCAGCCCGGACGAATACCGCAACCTGCTGGTCCGCGTGGCCGGCTACAGCGACTACTTCGTGGACCTCGACCTCGACCACCAGGAAGAGATCATCCGCCGCACGGAGCAGGACATGGCCTAAAGAGAAGCCTCCGGCGGGCAGAGGGCTCGCCCCCTGCACCCTAACATTCAACATTTTCAACAACCTTTCCGCATCGCCTCAAGCGTGTCGGCGTGGTCCGGGCAAAGGCTGTCGGCTGTCTGACTGAGCCAGGCATCGTTTGCTTCCCGGCCGTTCTGCGGACGAAGCGCGGCAGAATATCCAAAGCTCAAGGCCGTGAAGCATTACGAGGCCAGCGAAGGAGTTCCGGCAGACTTTGCCTGGACCACGACGACACGCGCCCCCCGCATGCAGCGCCAATGCAATGCCTCCTGCGGGTAGGGGACGCGTCCCCTGCACCCCTGACATTTGACATTTCAACACCCTTTCCGCACCGCCTCGAGCGTGTCGGCGTGGTCCGGGCAAGGGCTGTCGGCTGTCTGACTGAGCCAGGCATCGTTTGCTTCCTGGCCGTTCACCGAACGAAGCGCGAAAGGATATCGAAACTCAAGGCCAGGAAGCATTACGAGGCCCGCGAAGGAGTTCCGGCAGCACTTGTCCGGACCGCGCCGACACGCGCCCCCACATGCGGTGCCAAAGCAATGCCTCCGGCGGGCAGGGGACCCGTCCCCTGCACCCCTGACATTTGACATTTCAACACCCCTTCCGCACCGCCTCAAGCGTGACGGCGTGGTCCGGGCAAGGGCTGTCGGCTGTCTGACTGAGCCAGGCATCGTTTGCTTCCTGGCCGTTCACCGAACGAAGCGCGAAAGGATATCGAAAACTCAAGGCCGGAAAGCATTACGAGGCCCGCGAAGGAATTCCGGCAGCTCTTGTCCGGACCGCGGCGACACGCGCTCCCGCATGCAGCGCCAATGCAATGCCTCCTGCCCGCCTTACATTGGGATGAGCTTGAAGACATTGCGAATTCGGCGTGCCTCTTGCCGGACCACTCATTCCCCGCAGAGAGACGAAGCTCTCGATTTGCACCCGTTGCCTTGCATTTTCCCGTTTTTTGGCCGATGCCAAGGGCGATTTCCCGCCATCTTGGCACAACGCATTTTTCCATCCACCATTCAAGGAGGCTCCATGAAACGCATCCTGCTTTTTGCAGCGCTTGCCCTGGCCCTGTGCGTCACCCAGGCTTCGGCCAAAAAACTGATCGTGGCCACGGACACCAACTTTCCGCCCTTCGAGTTCAAGGATCCCCAGAGCGGCAAGCACACCGGCTTCGACGTGGAGCTGTGGGACGCCATCGCCAAGGAAATCGGAGCGGAATACGATCTGCAGCCCATGGACTTCAACGGCATCATCCCCGGCCTGCAGTCAGGCCAGATCGATGTGGGCATCGCCGGCATGACCATCAAGCCCGAACGAGCCGAAGTGGTTGACTTCTCCGACCCCTACTACAATGCGGGCCTCCTGATCCTGGTCAAGGCCGACAACTCAGACATCACGGACGTCAAAAGCCTGGCCGGTAAGACCGTAGCCACCAAGCTCGGCACCACCAGCGAAGATTTCGCCAAGAAGGAAGCCGGAGCAAAGGAAGTCAAGCTTTTTCCCAACAATGACGCCATGTTCATGGAACTCATGGCCGGCGGCGCCGATGCGGTCATCTTCGACTCCCCGGTAATATCCGAATTCGTGCGCACCGTGGGCAAGGAACAGACCAAGATAGTCGGCCCCCTGTACATGGGCCAGTCCTACGGCATCGGCTTCCCCAAGGGCAGCGACCTGGTCGCCAAGACCAACGCGGCGCTCAAGAAGCTCAAAGACAGCGGCGCCTACCGCGAACTCTACATGAAGTGGTTTGGCACCGAGCCCAAGTAATTCCGCCTCAACCTTCCAAGGTGCAGGGAGCTCGCTCCCTGCACCCATTTCGAGATACCCATGGCCTTCCAATTCGAACCGAGCGTTGTTGTCGACACCCTGCCCATGCTCATGCGCGGCGTCTGGTACACCATCTACCTGACCGTCGGCGGCCTTTTCTTCGGCTTCCTGCTCGGGGTTGCGACGGGCCTCATGAAGCTGGCCCGGCCCTTCCTGGTCCGCAAACTCGCCGACCTCTATGTCGAACTCGTCCGCGGCACGCCCATGCTGGTGCAGGCCATGTTCCTCTATTACGGCGTGCCCATGGCCGTGGGATTGCGCATCCCGCCGCTCATAGCCGGGGTCATCGTCATCGCCATCAACTCCGGAGCCTACATCGCCGAGATCGTGCGCGGGGCCATCCAGTCCATCAACATCGGCCAGACCGAGGCCGGGCGCTCCATCGGCCTGACGCGCGCCCAGACCATGCGCTACATCATCTGGCCCCAGGCCTTCAAACGCATGATCCCGCCGCTGGGCAACCAGTTCATCATCAGCCTGAAAGACACCTCGCTGCTCATGGTCATCGGTGTGGGCGAGCTGCTGCGTACAGGGCAGGAGATTGTGGCCGTCAACTTCCGGGCCTTCGAGGTCTACATGGCCGTGGCCATGGTCTATCTGGTCATGACCATGAGCATCGCCAAGGCACTCAAAACCCTTGAAAACAGGCTCATTAACAAGACCAGCGGAAAGCGCGCATGATCGAAATCAGGAACCTGCACAAAAAATTCGGCGACCTGGAAGTTTTAAAAGGCGTCAACCTGACCGTGGCCTCGGGAGAGGTGGTCTGCATCATCGGGCCGTCCGGCTCGGGCAAATCCACGGTGCTGCGCTGCATCAACCGGCTGGAAACCCCGACCGCAGGCACGGTGATCGTCGACGGCCACGACATCATGAACCCCGGAACCGACATCAATTACGTGCGCACCGAAGCGGGTATGGTCTTTCAGCAGTTCAACCTCTTCCCGCACATGACCGTGCTTGAAAACGTGACCCTGGGGCCCATCAAGGTCCGCAGGATGCCACGCGCCGACGCCCAGCACCTCGGTTACGACCTGCTGGCCAAAGTCGGTCTGGCGGCCAAGGCCGAAGCGTACCCGGAGCAGCTCTCGGGTGGCCAGAAACAGCGCGTTGCCATCGCCCGCGCCCTGGCCCTGCAGCCCAAGGTCATCCTGTTCGACGAACCCACCTCGGCCCTGGATCCGGAGCTGGTGGGAGAAGTGCTTGAGGTCATGAAGAAGCTTGCGGCCGAGGGCATGACCATGATCGTGGTCACGCATGAGATGGGCTTTGCGCGCGAAGTGGCGGACCGGGTCATCTTTATCGATGAAGGGCTGATTCAGGAGGACAACAGTCCAAAGGAATTTTTCAGCAACCCCAAAAACCCCCGTCTGCGGGACTTTCTGGGCAAGATCGTCGGCACGTGTCAGGAAATGTAGGCGGCTGAATCCTTACAACCTAATTTTTTTCTTCCGCGCCTTCCACCTCCACACGACCCACCAACTGCGCGAACACGCTCGGCACCGGAGCGTCAAGCGTCATGCTCCGGCCCGAAAAGGGATGGGCAAAAGTGATGGAACGCGCGTGCAGAGCCAAACGGGAAAAGGTGTCGCCCTTGACCCCGTATTTCTTGTCCCCGGCAATCGGATGCCCCGCATCCGCCATCTGCACGCGAATCTGATGCTTGCGCCCGGTCAGCAGCGTCACATCCAGAAGCGAATATCCCCCCCTCTCCTTGAGCACGGTCCAGGCCGTCCGGGCCAGTTTGCCCAGGGCCGCGTCACGCGTGGCATAGACCTTGTGCACCCCGCTCTCGACCAGATGGGAGCTGAGCGTGCCCGAGGCCTGGCCCATCAGCCCGTGCACCACCGCCGCATAAATCTTGGTCGTGCCCTCCCACTGGTCCTGCAGGGTGCGCTTGGCGACCTCGGTCTTGGCGAAGAGCACGATGCCGGAAGTTTCGCGGTCGAGGCGGTGCACAATGAATATCCTGTGCTTGGACTTGGCGTTGCCTTTGCGAACATAGTCGGTCAGGGCATAATAGGCCGTACGCGTCTTTTCCGTTTCCGTGGCCATGGTCAGCATCCCGGCGGGCTTGTCCACAACGATAATGTCCCGGTCTTCATGGATGATATTCAGACCCGGCGGCAAATGCCTGGCGCCTGGGCGAGATGGTTGGTGCATGATGTCCTGCGGCAAGGGTGAAAGATTCAGATGAAAGAGATGCGACTCTCTACGTCCGCAGAGGCCGGGGGTAAAGAAAAATCGCCCCGCCCTCTCCCACGCCAAACGAGGGACGCGGAGCCATCATGAGCTTTAAAGCGCAGTGACACCGCTCATCAGGATGCCTTGAAGGGAACATGCTGAATTGAAGGTGAAAAATATCCCGCATCCAAAAAAGTTGACATGTTCAACGTGTTGGAGCTTAAAGTTCATTGAATTTCAAAGTTCAATTCTGCTTGCCGGTGCACCTCCCGCATTGAACAGCAATGATTCGCCATCCGGCGGAATCGGAGCGGGTGCCGAACTGGACGAGATGCGGAAAAATCCCAGTGCGCGCTGAGTGAAAGTGATTACTTTTGAATGAGGATTTTATGACAAAGAACGCCAGGGAAGACCACCTCACTGTGAACAGCACAGATCATCCGGAACGAATTATCGCCGAACAGCATCAAAAAATTAGTCTGTTAGAAAAAAAATTGGAAAAATACGAGGCCATTTTCCAGGGACTCTCCGATGGAATACTGCTCATTGATGACAAATTGACTGACTGCAACAAAGAAGCGTGTCAAATATGGAGATGCGAAAAAGAAGACATAATCGGTTTTTTTCCAAGCGATTTCGCTCCATTGTTGCAACCTGACGGCGGGAAGTCGTATGAAATTGCGCAAGCGAAAATAAACGAAGCATTGCGTGGAAATATACAGAAATTTGAGTGGAAAGACATACGCCGTGACGGAATAGCAATTGATACGGAGGTCACCTTAAGCAAAATTGATGTCGATGAAAAAAATTATGTTCTCGCAACATTCAGAGACATTACAGACATAAAAATAAAAGAGAGTGAAAAGCAGGCGCTTCTGCACATGATGGAAAAAATCATCGAGGACAGAACCAAGTCGCTGCAGGAATACAATGCCTCATTGAACGAAGAGATCGACCACCGACGGAGAATTGAACGGAATCTGGAACACGCCTACCTGGAACTCAAAGAGATCTTCGACACTTCGGGTGACGGCATTCTCGTTCTCGACACGGACAGAAATGTCATCCGCGCCAACCGCGCCTTCGCCGAACTGGTAGAGATGAAGATGGACAAGGTGATCGGGGCAAAATGCTTCGACATTTTCCCCTGCAGGCACAAGTGCACCGATCATTGCATCCTGCAGGAAATCGTCGTCGGGTCCAACAAGACCGACTTCGAGAAAGAGTTCATCTCCGAGTCGGGAGACCGCAAATCATGTCTCGTCAAAGCTTCCGCGCTTCGAAATTCTTCCGGCGAAGTGCTCGGAATCGTCAAGAACTACAAAGACCTGACCAGCTACAAACGATGGGTGGACATGCTCCAGGAGTCCGAAGAATTTCACCGCATCACGCTGGCCAGCATCTCGGACTCGATATTTCTCACAACCGACGAAGGAAAATTCATTTTCATCAGTTGCAACGTCGGAAACATATTCGGCTATGACGAAGACGAAATACGGCATGAATTTGAATCCATATTCGATCTCGTCGGATATGATTTCTATTCTTCGCATGAGTTGCAATCGATAAACGAGATTAACAACATCGAAGTTGAAATCACTGACAAATTCAAGAGCAAGCATGTTCTCATAGCAAACATAAAGAAAGCATCCATCAGATCTGGAACGACGCTCATCGCATTCCGCGACATAACAGAAAGAAAGAATGCTGAAAAACGCGCAAAAATTGAATACGAGCAGCTCGTCCAAGCAGGCAAGATGGTATCTCTTGGGATATTGGTCTCCGGCGTCGCACATGAGATAAACAATCCGAACAATGCAATAATTCTCAATATTCCGCTTCTCTCCAGAATGTGGTATGATGCAAAAAGCATTCTGGACCAATATCTGGAAGATAACGGGGACTTCCTGATTGGCAACCTGCGCTATTCGTTCGCCAGGGAAAGCGTCCCCGAACTCTTTACAGGCGTCATGGCCTCCTCCAAGCGCATCAAGCATATCGTGCAGGATCTGAAGAATTATGCCCGCCAAGGGTCTTCCGTGCTCAATGAAATCATAGACATAAATGGCGTACTCAACGCCGCCGTGCTGCTGCTCGACAATCAGCTCCGCAAATCCACGGATTTCCTGGAAATCACCTACGGATACGGAATCCCTCATTTTCAAGGCAATTTCCAGAAAATCGAACAGGTCATCATCAACGTGCTGCAAAATGCCTGTGAAGCAATCGATGACAGGACCAAGTCCATCCGAATTTCGACAGGTTTCGACCCTGAAAACATGCTCGTCTGGCTCAAGGTATCCGACGAAGGACAAGGAATACGCTGCGACGATCTGCCCCACGTCACGGACCCTTTTTTCACGACAAAACGGACCTGCGGAGGCACCGGACTTGGCCTGTCCATATCCTCCAGGATCATGCGGGAACATGGCGGAGACATGGCGTTTGATTCCAGACAGGGGGCCGGAACGACGGTCACGCTCACCTTTCCCGCACAGAACAATGGAGACGCCACGTCATGATTCAGCCTTTTCCCGTCCTGATCGTCGATGACGAAATCGATATCCTGAACAGCTTCAACCTGAGCCTGCGCTCCTTTGGCATCGACAACATCATCTGCTGCTCAAACCCGCGGGAAGCCTTGCAGATCATCGACAACCAGCATCTTGGCGCCTTGATTCTCGACCTGAGCATGCCGGGGGTCAGCGGTCAGGAAATTTTGACGCAAGTGCGTGAGACACACCCGGAACTGCCCGTGATTGTGGCCACGGGCGTTGAAACCATCGAATCCGCCGTCGCGTGCATGAAACTTGGCGCCCTGGACTACCTGGCCAAACCCGTGGAGGAGGAGCGCCTGGCGGCCTCCGTGCGCACGGCTCTGGAAATGAGCAGGTTGCGCCGGGAAAATTCCTCCTTGCGCCAATGCCTTGTGATCGACCGTCTGGGAAAACCCGAGGCCTTCGCGCACTTCAGCACCGCAAGCCTCAAGATGCGCCAGATCTTCCAATACATCGAAGCGGTCGGCTGCTCCTCGGAGCCGATCCTGATCACCGGCGAAACAGGCGTTGGCAAGGAACTGATGGCCCAGGCGGTGCACAAGATCGCCTGCCCGCAAAAGCCCTTCGTGGCGGTCAATG
Source organism: Desulfomicrobium sp. UBA5193 (assembly GCA_002412965.1). Lineage (GTDB taxonomy): Bacteria > Desulfobacterota > Desulfovibrionia > Desulfovibrionales > Desulfomicrobiaceae > Desulfomicrobium. The sequence goes on from DHWB01000007.1 coordinate 162,915, forward strand.
TGGCCGGGCTCGACGACATGGTCTTCAGCGACACCCTCTTCGGGCACCGCAAGGGCGCTTTCACCGGGGCGATGACCGCCCGCAAGGGCTTGGTGGAGCAGGCTGGGGACGGGGTCCTGTTTCTGGATGAGATCGGCGACCTGAGCGAGTCCTCGCAGGTCAAGCTGCTGCGCCTGTTGCAGGAACGGGAATATCTGCCCCTGGGGGCGGACGTGCCCCGCCCCTCCGAGGCGAGGATGGTCGTAGCCACAAACCGCGATCTGGAGGCCATGACCCGCGACGGAGGCTTCCGCAAAGACCTCTACTACCGCCTGTGCACGCATCTGGTCCGCATCCCTCCCCTGCGCGAGCGCACGGAAGACATCCCAGTGCTCCTGAACAAGTTCCTCAAGCAGGCGGCGGCCAACTTCGGCAAGACCGCGCCTGTGCCAAGCCGCTGCCTGCTGAACCGGCTCAGCGGGTATTCCTTTCCCGGCAATGTCCGCGAACTGCGCGCCCTGGTCTTTGATGCCATGGGACGCTGGCATGGCGGGGATTTTTCCTGCGGGCCGGAGGCAGATGCCCCCGGACTTCTCGGGGGCGCCGAAGAGCTGTGTTTCCCCGCCACCCTGCCGAGCATTGACGACGCGGTGCAGGCCCTGGTGCGGGAAGCGATGGCGAGGGCGCACGGCATTCAGACCGTGGCGGCGCGCATGCTTGGCATCTCCCAGCCAGCGCTCAGCAAGCGCCTGAAAAAAGGAAACGACCTATAACTCTTTGCATAGGGTATTCCGGACGAACTATTGCATCCATCTATCCGTGAACAAACCATAAATTGATTTCTTCTCTCTTTCCGCCAGCAAAGGCCATAACCCAGGTTATGGCCTTTCTTCTTTTCACTCCAATAAAGACATAAAAATCAGCATATTGAAAACGAACATATTGGCATGTTCCTTCCATTGTTCACCGTAATTTCGGTAACGGCATCCCGGCCGCGTCTGAAAATACAACGGAGGACAGCTATGGTTCAGAACTATGTTTTTCCGGCGACTGTGTCCGAAGCGGTCACATTCCTCAGTACCAACAGGGGAAAAGCCAGGATCATTGCCGGCGGCACCGACCTGATGTTGGAGTTGCAGGATGGAAAGAACACCTGCGACGTACTGGTCGATCTCACCCAGATCGCGGAACTCAAGAACATCACGGAGGAGAACGGCTACATCCGGATAGGCGCCAGCGTGACCCACGCCCAGGCCGCAAAGTCCGACCTCATCCTCAAGCACGCCCCGGCCCTGGCCCAGGCCTGCCGCAAGGTCGGCTCCCTGCAGATCCGCAACATGGGCACGATCGTCGGCAACATCGTCACCGGCAACCCCGCCGCGGATGCGGCCGTGGCCCTGGCGGCGTTGGAAACAACCGCGGAAGTGACCACGCTTGAAGGAATGCAGAGCATGCCGCTGGAGGACATGTACGCCGGAGTGTGCCTGTCCTGCATCGACAGCTGCTGCCAGGTCGTGACCCATGTCAAATTCCCGGTGAAGAAGAAGAACCAGGGCTCCGCCTACCTGCGCATGGAGCAGCGCAAGGCGCTGGCCCTGCCCATGCTCAATGTCTCGGCCATGGTCAGCTTGAGTGGCGACACGTTCGAATGGGTCAGGCTCATCGTCGCCCCCGTGGGCGCGGGTCCGCAGCATGCCCTGGACGCCGAGGAATTTCTCAAAGGGTCCGCCGTAAGCGAGGCCACCATCGTCGAAGCCGGAAAACTGGCCCGCAACCAGGCCATGTTCCGCAGCAGCGCCATCCGCGGCTCCAAGGAATACCGGATGGGAGTTCTGCCCGTTTTTGTTGAACGGGTCCTTCATGCAGCAGTTGAGGATGCCCGCAAGGCGTAACCGGAGATCAAACTATGACGAACCAGACCATTTCATTCAGCTTGAACGGAGAGGTAGTCGAGATTGCCGTGTCCCCTTCGGAAATGCTTCTCGATGTCCTGCGCGAAAAAATGCACCTGACAGGCACCAAAAGAGGGTGCGGCAAGGGTGAGTGCGGTGCGTGCACGATCATTTTCAACGGCAAGGCCATGAACGCCTGCCTCATCCCCGCCATGCGCGCCAAGGGCGCGGACATTCAAACCATCGAAGGGGTGGAGAGCGCTCACGGGCTGCACCCGCTGCAGCAGAGCTTCATCGAGAAAGGGGCGGTTCAGTGCGGCTTCTGCACTCCGGGCATGATCATGTCCGCCAAGGCCCTCTTGGACAAAAACAAATCCCCCACCAAGGATCAGATCCGGGAAGCCGTGTCTGGAAACATCTGCCGTTGCACCGGCTACGTCAAAATCGAGGAAGCCGTGGAAGATGCCGCGGTCAGGCTTCGGGCGTCCGCAGTCAAGGGAGGAGATCTATGAGACAGTTCGAATATGTAGGAAAAAACGTCCTCAGACGCGACGGCGTGGACAAGACCACAGGTCGGGGCTTGTTCACGACGGACATGTTTTTGCCGGGCATGCTCTTTGCCAGAGTGCTGCGCAGCCCCCATCCCCATGCCCGAATCGTCAGCATCGACACCTCCGCGGCGGAAAAGCTGCCCGGCGTCAAGGCGGTGATGTGCCACAAGAACGGTCCGAAGAACCTCTTCAATGCGTCCGTACCCATGTTCCTGACCATCCCGCAGCTGGAACGGGTGCTCGATCAGTACCTCTTCGACGACGTTGTCCGCTACGTCGGTGACGAGGTCGCGGCCGTCGCGGCCACAAGCGAAGCCATCGCGGCCAAGGCCCTGGAGCTGATCAAGGTCGAATACGAGCTTCTTCCCGCCGTGTTCGATCCGCTGGAAGCCCTGAAACCCGAAGCTCCGGAACTGCACCCCGGCAAGGGCTGCACGCCCGAAGGAAAGAACATTCCGGGCGAGATCGTCAAAATCCCCTATCATGACGTGGAAACAGGGCTGACCGAGTCCGATGTGATCATCGAGGAGACCTACAAGCTGCCGGTGCAGAAGCAGGTCCAGATGGAAACCCAGGCCTCCGTGGCCCAGGTTGATGGAAACGGCGACGTGACCGTGTGGTCCACCACCCAGACCCCGCACCCCTCCCGATCGATTCTGGGCAAGATCTTCGACATCCCCTCCAGCAAGATCCGGGTCCTCGCGCCCCCGTATGTGGGCGGCGGGTTCGGGGTGCGCATCGGCCTGAGCGCCAAGGCCGAACCCATTGCCATGGGCCTGGCCCTGCTGGCCAGGAAGCCGGTCAAACTCATCTATACCAGACAGGAAGACTTCATCGCATCCGACACCCGCCACCCCGGATACATCACCGTCAAGCTCGGCGCCAAGAAGGACGGCACCTTTCAGGCCCTGGACATGAAGGCCGTGCTCGGCACGGGAGCCTACTGCAGCTTCGGCGCGGAACTGCCCGGAGTCTGCGGAGCCATGACTCTGGCCATCTACCGCATCCCCCACCAGCGCTACCACGGCCACAGCGTCTATACCAACACGACCAGCTGCGGCGCCATGCGCGGCTTCGGCAACCCTCAGGGCAACTATGCCATGGAGCAGACCGTCGACCTGATGGCCGAGAAGCTGGGCATGGACCCCCTCGAACTGCGCCGCAAGAACATCATGAAGGTCGGCGACCCGTGGTGCCTGCCCTATGCCTGCGGCTCCACAGAGCTGGCCGAATGCATGCGCCAGGGCGCGGAAAGCATCGGCTGGGAACGACGCGGAACCTTCAACAAACCCGGAAGCACCAAGCTGCGCGGCCTGGGCATGGCGGTTGGAACGCACGTCAGCAACGCCTGGCCCTTCTGCGTTGACTACGACAACGCCTACGTGACCATCCAGCCCGACGGTTCCGCCCATGTCGCCTCCGGAGTGCCGGATATCGGCACGGGCACGAGCACGAGCCTGGTCCAGATCGCCGCCGAAACACTGGGTCTGGACATGGAACACATCAGCCTCACCTACGGCGACACGCTCGGGACCCCGTTCGACATCGGCAGTCATGCCAGCCGGACCTGTTACGCCGCCGGCACGGCCATCAAGGCCGCGGCCGAGGACGCGCGCCGCCAGGTGCTCGAATATGCGGCCGGGTTCTTCAACATCGCCCCGGAACACCTGCAGATCCACAAAGGGGTGATCACTCCGGTCACATCCAGCATGGACGAATGTTCCGGCTCCGGGCTCTGCCAGCTCGAAGAGGTCAAGGAAGGCAAAGGCAACACCGTCACCCTGGAGGAATTGTCCTACCACGCCCATGTGCGCAACAAGCAGTTCATCGGCGTCGGCCGCATTGTGCCGCCAAACGCCCCGCCGTGGCACGCGTGCTTCGCGGATGTCGAAGTGGACACCCGCACGGGGCAGGTCAGGGTCATCAAGCTGGCTGCCGCCCATGACGTCGGGCGCGCCATCAACCCCATGATCGTCGAGGGCCAGATCGAGGGCGGCGCGGCCCAGGGCATCGGCTACGCGCTGAGCGAGGAGATCACCTACAACGACAAGGGCCGCCAGCAGCAGTACAGCATGCACAACTACATGCTGCCCACCGCCGAGGACATGCCCGAGATTCACTCCATCATCGTTGAATCAAACGACCCGACAGGCCCCTTCGGCGCCAAGGGCGCCGGGGAATGCAGTCTAGTCTGCCCGGCTTCGGCCATCGCCAATGCCGTGGCCAACGCGACAGGACATCGCTTCACGGAGATACCCATGACTCCGGAGCGCGTGTTCAAGGCCTTGAATTCATGACCACGCCGGCGCAGGGCCTCGCGCAAAGGAGGCCCTGCGCCGGTTTTCACCCAAAGGGGCACAGAATGAAAAAGTTGATGCACGTCGTGATGGTCGCGGTATTTTTGATGGCAAGTGCGAGCGCTTATGCAGGATCAGGACATTATGTGAATGGCGCCGAGGGAATCAAGGCCGCAACGCTCCCTCCGGAAGGCGTCTACTGGCGGGTCTACAATCTTTTTTACACTGCGGACGAACTTAAAGACAAGAACGGAAAGGATGTCGATGTCGACTTCGACGTCAACGTGTACGCGCTTGTCAACCGTCTTGTGTATTCATCAGGCATTCAATTCCTCGGCGGAAATATCGTCGCGGATATCGTCGTACCCTTGGTTTACACCGACATATCCCTGCAGGGCGCAGGACCGTACTCGTTCAGCGACAACGAATTCGGACTGGGCGACATCCTCATAGAACCGCTGCTCCTGGCCTGGCACGGCCCCAGATATGACGCCGCCGTCGGCGTGGGCGTGTACATGCCCACGGGCGACTTTGACGCCGACGAACCGGCCAGCCCCGGCAAGGGATTCTGGACCGGCATGTTCACGGCGGGCGCAACGTTCTATTTCGACGAACAGAGGACCTGGTCGGCGTCCGTTCTCTCCCGCTACGAGATTCATTCGGAACAGGAAGACACGGACTGGACCCCCGGCAACGACTTCCACTTTGAATGGGGTCTGGGCAAGACGCTGGACAAAATCTGGGACGTGGGCCTGGCTGGATACTGCCGCTGGCAGGTCACCGACGACAGCGGCTCCGGCTCCGTCGATGACCGCGAGGAAGCCTACGCCATCGGCCCGGAAGTGAGCGTCTTCATGCCGAATTATGGGCTGGGCGTGTCACTGCGCTCGCTTTGGGAGTTTGAAAACAAGCTGGGCTCCGAGGGCAACGTGACCACGCTCATGATCATGAAAGCATTCTAGCAGGAAAGGGACAGCATGTTCAAAATAGTCAAACGCGAAGAGATGGCCTCCGGAACGGTCGTCCTGAACGAGATCGAAGCCCCGCGCATTGCCGCCAAGGCTCGTCCGGGACAGTTCCTGATTCTCAAGGCCAACGAAAATGGCGAGCGGATACCGCTGACCATGGCCGAAACCGATCCGGAAAAAGGCACGGTCACGGTCATCTACATGGTCGTCGGCAAGAGCACGGAGCTGTTCCGGCGGCTGCAGGTCGGCGACGCCTACCAGGACGTCATCGGCCCGCTGGGCCAGCCGACGCATATCGAGCCCGGCAAGAACGTGGTCTGCGTGGGCGGCGGCACGGGTGTGGCGGTGCTGCATCCCATCGCCCGCGGCATGAAGAACGCGGGCTGCCGGGTGACGTCCATCATCGGGGCCAGAAACAGGGACCTGCTCATCCTGGAAGACAAGATGCGCCTGGCCTCCACGGACCTACACATCTGCACCGACGACGGAAGCTACGGGCGCAAGGGGTTTGTGACCGAAGTGCTCAAGGAACAGCTCACCCTTGGCGGCGTCGATCAGGTGGTGGCCATCGGCCCGGTGCCGATGATGAAGTTCGTGTCGCTGCTGACCAAAGACTTCGGCGTGCCGACCATGGTCAGCCTCAACCCCATCATGATCGACGGAACGGGCATGTGCGGCGGGTGCAGGGTCACGGTCGGGGGAGAAACAAAGTTCGGCTGCGTGGACGGGCCGGAATTCGACGGGCACAAGGTGGATTTTGACGAACTGATCCTGCGCTTGCAGGCCTACACGGAGCAGGAACGGCTGAGCCACGGCCGCTGCAAATGCGAGGAGGGTGCGCGAGCATGACCAGCACGAACAAAACTCCGCGTCAGTCCATGCCGGAACAGAACCCGCAGGTGCGGGCCAGGAACTTCGAGGAGGTGCCGCTCGGCTACACCCCGGAGATGGCCGTGGCCGAAGCGGGTCGCTGCCTGCAGTGCAAGAACCCGGCATGCGTGCAGGGTTGCCCGGTCAATGTCGATATTCCGGGCTTCATCAAACATATCGCCGCAGGCCATTTCGATCAGGCCATCGGCAAAATCTGGGAACGCAACAGCCTGCCCGCCGTGTGCGGGCGGGTCTGCCCCCAGGAAATCCAGTGCGAAGGCAACTGTCTGCTGGGCCGCAAGGGCGAGCCGGTCGCCATCGGCAACCTGGAGCGCTTTGCCGCCGATTGGGAGCGGGCGCACCAAGTCTGCGAGCTGCCCTCCAGGGACAAGACCACTGGCAAGAAGGTGGCGGTGGTCGGCTCCGGGCCGTCCAGCCTGACAGTGGCCGGGGATCTGGTGCTCAAGGGCCACGAGGTCAGCCTGTTCGAAGCATTTCACAAGCCGGGCGGAGTGCTGGTTTACGGCATCCCGGAGTTCCGCCTGCCCAAGGACATTGTCGCCTCGGAAGTGTCCTGCCTCGGAGCGCAAGGGGTAAGCATCGAATGCGACGTGGTCGTGGGCCGCACCGTGACCGTGGAGGAGCTTTTCGAACAGGGCTTTAACGCCGTTTACCTGGGTGTCGGCGCGGGCCTGCCCAAGTTCATGAACATCCCCGGCGAAAATCTGGTCGGCGTGCTCTCGGCCAACGAGTACCTGACCAGAGCCAACCTGATGAAGGCCTACCTCTTCCCGGAGGTGGACACGCCCATCCCGCAGGGCCGCCAGGTGGTCGTGCTGGGGGGCGGCAACGTGGCCATGGACAGCGCCCGCACGGCCATGCGCCTGGGCGCGGAAAAGGTCAGCATCGTCTATCGCCGCTCGCGGGCGGAAATGCCGGCCCGTGGAGCTGAAATCCATCACGCCGAAGAGGAAGGGCTGAACTTCGAACTGCTGGTCAACCCCGTGCGCTACCTGGGCAATGAAAAGGGCCGCCTGACCGGCATGGAATGCGTGCGCATGGAGCTCGGCGAACCCGATGCCTCGGGGCGCAGGCGTCCGGTCACTGTGCCCGGTTCGGAGTTCACCATAGAGTGCGACCTGGCCATCGTGGCCATCGGCTCCGGGGCCAACCCGCTCCTGACCCGCTCCACCCCGGATTTGCCGCTGAACAAGTGGGGCTACATCACGGCCAACGCCGAGACCGGCAAGACCGGCAAGAAAGCCGTCTGGGCCGGAGGTGACATCGTCACCGGGGCCGCCACGGTCATCCTGGCCATGGGCGCGGGACGAAAAGCTGCGGATTCGATCCACGAATACCTGACCTGGGGATGGTAACACGAGGGGGGCCCGTGCCCCCTTCACATTGGCGACGCGTTGCGCGGAGGATGCATGCAAAGTTTGAGCGAGCGGGTCATCGTGATCAAGAGCGGAGGAGAGATGGGCACGGCCGTGGCCTGGCGATTGTATCAGGCCAGGCTGCGCCGCATCGTGATCCTGGAGACGGCGCATCCTTTGGCGGTGCGGCGGACGGTCAGCTTCTGCGAGGCGGTGCTGGACGGCGAATGCCTGGTTGAAGGGGTGCGGGCGGTGCGGATCGGGCGCCCCGAACAGGTCGGGGAGGTTTGGGCCCAGGGCGCCCTGCCCGTCCTGATCGACCCGCAGTGGGACAGCATCCCCGTCATCAAGCCGGACGTGCTTGTCGATGCCATCCTCGCCAAGCGGAACCTGGGCACCCGCATGACCGATTCGCCCCTGGTCATCGGCCTCGGCCCCGGTTTTGACGCCGGTACGGACGTGCACACCGTCATCGAAACGAACCGGGGACACGATCTGGGACGCATCATCACCAAGGGCGCGGCAGCCCCCAACACGGGCATCCCCGGCTCCATCGGCGGCTACGCCCGTGAGAGGGTGCTGCGGGCTCCGGTGGCCGGAAAATTGACCTGGGACTGCATGCTCGGCGATCTGGTGCAGGCGGGACAGATCCTGGGCCAGGTCTCGGGGAAGCCGGTGGTGGCCGAAATCGCCGGGCTTCTGCGCGGTCAGATCAGGCCCAACGGTCATGTGCCGCAGGGCCTCAAGCTCGGCGACATCGACCCGCGGGGGGACGCCGCCTTTCTGCACACCATCTCGGACAAGGGGCGCGCCATTGGCGGGGCCGTGCTGGAATCCATCATGAGGGCCTACAATTGACCATGCCGGAGACCATCGCCGAGGCCCTTGGCCTGCCCGAGCGAGGGCTCCTCAGCCTCGTCGGGGCGGGCGGCAAGACCACGGTCATGTTCCGGCTGGCCGCTGAGTTGACCGCGCAGGGCCGGCGTGTCGCCTGCGCGACGACGACGAAGATCTTTCCGCCGACACCGGACCAGGCTCGCCTTGTTCTGGCGGAGAACAACGAGCATTTCCTTGACGCATGCCGCGAGACCATGACTCAGGGCAGGCCGGTCTGCGTTGCCTGGCGGGAGGAGAGCGGCAAGCTTCTGGGGCTGCCGCCGGAGTTCATCCACAGGCTGCTCGATTCCGGAATCTGCGACTGGATCCTGGTGGAGGCCGACGGCGCGCGCGGGCTGCCCCTCAAGGCTCCGGCCAAGCACGAACCGGTCATTCCCGAGCGCAGCACGCATGTGCTGGCCTTGGCCGGCCTGACGGCCATCGGGACAGCTCTGGACGAAGACCACGTCTGCAGGAGCGGACGCTATGCGGAGCTGAGCGGCCTGCCCCCGAACGCATTGGTCACAACCGAATCCGTGGCCAGAGTCTGCAACCATCCGCACGGCATGTTCAAGGGCGCGCCCGCGAACGCGCGGCGCCTGCTCTGGCTGAACCAGGCCGACACTCCGGACGCGCTGGCGCACGGCCGTGAAATCCTGGACCGGTTGCGCGCGGGCGATTGCCCGCCACGACGCGTGGTTGTGGGCGCGGCCATGCGCGCCCCCTGCGTGAGGGAGGTCTGGGAGCCATGAGCGTATGCGGCGTCATCCTCGCGGCCGGACTTGGACGGCGCATGGGCACCGTCAAGCAGCTCCTGCCCTTTCGCGGCAGGCCGCTGCTGCAGCACGTCATCGACGCCGCGCGGGCTTCACGCCTCGAAAACATGCTGCTGGTCCTCGGTCATGCCCATGACCAGGTGCTGCCGCAGCTCGACACGCACGGCCTCGAGGTGATCGTGAACCGGGACTTCGCCGCAGGACAGAGCACCTCGGTGCGGACCGGGCTGGAGCATCGCGCCGATGCCGACGGCATCATGTATCTGCTTGGGGACCAGCCCCTGCTGAGCGCGGACACCATCAACACGCTCATCGACTGTTTCCTGCGCGAGCAACCCTGGGCCGCCATGCCGGTCCACCATGGTCAGCCCGGAAATCCGGTCATCATCGGGCGTCCACTGATGGCGGATTTGGCCGCCCTCTGCGGCGACATCGGTGCGCGACGCTTGCTGCGGCAGAGCCAGTTCGTACGGAGGGTCGAGGTCGACGACCCCGCGATCCTGCGGGACGTGGACACCATGGAAGATTACCTGGCGCTGCTTGCGACGGGGGAATCATGCCGGGACGAAATTTTCAGACCTTGAAACCAGGGAGTTGCCTGTGAAAACGATCGCGGTTGAACATGCGGTGGGAACAGTGCTTTGCCATGATGTCACCCGAATTGTGCCTGGCGGCGAGAAAGGACCGGCGTTCCGGCGAGGGCATGTCGTCCGGGAAGAGGATATTGCGGCGCTGCTCGATATCGGCAAGGCCAACCTGTACGTGTTTGACCCTGCCGACGGCTTTGTGCACGAGGACACTGCCGCCATCCGCCTGGCGCGAGGGGCGGCGGGCCGGGGGATCGTGTTCAGCGAGCCCAAGGAGGGCAAGGTGACCCTGTCCGCGGCCTACGACGGCCTACTGTCCATTGACGTGGACGGCCTGGACCGTCTGAACGGCATCGAGGACGTGAGCTTCGGGACCATCCACCGCAATCAGCGCGTCAAGGCGGGCAGAGTCCTGGGCGGGACGCGGGTCATCCCGCTCGTTGTTCCGGAAGAGCTTTTGCTCGAAGCGGAGGGCGTCTGCATGCAGCATCGCCCCATCATCGAAGTGAAGCCGCTCAAGGCCGCGCAGGTCGGCGTGGTGACCACGGGCAGCGAGGTTTACCATGGACGGATCAAGGACGGCTTCGGCCCCCTGCTCCGGGCCAAGTTCGAGGACCTCGGCAGCTCCGTGATCGATCAGGTCTTTGTTTCGGATCAGGTGGACATGACGGTGGACGCCATCTTCTCGCTCGTCCGGCAGGGCGCCGACTTCATCGCGGTCACCGGCGGCATGTCCGTAGACCCGGACGACCAGACCCCCGCCGCGATCCGCAAAACCGGGGCCTCGGTCGTCTCCTACGGCGCGCCGACGTATCCCGGAGCCATGTTCATGCTGGCCTACCTGGACGGCGTCCCCGTGCTCGGCCTGCCCGGCTGCGTCATGTACTACAAGGCCAGCATTTTCGATCTGATCGTGCCCCGCATTCTGGCCGGGGAAAAAATCGAGCGCCGCGACATCATCGCCCTCGGTCATGGCGGATTCTGCGAGAACTGCAGTGTGTGCCGCTACCCCGCGTGCGGCTTCGGCAAATGAACAGGCGTTCAGCTTGCCGCCGCAGGTCTTGAAAGACAGGGCATTCGAGGCGGGTCAAGGACGGGAAAGCAGCGCTTCGAAGCGCTGCTCGTTGACCTCCGTCCCCCACTGGTTGCCCCGGTGCTGTTCGGTCAGCCGGAACCCGTGCTTTTCGTAGAGATGGCGGGCGGCGTGCAAGCCTTCGAAGGTCCAGAGATATGCCTTGGGAAAATTTTGCCGGCGGCAATGATCGAGAGCGGCGGCAATCAATTTTCCGCCAAGCCCAAGCCCGCGCATGGCGTCAGAGACGATGAACCAGCGCAGATGGGCGCCTTCGGATTCGGCCCTGGCGCCGTCGATGACGATCGCTCCTTCCACGCGGCCATCGCAAAGCGCCAGCCAGATGCCGTTGCAAGCACAGTCGAGACGGTGGAGAAACTCGGAGAGCTCGCAAGCCACCTTGCCCTCGAAATAAAGGCCAAAGCCTGCATGCCGCCAATAGTAGGCGCCGTGCAGTTCAACGATGCGACCAATTGCCCCCGGAACATAACCGGCCACTATTTCGACGTTCATCAAAGAATCCTGGTTGGAAGACCATCGCCATGGCCGGATCGACTGCGCTCACTCCCCTGCCATCAGGAGCGACTTTGCAGATAATCAAGGAGGGCCGTCTCGTCCATGACCGGCGCCAGGGCGTCGCCCTGGGCATAGGTGCAGCCGTGATCCTGCAGTGACCGCAGGCGCATCGCGTCCTCGACGCCGGGGGCGACGAGAATGAGCCCCGTGCTCCGGGCGATGGAGGAGAGACTTGCAAGCACGCTCGGATCGTTCTGCAGGACAGTGTCCAGCTTGAGCCCGCGCAGCGGAAAGCGATGCAGGTCCGCAAGCGAGATATGGGTCGCGTCGAAATGGTCCACGACGATGCCCACACCGGCTTTGTTCACCTCCGCAAAGACATTTGAAAACCGCTCCGCGAAATATTTCAGCCATTCCTCGCGCACTTCCAGCACAATGGATGCGGGGCTGAGCCCATGCTCGAGAACAACCTCGATCAATTCTTCAAGGAAGCCGAGGCGCAGGGCATTTTTGAGAGAAACGTTGAGGCCCAGAAAAAACTTTTCCCCCTTGACCTGCTGAAAACGCTTCAAGGCCGAACAGGCCCTTCGAACCGCCCACGCCTCCAGCTCGAAGACAACGTCGCTGTGCTCCGCGAAAGGCAGGAACCATTCGGCCCGCAACAGCCCCTTGCGCTTGTGATTCCAGCGCATGAAAGCCTCGACGCCGCTGATCGTTCCGGTTTCGAGGTGCACTATGGGCTGATAGTGCATGCACACTTCATTCTCCAGGAGCGCACTGCGCAGACCGCTCTCGATCCGCAAAAACTGCACGGCCTGGCTGTTCTGCCGATCATCGAAGATCACGATCTGCCGCTCGCCACGCTGAATGGCCCGACCCAACGCGGTCTGCGCGTCCTGCAGGATGTCCTTTTCGTCCGTATAATTCCTGGGGGCCATGACCACGCCAAAGCTGCACGTCACGCGCAGTTCGCTCTGGCCAAGCCTGAACGGCCTGGCGGTTTCCTCTTGAATGCGTTGAGCGACGCGCACGGCGCCGATGACATCCGTGACATTGTCGAGCAGTATGAAAAATTGCTCGGAATCCAGATATGCCGGAATATCGAGCGTGCGCAGACAGTTTACGGTCCGCTTTGCGAGCAGTTCAAAAAATGTCTTCTGATCCTCGATCTGGAGGAGAACCTGCTCCGCGTTGTCAATCCCCATGACCAGCAAGGCGAACGCATAGTCCGAGTGCCTGATCGACCGCATCAGGGCCAGCTGAAGGCTGTCGGAAAAAATATGACTGGATGTTGATCCCGAACTTTTCGAATCGGGAGAACTCGGTGCCGGAGTGTAATGCGCAGAGAAAAAAAGCGGACGGCCTTTTTCATCCTTGTGCAAGAACACGCTGACATTGCAGGGCACGCATGCCCCCTTGAACGTCTGCAGCTCCGTATGAAGCTCTTGCGTGCGGCCAGTTGCAAGGAGCGATGCGAAGACCTTCTCCTGCAAAGCCTGAAAATCGAGGCTTGCAAGATCGATTGTCCAGTTCCGCGTCACAAGGTCGTATCGTGAATATCCGCAAAGATTGAGAAAAGCCTCATTTCCCCCCAGAATGCGCCCGTCGGCGTATCCGGCCAATACCGGGGTTTCCAGCTGGCTCAGTATTTCTTCCATGAACACATTTTTCTGGGCCAATCGGTGATACTCGACAAACCCGTCAAGAACCGACTCGGCAGGGGGAGTTGCCTCGGGATGCCTGTTTGCTTCGGAAGATGAACCCGGCCGGAGGTAAACATCCAAGTCAATGATCACGGCAGGAGCTGTCAGCAGGGCGCCTAATGCTTCGGGGTGCAGGGGAGAACGGACAAGCGTAAAGAACACCATGTTCAGCTTGTGTTCCCCGGCCCGCACCGGAGCCGGGCCGCCTGTGAACAGTTGAGAAGACTGCAGGGCATGGACATGACAAACCTTGGATGCGTTGCCCCCCGCTTCATCCCCAAGACGATCCAACTCCGCGGGATTGATTTTTCCCTCGGCAGTGAAAATTGATTCACCGCGTACATGGTTTCGCGCCTGAGCCCAGCACTTCCAGTCTTCTGCCCCACCATCAAGCACAAGCCGATTGCCTGCACGACGTGTCTGTTCTTCCAATGCGGCAAGAAAATTCTGGATGCTCTGCTCAGAGGTACAAATCACCACGCAAGAGTCAACAGGCAAGAGATTCAGAAAATCATCCAAGTCAGGAGAGACTCGACGCAAAGGAAAATTTTCCAATTTTCCTGAAGCGTTCAGGGCAGGAAATGAGAAGAAAACCAATTCTTCCGGAGACAGGAAATTATTACTCATAGCATATTTCCGATTGATTATCTCATACTTTATTAAAGTAAACTTATGCAACGTGACAAAAACATATCCAATATTTCTAGAATTTGCTATCTCAAAGTCAGCGAGTTCACTTTGCAGCTTAAAGCAATGTATTATTGAACAGCGCAAGGGATGAGAGGATTTATTGATAAAAGCAGACATCCACTTCATAAAAGGACCAATTGAGCCATCGCGACCGAGAACTTGAGCCTAGTCGCCTATAAGGAAGTTCTCCCTTAAATTCCGCAGACTGGCAATATCTATCGCAGCAGGGGAACGCATGCAATTTGACAGCTGCGTGCTTTTCATATATTTTACATTTAGCATGAACTAACTGATATAATAAAATAAATTGGCAAAACGAACCGAAATTCTTCAAAAATTTCATTATTCTGCAATACAAGATTATTATTAACACACATTTTTAAAATATTACGTAAAATATGCATAAAATTACTCAAATCGCATGTTTTTTATTTATCTGCCTCTATATAAGTAACTTTTATTCCGCTTTTGCCGAAAGCAATTCTGCAAATAAAACAGAACACGACCTTATAAAACACCTCAACAAACCTTGGTCAGGCGATCTGGACGAAATCAAGGAACGCCGTTACATTCGTATTTTAGTAACATACAGCAAAACAAATTTCTTCCTCGACGGTGCTGCGAGCAAAGGTATCACCGCAGAAAGTTTCAAGACCTTTGAAAAATGGCTGAACTTGCGCCTGAAAACCAAGAAATATCCCGTTCACGTGGCTTTTATTCCGGTCAGGCGCGACGAGTTGCTGACGGGACTGGTATCCGGCAAAGGGGATATCGCCGCTGCAGGCCTATCCATCACTGCGGGACGGGAGGAACTGATCGACTTTGCCGAACCGTGGGCTTCGGACGTGCAGGAAGTTGTGATTTCCGGGCCGGAGTCGCCAGCGCTCAACACGCTGGACGATTTGACAGGACAGGCTGTCTGGGTGCGACGCTCAAGCAGCTATCACGAAAGCCTGGTCGCCCTGAACAAGCGTTTTGCATCGGAAGGCAAAGAACCGGTCCAGATCATGGACGCCGACGAGAATCTGGAAAGCGAAGACATCATGGAGATGGTCGGGGCAGGACTGCTCCCCCTGACCGTGGTCGACAAATACCGCGCGGACATCTGGGCCAAGATCATTCCGAATATCCGAGTCAGGGATGACCTGCGCATTGCCGAAGGACAGCGCATTGCCTGGGCGGTTCGCAAGGAAAATCCGCAACTTCGCGCTCTCATCAATGAGTTTGTGGTCTTTTTCAAAAAAAGCCCCGATTATTCTTTTCTCGGCCGAAAATACTTCACCAAAACCGGCTACCTACGCAACCCGACCGCAAGCGAGGACATGCGCCGTTTCCTCAATGCTACAGAATTCTTCAAGAAATACGGCAAAAAATATGATATGGATTTTCTGCTCATCGCGGCCCAAGCCTATCAGGAATCTCAGCTTGACCAAAATGCCCGCAGCCCACGCGGAGCAGTGGGGGTCATGCAGCTCTTGCCGAGTACGGCAGCCGCGCCACCCATCTCTCTTTCCAAGATCGAAAATCTTGAAACCAATATCCATGCCGGCGTGAAATATCATCGCCACATCATCGACACCTACTTCAAGGACCCGGCCTTGTCCCCTGTGAACCGGATGCTTTTTGCCTTCGCCGCCTACAATGCAGGACCAGGCAACGTATCGAAAATGCTGCATCTGACAAAAGAACTGGGCTTGGATCCGACCAAGTGGTTTGCCAATGTTGAAATTGCGGCAGGCAAGATCACGGGTCAGGAAACTGTCCGCTATGTGGGAAATATCTACAAATATTACATTGCCTATTTGCTGACGATGGAGAGAGTTCAAGAGCGGGACGCGACCAAAAAATCGGGTAAAGCAATATAGTGCAACCCCAACACCGATTGAAAATCAACCAGCCTCCGAGTTTTCTTGCCGTCAGATGTCCAGGGGTCGCCTCTTTTATTCGTACAAAAAATATTACTTCCTCATTCCGGACGGATGCGCCCTTGAAGGCGAGCTCGCAAAACCGTCCCTGAGTCCGCAAATATGCACACAGCTACATCACTGCCCTTCTCCAAAGCCTACATGCAACTTCAAAATGACCTAAAAAAATCGTCAACTGAAAGAAAAAATACAGAATAAATTACACTTTTTTGAGTACAATACAGTCTTCTATCTGCCTTTAGCCACGCCTTTTGCATAAATGACGGATAACCCTTCCATGGCTGGCTTTATTTTTTTTACCATCAAAAGCTTGTTTGCTTGTTCTTTCAAAATGTATATACTGAACCATGGCAAATATTCTTATCTTTGGCGTTTCAGTCCTGCTTTTGGTCGCGGGTTCGATCTTTTTTTTCAGAAAAAACAGCACATACTCCAAGACAGGCCGTTGGATTAACGTCTGCTTTGACGACCTCAAATCACGGGAAAGCGGCAAGCGCTGACCAACAAACACCATCAATTTCGGCACTCCTCGCCAAAACACGAAGAATCCTGCACCGCAGGACCAATTCGTCACTCAAGCCGCATCGTCAGGCTACGCAAAACGCGCAATGCCCAGCATGCCTCTTGAACCAGCGCTCTTCCCTCTCAAGATAAAATGATTTCGTGCATTCAAGATGAATCATGATCCGGCAGCGGCATTGACTTGACCCACGTCATCGGTGTGTCCTCAGTTCCGGGCCTGTTGCTTTCCCGACATGGCGTCTTATTTTTAGACGACACAGTTCATGGACAAACACAGCCTCCATGGCTTCCGGGACAATATATTCATTTTGATTGGCAAAGAGCCGCAGAAGCTTTGTTTACAATCACCGGCCAGAAAGCGTAAATTATCTTCTTGCAACAAGAACTCGACTGACTATGGACCGTTTTCATTCAGTCTCAACACCTGGAAAAGGAAGGAACTCCGAACCATGAAAAAATTGATTCTCATCGCACTGATCGGCGTGTTTGCCTTGGGCGGATGTGCCACCATGGATCAGCAGTCCAAAACCACGAAAGGAGCCACCTACGGCGCCGTGGGTGGCGCTGCGGCCGGAGCCATTCTGGGACAGGTCATCGGCGGCAACACGAAAGGGACCCTCATCGGTGCAGCCGCCGGAGCCGCACTTGGTGGCGCCGCTGGAGCCGGCGTCGGAAACATGATGGACAAGCAGGATGTGGAAATGCGTCAGGCCCTGTCCACATCGGATGAGGTGGCCGTCAGCCGGGAAGGGGACATCCTGGCGCTGACCATGAAAGGGGATGTAACCTTTGATGTCGACTCCGACGTGGTCCTGCCCGGACTCTACAATGAGCTGGACCGCATCTCCCAGGTTCTCGTCAAGTATCCCCAGACATCAATCACGATTGAAGGCCATACGGACAGCACCGGATCGGACACATACAATCAGCAGTTGTCGGAACGGCGAGCCTTCAGCGTGCAGAGGCTCCTTGTGCAGCGAGGTGTCCAGGAATCCCGAATAAATGCCATCGGTTACGGCGAGAGCCGCCCCGTGGCCACGAACAACACGCCGGAAGGCCGCCAGATGAACCGCCGCGTGGAGATCCGGATCAACCCGAACACCCCCCAAGGCTAACCCCGCCCCTCTCCAAAACACATTCGGCCCCGTTTCCTCGAAAGGAAGCGGGGCCGAACGCTTTTGAGCACTCAGCAAGAGGCATCCTACAACGTCAACTCTGTCGCATCGGTAATCGTCTTGCGCAGCTCCAGAAAGGGCAGGGAATCATGGGAGCGTGGCCGCGGCAGAGGGTTCGTGTAGGTCGTGTGCAGTCGGCCGGGGAGCTTGCCTTCCATGACGACGATGCGGTCACCGACAAAGATGGCCTCGTCGATATTGTTGGTGACAAAAATGACGGTCCGCTTCTCCTGCTCCCAGATGCGCACGATCTCCTGCTCCATGAGGTAGCGGGTCTGCGCGTCCAGCTGTCCGAAGGGTTCGTCGAGCAGAAGGACCTCCGGCGAATTGGCGTACGCCCGGGCAATGCCCACACGCTGCTTCATGCCGCCGCTGAGTTGATGCGGAAAGGATGACTCGAAGCCGCCCAGGCCCACGAGATCGATGTATTTCTGACTGATTTTTCGCCGCTCACCCGAGGGCATGCCCTTGAACCGGAGGCCCATCTCCACGTTGCTGCGCACCGTGCGCCAGGGAAAAAGGCTGTAGGTTTGAAACACCATGCTGCGATCCGGTCCGGGGCCTTCCACCTGCCGGCCGTTGAGCAGCGCTTGCCCGGCGCTCGGTTTCTCGAGGCCCGCGATGATCCGCAGTAGCGTCGATTTGCCGGATTGCCCCGGTCCAAGGAGGACCAGAAATTCGTTCTCCTTCACATCGAGGCTGATGTTCTCCAGGACATGGATGTGCTGCGTTCCCTTCTGGATGAAGGTCTTGCTCACCTCGCGACAGGAAATCTTCGTTGCGTGCGTGTTCATAGCTGTATTTCTCGTTTCCACGGGCAGATGTATTTTTCAAGACGCCCCATGAACGTGCTGATGCACCATGCGGTCAGGGCGATGAGGATCATGCCGGTTATGATCATCGCGGGTTTGAGCTGGTTCATGCCGAGGATGATGATGAAGCCCATGCCGGACCGCGACCCGACCAGCTCCGCCGCAAGCACGCAGGACCAGGCCACGCTCAGGGAAATCTGCAGGCCGGCGAAAATGGCGGGCAGGGAGCCGAAGAGCGCCACCTCCAGGATCTCCTGCCGCCTGCTCGCACCCAGCATGCGGGCCGCGTCGTAAAGTGCGGGATCAACCAGGCGGATGCCGTTGAAGGCGTTGAGGACACACGGCACGAAGCTGCCGATGGCGATGATGAAGATCTTGGACTCCTCACCCATGCCGAACCAGAGGATCGCGAGCGATATCCAGGAGATGGGCGGCATGGGTTTGAAGAGGTCGAAGACCGGCTTGACGATGGCCCGTACGTAATCGTTCAGGGCCATGAACACACCAAGGGGCACGGCGATAATGACGCCGACCGACCAGCCGATCAGGACCCGATGCAGACTGGACCAGAGATGGCCGAAGAGGGTCTGGCCGGCAAGGGTCTCCCCGCTCAGAGTCCAGAACGCCCTGACGACCGCAAGGGGCGTCGGCAGGAACGTCCCGAGAAGCTGGTAGACCGCGGCCACATGCCAGGCGCTTATAAACATCACGATGGAAATCACGTAGAGATAATTGAAGCGTTTGAAGAATCCGCCAACATGCTCGAACATGCGTCCCATGCTCCACGAGCTTCCGACAACTCCCTGCGTACCACATGATTCTGCTTTCATAATTATCTCCGGATTCCGGCAAGCAGCCGCTTTTCAACCCTGTCGATGATCAAACCCACGGCGAACCCGGTCAGTCCGACCATCAACATGCCGAGCACGACCATATCCGGCCGCGCCAAACGGCGCCCCATGGTGATGAGAAAGCCGAGTCCCGTGTCGGCGGCGATCAATTCCGCTGCGACGAGGGTCGTCCAGCATGCGGCCAGGGCCATTTGCAACGCTCCGAACACCATCGGCAGCGCGGAGGGGATGCAGATGTGGATGAATATCTGCCACTTCGAGGCGCCGTAGGTGCGCGCCATCTGAATGAGGGTCGGATTGGTCAGGCGGACGCCGACGAAGGAGTTGATGACACAGGGCACGATGCCGGAAAGCCAGATAATGAAGATCTTTCCGGACATGCCGATGCCAAACCAGAAAATGGTCAGCGGAATCCAGGCGACGGCGGGGATGGGCCGGATCATCTCGAAAATTGGACGGGCCATGCCCTCGGCGAGCGAGAACCAGCCCATGAAGAGACCCAGCGGGACACCGATCAAAAGGGCCAGGAGATATCCGTACAGCGCCTCCTGCAGACTGATCCACAGGTGCACGCCCAAAAGCGCGCCGTCGGGTTGTGGGTTGTGCCACTTGTCGAGGAAAAGGAACCAGACCTGTTTTGGCGTGGCCAAGATATCCCCGGGGACGAATCCGAAATCGACCACCATCTGCCAGGCAGCGAAGAAGCCCACTACGCTCAAGATTGACAACAGATGGAAGAACAGCCTCTTGCGTTGTACGTTCTCACTCACGCTTCACTCCTTGCGGATGGTATTTTCCCGGATGCACAGGCGCCTTGCCCATATTCCCCGCGTCAGATCCTTATGATCCTGCGACCGCCACGAGGCGGTCGCAGGCCTGTACGAAGCGGTCAACCTTACTTCATTTCGGCTGCCAGCTTGAGGAACTTGTCATTCACAAAACCGCTCTTGAGGGTCTTGTCCATCTCCTCGCGGGTGAACTTGCCCTGCTCGACGAAGAAGTTGGCCATGCCGGACATCCAGGTCTCGACCTCGGATGCGCCCTTGCTGCTGTCGAAGAACTTGAGCTGGTCCTGCATGCCGTACACGGTGTGCTCCTTGATATCCAAGACCGCATCGGCGCTGCTCATCTCCACACCGGCCCAGTCTTTCAGGAACTTGGAAAAGCCGTCCGCAAGCTTCACGTTTTCGGCCTTCATGAGGTCGATGCCGCGCATGTACACCTTCAGAAACTGGGCGACCTTCTCGGGATTCTCATCCGCGAATTTCTTGTCGGCCACGATGACGTTGACGATGTTCGCGCCCTTCTGGGAGTCCTTGTTGGCCACTTTCCAGCCCTTGGACTGACCGATGAACATGGAAGGGGCCCAGAGCACGGCGATGTCGCCGATGCCGGATTCATACGCGGCGAGAATCTGACCCTGGTCCATGTTCTTGATGACCACATCCGAATCCTTCAGACCGAGGCGCTTGAGCCAGGTGGACAGGGCATAGTGGCCGGAGGACACGGTGGTCATCAGCACGGTCTTGCCGCGGACGCTGTCGGCTGTGCCGTACGTCTCCGGAAAGTCCTTGCTTACGCCCTTGGTCTGCATGATCGCGCTGTCAGGCCGGACCATGACCGCGTTCGAGGTCGAATCGTCGTTGGCCACAGCCACCAGATAGGCGCCGTAGCGCATGGCGCCAACAAGCATCGGGACGCTGCCCGTGCCGCCGACAACCCACTGCTTGGCAGGCAGGCCTTCCATCTGGGCCATGCCGGAGTCAAAATAGACCAGGTCGATCTTCAGCCCGGCTTCCTTGTCCCATCCCTTCTCCAGGGCATTCCAGAGAATGTAGGTCGAATGTTCCGGCTGCCAGCAGGTTTTCATGTTGTACGGGCCTTCTGCGCTGGCCATGGACACTGCGAATGCAAGAAAAAGGAACACTGCGGCCGAAATGCGTAAAATTTGAACTTTGGATCGTCGCATAATCATGACTCCTGATGAAGAGGTTATAAAGCCCGACACGATGTCCTTTCCATATCTCAACGCTCTCTTGGCCTGTATCGAGGCCGCGACTACCACCAGCGGATCATGTCCGTGACCGTCTTGCGGATGGCCATGAATTCCGGGTCCAGATAGTTGCGCGGCCGCGGCAGGTTGACTTCGATGTCCCCTTTGACGGTGGTCGGCTTGTTGCTGAGAATCAGGATGCGATCCGCGAGATAGACCGCCTCCTCGATGTTGTGCGTCACAAACACGACCGTGATTTTGAGTTTTTGCCAGAGCCGGACGAGCTCATCCTCCAGGTAATACCGGAGTTTGACATCCAGCTGTCCGTAGGGCTCGTCCATGAGCAGCAGATCGGGCTGGGTGGCGAAGGCCCTGGCCACCGCCAGTCGCTGTTCCATGCTGGCCGATATCTGGTTGGGATAGAGATGGGCGCAGTCAGCAAGACCGACCATCTCCAGGATCTCGTCCAGCCGCTTTTCGAGCTCCGGCTTCGGCAGCTTCTTGAGCTGCATGCCAAAGGCGATGTTGTCCCGCACCGTGCGCCACGGCAGGCTTGTCGCCTCCTGAAACACGTAGGCGATGTTGTGCTTGCCCGGATCGGCTTCCTCGCCACGAATGCGGATGCTCCCGGCGGTG
The DNA here is from genome assembly GCA_002412965.1 of Desulfomicrobium sp. UBA5193. Lineage (GTDB taxonomy): Bacteria > Desulfobacterota > Desulfovibrionia > Desulfovibrionales > Desulfomicrobiaceae > Desulfomicrobium. Next base: position 184,982 of record DHWB01000007.1, read on the forward strand.
GCGGGAGTCAGTTTGGCCAGGGTGTTCATGAACGTCGTCTTGCCGCAACCGGTCGGGCCGACGATGCTGAGCAATTCTCCCGGCCGGACGGAAAAATTAATGTTGTCGAGGACCAGGAGCTCACCAAACTTCTTGGTCAGGTTCTCGACGACGATCCCTTCTTCATTTCGAGCAGGCATGGAGTTCATGAACGATACCCGTAGTGTTGTAGTCGTTGCCGGGAATCCGCCCGGACAAAGCGCAATGCTCGCCTCTGATGCAATCCTGAGTCAGGCAGGCCCGCCGGCCTCACGGCTGCTTGCCATCCTTGACCACGGCCACGATCTCCCGGGCCAGCAGCTCGGCCGCGTCGAACGTGGGCTGCGCAAAGCCCAATTCCCCAAGGGCGCTGAGTTCCGTGCAGGCGATGATGAGCACCTCCGCGCCTTGGGATGCGATGCGCGATGCGATCTCGCGCAGTGCGTCATTGAGATCTTCGGAACGCACTCCCGCCTTGATGTCCTTGATGAGCGCGAACAGGCGCTCCTGGTCGAAGGGACCGGGATAGACCACCTCGACCCCATGAGATTCGAAGCGCTTTTCGTACAGGCCGGTCATGCGCACGGCGGGTGAAGCCAGGAGGCCAACCGCACGCACGCCCGGGACTGCGGCGACAATGCTGCGCACCGTCAGTTCGATGAGATTGACCACAGGCACGCGGACCGCCGACTGCACATCCTCATAGTAATGGTGGGCAGTGTTGCAGGGGATGACCAGAAAATCGGCGCCCCAGGCTTCGAGCTTCCTGGCCATTTCGGCCAGGCACGGGGCAGGGCTCTCGCCGTTGCCTTCGATGATGGCCTTGATGCGCGAGGGCACCTTGGGGTTGTTGTCGACGATGCAGCGGATGTGATCGATGTCGTCCGCAGCCGGGGTCAACCTGATGATCCGTTGCATCAGGTCGACCGTGGCCTCGGGTCCCATGCCGCCGATGATTCCGACAACCTTTTCCGATCGTGTCTGTGGCATTGCGGACTCCAAGCGTCAGCCCTTGCTTGAGAAGGTGTCCTGGTACGCATACAGGGCCGGAGAGCCGCCGGTATGCAGGAAGACCACATTCGACCCCTTGGGGAAGAACCCCTTGCGCACGAGGTCGATCAAACCCGCGGCAGCCTTGCCCGAATAGACGGGGTCAAGCAGGATGGCCTCGTTCTGCGCGAACAGCTTCACCGCTTCGACCATGCCTTCCGTGGGCAGGGAGTAGCCGGGTCCGACGTACTGGTCGAAGCAGACAACCTGCTCACGCGGCATCTCGCCCTTGATGTTCAGCTTGGCCGCGACTTCCAGGGAGAGCTTGTACACGATCTCTTCCTGGACCGGCTTGGTGCGGGAGACGTTCATGCCGCTGACGGGAATGTTCGCGTTCATGCCGACAAGGCCTACAAACATGCCCGCATGCGTTCCGGCGCTGCCCGAGGGCACGACGATGTGATCGATGGGGAGGCGCATGTCATTGAGCTGTCCAAGCAATTCTTCCGCACAGGCCGCGTAACCCAGGGCGCCTATCGCGTTGGAGGCTCCGCCGGGGATGATGTAGGGCTTCTTTCCGCTCACGGCCACTTCGTCGGCGACCTTTTGCATTTCCGCCAGCATGTTCGAACCGGCCGGGACGACGCGCAGGGTCTTCACACCCAGAAGCTGGAACAGAAAATTGTTTCCGCTGGCTTCCGGCTTGTAGGAACCCTTGACGCGCTCCTCGAGCACGAGGTGGCAGTCCAGGCCTTCCTTCACGGCCCAGGCAAGGGTCAGCCGGCAATGGTTCGACTGGACCGCGCCGCAGGTGATGATGGTGTCCGCGCCCTTCTCCAGGGCGTCGCCGATGCAGAACTCGAGCTTGCGGGTCTTGTTGCCGCCGGCGGCGCCGGGGAGCAGATCATCACGCTTGATGAAGAGGTTCACATTCCCGCCCAGCGCCGTGGACAAATTGGGCATGGTTTCGAGAGGGGTGGCGCCGTTCAAATATGCGCGTCTGGGAAATCTTGTAAAATTCATGAGTTACCTCGCTGTATTTATGAACACGTGTTCAGGATTGAATATGAAAAACAGCCTCGATCTCAATGTCGGCCCCAAGCGGCAGGGCTGCCACCTGCACGGTGCTGCGGGCCGGAAACGGCGGATTGAAGTAGCTTGCATAGACGGCGTTCACCGCTTTGAAGTCCTGCATGTCGACCAGAAAGATTGTGGTCTTGACGGCATGCTCCAAACCTCCCCCCGCTGCCTCGGCAATGGAGCGAAGGTTCTTCAGGCAGTTGTGCGCCTGCTCCTCGATGGAACCGGAGGGCATGGTTCCCGTCAGAGGATCGATGGGTAGCTGCCCGGAGGCGAAGACCAGCCCGCCGATGGAGATCGCCTGTGAATACGGGCCGACCGCGGCCGGGGCCTTGTCGGAATGGATGATTGTTCTCGGCATTCGTGTTCTCCAGTCTCGGTTTCAAGTTCCGATGATTTCGTAAAAACGTTCAGCGTGAAAAATTCCTTCGGTTCAGCGCAGTCGAAGGCAAACATCCCGGTCAGACTTGGACGCTCCTTGCCTCTTCATGCCAACGTCTCCGCCGCAACCTCCGAAATGATGTCAGCAATGCAGTGACAATCATCCAGATCGAACGTGAGCGGGATGCGCATGTCGCACAGTGACGCGAGCACGCCATTGGTCCGGGGAAGTTCGGGCAACCCGCTGAAATAACGCCAGCTCTGATAGGCGCTGGTGAAGCCCACCGGCTCGATGTTCCCGAACCACTTGAGGTGCACGCCCCGCTCCTCGTTCGCCGCCAGGAACCTGTGCGTCGCGCTCTTGTCGGCATGGAGCAGGCTGAACTGGATCGAACTGGCCACGTAGCCTTCCCGAGGATCGCGGGCCGGACAGACCAGGCCGGGGATACGGTTCAATCGCTCTTCGAGCACCTGATAGCGCTCATTCCAGCGCACGCACCGCAGGTCGAGTTCGGCAAGCTGCGGCCGGAGCAGCGCGGCGCGCAGGTTGTCCATGCGGCAGCTGTAATTGGGGGTCAGCAGCTTGTGCTTCTCAAAGACGTCGAGGGAGGGTCTGGAGGTGTGCTTGTCGTAGAGCATGTATGAACCGGAGTGCAGAATGGCGCGAGCGATGATGTCCTCGTCGTCGGTCACCAAGAGCCCGCCTTCGCCCGAATTCATGTGCTTGTAGGTCTGCGTGCTGAAGCAGCCAATACGGCCGAATGTCCCGCTCTTGCGCCCGTTCCAGGTCGCGCCCATGGTGTGCGCGCAGTCCTCGATGAGCACGAGGCCATGCGCATCGCAGATCTCGAGGATGCGCTCCATGTCGGCGATGTGCCCGCGCATGTGGGACATGAGAAACCATTTGGCTGCGGAGTCCCGGGCCCTTCGATCCAGGTCGTCCAGATCGATGGTGTAGGAGTCCGTGATCTCGACAAGTTCGATGCGTGCGCCGGTGTTCTCTATGGCCCCCGGAACCGGAGCGAGCGTAAAGGCGTTGCACAGCACCTTGTCGCCGGGCTTCACCCCCGCGCTCTTCAGCGCGAGGTACATGGCGCTCCCGCACGAGGCGCAGGCAAGACAGTATTTTGTCCCCATGTAGGCGGCGAATTCAGTTTCGAGCAGGGCCGCTTCGCCGACCTCGCCGGGGCTGACGTTATAGCGATGCAGCTTCCCGCTCTGCATGATCTCCATGGCGCGGGCCATGCCCGCCTGCGGGATGGGTTCCTGCTGCGTAAAGTCCTTGGTGAAGCATTTCCGTGTCTGATTCATGCCGATCTCCATGCTGCCGAATGCCGGACTTCAGGACTCGTGGCGCGGATGCCGATAGACGTGGAAATCCCACTCCTCTCCCGGAAAATACTTCTCAAGACGCCAGTCGCAGGCGCGGGCGTGCCCTTCCATTCCCTCCACGCGGGACAGGCGGGAAGCAACGGCGCTGATGGTCTTGTTGGCCTCGGTGCTGATCTCCTGATATGTGTATATTTTCAGGAACTTGTGAACATTCAAGCCACCCGAGTAGTAACCGGCTTTTTTCGTGGGCAGGATGTGGTTGGTGCCCGAGCACTTGTCGCCATGGGGCACGGTGCTGCCCTCTCCGAGAAAGAGCGAGCCATAGGACTTCAGGTTGTGTTGCCACCACGCAAGATCCCTGGCCATGACCTGCACATGCTCCGCGGCATAGAGGTCGCTCACCTGGCGCATCTCTTCGCGGTCGGCGCAGAGGATGATCTCCCCGTAATCGCGCCAGGCGTTCCTGGGCACTTCCGGGTTTGGCATGTCCTCGATGTACAGGTCCATCAAGCGCAGGACATTCATGGCCAGCTCGCGGCTGTCGGTGAAAAGCCACACGGGCGAGTCGTAGCCGTGTTCGGCCTGGGACACGAGGTCGATGGCCACCGTCATGGGATCGGCGCTGGCATCGGCGATGACGGCGGACTCTGTCGGCCCGGCAAAGACATCGATGCCGCACCGGCCCGAACCGGCCAGGATGGCCTTGGCTTCCGCCACGTACGCATTGCCCGGCCCGACTAGAATGTTCGCGGGCTTTCCGGTGAACAGGCCAAAGGCCATGGTTGCGATGGCCTGAATACCGCCCATTTCAAGGATGATGTCGGCGCCCGCAAGATCCAGGGCAAAGGCGAGAGCGGGATCGATGCTGTCCCCCCGGGGCGGCGAACAGGCGATGACGCACGGCACCCCGGCAGCCTTTGCGGTGGCCACGCTCATCAGGGCCGAGCAGACGTGCGCAAAGCGCCCTCCAGGAACATAGCAGCCTGCGACATCCATGGGGATGATGCGCTGCCCGAGCCTGACTCCGGGGAAATTTTGCACTTCGAATTCGTGCAGGCTCGCGCGCTGCGCGACTGCGAAGTTCCGAACCTGCTCGTGCGCAAAAACGATGTCATCCTTGACAGACTGCGGCACACTCGCAATGAGCCGGGCCTTTTTATCGGCACCGAGGATGAACTCCCCTTCCCAGCGGTCATACTTTTGAGCCAGCTCCTGCACGGCGGCTTCCCGGCGAATCTCGATATCATGAAGAATGGACTGGACGGTTTCGCGCACGTTTTCGCTGCGAGATTCAGCAGTTGTCTGTGCTTTTTTTATGAATTCCACGTCGGTGCTCCTTGGAATGAGTATCGTTCGAATGAATGGGCCTTGCGTTCATCCCCATCCAATCTTGATGTCAGAACTAGTTCCAAACCGAAGTGAAAGTCAATATTTTATAAAATATTTTATAAAATATTTTATGAGACACTTCGCGGAAAAAGTGTCATATGCTTTTCAAACATTAAAGCCTCCCTCACCAAAAGACATGGGAACCGGGCCGGATGACGCCAGATCAAGACGGGGGGATCAAAAATGATGTTTGAAAATTGCCCTGAAACATGATGCAAACGCAGCGCGATGCGAAGGCAATTTGCCTCGGATTCAGGCCAGTCCTCAGCGAACACCACGTTAATTGAGAAGACATACCCCATGAAGAGGAGTACGCGTGCGAGACAAATTTACGTAAAAACGCTGCTAAAAACGAGATTTCATAAAATATATACATGTTTGTGCACATTTCTTAATAAAAGAGACATTCTTGGTACGAACTGCAAAGCATATATTCTGGAGGAAGAGTTGGGCTCAGATTCATCGAATGTAAAAGCTCTCATGGCGTACGACATGATCAGAAATCTGATCTTGAGCGGGGACAAGCTTCCAGGAACACGACTGGTGCTGAGTGAATTGGAAGAGGAGTTACAGATTGGCCGCGGTCCTATCCGGGAAGCATTGATGCGCCTGGACAGATCCGGTTTGGTCAAGAATATCCCATACAAGGGAGCCATTGTGGCCAGTCCCCCAAAGCTCAAAGAGATGCGGTACCTGTATGAGATCAGGGTGAACATTGAACTCAAGCTTGCCTTGGAAGCAATGGACAATCTCACTGAGGGAGATTTTGAGGACCTTGAAAACCTTTATGATCAAATGAAAAAATTGCCGGAATCAGGTGGAAATTTTTTCACCCTCGATAGAATGTTCCACCGTCGAATGTATGAAGCATCGCAGTTGCCTCATTTATGCCTCATAGTGCATAAGCTATTGGAGTCTGTTGAAGTATTCCTGAATCTTTATAACTATGAACCACAAGATTGTTCGCATTTTATTGAAGAACATGCCTTAATTCTTAAATCTTTACGTGAAAAAAATGGAAAGGTTCTCAGCGAAACACTCGAAAAAAATATACTTGGCGGACTGAACCTCATCGACAAGCAATATCAACAAATTATCAAACATTCTTGATCAGTTAAGAACATTGAATACAAAAAAGGCGCACGGACATCACATCCATGCGCCTTTTGCGGTTCATGTGCGCCAGAATCAGTTTCCGCCGCTGATCAGAAAGCCCTTGGTGGAGGGTCCTGTGGAGGCGGAAGTGCCCGCGATCTTGGACAGGTAGGTGTCACCCAGGGTTTCGATGTGAGTGCCCACGTTTTCGAAATAGTTCATGTGAGCCTGTTCTTCTTCGATGATGGTCTCGAAGAGCTTCACGCTCAGGTTGTCGCCGTTGTCGCGGCAGGTCAGCAGAAACTGGTTGTAGATGTCGATGGTGTCGTCCTCGAGACCTGCGTCGTAAGGATAGATGGCCCGCACGTCCTGGGCCTTCTTCAGATCCCCGTCATAGGACGTGGTCGGTTCGCCGCCCAGCTCCTTGACCCGCTCCGCGAACATCTCGGCGTGACGCATTTCGTCGATGGCGATGAGTTTCATCTTCGCGGCCAGCTCGCCGTAATCCATGCTGTCCAGGCCGTAATGCTGGTTCATGTACTGGGTGATGGCAAAGAGCTCCATGGCCCGCGCCTGGTTCAGGACATCGATGACGCGTCCTCTGCGTTCTTCCTTGGAAAGTCGTTCAGTCATGTGTTCCTCCAAAATATGTCAGGTTTGGTTGATTGAGCAAAAGATGTTTCCTGCTACCAAAGACCGGGGGCGAGGGGCAAGTCATTTCAAAACGGATTTCCACGTCAAGCCCTCTTGAAGAGCCTCCCCTTCGGGAGTAAGCAGCCTTCTTTTGCATTCCTCGACAATCAGGAACTCACATGCTTGTTTACGCCAAACTCGTCGGGTCGGTCTTTTTCTGGGGCGCGACCTGGATCTCCGGCCGCATCCTGGCCCAGGACATGGGGCCGTTTTCCGCTGCCCTGCTGCGCTTCGTGACCGCCTCGGCCTTTCTGCTGTTCTGGTCCTGGCGCGTGAACGGCTCCTTCCCTGCCCTGCCCCGCAAGGACATCCTGCCCGTGGCCTTCCTGGGCCTGACCGGCATCTTCCTCTACAACGCATTCTTCTTCACGGGCCTGCGCACCGTCCCCGCCGGCCGGGCCGCGCTGATCATCGCCTCGGTGCCAGTCATCATCAGCATCATCTCGGCCCTGATGCTCGGAGAACGCCTGACGACAGGCAAGATCGCCGGAACCCTGCTGTCCCTGACGGGCGCGTCCATCGTCCTTTCCGGGGGCAACCCGCTGAAGCTCTTCCAGGGCGGCCTGTCCCACGGCGACCTCATGATCCTGGGCTGCGTGGCGGCCTGGACCGCCTATTCCGTGGCCGGGAGCCGGGTCATGAAGCGGGTGAACCCCCTCATGGCCGTGACCTGGTCCTGCATCCTCGGCACCCTCATGCTCCTTACCCCCGCCCTGACCCACGGACTGCTCGAGGACATCCGCCGGGCCAGCCTGATCGACTGGGGCAACATCCTCTTCCTGGGCGTCATCGCCACGGGCGTGGCCTTCACCTGGTACTACGCCGGCATCCGCGCCATCGGCGCCGCCCGGGCTGGCATCTTCATCAACCTCGTGCCCGTCTTCGCCATCGCCATGGGCTACGTCATCCTCGACGAACCCGTGACGTCCGCCCTGCTCACCGGCGGCGCCATGGTCATCTCCGGCGTGTACCTGGCCAACCGGCCGGTTCCATGACCTCCTGCGGAACTCTCCCGCATCCGGAGTATCCCCGCCCGGTTGCGTCTTCGCACCAAAATAACAAGACATCTCATCCTCGGAAATTATTGCCAAGGAAGCGGATATGAGGATACACAACCAAAAAACACTGCAGACCTGATACACAACCTCCGCCCCGCGACCCCTCGCCCTCTCCTGCAGCACGCGCCCCGCAACATTCACCGGAGGCCGCCGATGCATCGTTCCCCCAGTCCGATTGTCCTCTTCCTGATCCAGTTGTTTCTTATCGCGCTGCCCACGCAGGCTCTGGCCCGCGACAACATCATCCTCAACTCCCCACGCAGCCTGACCATCCCGGGCCAGGATCTGCTCTTCGACATTTCCACCCAAAACGTCGAGGGCCGGGTGCAGGCCACGATCTTCCACAGGACAACGGGCAAGACGGCATTCCAGCGCCTGCCCTTGGCCGAGGCCGGCGAGGAGAGATTCGCCGCCGTGCTTTCGGGCGAACAGATTCCTGCCGAGGGCATCGAGTTTTACGTCGAGGTTCGCAATGATGCGAACCAGATATTCACCCTGCCCGAAAAAAACCCCATGGGCTTGCCAAGGCGGCTGGCCTTCGCCACCGGCCAAAGCGCCACGGAACCGCTGACATTCCCGGACATGAACGGCATGTCCATGGCCTCCCGCAGGCCCGCCATCACGGCGCCCCTGCCTGTCGGAACACTCTCGCCAGGCCCTGACACGGTCCGCATCGCCCTCGACGACGTGGATGTCACGGCCCTGGCGGTCATCACGGAAGCGACGGTTTCCTATACTCCCGACGCAGACCTGGACTACGGGCCTCACCACGTCATCGTCGAAGTCCTAGGCCAGGACGGACAACCGCTACCGCAGGAACACTGGTTTTTTTCCGTGCCCCAGTCCGACACCTTCGACCGCGCGCAAGCATCCTTCCAACTGGACACGGACCTGGGATTCAAGCTCGCCGACGACAGTAACACGGAGTACGCCGACTGGACCTCCCAGACTTCCGGGACGCTCTCGGCCGAGTTGGCCAAAGGGGATCTCAAGGTCACCCTGGACGCCAACGCCTGGTACATCGACGACAGCGAGGGCACGCCAGGACAGGACGAATTCAGCATGAACTCCTACCTGCTCAGGTTCGACTACCATCGCCAGAGCCTTTCCCTGGGTGACGTCATGGTGGAGACGCCGGAGTTGACCGGCGGGTACCTGGCCCTGCGCGGCGGTCTCCTCGATCTGAACGCCGACAAGACCAGCCTGCAGGGTTTCATGCTGCGCAGCAATACGGTCACGGACATCGAGGACAGCTTTTCCCTGCCCGGGCCCGAACGCCGCTATCTCGGAGCTATGCTGACCCGGACGCTGTCCGAGGAAAGAAACGTGCAGATCAAAGCCACCGCCATCAGCGGCGAAAGCTCCGAATCCGACGACTACGACGGGGGCAGCCTCCTCCCCTCCAACGAAGGGCAAATCTACAGCGTCCTGCTGAGCGGGGCCATCGTGGACCAGCTGCTGCTGGGCGAAGCGGAATACGCAGAAAGCTTCTTCGACCTCGACAGCAGGGACAGCCTTGGAAGGAAACGCGGCCAAGCCTGGCGGACCAAGGTCTGGGGTCGCCGTCAGACGATGGACTACGGCGGGACCTATGCATCTCTGGACCGGGACTTCCAAAGCATCATCGCACCCGATGCGATCAACAACCGCAAGGAGTACACCCTCTTTGCAGCCAAGACCTTCGAAGAATCGAGCCTGACCCTGAACGCCCTGCACAGCTACGACAACGCTGAAAAGCTCGAGAACATCCCGACTATCCGCAACACCGGCCTGGACCTCGGCTACAGCCTGAACAGGCCCGACTGGCCCTTTGTCTTCGCCAACGCGAACCTGAACTGGCAGGACAGCGGACACGAGCCCGACGAATTCGAGTCCGTGGAAAACCAGTCCCGCATCCTGGCCGTCGGCTTTTCCCTGGCGCGGGACACCTGGAGCGTCGTCCCCAGCTACGTGTTCACCTCCCTGGATGACAGATCCGCATCCGACATGGACGGCACCTCGCACCAGATATTGCTGTCCGTCGGCTGGCAGCCTCTGCCCGTGCTGTCCTTCAATCCCGCGCTGACCTACGCCTGGACCGAAACGGATCCGGGCAGCCTGGTCGTGGAGGACTGGCTCGCCACCCTCTCGACAACCTGGCTGGTGAACGAGGTCCAGAACCTCAGCCTGACCGTCTCGGGCCTGGACTCCCAGGCCGACGACGACTCCGTGCATCTGCGCGTCTATTCCGGGCAGGCCCAGTACAACTGGGTCCTCGGACTGGACTTCCTGGAGAGCGTGACCAAGACCCTGGGACTGCGCGGGCAATACTCCAGAACCAAGGATTACGTCACCCATGACGATGAAGAGGAATACGTGGCCTTTCTCTCCCTGAACTTCAGCATCCCGGTCACATGGCCATGATCAAGGAATCCACAATGAGCATGATCCGCCCACGCCTTTCCCGATTCGTGACGATGATCCTGTGCTGTATCACGGCGTTGTTCCTTGCCCCTGCCCCTGCCCCTGCCCTGACTGTGACCACCATGCCCAGGTCGGCCAACGTGTCGCCCGGAACGCAGAGCCCTGTGCATCTCATGTACACGGCGCGGGAGATGGCGATACCCAACGCCAGCTATACGGCCACGTCCACGCAGGGCCGCTTCGAGACTCCCGACGGAACCCTGCTCGGAACGATCGAGCGCGTCGTGACCATCTCCGTCGTCAACTCCCGCGGCTCGGCCACGGAGTTGCTCAATGTCCCGGCCAAGATAACTGCGGCCGTCATGAAGGCCGGCGGAGGACGCATCGTCTTCCGCAGAAACTTCACGCCGTCTTTACCGGACATGTTGCCCTCGGCCGTCTCCACGACGCTTCAGATCGTTCCCACGGCAGCCGGTGAATTCGGCATCGTGGGGTTGAGCCTGGAGTTCAACCAGCCTGCTCCCGGGGACGCACCCCGTCCGACCTCTGGCGGACGCATCACCGTGCCGCGCAACACGAAGGGGCTACGGGCCGCGGCCGTCGTGACCTACAACGGACAGGGGCTGTTGCGGGGCCGATGGGTCGTGGACGGGCAAATTCTGGGTTTCGTCAACAGACAGCTTACGGCGGGCATGCGTGAAACCATTATCGCAAGCCCCGCCTTTCCGGCCTTCCCGACCTATGCCACCGGGCTGCACACCGTTCGTTTCGAGATACTGGAGCCCACCCTGACCTTTGAGACACCTCGTCTCAACTATTTCGTCACCGCGGAAAACCAGATCCCGACAGCGGCACAGTTGGAGCTTGTCTCGCCCCCCGCACGGGAACACCTCGCCCTGGATGGCGGCAGCCGGCCCGTCTTTTCCTGGGCGGGCCTGCCGGAACGCGTCGTCTATCTCTTCCGCCTCATCAGCCTGGAGCCCGATGCCGTGGCCATTCCGACGACAGACATGGACACGTCAAAACCAGTGCTCTCGGCCCGCACGGCGCAGACATCCTACACCCTTTCACCTTTCGACCTCGGCCGATTGGCGACGAACACACCCTACGCCTGGCAGGTCCAGGCCTATGAGGGTTCCAGGATGATCGCCGCCAGCGAGCAACGGATCGTCCTCTTTTCCGGCGAACCGACGGATCTGGAACTGACCGTTCCCCTGCGCGATCAGGGGGTTTCCGGGCAATAAAGCGGATTCTGCCCCGCACAACATCATGGGAGGCTTGCCATGAAAACCTGTCGAGGAATTCTCCTCATCACGGCCGTCCTGGCCGGACTTCTGGCGACCGGATCTCCTGGCGCGGAATCCCTGTTCAAAAAAACGCCAACCGTGCAGCCCGTGCAAGGGGGTCAGACGACGGAACCGGTCATCCGCTTCACCAGAGCCGAAAGTCCCGGCTTCCTGACGGGCAGGCCCGACGGGGACCGGGTGGAACTGCAGGACGGCCGGCGCCTCAAGATCGGGGACATCCGCCGCCTGACCTCCCTCACGCAGAAAGCCAGGGCCGCCACACCCGGCAGCCGCATGCCCCAGGCCCTGAAACTCAAGCCCGCGGCGAAGGGAACACCGCTGCACAGTTCCGATGACATTGCCGCGGCCCTGACCCGGCCGGACAGCGAGACCCTGCAACTGCCCTCGGGCAAGACCATGACCGTAGGGCTTCTGAAACTCGTGCGCGAGGACGTGGAACGCCAGCTTGGCCGCAGCCTGACGGCCAAAACGGCGCGGCCCGACCTGTCCGGACCAGCCGTCAAGGTCCAGACCGGCACCGACTGGAAGAACATCCTGCAGCGTCCGGACAATACGGTGCTCGAATCGCCTGGCGGTAAACGCATCACGGTGGGTGAACTGAAACAGGCTCTGGCGGATTTGGGCAAAACGCCTCCCCCGCCGGTGCGCAAACCCTGAGGAGGCGGCCATGAGAAACATCATCTGCCGCTTCCTGCTGGTGACCATCCTGGCCATGTCCATGCAGGCGGTCCCGGCCACACCGGCCCGGGCCGACATCCTGGACGAACTAGCCAACCTGATCGACGATGTCGAACAATACGGAGGCGTATCCTGGCTGCCTGCCAGCGGCAACGACATCAGGCAATCCAAGGCCTTCATCGTCTGCCTGAGCAACGCCGGCAACGACGTTGAGGTGCTGAAATGCATCGAGGATTTCAAGGACACGCCGCTGGGCAGCAAAATCGGCAACGAGATCCCCTCCTGGGTCTATGACCTCATCACCGTCTACATCGCATTGAAGGAAAAAGACTACACGACCCTGATCGTCTACCTCGGCAAGGCCGCCGCCTGCGCCATTCTTCAGGTCATCTCCGGAGGGGCGCTGGATGTCTGCGGGCTCATCGAGGATCTCATCGCCGTCGCCAATGCCCTGCTGGACGCGGCAACGGCGGTGTACGAATTCTTCAAGGATGTCGGGGAAGCCGCCTGGGAAGGAGTCAAGGATGTCGGCTGCGCCCTGGGCATCGGCGGCTGCGATGACGACAGTTCGCCGCCCGAACTAGTTGCATACGCTTGGATATTCGCCCCCAGGGTACTCCCGCAGGGTCTCGCGGCTATCAAGGCCGTCGACGCCTCGGCCTTCCCGTCCCTGCGCGAGCAACTCGAAAGCAACGCCCGCGCCAAGCCCCCGGTAACGGACGATCCCGCACTGAACAACTGGCTCAAGCAATACGGCTATACCTTCCCGGCCGCGGCCGTGGACATCGCCTCCAAGACCTTCCAGAATTCCGTCGAAGCGCAGTGGAAAGCGGATATGGACAACGTCATGCCGCTCTTGAGCCAAGCCCGCGCAGGCTACGGCACACCGTCGAAGATATCCTCCTTGGCCGGGCCAGCCCTGGCCGCCTCATCTTCCGACGGCCAGAAATTCAGATCCCTGGTCTCGGATCAGTGCGCATCGGATCTGAACATTGGCATGGGGTTCGCGCATGTGGACCGCTGGGTCTCGGGCCACCCCACAGATGCCGCGGGACTCGGCAACCTCCAGTCCAACAAGGTTTGGTGCGCTTCGGACTTCTGGAACCTGGAGGTCAAATCCGAATTCGCCAAGCATCTGCGCGCCCATGTGAAAAACTCCATCTGCCCCGTGGGAAGCCAGGGCTTCTCCTGCCCGTCCACGGACACGTATGACGCCTGCCGCAGGCTGCTCAAGGCAGTGGACATCGAAGGGGAATGCGCCGTGGACGTGGCCAAGGTCGGCAAGGATGTGGCCCAGAAGATCGTGGCGGAGCTCAAGGCCAAAGGCTCCACCTGGAATTACGAGATAAAGGAAGCCCCGCCCCAGACCGCCAAGCCCGCCGAGATCGTCTGCGTGCGGCCGACCCAGCAGCAGGCCTGCGTCAGCATCTACGACGCCAAATTCGGCCACATCGCGCCGAAAGTGGTCAGCTGCGGCTTGCAGATGACCCCTGCCTACATGATGGTCATGGGCGCCACGGCGACCGAGGCCGGCAGACTCGGCAACCATTACCAGGAAACATTCGTCGTCGACAACCGCGACCCGCTTTTCGTCCACGCGCCGTCCTTGCCGACCATGACGAAGGTCCAGGAGGACCCGCAGCAACAGTTCAAATTCGATTTCTACCCGCTCAAGGCCCCCCGGAGCGTCGACGGGCTGAACAATCCGGGCATGGGCGTGGAAGTGGACCTGAAGGAGCCCATCGGCCAGATGGGCAGAAGCCAAATCGAGGAAAAGATCAGTGGATTCCATGCGGGCGGGCCCATCGATCCCCTGGATGAAAACCCCCTGGACAATGTCGAGTCCTCCATCCAGGGAGTAGAGGGAATCGGGGTTCAGAGCGTCAGCCCGGGCGCTTTGGGAGCGGTCGAGGGTTCCCGTCAAGTGACGGCCTCGACGCCGGGAACAATCGCGGCCATGCCTGCGGGTCAGAAGGCCATGAACCTGCCGGGACAGGCCGGAACCGGGGCGACCCAGCCCATGAGCGGCACCCTGCCTCCCGGGTCGGCACCGACATCGCCGTCCATTCCTGTGCAACAGATGCAGCAGGTTTCGCCGCAAGTGCGTCAGGCGCAGACTTCCGCCCTCACCGGCCAGCCAAACATCACCCCCGAGAATCAGGTCAGTGTCGGCGGAATGCGGGCGCCCTGGGGGCACACCCTTTCGATCGCCGCCGCACGCGCCCAGAACACCGCCAACGGCGTCTGCTTCTTCCCGGTCCAGTATGCCGTCCGCAATGCGGGGACCACCCCGAGCGGCGCCTTTCAAAGCACCTGGAAGACAGAGCCCGGCCCACCGCCCAGGGGGATGAACTGGACGCCCCTTGCGCCCGGAGCCGTCGCCAAACAGGCCGAAACCATCGGCCTCAAGCCAGGGCAAAATATCCTGACCCTGACCCTGGACAGCCGGGGACAGGTCGCCGAATCCAACGAAGCCGACAACATCGTGCGGATCACCATCGTCCTCAGCGGCGAATGCGGCGCCCCCCCGGCCGCGCCCAAGGTCAAGCCGCCGACGATGACGCCCATACGGCCGCAACAAACCCTGCCGCAACGCATGCAATTGCCGTCCGTCCCCACGAAGCGGACACAGTGAACCCAGCGCGGGGGCGCCAACCGTGCGCCCCCGCGCCCTTCAGACCCGGCGCATGGACAGGCCGATGCGCCGACGCTTCACATCCACATCCAGCACCGTGACCTGCACCTGCTGTCCGGCCCGGACCACCTCGCCGGGGTCGCTGACATAGCGGTCGGCCAGGTTGCTGATGTGCACCAGCCCGTCCTGGTGCACACCCACATCCACAAAAGCTCCGAAGCGCGTCACGTTGGTGACGATGCCCGGCACCGTCATGCCCGGATGCAGATCCGCCATGTCATGCACGTCGGCGAAGCGAAAGACCTGAAAAGGGGGCCGGGGGTCGCGGCCGGGCTTTTCCAGTTCGGCCATGATGTCGCGCAGCGTCGGCAAGCCCACCTCGGCGTCCACATACCTGCCAAGCTCGATGCCTTTGCGCACGCTCCCGTCCCGCAGCAGATCCGCCACCCCGCAGCCCGCGTCCTTGGCCATGCGCCCCACCAGCGCGTAGCGCTCGGGATGGATGGCGCTGCCGTCGAGGGGGTTTTTGCCACCCAGGACGCGCAGGAAACCCGCGCACTGCTCAAAAGCCTTGGGACCAAGGCGCTTGACCTTTAAGAGGCCTTTGCGGTCCGCGAAGGGGCCATTTTCCCGGCGATGTTCGAAGATGTTGGCCGCCAGAACAGGACCCAGGCCCGAAACATGCGCCAGGAGTTCGGGGCTGGCCGTGTTCACGTCCACCCCGACCTGATTGACGCAGGACACGACCACGTCATCCAGGCTCTTCTTCAGGGCACCCTGATCCACGTCATGCTGGTACTGACCGACACCAATGGACTTGGGGTCGATCTTGACCAGCTCGGCCAGCGGGTCCATGAGCCTGCGGCCGATGGACACCGCGCCCCGGTAGGTCAGGTCCAGGTCCGGAAACTCCCGCCGCGCGATCTCGGATGCCGAATAGACCGAGGCCCCGGCCTCGTTGACCAGGATGACATCCACCTGAGCCGGCAGATTCAGGCTCCGCACAAAGGTTTCGGTTTCACGGCCGCCCGTGCCGTTGCCAACAGCGATAGCCTGCACGGCATGGGTCTTGACCAGCGCGGCGATGACCCGCCCCGCCTCATCGGCCTGCCCCTTGCCGCCTACGGGAAAAATCGTCTGCCAGTGCAGGAGGTTTCCCTGCTCGTCCAGGCAGGCGAGTTTGGCGCCGGTGCGCAGACCCGGATCGAGGGCCAGAATCCGCCGTGGCCCGAGCGGCGGAGCCAGAAGCAGCTCGCGCAGATTGGCGGCAAACACGCCGATGGCTTCCGCATCGGCCTTGGTGCGCAGCTCGCCCCAGAACTCCGTTTCGAGCGACGGCGCCAGAAGACGGCCATATCCGTCGGCCACAGCCTCCTGCACGATCGCCCCGCACGGCCCCGCGGGAATGGGAAAAAGTCGGCCCAGGCCAGCCAGGGCCTCGTCCTGGTCGGGACGCAGGGACAGGGAAAGGATCTTTTCCCGCTCCCCGCGCAGCATGGCCAGGATGCGATGTCCCGCCGCCGTGCGGGCGGTCTCGCGCCAGTCGAAATAATCGCGGTACTTCTCGCCCGCCTCGTCCTTGCCCTTGCGCACCGTGGACGCGATGACGCCCTTGGCCGCGAAAAGCCTGCGCATACCCTCGCGGCAGCGCCGATCCTCGCTCATGATCTCGGCGATGATGTCCCGCGCCCCGTCCAGCGCGGCCTGGACATCGGGCACTTCCAGTTCCGGATTGACGAACCCGGCGGCAGCGGCCCGCGGGTCGACCTTTCCAGCCAGAATCGCCTGCGCCAGAGGCTCAAGGCCCCTCTCCCTGGCCATGGTCGCCCGAGTGCGTTTTTTGGGGCGGTACGGCAGATAAACATCTTCCAATTCTGCCAATGTGGCGGACTGCCTGACCGCCTGACCAAGGGCGTCGGTCAGAAGTCCCCGTTCGGTCAGGCTGCCGAGAATGGCTTCGCGGCGCTTGTCCAACTCGCGCGCCGCGTCCAGAACGTCGCGGACTTTCTGGATGGCCACCTCGTCCAGCCCCCCGGTGCGCTCCTTGCGGTAGCGGGCGATGAAGGGGACCGTGCCGCCCTCGTCCAGCAATTCCGCCACGCTCCTGACCTGGGCCTCTGGGATGGCCGCGGCCTTGCTTACACGCTTGAAAATATCCGATTCCGGCATGGGAACTCCTTGAAGTTGTGATCGAAGGGAGGACGTAGTTCTTGCGGGGCGGGAGATCAATACCGTACATGCTTCAGACGATACGCACAAACGAACGCACCCCCACCCAAAGGCCCAAGGCGCCGAAGCGGTCCGGGCGCGTACGTCTTCCAGGAGGTTGGTTCATGACGATCAGAATACTGCTCCTCTGGGCGGCCATCATCCCCATGGCCATCGCCAACGGAATACTCCGCGACGCCGTCCTCGTCAGGTCACTCGGACAGAGCAGGGCACGGACTGTCAGCGGCCTTATCCTGAGCGCGGTCATCCTGGCCTGGACCATAATGACCATCCCCTGGGTGCCGCTCCCCGGCCTCATGCAGTATGCGGGCGTCGGCCTTCTCTGGCTGACGCTGACCGTCGCCTTCGAATTTTTCTTCGGCCGGGTCGTCGCCCAAAAATCCTGGCAGGAACTCCTGCGGGCCTACCGTTTCGAAAACGGCGACATCTGGCCCATAGTCCTCATGGTGGTCGCCGCCTCCCCCTTGGCGGCGGCCGCGCTGCGAATCTTTCAGTAACGCTTTCATTCCTTCAAGGAGGCCCCATGCTGCACCACCCCATGCGCCGCAAGAAAAAAGAAATCACCGACCACCAGGAGATGCAGGGCATCATCCGCGCCAGCCAGGTCATGCGCCTGGCCCTCTGCCTGGAGAACGAGCCCTACGTCGTACCCATGTCCTTCGGCTACGACGGCACGTCCCTCTTCTTCCATTGCGCCCCCGAAGGCCTCAAGCTCGACATCCTGCGAAAAAACCCCCGCGTCTGCTGCCTCTTCGAACACGGTCTGGCCTTCGAGCCCAAGGGTGACGACCCCTGCGCCTGGGGCTTCGCCTTCGCCACGGTCATTGCCCACGGCGTCGCCAGCCAGGTCACGGCGCCAGAGGAAAAGCTCGCCGCCCTGCAGGCCGTCACGGACCACTATTCCACCAACGGCGAACGGGTTCCGGCGGACAAGGCCGGCAATGTGGATGTCTGGAAGATCGAAATACTGGCAATGACGGGCAAGCGTTCCCTCTGATATTGCCTGAAAACGCAACGCAACCGAACGAAAGGGGATGAACGAATGGCCGACCACGCTCGGACAGGACACCACGGACCCAACCGCCAGGACGTGATCATCAATTTCACGCCGACGGGAATGATCCCGAACAAGGATGCCACGGCCCACGTCCCGATCAGTCCCGGAGAGATCATCGACGATGTCCGCCAGGCCGCGGAAATCGGCATCACCATGGTCCACCTGCACGCCCGCGAGACAGGGAGCGGGCAGCCGACCTACCGGCGGGAAGTGTACGGGGAGATCATCGCCGGCATCAGGGCGTTCGCGCCCGAACTGGTCGTCTGTGTGTCCTTGAGCGGACGCAACGTCACGCAGTTCGAACAGCGCGCGGAGCCCCTGACCCTGGAGGGCGAATTGAAGCCCGACATGGGCAGCCTGACGCTCAGCTCCGTCAATTTCAACAGGCAGGCCAGCGTCAACGAACCGGAAGTGATCCAGGCCCTGGCCCTGGAGATGAAGCGGCGCGGCATCCTCCCCGAGCTCGAGATCTTCGACCTGGGCATGGTCAACTATGCCAACTACCTCGAACGCAAAGGCATCCTGGAACCGCCCCACTACGCCAACATCATCCTCGGCAACATCGCCTGCGCCCAGGTGGACCTGCTCCATATCGGCGTGCTGCTCAAGGACCTTCCCGCGAAAACCCTGTGGAGCCTCGGGGGAATCGGCGACATGCAACTCACGGCCAACTCCGTGGCTATCGCCTGCGGGGGCAGCGTACGCGTGGGACTTGAGGACAACATCTGGTACGACTCCAGGCGCACCAGGCTGGCCCGCAACTGCGACCTCATCCGCCGGATCCACGTCCTCGCCGAAGCCAACGAGCGGGCCGTCATGAAGCCGGCGCGCCTGCGGGAGCTGTTGCGCCTGGAATCCGGCAACGGACGATACGGTCGCAACGCAGGAGAGAGGAACTGAATGGAAGACGCCTACCGGACCCTGCCCTACACCCCCGATCTCCGCGACGGCGTCGTCCGCGTGCTGCGCGACCTTCTCGGCCCGGACGATGCCGCCAACGCCCTCTATTTCCGCTGGAAATACGAAGACAACCCCTACCGCCAGGCCGCACCGGGGGTCGTGGCCATGCACGACGGACAGGTGGTGGGCTTCCGCGGGTACTTCGCCACGCGCTGGGCCTGCGCGGGCCATGAGCCGTTCCTCGTGCTGTGCCCGGGCGACACCTGCGTGGACCCGGCCCACCGCCGCCAGGGACTCTCGGTGAAAATGGGCCGGGCCGCCCACGGGATCTGCACCGCAGGCGCACGGCTGCTCGTCAACACGAGCTCGACATCGAACTCCGTCCCCGGCTACCTGCGGCTCGGCTTCTTCCCCCTGGTTCCGAAAACCTTCCTGCACCACTATTCTGCCTTGGGGTTCGTCCGCTTCGCGGCCGCCACGAAGCTGGGCCGGCCATCGCCCCCGGACCGCGTCCGCTGCGGGACGTTCGGGGACATCACGGTTTCGGACAGGCCGGATTCCGAGGCCATGGCCCGCGTGATCACCGAAGGAAGGCCCCAGACCCCGGCCTTCGCCCTGGTCCAGGACCATGCATTCTTCGAGTGGCGCTTCGCCAACGGGCGCAACCGCTACGTGTTCTATTATGGCCGAAAGGCCGGGCGGACATCGTCCTACATGGTCATGCGGTTTTCGCCCGGCGCCCGGCGCGGATACATCGTCGATTACGCGGGCCCCCGCGGCTCCCTTTCCCCGCTCGTCCGCTTCGCGGCAAAGGCCGGGCACGCGGACGTGCTGTCCGTCTGGAGCACCGGGATGGAGCCCGAGACCCGCTCGCTTTTCGAATCCCACGGGTTCAAGGCGAAATGCGCCCTGACGGCCCTCGAAAGGCGGATACGGGGAGAATGGCCCGTCCTGGTCCGGCCCGTCCCGACAGCCCCGGAGGAAACGGACTGGGTCGTGAACGGCCTCGATGTCCGGGTCAGCACGAATTGGCGCCTGCGGGAAGTCGGGTCCGATGGCGTCTAGGCTGCCCCGCAAACTCGAAGCGATGGGCCTGCTCCTGGGCATGCGCCCGGTCCGCCTGCCGCAACCGCGGGTCGTCATCACCCTGGACTCCGGAGAGCCGGACTGGGAGGGGGAACTCCGGCCCATCTTCGAGGTCATGGCCCGCCGGCGGGTTCCGGTCACGGCCTTTGTCTGCAACCGGACGGAGAGCGGGCGCGACAACGGCCCGGCCGTGCGGACGCTTACGGACTTCGGGCAGCGCGAAGGGCTGCCGGTCGAGATCGCCTCCCACGGGCTGGACCATCGGAATCTGGCAGGTCTGGAACCCGCCGAGATCGCCCGGCTCATCCACGGGAGCCTTGACGCATTCCGCGCCGAAGGTCTGAACGTGGCCGGTTTCCGTTCCGCCGAGCTCGGCACGGAACTGCGCTACCGCGAAGTGCTGGACCGTCTCGCCCCGTCCTGTCCGCTGCGATACGACTCCTCTGTCTGTTTCGAATCCGGCCTGGTGAGCACCGCCCTGCACGCGGCTCTGCGGAAGAAAGGGCCCCACCGCGCCGGTCAGCGCTGGGAACTGCCGATTTCGGCCCTGGATGACTACCATCTCTTTGCGCGCATGCGGAAAACCGAACATTTCGCCTTGAGCTACTGGACTCTCACCGCAAAATGGTGGCTCGGTCGGATGAACTACGCACTTCTGCTGCTGCACCCGCGCCACATCGGGCCGCGCCTCGATCTGCTGGAAGAACTTTTGGCCCGGCTCGGCCAGATGTCACCACGTCCGCTTTTCGCCACGTGCGCGGAGGTGGTCGATGAGTTGGATTCCTGCTTCCCGGAAACCCGAATTGCAGGAGAAAAGGCATGAAGACCAATCTATTGCGCGTCGGGTGCATCTCGCGCCCAAGCGTCAATCCGGTCTTCTCGCGCTTCCCGCAACGCCGACACTACCTCGTCGAGCGGTTGCCGCAGGATCTCGTCGAATGCGTGCCGATTACGATCACGCCATCGAGCAGCCCGTCACTCCACCTCGCCTATCTCCAAGGGATGCTGCGCGCCTTCCGGCAGGCCCGCCGCCTGCCGCTGGACGCCCTGCTGGTGGAAGACATGGAATCGGCGCTACTGGGACTGGGGCTCAAGACGGCCTGCGGCTGCCCCCTGATCTTCGATTTCATCGATGATTACGCGGAAATCACCCGCCATGACGGCCGGAAGATGCGATTTCTCGCAGCCCTTGGCCTTGAACGGATTCTCCCCCGCGCCGCCGACCTCGTCATCGTCACTGATGACACCAAGAGGCGGTATTGCCTTGAGCTGGGCGTGGCGGCGGAGAAGATTGCGGTCATACCGAACGGTTTCGAACCATCCATGTTCGCCCCCGCCCCCAGAGATGCGGCCCTCGCACGGAAACTCGGCGTGGAAGGGCGCAGGGTGGTCACGTTCATCGGCAAGCTGACCCCCTATTACGGGTTGGAGACCATCGTCAGGGCCTTGCCCTGTGTCGTGTCACGTCAACCCGACGTCGTGTTCCTGTGCGTCGGCGACGGTTCCGTGGCCCACGGACTCAGGCAATTGGCAGTGCGGACGGGGATGGAATCGCACGTGCTGCTCCCCGGGCCCGTGGCCTGCGAAGAGGTACCCGGCCTGATCAACCTGTCGGATGTCTGCCTGCTGACCGTGCCCACGGAGGCCGCACTCGTGCTTTACGAATATCTGGCCTGCGCCCGCCCGGTCATCGTGCCCCGCGGGGGCACGGCCAAAATGACCGTCTCGCGTGAGACGTTCCCGGACGACACGGTCCTGCGGGTGGAGCGCACTCCCGCCGGGTACGCCGAAGGGATTCTGCGGTTGCTGGCGGACAGCCGCGACGCGACAAACATGGGCCGCAACGGGCGTGACCTTATCGTGGAACGCAACAGGTGGGACACCTTGGCCCTTCGCTATGCCGAAGCCATCCGCAAGGCCGCCACTACCGGCAAACGACAGGGATACTAACGGACGCAGTGGGCTTGCCTGTTCCGCCCTGAGGACGATTATTGCTGAAGTCAGTCCTTTTCCGCAACATTGCCCGACCGGCGTCGTGTCAGTAATTCCCACGGATGTCTGATGAATTGTTTGAGCCAGAACAGGATCTGATCCCGCCCTCCGAATCGACGCCAGCCACGCCTCAACCGGAAAACGGCCGAGGGTTTGCCGCGCTTTGCTGAACGAGATGGGAACGATTGTCCTGCGTCTGTCTCCGGCTCCAGCCCTTCTTCCAGGATTTCCCGCCCGCCCAGAAGACTGTCGGCGATAAAATCCGCCAGCTCCTTTCGTTCCAAAAGTTCATAGAAAATGTTGTGCGTGGACACGCCCCGTACCGGAGCGACCCGTGTTCCCGCGAACACACGGCACAGGGACCGGGCGGTTTCGCGGTCGCATTCGTTCCTCTCCCCGAAAAACGCCAGTTTGCGCCCGCAGGATCGTTTCGCGTTGGCGAACACGAGGTCCAGTTCAGTGCCGTTCAATCCCTTGCTCTCCAGACTTTCCGCGGCCCTGGCAGGGTGCCCGCCGCCGAAGGACAAAGCCCGCTCCGCCCCGAAGACCTCCCCGGCGACGAGGGCGGCAGCGCCTCCGGCGCTCGTTCCAATGCAGCGGACGGATGCGTACCGGGCCAGAGGCAGGTCACGTTCGAGCCTTTCAGGCAACTGTGCCAAGCTGGAGACATAGCCGGGCACGCCCCGAAGAAAAAAATCCCGTCCCGGATCCTTGAGGATGACGACATCGAAAATATCCGCAGGGACGTGCTGCAGAAAAATCGGCAACGGCATCATGAGCCGCTGAAAGTTTCCGCAAAATCCGATCAGCAGTGACTTTGCCCCATTGCCCGTTCCAACATGGTAAAACTGAACATTCTCGGACAGGCTTGTGCGCATGAACGGCTGGATGTGTTCGCTTCCCCTGCGCATCATGTCTTCGAGCGCGCTGATCCATTTTCGCGCTGGGGGCGCGAGTTCATCCCTGCATTCGAACTGTTCCAGGAGTTCCAGAGGGGTGCGCTCGTTTTCCAGCATGATCTGCACACGGTAGAAATCCGCAGGGGTGCGGCATTGTGCGAAGGCATCGGCGAGTTTCATCGGGAAACCGCGTTCAATTTCCTGGCCAGATGAGCAGCCAGGGAATCGACGCTCGGATACGTCAGGATTTCACTCTCATCGAGTTCAACCCCCACCTCCGTCTGCATCCAGATGCACAGTTCCATCCTGGCCAGGGAATCGAAGAACAGCTCTTCGAACGAGCAGTCGCAGCCGGGGTCATCCAGCCGCGCCACGAGTTCGGGAGCCTTTCGCCCGTTGAGGGTGATGTTTTTTGTCGCCTTCACGATCCACGACCGCTGAAGCTGATGGTCTCCGCTCATGATGCGCCTCCAAGCTTTGCCAGTTCCCGCCGCATCACCTTGCCCATGGCGTTGCGCGGGATGTGATCGACATGGACGATTTTGCGGGGCGAACGCGTCCCCAGCCGCTCCCGGCAGTGATCCAGCAGGGCCCGTGAATCGAACCCTTCCCCCGGAACCACGGCGAGCATGGGAATGTCGCCGTAGGCCTCCGAGCGGAGAGGGAACGCGGCGCAGTCGCGAATTCCCGGGAACCCCGCTGCCACGGCCTCGATCTCCGCGGGGAAGATATTGATCGTATTCAAGACCATCATGTCGTCGCCACGGCCTGAAAAAATCAGCATGCCGTCCGCGGTCAGCCGCCCCATGTCCCCAGGGTGGAACCATCCGGCGCGGAATGCCCTGGCTGAGGCTTCCTCGTCATCGAAGTACCCCGTCGCGCACCCCCCGCCACGGATGCGGATGAAACCCGGCTCGCCCGCCGGAAGCGCCCTGCCTGCGTCATCGACGATCCCGATCTCAATGCCCGGCAATGGCCGGCCCGTCGAATCGGGATGGTCGGCGTGCGTTTCCGGGCCGGCCTCAGTGGCGTTGCCGCACTCCGTGGCCCCGTAAAGAACGAAAAGACTGCCGGTCAGGCGCCGCTGGATCTCCTGGCGCAAGGCTCCGGGCACCGGAGCGCCTCCGACGGAAAAACGCACGCCATCGAACGCCGGGCCTTCAGATTCGGAATCGAATTCGCGCAATAGTGACAACGCCTGACTCGGGGCGAGGTTGATCAGTGTCACCCCGTGCCGACGGCAGGTCTCCGCAAGGGAACTCCGGAGGGGATCCCTGAAAACCAGCGTTCTGCCGCGCGCCAAATTGGCCAGATGGGACCACTTGCCGACGTTGGATTCGATGGAAGCCGGGCCGAGGATCACGGAAAGCTCCGGCAGGCACTGCAGTCCGTAGCGGAAAAGCTGCTCCTGCGTGCATGGAATGATTTTCGGCCGCCCGGTTGTCCCTGAACTCGGCAAGAGCACGACCGCCTCCGGATTGTTATGTCCGGGACTTTTATCCCCCAGAGGGCCGTCTGCCAGGATCTC
Organism: Desulfomicrobium sp. UBA5193; assembly: GCA_002412965.1. GTDB lineage: Bacteria > Desulfobacterota > Desulfovibrionia > Desulfovibrionales > Desulfomicrobiaceae > Desulfomicrobium. The sequence goes on from DHWB01000007.1 coordinate 209,732, forward strand.
CTCGAAATCAGGAATCAACGCATCTCCCGTCGATTGTCCACAGGGCATATCATTGGTGATGACACACGACACCCGGCAACGTGAGGCGAGCGCAGAGCGCATGGCGGGAGGTTCGTTGTGTGCCAGGGTTATCTGCGAACATCCCAGATACATAAGCGCCAGACACGTCACCAGATGATCGTATTCGTCTTGCAGGGTGATCCCGACCATGCCACCGGGATGGAGGCCCCGCCCCGCCAGCCAGCCCGCCATACGCCGGGCGTGGCCGTCCAGTTCGGCGAAGGTGGTTTTCCCGCAGTCGCGGATCACTGCGATCCGCCGGGGGTGACTGGATGCCAGCCGCGCAATGGAATCAACAATAACACCGTTAAGAGCGATGGCCTTCGCCGACTTCATGATTCGCGACCGCTGAAGCCGATGATCCCCGCTCATGACGCGCCTCCGAGCTTTGCCAGCTCCCGCCGCAAGACCTTGCCCATGACGTTGCGCGGGATGTGATTGACATGGACGATTTTGCGGGGCGAACGCGTCCCCAGACGCTCCCGACAGTGAGCCAGCAGGGCCCGTGAATCGAACCCTTCCCCCGGAACCACGGCGAGCATGGGAATGTCGCCGTAGGCCTCCGAGCGGAGAGGGAACGCGGCGCAGGCCTCCACACCAGGAAAGGACTCGGCCACGGCTTCGATTTCCGCCGGGAAGATGTTGATGGTATTCAAAATCATCATATCGTCGCTGCGGCCGAAAAATAAAAGCATCCCGTCCCGTGTCATGCTGCCGAGATCGCCCGGGTGAAACCATCCGTCCCGGAACGCCCTGGCCGAGGCCTCTTCGTCCCCGAAATAGGATGTGGCGCTCGCCTGGCTCCTGATGCGCACATAACCGACCTCCCCCGCCGGAAGAGGCTTCCCGCCATCGTCGACAACCCCGATCTCGACGCCGGGCAAGGGGCGGCCGACCGCATCGGGGTGAACGCTGTGGACCTCCGGTCCTGCGGAAGCGACAATGCCGCACTCGGTAGCGCCGTACATGACGTACAATTGCGTACTCAGCTCCTTTTGGATCGCAGCCCGCAGCTTCCCCGATACCGGCGAACCGCCGAGGACAAAACGGACGTCCTCGAAAGCGGGCCGTTCCAGGCCCGGTTCCAAACCCTTCAGGAGTGTTGCGGCCTTGATCGCGTTCATGCTGACCATGGTCACGCCGAAACGTCGACAAATGTCTGCCAGCGGACGTTTCTCCGGGCTGCAGAAAACCAGTGTCCGCCCACGCGCCAGGTTCGTCAGATGGGACCACTTGCCGATGTTCGACTCGATGGAAACCGGACGGTAGAGCACTGAAGGTTCCGGAAGCTGCGGGATGCCGTAGCCGAAGATTTGCCGTTGGTTGCAGCGTACGAGCTTGGAGCGGCCGGTCGTGCCGGAACTCGACATGAAGACCGCCGGATCTGCCTCGTGCGGAGGCGACTGCCGCCGATCCAGGGCGCTGTCGGCAAAGACGGCCTCGGATTCCGACATGAGAGATCGAATACCGTCCAGACACTGGTCCGCTTGCTCGACGATCACGCAAGTCGCGTTGCATCGCCCGGCGATGACAGACCTCATGGCCGCAGGCTCATAACTGGCAAGGGTGACCAGGGAGCAGCAAAGACGCATCAAAGCCAAAGAAAAAACCAGATGGGCATGTTCGTCGCGCAGCGTCAGGCCGACCACGTCACCCGGCCGCAATCCCTGGAGATGCAGCCACGCCGCCGTGCGACGCACCTGCATGTCGAGTTCGGCAAAGGTGACGGGCGCATCGTCGGCGAAAACCGCGACGCGCTCGGGGGATTGAACGGACAATTTCGACAGCGCTTCGATCAGGACCATGTTCCCTCGCAGGACGCAACCCCGCCGATACCCGGATGAAACCGGCGGGAAATTTCTCGGGACAAACTAGCCCAGTTCCCTCCACCCTTTCAAGAGCCCAAAGCAACCGGCCAGCATCATGTCGCCGCCTGGCGCCAGGAACTCCACCTTGGCGTCGGTCAGCAGGGCCCGCCTGGGACCGAGCACAACGATGCGATTGAAGCCCTCCGGCAGGTCCGGCACGGTCACGCAGCCGTGGCCGCCGTCGTCGAAGACCTCCGAATTACCCAATTCCCCGTGACGGAAGCGCGCCAGATGGTCCAGAAGCCTGGTTTCGTCCAGGTGGCCGGTGTGGTGTTCGTACACGCCCAATACCCGCCTGCCGAGGACCAGAAAGGCTATGGTGTGGCTGTTGCCGACGTTGACCACAAGCGCCCCGTCCGTGGCCGCCGTGCGCTCTACGCTTGGGTCAAAGAGGGCGCCCAGCAGGGCGGCCGAGCCCGTGTCGGCCACCATACCCACCCCGATGGAACGGCGCAGGCAGGCCAGGCGGGTCATCTCCTCGGGCGGATCGGCGTACAGGAGGCGCGAAATGTCCCCGCCGTCTTCGTTCATGAAGCGCTCCCAGTAGGCGAAGCGCGAGATGCGGTTGCTCTTGCCGGGATGGAAGCCGTGGTCCTGCACGCAGGCCAGGACGAGGTCGGGCTGGGACAGGCCCGCGTGCTGCAGCAGACCGCGCCAGAAGCCGGGATCGAAGTCCGTCAGGAGCACCTGCGAGGCCGAAAGCGGCGGGATGGAGGTGATTTCGATGCCATGGCCGCGCACCTGGTCCAGATCATCCCCCAGGGCCAGGGCCGCGTCGGGATGGGCGAAGACCTTGAGCCCCGCGTCCTGATGGGCTTTGACCGCCCGCCAGAACCCGCCGCCCATGTTCTGTCCGTAGAGGTACACGTCCCGCCCCGCCGCCGTGAGCTCGCGGATGCGAGCCGCGACGCCCCTGGCCGGTGAGGGCAGGATGAACTTGGGGCAGTTCTCCAACTCCAGGCCTTCCTGATAGAGCAGCACGTCCTGGGTGCCGCTGCCGATATCGAGAATGAGACAGGTTTTGGCTGTCATGGGGTGCTCCTTGCAGAATGAATCGATCTTCCGACCAGGGCGGTGCATGGAGAAAAGCTCTGCGCACAACCGTGGATCAAGGGATGGGAGGTAGCGCGATTCGGGTTTGAGGTCCAGAAATGAGGACGCGTCACGTGCCCGCGATATTCATCGAATCGCTTAATGCAAAAAAGCCCGACTCCGGCATGGTTTGCCGGAGCCGGGCTAAAGGAGTCGGTACACAGGAATCAGAGCAGGAAACTCAAGGCGCCGCCCACTTCGTCCACCACCAGCTTCTGTCCATCGTGCAGCCTTCCGCCGATGATCTCCCGCGCCAGGGGCGTTTCCAGATGGTGCTGCAGGTACCTGAGTAGGGGGCGTGCGCCATAAACCGGATCGTAGGCCTCGCGGGCGATGAACTCCTTGGCCCGGTCGGTAAGCGTAAGGATGATCTTGCGCTCATCCAGACGCGACTGCAGGTTGGCCAGGAGCAGATCGATGATGCGCGTGATCTGCTCAATAAGCAGGGGTTTGAAGAGCACGATCTCGTCCACGCGGTTCAGGAACTCGGGCCTGAAATGCCCGCGCAGCACGCTCATGACCCCTTCGCGCACGCCGTCGCGCAACGCGCCCTGCTCGGTGATGCCCTCAAGGAGCAAATGCGAGCCGATGTTCGAGGTCATGATGATGATCGTGTTCTTGAAGTCCACGGTACGGCCGTGACTGTCCGTCAGGCGGCCGTCGTCGAGGATCTGCAGGAGCACGTTGAAGACGTCCGGGTGGGCCTTCTCGATCTCGTCGAAGAGCACCACGCTGTAGGGCTTTCGCCGCACGGCCTCGGTCAGCTGGCCCCCCTCGTCATAGCCGATGTAGCCGGGAGGTGCGCCGATGAGGCGGGCCACGGTGTGCTTTTCCATGTACTCGCTCATGTCGAGGCGGACCATGTTCTCCTCGGTGTCGAAGAGGCAGCGCGCCAGGGTCTTGCACAACTCGGTCTTGCCCACACCCGTGGGGCCGAGGAACATGAAGGAGCCGATGGGCCGCTGCGGATTCTTGAGGCCCGCCCGGGCGCGCAGCACAGCGTCGGCCACGGCCTGCACGGCCTCGTCCTGGCCAATGACCCGCTCGTGCAGGATATCGCCGAGTTTCAGAAGCTTCTCGCGCTCCCCTTCGACCAGCTTGACCACGGGGATGCCGGTCCACTTGGAGATGATGGACGCGATGTCGTCGGGCCCGACCTCTTCGCGCAGGAGCCGCTGCTCGCCGTCATGCCCGGCCGAGAGCGCCTCAAGCTTGCGCTCGATTTCGATCAGACGGCTGTACTTGAGCTCGGCGGCCTTGTTCAGGTCGTACTCACGCTCGGCCTTGGCAATGGCCTCCTTGGTCGCCTCCAGCTCCTTCTTGAGCTGGCTGATCTCGTCGATGCCGCTTTTCTCGCGCTCCCACTGGGCTCGAAGGCCGGTCTGGGTCTCTTTGAGCTCGGCCAGCTCCTTTTCCAGGCGCTCAAGCCGCTCGCGGGAGGCGGCGTCGGTCTCGCGCCGCAGAGCCTCGCGCTCGATCTCCAGCTGCATGGCCTTGCGGTTGATCTCGTCGAGTTCCGTGGGCAGGGAATCGATCTCCGTGCGGATCATGGCCGCGGCCTCGTCGATGAGGTCGATGGCCTTGTCGGGGAGCTGCCTGTCCGAGATATAGCGGCTCGAAAGCGTCACGGCCGTGACCAGGGCCGAATCGGAGATACGCACCCCGTGATGGACCTCAAAACGTTCTTTGAGGCCGCGCAGAATGGAGATGGCGTCCTCGACGTTTGGTTCTTCCACAAGCACGGGCTGGAAGCGGCGCTCCAGAGCCGGGTCCTTTTCGATATATTTGCGGTACTCGTCCAGGGTGGTCGCACCGATGCAGTGCAACTCGCCCCGGGCCAGCATGGGTTTTAACAGATTACCCGCGTCCATGGCGCCTTCGGTCTTGCCCGCGCCGACGATGGTGTGCAGCTCGTCAATGAAGAGAATGACGCGCCCTTCGGACTTCTGGACCTCTTTTAACACTGCTTTCAGACGCTCCTCGAACTCGCCGCGATACTTGGCCCCGGCGATGAGCGCGCCCATGTCCAGGGCGAAGACGGTCTTGTCTTTAAGCCCCTCGGGCACGTCCTTGTTCAGGATGCGCTGGGCCAGACCCTCGACGATGGCCGTCTTGCCCACGCCCGCCTCGCCGATCATGACCGGATTGTTCTTGGTGCGGCGCGAGAGGATGCGAATGCAGCGCCGGATCTCGGAGTCGCGGCCGATGACCGGGTCGAGCTTGCCCTTGCGCGCGTCCTCCACCAGATCGCGGCCGTATTTGTTCAAGGCGTCGTAGGTTTCCTCGGGATTGTCCGAGGTCACGCGCTGGTTGCCCCGCACCTCGGCCAGCACGGAGAGGATCTTGTCCTTGGTCAGCCCGAACTGGCGCAGCACCACGGCGCTTGGCCCCGTGCCGGGCCTGTCCAGAATGGCCAGCAGCACATGCTCGACGCTGACGTATTCATCCTGCATCTTCTTGGCCAGGTCGAAGGCTGCGAGCATGACCTCGTTCATGCGCTGGGTGACATAAATCTGGCCGGGCTGGGCGCCGGGGCCGCTCACGCGCGGCATCTTGCCGAGCTCGTTGTCCAGGGTCGAGGTCAGGGCGCGGACATCACACCCGGCCCGTTCCAAAAGACGAGGGACAAGGCCCTTTTCCTGCTCCACCAGAGCCCGAAAAAGATGATCCGTGTCGACCTGCTGATGCCCCAGTCGAATGGCCACCTGCTGGGCTTCAGCCACGGCCTCTTGCGATTTTTGCGTAAATTTACTGAGATCCATAAGAATCCTCCGTCTTCCTGCTCCGTCAAATCCGGTTGCCCAGATCGCGCAGCCGTTCTTCCAAAGTATCGATGCGTTCCAAGAGGTCGACAATGATTATGCCGGCCACCGGACTCAATTCAAAGTCCGTACACAATCGCCTGTACTTGCGTCCCCGCAGCACATCCATGCGCACAAACAGAAATTCCTGCTGGGCCGTTGTGGATGGCACGATCCAGTCCATGCGGACAAGTTCCAAAAGTACGTCTTCGGTCAGACCGGTCAGCTCCAGAAACTCCCTGGTGCCGATACGCTCCGAGGTCGCCGGAAGCCCATGTTCATGAATCTGCACAAGTGTCATGTTCTGCTCCTACCTGGCCTGAAATGTAGCGATTGCGGACAGCTCGTCCCAGAGTTCGCGTTCCCGGTCCGTCAAGGTCTTGGGCGAACGGATTACAATGCGCACGAACTGGTCTCCCTGGCTTTCGCCTTTGCCCAGGCCCTTTCCGGCCAGGCGCAGCTTCTGTCCGCTGCTCACACCGGCCGGAATGTTCATGTCCACGGGGCTGTCCAGGGTCGGGATGCGCACCGAGCAGCCTAGCACGGCCTCCCACGGGGCCAGGCGCAGGTCGTAGATCACGTGCACGCCTTCGAGACGGAAAAGAGGATGCTCGGCAATGGAAACCTGCAACAGCAGGTCGCCCGCCGGACCGCCGCCCGAACCAGGAGAGCCCTGCCCGGAGAGACGGATCTTGGCCCCGTCCTTCACGCCCGCAGGAATATTGACCTCCAGGGTCTTGGACTGCAGGTGCGGCATGCCATCCGCACCGCGCACCTGCTCCTGCAGGGTGATGGTCTTGCGACCTCCGCGATAGGCCTCCTCCAGGCTCAAGGTCATACGCACTTCCGCATCGCGTCCCTTGCTGCGCATGGATCGCCCGAAAGGATCGGCGCCAAAGCGGCCGCCACCGAAACCGGCGGACTGGTTACCCCCACCGGTCTGGCCGAAAATCGTCTCGAAGAAATCGCTGAAACCTTCCCCGCCAAACCCTCCGGAACGAAACTGAAAATTGTCGTAGCCTGGAGGCGGCTGAAAATTCTGTCCTTCCTTCCAGTTGGATCCGAAGGAATCGTAAAGCTTGCGCTTCTCCGGATCCTTCAAGACCTCATAGGCTTCGTTTAATTCCTTGAATTTCCCTTCGGCCGCAGGATCATTTGGATTTAAGTCGGGGTGATATTTTCGGGCCAGTTTCTTGAACGCCTTGCTGACCTCGTCCTGGCTCGCGCCCTTTGCCACTCCGAGCAGATTGTAATAATCTTTATATTCCAAAATAGTACCACTCCTTATGCTCGAGATGTACGCGAGAAAGATAATGCGCAGCGCACTCAAGTCAACAATTTGACAACAAATATCACATCCGCTCGTAACGGAACAGGGAACGATTCAGGGGACTGAGCACAAGCCACAACGGACGCCCCAAATACGCCCACAAGTCAGCATCTTGTGCCTGGACTTTTTCTGCCAGGCTTTGTCTGAAATGCACTTCCAAGCGGATCATTTCATCCAATCCGGGGGAGATGGCAAGAGCCTCCCCTGATGAAGACTTCGCGAGTCGTATCGCCTGCTCCACGGGGAAGAGTTCCTCGTGGTCCGCGATACATCCCCATAGCCCGGATTTTTTTTCGATCACATCCGCACGCGAAAGGGTTGGTGCATCCATGGCATGAAGAATTTTGTCATTATCGGCACAAAAAAGAGATCTACACTCCAGGGGGCGATGTCCGTAGATGGCGCAAGACTTGTCCTGCCGTGAATAATATACGCACTCCCAGCCCATGTCCTTGCCACGAATCTTGAGCAATTCGCGCTGCAGGGGCTGCAGCGAATCCAAACGCGGATCAAAGGCCAACTCGCCACGACGCAGACAAACCAAGTCGCTCATGGGAATATCATCTAGCAGATGAAGATCCTCCAGATGCAAGGCGGGTCCGCCCTTCTGGCAACAGGTGCCACACCGTTGGCATGTACTCAAAGACATCATCACTCCATGAATCGGGAACTGGTGCAATCAGACACTGACTATTTTCATCAAGCATTCCATAGGATGCCGTATGCCTTTTCCTAGGGTAGCGCGATGGTTCAAACAGTCAATGCCTTAAAAACACGAAAAGCCGGACAGGCCGGCTTTTCGTGTTTTTTTGAAATAATCTAGTTGTACAGTTCTCTTTCGAGCCACTGACGCACATCATCGGTTACTGGATAAATGCCCTTATGATTATAGACTCCCTTCATGAACTTGTCCGCGATCGATTCGGGAAGCGGCAAAACCGCCAGTTCATCGGCGCCGTCTGAATTACGGTAGAGCAGGGTTACTATCGGCTTTTCATTCCATGTATTTATCACAAAATAATGGGAAAAATCTTCCTTTCCCTTAACAGCGTATTTGTAGCCGCCGCGATAGCCGTTGTTTCCCCATTCCAGATAAATTGCCACGGCATCTTCGGGAGTCATCTCCCAATCAATGATGAGATCCTTGAAAGCGCGTAACTGACCCATAATTCACCTCCGTTTCTTGAGTTTAATTATTAGTAACAGCTCGCAATAAGTCAAGTGGATTCTTGCAGTCTGATATCGGGACACGATGTCCCTGCTTTGCGATGGTTCTTGAAAATTCGTGCAGACGAGACAAAATTTTGGGCCCAGAGCGGATTTCCCAAGGCATGCATATGCGTATAGCCTGCCAGGCAATTTCGAAAGAGAACCCCGTCGTACCCCTTGGTGATTCCCTGCCCCATTTCAACCTCAAAGACGAACGACGCCATCTCTTCCACATCAATGCAGCGGGAATAATGGAATTCGTGTCCGGTCAACGTTGTGTTCAGGGCGTAAAAAGGATTGGCGGAGGCCACCACGGAGCTCATATAGCCATGTCCCTGGGGTTTCTTGAAGACCTTGGTCGTCAAGGGAAAGACCCCGGCCATGGGATATGATGCGCCCTCGTATTGAAGTTTCTGGCTCAAATACATGAGCCCACCGCACTCCGCGTACACGGGCATACCTTCAAGAACAACGTCGCGAACTGACTGACGCATGGACGTGTTTTGGGTCAAACCCTGGGCAAGGGTTTCGGGAAAACCGCCGCCCATGTAAACAGCATCGACATCGGGCAGGCAGTGGTCTTCAAGGAGGCTGAATTCGACTATTTCCGCGCCGGCGCTACGCAAAGCATCAAAATTTTCCTGGTAATAAAACCAGAGCGCGGCATCACGCGCGACGCCGATACGCACACGCTCGCCAGGAAGTTCAGGGGGATAAAGGGAAGAGAGATTGCCGGAAACGGCAGGAGCCGATCTGGCGATGCTCAGGCACGCATCGATATCAGCGTGGGTGCGCATGAAAGCGGCCAAGTCCGAAAATGGGTCCTGGTCGAATTCCGCATCGGAAATGAGCCCCATGTGCCGCTCAGGAATGGGATTTTCCTGGAGTTTGGGCAGGATGCCGAGCACCTGCACATTCGTGTATTTTTCAATGGATTGCCGCAGGATGTTCTGATGACGACAGCCTGCTGTACGGTTGAGGATCACACCCCGGATGTCTACGAGGGGATCGAAGACTGTCAGGCCGAGGATAATGGCGGCCATGGTCCGTGTGACCTTGGTGCAATCGGCGACCACAATGACCGGACACTTGAGCGTCTTGGCCAGTTCGGCGGATGAGCAGGTTCCTTGCACATCCTTTCCATCGTAAAGTCCGCGATTGCCCTCGAGCAGCGCAAAATCCGAACCCTGCGCCCTGGACCAGAAAAGATTTTGCAGAACCTCTGAAGACAACAAAAAAGGATCCAGATTGCTTGTGATGCTCCGACTGGCTAGACCCAGCCACTTCGCATCAATATAATCTGGACCCTTCTTAAAGGCCTGAACTCGCAGACCTTGTTCCGTAAAAGTACGTGCCAATCCAAGACTGACGATCGTCTTGCCGGAACCGCCACCGAGGCCAGCAACAAGAATCCGAGGACACGTCAGTGCAGAGGCTGGCATCAAAAAATCTTAATCTTCGCCTTCGGTGGCCGCCTGCTTTCCAGCTCCGGGCACACCGTACATGGTGGTGCTCCCACTGGACCAGTATTCAAGCACGCCTTCAGAGACAAGCTGGTTGATGATTTTCTTGGCATCGCGCATTTTCAAATCAGGGAAAAGAGCGGCCAAGTCATTGAAGTAAAACTTGGACTTCTGTTTGGCCTTGGACTGGATGAATTCCAACACGATCTCTTTAGGATCTGCCATACTCGCCTCTCTTATGGTTTAGGGCCGACTTGCGTCGGCCCTATTGGTTGTCATTGCTTAACGGTCAGCTTAGAACTTGAAGTTCGTGGTCTGGCGCCAAGTATAGTAAGCAGGATCACGGAAATCGTCGATCATGTGCTCGGAGAAATCAAGGGCACACTTTTCGAAGAAACGTTCCCAACCGATGCGCTCAGCCCAATCACCAACACGCTCGTACTTGCGGGCGTCTGCAGCGTAGGCTTCGACGATCTGACGGATGATCTTGGCCAGTCTGGGCCAACGGGGCGGCTCATTGGGAATGAACGCCACGACGACCTTGGAGAACTTGGGATTGCTGATGCGGTTGGAAACCTTGCCGCCGGCCATGATGACCAGGCCGTCGCCAGTCTGGTCGGACAGGGGCAGAGACGGACACATGGTGTAGCAGTTACCGCAGAACATGCAGCGCTCGTTCTTGATGGCAACCGTGTTCACGGTCTTGGTTTCGCCCTTTTCCGTGACGATTTCCTTCTTGGTCGGACGGATGGCGCCTACGGGGCAGGCGGAAACGGCCAACGGGATTTCGCACAGGTTGTCCAGCCATTCGTGGTCGATGACCGGAGGTTTGCGGTGGTAACCCAGAATGGCGATGTCGGAGCAATGTACGGCGCCGCACATGTTCAGACAGCACGCCATGGAGATGCGGACCTGAGCAGGCATGCGCATCTGGGTGAACTCTTCGAAGAGTTCATCCAGTACGACCTTGACCGTTCCGGAAGCGTCGGTAGCAGGGGTGTGGCAATGGACCCAACCCTGGGTGTGAACGATGTTGGTGATACCAGCGCCAGTTCCGCCAACGGGGAACTTGAAGCTGCCGCCCTCGAACTTCTGGGCGTTCAAGTACTCTTTGAGGCTCTTGGCTTCGGCAAGAGTGCCGACCATGAACTCAATGTTGTTACGAGTGGTGAAGCGCAGATGTCCGCCGCAGAACTTGTCCGCAATCGCACAGATCTCGCGAATATGACCTACGGACATGAGGCGAGCGCCGCCGCAACGAACTGTGTAGACTTCGTCGCCACTTTCAGCCTTGTGCATCAGGATGCCGGGCTCACAGATTTCATGCCACAGCCACTGCCCTTTATTCTTGGCAATAACCGGAGGAAAGAAGTCGGAAGCATGGCGCGGGCCAATGTCCGAAATCCTGTTTTCCATTGGTTTTTCGGGATTGTATCCGGAAGAAACAAAAGCCATTTTCAACCCCCTTCTTATCTCTGATGGTGTTTACGGTAATCCGCGATGTCGCGATCCCAGCCGCCTTCCACGTCCTCTTCCTTCCAGAAGATGTACGGGTTATGACGGGGTTCCATTACATGCTGAGGAACTGGAGTAAGACCAACGGCGGCAATAGCCTTGGCCAGGCCCTGACGCTTGATGAGCTCACCAAGACGTTCACGGTTCTTTCCTTCTTCCATCCACCATTCCCAAATACCTTCGATGATTTCTTTGATCTCGTCGTAAGGCTCTTCACACTTAATGAAGGGAACCAGCAAGGAGCCCATCTGCGCGCCGTCAAGGATCGGGGCCTTGGCGCCAACCAGGATGGACAGACCGCGATCATTACCGATGCGCAGAGCGCGGGGCATGACGTTCAGACAGTGCATGCAACGGGTACATTCACGGTTGTTGATCTGCAGCTTGCCATTTTCCATCCACATGCATTCAGTGGGACAGAGGTCAATGACTTCCTTTTCGATATCAAAAGCGCCCCAGTCCTTGCCGGCGTGAGCGCCGCCATTGGGCTGGATTTCGCCACCGACATAAGCGGCAACGGCTTCCTGATCGATACGGATGTCATCACGCCATGTACCAATGAAGGACATGTCGGAACGAGCAATGGAGGCCACGCAACCGTTGGGACAACCATCAAACTTGAACTTGAACTTATAGGGGAAAGCAGGACGATGCAGTTCATCCTGATATTCCTGGGTCATCTGATAGCAGAGTTCCTGTGTGTCATAGCAAGCCCATTCACAACGGGACTCGCCAAGGCAGGATGCGGGGGTACGTAAGTTGGAACCGGAACCGCCCAAGTCGTTGTTCATCTTGTGAGTCAGTTCAAAGTAAAATTCTTCCAACTGGGGGGTAGTGGTGCCCAGAAGCACGATGTCGCCGGTGGCGCCATGCATGTTGGTCAAACCGGAACCGCGCATATCCCACAGGTCACAGAGCTGCTTCAAGAAATCCGTGGTGTAGTACATGCCCGCAGGCTGAGCGACACGAATGGTATGAAAATGAGCAACGCCGGGGAACATCTGGGGCTGATCGCAGTAACGGCCGATAACGCCGCCACCGTAACCAAACACGCCAACGATGCCGCCGTGTTTCCAGTGAGTGGTGCCGTCCTTGTAGGACAGTTCCAGAATACCAAGAAGATCGTCACAAACGTCGATCGGAATCTGATATTCCACTTTATCTACGTTTTTATGACGTCTCTCGGCTTCCTCCTTGATGTCCGCCACAAAACTCGGCCACGGACCGCTCTGAAGCTGATCCAGCAACGGGGTCGCATGTTTAGCCATTACACATCCTCCTTAAAAAGATTAGACCGTGCACAGTCATCGCGCTGGTATATTTTATACCGCGCGACCCTCAACCTCGTAACAATTTCAACTAGTTCTGAAAAATTCATGCTCGTGAATCTTCGTACAATCCAACCGCTTTGTCAACCTGAATTTAGTTCAGGAGGGCTTGCGCACGGAAACACTATCGATACTGTGCTATCTCGGCAAGAACCTGAGGCTCTAACTCAAACCCCGTCTCAATGGCCTTGTCGAAATACATGAGCGCCTTCTTGGGCTCCCCTTTATCCAGAAATGCGAGCCCGATGTTATTGTAGGCAGGTCCAAACTTTGGCTCAATCTCTATAGCCTTGGAGCATTGCATGATACAGCCATCAGGATCACCCAGTGCAAGATAGGCACTTCCAAGGGTGGTATGAGCTTGGATAAATTGGGGATCTAGACTGATTGCTTTTTTGAGCGCCTTGATGGCCTTATCGGGATTTTGCTGCTGCATGTGCACAAAACCGATGTTACCCCACGGAACAGCAAAGCGAGGGCGTACTTCTGTAGCCTTCTTGTTCATTTTGAGACACTCATCAAGATCGCCACGATGCATCGCCAAACCACCAAGCTGAACATACGCTTCAGCAATATTTGGTTCAAGTGCGACAACTTCTTCAAAAGCCTTTTGAGCTTCTACTAAATTGCGCTCAGCTACAAGCGAAACACCTAAATTGTAAATCAGCGCTGCAGAATCTGGATTGTCATTCAGCGCTGCCTTTAATGCAGCCACAGTTTTTGGACCGTAATCAGCTCTGTTTTTCATAAATAACTCACTCTAGGGCTTATAATCGTTAATATCAATATTATGTTTTTCAAGCTCTGTTGCGTACCAGCGAGAAAACTCAAACATTCCGATATAGCGCTCGTCGCCATTCACCATACCGAGACACATCTCCAGCACACCTTGGCCGTAAGCATTGCTATACTTTTCTGGAGCATGTGTTTGAAGGTATTCCCGAACCAGCTGCTGTGTGGTTCTTTTTGTCCCATCAGTACGCCATTCAATGGGGTCTTTAGGTTCGGCAAAAGGATTCCAGCGATCATAACCTATTTTGTCTACAAACTTGCGCCTGCGCGGCGACATCTGCTCATAAATGGCCTTTTTTTGCGCTTCATGCTCGTCCGTCATCGTCATTGGCCTAAGCATCGTCTCCCCCTGCGGCACTTGGAACTGCGCTTTCAGCATCAACTTCCCGGCCAGTAAAGAACTCTTTGGAATATACCGTCATCAGGGCCGAAGAAACAGGGACATGCATCAGCCGAAAATCTTCGTATTTCGAACCGACTTCATCAAGAATCTGATTGCTCAGCGCAAGAAGCGTATCCTGGATGCGTTCCAGCTTAACCGCTGGATACGGCCTACCAGGCTCAAAACCGGACAACCCGCAGGTATGCGACTTGCCACCTATATCCAATGGTATACCGTATATTCGGCATGTAATGGGACGATACGCGTACAAAGAGCATTTATCGTCCTGATCAAGCAGAGGGCAACGGATACGTTCCTTGGCGGTGCGAAGCAGAATTTCCGAATGATCGACTTCGCCGGCCTCGCGCGAGGCCTTTTTCTTGAGGAGATAGGCCTTGCGGTCTGCCTTGTCTGCCTCGATCAAAATTTCGTTTCTACGAACTTCATCAAGACCGGAAAATTTATTGTTCAGGTACAGGGCTTCAACAAGTGTGACGTCAAAAAGGGCATGACAACAGTCACTGCATCCTTGCTGACAACGAACTTCGGCAGCAAAATTGCCGGACACTTTTTGGAAAACGGCATCGACCTGGGCCACAAGCGATTCATACTCTGTGAAAAAATGTGATAAATCCAGATTCATGGAGAAATTCCCTCGCCGGGATATTATTATCCCTCAGAAATGATGCTAAAAAAGGAGTAAGCAAGACTGAAGAAATATGAATTTAGGCTGAAAGCAGGGCGAAGCTCAGATCGAGTTGCCTGTAGGTGAATGGCAGGCCCTTGCAAGGGCCTGCCTCAAGAAAAAAGACCTAGTTTTCTTCGATGGTAAGAGCGCCCTGCTCGCAGACTTCGATGCAAGATTCGCAGCCCAGACATTCTTCTTCGTTCACTGCCACGGCCTTGCCATTCTGAAGTTCATAAACTTCAACAGGACAAACATCCACACATTCGCCATCACCATTGCATTTGTCGACATCGACGGTAACCGTATAACCCATGATCTACCTCCAAAATTCTTTAAAATTCTCGCGTATGCGAGTTGGATAAGGGACCCTTACACACCTTCAAAAAAGCTGTAAACCTAAATAGCACCGAGCTCATAAGTCAAATTAAAAGCTTAAAATTCGGCATATTGCCGTTGCGAGGGCCACAAATGACGCCCGCAACGGCTGTTATTATTCTATTTCCTGCTTAACGCCGATGGCAACCTTATAAAGGATGGTCAGTACCAAGAAGCCGGTGGCATAAATACCCAGGGAAACACCAAGTTCCAGCTGGGTTGGTACGTATTCGGTAATCTCATGCAGCGGGTTGGGCACAAATCCTCCGCCGATCATCCCGAGGCCCTTGTCGATCCAGGCTCCGATAAAGATAAGCAGGCAACCGATGATCAAGAGATTGTCCTGCTCTCTGTTTTTGGGAACAATGAGGATAAGGATGCCTACAACGGCCATAATCATTGCCGACCACATCCAGGGGACGAGAACGCCGTGCCCATGGTATCCGACGAACAGGTACTGAAGGTGGGCCATGTGTGAAGGAATCTGACTGTAGAAGACAGTGAACACTTCGCACAGCAGCAGGAAGAGATTCACGCACATGGCATAGACAACCGTCTTACCAAGCGTGGCCAAAACACCCTTGCCGGGATCAAAGCCCGTGAAGATCTTGGCAATGTAGGTCACCAGGATCAGGAATGCGGGACCGGCGGCGAAGGCCGAGGCCAGGAAGCGCGCGGCGAGGACTGCGGTCAGCCAGTACCCGCGTCCGGGAAGACCGCAGTACAGGAAGGCCGTTACCGTGTGGATGGAGACCGCCCACGGAATGGAGAGGTAGATGAAGAATTTGATCCACTTGGGAGGGGCAACCTGCTTGCGCTCTGCTTCCAGAGTGACCCAGCCAACAAGGATGTTGATCAACAGATATCCGTTCAAGACCACCATATCCCAAAACAGGACCGAATTAGGTGTGGGATGGAGAAGGACGTTCATGAGCCGCTGCGGAGAACCCAAGTCAGCGACAATAAAAAGCAAGCACAAAATAACCATGGCCACGGCATTGAATTCGCCGAGAATGAGAATCTTGCCGAACTTGTGGTAATCATGAAGATATTTCGGAATAACCAGCATAACGGCCGAAGCGGCAACTCCAACCAGGAAGGTGAACTGCGCGATATAAAAGCCCCAGGACACATCACGGCTCATACCCGTGATTGTCAAACCGTTCGAGAGCTGCTGCCAGTAGCACGCCGCCCCGACACTCATCAGCAGGAGCAAAAAGGCGATCCATCCCCAATAAACTTTTGTTCCAGTTGTGGCTTTTTCAAGCATGACTCACCCCTTACACGAGATAGTAAACACAAGGTTTGGTTCCAAGGTACGGGCTGCGCCTGATGGAAAAGCGCTCCGCGAGCAACTTGCGCACATTGGATTCAGGGTCAGCCAAATCCCCGAAGGCTATGGCTCCTGCGGAGACTTCAACGCACGAAGGCATTTTCCCTTCAGCCAGACGCTCGGCACAAAATTCACACTTCTCGACCACGCCCTTGGTGCGGGTGGGGTAATCCAGATCTACCTTCTCTATAAAAGGACGTGGATCTTTGAAGTTGAAACTTCTGGAACCGTAGGGACATCCAGCCATGCAGTAACGGCAACCGATACAGCGGTGAAAATCCATCATGACGATGCCATCTTCACGCTGAAATGTAGCCTTGGTCGGGCAAACCCGCACACAGGGGGGGTTGTCGCAATGGTTACACAAGGCCAGAGCCGACTTGGCGCCAGACTCAGGCTGATATTCGTGATGGTTGTCCAGGAAGAGGTGCTCCATTGATGTTTCCCAGATCCATTTGAGATTCTGATTACCGGGAACATTCGGAACATTATGAGTGGTGTGACAAATGTTTGTTACGTCCGCGACAATCTCATCTGTCAACTTGGACGTGTCAATGACCATAGCCCACCGCGAGGCCTTGAGAGCATTGGGTCCGGAGTGTACCGCATGACGGGACGCGAAAAGCAGTCCTTCGCTCGCGCCGCCTCCACCGGCAGCCAGCAGCTCCGACGCGGGACGGACACCCCACCCCAGAACAGCCACGGCGGCAATCTTCAAGAAATCTCTACGCAAAGTTTTCATTTCTTTTCCCCCTTCGGATCAACATGACAATCCCAGCAGTAGGGGTTCACGGAAACTGTCGCATGGCATTTATCGCAGAACTTGTCCTTGTTCTCATGGCACTTGATACAGGTCTTGGTCAGACTCTTCTGAAAGACCTGGTGGCTGGCCGTGGAATGATACTCATGCTCTCCGTTGCGGACAACCTCGTCACGCCAGTCGTTGAGCATGGACATGTGTTCGCTGCGCATAAACTCGACACTTTCCACGCATTCCTTTGCAATGCGCGGCTTTTCCAATTCGGGTCTTTTGTAAGCGGCGCTGCCGATGTTGTTCCAGAAAGGATAGGTCATGAAGACCACAAACACGGCAAGACCGATCAGAATTTTATTCTTGTCGTACATCATTCATCCTCCATCCCGGGCAGGTCTTCACCACGAAGATCGGTTTCGCGTTCCTTTTCTCCCGGAAAGACCAAAGCGTTCGCAACAAGTTCGTGCAGTCCGCAAACACTCACTTCCGGTACCCAGTAGGCCATGGAGTTGGGCAGTACCGCGCGGTCGATGGCGCAGACGCAACCCAACATGTTCACACCATGTTTATCGTGAACATACTTCACGGCATTGGCACGGGGCAGACCGCCCATCATGCGCAGCTCGTCATTTTCGCCGGCATTGAGGCCCGCGCCGCCACCACAGCAAAATGTCTGCTCGCGGATGGTGCCTACAGGCATCTCGGTGAACTTCTCCACAACGCTCTTGGCAACAAACCGCGGCTCTTCCAAAAGGCCCATGCCGCGGGCGGTATTACAGGAGTCATGCCAGGTCAGATGCACGTTGGCGTTGCGTTTCTTGTTCAGGTTGAGCTTACCGTGCTTGATAAGATCAGCAGTGAATTCGGCGATATGAACCATTTTGGTGCTGGCGGCATTCTTGAATACGGTTCCGGTAATCGGGTTGGAGGGAACCTCCATCCGGGACGACTGGAAATCAGAACCGTTCAGCGTGTCCATGTACTGATGCACTACGCGCCACATGTGTCCGCATTCGCCACCAAGGATCCACTTCACGCCAAGGCGATCGGCTTCCATGTACATCTTTGAATTGAGGCGCTTCATGGTTTCATGCGAGGTAAAGAAACCAAAGTTTCCGCCTTCGGAAGCGTAGGTCGACCAGGTCACATCTAGGCCGTATTCGCGCTTGAGGTACTCGAACAGCATGAGGTAGCCCATGCATGTGTACGTGCCCGGATCGGCGAACACGTCGCCGGAAGGAGTCACAAAAAGGATGTCCGCACCCTTTTTGTTGAAGGACGGCTCTGGCCTGATGCCGGTAATGTCCTCAATGTCATCACAGAAAAAATCGATCATATCGATGAGAGCGTGGGGCTGAATGCCGAGATGGTTGCCTGTGCGATAGCAGTTGGCCACAGGAGTCGCGATCCAGTCGATGTTCAGACCGAGCAGGTTCAGCAGTTCGCGACCAATTATGGTCACCTCTGCCGTATCAATGCCGTAGGGGCAGAAGACGGAGCACCGGCGGCATTCTGAACACTGGAAAAAGTAGTACCACCATTCCTTGAGCACTTCGGCGGTTAGCTTGCGTCCACCGGCGAAGCGGCCCATGATCTTGCCAAAGGTCGTGAACTCGCCACGATATACGGAACGCAGCAACTCGGCTCGCAGGACTGGCATGTTCTTGGGATCACCCGATCCAATGAAAAAATGACACTTATCGGCGCAAGCGCCGCAACGAACGCAAATGTCCATGAAGATCTTGAAGGAACGGTACTTCTGCAGGCGTTCGCGCAATCCGTTAAAAATGGTCTCCTGCCAATTCTCCGGAAGCTTCCAATCTTCTTCGAGAGGATTCCACTTTCGGGCATTCGGCAGTCCCACATAGTTCACGCTATCGGGGTTGGCGGCATAGCAGTAGCGGCCGGGCTTGATATGCACCGGCACATCCATCCAATCCGCTTTGGGCGGAGTGTAATCGATATTTGCAAAAAGCGCTTCAGGGCGTGGCAGATCAGACATTACTCAGCTCCTTCTGCTAAAGGCTTGTCCACGGGAAGATCTTTGTCGACCATCTTTTCCCGGAATTCATCCTCGTATTCTTCGTAGGTGTGGTAGTGGACATTTTCAAACTTCCAGGGATTGACGTGCCGGAACTTCCTGGAGGCGCAATTCATGTTGCGCGTGGGGGAAAGAAATACTCCGCCCATGTGCATCAGTTTGCTAAGCGGGAAATAAGCCAACAGCACGGAAACCAGGAACATGTGGATATAGAATATCACACCGATGCCTTCCGGAATCACCCAGGAAAAAGTCACCAACCCCATGGCGAGCTGCTTGACGGAGATGATGTCGACCTTGGCAAAATAGCGCATGAAAATGCCGGAAAAGGCGATCCCGAGAATCAGGAACAGGGGGAAATAATCCTGCACCAGAGAGATGTAGCGAATCTGCGGGACCACGACTCGACGAATGAAAAGATACGTCACTGCCGCTACAAAGACGAGATCCGTCAAATAGAGAGTCGGTGCGCCGATCTGCAACATGCTGTCGATGGCGTCAATGCCCGCGATAATGCCCGGTACCGGCTCTGTGAAAAAACGCATGTGCCGCAGCACAATGACCAAAAAAGAATAGTGGAAGGCCAACGCACCAAGCCACAGCCACTTGCTTGAACCGTAGGTCACCTTGTCTTCCTGCAGATTCACCTGGGTGTTGCGGAACAATGACCTGAACAACAGCACTTCCAAGATCATCCTCATCACGACGCCGCCCGTGGTGGAAGGATTTTCAATGGTGTTCTGCTTGATCCAAGGCAGGGATTCCTGCTGGCCGCATGTTGTGGGGATGCAGAACGGCACTGCCGATTTGCCCCAGTCCACAACCCTCATACAGAATCCCACCACAAAAACCGCGACTGCCAGGAAGGGTATGTACAGCCCAAAGGCTTTTTCCATACCCAAGGCCCCGGCGCCCACTAGGGCTAATGCCGCGAGGGCAAAGACCAGGAAAAGGGAGTAAAGAGCTTTCATGTACCTTTTACCTCGCTAAAGGGTTAACACTGAAAATATACTTAACGGACACTACCCCGCTACCTCCTCGTCCTTCAACAAATTGGCTTTTTCAAGCAATTTGTGCGTTCTGCTGTACAATTGGTTGGCTTTTTGCTGCCAGAGAAGCTCACGACACGACATGTAGAGATCGAAGCCAATCATGGTCAAACGGTCAACACGCACGTTGAACTCATGCAACGCTGCATCCTCCGATTCTGAAGGATACGCCTTCTCGATCTCGCGATGCACGATCTCCTTGAGTGCAGGCAAAAAACACAGGGCCACAGACGGCGCAAAACCCTGTACCGCCCGGATGCGTAAGATCCCGTCCAGGTCGGTGGCACATCCTGAAATGTCGCCCCCACTCACCAGAATCTTGTATATCCGTTCGACATTATTCCGAAAAGTATGTCCTACTGGATTGGAAAATTGATTTGCGGATCCCGAAAAAAATTTAGCCCCTTCTTCAGGGTATGTGTTGATGATCGCCTCTGCCCATTGAGCGCATATACTGTGATGATGATCGGCCAGGAATTTTTGAATTTCCATAATTACCTTAAATTTCAGAAAGTTAAAAAAAGCGACACTTGGCCGCGCAACGTCGTGGAAGAGCAGGACAGATTTGCGCGGTTCTTAAATCACCTCCCCCTCAAGGTCAAGCTGTTTGTGAAAAATGCAACAAGGACAAAGGAGAAACATGACCATGAATCCAATATGTTAATCTATCCCCAAGTCTGTTGACTGCAACCCGCCACGCCAAATGGCCCACCGCTTTCGGACATGCCAGCTACCCTGCTTCTTCGGACTAGGAATCCAAAGCCGCTTATGCTACCAGTGCCGCCACATCCACACCAACACTCGATCACTCAACGGCGAATCCATGAAGCTACGAATACTGGTCATTGCATCGCTTTATATTTTGATTTCGTTCGGCACCTCGGCTCTTGCCGCACCTATTGAGCAGGATGAACCGAAGTCCTGGCGCCTGCTTGCGGACAAGACCTCCGCCAGCCACGACAATCAATATGTCGAAGCCTTTGGAAACGTTGTCCTGGACCGTGGCGCGGATTACATTCGAGCAGACTATGCCCGCTACTACCAATCCACCAAATGGGTGTTTCTCAAAGGCAATGTCGAGGCAAAATTTCAGGGGGATTTCTTGAAGGCCGAGGAGGCGGAGTTCGATCTCAACTCCAACACCGGTTGGCTCAAAAACGGCCAAGTCTTCATGGAAGACCCGCATATGTACTTCGAAGGAACCATCCTCAAAAAAACAGGCCCCGACACATACGAATTTCGTGAAGCCACGGTCACTGTCTGTGATGGTGAGCGCCCGGCTTGGTCCATAAAAGCCTCGCGCGGCGACATCACCGTGGACGGATACGCGCATCTTTGGGCTCCCCGGTTTCAGATCTTGGATCAGCCGATGTTCCTATCCCCCTATGCCGTCATTCCTGTCAAAACCAAACGACAAAGCGGGTTTCTCCTTCCGGAACTCGGAGTAAGTGACAAGCTTGGATTTACCTACAATCAGCCCTATTATCAGGTCATCGATGAAGAGCAGGACCTGACGCTTTTTTCCAACCTCATGACCGAAAAAGGCCTCATGCTCGGTGGTGAATATCGAATGGTGCCCGACATCCATACTAAGGGCATCTGGAAATTCGACTATCTCTTCGATCAGCAGACGGAAAGCGAGTCACTGTACAGCGATAACTGGAACATGAAACGCGATAACCAGAACCGCTGGTGGGCGCGAGGCAAATACGACGGCTATCTGGGTGAACCCGACTGGAATTTCAAAGCCGATCTCGACCTTGTCTCGGACCAGGATTACTTGCGAGAATTTTCACGCGGGTATTCAGGCTTCAATAAAAGCCGGAAGGACTTCCTTCAGTATTTTGGCCGCGATCTGGACGACAACGACGACGAACTTCGCGTCAACCGCGCCCTTTTGAGTCGCAACTGGGCGAACGTCGGTTTCCAGGGCCTGGTCGAGTACACGCAAAATCTCGAATACGGGAGTAACAACAATCTCAGCGGCAAGGACAGGGCCAACGATCCGACCTTGCAAAGGCTTCCGGAACTCAACCTGAATCTGTACCAGACCCAATTTTTCCAAACACCGCTGACTGTCGAAGGAAGCTCCCAGCTGGCCTCCTTTTGGCGCGAATACGGAACTACTGGATCGCGTATCGATATTCATCCCATTGCGGGCTTTCCACTTCACTTCGCATATGGTTCCGTCATCCCCAAGGCCGGTCTTCGCGGCACAAATTACTTTGTTGAACGTTTTGAGGGTGAAGACGACGATGTGGACACGGACAAGAGTACGCAGAGCCGATTGTTGCCTGACTTTTCAGCGAGTACATACACAGAGTTTTCGCGCATCTTCACCTTGACGGAAGAAAGTAAAATTCCTGCCAATTCAGAATCTGCAACGTGGCTTAAGTTGAAACACGCCGTACAGCCACGACTCGAATATTCCTATATCCCCTACTCCGATCAGGACAACTACCCATATTTCGATGAAATCGACCGAATTGATGCCAAAAATGAGCTTGAGTATTCTCTGACCAACATTTTCACCACCAAGACGGGAAGGTTGCAGCCAAGCCCAGAGGAGCAGGGGAAAACCGGCCTCAATATTGACTATTTTGATTTGGCACGTCTGCGCTTTGAACAAGCATACAGTATTCGTGAAGAAACCAGGAATGAAGATACCGACGAATACCCCAACCGGCCCTTTTCCGACGTGCTGACGGACCTGACCACCAACCTCAGCCCCTGGCTGTCCTTAAGGAACAAGACATGGGTCTCCCCTTATGAAGGCAGCATCACGGAGCACGAACACATTCTGTCCACTCGCTACGAGGATCTGCTTTACCTCTCCTTCGGCTTGGATTTTCTGGAAGAAATCGATGAGTACCTTCGCCAGGAACAGGAACGGCAGCGCATAGCCGCCTTTCGCGGAGGCATAGCCATCAATAAAAATTGGAGTACGGCGTTTACATACCGCGTTGACTGGGAAGCCAATACGGACTTGGAAAAAACGCTTATCCTGCGCTACGATCATCAATGTTTCGCAGCCGAGACCTCCTGGACCCAAACAGACGAGGAGAAGCGATTCGAATTTCGCATCATCCTTGCACAATTGGGCTCCTTGGGCCGATAAGCCATGCAGCAGCAACAAATCCGCCTTCTTCCGACCGACTTGCTGAACCAGATCGCCGCGGGCGAAGTGGTTGAGCGCCCTGCCAGTGTCATCAAAGAACTCATTGAAAATGCTCTCGATGCTGGTGCGACGAGAATCCGTGTTCAGGTCAGGGATGGTGGCCAATCCTACATCAAGGTCAGCGACAACGGCTTCGGCATATCCGAAGACCAGCTTGAACTGGCCGTTACCCGGCACGCAACCAGCAAGCTGAGCAGTTTGCATGATCTGCAGGAAATACGCAGTTTCGGTTTTCGAGGCGAGGCTTTGCCCAGTATCGCCTCTGTTTCCCGTTTTCGTCTGGCCTCAGCAACTCAGGATGGCGATGGCGCGGTTCTGGAGGTGCTGCACGGGAGAATCCTCGGCCAGGCCAAGACAGCCATGCCCAAAGGTACCGAAATCGAGATCAATGATCTCTTTGCCAACGTTCCGGCCCGCCTCAAATTTTTGAAACAACCAGCCACGGAAACCCGCAAATGCACGGATCTGTCGGTGCGCATGGCCCTCGCCAACCCCGATGTTGATTTCGAATTCCTGAACGCAGAGAGAACTGTACACCGATTTATGGCCGGACAAAACTTGGCTCAAAGACTTGCGAGCATCTGGCCCAGGGAGGTTGTAGAATCATCTTACGATGTCAACTTTGCGGACGGTCCGATCTCCATCCATGGTCTTGCGGGAGACCCAGCCATGGCTCAGGCGCGCGCTGACCGGATTTACGTCTACGTCAATACCCGACCGGTCCAGGACAAGATAATATTGAGCGCCATTCGCGAAGCTTACCGCGGCAGAATTCTGGGCAAGGAATATCCGCAGGCGGTACTTTTCCTGCAGATCCCGCCGGACGAAGTGGACGTGAACGTACACCCGGCCAAAACCGAGGTCCGTTTTCAGGATGAGAGCGCCATTTTCCGCATCGTCCGCAAAGCCGTATTGCAAAGTCTGGATCAAAATTCCCACCAAACGCAAATTCAGGGTCATGCGTCTGTGCAGGCGATCACACATATTCACCAGGCTTTGCCAGAGATGCGCCCAGCCATCCCAGATCCCACATCATTTCACGTGGAAACCGGGGAAAAACGTGTCCTCTATGATCAGCCATGGTCGCATAAATTCGCATCCTCAGTTGCCGCACAGCAACTTTTTGAAACACCAAAGGACTTGATGGCCTCCATTGAGGACCCCGCGCCAGCGCCCCAAACTCTGCCGAATTCCGCGGGTGCGCAATATCTTGGTCAATTTGCGCGCACATACCTTATTCTTTCATCCCAGAACGAGATCACCCTCATCGACCAGCATGCCGCCCATGAGCGAGTCCTATTCAACATGCTCCGCACACAGGGCGCCCGCGGCGACCGGCGTCCACTTCTTCTTCCTCTGGAAACATCACTGCATCCGGCCCAAACCGCGCTGCTCCAAGAAATATGGACTCAGCTGGAAGGGCTCGGCTTCTCCCTTGAACTCGCCTCTAGGCAACGCCTTTTGATTCATGCCGTACCGACCCTGCTGACACCGGCCAAGGCCAAGGAATTCATTGAAGACGTGCTCGCGAGCAAATCCCGATCCATGGAGGATCTCTGGGCTGTGATGGCCTGCAAGTCCGCAATAAAGGCAGGAGACGTGCTCACCCCCGATGAGGCCTTGGCACTCGTTGACTCTTGGCAACGGTTGCCGGAAAAAAATTACTGCCCGCATGGTCGTCCTGTTGCCGTGCGCTGGGGCGTGGCCGACCTGGAAAAATTGTTTAAACGGCGCTCTTAGCGAGCTCCCGTACTTCATCCGATTGGATCACTGGAGGATTCCTTGAATATTCTTATTGTCGGGGCCGGCGGACGCGAACACGCCTTGGCCTGGAAAATCAGTCAAAGCCCCTTGCTGGACAAGCTTTTCATTGCCCCCGGCAATGGCGGCACAGCCATGCTGGGCACCAATGTCCCGATCAAGGACGACGATATCAAAGGCATTGTTTCCTTCGCCAGCGAGAACAAGATCGGGCTGGTTGTCGCCGGGCCCGAACTCCCCCTTGTACTGGGTCTCAAGGAAGCGTTGGACGCCGTACAGATTCCCTGCTTCGGCCCATGCGCCTTTGCCGCCCAGTTGGAAGGCTCCAAGGCATTTGCCAAGAACATGATGCGAGAGACAGGAGTGCCTACTGCTGATTTTCAGGTTTTCGACAGCCATGAGAGAGCCTTGGAGTATGTGCGCGCCCACCCCTTGCCCATGGTTATCAAGGCGGACGGGCTGGCGGCAGGCAAAGGAGTGGTCATCGCCCAAACCCTGCGCGAAGCCGAAGAGGCGCTCAGGGACATGATGATCGATCAGATTTTCGGATCCGCAGGGCAAACAGTGGTCGTCGAAGAAGCACTGGTTGGCGAGGAAGCCTCCTTCATGGCCTTTTGCGACGGTACGACCATCGTACCCATGCCATCGCTGCAAGACCACAAGCGTATCGGCGACAATGACACGGGCCTGAATACCGGCGGCATGGGAGCGTACAGCCCGGCGCCGGTCTTGCCCCTGTCTCAGAGTGCCGCCATGGCGGACTTGGCCATCCGCCCCATCACCGAGCATCTGGCCGCCATCGGCCAACCCTTCAAGGGCATTCTTTACGCCGGCCTGATGATGACAACCCAGGGTCCCATGGTACTGGAGTACAATGTCCGCTTTGGCGATCCCGAATGCCAGCCACTCATGGCCCGGCTGAAGTCCGACCTGGTCGAGATCATGCTCGCCTGCGTAGATGGCACGCTCGCGCCCTCGAAAGTTCTCTTTCATCCTGAAACAAGCTGTTGCGTCGTCATGGCGGCTCTGGGCTATCCGCAATCCTATCCGAAAGGGATGCTCATCACCGGAATTGAAGAGGCCGAGCAAATTGAAACCGTTAAGGTTTTCCAGGCTGGCACGCAACTGAGCAATGGGCAAACCGTCAGCAGCGGTGGCCGGGTTTTAGGAGTGACTGCATTGGGAGCCAATCTTGAAGAGGCCCGAAAAAGAGCCTATCAGGCAGTAGAGAGGCTCCACTTCGAGAACAGCTATTACCGCAAGGACATCGCCATCAAAGGCTTGAGGAGGACATGATGCCAGCAGTTGCAATATTCATGGGCAGTAAATCCGACGAGGCGACAGTTCGCCCTTGCGCGGATGTTTTGGACAAACTTGGAGTATCGTACGCATTCACCATCACTTCGGCACACCGCACCCCGGATCGAACCGCTCGCTTGATTCATGAACTTGAAGAAGCGGGAACCCAAGTCTTCATCTGTGCCGCTGGTCTCGCCGCGCATTTGGCGGGTGCGGTGGCAGCCAAGACCATTCGTCCTGTTCTCGGCATCCCCATTTCCGCTTCGGCCCTTGGCGGCTGGGACGCCCTTTTGGCAACAGTACAAATGCCTCCGGGATTTCCCGTCGGAACACTCGCCCTGGATAAGGTAGGAGCGAGAAACGCAGCCTGGCTTGCGGCACAAATTCTTGCACTGCACGACCGTGCATTGGCGGAACGGATTTTGACAGAACGACGCAAGATGATCGAACAAGTGGAAGAAGACGCAAAAACTTTGTAACATCATAAAAATCCATAAAAAAAGGCGGCCTGAGCCGCCTTTTTTTATGGGTCACGTCGATCTACTGCAAATACTTGAAGAACTCACTTTCCGGAGTCAGGACAAACTGAGTCTGGTCTTTCATGGTTTTCTTGTATGCGTCCATGGTCCGTACAAACTCATAAAAATCGGGATCCTGCGAGAGCGCTTGCGCGTAGATGCCCGTTGCAGCGGCCTCACCCTCGCCTCGTGCAGATTCGGCGGCGCGACGCGCATCAGCCAAGAGAACTGCCCGCTGCCGATCAGCCAGAGTCGTGATCTTGGTGGCTTCTTCGCGTCCTTCCGAACGATACTGTTTGGCTTGGCGTTCACGTTCGGCTTGCATGCGGCCATAAATGGCCATCTGGTTCTCTTGAGGCAAATCTGTCCGCTTGATGCGGACATCAATTATAAAGATCCCATACTCGCTCAAAAGCACGTTGGCCTTGGTCGTCACTTCTTCCATGATTGACGAACGCTCAACGGCAACTATCTCTGTAAGGGTATAACGCCCCAAGGCCTCACGCATTTGAGAATAGACTATATCGTCAATGCGGGACAGACCGCCTTGGACATTCCGTACCGTTCGATAAAATAAAAGAGGATTGACAATTTTCCACCTCGAATAATTGTCGACAACCATGTTCTTCTTGTCTTTGGTGAGAATTTCCGCTGCAGGAGCGTCGTATTCAAGCACCCGAGAATCGAAAAAGATGACATTCTGCACAAATGGAAGCTTAAAATGAAGTCCTGGAACGTAATCAGCGTTACCAACAGGCTTACCAAGTTGCAGAAGAATGGCCCGTTCTGTTTGATCAACAACAAACACACATTGAAGGAGTAAAAAAACTGCTACGCCAATCCCGGCGATGGCAAATTGAATCGTTTTCATTATTGCACTCCTCCTTCTTTACCCTGTCCAGACACGGTCCCTTTACCGGACCGCTGCAGAGGCAAGTAGGGGAAGACGCGCTGCATGGACTCATTGGAAATAATAATTTTATCAACTTCAGGACGAGAAAGTATCTCCTCCATCGTTTCAAGATAAATGCGTTTCTTGGTGATATCCTTTGCCTTGCGATATTCTTCCAGCACAAACAGAAAGCGGTCACTGTCGCCCTTGGCCTGAAGGATTTTCGTTTCCTTGTACGCCTGGGCCTGGTTAAGAATTGAGGCTGCTTCACCACGGGTCCGGGGAATCAGGTCATTTTCATAGGCCTCGGCCTCATTGATGAAACGACTTTTGTCCTCTTTGGCGCTGGCCACATCTTTGAAGGAATCAATGACCTGTTTTGGAGGGTGGACATCCTGAAGCTGCACCGCAACAACTCTGATCCCGTTCTGGTAGCTGTCCAGGATCTTTTGCAAAAGATCGCGCGTATCGTTTTGGATCGTCAATTTATCGTCGGTCAGAGCCGAATCGATCTTGTTGTAGCCAATAACCTCGCGCATGGCTGCTTCAGCCGCGTCCTTGACCGTCTTGTCCTGATTGGCGACGTTGAACAAATAGTCTTGAGCATTCTCGATCAAGAACTGGACTATGAATTGAACGTCGACAATGTTTTCATCACCCGTGAGCATGAGGGATTCTTCCGGGACCAATCGGAGTTGTGTACCCGTTCCCGGGGTAAAAGCGGTGCTGCCACGAAAACCGACTTCAATCCTCTGAATCTTTGTGACTTGCGGGGTCAAAACCGATTCAAAAGGAAAAGGAAGTCGAAAATGCGGGCCTGGTTCGGTCGTACGATTATAAGCTCCAAATCGTTTGACCACGCCGACTTCATCAGGCTGGACGAGGTAAATTCCGCTCCCAATCCAGAGCACAACCGCCGCCAAGACAATGATCCGCCACCCAGGCAGATTCATCTGTTTAAACTGTTTGACTTTTTCGTTTAAATCACCAAGATCCGGCCCAGGTATGGGGCCAGATTGCCTCTGCCTTTTTTCTTGTAGTTTTTCCCAGTCCCAGTTCATAATGCACCTTCGTAAAAGACTCCTTACGCTAGGTCAAGAAATCGAAGACGATACATGTTTTTTTAACGAAAACTTGCAGCCTCGTTTCAACGAGAAACAAAGAGTAGTCCATGGCCGATACGGATGTAACAGTTTATACAGATGGTTCAAGTCTTGGCAATCCAGGCCCAGGTGGATGGGGAGCCATTCTTGTCTGGTCTCAGAACCGCAAGGAGCTCAGCAAAGGATATGTCGAGACAACAAACAATCGAATGGAAATTCGGGGCGTTATCCACGCTCTTTCGCACTTGAAACGCTCCTGCACTGTGCATATCCATACAGATTCACGTTATGTTTGCGACGCGATTTCCAAAAAGTGGATCCAAACCTGGATTAAAAACGGATGGATGACCTCGGCCAAAAAACCGGTCAAAAACAGAGACCTTTGGGAAAGACTCCTCCCCCTCCTGCAATCACATAAAGTTTTTTTTCATTGGGTCAAAGCCCACGACGGACATCCGGAAAATGAACGGTGTGACGAACTGGCAAAAAATGCGGCAAAAACACCGGGACGAGTAGTGGATAAGGGATATGTGGCTAATATGTAGCAAGAGCGTGGAGTAGCCCATCAAAGTGGGTGCTCCACAATTAACCGGCGTTCGTAATCAAGAATTGTTTGAAATCATGTCGCGGGCCTGACTAAGCGCATTTACGAATATCTTGACCGTCATTCACTCATCAAAGCAGGGCGCGAGCTAAAAAAGCAAGTCAACCGTTTGGACCAGAAAAAAGATCCCTATTCCAATTTTCACGGCCATACCAAGCACTTTGCCAACCATGGCCCCCCAGGCGGCCTGTTTCGCCTCGGCAAGAGGGCGTTTGTTCAACAGTTCAATTCCAAGACAGCCAAGGTAGGCTCCGCCGATTGCACCAGCAAGGGCGCCGAGGCCAAAAAGAAAAGGTGCACCCAACAGCGCTCCGGCTATTGCGCCTAAAATGGCACCCCAGTTGCCTGACCGGGAAGCTCCGTACTTCTGAGCCCCAATGGCTTGTAACCAAAATTCTATGCATTCGCCCGCGAATGCCATCCCAGCAAATATCAGAAGAGTATTGAGAGAAAGAGTGGAGTCTGGCGCAAGCCAATCCCAGAGCGCAAGAATGGCGATGATGAACCAGTTTGCAGGGAGTCCGAAAATATGCGTGGAAAAAGCGAGAAGAAGAAAGAGGAGTGTAAGTGAGGAGATTATTGTGGTCATAGAGAAGAGAGAATAAAAAAAGTCCTGGCGACGACCTACTTTCCCACCAGTGGACTGGCAGTATCATCGGCGCTGGAGGTCTTAACTTCCGAGTTCGGAATGGAATCGGGTGGTACCCCTCCGCCGTGGTCACCAGGACGAAATATATAAGAGAAACAGGTGAAGAGAGAGAGTTAAGACTCACGATCTATTAGTACCGGTCAGCT
>DHWB01000013.1 GCA_002412965.1 Desulfomicrobium sp. UBA5193
GGGCGCGACCGCCCAGACCGAGCAGGTCGCCAAGCTCTTCGAATTTGAAGCTCTTGGTCTTGGTATTGATGCGTAAAATCTTCATAAACACTCCTTATTCTTTAACGGGTATGACCGACAGTCAATCCTGCCAGTTCTGACATAAAACAAAAAAAAGGGCAGGGTTGGGAGAATGCCTCCCCAACCCTGCCCCCTGGGACTTGCATCGAAAACTTCGCGGCAGTCTCATGGTTTGGCACAGATCTCGATGATCCGTTCAGTATCAGGAGTTATGTGCAGTTCGCGCAAATCTCCATCGTTCCGCGCCACGTTTCATCGAATCTCGACGATTCAAGAAAATCCTCGTCGCGGATGGTGACGCTTAGCTCATTGCGTTCGACGCCGACCTTCCAGTCGACCTCTTCCAGGCCAAGAAGCGAAGCGTCATCAAACCACATGGAAAATCCCCTTTCTTGATGAGCCGCGAAGGCAAACGCGCCGGATTTCTCCGGCGCGCTGGCTCCATATTGTTCAAACTACAGGGCGGCCTCGTAAATGCGAGCCACATCGGCGTCCTTCAGACAAACGGGGTTGGTGAAACCGCATGCGTCTTTCTGGGCGTTGCCGGTCATGATGGCGATGTCTTCCTTGCGCACGTTCTTGCCGTAACGCTTGCCGAGCTCGATCAGGCCGGAAGGAATGCCGACATCAGTGGACAGCTGCTTGATGGCGTCGAGGGCCTTTTCAGCGGCGGCGCGGATGGACATGCCTTCAACATTCTCGCCCAGGAACTTGGCCATGTCGACAAAGCGTTCGAGCTTGGCGTTCATGTTGGCGCGTTCGACGTGGGGCAGCAGGATGGCGTTACATTCACCATGGGGCAGATCGTAGAAGCCGCCGAGCTGGTGAGCCATGGCGTGAACGTGACCGAGGCTGGCGTTGTTGAAAGCCATACCGGCCAGGTACTGTGCGAAACACATACCTTCACGGGCTTCGATGTCCTTGCCATTGGCAACTGCTTTGCGCAGGTACTTGGCGATCAGTTCGATGGACTTCTGGGCGCAGGCGTCGGTCATGGGGGTGGCGATGGTGGAAACATAGGCTTCCACGGCGTGGGTCAGGGCATCCATGCCGGTGGCGGCGGTCAGCGCCGGGGGCATACCTACCATCAGCATCGGATCGTCGATGGCGATGCCGGGGGTGACGCGCCAATCAACGATGGCCATCTTCACCTTGCGGGAAGTGTCTGTGATGATGCAGAAACGGGTCATTTCAGAGGCGGTGCCGGCGGTGGTGTTGACTGCCAAATATGGAGGCATGGGCTTTTTGGACTTGTCAACGCCTTCGAAGTCGTGAATCTTGCCGCCGTTGGCGATGACCAGGCCGATACCCTTGCCGCAGTCGTGGGAGCTACCGCCGCCCAGGGAGATCAGGGAATCGCACTTGCTCTTCTTGTAAACTTCCACGCCAGCATGGACGTTGTTGTCCGTGGGGTTCGGGATGGTTTCGTCGTAGACTTCGTACTTCATGCCTGCGGCGTCCAGCAGGTCGGTGATCTGCTTGGTCAAACCACAACCGGTGATGCCCTTGTCGGTGACGACCAGGGGTTTGCTGCCGCCAAGGGATCTGATCTTTTCAGGAATCTGTTTGGAAGCCCCAATACCGATCAGAGTAACGCTGGGAATAAAAAATCCATACACCATTTCTTGAACAGCCATGATTGCACCTCACTAAAGATTGTTGGACACGAAATATAACCCCACAATTGACTCTCGTGATTTTCCTTAAGGCAAGAATGAGGCCATAACGAAAAAAAGAACCCAAACACGAGTTCCTTCACTCTAACCATGCATAATTACATACACGGGCAGTTCCATCCCCACTGAAACGAAAAAACGTGTACGCCTTGTGGATCAAAACCTGGCTTGATCTGTATCACTTTGATCCTGACCCCTACACGCAGCCTGGGTCAAAACGACTCATTATGCCTACCAACCCCAAGACAGCCCCTTTGCCAGTCTACGCGTTGTACGGTAGCATAAAGCTGTTTTTGAACTGGAATTCTTTATTTGCAGCCAGTTACAGCAAACCTCGACAAAGACATCCAGCCCCGGCCTCTTGAGATGGAGCGGTCGTATTCTTGCACGACAATATTCGAGGGCCGCTTTTTTTGCCCCGGTCATGAAGACAACACTCACTCGAGGATGAAACATGGACATTCGGAAATTCTCTTTGCCTGAAATCATTTTTGGCCATGGCAGCATGCATTACACTGGCTCGTATGCCTTGCAGCTGGGAGCCAAAAAAGTCTTCGTAGTCAGCGATCCGGGTCTCGAGCGCAGCGGTTGGGTGGGCAAACTTCTTGAGATCCTTGATGCCTCCGCGCTGAAGTGGGTCTATTATTCAAATGTCAGTTCCAACCCGCGGGATTACGAAGTGCATCTCGGCGCCGAACTGTATAAGGCTGAAGGGGCGGACGTGGTCATCGGCCTTGGGGGAGGCAGTCCCCTGGATATGGCCAAGGGTGTGGCCACCGTGGCCAGCAACGGGGGAACCATTCAGGATTATGAAGGCGCGAACCTGATCATCAGGCCTCTGCCACCCATGATCTTCCTGCCGTCGACGGCGGGGAGCGGATCGGATATTTCCCAATTCGCCATCATCACGGATGTCGCGCGCAAGGTGAAGATGTCGCTCATCAGCCGCTCCCTGACACCCAACGTGTCCATCATCGACCCGGACATGCTCTCCACGGCCGAAGACGACCTCATCGTATCCTCGGCCGTGGACGCCTTGTCCCATGCCGTCGAGTCCTACGTGTCCCTCATCGCCCACACGCTGACCGAGACTCAGGCCCTAAAGGCCATGCACCTCATTTTGGACAACCTGAAACCGGCACTCAAAACCCGAGACCCCTTGGCCGTGGAAAACCTGTCCATGGCGGCCGTGGCCGCGGGCATGAGTTTCAGCAATGCCAGCCTCGGCGCCTGCCATGCCATCGCCCATTCTCTGGGCGGATTTTTCGATACCAGCCACGGCATGGTCCACCCGGTGCTGCTTCCTGCGGTCATGAGTTACAATCTTCCGGCCTGCGAAGAAAAATTGGCCAACGTTGGAGAAATTGTCCTCGGCAAACGTCTGTCCTCGTCCCTGCAGACCGCGCAAGGAGGCATTGAACGCCTGAAGGAGATTTTTCTGGAGTTCGGCACGGCGGTTCACTTCCGCGAAATCGTGGATGACAAGACGGCCTTCCCCCAAATCTGCGAAATGGCCACAAAGGACGCATGCCTGTTGACCAACCCGCGCACAGCCACCGCCGAGGAGCTCCTCGCCATCTGCGAAGAGGTCTGGTGATGGCAAAGACTACGCTCAGCGACATCGTCGGGCCAGAATATACCAAGCTCGGATTTTTCCGCGAAGTTCAGGAAAAAATGGGCGAGCTTGAGACCTACAACGCCGAACTCGAACGGAAAAAGCAGG
Organism: Desulfomicrobium sp. UBA5193; assembly: GCA_002412965.1. Classification (GTDB taxonomy): domain Bacteria; phylum Desulfobacterota; class Desulfovibrionia; order Desulfovibrionales; family Desulfomicrobiaceae; genus Desulfomicrobium. The sequence continues at coordinate 3,460 of DHWB01000013.1, forward strand.
AAATCCAGGATATACTGAACGGGATCAGGGATCTTCTGGCGGTGGTTTCGCCGGACTACCGCATCATTTATGTGAACAAGGTCTTCAATGAGTATTTCGATATCCCTCATCCCGAAGGGCTGTACTGCTATCAGGTTTTTAGGGGCAGCTCCGAGCCTTGTGAGGTCTGTCCCCTGCGCACGGCCTTGCAGACCGGCAAGCCCGACCGGGTTTCGTACATAGACCACAGGCCCGACCGCAGCCTGCATTTCGAGGTCGTGGCCTCGCCCATGTTTGATGACAAAAGCCAGGTGCGCACCATCCTTGTGTCCAAACGCGACGTGACCATGGAGAAGGAATACCAGGCCAAATATTATCAGGCCGAGAAAATGGCCACCATCGGCCTTCTGGCTGCGGGAGTGGCCCACGAGATCAACAACCCGCTGGCGGCCATCAGCGGATTTTCCGAGGCTCTGAAGCGCCGCATCCCCCACCTCGGCACCCTGCTGAACAAGGAAACGGATCAGGCCATCCTCGAAGATTTCACGGACTACACGACCACCATTCTGGAAGAATGCAATCGCTGCCGGGACATCGTCGGCAACCTGCTCTCTTTCAGCAGCCAAAAAACATGCAAATTCAATACGATAGATCTTAACTTACTGGTCACGGACTCCCTCAAGATCCTGCACCATCAGATCAAGCTACATCCGGGAATCACCCTGGTTCTGGACTTGAGTCCTGAGCCAGCCACCATCCGAGGAGCCCAAGGAGAACTCAAGCAGGTCCTCTTGAACCTGGTCCTGAATGCCATGGACGCCATCGATACAAAGGGTGTGATCACTATCCGCACCAATATGAACAGACCTGATCATGCGGCCCTCATCGTCGAGGACACGGGGCAGGGCATTGCTCCCGAAACCCTGGGCAAGCTCTTCATCCCCTTCTTCACCACCAAGACGCAGGGACACAGCATCGGCATCGGGCTTTCCATCTGCTACAACATTATCCAGCTCCACGGCGGAGAAATCCACGTCTGCAGCGAACCGGGCAAGGGCTCGATTTTTCGGGTCCTGCTCCCGACCGGGTTTGCCGGAAACAATAAGGATCAAGACACATGAGCATCTTCAACTCCATTGAAATCCTCGTCGTTGATGACGAGTCGAACATACGCAAGCTCTTTTCCAGGGAGCTGGCTTCGCCAGGCCGCACCATCCACACCGTGGGCAGCGCGGCCGAGGCCTTCGAACATCTGCACAAGCACTACTGCGACATCATCATCCTGGACATCCGCCTGCCCGACGCCAACGGCCTGGAGCTGATGACCAGGCTGCTTGAGACCGTGCCCAACGTGGCCATCATCCTCATCACCGGCTACGCCGACGTGGACAACGCCGTGGAGGCCATGAAGAACGGAGCTTACGACTATATCACCAAGCCCTTCTCCCTGGAGCGCATGGAACAGGTCATCGAGAAGGCCTACCAGCGGGTCCGCCTGCAGCGGGAAAACGAGTTGCTGCGGCACAACTCGGAACACAAGGCCACGCCCAAATTCATCGGACACTCCCCGTCCGTGCAACAGGTCCGCTACCTGATCGAAAAGGCCGCGCCCACGGACGTGCCGATCCTTCTGACCGGGGAGAGCGGAACGGGCAAGAACGTGGCCGCCTCCGCCCTGCACGCCCAGAGCAGGCGCGCGGACCAGCCGCTCATCATCAAGAACTGCGGCACCTTCGACAAGGAACTCTTGAGAAGCGAGCTCTTCGGCTACTGCAAGGGGGCTTTCACGGGCGCGGATCGCAGCCATGACGGACTCCTGTCCCTGGCCCACAAGGCCACGCTCTTTTTCGACGAGGTGGGCGAACTGACCCTGGAACTGCAGGGCGCGCTCTTGAGGGTGCTGGAGACCCAGCATTTCAGGCGGGTGGGCGACAAGGAGGAGCGCTGCGTGGATGTACGCTTCATCTTCGCGACCAACAAGGACCTGGAGAAGGAAGTGGAAGCCGGCCGGTTTCACGACGCCTTCTATCACCGCATCAACGTGTTCAAGATCGAGCTGCCGCCGCTGCGCGAGCGCAGGGAAGACATCCCGGCCCTGGTCGAGTACTTTCTCATGTCCCTACCCAAGGACGGCCAGGAGTACAAAATTTCGCCCCGGGCCATGCAGCAGCTCATGGACAACCCCTGGCCGGGCAATGTGCGCGAGCTCAAAAACATCATCGAACGCGGCATGATCCTGTCCGAGAACAACATCATCAACGTGAAAGCCCTGCCTTTCTGCCAAAAGAGCTGCCAAAACCCGCGCGAGAAGGGCTTTTCAACCCTCGAAGAGCTGGAGCGCTCGCACATCAGCCTGGTCATGCACGCCGTGCAGGGCAACAAGTCCCGCGCGGCCCAGCTTCTGGGCATCGGACGCAAGACTCTGTACCGCAAACTCGAGGAATACCGGCTGACCGACATCGGCGCACAGGACATCGGCTTCATGAACAAATAGACCCGGATCTTTTTGACCCATCCCCTGCAAGCCGGCATTGGCCGGTGTCTACCGGGGTTCCCCTGCCCGCTGGAAGCATCTCACGTCCCACTCCGCAAACTAAAAACCCCGACTTGCGACGGGGTTTTGTTTGTCAGCCTTTCTTGCCGCAACACTTCTTGTACTTCTGGCCGCTGCCGCAAGGGCAAAGGTCGTTGCGGCCGACCTTGGGGTCGACCCGGCGCACCGTGTCGGGCTTTTTGTCAACGGGCTCGCTTGGTCCGACGTATTTCACGTCTTCCTGTTCCTCGTGCTTGAGCTCCTCTTCCTTGACCGCCTCGATGCGCAGGTGCGTGAGCGCCTTCATGGTGTTCTCGCGGATGCGGAAGATGAGGTCCTCGAAGAGCTCGAAGCCTTCGCGCTTGTACTCCTGCTTGGGGTCGCGCTGGGCGTAGCCACGCAGGCCGATGCCTTCTTTCAGGTAATCCATCTGCAGCAGGTGGTCCTTCCAGTTGCGATCGAGAGCGTCGAGAAGGAAAAAACGCAGCACTTCCTGATACTGGTCCGGAGCCACGGCGCGATGCTCTTCGAGTACGGAGAGAATGGCCGCCTTGGCATCGGCCTTCTCCACGAACTTTCCGCCGGGGATCATCCGCTCCATGGCAAAGACCTCATCCAGCTTGGACCGGATCATGCCCCGGATCTCTTCCGGCGATTCACTGTGTCCCTTCTTGTTTTCCAGCGGGTCGTAGACTTCGCCCAGGAGGTCGTCGATGAACTCGTCAACCGATGGCTGCAGGTCCCCGGCGATCATGAATTCGCGGCGCAACGAGTAGATGACCTCGCGCTGCTGGTTCATGACGTTGTCGTATTCAATGAGCTGCTTGCGAATCTCGAAGTTGTGCCCTTCGACCCGCTTCTGTGCGTTTTCAATGGACCTTGAGATGAGCGGATTTTCGATGGTCTGCCCATCCTCCAGACCCAGCTTCTCCATGATCCCGGCGATGCGCTCGGAACCGAAGAGGCGCATGAGCGTATCATCCAGAGCCAGGTAGAAGCGCGACGAGCCCGGATCGCCCTGGCGACCGGCGCGGCCGCGCAGCTGGTTGTCGATGCGCCGGCTCTCGTGGCGCTCGGAGCCCAGGATATGCAGTCCACCAAGCTCCCGCACGCCTTCACCAAGCACGATGTCCGTGCCTCGGCCGGCCATGTTGGTGGCGATGGTCACGCGCCCCTTTTGTCCGGCCAAAGCCACGATCTCGGCTTCCTTCTCATGATATTTGGCGTTCAGGACTTCATGCGGGACGCCTCTTTTCTTGAGCAGGGTGGAAATGTACTCGGACTTCTCGATGGAGGTCGTGCCCACCAGCACGGGCTGCCCCTTGGCGTGCAGGCCGCGGATCTCCTCGACGATGGCCGCGAATTTTTCGGTATGGGTCTTCAAAATCACGTCAGGAAAATCCTTGCGCACCATCTGCTTGTTCGGCGGCGCGACAACGACCTCCAGCCCGTAGATCTGCTGAAATTCCACGGCCTCGGTGTCGGCCGTGCCGGTCATGCCGGACAGCTTCCCGTACATGCGGAAGAAATTCTGGAAGGTGATGCTGGCCAGAGTCTGGTTCTCGGCCTCAACCTTGACTCCTTCCTTGGCTTCGAGGGCCTGGTGCAGGCCGTCGCTGAAGCGTCGTCCGGGCATGAGCCGGCCGGTGAATTCATCGACGATGACCACCTGCCCTTCCTTGACGATGTAGTGGTCGTCCAGGGTGAAGAGATAGTGCGCGCGCAAGGCCTGCAGGATGTGGTGCTGCAGGGTGATGTTGGCCGGATCGAAGAGGTTGCCCACTTTCAGGATCGCTTCGCAATGAACCACGCCCTCGTCTGTGAGCACTACGGTGCGAGCCTTCTCGTCGATGGTGAAGTGCTCGTCCCGGACCAGCTTGGGGATGATGGCGTTGACCTGTCCGTACAGGGAGGTCGATTTTTCGCCGGGCCCGGAGATGATGAGCGGGGTGCGGGCCTCGTCGATGAGGATGGAGTCCACTTCATCGACGATGGCGAAGTTGAGCGGCCGCTGCACGAGCTGATGCTTGTAGAACTTCATGTTGTCGCGCAGGTAGTCGAAACCGAACTCGTTGTTGGTGCCGTAGGTCACGTCCGCAGCGTAGGCGGCCTGACGCTCGGCGTCGGAGAGGCCGTGCACGATGACGCCCACGGTGAGGCCCATAAATGTGTACAGCTTGCCCATCCAGGCCGCGTCGCGCCGTGCCAGATAGTCGTTGACCGTGACCAGGTGCACGCCCTTGCCGGTCAGGGCATTGAGGACCACAGGCAGGGTGGCGACGAGGGTCTTGCCTTCACCGGTCTTCATTTCCGCGATCTTGCCCTGGTGCAGGATCATGCCGCCCATGAGCTGGACATCGAAATGGCGCATCCCGAGCGAACGCCAGCTCGCCTCGCGGGTCAGGGCAAAGACTTCGGGCAGCAGGGACTCTAAGTCCCGCCCACCGGCGACTTCCTCGCGGTACCCGGCCATGCGGGCCGGAAAATCGGCGTCCGCGAGGGCCTGCATCTCCTTTTCGAGGGCATTGATCTTGCCCACGGAGGGAAGCAGGGTTTTCAGATATCTGTCATTTCTGGATCCAAATATTTTCCTGGTCAAATAGCCGATCATGAATACTCCCGACTCGTTGGTCTTGGGGATGAAAAGAGTCTCTTGCCGGGGCCACGCGCTCCGGCTAGAAATCGGGCCAATGCCTGCGCTCACGCACTAGGGCAGATTTTTCGCAATGACAACCTGGAGAGGCCATGGACCGCCACGCCCTGCTCATCATCGACATGCAACACGACTTTGCCGTGCCCGGCGGGGCCTGCGAAGTTCCCGGCGCACATGCCACCATAGGGACCATCCGCAAGGTCCTGACCCGTTTTCGGGACCTGGGCTGGCCTGTCTTTCACGTCGTGCGCGAATACCGCGCCGACGGTTCGGACGTCGAAATTTCCCGGCAGGAGACCCTGGCCCGAAAGCCCATGGTCGTGCCCGGTACGCCCGGAGTGCGCATCGTTCCGGGCCTTGAGCCGATCGAAGGCGAATACCGCATCGTCAAGCAGCGTTTCAGCGCCTTCATGTTCACGGAGTTGGACCTGATCCTGCGCCGCAAGGGGATCACGCACCTCACGGTGACCGGCACTCAGCTCCCCTTCTGCCTGCGCGCCACCCTCTTCGACGGCCTGTGCCTGGGCTATCGCATGACGCTCCTGACCGACGGATCGTCCTCGCGCACCGCGGAAATCCATCAGGCCAACATCCGCGACATCCTGGACGCGGGCATGACCTGCATGACGGTCGACGAATATCTGCGCGGGGCGGCGTCGAAGGCCTGAATCCAATAAACGTGGGTTATCCCGTCAGAAGCGGTTCATCTCCCGTTCCGTGTCCCGGTTGACCGCCTTCTGCTTCAGGTCCTCGCGCCGGTCATAGACCTTCTTGCCCTTGGCCAGGGCCAGCTCGATCTTGATCCTTCCGTCCTTGAAATACAGCTTGGTCGGAACCAGGGTCAGGCCTTTCTGCTCCATCTTGGACTTGAGCGAATTGATCTCATGCCGGTGCATGAGCAGCTTGCGCTCCCGGTCGGGAACGTGCTGCGCATAGCCTGCGTTGGCGTAGGTGGAGATGTGCACGCCCGTGAGATAGGCCTCTCCATCCGAAAGACGCACATAGCCGTCCATGAAGTTGACCTTGCCCTCTCGCAGGGATTTGACCTCGGATCCGGTCAGCATGATGCCGGCCTCGATGAAATCGAGCAGCTCATAAAAATGACGGGCCTTGCGGTTGGTCGCAATGATCTTGATGCCTGTGGGCTTGGCGCACATGAAAAAATCCTTGAAGTTGAAATCTAGTCGTCCACCAGGGAGGAGTAGAACATGAGCTCTTCCGGAAAACGGCGGAAGATCATTTCCCGGACGAGTTTGTTGTTGCGGGCCACTGACTGACTGGCCATAACCTGCTTCAAGAGCGCGCTACACTCTTCCATGGACGCCTGGCGGACGATACGCTTGATGCCGGGAATGGCGTGGGGGCTCAGGCTGATGGAATCAACCTGCATGCCCATCAGCACAGGGATGCAAAATGGGTCTGCGGCCAGCTCGCCGCACAGGCAGACCTCGATACCGGCCCGGTGCGCCGAGTCCACCACCCACTTGATGGAGCGCACGATGGCCGGATGCAGCGGCTGGTACAGGTAGGACACGTCCTTGTTGGTGCGGTCGATGCCGAGCGAGTACTGAATGAGGTCATTAGTGCCGATGCTGAAGAAGTCCACCTCCCGCGCCAGAAAATCGGCGGTGATCACGGCGCTGGGCACCTCGACCATGATGCCCATGGGCATGTCCTCGCGAAAGCAGATGCCTTCGGACTGCATCTCGCGCTGCACCTCGCGATAAAACTTCTTGACCTCCACCAGCTCCTGCAGCCCTGAAATCATCGGAAACATGATCGAGACATTGCCCAGCACGCTGGCTTTCAGGATGGCCCGCAGCTGGGTCCGGAACACGTCCCGGTGCTTGAGGCAATACCGTATGGCCCGCAGCCCCAGGGCCGGATTGGACTCGGTCGCCCCCTGCATGCGCATCAGCTTGTCCGCGCCCACGTCAAGGGTCCGGATGACGAGCTTCTTGGGCGCCACAAGCGACGCCATATCCATGTAAATCTCGGTCAGCTCGTCTTCAGTGGGCATCCCGTCGCGGCTCAGATAGCTGTACTCGGACCTGTACAGCCCGATACCCTCGCCGCCGTTGTCATTGACCGCCACAACCTCTTCGAAAAGCTCGATGTTGGCCAGGACCTGCACCCGGTATCCGTCGATGGTCTCGGCGGGCAGATGGCAGGAGCGCATGATCGTGGCCTGGTAGCTCTCGAACTGGATCTGCAGGTCCGTGTAGCGGGCCAGCTCGTCTTCGTCGGGCTCCAGGATGATGCGGCCGTGAAAGCCGTCCAGAACGATAATGCTGCCCTCGGCCAGATCATCGCCCAAGCCCTCAACCCCGACAACGGCCGGAATCTGCAGGGAACGGGCAAGGATGCCGGCGTGGGAGGTTTTGCCGCCCTGGGCCGTGGCGAAGGCCATGATCTTGTTCACGTCCAGCTCGATGGTGTCGGCCGGGGACAGGTCATGGGCCAGGAGGATGGCCCGGTGCTTGATGGCTTTGAGTCCGTTCGCGCCTCCCACCAGCTTGCCCAGCACCCGCTCGGCCACCAGGCGGACATCCTGCATGCGTTGCCGCAGATACTCGTCGGCTATGGACGCGAAAATTTCCTGCACATCCCCGACGGCCCGCTCCAGGGACCATTCGGCATTGATCTTGGTGGTGGCGATGTGGTCCAGAGCCCGCTTGCGGAATTTATGGTCGCGCAGCATCATCAGATGAGACTCGATGATGGCCGAGTGTTCCTTCAAATCTTCCGGAACCAGGCTCAAAATGCGTTCCAGATCATGCAGGGCGTCATCAAAGGCGCGATTAAGTCGCGCCATCTCTAAAGGCACGTCCGCATCCGACACGGCTTGGCGCGCAGTGCCGGAGAAATGGCTTTTGTTCAGGTAATAGGCACGCCCAATGGCGATGCCGGCTGAAACGGGGATGCCGAAAAGTGTGCGTGAAGGCATCAGCGCTCCTCTCCAAACATGTCTTCAAAGAGCCGCGCCAGAGCCGAAATGGCCTCGGCCGCGTCGGGGCCCTGAGCGCGGAGCACAAGCTCGGTCCCTTGGGGCGCCGCCAGCGTGAGAAGATCCAGAATGGACTTGGCGTCGGCTTCAATTCCGTTTGAATGAACAGTGATGGCCGCCGCATACCGTTGGGCCTCCTGGGAAATCTTTCCGGCCGGCCGGGCATGAAGTCCAAGGCTGTTGCCCACCCGGATAATCTTTTCCTGCACTTCACCCATACGCATCACCTACATGGATACAAAAGCAAGGATTCTTTCCCAGGGCGCCACCAGGCCGCCCAGTACCAACACCGCCAGAAAAAGCGAGCGGTCCCTGGTCCGCAGGACGCTCCCCAAAGCAAGCAAGCTCCCGCCCGCAGCCCAGGCCAGAGTCCACAACCCGCCGCCGGGCGCGACCTGCAGCACAAAAAGGGCCACGAGCACACCGTTGGCCAATTTGAGCCGCTGTCCCCAATCAATAAGATTCCAGGATTTGAGCCGCTGCAAAAATGAAAGCCCCTGGGCATAGCCGCGCCCGAAGGTGTACATTTTGAAGAACTGCAGGCTGCCAAGACACAGCGCCACCCACAGCGCGAGCAGTCCGATTTGCCCTGCGACAGCCAGATTGACCCCGACCAGCGACCACAAGACCAGAAAGCTCCCCCCAAAAAAAGAATCACCCAGCGCGGAGAGCGTATATACTGTGGTGGAACGCAATTTGGGCAGGATGTCCGCCGGAAGCATGCCGAGCGCTATCTTTTTTTCCATGGACAGGAAAATGCCTGCCAGAAGTGGTGTCCAATAGGGATGGGTGTTGTAATGCTTCAAGTATCTGCCGCGCGCCCGCTTCAAGGCCGCCGGGTCCGTGCCGTAGAGCGCACGCAGCCCCGGATCCATGATGTACGCCAGCCCGACGTTCTGCATCCCTTTGGTGTTGAACGTGGCGCCGACCAGATAGGTGCGCAGAAAAATCTGCAGCAAAATCCGAGTATCCACCCCTACTCCGAGTCCTGTTCAACGATCATCTCGTAAATCTGCTTGACCGACCAGCCGCTGACCTGGTCACGAACCGTCCGGGCGGCGTCCTTGGGGCGCACCCCCTCCCGGATAAGGGTCTGGACCAGGGCCAGAACTTGCGGACCGGATGTGGCCTGAATCTCAACGGGAGGGCCGATCACCACGGTCACTTCGCCCAGGAGTTCGCCATCGAAGTCCGGTAGTTGACCAAGCCTTCCGTTGATAAACTGCTCATGTTTCTTGGTCAATTCCCGGGCAATACAAAATTCCCTTCCTCCCAGAACCTCGTGGACCAGCTCCAAGGTCGGCAGGACCCGATTCTTGCGTTCAAAAAAAACCAGGGTCGCGCTCAAATCCGCGTAAGGCCGAAGCAGGGCGCGCGTGTCCCCGCTTTTTCTGGGCAAGAAACCGAGAAAAACAAATGGGTACGGAGGAAGGCCGCTGGCCATGAGCGCCGTGATGGGCGCGCAGGGACCGGGCACGGGCACGACGCTTATGCCCTGCCTGCGGCACGCTGCGACCAGGCGATATCCGGGGTCGGCGATGAGCGGGGTGCCTGCGTCGGAGACCACGGCCACCTGCATCCCCTGCGAAAGCAAGGCAAGCACTTCTTCTATGCGCTGCACTTCGTTGTGTTCATGCAGGCTTATCAAGCGCTTGCCCGGAATGCCGGCCAGCTGCAAAAGATGTCCGGCACGCCGGGTGTCCTCGGCCAGGACGATGTCGGCCCCTTCCAGGGTTTGACGCGCCCGGGGAGAAAAATCACCAAGGTTGCCAAGGGGCGTGGCCACTATCCAAACCGTCCCGTACATCAATGATATCCTCCCAGTGTTCAACGGCCGTCTCCCCGACCAGAAAGAGCACGCTGACCAGATCGAACCGGCAGGGCCTGCTCCAGGCCCTATTGCGACTCAGGTACAGCGCCGCCGCCCTGACCATGCGCGTCTTCTTGGATTTGCCCACCGCCTCGCCGGGCTCACCGCGCACCGACCTTGAGCGGGTCTTGACTTCGACAAAGACGAGCGTCCCCCGGTCCTCGCAGATGAGATCGATTTCGCCGCTCGTGCAGCGAAAATTGCGCGCAACGACCTTCATGCCCTTCTCGATCAAAAAGGCGGCAGCCAGCTCTTCTCCGGCCTGGCCAGTGATCAGATGCCGGGCAGCCACAGCTGCGTCTCCCGAGGCTCCGGCCCGACTCCGCGAAACGTGTTGCGGTGCGCTGGGCTTGGACCAAGCCGGCGCAGCGCGTCCAGGTGGGCCTTGGTTCCATAGCCCTTGTGCACATCCAGCCCATAGCCCGGATAGCGCTTATCCATGCATTGCAGAAGATCGTCCCGAAAGGTCTTGGCCAGAATGGAGGCTGCGGAAATGCACGGATGAAGGGCGTCGCCGCCGATCACAGTCTGTTGGGGCAGGGAAGAGGGAAAGGACTGATTGCCGTCCACCAGCACCAGCTCAGGACTGACCTGCAAGGCGTTCAGAGCGCGAGCCATGGCCTTCAAGGTGGCCTGCAGAATATTGATGCGATCAATTTCTCCAGGCCACGAAAAACCTAAGGCCCAGGACACTGCCTGGGCCTTGATGGCTTGTGCGAGCACCGCGCGCCGCCGCGCGGAAAGCTTTTTCGAATCGGTCAGACCCGGAAGGTCGAAATCGGGCGGCAGAATGACAGCTGCCGCCACGACCGGACCGGCAAGACAACCGCGTCCGGCTTCATCAATGCCAGCCTGAGTCCCGTCCGCAGCCCGAATGCAGCCTCTGTGGCTGAACAAATTGAACCTACCAGGCGTTCTTTGTCTTGATGCGGGCAGCCTTGCCCTTCAGGCGACGCAGGTAGTAGATGCGGCTCTGACGAACCATGCCTTCGGAAACCACTTCGATACGGTCGATGGTCGGGGCATGCAGGGGGAAGATGCGTTCCACGCCAACGCCGTCGGAAACCTTGCGCACGATGAAGGTGCTGTCGGTGGTGCCTCTTTTCAGGCGCAGGACAACGCCCTGGAAGACCTGGATGCGTTCCTTCTCGCCTTCGATAATGCGGGTATGCACCTTGACCGTGTCGCCGGCCCGAAACCGGGGTTGATCGGCACGCAGATGCTCGTTTTCAATCTTCTGGATGATGTTCATGATTTTCTCCTTTATCTGAAGCAGCCTTGAAGCTGCCACGTGTGCGTCTTATCCGACATCGCCCAGCAGGCGGTCCACCATGATGGATGCCGCAGAACGGACGGAAAGGTGGTTGTACCTATCCATAAAACGTATGGCCCGCAACATTCCGTCGGCCCCTGCGAGCACTTCGCGCCGCAGACCGTGTCCTGTGCCCAGAACCAGAAGGACCGCGTCCTCCTCCAGCCACCCGGCCACTTGGGCGTAGGTCATGTTCCCGGCCTTGGCGCTGGAGGTCACGACCTTGGGCCTTCGCCCCGTACGATCGGTGATCTCCGCGATGGCGTCCTCCAGGAAGCCGACCACCCGGACCCGGCCGAGCGCCGTGCCCCTGTCCGGATTGGCCTTGAGGCCGTAGCCTTCGCGCCAGTGGCCGATCAGGGTGCGGGCAAGCTCCTGCTGATCCGCGACTGGCGTGCAGACAAAATATCCACCTAGCCCATAGGTACACGAAACGCGTGCAATATCGTGGAGGTCCAGGTTTGTCAAAGACGTTGTGATAGTCTGCCCGGATTTATTTTCCACCGGATAATGAACCAGGGCCACGAAAAGGTTGCGCCCCGCGCGAGTCCTGTCCAACCCCTTGAGATGGCTTATATCTTCATCACTCAAGGTTGCCGTGGCCAGGATGTCCGGGCGCAATGCCAGGGTGGTTTCCAGGCTCTGCTCCCGTCGCCAGGCTGCGATGCGGCCATGATGACCCGAAGCCAGCACCTCCGGCACCTTCAGGCCTTCGTATTCCTCGGGCCGGGTGTAGTGAGGATATTCAAGCAAACCTGAGCTGAAACTTTCTTCGTCGGCGCTCTCGTCCTTGCCCATGAAATCGGGAATGAGCCGGCTCACGGCCTCGATCAGGCACAGCGCCCCGGTCTCCCCGCCATTCAGGACAAAGTCACCCACGGAGACGGGTTCGATGGCGTAAAGCTCCTCAAGCCTGGCATCGATGCCTTCGTAGCGTCCGCACAAGAGGGCAAGCTCACCCGCGCCCGCTAGGTCCCGCGCCAGGGCCTGAGTCAGGGGACGGCCCTTGGGGCTGAGCATGAGCACCCGCGTCCCAGGAGCCAGGGTATCAAGCGCCCGCCGCAACGGGTCCACGGCCATGACCATGCCCGGCCCGCCGCCATACGGGCGGTCATCGACATTGTGATGCTTGTCCGCGGAGTGGTCGCGCGGATTTATGAACGAAAAATCCACCAATCCCTTCTCCCTGGCCTTGGACAGCAGGCCGCAGGAGAGAGGCGAGTCGAAAAATTCGGGAAAAATGGTAATGACTGAAAAACGCATTCCTGCTTCCACTTTAATCCGGCCGGAGCATTAGGGGGATGCAGCAAAAAATCACGCGGCACCGCCCAATGTCATTCCCGCGAAGGCAGGAATCCATGTTTTTGTGAATGTTGAAAAGCCATGGATCCCCTTTTTCAAGGGGATGACGACATTGTATATCGACAATCCTGCGCGCCATTATCTCTAGCCAATCACGCTCATGGCTGTTGATACAATTCGAGCAGGCCGTCCGGTGGATCAACCAGGATGACCCCGGCTTCCAAATCAATGTCGAGCACGAATTCATCCACGGCAGGAAGCAGGATTTCATTGCCGGCGTCGTCGCGGATGAACCACAGCTCCTGGCCCGCAACGTCTCGGATATCCTCAAGCTCTCCGATCCGGGAGCCATCGACATGCATGACGGGCAGGCCGATCAGATCCTCGGGCCGCACCTCGTTCTCGTCGAGCGGCGGAAGGTCGCGCTCCCTGGCCAGCACATCGGCGCCACGCCAAGCCTCGGCCTGATCCCTGCCCTGGCAGCGATCAACGGTGATCAGCGCGCGGCCCTGATGCGGACGCCAGGATTCAAGCACGCATGGTTTGGGCTTTTTGCCCGGAAGCTGCAGGTAAACGCGGGTCAGGCCCTCAAAGATGAAAGGGGAGTCTGCATATGGTTCGATGCAGAGCTCCCCCCTGAGGCCATGTGGTTTCTGAACCCGACCCAGTTCCACGAGCTTGACCGGGTCCAACTTCTCTTCGGACACGCTACTCCAGAATTTCCAGGACTGAACGTTTCCTGATTTTGGTTGAAGCCGCGCCCAAGATGGTGCGCATGGCCCTGGCCGTGCGGCCCTGCTTGCCGATGACCTTGCCCAGATCTTCCTTGGCAACCTTAAGCTCAATGACGGAGGTCTGCTCTCCCTCGATTTCAGAAACCGAAACACTGTCCGGATTGTCAACCAAAGACTTGGCTATGAATTCGATCAAATCCTTGAGCATAGGCACCTCCGCTGAAGATCTGTAGGGATCGCACGACGAGCCGGGCGACGAGCCTTGGAGGTACTATTTACTGAATCCAGACTTCTTTAGCAAGGAGCGAACGGTATCTGTGGGCTGCGCGCCAAGTTCAATCCAGTTCTTGACCTTTTCCTGGTCGATTTTGATATCCGCGGGCTCGGTCATGGGGTTGTAGTAGCCCACGTAATCAAGAGCACGGCCATCACGACGGGAAGCGGAGTCCACGGCCACGATGCGGTAAAACGGTTTTTTCTTCGAGCCCATGCGGGTCAATCTGAGTTTCAAAGCCATTGTTGTTCTCCCTGAACGTAAGTGTAGTGTGCGAGCGCAGCCGCTCCGGATTTCCCGGAGAAGACGCGACCGTCTATTTTTTTCTGCGCTGCTTTTTGGCCTTCTTGCGCTTTTCCTTGAGCTTGGCCGCTTCCGCCGCAGTTCGCCCGCCACCGGAGGGCAGGCCTGCAGGCATCCCCGGCATTCCGGGCATGCCGCCGGGCATCGCGCCCATGCCCTGCATGCCCGGCATGCGGGCACCTTGGGGCATGGCGGGCATCTTGCCGCCCATCATCTTCTTCATCATCTTCTGCATCTGTTCGAAATTTTTGAGCAGCTGGTTGACCTCGGTCACCGTGACCCCGCTGCCCTTGGCGATGCGCTGCCTGCGGCTGGGGTTGATGATCTTCGGCTCATGGCGCTCGGCCGGGGTCATGGAGCTGATCATGGCTTCGACCTTGCTCAGCTCCTTTTCCGGCATCTGCACGTCCTGCATCTGCTTGCGAATCTGCCCCATGCCGGGAATAAGCTTCATGATGCCGTCGAGGGAGCCCAGCTTCTTGATGCGGCGCATCTGCGTGCGGAAATCCTCCAGATCGAATTCCGCCTTCTTGAACTTCTTTTCAAGGGCCTCGGCTTCCTTGGCGTCAATGGTCGACTGCGCCTTCTCGATCAGGGTCAGTACGTCGCCCATGCCCAGGATGCGGGACGCGATGCGATCCGGATGAAAGACCTCCAGTTCGCTCAGACGCTCGCCCATGCCGACAAACTTGAGCGGCTTGCCGGTGATGGACTTGATGGACAGGGCCGCACCGCCGCGGGCATCGCCGTCCATCTTGGTCAGCACGACACCGCTGATGTCGAGGACTTCGTTGAACTTCTCGGCGACGGTCACCGCGTCCTGACCGGTCATGGCGTCGGCCACGAACAAGATTTCCTGGGGCCGGCATTTTTCCTTGATGCCGACCAGCTCCTGCATGAGCAGCTCGTCGATGTGCAGGCGGCCCGCCGTGTCGATGAGGATCACGGAGCAGCCCTTGAGCTCGGCGTCACGCATGGCGGCCGCGCAAATGTCCACCGGATTCATGTCCACGGTGGACGGAAAGACCGGAACGCCCAGTTCGCAGCCGAGCTTCTGCAGCTGATCGATGGCCGCCGGACGATAGACGTCGGCCGGGACCAGATACGGCGAGTATTTCTGACGGCGCAGGAACAGGGCTAGCTTGGCCGCGGTCGTGGTCTTACCCGAGCCCTGCAGGCCGGCCATCATGATCACGTAGGGCGGCTTGCCGCTCAGGTTGAGTGCGCAGCTTTCCCCGCCCAGAAGATCGATCAATTCATCGTGAACGATCTTGATGACCTGCTGTCCGGGCGTGAGGCTGCCGAGCACATCCTGACCCATGGCCCGGACCTTGACCCGCTCGACGAAGTCCTTGACGACCTTGAAATTGACGTCCGCCTCCAGGAGCGCCATGCGCACTTCGCGCAAGCCATCCTGGATGTTGCTTTCGTCAAGGCGGCCGTGGCCGCGCAATTTTTTAAAGACCGATTCAAGCCGGTCGGACAAGCTATCGAACATGAAGAGGCACCTGTGCTAGGGAAAAGAAGAAGGGTTGCATAGACAAGTTCGATTCACCCGTCAAGTAGAGGCGAACATGCATCTGCTGAGATGATGGCCGCAGGGGCGAAAACAATCCCGCCCCCTGCGGCCGCGCAAAAGAATCAGGCCAGAGCCTTGGTCACGGCCCGTGCGAATCCCGGAGCCGCGCCCCGGATGGTGGCCTCGTCGACGCAGAAGGCCAGTCGGAAATAGCCGGGATAGCCGAAACCCGAACCCGGCACGGCCAGGATCTGCTCCTGCATCAGTTCATTCACAAAGGCCGCATCGTCTTTGCCCTTCGGGATGCGCGGGAAAAAATAAAACGCGCCCTGGGGCAGGGAAAATTCCAGGCCCGCCTCGCGCAGCACTTCCGCCATGGCGTCCCTGCGCCGTGCGTAGATGGAAGCGTCCACTTCGTGGCCCAAGGCCTTGGCCAGGAGCTTCTGCCCCACGGCCGGAGCATTGACGAAACCGAGAATGCGGTTGGTCAGCACCACGCCCGCCACCAGGCGCTCACCCTCGGGCATGGCCGGATTCACGGCCACGTATCCGACACGCTCTCCCGCCAGGGCCAGATTCTTGGAAAAGGAACTGATCACAACGCTGTGCTCGTAGACAGGAAAAATCGCCGGTACCTGCGCGTTGTCATAGGCCAGAAAGCGATAGGGCTCGTCGGAAATGAGGAGAATGGGCCGCCCGGTCCGGGCCGAGGCCTGGCGCAGGATCTCCGCCAATTGAGCCAACTCGTCCAGGGTGTAGATGCGGCCGGTGGGGTTGTTGGGCGAATTGATGAGCACGCACCGGGTGCGATCGGTAATGGCTGCGGCGATGGCCTGCAGATCGAGCTCGAAGGTCAGCGGCTTGGAAGGAACCGCTTTAAGCATTCCGCGATGATTCTCGGCATAAAACCCATATTCCACGAAATAGGGCGCGGGGCAAAGGACCTCGTCGCCGGGCTCGAGCACGGCGCGGAAAAGCGCATTGATCCCGCCGGCGGCACCGCAGGTGATGACCACGTCTTCGGGCGCAACGGCCACGCCCTGCTCGGCGGCAATCACTTCTGCCAGACGCTGCCGCACCTGTGGATAGCCCGCGTTGGGCATGTAGCCAAAGGCAAAGGGCTTGCAGGCATCCTCGGCCAGCTCGCGCAGCCCCTCGGCCACGACCGCAGGCGGAGCCAGATCGGGATTGCCCAGACTGAAATCATAAACATTCTCGGCACCGTATTTTTTCTTCAGCTCGATACCCGTCTCGAACATGCGCCGTATCCACGAAGACTTGGCCAGATAGCCGTCCACTTGCGAACAAAGAATCATATTTTCTCCTGTTAGGCCTGCCCCGTCAGGGGATATCCAGTCCGATCTTTCTGTATTCACCCAGTTTATTGCGCAGCGTGCGCACGGAAATCCCGAGGAGCTCCGAAGCCTTGGTTCTGTTGCCGGCGGTCTTGTCCAGGCTCTTGATGATCAGGTGCATCTCCATTTCCTGGATGGTCGGGATGCGGCCGTCCGCATCGGGGGCCATGGCCGATGCCTGGGGCAGGCGCTGCACGCCAGGATTCGCAACGGGATCCGCGTCAGGATCCTCGGGCAGGTCCGGAGACCATTCCTGGCCGTCCATCAGAAAATGAACCAACCGGATGGGTCCGGCTCCGGCCAGAAGCACGGCCCGTTCCATCAGATTCTGCAGCTCGCGCACATTGCCCGGCCAGTCGTGCGCCATGAGCCAGTCCCTAGCTTCGTCCGAAAATTGCAAAACACCAAGGCCGTATTCCTTAGCATGGCGGCGGATGAAAAAATCCGCCAGCAGCAGCACATCCTCACCGCGCTGGGCCAGGGGGGGCAGCCGCAGGGGAATGACATTCAGACGATAGAACAAATCCTGCCTGAACTCCCCCTTCTCCACGCTCTGTTCCAGATTGCGGTTGGTGGTGGCCAGAACGCGCACATCGACCTTCACGGTCTCAACACCGCCGACTCGGTCGATCTCGCCTTCCTGCAAGGCGCGCAGCAGCTTGGCTTGCAGGGCCAGGGCCATCTCCGAAATTTCGTCCAGGAGCAGGGTCCCGCCGCTGGCCAACTCGAACTTGCCCAGCTTGCGTGAAATGGCCCCTGTGAATGAGCCCTTCTCATGCCCGAACAGTTCGCTTTCGAGCAGGTGCTCGGGCAGAGCCGCACAGTTTACGGCAACGAAAGGGCCATTTTCCCGCCCCGAGTGGGCATGAATGACGCGGGCGAACATTTCCTTGCCCGTGCCCGACTCACCGGAAATGAGCACCGTAGCCTTGGACGGGGCCACCTGGCGGGCCAGGGCCAGCACCCTGGCCACGGAAGGATGCCGCCCGATGATGGACACGTCTTGCGGACGGGCCTGCTGGGGCACGGGACGCATGGGCGCGTCCACGGGCAGAACGGCCTCGATCTTTTCCCAGGTCAGGGGGCAGAGCCAGTAATCCTGAGCACCCATTTCCATATAATAGCGCGCTTCCTCGGCGCTGCCTTTTTCCGTGAAGACGATGACCGGCGCCGTATATCCGGCAAGCTGCATGGCGTCGAAAAGCTCCTGGGCCCGATACCCCGGTAATGCGGGCAACGTGAACACGAGATCCGCCTTGCGCGCCTCAAGCACTTTCAAGGCCGAGGCCCGATCGTCAACGACCATGGCCTGACACTCATGCGACTTGAATTCGGCATGCAGGGGGGAAACGAGTTCGGATCGTGAAATGAAGAGGATACGCTTTGCCGCCATATCCGCATACGCTATCTTTTCCCCAGCTTCTTTGCAATACGGCGCGTTCCTGGACGCTTGCCCGTCATGTGCCCATCTGCTAGGGCTGGGTCGAATTTCAAACCAAGAGCCACAGCAAACCTTAAAAGAGCCCGACCCGCCCATGTCCATGAACCCCAAGGAACTGCACGCCCTGCTGCAAGACGTCGCCGCCGGAAACATCTCCTCCGAGGCGGCCCATGCCATTCTGCTTAGTCGGGAACAGGGAGAACTCAAGCTGGACCCCTTGCGTCTTTCACGCACGAATGTGGGGGAGGTGGTCTACGGCCAGGGCAAGACCCTGGAGCAAATCCGCGCATCCCTGGCGGAACTGGGCGAGCACCATCCGGTCCTGGCCACCAGGATCTCGCCGCAGCACGGACAGGAACTACTGCGTCTTTTTCCGCACGGATGCCTGTGGGAGGAAGCAAGCCTCTTTTGCCTGGGGGCGGAGCTTCTGGCTGATGACCCCAAAGCCCCGCACTCAGACGTGGTCATCGTCACGGCCGGCTCCTCCGACCTGCCCGTGGCCCGCGAGGCCCTGGGCACGGCCAGATTTCTGTCTTTGAGCGCGCACCTGGTGTCGGATGTTGGCGTGGCCGGGCTGCACCGCCTGCAGCCTCACCTTGAGACCTTGCGCCAGGCCAGGGTCATCATCGCCGTGGCCGGAATGGAGGGCGCGCTGCCGAGCGTCGTGGGCGGACTCGTCAAGGCGCCGATCATTGCGGTCCCGACCTCGACAGGCTATGGGGCCAACTTCGCAGGCCTGGCCCCGCTCCTGGCCATGCTCAACTCCTGCGCTCCGGGCGTGGGCGTGGTCAACATCGACAACGGCTTCGGCGCGGCAGTGCTGGCCAAAAAAATTCTGGCCCGTAACGAATAAACAAGATGAATAAACCGGTTCTTTTCAGAGTCACGAACAATTTGAAGATCGGCGGCATACAGCGGCGGCTGCGCGCACTGCTGCCGCTGCTCATGGACGATTACGACGTGCACATCGTGACCTACAAGGACAAAGGCGTGTTCTTTGACGAACTGGCCGAGCTTGGCGTCAAGACCCATTTCCTGCCCCGCAAGGGGCACTGGAATCCGGTGGCCATCTGGAAACTGGCCCGGCTGTTCCGAAAGCATGGGGCCGACATGGTTCATACCCATTCCTTCGGCGGCAACATCTTCGGCATCTTGGCAGCGGCCCTTGCGCGCGTTCCCGTGCGCATCGGGCAGGTGCATCTGTGCGAACTGCACTGGAACGGGACAAGCGCCCTGCGCCGCAAGAAGCAGATGCTGGAAGAGCGGATGGTACACCGCCTCTTTTCGCACAAAGTGCTGTTTGTCTCCCGCGAATCCCGCGATCATTTCCAGAAACATACCGGACTCCCGGACGTAATGCTGACCGTCCTGCATAACGGGCTGGCCTTGCCGGGCGCCGTTGCGCCAGCCCCACGGACAGAGCTTGGCGTGCCCGAAAACAGGAAGCTGATCGGCTTTGTCGGCCGCATCTCCCGCGGCAAAGGCATTGAAAGATTCCTGGACATCGCGCGACAGGCGTGCGGCCAGGCGCAAGGCAGATTTCATTTTGTCGTCATCGGAGATGGCGACGGAGTGCCCCGGCACAAAAAATGGGTCAACGAGCACGGGCTGGAACGGGACGTGACCTTTCTGGGCGAGCGGCACGACATCCACCGCTGCTACGCGGCCCTGGACTGCCTCGTCTTCTGTTCGGATCCCGGCATCGAAGGCATGCCCGGGGTGATCCTGGAGGCTTGCGCCCACGGACTGCCGATCCTGGCCCTGAGGACTGCGCCGCTCGAAGAAATCCGTGATTATTACACGCGCATTGCCTACCTTGACGAGTCTGCCCCGGCGGCGAGACAGTTGGAAATGACGCTTGCCCTGCCCCCTGCCGACCAAGCCGCATTGCGCGGAGAATTTTCCATTGAGGCCATGAAAGCCCGGACCATCTCCCTCTATGAAGAATTGACCCGGCAGGCCCAACCATGAGCGTCCTGTCTCTGGCCCAAGCCATCCTTGGCACGAGCATTCCCGTCCTGTGCTATCATCAGGTGCGGCCGGACAGCGGCATGACCCCGGAGAAATTCGGCAGCCATCTTGATCTCATCGCAAAACTCGGTTTCCAGACCATCAGCCTGACCCGCCTGCATCGCATCATCCTCGGCCAGGAGCGCCCCGACGGATCACCCGTGGTCATCACATTCGACGACTGCACCCTTGATAACTGGGTGTATGCCGTACCGGAACTTTTGCGCCGGGGCATGCATGGCGTTTTCTTCGCCATCACCGATTTCCTGCAGCCAGGCCAACCCCGTCCCCGCGCGGACCAGACGAGGCAACCGGCCGCCGTACCCGTTTTTGGCGACATCATGCAGCAGGCGCTGCGTGGAAACTGTGACGGATTCATGAACCAGAGCGAAGTCCGCGCCGTGGTGCATGACCTGGGCATGGAGGTCTTTTCGCACTCAGCCGCGCATCAGGCCTGCTTCACGAGCACGGAACGGATCGGATTTCTCGGCGACAACAGACACTGGAGCCATGCGGCCCTCTGCGGCCGGGACTCGGCTGCAGGCACGCCCGTTCATCCCGTGGGCAGCGCCTATGCGCATGCAGGCTTCGGACTGGACTGGAACGGACAGCCGTTGACCCTGCAAACACGGGGAGAACGTCCGGCATTTTGCCTAGAAGATTTCTCCAGCAGCAAACTGCGCCTGGAAAGCGTGCTGCATCAGCCCTGCCCGTTTTTGTGCCTGCCCTGGGGAGAATCCGACGAGGTCACGCTTGCGGCCGCAAAGCAGGCCGGTTTTCAGGGCGTGCTGAACCTGAAGGCGGGACATGTGGGGCCTGGAGTCGATCCAATGCGGATCGGCAGGCTGGCGGTCAAAGACCGCAAAACCCTGGCCTGGCTCGGCTTCAAGACTGCGATCCTGGCTCAGAAGGCACTGACGCCTCTGGCTTGCGGATTTCGTTCCGGAGGGCGGGCATGAACATCTGCTTCGTCAATTCCACCAACAAGTGGGGCGGAGTCAAAAGCTGGACCCTCGATGTGGCGCGCGGCCTCGCAGATCGCGGACACGACATCCTCATCGTTGGCAGGCCAGGACCATTCATCGACAAAGCCAGGGAAACGGGGCTCGACGCCCTGGGCCTGTCGTTCGGCCCGGATTTCAATCCACTGCGAATTTTTGGATTTCTGAAACTTTTCAAGACCCTCAGGATCGACCTCGTCGTCGTCAATGTGGGCAAGGACATGCGCTGCGCAGGCATTGCCGCCAAAATGCTCGGCATCCCGGTGGTCCACCGGGTCGGTTTGGCCGGAGACATGCTGAACACGTACAAGGTGCGAATCCTGCACAAATGGATCCAGCCCCGCATCCTGGTTCCCTGTGAACAGATCAAGAAGGGACTTTTGCAGGAGTTGACTTACCTCGACCGCAGTGAAATCACGGTTATACTGACGGGCAAGGAGCCGGCCGGCACTGCTCCCACCACAATCAACGTCCCGCTGCGCTTCATCTCCACCAGCCAACTCAACGCGGACAAGGGGCACAAGGACATCCTGCTTGCCTTGCGCGACCTGAAAGACCAGGGGCTGCACTTCGAATATCATGTGGTGGGCACGGGGCGGATCGAGGCGGAACTGAAGCGGCTCGCGACAGGCCTGGAACTCGACGACCGCGTCGTCTGGCACGGCTTCCAAAAAGACGTGCGCTCCTTCCTGCGGAGGGCCGACGTGTTCCTGCTCCCGTCCCGCAGGGAAGGGCTGCCGAACACACTGCTCGAGGCCATGGCCGAGGGTTTGGTCTGCCTGGCCCGAAATGTGGGTGGAGTTGAGGATTGCTGGCCGCAGGGGGAAGCACCGCTGCTCCTGGCCGAGCAAGCGACCAGGGACGACTTCGCACGGGCCATGTCCGGCATGCTGGCAATGCCGCAGGAAAACCTTCTGACTCTGAAAACAAATTTCTGGACCCATGCCGCATCGAATTCCCTCCACCGCATGACCGACCGGATGGAAGATTTTTTCCACGTTTCGGTCTTGGGTAACATTGCTTTCCGAAAGGACAACACCGATGTCACACAGGAGAATAATCTTTGATCGAACTTGGGCCACAACTTGTCAGAGGCGGCTGGTGCGCTATTTTCGTTTTAGAGGGCCGTCCGGACCTCTGTGCCAAGGTTCTCATTCCCAAGCGCCGATTCAAGGGGGAAAAACCCCAGCCCGACCTTATCGTCAACCAGAAATACGGAATCCTCGATTTTCTTGAGTACGAGTGGAAGAACTACCAGAAAATCATGGCCGCCTGCCCTGAGTCCCTGCGCTCACACTTCGTGGGTATGCACGGAATCGAGTCGACCACCGACGGTCGCAAAGCACTGGTCATGGATATGGTTCTGGACGACCGAGGAGAAATCGCCCCCAATCTGGTGCGCAACACCCGGCCCCTGACTCCGCAATTCCAGGCCACGCTGGAACGCATCCGGAGGGAAGTTTTCATCGCCCATAGCATCGATCATTTCGGCATCGTCCGCCGCAACGTCCTGGTGCGCGGACTTGGAGATCCAGTCATCATCGACTTCCAGACCGGTCGCGAACGCTACAGAGGACAGTTCTGGCTGCGGCATCCCTGGTTCGTGAAACGAAAAATCAACCGCTGCTTTCGCAGACTCTATATGGAGATGGGCCTTACACCCAATTTTTGATCATGATAGTAGCAAACAACCAGACCATCCATCTCCTGCGACGCTGCCTCGGCTACTTCATGCCCTATAAGCTGTACATCGTGGCCTCCTTCGCAGCCCTCGGTGTCGTGGCGCTCAGCACCGCCGGCGCGGCGTATCTCGTGCAGCCTGCTCTGGACGAAATTTTCATCAAGAAGGACGAGGCTGCCCTGATGTTCATCCCCCTGCTGCTGGTTGGCATTTTCGTGGCCAAGGGCGTGGGGTTGTTCATCCAGAAATTCCTCATGTCCTATTGTGGCGTCAAGGTGCTGGAACAGTTGCGCTACGAACTTTTCGCCAAAATCATCTGCCTGCCTCTGGATTTCTTCGGAGAAACTCGGGTCGGCATGCTCATGTCCCGAATCATCAGCGACGTGAACCTTATCAGCTCGAGCCTGCCCGAACTCATACGCATGGTGCAGCATATCCTGACCATGATCGGCCTGACCGGCCTCATCATCTACCGCGACCCAAAACTTGCGTTCTGGGCCTGCCTAGTTTTCCCTCTTGCCGTATATCCTGTCATCTATTTCGGAAAAAAACTGCGCAAGAACGGTCGAAAGATGCAAGCCAAAGTGGCTGACATTTCCTCCCATATACAGGAAAGCTTCAACGGACTCCGGGTAATCAAGGCCTTCGCAGCAGAGGAAATGGAAAAAGGCAAATTCAAGGATACCGTGGGCAAACTTGTGCGCATTGGAATCAAGGGAAAAGTCTACAACCTGCTCTCCTCCCCGATAATGGAGTTCATCGGGGCCGTTGGAGCGGGCCTCGTCATCTGGTACGGCGGCCGTGAAGTCATTGCGGGTAACCGTACTCCGGGAGAGTTCTTCTCCTTCATGACGGCCATGGTCATGCTCTACGATCCGTTCAAGTCCATCAGCCAGGCCAACAACACCCTACAGCAAGCCCTGGCTGGAGCGGAACGCGTCTTCGAGATTCTTGACGCCCCGGAACTGCAGGAAGAGGCTGGCGGCAGCATCGAGTACACTCCGCCCTTTGAGACGCTTTCCTTCGAGAACGTCACCTTCTCCTATCCAGGTACCAAAGAACCCGCCTTGCGCAACATTAACCTAGACATCAAAGCAGGCGAACGAGTAGCGCTCGTCGGGCAGAGTGGATCGGGCAAATCGACGCTGGCGAATCTCATTCCTCGTTTTCATGTCTATCAGGAAGGAGTGATCCGCTTGAATGGTCACCCCATTTCCGACTACTCACTCATCAGCCTCAGAACGAACATCGGCATTGTCTCGCAGGATCCCTTCCTCTTCAATCTGTCGGTCCGGGACAACATCGCCTACGGCCAGAAAGAAGTGGACCAGTACACGGTGGAACAAGCCGCCAAAGCAGCATACGCTCATGACTTCATCCTCGAACTGCCACAGGGGTACGACACAATCGTAGGAGAAAAGGGGGTTAAACTCTCGGGCGGCCAGAAGCAGCGCCTGACCATCGCGCGCGCAATCATAAAAAACCCCTCGCTGCTTATACTGGACGAAGCGACATCGGCCCTGGACACGGAATCGGAACGAATCGTCCAGCACGCTCTGGACAATCTCATTCAGGGACGAACAAGCATCATCATAGCACACCGTCTCTCAACGATTATTAATGCGGACAGAATCGCAGTTATGAGCAAGGGCGAGATCCTCGACATCGCTCCTCACAGCACGTTGATGGAAACCTGCCCGACCTATCAGAAGCTTCATCAACTCCAATTCTCCAAACAGCACTAAGAATGAGGCTAAGATGTATCCACCCATCGTCTATTTTATGAATACGGACTATCCGAATTCAAAAGCCCATTCTATCCAAGTCACAAAGGTTCTTTACAGCCTGTCAAGGAATTCAGATGTGACGTTTATATGCAACTCATTGACAACAAGAAAAGATGAATTATATCAGCAGCTAATTAGACAATATGGAATAGATTTATCTCGAGTAAAGTTTATTCAAATTCCAAAAAACAAACTTCGAGGATTTTTATTTCTTTTGACAATTAGAAAAATTATTTCTTTAATTCCAAAAAATGCAGTGTTTTATACACGCTCTTATAGCATTGCTAAAAGACTTGGACGCACAAAATTCCTCCATAAAAGAACAATCATCCTTGAATCACACAAAAAAAGCGGATACCTCAAAGAAGACGCCGTTGAAAACAGCGCCTATTCTAAAAAAAGAGATATAATAGAAAACAATAATCGAGATAAAAAATCATTACAGCGTATTTATAAAAGCGTTGACGGGATTGTTTTCACCTCTAATGAGAGTAGAAAAATTGTCGAAAAAGATCTTGGGATTACACATACAGCCTATATCTGGCACCCACTCATTGCCCATGCCGCAAGTGGGAGCAGAGACAAAAATCTTATATTTGCCGGATCACTCGCTCCGGACAAGTTCATTGAACTCCTCCTAGACGCCTTGGTTTTGACCAAGACGAGCATGACAGTGGACATCATCGGCGGTGCCCCCGAAGATATCGAGCGCGTACAAGCAGAGGCCGAAACGCGTGGGATTGGCGGAAAACTGAGGTTCCTGGCGAGAGTCCCGCATCGGGAACTGCCGGACATACTGACCCGCTACAAGTTTGGGCTTTCACTTGTGGAAGGGCTCAAGGTCGCCGATTATGTGGAGTGCGGACTAACACCGGTGATCCCGAACATTCCCATGTACAGAGAGATTTTCACTCAAACCGAGGCATGTTTCTTTGAACCCGACGACCCGTCATCTCTTTCTCAAGTACTTGACTTAATAAACACACAACCACAAATTGCAGTCTATGCAAACAAAATAATTAACACCTATTCTACTGACAATACCGCATCAAATATATTCACATTGATCGCAAATTGTTCTGCCTAGATACAATCTAGATTTAACAATCGAATGCCTCCGCAAGAATCACTTCGTTTTCTGATGCTTTAAAAATCTTTGAGGACACATTGTAATGAGATATAAATATTCAACTAAAATGCATCTTTCTTTTAAATCAGCACTTAAAAGGCATATAAAAATTATGTATCATTATATGTTTGACATATTTGAGAATAGCATTGAAACAAGAACACAACCAGTTTTTATTGTCGGTTGCGGAAATAGCGGAACAACTCTTACAGCTACAATATTGTCTAGGCACCCAGAAGCGTTTTCAATTGGATTTGAGTCTAATTTTTTCTTTCCGACACTAGGACTTAACTTCTCAAAAAATATAGCTATTTTTATAGACACGCTTTCACGTCAGCATAACAAGTCATTTTTTATGGAAAAAACACCAAAACACGCGCTTTGCATTAGTAGAATTTTCAAAATACTCCCGCACGCTAAAATAATATATGTTATACGAGACGGCCGAGATGCTGTTGCGTCACTTAATAAAAGATACATGGATATTAAAGTCGCAACAGATCGATGGGTAACAGACAATGCACCTGCTATAAAATGGAAATTTGATGACAGGGTCAAACTAATTCGCTATGAAGATCTTGTTGCAAACCCGCATCAAACAGTCAACCTTATATGCGAACATCTGAACATTATCTTTGACCCAAAGATGCTCACATCAAACGAAACACCCTATAAAAATACCGCAAAAGGAAACATGATTATGCGTAGCGTTCAAGTTAGCGCGCCTATATATAACAATACTGGAAAATGGAAATCAGATCTTACCCCTGAAAAACTTGTTTATTTCATGACAAAGGCATCGCACATAATGCGACAACTTAACTACACTACATAGATTCAATACTCTTCATCTAAACGAACAATACAAACAAATCAACTTATTCAATGTCAATATATTCACACAAAATTGACATTCTCATTTCATAATTATTACTTTTATAAAGTTTGTTAGTTAATCATTCACTCTTGTGCCTTTAGCCGGAACAACTCGAAGGAAAAAGAGACAAGTGCTCTTACGGGCAAGAAATTCGACCGGCTATCATCACAGGGTGATTATAAAGAATCCGTCATCGCACTATCCTCAAAGAGGGTGCAGGCATGGCACGGCAGCAAACCGCATTGCCCAGATGCTTCGATGGCCAGATCCGCCGACCACATTGTGGCAATGAACACGACTAACATTCTGGGCATCTGCATCAAAAAAAACCATATGCAGAGTATTATAAACTTCATTGTTGACAATTTTTTGGAAGACAAATTGATGACCGCTCAAGCATACCCGTATTTCATAATTTTATATATTATTGTGTTTTCATTGATGCTCGGATTTTGCGTTTTTTTCCGACACGGAGTCGAACATTGTAGGTATATACTGCTAGTGCTTTCTTTCTTTTTCTTTATCACAAATAAAAAGTACTTGAAAGGCTTATTAACATCTCATACATTTCTTTTATTAATATCGTTTTTTCTTATTGCGTTGACGAGCCTTATATTTAATTCTCTTCCGTTATCTCGAATCGACGAAGCCGGAAACTGGATAATTGTTTTTATTTTTGGATATATTGCATCTATTTTGACTCAAAATAATAATATTAAATTTATTTATATAATTCCTATAACCCTTATTATTACTATTATATTATTTCCTGGATTTTCAGGTGCAGGATGGAGCCATCTAAATATTTTATCTACAGAAAGACTAAACCTCTATTTTCAAGGAAGAGCTAATCATCTTGGGCTTATTTGCGCAATTTTTGCTTTCTCTACAATCTATGTTGGAGCTCTAATCCGTGGAAGAACGAGAATTATATTATTTTTTCTTTCCGGAATATGCGTTTTTCTCCTCTTCAGAACAGCATCCCGCGCAAGTTTTCTAGGTACAGCGATTGTCTTTTCTGGATGGTTGATCTGGAAAGCTCAAAAAATGCCGAAAAAGATAGCCATTTCGCTTTTTTTTGCGGGATTATGCTCCATATCGATTCTTTTTTATTCCCCATTAAAGGAGACTCGAACACTTCGCTACGTTACAACAGGATTGTCACGTGACATTTCTGTATTACAAAGATTTTTTACTTGGAACGTAGCCTATACAAATTTTGCGCAACGACCACTCATTGGAAAAGGATTCGACTCTTTTGCGGATCAGTACAAGGAAGAAATTCAAAAATACAAAAATGATCCTGCATATAGGGAAAAATTTCCGCATACGATCCAATCAACGAACAACGCCCACAACTTTTTCCTGCATTTTCTTTCAGAAACGGGCATCATGGGATTAGTTGTAATACTCTGGTTCTGGGCTGCGGTCGTCCTGAAAGGATTCCAACATCATAATCCGATCTCACCACCTGTTGCCGGAATGTTCCTAATCAGTTTGATTGCCTTTCAAATGAATATGAGCATGTACGGATCACAGATATCGACGATACTCTTCGCTTTCGCGGGCCTGTCCTCCTGCCCGATAACAGACGAATATGAAGTGGCTCTGAAAAAGTGAACGCCCGATCGCCGCGAGGCGACGCCGCTCCGGAAATATTTCATGACAGCCATGAGCAGGAGGGTCCATGCAGATTTTTCACCTCGCACAAGTCGCCCCGCAAATCCCCGACCTTCTCTTCAAGGGCAGGTTCGGTTTCGACTTCGAAATGCTCCCCTATGCGGCAGAAGGGATCAGTCCCAAAAAATCCTTCAATTTTTTCAAAGCTGGCCTGAACCAGTACCTCCTGCCGCAATCACCTCTTGGCAAACCGGTCATTGCTCAGGTGGAACCAGCCAACTTCTGTAACCTTGAATGTCCGCTCTGCCTCACGACTTCCATAACCAACTCCAGACCCCGTGCCCTGCTGCCATTCCAGACATTCATCAATTTCATGGATGAAGTTGGCGACCATCTGCTGCTGCTCATCTTCTGGACCTGGGGAGAACCGTTTCTCAATCCGGATTTCTTCCGCATGGTCGCCTATGCCAAGTCCAAAGGGGTCGTGGTTCATACCAGCACAAACGGCAATGTGCCCCTGACCCGCGAGAAGGCGGAGGAACTTGTCGAATCGGGCCTGGACAGTCTGGTCGTGGCCGTTGATGGCGCCACCCAGGAGACGTATGCGAAATACAGGCGGGGAGGCCGTCTCGAAACCGTCATCGAGAACATCAAGACCATCCAGCATGTCCGCAAACTCAAAAAAAGCCTTGTCCCCCGTATCAACATGCGTTTCGTCGTCATGCAACACAACGAAGCAGAAATGGAGGCCACCAGAAATCTGGCCAGAGGACTGGGTGTGGACTACTTCACGCTGAAGACCGTGGACATGCCCATTGCTCGCGGCAAAGACCTAGACAGGACTTTCGCACCGGACAATCTGGATTACCGCCGATATGCGTATGATCAGAAAACCTTTCAGCGCCAACCCAAGCCCTTCACCTGCATGCGGCCTTGGAAAAGGATCACCATGGACGCTCTTGGGGAGATCATCCCCTGCGAATACGATTACAAAAACGACCATTCCTTCGGAAACGAGGCGGAACTCGGGGCGCTTGGCGCATGGAAAAGCGCGGCCGCCTGCCAGTTCCGCAAACAGTTCAACCTCGGACATAACAATACATACCTTTGCCGCAACTGTACGTACAAGAATAGCGTCGCCGATGACTGCACGGTAGAGCGGTTCGTCATCAAACAGGCATGACTCAGCATCGAACCGAAGTCATCATCTGCACGTACAATCGTGCCGAATGCCTCGCAAGGCTGCTGAGCGCCCTCGGGGAGCAGACAGCACCTTCCTCGTCATACGGAATTCTCGTTGTGGACGACGGATCCACGGACGGCACGGAGAGCCTGTGCCGAAAAATTGCGCAGGCCATCCCCAACCTGCGATATGAGCGCGCCCAGCGCAACCAGGGGCTGGCCAAATCCAGAAACCTCGGCATCGCGATGTCAAAGGCCCCACTGCTTGCCTTCATCGACGATGACTGCATTCCCGCACGGGATTGGGTCGAAAGGATGGTCGAAGCACTGGACAAGCACCCCATCGTAGCCGGGGCCATCGAAAGCCCGACGGAGGACTTCTGGAAACTCTGCCACAACATCGGCCAGTTTCACCCATTCCTGAACAGCAAGAAGGCGCGGAAAACCCGTTTCATCGCCGGGGCCAATATGGGTTTCCAGAGACGGACCCTTGAAGCCATCAGAGGGTTCGAACCGGAAAGACGGATGGCAGAAGACATGGAATGCGTCCTGCGAGCAGGACGAGCCGGAATCGATGTCGCTTTCCGGCCGGAAGCGGTCGTCCGGCACGACCCGCCGCGAACTGGCTGTAGAGAAATCCTCGCCTATGCGGCGCATCACGCCCAGACCACCATCCACCTTCGCCGTGACTACCGGGAAGAACTTGAACTCCCGGCTTTGGCCCTCTCCCCGGCCTTTCTGCTGTTCTTTTCCCCGATCATTGCGGTCTTGACCACATGCAGGATATTCTTCTCCGATCCCGTTCTGCTCCGGCGCCATCCTGAAACATTTCCCGTGGTCTGCGCACTCAAACTGGCCTGGTGCCTCGGAGCCTGCCGGGGATTGCTCTCCCGCAAGGAGTCATGAATGGTCCCGAGATACAGCGTCATCCTTCCCGTCTGCCATGGCGGCAAGTTCCTCCAAACCGCGCTCTCGACCCTGGCCCGGGTGACCGTGCCGCAGGGGGACGTGGAAGTTCTGGTTGTCGGGGACGGCATGGGCGCCCTTGCGCCCGAAGGGGCGGGGGAATCCGGCCCCAAGTTCCGCTTTCTGAAGCATTCGGGGTGCCGCTCCGCGGCCCTCAATGCCGCCTGCGCCGCCGCACGGGGCGATATCTGGGTTTTTGCCGATGACGACTGCGCATTTCCGGTCGAATGGCTCCTGCGCATCGAGCGCGCCCTCCATGACCACCCCAAGGCGGCGGTCATCGGCGGGCGTGATGAACTCCCCCCGCAGGCGGGTCTCTTCGACTGCGCGCTCGACCACGCCCTGAACTCCTTCATCGGCACGGGGGGAATCCGGACTGGTGCCGGGCTCAGAACCGGACGCTACTACCCCAAGCTCTGGAACATGACCATCCGGGCGGACGCGGCCCGCCTCGCCTCGGTCGGATCCTCCTTTTTCGACCCGGACCTCGCCGTGCACGAAGACGTGGAGCTGATCGAGCGGATCGCCAAGAGCGGAGCGGCGATAGTGCACGTCCCGGAGATCGTGGTCGGGCACTACCGGGACACAACCTTCCCCTCATTCTTCCTGCGCAACCTGCGCATGGCCGGGGTCTGCCGGGAACGCGGCATCCACTGCCGGGCGCATCTGGCCTTGGCCGCGTTTTTCGTCGCCATGCCCCTGACCGGTCTTGCCTCGACGGCATTGCCGGCCCTCGGCCCCCTTTTCGTCCTGCCCTGCGTGGGATATGGAACCGCATTGGGCGCGACCGGGGTCGCCAGCGCCTGGAAATCCCGCCGACCGGCACTGGCGGCCATGGTGCCAGCGCTCGTTTTCGCGCTGCACCTGGCCCGAGCCATCGGATATTGCCTCACCCCAAGCAGGAAGGAGCCCCCATGTACGACCACGCACTCTCCAAAATAAGAGCGGCCCTGGGCATCCTGCACGGGAAAACAACGTTCGGCGGCCCCATCATGGGCAGCATATCCCTGACCACCCGCTGCAATGTCCGCTGCATCCACTGCTACTACCACTCCCCGGTGGCCCACAGCCCCAACTTCCCGATGGTGCGCAGCGCCCGCCTGGAAGCCCAAAGCTTGCCCACGGCCGATGAAATGAAGCGCTACGAAAGGGTGGACGCCGATCCCGCCGCCGTTCGCCGGCTCATCGACCAGCTCCTCTCCATGGGCACCCGCCGCTTCCAGTTGAGCAGCTTCGGCGAACCGTTCCTGCACGCCGCGATGATGGACAGCATTCGCCGGATCAAGCGCACGGGCAGTTCATGCCTGACCAATTCCAACGGAACCCTGCTCGACAAGGAGGTCATCGACGAGCTTGTGGAGTGCGGGTTCGACGAACTCCGCGTGACGACCATGGCGGGCACCGCCGAAGGCTACGTCCAGACCCACCCCGGATCCACGCCGCAAACCTTCGAAAAGCTCAAGGCGAATCTCCTGTACCTGGGCGAACGCAAGGCGGCCCGCAAGCGGAAAGCGCCCTTGCTGAACCTGGTTTGCATCGTCATCGGGCCAAACATCAGGAAGCTGAGGGAATTCGCCGACCTGGCCCAGGAACTGCGCGCCGACAGGGTCACGTTCCGGCCGTTCAACGACGTCCGCGACCCAGGCCTGGCGACATTGCTGCCCAGCCCTGAGGAGGCGTCGACTCTGAGGGCGGAGTTGACGGAAATCAAACGCGACCTGGACGCCAAAGGGGTTCCGCACAACATCGCCAATTTTCTGATGACCTTTGCCCGGCGCCTCGACACCAAGGCCCTGTACCGGGTCATTCCCTGCTACCAGGGCTGGGTTTCGGCCTACATCAACCCCCTGGGCGAGGTCACGGCCTGCTGCGGCTGCTCGGAATCCCTCGGCAACATCCACGATCAGGATTTCGCCTCCATCTGGAAGGGCCACGCATATGACAAATACCGCCACCAGGCGCTGAATCTCCCCCGGCATGGCCAGCCACCCAAAGGCTGCGACTGCCACCACTGCGTGCATCACACCCTCAATCTGAACGTCTACCGTGCGCTCCACCCATTGCGAGGCAGGAGCGGCTCGATCAAGGCCATCGCCCCCGCGGGCTGCGCCGACGGAGAATAGGCATGACGAACTCGCAGATGCTCCGCAATTGCCTGAATCTCGTCGCGGGAAAAGGTTTTCGCTTCTCCTTCGACAGGATTCCGCTCCGGCATCCGCACCTGGATTCCCGGCGGCGGAACAACCTGCTGCTGGCAGGAGCGGATAAGATATTCGGGAAGACGCGGATGCTCGCCGCCCCTCCCGTGCTCCAGATCGAGCCCACCAACGTCTGCAACCTCTCCTGCCCCCTCTGTCCGTCCCAGAGCATGAAGCGGCCCAAGGGCATGATGACCATGGAAACCTTCGACGCCATCCTGCGGGGCGCCGGGGACACCCTGCTCCTGGCCATCCTTTACGGCTGGGGGGAACCGTTCCTGAATGCCGACCTGCCGGGGATGATCGCCAGATGCCGTGAAAAAAGAATTCTGACCCTGACCTCCACCAACGGCCACTGCCTCCAGACTCCGGACAAGGCCCGGGAGGTCGTGGATGCCGGGTTGTCGGCCCTGATCGTGGCCGTGGACGGCTCGACGCAGGAGAGCTACGCAGCCTATCGCAAAAACGGCAGCCTCGACCACGTCATGCGCTGCGCCGGCAACGTCATCGAGGCCAAGGCCAGCCGGAATTCCGCCACGCCGTTGATCAACCTCCGACTGGTCGCCAACCGGCACAACGAGGATGAAATCGGCACAATGGAGGATCTGGCCAGGAGGCTGGGCGTGGACATGTTCTCCGTGAAATCCCTGGGCTGCTTGCCGGACCGGGCCGAATTTCACTCATTCCTGCCCGGTTCCCAGGACATGCGCCGATTCGGCGCCGACCGGAAGAAAGTCCCGCAAAAAACGACATTCCGCTGTCGATACCCATTCAGGCAGCCGACAATTTTCTGGGACGGCACCCTCGTTGGCTGCGAGTTCGATTACGAATCGAGCGCCGCCTGGGGCAACGTGAACGAGAGGCCGTTCCGGGAGCTCTGGAACAGCCCGGCCGCGCAGCGCATGCGGGAAGCCGTGCGCGCATGGACCGCGCGGCCCGGTTTCTGCGGGCAATGCCCATACGTCGGACGGGGGAAGAACAGCAGCATCATCGCATCAGTCATCTTTGACAGCGGCGAGTGACCAGTCACGCGACGCGGAGCCCCTCCCAACATGCCCATGAAAACCCCTCGCCGCACCATCGCCCAGCTCGGCCCGGCCCATCCCAACCGCGGCGGCATCGTCCACTTCAACAACCGTTTGGCGCTGGCCCTTCAACAGCGGTCGGACCTGAATGTCCGGCAATACTTCTGGTCCAAACCCTATCCCGAACTCCTGCTTTCGGGTCCCGCTTCCGAGTGGCTCGACCACCAAAGCAGGGAGACCCTGCAGGTTCCGGGCCTGCGCATCCTGAGCTTCACCAACCCCTTGAGCTGGTGGTCATTCCTGCGGCGCATCCGCAGGGACGGCTGCGACATCCTTGTCACGCACTGGACCCACCCCATCCATTTTCCGGTGTTCGCCGTGCTGTTCACGGTCATTCGCTTGTTCACGAACATCAGAATCCATCTCATCGCCCACAACGTCATGCCCCATGAAAAAATCATCGGGGCGGCCTGGATGGCCCGAACGGTCATGAACCTGGCCCATGTCGTCATCGTCCACAGCGCGGCTGAACATGATGTCGCGACAAAGCATCTTGGAATTTCAGGTAAAGTCAGAAAATCATTCCACCCTGTTTACGATTTTTTCAATATGACTGAAAAAAAAGAACAAATCAGGGGAAAATTGAAAATCGAAAGTCATGTTTTTCTTTTTTTCGGCTTCATTCGACCCTACAAGGGCATTGATTGCCTCATCGATGCATTCGAGATATTGCAAAAAAAGCGCAATGACGTGTCACTGCTGATTGTCGGAAAAAATATGTACAAAAAAAATTCAGTGTTCGGCAGAGGAAAAGACAATGTGACTCGAAGTATCAATGCCAATGAAAAAATAATCCACATCGACGAATACGTTCCGAACGAAGATGTCGGATCATATTTCAGCATTGCCGACGCCCTGGTGACCCCGTACCATGAAGCAAGCCAGTCGGGGCCCGTGCAGATAGCCCATGCTCTCGGAAAGCCTGTCATCGCCAGCGACCTTCCCGCCTTCAGGGAATGCCTGGAGCAGGGCGTATCGGGCCGATTGTTCAAGCCAGGGGATTCGGAGGCACTGGCCGAGACGATGGACAACTTCTTGAGGCACCCCCCGGGTCCCGACGACAGGAGGCCCCACAGCCTGCGACCGGGTTGGGACAGATATGTCGAAATTCTTCTTGACGATGCAGCTAAATAACGATGACTGGCGCGGGAACGCCAGTTTGTTTTCCGGCGGTGTTCCTCCAGTTCGAACGCCTTCGTAACGACCCTGGCCGGCGATGGCGAGAGCATCTCCACCGCCTCCAGTTCCCCGACGGCAACTCTCCTCACGGCCTCACAACGAGCGGAAGCAAAACGACACCGACCATGTTCGACAGAACAAACAAGCGTACCACGCAGTCTCCCTTGAGCCCCGGAATTTCATCGATCGTCACGAACACCCTGTACCTTCTCAGCGGGCAAGGGGTTCAATTCGGCGTGCGCTTCCTGTACGCGATCATTCTCGCCCGATTTCTGGGGCCGCATGACTACGGGCTGATCGCCTACGGTACCTCCCTCTACATCGCCGTGCTGCCCCTCACCAAGCTCGGCATCGAACATGTCGTGATTCGAGCCGTCGGATGCGACAAAGCGAAGGGCAGGGAACTGCTGCGAAGCTCGCTGCCCATGCGCAGGACGGCCGCCTTCCTTTCGGCGATACTGTTCTGCCTGGCCGCCACCCTCTGGGAAAACGACCCTCAGACACGGCTCATTCTCGCCTTCTTCTCCCTGGCGCTGCTGGGCAGGTCGTTTGCGCAATGGAATATGGCCCTTTTCACCGCATACGAGTCGAACCGCTTATCCTTCAGATTGCAGGCCATCTTTCGCCCGCTGGAAGTCGCTCTTGGCCTCCTCGCCCTCGCCATCTGGCGCAATCCCCTGGCCGTCGTCCTCGTTCACGCCGCGATCTGGTGGATGGAGGCCATCTTCGGCGCCACGCTGCTGCGCAAGCATTTCTCCATCCCACGCGGCAGATGGAACCTCGAACACCTCAAGCCCATTCTGGCCGAATCCCTCCCCATGTGCCTGGCCATGACTCTGATCAGCGTGATGAGCCAGGGGCCGCTCCTTGCCTTCAAGCACATAAGCGGCGCCGGCATCACAGCCGGCAACGTGGCGCTGGCCATGCAGGTGTTCACCATCCTTGCCCAATTGCCCATGGCCGCCAGCAGCGCCTCCTACCCGGTCTTGAGCAGGGCCATTGCCCGGGGCGACGGCAAGGAAGTGTTCTTCGTCGAAACCATGATGCGCGTCATCATCTTCCTGGGAACCGCATTGGCGCTCTTGGGCATGACGCTCGGACCGGAGATGACGGTCATCGTCTTCGGGGAGAAATTCACCGAAGCCGGGCGCCTTGTGGGGACGACGCTATGGATGATGATCCCCTGGGCCGCGATGAATTCGCTCATGAGGGTGCAGACGGCCCGACGCAAGATAAACTCGACCCTGTGCATCCTGGCGGCGGGAGTCCTTGTCTTCATTCTCGGATCAAAGCCTGCTGTCGACATGTTCGGGATGCAGGGAACGGTGCTGGCGGGCCTTGCCGGCATGTCCGTCATCACCGGCTGCCTTTTCGTAGCTGTGGCCCGCCACGGCAACATGAACATTGGGCTTGCGGCCATACGCCCACTGGGTGCATTGAGTGTTTCGGCATTTGCGTCCCACATGATGCTGGCGCACATCGGTCCTTGGCCGGCCCTGTTGGGCTCCTGGGCCGTCCTGGGCATCAGCTGGCTGGCCCTCGGCTGCATGAGCTGGAAAGAAATCGAGACATTGACGGGCATTTGGCGCAACAGAAAGAACATCTGAACCGGAGAGCATGCTCCGCACACGGGACCTGACCGGAACAACATGAAACTCGTCATCCAGATACCTTGCTACAATGAACAGGAATGCCTGCCTCTGACGCTTGAAAGCCTCCCAAGGCAAGTCGACGGGTTTGACGAGGTGGAATGGCTCGTCATCGACGACGGAAGCACCGACGATACCGTCCAAGTCGCAACCCGGCATTGCGCCCACGTGGTCTCCCACACCCACAACAAGGGCCTGGCCCAGGCATTCATGACCGGCCTCGAGGCATGCCTGCGGCTGGGAGCGGACGTCATCATCAACACGGATGCGGACAACCAGTACGACGCGACCTGCATCCCGGACCTGGTCCGGCCGATCCTCGAAGGCAAGGCGGACATTGTGGTGGGCGCAAGGCCGATAGAACATATCCAGCACTTTTCCGTCGTCAAGAAAATGCTGCAAAAGCTTGGGTCGTTCGTGGTCAGAATGGCATCGGGTACGCAGATACCCGACGCGCCCAGCGGGTTCAGGGCCATAAGCAGGGAGGCGGCCCTGCGGACCAATGTCTTCAGTGATTATACGTACACACTGGAGACCATCATTCAAGCCGGCCAGAAAAACATGGCCATATGCTCCGTTCCGGTGCGTGTGAACAAGGATCTTCGCCCCTCGCGTCTGGTCAAAAGCGTCTTCATGTATGTTTGCCGGTCGCTAATAACCATAATACGCATATTCGTCGTCTACAGGCCGTTTTACTTCTGCGCGGCAGTGGGCGCACTGCTTTTCATTCCTGGAATTTTTCTTGGAATCCGCTTCCTTTATCATTATTTTACGTCCGACACAGCAGGGCACGTGCAATCCCTCATTCTTTCATCAGTCTTGCTTGGCATGGGATTTCAGACCTGGGTGATGGCTTTCATAGCAGATGCGTTGGCCGTGAACAGGAAACTTTCTGAAGAAATGCAGTACATTAAAAGGAAAAATTCTTACGAGAAAATGAATGCCTGAACTCCATCAAAGAGGTATTCAATCTGCCTCGAAATTTTTACCTGATTTTTTCAAAAACGACGCGGCCAGCATTACCGCCATATTTCTGATCCTTTTCATTTTCAAAGCAATATTCGCCGTTTTCCATTCAACCGGCCCGGCGATCTTGAATGACGAATACCTGTATAAATTCAATGCGGAATCCATATTTCTCCTCCAGAAGTACGCCAGCGCCCACTATCCGCCTGTATACTCCCTGACCCTCGCGCCCGCCCTGTTTTTTGACAACTGGTACGAGGCCATGCTGGTCATCAACGCATTCCTCTCCTCTCTGCTCATCCCCGCCGTCTGGTCGCTCGCCAAAGCGGCCGAGATGCGACACCCTATGGTGCCGACGACGCTGGCGGCCTTCATCCCCTTCCATGCCGTTTACCCCAGCTTTCTGCTCAGCGAGAACCTTTTTGTACCTCTGTTCTGCTGCGCCCTCGCCCTGTGCTTGCGTGGAAAATCGAAATCACCCCGGGAAGGGATGCTTTTCGGGGTGATCTTGGGCCTAACCCATCTCACCAAATATCTTTTCCTTCCGGCAGTACCCCTGCTCTACCTTGGATGGCTATGGGGCCTGCGACACCCGCGACGGGAGCAAGGGGGGGGACTGCCATGGGCGGCCGCCCTGGCCCCGGCTCTTGCCTATCTCGCCATCATCGGTCTCTGGTTCTGGTACGGTCAAGCCAGCGGATTTCATTGGCGGCAGTTGTTTGGACTCGACATCAGCGCCGCGGGGCGCCTCGTCACGGACTCCGCGCATGCAGTAAGTGCCCTCGGACAATTAGCATCGCCTTCTTCGTTCCTGATGTGGCTCTCGGCGTATGCATCATACCTGACCCTGACCTGGCTTCCGATTTGGGGACTCGGAGGAGCCTTGGTCACGGACGCCCTGTCAGAGCGAAGACAATACAAATCCAGTGACATCCTCAGCTTGTTCCTCGTCCTCGCCCTCGCCCTCGTGTTGGGTTACTGCGTCACGGCGGTGCTCCACTCCTTCGGCAGCGAGTACAACTATCCGCGTCCGAACAGAATCCTGGCCAGATACCTCGTGCATCTCGCCCCCATCATGCTGGTCCTTGCGGGTCTTGTCCTCGAATCGTTTTCCCTACGAAGGGCCTGGGCGAAACCAAGGACTTTCACCTCCGGCGCGGGTCTCACGATCACGCTCGGCCTTGCCGCATGGTGGGTGATCAAAGGAGAGATCTGGGAATTCCCATCCTTTTTTTACAAAAACCAAGTCAATCTGCTGAACATCTCCACAATCGGCCCCGCAATCTATTTCCTGCTGGCGCTTCTGGCGGTGGTCCTGCCGATGTGGCTGTTGCGCAAATCGCCCAGGCATCCAGGTTTGCTCGCGGCGCCCTTGGCGGCATTCTTCCTCTGTTCCACGCTCGCTTATGGGTGGACCGCCCCGTACCGTCAGGAAGGGCTGAACTTGAGGATGATCGCCTCCGCAGCCAAAGAACCCCAATTCAACGGCAAGGAGATCCTCGTGCTCGTCGACAAGGTTCCCGTCCCTGCCAAAGGCTTCACGGCTTCTGCACGTTTCTGGAGCCTGAAGGACACGTTGCTGGTGCGCGTGCAGGACAACGAAGGCTTGCTCCGGTTTCGCAATGAACAATCGCCAAGAATCTTTCTTTCTTCCAAAGAATTCAACTTGCCTTGCTTGAAGAGGTACTCTTTCAAGAGGAAGGACTATAAAATTTACATCGTTCAACAGTCGCAGATTGCAGAACTCGAGCCTCTCTTTTCGGAATTTGAAAAATCGCTTGCGACGGAGGACTCGGAGCAGGATTGAATATCGGATTCAGGTCGCATGCAGCGCGTGCTGGCTAAAAAAAGTTCGCATTCACGCGCTTTGAAATCAAAATTTGTACGCTTCGCTCACTGGCGATTCACCCCATGAGAATACTATGATCTGCCATCATCATAAATGCATATTTATCCATATCCCAAAAACGGCGGGACAAAGCATTGAACACGTGTTTCTTGATCTGCTCGGTCTGACTTGGGAAACAAGAGCCCCCCTCTTGTTGCGATTCAACGACAGAAAAGAACTCGGCCCGCCACGTCTGGCACACTTGAAAGCAAATGATTACGTGAACTTCAAGTATATTTCCGAAGAATTGTTCAATTCCTACTTCAAATTTTCATTCGTGCGCAATCCATGGAGCCGCCTAGTTTCATTCTACAACTACAGAAAATATTACCTTTTCTACAATTTTAAATATTTCGTCATGAAGCATCTGGAAAAAAAAATATGGAAAAAAAAATACTGGTTTATCGGCCCTCAATACGAGTATCTCTATGACCATAACGGAAATATTCTTGTCGATTTTGTTGGAAAATTTGAAAATCTTCAAACTGATTTCAATCATGTTTGTAATAATATAAATATTCCAGAAACAAAATTGCCTCATATCAATAGTTCAAATTCAAACATACTGAATATTTTTTTAAATTCCGTTCAAAGAGAAAAAAGCAAAGATCATTACTCTGATTATTACGACAAAGAGTCCAAAGAACATGTTGAAAATCTATACAAAAATGACATTAAATACTTTAGATATGAATTCATATAATTTACAATATCGCTTAGCTCTATCAAATGCAAAATACTAATAAATCTAATGATGCAAATGGACAAGAAATTTAAAATAGTTGCACTTCTCGCAGTAAGAAATGAAGAAATTTTTATCAAGCGATGCATTGAGCATCTTATTCTTCAAGGGATCGATATCTACCTCATTGACAACGAGTCTTCAGACAGCACCGTAGCCATTGCAGAAAAATTCTTGAACAAGGGAGTCATTCATATCGAATCACTCCCATACGATGGATCGTTTGACCTGACATCACAACTTGCAATCAAAGAACGCATAGCTCAATCACTGGACGCTGACTGGTTCATCCATCATGACGCTGATGAAATCAGATTTGCACCGTATCCCTTCAAAACACTGCATGAAGGAATACTATACGTTAACAATGCAGGATTTACTGCAATAAACTTTGATGAGTTTGTTTTTTTGCCAACTTCACGAGAAGAATCTTTTGAGGGGACAAACTATGTCGACGAAATGCTCTATTACTATTATTTTGCACCAAAAAAATTAAGAAGGATAAATGCCTGGAAGAACACAGGGCAAGAGATTGATCTTTGCTCTTCGGGCGGACATCGAGTAAAATTTAAAAAAATACATATTTATACTTACAACTTTATACTACGACATTATATATTTTTAAGTCATGATCATGCGTGCATGAAATACGGTTCACGCACACATAACAAATCTGAATTGAAACGTGGTTGGCACATTGAGCGTCATGGATTCGACCCAGAAAAAATTCAACTGCCCCACAAGAACCAATTGAAAAAAGTTGCGACAGACAGGGATCTGGACACTTCCGATCCATGGGCGCATCATCGTTTTTTTGGCGAAAGCAAACTGTCGTATTTAGCGCGAAAAGCATTCCATAAATTTTTTAATTTCAAATAAAACCACGGGCACCAGAAGTAATGACGTGCAAGATACCTATAATAGTTGGAGGTTTTTACCGTTCGGGCACATCCTTGGTCCGCCGCCTGCTCGACTCGCACAGCAACATCCACTGTGGACCGGAAATCAAATTTTTCAGGGACCTGGATCATGACTACATCGACGACCCCCTTGGACACGTTCGCTTCTTCTCCACCCTCCCTTCCCTAGGGTTAGCGCGAGAGGAAATCCTCTCCCTGTTCGGATCAGCGTTCGTCGCAGCGCACGAACGGGCCGCCGCAAAGGCAGGCAAAAACCGATGGGCCGACAAGAATCCGGAAAACGTCATCTACCTGGACGACTGGAAAACCCTTCTCCCGCAAGGATTACTCTTTGTCCATGTGGTGCGGGACCCGTTTGACGCCTTGGCATCCCTCAAATCGATCGGCTTTGAAAAAACGATTCCCCGTTCCTTTGAAGCCAAGGCGGTTCTGCTCAAAACATTTCTTGATGCGGGTCGAGATTATGCCGCCTCGAACCCCTCGATATCAAAGACTCTCCAATATGAGGATCTTGTTCGCAACCCGGTGGAAACCGTCACAAACCTTT
This sequence comes from Desulfomicrobium sp. UBA5193, assembly GCA_002412965.1. Lineage (GTDB taxonomy): Bacteria > Desulfobacterota > Desulfovibrionia > Desulfovibrionales > Desulfomicrobiaceae > Desulfomicrobium. The sequence goes on from DHWB01000013.1 coordinate 45,169, forward strand.
TCGACTGGCTGGGCGAAAAGCCTGAACTGGAAGTCCTGGAAAATTTTTATCGTCCCGAACGGGGGACAGGCATTGAAGATCCGAAGGTCAAAAAGACCCGATCCATCCACTCGAAGAGCATCGGGAGGGGAGGCAAGGAGTTGACGCGACGCGAACTCCATATCGTGGAACAGGTCATGAACAGTCCCGTGCAATTCAATAATGCAGGTTCCACGGGCCTGTCGCGCTTTTGGCATTTTTTGCGCACCATCAAAGAATCGACAACGGGAAGACAATGAATCAGGCGTCCATTACCCGACAGGCCATCCTGGTTATCGGGATGCATCGAAGCGGGACAAGTGCCGTGACCCGAGGACTTGAAGTTCTGGGGGTCAATCTTGGGACCCGCCTCAGATCTCCACGAACCGAAAACCCGAAGGGTTTTTGGGAGGATCTTGACTTCAACGCTATCAATACCGACGTGCTGCAATCATTCGGACTTGAATGGCACACGCCGGGACGCATCGACCCAATTGCCCTGCGCTCCTCGCGGCTTCTCCCACTCATGGATCGGGCCACAGCCTTTCTGGATAAAAAATTCGCGGCAAATGGAATTATTGGATTGAAGGACCCTCGGGCTTCCCGCGTCCTGCCATTCTGGGAGAAAGTATTTGAAAGATCAGAAGTCGCCGCCAGTTACGTAATCGCATGCAGAAACCCGTTGAGCGTGGCGAAATCCCTCGCCGCACGCGATGGATTCCCTTTCATCAAGGGACATGTCCTCTGGCTTGAATACATGCTCTGCAGCCTGACATACTCCGCATCCAGGCCCAGGATCGTAATCGACTACGACAACATGCTGGAACAGCCCGGTAAGGAATTGACCAGAATCGCCGCCGCCCTCGACCTCACGTTCGAAATAAACGGCAGCCAATTTCAAGAATACAACACCAAGTTTTTATCTACTTCCCTGCGCTCAACAAACTACAAAATTCAGGACCTGATTGATTGCGATAACATACCTTCTATCTCAAAAGACATGTATTCATTGATAAATAATATCGCTTGTGATCGTAAAAAAATATCCGACAGCTCAACTCATGATGAAATATTAATATTTGACACATTATTCTCTAAAAATATCAATTTTTTTCAAAGTATCATCGACGAATTTTATCGCTTCGAAAGCGCATCACAAAAAATATCAATTCTTGAATCTCAAAATTTTCTCCTTCATGAAGAACTTAAAAATTCTTGTAAAAAGAACATGTTCATCTACTACTATTTTAAAGTGAAAGAAAAAATCTTACTAAAATTCAAGTCTGCACGAATCAATTCAATTCGAGCAAAAATGTTGAGACATCTCAATTCAGCATTCCTGATCTTTTCGAACACAAAATCCGCGTCAACATTGCGCTCTTTGCATCACGAAATTATTGGGTCGCTGAAAAATTCTCTGTCGCGCAAAGACAAAAAAAAGCAAACCCATATTCACAACGCCTCAAAGTAATCCCCGATATGCATTCATGCTCCATCATCATCCCGACCCTCAATACAGGGCACTTGCTCGCCCCTCTTGTCTTCAGTCTGCGACAACAGAGTGTGCCTCCCGGCGAGATCATCGTCATCGACTCCTCGTCCACCGACAATACCCCCGCCGAGGCGATCCGTCTCGGATGCACACTGCTGACCATACCCAAATCCGAATTCAATCATGGCGGAACACGCAATCAGGCCGCACGCCAAGCCAAAGGTGACGTTCTGGTATTTATGACCCAGGATGCGCTCCCCGTATCCACCAGATTTCTTGAAGAACTTGTTAAACCAATCGACCAGGGCGTAGCTTCTGCTACTTACGCACGGCAAGTTCCATATGATTCGGCCAGACCGACCGAAGCCTTCGCGCGCACCTTCAATTACCCTCCCATAAGTGTCGTCCGTACCAAAGACACCATCGCTTCCCTCGGGATTCGCGCCTATTTTTTTTCAAATGTCGCTTCGGCGATCCGTAAAGACGTGTTCATGGCGCATGGCATGTTCCCAGACGATGTCATCATGAACGAGGACATGCTCTTTTGCGCGAAATTGATTGAAAATGGCCATTCCGTCATGTACGCTGCCAAAGCAATGGTATTTCATTCACACAACTACAGCGCGGTTCAAACATTCCAGCGCTATTTCGACATCGGGGTCTTTTATGCGCAGAACATGAAGGAAAAAGGAAAGATGAATATCAAGTCCGCAGGAACAAGCTACACGAAGAGACTGCTGACTTATCTCTTCCGTGAAAAAAAAATTTCCGATATCCCTTTTTTCATAACGGAAACATGCGCAAAATTTCTCGGTTTTTATTCGGGGAGGCTGGAGGCACGTATTCCAGTATTATTGAAGAGAAAAATGAGCCTTCACAAAGGCTACTGGCGAAATTCGAATTGCTGAGAACAAAATGACACGTTTCTTGAAATTCAAAAATGGAGAACTCATGACTCCACTCATGGTATTCTCCGATACGCTTGCACTGGGGCTGTGCTCCGGCATCGCCGTCTGGATTCGCTACATATACGAAGGCAAGTTCCATCCGATCATGTATGCCAAGCTCTTTCCAGCTTTGGCCATTTTTTACATCCTTTTCAGTTTGCGACAACTCTACCCGGGAATCCTCCTGAGCCCCCCGGATGAACTCAAACGCATTTCACAGTCGATAGCGCTGGGCTTTCTGACCCTGGCCGTGATCGTCTTCCTCTCCAAACAAGCGAACTCCTATTCCCGCGGCATTTTTGTCATGGCCCTCGCCATGTCCTTGATCGCAGTGCCCATTTTCCGGGCTGTCTTCCGTCATTTCGGATGCAGAATCGGCATATGGGGAAGACAGACCATCATCTTCGGAGCCGGACAGACTGGCAAAATCGTGGCCAAAACACTTCTCAAAAAACCGAGTCTTGGCCTCAAACCCATCGCATTCCTCGATGATGACCCGCATAAGCTCGGCACATCGCTTCAGGGCATCCCCATTGTCGCCCCACTGGCCGGGGCAACGGAACTGGCCGCCCTCAACCCCGGGTCTATAGCCGTACTCGCCCTGCCGAGCATCGACCGGTCGCGCCTGAGGACCATCATCGACAGCCACACGGAGCGGTTTCGAAACGTCATCCTCATCCCGGACCTTTTCGGGGTCACCAGCCTGTGGGTCTCGGCTGCGGACCTCGACGGCATCCTCGGGCTGGACATCCGCCACAAGCTTCTCGATCCCCGCAGACAGCTGACCAAACGCGCGTTGGAATTGCTCTTCATCATCGCGAGCCTGCCCTTGAGCCTGCCACTCATGGGCCTGATCGCCCTGGCGGTGAAGTTCGACAGCCCCGGGCCGATTTTCTTCAAGCACTGCCGCATCGGCCTTGGTGGGGAAGACATCACCATCTGGAAATTCAGAACCATGATCCAAGACGCCGAAGAACGCCTGCAGGAGTGCCTCAAGGATCCTTTCCTCCTGGCGCAATGGATGGAGCAGCACAAACTCCCCGATGACCCGCGGATCACCCGGTTGGGACGCTTTTTGCGCGCCACGAGCCTGGACGAACTGCCACAGCTCTTCAATGTCGTTCGGGGGGAACTCAGTCTGGTGGGCCCGAGGCCCATTGTCTGGGCCGAGGCGGAAAGATACAGGGAAGGTTTCGAACTCTACAAGAAGGTCAGGCCGGGACTGACCGGCTTGTGGCAGGTCTCGGGGCGCAGCACCACGAGCTACAGGTACCGGGTCAACCTCGATACATATTATGTTCGGAATTGGTCGGTGTGGATGGACATTTATATATTGGCAAAAACGCCATTAGCTGTACTGAGCCGCAAAGGCGCATTTTAAAGAAAAAAAACAGATTAAATAGAGATTATGAAGCCCACATTACGAATAAAATCTTGTTTCCAAAATCCATATTTGCATATCGTTTGAAGTCTTTGAGCATAACACTTTGTTTGAATAGTCGCGTACTTTTCTGCCAAATGAAGCTCATCTGTCATGTCACAACGTCCGGAAAATCTATCGCAAAACAACTGCGCCTGATGTTGAGCCGCACGCAATGAACGCTGCTGATCTGTCTTCTTGAATCTCTTCATTGCACCATACAAATCGCTGCGCACCGCACCCAACTCATTCCCCTGATGCTGCCGGTAACGCACTAGGGGACGTGACACATAGCCAATCCTTCCGAAAGCCGCAGCCACAATGGCCAACCACCAGTCATGCATGATCGCACCCTCTGGCACGGGGAAGGCTAGATCCTTGAGGGGTTTGTTAATGAGCACCGTACACCCCGTGACATTGTTCTGCACGAGAAGACGGGCAAAGCTACGAACCCTTGGATCGAGTCGCTGGAACCTCCAGAGAGAAGAGTCTATAACGCATCGATGTTCATCACACACAGCCAGGTCGCTGTGAACAAGCAGAGGCATGTCAGCCCCGAATTTCCTCTCCATTTGCCGCATGAGTTCCATCTGCACGGCAAGCTTGTCCGGCTCCCATATGTCGTCCTGATCGGCAAAGGCCAGGTAATCCGTATTGGCTACATTGGCGAGGATATTAAAATTTTCAACTATTCCAACATTGCCCAAATGATCGTTCACGAGGGTCAACTGGTCTGCACGGGGCAAAAGCAAATCGACTGTGGTGTCATCAGATCCATCATCACGAACAAAAATTTCAGGACGAAGCGTTTGAGAGAAAACTGAATCGAGGAAACTTTTCAAGAAGAAAGAACCATTATAAGTCGCCAAAAGTAATGCTGTTTGAGACATAAAATTAAAACCCAGTCGTAGTTTAAAAGTTTAATGGCTTTTTCTATGCATTTTAATGGCTTTCAGACAACCCAATGGGGACCGCGGACTCAATTCAAGGATTCGGACTCCAGGAATTCCACAGTAAAAATCAAAGAAACCTTCTTGATCAAGAAATCGAACATGTAAACGCCAGAAAGCGTTCCTGCTCAGCAAAAAGTTGAAAAGCAACTATCACGCCAAGACGATCCCACGGATAGCATCTCCCAACAACATGATTATATTAGAAAAAAAACATCAAACGAACAGCCGAGAAAAAAAATTTCGACTGAATCCGTCGCATATACCGCAACTGGGATATATGACAAGTCAGATCGGAGAGGATTGGAGCGCTCTTGAGGATCGTCTTTTGAGGAAGATATTTCAAGGTCTCGCGACAAATAATCCGGATCAGCAAAAACAAGCATGAATTTTATGCCGGAATAGTCTCGTCCGATTCGGGAAAAATGAAAATTTCAGGCTTCGAAAACACATCAAGAAGCTGCAGATCTTTGAACATAAAGTAAACACCGCACCAGCCAGTGGTGCATGCGCAGGACGTTGCGCGCCCTAGCGGCAAGGGAAATGGACAAAGTGGCCTTCTCTTGGCCGCGCCTGCGCAGACGATTCAAGCGAGTTTTTAGGCCATGTTGAAGGCGATTTACATCCAGCCCTTTGCCGGTAGAGGGTATTGGTTATGCGCACCGTACACCCCGTGACATTGTTCTGCACGAGAAGACGGGCAAAGCTACGAACCCTTGGATCGAGTCGCTGGAACCTCCAGAGAGAAGAGTCTATAACGCATCGATGTTCATCACACACAGCCAGGTCGCTGTGAACAAGCAGAGGCATGTCAGCCCCGAATTTCCTCTCCATTTGCCGCATGAGTTCCATCTGCACAGCAAGCTTGTCAGCCTCCCAGATGTCATCCTGATCTGCAAAAACCAAGTAAGGTGCGTCGGTTGCTTTGGCGAGAATGTTGAAATTTTCTACTATCCCTACATTTCCCAAACGATCATTCAAAAGGACTAACTGGTCTGCACGAGAGGCGAGAATTTGAGGTGTATTATCGCTTGAACCATCATCTTGGGCAATAACTGTCGGAGAAAGTGTTTGTAGCGATACTGAATCAATAAAATCATTTAAAAAAAAAGAGCCATCGCAACATGCTAAAATAACAGCAACTTTACACACGACTAGACTGCTCGCCATGCGGAAAACAACTCGTCTACATACTCCTCCGTAGATTTGGGTATGCGCGCTTGGGCACTAAGCCGTCTCAGCAGGTTTTTTTCATGTATAAGTCGAAAAAGCTGCCGAGCAAGATCTGAAGAATCACCTGAATCAAACAGAAGACCGTTCACATTATCTTCAACTACCGCAGCCAATCCCGGAAGGTTAGACGCAACAACCGGGCAACGTGCGGCCTGTGCGGAATAAACCACCAGAGGTGTGTTCTCATGCCATATAGAGGGAACAACCAAGACATCAATCTCTTGCATTATTTGCCCAATTTCATTGTTTGGAAAGGTTCCGCAAAACTCAATAAACTGATGAGAATCAGCAAGCAATTTCAGTTTGCCCACATAATCTGGAAAGTCTTCTAATCTCCCGTATATTTTCAGTGTCGCACTACCGAGATCAAGTTTCGTAACTGCATCTATGAGAACATGACAGCCTTTATGTGACCCAAGTGTTCCTATAAAACCTATTTGTAGAGGAATTTTGGGGTCTAGACGCTGATTGATTCCATCAAACTCAATCGATTCAATTCCAAAGGCGGCCTCGGTAATCAATTCAGGCTTAACTCCATGGCGAACAAAAACCTGCCTAATGAACCCATTTGGGGCGATGAGACCATTTAATTTATTCAGTCGCGAAACATTTACAGACAACCGGTTTGCAAGAGCCACGACTTCCAATTGTTTTGGATAGACTGGCAAAAAGCCCTTGTTGGTGAATCTAACCAGCAGATCCGCCCAAGCAACGGGAAGCAATTCCGCCACTTTTCTGACTATCCCCTTTTGTGTATCTTGAGCCAAGTGCTTCAGACAGTTTCCTGATTGAGCGCTTGGACCTGCACACAGACCACCATCACTCAGTAAAAGCTGACTTAAGGGACAGATAGACCAAAAATCTGTGAGCGTCATGAAACGTGCAATACCAGCAAGTTCGGCACGCTCAATCAACCCTGTACCCAATCGGTCCAGGTGAAAAAAATGTACTAAATCCGGGCGAAACGTCTTTAAGATGCGCTCAAAATAGTTGGCCCCAAGTTGATTGTCATAGCCAATCTCGATCAAGGTCTCTTGCCCACCCATTGGGGTATAGGCATGCTGAAAGCGATAAACGTGAATCCCTTCATAGTCATATTCATCAAATCGCCCGTCATCTGGCAAATCCACACCGCCTGGATATCCTGTCAAGACATGCACCACATGCCCACGCTTTAGTAATTCGCGTGCAACAGCGCGAGTCAACACCTCCGTACCGGCCGAAAAATGCGGGAAGAATTGATGAGTGGTAAGCAGAATTTTCATGCCAGCTTAAGCCTCTAATCAACAGGCCAAGCTTGCCAATTCACGCTTCATCCACTGCGCTGTAAGGGAAATACCTTCGGGCATAGGGATCAAAGGAGTCCAATTCAATTCACTTTTCGCCAAATCATTGCAAAGCACACTGACTGGAACATCAAAAGGTCGCCCCGGAAGATAGCGACGCGCTATTGGTTCTTCCAGTACTGTTTCAAGCATGCCTATCAATGCATTTAATGTAGTTCCAGCGCCAGAACTTACATTAAACAAACGATGCGCTCCAGAGTATTGTAGCGCCTGCGAAAATGCCTTTGCAACATCACTCACATGGATATAGTCTCGAGTTATACTACCGTCACCCCATATCTCAATTGGTACGCCCTTGAGTGCATGACTCAGAAAAACACCAACTGCACCTTGCGCTGTTTCAACACGCTGGCGCTCGCCATATGGGTTACTAACACGTAGCGTGATAGCCTTGATGCCATACAAGCGCTCATACATCTGCAAGTATTTCTCAATTGCAAGCTTGGTTATTCCGTACGATACTATAGGATTTGTAGGGTGTTTTTCATCGATTGGCAAATATATTGGGCTTCCGTAGACTGTCCCGCCGGAGGAAATGAAAATTATTTTAGGAACTTTATGTACTACCATTGCGTTAAGCATGTGAAGAGACGCAACAACATTGCTTTGAACGTCATATATCGGATCATCGTTAGAATTTTTCGGCAATGTAGTTGACACTAAATGCACAACAGCGTCAACGCCTTGTATTGCAGAGATCACATCATGAGTGCTCGATAGGTCACCCGCTATCCATTCAACCGATTCACCGTCTCGAAATTTTCGGTAGGGCTGAACCCGTGGCCGTTCGAAAATTCGGAGCACATGGCCTTCGTTCAATAAACGATCAGCAATCGCTGAGCCGATAAAACCACCGCCGCCAAATATGGTGATATTCATCGAAAGTCCCCCATAACATCAGATTGTTTACGTTCACTGCCTAAATCGATCTTGGTTGGCCAAAAACCAAGCATACGTATCGCGCAGCCCATCTTCCAAACCTATTCGTGCTTGCCAGCCCAATGTCTTCAAACGGTTTATATCCAGCAACTTGCGCGGAGTGCCATCAGGCTTACTGGAATCAAAAGCCAGCTTGCCCTTAAACCCGGTTACCCTGGCCACGGTTTCGGCCAACTCGCGGATGGAACAGTCCACCCCGGTACCCACGTTGATATGGGAAAGCATAGGTTCTGTGTTGGATTGGTAGGTTTTTTTGTCAAGCTCCATGACATGAACGCAGGCCGCAGCCATGTCGTCCACATGCAAAAATTCCCGCATGGGTGCGCCCGATCCCCATACCGTGACTTCTTCGGCCTCGGTTTGCACGGCCTCGTGGAACCTGCGTAGCAGGGCCGGGATTACATGGGAGTTCTCAGGATGGAAGTTGTCGTTGGGGCCGTACAGGTTGGTGGGCATCACAGACCGATAGTTCCGACTGTATTGCCGGTTATAGCTTTCACACAGCTTGATTCCGGCAATCTTGGCCACGGCATACGGCTCGTTGGTGGGTTCCAACACCCCGGTCAACAGCTCAGATTCCTTTATGGGCTGCCCGGCCATCTTTGGATAGATGCAGCTTGATCCAAGAAAGAGCAGATCCTGCACGCCGCCCTTATGCGCAGCATGAACGATATTGCACTCCATCATCAAATTCATATAAATAAATTCTGCCGGACAGGTATTGTTCGCATGGATGCCACCGACCTTGGCCGCAGCCAAATATACGGAACCGATGTCGTGCTTTGCGAAAAAGTCCTCTACTTCCTGTTGGCGCGTGAGATCAACTTCAGCATGACTGACCGTGACAATATTCTCGTACCCGAGATGCCGCAGTCGACGCACAATGGCGGAGCCAACCATTCCGCGATGCCCGGCTACAAAAACAGTTTTGGATGTATTACGTCCCATTTCGACCACTCCACCTTTATTCATGCCCGAAACAAATCTCGTACCCATGCCTTTTCATCAACGCATGCCGTTTGGCTTCGTTCAAGTCATGGGCAACCATCTCGGCGCACATCTCCTGAATCGAAATCTCCGGCACCCAACCCAATTTTTCTTTAGCCTTGGAAGGATCACCCAAAAGCGTCTCGACTTCGGCGGGCCGGTAGTAACGAGGATCAACCGCGATAATGACATCCCCAAGTTTCAAAGCAGGCGTATCATTTCCTTCAATTTTTTCCACAATGCCTATTTCGTTTATGCCTTTACCCTCAAACCGTAATGTAACACCTAATTCCAAGGCACTCCTCACGATGAATTCACGGACCGAATATTGCGTTCCGGTGGCAATGACGAAGTCTTCTGGTTTATCTTGCTGCAACATCATCCATTGCATGCGCACATAATCCTTGGCATGTCCCCAGTCCCGCAAAGAATTTATGTTACCCATGTACAAACATTTCGCCAAGCCTTGAGCAATATACGCAAGGCCGCGAGTGATCTTACGAGTTACAAAGGTTTCCCCGCGTCTGGGAGATTCGTGATTGAAAAGAATACCGTTGCATGCATACATTCCATAAGCTTCGCGGTAATTGACCGTGATCCAGTAGGCATACAGTTTTGCACAAGCATAAGGGCTTCTGGGATAAAAGGGGGTGGTTTCCTTTTGCGGTGTTTCCTGAACCATACCAAACAATTCGGACGTAGACGCCTGATAGAATCGGGTTTTATCTTGCAAGCCAAGAAATCGAATCGCATCCAGTAGGCGCAAGGTTCCCATCCCGACAACGTCAGCCGTATATTCGGGAGATTCAAAACTAACAGCCACATGGGACTGCGCCCCGAGATTATATATCTCATCCGGTTGAATTTCCTGGATGATCCTGGTCAGATTGGAAGAATCAGTTAGATCTCCGTAGTGAAGAAAAAAATGAGGATCTGCATCATGAGGATCCTGATAGATGTGATCGATACGGGAAGTGTTGAAGGATGAAGCCCGACGTTTGATGCCATGAACTTCATAGCCTTTCTCAAGCAGGAATTCTGCGAGATAGGATCCGTCTTGACCAGTGATGCCAGTTACAAGAGCTTTTTTCATAAAAACCTTTCTAAAGTATTAAATTTGCAAATCCATTAAAGATCATTAAAGACTAGCGAGTGCCTTGCGCCCTGGCAACCATCCGACCACAACCCACATCCCCACAAACCCTATCCATGCGAAGGCAGGAATCATGGGCGCCATGTAGCGCGCCTGAGCTCCGTTCCACGAACTCGCATCCAACAGACCGAACAACAATGCACGCACAACAATTGCCCCCACAACCACCAGAAATACAGCCATCAGAGGAGAATCTGCTTGCTTGCCGATCAGCAATCGAATTAAAGCCAGAAATACCAGAACGGCTAGCACAATGTTCAACCATTTATACGAATATCCAAGTCCACCCAGCCAATTCAAGCGGACATGACTTTTGCTCAGATAGGACAACCAACGCTCAACCCGACTGACGTGAACTCCGGTTGAAAGCTCATCTATACCGAGCGTCGCGCTCATATCGCCAACGGTTTTAATCATGACGCCCTCGCGCAGGTCGCCGATGGAGACATGTCCCATATTACCATCCGGCGTTCGCACAACCATCTGATACGGCAACTCAACGCCGCTATGCGCCAAGCTGAAAGGCAGCCCCCCCGGCACATCGGGCCGGGCAGGCCCCTGCACCACACTCCAGCTATCTGGTTCCCGGCCATGCGCTGTCAGCCCGAGAGAAGTCCCCTCCGGGACAACGATCCAACCCCGCACAACGACCGCAGGAAGAGGGTTACGACGTCCCACGATCTCAACAAATTCCGCAAACTGCTTGGGTGTTGCGTTCTCCCCCTGTGATTGTACAGACTCTGGGCGCGATTCCAGCACCAGCGCCAAAACAGCCAAAGAGGAAGAAGGAACTCTACCAATCCATTTACCATAATCAGGATCCAGGAAAGAAGAGAACAGGGCAGGATGACTTTTCAGACGTCCCGACCTGAACGCGTCCTCCAATTCATCCGCGATCGCAGCATACTTTTTATCCGCATTTCGGGCGCTGGCGTGCCAGCCAGCAACAGCACCCGCATCTCGCAAGGCCCAGTAAAACCAGCCGTTACCAATCTCCCCTTGATGCCCGGTAAATCGGGCCGTGTGCGCGGCCAGCTGCTTTCCTTGCTCCCCTTCAAAAAAAGGCTGCAGTTCCCTGAAAGTCGAGCTGTGTTCATAAGCCTGCTGACGAGCCCTGGCCGTCACGGTGACGTGCAACGGGCCCCGACCAACATCAATTCTGCTCAGTGTAGCCATTGCCCTTTCATAGCCGGGCGCAGCCAACTCGTACCTGACCGCGAGCCCCCAGCGCAAAAAATTCGCCCCCGCCAATGCACATCCCAACCCCACAACCGCAAACAAAGGCAACACAATCAATCGTCGGGCGAGTGCTGGTTCGGACTGGTGGCGCCACCACGCCTTCCGCCCCGCCCACGAATACACCACAAGTATAAACAGCGGCACCAAAAGCAAAACACCCTCCTTGCGCACATGGAAGGCAAGGGCAAAAGCAACCACAAAAAGCCATGTCGCCACGCGTCCACGCCGGCTTCCAGACTCATCGCGCGTCAACCAGACCTCCAGGCCGCTCCCGAGCAATAGCACCACGAGCACGCACAGCAAGGTTTCTGAAAGAGCGCGATCAAACAGCACGAAAAACAAGGGATTGAACGCACAGTACAACCAAAACAGCGCGCCAACCCATCTTGCACCAGTCAATCGGAACAGCGCAAAAGCGGCATACGCTGTGGCCCCGAGCCAGGCAAGATCGATACCGAGCCTTGCCGGTACTCCCAAAACATTCAGCGCGGCGAGCCACATGGAATAGATCGGCAGATGCGCAAATGCCAACTGGTTGTAGTTCCCCCCCCACACCATCCGGGCCGCACTGTGTACGAACCAGTATTCATCATAGGGGGAGTTCAGGGCAAGGACATCGCGGTCACCGGTCAAAAAAAGCCTCACGACAACCACCAGCCCCAACACAACCAACCAGACATAGCGTTGGAGCCCTTGGCTGCTCGTCGAAACACCTTTTGAAAAATACACTTTCTTGAAATTAATCAAATTTAGCCCCGATTATCCAGCAGTAAGCAACTTAATTCTGATTCCATTTGCAAAAGGAATATCCTTGGATGCCGAATCCACTCTGAATCTGATTTTCACTATATCCACGCCATCCACAGGAATTTTGATGGAGAAGGGCTCTCGCCGCGCTATCGAATATGTATCAACGGCCCCCACATCAATCCATCTGTCCCCCAGAGCCAATTGGATATCAAGTATTCTGTAACCCGTGTTATTCGCCCACCAATCAAATACATCTATTGAAATGATTTTTGGATTTTTATTCAAAAAATCGAGGCGATAAACAAAATTCCCATGACGATTGGTAGAAAGATATGGCAACGGAGCACCAGAGCTGCCGTTAGGCGCATAAACAGCATCATCCCCAGATTCAAAACCATAATTAGCAAGCACTGGGTTGCTGATGGGTGCATCACCAAAGGCCTTGTCAGGCAGTAAGCCTGTGACATGAACCAATGCCTTCTGTCCAAGATCAACAGCCACTTCTTGGGCCGGATCGTTGAAAATTCCTGCCAGAATACTTTCCCAACCGACATCAATCTTGATACGCAAGTAAGCTGCAGTACTCTGAAAAACCCGCCAATCATCCAAGACCTGAACATCTTCCAAGCCTGCATTCCAGCCAGGAAGAGTATAACGCCGATCCATCACCACAACCATGGAATCAAGCGCTGCGGTCAGGGGCTCGCCTTTTACAAAATGGATACCGTTCAACTGACCTTTCAGGTTCACATGATGCTGTCCGGCAGGCTCAAACTCATCCCCCGTTCCTCGCACGCCAAACGCTGTCTTTACATACTGTCCTTGCCAACCGTAACGCATAAAAGGAGATTCAAACAGAATCGGAAACTGCGTTCCACGTATCCCGGGAGAGTCAAACCCTTTAGGCCTCGACATGTTCAAGGCATTCACAAACAAAACGTACGAAACGCTTTTCCCCTCAACAGCCGCCCTGACCTTCTCCCATACTTGCGCATCTTGACTCCTTACTTGCGGCAAGCACACGAATTGCAAGGCCGCCCAGGAGCCCAAGACAACGCCTGTAAACGCAAGCGCTGTCACTTCGGCGAAACGTTTCCGAAAACCTGAGGCACTCAGAGCACAGACAATTCCCATGCACGCCAAGCTATACGGGACATAGCCATAACGACGCGGCAAGACATCGCCTGTCTGACTGAAAAATGCAGCCCGCGCCCAGACAACAGCAAACGCGGACAGGACCAGCAAAAGAACCCATGCAAAAGGAACAGTCGTCGATCCAGCCCCTCCGGCATCTCTAACCGATGCGGTAACTGACTCCCGTTTGCTCCATTCGCTGAAATAGAACAGTCCCACACACATAACCAAGGCTGACAATACGGCGACCCGCGCACTCAGGGCACTGTAACCAAAAATCTGACCCATTTGAATCACAGCCCCTTTCGGAAGGGAGACCAGATGATCCAGGCTTCTCGTCCAAAAAAGGCCCAAGGTCGGCATCGAGAAATTGAAGCGATGCACTTCGACAACCGGCCCCAGCGCGACCCAAATACGATTATGCACCAGTACTGAACCGAAAAGCGAGCATGCAAAAATTCCGAAACTCGCCAACCGCCACCTCAACCCAAGTCCAGACTCTGTCTTGAGCAATACCAAACCCAGTGCGGCCATGGACAGAGGAAGATGCAGTTCTCCTGTCAATGCAATGCATACTCCAGCAATAGCCAGCGCTAAAGTTCCTGACCACGCAGGCCCAACCGGTATCGCCATCCAACGCTGTAAGAAAAATGCGAAACCCACAGTAAGCTGAACAGGCAGGATTAGATACGAATAGTGATGGAAGCAGGTTGTTACCGCGAACGGCGAAAGTAGCCAGACCATTGCCAGCAAGAGACTCTGTACGGCAGCAAGCGACCAGCGCCTGCTCATCCGAAAGATCAACAGTGCGGTCGCGGTTTGCGTAATACCAATGAATGCACTATATGCCCAAGCCTGCTCACCCCATAACAGCCACAAAAAGAAATGCAAAACCTTCGACAAGCCATAGGTCCGATACTCCGGCACTCCTAAGTGCAAGTCCAAGTTCAAAAACAAAATCCCCAGAGTCTTGACAAACCCAAACTCTGCCAACGCTTTGCTGAAATGCTCGTACAGGAAAGGATCATCAAAAATCAGGGTCGAGTTCAGCGCTCCGAACAATGTGGCCACTATTCCTGCAGCCAGAAGTATCGTTGTAGAAATATTTGTTTCAGCAAATTTTACCAGGGATCGCATTGTCATTTGCCTCTTGCTGATTACTTCCAAGTTAGCCTCTGCTTGCCCTGTCTCACACACAACGTCACGGAAGTCCTCACGAGGATCAAGGGCTCACACAGCCATAAACTCAGCAACCGTCCTCCATCGACTGGATTTCACCGGGATCAGCCTTCGGCAATTCCGCGTAACGAGCTGCAGCAAGATAAAAAGGCAAGCCAGCCAAGCGTGACACCGCACTCAAGCCCTGAAAAAGCAACCCGATCAATGCGCCATTTGCGATCCCCAGCAACTGGGAAAGGAAGAGATCGAACGCCGCAGTCCCGACACCGAACCCCCCAGCTACACCAAAGATATTGCTGAAGATTGCCAGGGGAAAGACCACAAAGCCCTTAACCCATTCAACATGATTCCCGACCGCCCGCGCAATGCACAGCAGGGACACGCACCAGAACACATGATTGAAGACCGACAACGCCAGTGCCGCCACCATATACCGGGGCCGCTCACGCAATTCATTAAATGCTCCGATCAATTCCCGAGTTCTTCCCCCCCAGACGCCCGAACCGAAAAATCGCTGCATTGCGGGGTGATTAAACAAGCGTCGAGCACCCAGCACCCGAAAGCCCAGCAAGACACCAAAGCTCGCTCCAAACAAACATAACAGCAATGGAGTCCGTGCCGGCATCGCGCTCACAACCGACCAACCTAGCAAGGAGACAAGGCTGGCCAGCAGGAAGAGACCCAACAAGCCAAGAACCCTATCAAACAGCACTGCCATGACCGCGCGGGTACGCATGCCATGACCGACGTGTTTCACCACGTAACCGGCCTTCACCAAGTCCCCTCCATTAGAGCTCGGCATCGCCAAGTCGAAGAAGGAGCCGATCATCGTCCAGCGAAGCGCCTGACGAAACGGAACACGCATTCCCTGGCTAGCCAGAATCACAGAGAACCGATAGGACACGACCAGATAAGGCGGTAACATCAGCAGCAACGCCGCCACCAGCCAAGGCCATGTCTCTCCTAATCGATTCAGCACGCTCCAGTCCACTCGGTTGAAGACCAGCAACAGCCCCACCACCACGGCCGCCATTGCGACCTTGAACCAAACCGAACCGAGCACCGCGCGAGCCCTCGCTTTCCAGGACATGGGATCAATCCTTGCGTTTGAGTTCAAACCACAGATACGCTAACAGACGCTTGCCTGTCGGCCAGATCTTGAAGTGGGTTTCGCCGTACCCGCGCGCCTCTTCGCGAGCGGGAAACTCGCAGCGCGGTAAATGAAGTTTATAGGCCCGCACCACCATCTCGATATCGATGGAAAGCCCGTAATCCA
The DNA here is from genome assembly GCA_002412965.1 of Desulfomicrobium sp. UBA5193. Taxonomy (GTDB): domain Bacteria; phylum Desulfobacterota; class Desulfovibrionia; order Desulfovibrionales; family Desulfomicrobiaceae; genus Desulfomicrobium. Next base: position 61,232 of record DHWB01000013.1, read on the forward strand.
GCACCTTCATCTTCTGGAAGGCATCCCGCGTCCAGCCCTTGAAGCCATGCAGCACATCGCGCACGAAGTACCCCTCGCGACGCCACAACAAAGCCGCCAAAGTCGCCAGGCAGAGCACAGCCCACTTGCGTGGCCGGAGAAAATGAATATCTTCCTCATTCACCGAACCGGCAATCTGCCGGCTAGCCACCACCAACTGGTTGCCCGCCTCGAACAGTGGGCGAAACTTCAGTACATCCTCAACCGGCAGCGTCCCCTTGGGGAAATAGACCACCACGGCGTCTCCCGTAGCCATGTCGTTCGCATGCACATAAGCCGCATTGAGACCCCGTTTTGGCTGCTTGTGTACCGGGATACCCCGGCTTTTCAGATACTCGACCGTGCCATCGGTACTTCCACCATCCACCGCATAGACCTCGTCGAACTGATCCAGCGGCAGGCGCGGCACATCCATCTCGCACCCCTTCAGTTCGTTCCAAACGATCAGACACAACGACACCTTCATCACGCGGCCCCCTTAGCCATTAAATCGCGCGCTACCTGCAAGGCTTCCGCAACAGCGACGTCAGAGTTCATATGCTCCCAGCGCCCCCAGCGTCCCATGCCCACGATGCCATTGCCCGCAGCCCAGTCCAAAATCCGTGCAACTGTCTGCGGCTTGCCAAGCGTATTGATCGGATAGGCATATTCGTTATGAAAGCGGACGCCATCGGTCGGCTTTGAACGCTGCGCGTTCGTCTCCGTCCAGTAGCCTCGGGCGTTCTTTGCAAAATTGGCGCGCAACAGGATGCGATGATACGAAATCGATTCGTCCGGCTCGTAGGTCCAATGCGACGGACTGTCGAGCGTCTGCGGACTGTAATCCACGTTGATCGAAGCATTCTTGAGGCTATTCACATCGGCCAGGACCTGCGCCGGCAAATCAGCGCATCCGATCCAACAAGTCCAGGGAATCGATGACACGATCGTCTCTGCCTGCCATCGGCCATTCACGATCCGCTTCTCGAGGTCGACTGACTCCAGCGCGCAATTCCTTACAAGCGAATCGCCAAGAGCCTCACCCATGCGCCGCCAGACCTCGCCATAACCAAACTCCTTCGGGTACAAGAACGTACCATGGGCTGGCAATGCCCCCATCGGTTTGCCTTCCAGACAGCTCAACAAAGTTTCGCGGAACGAAACGTTCGGCAACTTGTAGAGCCAATACGTGCCGAGCGCATCCGGATCCATCGACCAGATCTTGCGGTTATAAGGCAGCATGTACTCCTGCGCGATACGCTCACCGAGTTTCCAATTGATCCAGGCCGCAAAGGATTCCGGCATCGGCTCGCCACGCACGGATCCAGCCTGGGCAATCGACTCGAGGTAGTCCGCCTGATCCTCTACCGGAAACTGCCAAAGATTCGCCTCCAGCGGGTGGTCAATCTCCATGCCGCGCAAGCGGATCTTGGAAACGCGATCGAATAAAGCCCACTCATCGCGTGGCATGAAGCGAAACACGAAATCCAGCACCTCCTGGCGCCGTACATCGAGGAAATGACCACCACCTCTGTCCAGTGGCGCACCATCCACGTCCACGGAACGGCACAGACCGCCTGCCACGCCCTCCTTTTCAAGCACCACGATTTGTTCGCGTGGAACGCCTGCATCGATTAGTGAATGCGCCAGAACTAAACCACTCGGCCCGCCCCCCAAAACTACAAATTCCTTCTTATCCATTATACAAATCCACATTAGTTAGAAATTGGCCTTTTCCTAAGTGCATTACCTACAATTCCGAACAGAACCGCAAAAAAGCAAGCCACTCCAACAACCAGCATTCCGAAAATAGGAGACGCATAACGCGGCTCAATCTCCCATGAATTCTCATTTAAAAGCCCGTAAAAAATAAGACGCAACCCGATCAAAACAAAAACAAAAACACCTAAAAAAGCAGAAACTGAGCGTCTATGGATACACTTTAAATACACAAGCACCGGCACTACAACACCTGTGATCGCGGTAAGCGAAAAAAACACCCATTTCACCAAATCCCAACCGCCGAAATCAAGAATTTTAGCTTGTAATTCTCTAAGATTATTACTTAAAATTTGCTGTTTTCCAGATTCAAATAAATCCATCGCTCGGTATAAAGACGCTCCCGAGCGTGCGACTAGTCTCTCAACGGAATTAGTCTTGAAGTTCTTCTCTAACGCCCACCCAGAGGAACATACGTATCGGAGCAAAACCTCTGAGTTTGGCTCATAGTCCAACTCAGCGAAAAAACCGTAAGTAAGAACAGGAATTCTCATTTCGCTAGAAAACGCTGCATCTACGTCGGACCGGTTCATTTTTTCTAAATCATACCAGACAGTTAAACTCGCATCCAAATTCTTAATCCCAACTTGAACATTCAAAATATGCTCTTCCTTGTCTTCAGAGAACACCCACCCTTTGAGCTTTAACTTAGCTTTTCCCACGCCAGAAACGAGTGCCGCTCGACGATTGCATACCTTATCAAAAGCATTCGGCTCAAACCCCTGATCCGCTTGAAACGGATAAAACATGAATGCCTTATCCATAGCGGCGGAAACACCAGCTAAAATATTTGAGAAGGGCTGAAAGACACCAGACGCAACAAAAGGATGAATAACAAACCGCGACTTCAGACGACCAGTAGCAAAAGCAGCTTCAATTTCACGGTTAGTATTAACCCAAAACACATCCAGATCCTTCACCGTTTTCGGGTTTGGGATAACACTCAAGGCCGCATCGTTGAAAACATGCCAAATCCATCCAACGCCAATTTCGCCAAGAGGAAGCCCGCCCACGCGGTTGCTGGCCTCTATATACATGTTATCCGGCCTTTCAATATGGCCTCTTAGCAACGCAAGCGTTGGACTCACGGCGTAAGCCAATTCGCGGGATTTCTTGGTTACCGTCACATACTTAACAGAGCAATCGCCTGAATCAATTTTCGCGAGATTTCTCAATAACCGCATATGAGAAGGCATTGAGGCAATCGTTTTTGTCCAAACCCCGTTTGAAAAATAATGAAAAACTGAAGGAGTTACAGAAACCAAAAAAAAACAAAGCACAGAGCCAGCAAGCAGGGGAAGAATAAATTTGCCCGAATCAACAAACAGGTTGCGTCCCAAAAAAAACGCCGAGATCAAAAAGAAGGCAAACAACCACCCCATCAGCAAAATATCTTCATTCCGTACCACTCCCATCAAGCCAAGAACAAACCCAAACCCAGCACTCGCCCTCAAAGCGTTCTTGTTTTTCGAGACGATGCATTGGAACAAAACAGCAGAAAAACCCAAGGCTACAAAACCAAGACACAAATAGAGAGGATCGCTTAGTGCATTGTCAAACAAATGATAGGTTACTGGACTTAGCGCCAGCACAACAAACAAGATGAGCGCTCCAAATCTTCCAAAAACCCTAATCATCGTAAACGACAAAAAGAAACACGACAACAAGTAGAAAATCTCTATAGCAACTCGCTGAGGAAACCCCATTAATCCGACAAGCCACAGCCACAAAGGATACCCAGAAGAGGCTCCTAACTGATCTAAACCACCTAAAACATGCCGAACAAAAACCGCGGAGTCATTTGGAACTGCAATTATTTCATTCCCAGAAACAAGAAATAGTTTAATCAAAGCGACAATGGCACATAGAAAATAAAACCAACCTTTCCTAGAAAAGCCAAGATTAAAATTCATCGCGCATCCTGACCAAAGATATCCAATGTTTCTTCTGCCATGACTGCCGTTGTCCTTTGAAAATTTGTTGTCTCCGACAGAGCAAATAGGCCGCGTTTATCTTTAATGTGTCGCTGCAACTCTTGCTCAATTGACTCTACTTTTCCTCGTTCAAATGCCGACCCATTCCTCCCCTCTTCCAAAAATTCCGTCATCCCCTCCACATCCGAAACCAACACCGGCGTATGCGTCGCCAAGGCATTGAGCAGAACTAGTGGGCTGTTCTCATACCAACGCGAGGGAATCACGAGCAGGTCGATCTCGCGCAACACGGCGGCCATCTGTTCACGCTGAAAAGTACCTTTGAAATGCACATCATATCCCTCACCCATCTGGCGGAGGAGTGCCATGTAGGCGGCGTCCTGATCTGCCGGACCATAGATGCGCAGCTCGGCAGATTTGCGCGGCAACCGCGTGAAGGCCTTGATCAACAGATCTGTGCCTTTGTGCGGAGCGATCTGGCCGATGAAGCCAATGACGGGGATGTGCCCCGCAGGTCGCTCCGGCTTCGGACTGCGATCAATGTCCACACCAAACGAGACGCTGTGCATCGGCATGGAGATACCGCTCCTCTCGTAAGCGCCACGCAGGAAGCGGGTCGGAGCCACTGCACCCGAGTAGGTGCCATTGTAGAGGCTGGCTAAAATTTCCGGACGGCGGACGATGTCCTCGATCAACCCATCCACTGCACCGCCACGCAATCCGGGCAAGCGTCGCCCGATGTTGGCGGCCTCAGCGATCAGGCGGGCCCGCCAAGGAGTGTTGGCGCGTTGCACCCAGATATCCGCATAGGGGCTTCGAGCGGCGTCCTTGAGATAGCAGGCAACACAATTCGTACGACTGGCAGAAGGGCCCGTGCACAGAGAGCCATCTGCGCTCTCCAACTTGTTGTTGAGGCAAAAACCGAAGAAATCGGTGAAAGTGGCGTAGGTGCGGATGCCCAGAGACTGGGTCACTTCCAGCAGGGCTGCAGTGTGGTTGATCAGATGAGTAACGTGCACCAGATCCGGCTTGATTTCGCGTAGCACTTTCTCGAGCACCGGCCGCATGTTGGACTGGTAGTAGGTTTCCTTCACACGAGTGTGAGGCTGCTGGTTCTTGTCGATGCAGATCACCGGGATGCCCTGATATTCGTAGCGCGTGACCAAGCCGTCGGCAGCCTGCTCGCCCTGGAAAATGGCCGAGACCACCACGACATCATGGCCCGCGGCTCGATAATGGCGCGCCAAATCCAAGGTATACGTTTCCGTGCCGTAAAAGTGCTGCGGAAAAAAGCAATGAACGAAAAAAGCGATCTTCACACGGATTCCTTGCGGTTTATATGAGTGACTTCCGCGTAAATCTCCGCGTAATGATCAATCATGGCTTGCACCGAAAAATTAGCCTGAGCGCGGTGCTGTTGAGCATCGCCAATGGCTTGACGCTCTTGAGGGGCGTCGAGCAGGCGAAGTGCGATTCGGGCCAAAGCTTCCGCATCACCAGCCGGAGCCACCAGTTCGGAAGTACCGATGATCTCCGGTATGGCGCCAACATCGTATCCGATTACCGGCACCTTCATGCTCATGGCAAACGGGCTGACCTGCCCAAAGCTTTCCTTCCAGACCGGAGCTACAAAGAGGCTCATGCGACGATAGAGATCGGGCAGTGCGTCGTAACTCACGTAGCCGGTGAATTCGAAATTATCCGTCACGCCTGCAGCCTGGACGGCGGCCTTGAAAGGTTCGAGCAGGCTTCCGCCACCTATGATGAGAATTCTGGTACGGGCCCGCAATTGGGCGATCCGAATGAAGGGCAGGATCGATTTTTCGTTGAGTTTATCGCGCTCCAGCCTGTATACCATGCCGACGCAATCCTCGGGAGCGTGTTCATGCTGAGTACGGGTAAACAGATTGAAGTCGGAACCGGGATAGACCGTGACGTGATGCGCGTCGGCCTCGCCAAACACGCTACGGACATAGTCGCTCACGTAGATATACTTTGCCACTGCCTCTGAGTGGAAAGGGTCGATCGGTGTATTGATGTTCTCAATGACGGGCAGACTCAGCATGGCGGCTGCCTCAATCGCTTTTGCATACCAGGGCTCGTCACAATCGCCCCAGTAGTGGACGTGCACTAAAGCTGGACGAACCCTCTTGTAGAAGTCGACGAAAGGCTCAGGGCTTTCCGGAAACCTGCACTCCTCGATATGAAGTCCTGTGTAAGCCGGTGGTGAGGGATTAAAACTGGTCAACACGCACTGCTGGTAACGATTTCCAAGGTGTTCGACGAGGTCGATAACGAGCCTGGACGATCCGCCAGTCATGAAATTGGCGATGACGTGCACGACGCGTGGCGCATTACCTGACGGCGCAGACGGCAGCTTCACGCGATACGCACCCGCGTCGGCGGCGGATGGAGCCTGCGTGGACGCAGGCCCGAACTCTTTCGCCAGTCGAGATGCCACATACAGGCGTAAGGTACGAGGCATAAACCCGCCGGCAATGATACATCCAAGATGAATGATCTTGCGGAAACCGAAAGGGTGAACCAACAAAACCTCTCGCAAATGGAACCAGCGCGTCTGCCGGAGCGCGCGCAATTCGCCTGACTTGCTCTGGAATTCGGCACGTAATTGCGCTAGTTGGGTAGCAGCTTCAGCCAGAAGATTGTCGCGTTTGGCCACCTCGGCATAGAAATATGTTCTCTCAACTTCGAATTCCTCTTGCAGAGTGCCGATCTCGGCCGATCTCTGATCAAGCAATACGGCCTCGGATTCACGCAGACGCAGCACGAGTGTACTAATTTCCGCCTGTTTCAGAGCCGCATGAGCCTCAAGGCGATGAATTTCATCGGCTTGTTCCGCAAGTGCGCCGTCCTTCGCACGGACCACGGACTCCAGCCGATGTTTCTCTTCAGCCAGGAACCCCAGATCTTGATCCTTACGCATGAGCGCGGCTTCAAGGCGATGAATTTCATCGGCGTGTTCCGCAAGTGCGCCGTCCTTCG
>DHWB01000006.1:0-53451 GCA_002412965.1 Desulfomicrobium sp. UBA5193
AGCTGACCGGTACTAATAGATCGTGAGTCTTAACTCTCTCTCTTCACCTGTTTCTCTTATATATTTCGTCCTGGTGACCACGGCGGAGGGGTACCACCCGATTCCATTCCGAACTCGGAAGTTAAGACCTCCAGCGCCGATGATACTGCCAGTCCACTGGTGGGAAAGTAGGTCGTCGCCAGGACTTTTTTTATTCTCTCTTCTCTATGACCACAATAATCTCCTCACTTACACTCCTCTTTCTTCTTCTCGCTTTTTCCACGCATATTTTCGGACTCCCTGCAAACTGGTTCATCATCGCTATTCTTGCGCTCTGGGATTGGCTTGCGCCAGACTCTGCACTGCCTTCATAGTTAATGTGGATCAAAGAAAGATCCTACGTCAGTATGCCCAGTTGCTAATTCCGGTTGATGCTTTTAGATTCCTATATTTAGCCGTCCGCTGTAAAATTCGCCACCATCTCTTTGCGCGCTCCATCAACGAGTGATCGTCTCAATGCTTAAGAACAGGTATCGTCCGGTTCAAATGGGCACTACATTAATACTATGCCACAACATTCATAGCTTTTTTTTTGATTTTTCTTCAGAAGAATAGCGAAGACGTTCCTGTAATGTCGTGGCCACATCGGCGATGATCCATGATGGTGTAGACGCGCCTGCGGTTAATCCAATACGTTCGAATTGAGCCAACTCTTTGATTGGCAGCTCTTGGGCTATTTCTATGTGGACTGTGTAGATTCCGGTTTCCAGTGCAATTTGAGCCAATCGACGTGTATTTCCGCTGTTTTTTCCCCCGACGACAATCATGGCTTGAACCCTGCCTGACAGTTCTCGCACTTCCTCCTGCCTGTCCTTGGTTGCCGCACAGATGGTATCAAGGATGACCATGCTCGAATCTACATTCAACAAGAGATAGTCACGTATGGCGTCAAATGATTCACGGTCCTGCGTTGTTTGCGCAGCCAGGAAGTATTTTTGACCGTCATGCAGCGTGTGTGTCCGTAATTCTTCAAGGCTTTCAAAAACTGTGTGTTTGGGAGCGTAGCTCACCAGACCTCGCACTTCCGGGTGGTCACGTTCTCCGAAGAGGAGGAGGTGCTTGTTTTGCTCGGCCTGTTTGTGGATGAGGATCTGGGCTTTTTTGACTTTAGGACAGGTCGCGTCGATAATGGTAATGTTTTGGTCTTTGAAGCGGTCGAGGATCTGCCGGGGGATTCCGTGCGCCCGGATAATTACGACGTCCGTTGCAGCTAGATTTTTCTTCCCGTCGGTTTGCTGAACCCCTTGACTTTTATACAGTTCAAGGACCTGCGGATTATGGATTATCGGTCCAAGAGTGTAGATTATCCCTTCTTGTGGCGGATTGGCTACTGCATTGTCCAGCTTATGCAATGCCAAATCGACGCCCATGCAAAATCCAGCTGTTTTCGCGATGATGAGTTCCATGCTATTCCTCCATCTCCGATTCATTGGCTTGCATAACCGTGAAAACTTCATCCCATGTTTTGCAGAATACTATTTCACGTCGAAATGTGCGCGCACCAGGCAATCCTTTCAAAAATTTTGGAACTAAGGTTCGCATTTTGAGCAAACCGAGTCTGTCCATTCCATGTTCTGTGTATAAATCGCAGAGTCTTTGCACGAGTTCCATCATACGCGAATAGGTCTTGCTCTTTGGGGATTGCCCGCGCCGAAGTTGCAGATATCTTTCAAAAATTGTTGGGTCGTTCATCGCTCCGCGAGCAAACATGATGCTGTCGACTCCGGTTTGCTCCACACACTGCAGTGCGTCTTCCGCCTGAAAAAGATCCCCGCTGGCGATGATCGGCAAACTTATGTTATTTTTCAGGATTGCCAGTTGAGACCAGTCCGCATGTCCGGTGAAGCCTTGGGCTCCGAACCGCGGGTGCATGGTCACCCATCCCGCTCCCAGTTCTTCCAGTTTTTGGGACAATGGAAGATAGACGGGCTGGCCGACGTACCATCCCAGACGAATCTTGAAACCCATGCACCCCGGCTCTGTGGCATCTATCATGGACTTGGCCAGCCTGAGCAGATGCCCGGGTTCTTTGAGCAGGGCCGCGCCGCTACCGGTTTTGATCACCTTGCGCACCGGACAGCCGCAATTGAGGTCAAAATAGCGGTACCCGGCTTCGCGCAGACGTTCGATGGCTTGAACAAGAAAGAGTTCTTCGGAACCAAACAGTTGAACGATCAACGGCGTGTCCTGAGGGCAGGTCTGCAAGAGTTCCTGGGTGCCTGGACTATGGTAAATGAGGCCTTTGGCGCTGACCATTTCTGTGACGGCCACACGACATCCCTGCTCATGGCAAAGGAGACGAAAGGGCAGGTCTGAGAATCCGGCCAAAGGAGCAAGCCACGGATCATCGGGCGTGAAGGCGAGAGCGAATGTGTTCATCGTTGTTTATATGGGGAGTGTCCCTGGGCAGAAATGCTTTGGTGATCAAATGGGCATCATTTGCGGTGCTACATTGTCCCGACTGACCACAGGAATGTTGGCTGGTGTTCTGGAAAAATGATTGAGGTCACAGGGTCAAACCTTGGGCTGATCAAGTATGAGTTCCACTTCGTCCACACTCAGACCCGTAGCCTGCGCCAGTGCCTGGGCTGATTGGCCGCGTCTGAATCCGCTGAGGATCGTTTGGCGCAGAAACTGGGGTGATTTGGTGAAGTTTTCCGCCTGCTCAAGGAGGCGCCGCATTTCCACTGCGCGGTAGTGGAGTTTTTCTTCCAATGCGATCAATTCTTCCTGACGTTTGGCGAAAGTACCGACAATTTCTTGTTCAAGACGTGCGTTCATGTCCAGTCTTTGGAGGAACTCTTCTTGTCTGTCTTGGAGAGAGCGGACAAGGAGTTCCGACTTCTTCAATTTCAAGAAGAAAAAAAAGGCGAGAACAAGGAGCAGTATTTCCACGAGTGTGGAAGAGGCGAGGACCCAATACGAAATTTCCGGATTCATCTATACCTGCGTGTCAATCAGGTGTCCCTGATCTGTGTCGAGTTCGGATTCGTGACGCTGCTTTCGTCGTTCTCCCAAAAGTCCCTCTTGACCAGACTGTTGGTGTCCTTCCGGATCCACCTGGGTTTCGACGGCACCTGCGTCACTTTTGGCGACTTGATTTTTTTCCTGTCGTTGGCGGCGCAGCACCATCTCCTGGGCTATCGCCTGCTGTGCCTCGGGGTGCGCAAGCTGGGTGTGATGGATTTTTTGGGCCTCGGGGATCTGGCTGATCAAAGTTGTCAGATTGAGATTGTCGACCATTATTTCACCACGTATGTTTCTAAAAGGATTTCGGAAACTTTACCGCTCTCCATGTATTGATTGACGACGCTGGCCAGATCGCTTTTCAACTTTTCAGAGTTCTGTGGGTTGTCCAGAAAGGAAAGGGACGAGTTTTTCAGATAACGATACACTGCGTCCCGGATGACCAGCGATTTTGTCTGCAGTTCAAGGCGCATGATTTCACTTGCTCCGGGAATGGAGAAACGACAGGTCAGAAAACGGATTTGGTCGTTCTGCACATACTCCACCTGAAATTGCTCAAGAGAGTACGTGTATATCTTCTCCGGCAGCGCCGCTGCTGGAGTTCCAGGCGTTGCATTATGTCCAGGAGCGGTCTGTGCGGCAGTGGTCTGATTTTGAAGGGTTTCCTGCGTCGTCTTTTCGCCTTCTTCGGTTTGCGTGGTTCCGGTTTTCATGAAGAAATATGCGCCCCCAGCTCCGAGCAGCAGGCACAGGCCTGCTGCGATGCCAAGTATCCACATTTTTTTGCGTCCAGGTTTGGCTGGAGAAGTGCTGATCTCTGGAGCGAGAGGTGTTTCTTCAGGTTCGGGCAGAGCTTCCGCAGGGGTCTGGACCAAAACTTCTTCCTTTTCCTCGAATTCAAGGAAAAGGGCGTCGTCCAGATCGAGTTCGACTTTTTGCAGCCCCTTGGGCACGACATCCTGTAGGCGTTCATCATCGAGGGCGACGTTGGAGTCGCCTGGAGGAGACGGTTGGGCGAGAAGGATAAGCAGGATCATGGGACCTGGGCTGACCGGCAACAAGGCGCTTGCCGGTCAGGCGTCTTACTCAAAGATTTTATTGATCTTTTGACCCAGGGTTTCCGCCGTGAATGGCTTGACGATATAATTGGAAACCTTGGCCTGCACAGCTTCGATGATGTTCTCCTGCTGTGCTTCCGCCGTGACCATGAGGAAAGGCAGATCTCCGAATTCTTCGCTGGCGCGGACCTTGCGCAACAGTTCAATCCCCGTCATCTGCGGCATGTTCCAGTCGGAGATGATGAATTCGACCTGATCTTTGGTCAGTATTTCCCAGGCCGCTGTTCCGTCATCGGCTTCGATGATGTTGTTGAAGCCGAGCTGTCTGAGAATATTTTTGATGATTCGGCGCATGGTCGAAAAATCGTCGACGATGAGCACCCGCATGCTTGTATTGACTGCCATCTATTCCTCCACATTTACTTTTCGTGAAACCAAACGGAATTGGTCAGTTGATATCACCATACTCGCGGACAAACATTTTCTTGAGTTTGCCCAGGGCCTGTGAGTGCAACTGCGAGACTCTTCCTTCGGTGATATCCAGCGCCAAAGCCACTTCTTTCATGTTGAGTTCGTCCGTATAGTACAAACTCAGAACCAGCCTTTCCCGTTCATTAAGTCTATCGATGAGATGTCCGAGCTTGTCAATGATGTCGTGGAAGGCCACGGAAGCAAAGGGCTCCCGGTGATTCCCGCTCTCGCCGGGCTGGTTCCATTGATCCTGGATTGCATCGAGGCTGAGGACGACCTGGGAGTTTACGGCTTCCAGAGTGGCTTCCAGTTCCAGGCGGTTTTGACCGGTGAGTTCCAAGAGGTCGCTACGGGAGGGTGGGCGCCCGTTTTCCTGCTCGAAATCCCTGATGACATGTTCCAATTTTTTGATTTTTTGGCGTAGCCCTCTTGAAAACCAGTCCATGCGCCGTAGCTCGTCGAGCATGGCTCCACGGATGCGGTTGTCGGCAAAGGTTTCGAAGCGGATGTTCAGATCAGGCTGAAACTTGCCCAGCGCCTCCATGAGGCCCAGAGTGCCAGCACTGATCAGGTCCGAAAGCTCGATATGGGAAGGGAGCTTGGCTTTGAGATGCAGGGCGATGATCTTGATGCGGGGGGCAAAGGCGCGGGCGATGCGATCCTTGTCTGCGGGAGCCAAGGATGCAAAAGAAGTTCCGGTCTGTTCCAGGACAGACCAGACCGGTTCCGTTGCGTTATTCCGCAAAGAGGAGCTTCTTCCAGAAGAACTTGATGTTCCCATCGAGATGAGCCTGCGGTTTCCATTGCGCCAGGTTGCGGGCGATGCCATGCACTGCCCGTGATGCTTCCGCGTCGGGAGTCAAACTGCAGAACGGCTGCTGCTGTATGACGGCTTGGCGCACTGCCGGGTCGAGCGGGATGCTGCCGACAAGATCCAGAGAGACGCCGGTCAAGAAATGGTCGCACGCATTGTACAGCTTGGCGAAGATGTCCTTGGCCGATTTTTCGTTTTTGGCCATGTTCACCACGATGTGAAATTTGTCCACCCCGTGCCGGAGTTTCAAGACCTTGATCAGGGCGTAGGCATCGGTCAGCGATGTCGGCTCCGGGGTGATGACCACCACGCGTTCCTGCGCCGCAAGGTTGAAATAGAGCACATTGTCGTTGATGCCTGCCCCGGTGTCGACGATCAGGAAATCGATGTTGTCCTCCAGGACATCAACGGCTTCGAGGAGTTCGAGCTTTTGTCCCGTGGACAGGGACAGCATCTCGCTGACTCCGCTGGATGCCGGCAGGATGGAGAAGCCGTAGGGCGTTGGGTAGAGGATGTCACCCAGGGACACCCCTTCGTGGAAGACGTGAAAGAGGTTCCGTTCCGGAGTCAGGCCCAGCATGACATCCACGTTGGCCAAACCGAGGTCGGCGTCCAGAATGACGCAGCGCCGGCCAAGCTTGCTCAGGCACAGGGCGAGATTGATGGAAACGTTCGTTTTTCCGACGCCACCCTTGCCGGAGGTGACCGAGAGAACAATGGGAAGGGTGGCGCTCATGCTGTGTCCGGGATCTAAACGGGTTTTCAATTGGTAGCCTCCGGAAGTTCGTGCCGCAGCAAGAGTCTCCAGACGTCCTGATCCTTGGGCTGAACAAGGGTGTTTTTCAGATCCGGCCCGACGGAAAACAGGGAAACGGGCAGCCCGGTATTGTTGGCCTGATTGATTATTTCCCCGTAATTACAGGCTTCATCCAACTTCGTCCAGATAATGCTGGCTGCGGAATCAGAGCGTAATCTGGAGACGAACATGTCCATCTGGGAGGAACCGAAGAGCGGGCTCAGGACAAGGTGCACGTGACAGGCTGGAAGGTTCCCTCCCGAGACGTCCTGCAGCCATGTGTCCAGGTTTTGACGGCCGGGCAGGCCGGGCAGGTCGAGCAGGACGAGGTCGTGGGCCTGCGCATCGCGCTCAAGGCTCTCCCAATGGGCGGAGTTGTCCAGTTCCCTGTACGACAAGCCCGAGAGTTCCGTGTAGTGGCGCAGGTAAAGCCTCCCTTTGCCTTGGGAACGATCCGCGTTGACGACCAGAATGCGTGCTTTGGGGCGCATTTTCTTCATGGCCAGGGCCAGGCGCAGAGTCGTGCAGGTCTTGCCGCTGCCGAAAGGCCCGGCCAGGAGATGAAATTTGTGCGTCCAGTTCGTATCGAGCCAGGGGCTGACGCCGACCATGTCTTTCATGACGGACAATGTCGGGGCTTCAGGTGCGCGGCGAAATTTCTCCCACAGGTCGAGCAGCACGTCTTCCTTCACGCCCTCCCGCTCCATGTATTCAAAGACCAGCTGCTGGCGCGGAGTGAGCAGCCCGATGTCCATCTGCGGCTTCAAGACGGCCATGAGCTGTTTGCGCAGCTTGGTCCATTCCTCGCGCAGACAGGTCGCGTCGTCCCCGCCCAGGGGCATGATATTCTCGGTTGAGCTTTTGGCGGCCGGCGGCATGTCCAGGGCGGCCATGATCTCATAGCGGGTCACGCCTTTGTGGACCTGTTTCTGATTGCTCAGGATGATGGCCTCGGGACCAAGCTCGTCCTTGATCCTGGCCATGATGTCTTTGGTGCTGGTTCCGGTGAATGTTTTGACCTGCATTTTAGATTTCCACCATGGCTACGGATTCAAGTCTGATATCTGCCGGAATTTCCGCCTGCGAGATGACAGGCATGGTTGGCAAAAAGCGAGCCAGAAGCTGCGACAAGTGCTGGCGGATAAGAGGTGAGGTCAGCAGTACGGGTTGCCCTTCGGCCACGATGCCCTTCTCCGAGGCCTTGTTGATGGCTTGGATGATCTTGTGCGCAAGCCCCGGCTCCATGGCCAGATAGGAGCCGTTGTCCGTGCGCTTGATGCTTTCCTGGAACGCGTTTTCAATGGCTGGCGCCAGGGAAATGATGGGCAGCAGGTTACCTGCTCCCAGGTAGGGCTTGATGATGGTGCGGGCCAGACGCTGGCGCACGAATTCGGTCAATTGATCCGCGTCCTTGATGGATTGCCCGTAGTCGGCCAGGCATTCCACGATGGACAAGAGGTCGCGGATGGACACGCTTTCGCGGACAAGGTTCTGCAGCACCTTTTGCAGGGTGCCGAGGGACAGGATGCTGGGCACCAGTTCTTCCACGACCTTGGGCGCGCGCTGCGACAGGTTGTCGAGCAGGGCCTGGACTTCCTGACGGCCCAGGAATTCATGCAGATTCTGTTTGAAGACCTCTGTCAGGTGAGTGGCGATGACCGTGGACGGATCGACAACCGTGTAGCCGGCCATGACCGCCTCGTCCTTCTTGGCGTCGGGGATCCACAGGGCCGGCAGGTTGAAGGCCGGCTCCAGGGTTTCGATGCCTTTGATGGAATGGCGGGCATCGCCCGGATCCATGGCCAGGAAATGGTCGATCATGATTTCCGCCGAGGCCACCCGGTTGCCCTTGATCTGGACCATGTATTCGCCGGGTTTGAGCTGCAGGTTGTCGCGCAGGTGCAGGGAAGGCACGATGACGCCCATGTCGAGTGCGAACTGGCGGCGGATGGAGCGGATGCGGGCCAGCAGGTTGCCGTTTTGCTCTTCGTCCACAAGGGGAATGAGCCCGTAACCCACCTCCAACTCCATGATATCGAGCGGCAAAAGGGCCTGCACTTCTTCCGGACTGTCCGGGGCGGCGGCACCTTTTTTCTTCTTGGGCTCCGGCACGCCGTCTTCGGCTTTGATGCGTTCGGAGATGATGGCCACACCGAAGAGGGCGCCGGAGAGGATCATAAAGGCCAGGGTAGGCATGCCAGGGACAATGGCGAACAGGAGCAGCACTCCGGACACGAGCTTCAGCGCGCCGGGATGGTTGGTCAGCTGGCCGATGAATTCCTCGCCCATGCGCGCTTCGGCGGCGGCCCGGCTGACAATGAGTCCGGCCGCGGTGGAGGTGATCAACGACGGGATGGTCGAGACCAGACCGTCGCCGATGGTCAGCAGGGAAAAGGTCTTTGCGGCTTCCATCCAGCCCATGTCCTTCTGCAGCACGCCGATGAATATTCCGCCCACGATGTTGATGACGGTGATGAACATGCCCGCGTTGACGTCTCCGGACACGAACTTGCCCGCGCCATCCATCGCTCCGTAGAAATCCGCTTCTCTGCGCAGGTTTTCACGCTGCTTGATGGCATCCTGCTCATCGATGAGTCCGGCATTGAGGTCGGCCTCGATGGCCATCTGCTTGCCCGGCATTGCGTCCAGGGTGAAGCGGGCGGCGACTTCGGCGATGCGGGTCGTACCCGCGACGATGACGGTCTTGTTCAGCGTGAAGAGGATGAGGAAGATGACCGCGCCGACGGCGAAATTGCCCCCGACTACGAATTCTCCGAAGGCCTGGATGACTTTGCCGGCCGCCGAGGTTCCCTCATCACCGTGCAGCAGGATGAGCCTGGTGGAGGCCACGTTCAGGGACAGGCGCAGTAGCGTGGTCACCAGCAGGACCGAGGGGAAGATGGAAAATTCCAGAGGCGAGGTCATGAACATGGACGTGATCAGGATGACCAGAGAGAAGGAAATGGAGAAGGCCAGGAGAATATCGAGAAGGATGGTCGGCAACGGCACCAGCATGACAAAGAGCGTCATGATCACGCCACCAGCCAGGAGAAAGTCACCCTGGCGGGTAAATCGTTTGTAATTGATGGTCATGGCCTGGGCGCGTGTAGCCATTATTTTGACGTCCTTGGTGCGTGAATTTTCAGTTTTGCCGGTGCTTGGCTTTGTAAATCTGGGCCAGGATGGCGGCCACGGCCTGGTAAAATTCTTCGGGGATCGTGTCTCCGACCTCGATCACTTTATACAAGGCCCGTGCCAGGGGTTTGTTTTCGCGAATGGGGACGCCGTTTTCCCTGGCGATCTCCTTTATACGCTGCGCCACGGCCCCCGCGCCCTTGGCCAGGACCTTCGGAGCAGGGGCCTCCATGGCATTGTAACGGATGGCGATGGCCAGGTGAGTGGGGTTGGTGATGACCACGTCCGCCTTGGGCACGTCCTGCATCATGCGACGCATCATCACGGCCATCATCTTTTGACGCTGCTTGTTCTTGATGGCCGGGTCGCCTTCGGCCTGCTTGCGTTCATCCTTGACCTCGCTCTTGGTCATTTTCAGATTCTCCCCGTAATCCCAGCGGGTGTAGAGGAGGTCCGCAATACCGATGAGGATCATGGGCGTGAGCGCATAGTAGAACATGGTCTTGCCTGCGCTCAGTATGTAGGCGGCGATGCTTTCCGGTGTCTGGTAGAAAAGGGGGATGACCTCCCCGAAGGCTTGCTTGAGGACAATGTACGGGCCCAGAGCCACGGCTGCGGCCATGAAGATGCTTTTGGCCAATCGAACGAAGGTCTGCTTGCTGATGAGGAGTTTTTTGACCCCCGAGACTACGTTGAACACCTTGAGTTGGGGTTTGAAGACCTTGGGAGCCCAGAGTTTGCCGACTTGCAGGCGGACCGTGACGTAGGCGGCCACGGCAATGACCAGCATGATGGGCAGAACCATGACCCAAAGGCTGTACAGGCATCTCTGGAAGAGGGTGTAGACCGAGGCGCGGGTCAGTTCAAAGACGAAGCCCTCGCGGAAGAACCACTGCATCAGACTTTCCATCTCCGAACGGATGGTGCCCAGATAGAATTGGAGCATGATCAGCCCAAAGAGCAGGGTGATGGGTTTGGGCAGTTCCTGGCTTTTGGGGACACTCCCTTCGCCGCGGGCCTTGTTGCGGCGTTTGGGAGTGGCGTTTTCTGTGCGACTGGGATCTTTTTGTGACATGGGATCCTAGCGCATCGCGCCGATGAGTTGAGAGAAAAGCAGGGGTATGTGGGACACAAATCCTTCCATGTAGATGCTTATGATCTCGAAGATGATGCCCAGGAAGAGAAACCCGATGCTGATTTTTATGGGAAATCCGATGATGAGCACGTTCATCTGCGGCGACGCCCTTGAAATGAGGGCCAAGGCCAGATCCACGAGCAGGATGGCCGCAATGACCGGCGCGCCGATCTGGATGGCCAGGACAAAAATCTGACCCGACAGAGTGAAGACCTGCGACACCAGCCGGGGCGAGATGAGGATGGCGCCGGGCGGGAGCAGGTCAAAGCTCTGCATCAGGCCGCTGAGCAGGTACAGGTGTCCGTTGATGGCCAGAAATGTCAGCAAACTGACCATGTACAGAAAATGGGCGGTGACCGCTTCGGCAGCGCCGGAATCCGGGTCCACCACGTTGACCATGGCGAATCCCATCTGGAATCCGATCAGTTGTCCGCCGGTCTGTATGGCGGCAAAGATAAAGCGGATGACCAGTCCCAGAACAAGGCCCAGCAGGAGCTCCGCGCCGAACATGACGGCCAGGGCGAAGGGGTGCCCCGGCATTTGGGCGCCCATGAGGGGGAGTCTCGGCCACAGGGCCAGGGTCAGGGTGATGCAGATGGCGGCCTTGACCGGTGCGGGCAGGGTCTGGCCTCCGAAAAAGGGCATCAGAAAGAGGATGATGCTGATGCGCATCAGTGCAAAAAGAAATGTCAGAGTGACATTGGGATCGAGGGAGAAGAGGTCCATGCCGCGTTGAAAGCAAAACGCGGACCACAGGCGTGCCTTGCCCCCGCTACAGGAGCGGGGGAAGGCTTCGAGGCGGCGCCAGGGAAGGTCAGATCATGCCGGGCCAGGATTCCAGTTGCCAGCGGCGCAAGGCGTTGAACATGTTGGTGCGGATGCGCTTGTCCCCTCCGCACAGGGCCAGGGCCGAGTTCAATGTTTGACTGCGGGCGGTCTTGTCCTTGGAAGGGCAGTCGTTTTCCCAGACCGGGAGCTTCCATTGTCTGCAGGATTGGGTGATGGTGGCCTTGTCCAGCAGGAGCAGGGGACGGATAAGGGTCAGTTTGCCCCCGAAATAGGTCTCCTTGGGAACCAATCCGTATATCTTGCCCGTTTTGAGCATGTTCATGAAAAATGTGGAGACCAGATCGTCGGTATTGTGTCCGAGGGCGAGGTGGGTCAGGTTGTAGTGCTGGCAGATGTCGAAGAGGCGTTTACGGCGATGCCAGGCACAGAAGAAACAAGGGGATTTCTTGCGGTTTTCCGGGGAGTGCGCCCTGGGGCCGAAATCGGTGGTCTCAAGGTGTCCGGCCACTCCGTGCGTGCGCATCCAGTCCGCCAGCGGAGCATGGCTTGTGGCGTCGAAGCCCGGATTGAGATGGATGACGAAGAGTTCGATGGGAAAGGGGACGATGCGCTGACGCATGGTCATGACCTGGAGCATGACCCAGCTGTCGATGCCGCCGGAAACGGCTAATCCGATGCGTGCCCCGGGCCAGGCCATGCCGGTTTGCTGCATGATCTTGCCCGCTTGTCCGAGACAGGATTGCTGGGCGTATTTGAGTTTTCCCCACTGGGCCATGTTGGTTTCCTGGGCTGAATTTTTCGCAGGCCTGCGAGTTGCTTGCGAGGGTTTGACAGATCGGGATGTGGTATTATGAACGTGACGTGCCAGTCTTCGTACAGATGGGGTTGGCCCCTGTAAAGGGTTTGCGGCAGGGACAGAACGAATTTCGTGTTGACAGGGTTCAGGTGTTGTGCGTAGCGTGAAATGTTATTCCTGACTCGACTTTTTGGGGCGGGACATTTTGTCGTTTACCCACAATTCATATACATTTTTTCGGAGGTGCAATGGCCAGAATTACCGTTGAAGATTGCTTGGAGAAGGTCAACAACAGATTTCTGATCGTGCAGATGGCCATCAAGAGGGTCAAGCAATATCATGAAGGGTACGAACCCCTTGTCCATAGCAAGAACAAGGAGATCGTGACCGCGCTCCGGGAAATAGCAGAAGGCAAGGTCTTGCCGGATGTGGCGCGCGTCGAGGATTTGAGTTTTGAAGCTGACGATCAGGACGAATAATGGCTGAGAAGCGTGACTATTACGAAGTGCTCGGTGTAGGCCGGAGCGCCTCGGCGGACGAGATCAAGAGCGCCTACCGCAAGCTCGCGTTGCAGTTCCACCCGGACCGCAACCCTGACAATCCGGAAGCCGAAGACAAGTTCAAGGAAGCGGCGGAAGCGTATGAAGTGCTGGGCGAGGCGAACAAGCGCGCCCAGTATGATCGTTTCGGCCATGCGGGGATGAATGGACAGGGCTTCGGGGATCACTTCCATTCTTCCGAGGACGTGTTCAGCGCTTTCGGAGATATTTTCGGGGATTTCTTCGGTTTTGGCGCCGCGTCCGGCGGCCGTCGCCGTCCCCGAGCCGGAGCCGATCTGCGCTACAACCTGACCGTGGCCTTTCGCGATGCGGCCAAGGGAACGGAAGTGGAACTCAACATCCCCAAGAAGGAAGTCTGCTCCGACTGCTCCGGGTCGGGCTCCACTCCCGGCCACACCCCTGAAACCTGCCAGCATTGCCGCGGTCAGGGGCAGGTGACCCAGAGCCAGGGATTCTTCCGCATCTCCGTGCCGTGCCCGGTCTGTCGGGGCGAAGGCAAGGTCATCACCCACCCTTGCGCCAAATGCCGGGGTCAGGGCATCATTCAGGTCAGCAAGAACCTGAAGGTGCGCATTCCGGGCGGCGTTGACAACGGAAGCCGGCTGCGGCTACGCGGCGAAGGGGAGCCTGGAGATTTCGGAGGTCCGCATGGCGATCTCTATGTGGTCATCTATGTCGAGGAAGACAAGATCTTTACCCGGCGCGGCCAGGATCTGATCATCGTGGCCGACATCTCCATTGTGCAGGCCATCCTGGGATCCAAGATCGAGGTTCCGACCCTGGACGACCCCGTGACCCTGGAAATTCCAAAGGGCACGCAGTCCGGCAAGGTGCTGCGCATCAAGGGTCTGGGACTGCCGCATCTGGGCAGCACCCAGAAGGGCGATCTCTTGGTGGAGGTTTCTGTGCGCATCCCGACCAAAGTGACCAAGAAGCAGGAGGAGCTCTTGCGCGAATTCGACAAGCTCGAAGAAAGCCGTCCCCTGAACAAGGTCAAGGATTTTTTCAAGAAAGCCATGGGTGATTAGTCCGGACACATGAACCAAACGGGCCGGAAGCGCATGTTTCCGGCCTTTTTATTTTGCGGAGGGGAAGATGGATGAGAAACTGACGCATATCGACGAAGCCGGGAATGTGGTCATGGTGGATGTGGGCGACAAGGCGGACACCAGACGCCGGGCCGTGGTGCGGACAAAGGTTCTGCTCAACGCGCATACCTTCGACCTGCTGACCAGGAACGCCCTGCCCAAGGGTGATGTGCTGACCACGGCCAAGGTGGCCGGCATTATGGCCGCCAAGCGCACCTGGGAGCTCATTCCCATGTGCCACCCGATCTTCCTCTCCAAGGTCGACGTGCGCCTCACGCCGGTCGCCGCCGAGAACGCCATCGAGATCGAGGCCGAGGCTCGGACCACCGGGCCCACGGGCGTGGAGATGGAGGCCCTCATGGCGGCCCAAGTCGCGGCCATGACCATCTATGACATGTGCAAAGCCGTGCAGCGCGACATCCTGATCACGGATTGTCGGCTTACGCACAAAAGCGGTGGAAAAAGCGGCGAGTTCAACGCGCTCTGAACAGTCCCTCCCACAGGGGAACATCTTCGCCACCGAAGGCGCGTCGGCATCTCCCGGCGCGTTTTTTTTTGGCCCTTGGTATGCTGTGATGAACGCAACGTAGTTGGTCAAGGCGCAACCGTCGGAGAAGCTCCTGCCTGCTATGCAATTCGATTGTCATCCAGCGAACCAAATAACCGCACACACCCAGGAGCACAGACAGGATCCGACCTTGGCTCCGATGAGGCCAGGCATTAATGTCCTGGCCACTCAGCCCCGCCAAGGAAGTCATAACCAATTTTACGTTGCAGTGATTCAATCTGCAGAAAGGCCTGCTTGAGCATGGCTTCGTCCATGTTGCCCATTTTGTTCAGCAGGATGGTGTTGTCCATTGGCCGTCCGGCATCAAGGGCGGTGAGCTGCGCCTGAAAGCGGAGCCGCATCAGGAAGTCATAGGATTCAGAGACCGCATCACAGGCGGAAGGTTGGAGGACTTTTTTCCAGACCAGGGCCTCTATACGTTCCATGGAATGCGTGTAGGGCAATTTATGACGCAACGCGTAAAGCCTGCCGAATCCGATGATCGGCATCAGCGTTTCCTTAGTATTCAGGCGGCCGGCCTCATGCTGGGAACCGCTGCTGGTGATGATTCTGCCCAGAAGTCTGAAAGGCGGTTTGAAGAGCAACGCGTTCTGGGCAAGATGCGGCAGAAAACTCGGCCGGTCCTTCAGCGCCTTGTGGATAAAGGTCCGCAGTTCATTCGCCAGCTCAGCATCGCCGTAGACGGGCCTAAAATCAAGGCTGATGCTGATATCGAGCAGCTCCTTGGGCTCGGCCTTGAGTATCCATTCGGCAAATTTATCTTTCCACTCGGGCAGGGAGCGACACCACTCCGGATTGCTGGCCATGACTTGGCCGTCGCACAGGGCATAGCCGGCCTGGCTCAGCCACAGGCAAACCCGCTGGCCCATGGAGAGAAAATAGTCCGACAAAGCTTCATTGTGGGCGTCGTCTGGCAGATAGATAATGGCATTGTCCTGATCTGTGAGGAGGGTCTGCTCCTGCCGTCCCTGGCTGCCCATGGCGATAAAGGCAAAGGACGCCGGTGGCGGGCCGAGCTCCTCCACAGCCAATTGGATGAATCTGGCGGTTGCGGCGTCGCAGACGGCCGTCGTCATATAGGCCACTGTCCTTGGACGGGCGCCAGCTTCAATGAGGGCTTTGACCAGGGCTGGAAGGCGGCGGCAACAGAGCACCACCTGTTCGACAGTGGCCGCCCTGGAGATTTCCCTGGGCAGCACTTCCGGCCCGTACCGGTGGAACTGCAGCAAGTCCTTGGCGCGAACAACGCTGGTGATGCGGCCGCCACCGTCCTGAACCACCAGATGCTGCACTTTTTTTTCCTCCATCAGCATGAGCGCTTCATAGATCATGGCGTTCCCCGAAATAGTGACCAAGGGAGCGCTCATGATGGTCCTGACCGGTATCTGGAGGTCCGCCTCACGCATGCCGGCGAGGCGCTTTCGAAAATCACGGTCCGTCAGAAAGCCCACTCCCACGCCTTCGTCGTCTTCCACCACTATGGACGTCGTGTCGCGTTGGGCCATCAGAGACGCAGCCTCATGGACCGGTGTCTCCGGGTTGCAGGATACCGCTGGCCCACCCAGTTGGCCGACGGGCTCCTGCAGGAACAACAGGGAAATCCGCAGCTTATCGATCAGCGCCTCCCTCTCATGTTCGCTCCGAACCGTGTCCGTAACATCAGATATGACGCAATTGATCGTCGCATGGGGGTCACGCTGTCCTTCGATGAGGACGGATGACAGGGACAGCGTCCGCATGATCCCGTCGTTTCCGGGTTTCTGGATCATGCGGTCGAGGGGGGCCTTTGCCCTGCGCAGGGATTTCGTGAATTCGTTGAATTCGTCGATGTCGTCGAAAAGATCTTCCAGGGCGAACTGGTCCTGGGTGGAGCATACGCTCCGGAGCAGTGCCAGTGCTGCTCCATTGACGGCCACGATAACCCCCCGCCGCGTCGCCCTGGCCTGAAAAATCCCGATCGCAGCCGCCTGGGCCGCCTGTCCGAGCTTGACAACGGAACTCGCCTCCAACAGCGACGGGGAGATGTCCTTGATCAGCACAATGACGCCGGGGTGCCCTGACAAAGGCATGGGATTGAGGGTCGCGATGCACTCCTTTTTCTCCCCATCGGCGCGCTCAAGCACCGCCTCGAAGCTTTTTCCTCCCCCCGCTCCTTCCTGCAGGCTTTCAATGTGCGTCCAGACTTCCTCGTTGACCGGTTCACGGGGCAAGAGATCGGCCAGTTCCAGTAATTCGAGTCGTTCTGCGCTGTAGCCCGTCAGCTGCAGCATGGTGGGGTTGGCGTATCGACAGCGGCCTTTCAGGACAAGCAACGTCCCTTCCGTTGTTGCCTCGATGAGGGACCGATACCTCTGCTCGGCTTGCTGCAGACTGAGTTGCATGTCCCTGCGCTTCCTCTCCACGGACAGTCCTTGACGGACATTGGACAGCAGCACGATGAAGACCAGCAGGACGATTCCCACCAGGATGAACACGATGTTCTGTTCGATCCGTTCGATCTCGAGGGTGACGTCGTCGATGTACATGCCTGTCCCGATCACCCACCCCCACGGCTTGAAACCTGTGACATACGACTCCTTGGCCGCCAGCCGTTCCGGGTCATCCTTCCACTGCCACACATACTCCACAAATCCTTGTTCGTGCAGGCGGACGATCTGCGCGAACTGGGCAAAAATCTTCACCCCCCGAGGATCGGTGAACCCGGAAACGTCCTTGCCGTTCAGGTCCAGTCTGTAGGGGTGCATGAGCATGTTCGGGTGCATGTCCTGGATCCAGAAATAGTCCTTGCCCTCCTTGCCGTAGCGAAGAGCGCCGATATATTCCTTGGCCTTTCGCTGAGCCTCTTCACGTGTGAGCCTTCCTTCGCTTTCCTCACGTGCGGCCTCGCCCAGCAGGCTCAAGGCCGTGTTGGCCAGTTCCCGGATCATGTCCCGCTTACGGTCCAGCAAGGTGTTCTCGATGGTGGGCAGCAGCATGCCCCAGATCGCCACGATGAACAGCACAATAGCCAGCAGGGAGGGAAGAACGATCCGGGGAGGATAGGAAGACCAGCGACTTCGTGTTCCGCCGCTTTCGAACTCCCCTTCCGCCGCTTCTTCCTCCCGGAACGAAGCCGCCGGGCCTGCCACGGCGCCCAGTGCCCTCACCAGCTGCTTCCAGTCCTCGACGGCCATATCCGCGCCAAGTCCGGCCGATTCAGCTTCGTAGCCGTGAAAGTCGGTTCCCACACATATCAGAAGTCCGAGATCACGGGCCAGTTTCAGCAAATGCTCCTGCCCCGGCACCTCGCCATGGGCGCCGGTCACTTCAATTCCGTCAAGGCCAAGGGCCTGCAGCTGGACGACGAGGGGACGCAGCTCATTGAGGTCAGGCTCATAGCTCTGCGGATGGGCCAGAAATGCCCTCCCGCCGGCGCGGTGCACAAGTGCGATGGCCTCTTGGACGTCGATCTTCCCTGACTCCTCCACCCCAGGCGCCGGTCTGGCTTCCAGTTTCGGGGCCTGTAGCTGGGAGGGCATGCGGCGCAGGGGGCCCTGCAGTTTGGAGTTGCGATTATGACGCAGCACTTGCAGGGTAGCTCGGAGCTCCTTGTGCTGCATGTCAAAGCCATAGGCCAGAATGTGTATTTCGCGGTCGTGGAAGAGCGTGGATATTTCGACACCGGACAAAAAACCGATATTGCGGCGCGTCAGCGCCGCATGGAACCGGTTCAAACCGTCGATGGCATCGTGGTCGGTCAAGGAAGCGTAAACCACACCGGCCGAAGCCAGCCGCTCGGCCAAGGCTTCGGGGTCAAGCTCGCCGTCACTGAACACCGAGTGGCAATGCAGGTTGACGCGTATGCTCGTTGTCATGGTTTTGAGGCTCAAATCTCACAGATAAGATGTTTTGGGAGCGGCACGTTCCAGAAGTTTGCTGCTTTCCACCTACCAATCATGCGGCGGCTAGCATAGGGATTTTCGGCGAGCCGGATCGACGCGTCAATAAAAAACGCCGGCCTCGGGAAGGAGGGCCGGCGTCCGGTTTTATTGTTGCATCAGCCTTTAGTCAGTGTCCGGCCTGTGGGCCTGAGCCAGGAACTCCTCGGCATTCTTCCCCGTATCGGAGGTCGTAATGCTCACCAGGATCAATACAAGCGACGAAGCAACCACCCCGAAAAGTCCGGGGCCGCCGCCCACTGGCAGTCCTAAGAGCGTGTAGCCGGGTCCTTCGGAGAACAGCAGCACGATGAAGAGCACCGAAATGGCGAGTCCGGTCAGGATGCTGGCAATGATGGCCTGACGTGTTGTGCGTTTCCACCACAAGGTGGCGAGCATGGCGGGGAAGATGGCGCTGGCGGCGATGCCGAAAGCCAGCATGACCAGCCAGGCGATGTTTTGATCCTTGAGCAGTACGGCCAAGGATACCGCGATGGTCGACATGAGCAGCGTGGTGATCTTGGCGATGCCCAGTTCCTGTTTCTCCGTGGCGTTGGGGTTGATGTAGACCTTGTACAGATCGTGGCTGATCGATGACGCCACGGTTATCATCAGCCCCGCCGAAGTAGAGAGGATGGCCGCGATCGCGCCGGATGCTCCGATGGCCATCAGCCAGGTGCCACCCACCGTGAAGCTCATCTCCAGCACTGCCATATTCTTGGCCAGGCCAACCCCCACCGGGCCCTGGGAAATCCAGTTCACCAGCTTCGGGTAGATGCCGGGAAAGAGCAGGAAGCCCAGCACGATGGCACAGAGATAGAAAATACCCAGGGCCACGATGCACAGGGCTACGCTTTTTTTGGCCGCCCTGGCGTTGGGGACGGTGAAGAACATGATCAGGATGTGAGGCAGACCTGCAGTGCCGAAAACAAGGGCGATGACCGTGCTGACCATGGCCAAGGTGCTTGAGGTCTTTACGCCGATGGTCATGGCCGAAACGGCTTCGGGAAGCATCTGCCGTGCGGTGGCAATGGCCTGGTCGGCCGGGAGTCCTTTGATGGCTTCAACCACTGCCGGGTCTGAGGCGGCGACCAGCGGCGGTACTGTCTGGTCTGCGATGGCGAGGATTTCGTAAAACGAACCGTCGCCCACGGTGAAAAACGCTATAGTCACCAGCGTAACCATCGTTCCCCAGAGAAAGAGGGCCTGAATGACCTGATTGTACAGCGTTGCTTTCATCCCACCGAAGATGATGTAAATACTCATCAGGATGCCGAGCCCAATTGTCACCCATACAAAATTCCAGTTGAGCAGCATTTCGAAAAGCAGGCCTGCGCCGAGCATCTGCGGCACAAGATAGAAGGTGGAGATGATCACGGTGCAGAGCATGACCACCAGCTTGATGCGATCATCCGGAAAGCGGCTGAAAAGGGCCCCGGCCACGGTATAGGAGCCGATGTTGCGCAACGGGCCGGCGATGAGCAGCAGAACCGCCATGTACCCGCCAAAAAAACCGATGGACAGCCAGATGGAATCAATTCCGAACACGCCGATATCTCCGGCACAACCCAGAAAACTGGCCGCCGACAGATAGCTGCCGGTCATGGCGATGCCGACTTGAGCCCACGGAACGCCCTTGCCGGCGACATAGAAATCGCTGGCCGATTTGGTCGATCTGCTGGTCCACCACGTTATGACAATACTGGTGATGACAAAGAAAAGGATGAATCCGATGACGATTGGAATGTTTAATTCTGACACTTCGCCTCCGTTGGCGTCAACTGCAAAGGCAGATGCCGGAGCAAGCAGAGATAGAAGCAAAAAGAATGTACATTTGCAACTCATTTGGACCTCCAGAACCAAACGATCATTATTATCCAAGAAATGGGGAATATCATCAAGGAAAGTAACATTCCCAGAGGCATTCCCAGAAATGGCAATTCAGATATGCTTTTGAAGGATGGAGTTTGAATTACCGCAGCAAAGAGATAAAAAAAGAAGAATAGAAAAAACAGTCCAAAATTAAGGAGCACCTTGCCTCGTATGGACGTTGTTGTTTCAGGCACATTAGGCATACAAATTCTCCTTCTCATGAGCCCGAGCTCTTAAATGATGGACAAATTGGGGCCATTCGCGGGCCCAAAAACTGCCAAGTATCAATCGTGCGCCGGAAGATTCAATTAATAATATTGACTGAATACTCACTCAAGTCAAGCGTTGGCGCATGACCGGTCTAAAGGGGTCATTGCGCTTGAATGAATTTGAATTCTGCAGGTTACATGGTTTACAGGTTTGTCGTGTACTCTAGTCGATAGGGCACCTAAAGCTTGTGCTCCACGGCAGGCAGAGATTTGCGCCACGCTGTCTCCGTGCCAGGGAAATCTCAGGCTTTCCGGATGTCCTGACGCATGGGGTAGTCAATAGGAATAATCATGCCATCTTTGGATAATTTGTCCGCAGAAACATGATAATGAGAATTCTCAGCACATTACCTTGAAATTACGAAACTAAATATTTATTTGCCTGTGTGGTCGAATTCGGGCATCCGTCTGGCGCTAAGAGACGCATCGATTTGTGTTCTTATTTTATCTTCTTACAATCATGAATAATATTGGGAATCAATGGGCCCAACGGCAAAGATTGACAATAAAGGTTTCTAATTCGTGTGTGTCATTAGGTCTCCAAGTCCGTATCATTTAGCTCCACGTTTATTCTTTACGTTAATTATATCAGAATCATATGCTTCGTTGGGCGGCATTATGGGCTGCAAGAAAAGTTTGCGTTGCGCAACGGAAAAGATTGCGGCATCGGGTTCATGAACTGAGCGCAACCTAGCGGCAGGGCTCATTCAGCAAAGCTCCCTGCCGGCAAAAGATTGAATTTCCGTCCTGAAGCGCGGGCTCTGGAGAGAAGGTAGCATCCGAAGGGACCTACCAGACCTGGCGCACTTTGACCCCATTTTCGGTATGTAGTTTTGAGGTCCGCGACGGTGTATTCGCCGTGATGTACGATGGCTGCGATAAGCGCAGCCGAGGCTCCAAATTCACGGGTGTGGAGATGGAAGCGCTGGATGGGCCGCCAGGTCGCGGCCATGACCATCTATGACATGTGCAAGGCCTTGCAGCGCGACATCCTGGGCACGAATTATCGGCAAGTGCACAAGAGCGGTGAAAAAATGCGGCGAGTAACGTATTGTTCCCGGAAATTTTTATTACGCGCTTTGGATTTCCAGAGCGCACGTTTTTGCAAACAATGGCTATGTCTATCCGGCAACGGGAAATATTTTTTCTCATAACTAACAAGGATTATAAGTGAACTCTGAAGTGCGCATCAATGATACTTCCGCCAATCCGGCTCCGCTTGGCCTGGTGGGATTCGGGCTGACCACAATTTTGCTCAACATTCACAATGCGGGTCTGTACCCTAACAACTCCATGATTTTGGGCATGGGCATTTTTGTCGGCGGCATCGCCCAGATCATCGCCGGCATCCTCGAGTCCAGGAAAAACAACACCTTCGGCCTGACCGCCTTTACCGCCTACGGTTCCTTCTGGCTCTCGCTCGTGGTCATCTGGGCCTTGCCTGCCCTCGGTCTGGCCCAGAAGGCCGATGAAACCGCCATGGGCTTTTATCTGGCCATCTGGGGGCTTTTCACGTTCGGCATGTTTGTCGGGACCTTTCGCCTGAGCCGGGCCCTGCAGGTCGTTTTCGGGACCTTGGTCGTCCTTTTCTGGCTACTGGCCATCGGCGACTTCACCCACATCGCTGCCTTCAAGGTCATTGGCGGGTACGTGGGTATCCTGTGCGGTTTTTCCGCTTTTTATACCGCCATCGCGCAGGTGCTGAATGAAGTTTATGGCCGCACGGTGCTGCCGTTGGGGCCGGTTACGAAGTAGGAGCGCATATCGTTCCTGACTCGGGAAAAAGGCTGATCACGCGGTGGTCGGCCTTTTTTTGGGTGTAAAGTCGACGGCTGCAGACGAAAAAGCCCTCGTCCGGAGACGAGGGCTTTGGGCGCTGCATATTGTACGGGGGAGGAGCTACCAGATCCGGCGCACCTTGACCCCTTTGTCCGCCATGTAGTTCTTCAGGTCCGTGACCGTGTATTCTCCGTAGTGCACGATGGAGGCGATGAGCGCGGCCGAGGCCCGGCCCGTGGTCACTGCGTCGACCATGTGCTGCGGGTTGCCAGCCCCGCCCGAGGCGATGACCGGGATACGCACGTTGCCTGTGATGAGCCGGGTCAAGGTCAGCTCGTATCCGTCCTTGGTGCCGTCGGCGTCGATGGAGTTGATGCACAGTTCCCCCGCGCCCAGGCGTTCCACTTCCTTGGCCCACCACAGGGCGTCGATACCCGTATGCTTGCGGCCGCCGTGAATGACGATTTCGTAGCCGGACGGGATGGCCTCGCTCTTGGGCACGCGCAGCACGTCCATGCCGACGACGATGCACTGGGAACCAAAAGCCGCTGCGCCCTCGGAAATGATGTGCGGGGTCTTCACCGCGGCCGAGTTGACGGAGATCTTCTCCGCCCCGGCCAGGAGCACATCGCGCATGTCGGCCACGGTGGAGATGCCTCCGCCCACGGAAAAGGGGATGAAGATCTGGGAGGCCACGGCCTCCACGACCTTGAGCATGATGCCCCTGCCTTCGTGGGAGGCGGTGATGTCGTAGAAGACGATCTCGTCCGCCCCTTCCTCGTAATAGCGGCGGGCCGTTTCCACGGGATCGCCGATGTCGACATTGCCTTCGAACTTGATGCCCTTGGTCAGCTTGCCGTTCCTGACATCGAGGCAGGGGATGATGCGTTTACTGAGCATTGGCCGTCTCCCTGCAGTATTCGTAGAAATTGGAGAGCATCTTGAGTCCCGGGCGCCCGCTTTTTTCCGGATGGAACTGGGCGGACCACAGCCCGTCGCGGCCATGCACGGAGCAGAACTCCTTGCCGTAATATGTCGTGGCGATGACGAACTCCGGGGCCGGGCTTGGGTAGTAGCTGTGCACGAAGTAGAATTCGCTTTCTGGAGAGATGCCGCTGAAAAGGGGGCATCCTTTTTTCAGGTTCACGGTGTTCCAGCCCATGTGCGGGATGTTGATCGGCGCGCCGTCCTCTTCGGCCAAGTCCGGGGTGAACACGTCGCAACTGCCCGGGATGAGGCCCAGGGTCTTCGTGTCATTCTCCGGGCTGTATTCGAGCAGGATCTGGCAGCCCAGGCAGATGCCCAGTAGCGGTTTTCCTGCGGCGATTTCCCTGGCCATGACGTCGTGCAGGCCGGACTGGCGCAGGTTGGCCATGGCCGAACCGGCCGCACCGACACCTGGGAAGATGAGACCCTGGCAGCCTGCGATGACCTGTGCGTCGGCGGTGATGGTGCACGGAATTGAGAGATAATCGAGGGCGCGTTTGACACTGGTCAGATTGCCGGCCTTGTAGTCAAGGATGGCTAGCATGGGGAGCTCCTGTAGCATGGGGTGATGAGAAAGCTGGCACTCTAGCCAAAGACATCGCAAAAACCAAGGCCCGGATTTCCCGCTTTTTTCAAAATACCCGCGACTTGAAACTGCGGGAATCCGTCGTATCGGCCAGTCCAGTGGCTTGCCCCGACAGGGGTTTCGAGCTAGGGGCGGATGAAGAAGACGTGAAGGGGGAATTATGATCATCATTACGGGCGGCGCGGGCTTAATCGGCAGCGCCATGATCTGGGAACTGAACAGGCAAGGCTTCAGGGACATCGTCGTGGTCGACAACCTGGCCTCCACGAACAAGTGGCGCAATCTGGTGGGCCTCGCCTACCATCGCTATATCCACAAGGACAAGTTTCTGGATCTGCTCAACACCAGATACATGGAAGGGCGGATCGAGGCCGTGATTCATCTGGGCGCGTGCTCTGCGACCACGGAATCTGACTGCGACTATCTCATGCGCAACAATCTGGAATACTCCAAGGCCATGTGCCGCTTTGCCCAGGAGCGAAATGCGCGTTTCATCTACGCCAGCTCTGCCTCGACCTATGGCGACGGCAGCCGTGGATTCGACGACTCGGAAGAGGCCATGGAGGGCCTGCAACCCTTGAACATGTACGGCTATTCCAAGCACCTGTTCGATCTCTGGCTCAAGGGTGACGGGCTGCTGAACAAGATGGCCGGGCTCAAGTTCTTCAATGTCTTCGGCCCCAACGAATACCACAAGGACGACATGCGCTCCGTGGTCTGCAAGGCCTTCACCCAGATCCGGCAGACCGGGAAATTGAAGCTCTTCAAATCCTACCGCAAGGAATACGCGGATGGCGAGCAGCGCCGGGATTTCGTCTACATCAAGGACTGCGTGAAGGTCATCGACTGGCTGATCAAGAATCCGACCGTGGGCGGCATCTTCAACGTGGGTACGGGCCAGGCCCGGACCTGGAACGACCTGGCGAGAAGCGTTTTCGCGGCCATGGGCCGGGAGCCGCAGCTCGAATACGTGGACATGCCGGACAACCTGCGCGGCAAGTACCAGTACTACACCTGCGCCGACCTGACCAAACTCGCCGGCCGCGGCTGCGACGTGAAATTTAGGCCGCTTGAGGACGGAGTCATGGATTATGTGCAGAATTATTTGATGCACGCCTACTCGCATCTGACGTCGCGGTACTGACGTTCGCCCCATGGAAAACAAGAAAGGCGGCCCGGGAGACCAGGCCGCCTTTTGACGTTCATGGGGAATGACAGAAAGAATCACAACTCCAGGAAAGGCCCCGTGACCGAGCCCGGATTTTGTTTGAGTTCCTCCGGGGTGCCCTGGGCCACGATGAGGCCGCCGTTTTCGCCTCCTCCGGGACCCAGGTCCATGACGTGGTCCGAGGCCGCGACCACATCCAGGTTGTGCTCGATGACTATCACCGAGGCGCCCTTGTCAACGAGGGTATGCAGTACTGCGATGAGCTTGCCGACCTCGTGCATGTGCAGCCCCGTGGTCGGTTCATCCAGAATGTAGAGGGTCCCGGGCAGGCTCCTTTTGCCCAGCTCGCGCGAGATTTTTATGCGCTGGGCTTCGCCGCCGGACAGGGTTGTCGCGGGCTGGCCCAGGCGGATATATTCGAGGCCCACCTCCTCCAGTACGCCGAGCTTGCGTTCCAGCGCGGAGTGGTTGGCGAAGAATTGCCGCGCCTCGCTCACGGTCATGTCGAGGACATCGGCGATGGACTTGTCGCGGTACAGGATGTCGAGGGTCTCGCGGTTGTAGCG
The DNA here is from genome assembly GCA_002412965.1 of Desulfomicrobium sp. UBA5193. Classification (GTDB taxonomy): domain Bacteria; phylum Desulfobacterota; class Desulfovibrionia; order Desulfovibrionales; family Desulfomicrobiaceae; genus Desulfomicrobium. The sequence goes on from DHWB01000006.1 coordinate 25,361, forward strand.
TTTGCCCCCGCAGACCTCGCAGGTCACGAAGACGTCGGGCAGGAAGTGCATCTCGACCCGGATCTGGCCGTCGCCCTGGCAGGTCTCGCAGCGTCCGCCGCGCACGTTGAAGCTGAACCGCCCGACGTTGTAGCCGCGCTTCTTGGCGTCCTTGCTGCCCGCGAAGATGGCCCGGATCTCGTCGAAGATCTTGGTGTAGGTGGCGGGGTTGGAGCGCGGCGTGCGGCCGATGGGGCTCTGGTCTATGGAGATGATCTTCTCCACGACCCCGGCGCCCTCGATGCCCCGGATTGTTCCGGGACTGTCCACCTTGAGCCCCAGCCCGAGGGCCAGGTGCTTGTAGAGGGAGTCCATGACCAGCGAGCTTTTGCCCGAGCCGGAGACTCCGGTGATGCACACCAGTGCGTCCAGGGGAAAGCGCGCGTCGATCTCGCGCAGGTTGTTGGTGGTCACTCCGCGCAGCGTGATGGCGCGGCTTGAGTCCCTGCGTCCCGAAGGTCGGGCGATGCGCAGTTCGCCGCGCAGGTATTTGCCGGTCAGGCTCTTGGAGACGGTCACCAGCTCATGGGGCGTTCCGGCGAAGACCAGCTCTCCGCCCAGAAACCCCGAGCCGGGGCCGAGCTCCAGCACGTGGTCGGCGGCGCGGATGGTCGGTTCGTCGTGTTCGACCACGAGTACGGTGTTGCCCCGGCCCTGAAGCTGGCGCAGGGTGTTGATGAGGCGCTGGTTGTCGCGTGGGTGCAGCCCGATGCTGGGCTCGTCCAGGACATAGGTCACGCCGACCAGACCCGAGCCGAGCTGCCCGGCCAGACGGATGCGCTGCGCCTCGCCACCGGACAGGGTCGACATGTTGCGGGCCAGGTTGATGTAATCGAGCCCGACATTGGCCAGAAATTCCAGGCGGTGGCAAAGCTCCTTCAAAAGCGGGGTGCTGATCTCCACGTTCACGCCGGAGAAGCTCAGACCCTGCAGCCAGCCAAGGGCCCGGGTGATGGGCAGCGAGCAGAAGTCGAAAATGCTCAAACCCTCGACGCGCACGGCCAGGGATTCGGGCCGTAGCCGCGCGCCCTTGCAGGCCGGACAATCCATGGTCTGGCGATAGCGGGCCAGCTCGTCGCGCCAGATGGGTCCGAGGCTCCCGCCCTGTTCGAGGAAATGGATCACGCCCGGCCAGGCTTCGTCGCCGTGAAAGAGGGCTTTTTTGGCGTCAGCGCTGAAGGATTGCAGCGGAGTGTCCAGGGTGAAGCCGTGTCTCTTGCCCAGGTTTTGCAGTTCGCTGGCGAAGCGGTCCATGGTCCGTCCCTTCCAGGGCAGGATCGCGCCCTGGCGCAGGGAGAGGCCGCCGTTGGGGGCCAGGAGGGCTGGCTCGTAATACTCCACCGCGCCCAGGCCCGAGCAATGCGTGCAGGCACCTTGGGGGCTGTTGAAGGAGAAGAGCTGGGGGCTTGGCTTTGGCAGGCTCAGGCTGCACTTGGGGCAGACGGCATCGGTGGAGAAGAAGATGTCCTCGCCGCCTATGATGGAGACGATGATCCGCCCTTCGCCGGACTTGAGGCCCAGCTCCACGGAATCGGCCAGGCGTTTGCGCATGTCGGGCTTCATGACCAGCCGGTCCACCACCAGGTCGATGGAGTGCTTCTGATTCTTGGTCAGTTCCGGAACCGGATCGAGGGGCAGCACCTCCCCGTTGATTCTGGCCCGCACAAAGCCCTGTGCTTTGAGCTTCTTGAAGAGGTCCGCGTGGGTGCCCTTCTTGTGGTCCACCAGCGGGGCCAGGAGCATGAATTTTGTCCCTTCCGGCAGTCCGAGCACGCGGTCCATGATTTCGTCGCTGCTCTGGGCCGCGATGGGCACGCCGCAGACCGGACAGCTGGGGGTGCCGAGGCGGGCATAGAAGACGCGCAGAAAATCGTAGATTTCCGTAACCGTGCCTACGGTCGAGCGCGGATTCTTGGACACGGTCTGCTGTTCCAGGGAAATTGCCGGGGTCAGGCCCTCGATGAGGTCGACGGCCGGCTTGTCCATCTGGGGCAGGAACTGGCGGGCATAGGCGGACAGGGACTCCACGTAGCGCCGCTGGCCTTCGGCGTAGACGATGTCGAAGGCCAGGGTGGACTTGCCCGAACCGGACGGGCCGCAGACGACGACAAGCTTGTCCCTGGGGATATCGAGGGTCAGGTTCTTGAGATTGTGCTGCCGTGCGCCTGCTATATGTATGACTTTGGTGTCCATGAATACTCTGTTGCGAATGGTTGGGATGAGGTTTTGACTTGCGGGATGCTACCTATAACCATATGAAAATCGCTGGCAAGTGTACTCGCAAGAGATTATGGAGAGGACCGCATTTTGGAGAGAAGAATGAAAGTTTCACTTGGGGCCAAGACCCTGGCCCAGCCCGCGCCGCTGTGGATTGTAGGGTCTTATGATGAGAACGGCAAACCCAATGCGATGGCTGCGGCCTGGGGCGGGATATGCTGTTCCAAGCCGCCGTGCATCGCGGTGTCCCTGCGTGAAGAGCGGCACAGCTATGCATCCATTCTTGCGCGCCGTGCGTTCACGATCAGCGTGCCCTCGGCCAGCCATGCAGCGCAGGCGGACTATTTCGGCATTGCCTCGGGCAAGGATACCGATAAATTCGCGGCCACGGGTCTGACCCCTGTCCGCTCGGAGCTGGTTGACGCGCCCTATGTGGGGGAGTTTTCATTGGTGCTCGAGTGCACCTTGCTGCGGACCGTGTCCTTGGGTATGCACGTCCAGTTCGTCGGGGAGATCGTCGATGTCAAGGCCGATGCGGATGTCCTCGACGAGAAGGGCTACCCGGACGCGGCCAAGGTCCGGCCTTTGATATTCACGCCCGTGACCAGGGCGTATCACACGGTGGGCGAGTATGTCGGACAGGCCTTTGAAATGGGCCTGATTTTTGGTGCGAAGAGTTAGGATCGACCAACACGAAAACGGAAGAGATCATGACCCAGCAATGCGCGAATTTCTTTTGTTCCCAGGATGTCGTAAGCTCACTGATCAGGGCCGGGGTTCCGGCCAATTCCAAGTGGGGCGCGCTCATCCTCTATATGCGATCCATTTCCGAATACGATTATCTCTCCTCGGAACAAAAGCAGCAGATGCAGAACCTTGTCATGCAGATCATCCGGGAAGGGGATTTTTCCGAAGTCCGGTTCAAGGATATCGTGCGCCGCAAGGAGCAGATACTGTATCAGCCTTGGAACAAGAAGTTGGAGCAGACATTTCGCGAGACGGTTGCGCTGATCGAACAGACACGCACGCAGAACATGCTGCGGACCAAGGAGGTCCGGGACCTGCGCGAGACCACCATCAATACGGTCACGGAGCAGAACGTGCTGGAGGCCATGGTCATTGAAATCAGGGCCTCCTTCGAGAAGGTGATCACGCACATGGAGCAGGACACCCAGGACCTGGTGGAGATGAGCTACACCGACTCTCTGACCAAGCTCAGCAACCGCCGGGCGTTTGACCGCTATTTCCAGACGACACTGGCCGAATACTTGGTCACGGGCAAACCCATGAGTTTGTTGCTTCTGGACATCGACAATTTCAAGAAGTTCAACGACTCCTACGGCCACCGCATAGGCGATCAGGCCCTGGTCACCGTGGCGGGCAAACTCACCGGATATGCCAAGAAGTACGGCACGTCCCCAAACTGCGGCTTTTTTCCGGCGAGGTTCGGCGGCGAGGAGTTCGTGGTCGTCCTACCAGGGATGGACAGGTCGCAGGCCTTTGAAGATGCCGAAAATTTGCGGACCATCATTGAGGAGTACGACTTCATCATCCGCGACCACAATGGCCAGGTGCTGCAGAAGGGCATCAAAATCACCGTGTCCATCGGCGTGGCCGAATTGAACTGCGCCTGGGGCGAAGAGGCGGGTTCGCGCCTCGTCGACGAGGCGGACAAGGCCATGTACCAGGCCAAGGCCAAGGGGCGGAACCAAGTCTGCATCACAAACGGGCGCTAGAGTGTTTGCCTGAGCTCAAGTCGCGGCTCTCCGGGTTTTCGGGGAGCTTTTTTTTGTACGTTACGCGGCGGCAGGCCTTTTCGTCGGAGTTTGGAACGCCAAGAAGTGGTGCGTTGATGGAATGTCAGGCTTGGACGGGACAGCCTTCAAGGATGGTTTTGAGGCGCGCGGCATACGTGTGGTCCGTCAGGATGTGCGCCTGCCAGGCCCGGCGCAGTTCTTCCTTGTGCAGTGGCGCGGCGGCCAGGGAGCGCAGAAGCTCCGCCGCCTGCTCCGGAGTCTCAAAGGATACGCCCTGAGTCAGTTTCTGCGGGAAAATTTTCAGGCCGGGCGTGTCGTCCGTGAGCAGGAAGCCGCCGCAGGCCCAGACGTCGAAATGTCGCTGGGTCAGGCCGTGGGGGAGGAGCAGGCTGGTCAGGTTCAGGGAAAAAGACGCCTCGCGATAGATTTTTGCCAGTCCGCAGTAATAGTCGACGGGGGGCAGCAGTCTGGCTCTTGGCACCAACGTGCGCCAGCGCTCATCGCCGACGACCGTCAGGGCCACAGTCTCGGCAAGGGCCGCGAGACAATCCTGCCTCCAGGCGGCCGAGGCCGTCTCCGCCCCCAGGCCCAGAATCCGCACTTCGTTTCCCGGCCACAGCGTGAGTGCTGGCAACCTGTCCCGCCACCATCCGAAATGGGCCTGCCGTCCGCTCAAGCCCTGCGCCTCCCTGGCCAGGTCTTGCGGAATCCGGCAGGCGGCGAAGAAGCGGTCCCGGTCCGGAAAGGCCGAGCGGCCCACAAAAGTCAGGTCCTGCCCTGCGGGGCAGGATGGTCCCGGTCCGAAGAAGCGCGGGCTTGCAGCCAGGGGCAGGTGCCGGGCGTCGGCGTCGATGGCGCGCAAGGGCTTGACGAACCAGTCGTCGGTGACAAAGAGGGGCAGCCTCTTCCACATCCGGTTCTTCTGATCGGTGAGCAGGTGCAGTGGGTTGTCCACGCACCAGACCGCCACGGGCACGCGGGCCGCTTCAAGCAGCGCCTGGTTTTCCCCGTAGGGGTCCAGTCCGTGGAAATTGACGCTCAGAAACAGCTCGGGCCGTTCCTGATTAAGGACGAGGGCCAGTTCACTGGTCGAAAGCCGCCCAGGCAGAAATCGAGGGGTAAGGCCCAGCGCCGATGCCGCATCGGCCAGTTCGGGAATGATGAGCCCGTTGTCGGGGCCGGGCAACCAGAGGCTCCTGGCGGGGGCTGCATGCGCCGGGCGCAGGAGCCGGGCCAGCAGCGGCGCGAAAATGGATGGGAAGAGCCGGCTTGCGGGAGCATAATGCAGGACGCGCGCTGTGGGCAGGAGGCGATGCGCCGCCTCCAGGGAGACGCGCTCCCAGTCGAGTGGAATGGCCGCATGCCAGGACCGGGGCAACTGGTCTTCGAGCTCCGGGACATGCAGCAGATACACGCGGCCGCCGGCAGCATGCGTGGCGCAGAGCGCGGGGTCGGGGCCGGGGCAGGTGATGAGCAGATCCTTGCCTTGGCCATGGAGATGTAGATGTTGCTCTCCCTCGGGGAGCGTTGTAGAAATTCCCAGTTCGTTTTTCAACTTTACACGTATGGGTCTGGCTGGCATGAAGGCGCTCGCTTGGGTGGTCGGGATGCTGCCCCGGTCAAAAAAGCATGAAACAATACCAAGATTATTACTTTAAAAAGGCCAAACAGGATAATTATCCTGCCCGCTCCGTATACAAGCTTCAGGAAATGGACAAGGCGCACAAGCTCTTGCGCCAGGGCCAGAAAGTGCTTGATCTCGGGGCCTGTCCCGGTTCCTGGACCCTGTACGCGGCCGAGCGCGTCGGCGCGGGGGGGCGGGTCATCGGCATCGACCTGAACATGCCGGACACTGTCTTTCCGGAGCAGGTGACCTTTTTACAGGAAGACATCTTTGCCCGTTCGCCCGTGTTCCTCGGGCATCTGCAGGCCCTGGCCCCTTTTGACGTGGTCATGAGCGACATGGCTCCCAAGACCACGGGGACGAAATTCACCGATCAGGCCCGCTCCATCCAGCTGGTGGAGGCGGCGTTCACCGTGGCCGAGGAATGGCTTGCCTCGGGAGGGACCTTCATAGCCAAGGTATTCGAAGGTCCGGACGTGCATCCTTTCGTGCAGTCCATCAGATCGCGTTTTGCCAAGGTGACCATGGTCAAGCCCAAGAGCAGCCGGGCGGAGAGCAAGGAAATATTCATTCTGGGCCTGGGTTTTGTCCCCGCTGGCCGCGAGGCCTCGCCCGCATAACTTTTTTGGAGGATTGTATGGCAGGACATAGTAAATGGAAGAACATCCAGCATCGCAAAGGGCGGCAGGATCTCAAGCGCGGCAAGATGTTCACCAAGGTGACCAAGGAAATCATCCTGGCGGCCAAGGGCGGCGGGGATCCGGACATGAACGCGCGCCTGCGCGCGGCCATTGACGCGGCCAAGGCCGTGAACCTGCCCAAGGACAAGATCGATACGGCCATCAAGAAGGGCACGGGCGAGCTGGCCTCCGAAGCGCTGGAAGAGATCATGTACGAGGGCTACGGTCCCGGCGGCGTGGCCGTGCTGGTCGAGGCGGTGACGGACAACAGAAACCGGACCGTGGCCGAAGTGCGCCATATCCTGAGCAAGAACGGCGGCTCCATGGGCGCTGCTGGCTGCGTGGCCTGGATGTTTGACAAGAAGGGCGTGTTCACCTTCGACAAGGCCGCCTACAACGAGGAGCAGCTGCTGGAAGCCGGGCTTGAGGCCGGAGTGGAAGACGTTTTCGATGAGGACGAGTCCTGGCAGGTGCAGTGCGCGGTCGAAGATTTCCAGAACGTACGCACGGCCTTCGAGGCAGCGGGTATCGTCTTTCAGAGCGCCGAGCTGAACCGCATCCCGCAGAACACCGTGGCCGTCGACGCGGACACGGGCCGCAAAATGCTCAAGCTTTACGACGCCCTGGACGACAACGACGACGTGCAGAACGTCTACGCCAATTTCGACCTCCCGGACGAACTTCTGGCGGAGATGTAATCCGGTCCCATGGCAGCGGACCGCATCATCCTGGGCGTGGATCCCGGCTCGCGCTGCATGGGCTACGGCCTGGTGCTGGAGCGGTCCGGGGTGCTGTCCCTGGTCGAGGCGGGAGTGGTCCGTCCGGCCGAAGAGGCCATGAGCGCCCGTCTGGGGCTCATGTACGCCCGGATCTCGGAGCTGCTGCATGCACATTCTCCACACGCGGTCGCGGTGGAGAATGTTTTTTTTGCCCGCAACTCGGCCTCGGCTCTCAAGCTCGGCCAGGCACGGGGCGCGGTGCTGGCCGCCTGCGGCGTGTACGGGGCGCAGGTCTTCGGCTACGAGCCCACATTGGTCAAGAAATCCCTGGTCGGAGCGGGCCGGGCGGAAAAGAGCCAGGTCTCGTTCATGGTCGGACAACTGCTGGGGGTTAAGCCCGACTGGGCCGAAGATGCCGGCGACGCCCTGGCCCTGGCCATCTGCCATCTGAATCACTCCCGTTTCCTGGCTGCCGTGGCCGCTGGTCAAAACGGGGCAACTCGTCTATAGCTCCTCTCCATGATTGCCTATCTCGAAGGAACGGTTCTGCGCCGCGATGAAGAGTCCTGTGTCCTGCTCACCGCAGGGGGCGTGGGCTATCAGCTCCATTTGACCGCGGACGGGTTGGCCGCCCTGCCCGGTGCCGGTGATACGGCCCGGCTTTTCGTCCATACCCTGGTCCGCGAGGACGCCTTGACCCTCTTCGCCTTTTCCTCCTGGGAAGAGCGGCAGGCCTTCGTGACCCTGCTCGGTGCGCCCAAGCTCGGCCCCAAGACGGCCCTGGCCATGCTCGGATGCTATTCCCCGGCGGAACTGGCGGCGTGCATCGCAAAGGAAGACGTAGCCGCCCTGACCCGTGTGCCCGGAATCGGCGCCAAGACGGCCAAACGGCTGCTGCTGGATCTGAAGGACAAGCTTGTTTCTTCTCCGAGCCTGGTTCCCGGGCGGACCGCTCCGGCGCCCACGGCTTCGGCCGATTGCGCGGCGGCGCTCGTGTCCCTGGGATACGGGCGGCATGAAGTGGACGAGGTGGTGCGGGTCGTGTTCGAGAAGGAGCCCGATCTGGACGCGGGCAGCGCCATCCGGCAGGCTCTGAAGATTTTCGCTTCCAAATAGTATGATCCAGAACCCCATCGAAGAGCACATCCGTCCGCGCACCCTGGACGACTTCATCGGCCAGGAGGATGTCCGCGGCAACCTGAAGATTTATCTGCAGGCAGCCAAGGAGCGCGGCCAGCAGCTGGATCACTGCCTGCTCTACGGCAATCCGGGCCTGGGCAAGACCACCCTGGCCCAGATCATGGCCAGTGAGCTGGGCGTGAATTTGGTCTCCACTTCCGGACCGGTCCTGGAGCGCAGCGGAGATCTTGCCGCCATCCTGACCAGCCTGAACCGGCACGACCTGCTCTTCATCGACGAGATCCACCGCATGCCGCCCGTGGTGGAGGAGATCCTGTATCCGGGCATGGAAGACTTCAAGCTTGATCTCATTGTCGGGCAGGGGCCAGGGGCGCGCACGGTCAAGATTGAGCTGGAGCCCTTCACCCTGGTCGGGGCCACGACCCGCATCGGTCTGTTGACCTCTCCGTTACGGGACCGTTTCGGGGTCATCTGCCGCCTGGAATTCTACAATCCGCAGGAGCTTTCCCTGATCGTGACCCGCGCGGCCCGCATCCTGGGACTGCAGATCAGCGCCGACGGGGCGCTTGAGATAGGCAAACGCTCACGGGGCACGCCGCGCATCGCCAACCGGTTGCTGCGCCGCGTGGCCGACTACGCCCAGGTGGCCGGGAGCGCGCTCATCGACGCGGAGGTGGCGGCCAAGGGCCTTGATATCATGGATGTGGATTCGCGGGGCCTGGACATGATGGATCGCAAGATCCTGGAATGCATCATCGATCATTTCGGCGGCGGGCCCGTGGGCGTGAAGACCATTGCGGCGGCCTGCTCCGAAGAGGTGCGGACCATTGAGGACATCTACGAGCCCTACCTGATCCAGTGCGGTTTTTTGAAGCGTACCCCCCGGGGGCGGGTGGTCACGCCCAAGGCCTATCAGCATATCGACGGCGGGCTGAAGCTGCGCGGCGAATAGACCGTCTGGCAAAATTGCGCTGTATGGAGGCTTGAGTTTAAGACCCAAGACATCATTCAGGGCTTCTTGATATTTGTCCGTACGTGGCGAGCCTGTCGAGCCACTTCCTTCGATCTCCCCTCAACCAGTTCAGCGAGGAGCCATGAAAGTCATTGATCCCTGTTTTTCCTTCATGCACCTGCCTGATGGCGAGTTCATCCTGGGTCATCTGGAACTGGCGGCCCGGACCTGTTACAAGTCCGAGGACAAGACCAGCCCGGATTCGGCCCGCAAACTGCTTTCCCGTATCGTTCGGCTGGGGCATGACAGCGTGCTGGAGCATATCTCCGTCACCGTGCGCATCGTGTGCGACCGCGGCGTGACCCACGAACTGGTCCGTCATCGCCTGTGCTCCTTTTCCCAGGAGAGCACCCGTTACGCCAACTACGCCCAGGACAAGTTCGGGAGCGAGATCACCGTCATCCGGCCATATTTCTGGGCTCAGGATGACGCCCGTTACGCGCTGTGGCTCTCAGCCATGCAGACCTGCGAAGACGCCTACCTGCGCCTGGTCGACGCCGGGGCTACGGCCCAGGAGGCCAGAAGCGTCCTGCCCAACAGCCTCAAGACCGAGATCGTGACCACGGCCAACATCCGGGAGTGGCGGCACATTTTCAAGCTGCGCTGCGACAAGGCCGCGCATCCGCAGATGCGCCAGGTCATGCTGCCGCTTCTTGGGGCCTTTCAGGAGCGTGTTCCGCTGCTCTTCGACGACCTGGCGGAGCGCTTCGCAGAACCCCTCCGGGAGATGGTTGACGAAGGCGCGGCCGCTTATCTGTACTGATGCGCCATGTGCGTTCGATCCTTCAAGGGCATGTTCAAGAAACGTGCCCTTTTTTTGTGTCCGGATGTGAGAAATTGTCAGACATGGATGTGGGCTATCCGGGAAACAAGGCCCCAAGCAAGGAATTGCCCATTTTACCTTTTTGTTGCAGCCAATTCAGAGTGGCGCGATCCGTTTATTCTCTCATCTCAAACGAAATCGTGAAGAAATTACAACTCATTCAAATCATGTGAAATATATTTTATTAATATATTTTAGATAGTTATTTTTTTTAAGTGATCGCACGAGGTGGGATGTGGGAACGCGCCTGTGTTGCCGAGCTCAAATTCAAAATTCGAAGTAATTAAGAGAAAATAAGAGAAAAAGAATATTTAACTGTTGAAAAAATTATCCGTTATGTTGAAAACTAAGTGTTGACAACGCGGGAGCACAGGCCTTGCGGGACAATGACAGTTCCGCGTCAGAGCCCCGAAAGCCATTGAAAACAAGGAAAGTTTTTAATTTTAACATGTTAGCCTGTATAGAAAGAGTTGGGTCAAGTCGGGTCAGGCTGCTTTTACCGGAGTTGTCGCAAGTCTGTCGCTTGGCTAGAAACCGTCCCCATGATTGACGCATGGGACCGTATTTCGCTTTCGCTTGCAAACAGACTTACTCCGGGGCACTTCCAGCTCTGGATCAAGCCGTTGCAGGGATGCCTTGAGAATGACACGCTCGTGCTCCAGGCGCCCAATGAATTCGTCTGTACCTGGGTACGCGAGCGCATGCTTGACAGAATCAAGGATGCCGCCGCCGAGACCTTGGGATTCGCACCTGACATCGCGCTGGGCTCGGCTCAGGCCGGAGCGGTTGCGGTCACGCAAATAAAGCAGGCTCCCCCCAAGAAGATCATTACCCGTCAGATGGGCCTTCCCATGACCCACGCCCTGCCCACGCAGACCGTGCAGAATTGGCGGCATCAGTTTGACGATTTCATTGTCGGCCCGTGTAACAATCTCGCTTATGTGGCGTCCCGCAGCTTCTGCCAGGACGCGCAGGGCTCCGATCAGCTTTTTCTGTGCTCCGCTCCCGGTTTGGGCAAGACGCATCTGGCGCAGGCCATCGGGAGCGAAATCGCCCGGCAGACCAACCGGCAGCATTTGCGGGTCTGCTACCTGAGCGGGGAGGAATTTTCCTCGCAGCTGGTCATGGCCATCAAGGCCAAGGCCGTGGAGCAATTCAAGGCGCGGTTCCGCTCCAACGTGGATCTATTGCTGCTGGAAGACGTGCATTTTTTCCAAGGCAAGGAGAAAATGCAGGATGAGCTCTTGAACACCTTGAAGTCCCTGCAAAACCAGGGTCGGCGCGTGGTCATGACCAGCACCTTCCTGCCTCGGGAGCTGTCCGACATTGACGCCAACCTGCTGTCCAGGTTCGCTCAGGGCTTCATGGCGGTCATCGACAAGCCCGACTACCAGACCCGCATGGGCATCATCCAGGCCAAGACCAGGGCGGCCCAGGTCAGCATGCCGGGTAGCGTGGCCGAACTCCTGGCCGACCGCATCAAGACCGATGTCCGGCAGCTCGAAAGCTGCCTGAAAAACATCATATTGAAGGCCAAGCTTCTGAACATGGACATCTCCATGGATCTGGCCTGGGAAATTCTGCAGAATTACAATCTCGACAGCGCCTCCATCGACCTGGACAAGATCATCAGCTTCATTTGCCAGGCCTACGGGTTCGGCTTTGACGATCTGCGCTCCAAGAGCCGCAAGAGGGATCGGGTCATCGCCCGCAACACGGCCTTCTATCTGGCCCGCAAGCACACCGACCTCTCCCTGGTCGATATTGGCCGTCGCTTCAACCGCAAGCATTCCACCGTGATCAAGGGCATCGCCTCGGTGGAACAGGAAGTGACTCGCAAGACCTCGCTCGGCAATCAGATCGCCCGCACCATGAGTCAGCTTCAGGCCTGATTTTTTCTCCTGAATTTTCCCGAAAACATCCGCCCAAAACAAAGGCCCATGCGCTCTGAACGCATGGGCCTTTGTCGTGTGTTCGCGGGAAGCTGCGACCCTATTTGAGCGCTTTTTCGAGCATCTTGCTTCCGCGAGAAGTTTCAAGCGCCGTGGAGAGCGCCTCGACGATATTCAGGTCGTAGCTGTTCGCCGATGCGCGCAGGTTTTCCAGCGCCTGCGCGGCGTTCATGGCTGGCCTGTAGGCCCGGGGCCGGATCATGGCGCAGAAGCTGTTGGCCACGCTGAGGACCCTGGCCTGGATGATGATGTCCTCGCCCTGCAAGCCGTTGGGGTAGCCGCTGCCGTCGAGCCGTTCGTTCATCTGGTAGATGGACTCGTAGACGGGCAGCTCGAAATCGATCTGGCGCAGGATAGCCGCAGCATGATCGACGTGCTTTTGCACCAGATGCTTTTCCTCGTCCGTGAGTTGATCGACCTTGGTCAGGATGGCCTTGTCGATGAACATCTTGCCGATCTGGGACAGGTTGGAGGCCATCTCCACAGTCGCCTTGTCTTCGGGTGAAAGGCGCAGGCTTTCGGCCAACAGGGACGAAACGTCGCGCATCAGGAGGGAGTGTCCCGCAAGGTAGGGGTCCGTGAATTCAATGGCCTTGACCAGGGCTTCAACGGTCTGGGAAATGGCCAGGCGCTTGCGCTCCTCGGCCTTGATCATGGTCGTGATGTCGCGGAACACGGAGACGATGCCTTGCGGAGCGCCCTTGTCGCCGGTCAGGGTGACCTTGGTGATCTGGAAATGATGCTCCTGGGATTTGAGAAAGATGCGCTCGGTGATAGTCACGGGCGCGCCAGTGCGCAGGGCCTGCTCGTCGGACTGCTCCATGCGCTTGCCGGTGTCGAAGCCGAACAGTGCGACATCGTCGAGGCCAAGGACTTCATCGGCCTTTCGGCCCACGCCTTCGGCCAGGGCCGGGTTGGCGAAGGTGTAGGCGCCGTCCAGGTTTTTGACGGCGATAAAATCCGGGATGGTGTCGTTGATGGAATCGAGGAAATTGCGCTGCTGTTCCAGTTCTTGGGCCAGGCCCTGGAATTCATCCGCGATCCGTTTGTGGCTTTGGCCCATGGTGCGCCACCAGATGGCGCCAAAGAGGAGGCTTAAGACCATGGCGATCAGGCCGGCAATGAGCACGGAGACGCGGGTATATCCCTGCAGGTCCTTGGTCGCGTCGCGCACGTCCACTTCCTGCACCACCCACAGATCAAGGTCGGGAATCTTCGCGCCCAGGGAAAAGACGGGGGTTTGCCCGCCCAGGCCGTTGCGCTGCGAAAATTCGAGGCGCTGGCTTGAGTTCAGTTCCGGAGGAGCGGCGAGAGCAGTTATTCCGCCCGGGGTCCAGGGCACGATTTCCTCAAAACCGGTGTCTGTCATCTGCATGATCCGTGTTCGCTCGCCTTTGGTCGAGAGCGGGGTGTTGGAGAGCAGGGCGGTGATGGTCGTGCCCGCGCTCTTGGTCAGGAGGACCACCGCAACTGCCTTCTTTTCCTCATTTTCCGCGGCCGTGGAGAAGATGGGCACACACATGTCGATGACCAGGCCGTTGTCCGTCTGCCGTAGCGTGGAGAAATGCGCCATGGGGTAGGCGAATGTCTTTTTTATCAGTCCCATCTGCACGGGGGAGATGGGGTGCATGCGGGAGTCGGAGCCGATGTAGGACTGTCCGGTGCGGTGTACGATACGGCCGGACAGGAAGCCCGCAAACGAGGTGAAGTCGGAAAAGGTCTGGTGCATCAGCGGGAACTGATCCGTGAGCTGGGCCATCTGGTCGTAGGCCTTTCCTTCGGGGATAACGCCTGTGATGAGAAAGCTCGGATCGGCGTCGATCATGTCCATGTCCGTGGCGTAAAGCCTGAACAGATCCGAGGAGATGAGCTTGTCCGTCTGCTGCACCAGGCCCGAGAGCCAGGCCCCGAGGACTTCCGTCCTGCTGTTGGCCAGGAGCTCGAGCCGCTCCTGAATTTGCCCGCGCAGTTCGCCCTGCTTGGCGCGAATGGTCCATCCCACCCAGGTCAGGAGCGCCACGAACACCAGGGAAATGATGGCGATGCCCATGACCAGTTCGGGTTTGTGCTTGCCCATGGCGGGGTGTGCCGTTCTGCTGCTTGCTGCTGTCATATTCCCGTCTCCATTAAGGTTGTTTCGTCGCAGGGATGTGGGACCAGCGGTACTTCTCGTTCAGGGAGTACTGCGGGGTGTAATGCTTGAATTTGGTATGCGGGAAAATCGTGTTCGAAACGTTGTCCAGAACATAGGCTTCTCCTTGCAGGAAGACTGCCAGAATCGCATGGGCAATGCCCCGAATGCGATCCTTGACCACCACGATGCGCAATTCTTCTTGAGAATAACCGAGCTCCCGCAGGGCAAAATATTTGATGATGGCATAATCCTCGCAATCTCCCGAAATTTTTAAGAATTCGTTCGGGGTGGCCCACCAGTCCGAAGTCCCGTATGCGTCCTGGTCCAGTCGGTACGGCCATTTGTTGAAGAAGCTGTTGACCAGCCTCAGCTGCTCCATGGGGGCCTGGCCCCTGGCCTGCTTGATGACGCGCTGCCAGCTGGCGGAGCCGGGCGGACAGCCCTTGGCCGAGACGCAGGTGTTGAGCGCGCGCACCTGCTCCGGTGCCTTGGACAGCACCCGCTTCCATTTGGGCAAGGCGTTGAAGTTGCCCCGAAAGGCCGCGCTCTGAAAGAGCCGCACCGATTGGGCGTCCTTCGGCGCGCCTGCGCCCTGCTCCCGCACCGGTTCCGGCTCCGCATCCGGGACTTGAGGCGACACGGCTTCGTCTTGCGGTTCCGCATCCGAGCCCTGACGCCAAACAGGCCTGGTCGCCGTCTCCGCCACTGGAGGTTGAACCGGAGAGGCCTCGTCTTCCTCCATCGCAACCGGGATTTGAGCCGGTACGGTTTCGGCTTCCATCTTCGCATCCGAAACCTGAGCCGGTACGGCCTTGTCTTCCGACTCTGCATTCGGGACCTGGACCGGTGCGGCCTCCTCTTCTGTCTTGGCTCCAGAACCCTGTCGCCATGCGGGTTGTCCCGCTGTCTCCGCCGTGCTCTGCACCTGCGCCGGTTCGGACTTCGTCTCGGAGCCAGCGTCTTGACTCCGCAGGGGCTGAGCCGAGGCAGCGGCATCCGGTGCCGGAGGACGCCCTGATCCGGCTTCCGTCGCCGCATCCGGGAGTGAGAGGCAGAGGGCCGCCGCAAGCAGCATGAGGAGCGCCAGGGCGGTCCATTTCAATGCATTAACGCTCCCTCAAGGCGTTCTCCTTGGCCTTGAGAATGGGTTTCAGGAGATAGTCGAGGACGCTTTTCTTGCCGGTCAGAATGTCCACGCTGGCGGTCATGCCTGGAATGATGGGCAGTTTTTCGCCCCGGTAGGCGAGGGTCGCCGACTGGGTGCGCAGCTTGACCTTGTAGAAGCTCTCCTTCTTATCCCCTTTCGTATCCTCGATGGTGTCCGCGCTGATCTGTTCCACCGATCCTTCAAGTCCGCCAAAAATGGAGAAATCATAGGCCGTGATCTTGATCATTGCTTTCTGCCCCGGATGCAGGAAGGCGATGTCCGCAGGCTTGATGTTGGCCTCGATCAGCAGGGTATCATCGAGGGGGATGATCTCAAGGATGGGCTCGCCCGGTTTGACTACACCCCCGGCGGTGTTCAGGATGACCTGCTTGACCGTCCCGCGTACCGGACTGCGCACATCCGTGCGCGTGACCCGGTCCTGTCCGGCGGACAGGGCGTGCAGCTTGGAGTTCAGCTCCACCTGATGCTGGTTCATCTCCTGCAGCGCGGTAGCCTTGAATTCAGCCATGCGCTGGGCCTGGCGTTCCTTGATCTCCTGGGCCGCCTGCTGTGTGCGCGGGATGGCCACGTTCAGGCTCTGCAGGTCTCCGCGCAGGGAGCTGACGCTTCGTTCAAGGCTCAGATACTCCACCCTGGGGTACACGTTTTTTTCCATCAGCGGTTTGGCGATGTTCATTTGCTCCTGGGCCAGCTTCAGGTCCTGGGCCGCCTGATTTCGGCGGATGGCCATCTCGCTGGCCTCCTGCACCCGCTGCGTGTACTGGCTGCGCAAGATGTTCATCTCCTGGGTCAACTGGTCAATGCGCGCCCTGTAGATGGCCATCTGGTCCGTGACGGCCTTCGGGGATTTGGCCTGCAGCTCATCGGAAAATACGGGCTCCGTGCCCGTGGACTCGGCCTTGAGTCGGGCGATTGCGGCCTGGTGTTCCAGGGCCTGGCTGGCAACGTCCTTGAGCGTGCTTTGGGCCATTTCGTTGCTGATGCGCACCAGAATGTCGCCTTTTTCGACGATCTGGTTCTCTCTGACCAGGGTTTCTTCCAGGATGCCGCCTTCCAGGTTCTGAATGACCTGCACGCGCTGGGAGGGGATGACCTGGCCCATGCCGCGCGTGACCTCGTCGAGGATGGCGTAATTGGTCCAGACCAGCAGTGAGGCCAGGAGCAGGCAGATGGTTCCGGACAGTACGTAGGCCCAGCGGTGCCCCCGGCGGTACATGGCCGCATCGACCACGCTCATGTAATCGAGGTCGGATTCGGTGAAGGTTGGTTTATGCATTCTTGGCTCCGCTGCCACGCTTTTGGAGTTCGGCGAGCACCTCGTTGCGCGGTCCGTCGGCGATGATCGCACCGTCTTCCAGCGCGATGACCCTGGTGACCAGGGACAAAAGGCTTGGCCTGTGGGTGATGAGGATCAGGGTCTTGCCTTTGAGGGCCGAGGAGAGGCGGAGCTTGAGCACCGCCTCCACCCCCACGTCCATGGAGCTGCTGGGCTCGTCGAGGATGACGATGTCCGGGTCAAGGAGCAGGGTGCGGGCGATGGTGATGGCCTGCCGCTGTCCGCCGGAAAGGGCCAGGCCGCGCTCTCCGACCTGCAGGTTGAAGCCGGCCGGGTTGTTTTTGACGAAATCCGTCACGCCGGCGATGGTCGCGGCGCGCAGCAAGGCCTGGTCGCTGACGTGGGGCGCGCCGAGGGTGATGTTTTCACGCACGGTGCCGTGGAAAAGGAAATTGTCCTGGGCCATGTAGCCGATCTTGCCCCGCAGTTCCGCCGGATCGATCTGGCGGATGTCGAGGCCGCCGATCTTCACCGCCCCGCGCTGAGGTTCGTAGAGGCCGTTGATGAGCTTGCCCAGCGTGGTCTTGCCCGAACCCATCTTGCCGATGATGGCCACCCGCTCGCCCTGGGCGATGTGACAGCTGACATGGGACAGGGCGTTGGTCAGGGCGTTCGGGTACTTGAAACTCGCGTCCTCGAAGGTGATGGTCGCGCGCAGGTCCTGGTGTTCGGGGTGCTGAACGTCTTCGGGGCGTTCGCTGGGGATCTGCATGAGCAGGTCCAGATTCTTGAGCGCCATGCGGCTCTGCTGCAGGCGGGTCAGCATGGCCGCCACCGCGCCCAGCGGGCTCATGGCACGCCCGACGAGGATGGAGCAGGCGATGAGTCCGCCCATGGTCATCTCTCCTTCGGCGATGCGGTACACGCCCCAGATGATGACTCCGGCGTACACGACCTGTGAGGCGAACTGGGTGAAGCTCAGGGAAAAAGTGCTCAAGGATTTGGAGCGGATGGCCGACTTGGCGCCCATGCCGATGATCTGCTCCCAGCGCCCGAGCATGGGGCCTTCGGCCCTGCTGGTCTTGATGGTTTCAAGGCCGCTCACGGTTTCCACCAGCAGCGCGTTTTTCTGGGTGGATTCCTTGTATCCGCCCTCGATGGCCCGCTTCAGCGGCCCCTGCATGATGATGCCCACCAGGATGACTATGGGCGCGGCCACGGCCGGAACAACGGCCACGGGCCCGCCGATGTAGAAAATGATGACGATGAAAAGGACCAGGAAGGGGAGATCCACCAGCGCGAGCAGGGTGGTCGAACTGAAGAACTCGCGCAGGGCGTCGAATTCACGCACGTTGTTGACCAGGGCTCCGGTGGACTCGGGCTTGTGGTCCAGACGGATGGACAGGATGTGGCTCATGAGTTTGCTGGCCACCAGAATGTCGGAGTTGCGCCCGGCGACGTCCACGAAATATCCGCGCAGGTTACGCAGCAGAAAGTCGAAGAAAAAGGCGATGCCCACGCCGATGGCCAGCACCCACAACGTTTCCAGGGCGCTGTTCGGCACTACCCGGTCATACACGTTCATGGTGAACAGAGGCGAGGCGATGGCCAGAAGATTGATGAAGATGGTGGCTAGGGCCACATGCCGGTAAATGGGCATAAAGTGGAAGATGGTTCCCCAGAACCATTTCTTGGTGTCGAAGATCTTGAGCCCCTCGGTCCGGTTGTCCAAGGTTCCCTTGGGGCGGGCAAAGACCGCGTGTCCGGAGTAGTCCTGGCGCAGGGCCTCAAGCGTGGTCTCAAAGGGCGCGTCCGGGTTTTCGGGCATGATGATGCGCGCCTTGTCCCCCATCACTCCGGTCAACACCAGGGCCCCATTATCCTGGGTCAGCAGGATGCAGGGCATGTTCAGGGGGGAGATCTTCTCGAGGACGGGCTTGTGCACGATGCGGGCATCTATCCCTTCGCGCCGGGCGCCCCGGATGCAGGCGTAAGGGGTCAACTCTTCCTGGACGCGCGGCAATCCGGCTTCCAGGGCCGCTGCGGTAATGGGCTTGCCGTGCAGTCTGGAGACAATGGACAGGCACTCGACCAGCGGTGGCGTGAAAACGACCTGGGAGGGTGCAAGCTGCAAGGCGATGGAACGAGGCGGCTTCGCCATGGCCTGGACTGCTGGCCCCGTACTGACGACTGTTTGGTCATTCATGCGTACACAACCTTTAGGATGTAGAATTTGCAGGACATTATGCGCCGATCCTAAGCCTTGCAAGGGAAATCGGGATTGGCGTCCTTCACCCGACACATGGTCTTGTGAGCCGTCCTTAATAATTTCGTAGATATTTCCAAGTACTGTAACCTCACCCAATCATGAAGATAATTGGAAGAATTCGCCGACTGTTTGTGCTTTGTCGTCATGCCTTGAAAAGTTGCCCTTCAGGCCTCACCTTTGATCCGTCCATATCAGCATGTATGACAAAATCTTTGTAAACCGTAAGACAAGTCATTTCAAAAACGGCGACCAACGACAATGACAATCTCAATAAAGATGGAGGATGGTTCCAGCATGTAGGACATAACTCTCAGAAGCCGGCAGCGAGCCTTAGGCTCCACGGGCCGGGCAGATTCTCGAGGTCAACGGCATCCCGGCGGGGGCTTTTTTTCGACGAAGCCGATAAAAAGTAACCCGAAAGTATGACCAGAGGAACATCATGAGGTGGAACTCATGGTTCCCACGAACTGTCTGGCTGAGATAATTGCTGGAAATTATGGGTATAAATTAGTTATTAGTACATATTTATATTCATACCTGCTTCTTGAACTTTTCATACTTGACCCCATCAGCCGGCAACTTCATATAACTACCATAAAATATGAAATTTATTAATTGAACACTGTTTATCCCCAATCCAAATTCGGGCGGAGGCTTCTCATGGCAGAAACAACGCAAAGCACCAGACAGACGGTCCAGGCCCCGCAGGCAGGCCAGGATCTCGTGATCAAGGCCGTTCCGGGCCAGGACATCGTATTGGCCGTGGCTTTTGATCAGGCGGAAGCCAGAGTGGATGGCTCGAATGTAGTTTTCGACTTCGCCAATGGTGGTCAGGTCGTGCTTGATTTCAGCGATATCGGCGACGCTCAGGCACCGAATATCGTCATGTCGGATGGAACCATACTCAGCGTGCAGGAATTCCTGGCTTCGCTCGGTGAAGCCGACGTAGAGCCCGCAGCTGGCCCGGAAGCGGCCGGCAGCGGCGGCGTAGGCTCGTATGAGGATGACGCGGGCGACATCATCGGTGGCGTGGACAAGCTCGGCGTACTGAATCCGCGTGATTTCGGTTCGATCACGGTGGAAGGTCTGGAAGCCAGCGACGTGGTGCCGGAAGATCCGGAAGTGCCGGTGTTAAACAGCGCTCCGTCAATTTCCGCCCCTGACGGAATTGTCAACGAAGCCGGGCTTGAAAATGGAACGATCGCGGACACAGACTCCGAATTCCTGACGGGCAGCTTCACCATCTCCGACCCCGACGGATTGGGCGATATCACCTCCCTTTCAATCAACGGTACCACGATCCCGATCGGCGGTTTGGTCGGCAGCGTGGTCTCCACCAGCCTCGGCACCGTGACCATCACGGACTTTGATGCCGGAACAGGCGTGGTTTCGTATTCGTACCAGCTCGCAGCGCCGCAGGATCACTCCGGCGGGGACGTTACGGACTCGTTTCTGGTGTCCGTAAACGATGCGTCCGGCGCAAGCGCAATCGCGACGATCACGATTAGCGTGTTGGACGATGAACCGACGGTGGACGTGAGTCGCGTGCTGGAGAGTTCGCTCCCGACGTTGACGACGCAGGACGCGCAGACGGATGGCGACCCGACCGGTTTTGACACGGCGAGCGCTTCTTTTGCGGGTCTGTTCGACCTCGACTCCTCGATGGGCGCTGATGATGACGGCACTGCGCCATCCCTGAGTTACAGCCTTGGTGTAACCAACTCGGTTTCCGGTCTGACGAGCGACGGTCTGGCAATCAACCTGTACCTTGTCGGGACCACGATCGTGGGTTCGACGGCTGGGAGCCTTGCGGGAGTGACGGCGGAGAACACGATATTCTCGTTAGCTGTCGAGAGCACTGGGGCCAATGCTGGCACGGTGACTCTGACGCAGTATGCTGAGATTGATCATCTGCCGGAAGACGTGGATGCGACGAATGACAACTTCAATCTCGGTCTGGCTGCGGGCAAGATATCTCTGACAGCCACGGCGACGATAGTGGATGGCGACAACGACACGGCGACGGATTCTCATACGGTGGACATCAGCGGTGCGGTCAGCTTTGACGATGACGTGCCGATCACGGCTCCAGATGCGGGAGTGCCTATCAGCACAACTCTAGCTTTTACCAACTATGGGATGACGAGTGCCTCCTATAACAATAGCTTCGGCTACTACATAAAGGATGCAAACGGCAATCCAATAAATGGAAAGGTGATTTGGGATAACGTTAAGCTGTTTGTAAACTCCAATGAAATTCTTTCAGGATATACTTCTGATCAATTAGGATATTTTATTATTCCTGATGGAGATAGAAGAAATGCAAATTTGACATCAGGAACTAATGTTACATTTAGCCAAAATACTTCCGGTGCGTGGCAGGCATACGCTGATGCTGATTCAATCCCGCTGTTTGGTGTTGGTGCAAATATACTGTTTGATATTGCTGCGCTGAATCTCGACGGATTAGTCCATACCATTGACAACCAGCAGTTGCCAGGTAATCTGAACTGGGAGGATATTTACGGGGGTGGAGATAGGGACTACAACGATGTGAACATTGGAGTGGTCAGTACTGTTACGTATGGCGGTAATGTCCTTGATAATGACAGGATGGGTGCGGACGGACTTAACCCTCCGGTTGTCACTTCTGTGACCTTTGGTAATGGGTCGCCGGTTCCCGTCGATGGAGAAACCACGGTAGAGGGAGACTACGGTCAACTGAAGCTTTATCCAGACGGTTCTTACACCTACACCTACAATCCTGGCAAAGAGGGGGCCGAGGTTTTTGTCTACACCGTGATGGACTACGACGGCGACACGAGCAGTACGTATCTTCTCATAACTTCTGATGAGGTACTGCGGGGCGATCTGGGCAACAATATCCTGGTCGGGGGTGTCGGACACGACGTGCTCATGGGTATGGAAGGTAACGATGACCTGTCCGGAGGAGGCGGAAATGACTTCCTTCTTGGCGACGCAGGCAACGACGTTTTGGTCGGTGGCCCTGACGCTGACACCATGACCGGCGGTGAAGGGAGTGACACATTCAAGTACGCCGTCGGTGATTTGGATGGCAGCAGCGTTGACCACATCCTTGACTTCCATGTGGGCGCAACGGGTGAAGGTGGCGACGTGCTTGACTTCACAGGGGTGTTGTCGGGCGCGATTTCTGGCACTTCTGGCAACCTTGGTGATTACTTGCATTTCGACAACGTGGACCATCATGATGACGGCACGACGACTGCGGATCTTGGTGTAGATGCAAACGGTGGGGGGGATACTTTCACGCATGTGGCCAGTGTGACTATGACAGGCGTGGACGCCAGCGCAGGCGGGGCCGATATCCTGACTGCGATGATACAAAACGACGAGATCAAGATAGGCTAATGTGTCGGGCGAAAGGGAGGCAAACCTCCCTTTCGCCCCTTTTCCTGCTTTTCCTCGATCATAAATTTGACCATCAGCCTTACTTGCCTGAGATGAAATCAGGAATAAAACGCAAAGAGAACGATTATGACAACTACATCCTCAACCGACCACATTGAAACCGTTCACGCCGAAACCGGAAAGTTTTGGGCCGAGGACGTGGGGGCGGATTTATTGCGAGTTGTCGAGTTTGCCGGGAACTTCGTGCCTGACGGCGGACTGGTTTTGAATCCATCCTTCGGAGGGGAGATTGTTGTGTGGCCTGATGGGCAATATGCCTTCACATACCCTTCTTCCGAGGATGGTGGCAGCCAGTCTTTGGTTGCCACCTATTTCAGTTATGTCGTCGAAGCCTTGGACGGGACCACCTCCGTCAGAGCTTTTGCGTTCGGCGAGCACACTGCCGCGCCTGAGGCCATGGAGGGCTTTCAGGCATGGTCCATGGACGACATAATGGCTCTGGACGAGGCCGTCGGCCTTGGACTGGAAATGCCAAACTCCATTCCGGAATTTCATGGCTTCGAGAGCGATCTGCATGCCGATGCGTGGAATTCCGTTGATTTGGACGGGGCTGGCTCGGATGGAGAGGTCGACACACTGGATTACATGATCAAGACTGTTTACGAATTGTGACCTGTCCTGCCGCGTTGTAGGGCGTTACTGTTTACATGGGAAGGGAGTGTGAAACTCCCTTTTATTATTTACAAAGATGTTCCTCGTAGTTAAGAAACAAAAATGTTGGTGTGTTACCTTATGAAGGAGCGGAAGTTATGAATGTAAAAAAAATGAGCCTCACAATTGCTTTATCCGTGATGCTGTCCGCCGGCGCTGCCGCGGCGGAAGACATCACGGTCCAGAAAAGCGTCATCGACACCCTGCGCTATGCCCCTCGCCTTGAAATGATTAAGGAAAACCGCGAAGCGGTGGACCATGACCTGAACAAGTCCAAGGGTCGCTGGTATCCCAAGGTTGATGTCCGTGGCGGCTATGGTACCGACGCATATAGCAGCGAAATCACACGCAATAACAATGACGACGATGATTGGGATACCCGCAGTGAAATCTCTGCCATCTTGAGCCAGCGGATTTATGATGGCGGCGAAGCTTCCAGCCAGATCCGCCTGGATCAGGACCGTCTGGCTTCCCTGGAATACCGGGTCTTCGATAACGCCGAATCCCTGGCCCTGGACGCGGTCATCGCCAACCTCGAAGTGTATCGGCAGCGGGAGCTTCTGTTCTTGGCCGAAGAAAACGCCAAGGCCCACCGCGACATACTGGGTTCCTTGCAGGAGCGCGAAAAAGGCGGCGCCGGCAGCGTGGCCGACGTGAAGCAGACCCAGGCCCGTTTGTCCATGGCCCTGGCCTCCATTGAAAAGACCCGCGCCGCCCTGCAGGCGGCTTTGAATGAGTATCAGCGCTTGACCGGCGTTCTGCCCGGCAAGATCGCAATGGGTGCGTATCCGGCCAACCTTCTCCCTGCTTCGGTGGATGAGATGACCGTCGCGGCCATTGCCAGCAACCCCAAGATCGGGGCCGCCGCTGAAGACGTGAACGCCGAAGGCGAACGCATCAATATCGCCAAGTCCAACTACCATCCGTACGTGTATGCCGAGCTCTCCACCTCCTACAGGGACGGAGTCGAGGATCAGGAAGAGTGGGAGCGCACTGACGCCGCCATGCTCCGTTTCAACTGGAACCTGTACAACGGTGGTTCCGACGTAGCGGCCCACAAGGCCACCAAGGCCCGCAAGCGCCAGGCCGAGGCTGACAAGTCCGACCTGACTCTGGCCGTGGAGGGCGAGACCAAGACCACCTGGGCCCAGTACAAGTCGTCCCTGAACGAAGTGAGGGAATACACCGAGGCAGTGCAGTTCAACCGCTCCACTCGGGAAATCTATCTGGAGCAGTTCGGAGTTGCCCAGCGCAGCCTGCTTGATGTTCTTGATTCCGAAAACGAGTTGTTCCAGTCCTCCAGCCAGCTCGTGACCTCCTCTGTTAACGAGCACATCGCAGCCTACAAGCTGATGGCTCTGTCCGGCACCCTGATCTCCGCCCTGGGCGTGGATCCGGCGATGTACAAGGACCGTCTCCCTGAACCCCAGGAATAAGAATCTGCCCAACAGGGCTGAAAAAAGGAGGCGTAAGCCTCCTTTTTTTATGCCTTTCTCGTCGATACGTGCACGAGTAGGGAAAATGCTCATGGACGTTGGGTGGGGCCTGTGCTAGTGCCCCTGACCGCATTGGCCGTCCGGGAAATCCGGGCAGTTTTGAGGCTGATGGAGTGTTTATCCATGTTGACGTCCAAGGAGGGGAATGTGCTTGCAGATTTTGGAAAGAAGCTGATTCTGGGATTGATCGCTGCCGCCTGCGTGGTGGGCGTGCATGCGGCCATGTTTCATTCAGTGGTCGGCTGATTCGGCCGTTTTTTGTTCTGACCGCCGACAGAGAATAAATTCTGCGTTTTGAGAACGCATCGTCAAAGACCCTGTGCATACCGCGCGGGGTTTTTGCTTTTTTAGAACTGAAAAAAATGAAGGGGCGGCAGGCATTGTGCCCGCCGCCCCTTCCCGGAGGGAGGAGGATGGCTTTGGTTCAGGCGGACAGGCGTTCCCGGTTGCCCGCGATGCGCGCATAGAGCCAGTTGTTCACGCGACATGCCGCTCGATGATGCGCAGGGAGAGGGATAGGCAGCACCTGGCCTTGTCGTGGTTGCTCTGCTGGGCGTAGACAAGGCCCAGGCTGTTCAGGATCTTGGCCCGCATCATCGGCAGCTTGGACTGGCGCAGGCCGTCCATGGCGGTGCGCAGCATCGCTTCGATTTCGCCGGGTTTGCTGGCGTTGGCCAGTTCCATGGCTTTCCTGCACTGCTTTGCGGCCTTGATGGCCGGATGGACGCATTTGCCACAGGTGCTCAAGATCGGGGTCATGGTTCCTCCAAGGGCTCGGCTACAGGGCCGTGCCGATTTGATAGATGCTCACGGATATGCCGTAGGCCAGCACCGTGTTGAAGCATACGGAGAAGGCGGCCCATTTCCAGCCGATTTCGCGGCCGATGACCGCCACCGTGACAAAGCACGGGGCATAGAGCAGCACAAAGGCGATGAGGCTTACGGCCGTCCAGATGTTCCAGGAGGGATCGCTCCGCAATTTTTCCGACAGCCCGAGGCTCTCCTCGGGGTCCACTTCGCCGAGGGAATAGGATGTGCCCAGGGTCGAGACGATGACTTCCTTGGCGGCGAATCCGCCAAGCAAGGCGATATTGGTGCGCCAGTCGAATCCCGCGGGCTGGGAAAGGGGCTCCATGGCCGTGCCGACGATGCCTGCCAGGGAGGAACGCAGGGCCAGCTGGGCCTCCTCGTTGTTCAGAGTGGCCAGGGCTTCTTCCAGGGCCTCGGGGTTTTCCCACGCCGTGGCTTCGATCACGCCGCGCTGATCCTCGAACCGGGCGGCCTGGTCCTCGGGCAGTCCCGGAAAGGTCATGGCGGCCCAGAGCAGGATGGAGATGGCCAGGATCACGGTGCCGGCCTTCTTCATGTACTGCCAGACGCGCTCCCAGGTGTGCATGCACATGCCCTTCAGGGTGGGCATGCGGTAGGGCGGCAGCTCCATGACAAAGGGCGTGGCCTCGCCCTTGATGACGGTCGAGCGCAGGATGCGCGCCGAAATGAGGGCCATGACCCATCCCGAGAGGGTGATCCAGAACAGGGCGCTGGCCCCGGAGTCCGGGAAAAATGCGGCGGCCAGGAGCAGGAAGACCGGCACCTTGGCACCGCAACTTAAGAACGGCGCGGTCAGGATCGTGGCGATTTTTTCCTTCGGGCTGCGCAGCGTGCGCGCCGCCATGACGCCGGGCACGGCGCAACCGCCGGGGATGCCGCCGGAAATGATGAACGGCATGACTGAGCAGCCGTGCAGGCCGAAGATCCGGAAAACCCGGTCGAGCATGTAGGCCATGCGCGCCATGTAGCCCGAATCCTCCAGAAAGGAGAGAAAAAAGAACATGATCATGATGAGCGGCGTGAAGCCAACCACACCGCCGACCCCGTCGATGATGCCAGAGACGACCAGGGAGCTGAGAAGTCCCTCGGGCAGGAGGGCGGACGCCGTGTCTCCCAGCCACCCGAAGAAGGCTTCAACCCAGCCCATGGGCATTTCGCCCAAGGTGAACGTCACCTCGAACATGGCGTAGATAATGGCGAACATGAGCACGGGTCCGGCCAGTCGGTTGGTCAGCACGCTGTCCAGCTTGTCTGTGAGGTCGAAGCGGGCTTGGGTGGTCGGCCGCGTGAGCACCCCGTCTTTGAGCAGGCCGGTGATGAACCCGTAGCGGTAGTCGGCAATGATGGACTCGGGTTCGGCGTTGAGGGTTTTGCGGCAATGTTCTGCCAGGCTCTGCGCCATTTCGAGCAGGCGCGCATGGATTTGCGGGACAGCTTCTCCCTGGGCCAGCACCTCGGGATCGTTTTCCAGATATTTGAGACCAAGCCAGCGGGCCGGGTACTGTCCTTTCAGGAAGTCTGTCGACTCGATCAGCGCCTGCATGCGGTCGAGGGTTTCATCGAGGTCCTGGCCGTAGGAGATGCGCAGGATGGTGCGTTGCGACTTGGCGAGCATGGCCTTGCGCGCCTCATCCAGCAGGGACTCCCGGCCTTCGCCCGTGCGGGCGACCATTTCCAGGATCGGCGTGCCCATGAGCGCGGAGAGGCGGGGGGTGTCGATGGTCACACCCTTGCGCCGCACCTCGTCCATCATGTTCAGGGCCACGATGACGGGGGTGCCCAGTTCGAGTATCTGCAGCACGAGGTACAGGGACCGTTCCAGATTGGTCGCATCCAGCACCGTGACCACCGCATCCGGGTTCTTTTCGACCAGAAAATTGCGCGCAACCAGTTCGTCCTGGGTATACGCGGTCAGGGAATAGGTGCCGGGCAGGTCAACAACGGTGATGTCGAGGTCTTTGATTTTCAGCAGCCCCTCGCGTTTTTCCACGGTGATACCGGGATAGTTGCCGACATGCTGCCTCGCGCCGGTCAGGCTGTTGAACAGGGTCGTCTTGCCGGAATTGGGGTTGCCCATCAGGGCCATTGTGGCGTTCATTGACAGTTTTCTCCGATATCGTTCACGCGGACCATGATCAGGTCGGCTTCGTTGTTGCGCAGGGTCAGGGTAAAATCCCGAAGGCGAAGCGCCACCGGGTCCTTGAGAGGCGCGCGGCCAACGATGGTCACAGGGGTGCCGGGCACGAGGCCCATGTCGCGGATGCGGCGGCCGAGTTCTCCCGTCGCACCAACGGAATAGATGATCCCGTCCTGATTGGCCTGCATGGATCTGAGAGTGATAGTGTGAGGCATGTGGTGGTCCTTTTATTAGTCGCGTCTAATCATGTGTGCAAAAAAAGACCTCTTTGCAGAGGGTAGATGGAATCCTTGGCCGCTGGGACTCAGAGCTGGTCAGATTCTTTTGCTTGGGCAATCGCTGCCCGGCTTGGGCTGCAGATCGTTGGAACAGCCCGAGCACCCACAGCATCCGCTGTTTTTCTTGCGAAAGCGGGAGAAGAGGTAGATTGCGGCAAATACAACAACTCCGAGGGTGACGAGAAGATCGAGATTCATGGCGTCTCCATAAAAATGTTTTTGTTGATTAACTTTTTATGGGTGAGCGCGGGGCAAAGTCAATAAAAAAGTTAGTGTCGTTGAATTATTTTTTTCGACCGAATCGAAGAAGAGGAACGTTGTAGGGGCAGGCCCCCGTGCCTGCCCGTTTTCGGAATGTGGGGCGGTCACGGAATGTGGGGGCGGTCACGGAATGTGGGGGCGGTTACGGGATGCGGGGCACTACGGGATGCGGGGGCG
>DHWB01000006.1:53560-257082 GCA_002412965.1 Desulfomicrobium sp. UBA5193
GGAAATGCGCGGATCATCGACAAAGGGTGATCATGACGTCCAATCGCCGTATGGGCAGGCCCTCGTGCCTGCCCGTTTTCGGAGCGCTGGCCGTGAAATGCAGGATGATTGCCTCACGGTTTGATGTAGGCGCAGCCCTGCTGTTGGAGTTTGATCAGGGCGACGACGCCGGCAGGTATTGGTTCGCATCCGGGGCAGAGGTCTTCCTCGGGGATGTCAAAGGCGCGCAGGGCGTTGCGGCATATGAAGATCGTCACTTCGGCCTGCATCAGGTTCTTGATGCGGGTCAGGAATTCATCCGCGCAGTCCTTGCGGAAAAATTTGACGGCGGGTCCGTTGACCACAAGGTTGATGCGTGCTTCTGGTTTGGCTGCGCGCAGGTTTTCCAAGTTGGTCAGACCGATGCGCAGAATTTTTTCTTCGTCCAGATCCAGGTGAAAGACGACCTTCATCGAAATCTCCTCGGTTGAGGGTAAGGGTTTATAAAAAGGCGCGTGATTTACGCTCCGGCGCAGAGGTTGCAATTTTTCAGGTTATCCTCATGGGTTTTGACGTACATGGGGGGTGCGTCTTCAGGCAGGGGTTGGGGGTTGCCCTGACGCAGACCGTTCAGGTAGTCGATGGTGCGATCCAGGATTTCCTTTCCGCCGGAGGGGCCGTGGGAAGGAATGATGGTTCGCACTCCGGAGTTTTCTCGCCAGCGAGTGAGGCTGCGGATCCATTTGTCCAGATTGCACCCTGCAGGAACGCACGGGCAGGGCAACTCCACGGAATCGCCAGCCAGCAGGAGCTTCATGCCGGGGATGAAAGCCACGAGGGAGTCGGGAGTGTGACCAGGCAGGGCGTGCAGGCTGACGGTGAGGCCGCCCAAGTTAAGGTCGAGACGGCGCTCGAAGGTGATGTCCGGGGGGATGAGCCGCACCGCTTCCCATTTGTCCGGCTCCCTGGCCTGGAACTCGGCCAGGGTTTGCTGGGTCTCTCCCAAAAAGCGCGGCGCGCACTCCCGGTGGCCGATGACCAAGGCGTTGCCCAGAGCCGCTGTGCCCTGGATATGATCCCAGTCGGCGTGGCTGTAGACGACGAAACACTGCTTACCGACGCAGGCGTCGGCAAACCCGGCCATGTCGCGTGGATGCGTCAGGGTGTCAAAGACAAGGCAGAACCGTCTGCCTTGGATCAGGACGCTGCGCACGGAAAAGTCTCCAGTATTGATCTCGTGGATGTTGCTGGCGTGGCTCATAAGCTTCAATTACGGTGTTTTTGTCGGACAGGGAAGGGGGATGCAGTGCGCACAATAATCAAAAAAAGGGCGTTGGCATGACTGAAAATCATGATGTGTCCGCATGGAACGAGTTGCTCTCCCGGATTCAATGTCTGGGACGGTTGACCTTGGCCTATTCCGGCGGCATCGACAGCCGGTTTCTGGCGCATGCGGC
Source organism: Desulfomicrobium sp. UBA5193 (assembly GCA_002412965.1). GTDB lineage: Bacteria > Desulfobacterota > Desulfovibrionia > Desulfovibrionales > Desulfomicrobiaceae > Desulfomicrobium. The sequence goes on from DHWB01000006.1 coordinate 54,997, forward strand.
GCTCCAAGCGCGTGTTCCCGTGGAGATGGTGCATATAAGCGGCCCCCATGTCGCCCCGGCCGAAACCCGCTTTGCGCTGGATTGGGCCTCGGCCCAGGGGCTGGAAGTAACGGTGTTGCGGCTTGATCCTTTGGTTCTGCCCGAAGTCGCGGCCGGAGGGCGGGAGCGATGCTACGCCTGCAAACGATTTCTCTTCGAGCAGATCATGTGCGTGGCCGGCGCAAAGGTTTGCGACGGGTCCAATGCTTCGGATGCCGCGCTGTTTCGTCCGGGCCTGCGGGCCGTGCGTGAGCTTGGGGTGGTTTCTCCGCTGGCCGAGTCCGGCTTGAGCAAGGATGCCATCCGCTCCCTGGCCAGGAGCACCGGCCTTGCCAGGCCGGATCAGCAGGCCAGGGCCTGTCTGCTGACGCGTCTGCCCTATGGGATGTTTCCGGACCCTTGCCTCCTCGCCCGCCTTGCCGAAGGGGAACGCGTCGTGGAGGATGCGCTGCGCAGAGCAGGGCATGCGAATCAATCCTTTCGTCTGCGCGTATGTGAAAGCGGGGGTCATGAACTGCATCTTGGTCCGGGAATCCATTCAGCGGATGTGTTTCGAGTCCTGGAAGAGGCGCTTCAGGCTGCCGGTTTCCCCTGCACTCCCGTGCGGAGCATGGATTCTGTCAGCGGGTATTTCGACAAAAAGCATGGTGCGCGGGGTTCGTAATCATCTTCTTGCGGAGGGCGACGCTGTGGTGTTACATGCGCCCGGAGACGATTGATCAATTCCGTTGCGTGCACGCCATTGTGGCGTCACGTTCCTATCCATGCTTGGAATGATCAGTCGTCTTTTTTATTTCAGAGCCAGCGGTTGCGTTTGAAGAGCAGGATGATGCCGGTCGCGACTGCTCCTATCCCCAGGCAAAAGAGGGCGAAGCCCCACGGACTGTCCGCTCCAGGAATGCCCCCCACGTTGATGCCGAACAGGCCAGTCAGGAAGCCGAGCGGCATGAAAATGACCGTCACCACCGAGAGCAGGAACATGCGCCGGTTCAACTGCTCGGAGAAATGATTTACGAATTCTTCGTGGGACAGGGCCGCTCGCTCACGCACGGCATCCAGGTCTTCGATGTGGCGGATGAGTTCATCCGCGGTTTCGCGAATTCGGAAATGGTCGTCGGTGCTCATCCACGGCACCTGCTCCGTGACGAGGCGGGACAGGGCTTCGCGCTGCGGCCCCAGATAGCGCCGCAAGGCGATGGCCTGCCGGCGTAAAGCCCCCAAGGTCTGCCGCGCCTGGGTCCCGTGGTGCTCGAAGATCTGATCTTCAACCTCGGCCATCTGGTCTTCCAGATCCTCGATGACCGCTCCGATATTGCTGGTCATGTGCGAAAGCAGCATGACCAGAAATTCCCCGCTGCTGCGCGGACCCTTGCCTGCACCGAGCATTGCCTGGATTTCCTTGACGGATTTGAGCTGGCGCTTGCGGGTGGAGATGATCCGGCCCTCATCGATCCACAGCCGGATGGAGACCATGTCCTCGGGTTCGGCCCCGGGATTGAGGTTCACTCCGCGCAGGGTCAGCAACAGTCCGTTGTCGTGATGCAGCACCCTGGGACGGGTCTCCTCGTCGATAAGGGATTCCGCCACGGGCGTGTCCAGGAGGTCCGCATGCAGGAGCCAGTCGCGGGCTGCCTCGTCGGCATAGTTCAGGTGTAGCCATGAGAGCCCTGTGATTTCGGGCATGCTTTCGCCCGGCTTCCAGGGAAGGAGGCGGCCATTTCCCTGGCCGTCAATGGCCCAGAGGGAGTTTGGTATGGGAGTGGGGGGAGTGTTCATGTTTCGGCCCGGACGGCTGTGTTGGAGATGATGAATTCCTTGGCCGCGGCTTCAGGCAGCGGGCGGGCGAAATAATATCCTTGGTAGAGGTCACAGCCCAGTGCGCGTAGCTGATCCAGATGCTCCCAAGTTTCCACGCCTTCGGCGATGATGCGCATGCCCAGGGTGTGTCCTAGCTGGACGATGGCCTGTACAATGGCCTGGCTTTCAGGATTGGTGGTCAGAAAGCGCACGAAGCTGCGGTCGACCTTCAGATAATCCAGGGGCAGGCGCTGCAGGTAGGAGAGCGAGGAATAGCCCGTGCCGAAATCGTCCACGGACAGCGCGATATCCATCTGCCGCAAGCGTCCCAACGTCTCCTGGGGCCGGGTCAGATGCTTCATGAGTGAACTCTCGGTGATTTCGAGCTTGAGCCATGCCGGTGGCATGCCGCACTGGTCGAGGCAGGCCTGGATGCGGCTCGTTATATTGGCCTGGCCGAACTGGCGGCCGGACATGTTCACGGAGACCGTCAGGTCGAGCCCAAATTCGCGGTTCCAGGCGGTCATGGTCCGGCATGCGTTGAGCATGACCCATTCGCCGAGTGCGTGGATGGTGCCCGTGTCCTCGGCCACGGAAATGAAGCGGTCCGGGGGAATGCGCCCCTGAGTCGGGTGCTGCCAGCGGACCAGCGCCTCAAAGCCGAACAGGCTGCCATCGGCATGCACAATGGGCTGGTATTCCAGGAAGAGTTCTTCGCGGGCAACGGCCTGGCGCAGGTCGTTTTCCATGACCATAAGCTCAACGGCCCGGTTCATCAGTCGTTTGGTGAATACCTTGAAGCAGTTACGGCCGCTTTCCTTGGCCCAGTGCATGGCGATGTTGCCGCGCTGAATGATCTGTTCGGCGCTGACGTCCGCCGGACCCTGGCCGATGAAAAGTCCCAGGCTGGCCGTGAGCTGATACTCGCGCTCCTCCAGGAAAAACGGCTCGCGCACGGCTTCCTGCAGCCTGCGGGCAATGGCGATGGCGTTGCCTGCGGCGTCGAGCCCGTCGAGAATGATCAAAAATTCGTCACCGCCAAAGCGGCAGACCGTGTCCACCTCCCGCATTTCCCTGCACAGACGTTTGCCGACTTCCAGGAGGAGCAAGTCGCCTACGGCGTGTCCCCGACTGTCGTTGACCACCTTGAAGCGGTCCAGATCGATGAACACCAGCGCGTATTTGTGATTTTCCACTCGGTGCGCCCGCGCCAGCGCCAGAGCCAGGCGGTCCTGGCCGAGGGTGCGGTTGCCCAGGCCCGTCAAGGCGTCGTGCAGGGCCATGTGCCTCAGCTGCTCTTCCATGGCCTTGCGCGTGCTGATGTCCATGACCGACAGGACCCACTGTGTTCCCGAAGGGCTGAAGCAGAGCAGCACATGCACGGACGATCCGTCCCTTTTCTTCCAGACGCTTTCCATGGATCCCGGAGGTGCGGGCTGGTTGAGGTCGCTCAGGATTTGCTCCATGGCTCTCTCCAGTTCCAGAAAATCGTCGAAATTGGGCATGAGCTTGGCGATGGGCATGTCCTCCAGTTCTTCCTGAGAGTAGCCTGTGATCATCTGCAGATGGGTGTTCGGCGCGTGCAGGAGAAAGTTCTGGCAAACGGCAATGCCCACCGGCGCGGTGCGCAGGATGTGTTCGATCTCGCGCTGTTTCTCGGCCAGATTTTTCTGGGCCTGGGCGCGTTCGGTGACCTCCTGCTGCAGCTCCTTGTTGGCCAGACGCAGATCCAGAGAGCGTTTTTGGACCAGATCTTCCAGGTTGTGCTGATGCTCCAGAAGCTCCTGTCGGGAATGGTGCAATTCCATGGTTATCTGGCTCAGGATGCGTGCCATTTCCCCGATTTCATCCTGGCCCAGCGTATCCAGGGAAACGGTCCCTCCGGAGCGCAGGGTCAGGGCGGTATCGAAGACGAGGCGCAGCCTGTTGCCCACGTGGCGGCTGAACAGGGTCGAGAGGATGACAAGGCTGAGGAAGGTGAGGCCCAGGGTCAGATAGAGGCCGTGTTGCATTTCAAACGCCGCGGCATAGAGCGTTCGCTGAGGCCGGACCAGCACCACGGACCAGGGATGATCGGGCACGGGCTGGATCGCGGCGACCTGGGAGCCGTCACTGTTTTGGAACTCGACCACTCCGGCCTGACCCGCGCGCGCCAGTCGGACAACTTCCGGCACGCGGTAGTCGCCAAGGATATCTTCGGAGCCCGATGTGGCTACGACATACCCGCGACGATCGATGATCAGGGCCTGGCCGTCCTTGTCGAAAATGCTGTCGACAATCTGATTGAATCCGTTCAGGTCGAACTGGCCGATGAGCACGCCACTCAAAGGCGTGCCCTCCATGCGCAGCGGCTGGGCCATGGTCATGACCACGCCGAAAGGATACAGCACCGCATGCGCGTCCGAGATGACCCGCTCGCCGTCCAGGGCTTTTCGAAACCAGATGTTTTGCGTCCATTCCCCACGGAAGCTGTAGCGTGCCGAAGCCCGCACCCGGCTGGAGGGGTCGAGCACGTAGATGTCGTTCAGGATGGGATGAAAATTCACGGTATCAAGAAGGACCGCCTTGAGGGTCTCTTCCGAGGTATCCGGGTTCAACAAGGCGATATGTTTGCCCAGAAAGTCGAGCGCCTTGCTGCCGTCCTGCAGCGACCGGGACACTTCCTTGGTGATTTGCGTGGCCAGGGACTCAAGCGCCTGTCGGCTGTGCTGGCGGACGGAGTCGTGAAACCAGCCCAGGGCGTAGGTCGTCAAGAGGACCAGGGGGATGATTCCGACCACCAGCAAGGCTGCGTTGATGCGTTGCGTCAGGCGCATGGCTTACGGCGCGGTCAGCGCGTTCCAGAGTTCGCTGGAGCGCTGGTTGGTGGTGGCGGCGGGATCCATGACCGGGAAGAAAGCGCAGCGGGCGAGGATCTCCGGTGAGGGATAGACCCCAGTATCGGCCAGGATTTCCTTGGAGACGAGTGCCCTGGCCGCCGCATTGGGCGTGGCGCAGTAGAGGTCCTCGGACAGCTTGGCCATGACTTCAGGACGGTGCAGGTAATCGATGAAGGCGTGCACCTCCTTGGGGTGCGCGCTTGATCTGGACAGCATGATCATGTCCACCCATCTGGGCGCTCCTTCCCGTGGCACGAAATAGCGCAGGTCGGGGTTGAGTTCGGCTGCGCCCAGCGCGTCCCCGCTGTAGATTTGCGCAGCCCAGATATCGCCGCCGACCAGCCCTTCGGTGAGCGCATCCACGGGCAGGTAGCCCTTGAGCAGGGGGCGCTGGCGCATGAGTTCCTTTTCCACGGCCGCGAACTGCTCCTCGGTGGCCGGGACTATGCCGTACCCGAGCTTCATGGAGGCTGCGGCCACGACCTCCGAATTGTTGCGGAGCATGGCGATATGCCCCTTCAATTCCTCGTTCCACAAAATGTTCCAGGACAAGGCATCGTCCGGGACGTGCTTGGTGTTCACGACCACGCCCGTGGTCCCCGCCAGATAGGGCGCGCTGTAGAGCTGCCCCTGATGGAAGGCCAAGGCGCGCGTGTCCTCATCGACATGGCTCAGGTTGGGCAGCAGATTCGGGTCCAGCGGCGCCACCAATCGCGCCTGGATCATTTCCCGTCCCAGGCTTTCGCTCACGATGAAAAAGTCGGCGCTGAAGTCGCTGCCTTGCATCGCGCCGAGCAGGATCTCCTCATCGCCGAAGATGCGTTGTTCGATCTGGATGCCGGTCTCGTTGGTGAAGCCGTTCAAGACCTCATCGGTCATGTAGTTGGGCCAGTTCCACAGGATAAGGCTCGCGTTGGTGGCGGCCGGTTTGGGCTGTGGCGTGTCGCAACCTGCGTTCAGGAGGAAGAGAAGCGCCAGGATGAGGAACGGCATAGCTGATTTCTCACGGTTAAAGTGATCGTACGACCTGATTACGTTAAGACGGGCGTACAGGCGGCCGGTACGCAATCGAAACTGATCCAGCGGTCGCGCCCCTCTTGTTTGGCCTGATACAGTCCCTGGTCCGCCGCCTGGAGCAGGTCGGCGGGCGCGCATCCCGGCAGGGGAACGACGGCGCTCAAGCCCAGGCTGACAGTGACCACGCTTTGCACCGGGGAATCCTGGTGTTCTATGCCCAGGCTGGCCACGGCCTGGCGCATGCTCTCCGCCACCACCTTCGCGCCTTCCAGTCCGGTGCCGGGCAGGATGGCCGCGAACTCCTCCCCGCCGTAGCGGGCCACCATGTCGGCGGGGCGTCTCAAGAGCCCCGCGAGGGCGGTGGCGACGCGGCGCAGGCAGCTATCTCCGGCTAGGTGACCATAGCGGTCATTGTAAAGCTTGAAATGGTCCACGTCCAGAATGACCAGCGAGAGCGGGAGCCTCTCCCTGGCCATGCGGTTCCATTCAATGCCGAGCATTTCATCGAATTGGCGGCGGTTGGGGATGCCGGTCAGGCCGTCCAGGGAAGAGAGGAGCTGCAGCTGGCGGTTTTTTTCCTCCAGCTCGCTCTGCAGCTGATGCAGCTCGACGATGCGGGCATCAAGCTCCCTGGTTTTGGCCTGCAAAGCCTGTCGCTGACGGTGAATTTCCAGAAAGATCCGGACCTTGCATAAAAGCATCTGCGCATCCAGGGGCTTGAACAGGTAGTCCACGGCCCCCGAGTCGTATCCGCGAAAGATGTGTTTGCTTTCCGTGTGATTGGCAGTGACAAAGATAATGGGAATGTGCCGGGTGCGTTTGTTGCCGCGCATCAGTTCGGCCGTCTCGAACCCGTCCATGTCCGGCATCTGCACGTCCAGAAGAACCAGGGCGAAGTCGTGGTCGAGCAGCAGGCCCAGGGCCTCCTGGCCGGAGGTGGCGCGGACGATGTTCAGGTCCGGGCTTTCCAGGAGATGTTCCAGGGTCAGCAGGTTCTCAGGGCGATCGTCCACGATCAGGATGTCAAGAGCTTTGTTCATGGCATGGTCCAATCAGATGGTTCAGGAAAGGGGCAATCTCATGCAGGGACAAAACATGATCCACGGCGGTGGCGTCAATGGCGGCCTGCGGCATGGCCGGCGCCTGGGCCGATTCGGGAGACTGGACAATGGCCAGTCCGTCACGGCGTTTGATGCGGGCGAGGCCCGCGGCCCCGTCGTGGTTGGCTCCGGTCAGGACGATCCCGATGAGCTCCGGCCCGAAGGCATCGGACGCGGTCTCGAAGAGGACGTCCACGGACGGCCTGGAAAAATTGACTTTGGGATCCACGCTGAGGCTCAAGGTGGCGTCCGGTTCGACCAGCAGATGGTAATCGGGCGGAGCCACATAGACAACTCCCGGTCGCAAGCTCTCCTTGTCTTCGGCCTCTTTGACCGTGAGGGGGCTCAAAGCGTTCAGGCAGACGGGCAAATAGGAGTCCGCGTGCGGGGCCAGGTGCTGGACGATGAGCACGGGCAGCGCAAAGTCCGGCCGCAAGCCGGGGACAAGCACCTTGAGGGCCTCAAGCCCCCCGGAGGACACCCCGATGACCACGGCCTTGAACGCCATGCTCACGCTGCCCTGCGCTTGCGGTAGATTTTATCCTTCTCGCTCACGACCTCGAATTTTTCGGCGTGCCTGGAAAATTTGAGACTCTCCTTGCTGCCCAGGCACAGGAACCCGCCGGGGCAGAGGCTGTCCAGAAAGAGCCCAACCACCCGGTCCTGCAGGCTGCGATCAAAGTAAATGAGAACATTGCGGCAGACAACAAGATGCATCTCGCCGAATACTCCGTCCGTGACCAGGTTGTGCTCGGAAAAAAAAGTGCGCTCTTTGAGAAAGGAGCGCAGCACGGCGCGTTCGTCATCGGCCGTGTAGTAGTCGGCAAAAGAGTTCTCCCCTCCGGCCTGCTGGTATTTGGCCGTGTAGTCCTTGAGCTGGGCCAAGGGGAAGGCGGCTTCCCGGGCCTGCTCCAGAATGGCGTGGTTGAAGTCCGTGGCATAGACCAGCCCCCGTTCGCGCATCCCTGCCTCATGCAGCAGGATGGCCATGGAGTACACTTCCTGCCCGGCGGAACAACCCGCGTGCCATATCTTGAATGAAGGGTAGGTCTCCAGCATGGGCAAAATTTCATTTCGCAGCGCAAGGTAAAAAGGGGGATCCCGAAACATCTCCGAGACGTTGATGGAGAGATCCTGCAGAAAGGTCTGGAACATCACGCCGTCGTGCAGGACCGCGTGCTGGAGCATCGAGATGGACGCAAGGCCGGCCAGGGTCAGGCGGTGCTCGATGCGGCGCTTGACGTGGGCCATGGAGTAGTTCCGGAAGTCGTACCCGAATTGCAGGTAAACGGCTTCCAGGAGCAGGCGCAGCTCGATGCGTTCGGTTTCGGGATGGGCGTTCATTTCCGGTACAGCCAGACGCGCAGCATGGACAGCAGCTTGTCCATGTCCACGGGCTTGGAGAGATAATCGTTGGCGCCGGCGTCGATGCATGCGCCCTTGTCGCCCTTCATGGCTTTGGCGGTCAGGGCGATGACGGGCAGGTTCTTGAGGGCTGGGTTCTTGCGGATTTCACGCATGGCCTCGTATCCGTCCATGACCGGCATCATGATGTCCATCAGTACAAGATCGATCTCAGGGTGTTCGCCGAGGCGCGTCAGGCTCTCGCTGCCGTCCCGGGCCACCACGACCTGCATCCCCTTTTCCTCCAGGACGCTCGTCAGGGCGAAGATGTTGCGCATGTCGTCGTCGACCACGAGGATGGTGCGGCCATGAAGTACGGACTCTGAGCCCGCTTCGGGTTGCAGCATGAGCTGTTTCTCCTGGGGCAGGTTGGCCTGAACCCTGTGCAGGAAGAGGGTGGTTTCCTCCAGCAGACGCTGGGGCGAGCGCACGCCCTTGACGATGATGCTTTCGGCGTATTTCGCCAGTTGCCGTTCCTCGTCCTCACTCAATTCCCGTCCCGTATTGACGACCACCGGCAGATCGGATGGGGCCGGTCCGGAGCGGATGGTCCGCAGCACGTCAAATCCGGACATGTCGCTCAGGCCCAGGTCCAGGATCATGCAGTCGAAGTTTTGGGCGGCGAGCAGTTCCAGGGCCTCGGCGCCTGAACTCGCGGTCACGGTTTCCACGTCGCCGTTTCCGATGAGCAGACGGATGGATTCGCGCTGCAGGGGGTCGTCATCGACCACGAGCAGCCGCCGCATGGGTTTGCTGACGAAGGCATCGATTTTTTCAAAAAGCTGGCGCAGCTCGTTCATGTTCACGGGCTTGGTCAGAAAGCCGAGGGAGCCCATGCGCATGGCTTCTATGCTGCGGTCTTCGGCGGAAATGAAGGACACGGGAATGTGCCGGGTCCGGGAGTCACCCTTCAGTCGTTCCATGACCGTCCAGCCGTTCATGCCGGGCAGATGGTTGTCGAGGATGATGGCGCTCGGGCTGTGAAAGTCGGCAAAATGCAGGCCCGTCTCACCGTCCCCGGCGAGCAGCGCCTTGAACCCCATTTCTCGGGCCAGATCGCGCAGGACGCGGGCAAAATGCGGGTCATCCTCGATGATGAGGATGGATTTCTCCCCCGCCTTGAGGTTGGCGCGGTCGTCCACCACGTAGGGCTCGGCCACCGGCTGTTCCTGGTCGGGAGCGGTGGCGGGTGGCGCGGGGGAAGATTCAGGTCCGCCGTCCGGGCGGGTCTGGGGCTGTTTTCCATGATCGTGGCGCTCGGGCAGGATCAGGGTGAAGGTCGAGCCCTCGTTCTCGCGGCTTTGCAGGCGGATCTCCCCGCCCAGGAGCTTGGTCAGTTCGCGGGAGATGGACAGGCCCAGGCCCGTGCCGCCGTATTTGCGGCTGGTGCTGCCGTCGGCCTGCCGGAAGGCTTCGAAAATGGTGCCCTGCTTTTCCTCGGGAATGCCGATGCCCATGTCCTGCACGGCGATGCAGATGGCCTCGTTTGCGGATGCGATGCCTTCGGGCAGATCCACATCGGGGCCTGGCCGGAAAATGGAGAGGGTCACTGTGCCCTTGTCCGTGAACTTGAAGGCGTTCGAGAGCAGGTTGCGCAGGATTTGCTGCAGTCGGTGCGTGTCCGTGAGCAGGCTGCCCGGCAGGTCCATTCCTTGTTCGACCTTGAAGGTCACGCCTTTGTCTGCGGCGATGCCCTTGAAGACCCGCTGCAGATCCGAGATCATCGACGAGATGGGCATTTCCGCCAGATGAAGTTCGACCTTGCCCGCCTCGACCTTGGAGAGATCCAGGATCTCGTTGATCAGCCGGAGGAGGTCCGCGCCCGAGGAGTTGATGGCCGAGGCCGCCTCCTTTTGGCGTGCGGAGAGGTTGCCTTCCTTGTTGTGCGCCAGGAGCTGGGACAGGATGAGGATGGAGTTGAGCGGGGTGCGCAGCTCATGGGACATGTTGGCCAGGAATTCGGATTTGTACTTGCTGGCGATCTCCAGCTCCCTGGCCTTGAGCTTGAGCTGCTCCTGGGCCCGCAGGAGCTCCTTGTTCTTTTTGCGGATGGCGCTCTTCTGCTCTTCGAGCTCCTGAGCCCGCTCGCCGAGCTTGTCGTTGACGGCGCGCAGCTCGGTCTGCTGATCCTGCATCCTGCGTTCGGATTCCTTCAGGGCGCGGGTCTGTTCGGCCAGCTCCTCGTTGGTGACTTGCAGCTCTTCCTGCTGGGCCTGCAATTCAGTCTGGGATTCCTTGAGCATCTTGGTCTGTTCTTCCAGTTCCTCGTTGGCCACACGCAGCATCTCCTGCTGCTCCTGGGCCTGCCGCAGCAGGTCGGCGATCATGCCGCGAGAGGTGGCCATGTTGAACAGCACGGCCGTGCTCTGCACGATCTCGGCGATGAACTGTCTGTGCAGGGTGGAAAAGGAGGATTCACGGCCAAGGAGAAAAGCGCCGAGCAGTTCTTTGCCCATGAAGATCGGCGCGGCCAGGAAGTGGGCGGGGACGAATTCTCCGGGGCCGAAATGAAACGTCGGCGCGTCCTTGTCGACGTGGGTGAAGGTGAGGATCTCGCCTTCCAGCGCGGCCTGGCCGACCAGACCCTCGCCCACGCGCAGCCGGGTGAACTGGCCGCTGCGGTTGGTGAAGGCGTAGGATGAGGTCAGGACCAGCTCACCGTTGTCATGCAGGAAAAAGAGCCCGATTTGGCTCTCCAGGTGCTTGCACAGAAAAGAGATGAAGAGCTTGGCCAATTCCTGGGGGGTGTGCTCGCCGCGCAGGGCGTCGTCCAGGCCGGTCTTGCCCTGGCTCAGCCAGTCCATCTCGCGCAGGTTGCGGGCCATGCGGTTCAAGGCCTTGGCCAGCATGCCCAGTTCGTCATTCTGGCGCAGATCCAGGCGGGCTTTGAGGTCCCCGGCGGAGATGGCTTCCGCGAAGTGCACGCCCTGCTCCAGGGGGTGGCTGATGCGGCGGGCCAGCCCATAGGCGCCGGGGGCGATCATGATGACCAGCACCGCTCCGGTGATGCAGATGACCAGCAAAAAGGTCCAGATGGGGCGGAGCACTTCGCCCTTGTTGATCTTGGAGACGAGAATCCAATTGGTGCCCAGAATGTCCAGGGTGTTGAAGGCCACGAGCACGGTCGTGCCCGCGCTGTCCGTGTAGGTGCCGCCGCCACCGTCGAAGCCCTTGGTCACCGCGTCGTGCCAATAGGCGGGGGTGCGGCCGAGGGTGTACCCGATGACATAGAGGCCCTGGCCCAGGGTTTTTATGTCGCTGCGCAGCTCGAATTTTTTCTCGTTCTCGTACCAGCGCAGCAGGTAGGATTCCCCGGAATCGCCCAGCCCCTGGCGAGAGGGCATGATCTGGTTGATGAATTCCGCCGAGACCTGGGCCGCGATGACTCCGGCCACGTTGCCTTGCAGGTCCAGAATCGGATAGCCGATAAAGGCTGCCTGACGTCCGCCGTTCGGTTCATAGACGGCGAAGTCCTCGAAGACCACGTCGCCGGTGCGCAGTACCCGCTCCCAGAGCCTGGCCAGCGCGGTGTGCCGATAGCGCCCGGTGGCGACGCTGGTGCCCAGTTCCTCGCCTTGCCCGGCGGCATACATGACATGACCGTGGATGCGGTCCAGCAGATAGAGGTCCGTGAAGCCGTTGACCGCGATGTAACTTTTGAGCTGGGAGTCGTATCTTCCGTGGATTCGTTGATATTCGCTTGCGCCGATTGGGTAGGGCTGCTCCGGATTTTCGTCTCCGAGTCTGTCCAGATCGTCCATGGCTTGCTGGGTCTGACGCAGGCCTGCCAGGAGTTTCAGTCCGTTGACGCGTTCGGTCAGGGTGGTCTGAAGCTTGTCGCGCTTGATGTTCTGGATGCTGCCGAGCTGATCGAAGGCCAGATCCAGCAGGGCGGTGGACGCGGAGTAGCTGCCGATGAGGGCCACGATGCCCAGAGGAACAATCCCGGTCATGATGAACAGGAAGAGCAGCTTGGGCTTCATGCGGATGTTGTCAAAAATCATGGCTCATCCTGGCTGTCTGATTGCGAGGTGGCGCGAAAAACGCCAAAATCCGGCATCCTACATCGAAAACATCGGGTTGCTCTTATGTCAATTCAGCGTCAAGGGCAACGAGTCTGTCAGACAAATTGTGTGATACATTTCAGGGGAGTGTCTTTTTGCGGCCGTGCAGGGCTTGCTTTTCGTCTCATGCGCGCGTAAAGGCTGCGCATCGTTTTTGAAGTCCCGGGCATGTCGCCCGGGCGGCACTTTAAGGAGAAGACCGTGGATTCTGGCGACAGTTGTGGCCCTAGGCCCAAGCATTATTTCAACATTTTTCTCTGCCGATCCCTTCGTCACCACCGCGTCTGATTAAAGCCGCCTGACGGAGCCTCGGCGCTGCGGCAGGTGGACCATGTTTTCGATCTTTCTTTCTCGCCGTCTGGCGTTCCGGAAACCCTTTGCCCGGACCTGCCAGACCCTTCATGCCGCGGGTCGTTCCGCGGACCCCTACTCGTGATTCCGCAATAGTTTTTGGCTTGAGGCCTCGTTTGATTTTTCAAACGTGTCCAAGGCAGCATTTTACTCATTGCAAGGAATCGCATCATGATCATCATCCGCAAGACCATTGAAGGAAAACTGTCTCCACTGGACCATCTCGACTTCGACTGCTGGGTCAACATGATCAACCCGTCGGAAGAGGAGTTGCAGCGGATTTCCGTTCTCCTGGGAGTGCCCCTGGACTATCTCTTCGACCCTCTGGACGCCGACGAGCGCGCCCGCATCGAGTTCGAGGACGGGGTGCTCCTGCTGGTCATCCGCGTGCCGCTGGAGAACGAAGGGGACGCCCGTGTTCCCTACCAGACTCTGCCCATCGGTGTGGTCATCACGCCAACGGCGGTCATCACCGTCTGCCGTTCAAGCAGCGACCTGGTCACGGCGCTTCTGAACGGCCGCACGCGCATCGTCGATACGGCGGAGCGCATGCGCTTCGCCATCCACCTCATGCAGCGCACCTCGCTCATGTATCTGCACTGCTTGAAAGACATCAACCGACGCTCCGACGTCATCGAGCAGCGTCTCCAGCTCTCGACCCGCAACCAGGAGCTCATCGACCTTCTGGGCATCGAGAAGAGTCTGGTGTATTTCGCCACTTCGCTCAAGGCCAACGACATCATCATGGACAAGGTCCTGCGCATGCGCAGCGTGCAGCTCAGCGAGGATGAAACGGACCTGCTGGAGGACGCGATCACCGAAAACCGGCAGGCCATCGGCATGACCAACATCTACAGTGATATCCTGTCCGGAACCATGGACGCCTTTGCTTCCATCATCTCCAACAACATGAACACTGTCATGAAATTTTTGACCGGTTTCACAATTATAATGATGATTCCAAACATCATAAGCGGCATCTACGGTATGAATATCCCGCTGCCTTTCCAGGAGGAGGTTCACGCCTTCTCCATCGTCTCCGCAATTACCGTCGGGGCCTGCGTGCTGGCCTGGCTGGTCTTTGTGAAGAAGCGCTGGTTGTAGACGAGAGACGATCGAATGTAAGAGGCGGACCGGCAACGGCCCGCCTCTTTTTAGTGGATGCTCAGCGGTCGACCCACAGGAGCCGCAGGCCAAGCCCCATGAGGATGGCCCCCGCGCCCTTGTGCAGCCAGCCCGAGAGGGACGGCCGGGCGGCGAGCCTGGAATTGAGCGCCCCCGCGCCGAAGGCGACCAGCCCGAAGCCAAGCATGGTCAGCACGACAAAGGTCAGGCCGAGGATGACCATCTGCAGGGCCGGATGACCCTGGTCCGGACGTACGAACTGTGGGAAGAAGGCCAGGAAGAAGATCGCCACCTTGGGGTTCAGGAGGTTGGCCAGGATGGACTGCCGGAAGATGAGGCGGGCCGTTTTCTGCTCGCCCTGGTCGGACAGGGTGTGCGAGGCGTCTGCGGTCCAGAGCTTGAACCCGAGGTAGATCAGGTAGATGCCGCCCGCGACCTTGACCAGGGTGAAGGCCGTGGCCGACGAAGCCAGGATGGCCGAGAGCCCGAACACGGCAAAGAGTGTGTGCCCGATGTTGCCCAGGCTGAAACCCATGGCCGCGGCCAGCGCTGCCGTGCGTCCCTGGGCCACTCCACGGGTCAGGACGTAGATGATGTCCGGGCCGGGCGTGAAGATGAGGAGCAGGGAGGTCAGGCTGAAGAGAAGGATTTGGTCGAAGCTGATCATGATTCCTCCGAAATTTGTATTTGGTCGATAATCGATGATTTTTGGCCGGGCAAGGTCTTTGACGGCACTTTTACCCGTCTGAAAAAAAGAGCCCCCGTTTGCCCAAATCCGGCAAACGGGGGTGCATATTTTCAGATGGCAAATGATCTATTTGGCGAAGGTGCACTTGGGATAGGTGCACGTGTTGCATTGCAGGCAGACGCCGCCTTCGGCCAGGCGGACCAGGTCGAGGCGGGTGATGGGGGCGCTGGCCAGCAGGCGGGGCAGCAGAACGTCGAGGCTCGTAGTCTTGAAGAAGAGGGCGCAGGCGGGCACGCCCAGGACCTGGACCTTGCCTATACGGCCGATCAGCGTCATGGCGCCGGGCAAGAGCGGCACGCCGTGCAGGGCGTCGGTCAGTCCCGCGTCTTCGAGGCCGTTTCGGGTCACGTCGTCGGGGTCCACGGACAGGCCGGCGGTGGTCACGATCAGGTCCGCGCCCAGATCAAGAAGCTTTTTCACTCCGGCGGCGATGGCCTCGCGTTCATCGGGCGCGAATTCCTCTCCCACCACGGTCGACCCCAGAGCCTCGGCCTTGGAGCGGATGATGGGCGCGAATCTGTCTTCGATGAGGCCCTGAAAGACTTCCGTGCCCGTGACCAGCACGCCGATCTTGGCCTGACGCAGGGGCAGGACGGAAAAGAGGGGTTCTTCGCCCAGGGCGCTCAAGGCGCGGCTGAAGTTCTCGCGGGCGAGAAAGAGGGGGATGGCCCTGGTCCCGGCCAGGAGCCGCCCATCCTCGACCAAGGCGTAATTCTGGCGTGTGGCGCACATGACGTTCGGCACCAGATTGAAACGCTCCAGGGCATTGAGATCGACCTGCAGGAGGCCCGCGCAGGTGGAATGAAAGTCTATCTTTCCTTCACGAGGGGAGTCCGAATAGCCGATACCAGCTCCGGCCATGCGCCGGGCAAAGGCGATGGCGGCGTCGTTTTCATGCACCCAGGCCCCGTCGGGCAGGGCTTCGTCCTGAACATAGACCGTGTTGCGGCCCATCTGCTGCAGGCGGCAGACGTCCCCGGCGGTGATGGTCTGCCCTGCCAGAAATTCGGCGCCCTTGCTTTCGCCGGGCACGATGCGGGTCATGTCGTGCAGCGCCTTGCGGCCCACCGCGTCTTCCACGGGCACGCGGGCAGGTTGCATGCTCTCGCAGCGTTCGGCGGGTCTGGCGCTGGCATAGGGAGCCTCGCCCTGGCAGCCCCGGCAGATGGCCCCGTCGCTGACGGGGTAGGCTTCGCGGCAGATCGGGCAGGCTTCGATGCGGGTCATGTGCGCATGTCCGAGCAGGCGCGGCTGCACCGTGATGGTCTCCAGACGAAGGATGGTGTCTCCGGCGGTCTCGATTTGCCGGAACAGCTCTTCCGTGTCCTGCTCCTTCTTGGGCACGAGCTTCAAAAACCAGCCATGAATCTGGGGCCAGTCCTTGAGCTTGTCCAGATCCACGCTGACGCGCACCCCGGCGCCCGTGTACTTGTCGTACAGGGACACGGCGTAGCGGCCGAGGTTGATGATTTTCATCCAGCCGTTGCCGATGCTGCACAGGGTCAGGAGCTGCACCGCGTCGGGCAGGCATTTTTTGCTCTCGACCACGGCTTCGAAGAGGATGCCGTGCGGCAGGGCGGCCTTGGCCATCTCGACCATGTATCCGCCGATCAGGAGGCCGGGAGCGGGGTAGCCGTGAAATTCAGCGGCCTTGTTCTTGAATTCCTGGAAGGTGTATGGCCCTATGTTCATGCATTCCTCGGGGATATGAAGGTGACATTCGATTGCGAAGCCCTATCAACCGCGATGGCAAAAGAGAAGCTTGTGAAAAAACGATGGAGCGGGTTCAGCCTTTTCTCTCCGTGGTTACGTCGTGCATGTTCTGGCTAACGGAAAGGGAAGAAAGCGACGTGGAGTGCTGAACATTCAACAGGCCGGCTCCCCTGAAAAAAGGGTGGCCGGCCTGTCATAAAAACGTGATCTGCTGAGTGGGCAGCTATTCGGCTTTAGGCGCTTTTTTGCGTTTCTCCCACAATTTCATGCCCTGCATCGTCTTGCTACGACTGCGAGCCAGGGACTTTGCAACCAGGGCAGTACCTTTCTTATAGCCGAATTTATCTTTGTATTGTTCCGGCGTAAGTCCGTGTGTGGCTAAATGGCGTTTCGTCAAAACTTTGAATGATTTTGCGCACTCACAGCAAACAACGCTATTTTCTTTGATCGCTTTTTTAGGATCGATAACGGGTTCGCTTTTGCTCACTGGCGAAATATTTTCGTCGAAATTCAGAATGCTTCCAGCCAAGGATTTGATCATAGAACTGATCTCTTCCTCTTTCATGTTGCGCACAGATGCTTGCGCCTTGACGATTTCGATTGCCTGTTTGAGATATTCTTCCATGTTGTCTCCTGGTGTCTTGTAATGATAATATGTTTTATGAAGAAAGTATGCCTTGATTCGGGAAGAGTTTACTTATTCTCATGGGTTATTACTCATGCTGGTACGAAGGAAACTCGTGATTTTAACATTTCTATCGAGCATGATATATTGCCTCGCTGTGTTAATCAAGAATCAAGAACAATTATTTGATGTTGAATCTGGAATTGTTTGATTCTCTTGTGCGTCAGGCAGCCTGCTTGCCAGGATTTTGTCGACCCGATTTCCATCGAGGTCGATGACTTCAAGTCTCCAGCCCTCCCATTCGGCCACATCGCACGTGCGGGGCACACTACCGACCAGCCACATCATCATGCCGCTCAGCGTGTTGTATCTTCCCTTTTGTTCTTCGGGTACAGACTTTAAATTCAGCCGGTCCTTGAGTTCCGGAATTGGGATCAGGCCGTCGAGGAGCCAAGACCCATCTTCACGCTGAACTCCCCATACGTC
Organism: Desulfomicrobium sp. UBA5193; assembly: GCA_002412965.1. GTDB lineage: Bacteria > Desulfobacterota > Desulfovibrionia > Desulfovibrionales > Desulfomicrobiaceae > Desulfomicrobium. The sequence goes on from DHWB01000006.1 coordinate 72,345, forward strand.
CTCTGGATCGCGTGGCTTAAACTCCCCTGTAAGAGCTTCAAGAACATCCTGCAGTGTAATGAGCCCCAAGATTTCTCCATATTCGTCGATGACAAAAACCATTTGAACCCCGGATTCGCGAAATTGCTCCAGCAATTTCATTCCGGTAAGGGTTTCCGGTACGAAAATGGCGGGTTGGAGATAGTCTTGAATGCTGCTTGATTCACCTTTGATGCGTTGTTTGAGCAATCTCTTTGCAGTGATAATTCCGATAGTATTGTGTAATCCGCCATGGCAAACCGGATATCTCGAATGGTCAGAATTCATCAGATTATCCAGACTACTTTCCAGCGGTTTGTCTATATTGAGAAAGATAATCTCGCTACGTGGGGTCATCAGCGAAGCAATCTGACGATCGTCCAATCTGAATACATTGCGCATTATTTCGTGTTCCTGCTTCTCGATCAGCCCAGTCAGCGATCCTTCGGCCAGAATGGAGTGGATATCTTCTTCCGTAAGGTTGGCGCTGCTTAATTCCTTTTTTCCCATGAGCCGGAGGAGTCCGTCTGTCGAAACGGAGAGCAGAGAGACAAACGGGCGTGACAGTGTTGCGAGCACCGAGATTGGCTTGGCCATGAATGTTGCGATGCCCTCCGCATGGAACTGGCCAATTCTTTTAGGCACCAACTCGCCGACAACAATGGAAAAGTATGTGATGATCACTACAACAAGAATGGTGGCCGTTATCGAACTGGTCTGTGCGTCAAGGCCAAGTTGATTGAGCATTTCGGCAAGAGGACCGGCCAGTGCCGCTTCGCCCACGATGCCGTTCATGATGCCGATGACGGTGATCCCGATCTGGACGGTTGAAAGAAATTGCGTGGGATCTTCCCCAAGGCGCATGGCGACAGCCGCGGACTTGTCGCCATCCTCGGCCAGTCGCTGAAGGCGACTTTTCCGCGCGGTCACAAGGGCTATCTCCGACATGGCAAACACGCCGTTGAGTACGATGAGGAAGGCCAGTATAACAATCTCCACGCGTTTTCTCCTAGAACTCTGTTATGATCGTTATTTCGTGGGGGATAGGTCCAGAACAGAAATTGAGAGATGGTGAGTAGTAAAGGATCACTCGATGATTGATTTGAATAATAGTTTAGTTTCGTACCAAAAGAGTGAGAATTTGTTCGAAAAACCAGGTACAGTGCTGTTTTCTGGGAGATCTTTTCCTGACGCCCATACATTGTAAATAATTATGGAATTTTCAGATATATAACAAACTGTATTTTTTTCAATTTCGCTCGAATGTTTTTTATCGACGCAAATATCTATCATGTTGCTTTCAATATGTTGATTGTCTGGATTAATGGCGGTTCCAATTTGATTTCCTCCATGAAAAACGCCGTCAAATGAAATTTTCATTGGAGAAGAAAATGAGACTTTGAATTTTTTGCACTCGACATCCTCTTGTCCAAAAGCTGCTGAAGAAAAAATACATATAAATAATAGAATGTTAGGTATTGTTGTTTTGGACATATGGTTTCCCTTATGCTGTGTGGAAATTCACGCCCTCTGGGAGTGGTCAGAGATAATTGGCTCGGCCTTGCGAGTTCTCACATAGTCGCGGAGGTGAAGCCAGAAATTTGCCAGGAAGGCCACCCCCCTATGGGGGATGGCCAATTGCAGCGTTTTTTATACTCATGAAACTATACGCGAGTTGTCAACACCGACTCTTTATTCCACGTGCTTGTCGGGATCGACCTTTCGAGCAGGCGTTCCCGGGATCCACCAACGCAGCGTCTTGCGTTTTTCCTCATGTGCGGCGGTAGCCGTTCGGTACATTGAGTAGAGCATTGATCCGCCGATTAAAAGCGCGGTAGCCGCCAGAGCGAGTTCCGTGGAGATTATTTTCTGCTCGAACCAGGTGTTGACGGTCATTTTGCAGCCGACAAGCACGAGCACGAAGGACAGTCCGTATTTCAGATAATGGAAGCGGTGGATGACCCCGGCCAGGGCGAAATACAACGCGCGCAAGCCCAGGATCGCGAACACATTCGAGGAATAAACGATGAACGTGTCCGTGCTGATGGCCAGGATGGCGGGGATGGAGTCGATGGCGAAGATCAGGTCGGAAATCTCGACGATGACCAGGACCATGAACATCGGGGTCATGAAGAGAAGGCCGTCGCGTTTGATCCAGAACCGCTCCCCCTCGTAATCTTCCGTGATTCGGAAATGACGTCGCATGAACGTGGCAATGCGGTTATTGGCCATGTCCGGTTCCTGGTTGATGGTCGCCAGCATTTTGATGCCGGAGGCGATGAGCACGAAACCAAAAACGTAAAGCAGCCAGTGAAAGTGTGCGATGGCCTGTGCTCCGGCGAAGATGAGCACGGCACGCATGACGAGCGCTCCGAGTATCCCCCAAAAGAGGATGCGCCGCTGGCTTGATTTTGGCACCTCGAAATGGAGGAAAATGAGCAGGAAGACAAAGATGTTGTCGACGCTCAGGCTCTTCTCGATGAAATAGCCGGTCAGGAATGCGTACCCTGCTTCGGTTCCCTTGAAAGAAAAGACTCCCGCGCTGAAAAGAAGCGCGAGGCCGATGTAGCCCAGACTCACCCACAGGGCGGTCCGGACGCTCATTTCCTTGCCTTTGCGCTGCAGGACTCCCAGATCGAGGATCAGCAAAGCGAGTACGAAAACATGAAATCCAATCCACAGTAAGGCGGTATTCAAAAATTTATCCTCTTAAGATTCTGTAAAAGGCGGGTGGATGACGTGCCTGCCCGATGGATCAAGATTTGTGAAATGTATCGCACGGCACATCGGCTTTGGCAACATGCCGTGCTGTTTGAGGATAATTCTTTACAAAGTCAGTTGCTGGATGCCCTCCAGGGTCCATTGCGGAGCGGAGGCGCTTTCGTCGCGGCGAATATGCCAAACTTCTCTGATCTGCTCCGCCGGGGCGTTGGCATCGTCCTCGCGCAGCATGGCGTCAAAGAGAACGCTGATCACGGTTTCGGTTCCAGTGGCCCGAGCCTCCAGCACGCGCGCCTCGACCATCAGGATTTCCGTGCGCCCTTGCGCGGGATCAAGAGTCACCTGACGTGCGATCTCCTCATGGACTTCCTGACTTGTGAACTGCCGGATGTCGTCAATGTCCCTGCGGTCCCAGGAAGCTTGCAGGCGGGTGTAGAGAGCTTTTGCTCCGGTCAGGAATTCCTGCTCATTCAAGCCATGCGGCAAAACGGGAGCTTGCGGTGTTTGCGTTTCGAAAGACTGATGTCCCCATCCACCATGAGGCGCAGCGCTCCGGGTTTCTTCGTGTCCGGCGTAGGCGTACGGCGCCGAATTCGCCGTGGCTGCCCTGCGGGATTTGACGAACTTGAAAAGAAGAAATCCGCCCACCGCCAGGAGGAGAATGTCGAGCATTCCCGGACCTGCGAATCCGCCGCCTCCGAAAAGCATGGAGCCGAGCAGACCGCCCATGAGCAGACCGCCGAACATGCCGCCAAGCGCGCCGAAGCGGGAAGGGGTGCTCGGGGCGGCTTGTTTCGCCATGGTTGGCGAGTCTTTGGTTGGGGATACGTTTTTGTTGTAGCCGCTGCCGTATGAAGGCTTGCTTCCGAAAGATCCTCCCCCGCCCATGCGTTTGGCGTCTGCCAGGTCGGGCCAGGCAAAAAGAAGCAGGGTCAGGGCGATAAGAGGAAAGAAAAGATAGGCCAATCCTGGGTGCGCAGCGGCAGCGCGGGATCGCGGGACGGGAACGTTGGTCATGGAGCCTCCTGTGGTTGGCTGGAGGTCCTTAAAAAAAAGAGACCTCCAGCATGTTTGATCATGCTGAAGGTCTCGCTCATCGGTGGATTTCCGACGACAAGGCCAAGCGCTCGCGCGCCAGTATTGTTGACCTTGCCTCTGGGAGCTACTCCCCTTCAAGAGCCTAAATATAATGCTGCCGTTCGGCTCGTCAAGTTTAAACTTGAGTCGTGTGGTCAAAAATGCCGGGGGTGCGCCGGACGCTCCTGAAACGGGCTTTCGGTATCATGTGGAATTGAGAGAAGTATGAGGCAGTTCGAGACGAGGCGCAGTGGCGCGATTCCCTCATTGGATTGGCGTTCCGCCATTTCACCACGCGAGCAAGGGAAAGAGAGCGGCCCAAAAAACAAAAAAGCCGATCATGCGATCGGCTTTGATGTCTGGAGCCCACAAGCAGGATTGAACTGCTGACCTCGTCCTTACCAAGGACGCGCTCTGCCAACTGAGCTATGTGGGCGGACGTTGTGGTCGGGATGAGAGGATTTGAACCTCCGGCCCCTTGAACCCCATTCAAGTGCGCTACCAGGCTGCGCTACATCCCGACAACGAGAAATCGCTTCTAGGGAGACCCATGGGCTTTGTCAAACACTTTTTTGAAATTGGCGAAAAATTGAGATGCAAGATTTTGGTATTATTTCTTTTTCCGTTCCGCCCTGGATTGCGGCGAGGCCGGAGGGGCATGGAGATGCGCGGAAAAACCGGCCTAAAAAAACCGGTTTTTCCGCGTCATGAGTATGATCAGATCTTGAAGCGCGAAACCTGTTCACGCAGGCGCTCGGCGAGCTCGGCCAGTTCGGTGGCGCTCTCCTGCACGGTCCTGCTGCTTGTGGTCATTTCATCGGAGGCCGTGCGCACGTTCTCGATGTCGGAGCTGATGGCCCGCGTCATGGACGAGCTGGTGGCCACGTTGGCGTTGATCTCCGTGATGCCCGTGGAGGCTTGACCCACGTTTTCGGCGATGTCGCGCGTGGTCACGGATTGCTCTTCGACAGCGGCGGCGATGGTGCCGACGATTTCATTCATTTCGGCGATGACGCCTGTGATGTCGGAGATGTCATGCACGGTCTGCGTGGTCACGGATTGGATGCCGGTGATCTTTTCCCGGATATCTTCCGTGGCCTTGGCGGTCTGCTGCGCCAGCTCCTTGATTTCGTTGGCCACGACCGCGAAGCCTCGTCCCGCTTCGCCCGCGCGGGCCGCTTCGATGGTGGCATTCAGGGCCAGCAGGTTGGTCTGGGAGGAGATTGCCGTGATGGTCGCCGTCACGGCGTTGATCTCCTTGGCTGCCACTCCGAGTTCGTTGACCCGGCCGGAAGCGGCCTGGGCCTTGGCCACGGCGCTTGAGGTCGTGTTCTTGGCCCGCTCGGAGTTCTGGGCGATCTCCTGGATGGTGGAGGACATCTCCTCGGCCGCCGTGGCCACGGTGTTCATGTTGATCGAGGCCTGTTCCATGGCTGCGGATACGGAGTTCATGTTGCTACTCACCTCCCCGGCCGCGTTGCTGACCGTGTTGGCCATGCTGGCGGTCTGGGCTGAACCCTGGGTCATCTGGGAGGAGATGCTCGACAGTCCCGTCGACGCGGTCGTCAGGGCCTGGGTGGCCCCGGTGATTTCGCCGAGCATTTCCTTGGTCCGTGCAACCATGGTGTTCATGGCGGAGGATAAATTGCCGATGGCGTCCTTGGCCTGGTGGGTGAAGGTGATTGTGTAATCGCCTTCGGCTACCTGCAGGCTCTGGCGCGCAAGCTGGTTCAGGGGCTTGGTGATGGTGCGGATCAGCACGATCGCGATCAGGACACCCATGGCGATGACGCCAAGACCTACGAAAACGCTCTTAAGGATGATATCCTTGTCCAGTCCGCGCACCATCTGGGATTCGTTCATGCCGACTCCGAGATGCCAGTCCCAAGGCTCGAAATGCTGGGTGTAGGTGATCTTCCTCTCACCATTCCATGTGTATTCGAGGGCTCCACCCTTGTGACTTCGGAAAATGTCTCCGATGCCGGCCACTTCGAAAATATTCTGTCCTTCCAGTGTGGGATGGATGAGGACGTTTCCTTTGGAATTATAGACAAAGAAGTAGCCGACGCCGTTGGCCTTGGTCGCGGTCATCATCTCGCGAAGCTGCGGATTCAGGATCTTGCGGCCCACGAAAAGGACAGCCACAATTTTGTCATCGGCATCGAATACCGGCTTGTAGGAGGCCACGTACCAGTCGTCGACGACAAAAGCCAATCCGCTGTAGGGTTCGCCACTCATGACGGTCTTGTAAACGGCGCTGTCCGCCGGGATGAATGTATCCACGGCGCGTTCGTCCTCCTTGATCCGCACGGTCGTCGAAACCCGCAGGAGCTTGTCATCCAGGACCTGAAAGATGGTTGCCGCCCCTTTGGTCATGAATTGGACCTTGTCGACGACGCCGGTGTTTCCGTTCATGACCACGCCGCCAAGCATCAGCCGGGGGATGCGCACCTGCTCCGAGGCCTTGGTGACCTGGTTGGTGATGCTCCGCTCCAGCATCATGGCCGAATCCTGAGCAAAGGAGCCGTAGCGGTCCAGTTCGCCTTCAAGGATGACCATGTCCGCTTCGAGTTTTTCTTGCAGCAGGGCGTTTTGGGCAGCAAGAGAGTTGAAGACGGAATGGCTCATGTTCTCAATGGAACTCTGGCCTAACTCGAAAAGCCCTTTGCGCACATCCACCGTGGTCACGGCGATGACGATGGCGAGGGACAGGACCAGGAGAGCCAGGATGCCCGTGAAGAGTTTCGTCGTGAATTTTATGGATTGAGTATTGAACATGAAGCCCCCTGAAGTAATGTACGACGTGTGACGTAAGACACTCTCTATGCATTGAATCCGAATTGATCAATAATGATATGAGACGTGCAGTCGATCGGGCGGGCTCGTCTGGATGTTCAGTAACGCAAAGTGGCTTTGAGCCGCTGTGGATGCAAGAGCAGGTCGAGGCCCGCCTCGATGCCTGGGACCAGGATGTGCGCCGCGGACAGGGCGGCCATGGCCACGCCTTCGGGCTGGAGTATGGCCATGGACAGGGCTGCGTCCTTGAGCATGGCGGCGTCGTTGTTGCCGTTGCCGAAGCATGCGCAGGACATGGGGCCCAGGCTTTGAACGTAGTCGGCCTTGGCCTGGCGTTCATCACCGGCGGGCAGGATGTGCACGACATAGTCGGTCTGGCCAAAAGTCGAGCGCACGGTGCCGTAGGTGTCGGCCGTGAGGATATGAATGGTCAGGAGGTGTTTGATGCGGCTCAGGCGGGAAAAGACACCGGGCTGAACCCGTCCGTCGATGGCCAGCGTTCCGTTATAGTCGAGAACCAGGTGGAGCAGGGAGCGTTGTCCAAATCCGGGGATGTCGAAGTCGATCATGGTGTGGCGCGGACCTTGCCCGTGCGTTTTGGGGTTGTCGTTGGTGATGCCGGGTGCGGGCCTGCCGGGCCGAGCTTGGCCTCTGTCTTGTCCTCGTACATGCGCTGGTCGGCGGCGTGGATCAATTCTTCGAGACTCTGTCCCGGCTCATGACGGCTTATGCCCACCGAGGCGGAAATGCGCAGATCGGTATCCAGGGCGCAGACCTGGCTGACATGGATGTCGGCCAGGGTTTGCCGCAGGCGGGCCACAAAGGCGCTGGCCATGTCCTTGCTCGTGTCCGGGAGCAGGATGACGAATTCATCGCCTCCAAGGCGCACGAAGATGTCGTATTTGCGGATCATGGCCTGGATGGTCTGGGCCACGGCGACGAGGATCATGTCCCCGGCCTCGTGGCCAAGGGTGTCGTTGACCTTCTTGAATCCGTTCAAGTCGATGAAGAGCAGATGCACAGGGAGGTTCTTGCGCGCCGCGAAGTCGAGAATGCGTCCTGCGTGGCGTTCGAGATAGGTGCGGTTGTTCACGCCCGTCAGTGCGTCGCGAACGGTCAGTTCTTCGAGTTGGGCGTGCTCCAGGGCGGTGATCAAGGTGCAGGACAGGATGTTGCAAAAATGGCTCAGGAAATCCGTGGCCTTGTCCGGGGCGTAGCGCTTCGGATCTGGATCGTAGGCGGCCACCACCCCGATGATCTTGGAGTGCAGGTATTTGTGTTCGAGGGCAAAGATGAAGCAGGAACCGGCAGGCGGGTCATCGTCCATGCCCAGAAAAAAGCCGGGGTGTTCGATATGTTCGACCTGGCCCAAAAAGAGTCGCGGAGCGTGCGCCGCCGGTGAAAATTGCTTGAGCCTTTCCCGCAGGGCCATGGCCCTCGCGTGTCCGATACCTTTGGGTATGCGGTCGGCAAAGAGGTCCTGATCCAGGGTGAGATGCAGGGTGTGCAGGCTGCGCAGCTCCCGGATGGAGGCCAGGGTTGCGGGCAACTCCTCCAGGCGCTTCATCCTTTGCACGATGTCGATGGTCCCGCGAAATGTGTCGAAAGCGTCCAGGATGCCTCTGTAGGCCGAGATCATGGAGTCGAAGCTGGTCTTGGAGGCGCGCAGCTTTTTACGCAGGTCTGCGTTCTCCTCCGTCAGGCCCGAGGCGGATGCGGGTGAATTCGCGATCAGGCGTTTGATCCAAGCGCCCAGGAGCTTGAGCTGGGTTTTGAGCTTTGCGGCGTCATTTGCGCGCGCGCTAACCTCCACGGCGGAGATGAGGCTTCGCAATTCCGCCAGCAGATTTTTTTGATCGCGCGCCATGTCTTGCCGTTTCAGGACAGTTCTTTGAGTTTGGCCAGCACTTCGGCGGCATGCCCTGCGGCTTTGACCTCCGGCCATGCGTGGCGGATGACTCCGGAGGGGTCGATGAGAAAGGTGGAGCGGGCCACGCCCATGTACTCCTTGCCGTAGTTCTTTTTGAGGCGCCAGGCTCCGAACTGTTCCAGGGCCTGATGGTCCGGGTCGCTCAGGAGATCTACCCGCAGCTCGTGCTTGCCCGTGAAGCCCTGGTGCGATTTGACGGAGTCTGGGCTCATGCCCAGGATCACGGCGTTCAGTGCCGTGAAGTCATCCTTCAGGGCAGAGAATTCCTGAGCCTCGACGGTGCATCCGGGCGTATTGTCCTTGGGGTAGAAATACAGCACCACCCATTTGCCGCGGTAGTCATCCAGACGCAGATCCTGTCCGGATGTGGCGGGCAGGCAGAAACCAGGGGCCGGATCGCCGGGGGCGGGAATTTTGAAGTCGATCATGGCGTGCTCCTTGTACGATGCAATTCCTTTGAATTCGTAATCCATCGCCCGCGTGTGTGCAAGGTCAGCTCGCCGTGGCCGCGCTCAGTCCCGCAAGATGTCCCGAGGACAGGGCCGCCTGCAGGTTGAAGCCGCCCGTGTCGGCGTCCATGTCGAGCACTTCGCCGGCCAGGAAAAGGCCTGGGCAGACCCTGGACTGCATGGTCTTGGGATTGACCTCCGTCAGGTCCACGCCGCCGGAGGTGATGATGGCCTCGCGCAGGGGCCGGTATCCACGCACCGTGAAGCGCAACTCCTTGAGCCACAGCCGCAGGCGCTTGCGTTCCTCGGCCGAGACCTGATGCGCGGCCTTGTCGCCGGCCAGGCGGGTCTGCTCCAGGCAGATGGGGATGAGCTTGGGCGGCATCAGCCCGCGCAGCAGGTTCTCCACATGCATCTTGCCGTGTTCTCCCAGATCGCGCAGCAGGCGGGCGTCGAGTTTGGCCGGGTCCAGGGCGGGCTTCAGGTCGATCAGGATTTCGGTCTTCTTGTGCTGGTCCACGGCCCGGACGGCGGCCTTGCTCAAGGTCAGGATGAGGGGGCCGGACAACCCGAAATGGGTGAAGAGCATCTCGCCCATGTCCTCTCCCGTCTTTTTTCCATCCACCCGCAATTCGACGCGGACATTCTTGAGCGACAACCCCTGCAGCCGGGACGCGGTGTCGCCCTCGGTGACCAGGGGAATCAGCGCCGGAGCGATGGGTACGATGGCGTGTCCGAGACTTTTGGCCAGCTCGTAGCCGTCTCCGGTGGAGCCGGTCGCCGGATAGGAGGCTCCGCCCGTGGTCAGTATGATCCTGTCCGCCGCGAGACTCTGGGATCCGAAACCCACCTCGAAGCCTTCGCCCTGGCGGCTGATGCTGCGCACGCGGCACCCGGTGCGGATCGTCACGCCCTGGGTCCGGGCATGACGCACAAAGGCGTCGACCAGGTCCTGGGCGCTGTCGCTTTCGGGGAAAAGCCGTCCACCGCGCTCTTCCTTGGTGGGGACGTTCAGGCTGTGCAGCAGTTCGATGGTGTCCTTGGTGAAGAAATGGGCCAGGGCTGGCCGCAGAAAACGGAAATTCTTGCCGAAATGGGCCAGGAATTCATCCAGAGGTGCGGTGTTGCCGATGTTGCCTCGGCCCTTGCCGCAGATTCTGAGCTTGCGGCCTGGCCGGTCCATGCGCTCGAGCAGGGTGACGCTGGCGCCACTGGCTGCGGCGGTTGCTGCAGCCAGAAGTCCGGCGGGGCCGCCGCCGATGACGATGATAGTGTGTTTCATGAGCTTCCTTCAAAAACATTCATTCTGAAGGGTGTGGGGCTGGATGTAAAGGACGGTTGTGATTTGAGGCCGTGATACATGGGGCGAAATTCGAGTCCGCCCCCATGCGTTAGAATTCTTCAAATCGGCACGTCTAATCCGGCTTCACGCGCAAGGTGATGGCCGCGGGTTTGCCATCAGTGATCCGGTACTGCAGTTTGAGCTTGTCGATGACCTCGCCCATGCCCGGGATGTTGATGAGACCCGAGGATTCTCCGGATTTGAGCTGCAACGGGATGCGCAGGGAGATGGGGTCTCCTTTCACGGGGATCAGGGTCAGGCTTTCCAGGTGCACCGTGGCGCCGTCGATCTGGAACCGCAGATTGTCGATCAGGCCCAGCTTTTCGCCCACGGGCAAGGATGCCGTGGTCCCGGACGGGGACAATTCCACCGGTTTCATCGCCGTCCAGGGCGCACCCATTGCGGGACTGGCCAGAACGAGGGCGACAAGAAGAAGGATGCTTTTCATGGGTAACTCCGTGGCTTGTGTGTCAGAGAGCTTTCTACGCTGGCCCGGGCTTGTGATCAAGGGGCAGCGTCGAATTTGACGGGGTATCGGCTCGCAAGCCATCTTTATTGCCAAGCGGCCAGACCTGATGCGGGTGCCAGCTCGGCATCTTGCGCGCCCGGCATGGGCATCATGTACCTCGATGTGGTCCCGCGCTCTCTGGACGAGGGGCAGCCAGGCAGTGTACTCCCGCATGACCATGCACATGAATCCCGAAGAACGTCTGCGCGAACTCGAATCCGAACTAGCCAGCCTGCGGGCCCGGACGCAGGTCCTGGTCGAAGGCTCGCCGCTCGGCATTTTTTTTGACGACGCCCACGACAAGTGCGTGTTCGTGAACAGGACCTTTTGCGAAATGATGGATCTGTCCGAAGCCGAGGCCCTGGGCGACGGCTGGGCCAGGACCGTGCATCCCGAGGACCTGCCCGGTCTTTTGCGCGAGCGCTCCCGCGCAGTGGCCGAGGGGGATCCTCTTTTTAGGGCCGAGTACCGCTACGCCTGCGCGAGCGGCCGCGTCGGCTGGGTGGAGGAGCAGACCCGGCCTGTTCACGGCGCTGACGGGAGCATTCTGGGCTACGTGGGCACCCTGGCCGAGATTACGGGGCGCAAGACCGAAGAGCAGGTCCGGGCGCGCCACAGCGAGGTGCTGGAGGAGCGGGTGCGGGAGCGCACGGCCGAACTTCTGGCCCAGACCGGGCGTTTGGCCGAGATGAACGCGGCGCTCAAGGTCCTGCTGCGCCAGCGGGAAGAGGATCGCGAGGAACTGGAGCAGGCCGTGCTGGCCAATGTCCGCCGCCGCATCGCGCCGAGCCTGGACCGCCTGGGGGCGGTCTGCTTCGGCGACGTCGCAACTGCTCTGCTTCTGCAGGTTCGCCAGGGGCTTGAAGAACTGACCGAGCCTTTTTGCCACCGACTGTCCACAGTCTGCCACGCCTTGACCCCGGCGGAGATCCAGGTCGCGGAGCTGATCCGCGAAGGGCTCGGCACCAAGGAGATCGCCGCTCGGCTCCGGGTGGGCACCTCCACCATCGACTCCCATCGTCATCAAATCCGGCGTAAGCTGGGACTCGGCAACCGCCAGACCAATCTGCGCGCCTTCCTGCTCGCCCTCGACCCTGCCTGAATATGGAGAAAGTCTCCATATTTCCTCCGCAATAAACGGCTATTGTCATTTTTGCTCCCTGCTGGTTCAAGGACTGTCCAATCTTTCAAGGAGGATGTCATGAACCAGGAATGCAGGAACAAAGACAAGACAACGCTGAACAGCGGCCTGGCCCGGATGTTCAAGGGCGGCGTGATCATGGACGTGGTCAACGCGGAGCAGGCCCGCATCGCAGAGGAGGCTGGCGCCTGCGCGGTCATGGCCCTGGAGCGGGTCCCGGCGGACATCCGCGCGAACGGCGGGGTGGCCCGCATGTCCGACCCCGGAATGATCCGCGAGATCATGGCCAGCGTGTCCATCCCGGTCATGGCCAAGTGCCGCATCGGTCACTTCATGGAGGCCCGCATCCTTGAAGCAGTGGGTGTGGACTACATCGACGAGAGCGAGGTCCTGACTCCGGCGGACGAGGAATTTCACATCGACAAGAACGCGTTCAAGGTGCCGTTTGTCTGTGGCTGCCGCAATCTGGGCGAGGCCCTGCGCCGTATCGCCGAGGGCGCGGCCATGATCCGGACCAAGGGCGAGGCGGGCACAGGGGATGTGGTCGAGGCCGTGCGCCATGCCCGGACCGTACAGGGGGAGATCAGGCGGGTACGCCATATGCTCACCGAAGAGCTGGTCACTTTCGCCAAGGAGATCGGCGCGCCCGTGGAGCTCGTGCGTCAGGTGCGGGAGCTTGGTAAGCTGCCCGTGGTCAATTTTGCGGCCGGCGGCGTGGCCACTCCGGCCGATGCCGCGCTCATGATGCAACTCGGCATGGACGGCGTCTTTGTGGGTTCGGGGATATTCAAGAGCGGCGATCCCGCCAAGCGGGCGCGGGCAATCGTGCAGGCCGTGACCCATTACGACGACCCGCAGGTTTTGGCCCAGGTCAGTGAAAATCTGGGCGAGGCCATGTCCGGCATCGCGGTCCGCTCACTGGACAGCGCGGAGCAGTTCGCCGGCCGGGGCTGGTGATGCGTGTCGGCATCCTGGCCCTGCAGGGAGCCTTCGCCGAGCACGCCGAACTGCTGGATACTCTGGGCGTGCGGGCCGAACTGGTCCGCACTCCGGAGCATCTGGCCGGCCTGCATGGGCTCATCCTGCCCGGCGGCGAGAGCACGAGCATGCGCAGGCTGGCCGGGCTTTGCGGCCTGGACTCGGCCCTGCGCGACTTCGGGGCGACCCGGCCGGTCTGGGGCGTGTGCGCCGGGCTCATCCTGCTGGCGGCGAGGCTCGAGGGCGAAGAGCCCTTTCTGGGGCTCATGGACATGGGCGTTGCGCGCAACGCCTACGGACGCCAGCAGGAAAGTTTCGTGGCAGACCTGCGTCTGGGCGGTCTGGAAGACACCCGGCCTTTCCCCGGAGTATTCATCCGCGCTCCGCGCGTGGTGCATGCGGGTGCCGGCGTCCACGTTCTGGCCCGCCTCGGGGATGCGCCCGTGGCCCTGCGCCAGGGGCATCTGCTGGCCACCTCCTTTCATCCGGAGCTGACCTCGGACAGCCGGATGCACGTCGCATTTCTTGAATTGTGCGCAAACCGCAGAGCATTGCCGGAGAGCCTCTGATTTTGCTACAGGGAACCTCAACGGAGGTTCCCATGTCATTCATCCTGCCTGCATATCTCGAACCCGACTTTGCCGTTCCGGAGCTCGCGAGTGCGCCCCTGGCCCGCTTCGAGCCTGCGCCAGCCCAGGGCGTGGCTCCGGACAACTATCACGCTACATCAATTTATCCCGAATACGTGCACCTTTCCCCCGGGTACTGGGTTTTGCCCAGGGACTCGCGCATGGATTGCGTGCTGGTGCGCGAAGGGGACAATATTTCGGTACGCGAGTTCAGGAACCTGTGCCAGGGCGACCCTGTGGCCGTGGGCCGGGGAGAGAACGGTGAGGACGGAATTTTCGTGCACACGGGCGGGTTCGGGCAATCGGGCGCGTCGGCCGGGAAATTTTCCTTTCGCCAGCATGTCAGCCGTGAAACCGCGTTTTCCGTGGATTACGATGAACTCTACAGCCTGCTGCGTCATGAGCGTGAGCACGGCAGCATCGTCTGGGTCTTGGGCCCGGCTGTGGTTTTTGATTTTGACGCCAGAAACGCATTCGTGAATCTTGTCCGCCACGGCTTTGTGCATGCGGTCCTGGCCGGCAACGCCCTGGCCGTGCACGATCTCGAAGCCAGCCGCTTCAAATCTGCGCTCGGCCAGAACATCTATTCGCGCCAAGGGCAGAGCCTTGGGCACTACAATCACCTTGACGTCATCAACACCGTGCGCGGGTTCGGCTCCATCGAAAAAGCCATCGCCCAGGGAGAGGTCGGCGACGGAGTCATGCTGGCCCTGCATCAGGCGTCAATTCCCTATGTCCTGGCCGGATCCATCCGCGACGACGGCCCCCTGCCTGAAACCATCGCCAGCGCCTACCAGGCGCAGGACCGCATGCGCGCCGTGACGGGCCAGGCCACCACGGTCATCGCCCTGGCCACGCAGCTGCATTCCATCGCCACGGGCAATCTGACCCCGTCCTATGCCGTGCGTGAGGGCAAGGTGCGTCCGGTCTATTTCTATTGCGTGGACATGTCGGACTTCGTGACCACGAAGCTCGCCAATAGGGGTTCGCTTGGCGCGCGAGGGGTGCTGACCAATGTGCAGGATTTTCTGGTGACCGTGGATCGGGGGGTGACCGGCTATCCGGTTCGGCAGGTGGAGTAGGGAAGGCCGGGCTGTCCGGCCTTCCCGTGTGAAGCGTGGGTGCTCAGGAGTCGCTGGCGGAAAACATGGTCCGGGGATCGAAGCCCATGATGAAGGCTCCCCAGTGCTTGCCGTCCACATAGATGGGCATGGACAGGTCGTTCAAGATTTCGCCGGTGTCGCGCATGTATGTCTGGAGCAGAATGGGTTCGGTGTGCGAGCACCTGCGCTGCTCGGTGCGGTTGTTCTGGTAGATGCGTTGATGCCTGCTCTGGAGCAGGTCCTTGGCTGGATCGCCGGTCATGGCCTTGGATACCGCGCCGTGGTGCACGGGCAGGTAGCCCTTGCGGTCGATGGCCAGGCAATAAATGGTGCCCGGAATCTGCTTGACCGCTTCGTCGACCACGGACTGCATCTCCTTGACAAAGGCCTCGCTGAAGGCCGTGACGTATTTCTGGGGTGTCGTATTCGGGACGGGCTTGTATTGGTTGTCGAAGACGTTGACCCCGCGATCCTTCATTCCCTGCACCCGGGTCTGGTAATTGTCTCGAATTTTTCTGGCCGTGGCGATGACGGTGTCGAATTTCCCTTCACCGGTCTTGAACCGGGCCACCAATTCAAGCATGCGCTCCGTGACGGCATTCAAGGCATCGACCGATGCCGCCGAGGAGTTCATGTCCTTGGCGATTTCCTGGCTCAATAAGTTGATGTTGTTGACTTTTTCTGTCACATCGCTGTTGTTGGTCGACAATTCTTCAATGGCCGCCGCGATCTTGATCAGCTGGTCGTTGGCTGTTTCAAAATCGTGGATCATGTGCTCGAAGTTGCCCGTGGCCGCGGTCACGACGTTATCCGTGTCTTTGGCGTATTTCAGGATCTCCGCCGTTTCGGCTTGCGTGCGTTCGACAATCTTGATCATCGCCGCGATGTTGTTCGAGATTTCTTCCGTGGCAGGCTTGATCCTGCGCGACAGTTCACGCACTTCCTCGGCCACCACCGCAAAGCCCTTGCCGTGCTCTCCCGCCCGCGCCGCCTCGATGGTGGCATTGAGGGACAGCAGATTGGTCTGTTCGGAAATGCCGTTGATGATGGTCACGATGCTCAGGATGTTGGCCGAGCTCTTGCCCAGATCGTCCACAGTGTTGCGAAAGGATTCGACGATGTCGTTGATTTTGTGGATCTTGGCCGTGACGTCCTGCAGTTCGCCGTGCGACCGGTGAGCGGTGTTCAGGTTGCTGGTGGTCTTCTCCGCGACATACTGGGTGTTCTGGGCGATCTCGGCGATGGCCGCGTTGGCTTCGTTGCTGGCGCTGGCCACCTCTTCGGCGATGGTGCCCTGGGTCGCGGTCTTGTTCCTGGTGTCGAACACGGATTTGGCCATGCGCGTGCTGTCGAGGGCGATGTCGATGCCCATTTTCCGGATTTTCTCCACCAGTTCCCGCACGCTGCCCAGAAAAGTGTTGTAGCAGGAAGAGATGTGCTGCAGGTCCGGGTTGTCCAGCGTTTCCATGTTGCAGGAAAGGTCGGCATCCTCGCTTTGGATGTTGTGGAACACGGCGTTGATCTCAGAGATGCCTTTGCTTGCCTCGCGGTTCAGGAATTTGAGGGCGACGGCTCCGAAAACGAAGGCCGCCAGCAGGAGAACCGCGGCAATGCTCCACGAGATGAGCGGCAGGGCGGACCATGCGGTCAGCATCAACCATCCGACGCCCACGGTGTTCATGGTCAGCAGGACCAGGACTGCCGCGGTGATCTTGCCGCGCAGCGTCGACAACGGGCCTTTGCCGGAAACTGGGTGGGAGTCTGTATTTGTCATGTGTACCTCTGGTGTGAATTCCGTAATGGCAAGATAAACGAGCTTGGGGCAAAAGAGAATAGGGCTGCCTTCAAAAATGTCGGGAGACCGTCTGGAAACTGCTCTTGGCGGCCTCTCTATGGACAATGCCACGGGGATGCCGTTATCAGGTACCTCCAAACAATGGAGGTGGCCGTGAGTATTCTGATCAGGAAAGTGCGTCTGAAGGGTGAGCTGGTGGACGTGCTCATCAAGGGCAACCGGTTCGACTCCATCGGCACGGACGTGGACGCGTACGCCGATGTGGTCATCGACGGCACGGGCAAGGCCCTCCTGCCTTCTTTCCACAACACCCACACCCACGCGGCCATGACCCTCCTGCGCGGTTACGCCGACGACATGGACCTGCACTCATGGCTGACCGAGAACATCTGGCCCTTCGAGGCCAAGCTGTCCGAGGACGACGTCTATTGGGGGGCCAAGCTGGCCTGCCTTGAGATGATCAAGTCCGGAACCACCTTCTTCGCCGACATGTACTGGCACTGGAAGGGCACGGCCCGGGCCGTGTCGGAAATGGGCCTGCGCGCCGCACTGTCCGCCGCCTTTTTCGATTTTGACGATCCGGCCCGTGCGGAAACCATGAAACGTCAGGTCATGGACCTGCATGCCGCAAGCGCCGCCTTTCCAAACCGCATCCAGTTCATCCTCGGGCCGCACGCCATCTACACCGTGTCCACGGAGTCCCTGCGCTGGATCAAAGAGTATGCGGCCCGACACGGCCTCTTGGTTCATCTGCACCTTTCCGAAACCATGAAGGAAGTGGATGATTGCCTGGCAAAATTTGGGAAACGGCCGGTGGAATATCTGCATGACATCGGCTTTTTGGCCCCGAATCTGATTTTGGCTCATGCCATCTGGACTACGGATGCGGAAATGGAGCTCCTGGCCCGGCACGGCGTGCAGGTCGCGCACTGCCCGGTCTCGAACATGAAGCTGTGTTCGGGGCAGTTCAACTACGCGGGCATGAAGGCCCATGGTGTGCGCGTGGCGCTGGGCACGGACGGGCCCTCCTCCAACAACAATCTGAACATGATCGGCGAGATGAAGTTCGCCTCCCTTCTGGCCAAGGTCACGGCCATGGATCCGACCCTTTTTCCGGCCCAGGAGGTTTTGGACGCCGCCACGGTGGTGGGAGCGAACATGTACGGCCTTGACGGCGGCCGCATTGCCTCGGGCAAGCTCGCGGACTGCATTCTGGTGAATCTGGATGATGTGTGCATGGTTCCTGGCCACAACCTTGTCTCGAATCTGGTTTACAGCGCAGGCCGCTCCTGCGTGGATACCACAATCTGTGACGGCAGGGTGCTCATGCTTGGAGGCAAGGTGGAAGGGGAAGAGGAGATTCTGGCCCAGGTTCGCGCCACGGTGGCCCGCTTGACCGCTACGAGTGAGCATGAGGATGACTCGTGCTCCTAGTCTATACCGGAAACGGCAAGGGCAAGACCTCGGCCTGCGTGGGGCAGGCCATCCGCGCTCTGGGACAGGGGCTGACGGTGGCGTTTGGCCAGTTCATGAAAAAGGACGGGCAGGCCGGAGAGCAGCGCATGCTTGCACAGCTGCTCGGGCCGCATTTTTTGGCTTCAGGCGCGGGCTTTTACCGTGACAACGATCACGTCACGCACCGGGCAAAGGCCGAACAACTCCTGGCTTGGGCCGGGGAGCGGCTCACGCAGGGTGTGGACATGCTGATCCTCGACGAAACCATCTATGCGCTGAAGCATGGACTGCTGCTGGAAGAGGAAGTGCGGGGGTTGATAACGCGCTGCCAGGACCAAGGATGTCATCTGGTCCTGTCCGGCCGGGCCGCTCCGGACTGGCTGGTGGAGCTGGCCGACATTGTTTCGGACATCACCGAAGTGAAGCACGTTTACGCTCAGGGTGGAAAGGCCCGGCCTGGAATCGAATTTTGACGCAGGGCGATGAGTGGTGCCGGACTCATCGCCCTCTTCCTTTGGTCAGAGGTGCTGCGGCTTGATGATCGTCAGCCCGCAATCCGGGCAGAGGCCTTTGCGCAACCTGTCGCGCAGGATCGAAAAGCCGCTCCGCTCCACCACAGTCAGTCCGCAGCCCCGACAGACCGTGTCCTCCAGCCCTGATCCGGGTACATTTCCAACAAAGACGTACTGCAAGCCCTCCGCCCGGCCGATGTCGTAGGCGCGCTTGAGCGTGTCGAGCGGCGTGGGCGCGTGGTCGTGCATGCGGTGGCAGGGATGGAAGCGCGAGACGTGCCAGGGCGTGTCCGCGCCCAGCTCCGTGCGCAGGAAGCGGGCGATGTCGGTCAGCTCCGCGTCCGAGTCGTTCAGGTCCGGGATGACCAGCGTCGTCACCTCCAGATGCCAGCCCAGTCTTTTCATGTGCACGAGGTTTTTCAGCACCGGTCCCAGGCGGGCGGAGCAGATGTCGCGGTAAAAATCGTCACTGAAGGATTTGAGGTCGATGTTGGCGGCCTGGATCAGCCCGCCAAGCTCGTCCAGGCACTGCGGGCTCTGAAATCCGTTGCTGACCATGATGTTGGCCAGGCCTGCGCCAAGGGCCAGGGTCGCGGTTTCGGCCATGAGCTCGAAAAAGATGGTGGGCTCGGAATAGGTGTAGGCGATGGACGCCGCACCGGAAGCGTGCGCCGCGCGAATGATGTCCTTGGGGGGAACGAATTCTCCCTGGACCGGCAGGCCCTGCCGTGGCGGCTGCGCGAGGCTCGCGTTCTGGCAGAAGGTGCAGGCCAGGTTGCAGCCCGGCGTGCCGAGGGACAGGGTCGTGGTGCCGGGCAGGAAATGAAAGAGGGGTTTTTTTTCCACCGGATCCAGATTCAGCGCCGCAACCTTGTCATAGGACAGGGACACCAGTGTTCCTTCCCGGTTCTCGCGAACCCCGCATTGGCCGCGCTCTTTGTCCGCGATGCGGCAGAAATGAGCGCACAGCTGGCATTGCAGCACGCCATCTTCCAGGGCGCGCCATAAAAGTGCGGTCTTGGTCATTTAATTACTCCTTGAGGCGGATTTCAGGTGTGACGATGATCGGGCCGATATCCGATTCGTTCTGATAATAGGAAGGCGGCGGGGTGACCTGGATCAGGGTGCCGTTGTCCGGGTCGGATTCAATGCGGATGTTCCGGTTTTCCTGGCCGTCGCCAACCCCAGGCCCGACCTGCATGACAGTGTCTCTTTGCTCCCCGGAATCAATGAGAATATCCGCCCCCCAAGCCTGAAAGATAGGGAGAAGCAGGAATGCCAGGCCAAGGACCATCCTTGCCAATCCCCAGTTTTTTGCTTTACTTGGACCAGCCGTGAGTTTATGCAACGTTGCCTCCAGAGAAGACTGTTTTGAACAGGATAGCTGGTCAAAGGCGAAGAAACAAGGAGTTGCACATGTCCCAGCGAGACAAGGCCTACAAGGATGCCGGGGTTGATATCCAGGCAGGGAATACGTTCGTGTCCCGGATCAAATCCCTGGTCGCATCGACCTATACCAAAGGCGTTGTCAACGATATCGGTGGCTTCGGCGGTCTTTTCAAGCCGTCCATGTCCATGGTCAACGAGCCGGTGCTTGTGGCCTCCACCGATGGAGTGGGCACCAAGCTCAAGCTCGCCTTTCTTTTTGACAAGCATGACACTGTCGGCATCGACCTGGTGGCCATGAGTGTCAACGACATCATTGTCCAGGGAGCGAAGCCTCTGTTTTTTCTTGATTATTTCGCTACGGGCAAGCTTGATATCGACAAGGCCGAGGCCGTCATCAAGGGCATCGTCGATGGCTGCAAGGAAGGCCAGTGCGCGCTCATCGGTGGCGAGACGGCTGAGATGCCCGATTTTTATGCCGACGGCGAATACGATCTGTCCGGATTTTGCGTCGGCATGGTCGACAACGACAAGGTTGTGGACGGTTCCAGCATCGGAGTGGGCGACATCATCATTGGCCTTGCCTCCTCGGGAGTTCATTCGAACGGCTATTCCCTGGTGCGCAAGATCTACGGCCAGTCGGGCCTGAACGCGGACGACATTTTTCCCGGCACGGACAAGACCGTGGCCGAGGTGTTGCTCACGCCGACCCGCATCTATGTCGAAGCCGTGCGCAACGTCATGCGCGACTGGCAGATTCACGGCATGGTCCATGTCACCGGCGGCGGATTCTACGACAACATCGTGCGCATTCTGCCCAAGGGGGTGACCGCGCAGATTCATTTCGGCACATGGGGCATCCCCCCCGTATTCGAGTGGCTGCGCACCCAGGGCAATCTGTCCTGGGAGGAGATGCTGCAGATCTTCAACAGCGGAATCGGCTACATCATGGTCGTCAAGAAGGATGTTGCCCAGGATGTCGTCCACAGGCTGGGCGCCCTGAAACAGGATGCCTGGATCATCGGCGAAATTGTCGAACGCGCCGGCGACGAGGAGCAGGTCCGCATCGACTTTCCAAGTCAGGATTCCTGCGCATGACAGAGCGGCTTCGGCCGCTTTTTTTTGTCCTTTTTTTCGTCAGTCTCAGCCGTTAAGCTTTGTCCCTTCCCGCCCGGTCCGGATAAATACCCCAAGTACCATGAAAAGCGAATACCGTCTTTCCGCATGAGGACGCCTGTCATTTCGGCCGCGTCTCACGGGCACGATTTGTCAGCCAGAGTCGGGTTTTTATTTTTGGATTGCGATCAGAGTGCACGCCGCGAGCACGAGAAACATGCCGAGGCCACTCAAGAGCGTGAGCGTTTCGTTGAACACGAGTACTCCGACGCCGATGTTTATGACCGGAGTGACCAGCGCGATGACCGAGCCCTGCGATACGGAGAGTGCCTTGAAGGAGTAGGTCATGAGGAGCTGCCCGATGGCTGCGCTGACGCCGATGCCCAGGAGCACGAACCCGCCTGGGATTCCGATGGCCGCCGGGACGATGTTGGCCGGAATGAGCATCAGCCAGAAACCGATGACGCACTGGGAAAAGAAGATGGCATACGAGGATTCGGTCGCACGGAGCTTGCGCACGATGACAATGGCCAGGCCCGAAAGCACCGCTCCGCCGAGGGCGAAGCATTCCGGGAGACCGAGCGTGGGCATGACGTCCCCACGGCCCATGGACGTCAGGGCGAAGCCGAAAAAGGCGACGGCGATGAACATCCACAAGCGCGGCGAGACCTTTTCACCCAGCAGAATGACGCCCCAGATGGCCGCGAAGACCGGGTAGGTGTAGCTGAGGAGCGTGCCCTTGCCCAGGCCAATGGCGTTGATGGACCAGAAGAAGATGAACACCGAGAGCCCCCCGGTCAGGCCACGGGCGATCAGGAGGGGCGGATTGGAGAAATCGAGCCGGATGCGCTTGCATATGGCCGCCGTGCCCAGAAGCGTCATGCCGATGGCGAAACGGAACAGCGACGACTTGAACGGATCGATGTTCGGCGCAAGGCGTATGAGTGTCGAGGTCGCGGAGAAGCACAAGGCTGAGCAGAGCATGCTCAAGAGTCCGCGAGTGTGCGCGTCCATATTGGCTATGTCCAGAGGACGGGAGAACCATCCTGGATGTACGGATTGAAATATCCATAGTTGATCCAGGGGCAGGCTTTTTTGAGCCTGTTCATGAAATTCCCGAGGCCCATGGACGGTTCCGTCGGATCACCCACGCAGGCCAGGTACAGCTCCGGATCCAGGCTGAGGTTTCGCATCTGGATGTAATCCGGCCTGGTGGCGGACACCAGTTCGGTCAGGGATTCCAGTTCGCTCTCCACGTCGTTCACGCCGGGGAAAAAGAGGTAGTTCAGCGATACGAAGAGTCCGTTTTCCTTGGCCTTGGCGATGGTGCGGCGCACATCGGCAAAATGATAGCCACTGGGACGGTAATAGCTGTCGTAGACGGACTCACGGGCGCTGTTCAGGCTGACCCGGATGGAGTCGAGACCGGCCTGGGCCAGAGCGGGAATGGTGTCCGGCAGGCTTGCGTTGGTGTTGATATTGACCGTGCCTCGCCCTTCCTGGCTGCGGAACAGGCTGATCGCTTCGGTGATGCGGGTTGCTTCGGTCAGGGGTTCGCCTTCGCAGCCCTGGCCAAAGGACATGATCGGATTCTTGGCCCGTCTGGAATGCAGGTGCATGATCTGAGCGATTTCCGCGGCAGTGGGCGTGAAGTTGATACGGTTTTGTGATGCCGGAAAACCTGAGTCCACCGGCTGGTGCGAGATGCAGCCGTAGCAGCGCGCATTGCATGCCTTCGCCGTGGGCAGGGGGGCCTCAAAACGTCCCAGCGCCAGATTCTTGGCAGCGGGGCAGCAAAAGGTCAGTGCGCAGCGCGAGAGATGCGAGATCAGCCTGTTTTCGGGATAGCGCTTGAGCAGGTCCTGGGCTCCTTTGGTGATCCGTTCCGGAGCGACCTGGGTGAAGACCTGACGCCGGTCCTTGTCGACCTGGGTGGCCGCGACCCAGAACCTGTCCTTGGCAAAGCCGATGGCACCGTACGCGAACAGGGGCAGTTTGGGCGCGTTTGCGTCGCTCAGATAGGCGGCCGTGGCGGACAGGGTGTAGGATGGGCAAACAAATGCGGCCACGGCCCGCTCCTCCATCGCCTCGGCCTTGCCCGTCTCAGGATCGAGGCCCAGGGCGTGGCGTCCTGGCAAGAGGTAGAGGTCGCTGCCTTCGGGCAGAGGGATGAGTTCGTCCGGGCGGGGCAGGGTCAACTCCCGGCCCCGGCGCACAAGCATGAGCAGATCTGGATGGTCGTACACATTGCCTTCGGCATCCGCGAAAACCATGACCGGCTGAATTTTTTTGCTGCTCACGTGGGTGCTCCTTGAAAAAAAGAAGGCAGAGGTGCGCGTGCACCTCTGCCCCAGTGTGTTCGAAAACCAGAGGGCGATTAACGCTTGGAGTACTGGAACCGGGCACGGGCAGCGCGCTGGCCGTACTTCTTTCTTTCCTTGACGCGGGAATCGCGGGTCAGGAAGCCGGCACGCTTGAGCACGCCGCGCATTTCCGGATCGAACTCAAGCAGGGCGCGGCTGATGCCGTGGCGCACGGCCTGGGCCTGTCCGGAAAGACCGCCGCCGGTGACACGGCAGGCGATGTTGAATTTTTCGAGGGTCTTGGTCAGCTTCAGCGGCTGACGAATGATCATCTGCAACGTGGCCCGGGGAAAGTAGTCACCCAGTTCGCGACCATTGACGGTAATGGTTCCGGTGCCTTTATACAGTCTGGTCCGGGAAACGGAGGTCTTTCTTTTGCCGGTACCGTAGAAGAAATCTTGAGTCATAATCTTCTCCATCCCTAGATTAGATGTCCAGCACTTCAGGCTGCTGCGCCTGGTGAGGGTGTTCCGTGCCGGTATATACTTTCAGTTTTTTGATCAGCTGAAAGCCCAATGCGCTTTTGGGCAGCATGCCTTTGACCGCCTTGGTGATGACCGTTTCGGGGCTCTTGGCCATCATCTCTTCCAGAGTGGTTTCCCGGAGGCCGCCTACGTAGCCGGTGTAACGGTAGTAGGTCTTCTGGGTGGCTTTCTGTCCGGTCACCTTGATTTTGTCTGCATTGATAACGATGACGAAATCGCCGTTATCCATGTGCGGCGCGAACTCTGCCTTGTGTTTTCCCCGGAGGCGGGTTGCTATTTCCGTGGCAAGTCGGCCCAGGACCTTGTCCTTGGCGTCGACAAGGTACCATTTGTGGGTCAGTTCACTTGCTTTGGGACTGTACGTCTTCATTTCTGTGGCTCCTGCCTGATAAACCCGAGTCGTTGCGGGTGCTTTCAACCTTGAGATCGGTGGTAACATGCACAAATGGTTGTGCTTTACCGCCGTAACCGCTACAACGTAACGAAACAATGCATGTGGGATAAGGGAAGAAACAGCTATCTGTCCTGCGGCGGCTTGTAAAGTATTTTTCTTGAATTTCGAAGAAAAAAGTTTCACCCGCCGATCAAGGTCGGCAAGAGCGGGAGGTTTACGGTGGCCAGTATACGCAAGGGTCTGCTTCAGCTTGTTTTTTCCGGAAGTTTCATGAAACGCTGGAATGACAAGATGCGCCCCATGGAGCTCGTGGAGGTGGACAAGCAGGCTCATAAAATGATCGCAGCCTGGCTGCTTTTTGAACTCAACTCCCAAGGTCTTTCCCCCGAGGACAAGGCGAAGCTTGGCGAGGACATTGTTCGCGGCGGAATCTTCGACTACCTCTATCGGCTGGTCATAACCGACATAAAACCCCCCATCTTCTACCAGATCAAGGCCAACCCGGCCCACTACCAGAAACTCACGGCCTGGGTCCTGAATGAGCTTCAGCCCCGCGTGCAGCCCTTGGGCAAGGAGTTCTGGGATGGAATGCAGAGCCACTTCGAGCGTCAGGTCCGCCATGACGAAAGCCTGGCCTCGCGCATCCTCGACGCGGCCCATCTGTTTGCCAGCAGGTGGGAATTCCACCTTATCCGGGACATGAACAAGTGGGACGAGGAGATGGACGACATAGAGGACAATTTCAAGCGAGGCCTCGAAGCGCATCTGGATCTGGCCGGCGTGCGCCAGCTGATCGAAGGTCCGACCACGAGGCTCGGCAAGTTCGCCTTCATGTGCGGCCAACTCAGGTTTCAGAAGCGCTGGTCCCAGACCCCGCGCATTCCCGAGACGTCGGTGCTCGGGCACATGTTTATCGTCGCCTGCCTGGCCTATTTTTTCAGCATCGCCGTCGGAGCCTGCCCGGTGAGGCGGCACAACAATTTTTACGCGGGACTTTTCCACGATATTCCGGAACTCCTGACCCGGGACATCATCTCCCCGGTCAAAAGTTCTGTGCAGGGTATCGGGGACCTGATTCGCGAGTACGAAGGCAAGGAACTCGAACGCCGTCTCTTTTCCATCCTGGACCGTTCGGTGTATGGGGACTTGATTGAGCGGCTCAGCTATTATCTGGGCATTGATGTCGGTTCGGAGTTCGAATCGACCATCATTGAGGACGGGAAGGCGCGGATTGTCAGTTGGGATCAACTGCAGGGGGAGTACAACCAGGATCGGTTCTGTCCCAAGGATGGACGCATGCTCAAGATCTGCGACCATCTGGCCGCCTTTCTGGAAGCCTACACCGCACTGTCCAACGGCATCACCAATGCCCATCTGCAGCAGGCCTTATGGCGGATTCGAACCTTGTACCAGAATCAGTCCCTGACCGAGGAATTGCACATCGGAGCGCTCTTGGCGGATTTTGATTAACGAATATTTTTAGGGCTGCACACTGTTATCCATCATCACCAAAAAGGGAGAGAGTCATGTTGTTACGCAAGCGGGTTTGGGACATCATGCGCGAGGATTTCGCCTTTGTCCGCGAGGATTCGAGCCTGGCCGACGCCATCACGGCCTTGCGCGCAATTCGCGTCAAGCAGCCGGACATGAGCTTCGTACTGGTTTTTAACAAAAACGAAAAGTTTCTGGGCATCCTGTCCATGTGGAACCTGATCCAGGGCATGGGACCGTGCCTTCTGAAAGGCTCGGTCCTGGACGGCAACGAGGTTGACTGGGACAACGCCTTTGCAAGCGCCTGCCGCAGCTGCGCCCAGGTTCGCATCGTTGATTGCCTGCAGCACGACATCCCGACCCTCAAACCCAATGATCCGTTGGCCAGGGTTCTTGAAGTGTTCCTCGACTACCGCCGGGGCCGGGCCGTGGTTGAAGAGGGTGGGCGGATCATCGGCGTTGTCTGTCTGGCCGATCTTTTCAAGGAGATCGGGGATTCACTGATGCCGTAGGAGCCGCGCGGGGGGCCTTGTCTTGATACGGTCCCCCGTCCTCGCCGAAAGGCAGACTTTCGGTTTGCAGTTCTGTGGGATCCGGTTTTTCTTTGTATTTCCATCCAGTTGATACGAGGTTTCAAGCGCAGACAAGTTCGGCTCCCCTTCAGACGCGCGGATGCTTGGCTGTTTTTTTTAAGCTTTTCATTATTTCCATCGCGATGTCGGTTCAGGCATTTGCGCATGGACTGGCTTCCTCCAATAACGTAGCAATGAAGAAGATGATGTCCGGATTGACCTTCGGCATGCGGGCACCAGGATTCAACGGCAAATGGGAGCACTTTTCAATGAGATGTGAACGCAGGGAAGGGAAGCAAAGATTGCATCGCGGGCTGTGTTTTGCGATCGGTCTTGGACTCGTCCTGCTTCTTGCCACAGGCGGATTGGCCGCTCCGGAAAAGATAGTCGTGGCCGATGACAAGGAATATCCGCCGTTTGTTTTTCTGGATGCCGCGCAAAACCCCAAGGGAATTTTGGTCGACATCTGGAATCTGTGGAGCAGTAAAACCGGCATTCCCGTTGAATTTCAGCTCATGGAGTGGGATGCGGCCCTCTCAGCAGTCAAGGAAGGGCGAGCCGACGCGCTGGGCGGAGTCTTTCACACTCCGGAGCGTGAAGCTTTTTTTGAGCTCACGACGCGATTCACCGAGATATCCACGGCCATCTTTTTTCATCGCCAGATCGGCGGGATCAAAACCCTTGATGACCTTGAAGGGTTCAAGGTCGGTGTGGTCAAAGGCGACAGCGCCCACGAATTGATTCTTTCCCGGCATCCGGGCTTGATTGTCTCCACCTATCCGGGAGTGCGCGACATGATCTCGGCCGCGATGAGCGGGGAAATCAAGGTGTTCATCTCCGACACGCCGGTGGCCCTCTATTATCTTGCCCAACATTCGCAAGGCGGCGAATTTCGGCAAGCGAAGGAATTCGTCACGGTCAACTCCCTGCATTCCGCACTCCGTAAAAACAATACGCAGCTTTTGGCCGTCGTGCAGGACGGATTCGATCAAATCTCCGAGGCGGAAATCCGCGATATTCTGGAGGACTGGTCCGGCAAGCCCGTTGTCACGGGCACGCCTTGGAGGGGACTGGCCGCTGGTTTTGCCGGGCTATTGGGAACTCTTGTCGTGGTTTTCGTGTGGAATGTCTCCCTGCGCCGCCGAGTTCGAGCAAGAACAAAAGAATTGGCAGCCTCCTTGCGCGAACTCAGTGACAGGGAAGAGCGGTATCGCCTGCTGGTGGAGCACCAGACCGGTCTCGTGGTCAAGGTCGATACCATGGGGCGCTTTCTCTACGTGAGTCCTGCGTATTGCCGGACTTTCGGTCGAGCCGAGGAAGAACTGATCGGCAACACGTTCATGCCTCTGGTCCATGAAGATGACCGCCTCAGTACCGAGGAGGCCATGAAGTCTCTCTATGTCCCGCCGCACAAGGCCTACTTGGAGCAGCGAGCCATGACCGTAGACGGTTGGCGCTGGTTCGCCTGGAACGACTCCGCCGTCCTGGGGCCGACGGGAATGATTACGGAGATCATCGGCGTCGGACGGGACATTACAGATCGCAAGCAGTCGGAAGAGCTGCTGCGGCAAAGCGAGGAGCGCTTCGCCAAGGCCTTCCATTCCAGCCCGGCCCCGCTCGTGATTTCCGACATCGCCAGCGGCCGTTTCATAGACGTCAACGATCGTTGGGTCGAGATGCTCGGCCATTCCAAGGAAGAACAGATCGGCCGGACCTCCAAGGACGTCGGCATTTGGTCCGATCCCGAGACCCGGGACAGGGCGATCGCCATCCTGCACGAGCAAGGCTCCTTCAAGGATTATCCCATCGAGTTTCTGACCAAGACCGGGCAGATCCGCTCGGCGCTCTGGTCTGCCGAAATTGTCAGCCTCCAGGGGCAGGAGGTCATGCTCTCCCTCCTCGTCGACTTCACTGAGCGCAAGAACGCCGAGGATTCCCTGCGCAAAAGCGAGGCGCTGTACCGCTCTGTGGTGGATAACATTCAGGACGTTTTCTACCGTACTGACGCGGACGGACTTTTGATCATGGTCAGTCCTTCGGGGGTGCGCCTGCTGGGATACGACAGCGCGGATGAAATGCTTGGTCGACCCAACGAAGACTTCTGGCTCGAACCGGACGGCCGTAGGGATTTTGTGGAGCGGATCAAGGCCCAGGGGAAGGTGACGGACTTTGAGGTGGTCTTGAAGCGCAAGGACGGCATGCCGGTGCTGGTTGCCACTTCGAGCGGCCTGTACTTCGATGAGGGGGGCGCCGTGCTTGGCGTTGAAGGCATTTTCCGCGACATAACCGAGCGCAAACGAGCGGAGGAGCTCCTGCGTCAATCCGAGGAGAAGTTCTCGCGGCTCTTCATAATGTCTCCCGACGCCATATCGCTCTCTGATCCTGACAGCGGCCTTCTTGTGGACGTCAACGATGCATACGCCCGGCTGACCGGGTACAGTCTCACAGAACTCATAGGCAAGACTTCCCTGGAGTTGGGACTTTTCACGAGTTTCAACAACCGCCGAAGGGCGGTTGACCGCCTCAAAAGCACGGGCCATGCCAACAACATCGAGGTGGAAATCATTCGCAAGGATCGCTCCTTGGTTGCCTGCAGCGTTTCCTGCCAGTTTGTGACCATTGGCAAAGAGACGTTCCTGCTGGCCGTGATGCGTGATTTGACGGAATTCAAGCGCATGCAGGAATTGATGATCCAGAGTGAAAAGATGATCTCGGTGGGCGGTATTGCGGCCGGTATCGCTCATGAGATCAACAATCCCCTGGGGATTATCGTGCAGACCGCGCAAAATCTGGTGCTGCGCACCAGGCCAGACTTCCGGAAGAATATCGAGGTCGCCGAGAGTATCGGCCTCGATATGGCTTTACTGGAAAAGTACATGCAGGCGCGGAAGATTCTGTCCTTTGTGCATGACATCCAGGTCGCGGCCGTTCGGGCATCGGATATCATTCGCCACATGCTTGATTTCAGCCGACGCAACGAATCCCGGCGTACGACGTGCTCCATTCCCGACATTGTGGAGCGGGCCGTGGCGCTGGCCAAAAATGATTACGATCTCAAGAAAAGTTATGATTTCAAACGTATTTCCATCGTCAAGGACTACGCCCATGACCTGAAAGACATCGAGTGCACCGAAACCGAGCTGGAGCAGGTTTTTTTGAATCTGTTACGCAACGCCGCCCAGGCCATAGGCATGTCCGACCCACCCACGCAGTCTCCGTGCATCGTCATCCGGCTCACAAACGTGGACCAAGGTGTGCGCATCGAGGTGGCGGACAACGGTCCCGGCATGCCGCCGGAAATGAAACGCCGCGTCTTTGAGCCCTTCTATACGACCAAGCCTCCGGGAATTGGCACGGGTCTGGGGCTCTCTGTGTCCTATTTCATTGTGACCCGCGGCCATGCCGGGAAGATGTGGGTGGAGTCATCGCCTGGAGGGGGCGCAAAATTCGTGATCGAACTGCCTCTGGCGTTTGAGGCGGATGAGGAGACTGCGGCTGTTCGCAGCTCATGAAGGCGGCTGACGCTGCTCGTAACGAAGACAACTGGCGGCGCTCAAAACAAGAAGCCCCCGGAACACAGACCGTGTCCCGGGGGCTTTTCGGTGATATTCTTCGGCGTTAAATGGTCTTGCCCGAGCGCACTTCCGGCCAGATTTCATCGATGGTCTCGACGGTCTTGACCGTGATGCGCTTGCGAAGCTCTTTCGGGATTTCATCCAGATCGTGAGCGTTGCGGGCCGGGATGAGAACCTTGCTCACGCCATGGCTGACCGCCGCCAGAATCTTTTCCTTGATGCCGCCCACGGGCATGACCCGGCCGCGCAGCGTGATCTCGCCGGTCATGGCCACATCCGAAGCCACGGGTTCGTTGCTGATGGCGGACATGAGCGCCGTGACCAGGGTCACGCCGGCCGACGGTCCATCCTTGGGCGTGGCACCGGCCGGAACGTGGATGTGGATGTCGTGGGTGTCGAAGAAGTCATCGGCCAGTTTCAGGCTTGCGCTCTTGGTTCGAGCATAGCTCAGCGCAGCCTGGGCGCTCTCCTTCATCACTTCGCCAAGTTTTCCGGTCAGGATGAGCTTGCCCTTGCCCGGAAGCAGGCTGCACTCGATGTGCAGGATTTCGCCACCGTATGGCGTCCAGGCCAGGCCCAGGGCCACTCCGGGAGGCATGGAGCTTTCCCGCTCCTCATCCATGAATTTGGCCTGTCCCAGGAGTTTGATAAGCGCCGCGCTGGTGACCCGGAAGGGGCCTTTCTTGCCCTCAGCCACCTTGCGTGCGTATTTGCGGCAGATGGAGCCGATCTCGCGCTCCAGGTTGCGCAGTCCCGCCTCGCGTGTGTAGCCGCGGATGATCTCGGCCAGGACCGAGTCGGACATGATCAGGGTCTCGTCCGTGAGGCCGTTCTCCTTGATCTGCCGGGTCAGCAGGTAGCGACGCGCGATGATGGTCTTTTCCTGCTCAGTGTAGCCGGGTATGCGGATCACCTCCATACGGTCCAGCAGGGCCGACGGGATCGTGTCGAGCATGTTGGCCGTGCAGATGAACATAACCTTGGAGAGATCGTAGGGCACGTTCATGTAGTGATCCGTAAAGGAATTGTTCTGTTCCGGATCAAGCACTTCCAGAAGCGCCGAGGACGGGTCCCCCCGGAAATCGTTACCGAGCTTGTCGATCTCGTCGAGCATGATGACCGGATTGATCGTCCCGGCGTCCTTCATGGACTGGATGATGCGCCCGGGCATGGCCCCGATGTAGGTCCGGCGATGGCCGCGTATCTCGGCCTCGTCGCGCATCCCGCCAAGGGACATGCGCACGAATTTACGCCCAAGGGAGCGTGCGATGGACTTGCCGAGCGATGTCTTGCCAACGCCGGGAGGGCCGACGAAGCACAGGATCGGGCCCTTCATGGTCGGGTTCAGCTTGCGCACGCTCAAGTATTCAAGGATGCGCTCTTTGACCTTTTCCAGGTTGTAGTGGTCCTCGTGCAGGATCTTGGCCGCTTCCTTGATGTCGAGCCGGTCCTTGGACGTCTTTTTCCAGGGCAGGTCGATGAGCCAGTCCAGATAGGTGCGCAGGATGGTGGCCTCGGAGCTGTCCGGGTGCATGGACTCGAGCCGGGAAAGCTGCTTGTCCGCCTCCTTTTTGACCTTTTTGGGCAGGCCGAGGGCGTTGAGCGTCTTTCTGAGGTCTTCCATCTCCTCGCCTTCGCCGCCCTTGTCACCCAGTTCGCGGCGAATGGCCTTGAGCTGCTCGCGCAGGAAATACTCACGCTGGGCCTTGTCCATCCCTTCCTTGGCCATGCTCTGGATCTTGGCCTGCATGGAGGCCACTTCCACTTCTTTGACCAGTTGCGAGTTGACCAGGTTCAGCCGCTCGATGGGATCGTGGCTTTCCAGGATGCGCTGGGCCTCGGTGGACTTCATGCGCAGGTTGGATGCGACCAGGTCGGCCAGGCGACCATGCTCGTTGACTGCGTTAAGGACATTCATGATCTCGGCCGCGTCGATTCCGCGCAGGGTCAGAATTTTCTCGCTTTGTTCCTTGACCGAACGCAGCAGGGCTTCTTCCTCCGGACCCGGATTCTCGACGATCAGTTCGTCGATGGTTTCAATCTTGACCATATCGAACGGGGCATGCTGCACGAAGTCCAGGATTCTGGCGCGGGTCAGGCCCTGGACCAGCACCTTCAGGCGGCCGTCAGGCATCTTGAGCATGCGCATGATCATGGCCACTGTGCCGGTCTGGTACAGATCCTCGGGGCTCGGATCGTCGACGGCCTCATCTTTCTGGGTGCTGATGAAGATGTAGCGGCTGCCGTTCAACGCCGCGTCCACGGCCTGCACGCTCTTTTCCCGTCCCACGAAGAGGGGCAGGATCATGTAGTTGAAGACGACAATGTCCCTGACCGCCAAAAGAGGCATGGTGGTCGGGATTTCGGCTTCCTGGACGGTGCTGTCCGCACTGGCTGTATCGGAATTTTCACCCTGAATTTCTTCATTTTCCGGGGAAAAAGTTTTTTCGTCGCTCATTGAGGTCTCCTCATGGTGGTGTATTCGCGAAATATTGAGCCGCGAAAAGCAAATTCAGTCAATTATAAGGCTATATGAGCCTCAGGCAAGGAAAAAAATGGATTTCTCCCATTTTGGGAGAGAAAAATCAGAGAAGGCCCAGCGTACGGAAGCTAGAATAGGACTCGGCGGTCACGATCAGATGGTCGAGCAGGCGCAGTCCGAGGTCCTGGCCCAAGCGGGAAATGGTCTCGGTCAGGGTTCTGTCCTGCAGGGAAGGAACGGGATCGCCGCCGGGGTGGTTGTGGACCAGGATGAGTCCGCTGGCATGATGGCGCAGGGCCAGTTCGAGAATTTCACGCGGATAGGCCGCGGTCTGATCCACGGTGCCTTGAAAGACCCGCTCAAAACGGATGAGCCGGTTCTGGTTATCCACCAGAATGACCCAGAATTCCTCCTTGGTCAGGTGTCCCAGGCGGGAGCAGACCATGTCCCGGACCTGATCCGGGGAGGAGAATTTTTCCTTCTGCACAATGACATGACATGCCTTGCGGGCCTGGCATTCGTGCAGAGTGCGCCAGAATCTGGCTGCGCCCTCGCCCAGTCCCGGAATTTCGGCGATGCGACCCGGATCGGCAAGCAGGGCCGCGCCCAAGGAGCCAAAGTGGGAGATCATGTCCTTGGCGATGGGCTTGGTGTCCTTGCGGGGCAGGGCGTAGGTCAGCAGCAGTTCCAGCACTTCGTAATCGGACAGGGCGCGGGAATCGGCATCGATGCGTTCCCGCAGGCGTTCGCGGTGTCCGAGGTAGTGGGCCGGAGCTTCCTTCACCATAGACGCTGGGCATCCTTGACCAGATTTTCCATGGCCTGGGCCGGCCGTAGCCGACCGGTCTTGATGTCCGTATCGGCCTTGAGCGCCAGGTCCCAGAATCTCGCGATGCGAGCGGGACCAAGGCGTTCGGCCAGACGTTTCTTTTCCGTCTTCAGGCTCGGGTAAAGCTGGACCTTGCTGTCTTCGCCGTGCAGCAGCTGCCAGAGCTGACGGGCTTCGCGCAGCATCAGGGAGGCCACGGGAAAGAGCATGTCGCCGCTGGCCATGGCCGGATCGTTCAGGAGACGGTCCCAGACCTGCTGGCGTCCCTGGGGAGTCTGCAGGGAGCGCAGGAAGGCGAAGAGATCAAAGGCGGATTCTGCGTCGAGGGCCACAAGGTGTGCAGGCAGGACGGTCTTTTCCTCGCCGGTCAGGAGCAGAATTTTTTCCAGTTCGTTGCGCAGGGCGATGGTGGTCAGCGGCAGGGATTCGGCAAGGGTTTTTTTGACTCCGGGGCCAAGGCTCAGGCCATGGCGGGCGGCGAAGCGGTCCAGCTCCTGGGCGATGTTCGCGCGGGACAGGCCCGGATGTTCCCAGATCCAGTCCCGCTTTTGCGCCACGGCCCAGTATTTGCCCTTGATCACGGCCTTGGCCACGTTCGGCTTGCCGGACTTCCACTCTCCTTCGAAGCAGAACATGGGCCACACCGAAGGTCTGGCCATGGCCAGCAGCGGTTCCATCCGGGACCAGAATTCGTCGGGTTGATCCTGGGCGCGGCGCAGGATTACGGCATTGGGTGGCCCCATCATGGATGGCACGGTAAGTGTCTGCCAGTACCGGGCCGAGAGTTCCTCATCCCCCCAGAATATTCTGGCCGCGAAATCCGTGCCCTGGATCAGTTCAGCCACCCGGTCCTTGATCAGTTCCGGGTCCGAGCAGACGAGAATGGAGAAACCCTGTCTGGTCATGGTCCGGATCAGAATTTTTGGCTCAGCCGGTCGGCCACCATGCGCACGGCCTCGTCAATGGCGCCCTGGGCGGCTTCACGCTTGGCGCTCGAAGCTTGCAGCTTCCCGCTGGATGAGCGACTTCCACCTGTCCCGCGGTAGGATTCGGAGGCGGCAATCGGTCCGGATGTCCAGATCAGGGCATTTGTTTTCGTGCTGAAAAAGCTGACTTCCATCCGAATGCGGGCCTCGGACTTGATGGTCACGTCATCACGGCCTTTGACGGAATCGGAGGTCGTGAATGAGCGGACCTCGATGTTGACCGTGGCCTCGGCCTCGTCCTGCCCCACCCAGGTCACGTTGCCGCGGCGGGTCAGTTCATCGCGCAGGGCGCTCCTGAGCATGGGCTCCATCCAGGTCTCCGTGGTCGGGTTGGTGACCTTGTTCAGGAAAAGCCGTGTGCTGTCCTGAGGCAGGTCGATGGGCGCGTTGGCCGTGAGCTGATAGCCGCAGGAGGGCAGCAGCAGGGTGATGCACAGCAACGCCCAGATGAGGCTACCTGACGACCACGTTGACCAGTTTTCCGGGAATGACGATGATTTTGACAATTGTTTTGCCCTCGATATGTCGTGCGACATTTTGATCGTTCATGGCCTGGGTTTGAATTTTCTCAGAATCGGCATCCGCAGGCACGCTGATCTGGCTGCGCAACTTTCCGTTGACCTGCAGGACCACGGTCACCTCGTTTGTCTTGAGCGCTTCCGGATCGTGTTTGGGCCAGGGCTCGACGGCCAGAGTCCGGGAGTATCCCATCCGTGCCCAGACCTCCTCGCAGATGTGCGGGGCGATAGGCGAGAGCGCGATCAGGAGGGAGGATATCGCCGAGGACAGCAGCCGGGGGCCGTTCGCGCTTGCGCGCAGGTCGTCCTTGGTCGCGTACAGGGTGTTGACCAGTTCCATCATTGCGGCGATGGCCGTGTTGAACTGGAACTTGTTTTCCATGTCCCGCTCCACACGGCGGATGGTGTCGTGCTCCTTGCGCCGCAGCTCGGCTTCGGGCTCGCTCAATGAGGCTGCGACATCAACGCATTCGCCCACCGGGGAGAGGACATCCTCCAGCTCGTCCACCAGACGCCACAGGCGGTTCAGAAAACGGCTGGAACCCTCGATGCCCTTGTCGTTCCATTCCAGATCCTTTTCCGGCGGGGCCGCGAAAAGGCAGAACAGGCGCACAGTGTCCGCCCCGTATTTGGCGATCATCTCGTCCGGGTCGACCACGTTGCCCTTGGACTTGGACATCTTGGACCCGTGCAGGAGGACCATGCCCTGGGTCAGCAGGTTCTGGAAAGGCTCGTCATGGGTGAGGTATCCTTCGTCACGCAGGGCTTTGACGAAGAAGCGGGAGTAGAGCAGATGCAGGATGGCGTGCTCAATGCCTCCGATGTACTGGTCCACGGGCAGCCAGTAGGCGACGTCCTGCGGGTCGAAGGCCGCGTCCTCGTTGCGGGCCGAGGTGTAGCGGGCGAAATACCAGGAGGACTCGACAAAGGTGTCCATGGTGTCCGTCTCGCGCCGCGCCGCCTGGCCGCAGGCCGGGCACGCGACGTTCACGAATTCCTCGCAGGCGGGCAGGGGCGAACGGCCGTCCGGGTTGACCTTGACGTCCAGGGGCAGCTCCACCGGAAGCTGGTTTTCCGGCACGGGCACGATGCCGCAGGCATCGCAATAAATGATCGGAATGGGCGCGCCCCAA
Source organism: Desulfomicrobium sp. UBA5193 (assembly GCA_002412965.1). Lineage (GTDB taxonomy): Bacteria > Desulfobacterota > Desulfovibrionia > Desulfovibrionales > Desulfomicrobiaceae > Desulfomicrobium. Next base: position 108,129 of record DHWB01000006.1, read on the forward strand.
TAACGCTGGCGGGAAATGTTCCAGTCCCTCAGACGGAAGTTGACCGTGGGCTTGCCGAGATTTTGGACTGCGAGCAGGTCGATGACGGCTTTTTTGGCCGGTTCGCTTTCCATGCCGTCGAACTGGCCCGAATTGGTCATGATCCCGGCCTCGGTGAAGGCCTCGGTCATGCTCGCCGGATCGAGGGTCGCATCCTTGGGGCTGATGACAACCTGCACGGGCAGCTTGTATTTGGCCGCGAATTCGAAATCGCGCTGGTCGTGAGCCGGGACGGCCATGACCGCGCCCGTGCCGTAGCCCATGAGCACGAAGTTGGCGACATAGATGGGCATCTCGCGGCCCGTGACCGGATTGATGCAGAAGCGCCCGGTGAAGACGCCTTCCTTTTCCAGGTCGTCGGCCGTGCGTACGATGCGGTCCATCTTGGCGATGCGGTCCACGAATTCGCCCACGACCGCTTCATTCCCGGTTCCGGCGACAAGCGTCGGGACCAGGGGATGCTCCGGAGCCAGGCTCATGAAGGTCGCCCCGAAGAGCGTGTCGGGCCGGGTCGTGAAGACGGGAATCTGTTCATCCATGCCTTTGATGGAGAAGGAGATCTCCGCGCCGATGCTCTTGCCGATCCAGTTGCGCTGCATGGTCAGGACCCGTTCAGGCCAGCCCGTGGTCAGCTTGTCCAGATCGGCCAGCAACTCTTCGGCATAGTCGGTGATGCGCAAAAACCACTGCGAGAGCTCCTTCTGCTGTACTTCGGAATCGCAGCGCCAGCAGAGCCCTTCCTCGACCTGTTCGTTGGCCAGGACCGTGTGGCAGCTCGGACACCAGTTGACCGGCGCCTTCTTGCGGTAGGCGAGCCCTTTTTTCAGGAACTTGAGGAAAAATTCCTGCTCGAAACGGTAGTACTTGGGATGGCAGGTCGCGATCTCACGTTCCCAATCGTAGGAATAGCCCAGCCGTTTGAGCTGGGTGCGCATATAGGCGATGTTTTCGTAGGTCCACTTTGCGGGGTGGGTGTTGTTCTTGATGGCCGCGTTTTCCGCGGGCAACCCGAAGGCGTCCCAGCCCATGGGATGGAAGACGTCAAAGCCCTGCATGCGTTTGTAGCGGGCCACCACGTCGCCGATGGAATAGTTGCGCACATGTCCCATGTGGATGCGGCCCGATGGGTACGGGAACATCTCCAGGACATAATATTTTTTCCCATCCCGGCTGATCTGCGTCCGGAAACAGGCCTGGTCTTCCCAGGCTTTCTGCCACTTTTCCTCGATGTCCTTGAAATCGTAATGCCTCATGCTGTCCTCAGGATTCCGTGTTATCGGACTGAATTTTCTTGCGCTCGTCGCGTTCCGCGCCTTTGGCGGCGGCATCGAGGACGCCGTTGACAAAGGTCTTGGAGTTGTCGTCCCCGAAGTTCTTGGCCAGTTCGATGGCCTCGTTCATGGCCACCTTGATCGGAATATCGGGGCAGAAGAGCATCTCGAACAGGGAGAGCCGCAGAATGGTCAGTTCGACCTTGGCGATGCGGTTCAGTTTCCAGTGCTGCGAGTGCTGGGTGATGATCTCGTCGATGCGGTCGTAATTGTCGAAGACGCCCTCCACCAGAGTCCAGGCGTAGGAATCCTGGCGCTCCATGTCGAATTCTTCCTCGGCCCAGAAATTGTCAAAGGATCTGATCAGGGTGTCCTTGGACACGTTCCGGTCAAAACCGAACGAATAAATGACCTGAAAGGCAAAGCGGCGTTGATGCCGACGGTTGTGAGTCACGAATATCCCCTAGATCTGTTGCAGCACGCGCAGGGTTTCCAGAGCCGCGGCTGCGGCTTCGACACCCTTGTTGCCGCCCTTGCTGCCGGCGCGTTCGATGGACTGTTCCAGAGTGTCCGTGGTCAGCAGACCGAATCCGATCGGCACTCCCGTCTCCATGGACACATGGGCGATGCCCTTGGTCGCTTCGCTGCAGACATAGTCGAAGTGGGGGGTCGCGCCACGAATGACCGCGCCGACGCAGATGATGGCGTCGGCCGTGCCGCTTTTGGCTACTTTTTGGGCCACCAGGGGCATCTCGAAGGCGCCGGGCACGCGGATGAGGGTGATGTTTTCACGGGCGGCGCCGTGACGAACCAGATAATCCACGGCTCCGCCGATGAGGCGGTCGACAATGAAGTCGTTGAAGCGGCTGGCGATGATCGTGAACTTCTGGTCCTGGGCCTGCAGATGGCCTTCAATGGTCTTGATGTGCAGCATGACGTCTCCTTGGAAATTATTTGTTTTCGGCGTCCAGGTGCAGGAGATGGCCGAGCTTGGAATACTTGGTGTGCAGGTAGCACTTGTTGTCGTCGCAGGCAGGCACTTCGATGGGCACCCGCTCATCGACCTTGAGGCCATAGCCTTCCAGGCCGATGATCTTTTTGGGATTGTTGGTCAGAAGCCGCATGTGCTTCACGCCGAGGTCGACCAGAATCTGGGCGCCAAGGCCGTAGTCGCGCAGGTCCGGGGCGAAGCCCAGATCCAGGTTGGCTTCCACCGTGTCCCGGCCCTCGTCCTGCAGATGATAGGCCTTGATCTTGTTGCCAAGGCCGATGCCACGGCCTTCCTGGCGCATGTAGAGGATGACCCCAGCGCCTTCGTCGTTGATCTTCTGCATGGCCCGCTGCAGTTGGCTGCCGCAGTCGCAGCGCATGGACCCGAACACGTCGCCGGTCAGGCATTCGCTGTGGACGCGCACCAGCACGGGAACGTCCTCGGAGATTTCACCTTTGACCAGCGCGATGTGGGTGTGGTTGTCGATGTCGTTCTCATAGGCCACGATGGTGAATTCGCCGTAGCAGGTCGGCATGCGGGCTTCGGCCACGCGGCGGACGAGGGAATCCTTGCGGGAGCGGTAGGCGATGAGATCGGCGATGGTCGCGATCTTCATGTCGTGCTCGGCCGCGAATTTGCGCAAGTCGGGCATGCGCGACATGCTCCCGTCGTCATTCATGATCTCGCAGATCACGGCCGCGCCCTTGAGGCCCGCCAGCCGGGCCAGGTCCACGGAACCTTCGGTCTGACCGGCCCGAACCAGGACTCCGCCTGGCTTGGCGCGCAGGGGAAAGATGTGGCCGGGGGTGGCCAGATCCTCGGGAGTGGTCTCGTCGGCCACGGCGGTCTGGATGGTCAGGGCCCGGTCATGGGCGGAGATGCCCGTGGTCACTCCCTGTTTGGCTTCGATGGAGACGGTGAAATTGGTGCCGAACTTGGACGTGTTGCGCCGCGCCATGAGCGGCAGCTCCAGCTTGTCGACCAGGGCCGGCTCCAGGGCCAGACAGATGAGGCCGCGACCGAATCTGGCCATGAAGTTGATGGCCTCCGGCGTGACTTTTTCGGCGGCAATGGTCAGATCGCCTTCGTTTTCGCGATCCTCGTCATCGACCAGGATGATCATCTTCCCGGCCTTTATTTCCTTGATGGCCTCTTCGGCCGTACATTTGTGCATGTTTTCCTCGTGTAGCGACGTCCGGACGAAGTCCGAGATTAAAATCCGTGTTCTTTCAGAAAATCCGGGGTGATGGACGACGATGCGGGCTGGGGGCGGCCTTCGTTCCAGGGCGAGAGCATGCGCTGAACATACTTGCCGATGACGTCGGTTTCCATGTTGACCCGCTGCCCAGGGGTCCAGCCGGAGATGGTCGTCTCCCGTTGCGTGGCCGGGATGATGTTTACTTCCAAATAATCCTGACCGCAATCGTTGACTGTCAGGCTGATTCCATCGAGGGCCACCGAGCCCTTGGAGATGACCTGGGCCGCGAAAGTGGACGGGAATCCCAACCGATAGATTTTGGACTGGCCGGCCTGACGGACGGACAGGACTTCGGCCAGGCAATCCACATGTCCGGAGACAAGGTGCCCGCCGAGGCGGTCCCCCATGGCCAGCGCCCGTTCGAGATTGACCGTGGAGGACACGCGCTGCGCGCCTAGATTGGTCACGGACATGGTCTCGGCCGAGGCGTAGGCCGTGAACCAGCCATCCCCGAAAGTTTCCACGGTCAGGCAGACGCCGTTCACGGCAATGGATTCGCCAAGGGCATAGTCGGCAAGGGCGAAGCCCGGTCGCACGGTGAAGCGCGTTTCGCCTCCCCGCCGGTCCAAGGCCGCAATCTGGCCCACTCCCCAAATGATGCCTGTGAACATGGCTACTCCTTTGGTCGCAGTCTGAGGTAGAGGTCTGTTTCGAAAAAGCCCTGCTCCACGGCCCGAAAGTTCCAGCAGTCCTGCATGGAGAGAACATGGCGTCCGGCAAACGCGCTGCGGGCATGTTCATCGCCAAGGACCTTCATGGCCTGAAAGATGCGCAGCTCGTCGACCAACCCCTGCTGTTGCATTGACCCGGCCAGATGGCCGCCGCCCTCGGTCAGGGAATAGTGGCAGCCTCGATCGCGGCGAAGCAATTCAAGCCCTTCGCCAAGGTCGAGTCCATTTTCCTGATTGCCGGCCCAGGCACAGAGACCCCAGACCGACGCGCCCAGGTCGGCCAGGCGGGCGGCCCGCAGGGACTGGCTTTCCGCCACGGTGGTCCAGAAGATGGTCTGTCCCGGCCGGGAGGAGAGCAGGTTTGACTCCTGCGCGGGGTCCGGCAGGGTTCGGGATACGATCACGGCCAGGGGCTGGGGACCGTCGTACTCGGGCAGTCTGCAGGTCAGGAGCGGATTGTCCGCGCGGTAGGTTCCCCCGCCGACAATGACGGCCCCGCACCAGGTGCGCAATGCGTGCACTTCCCTGCGTGAAGCCTCACCCGAGATCCATGCGGCCTGTCCGTCGCGGGTGGCGATTTTGCCATCCAGGGTGGTGGCCAGCTTCAGGATGGAGTAGGGGCGGCCTGTGGTCTGCCAGATCAGAAAATCGGCGATAAGGTCCCGGCATTGCTGTTCCTGCACGCCCGTGCGCACTTTGACGCCCCGGCGTTGCAGATATTCGGCCCCTCCGCCGGCTACGGACGGGTTGGGGTCGTTACATCCGATGACCACTTCGGGAACCCCGGCCTCAAGGATGGCCTTGGTGCAGGGAGGCGTCTTGCCTTGATGATTGCAGGGCTCCAGAGTCACGTAGAGCGTGCATTGGCGGGGATCGATGCCTTTGGACGCAGCGTCGCGCAGGGCTTCCACTTCGGCGTGGGGTTGCCCGCAGGCGGTGTGATAGCCTTCGGCCACGACATTGCCGCCCTGCACCAGCACCGCTCCCACGCAGGGGTTGGGCGCGGTCCGGCCCCGTCCTTTCGCGGCGAGACGGATGGCTTGGTCCATGAATTGCGTTTCAGGTCGCATCGGGTGTCTTTTCCAGACGTTGATAGGGGATTTTGGCCTCGTCCAGCATTTCGCGGGACATCTCGTCGGGATAGCCCTCGGCGTAATAAATGGCCCGCACCCGGCAGTTGATGAGCATCTTCGCGCAGAGGATGCACGGCTGTGTGGTGCAGAAAATGTCGGCGTCTTCGATGCCAACCCCGTGGATGGCGGCCTGTATGATGACGTTCTGTTCGGCGTGAAGCGCCCGGCACAGCTCGTGCCGTTGCCCCGACGGGATGCCCAGTTTTTCGCGCATGCAACCGATATCCAGGCAATGGGTCAGTCCGGCGGGTGCGCCATTGTAGCCCGTGGCCAGGATGCGTTTGTCCTTGACGGCCAGGGCGCCGACCTTGCGCCGCAGACAGGTTGAGCGTTCGGCGACCAGATAGGCGATGCTCATGAAATAGTCCGGCCAGGGGATGCGGTTGTCCATGGTCACCTCGTGCGCTTATGAAACGAATCAACCACAGGGCCCGCAAATTGGCCCTGTGGTTGCGAAAGGCGGTAAAGAGAACCTAGGATTACCAGGCGAAAAGCGGGAACTTGCCTGCGAATTTTTCCACTTCGCCACTTATTTGCGTCAGCCGGGTGTCGTTGTCCAGGCTCTGCAGGATGGCGACGATCCATTTGGCCACCTTGCGCATGTCGTCGGTCTTCATGCCGCGTGTGGTCAGGGCCGGTGTGCCCAGGCGCACTCCGGAGGTGACAAAGGGGGAGCGGGTCTCGAAGGGGACCGTGTTCTTGTTGACGGTGATGCCGCCCTTGTCCAGACCGATCTCGGCGTCCTTGCCCGTGATGTCCTGCGCGGTGAGATCAACGAGCATGAGGTGATTGTCCGTACCGCCTGAAACCAGTTGGTAGCCGGCGTCGGTCAGTTCCTTGGCCAACGCCTGTGCGTTCAGGATCACCTGTTGTTGATAGTCCTTGAATTCGGGGCGCAGGGCTTCGGCAAAGGCCACGGCCTTGGCCGCGATGACGTGCATGAGCGGTCCGCCCTGGATGCCGGGGAAGATCTGGGAGTTCAACGTCTTTCCGAACTCCTCGGAGCTTAGGATCATGCCGCCGCGAGGGCCGCGCAAGGTCTTGTGCGTGGTGGTCGTGGTGTAGTGGGCATGCTCGATGGGCGAAGGATGCAGACCCGTGGCCACCAGACCGGCAATGTGGGCCATGTCGACCAACAGCTTCGCGCCGACACTGTCCGCGATGGCCCGGAAGCGGGCAAAGTCGAGGGTGCGGGGGTAGGCGCTCGCTCCGGCGATGATCATCTTGGGCTGATGCTCCTTGGCGAGAGCTTCCACTTCGTCGTAATTGATCAGGCCGGTTTCCTTCTCGACTCCGTAGAAAGCGGTCTTGAACAGACGGCCCGAAAAATTGACCGGACTGCCGTGCGTCAGGTGACCGCCATGGGACAGGTTCATGCCCAGGATCGTGTCGCCGGGCTGGATGGCCGCGAAATATGCGCCCATGTTGGCCTGGGATCCGGAGTGGGGCTGGACGTTGGCGTATTCGGCCTTGAAGAGCTGCCGCGCCCGCTCCATGGCCAGGTTCTCGGCCATGTCCACGTACTCGCAACCGCCGTAGTAGCGTTTTCCCGGATAGCCTTCGGCATACTTGTGGGTCATGACGCTGCCCATGGCCGCGCGGACCGCAAGGGAGGTGAAGTTCTCCGAAGCGATGAGTTCGAGTTTGGTGATCTGGCGGTTGGTCTCCAGCTGGATGGCTTTTGCTATCTGCGGATCCTGGCGTGTGAGTTCGTCCATGGCGTCTTCCTCTCTGTTGGGCCGCGATGGCGGCGCGTCGTTATTTGAAACTGCGCAGGATGATCGAGGCGTTGGTGCCGCCAAATCCGAACGAGTTGCTGATTCCGTATTCGAGGCTCAGTTCCCGGCTGCCGTTCGGCGTGTAGTCGAGGTCGCAATCCGGGTCCGGGGTGTCCTGGTTGATAGTGCCCGGGAGAATGCCCGTCGTCAGGCTCATGGCCGTGAACACTGCTTCGGCGCCGCCGGCAGCGCCAAGGAGATGACCGATCATGCTCTTGTTGGCGGTGATGGGCATCTTGTAGGCATGGGCGCCAAAGACGTTCTTGATGGCCTTGGTTTCGGTCTTGTCGTTGAGCTTGGTCGACGTGCCGTGTGCGTTGACGAAGGTGATCCGTTCCGGTGTCAGTTCGGCGTCGCGCAGGGCGCATTTCATGGCCCAGGCCATGCCTGTGCCCGATTCTTCGGGAGCTGCGATGTGGTATGCGTCTCCGGAAGCGCCGTAACCAACGACCTCGGCGTAGATTTTGGCTCCACGCGCCAGTGCGTGTTCGAGCTCTTCGAGCATGAGCAGGCCCGCGCCTTCACCGATGACGAATCCGGTGCGGTCGGCGTCAAAGGGGCGGCTCGCTTTTTGCGGTTCATCATTGCGCGTGGACAGGGCCTTCATCGCAATGAAGCCGGAGACGCCCATGGGCGTGATGGTCGATTCCACGCCGCCGGTGATGCAGGCCTTGACCCTGCCGAGCTTGATGTCCGAGTAGGCATAGCCGATGGCATGGGTGGCCGATGCGCATGCCGAGGTGGTCACCAGGTTCGGCCCCTTGGCGCCGGTGTGGATGGAGATCTGTCCGGAAGCCATGTTGGCGATCAGCATCGGGATGTAGAAGGGCGAAACACGGCTTGGCCCTGATTTGAGCAGCTTGGAATGAAAGTCCTCGATGGTGGACAGTCCGCCCAGGCCGCAGCCCAACAGCACGCCCACTTCGGGAGCGGTGGCCTCGTCCATGACCAGACCGCAATCTTCCATGAGCTGTTTGCCGGCGGCGACGGCAATCTGGACGAACCGGTCCATGCGTTTGGCGTCCTTGACGCCAACATAATCCGTCGGCTCGAAGTTTTTCAACTCTCCGGCGATCTTTGTGTCATATTCCGTGCAATCAAAGAGGGTGATGGGGCCTATGCCGGATACTCCGGCGACAAGGTTGGACCAACTCTCCTGCAGGGAATTGCCAATGGGGGTCATGGCCGCAAGGCCAGTCACGACAACGCGTTTTCCAATCATGATCTTCTCGAAAAATGGACATGCCTCACGGAATATTCCGCAAGGCGGTGCATGAAAAAAAAGGTACCCCAGCCAGACCGGGGTACCGTGTCATGGCGACGTTTCAGGTCCTAGGACTTGGACTTGATATAGGTAATGGCGTCCTGAACCGTGGCGATCTTCTGAGCGTCTTCGTCATCGATCTCGATGTCGAATTCTTCTTCCATGGCCATGATCAGTTCGGTCAGGTCCAGGGAATCGGCGCCCAGGGACTCCACAAAGGAGGAATCCAGCTTCACTTCATCCGCGGAAACACCCAGCTGCTCAACTACCAGTTCTTTGACTTTTTCTTCAATAGACATTTTCTTCCTCCAAAGTGTGTATTCTTAACTAAATTTGGAATCAGGCTACAGATACATGCCGCCGTTGATTCCGAGCACCTGGCCAGTGATGTACTCCGCCTGGTCGGATGCGAGATAGGCCACGGCATCGGCGATTGATTGCGCTGATCCGAGGCGGCCCAAGGGAATGCGTTCAAGGTACTTGTCACGCACTTCCGGGGGGAGTGTTTCAGTCATGTCGGTCTCGATGAATCCCGGCGCGATGGCGTTGACGGTGATGCCGCGCGAACCAAGCTCCAGGGCGGCGGCCTTGGTCAGCCCGATGAGGCCGGCCTTGGACGCGCAGTAGTTGGCTTGTCCGGCATTGCCCATCTGCCCCACGACGGAAGAAATATTGACGATGCGCCCCTGGCGCTGCTTGATCATGATCTTGGCCGCCTGTTGCAGACAGACAAAGGCTCCGGTCAGGTTGACCTGAATGACCTGTTCCCATTGTTCGCGCTTCATGCGCATGATCAGGCCGTCCTTGGTGATTCCGGCATTGTTGACCAGCAGGGCGAGGCTGACCTTGTCCTTGATCTGCTCGGAAAAAAAATCGGCCACGGCATCCCAGTCGCTGGCGTCAAGCTGAAAGCCCCTGGCCAAGCCGCCGGCGGCTGCAACTTCGGCGCACACGCTTTCGGCCAATTCCGGGCGGCTAACATAGGTGAAATAAACCTGGTACCCCGAGCCTGCAAGTGTTTTTACGATCGCCTTGCCGATCCCTCGTGTGCCGCCGGTGACCAGGGCGGTCTTGATCAGTTCGCTCATGATTGACCTCGTGGGTTTGCTGGAAACGCAAGAGCTGAGTGGTTACTTAATCACCACTAAAATTGCAACAAGGCCGATGCCCAGGTAAAGCCGCCCCCGAAGGCCGTGAGCAGGACCTTCATCCCGGGCTGAATGCGGCCGCTGGCTTCGGCTTCGGCCAGGGCGATCGGGATGGACGCGGCCGAGGTGTTTCCGATGCGGTCGACGTTGACATAGATTTTGTCCATGTTCACGTCCATTTTTTTGGCGATGGCTTCGATGATGCGGATGTTGGCCTGATGGGGGATGATCAGATCAATGTCATCGGCGGTGAGGCCGTTGCGGTCGATCAGCGTGGTGGAAATTTCGGACATGAAACGTACGGCATGCTTGAACACATCCCTGCCGTTCATCTGCACGAAGTATTCAGGCCCGATGGGCTGTCCAAGCACGGGCTTGCAGGCCGAACCACCGCCATGAATGGTCAGGAGATTTCCCACGGAGCCGTCGGCCTTGAGCATGCAATCGAGGACCTTGATTCTGCCCGGATTGGCCTGGCCCGTGACCACCGCAGCCCCGGCTCCGTCGCCGAAGAGCACGCAGGTGGTGCGGTCTTCAAAATTGATGCGCGAAGTGGTCACCTCGCTGCCGACGATCAGGATTTTCGCGTCCGGATAGAGGGATACGTAAGCGCGGGCGGTTTCCAGGCAGTAGAGAAATCCGGAGCAGGCCGCGGCCAAATCGAAGGCGGGGATGCCCTTCAGGCCGAGCATGTCCTGCAGCAGGCAGGAGGTGCTCGGGAGATTGTAGTCACCGGAAAAAGTGCCGACAAAAATATGGGTGAGATCCTGGGCGGTGAGTCCTGCGTTTTCCAGGGCCTTGCATGCGGCATGATAAGCCAGGACGGAGCATGGCTCATCTTCCTGGGCGAAATATCTGGCGCCGATGCCGGTGCGCGAGAGTATCCATTCGTCCGAAGTGTCGACCATGTGTTCGAGATCCGCATTGGTCACGAGAGTCCGGGGCAGGTGCAAGCCGATTCCGGTAATGAAGCACGGTGAAGACATGTGAGGGTACCTACATTCTAATTGGATGCGCTACGTCAAGACCCGGAACTAGAGGGCGGAAGCTTCCTGCTTGAGGGCGGAGGCTTGGCCGGTTCGGGAAAAGAGGCTCAGTTCCGTGTTGGCGTGCAGGCCTTGTACAAGGTGATCGTTCGCCTTTTTTTGAACGAAGAGCGCGGCTTGCTGCAGAGCGGTGGTGATGGCGCGGGCGTTGGACGCCCCGTGACAGACGATGGCGATGCCGTTTAAGCCCAGAATGGGCGCACCGCCGTACTCGGCATAGTCGATTTTCTTGGCGAACCGTTTGAAGGCGGGCAGCGCGATGAGCGTACCCAGGCGGGACCAGATGGACTTTTTCAGTTCCGTCTTGAGCATGGAGGCCAGCGCCGAGCCCAGACCTTCACTCAGCTTCAGGGCTACATTGCCAACGAACCCGTCGCAGACGATGACATCGGTTTCGCCGGTAAAGACATCACGGCCTTCAACGTTGCCGATGAAATTGAGCGAGGAACTTTTCAGTAGTGTGAAGGCGTCCTTGGTCAGGGAATTCCCTTTGCCTTCTTCCTCGCCGATACTCAGAATACCCACTTTGGGGTTGGCGATGCCAAGCACACAACGAGCCAGCACTTCGGCCATGAGGCCGAACTGGACCAGATTGTACGGCTTGCAATCGGCGTTGGCACCCACGTCGATGAGGACGATGGGCTTTTTGAGCGTCGGCAGGATGGAAGCCAATGCCGGCCGGTCAACCCCACCAATACGGCCAAGGATGAACATGCCGCAGGCCAAGGCGGCTCCGGAATTGCCGGCGGTGACAACGCCATGCGCCCGGCCTTCCCGCACAAGACGGAAGGCCACCTGCATGGAGCTGTCCTTTTTGCGCCGCAGTATGTCCGAAGGCTTTTCCGCCATCCCGGCCACTTGCGTGGTGTGGACAATCTCGAAGCGCACGTCGGCGTGGGCGTGTTTGTCCAGTTCCTTGCGGATGGACGCTTCGTCGCCCACCAGGATCAATCTGGCTCCCGTCTCGCGAGCCGCCGCCAGGGAGCCCGGAACATTGATTTCCGGGCCGAAATCTCCCCCCATGGCGTCCACGGCGAGACAGATGTCTTTAGGCATCTGCAGCCTTGGTGTACTGACGTCCCTTGTATTTGCCGCAACCGGGGCAGATGCAATGGGACAGGCTGGCTTCGCCGCATTCACAGTACACGACGTTGGGGATGGCGACGTGATCGTGGGAACGGCGCATGTTTCTTCTGGACTTGGATGTTTTCTTCTTAGGCAATGGCATGAGGGCACCTCTATCGTAAATGCAATCTAATTGGTTTTGATTTTAACACCTTGCAGTGCCCTGGCCAAAGGGGATTGGCTGTCCGGGTTGCTGCAGGCGCACTGTTCCATGTTCCTGTTTTTTCCGCACTGCGGGCATAGCCCCAAACACGTGTCGGCGCAAAGTATTTTTTCGGGCAGGGCCAGGAGGAATTCTTCCCATAAAAGACCTCCCGCGTTCAGCTCCCATCCCGTGTCGATGTTGCGCAGATGGGTTGGCTCGCCTTCAATGATATCCACATCGTCATGCGCTTCGAAGGTGTCAAAGTCGTGATCGATCACGATCAGGGCATCTTCCAGGCAGCGGTGGCACATGGCCTTGACGACGCCGCGGATGCGGCCCTGGATCAGGTATCCTTCCGGCTGCGCGGCGACGCTGATCGTCGACAGCAGGGGAGTGACGATTTCCAGATCATAGTGGAATTCCTTCCAGAAATCCCGCCACATCTGCTGATCGTCAAATGAAAATTCCCGGCCAAGCGCCGGGAGATTTGACAGCCCAATCCAATGTTCAACCATGTCAGCACCTCGAATCGGAACGTGTATATGTCTCTTCTTTTTCCTGTCAAGGATTTTTACTTGCCATTCCCGGCGGCCGGATATATGGGTGCAAATTCCTCTGGCGGCAAATCAAGATCATGGCCGGCCGGAAAGTCTCGGAGCTGCCAGGCCATGACAGCTTAAGATATTCAAGCACTATTTAGGAGGACGTCATGTCAAAAGTTTGCGATATTTGCGGGAAAGGGCCTCAGGTCGGCAACAATGTCAGTCATGCCAACAACAAGACCAAGCGGCGCTTCATGCCCAATCTTCAGTCCGTACGCACCCAGTTGCAGTCCGGCGAAGTGAAGCGGGTCAAGGTTTGCGCACAGTGCATTCGTTCCGGATCCGTGACCAAGCCCACAGCCAACTAGGCTGCCCAGTTTTTCCAACAAGAAAGGCGATCCCCGTGATCGCCTTTCTTGTTGGGTTTGTCTTATTTCCGTAGCTGCTGGTTGACGAACTCCCAGTTGATCAGCTTGTCCAGGAAATCCTGCAGATAATCCGCCCGCCTGTTCTGGTAATCAATATAATATGCATGCTCCCACACGTCGGCCGTGAGCAGGGCCTTGGCGCCGTGCGCCATGGGTGTGTCGGCATTGGCGGTCTTCATGATCTCGAGCTTTCCACCTTTTTCCACCAGCCATGCCCACCCGCTGCCAAATTGGGTCATGCCGGCTTCCTTGAAGGCCTTGGCGAAATTTTCGTAGCTGCCAAATGTCTGGGTAATGCCTTCGGCAATGGGCCCGGTGGGTGCTCCTCCACCGCCTGCTTTCAAGCACTGCCAGTAAAAGGAATGGTTCCATACCTGGGCCGCGTTGTTAAAGACGCCTACACGGGTAGCGTCGCCAGCCGTGGCCATTATAATTTCCCGCAGGGTTTTGCCGTCAAGGTCGGTGCCCGCGATCAGCTTGTTGGTGTTGTCGATGTACAGCTGATGATGCTTGCCGTGGTGAAAATCGAAAGTTTTGGCGCTGAGGCACGGGCTTAAAGCGTCCTTGGCGAAAGGAAGATCCGGGAGCACGAAGATCATACAAGCCTCCTTTTAATGTATAGAACATGATGCCAATTGTTCGCCCCATTCTGCTGCTCGGGATGCGAGCCGGGGCGGTGAAATTGGAAGGTTGAGCCCAAATTGAAACAATGATTGGGTTCTGTCAACAGGAGGGCGTCAAAATGTGTGCCTTCTTCGAGGGGGATCAGTACAGGCTGAATTTGGCCAGACGTCCGTCCAGGCCACCGTTCTTGAGCGGTTTTTTCCAGTCGGGCTTCAGACCGATGCATTTGAGCCAGGCCCTGTCCCCGAAATAGACGTAGGCTGTCGAGCCCGAGCAGTGGCGCTTCAGATGGTCCCCGAAACTCTTGAACCATGGCGCCAGATCTTCGTTTTTGCCCAGGCGGATGCCGTAGGGCGGATTGCAGACGATGGTCGTTCCCGCCATGTCGTGACGGGCAAAGAAATCCTTGCGCCCGACGATGACCTCGTCTCCTCCGGGCAGACGGCAAAGGTTGGTGCGGGTCGCTTCCACCGCGACGGGGTCGATGTCGCTTCCCCGCAGGTCGGCGGTGAACTCGGACATGACTTGTGCTTCGCGCTCCACGTCCCAGAGCCTAAGATTGAAATCGGGCAGTCGCGCAAAGCCGAATTTCGCGCGCAGCAGACCCGCCGGAAGATTGGCCGCGTGCATGAGGGCCTCGCACAGGATGGTCCCGGATCCGCACATCGGGTCAATGAGCGGAGACTGGCCGTCCCAGCAGCTCATGCGGATCACGGCCGCCGCCACGGTCTCGCCCATGGGCGCGTCTACGCTCTGCACGCGATAGCCGCGCCGGTGCATGGACCCGCCGGAGACATCCAGGCTGATCGTAGCCATGTCTTCGTGGATGTGCAGGTGCAGCCACAGGTCCGGGTCGCGGGGATCGACGCTGGGGCGGCGTCCGCCGTGATCGCGGAACCAGTCCGCCACGGCGTCCTTGAACTTCAGGCCAGCGTACTGCGAATGGTCGATGGCGCTTTTCGAGACATTGGCGAAGATCGCGAAGGTCTGGTCTGGGTTCAGGAAGTCTGACCAGCGCACTTCCCTGGCCGCGTCATACAGGGCCTGGTCCGAGGGGCAGGCGAAGCGTACGAGCGGGGCAAGGATGCGCGAGGCCAGCCGCGAGCGGAAGACGATGCGGTACAGGATCTGGGGCGTGGCCTTGAAGTGCACGAAGCGAAAGCCCCGCACGCAGTCTGTGGCTCCAAGCTCCTGCAGTTCCGCCTGGGCCAGATCCTCGATGCCGTCCGCCACTTGGGCGGTATAGGTATGGTCGTGTTGGTAGTCGTACATGGGATGGACCTTATGGACGAGATGGACGGTGTGGACAAAATGGACCCGTCCGGCAGGTCACGAAAAGGCCCGGTTTTCCGGGCCGTGATTACAGGGTCAGGGCCTTGCGGAAGCGCGCCAGGGTGCGTTCGCGTCCGAGGACATCCATGGTTTCAAAGAGGCCCGGGCTCATGGTCGTGCCGGTGATGGCCACGCGGATGGGCTGGGCCAGGACCTTGAATTTGAGGCCCGTTTCTTCCAGATAGGCGCTGGCCATGTCTTCCAGGCTTTTATGATCGAAGCTTGGCAAGGCTTCCATGCGTCCGGCCAGGACCTGCAGGTGTCCCCGGATCTCAGGGGTGAGAAACTTGGCCACGGCCGCTTCGTCATAGGGCAGCGTTTCCGCGTCGTGCAGGAAGAAGGTCGCCTGCTCGGCCATCTCTTTCAATGTTTTGGCCCGGGGCTGGAAGAGGGGCACAATGGCCTCAAGGTAGTCCAGAGCTGGCTCAAAGTTCGAATTCTGGCGAATCATTTCGTCCAGCAGGCTTGCCAGCCTCGGAACGTCGCCGGTCTTGATGAAGTGGCTGTTGGTCCAGTTGAGCTTGTCCATGTCGAAGACCGACGCGGATTTGCCAAGCCCGCCCAGAGAGAATTTTTCCAGCAGTTCGGACATGGTGAAGAGCTCGTCGTCGCCGTGGGACCAGCCCAGACGCACCAGATAGCTGAGCATGGCTTCGGGCAGGTAGCCGAGATCCTTGTACATCATGACCGAGGTCGCGCCGTGGCGCTTGCTCATCTTTTTCTTGTCAGGCCCGAGGATCATGGGCACATGTCCGAACTTGGGCAGGGCGCAGCCCAGGGCCTCGTAGATGAGAATCTGCTTGGGCGTGTTGTTCTGGTGGTCGTCGCCGCGGATGACGTGGGTCACGCCCATGAGCGCGTCGTCCACAACCACGGCCATCTGGTAGATGGCCGAACCGTCGGCGCGGCGGATGACGAAGTCGTCCATTTCCTGCACGTCCCAGGCGATGGGGCCCTTGATGATGTCGTCAAAGATGACCTTGCCCGTCAGCGGTGTCTTGAAGCGGACCACCCGGCCCGGTCCGGGGCCAAGGCCCAGTTCGCGGCATTTGCCGTTGTACTTGGGCTTGAGGCCTGCCGCGCGGGCTGTCTCGCGCATCGCCTCCACTTCCTCGGAGGTGCAGGAGCAGTAGTAGGCCTTGCCCGATTCCAGGAGCTTGTCCACGTGGCTGTTGTACAGGTCGCCGCGTTCGCTCTGGAAGAAGGGGCCCTCGTCGAAATCAAGGCCCAGCCAGTGCATGGCGTCGATGATGGCGTCGGTCATCTCTTGCGTGGAGCGGGCCTGGTCCGTGTCCTCGATGCGCAGGATGAACTTGCCGCCGTTCTGACGGGCATAGAGGTAGTTGAAAAGGGCGGTGCGGGCGCCACCGATATGCAGGTACCCCGTGGGGCTTGGGGGGAAACGGGTCACGATTTGTGTCATTTGCTCTTCCAAAATTCGGCGTCGTGCGCCGGCTGATTCCGCACCAGCGGCCTCTTGAGGGCGAAGGCGCGGTAAAAAAAGTTGGCGATGAGGAGAGGCTGCGGGCCTTCACTGCCGCATGGGCGACAAGGCGGGCTAAACAGCTTCGACGGCCTTGATGCCAGGGACCATTTTCTTGACGGCGCGTTCGATGCTGTTTCTGAGCGTCATCTGGGCCATGGGACAACCCTTGCAGGCTCCGGTCAGGCGGACCTGCACGATGCCGCTCGGCAGAATGTCCACCAGTTCAACGTAGCCGCCATCTGCCTGCAGAATGGGACGAACTGTATCAAGGGCTTTTTCGACCTGTTGTCGCATGGCGTGCTCCGGGCTGGCGCATAGGATGCCGCGTCAGCCAAAGTCAATCATTCTTCGAAGAGAAGCCCGGCCATAAGTTTTTCCGGATCTCGACGTTCGGGAACAACGTCGTGGGCGATCTTGTCTTCGTTCCATTCTTTGGACACGTAGAGACCGCAGTAGCAGGCCCCGAATTCGGCCACGTCCGGGTCGCGGTATACGCAGGGGCAGAAGACGTCCTTGTCCAGTTCGCGGTTGCCCGAAGCCAGGCGACAGGGACAGGCCATGTAGCCGTAACGGTCGCGGTTGATGAGCAGGCTCTCCATGAGGTCAAGCACAAACTCCTTGTCCTTGTTGAAGAAATAGCCTTTGGCTTCCTGCAGGGGACGAAGCTTTTCGTAAAGTTCTTCGGGAGTCATCATCTCTCCAGTGCGTCTTTGATCTGATCCTTCTTGAAGCCGACAATGGCCTCTTCGTCCACAAGCAGGGTCGGAAAGGACAGATTGGGATTGATTTTCTTGATGGCCTCGATGATCTGTTTGCGCTCATCGCCTTCAAGCTTGTCCACAAAGATGCAGTCGTATTTGGCGCCGCAGTCGTCGAGGTATTCTTTTGTTTTTTTGCAATGAATACAGGTACTCAAGGCGTAAAGCGTGATGGATTTGTCGGGCATGGATCCTCCTTGCTATGTCGTGGGCGTTGGGATAGCCCTTGGCCGTCTCATGGATTGGGATGCTATAAAGATTAATCGGCCTGCCGTCCACGCCGGGATGGTGGCATATCAGGCATAGAATTATTTGAGTTTTTTTTGGGGGCCTGCATGAACCATAGCGGACATACTGTGACTGCAGTCATCATCACCAAGAATGAAGAGGCTCATCTGCGTGATTGCCTTGCTTCAGTACATGAATGGGTTGATGAGATTGTGATCCTCGATTCGGGCAGTACGGATGGAACAATGGAAATTGCAGCACAGTATGGCGTACGTTTTTATCAAAATTCAGAATGGCCTGGTTTTGGAAAACAGCGGCAAATAGCTCAGGGATATGTTACTTCAACTTGGTGTTTTTGGTTGGATGCCGATGAACGAGTCAGCTCTGCTCTTCAAGATGAAATTCTTTCTGTTGTATGCCAAGGAGTCGGTGATTCTGTTTATGCGATCCCCAGGTTAAGTTGGTTTTTTGGTAGATTCATTAAGCATTGCGGGTGGTATCCAAAGCCTGTTGTGCGCTTGTATCCGGCAGCATTGACGCGTTATAATGACGCAAGTGTACATGAACAGGTTGAAATTCTTGGCTCAATGAGCATCAAGACGTTGAAAAATGATTTGATCCACTACCCGTATGCAGATTTGCGCCAGTATATAACCAAATCTTCATTATATGCGAGCCATTGGGCAAAAATGAAGGCCGCTGCGGGAAAGAAAAGCTCACTGTCCGGGGCTTGTTCTCGGGCGATCCTTCGTTTTTTTCGCATGTATTTGTTTCAAAAAGGGATATTTGACGGAAAGCAGGGCTTTCTGCTTTGCGTTCTCTCTTCGTATTATACATTTTTAAAATATGCCGAACTGTGGGCTTTAGGTCTGGATAGCGAAAAGGGCGCACAGAATTGGCCCCGATCCAAGCGTGCAAAATAAGCCCGTCCGCTAGGCTTTTCGTCCCGGCTGAAAAAGTTGGCCGTTCGTATTCCCGTCAGGCCACGTGGCGCAGGTTGCGCCCAAAGCTCCAGCGCTCGAGCCAGAAGAGGAGCACTGCGAGCCAGACCATGCCGAAGCCCGTGAACTGGGTGCGGGAGAAGGGCTCGTGGTACATGAAGACACCCAGCAGGAACTGGATGGTCGGTGCGATGTATTGGAGGATACCGATCATGGACAGTGGGATGCGGTGTGCGGCGGCCGCGAACATGACCAGTGGGGCCGTGGTGACCACCCCCGCGCCCACGAGCAGCAGGTCCGAGCCAGTCCCCGCATGCAGGAACGCGCCCGCGCCGATGTGTTCGCTCCAGCCAAGCCAGACCAGGGCGGGAGCCAGCAGCAGCCCCGTCTCCAGAGTCAGACCTTCAAAAGCTCCCAGGGGCGCCTTTTTCTTGACCAGACCGTAGAGGCTGAAGGTCACGGCCAGCGTCAACGCGATCCAGGGCAGGCGGCCGTAATCGAAGGTCAGGTAGATGACTCCGGCCGCGGCCAGTCCCAGGGGCGCCCATTGCAGCGGCCGTAGCCGCTCGCGCATGAAAAAGACGCCAAGCAGCACCGAGAGCAGCGGATTGATGAAATATCCCAGGCTCGCCTCGACCATGTATCCCGCGTTGACGCTCCAGACATAGATGAACCAGTTCACGCCGATGAGCAGGCTGGCCAGGACGTAACTGCTCCAGACCGACGGCCCGAGGCTGCGTCGAAAGCTCCCCATGCGCCGGGTCAGGCCCAGGAAGAGGATCAGGGTCGCAAAGGACCACGCGATGCGGTGGGAGAGGAGCTGGGGCGTGGGCACGTGACCCAGCAGCTTCCAGTAGATGGGCAGAAGCCCCCAGCTGACGTAGGCCCCGATGGCCATGAGAATGCCCTTGTTCATGATGACTTCCCTTGCGCGGGTGATGATGTGACCGAGGGTCTATCTTTGCAAAAATATCGAAAAAAGTCCGTCAGCGCGGGTCCACGTAGCTTGTTCCGAGCTGTCGCATCTGCGTCTGTACCCAGTTTGCGCGCTGCCTCACATACGACGAGGGACTCTGGGCCGAGAGCTTTCTCGGGCTCGGCAGGACCGAGGCCAGAAGTGCCGCCTCCTGCCGGGTCAGTCTGTCCGGCGTCTTGCCGTAGAAACGCCTGGCCGCCGCTCCCACGCCGTAGGTCCCGTCCCCGAATTCGGCAATATTGAGATACACTTCCAAAATTCTCTTCTTGGACCAGAGTGTCTCGATCAGGACGGTCACTCCGGCTTCAAGTCCCTTGCGCACATAGCTGCGTCCTGACCACAAAAAAAGATTCTTTGCTACCTGCTGGGAAATTGTGCTCGCGCCCCTGACCGTATGTCGTTTCTCGTTGTGCTCCATGGCTCTGGCGATGGCGTCCAGGTCAAAGCCGAAGTGGAGCGGGAAGTTCTGATCCTCTGCGGCCACCACGGCCAGGGCCATGTGCGCGGGAATGGCATCCATGGGGGTCCAGACGTACATGATGGCAGGGCCGGGCGGAGTGTCGAACAGCCGCTCGACGTGGCGGACGAGCATAAAGGCGCTGGTCGGCGGCGGAACGAAGCGCAGCATCAGAATCAGCAGGATCAGGCCGAGCACGACCCCTCCGGCCAGACGCAGGGCGCCTCGCAATAGACCGGAAAATTTGATGTTCCGGTTGGCGCGGTCGGGTCGCGGCTGGTTGCTGCGAGGTCGTGAAGAGGTTGTGTTGCGTGCCATGTTGGGGATAGTGGGTCTTGTCAGGGCAGGGTGCCCGGCCACCGCTTGTGCGCCGGGGCCATGCCAAAGTCAATCCACGCCGCGCACCTGCAAAAAAGGATACGTACATGAATACCCTTTCCAATGAAACCCTGGCCACCATCCACGCACGGCACAGCATCCGGCAGTTCGAACCCCGCGAGCTGGCCGAGGACATGGTCATGACTCTGCTGGATGCGGCCAATCAGGCTCCCTCGGCCCATAACCGCCAATCCTGGAAATTTGTCATCCTCGAGGGGAACGCGCGGATCGAGCTGGCCGAGCTGGTTTCCACGGCCTCCAAGATCTTTGACCGTCCGGCGTCGTCCTTGCTCCGCATGGCCGCGCGCAGCATCGCCTCGGCTCCGGTGACCATCGCCGTGATCAACACCGGGGATTTGATCAGCCACGGCACGGAACTTTTTCAGGTCGACAAGGACATGGGCTTTGATTTTTTTCGCACCATGGAGATCCAGAGTTCGGCAGCGGCCGTGGAGAACCTGCTGCTGGCCGCCACATCGCTGGGGCTTGGCGCGGTGTGGCTCGGTATTCTCTACCTCATCAAGGACAGGATCCTGACCTTTCTGCAGGAGCCCCAGGGTGAGTTCATGGCCGTCATCCCCGTGGGGCATCCCGTGCGGCCGACCCAGGGGCCGAACAAAAAGCCCCTGGAGAATGTGATCAAGAAGATCTGAGATCAGGGGGACGAATGGCACGCATCGAGACCGACAGCATGGGCGCGGTGGAAGTACCGGAGGATCGCTATTGGGGCGCACAGACCCAGCGCTCCCTGAAATATTTCGCTATCGGCCAGGACCTCATGCCGAAGGAGGTCATCCACGCCTTCGGCATTTTGAAGCTCGCGGCGGCGCAGGCCAATCTGGAACTGGACAAGCTGTCCGCCGAGTTGGCCGAGCCGATCATGACGGCTTGCCGGGAGGTCATGGACGGGAAGCTTGCCGGGCATTTCCCGCTGCATGTCTGGCAGACGGGCAGCGGCACCCAGACCAACATGAACGTGAACGAGGTCGTCGCCAACCGGGCCATCCAGCTTCTTGGCGGGGAGCTTGGCAGCAAGAAGCCCGTGCATCCCAACGACCATGTCAACATGTCCCAGTCCTCCAACGATACATTCCCGGCGGCCATGCACATCGCGGCCGTCCTCATGCTCACGGGGAAACTGATCCCGGCGGTGGCGGCCATGCATGCGGAGCTTGAGCGCAAGGCAGTGGAGTGGGACGACATCGTCAAGATAGGCCGCACCCATCTGCAGGACGCCGTGCCCATGACCCTGGGGCAGGAGTTTTCCGGCTACGCGGCCCTGCTTGCTGACAACATCGAGCGGCTGCGGGGCTGCCTGCCGCATCTGTACCGGCTGGCGCTGGGCGGGACGGCCGTAGGCACGGGCCTCGGGACGCATCCGGATTTCGCCCGTTTGGCCACGAGCCGGATCGCTGATCTCACGGGCTTGCCGTTCGTGCCGGCCCCGAATTTCTATGCGGCCCTCTCGGCCCATGACGCAGTGGTCATGGCTTCGGGAGCCTTGAAGACCCTGGCCTGCTCACTCATGAAGATCGCCAACGACATCCGCTGGCTGGCCTCCGGCCCGCGCGCGGGCCTTGGTGAGCTCATCCTGCCCGCCAATGAGCCCGGATCGTCCATCATGCCCGGCAAGGTCAACCCGACCCAGTCCGAGGCCATGACCATGGTCTGCGTGCAGGTCATGGGCCTGGACGCGGCCATCGGGTTCGCCGGTTCCCAGGGCAATTTCGAGCTGAGCGTCTTCAAGCCCGTGATGATCTTCAACCTGCTGACCGCCATGCGCCTGCTGGCCGATGCGTGCGCAAGCTTCACGGCCCACGCTCTGGAGGGGCTTGGCGCCGACGAACGGGTCATCGCCCGGCATGTGGCGGGCTCGCTCATGCTGGTTACGGCCCTCTCGCCCGTCATCGGTTACGACAGGGCGGCCGAGGTGGCGCACAAGGCGCATGTCGAGGGCCGCACTCTAAGGGAGGCCTGTCTTGCCCTGGGGTATCTGGATGGGGATGCGTTTGACGCCCTGGTCCGGCCCCTGGCCATGGCCAGGCCGCACGGCGCCGGTTGATTCCTGCGCGCCGTTCATTCACATGCTGCTTCAGGTCCTCATGCGGGTCTTGGATGATGTCTCTCGGCAGGCGGCGCGTTTTTCTTTTTGTTTCAAACCCGTAATGTGGCTCAGACGCATGTACTCACGTGTCCACCAGCTTGAATTCGCGGGGTTGCAGGTCCGGGTATCCCGTTCAAGGTCAGAATGGGCCCGGTGACTTCAGGTTTAGCCAAGGCCTTTTTCCTCCAGACCGCGCAGGATCGAGGTGAAGACCGCCTCTGGGTCCCGGCTCGCGTCCACGACCAGAAAACGGCTGCGGTGCAGGGCGGCCCAGGTCAGGTAGCCTTCGCGGATGCGGGTGTGGAAAGCCATGCTCTCGGCTTCGAAGCGCCCCTCGGTAGCGGCCTTGTTCTCCTGCATGTTGCGGGTCAGCGCCCGCTTCAGGCCAATCTCCGGGGACACGTCGAGGAGGATGGTCACGGTCGGCCACAGTCCCTGCACGGCCACATCGTTCAAGTGGTGCAGGAGGCTCGGGTCAAGGCCGCGTCCATAGCCCTGATAGACCACGGTGGAGTCGGCGAAACGGTCGCAGATCACGGTCCGTCCGTCCTCCATGGCCGGCCGGATGACCGATGACACATGCTGGGCACGGTCCGCCAGATACAGGAAGAGCTCGCTGGTGGAGGACAGGTCGCTGTTCTTGGGATCGAGGAGGATGCGGCGCAGTTCCTTGCCCAGGCGGCTGCCGCCGGGCTCCAGGGTGTGCAGCACGTCATGGCCCTGGCGCACGAAATATTCGATGAGCTTCTTGCACTGCGTGGATTTTCCGCAGCCCTCCATGCCTTCAAAAGTGAGAAACATGCTTCCTCCTTAGGGGTTGCCGGTTGTTGCGCAGATGCCCATGGCCTTCAAGAGAGGCGACTCCTCGGATTTGGGCGCGGCCTTTTTGGCCGGTCTGGGCTGGGACTCCGCCGCCTTGGTCAAAGCCGGGGTGCGCATGGGCTGATACAGGTAGCGGCCAAGTGTGCGGTGATAGTCGCTCCAGCCTTGCGCCTCCTCGCCGTCAGGTGCGGTCAGGGCTCCATGCACGGTGTTGATCTTGGCGTCCAGGTTGTCCGCGTAGTGCAGGATGAAGGCCTCCACGGTTTGCGGGAGGCAGGGCGAACCGAACGCTAGCTCCCCGTGGTGGGCGATGATCAGGTGCTTCAAATGCATGGCCAGGTCTTCGGGCAGGTCCTTGGTCTTGCGTAGAAACGGTTCCAGAACCTCTAGGCCGATCTGGATGTGTCCCAGCAGGCGGCCGGCGTTGGTGTATTCGCGGCTGATGCCGTGGGAGAGCTCGAAGGCCTTGCCCAGGTCGTGGAACAGGGCGGCCACGAGCAGGATCTCCTTGTCCACATGCGGATAGAGTCCGGACAGCACCTTACAGATGCGCATGATGGCCAGGGTGTGCTCCAGCAGCCCTCCGGCGTAGGCGTGATGGATGGTCTTGGCTCCGGGCGCGCTTAAAAGGGAGGCGCGAATGTGTTCGTCGCGGAGCACGCTTTTGCACAGGGCCGCCCAGGGCTTGAAGGTCAGCTCGGCGGCCAGGAAGTCTTCCATCTCCTGCAGGATCTCCACCGGCGGAACAGCCGAGGAAGGCAGAAAGTCCGTCAGGTCCAGCCCGGCTTCCCGTGCGTCAATGACGGTGATGTCGGTGATGTTCATCTGCAGCTGGTCCTTGAAGGAGGCCACCTGGCCGCTTACGGCCACGAATTGTTCGGGTCGCAGGCCATCGTATTGCTGGCTCTGGGGATGCCAGATCCTGGCTTCGATGTTGCCGGTGCGGTCGGTCAGGGTCAGCTGCCAGTAGGGTCCGTTCTTGGCTTCCTTGCGCTGAGCCTGGGACAGGGCGAATACCTCGGAAATCGAATTTCCTTCGGCCAAATCGCGAACGTAGGTTTTTTTGTGCTTCATGAAGTTGCTATTCCTGCATGCATGAGGTAATGGCGCAAACGAGGACGATGTCAGGATTTTCTAAAATAATTGGACAGTTGCACATTATTTACAATGACTTCTGCGTGATCGTTTCCCACTTCGTCTACAGGCAAGTTTTCGACTTTGGCAAGAGGGCGGGCGTGTCCGGCCTGGTTGCCGCAAGTTGTTTTTGGGGCGCGTCGTGTTTTCTTATCCTCGAAAGAAACTCCAACACTTTATCGAGTGGTTATGTCCAAAAAGAAAGGTCAGGCAAAGGTGAGGATTTATCCGGACTGGTGCAAGGGCTGCGGGATCTGCGCCGCCTTTTGTCCGGCGGGGGTGCTTGAACTCTGGCCCGATGGCAAGGCCCATGTGGTGCATGAGAGCGAATGCGTGAATTGCGGATTTTGCGAGCTGCATTGCCCGGATTTCGCGATCTCCGTGACGCCCAGGGAGACCAGTCGCAGGAAGTCCGACGACGAGGTCGATCCTCGGGCGGAGGTTGCGGAGATGGCACAGGGCACCGATCCGGGGCCGGAGGAAAATGTTGGAACACCTAACCGGGAAGACGAACATGGCCATAAAAAAGAGTAAGAAGAAGGAAATTTTCGCACTCGGCAACGAGGCCGTGGTCGAAGGGGCTCTGCTGGCCGGCTGCAATTTTTACGCGGGCTACCCCATCACCCCGTCCACGGAAATCGCCGAGGTCATGTCCTCCCGGCTGCCCCTGCTCAAGGACGGCGTATTTATACAGATGGAAGACGAGATCGCCAGCATGGGCGCCATCATCGGCGCGTCCCTGGCCGGCCGCAAGGCCATGACCGCAACCTCCGGCCCCGGCTTTTCCCTGATGCAGGAAAATCTGGGTTACGCCTGCATGACCGAGGTGCCACTGGTCGTGGTCAACGTCATGCGCGGCGGCCCGAGCACCGGCCTGCCGACCAGTCCGGCCCAGGGCGACGTGCAGCAGGCCCGCTGGGGCTGTCACGGCGATCACCCCATCATTGTTCTTTCGGCCAGTGACGTGCAGGAATGCCTGGAAATGACCGTCGTGGCCTTCAATTTCGCCGAAAAATACCGCACGCCGGTCATTCTGCTCCTGGACGAGATCACCGCCCACACCCGCGAGAAGATCACCATTCCCGGACCCGAGGATTTCGAGATACTGTCCCGCGTGACCCCGGCCATGCCACCCGAGTGGTACGTTTCCTACGAGGAGACCATGCGCGGGGTTCCGGCCCTGCCGCCGCTCGGGTCCGGGTACCGTTTCCATGTCACGGGCCTGACCCACGACCAGAACGGATTCCCGACCTCCAAGCCCGACGAGGTCAAGGCGCTCATGCACCGGCAGTTCCGCAAGATCGACCAGTTCTTCTACGACATCCAGCTGGTGGAGGAAGTGAACTGCGAGGACGCGGAAGTGGTCGTCATCGCGTACGGTTGCGTAGCGCGTTCGGCGGAGCTGGCCGTGCACATGGCCCGGGAGCGCGGAGTCAAGGCCGGGTTCCTGAAACTCAAGACCCTGTTCCCCTTCCCCAAGACGGCGGTGCAGGCCCTGGCCCGGCAGTGCAAGGCGCTGGTCGTGCCGGAGATGAACATGGGCCAGATTTCGCGCGAGGTGAAGCGGGTCAACAACGGACTGACCCACGTCATCACCAACAACCGCGTTGACGGGCAGATCATCACCCCCTCGGAAATTTTCAAAAACATCATGCAGGCGTGACCATGGCACAGGTAACACAACTCATTCACGACTACCTTCGGCACAACAAGAAATTCCCCCACGTCTACTGCGCGGGTTGCGGCCACGGCATCGTGCTCGGGTCGCTCATCCGCAGCGTGCACGGCCTGGGCTACGCCAAGGACGATGTCGTCCTTGTGGCCGGCATCGGCTGTTCCGGGCGCATGGCCGTGTACGTGGACTTCAACACCGTGCACACCACTCATGGCCGGGCCCTGACCTTCGCCACGGGCATCAAGATGGCCAACCCGAACCTCAAGGTCATCGTGGTCATGGGCGACGGCGACGCCATGTCCATCGGCGGCAACCATCTCATCCATGCGGCCAGGCGCAACATCGGCCTGACCGCCCTGGTGCTCAACAACAACATCTACGGCATGACCGGCGGCCAGTATTCTCCGACCAGCCCCGAGGGCACGGTTTCCGCGACCTCGCCTTTCGGTCAGCTGGAGCGCAGCTTCGATATCGTGGAAATGGCAATGGCCAGCGGGGCGAGTTACGTGGCCCGCGGCACGGTCCTGCATGCGACCATGCTCGACGGGCTCATCTCCGACGCGCTGGAGAAGCCGGGCTTCAATCTGGTCGAGATTCTGACCCCGTGCCACACCCAGTACGGTCGCAAGAACAAATTCAAGACCGTGGTCGACATGTACCAGTGGTACAAGAAGAACACCGTCAAGCTCGACCGTTACCGGCAGCTCATACCCGAAGAGCAGGGCAAGTTTACGCCCATTGGCGTGTTCCGGGACGAGATGCGTCCGGGCCTGGAAGTGCGATACGAAGAACTGCGCAACAAACTTCAGGAGCAGCGAAATGCCTAAGCAGCACGAACTGAATCGATTCGAGATCCGGCTCTCCGGCACGGGCGGCCAGGGTATCCTGACCCTGGGAAAAATCATGGGCCAGGTGCTGGCCATCGATCACGGCTTCAACGTCACCCAGACCCAGAGCTACGGACCAGAGGCACGGGGCGGCGCCAGCCGGGCCGATCTGGTCATCAGCTCGCATCGGATCAGCTATCCCAAGCCCGTCAACCTTGACATGCTCGTGGCTCTCAGTCAGGAGGCCTGCAACCTGTATTTTCGCAACTTGAAGCCCAGCGGCTTTCTGCTTGTGGACACCTCCCTCGTGACCCAGACCCCCTCCAACATCTTTTGGGGTCTGCCGTTCACGACCATGGCCAGGGACAAGATCGGCATGCCGCAGGCCACCAACATCATCTGCCTCGGGGCGCTGAGCCATTTTCTGCCGTTCATGAACTTCGCCAACGTGAAAAAGGCCCTGGCCGGAGTGCTTCCGGCCAAGATTCTGGACATCAACGTCAAGGCCCTGACCCTTGGCAATGCCCAGGCCAAGAAACTTTATCCGGACGCTCCCGACAAATGGACATTCTTCTCACAAACGACGATGGAATCAGAGCAGTAGGACTGCGCGCCCTGTATGCGGCCCTGACCAGGGCCGGACACCGGGTGCATGTGGCCGCGCCCATGACCGAGCAGAGCGCGGTCGGACATTCGGTCACGCTCTTCTCTCCGCTGCGGGTCAAGGAAGTGGAGGAGGCGGGCTTTTCGGGCCTGGGCATTTCCGGCACCCCTGCGGACTGCGTCAAGCTGGCCTTGAGCCACCTTTTGCCCAAAAAGCCGGACATGATAGTCTCCGGTATCAATTCTGGCGCCAACGTGGGCGTGGATGTGCTCTATTCGGGCACGGTGTCGGCGGCAACGGAAGGGGCCCTGGACGGCATCCCGGCCATGGCCGTGTCCGTGGACGATTACCATCCGGAGGAGCTTTCCGCCCAGGCCGAGTACGCCGTGGCCATGCTGGCAAAGGATTTCTGGTCCGGTTTTCCGCGTCACTGCGTGCTGAACCTCAACTTTCCGGCCGGCCCCCTGGCCGACGCCAAGGGGCTCAAGGTCTGCCGCCAGACCAGTTCGACCTATCGGGACTGGTACGACGAAAGAAACGATCCGCGCGGCAATCCGTATTATTGGCTCTGCGGCGTCATCCCGCCCGAGAATGTCGAGCCCGATTCGGACCGGGGTTATCTGAGCCGCGGCTACATCACCGTGACCCCCCTGACCTTTGACTTGACCCATGCCGTGTATATGGAGACATTGTCACGGCAATTGGCGTAGAACGAACAACAGAATTTCAAGGAGACGATCATGCCCCTGACCACACCCAAGGAAATGTTTGCCCGAGGTTACGCCGAAGGCTTCGCCGTCGGCGGTTTCAACGTGAACAACATGGAAATCATCCAGGGTATCATGGAGGCCGGCAATCTCGAGAAATCCCCTCTCATCCTGCAGGTTTCCGCCGGTGCCCGCCGCTACGCCGGACAGGGGTACATCATCAAGCTCATGGAAGCGGCCATGGCCGAGAACGATCTGCCGGTCTGTCTGCACCTCGACCACGGCCAGGATTTCGAGATCTGCAAGGAGGTCATCGACGGCGGCTTCACCTCGGTCATGATCGACGGTTCGCACCTGCCCTTCGATGAGAACATCGCCCTGACCAGAAAGGTCGTGGATTATGCCCATGACCGGGGCGTGTGGGTCGAGGCCGAGCTCGGGCAGCTGGCCGGCGTGGAGGATGACGTGGACGTGGAGCACAGCGTCTACACCAATCCGGATCAGGCTGCGGAGTTCGTGAGCCGCTCAGGCTGCGATTCCCTGGCCATCGCCATCGGAACAAGCCACGGGGCCTACAAATTCGCGGGTGAGGCCAAGCTTGATTTCGACCGCCTGGAGAAGATAAAGGCCCTCCTGCCCGGTTTTCCCATTGTGCTGCACGGCGCGTCGTCCGTGCCCGAGGAATTCGTGGACATGGCCAACAAGTACGGAGCCCAGATCGCGGGAGCCAAGGGCGTGCCCGAAGACCTGCTGCGCAAGGCGGCCGCATCGGCCGTGTGCAAGATCAACATCGACACGGACATCCGTCTGGCCATGACCGCGACCATTCGCAAATATCTGGTCGAGAATCCGTCCCATTTCGACCCCCGCCAGTATCTGCAGGTGGCCCGGAACGCGGTGCGGGACATGGTTGCGCACAAGATCCGGAACGTGCTCGGTTCATCCAATAAAATGTAAGCGGAAGAGGAAAAGAACATGGCTGTCAAAATTGCACTCAACGGATTTGGTCGGATTGGACGCTATCTCACCCGCATCCTGGCCGGAAACAAGGATGTCCAGCTGGTTTGCGTCAATGCTCGCGGCGACAACGCCTCCCTGGCGTACCTGCTCAAATACGATTCAGTCCACGGCACCTTTGCCGGAGAGGTCGAGCCCAACGAGCAGGGTTTCCTGCTGAACGGAAAGCAGGTGCTGGTCACCCGCAACGCTCAGGAAGCCTGGGACTGGAAAGGCATCGACATCCTCGTCGAATCCACGGGCAAGTTTAATGATCATGAAAACTGCGAGAAGCATCTGGCGGCCGGGGCCAAAAAAGTGATTATCTCAGCCCCTGCCAAAAATGCGGACCTGACCGTGGTCATGGGCGTCAACGACGGCCTCTACGACCCGGCCGCACACAAGATCATCTCCAACGCCTCCTGCACCACCAACTGCCTGGCCCCCGCGGCCAAGGCCCTGAACGACGCCTTTGGCATCAAGCACGGCCTGATGACCACCATCCACTCCTACACCATGAGCCAGCGCATGCTCGACGGCACCCACAAGGATATCCGCCGCGGTCGCGCCGGGGCCATAAACATGCTGCCCACGACAACGGGCGCGGCCAAGGCCGTGAGCATGGTCATCCCCGCGCTGGCCGGCAAACTCGACGGTATGGCCGTGCGCGTGCCCACACCTAACGTGTCCCTGGTGGACCTGGTCGTGGAAGTGGAAAAGCCGACCACCGTGGCCGAAGTCAACGCCGTGCTCAAAGCGGCCGCCAGCGGACCGGAAGGTGGAGCAATGGGGTACACTGAAATACCGCTCGTCTCCATGGACTATATCGGCAGCATTTACGGCGGCGTAGTCGACGGTCTGTGCACTTCCGTCATGAACGGTACCATGATCAAGATCATCGTCTGGTACGACAACGAAGCCGGTTTTACCAATCAGCTTCTGCGCCTGACCAAGATGGTGGGGGCTTCGCTGTAGTTCTTTCAAGGCCGCGTCATGCGGTTCGACGGGTTTTGCAAAGGGATTTCGGCCTTGGGTTGAAGTCCCTTTTTCATAATCCGCTTTACCCCTTGATCAAGATGTTCGATGAAGGGATGCGCACTCCCTGAACTTTTGCCAGGCGGACACGATGAAGATTCTTTTTGTTCATCAGAATTATCCGGGACAGTATCCGCACTTGGCCAAGGCGCTGGCCATGGACCCTCGGCATCAGGTTGTGGCCATTGGCGAGAAGAAGGAGCGGCCGAGTTACGGCTACCCCGTGCTGACGTATGCTCCGCCCCAGGGGCCGTCGCCGAAGACGCATCCTTATGTGCGGGATCATGAAGGGCATGTCCGCCGCGGGCAGCAGGTCTTTCGCCTGTGTCAGGAATTGCGGAGGCGGGGTTTCGTGCCGGACGTCATCTGCGCCCATCCCGGCTGGGGCGAGACCTTGTTCCTGAAGGATGTGTTCCCGGCGGCCCGGCTGCTTTCGTACTGCGAATTTTTCTACCGCGCCCAGGGCAGCGACATGGATTTCGATCTGGAGTTTCCGTCGAACCTCGATAGCCTGCTCAAGGTGCGCATCAAGAACGCAACGCAACTTCTGGCCCTGACCGCCAGCGACGCCGGCATCAGTCCGACGGCTTGGCAGCACAGCCAGTATCCGCCCGAGTATCGCTCCCGCATCAGGATTCAGCATGACGGCATCGACACGAACCTTGTCTGCCCGAATCCGGAAGCGCGGCTTTTGCTTGGCGAGGGCAAGCCCGTGCTTGGCGTCGAGGACGAGGTGGTCACCTTCGTGGCCCGCAACCTGGAGCCATACCGGGGTTTTCATTCGTTCGTGCGGGCGATCCCCGCTATCCAGCGCGCGCGCCCGAACGCCCGGATTGTGATCATCGGCGGCAATGACGTCTCCTATGGCCGCCGACTGCCGGAAGGGCAGACCTATGCCGAGCGCTATCTGTCCGAAATTTCTTTTGATCCTACCCGCGTTCATTTTCTGGGCCGAGTGCCCTACCAGACCTATCTGGCCGCGCTGCGCGTTTCTTCCGTGCACGTCTATCTGACCTATCCGTTCGTTCTGTCCTGGTCCTGTCTGGAAGCCATGGCAGCGGGTTGCGTCCTCGTCGGGTCCCGCACCGCTCCTGTGCAGGAAGTCATCGCGCACGGCGAGACCGGCCTGCTGGTAGATTTTTTTTCAGCGCAGGACATCGCGGCCAGGGTCACGGACGTGCTTGCCAATCAAGCGGATTTCGAGCGGATGCGGGGCAATGCAAGAAATTACATCCGGGAAGGGTATGATCTTCATTCCGTCGCCATCCCCGCGCAGACGCGCATAGTGGAATCACTGCTCGACACGCCCTCCGCTTGAGATCAATTTTCCGGTTTTCGCGGACCTGCTTGCTTTTCCCGACCGCCTTTTCTAGTCTTCGCTTCCCCGATTTTAAAATCCCGATTTCCCCGAGAGCATCATGAGCGGTTTTACCCATCTGCATTGTCATTCCGAGTACAGTCTGCTCGACGGAGCCATCCGTTTGAAGGACCTGTGCGCACGGGCCGTGGACTTCGGCTTTTCGTCCGCCGCGGTCACCGATCATGGCAACCTGTTCGGTTCCGTGCCCTTCTACCTGGAAGCCAAGAAGCATGGCATAAAGCCCATCATCGGCAGCGAAGTCTACATCGCCGACGACATGTCCGACCGGGAAAACAAGAAGCGATACCATCTGGTTCTCCTGGCTCAGAACCTCGTGGGCTACCACAACCTGGTCAAGATCGTGACCGCCGGTTTTCTGGAGGGGTTCTACTACAAGCCCCGGGTGGACAAGAAATACCTGCGCGCCCACTCCGAGGGTCTCATCTGCCTGTCGGCCTGCCTGCAGGGCGAGGTGCCGTACGCCCTGCGTCACGGCACCTTCGACAATGCCCTGCTCAAGGCCAAAGAATACATGGAGATCTTTCCGGACCGCTTCTACCTTGAGCTGCAATCCAACGGCCTCAAAGAGCAGGAGGTCGTCAACGACCGGCTCATCGAGCTGGCCCATGAGACGGGCCTGCCGCTGGTGGCCACCAACGACTGCCACTATCTGGGCAAGGACGACCACGAGGCCCACGACATCCTGCTGTGCGTGGGCACGGGCAAGATCGCCTCGGAAAAGCAGCGCCTGCGGTTCGACACCAACGAGTTTTATTACAAGGCCCCGGAAGAGATGGAGGCCGCTTTCGTTCATTGCCCCGAGGCCGTGGAGAACGCTGGCCGCATCGCGGACATGTGCGAGGTGGAGCTGAAGCTCAAGCAGCATTTCTTCCCGGTCTATGACGTGCCCGCGGGTTCGACCCTGGACGAGGAGTTCCGCCGCCTGTCCGAGGAGGGGCTCAAGGAGCGCATCGCCGCTCTGCCGTATGAGGTGGACGAGACCTTTTACCGCGAGCGCCTTGAGTTTGAGCTCAAAGTCATCATCGAGAAGGGCTTCCCGGCCTACTTCATGATCGTGCAGGATTTCATCAACTGGGCGAAATCGCAGAACATCCCCGTTGGTCCGGGGCGCGGCTCGGCCGCCGGGTCCCTGGTGTCGTACGCGCTCAAGATCACGGACCTGGACCCCATCCGCTACGCGCTGTTCTTCGAGCGCTTCCTGAACGTGGAGCGCGCCTCCCTGCCTGATATCGACGTGGATTTCTGCTACAACCGCCGCGACGAAGTCATCAAATACGTCTCCGAAAAGTACGGGTCCGACCACGTGGCCCAGATCGTGGCCTTCGGGACCATGAAGGCCAAGGGCGCCATCCGCGACGTGGCCCGGGCCCTTGATGTCAGCCTCAAGGACGCCGACCGCATCGCCAAGCTCATCCCTGACGACCTGAAGATGACCCTGACCAAGGCCCTGGACGAGGAGCCGGAGCTCAGAAACCTCATCAACAGTGACCCACAGTACAAAAAGCTCTACGATGTGGCCCGCCGCCTGGAGGGTCTGGCCCGTCACTCGTCGATTCATGCCGCGGGCATCGTCATTTCCCAGAAGCCCATGGTCGAGTACCTGCCCCTGCACAAGGGCAAGAACGGGGAAGTCGTGACCCAGTTGGACATGAAGAAGGTCGAGCTGATCGGCCTCATCAAGTTCGACTTTCTGGGCCTGAAAACCCTGACCGTCATCGACGACGCCCTGAAGCTCATCCGCAAGAACAACAAACTCGTGCCGATCCTGGAAAAGCTGCCCCTCGACGACCCGCAGACCTTCGAGCTGCTCTGCCGGGGAGAGACGGACGGCGTGTTCCAGCTGGAATCCGACGGCATGCGCCGGGTGCTGCGCGGTCTCAAACCCTCCTGCTTCGAGGACATCATCGCGCTCTTGGCCCTGTACCGGCCGGGACCCCTTGAGAGCGGCATGGTCGATGACTTCATCGGCCGCAAGCACGGGCTGCGCGCGGTCGAGTATGAATTTCCGGAGCTGGCCCCCGTGGTCCACCCCATCCTGGAGGACACCTACGGGGTCATCCTCTACCAGGAACAGGTCATGAAGATCGCCTCTGACCTGGCCAAGTATTCCCTGGGCGAAGGCGACAACCTGCGCCGGGCCATGGGCAAGAAGGACCCGGCGGAGATGGCCAAGCAGCGGGTGCGCTTTCTGGACGGCGCGCGCGAGAACAACATCTCCCAGGAGGCCGCCGAGTACATCTTCGACCTGATGGAAAAATTCGCGGGCTACGGGTTCAACAAGTCCCACAGCGCGGCCTACGCCGTCATCTCCTACCAGACCGCCTACGTGAAGGCCCATTACCCGGCCGAGTTCATGGCCGCCATCATCACCTCGGAGGTGTCCAACTCCGACAAGATCCTGGCCCATGTCAGCGCCTGCCGGGACATGGGCATCGAGGTCCTGCCCCCGGACGTGAACAGGAGCTACAACGAGTTCACGGTCGAGGGCGAGTCCATCCGCTACGGCCTGTCCGGGATCAAGGGCGTGGGCGAGGGCGCCGTGGAATCCATTGTGGAGGAGCGTGACAAGGACGGCAATTTCACCAGCCTGCTCGATTTCTGCCACCGCGTGAACCTGCGCAAGGTCAACAAGAAGGTCCTCGATTCCCTCATCAAGTCCGGGGCCATGGACCGCTTCGGGTGTTCGCGGCGGGCGCTGCTCGAAGGCCTGGACAAGGTCCAGGCCATGGCCCAGAAGCGGGCCAAGCGCAAAACATCAGGACAGCTCTCGTTCATGGGCATGGTCGAGGAGAACACCTGCAACCTGACAGGGCTTGGCATCGAGGGCGAGGACGCGGAGCTGCCGGAGTTCGGGGACGACGAGAAGTGCCGCATGGAAAAGGAGGCCTTCGGGTTCTTCCTGATTGGGCACCCGCTGCAGCCTTTCCGTCAGGAGATCCGGCGGCTGGGCTACGCGTCTCTGGCCCAGTGCGCGGACATGCCGGAAAAGACCCCCGTGCAGGTGCCGGTGCTGGTCACGTCGACCAAGACCATCAACACCAAGAAGGGTGACCGCATGGCCTTTTGCGGCATCGAGGATTTGAGCGGTTCGGGCGAGGCCATCGTCTTTTCCGAGCCGTATGTGGCCTACCGCGACCTGCTCGCCTCTGAGGAGCCGCTGCTCATGACGGGGGTCGTGGCCAAGCGCGACTCCATGAACGAGGAGAGCGAGGACGCCCCCAAAAAGCCCAAGATCCTGGCCGAGACGTTCAAGCTCCTGTCCGAGGTGGTCGGCTCGGGGTCGGAGCCGGTGGTGCTTTTTGTGCGCACGAACGGCCGGGAGCCGGACTGGGCTGGGCTGGGTGCGATCATGAAGCAGTATCCGGGCCAGGCTCCGGTGCATATCGATCTGGTGCGCGAGGATTATGTCTGCCGCATGCAGTGCGGACCGGACTACATGGTCGCGCCGTGCCCGGATTTCTGGCGGGATTTTGAACTGTGGCGATTGGCATGAACACGACGGACGGAGGATGGATGACACAAGGAACATGGCGGCTCAGGGTGAGTTCGGATTTCAGCTCCTCGCACCAGCTGCATCATTACGAAGGCAAATGCGAGAACATGCACGGCCACAATTTCACGGTGGAGGTGGATGTCGTCGGCGACTCCCTTCATCCGAAGCTGGGCATCCTCATGGATTTCAAGGAGCTCAAGCGACTGCTGAAAGTGGTGACCGACGAACTCGATCACAGGCATTTGAATGACCTGCCCGCCTTTAAGGCCCAGAACCCTTCCTCGGAGCTGCTGGCCCAGTTCGTGTTCCGGCGCATGAAGGATTTGCTGGCCCCGCATCCGGTGAGTCTGGCCGAGGTCATGGTCTCGGAGAAAGAGAGCTCCAGAGCCTATTACTCCGAAGGGCGGGACTGATGCGCGCAGTCCTGCAGCGGGTGCGCAGCGCATCCGTTTCCGTTGAGGGCCGCATCATCGGCGAGATCGGGCCGGGCATCGTGGTGCTGCTTGGCTTCGGCGGCAGCGACGGGTCCGGCATGATCGGCGGGCCGGTCTGGATCAGGTTCATGCAGAAGCTGCTGGGCCTGCGCCTTTTTCCCGACGCGGGCGGTCCCATCAATGCGAGCCTGGCCGATCACGGCGGGGGGATACTTGTGGTCTCGCAGTTCACGCTCTACGCCGATGTCAAAAAGGGCCGCCGTCCCTCTTTTTCTAAAGCCGCTCAGCCCGAGGCGGCGCTGGCTCTCTACAAGGCCTTTGTGGCCGACTTGCGCCGGCAGTGGTCGCAGGTGGCCGAGGGCGAATTCGGCGCGGACATGGACGTGTCCCTTGTCAACTGGGGTCCGGTCACGATCTGGCTGGACAGCGACGAGCTGTAGATTCCTCTTGGCAGGCATGTTGCTAGCATGTTCCCGAACGTTCATTTTTTGACAGGAAGCAACATGCCCCCCTTCATCACGACCTGTTTTTCCCCGCTCCCATCCTGCGGCAAGGCCTGAACAATGGTTGCCGCGAACTATACCGCAGAACGTGTCCACGCCGATAACGGCTCCGTGGACGTGCGCGTCCTGCGCGACGGCCGCGCCCAGATGCTGGGCGGCAAGCGCGGAGGCGACAACGAGCTTCGCCGCGTGGCGGAGATTCCGGCCAGCGGCGTCTTGCCGGTCTTTCTGGGCGCGGGTCTCGGGGTTGGGCTCGGGGACGTGCTGGCGCGAACTTCCGGCCCTGTGGCCGTGGTCGATGGCGAGGAGCCGATCTTCACACTGACCGGAGTGCGGGAAAAATGGCGGGACGACCCCCGGGTCTACTGGCTGGAAGAGGACGACCCGGAAGCGGCCCTGAACAATCTCACGCGCTGGCAGCTCCGTCACGGCGGCCTGCCGTTCGCGCCAGTCCTCGATCCCTTCCATGCCCGTTTGCGTCCGGAGCTGTACCGGGTGCTGGGCGAACGTCTGGCCTTGAGCGGCAAGGTAGATTTCTGGAATCACGTGCGCTACCCCAAATTCCGCGCGTCCGCCCCGCGCGTGCTGCTGCTGACCAGCTCCTATTTTCTGATGGGCGAGCTTGAGGCGGCCTGCGCTAGGCTCGGCTACGCGACCTCCTTTGTGCAGCTGCCCAGCCAGGAAATCGGCAGCCAGGAGTTCGTGGAGAGCATTCTTGCGGCGATCCTGTCGTTCCGCCCGGACTTCGTGCTGACCATCAACCACCTCGGGGTGGACAAGGAAGGCATCCTGACGGCGCTCTTGGCCCGCATGGAACTGCCCCTGGCGTCGTGGTTCGTCGACAACCCGCACCTGATCCTCTACGTCTATGAGAACCTGGCTTCGGATTGGGTCACGCTCTTCACCTGGGATGTGGACAACATCGAGTCCCTGAAGGCGCAGGGCTTTTCGCGCGTTCATTATCTGCCCCTGGCCACGGATCCGCATCGCTTCGTATTTTCGCCGGACACAAAGCCCGTGCGCGACGTGGCCTTTGTCGGCAACTCCATGGTGCACAAGGTGCGGGCCAAGCTGCGGCACTATGCTTTTCCATCCGCCCTCATCTCAGGTCTCGAAGAGTTGGGCTGGGCCTTCATGGCCAGCGGAGCGCTGTCCGTGGGCAAATTTCTGGAGGAGTATCCTCGACACGCGGAGCTCTTTCGGGCGCTGCCCGATGTGGACACACGGCTTGCCTTCGAGACTCTCATCACCTGGCAGGCTACACTGCTCTACCGCCTGCAGCGGGTGGAGCGGCTGCTGCCCTTTCAGCCGCTGCTGGTCGGCGATCCGGGCTGGCATGAGCTTTTGCCTCAGGGCGGCTGGAGCTATCACCGCGAACTCAACTACTATGCCGACCTGCCACTTTTTTATCCCGCCACACGCATCAACTTCAACTGCACCAGCCAGCAGATGAAGGGCGCGGTCAATCAGCGCGTCTTCGACGTGCCGGTCTGCGGCGGGTTTCTGCTGACCGATCACCGGCGGCAGATGGAGGACTTGTTCGAGCCCGGACGGGAAATCATCTCCTATCAGGATCCTGAGGAGATTCCCGAGCTGGTGCGCCACTACCTGCCGCGCGAAGCTGAGCGCAGGCGAGTGACCGAGGCGGCGCGGGCGCGCATCCTCGCCGAGCACACCTACGACCTGCGCCTTGCGTCCCTGGTCCGGACCATGCGCTCCATCTACGGGTAGGCCATGCGTCCCATCCTGGTCATCCAGATGCAGCGCATGGGCGATCTGATCCTGTCCTATCCTCTTTTTTTGTGGCTGGAGAGGGTCTACCCCGGCCATCCGATCTGGGTCTTGGCCGAGCCCACCTTCGCCATCCCGCTCGCACGCCTCAGCCCTCAGGTGCGCTATCTGGATTTTGCGCATAGCGGCGAGGTCCTGCGGGAAAAATTCCATCTAGTCATCAACCTGAGCCACCGCGCCCGGAGCATGGAGCTTGCCGGGCGGCTGCACTGCGAGTCTCTGGTCGGGGGCTACATCCGGGACGGGGTGACGCGCATCGCCGGAGTCTGGCAGGAATACCGCGCGTCGCTGACGCACAACAACCGCCACAACCGTTTTCATTGGGCCGACCTGAACGCGCTCGACGTCATCCCGCCGAAGGTCATGAGCGAAACCCGCTGGCCGTTGCCGCGCGTCATGCCGGAGCCGCTGCGCAAGGTCGGGCTTTTTTTGGGCGCGAGCGAAGTGGAAAAGCGGCCCTCGGCCGCATTCTGGGCCGAGCTGGTGGGTGAACTGGAACATCGTGGGCATATTCCAGTCCTCCTGGGCGGACCCGGCGAACGGGATTTGTGCCGCGAAGTGCGGCGGCTTGCCGCCCGGCCCGTGGCCAGCGCCTGCGGTTCCCTGGGGCTGGACCAGTTCGCCATGTTCGGGCAGGGCCTCGCGGCCCTGATCACCCCCGATACCGGCCCCATGCACCTGGGGGCCTGGTCGGGCCTGCGGGTCCTCAACTTGTCCATGGGGCCGGTGCACGCCTTTGAGACCGGGCCGTATCAGCCGGGACACGTGGTGCTGCGCAGCGCGCGGGATTGCGTGGGCTGCTGGCAGTGCCGTTTCGACCGTCCGCGTTGCCATGATCCATTCAAGCCTGCGCGGGTGGTGCGGGTGCTGGAGGCGATGCGGCATGGCCAGCGGGGGCGGCTGGAAGGCTTGCGGCTCCCGGGGCTGGAAATTTTCGTCACCGGCCGCAAGGGCGGACTGTATGATCTGGCTCCGATCAGCGCGCGGGCCACGGCCGCGCAGAGCCTGGGCGCGTACTGGCATGCCTACTGGCGGCATGCCTTCGGGATCGGTCCCCTACGTGAATGTCAGGCTGCGGCGGCAGAGCTGCGTGCGGCCCATGCCCCCCTGGTCCGCAGCATGACCGCCTCGGCCCTGCGGTTTTTCCGCTCAGTGGCCGCGGCTTCCGATACGGACCTGTCAGGTCTCAAGTGGGACCGTGAGCAACCCGCCTTGCGTTCCCTGAGCGGGTACGCGGCGGTTCATCTGTCCAATCACGACGTCTCGCCGGCCAGCCGGAGGCGAGTCCTCGCCCTGGCCGAAGAGCATCTGCGGCTTCTTTCCGAAACCTAGCGCGCAGGCCACGGCCTGCCGTTTTGTCCCGGCTCCGCCGCATTGACCGGCCCAGTTTTCCACCGCACAAAAAAGGCGACCATCGGTCGCCTTTTTTGTTTCAATATTGGTGGGTTATTGAATTGACGCCACGCGCGGCGCATTTTCCTGCCAGCCACCGCCCAGGGCGGTGAAGAGCTCCACTGCGGTCAGTCTCTGAGCCAGGCGAATGTTCAGGAGGATCAGCCGTGCGGAGAACAGGGTGCGCTCGGCGTCGTGCAGGGCGAAGGCGCTCTCCAGTCCGGCCAGGTATCTTTGGTCGACCAGGATGCGGCTCTGGCTTGAACTGCTGACGCGCCGGATCAGAGCCTGGACCTGGCCCTCATACCCCTGGGTTTTGGCGAGCGCGTCGGCCACTTCTCGGAAGGCGTTTTGGATGGCCTCCTCGTAGGCGGCAATGCGGATTTTCTGTTCGGCTTCGGCGATTTGCAGATTGGCTTTGTTCCGGCCCGCGTCGAAGATCGGCAGGCTGACGCTCGGCGCGAAGGTCCAGGTCCGGGCTGCGGCGTTGAAGAGATCCGTCAGTTCCAGGCTGGCAAAGCCTGCGCTCGATGTCAGGCTGATGCGCGGGAAGAACATGGCCCGCGCCGCGCCGATCTGGGCTCCGGCAGCCCACAGCCGGTGCTCGGCTTCCAGGATGTCCGGCCGCCGTTGCAACAGCTCCGACGGCAGGCCGGGGCTGCCCGGCCCGCCGAGAGGAATGTCGTTGATGGCCTGGGCCGGGAGGTTCAGGTCCCGGACCGGACGCCCTGTGAGCACGGACAATGCGTTCTCATCCATGGCGATCTGGGCGATGAGCCGGGCCTCTTCGGCCTGGGTCACGGCCACTGCGTCTTCAGCCTGATAGCGATCCAGATCCGTGCCCACGCCGTTCTTCACCCGCGCCTGGGTTAGTTCCAGGGTGGCCTCGCGGCTGGCGCGGGTTTCCCTGGTCAGGGTCAGCGCCTCGCGATCCGAGGCCAGGGCCAGATAGGTCCGCGCGACCTGGGACACAAGGGCGATATGCACTGCCCGCCGGGCCTCTTCCGTGGCCAGGTATTCTTCTAGGGCCTTGGTTTCCAGGTTTTGCAGGCGGCCGAAGAAGTCCAGCTCGAAAGCGCTGACTCCTAGGCCCGCATTCCAGGCCCGATTGATGCCGGCCTGTCCGCCGTTCAAGTCGGCGGGCAGACGCTGGTTGGAATTCTGTCCCTGCGCGTCGATCGCGGGGAACCGGTCCGCCCTGGATATTCCTGCCTGCGCCCGGGCCTTGTCGATGTTCAGGATGGCCTGGCGCAGGCTGCGGTTTTCGCTCAGGGCCGTTTTGATGAGTTCCTGCAGGGCTGGGTCGGGGAAGGCATCCTTCCAGCCAAGATCGCTGGCATTCTGTCCGTCCAGGGGCTCCTGCCAGGACTCGGGCACAGGCATGGCTGGGCGCTCGCGCTGCGGAGCCAGGTTTGCGCAGCCGCCCATCAATATCAGCGCAAGAATCATGATTAGTCTTCGCATGTATGACCTCCGGGAATGATGACGCGAGAGGGGGCGTTCTTGGGCGCCTTGCGGGTCAGACCCATGCGGGCCACGAGCACGAAGAAGACCGGGACCAGCAGCGACCCCAGGATCGTCGAGGCGATGGTGCCGCCGATGACGCCCGTGCCGATGGAGTTCTGGCCGCCGGAGCCCGCGCCGGAGTTCAGGGCCAGGGGCAGGACGCCGAGGCCGAAGGCCAGGGAGGTCATGATGATGGGCCGCAGGCGCTGCCGGGCCGCCAGGGCCACGGCCTGCACGAGGTCCATGCCGGATTCGGCCAGGCTCTTGGCGAACTCGACGATGAGGATGGCGTTCTTGGCAGCCAGGCCCATGGTCGTCAGCAGGCCGACCTGGAAGTAGACGTCGTTGCTTAAGGCCCGCAGGCTGACGGCGGCCAGGGCTCCGGCCACGCCGAGCGGGATGACCAGGATGACCGAGGCAGGCAGGCTCCAGCTCTCATAGAGCGCGGCCAGACAGAGGAAGACCACCATGATGGAGAGGCCGTAGAGCAGGACTGTCTGTGAACCGGCCTGACGTTCCTGGAAGGAGAGGCCGGTCCAGGAGTAGCCGATGCCTTCGGGCAGCTTTCCGGCCAGCTCTTCCATGGCGGCCATTGCCTGCCCGGAGCTCTTGCCCGGTGCGGGCGCGCCCAGGATCTGCATGGCCGAGACGCCGTTGTAGCGTTCAAGGCGCGGCGAGCCCGTGGTCCAGTGGGCCGAGACGAAGTTCGACATGGGCACCATCTGGCCGGATTTGCCGCGCACGTGCCAGCGGCCGATATCCTCGGGCATCATGCGATACGGCGCCTCGCCCTGCATGATGACTTTCTTGACGCGGCCCTTGTCCAGGAAGTCGTTCACGTACGAGCTGCCCCATGCCGTGGCGATGACGCTCGTCACATCGGAGACGGCCAGGCCCAGCGCGCTGGCCTTGTCCCAGTCGATGTCGACGCGGTATTGCGGCGTGTCCTCCAGGCCGTTGGGGCGGACCATGGCCAGGTCGGGGTGCTGGGAAGCCATGCCGAGGAGCTGGTTGCGGGCCGCCATGAGCTTTTCGTGGCCAAGGCCCGCCATGTCCTGCAGCTCGAAGTCGAAGCCGGCCGCGTTGCCGAGCTCAAGCACCGCGGGGGGAGCGAAGGCGAAGACCTGCGCGTCGCGGTACTGCGAGAACGCGGCCATGGCTCTGCCGGCAACGGCCTTGACCTTCAGGTCCGGGGTCTTGCGGGCGTTCCAGTCCTTTAGGCGGACGAAGCAGATGGCGGTGTTCTGGCCGCTGCCGCCGAAGCTGAACCCCGCAACGCCAAGGACGGACGCGACGGCTTTTTCCTCGTTTTGCAGGAAGTGGTTTTCGATGCGTTCCACGACCTCGACGGTCTTCTCCTGGGTTGTACCCACGGGCAACTGGGCCTGGACAAAGAGGATGCCCTGGTCCTCGTCGGGGAGGAAGGCCGTGGGCAGCCGCTGGAAGAGGAGGAACATGCCGCCCAGCAGCAGCGCGTAGAGCAGCAGCGACCGGCCCCAGCGCCTGATCATGTGCCCGACGAGGCCCTGGTAGCCTTTGGCCATGCCCTCGAAGGCGCGGTTGAACCAGCCGAAGAAGCCTTTTTGGCCGTGTCCCGCCTTGGCTGGGCGCAGCATGGTCGCGCACAGGGCCGGGGTCAGGACGAGAGCCACCAGCACGGAGAGGACCATGGCCGAGACCACGGTGATGGAGAACTGGCGGTAGATGACGCCCGTGGAGCCTCCGAAGAAGGCCATGGGCACGAAAACGGCCGAGAGGACCAGGGCGATGCCTACCAGCGCGCCGGAAATCTGGGTCATGGACAGCCTGGTGGCGTCCTTCGCCGAGAGCCCGTCCTCGTGCATGATGCGCTCCACGTTCTCGACCACGACGATGGCGTCGTCCACCAGCAGGCCGATGGCCAGGACCATGGCGAACATGGTCAGGGTGTTGATGGAGTAGCCGAATGCCGCAAGCACCCCGAAGGTGCCCAGCAGGACAACGGGAACGGCGATGGTCGGGATGAGGGTGGCGCGGAAGTTCTGAAGGAAGAGGAACATGACCAGGAAGACCAGAACCATGGCTTCGATCAGGGTGCGCACGACCTCCTCGATGGAGATGCGCACGAAGGGTGTCGTGTCGAAGGGCTCCACGACTTTCATGCCCGCCGGAAACGTCGGCTTGATGGTGTCGATGAAATCCCACACGGCCCGGACCGTGGTCAGGGCGTTGGCGCCGGTGGCCAGCTTGATGGCCATGGCCGCCGAGGGTTGGCCATTGAAACGGCTGAGGACCTGGCTGTTTTCAGGCCCGAGTTCGACCTTGGCCACGTCGCCCAGGCGCACGGTGGACCCATTGGCGTTGACTTTGAGGAGGATGTCCCGGAACTGCTCCGGCGTCTGCAGACGGTCCTGCACCGTGACCGTGAAGTTCAGACGCTGCTCTTTCACGGAGGGCAGGCCGCCCAGCTGTCCGGCCGAGACCTGCGCGTTCTGGGCCTTGATGGCGGCGCTCACGTCGGCCGGGGTGAGGTTGTAGGTGTGCAGCTTGTCGGGGCTCAGCCAGACGCGCATGGCGTGCTGGGAACCGAACAGCGTGGCTTCGCCGACACCGTCCACCCGGCTCAGGCCGTCGAGGATGCTCGCGGACACATAGTCGGCCAGCTGCACGTTGGTCATGGAGCCGTCCTCGGACACGAAGCCGAGCACCGTAAGGAAGTTCTTGGCCGCCTTGGTGACCTGCACGCCCTGGGCCTGCACTTCCTGCGGCAGGAGCGACATGGCCAGCTGCAGCTTGTTCTGGACCTGGACCTGCGCGATGTCCGGATCGGTCCCGGCCTTGAAGGTCAGGGTGATGTTTGCCTGGCCCGAGGATTCACTGGTCGAGGACATGTAATCGAGGCCGTCGATGCCCTTCATTTTCTGTTCGATGACCTGGGTCACCGAATCTTCCAGGGTCTTGGCCGAAGCGCCGGGATAGGTCGCGCTGATGGCCACGGACGGTGGTGCGATGGTCGGATATTGGGCCACGGGCAGGGTGGTGATGGCCAGGACGCCGCCGAGCATGACGGCGATGGCCAGCACCCAGGCGAACACCGGGCGATTGATGAAAAAATGTGCCATGAGATCTCCTTACATCGAACTTTCGGCAACGCGGACCTGCATGCCGACCTTGGCCTTCTGCAGGCCTTCGACCACCACGCGGTCTCCGGATGCCAGCCCCTGGTGCACGATCCAGCCGCCGCCCATGGTCTGCCCCAGCTCAAGCCGGCGCAGGACCAGCTGGTTCTGTGCGTCGACCACGAACGCCTGGGCCTGGCCCTGCGCGTTGCGGGTCACGGCCTGC
Organism: Desulfomicrobium sp. UBA5193; assembly: GCA_002412965.1. Classification (GTDB taxonomy): domain Bacteria; phylum Desulfobacterota; class Desulfovibrionia; order Desulfovibrionales; family Desulfomicrobiaceae; genus Desulfomicrobium. The sequence goes on from DHWB01000006.1 coordinate 151,876, forward strand.
TGCGGAACCAGAAGAGCCTGGGCCAGGACGCCTTCCTCGATCACTGCGCGGACGTACATGCCGGGCAGAAGATCGCGGTTCGGGTTGGGGAAGACCGCGCGCATGGTCACGGAGCCGGTACTTTGATCCACGCTGGCCTCGGCCAGTTGCAGGGTGCCCTGCAGGGGATAGGGGCTCCCGTCTTCGAGCACGAGGCTGACTTTCGCTCCGGATTCGCCTGCGGCCAGCATCGCTCCGGAGGCCAGGGCGCGTTTCAGGCGCAGGAGTTCAACATTGGATTGGGTCAGGTCGACATAGATGGGATCAAGCTGCTGCACCGTGGCCATGGCCATGGCCTGATTGGCCGTGACCAGTGCGCCGGGGGTGATGGATGCACGGCCGATGCGCCCTGAAATGGGCGCCGTGACTCTGGTGCGTTCCAGGTCGATGCGGGCCGCGTCCAGCTCGGCCTTGGCCGAGGCGACGCGCGCCTGGGCCAGGGCCAGAGCGGCCTGGGCTTCGTCATGGTCTTGCTGGCTGACGGCCTTGGAGCGGATCAGTTCCTGATACCGCACGGCCTTGAGCCGGGCCGGTTCCAGTTCGGCAGCGGCCGAGGCCACGGCGGCCTTGGCGCGGGCCACGGCCACCTCATAGCTGGCCGGATCGATCTGATACAGGAGCTGGCCGGCCTTGATCTCCGCGCCTTCGGTGAAGGCCCGCTTCTGGATGATGCCGCCGACCTGCGGCCTGATCTCGGCCACCTGATAGACGGCGGTGCGGCCCGGCAGTTCGGAGGTCAGGGTTACGGATTTTTCCTGCATGGTCACCACCGCCACTTCCGGGGCCGGCGCAGCCTTGGCGGCGGCCGGAACCGTGGCCTGGGACGGTGTGTGCCAGGAAAGATAGCCAAGTCCGAGAGCGGCCAGAATGACAACGGGAATGAGTATTTTTTTCATGGATTCCTTCCTTGCGTTCCATTGGACAAACATGTGAACAGTTGTTCACTTTTTGGATAAAAAAAATTACGGCGCGACGGAGCGGATGAACATTTTCCAGTTGGCATCGGCCTGCGTTTTTGGATCGATCATGTCTCCGCGCCGGCTGTAGAGGATGGCGATGGTCAGAAACTGTCCGAGAAACTGGACGAAGATCTGGTCCGCTTCAATGTCCTGTCTGATCTCCCCAGCCTCCTGTCCCTTGCGGATTATGGCCGAGACTTGAGCCTGTTGCTGCTGGTGGCTCTCAAGCAGGCGGGTTTTGAACTGTGGTTCGTCGATCCAGATCGCATCGGACAGGACCAGGTTGGGCAAGGCCCGGTAGCGCTCGATGACACTGATATGCAGATCGAAGCAGCGGCGCAGCTTGGCCAAGGCCGGGCCCGGATCATTGATGGCGCGGCGAAGCCCTTCGGCTTTCACGGCATCCAGCAGATCAAGGACGCTGGCCAGGATGTCGGCCTTGCCGCCGGGGAAATGCCGGTACAGGGCGGGTGCGGTCACGCCCACGGCCTTGGCCACATTGCGCGCGGTCAGGGCGGCGACACCCTGTTCGGCCACCAGGGCGAGAGCTGCCTCGGCGATCTGCTCGCGGCGGATTGTAGCGGTCATTCGTTTTGACATGGGAGGATTAGTTAACGATCGTTCACTTTCGCGTCAAGAGAAAAGGGGAAAGAAAAAGAGGGTGATTTTTTGATGCGCGGGTGGTAGCGACGCGTGCGAAGCGTTATTTTACCGAATGGAAAAATGTGCTTGCGTAGGAACGAGTGTTTGGCTAGTTAGTTGATAACAATTCCTGATAAACAATTTCTGGAGGTAATACCGATGAGCAAAACTACAGACAACCTGAAAGAAGCCTTTGCCGGAGAATCGCAGGCCAACCGCAAATATCTGGCGTTTGCCAAGAAAGCGGATGAAGAGGGGCTGCCCCAGGTTGCCAAGCTGTTTCGTGCCGCCGCCGAGGCGGAGACCATCCACGCCCACGCGCATCTGCGTCTTTTGAAGGGCATCGGCTCCACGGCCGAGAATCTCAAGGAAGCCGTTGCCGGTGAAACCCACGAGTTCAAGTCCATGTACCCGGCCATGATCGCCGACGCCCAGGCCGAAGGCGAGAAGGCGGCGGAGAGGTATTTCGGTTTCGCCAACCAGGCCGAGGAATGCCACGCCAATCTGTACTCCAAGGCGGCGGAGCAGATGGGCGAACTGGCCAGCGTGGACTACTACGTCTGCAGCGTCTGCGGCCATATCCACGAAGGCCAGCCCACGGACAAGTGCCCCATCTGCGGCGCGGCGGCCAAGGCTTACAGCGTAGTGGCCTAAAGACGCATCGCCCTTAGGCGCGTAAACGATTCAAGCCGCATTCCCCCTTTGGGAGTGCGGCATTTTTTTGGGAACAATGCTTGCCGGATGTCCTTGGAGTCATAACTGTCAGAAGAAAAAAGGAGGTGAGCCATGAAAATCGCAGTGGAGATCACGATTTTCGGTCACCGTTTCTCGGAGGTTGTGGACTATCCCGGCACGCCAAATTCTCATGCCGAGGTGATCAGCTGGCTCATGACCCAGACCGAGTTCAAGTGGGTTGATTACGATCATTCCCGTCAGGAAGACAAACTCTTCTATCATCTCGATGAGAGCGTGGCTCAATGATATGTCCAGAATGCTCGGGCAACGAGCCGAAATGAAAAAAGGCCATGCTTTTGCAAGCACGGCCTTTTTTACTGGCGTATTGTGGGTGCTATCTTCTGATCGGCGGAGCGCTGGGACGGGCCTTGGCCTTGGTGAAGGCCAACTCGTCGCCTTTGCCCTTGTTGAACATGGCGAGCACCTTCTCGGCGTCCTGGAAGGGCAGGGAGACAAAGGAGAAAGTGTCCATGATCTGGATGTCCCAGATCTTCTTGGGCGGGATGTTGCACTTGTCGCCCAGGAAGGTCAGCAGGCGCTTGGGCGTCATGCCGGCCTGGCGTCCCTGGGTCACGAAGAGGCGGGTCTTGCCCGTCTTGTCGACCACGAAGGCGTCGCCGATTTCCTTGTAGTTGGAGGCGTCGAGCTCCTCCTGGAACATGTACTGCAGCAGTGCGGCCAGGGTCTCGCGGGGCTTGCTCTGGTCGAGGAGTTCCTGGGCCATGCCCATGAACTCAAGCTCCGGCTCCGTGTTCATGATGTCCTGCAGCTCGGCCCGGATGCGGCCCTTCTTCATGTTGATGACATCGGAGACCTTGGGCAGCCGCGCCTTGCGGATGTCCGTGCGGGCGTGCTTGCTGATGAACTGCAGGCGGCGATATTCCGAAGGCGTGATGAAGGTGATGGCGATGCCCTGCTTGCCAGCGCGGCCGGTGCGGCCGACACGGTGCACGTAGGCTTCCGGGTCGTGGGGGAGATCGAAATTGATGACGTGGGTCAGGTCGTGCACGTCGATGCCGCGTGCGGCCACGTCGGTGGCGACCAGGATCGTGACCAGCTTCTTCTTGAATTTGATCAGCATCTTTTCACGCAGGCTCTGGGACATGTCGCCGTGCAGCGTGTCGGCCTCGTAGCCGCGCTCCATGAGGCGCTGGGACACGGCGTCGGCGTCGATCTTGGTGCGGGTGAAGACCAGCCCGTAGAAGTCCGACTCCATGTCGATGATCCGGCACAGAGCCTCGAACTTGTCGCTCATCGCGACCTCGAAATAGATCTGGTCGGTCTGCGACGCGGTCAGCTGCTCGGACACGGCCCGGATGACCTGATATTCGCCCATGTACTTCTTGGCGATGCGCAGGATTTCCGGGGGCATGGTGGCCGAGAAGAGCATTGTCCGCTTGTCGGAGCCCGTCTGCTCCATGATCTCGAGCACGTCGTCCAGAAAGCCCATGTTCAGCATTTCGTCGGCTTCATCGAGGATCAGGAAGCGGATGTCGGAGAGCTTGAGGGTGCCCCGGCGCAGGTGGTCGAGCACGCGGCCCGGGGTGCCGACAACCACGGACACGCCCTTCTTGAGGCTCCTGAGCTGGATCTCCATGGACTGGCCGCCGTAAATGGGGGCCACGTTCAGGGTCCGCCCGCCGCGCAGGGAGTTGATCTCCTCGGCCACCTGAATGGCCAGTTCGCGGGTTGGAGCCAGCACCAGCGCCTGCACGGTGCGGATGTCCGGGTTCAGCATTTCGAGCAGCGGCAGGCCAAAGGCCGCGGTCTTGCCCGTGCCGGTCTGAGCCTGAGCGACGATGTCGTTTTCGCCGGCCAGCACTGCCGGGATGGTCTTGATCTGGATGGGGGTCGGCTCTTCGAAGCCTTTGCGGACGAGCGCCTGGATGCTGATTTCTGAGAGGCCTAATTCGGAAAAAGTAGTCATGATAATACCTTGCGGGCAGATCGCCTCGCGGTCAAAAGAATACCCGGCTCTGGAACCGGGCCATAACCGTGAGGCCGACTGTCCAAGGCGGGAAAACAAGCATTTCGAAAACATGAGAAATCGGATCTAAAGAGCGTACGTGCTCAAGAAGGGCCATGCGGAAAGGGGGAATCCCCTCAAGAAATGCTCGGGGTATATATGTGGGAATTATGCGCTTGGCAAGAGAAAATATTTTCTCGAGGTTCATTGCATGAGGGCGATTCCGGCCAGGCTCTCCAGTTCTTCGGACAGCCCCAGCGCCTGCGTCATGGATTCGCCCCAGCAGACAAGGCCGTGGTTGTCCATGAATATGGCCTCGAAGTCGCGGCTGGACTGGCCAACGGCCTGCCCCAGCTGCTCGGTGCCGGGGGCGTGGGCCGGCGCGCGGGTCAGTTTTTGGGCAAAGGCCCGGCCTTCGAAGAGGGGCAAATCCAGCAGCGGGTTCGCGCCGCGTAGGGAGAGGCTTATGAGCCTCGGCGGATGCGTGTGCACGATGGCCTGGGCGCGTGGCTGGCTGCGGTACACTTCCAGATGCACGGAGAGTTCCGATGAGGCGCGCGCCGAGGACAGGGGAGTGCCGGACAGATCGACGACGGCCAGGTCATGCGGGGAGAGGTGCCCCTTGGCGCTGCCCGTGGCTGTGATGATGACCCGTTCCCCCTGGCGCATGCTGATGTTGCCGTTGAAGCCGGCGAAAAGTCCGCGCAGCCAGCCGTCGCGGCCTGCCTGCAGGATGGCCTGACCCGTCTCGGGATTGACCAGGGAGGAGAATTCGGCCTGGCCGGGGGCGGCGGCGTTGTCGGGCTTGATGTCGATGACGGGCGTGCCGTCGATGACCTCCAGTGGGTGGACCTGCAGGCGCAGGCCCTCGCGGCCGACGATGCGCACCGCGTGCAGGCCGATGGGCGTGGGCCGGTCGGGGGAGCGGGTCGAGAAGATGCCGCGCAGGGGCAGATCCGTGTTGCCGCGCGGGTGGCAGCGCAGCACGGTCGGATCGCCCTGGTGCATCCAGGTCAGGACCAGGATTGCGTCCCCGATCTGCAGGTCCGTGGCCGCAGGCTCGAAATCCGGGGCCAACTCGATCCAGACGGGGAGCAGCGAGGCATCACCGTATTTAGGGCATTGTTCCCTGGTGGCGAGATGAGAACGGACAGTGCCGATGACGCGAGGATGCATGAGAAATTCCTTGGTGCGGGTTCGTTTGAAGGGAAGGAGATTTCTGCTTACTGTCCGCCATTTCATTCGTCAAACCCATGGCGTTTTCGTTTCGCTATCACCGATCATGCCGATTGCGCGTATTTGACCCATATTCCTTGGATTTACTCAAGTGAATTTTGGGGCGATGCTTGTATTGAATTTGCAATGATGCTAGCAATGCAGACGTTTTCAACCGTAACTTCGGAGCATGCATGAACCGCTTCTCCACCAGCCTCCTTGGTGAAGCCAAGACTCTGCTTCTGGCCACGGACGGTTCTCATTTCAGTGACGGAGCCCTGCAGGAGGCCATCTTTTTCAGCCAGGCCTGCGCCGCACGCTTGATAGTCCTGCATGTGGTCAAGATCGATGTCGAATCCCTGAAGTCGGCCAATTCCAAGGTGACCCGCAAGCAACGGGAGATCGCGCCGTATTTCGACGACGTCCGCAAGATGGCCAGGGACAGCGGGGTGGAGTGCGAAACCGTGGTGGTGGGCTCCTCCGTGCCCGAGCATGCCATCGTCGAGCAGGCCAGGATGCGCAACGCGGATGTGATCCTCATGGGCCGCCACGGTCGGGCTGGGCGGCTGTATCTGCTGGTTGGCAGCATGACCGCGAAGGTCATCGGACTCGGTTTTCCCATGGTGCTCATGCTCCCCAAGGATTTCACGATGACCGGGTCCCATGTGCTTGTGGCCGTGGATGATTCACCGAGCAGTCGCCTGGCCGTTGAAGAGGCCCTGAGCCTCGGGATGTGCTGCGTGACCCTGGAGCGACTGACCTTCGTGGCGGTCGCGGGGCGAGAGAGCGGTCTGCCCGAGGCCAGCAAAATGGTCGAGGACATTTGTGCCCGCGGCCGGGAAAAATGGCCGCATATTCATTTCGAGGCCGTGGCCGGGGTCGGGCATCCCTCGAACATCATCGTGCGGGCCGCCGAGGAACGCTCGGTGGACATGATCATGATTGGCGGCATGGTCTCCGGGCCTCTGCCCAGGATGTTCAGCGGCCGGGTCACCAAGGAGGTCTGTGGCTGGGCGCACTGCGCGGTGCTGATAGTCACCGCCTAGGAAGCCTTCCAAAAAACGTTCTGGACTGCGTTGCTCCCCGATTCTGGAGGGCTCATGTAGACGGGGCTACACTTCACCCTCCAGAATCGGCTCGCGCCTTGCCAGAACGCTTTTTGAAAGGCTTCTGGGAAATGCACCAAGTGCTTGGGCGCGTGCCGAGGGTTCTGGCTTCTTCTTCGAATCATCTGACAAGGAACGGTCTCATGTCGGTCAGGCTTCTGCGATTCTTTCCCTTTCTCGCCTGGTTTCCGCTCAGCGCGCTGACCGTGCGGGCCGATCTCATGGCTGGCATCACCGGGGCCCTGGTGCTCGTGCCCAAGGCCATGGCTTATGCCCAGCTGTCCGGTCTGCCCCTCTATTTCGGTCTGTACACCGCCTTCGTGCCTGCCATAATCGGTGCTCTGTGGGGATCTTCCAGACAGCTGGCCACGGGCCCGGTGGCCATTGTCTCACTCATGACCGCCGCCGCCGTGACCCCGCTCGCGGTCTCCAACACGCCTGAATACATCGGGTTCGCCCTGCTGCTGACCTTTCTGGTGGGGCTTGTTCAACTTCTCCTCGGCGTGGTCAAGCTCGGGACCATCGTCAACTTCGTGTCCCATCCGGTCATCCTCGGGTTCATGAACGCGGCCGCCATCATCATCGGCCTGTCCCAGCTGGATTTGCTGCTCGGCATCCCCAAGGGGCGCAGCGATTTTTTCCTCCGGGATATCTGGGAAATGCTCTCCCTGCTCCCTCAGACTCATTTGCCGACTCTGGGGATGGCCCTCTTCGGGCTTGTCCTCATGCTTGTGATGAAGAGGATCCCGGCCTTGTCCAAGGCCAGCGTTCTGGTCGCGGTGGTCATCACCACCCTGGCCAGTGCAGTCATCGGCTATGACCAGCGCGGGACCGCCGTGCCGACCGACATCGCAACGCCTCAGGCCAGGGTGCTGGTGACCCAGTACGAGGAAAACCAGCGGCGGATGGAGCAGGTCGCCGCCGACATAGCCAGGATTTCCGCGCGCCAGCGCCAGGAGGAAAAAGAAGGCCATGTCTGGATCGCCGCGGGGCTGCGGCATCAGAGTGAACTGGCGCGTCTGGACATGCGGTCCATGGAGAGGCGGCACAACGAACTCTTGCGCGGGGTGCGGCAGCTGCGCTTCGTGCGTCCCGAGGACGAGGAACGAGGTCAACTGTACCAGCTGGGCGCGGCCCCGGTGGACATGACGGTTGACGATCGTGCCTGGCATATCAAGAGCATTGAGCACGGTGTCATGAAGCTCGTCGGGGGCGGCGATGTGGTGGGTACGGTTCCGGCGGGCCTGCCGTCCCTGCGTTTTCCGACAGTAAGCCTCGATGCCGTGATGCAATTGCTGGCTTCGGCCCTCATTATCGCCCTGGTCGCCTTCATGGAGTCCATCTCCATGGCCAAGGCCATGGCCAGCAAGGCGCGGCAGCATGTCGACCCCAACCAGGAACTCATCGGCCAGGGCCTGGCCAACATCGGCGGGTCCTTTTTTCAGGCCTATCCGGCCTGCGGCTCCTTCACCGGCTCGGCCATCAATCTGCAGGCAGGGGCAAAGACCGGTCTGGCCATGGTCTTCAACGGCGTCTTCGTGGCCGTGACCCTGCTTTTTTTCACGCCTCTGCTCTATCATCTGCCCAAGGCCGTGCTGGCCACGATCATCGTCCTGGCGGTCACGGGCCTGCTCACGCCCCACGCCTTCGTGCACACGTGGAAGGCCAACCGGGGGGACGGGGCCGTGGCCCTGGTCACCTTCATCGTGACCCTGCTTGCTGCGCCGCATCTGGACCGGGGCATCATGGTCGGCGCGGCCCTGTCCATAGGCCTCTACCTGTATCGGACCATGGCGCCGCGCGTGGCCATCCTCGGCCGATATGCCGACGGAACCCTGCGGGACGTGAGCGTCCACAAGACCCTTGCCACGTCGACCCAGGTCACGGTCATGCGCTTCGACGGCTCCCTCTATTTCGCCAATGTCGCCTACTTCGAGGACGCCGTGCTCAAATCCGTGGCTGACCACAAGGACGCGAAATTCCTTCTCGTGGTCGCAGATGCGATCAATTCCATGGATTCCTCGGGGGAGGAGATGCTGCAGACGCTTGTGGGGCAACTGCGGGAGACAGGCGTGGAGTTGGTTTTTTCGGGGCTCAAAAAGCAGGTGCTGGACGTGATGCGTGCGACCGGGCTGTATCATCGCATCGGGGAAGAGAATCTGTTCGCCACGGAGTGCCAGGCGCTGAAGTCGATCTTAAAGAGGCTGGGCACGGAAGTCGAAGACGACGAACTGTTTGCCCAAGTCAAGGCCATGGTCTGCTAAGAGAGGGGCGGGCGGGAACGTCCGGAAGGCACTTGCACGAAAAAAACGGGGCGCTGGCGATAGTCGGCGCCCCGCCTGATTTGCGGCGTCATTCCAGTTCGACGAAGTCCTCGATGATGAGCTTCAGCCCGAAGCCGGGGAAATTGATCTTGTACTTGTTCGGTTCCACGCGCTGGACGACCTTGCCCCTGCCAAAGATCTTGTGGCGGCAGTAGGTGCCCTGGACCGGGGTCTGGGCGCTGGAGCGGGAGCGCGGCGGCTCCTGCCCGAAATCCTCGCCGGGGCCCGGACAGGATTGGCCCTGGATGCTCGCGGGATCTCTGCGCGGGGTCGGCAGGGTCTGCAGGCCCACGCCGCCGGTGAACTGTTCGCGGTAGCGGGACATGAGGTGGGCCGGGATGTCCTGCAGGAAGGGGCTGACCCTGGCCGGGGTCGTGGCCGAGAGTTCCCGGCTGTACAGCGTTTCGGGGGAGAAGAGGGTCAGGCTGTCGCGGGCCCGGGTGCAGGCCACGTACAAGAGGCGCCGTTCCTCCTCGAAATCGTCGCTGTCGTTCATGGCGTGGCGGGACGGGAAGCGGTCCTCGACCAGATCGATGACCAGCACCGCGTCCCACTCCAGGCCCTTGGCCGAATGGACCGTGGACAGGGTCACGGCCTGGCCGCGTTTTTCCTCGGCGTCGGGGCTATCGAGGCTGAGGTCCCCCAGAAAGGCGGGGATGTCGTCGTAGCCGAGCGAGATCTGCGTCAATTCTTCCAGGCCCGCTTCGCGGCGCGGGTAGTCGTCCGGAAATTTGTTCTTCATCACCGGAAGGTAGTATTCCAGCACAAAGGTGATGGCCGTGGACGGGCGCATGACCTGGGTGCGCAGGGTATCCAGCACGCGCAGCAGGCTGTCCAGCTCCGGGCGCTTGGTCCGCTGGGCCTTCAGGTAGGATTGGTCGTTGATCATGGCCGCGTGGTGGATTTTCTGCGCACTTTTGGGGCCGATGCCCGGCACGTTGCCGAGAATCCGCTGCCAGGCGGGCAGGTCCGAGGCGTTCAGGCCAAGGCGCAGGCAGGCCAGGACGTCCTTGATGTGCGCCGCCTCGGAGAATTTGATCCCGCCGTATTTGCGAAAGCCCAGGCCGATCTTGTTCAGCTCCACTTCCACATGGTAGGATTGGTAGCCTGCCCGGAAGAGCACGGCGATCTGGTCCAGGGGAAAGGTGCGCGACAGCTCCACGACCTTGGTCGTGACCAGGCGGGCCTGACTGCGGTCCGAGAAAGGCAGCACGTGCTCGGGCAGGCGGGAGTCGGTGCGTTCGGAGAAGAGGCGCTTGACGAACTTGTCGCGGAATCCGTCCAGGATGGCGTTGGTCAGTTCCAGGATGGGCTGGGTGGAGCGGTAGTTCTGCTCCAGCTTGATGACCCGGGTTCCGGGAAACGTCTTCGGGAAATCAAGGATGTTGCGCACGTTCGCGCCGCGAAAGGCGTAGATGGACTGGGCGTCGTCGCCCACGGCCATGATGTTGGGGCTGGCGTCGCCGGGCTTGGTCAGGAGGCGCACCAGGCGGGCCTGAACAAGGTTGGTGTCCTGGTATTCGTCGACCATGATGTGGGAGATGGACGAGGTCACGGACTCGCGGATGTGCGGGTGCTCGGTCAGCAGGCGCTCCAGCAGAAAGAGCAGGTCGTCGTAGTCCAACAGGCCGCATTCGTGCTTGAGCCGTTCGTATTCCGCGAACAGCCGGGCCAGATCGTCCTCGTAGGTGCCCAGGTGATAGGCTTCCTGGCGCAGAACCTGCGAGAGGGACAGCTCCTTGTTGCGGCTCTTGCTGTACAGGCCGAGGATCGTGGCCCGCTTGGGAAATTTGCGGTCGCTCTTGCCAATCTTAAGATGATCCTTGGCCTGGCCGAGAATCTCTTCCCCGTCCGAGCGGTCCATGACCGTGGCCCCGCGCTCGAATCCCAGCAGTCCCGCGTAGTGCTTGAGCAGGGAGTAGGCGAAACCGTGAAAGGTGCCGCCGCGCACATGTCCGAGGCCCTGGTGGCCAAGGAGCGCCTCGGCGCGGTGCAGCATCTCGGCGGAGGCCTTGCGGGTGAAGGTCAGGAGCAGGATTTCTTCCGGGGAAACGCCCGCTTCCACCAGCCTGGCCAGGCGGTAGACGATGGTGCGGGTCTTGCCCGAGCCCGCCCCGGCGATGACCAGGACCGGACCGGCGAGGGTGGTCGCGGCCTCGTGTTGGGCGGGATTCAAGTCGTTTTGATAGTCGATGCGCATGATTTTTCAGGCCCCAAGGGTGGAGGCGGGAATGCCGAATTGGTCCAGAATTTCCTGGCCGACTTCCGTCGGCGTGCGGGCAGCATGGCCCCGTGAATCGTAAAAAAAGACGTCGTCCGCCGTGTGCATGCCCTGGCGGCCGAAATGGCCGTACATGCCGGTGCGGCCGAACTTGCCCTTGAGGTCGAATCCGGGCTGCGGGACCAGGACCAGATCCGGGGCGAGGTGGGCCTGTGCGCCGTGATAGAGATCCCGGCCGCGATGTACGTGGCGGATGACCTTGCGGCCTTGCCAGGTCAGCCCCGAGAGGGCGCGGGTCAGATCGGCGCAAAGCAGGTCGGCTTCGGTCCGGGAGAGCCGGCCCCGCCCGAAACGCTCCTTGGTGTGCAGGTAGATACGGCCCGGGTCAAGGGCAAAGGCGCGTGTGGCCGGGCTGATGGCCTGTGTGTCCCACTCGCTTCCTGGCTGGCGGGAGAGATGCAGGAGACCCGCCTCGCGTAGCCAGAAATTGAGATCGACTTCCTGCTCAAGGGTGGTGAAGCCGTGGTCGGCCATGATCAGCAGGCGCTTGGGGTCGGGCAGGTCGTGGTATCTGGCGAGGACATGCCCGATGAGCGCGTCCCATGCGGTCATGAAACGCAGGGCTTCCGAGCGCCAGGGATGGTAGGGCTCGACCAGGGCGGGAAAAAGGAAATGGCCGAGGCGGTCCGTCTCGGTCAGCACGAAGAAGAAGAGGTCCCAGGCCAGGTCCGGCCACAGCATGTCCAGGGCTCTGCGACGGCAGGCCAGGGTGCGGTGCAGGTCTTCCAGCAGGAAGGCGGGGTCCGTGGCCCCGCGCACGGTGTCGGCCTCGATCGTGTATCCGATGTCGGCCAGGATGCCGCCCAGGGCAGGGGGGTGCACCGCGCCTTCCAGGGTCTGGGCCGGGAATCCGGCCACAAGCAAGGCCTGCATGGCCCGCACCGGTGCCAGGTTGGGCATGTTCACCACTTTGGCGAAGAATCCGCGGTCCGTCAGTCGTTCAAAGATCGTCGGCCCGTGCACATGGGTGAAGTCCGTGAAGTGGAGCTCGTAGCTATGCGGGTCCATGCGCGTGAATCCGAAAACGCCATGCTCTCCGGGCTGGGAGGCGGTGAAGAGGCTGGTCCAGTTCACGGGCGAGAGCTCGGGCAACTCTGCGGAGATGGCCCTGCAGTGGGGTGAGTCGACGATGGTGGCAAGGTTCGGGAGCAGCCCCTGGGCGCAGAGGCCCTGGGCCACGGACCATGGCAGGCCGTCCAGGCCAAGGAAAACCAGTCGGGGAGCGTGCATGGAGGGCGTGTAGCAGGGGGCGGGGCGGTTGACCAGACGTTGAAAAAGGCGACCGGACAGGGGGCTGAGGGATTTTTTAGGGATAAAATGCGCTTTCCCCCTTGCACTCTTAAACGCAATTCTTACAATGCAGACTGTTGTCAATGAACCGGCCGGATTGGCATAGTCGTGGACGGCCACGGCGCCCCAGGCCTCAAACAAGGGAGTTTACAATGGTCAAAAGAGATAATGTGGTGACCTTCATGGGCAATCCCCTGACGCTGGTCGGTCCCGAAATCACCCCTGGCATGGCTGCCCCTGATTTCGCAGTGGTCAACAACGATCTTGGCCCCGTGTCGCTGGCCGATGTGGCGGGAAAGGTGGTTGTGATCTCGGCGGTTCCGTCCCTGGACACCCCCGTGTGCGACATGGAGACGAGACGCTTCAACCAGGAGGCTCAGACTCTCGGCGAGAAGGTCAAGGTTCTGACCGTAAGCATGGATCTGCCCTTCGCCCAAAAGCGCTGGTGCGGAAACGCGGGGGTAGAGAACGTGCAGACCGTTTCCGACTATCAGACAGCCGCCTTTGGCCAGGCCTATGGCGTGCTCATTGATGGACTGCGCCTGCTCGCGCGCGCGATCTTCGTCATCGATGCCGGCGGCAAGGTGGCCTATGTGCAGATCGTGCCGGAACTGACGCATGAGCCCGACTATGCCGCAGTGCTTGGCGCTGTTAGAAAGTTATTGTAATTACAAATATTTTTTTAAGGAAGGTGACCGATGATCAGTCCCAAGATAGAAAAAGCGCTCAACGAACAGATCAACGCCGAAATGTTTTCCGCATACCTGTATTTGGCCATGGTGGCCTATTTTCAGGACAAGAATCTGAGCGGTTTCGCCAACTGGATGACAGTCCAGAATCAGGAGGAAACCTTTCACGCCATGAAGTTTTTCCACTACGTGAGCGAACGCGGCGGCCGCGTGACTCTCGGAGCGATCGAGAAGCCGCAGTTTGAATGGGAAAGCCCCCTGGCAGCAATGGAAGCCGCGCAGAAACATGAGGCCTACATCACGGGGCGGATCAACAGCCTCGTTGATCTGGCCATCAAGGAAAAGGATCACGCCACGGCGAGTTTCCTGGGCTGGTTTGTGGACGAGCAGGTCGAGGAAGAGGACAGCGTGAACGAAGTCGTGCAGAAGCTGCGCCTCCTGGGTTCCGACGGAGGCGGCCTGTTCATGATGGACAGGGACATGGCCACGCGAGTTTTCACACCGCCTGTGGCATAGCTTCAAAAGGCAGGGCGACCTGCCTTTTTCATTGACGGAATTATGCGCGGGTGCGTCGAGCTTCGCGTCGATGGGGCGGGAAATGCATTGACAACCTGCGAGCAGGGACAATAGACCGTCATCAACAATCACTTCTCAACGCCAAGAACCAAGGCAGGCTGGATATTCCAACTGCCTTTTTTTATGTGAATTCATGGAAAGAATCTGGGTTAAAATCGCTCGTTCGAGCCGTTATAACTACCTGCGGATCGTACGCATCAAGGCTCCGGCCGAATCCATAGCCTTGGGTTTGGCACTGGGCGTCTTTTCCGGCGCGCTGCCTTTTCTGTCCCTTCAGATGGTCATCGCCGTCTTTCTGGCCTTTATTTTGCGTGGCAATATCATCGCGGCCGCCCTGGGGACGTGGTGGACCAATCCTTTCAACTGGGCCATCGTTTTTCCTCTGCTGTACATGCTGGGCAAGGTTTTCGTGCCCGGCGCCGATGCGCATCTGCCCATGGGCGAGCTCATTGATCTTCCATTTCTCGACCTCCTGCAGCGGGGGTGGAAGTGGCTGCTGATCACTACCCTGGGAGGATTCATCGTCGGTACCCCGTTGGCGATCGTAACCTATTTTGCAACCCGGCGCGCCGTGCTGATCTATCATGATCGTCGAGCGCAGCGCCGGTTGGAGCGCCAACGTCGGCGAATCAACAATGGATAAGCACTCTTTTTCCAACCCGAAGCGCTCTCTGGGGCAGAATTTTTTGGCCGACCCCAATATCTGCAGGCGGATCGTCGCCAGCGTGGAGCTTGCGCCCGGAGATCCCGTGCTGGAGATCGGTCCGGGCCGAGGGGCTCTGACCCGCTTTCTGGCCAAACACGACGGACCAGTCCTCGCGCTTGAAAAGGACTCCGCCCTGGTGCGCTGGCTCCGGGAGGAGTTCCCTGCGGTGGGGGTTGTGCACGCCGATGGACTGAATTTTTGCTGGGAAGGCACGGACGCCTTGCCGGGGCTGTCCCTGGTCGGCAATCTGCCCTACAACGTGGCCTCCCCCATGATATGGGAAATGGTCAGCCGCTGCCGGACGTTCAAGAGCATGCTTTTCATGGTCCAAAAGGAAGTGGCGCTCCGCCTCACGGCCAATGCGGGGAGCCGGACCTACGGCGCCCTCTCCGCATGGGTCGGAAGTTTCGTCCGGGCCGAATACGTGTTCACGGTTCCTCCCCATGTCTTTCGTCCCCAGCCCAAGGTGGACTCGGCCATCGTGCGCTTTTTGCCGCGCCCCGATCCGGCCTGGAAAGATGCCCAGGCATTGTCCTGGACCGTGAAGATTCTCTTTCAGCAGCGGCGCAAGCAATTGGGGACAATCCTCAAGGCCCACTGGTCCGAATCGGTCGAGGAGTGGTGCGCCGCATGCGGCAAGGACCGGCGGGTTCGTCCCGAAGAACTTGATCCGGACACACTGCGTACATTGGCTTGCGTTCTGAAGCGCAGAATATGAATTTTCGACCCCAAAATGCCCGTCAGGGTAGGTATTACCTACCTTTTTTAGAAAATAAGCTTGACTTTGCTGGTGAAATTCTGTTTGCCTGCCCACTGAGCGTTTGCGCCGGAAAGGGAGGCAGGCTCTGTGTTCAGCCTTATGGACATGTTCCTTTCCTTCCAGTAGGAAGTGGCGCACTCGTGTCCAAGAAATTTCAAGATCAGGCTGAAGGTGCTTAATGTTGACGGTTGTGGCCCCATGAGGCTTCTGGAGAGCCTCACGCACCCGTTGGTGAATTACTGCAAAGGAGGAAGACTGATGACGAAAGCTGAATTGGTTGCCAAGATGGCGGAAAAGGCTGGACTGACCAAAGCGAATGCTGAACGCGCTCTTACTGAATTTCTGAAGGCCGTCCAGGAAACGCTGGTGAGCGAAAAGAAGATGACTCTCACAGGCTTTGGAACTTTCGTGGTTGAAGAGCGTCAGGCCCGCACTGGCCGTAATCCTCGCACTGGCGAAGAACTGAAGATTCCCGCTTGCAAGGTTGTCAAGTTCCGCCCCGGCAAGGAACTCAAGGACGCGATCAAGTAATTACCGCAAGGGGGACGTATGTTGCATGGGGAAACTGTTCAGAGCCCACTGCCCCAGGATTTGCCCTGGTGGCAGCCCGATCATGCCATTTTTTTCGGAGTTCTCTACGCGGTGCTTTTCATTATCGGAAGCGGAGTGGGTGTTGTCATCCTCAAGTCCATTGCCGAGACCGTGAAAGAAAAGATGTCATAGCCTGATTTTTGTGGTGCTTTGAAAGGGGTTGCTGCTGCGCCCCTTTTTTTTTGTCCCTTATTTTTCTTGCCATGCTTTCAACCTTTGCATAAAAGACAAAATTTCCTGCTCGCTACAAGGCGTTCAGGATGAGATCAAGAACGGGAGGTGATCCGTTTGCCAGGTGTATACATGGGTGACAGCGATACTTTTGACTACTCCCTGCGTAAGTTCAAGAAGCAGGTAGAGAAGGCCGGTATCCTTTCCGAGCTGAAGAAGCGTCAGCATTTCGAAAAACCCAGCATCCAGAAGAAGAAGAAGGAAGCTGCGGCCAAGAAAAGACTGCTGAAAAAGATCCGTAAAATGCAGGTAATGTAATGAGTCTTTCTGCGCGCATTGAAAAGGACTACGTGACCGCTTTCAAGGCCAAAAAGACTGACGAGGTGGCTGTCTTGAGAATGCTCAAGGCAGCCGTCAAAAACAAGCAGGTGGATCTTCGTCGGGAGTTGACCGACAACGAAATTCTGGACGTGCTGGCCAAACAGGTCAAGCAACGTCAGGAATCCATTGACCAGTTCCGAGCCGCGGGTCGGATCGATCTGGCTGAAATCGAGGAGCGCGAGCACCTCATTCTGCGCACCTATCTTCCCACGGCCCTTTCTTCAACAGAACTCGAGGAGGTCGTTGTTTTGACCATTCAAACCCTCGGTGCTTCCGACATGAAGGACATGGGCAAGGTCATGAACGCCATTCTGGGCGAACATGCCGGCCGTATCGACGGAAAGGAACTCAGCGCGCTGGTGCGCGCCAAGCTTTCTTCGTAAATCCTATGGATTCAAGAACATTGCAGCTGCTGGAATATCCAAAGGTCCTGCAGCATCTTTCGCACTTCGCGGTCAGTGAGGCGGGCAGGGATGCCTGCCTTTCGCTTTTGCCCGAAACCGATTCAGATCGCATCGCAGTCCGCTCGGCCCTGGTCCGCGAGGCCATCCATTTTTGCGGCCACAAGGATGTGCGCCTGTCGGCCTTTCCCGATGTGGCCGGTGTTTTTGCCTACCTGCGCAATCCGTTGTCTTTCCTTGATCATGACGGATTGGTCGGAGTGCGGGAAATGCTCAAGGCGGCCTCGACGCTGCTTGAGAGCCTTGGCGAGGCCGACGCGGAGCGTTATCCAGGGCTGACCGCGCTGGTGTCCGGGCTGACCCTGCCGCCCAGGACCTGGTCCGGGCTCTTGCGCTGTCTGGCTCCCGACGGCACCATCCGTGACGAAGCTTCTCCCGAGCTCTTCTCCGTGCGCCAGGAGATCCGCCGCGTGCATCAGATGTGCACCCGCAAGGTCCAGGATTTCTTTCAGAACAAAGACCTGCAGTTCATGCTGCAGGACGAATTTTTGACCATCTCCTCGGATCGTTACGTGCTGGCCCTCAAGAACAATTTCAAGGGTCGGATCAAGGGCATCGTGCACGACTATTCCCAGACCGGGGAGACTTGCTATTTCGAGCCGCTTTTTTTGGTGGAGCTCAACAACGACCTGCAGGAATACAAGCAGGAGGAGCGGGCTGAGGAACAGAAGATCCTGCGCTTTTTGAGCGATCTCATCCGTTCGGAGCAGGATGCGATCGAGCGCACCTTTTCCGAGTTGATCCGCTTCGATCAGCTCCTGGCCATCTGTCATTTCGCACGCGAGACCGACGCCCACATCATTGATATCGGGCCGGACGCGCCCTTGTCTCTGACCCAGGCGCGGCATCCGCTCCTTGTTTTCGGCCAGGATCAGGTTGTGCCGGTCGATCTTGTCCTGCATCAGGGCCAGCAGGTGCTCATCATCACCGGCGGCAACGCGGGCGGCAAGACTGTCTGTCTGAAAACCCTGGGACTGCTGGGGCTCATGGCGCATGCCTGTCTGCCCGTCACTGCGGCCGAGGGCAGCACATTGCCGTTTTGGAACCACTTTGTCGTCTCCATGGGCGACGAGCAGTCCATCGAGCAGAGCCTGTCCACGTTCACGGCTCAGATCCGTCATTTCAGCGAGGTCTGGCCACGGATCGATTCGCGGACCCTGGTCATTCTGGACGAATTCGGTGTCGGCACCGATCCCAGCCAAGGCGCGGCCCTGGCTCAGGCCGTGGTTGACGGCCTGCTCGAACGCCAGGCCTGGGTCGGCGCGGCGACGCATTTTCCGGCCTTGAAGGCGTATGGTCTTTCAAGGGAAGGAGTACGGGCGGCTTCGGTCATATTTTCTCCGGATACCAAGAAGCCCCTGTTCAAGCTCGGCTACGATCAGGTCGGAGCCAGTCGGGCGCTCGAAGTTGCCCGGGAGCAGGGTCTGCCCGAGTCGATTTTGGCGCGGGCGCAGGAATATCTGTATCTTGACGCCGGTGACACGGAAGAAATTTTCGAACGGCTCAACCGTCTGGCCGCGTCCAAGGAAGATGAATTGGACTCGCTCAAGGCCCGCAGCCGTGATCTGGAGCTCAAATTCTCTCGCAAGCTGGAAAAGCTGGATCAGGAGCGGGTCCGCATGCAGACGGAGCTGCGCGAGGCCTCGCGGGAAATCATGCGCCAGTGGCGTGATGGTCAGCGCGGTCGCAAGGACGCCTTGAAAGAGCTTGCGCAACTGCGCGACAGCGTGGGTCAGCCGCTGGGAACGGAAGAAGCGCAGAACAAACTTTCGATCGAGGCCATTGCCCAAGGGCAAGTCCTGCTTTATCTGCCCTGGAACAAAACAGGCCTGGTGCAGGAAGTGGATGGCAAAAAAGAGCGCGTTCGCCTGGATATGGGCGGAGTGTCCCTGTGGGTGGGCCTTGCCGACGTTCAGTCAGCGACCAGGGACAAGTCCGATTCCGGAAAAGTCGTGGTCAGGAGCGCCCCCGCGCCAGTGACTCCGATACGCCTCGATCTGCGCGGAATGCGCGCCGACGAAGCGGAATCCGAGTTGTCCCGCTTTCTGGACAAGGCGCTGCTCACCGGGCGCACCGAAGTGGACATCGTGCACGGCATGGGCACCGGGGCCATGCGCCGGGTCGTGCATGAGCATTTGCAGCGGTCCCGGGCCGTGGGCTCTTTCCGTCTCGGCAACGCGGACGAAGGCGGGGACGGTGTGACCAAGGTGGTTTTGACGGAATAATTTTTTGCAGCGGAGCCGGATGAGCAATTTCGACCAGGGACTGATCGCGGAGATAAAAGCTCGCCTGCGCATAGAGGACGTGATCGGAAGGCACGTCGAGCTCCGGCCGGCCGGCAGCAGGTTGGTGGCGCCGTGCCCCTTTCATCAGGAAACAAAGCCGTCCTTTTCGGTCAATCCGGAAGGGGGCTTTTATTATTGTTTCGGGTGTCAGGCCTCTGGAGACATTATCGAATTTTATCGGGCCATCAATGGTCTCGAATTTGGCGAGGCTGTGGAAGCCTTGGCGCTCGAAGCGGGGCTGCAGATCAGGCGCAGGTCCGAATATCAGCAGGCGGGCGCACTCTCCCGTACGCAGTGCCTGGAGATGCATGCCCTGGCCTCGGTATTTTACCGTCAGGTGCTGGGTCGTCCGGCAGGGCAGGCCGCGCGGGATTATGTCGCGCAGCGGGGCTTGGCCCCGGAGATTGTCGAGCGGTTTTGCATGGGCTGGGCGCCGGCGGGCTGGAACGAGCTGCGCGACCATCTGCGCGGCAGGGGATTTTCCGAGGATTCCGCCGAAAAGGCCGGGCTTGTTAGCAAGTCGGCAAAAGGCAGTTATTACGACAGGTTCCGTGAGCGGCTCATTTTTCCGATCATGAACATGTCAGGTCAGACCGTGGCCTTTGGCGGGCGCAGCCTGGTCGATGGCGACGGGCCCAAGTATCTGAACTCGAGCGAAACGCCCATCTATACCAAGGGCGAGCATCTTTACGGTTTGTATCAGGCCCGGCGCGCCATGTCCCATTCCAAGAGCGCGCTCTTGACCGAAGGCTACGTGGACGTCCTGAGCCTGCATCAGTTCGGTTTCGAAAACAGCTGCGGGGTGCTGGGAACGGCGCTGACCCCCGAACAGGTACACCGGCTCTCGGGGTTGGTGGGACAGGTCGATCTGGTTTTCGACGGTGACAATGCAGGACGCAAGGCGGCCCTGCGTAGCGCGGAAATGATTCTGACCCAGGGGCTGAGGTGCCGGGTGGTCTGCCTGCCCGAGGGCGAGGACGTTGATTCCGTGCTGCAGAAGCAAGGGCGGGAGAGCCTTGCGGATCTTGTGGCCCGGGCAACGGATGGCCTCGATTATTGCCTCAGGCAATTGTCCGCTCATCAGGCGCCCAAGGATGTGCTGCTCTGGGCCCTGGGGTTCATGTCGCGACTCAAGAAGCTGGACTGGCAGTCCTTTTATCTGCCCAAGTTGGCGGCCGGACTCGGACTTTCGGAAACAGAGCTGCGCCGTACGCTCGCAGAGAAGGACAAGGGCGCGCAAATCGTCGCTCCGCAGCGTCTGGAGCAGTGCAAGCCATCTCAGCTCGACAAGAACCTGCTGGCCTTTGCCGTGCGGTTTCCCGAATACCACGGACAGCTGCAGGAGTTGGGTCTGGGTGCGGCCCTGGCCACCGAGCGGGGCAGGATTTTCTGGAACAAGATTTTCGGGGTGAACCCGCATGAGATCCTGAGTCATCTGGATCTGGGCGAAAAGCAGTTTTATGTGCAGTGCCAGATGCGTACCGACGTCACGGCTGATGACGGGCGCGACGAATGGGACGAGGTCAGGGAATTTTTGCGTCAGACCGGCCAGCGTCGCGAACTGGATGGCCTCAACATTGGCTTGCGCAAGGCTCGCCAAGGTGGGGATTTCCAGGAAGAGTTGCGCCTTTTGGCCTTGATCCAGGCGAGAACGCAGGGTTAGGCCGCGAGGGTGTCCACACCGGCGGACGAAGAGTTTTATCAACTTTGGGGGGAACGGATGAGTAATATCAAAGATGTTCAGCAGATTCAGGCGCTGATTGCCGAAGGAAAGAAAAAGGGATTTCTGACCTTCGATGAACTCAACAAGGCCTTGCCTTCCGAAGTCAACACTCCGGAACAGATAGAAGAAATCATTGTCATTTTCGATCAGCTGGACATTGATATCGTCGACGAGAAGCTGTCGCACGGGATCGAGATTGCCGAGGACGACGGCGAAGAGCCCAAGGAAGAGGAAAAGCTCGAACTGGCCGAAGACGAGGACGGCGCGGACTATTCCTCCCGCAGCAACGACCCCGTGCGCATGTACCTGCGCGAGATGGGCGCTGTGGGCCTCCTGGACCGTGATGGCGAAGTCTACATCGCCAAGAAGATCGAAGCCGGTGAACTTGAAGTCATGTACGCCCTGGTAGAGGTGCCCGTGGCCGTGGAAGAGCTGGTCCGCGTGGGCGAGGATCTGAAAAAAGGGCGCATGAAGCTCAAAGACGTGGTCAAGACCATCGAGGAAGACGATCCTTCCGAGGAAGAGATGAACCAGCGCGAGCGGGTCATCAAGCTTCTTGAGGAAGTGAAGAACATTTATCGCAAGAAAAAACCCCTCTATACGCGCCTCGACGAGTGCGCGACCCTCGATAAGCGCGTCTTCGGCGTGCAGAAGAAGATCATGGACTTCAAGGAAGGCGTGGTAAAGTGCCTGCGCGACATCAAGCTTGAGAAGACCCTGATCGACCGCATCATCGAGACCGTGGGCGACTATGTGCGCCAGATGCACAACTGCCGTCGCGATCTTTCGGCCTACATCCTGTCTCTGGGCAAATCCCAGGACGAGATCTTCGGCATTTTCAAGCAGCTTGATGCCCGGACCATCAATCCCGTGGCCGCCGCCGACCAACTAGGCATGACCATGGAAGAGCTTTTTTCCTTCAAGGAAATGGTCAATGGCAAGATCGAGATCCTCGGTAAGCTGCAGGAAAACGCCATGCACGACGTTGACCAGCTTGAAGAGATCCTGTGGCGCATCCGCAAGGGCAACACCGACGCCCTCGACGCCAAGCAGGAGCTCATCCGCGCCAACCTGCGCCTGGTCGTGTCCATCGCCAAGAAATACACCAACCGCGGCCTGCAGTTCCTCGATCTGATCCAGGAAGGCAACATCGGCCTCATGAAGGCCGTGGACAAGTTCGAGTACCAGCGCGGCTACAAGTTCTCGACCTACGCCACGTGGTGGATCCGGCAGGCCATCACCCGCGCCATCGCCGACCAGGCCCGGACCATCCGCATCCCCGTGCACATGATCGAGACCATCAACAAGCTGGTGCGCACCTCGCGCTACCTGGTCCAGGAACTGGGCCGCGACCCCTCTCCGGAGGAGATCGCCGAGCGCATGGATTATCCGCTGGAGAAGGTCAAAAAGGTTCTCAAAATCGCCAAGGAGCCCATTTCCCTGGAAACGCCCATTGGTGACGAGGAAGATTCGAGCCTGGGCGATTTCATCGAGGACAAGAAGGCCGTGGCTCCGGCCGACGAGGTGGTCAACACCAAGCTGGCCGAGCAGATCGCCCAGGTGCTGTCCGACCTGACCCCACGCGAGGAGCAGGTCCTGCGCAAGCGTTTCGGCATCGGCGAGAAGAGCGACCACACCCTCGAAGAAGTGGGCAAGCTCTTCAACGTCACCCGCGAGCGCATCCGTCAGATTGAGGCCAAGGCCCTGCGCAAGCTGCGCCATCCCGTGCGCAGTCAGCAGCTGCGTTCGTATTATGAATCCTAGTCGGGACCTGACAACAGATTCCAAGGCAACCTTCAGGGTTGCCTTCTTTTTTGGCCCTGCGTTCCAGGCGTTGCTGCTCGCCTTGGCTCTGCTCCTTCCTGCTCAAATGCTTTGGGCTGAGGCGTGGCGGGTTGGGGTTGAGGCGGTGGTGGACGGGGATACGCTTGTCCTGCGCGGCGGACAGCGTTTGCGGCTGCGCGGTATTGACGCGCCCGAAGTTTTCCACAAGGACAAGCCTGGGCAGTATTACGGAACCGAGTCGAAGAAAGTTCTGTCCTTGCTTGTGGCCGGACAGGATCTTTTTTTGGATAAAGCAGAGCTGGACACGGACCGTTATGGCCGATTGGTCGGCCTGGCGAGGCTTGGCGACGGGCGGGTGCTCAACCTGATCATGATTGAAGACGGTGCTGCATTCGTTTATCCTCACACCTCCGACAAGGACAGCGGCATGGACGGGAAATTTTTTGCGGCCCAGGTTTCGGCCATTGGGCGCGGAAATGGGTTTTGGCCCGGAGTCCTCGGTTCCGCAGGGGCTTTGACGGGCTTTGTGGGCACAAAAAATTCCAGACGTTTTCATACCTTGTCCTGTCCACTGGGGCGTGAGATCAAGGCGCACAATCGGGTTACATTTTCATCCCTGAGGGACGCATTTACAGCCGGATATGCTCCGGCACGGGAATGCACGTCCTGGCCCCTGGTCAAGGGCCGTTAGGTCACCACAACCGGAGAGCATTGCTTGAAAGCCATTATTATCGGTGCGGGCGAAGTTGGATTTCATATTGCCAAGCGATTGGCGTCCGAAAACAAGGATGTCGTGGTCATTGACCGCAATCCGGCGGTGTTGCAGCGCATTCTCGACCACATGGACGTGCAGGTGCTGGAAGGCTCGGGCTGCAGTCCACTGGTGCTGGGCGAAGCCGGAATCTCCACGGCGGATATGCTGCTGGCCGTGACCGACAGCGATGAGATCAATCTCATGGCCTGCACCTTCGCCAACATGCTTGCTCCCGGACTGACCAAGCTGGCCCGAATCCGCAACGACGAATACACCGCTTACGGCGAGCAACTGTCCCGGGAGATCGGCATCGGGCTTATCATCAACCCGGAAGTGGAGGTGGTGCGGACCATCGAGCACATGCTGCGTGCTCCGGGCGCCGTCGACATCAGCGACCTTGCGGGCGGGCGGATCAAGATCGCCGGAACCTGGATCACTCATGACAATCCGCTCGTGGGCCTAAGGCTCATGGAGCTGCGCAAGAAAGCCGGGGAGATGCCTCTCATCGTCGCGGCCATCATCCGCAACGATGAGGTCATCGTACCGGCCGGATCCGACGAAATCAGGGAAGGGGATCTGGTGTACTTCGTGTGTGAGGACAGTCAGTTGCAGCCTGTCTTTGCCTTTTTGGGGAACCGGCCGACCAAAAAGAGCAGCGTCCTGATCGTCGGCGGCGGGAACATAGGTCTGCGTCTGGCCCGCGCACTGGAGAAAAAGCCCATCCACGTCAAACTGCTCGACAAGGATCCTGAGCGTTGCGCGGTGCTGGCGAGCGAACTCAGCCGGACCGTGGTCCTGGTTGGAGACGGCACGGACCAGGACGCGCTGCTGGAAGAGAACATCGGCGCAATGGACGTTGTCGTGACCATGACCGGCAACGAGGAGATCAACATTCTCGCCTCCCTGCTCGCCAAGAAGCTGGGCACGGCCATGGCCATCACGCGGCTGAACAAGATCGCGTACATGCCCCTGGTGCGGGCCATCGGCCTGGAGCATATCGTCAGCCCGCGCCTGTCCGCCGTGAACAGCATTTTCAAGCACGTGCGCAAAGGGGGGGTGCTGTCGGCCGTGGCCATAAAAGACGGGGCCGAGGCCTTGGAAGCCTTGGCCGGGCCCGACTCAAGCCTTGTCGGCAAAGCCCTCAAAGACCTGTCCTTTCCCAAGGGTGTGCTTGTGCTGTGCATCATGCGTGCGGACAGTGTGCTTATCCCCGCCGGTAATGATGTCATTGAGAGCGGCGACAGGCTTTTCATCCTCAGCCTGACGGAGTCCATCGCGGTGGTCGAGCGCATGCTGTCCCGGGGCAGGGAGAAGGGCTGATGCGCTGGTCCATTGCCTTGCATGTCACCGGCCTCATCGTGTTGTGCGTGGGTTTATGCATGATCGCCCCTCTGGCCTGCGGCTGGTACTATGAAGACGGGTCCGTCGCCCCTCTTTTTTTGTCCCTGTGCGTCACGGTTCTTGCCGGCGTCTTTCTCATGTTTTTCTTTCCCCGGCCCAAGCCAATGGTCATCAACCATCGCGAAGGCATGGTCATCGTTTCGCTCGGCTGGATCGTCTGTGCATTTTTCGGAGCCTTACCCTTTGCCCTGGGCGGTTTTCCATCCTTTACGGACGCATATTTCGAGTCCATGTCCGGTTTCACAACCACGGGCGCATCCATTCTGACCGATATCGAAGCCCTGCCCAAGGGGCTCCTTTTCTGGCGCAGCCTCACTCACTGGCTGGGCGGCATGGGCATCATCGTCCTGACCATCGCCATCCTTCCGTTTCTGGGCGTGGGCGGGATGCAGCTCTACAAGGCCGAGGTGCCGGGGCCCGTTGCCGACAAGCTGCAACCCCGGATCAAGGATACCGCCATGAGCCTGTGGAAGGTCTATGTGCTTTTCACCGTGGTGCAGACGGTTCTGCTCATGTTTGGTGGCATGGACCTGTTCGAGAGTGTCTGCCACGCCTTCGGAACCATGGCCACGGGCGGATTCTCCACCCGCAACGCATCGGTTGCCGCATACAATTCGGCCTACATAGATTATGTGATCACATTTTTCATGATCGTGGCCGGACTCAATTTTGCCCTGCACTTTCAGCTTTTCAGGGGCAAGCCGCTGGTTTTGTGGCGGGATCCTGAATTTCGTTTTTTCATTATTCTGGTTTTCCTGCTGACCGTCGTCGTGACCCTCTCCGTGCAGGGAAGCAATTATCCGTCATGGGCCGACGCCGCGAGGTTCAGTGTTTTTCAGGTGGCTTCCATCATCACCACCACCGGGTTCGCCACCGCGGACTATGAACTCTGGCTCCCCCTGCCGCAGGGCGTGCTGCTCCTGTGCATGTTCATTGGCGGTTGCGCCGGGTCCACGGCAGGCGGAATCAAGTGCATGCGGGTCATGCTGCTGTTCAAGCATTCCTACCGGGAATTGTTTCGTCTGGTGCACCCCCGTGCCGTGCTGCCGCTCAAATTCGGGGCCAAGCTGGTCAAGGAAGAGGTGGTGGCGAGTATTTGGGGCTTTTTTGTCCTCTTTATCGCTCTCTTTGTCCTTTCGTCTCTGGCCCTGACGGCTATGGGCGTGGATGTGCTGACGTCCTTTGCCGCCGTGGTGGCGTGTATCGGCAACGTCGGTCCTGGTTTGGGCGAGGTTGGACCTGTGAATAATTACTCCGGGATTCCGGCCCTGGGCAAATGGGTACTGAGTTTTTGCATGCTGCTCGGGCGGCTTGAGATTTATACGGTGTTGGTATTGTTCATGCCCGAGTTCTGGAGAAAATAGATTGGAGAAGAAGGAGAAAATCATGACGCAATGGATTGAGGTGGGAAAATTCACGGAACTTGACGAAGCCGCGCAGAAAGAAGCTGGCCGCCTTGCGGAGTACGCCCTTGATGTGGCCCTGGATCCGACTCAGGTCATCCGCTTTGAAGAGACCGAGACCGGTTTTCGGCTGCTGATCGACGAGGATTTTTACAAGTTTTATCAGGGTCTTTAATGGCTCCGGGCCTGCTGCGTCAGATGCGCGTCCGGTTTCTGGACATGGCGGACGAGTATGCGGGCCGGCTGGGCGAGAGGCGCGAGCACATTGACCTGAAGCGCGATCATTCCCTGCGGGTGTATGCCCTGGCCACAAAGATTGTGGCCGGGGAACGCCTGGCCCCGTCGCGCCTCTATCTGGCGGCGGCTCTGTTGCACGATATAGGCCGCTTTTCGCAGTTCGAGCGATTCGGCACCTACCGTGACGACGAGTCCGTCGATCACGGGGACGAGGGGGCCGATTTTTTGCGAGGGAGTGATTTTCTGGAGGCTTTTGCGGCAAGCGAGAAGGACTGCATCGTGAACGCGGTGCGCCAGCACAACAAGCGGGTGCTTCCCGCCGATCTGGACCCGCTGACCAGATCCGTATGCGAGCTGGTTAGGGATGCGGACAAGCTCGACATCGTGCCCGTGGTCCTGTCCAAGATGATGGCGGATGGACCGCGCGACCCGGTGGTCACGCTGGGGCTTGTCGATGCCCCCGAGGCCTGGACCGAGTCCATGGTCGACGTGGTGGCTTCGGGCCGGAGTCCAGCCTACAATGAGCTTTGTTACGTGAATGACTTCAAATTGCTGCTTGCGTCCTGGGGGCCAAAGCTGGTGCACGGCACCAGTCGCCGGATTTTTGCCGGGCGGGGCTATCTGGACCGGCTCTTCGACCTGCTCCCGCGCTCCGGCCGTTTTGCCGAGCTCAAGGTCCGGTTGGCGGACCAGCTTGATCGCTGAGTTGCAACCAGAGCAATTCGTCCAGGGTGCGCAGTATCTCTCCGTAGAGCCCCCCGTATCCCGGAAATTTTCCAAAGAGCTCCTGCTTGTGGCGTTGCAGGCTGGGTGAGGCGCTGGCCTCGGGCGAGGACGGGGATATGGCCAGGATGCGGCGCTCCTGCAGCAGATATTTTCTGGTTTGATGGCAAAAATCCACGCACCTGGCATGACAGCGTTCCCCGTGTTCGGCCCAGTAGGTCGTGGACGCCGCCGAAGGCTTGGCGTGTCTGGCCTGCCACGTCATGGCCAGCAGGAAATTGATGGGCGAGCCGGGCACTCCGCGCCGCCAGCCGAGCAGCCAGGGCGTGCGCCAGAAGAGCAGGAAATGGCTCTGACCGAAGCCGATCAGTTCCGCCAGGCATGTCTGCATCTCGCCAAGATGCGTGTCATCCCATTGCGGCGTTGCGTTCCCCAGATCCCAGGCCGGAACCGGGCGGGTTTGATCCAGCCCGAGCAGGCGGGAGAGCAGGGTGTTTGCCTGAGGTGAAGCCGGGGTTTCGAGGTGAGCATAGCTGAGCACGAACGAGCCCTGGCCGTATCTGCCCCGGACAATGCAGGGCTCATGACGCAGGCGGTCCGGATTCAGATTTATCCCGTACAGTTCTTCCCACTGTCCCACCTCGCCGGGCGCGATGCCGGACCAATCCAGATCCGCTGACCAGAAATCCGGTCCGGGCCTTTCATAGAGCGCCAGCACATCCAGCGGAGCCGTCGTGTCCGGGGCGAACTGAGAGGGCCACCAGACCGGTAAGGCTGCCTCGTAGCTCGTTTCGCCATCCTGCACTGTGCACCAGACATGCCCGCTGAAATTGGGCAGGCGTTGGCTGGCCGGTTTGCGTGCCCAGGTGCACAGGTCCAGAAAGGGCGCGCCGCGTTCCGAGCCGAGGGCCAGACCCGCTCCGCCGCAAAAGCCGAGGTACTTGCCCCCGCTGTGCACATAGTCGCGGATTTCGCGGCGACCGTCCTCGCCCAGGGCCACGGACTTGAGCCGGGCCCAGCCGCCGGGCACGATCAGCGTGGAAGGGGCGAGATCCCGCAGGACGCCCGAGCCGACCTGTGCGGCCTTGACGAGGGTCAGGGGTGCGCGCAGGGCCTTGAGGGCGCGGTGCAGGAGCAGTCCCCACAGGTGCGATTCGTCCCAGAGCAGGGCCACGGGTGCGGTGTGTTGGTGCATACGGCGCTTGCCTAGCAGGATAGGGGATGGCGGGCAAGTCGGGCTTGATTTTTGACATGCGCCCCAGTACTCATTTTTGTTTCCGTGGCGCCGGGCAATCCGGCGCTTTTTGCCGCAACCAGCTCACTATTCGGAGTTCATCATATGGCCAATGAAATGCTTTCCAAGGGATACGAACCCGCCGAGGTGGAAGAGCGGTGGCTTGAGTACTGGAAGACCCACCAGAGTTTCACCCCGGACGCGGCCAAGGCCGCCGCTACGCCCAAGGACAACTACTCCATCGTCATCCCCCCGCCCAACGTCACCGGGGCTCTGCACATGGGCCACGCCCTCAATCTGACCCTGCAGGACATCATGTGCCGCTACATGCGCCAGCACGGCAAGACCGTGCTCTGGGTGCCGGGTACGGACCACGCGGGCATCGCCACCCAGAACGTGGTGGAAAGGAAGCTCCTGGCCGAAGGCACGAAGCGCGAGGACCTGGGCCGCGAGGAATTCATAAGCCGCGTCTGGGAATGGAAGGAAGACTACGGCGGACGCATCCTGAACCAGATCCGTCGCATGGGCGCCAGCGTCGACTGGACCCGCGAGCGCTTCACCATGGACGAGGGATTGTCGAGGGCCGTGCGCGAAGTTTTCGTCACCCTGTACGAGCAGGGCCTCGTCTACCGGGGCAAGTACATCGTCAACTGGTGCACCCGCTGCCACACGGCCCTGGCCGATGACGAGGTCGAATACGCTCCGGCCAAGTCCACCCTCTATCATCTGCGCTACCCCTTGGAAGACGGCACGGGTTTCGTGACCGTGGCCACGGTGCGGCCCGAGACCATGCTCGGCGACACTGCTGTGGCCGTGCATCCCGAGGACGAACGCTACCAATCCATGATCGGTAAATACGTCATCCTGCCCCTGGTGGGTCGGCGCATCCCGATCATCGCCGATACCTACGTGGACCGCGAATTCGGCACCGGCTGCCTCAAGATCACCCCGGCCCACGACATGAACGACTGGGAGCTGGGCCGCAAATATGGCCTGGAGACAGTGAGCGTCATCAACGACAAGGGCCGCATGAACGAGAACGCGCCCGAGGCCTACCGGGACCTGAGCGCCGCCGAGTGCCGCTCGCGCATTATCGAGGACCTGCGGGCCTGTGAATCCCTGGTGGCCGAGGAGCCCTATGAGAACAAGGTCAACCAGTGCTACCGCTGCAAGACCAATATCGAACCCTTCGTGTCCGAGCAGTGGTTCGTGTCCGTCAAGCCTCTGGCCGAGAAGGCCCGTGCCGCCGTAGAAGACGGCCGCACGATCATCTGGCCCGCGCAGTGGAACAAGACCTACTACAACTGGCTCGACAACATCCGCGATTGGTGCATCTCCCGGCAGCTGTGGTGGGGGCATCGCATCCCGGTCTGGACCTGCCAGGACTGCGGGGAGGTCATCGTCGCCCGCCAGGATCCTACGGCCTGCAAGTGCGGGAGCGCAAATCTGATCCAGGACGAGGATGTGCTTGACACCTGGTTCTCTTCGGCCTTGTGGCCGTTCTCGACCATGGGCTGGCCCGAACAGACCAATGAGCTTAAAGCCTTCTATCCGACCTCGCTGCTGGTCACGGGCTTTGACATCCTCTTCTTCTGGGTGGCCCGCATGATGATGATGGGCCTGCAGTTCATGGACAACGTACCCTTCAAGGACGTCTATATCCACGCCCTGGTCCGCGACGAGCACGGCAAGAAGATGTCCAAGTCCACGGGCAACGTGATCGACCCCCTGGCCATGATCGACAAGTACGGCTGCGACTCCCTGCGCTTCACCCTGACCTCGTTCGCGGCCATGGGCCGGGACATCAAGCTCTCCGAGGCACGCATCGAGGGTTACCGCCATTTCATCAACAAGATCTGGAATGCGGCCCGCTTCGCCCTCATGCATGTCGATGGGACGGAGCCAGAATTTGACCCCAAGGCGCTGCCTGGACTGCACCACACCTGGATTCTGCACCGTCTGGAGATGCTCAAGAAGGAGCACTCCGCCCAGATCGAGGGCTACCGCTTCAACGAGGCGGCCCAGGGGCTGTACAGTTTCGTGTGGCGTGAATTCTGCGACTGGTATCTGGAGTTGATCAAGCCCGAGCTTTACGGCGAGGATCAGGCGGCCAAAGCGGCGGCCCGGTCCTGTCTGCGCCATGTGCTCTCCGAGATCATGATCATCGCCCATCCCGTCATCCCCTTCGTGACGCAGGAGATTTGGTCCTGCATCCCGACCCTCGACGTCGAGAGCCTGGCCCTGCGGCCTTTCCCCAAGGCCCGGCCCGAATGCGAGAACGAGGGAGCCGTCAGGGACATGGAGTTTCTGCAGGGCGTCATCGTGGCCGTGCGCAACATCCGCTCAGAGCTGGGCGTGGCTCCGGGTGTCCCGCTTGCGGTGTTGATCCGGGCCG
Organism: Desulfomicrobium sp. UBA5193; assembly: GCA_002412965.1. Lineage (GTDB taxonomy): Bacteria > Desulfobacterota > Desulfovibrionia > Desulfovibrionales > Desulfomicrobiaceae > Desulfomicrobium. The sequence continues at coordinate 182,708 of DHWB01000006.1, forward strand.
GGAGTGATGATCAGGCCTTCCTGATGGCCCATGAAACGGAAATAGCGGCGCTGGCCAGAGTCGGGACGCTGTCCGTGGGCGCCGACATCGAAGCGCCCAAGGGATGCGCCTCGGCGGTGGTTCGCGGCTGTGAGCTTTACGTGCCGCTCGACGGGGTGGTGGATTTTGTGGCCGAGTTGGCCCGCCTCGACAAGGAGCTGGGCAAGATATCGAAGGAACTCGACTTCGTGACCAAGAAGCTCGGCAACGAGAGTTTTGTGAGCAAGGCCCCCGAAGACGTGGTGGCCAAGGAAAAGGCCAAGGCGGCGGATTTCGCCGAGAAAAAGGCCACCCTGGAGCAGCTGCGGGCCAAGGTGCAGGAGTTCGTCGGCTAAAAGCCCTTCGCGTATTGGAGAGGGTTAAAGGCATGGATTCCCGCCTTCGCGGGAATGACGCTGACGCAGTGTGACCCGCTCCCGGGTCATCCCCGCGAAGGCGTGGAAACATGTCTTTTTTCCGGCCGACCGAAGGTTGCCGACCGTGGACATGTCTGTCTCGGAATATTTAAATGAAAGGAAACATCATGGCCAAAGCATATCTCATCGGCGCAGGTCCGGGCGATCCGGGTCTCATCACGGTCAAGGGCCAGCGCCTGCTGCAGGAGTGCGAGGTGATCATTTACGATTACCTGGCGAACAAGAGCTTTCTGTCCCTGTGCCGTCCGGATGCGGAGATCATCTATGTGGGCAAGAAGGGGGGGGATCACACCCTGCCCCAGGATCAGATCAACGACCTGATCGTGGCCAAGGTGAAGTCCGGCCAGAACGTGGCTCGCCTGAAGGGCGGAGACCCGTACATCTTCGGGCGCGGCGCCGAAGAGGCCGAAGAGCTGCTGGAAGCCGGCCTTGATTTCGAGGTCGTGCCCGGCGTGACCTCGGCCGTGGCGGGCGCGGCGTATGCGGGCATTCCGCTGACGCATCGCAAGTACGCCTCTTCCGTGTCGCTTATCACCGGCCACGAAGACCCGACCAAGCCCGACTCTGCCCACAACTGGGCGGCCCTGGCCAACGCTGCCAGCACCCTGTGCTTTTACATGGGCGTGAAAAACCTGCCCTATATCTCGGCCAAGCTGATGGAGAACGGGATGCGTGCGGACATGCCCGCCGCCCTGGTGCGCTGGGGCACGACGAGCAAGCATCAGTCCTGGGTCTCGACGGTGGGTGAGATCGCGGCCATGGCCGAGCGCGAAGGCGTGAAATCGCCGTCCATGCTGGTCGTGGGCGAGGTGGTGCAGCTGCACGACACCCTCAACTGGTTCGAAAAGTTGCCCCTGCACGGCAAGGGCGTGGTCGTGACCCGCGCCCGCGAACAGGCCAGCGGCCTGAAAGACACGCTGGAGCGTCTGGGCGCCGCCTGTTACGAGTTCCCGACCATCACCATCGTGCCCCTGCAGGACTACGCTCCGGTTCGCGCGGCCATAGACAGGCTGCCGGATTACGACTGGGCGGTCTTTACCTCCGTCAATGGCGTGCGCCATTTCTGGTACCAGCTCGAACTCGTGGGCAAGGACGCCCGGGCCCTGGGCGGCATGCAGATCGCGGCCATCGGACCGGCCACGGCCGAGGCGCTGCTGGAGCGCGGTATCCGTCCCGACTTCATCCCGCCCAAGTACGTGGCCGAGTCCGTGGTGGAGGGGCTCCTTGAGCGCGGCATCGCGGGCAAGAAGGTGCTCATCCCCCGCGCCAAGGTCGCGCGCGAGGTGCTGCCCGAGGAGCTGGCCAAGGTCGCCGCGCAGGTCGACGTGCTTCCCGTGTACGAGACCGTCCTGACCCAGGAGGACGGGGCCGAGATCGTCGAGTTGCTCGAAAAGGGACGGCTGCATTACCTGACCTTCTCCAGTTCTTCCACGGTCGAGAACTTCTTCGCCCTGGTCCCGGCGGATACCTTGCGCCCCTTCGTGGGCAAGGGCCTCAAGATCTGCTGCATCGGCCCGGTGACCGCAAAGACCTTGAAAGAGTACGGGTTCACTCCGGACATCATGCCCGAGGACTACACCATTCCGGCCCTGGTCGATGCCCTGGTGAAGGGATAACCGATGACCATTGCGCTGGGTGTGCTTGTTTCTGGCTCCGGATCCAACCTGCAGGCCATCATCGACCGGGTGCGGGAAGGAAGCCTCGATGCGGATATCCGCATCGTCATCGCCAACAAGCCGGATGCCCAGGGCCTTGATCGAGCGCGGGAAGCGGGCATCCCTACGGCGAGCATCCGGCACGCGGACTTCCCCGAGCGCGAGGATTTCGACCGGGAACTGGTCCGGTTGCTGAGCGCAGCGGGCGTGGAGCTTGTGGCCCTGGCCGGGTTCATGCGCCTGCTGACCCTCGCCTTTCTGACGCCCTTCGCCGGCCGGGTGGTCAACATCCATCCGGCATTGCTCCCGGCCTGCCCCGGCCTGCACGCCCAGGCCCAGCAGGCCGGGCACGGAGTGCGCCTGGCCGGGTGCACCGTGCATTTCGTGGATGAAGAAGTGGATCACGGGCCGATCATCATCCAGGGCGCGGTGCCGGCTTTTGCCGATGACGACGCGGAGTCCCTGGGCGTGCGCATTTTGGAGATGGAGCATCGCATCTATCCCCAGGCCCTGCAGTGGATCGCCCAGGGCCGGGTGCATGTGCGCGGCCGTCAGGTGGCGGTGGATGGAGTTGCCCGGGCGATTGCCAGTCCATTGTGGACCAATCCGCCCCTGGAATCGCCTTTTGACAGAGAGGGAGGCAGGCATGAATGCATTTGAGCTGGTATTGACCGACGAGGAAAAGCGCTTCTGCAAGGATCTCATCCGCTACGTCATCGCGCATCATCTCGGCCTTGAAACCGGCCCCAAGCCCGCGCTGGAGTCTTTGACCCTAGTCAAGGAACTTGGCGCCTTCGTGACCTTGAAAAGGCACGGGCGCCTGCGCGGGTGCATCGGCAACGTCGTGGGCAACGGCCCCCTGGTGGCGACCATCGAGCGCATGGCCGGAGCGGCGGCCTTCGAGGATCCGCGTTTTCCTCCGCTGACGGCAGGGGAGTTTGACGAGGTGGAAATCGAGGTCTCTGTCATGGGCCCGCTTACTCCTTGTCCGGACCCGGAACTGATCGAGGTCGGGCGTCACGGGCTCTATATCCGCAAATCCATGCACTCTGGACTGCTGCTGCCGCAGGTTGCAACGGAGTGGGGTTGGGACCGCGAAACTTTTCTGGACCAAACCTGTGTCAAGGCCGGACTGCCCAAAGGAACCTGGCGCAAGTCCAAAACGGAAATCTGGTGGTTTGAAGCCGTTATTTTTTAAAGGAAGGTAACCATGCGCACGCTTATTTTTGCATTGATCCTGTTTTGTCTGTCCGCCACCACGGCCCTGGCGGAGAATCCCAAAGTCGCCCTGACCACGAGCAAGGGCGTCATCGTGCTGGAACTCAATGCCGCGAAGGCTCCCCTCACGGTGCAGAATTTTCTGACCTACGTGAAAGAGGGCTTCTATGCGGGCACGGTATTTCACCGGGTGATTCCCGGGTTCATGATCCAGGGCGGCGGCATGGATGATTCCATGGTCCAGAAAGAAGGCCATGCGCCCATCAAGAACGAGGCTGACAACGGTCTGAAAAATGATAAATACACCATCGCCATGGCCCGCACCGGCGAGATCAATTCCGCCACGTCCCAGTTTTTCATCAACACCGGGGACAACGCATTTCTGAACCACGGCGCGCGCGATTTCGGGTACGCAGTGTTCGGCAGGGTCATCAAAGGGCAGGAAGTGGTGGACGCCATAAACGCCGTGGCCACGGGTTCCCGGGGCATGCACGACGATGTGCCGGTGGAGCCGGTGATCATTGTAAAGGCCGAAGCGCTCTGATCCCTAACCGTCTTCGATCGTGAAAAGGGGCTTGTCCGAGTGGACAAGCCCCTTTTTTGCGACTCGAGTATTGAGCCGGTTGAATGGAGCTGCGGCGTGTTCCCAAGTCCGAGCCATATACGGGCTTGTACTGATGAAGATGCTCGGCGCCGCGGGAATTTAAGGTGAAATTAACCTTCAAATATACGTGCTCCCACTTGCCAACATTCCTCTGAGAAGTTAATAAGTACCAATAGTTTTCTGAACTGACGATATACTGAGTTGTTCGTGCCAATTGAACCAATCACTCAACTTCTTTGGAGGCCACTATGGTAAACATGGATTATCCCGGACCTGGTTTTGGTTGTTCCGCTATCGACGGATGTACGACTGAAGAAGCAAAAAAAGTTGCAATCAAGGCATATTGCAAGGGTGTTGAGGGTGAGTTGAGCGCGTGGAAGGCCACCCTTTATGACGTGATGGTCGGTTTCCTTGATCTTGGTGACAAGGATCGTGGTAAGCTTGTGGATACGGTTGCCGAAATCAAGGCGCTGGTACGTGAGATTGAGTCCAAGACTTCACAGCTGGAAGGAGAATGTCCGCTGGACATGGCTCCCATTGAGAAGGAGCTTGGAGACAAGATCAACCAGGTTCGTGTTCATTACAGCAAGGCCCTGGAAGTGATGGGTTCGGGTTCCTTCGGAGGCTGATGAATTTGACCTTCGAGCATGAATAGAGATTCGCCCGGTGTTTGTCCGCACCGGGCGTTTTTGTTGAGTTTTCATGTGCCTGTCTTGAGGGTGCGCGTGAAAACGGGACGTGCTTTCGCCATGTCCGGAAAGCGAGGCGTCGTCCGATCCCATGAAAATGGTCTGTGCGTCATCCGATTTGTGGGTGCTCCAAGGGAGGTTGCGTCATGAGTTTCACGTTTTGGCTCAAGCTCTATCTATTCACGATCCCCGTTTTTTTCGCCATCGACATGGTTTGGCTTGGTTTTGTGGCCAGGAATTTCTACAAAACCAACCTGCATCATCTCTTGAGCCCCGAGGTCAACTGGCCAGCCGCCTTTCTCTTCTATTTCATGTATATCGGGGGGATCCTGCTCTTTGCGGTCCGTCCCGGCCTGGAAGCCCAGTCACTGGCCCGAGCCTGCCTGTGGGGCGCCCTGTTCGGTTTTTTCACCTATGCCACCTACGACCTGACCAATCTGGCCACGCTGCGTGACTGGCCGGTCCTGGTTGTCGTTGTCGACATCATCTGGGGCACGGTCCTGTGCACGCTGGTCGCCGCAGGGAGTTATCTTATTGGGGTGCGTCTTGGCTGACGCATCCGGGGGTACTGCATGATGCTCACCGTATTTCTTGCTGCAACCGTGGCGGTGCTTTTGGTCATGAACACCATGTTCGTCATCGGCATGCGCTCCAATGACAACAGCCTCGTCGACATCGCCTATGGCCCGGCCTTTGTGCTCGCCTGTGCCGCCGCGTGGTTCGCGAGCGGGGACGGCGCCCATTTTCGGCCCCTTTTGATGCTCGGGCTGCTTTGCCTTTGGGGGTTGCGCCTTGGGCTTCACATAGGCTTTCGGCACCGAGGCCGGGGTGAGGATTTCCGCTATCGCGCTTTCCGCGAGGCCTGGGGCCAGACCTTTGTCTGGAGGAGCTTTCTGCAGATCTACACCCTGCAGGGACTGGTCATCCTTCTCGTAGCCACCCCGATTCTCGTGGTCATCGCCCGTCCTGGGGGGGAAATGGTCTGGACGGACGTTCTGGGGGCAGGCCTTTTCCTCCTGGGATTTTCGTTCGAGGCCGTGGCAGATTGGCAGCTGCTGCGCTTCAAGGGCAATCCGGCAAACAAGGGGCGCATCATGACCATGGGCCTATGGGCCTTTACCCGGCATCCCAATTATTTCGGGGAGGCGCTGCTGTGGTGGGGCTTCTTTTTCCTGGGCCTGGGTTCGCCGGCAGGGATCTATGGGCTGATCAGCCCGCTGCTCATCGGATTTCTGCTGCTCAAGGTTTCGGGCGTACCCATGCTTGAGGCCAAGTACAGGGGCGATCCCGAATTCGAGGCGTACGCAAGGACGACTAATTCCTTTTTCCCCTGGCCGCCGCGCAAGAGGGCGGCCCAGGAGCGGGACTCCAGCCACGTGGGTGACATATGAGAGCAGCGGGGGCACGCCCCAAAAAGACGGTGGCCGTCATCGGTGGAGGCGTGGCCGGAATAGTGGCGGCGCATCTTCTGCAGGACGACCATGAGGTGACTCTCCTTGAAAAGGAGAACTACCTCGGCGGACACACCCACACCATCTCCGTTCCCGACGGACCCGACTGCGGGACCCCGGTGGACACGGGGTTCATTGTCTTCAACGAGGCCACCTATCCGCGCTTCATCAGTTTTCTGGAAGAGCTGGAGGTCCCGTCCAGGGCGTCGGAGATGTCGTTCGGTTTTCACTGTGCGCGAACCGGGCTGACCTATGCGGGCAACAATCTGGATGGGCTTTTCACCCAGCGATCCAACATGTTTTCCGTACGCTACTACCGGTTTCTCTTCGAGATAGGCCGCTTTTGCAGCCAGGGGCAAGCCGACCTGGAAAGCGGAGAAGACCTGGGAACTCTGAGCGACTATGTGCGGCGTCGCAAGTTCATGCCGTTCATGGTCGAGAACTATCTCCTGCCCATGGCTGCGGCCATCTGGTCCGCACCGGCCGGTCGTGTCGCGGATTTTCCGGCCCTGCCCTTTTTGCGTTTTTTCAAGAATCACGGGCTGCTGTCCTTGCACAGGCGGCCGCGCTGGCGGACCGTGGTGGGCGGCAGCGGCAGCTACGTCAAAGCTTTCCTGCGTCGTTTTCGAGGCACGGTGCGGCTGAATGCCCCGGTCCGAAACGTCCTGCGCACGCAGTCGGGGGTTCGGGTGGAGTTGGCGGGTGCGGATGCGCAGACCTTTGACGAGGTCTTTATCGCCGCCCATGCCGATCAGGCCCTGCGGCTTCTGGGTGATCCCTCCCCCGAGGAGATGCGGCTGCTTGGGGCGTGGCGCTACGAGGAGAACCGGACCGTGCTGCACACGGACGTCTCCGTCCTGCCTGCCCAGTCCAGGGCCTGGGCCTGCTGGAATTTCAGGCGCGAGGCGCCGCAGGAGTCCAGCGTGTTCGTCACCTACTCCATGAACCTCCTGCAGGGCCTGCGCGGTCACAAGCACTATCTGGTGACCCTCAACCGTCCGACGCCCTGCGACGAGGCGCAGGTCCTGGCCAGCCTGATCTATCATCATCCCGCCTTCACGAAGGAGTCCATGGCCACCCAGAGCGCTCTGGCCTCCCTGAACGGGGTGCGCAACACCTATTTTTGCGGCAGTTATTTCGGGTTCGGTTTTCACGAGGACGCGGTCCGCTCCAGTTACGAGGCGGTCGAGCAGTTCAGGAGGAGAGGATGAATTCGCGGATCTATGTCGGGACTCTTCGCCATGGCCGAACGCATGAGGTCGAGCATGGCTTTGACTATGATTTGCACATGTATGCCCTCGATCTGGCGGAACTCGGGGACCTGGAGCGTGACACCTTCTGGTTTGGACACAACCGGCTGCGTCCCCTGGCCCTCCACGACCGGGACTACCTCCATCCGGGTGATGCCCCGCTGCGGGACAAGGTCGTGCGGGCCTTGCGCGAGAGCGGGGTGGACGGCGAGCCGCAGCGCATCGTGCTCGTAACTGCCCTGCGCCAGTTCCATTACGTCTTCAACCCGGCCAGCTTCTTTTATTGTTTTGATGCCGACGGCAGGGTGTTTTGCGTTCTGGTGCAGGTCAACAACACCTTCGGTGAGATGCACCTCTATGCACTTGAACCCAAGGGACCGGGTCGGATTTTCACCGCGCCCAAGGCGTTTCACGTCTCACCGTTTTTTCCTCGCCAGGGGCATTATGTTTTTGAATTTTCAGATCCGGCAGAGGAGCTGTCCATCTCCATCACCTACTTTATTCAGGACATCCCCGCCTTGAAGGCGTCCTTTTCGGGCGTCGGTAGGCCCATGAACAACCAGGCCCTGGCAGGCATGGTCTTCGGTCACCCTCTGCGGGCGGCCATGACCTTTCCTCGGATCGTGGCCCAGGCGTTCCGGCTGTATTTTCAGAAAAAACGCAGGATCCACCCCAAGCCGGACCCTGCGTCAGCCATGACGATCAGGCAGGCGCCGCCCACCTTGCCGGACAAGGCGGGCAGGCTGGCCCTTGGTCATTTCCTGCGGCGTCTGGATCATGGTCAGCTGACCATGACCCTGCCTGACGGGGAGGTGGAGGTTTTCGGCGTGCCCGGAGGGCGGCCGCAGGTGGAACTGAACGTGCATCGATCCCGGTTTTTCAGGCGGGTGCTCATGGCCGGAGATGTCGGCTTCGGTGAAGCCTACGCCGATGGGGACTGGAGCAGCCCCGATCTGGTCTCCCTGCTCTCGCTCCTCGCGCAGAGGGAGGAGGTCCTCGACGACCGCCGCTTCTGGCCGTCCCTGGGGGGCAGGGCCGCGAACCTGTTGGCCCATCTGCGCCGACCCAACACCGTGGCCGGGAGCCGGCGCAATATCGGCGAGCATTACGATCTGGGCAACGATTTCTATCGCCTCTTTCTCGATGCGACCATGTCCTATTCGGGGGGCATCTTCCGGAGTGAAAACGACACCCTGGAGGCCGCGCAGCACGCCAAGATGCAGGCCATCATCGACCTGGCCGACCTGGGCCCGGAGGACCATGTGTTGGAGATCGGCTGTGGATGGGGAGGATTTGCTGTGGAGGCGGTCCGCCGCACCGGCTGCAGGTTGACCGGGATTACCATTTCCCGTGAGCAATTCGACTGGGCCACGCGCAGGGTGCGCGAGGAGGGGCTGGAGGATCGCGTCAGCATTCTCCTGACCGACTATCGCCATGTGCAGGGTAGTTTTAGCGCAGTCGTCTCCATCGAGATGCTTGAGGCCGTGGGGCACCGCAATCTGCCGGTGTATTTTGCGAAGCTGGACCGCCTGCTCGCCCCGGGCGGTCGCGCAGTGCTGCAGGTCATCACCATGCCCGATCAGAAGTACTCTGCGTATTGCCGGGGTTCGGACTGGATTCGCAAGTACATCTTTCCAGGTGGGCATCTGCCTTCGGTTGGGGCCATGATCCGGGCCATGAGCGCGCGTACCCGGCTGAACATCACGCGCATGGAAGACGTTGGTCTGCACTACGCCCGCACCCTGGAGCTGTGGCGCAAGGCGTTTCTTGCTCGTGACCGGGACGTGCTTGGCTTGGGTTTTGACCAGACGTTTCTGCGCAAGTGGGACTATTACTTCAGTTATTGCGAGGCAGGCTTTCGCAGCCGAACGGTCCGCAACTATCAGATGCTGCTGTCCCGGATGGGCGAGTCTGAAGGGACGGGCAGATCATGAGCTTGGGGCCTACAGGGACTAGGCTGCTCAACTTCATCCTGTTTCAGGCGGGGTGGTTTGTCTGCGTGCTGGGGGCGGCCTCCGGACGTGCGTGGCTCGGCATGGGGCTGGGACTGGCCCTGGTTGTCGTCCATCTGATCCTGGTGGCCAGACCGGGAAGGGAGGGAGTGCTGTTGGCGTGGGCGCTCTTGGGCGGCATTGTGATCGATTCCGTGCATGTTCGCACCGGCGCGCTCGTTTTTTCTTCCGGAACCGTGCATCCGGACTTTGCCCCGCCCTGGATTCTTGTCTTGTGGCTGCAGTTTGCCTCCACCTTGCGCTTCTCCCTGAGCTGGCTCAAGGGGCGCTATGTGCTGGGGGCCCTGCTCGGGTTTGGTGCCGGAGCCCTTGCCTATGCGGCGGGCGCCCGCCTTGGCGCGGCCCAGCTGGGACCCCAGACGGTGCGATCCCTGCTGCAGATAGGGGTTGGCTGGAGCGTGGCCTTGCCGCTTCTGCTGTTCGTTGCGCAAAGAACGCCAAGCCCGGAGGAAGGGGAGCGGTATCGCATTTTCTGAGTTTTTGGCTTTTCGGACTAGAGACACGCTGCTTTTGGATTTTTCCCAGCGAGGAAGACGCTGCCTGGAAAATGAGTTTCCTGGCCTGCATGAAGGCATGGAGCAAAAAGTAACGCCCAGCGGGAAGCCGCCGGGCGTTTGTCGTTGCCTCTTGCTGGGTAAGAAGATTGAATGGTTGACTGAGAAGCCAGCTCAACCAACCATTCAATCAACATGACGCGATAGTCGAATGTTACTTAGCACGCGAAAAATAAAAAAGTAAATCAAAAAGCACATGTATGACAAAAGATGGTCCTTTCGTAAGACATGTCGCGTGCCGGTCAAACTCGTTCTTCATGGCATGGTGGATGGGAATCTGAGGATTTGCGTTGATGGAAAAGCTTTGAGTTTCAGGATGGGGCTGGCCCCCTGTTTTCATCCTTTGAACGCGGGGCTTCGTCTCCTGGTCTGATTTTTGGCCCGCCTTTTGATCTGTCCCCTCCAGCAGGAGGTGGATCATGCAGTTTTTTCCCGCAGCGATGTCCAATGGGGCACAGACCTCGAAATATAGCGGAGTGTTTGAAACGGCGGCGACAAGGTCCGGACAGGATTTTTCCGGTCTTTTCTCGACGCATCTTGAACAGGCCGACGTGGCTTCGGCAGCGGACCGGATTGAGCAAAGTCCTCCTGCGGCCATGCAGGACGTGGCTGAGGCTGATGTGCAGACTCAACCGGATCGGCAGGACGACGCGGTCGAAGACCGTGAGCGGCAGTCCGTCGGCGAGGAAGAGTCTGACCTGAAAGCATCTGAAGCGCGCCATGATCGTGAGGCGGATGTTGACGAGGCGCAGGCGGCAAAAGCTGCCGTTCAGGAAGAATCCGTCGAGCATCAGGAACATGATGGCCATTTTGATTCGGCCAGAGCTGACCAAGAGCCTGGCGAGGGAGATAAATCCATCGCGTCGGTGACGAAGGATGTGGACGACACTGCCGTGACCGTGGCGACAGAGGTGCTGGCCGACGTTTCTGCAGCGGTAAAAGGTCAAGGCGAAGGGGCGGGCGAAGAGACGATCGCTGCCCGGATCGAGGCTCTGCAGGAGCTCGTACACCAGTTTCAGCAAAGCGAGCCCTCAGCTCGGAGTGAGCTGGCTGTGGGTCTCGGCGCGCAGCTCAGGTCTTTGAAAGAAGAGCTTGTCGCATGGCAGCAGCAGGAGAAACCGGAGCGCCGGAGTTCGGGGCAGAACGCCCTGGCTTCGTCCCGGTCTGTCTCCAAGGCGGTTCGGCAGCTCGACGAGCTGGCTCAGCGCTTCGAGATGTCCGGCGCGAACAGGCAAGCTGCGCAGACGGGGCACCCTGAACGATCGCTATCCGCATCCGCGCAGGCTGGAACGTCCGTAGCGATGCCCGGCAAGGCGCAGGCGCGAGCAGCGGCCGTCAACGCCGGAGCCGCGGGCGCGGTTGTGGCGGCGGCAGGGACGACTCTTGAGCATCAAGCCCGGAGCACGGATTCCCGGCCCGCATCCGTGAAGCAGAAGGACGAGTTGCAAGCATCCCAGGTGCAAGCGCAGCCCGTGGCCCGTGGTGCCGAGAACAAGGAATCCATGTTGCGCAGTGCGGTGCACGTGGAGCCGGTCAGGAATTCCCCGCAGCCGGAAGGCTCTCCCCAGGAAGCAACTGCCGCTGGCACGGAGATAGCGGCCCCCAGCCGTGAGAACGGTCGAATTTACGAGACAAGAGTGGCCTCGACGGCATCTGCAGGCCTCGCCGCAAGCATTGGCGGGAAGAATTCCGTCCCGAAGGACAAGTCCGAGCAACAATTGCCGGAGCAGTTGGGATTGAACGCACAGGAGGATGCTCCGGCCAGGCGGGTGAGTCCGTCGTCCGCCGAGCGCAAGGGCGCTCAGAATCATCAGGATGCGCGGCAGGGCTTTTTTGGGGCTCATCAGCAGGACAAACCGTCTGTGTCCAAGGCGCAGGCTTCTGGGGGTGGAAAAATTGTCCTTGAAGGCGAATCCCTGACCGGGGCTGCCGTCCAGAATGCTCAGGCCCAGGTTCAGCAGCGCCTTAATTCTCCCGTAAGCGCACGTAATACCGAGGTTTACAAGCAGGTTGAGAGCGGGGCTTTCAAGAATCTGGGGCAGGGCGTCAAGCAACTGGTCATCCGGCTTGATCCCATGGAACTTGGGCAGGTGAGCGTCATTTTGCAAGTGCGGGGCAAGGAAGTGCAGGCCGTGCTGCGGGCCAGCAATCAGGAAACTTCCGTGGCGCTTAATGAACAATTGAGCCAGCTTCGGACCCAACTCGAAGCCCAGGGCCTCAAGGTCGGCAAGCTCGAAGTCCAGACGCAGCTGGCTGATGGGCAGGGTCAGTCGCAGTGGCAGGGCGCGGAAAGCCACAACCGCTACCAGGAAAATCGTGAATTCGCCTTGTCCGCCAAGCGTTGGCGCACTCTTGACCGGGTGAGCCCCGATTTGGTCCGGGATGTGCAAAATAGCCCGCAGAGGGAAAAACTTTCCCAAAGCGGCCTGGATATTTTTGCCTGAAAGGAGAGAGTCATGATCGAGCAGATTTTGCAGCAACAAGGCGGTTTCTACGGTGCGGACAAGGCAGCCAAAAACGATGTCCTGGGCAAGGATGCCTTTTTGAAGCTGCTCGTGACCCAGTTGCAGAATCAGGATCCTCTGAATCCTCTTGATGACAAGGAATTCATTGCTCAGCTGGCGCAGTTCTCGAGCCTCGAGCAGATGACCAATATTTCATCAGGTATCACCTCGCTGACCGAAAAGACGGGACAGCAGGACATGCTCAGCGCCGTCAATTACATCGGCAAGGAAGTCACCGCCGAGGGCAGTGAGATGACCAAGGGCGAAAATTACGTCACTCCGGTTTATTTCACCCTGAGCGGCGCGGCGGCACAAGTGTTCGCCAATGTTTACGATGCCAACAACAACCTCGTGCGCACCGAGAAGTTCACCTCCATGCAGGCCGGAGAGTTCGCGTTCAACTGGGATGGCAAGGACTACAACGGAAATGCGGTCGGCAGTGGGCAGTACAACGTGTACTTCGCGGCGGAAAGTCCGACCGGCGCGGCAGTGCTGGTGGATACGGAAGTCAGCGGGACAGTTACGGCATTGGAGCAGGGCGATGGGGAAACCTACTTCCGTCTGAGCGACGGCCGCAAGATCAGCTTCAGCGATATCAAAAAGGTCGTTCAGCCGACCTCGATAGAATAAACGGAATTTTTCGTCACTGCGGTGATAAAAGGGGGTAGTTATGGGTTTGTCAGCATCAATGTACTCCGGAACCAGCGGTCTCAAGGCTCATGGCGAGGATATGACCGTCATCGGCAACAACATCTCCAACGTGTCCACCATCGGGTACAAGGCCTCGCGCATGTATTTCGAGGACGCATTGAGCCAGCAGATCACCACGGCTTCCGGTGGAGGTCAGGTAGGACGCGGTGTCTCCGTTGGCGCGGTCATGGGTGACTTTTCCCAGGGTTCCCTGGAGAGCACGACGGAAGCCACGGACCTGGCCATTGGAGGCAACGGATTTTTCATGGTCTCCCCCGCCGGCCAGGAGCTCAACTACTATACGCGGGCCGGAAATTTCCGCTTCGATGAGGACGGCTTCCTTGTGGATCCGCACGGTTACCGGCTGCAGGGCTGGGAAGTGCAGCAGCGTGACACAAGTGCTGCCGCTAGCGGGGATACAACGGCGACATCACAGACCGGGGTGCAGATATTGGGCGTGCCGCAAGACATAAAACTGGAAAATTTTCAGTCTCCGCCCCAGGCCACGAGCCGGCTGGACCTCATCGTCAACGTGGATTCCGCATCCGAAGACAAGACGGTAAGCGACACCTCGCCGTTTACTGCGATGTTCGACAAGTATGATGCAACACAGGACATCCCCATTGGTGAGGCGAATTATGCATATCAGACAACGATAAAGGTTTATGATGAGAATGGTTCATCACACAGTTTGACTGTGTATATGGATCCGGTTTCAAATGATGAAGTCACCGATGTTGCTGGTGGAAAGAAATATTGGGAATATATCGTTACCGTGCCCAAGACGGATGATAATCGCGAGTTCATGGATGACACAAAAGAAACACGCGGGATTTTAATGACAGGGACATTGACCTTTAACGCTTCCGGACAGTTGGAAAATATGTCCGGGTTTACTGTCAACGATCCTGCTGCGGATCCTGACGTCAAGGCCTCTTGGGTGCCAGCCAACTTTTCTCAAAACGGATACCCGATTTTCACGGCGAACTTTCTGGGTACGGAAGATGGCAGTACAACGGGGTCCGGAGTTTTAGCGGACAGCGTGAATACAAAGAATATTGAACTGAACTTTGGAGTGCGCAACAAGACGACGACGTGGGATCCGGGACCGGTAACACAGACTCCCGTTCCTACAGTCACAGGTCAGGCCACTCTCGCCGGATTGTCGGCCATTGACACGACAGGCTTGTTGGCTTCGGAGCTTGGGACAATAAACGGGATGGATGCCACGGAAATCAGCGCGCTTTCCTCGACCAACTTCAGCACCGGATCCACGACAATTTTCCAGGCTCAGGACGGATACACCGCCGGATTTTTGCAGAATATCTCGGTTGACCGGGACGGAGTCATCACCGGCCGATACTCCAACGGGCAGGTCCTGCAGCTCTTTGCGGTGACGCTGGCCACGTTCAACAACAACTACGCGCTCTACCGCGAGGGCGGAAACCTCTTCTCCGAAACCCGCTCCTCCGGGCCGCCCATCACCGGTCTGGCCAACACCGGCGGCAAGGGAAGCATCGCCTCCAATTCCCTGGAACAGTCCAATGTCGATTTGGCCACGGAATTCGTCAAGATGATCACCACGGAGAAAGGCTTTCAGGCCAACTCCAAGACCATCACCACCGTTGATCAGATGCTTTCCGTGCTTATTCAGCTCAAGCGATAAGCCCTGTTTTCGGCCAAGACAAAAAGCCCGCGCTGTAAAGAGCAGCGCGGGCTTTGCTTGTTTTCTCGTCCGGAAAGGAAGTTACAGGGCCTTGTTCAGAAACAGCCCGACCATGTTTTCAATGGAAGCGGCCAGATCAAGCATTTCATCCCCCGGAATCTTGCGGATCAGCTTGTCGGTTTCCGGATCGCGCACTTCAACCTGCACGATGTCCGTCCGCTCATCGACGCTGAATTTCAAATTCACTCCCAGCGAAGACATGTAGGAATCGACGGCTTCGGTCAGGTTCTGCAGCTTCTGCAAGGAAATTTCTTCCGAGTCGTCAGATTTAGCTTGGGAGCGTTGACTCTGGCCCAGGCTGAATTCCGTCCGTTCGCCGCTTTCCAGACTGGACCGCTGCTGCCCGGCTTGTTCCACCGGCGCCAGCAGCTCTTGGGGCTCATAGGCTAGCGAGGTTATTTTCATGGCCGAGGCCTCCTCTTAAATAGTTGTACATCAGTATTATCGTCCTGGCGGGGGAAAAACTTTAGGAGGAGAGGCAATTTTGACCTCTTGAGCAGGTCTGTATGGAATAATAAGTTATAATATGCTGATAATTATTGATAAATTTGAATTGGCATTTGACATGCATTGCCGCGTGTATAACTGCATAAGGAGGTTCTCTCATGTCTTTGGTCATAAACCACAATTTGATGGCAATGAACGCCGCCAGGAATTTGTCCACGTCCTATAGCAATCTTTCAACTTCGACTCGGCGTCTTTCCTCCGGATTGCGCGTGGGCACGGCCGCGGATGATGCGGCAGGCCTGGCCATCCGTGAGTTGATGCGTGCCGACATAGCATCCCTCAACCAGGGCATGCGCAACGCAAACGACGCGATCTCCATGATTCAGACCGCCGATGGGGCTCTGCAGGTTATCGATGAAAAATTGATCCGCATGAAAGAGCTGGCCACGCAGGCTGCCACCGGCACCTACGGTTCGGATCAGCGTCTGATCATTGACTCCGAGTACCAGGCCATGGCCTCGGAAATAACCCGAATCGCCAACGCGACAGATTTCAACGGAATTTATCTGCTGAACGGCAACCTCTCTTCGTCGTATCAGAACGCGGCGGAATGGGGACGGGATCACTCCGGCGCAGCCTTGCAGGCCACCGGCGCCCTCAAGATCCATTTCGGAACAGGCAACGACAGCAGCGAGGACTACTACTACATTGCCATCGGCAATTCCACGGCTTCGGCCTTGGGTTTGGGCAACCAGTCCGATCGAAGCATCTCTAGTGGAGGTTTCAGTATCTCCACCCAGCAGGCGGCTCAGCAGTCTCTGGATGCGATCAACCAGGCGATCATCTCCAAGGATAAGATCCGGGCCAGCTTGGGTGCGTTGCAGAACCGGCTGGAGAACACGATCACCAACCTGAGCATCCAGGCCGAAAATCTTCAGGCTGCCGAATCGCGGGTTTCCGATGTCGACGTCGCCTCGGAAATGACGGAATTCGTGCGTAACCAGATCCTGACCCAGTCTGCCGTAGCCATGCTGGCCCAGGCCAATCAGCTGCCGCAGATGGCCATGCAGCTCATGCAGGGTTAGTGACGGGTTTACTGGCAGAGGCGATGATCAAAGACAAAGCCGGGGTGTTTCACTCCGGCTTTTTCGCGTCTGGATGCGGGTTTGTCGCAGGGCGTTGCTAGGATTCGGGTTGGAACAGCTCCGGGTGGCGTGACTTGATCAGCCGCAGAGCCTCTTCGGCCGCGCCCTGCTCGGCCCTGCGCATGCTGCTTTCTTCCCATTGGACCTGTATGTTGTCCGGCAGGGTGACGATGACGGTGTACAGCTTGGCATGTTCCGGGCCATGGCTGCTGCCGAGGGCGTAGGATGGCCGGGCTTTCCAGATACGCTGGGTGGCCTCCTGGAGCAAGCTCTTGAAATCTTTGGGGCGGAAGGTTTCCGGAGGGCTTGGCCACAGCCCTTCGAACAAAAAATTGACACAGGTTCGCGCCGGGTCCAATCCGCCATCAAGATAGATCGCTCCAAGCACCGCTTCCATCGCATCGCTCAGTACGGAATTTTTTTCTCTCCCGCCCTGAACTTCCTCGCCCTTGCCGAGGAGTATGCACTCGCCCAGTCC
This sequence comes from Desulfomicrobium sp. UBA5193, assembly GCA_002412965.1. Lineage (GTDB taxonomy): Bacteria > Desulfobacterota > Desulfovibrionia > Desulfovibrionales > Desulfomicrobiaceae > Desulfomicrobium. The sequence goes on from DHWB01000006.1 coordinate 199,586, forward strand.
GATTCGTTTTGCCACCTGCGCCAGGGCCGCCTCTCTGACCATCGCGGACCGCATTTTGGTGAGATGCCCCTCCTGCGCCTCTGGGAATTTCTGAAATAATTCGTGGGATACGGCCAATTCCAGGACCGCATCGCCCAAGAATTCCAGTCGCTCATTATGTAGGCATCCCTTTTCATTGGCATGGGATGTATGTGTGAGCGCTTGGATTAAAAGCTTGACTTGCTTGAATTCATAATGGATTTTAGACTGCAGTGCCTGCAATGCATCCAACGGAATTTCCAGAGACATTAAGGTTCTCCATGAGAGACGTTTATCTTCACGCCCTCTTTTCTCCCAACGCCATCGCTGTTGTCGGATCTTTCGACAGCGCAGGAGCCACGGCCCGTGTGATTTTGTCAAATCTCGAAGGCTGGGGGTATCAGGGGAGGATTGTGGCCGTCAATTGGACTGGCCAGCCTCCGTCCCAGGATCTACAGGAAATGGAAGGCGTTGATCTGGCCGTGGTTTGTCTGGCTCCCGAGCTTGTCCTTGATGCCCTGGAGATGATCGCCGACAAGGGAGTCAAGGCAGTCATCGTCACCTCCGCCGGATTTCGCGAGATCGGTGGCCGAGGCTACTATCTCGAAGAATCAATCATCCACCTGGCGGAACGAAGGAATCTGACTCTGCTGGGGCCCAATTGCCTTGGCGTTGCCTCCTGGGATGACCGGCTCAACGCTTCGCTCATTTCGCGCCTGCCCGGACAAGGCAACATCGCCTTTTTTTCGCCCTCGGGTTCCATGTGCAACGCCATTCTGGATTGGGCCGCGAGCGAGGAGATCGGATTTTCCAAATTCGCAAGCCTCGGAAACCGCGCGGTCATCGACGAGGCGTCCATGCTCCAGTTCCTGGCCGAAGACCCGCAAACCCACGTCATCATAGGCTATCTGGAAGGAATGAACAATGGTCGGCGTTTTGCGCGCATCAGCCAGACCATCACCCGCGAAAAACCGGTCATCATGCTGCAGGCCGGTATGACAGAGCATGGGCAAAAGGCAATTTCTTCCCATGTCGGAGCCCTGACCGGCTCCGAGCGTGCCTACCAGACAGCCCTCAAGCAGGCGGGCATCATTCAGGTCGATAATCTTTCCACACTTTTTGATCTGGCGCGCATGTTCGGCACCCAGCCGCTGCCCAAGGGACCAAACCTCGCCATCGTCACCAATTCCGGAGGGGCGGGAATCCTGGCCGCCGACGGCATGGCCGGAACCAGCCTCAACCTCCCCCGTCTTGGCCGGGAGACGATCGCCCGCCTGTCTGAAATTCTGCCCCGGCATGCCCAGACCTGCAATCCCGTGGACATCGGCATGGAAGCCACTCCGGTTCAGTATGCCCAGGCCGTGGAAGACGTCTTGAAGGACCGGCAGATCCACATGGCCCTTGTGGTCATTGCCCCTGGTCTTGGCGTGGACTTGCCGGCCATCGTGCGCGAACTGGTGGCGCTGCCCAAGATTGACGGGCAGGCCATCGCGGTCTGCCTCATCGGTCAGGAAGGGGTGCTGGAAGAGAAGCGTTTTCTGCAGAGTCACGGCCTGCCCTGCTATTCCAACCCCAAGGCGGCGCTCGGGAGCCTTGAGGCCATGATCCGCTATGCGCAATGGAAGACCAAGTCCTATCCGGTAGAGGTCTGCTATCGTCGTGATAAGGCCAAGGCCGAGCGTTTTCTTCAGGATTGTCTGGAAGTGGGCAAAACCGAACTGTTCGGCTTTGAGGTGCAGCCGTTGCTGATGGCTTACGAGCTGCAGTTTCCGCGCACCGAGCTTGCCCGGACCAGCAAGAGTGCGGTCAAGATCGCCAAGCGCTTGGCGTGTTCCGTGGCTCTGAAGATTGCCTCTCCGCATATCGAATACAAGAGCGACGTCGGTGGGGTCGAGGTCAACCTGCAGACCTCAGAAGAGGTGCGTCACGGCTTTGTGCAGTTGACTTCAAGAGTTCAGCGCCTGCGCAGTGAAGCCTTTCTGTCGGGGTGTCTGGTTCAGGAGATGATCCTGGGTAAGCCGACGGAGGTCTGCATCCGGGTCCAGCGTGATCCGAAATTCGGGCCTCTGATTCGCTTTGGGCTGTCCGGAAGCCAGGCCGAGATTTTCCAGGACTATTCCTTGCGTCTTGCCCCCCTGTCCCTGGAGGATGCCTCCGGGATGATGCGCGAGCTGAAGGTCTTTTCCCTGCTCAAGCGCGAGCGTGGTCGTGATGCGCTGGACTTGCGGGCGCTTGAAGATGTACTCTTGACGGTGTCGCAGATGACCTTGGATTTTCCTGAGATTTACGCATTGGAATTTGACCCGGTTCTGGTAACGTCTCGTGGGGCATGGGTTGCCGGGGCGAGGATGTCTCTTTTTCCTCAGTACGAGTAGGGCGTGGTCGACAACATGGTGCCAGAATATCGCAGTCCTGATCAGGAGGGAGTATGGTAGGAATTTATGTAGGGGCGACATCCGGTTATTCCGGGAAAAATATGATCGCCATGGGGATTGGGCTCAAGCTGCAAAAGGAAGGCTACCGGGTCGGGTACATGAAACCGGTGGGTGCCTTGCCACAGGAAAAGAACGGCGTGCTTGGCGACGCGGACGCATTTTTTGTGCAGGACATCCTGGGCCTGAGCGAAGATCCAACCCTGGTCACTCCAGTGGTCGTGGACCAGGATTTCAAGATGAAGGCCTTCACGGGCAAATGCGAGGACTTGCTGCCCCGGATCAAGACCTCCTACGAGACCCTTGGCAAGGATCGGGACGTCATGATCGTGGCCGGTTCCGGCAGCATGTACTCCGGCAAGTACTGCGGAGTGGACGGCATCAGCGTGGTCAGGAGTCTGGGCATCAAGGCCATTGTTATTGATCGCTACGTCAAGGAACTCAATTACGACTATCTCATCGCCATGAAGGAACTCCTCGGGGACCAGCTGGCAGGCGTTCTCCTGAACGACATCCCGCCCGCCTTCAAGGAAGAGCTGGATTCCCTCCTGCATCCATTCCTGGAGAGCAAGGGCATCAAGGTCCTGGGCAAGATCCCTTCCGACCCGCTCATGGGCGCGATCAAGGTCGCGGATCTGGCGGACCGTCTGGGCGGCAAGATCATTACCGCACAGGACAAGTCCGAGCGCGTGGTGGAGAATTTTCTGATCGGCACCATGCAGGTCGAAAACTTCATGACCCATTTTCGCAAGAGCAAGAAATCCGCGATCATCGTCGGCGGCGACCGCTCCGATGTGCAGCTCGTGGCCCTGGAAGGGCAGTGTCAGTGCCTGGTGCTGACGGGCAACCTCTACCCCAACGACATCATCATGACCCGAGCCGAGGTGCTGGAAGTGCCCATCGTGGTAGTCCGCGACGACACCTTCACCGTGGCCAAGAAGATGGAAGCCATCCTATCCCGTCACAAGCTTCGGGATGTGATCAAGATCCAGCATGGCTCCCAGCTGGTCAGCTCAATCATCGACTTCCCGTACCTGAAAGAGTGTCTGGGGATTTAAGATCCGGCTTCCATAACTTTGCTGCCAGCCCCTTAAAATTCGGGTGAGGCTCCGCCTGCTGACAAACCCTCGTCGAAATTTTTGGCGAGGGTTTGCTTTTGGGGTGTCCGTGATCAGGCCATGCGGGTCATCCAAGGAGCGATGAACCGGGTAGAAGAACCCCTTGGGCTTGCTGTCCATGCACAGGTTTCGGGTGACATGGAGCTTGAATGACAAAACCCCCGTCATTTGACGAGGGTTTTGAGGTGACGCTTTTCAGCAGTATGGGGTCCCGAAAATTCGGGGTCTTTTTTAAATTTCGCGGATGGCTTGGGTTAGTTTTTTCTGATCGTCCTTGAAGAGCTTGTAGTTGATGGAATCTTCCAGAGCCTGCCGACTGGCTTCGATGATGTTGTAAGACACGCCAACCGTGGTCCAGCGGCTTTTTTGATCCCCGGATTCAATCAGGACCCGCACCACGGAGGCCGTGCCGCTGTTGCCATCTTCCCGCACTGACCCTGCCAGGACCCGCACCTTGAAGTCCAGCAGACGCATCTCGCTCAAATTGGGGTAAAAACGTTCAAGCCCCTTGCGCAGGGCGCAGTCCATGGCGTTGACCGGTCCTTTGCCCGTGGCCGCCGTGTGTTCGACCATCCCCCCCACGCGCAGCATGACCGTGGCCTCGGTGAAGGGCTCGACGCCTTCGGTGAAGACCGAGTCCAGGATACGGAAGCTCATGAGTCTGAAGTAGTTGCGCGCCCTGCCCAGCACGCGGTTGACCAGCAGTTCGTAGGAGGCTTCGGCCGCCGAGTATTCGTAGCCCTTGTCTTCGCGGGTTTTGAGCTCCGTGAGCAGTTCCAGGACGAAGGGGTCGCCCTTGTCCAGTTCGAACCCGTACTGCTTGGCCTTGAAAAGAATGTTCGACTGCCCGGCCAGGTCCGAGAGCAGGATGCGTTGTTTGTTGCCGACCAGTTCGGGTTCGATGTGTTCATAGGTGCGCGGATTGCGGCGCACTGCGGCGACATGCACCCCGCCCTTGTGCGTGAAGGCGGATTGGCCCGTGAAGGGCTGGCGCTTGAAGCAGCGCAGGTTGGCCACTTCGGACACGAAGGCCGAGGTGCTGGTCAGGCGCTCCAGATGCCCCTTGGGCAGGCAGAAATGGTCCATCTTGAGTTCAAGATTGGCGATTATGGAACAGAGGTTGGCGTTTCCGCAGCGTTCCCCGTAGCCGTTCATGGTGCCCTGGACCTGGATGGCTCCGTGGCGCACGCCGGTCAGGGAGTTGGCCACGGCCAGCTCGCAGTCGTTGTGCGCGTGGATGCCGAAGCGGGCTTCGGGCAGACGCTGACGCACAGCGTCCATGATGACGGCAATTTCCTCCGGCAGGCTCCCGCCGTTGGTGTCGCAGAGCACCAACATCTCCGCCCCTGCGTCCCAGGCCGTTTGCAGGCATGTGATGGCGTATTCGCTGTTGGTTTTGTATCCGTCGAAGAAGTGCTCGGCGTCGTAAAAAAGCTCCTGGGCATGGGGGCGCAGGAAGGCGAGCGAGTCGCGGATCAGTTCCAGATTGCGTTCGAGCGAGATTTTGAGGGCGTCGGTGACATGGATGTCCCAGGTCTTGCCGAAGATGGTCATGACCGGAGCCCCGGATTCAATCAGTGCGAGCAGGTTGGCGTCTTTTTCGGCCGAACTTTTGGCGGCATGGGTGGAGCCAAAGGCGGCGAGTTTGGCCGTGCTCAGTTCGTATTGGCGCATTTCGGCGAAAAAGCGCTTGTCCTTGGGGTTGGAGCCGGGCCATCCGCCTTCAATGTAGGCCACGCCAAGCTGATCGAGTCTGGTTGCGATGCGCAGCTTGTCTTCGGTCGACAGGTTCAGCTCTTCGGATTGCGTGCCGTCGCGCAGGGTGGTGTCGTAGATCTGGATGGTCTTCATGGTGCTCCCGGTGTGCGGCCAAAGTGTCATGGTGCGTAAGCCTTTAGGCCCAGTTGTTCAGTAATTTCATGTAAATAAAAAAGCCCCCGGACCTTGTGGGCGGGGGCTTTTGGTTGCGCGGACATCCGTTTATGCAGGCGCGTCATTCCCCCGACCGTGATTTTGTAATCACGGAAATCAGAATAATGGAAATGGGGGAGATGATGGCTTTCATGTATTGTTCCTGCCTGTTCTGATGAACAATGGAGAATCGATTGTCAAGTTCGATCTTTGTCAGTGCCGGGAGCCCGCGGGTTGTGAACGCGGACAGGCGCGTCATTGCGCGATCTTGATTTCCTGGGCGTCGATGAAGTCCACGCCGTTGTCTTCTCCCTGGTCTCCGAGCACGATGGCCTTGCAGCCGTGCAGGCCCGAAGCGTCGATGCCGCGCAGCATGTAGCTGGACGCGTCGGTGACGAGTATCATGCCTACGCTGGTTTCTTCCAGGATGCCATGGACTTCGACAGTGTCGCCAGCCAGACAGCTCAGAGGGACGGCAAGCAGAAAGATGCTGGCCAGCGCGCTGCACGAACAAATTTTCATCGTTCAACCTTCCTTGAATAATGCATGTGGGTGAAAAAATGACCGGATGACCGGGGAGGGAACAAAAGCAAGGCGCTTCTCTCGACTCGGCAGATTCGTGTCGCCCGTCACAAGCATAGATTATGCCGATTTTCTAACGCATTGAAATGATGAACTTGAAGAAAGATTTTCTGGAATAATACGGAAATTATGATTCTTGTTTTTGGCTCAAATGTCTAAAAAATGACGTGTGTGCCTGTTTGATATGAGAAGTGAAAGTTCTTGATTGCGGAAAGAGAATCAGGAGTTCCGCTTGGGCCTGGGGCGAAATGTTTTTTTGTCGAGGCGGTGTCTGGTCATCAGCTTGTGCAGCTGGCGGGTGGTGATGCCTGCCGTGTCCGCGCTCTTCTTGATGCTGCCGTTGCAGGACTGCAAAAGAGCCCAGAGATAGCGGCGCTCGAATTCCTCGATGGCCGCCGTCCGGGCGGCATGCAGGGGCATGAGCGTGTCGGAGCGGGTCGAGGAGTCGGACTGGGCTTCAGGCCGCAGCGCCAACAATTCCAGAGGCAGGCTCTCTGCATGGATCAGGTCCGTCTCTTCGAGGATGCAGGCGCGCTCGACGATGTTTTCCAGTTCGCGCACGTTGCCGGGCCAGGCGTATTCCTCCAGCGCCCGGGCAGCCCTCGGGTCGATTCCGCTGATGCTCTTGCCCGCATCGCGGCGGAAGTTGCGGATGAACTGTTCGGCCAGGGGAAGGATATCCTCGGTACGTTGGCGCAAGGGCGGGACTTCCACCGGAAAGACATTGAGGCGGTAGAAGAGGTCCCAGCGGAACTTGCCCTGCTCGCACAAAAGCGCCGGGTCTTCGTTTGTGGCGGCGATGATGCGCACATCGCACGGGATCAGTTTTTCCCCACCCACCCGTTCAAAGGCTTTCTCCTGCAGGATGTGCAGGAGCTTGATCTGGGCCGATGGGGTGATGGTGCCGATCTCGTCCAGAAAAATGGTCCCGCCGTCGGCCAGCTCAAATTTGCCTTTGCGCGTCCGGGAAGCACCGGTGAACGCGCCTTTTTCGTGACCGAAAAGTTCGCTTTCAATCAGGGATTCGGGCATGGCTCCGCAGTGCACGCTGATGAACTGGCGGCTGCAGCGCGAACTGAGCTGATGGATGAGCTTGGCCAGATAGCTTTTGCCCGTGCCAGTCTCTCCGGTCAGCAGCACCGTGGTCCGCGTGGGCGCGACCATCTGCACCTTGCGGTAGACATCACGCATGTTCTGCGAATTGGTCAGCGCCATGACGTCGAGGACCTGAGGACTCTTGCAGGAGATGGCGCCTGCGCCGCTCAGCTCCAGGGCCACCCGGCTCAAGGTCAAGTGGATGGCGCGCGCTTCATGGGGAGGCAGCAGGGGCTCGGCATGGCTCTGGCGCAGCAGTCCTTTCTCCGGCAGCAGCTCGGGATCCTTGATCAGAAAGAGGATGCGGCTGGATGGAGCCCTGCCGGCAAAGCGCTCCAGGATGTCCTGGATGCTGTCAGCGTCCGGCTGGTCGCAAAGATCGAGGACCAGAATCTCCTGACCGCCATGCTCCGGCGGGAGCTCATGGTTCAGGGTCTTGACCGTGGCGGTGAATTCATCTCCGGCTGCGGCCAGGAGAAGTTCGCGGGTGTCCCGGTGGGCGGAATATATGGTCAAGGGATGCGTCATCGGCGATCTCGGATGGTGTTCATGATGATATTCGCTGCGCGGGATGCGGCCCCGCCTCCGCCGAGCAGCGCGGGCAGCATGGTCAGCTGTTCGAGTATCCGCGTCCGGACCGGCGTTTCGGGAATCCACTGCGCGATGGTCGCGGCCAGAGCCGCCGGCTTGGCCCGATGCTGCAGGAATTCCGGGAAAACCGGGGCGCCGAGGATGAGGTTGGGCAGGGAAATGAAGGGGACCTTTACCAGCAGCTTGCCCAAAAGATACGTTGGCAGAGAAAATTTGTAGGCCACGGCCGTGGGTACTTCGAGCAGGGCCGTTTCCAGGGTAGCCGTGCCCGAGGCGGCCATGATGGCCCGGCAGGAGCGCATGATCTCGTAGCGGTCAGCGCTGTCGGCCAGGGTGACCGGCATTTTTGATGTCCAGCAGCTGGAGATGAGGTCCCGATCCATGCCGGGGGCCACCGGCAGGACGAATTCCAGATCCGGGAAACGTGCTGCGAGCAAGGTTGCCGTGCGGGCGAAAATCGGCAGCAGGGACGTGATCTCGCGCTTGCGGCTGCCCGGCAGGATGCCGATCCGACGCGGCCGTTGCGGCGTATCCAAAATTTGTCCGGTCCTGATGGAGTCGAGCAGAGGGTGGCCGACGTAGTCTATGGCCATGCCGTGGCGGGCATAGAAATCGACCTCGAAAGGCAGAATGGAAATGATGCGGTCGACATGACGGCGCAGGAATTCGACCCTGCCTTCGCGCCAGGCCCAGAGCTTCGGGCTGATATAATAGACGACGGGAATGCCGAGGCTCTCGGCGATGCGAGCCACGCGGAAGTGAAAATCAGGTGCATCGATGACCACGACCACGTCGGGGCGGATCGCACGGAGCTGTTCCTTGATGGTTCCCAGAAGCCGGATGATCCTCGGCAACTGGGCCAGCACCTCGGTGAAACCCATGACCGAGAGGGATTCGGTGCGAAGCAAGGCCTCTACGCCTTCATCACGCATGGCGGGTCCGGCCATGCCAACGAAAGTGGCTTCGGGGCATTGCTCGCGCAGGGCGCCGACCAGAAGCTGGCCGTGCAGGTCGCCGGAGGTTTCTCCGGCGTTTATCCAGATGGTGGGCGCGTTTGTCATGGCGTGCAAATAGACCCTTGTCGGCAAAATAACAAGAAGGCTAAGCCCTTGCTCTGCAAGGACCTTTGGCTTAGTTGGGGCCATGCGGAAAAATACGGTTTCATCAGTACACAAGCTCTTTTGGACGGCCTATGTCCTTTTATTGATTGTCGGTTCCCTGGCTCCGGTGGACCTGCACGGCGCACCTGAAAAGAGCGACAAGGTCATTCATTTTCTGGCCTATGGCCTGCTGGTGCTCCTGTGGCCGGGAGCCTGGGTCAGATCTTTCATGATCATGTTCGGTTTTGCGGCGGGGTTGGGCCTCTTCCTGGAAATAGCGCAGGGCATGCTGCCCACGGGGCGATTTATGGACCTCTGGGATGCCCTGGCCAACGCTGCGGGCGCGGGGCTCGGCGTGGGAGTGATCATGTTGTGGCCCCGGATCATGGGCAGAGGGCGGTTTTTTGGCGATGGGCGACAGTCATGAGCATGGCGGAACTGTGGGCCCAGATAGTCTGGCCCTTGTGCAAGCTCGTGGGGCTGGTTTCCGTAGGCCTTTTTGTCGGCAATCTGATCGAGGCTCTGCACTGGACACGGTTTCTGGCCCGCTTGGCTCAGCCGTTGGCGAGAGCCGGGCGGCTGTGCGAGATCTCCGCAGCCAGCTTCTCCGTGGCCTTTGTCTCGGGCATAACGGCCAACACCATGCTGGCGGAGGCGTATGACCAGGGCAAGCTGTCGCGCCGCGAACTGATTCTTTCCAATCTGTTCAACAGCGTACCGACCTATTTTCTGCACCTGCCGAGCATGATCTTCATCACCGCCCCCATTCTGAAGTCCGCTGCACTGGTCTATCTGGGCATCACCGTGGGCTCCGCCGTGCTCCGCTCGGTGTGCATTCTGGCCGTGGGGCGCATTCTTCTGAAGGGCCTCGACCGTTGCCATGCCGTAGACATGCCGCCTGAAGAGAAACTCAGCGCGCGCCAGATCCTGGACAAAACCTGGAAGCGCTTCCGGCGGCGGATCAAGAAGATCGTGATGATCACCGTGCCCATTTATATCGGCGTGCACTTCATGAACAAGTTCGGGATGTTTTCGGCCATGGAGCATTTTCTGGCCAATCACATGACCGGACTGTCCTGGCTGCATCCCCAGTCCATGGGTATCATCGTCTTTCAGCTGGCCGCGGAATTCTCGGCCGGCATGGCCGCTGCCGGAGCCTTGCTCGATGCCGGTTCCATGTCGGTGCGCGATGTGGTCATCGCGCTTATCGTCGGCAATGTCCTGTCTTCGCCCATGCGCGCCTTTCGGCATCAATTTCCTTATTATGCCGGCATCTACAAGCCTGTCCTGGCCCTGGAGCTGATACTGTGCAGCCAGGGTTTTCGGGTCGCGAGCCTCATCGCCTGCGGCGCGCTGTACTATTGGCTGAGCTGAGCCGACGTTTTGTGCGCCGCTCGTTCGCCTGTGCGTGATTTCCTTTCATTTTTGCCGAACACAAGACCAAAAAAAACCCGGAATTTCCGGGTTTTTTATTCAATTAACGACGACGGGGTCCGCCGCGATCGCCTCCGCGATCACCGCCGCCGCGAGGTCTGTCGTTACGCGGACGGTCCGAGCGGGGCTGAACCGGCTCCGGCTCTTCCCCAAGTTCTTCCAGGATGATGGCCTTGCGGCTGAGCTTGATGCGGCCCGAGGGCTCGACATCGATAACCCGGACACGGATGGCGTCGCCTTCCTGGACCACATCCGTGACCACGTTGACCCGGTCGCGGGCCAGCTGGGAGATGTGGCAGAGGCCCTCAAGACCGGGCAGGATTTCGATGAATGCGCCGAAGTCCATGATCTTCTTGACGATGCCGTCGTAGTCCTTGTTCAATTCCCCTTTCTGGTCATAATAGAGGACCATCTCGCGGGCCTTGGCCAGCGAGGTCGAATCCGGAGCAAAGATGGAAATCTTGCCGGAATCGTCGATGTCGATGTCGGCCTTGGTGGCTTCGCAGATGGCCTTGATGTTCTTGCCGCCAGGTCCGATGACTTCGCGGATCTTGTCCTGCGAAATGTGCACGATGTCCATCTGCGGAGCGAATACCGACAGCTCGCCTCTGGGCGCGGCAATGAGCGCCTCCATCTGGTCGAGGATGTGCACACGTGCGTCCTTGGCCTGGTGGAGGGCTTTCTGCATGACTTCGGCCGGAATGCCCTTGATCTTGATGTCCATCTGGATAGAGGTCACGCCGTCGCGGCTGCCTGCGACCTTGAAGTCCATGTCGCCCAGGTGGTCTTCGTCACCGAGGATGTCCGTCAGGACCAGATACTCGTCACCTTCCTTGATCAGGCCCATGGCAATTCCGGCAATGGGCGTCTTGATCGGAACGCCGGCGTCCATGAGCGCCAGGGTGCCGCCGCAGACCGAAGCCATGGACGAAGAGCCGTTGGATTCCATGATGTCGGAGACGACGCGGATGGTGAACGGGAATGCGTCCGGCGCGGGCAGGACGGGGTTCAGGGCCCGCTCCGACAGGGCGCCGTGGCCGACTTCGCGGCGTCCGGGCGCACGCAGCATGCGCGCTTCACCGACACTGTAGGGCGGGAAATTGTAGTGCATCAGAAAACGTCTGGAAACTTCACCGGCAAGAGTCTCGATGCGCTGCTCATCACGGGTGCTGCCCAAGGTGCAGGTGCACAGGGCCTTGGTCTCGCCACGGGTGAAGATGGCCGAGCCGTGGGTGCGGGGCAGAAAGCCCACTTCCATGATCAGGGGGCGGACAGTGGTCAGGTCGCGGCCGTCGATACGGATCTTGTCGGTCATGATGCGTTGGCGGACGAGGTGCTTCTCCACTTTTTCGAGGATTTCACCGACGCCACGGATGCGCTCCGGAGTATCCGCAAAACGGGCGGCCAGGGCTTCCATCAGATTCTGACGGACCTTCTTCTTGGCGTCGCGGCGATCCATCTTGCCAGGCACGGCTAGGGCAACCGTCAGTGGAGCGACGGCCAGTTCGCGCACGGCTTCCACCAATTCGGTGTCTTCCTGGGGCGGGGTGACCGTAAATTTTTCCTTGCCGAGCGCGGCGCGCAGCTCTTCCTGAACATCGAGGAAGGGACCGAGCTGGGCGTGTCCCCAGGCCACAGCCTGAGTCATGATGTCTTCGGACAGGAACTGGGCTCCGCCTTCGACCATGACCACCGCGTCACGTGATCCGGCCAGGACCATGTTCAGCTGGCTTGAGGCGAGCTCCGAGGCGGTGGGGTTGAGCATGAATTCCCCGTCCTTGTAACCCACGCGGATGGCAGCGATGGGACCGGCAAAGGGGATGTCGGAGATGTGCAGCGCGGCGGACGAGCCGAGCATGGCCAGGATATCGGGGGAATGCTCCTTGTCCGAGGAGATGACCGTGGCGATGACCTGGATCTCGTTGGTGCACCCCTTGGGGAACAGGGGCCGGATGGGCCGGTCCATGAGCCGGGAGGTCAGTGTCTCGTGTTCACTGGGGCGGCCCACTTCGCGGCGGAAGTAGTTGCCCGGAACGCGGCCGGCGGCATAGAGCATTTCCTGATAGTTGCAGGTCAGGGGAAGGAAATCCACGACCCGGTCCAGGGGCTGATGGGTGGCCGTGACCAGGACGATGGTGTCGCCGCACTGGACGGTCACGGAGCCGCTGGCCTGCAGGGCCAATTTGCCGTGTTCGATGATGATTTCTTTTTCGCCCAGGGAGATGCTGCGCCGGGTGATTTCAAAAGCTGCCATGATGTGCCTCGTGGTGGTTTGGGCGCTCCCTTGAAAGGCAGCTGGTGGCGGGTTTGGTGTTTAGTGCATGGTGCAACGGCCGTTGGACCATGCACTAAACACAAAACCGCAAGCATGAAGGTGCTGCCGGGAGCGCGGTTCGTAAAAAGGGCAGGCGGGACCGATGGTCCCGCCTTAAAGATGTCTACTTGCGCAGACCGAGTCGTGCGATCAGATCGCGATAGCGCTGAATTTCAGTCTTTTTCAGGTAATTCAGAAGCTGTCTGCGTTTGCCGACGAGCTTCAGCAGTCCTGTGCGGGAATGGTGATCCTTCTGATGACTCTTGAAGTGATCAGACAGATACGTGATCCGTTCAGTCAACAGAGCCACCTGTACTTCAGGGGACCCGGTATCGGTCTCGGTTTTGCCATATTCCTTTACAACTTCAGCCTTGCGTTCAGGGGTTAAGACCACAGCCATATCCTCCGGTTTTCATGTTTCTTCCACCTGACCATAACCAATTGCGAACCAGAGCCTTATGCCTGCCAAAGCCCGCGCAGTATGACCCAGGACAAGACCGAGTCCCGCATGCGTGCTTCCACCAGGGCCAACGGGGCCAGGGTGGGGGAGAGCATGAGGGCGCGGTCTCCTTCCAGGGCGGGGTAATCGGGAAAAAGGCTTGTTGGCAGCCAGGCCCCATTTTGCACCAGCGCGGCCTGCTCATTGGAGAGCTGAAGCTTGGGCCAGTGGGGCAGAGCCTGTGTCATGGGCAGAACCAGTTCATTGAGCTTGTCTGCGCTTGCCAGCACTTTTTCCAGATCATGCGCCTGGTCGAGCGTGAACGGGTGGCTTGCCTCCCGCTCCAGTTCGCTGAGCACCGCTCCGCACCCAAGTCGCTTCCCCAGGCTGTGGGCCAGGGAGCGGATGTAGGTTCCCGCGGAGCACGTGACTCGAAAGCTTATCTTCGGCAGATCCACGGACAGAATCTGCACGTCAAAAATTGTAATGTCCTTGACCTTGACCGGAACCTCTTTGCCGGCCCGGTGCAGGGCATAGAGGGGCTGACCCTGATGCTTGGCCGCCGACACCGGCGGCACTTCCTGGCTCATGGTGCCGAGCCATCCCAGGATTTCTGTCCGGATCGACTCCGTGTCCAGATGGTCCCAGGGCGCTTCAGCCAGCACCCGGCCCTGAACGTCGTAGGTATCCGTTGCCTGGCCAAGGATCAGAGTGCCTCGGTAGGTCTTGCGGTCATCGCTCAGATAGCCGGCCAGCTTGGTGCCCTGTCCGAGCAGGACCAACAGCACGCCCGTGGCCATGGGGTCCAGGGTTCCTGCGTGGCCGATTTTCTTCTGGCCCAAACGCCGCTTGATCTGATTGAGGCAATCCGTCGAGGTCGGGCCTCCCGGTTTATGCAAAACCAGCACCCCGTCAAGTTGTTTCAGGGATGGGGTATTCAAGAGCGGGCCAGTTCCTCGGTCACGGCCTGGACCATTGTCGTTTTGGCCTCGTCCATGTGCATGTTCAGGGTTCCACCTGCAGCATTGCGATGTCCGCCGCCGCCGAAGTGTGCGGCCACGACCTGCACGTTGATGCTGCCCTTGGAACGCAATGAAAATTTTATGCCGGTCTCTTCTTCACGCAGGCTGATCGCCACCTGCACGCCGCGTACATAGAGCACTGTGTTGACCAGACCTTCCGTGTCTTCGGGACCGGTCCCGGTCTGCTCAAAAAGCTCACGGGTAAAGGCGATGAGGCTGATCTGCCCATTGGCATGAAGGCGCGCCCGTTTGAGCACGGTGCCGCGCATCTGCAATTGGTTGATGGTCCCGGTGGACTGCTTCTGCTCGTGAAACGGACCGGGCAGAAGTCCCTGTCGCAGTATCTCGGCCGCCATCACCAAGGTTTCCGGGCGGGTGTTGTTGAAACAGAAGTCCCCGGTATCGGAAATGAGGGCCAGATACACGTATTCGCCCAAGAGTCCGACCAGGGGCACGTCGAGCTTTTTGGCCAGCATGCCGACCATCTCGCCCACCGAGGATGCCCGCTGTTCCACCCAGTTCAAGGTCCCGAACATGGGATTGCCCAGGTGATGGTCCATGTTGAGCACCGTCTTGGCTTTGAGCCAGGGGGCGATGACCTGTCCGGCGCGCTCCGGGCTGCCGCAGTCCAGAACGATGAGCGAATCCGGCTCAACCGCAGGCAACTCCGTGAGAATCTCGCGTTTCGGAGCAAGCCAGGTGAAACGGTTCGGAATCCCCGATTCGTTGAACAGTGTTACGTTCTTTCCGAGGGCGGCGAGCAACTCCCCCATGGCCAGCATGGAGCCCAGCGCGTCACCGTCGGGGGCGACGTGGGACAGGACCAGGAAGTTATCCGTCGAACGGATGTGCTCAACGATTTGGTTCAGGGGGGGCGTCATACACCATGTCCTCGAGAAAGGTGTCCCACTGGAAACGCAGGTCGGGGATGCCGCGCAGGTTGAGTTCCTTGCTCAGTCTTGAGCGCAGAAAACCTTTGGCCCGGTACAGCGCCTTGGTGATCTCCGGTTCGGCGGAGCGTCCCCGGATATGTGTGTAGAGGACTTCGGCGATGCTGAAATCCCGGTTCAGACGCACGCCGGTGATGGTGACCAACGCAAGCGTCGGGTCCTCGACTTCCTGCACGAGCAGGGAGGCCAGGACTTGCATGATCTGATCGCCCATCTGTACGGCTCGACGTGTATTGCTTCGTTGCATAAAAAATCAGGCTCCAAATACGTCCATGTCGGCATGAACCAGTTCATCCGCGGTGGAGGCTTCCACCATGGCCAGGATTTTGGACAGTTGGCTGTGCACGTATCCCGTTTCGTTGGACACCGTGACCACTCCGAGAACCAGGGTCTGATGAGAGTCCTGGGCCTCGGTTTCGGCCACGGCCACATTGAAAGTGTTGCGCAGCTTCTGTTTCAGACTGTTGGCGCTTTTTCGTTTTTCCTTCAAGGAAAAAACGCCATGCAGCCTGAATTCCAGGCGCAGGGTGCCGATGATCATGACCGTCTACCGGTTAGGTGTCCGAACGTGCCGTAAAAAATGAAAGGCATGGATTCCCGCCTTCGCGGGAATGACACGGAACTGACGCAAGCGGCCCTAGCGTCATTCCCGCGAAGGCGGGAATCCATGCCTTTATGTCGTATGTTCAGGCCCCGGACCTAGATGGTCCGGGCTTCCTCGACCAGTTCAAAGGCTTCGATGATGTCGCCCATCTTGAGATCGTTGAAGTTTTCAAGCGCCGTGCCGCAATCGTAGCCCTTGGTCACTTCCTTGGCGTCGTCCTTGAATCGCTTCAGGGAGCTGAGCTTGCCGGTGTAGACGACCACACCATTGCGCAGCAGGCGGACATGGGCATTGCGCTTGAGCTTTCCGTCGCTGACCATGCAGCCGGCGATGTTGCCGATCTTGGGCACGCTGAAGATCTGCTGCACATCGGCCTGACCCAGGTACACTTCCTTGATGTCCGGGGAGAGCATGCCGGACATGGCCGCCTTGATGTCATCCACAAGCTTGTAGATGATGTCGTAGAAGCGGATGTCGACCTTCTCCTGTTCCGCCACTTCCTTGATCTTGGCAGTGGGGCGGATGTTGAAGCCGATGATGATGGCGTTGGACGCCGAGGCCAGCAGGATGTCGGATTCGGTGATGGCACCGGCTCCGCCATGCAGCAGCACGATCTTGACCTCTTCCGTGGACAGCTTGCGCAGCGCCTCGGAGATGGCCTCAAGAGAACCCTGCACGTCGGCTTTCAGAAGCAGGTTCAGGTTCTGGGCTTCTTCTCCGGCCTTGGTGGCCAGGAAGCTTTCCAGAGTGACCTTGGATTCCTTGGCCAGTTCCTTGTCACGATGCTTGACGCGGCGGTCTTCGGCGATCTTGCGGGCGACTTTTTCATCCTTGACGATGACGAATTCGTCACCCGCCTCGGGGATGCCTTCAAAACCCTGGATTTCCGTCGGGATGGCCGGTCCGGCAGTCTTGATCTGGCGGCCCTGGTCATCGAACATGGCCCGGACCTTGCCGCTGATCAGGCCGCAGACGAAGGCATCGCCCTGGGTGATCTGGCCTTCCTGGATGAGAACCGTGCCCACGGGGCCGCGACCCTTGTCCAGCTTGGCTTCGACCACGTGGCCGCGACCGGGCTTGTCCGGATTGGCCTTGAGGTCGAGCACTTCGGCTTGCAGCAGGATGAGTTCGAGCAGTTCGTCCAGGCCCTCGCGCTTCTTGGCCGAAACATGGGCGAAAATGGTGTCTCCGCCCCAGTCTTCAGGCATGAGGCCAAGGTCGGACAGCTCACGCTTGACCCGGTCCGGATCGGCCCCTTCCTTGTCCATCTTGTTCACGGCCACGACAATGGGCACGCCCGCTGCCTTGGAGTGACTGACGGCTTCCTTGGTCTGTTCCATGACGCCGTCGTCGGCGGCCACGACCAGGACAACGATGTCCGTGACCTTGGCCCCTCGGGCACGCATGGTGGTGAAGGCTTCATGGCCGGGGGTGTCCAGGAAGACGATCTCGCCGCGCGATGTGGCCACATGGTACGCGCCAATATGCTGGGTGATGCCGCCCGCTTCGCCGGAGGCGACACTCGTTTTGCGGATGGCGTCCAGCAGGGAGGTCTTGCCGTGGTCGACGTGGCCCATGATGGTCACGACGGGCGGACGGGGCTTCAAGTCCTCGGCCTTGTCCGCTTCCTTGGGCAGCAGGAATTCGTCCTCGGAGAAACCGGCCCTCTCCACTTCGTACTTGAATTCGGCGGCCAGAAGCAGGGCCGTGTCAAAATCCAGGGACTGGTTGATGGTCGCCATGACGCCCATGGAAAAGAGCTTCTTGATCAGGTCCTGGGCCTTGATGCCCATCTGATGGGCCAGATCGGTCAGGCGAATGGTGTCGTCGACGCGAATCTTGCGCTTGGAGGCCTTGAGGGGCTGAGTGATCTGCACCTGAGCCCGAGCGCCACCGGCTCTGCGGGCTTCGGCCCGCTGGGCCTTCTTGCCCTTGCCCATGGAGAATTCTTCCTTGCGGTACAGGTCGGCCGCCTCCACTGTGCGACGGCCTTTCTTCTTCTTGCCGCGAGAATCCTTCGTGCCTTCGGTTTCGGGCGCCGGACGCGGGGCTGCACCCGGATCGGAAGGTCCTGCGGGTCTGGGGCCAGGTCCGCCGGGACGAGGTCCGCCAGGACCTTGCGGACGGGGAGCCGGTCCCGAAGGACGGCCGCCAGGTCCGCCAGGCCCGGTATAGCCGGCGGGTCCCATGGGGCGTTGCGCCGGTCCCGAGGGACGGTTGCCTGGGGGGACGTAGCCGGCAGGTCCCATGGGGCGTTGCAGGGGCTGCCCTTCAGCGCGTGTGTCGGGAAATTCGACAATCGTGGGCCGGGAAATGATCTTGACCTGGACGGAGGGAGGCGCTGGCTTGGGCTTTTTCGTCTTTTTGCGGGCCCGTTTGGCTTCTTCGGATTCGCCGTCGATCTCGGCGGTCGTCTCGTCGGCGGCCCCTGCGGGAGCTTCTTGCTTGGCTTCCGTGGTCACGGGCGTCTCGCTGACCACCACCTCTTCCGCTACAGGGGTCTGTGCGGGAGCGTGCACTTCCTTGGTCGGAGCCGGGGATTCCTGGGCAGTGGGCGCGTGAACGGCAGGCTGTTCGGCCAAAGTCTCAGGCGTCGCGGCCGGCTGAACCGTGGTTTCTTCGGAAATGATGCGAGCCGGAGCAATAATGACCGCACGCGCAGATTTGCGCGCACGCGGTTGCTCGGGCTGCCCGGCTGTCTCGGTCGGAACCTCGGCGGGGGTTTCATCCTGGTCTTGCGGAGCAGCTTCGGCTGTTTCCGGGGTTTCGGCAGTCACGACCTTGTGCCGCTTGCGCACGATGACTCCGGAAGTCGCCCGTGTGTCGACGACCTGAGGCGTCCCGGACCTGTTCTGGTGATGATCCCGGACCTGCACGACTTCATCGTCGGTCAGGCTGCTCATGTGGCTTTTGGCGGAGATTTTGAGTTCCCGCAACAATGTCATCAAATCCTTGCTGGAGATATCAAGCTCCGTGGCAAGATCTCTCACTCGCAATCTAGTGGACATGCCCAACCCCCTTACATTTCTTCTGCCAGCCCTTGAATCGCTCGAATTTGTTCCGGCACGCCGCATCGCGGCAAAGATAAAAACCCCGTCCCGGTGTTTTTCCGGTGCTGTCAGCGGTCAGAGTGAGCTCTCCGTGAACAGGGCAGGTAAATCTGTACAGTTCGTCCTTGGAAAAACGCTGCCTGCAGATGACGCACATGCGTATCGGTTTATCGGCACAAGCCTTTGATTCATCCGTACGGATCATCTATGCTTCGTCTCCATAATCCATATCGTCCCGCTCGCCTTTGTCCGTTTGCTCGGAGGATACACTTTCGTCCTCTTCACGGTTCTGGCTGATAAGCAGGTTCAGGGCGCCGCGCAGGGCCCCGATATTTTCTTCGCTGATGCCCTGGATGTCGAGCAGCTGCTCGTTGGTGCACGCCGCCATGGCTTCCAGGGAATCAAATCCGGCTTCCGCGAAATCCGCGATGGAAACCTGCGCCGCACTGGCCAGTTGTTCCAGCAGGTGCCGGTCCTTGTGGAGTTTGTTGAAGCGGCTGTTGGTAAAAATATCGATCTTCCAGCCCAGGAGCTTGGCCGCGAGCTTGACGTTCTGGCCCTTCTTGCCGATGGCCGGGGTCAGCTGATCCTCGGGGACCACGACCTCCAGGGATTTTTCTTCGTCATCGATGGCGATCTTGGAGATGCGGGCCGGAGAGAGCGCGTTGGCCGCGTAGGTGGCGATGTCCGGGCTCCAGAGCACGATGTCGATGCGCTCTCCGCGCAACTCCTGCACGATACTGTGGATGCGCGAGCCGCGAATGCCGACGCAGGCGCCCACGGGATCGACGTTGGAATCCTGGGACAGGACCGTGACCTTGGCGCGCAGGCCCGGATCACGGGCAACGCCCATGATGTTCACGGTGCCGTCGGCCACTTCGGGCACCTCGCGGCGGAACAGGGCGGTCATGTACTCCGGATCGGAGCGCGTGATGATGATCTGCGGTCCGCGGCCTTCCTTGCGTACATCGATGATGAGGCCCTCGACCCGATCACCCTGGCGGAAACGCTCGCGGGGGATCTGCTTGTCCTTGGGCAGCAAGGCCTCGGTTCGTCCGAGGTTGATGATCCAGCCGGAACGGTCGCGGCGCTGGATGATGCCGCTGACGATCTCGCCCTTGCGGTTCTTGTATTCCTCGAAAATGATTTCCTGCTCGGCGTCGCGCATGCGCTGGATGATGACCTGCTTGGCGCTTTGGGCCGCGATGCGGCCAAGATCTTCGACCTGCAGGCGAAAGCCGATGGCGTCGTCCAGTTCGACGTTGGGGTCGTGCTTGACCGCGTCGACCATCAGGATTTCCGTGGCCGGATCAGTGACCTCGTCGACCACGATTTTAAATTGATATACTTCGATGTCGCCTGTCTCTTCATTGAAGGTGACCTCGATATCCATCTTGTCGCCGAACTTCTTGGTCACGGAGGCGCGAATGGCTTCTTCCAGGGTGTCGATCAGCATTTCACGGTCAATGCCCTTGTCCTTGCTGATCTGATCAATGGCTTTTTTGAGTTCCAAATTCATGAACGTCCTCCGTTCTCCTTGCGGCAATAGCCCGCCGTATTCCGAAATTTAGCGTTTTCCGGGTTTGCCCTGGTCGTAGGGCTCATAGATGAG
Organism: Desulfomicrobium sp. UBA5193; assembly: GCA_002412965.1. GTDB lineage: Bacteria > Desulfobacterota > Desulfovibrionia > Desulfovibrionales > Desulfomicrobiaceae > Desulfomicrobium. The sequence goes on from DHWB01000006.1 coordinate 219,858, forward strand.
GTTGGCCTTGCCCACATCCTCCCAGTTCAGTTCGAAGGTGTCACTGTCGTCGGACAGGGTGAACTTGGGAGGGTCGATGGCGAGCAGGCGTCCCTTGAAATTTTTTCTGCCGTCCAGCGGATTTTCAAGGCGGATGCGAACCGGATGGTCCACATAGGCCTTCATTTGTTCCAGCGAGAAGAATGGGCGTTCGAGGCCGGGAGAGGATACTTCCAGGGTGAACGCGCCGGGGATGATGTTTTCTTCCACATCCAGGGCCAGACTGAGGTGTCTGCTTACTTCCGTACATTCGTCGATACCCACGCCTTGGGCGGAGTCAAGATAGACGCGCACGATCTTGTGCCGTCCGCCGGCCGCGAAAAGCAGGTCGATTCCCCAGAGTTCAAGATCCCGGGCCTGACACAGGGGGGTCACCATTTCAATCAGTCGGGCGTGTATTTCGCTTTTGTCCATTTATGCCTGCCGGAAAAAAAAAGGTGGACCACGAAAAGGCCCACCCCCAAATCAGCTACCGAATATCAGTATGACCACATACAGGAGTGGAGCGGGTGACGAGGGTCGAACTCGCGACTCCAAGCTTGGGAAGCTTGTACTCTGCCATTGAGCTACACCCGCTCTGCAACCGTTTCCCTTGCATGAGGGGGGGGATGGCCGTCAAGTCTTATTTTATTTCCCGCCCCACGCTCTCTCTTGGTCCTCATTGTTCTGGCCTGGTATTTGCTCAACGCCAGTAACCAAGGAGGACCCCCATGCAAGACAGCAGCTATAGCGCCGTATTCGGGGCTCTGACCCAGCAACATCGGCTGGATACCATCGCCAATAATTTGGCAAACGTGAACACCTCGGGTTTCAAGGGAGACAAGCTGGCCTTTCGGGACACTTTTCGCCGTTACGCCCACGACATGCTCGATCCCAACACCAACCTGACCGAAAAGGTTCCCTGGCCCCAGGGCAATATCCTGGCCCAGCCCAGGATTTCCGAGAGTGTCATAGACCTGTCCCAAGGTTCCATGAAGAGCACCGGCAACCCTCTTGACCTGGCCATCGCCGGAGACGGTTTCTTCAGGGTCCAGACTCCGGATGGCGAGTTTCTGACCCGTCAGGGCGTGTATCACCGCTCGGCCGAGGGTTATATTGTCGACGGCCACGGCAACCAGCTGCTGGGCGACGGGGGGCCGCTGCAGGTTCCGGAAACCGGCTCGGTGCTGATCGATGCGGAGGGGCAACTTTCGGTGGACGGAGAGCCGATCGACATCATCTCCCTGATGCGGGTCGAGGACCCGCGTTCTCTGGAGAAGGTCGGCCAATCCCTGCTGCGCGTTCGCCCGGATGCCGGTGTGCAGCCTGTCCCGGCCGAAGGCGCTACCATCGAACAGGGGTTTCTGGAGAGCGCCAACGTGAACGTGGTCTCGGAGATGGTCAACATGATCGAGGCCATGCGCGCCTTCGAGGCGTACCAAAAGATGATCAGCGGCACGTTTGAACAGGACAAGAAGGCCATCGCGGAAGTCGGTGCGCCAAGATAATTTCCCGGACCTGAGCCCGCGGCGACTCCGCGCGGCAAGACCGGGAGCGGCGGATGATTCCGCAAGGAGAAAGATATGATTCGCGCGTTATGGACCAGCGCCTCGGGCATGATCGCCCAGCAGCTCAATCTGGATGTGACGGCCAACAACCTGGCCAACGTCAACACCACCGGCTTCAAGAAGAACAGGGCCGAATTCGAGGATCTCATGTATGAAAACATGAAGATCGCGGGCACTGCCAATCAGGAGGGCAACCGGCTCCCCGTTGGCATGCAGGTCGGCATGGGCGTTCGCCCCGTGTCGGTGCACAAGATTTTCACCCAGGGCGATTTTCAGAACACGGGCAACCAGCTCGACCTGGTCATCGAAGGGGACGGTTTCTTTCAGATCGATCGCAACGGCGAGGAGACCTACACCAGAAGCGGGGCCTTCAAGCTCGACAGCGACGGGCGCATCGTGACCGACAACGGGCATCCCCTGCAGCCGGAATTCGTCGTTCCCCCCGAGACACAGAACATCGTCGTGACCGAGGACGGCCGTCTGACCTGTGTGGACAAGGCCGGAGCCGAAATCGCAGGCACGGACATTCCCATCTATACCTTTGTCAATCCAGCAGGTCTCAAGGCCGAGGGACGCAATCTCTACGTGCAGACCGACGGGTCCGGCGAGGCGGTGGAGAGTGTTCCCGGCGAGAACAATGCCGGAACCCTGGCCCAGGGTTTTCTGGAAATGTCCAACGTGGAGATCGTGGAGGAAATGGTCAACATGATCGTTGGTCAGCGCGCCTACGAGGCCAATTCCAAGTCCATCTCCACGGCCGATTCCATGCTGCAGATCGCCAACCAGCTGAAGAGGTAGATGATGCGTTTACTTGCGCTCCTGCTCGCCGTGCTGCTCTGTCCCGGCCTCGCCGTGGCTCAGGGCAGGCTGGTCGTGGCCGGGGCCGTGTGCGTGGACGGTCCTGCCATCACCTTGAGAGATCTGGTCCGGGCCGAGGGCGAAGAGGCGCTCGGCCTGCTGGCCGGCATCGGTTCCGAACCGCTGCTGGCCTCGCCCAAGTTCGAGGGGGCCAGGGTAAACCTGAACGGACCCAGGCTGCGCGAACTGATCACGCAGCGTTTCGGGCCGGGTCTGCCGCCAATCGAAATTCCGGATCAGGTCCAGGTTCAGCGCGGCGGTCAGGTGGTCAGCGGCCTGGCCGTGCGTCCGTTTATCGACAAAATTTTGACGAACGCCTTGGCCCATTACGAGGGCGAGGTCGAGATTCGCGAACATCGCATCGCGGACAATCTCTTCATCTCCGAGAAGGTGCCGGTCCAGATCCGTGTTGTACCCGTAGGCACTCCTGCTCCGGGGCGGATCAGCCTGCGCCTGGAGGCCGTGGAGGAGAGCGGGCGCGTGGTGCAGAGCTTTACGGGCACGGTCTTTGCCGATGTCTGGAAAACCGTGCCCTGCGCCGGCCGGGTGCTGAACCGGGGGGATTTGCTGGAGCCGGAGCTGGTGGGTTTCGAACGCAAGAACCTGGCCCATCTTGCCCGCGCGCCCTGGGACGGCAAGGGTCTTCCACTGCGCATGACCACGGCGGTGGGCGAGGGCCAGTACATCAGCGCAGATGCCGTGGAACCAATTCCCGTGGTGGCCAAGGGCAAGGTTTTGACCTTGATCTACACGGGCGCGACCATGAAATTGACCGTGCCGGTCGAGAGTCTTGAGGACGGCGGCATTGGACGCATCATTCAGGTCCGGAACATGCAAAGCCGCAGAGTAGTGGCCGCCAGGATAATTGACGCGGAGACGGCGCAGGTGCCGTAAGCCGGGAGGAAATATGCAGATACGTTTTTTCATCATTATAATGGCTCTCGGGCTGGTCGGATGCCGGGCCACGAGCCGCCCGCCCATGCCTGCGGCGGTGGTCACGCCTCCTCCGCAGGAACGGACGTCCTCGGCCGAAAATCCGGGCTCCTTGTACGATCCGGACGGCGCGGCCTCGCTCTTTTCCGACGCCAGGGCCAAGCGGGTTGGAGACGTTCTCCTGATCAAGGTGGTGGAAACCACCCTGTCCAAGAGCAAGGCCTCGACCAACGCCGACAAGGAAAACAGCATGGATCTCGGCGTGAGCGCGTTTTTGGGCAAGGACAAGCTGCCGCTCATTCCCGGAGCGGAGGTGGGGGATACGTCCATGGTCAGCGCCAGCTCCAAGAGCGAGTTCGAAGGGGACGGCGAAACCAAGCGTGAGAGCTCCATCACCACGACCGTCGCGGCGCGGGTGACCCGTGTTCTCGGCGGCGGGCTCATGGAAGTGGTCGGCGCCCGCGAGACGCGCGTCAACGGCGAAACCCAGATCGTCCTGGTCCAGGGCGTGGCCCGAGACCGCGACATCGACGCCGATAACACCATCAGATCCACAAGTCTGGCCGAAGCCCGCATCGAACTCTACGGCGAGGGAGTCCTGGCCGACAAACAACGCCCCGGGTGGCTTACGAGGATACTTGATAATGTGTGGCCATTCTAAAATGTTTCGTCATGTTGTGCCGCTGCTCTGCACACTGCTTGCGGTCCTGGGGCTTGCCTCGTCGGCCGGCGCCGTGCGCCTCAAGGATGTCGCGAGCTTCGGCGGGGTGCGCTCCAACGATCTGGTGGGCTACGGCCTGGTGGTTGGCCTGCCGGGAACCGGAGACAAGAGCGGGTCGAAGTTCACTGTCCAGTCCATGGCCAACATGCTCGAAAGCATGGGGGTCAAGGTTGACCGCAACGCGCTCAAACCCAAGAACGTGGCCGCGGTCATGGTCACGGTCAAGATGCCGGCCTCGGCCAGACCGGGAGCCCGTCTCGACGCCACGATCTCCTCCGTGGGCGATGCGGCGTCGCTTCTTGGCGGCGTGCTGCTCCTGACCCCGCTCAAAGGCATCGACGGCAACGTCTATGCCCTGTGTCAGGGGCCTCTGGCCGTAGGCGGTTTTTCCGCCGGCGGTGACGCCGCCTCGGCGACCAAGAACATCACCACCGTGGGCCGGATTCCCGGCGGCGCGGTCATCGAACGCAGCGTGCCCTTCACCTTCAACGAGCAAAAAGACATCGCCATCCAGCTCAATGTGGAAGATTTCTCCACGGCCAAGCAGGTCACGGACAGCGTGAACCGGGCTATCGGCGGCCAGTACGCCCATGCCCAGGATGCCTCCACGGTCCGGCTGGCTGTTCCGCCCCAGTATCAGGGCAACATCGTCACGCTCATGGCTTCCCTGGAAAACCTGGAAGTCCGGCCCGACAGCCGGGCCAAGGTCGTGGTCGATGAAAAGACCGGCACCGTGGTCCTGGGAGCCAATGTCAGCCTGTCCAAGGTCGCGGTCTCTCACGGCAACCTGAACGTGGTGGTGTCCGAGCAGCCTCAGGTCTCCCAGCCTGGAGCATTCGCAGAGGGCGAGACCGTCGTCACCCCGTCCACCCAGCTCGGCGTGCGTGAAGAGCAGCGCAGGCTCGTACTCATGGCCGGGGCATCCATCCAGGAGCTGGTGGACGGCTTGAACGCCATCGGCGCCACTCCCCGGGATCTCATTTCCATTTTGAGAACCATGAAATCGGCGGGCGCATTGCATGCCGATCTCGAGGTTCTCTAGTTCACGGAGGCCTTATGAATGACCTTATCGTCAATGCCGGATTGCCTGAGCAGGAGAGCACATTCAATCTGCAGGATCGCCTGAGGGATTTGCGGACCCGGTTGCAGCCTGAAAAGGGGATGGATGAGACGAAGCTCAAAAAGGCGTGCCAGGATTTCGAGGCCGTGTTCATCGGCCAGATCTGGAAGCAGATGCGCTCCTCCGTGCCCAAGGACGGGATGCTTCATTCCAAGGAAGAGGAAAACTACCTCTCCATGTTTGATCAGGAGATGTCGGTGAAGATGGCCAGCAGTGGGGGCATCGGTTTGTCCGACATGCTCTACGCGAACCTCTCGGAGCGTCTGGTCAATGCCAGCCGGGACACGGCTTCGGCCAAGCCTCTGCAGCCCCTGGACAAATCGGCGCTCGCAAAGAGCCAGGCCGAGGTCAGCTCTCCGGCGGTGCAGACCCGCACGCTGGCCGCCATCACGGCTCAGCATGAGGCGGAGATGCTGGCCCGACGCATCGAGAACACGCACGGTTCCCGAGCGGGCCAGGACGCGTTGGCTTCCCGCGGTCCGGCCCTGGACCTGGATGACGCGCTACGGGTGGTGCGCATGGATGGCGAGGAAGGGATGTAGCCACCGGGGAAAAGGGGAAATTCTTGCCGCGCTTGCGGCTTTGATCCCGGACCTGCCGGTGAGCGTAAAGAGACCAAGACACGGCCTGACAGGCATTACGCGGCGCTGGTCGGGAATTTGCAGAGATTCGGGAAATGACGGGTGAACCAAGCAGAGATTTCCTGCTGCGGCCCAGGGTTCAAGACTTTCACGCACACCAAGGAAGTGCTCCATGCAAGATATCATTCTCGGCAGTCTCATTCGTCAGGCCAAGGGCACTGAGCTTCTTTGTCTTCTTTTGCGGGAGGAATACGCGCTGCTGCGGGAAGGACAACCGGATAAGGTCGCGGGGATCGAGATGGGCATTCAGGAGCTGATCCGGCAACTGGTGCGCGAACGCGAATTTCTGGTGAGCCGTCTGCAGCTCGCCGAACTGGACAAGCTCGGAGTCCTGCTGGACACGCTCGGCCCCGGGGACAGACGGGTTTTTGAGACGTGGCGGGCCAAGATCATCACCCACGAGCAGGACAGTGGCCGACAGGCCACGATTAACGCCGATCTGGCCATGGCGCTCTGGAAGCAGAGCGGCGTGCTGCTGAGCCATTTCAGAAATCAGGTCGCTCCCAGGGAGCGTAATACTTACACAGCCAAGGGGACGTGGCAGGATCGTACGGCCACGGCGACGTTGGTGCGCGGGAGGATGTAATGCCGGGCATCGCTTCCCTGTTCAATATCGGGACGAAGTCCCTGTTTGCCAATCAGTCGGCCATCGAGGTCGTCGGCAACAATATTTCCAATGCGAATACGGAAGGTTACAGCCGCCAGGCCGTGCGCTTCGAGGACGGAAACTATATCAGCTTTACTCCGGGCCAGCTTGGAACCGGGGTCAATGCGGCTGAGGTCGTGCGCTATTTCGACGAATTCGCCGAGGTTCTGTACAACAACAAGAGCTCCGAGCAGCAGCGCTGGCAAGCGCTTTATGAAAACCTGCAGAATGTGGAGATGGTGCTGAACGAATCCAACTCGGCAGGCGTCAACAACGCCCTGGCCGCGTTCTGGGGCGATTGGCAGACCTTGGCCACCAACCCTGCGGATACGAGCGTGCGTGCGGCCCTGCTCGGCCATGCATCCAATCTGGAACAGGCCATCGGGGTCGTGTATGGCGACATGCAGCGCCTGCAGGGGCAGATGGATGATGTCATCGCCGGAGAAGTCTCAGAGGTCAATACGCTCCTGAAGAGCATCGCCGAACTCAATGCACAGCTCACGGTCACCGAGGAGACGGGCAAGAACAACGCCAACGGACTGCGTGACCAGCGTGCCTCATTGGTGCGAGAACTGGCCGAAAAGATGGACATCAATTACATCGACAACGGCCTGGGCAACGTGACCATCACCACCAAGTCCGGGCACACTCTGGTCGACGGGAGCACTGCTTTCCGACTGGCTTTCGAATCGTCGCCGACCATCGCTGATCTGGCCAGCGGCTCGACCTACAACGGGGCCGTGGCCTTCAATGGTATGAGTTCCAGCGAATATACCGTGGAGATTGTCACGGGGGGAACGGTCGCGAGCGGAAACGCAACCTTCAGGGTTTCCGTGGACGGCGGGAAGACCTGGCTCAAGGACGAGAATGGACTGGATACGTTCGCTATCACCGAGGAAGGCGCTTTGTTGCCGGACGGGAAGGGAACCCTGTCGATTTCGGACGGAACGGGTGGGCCGCTGACAACAGGAGACAGCTTTCAAATTCTGCCGAACAAGTCTCTTTTCTGGTACGAAACCGCCGCCTCCAAGGTCAACATCACCCCACAGCTCCTGAGCAACGGACAAGACAATGAGCGTCGTCTGACCGGCGGCAGCCTGGTCGGATATTTTCAGTTTCGGGACGCCGGCGTCGGCGGATACCTTGAGAAATTGAACGCTTTCTCCGAGAGCCTGGCCTGGGAAGTCAATCGCATTCATTCTCAAGGCACGGGCCTGGAACGATTCGAGGAGGTCGCCGGCACGTATTCGGTCCTGCTCAAGGACGCGGCTCTCGGGGTTGGAGCCGGCTTGGCCTATGGCGACAAGCTGACCAGCGGAAATCTGATGATCAGCGTCTACGATCAGAACACCGGGTCGCTCGTGCAGTCGCAGGCCCTGGATTTTGTCGAGGATGATGTCTTGGATCCAGCGACCCTCGGAACCCAGAATTTTGATCCGAAGACACATACGTTGCAGGATGTGGCCGACGCGCTGAATCGAACCTTTGGCAAATTGGTTCCACCCAACGACAAATTGAATGCAACCATTCTTGACAACCGCCTGCAGATCACGGCCGACGACGGGTACGACTTCGCTTTCGGTTCGGACTCGACGGGCCTTTTGGCAGCCCTCGGCATCAACACATTTTTCGAAGGTTCCGATGCGCGGACTTTGGCCCTCAACAACAATGTGCGGACCAACACCTCCCAAATCAACACGGGCCATGTGAACGGCGCCGGAGAGATGAACAGGGGCGACAACACGACGGCCGCCGCCATTGCCTCGCTGCAGGGCAAGGCCGTGGCCACGCGCACCGTGTCCGAAGGCACTACCTGGCAAAGCCTGGGGGAATATTATTCCACGCTGGTGGCCAAGGCGGGTTCCGACACCCAGACGGCGAAGTTCAATTTCGAATATCAGGAAGCCTTGGCCAAAGATCTCAAGGCTCGGCAGGAATCCGTCTCGGGAGTGAACCTGGACGAGGAAATGACCAATCTGATTAAATTTCAGCACGCCTATACCGCAGCAGCGAAACTGATCACCACGGCCGAGTCCATGCTGCAGGTGCTTTTGGGACTCAAGAATTAGGAGACGGGCCATGCGCATATCTCTTCGTAATCAGTACAGCAATTTTCTGTACAACCTGCAGAATACCCAGTCGAATCTGATGGAATTGAACATGCAGGCTTCCAGCCAGAAGCGCATCAACAAGCCGTCCGACGACCCGGTGGGCATGGCCCGCGTGCTCAATTACCGCACCTCCATCGCGGGCATCGAGCAGTACAGTTCCAATATCGACACGGCCAAGGGCTGGCTCAATCTGGCCGACGAATCCATGATGCAGGTCAGCACTCTCCTGACCAAGCTCAAGGGTCTGGCCCAGCAGGGCGCCACCGGGACCATGACCTCCTCGGACCGCGAGGCAACGTCCTACGAGGTCCGGCAGATTTTCAGCCAGTTGGTCAACCTGGCCAATACCCGCTACGAGGGGAAATCCATCTTCGGCGGGCAGAAGTTCGAACAGAGCGCCTTTGAAGAGGCGCTCATGGTCCATGACCAGGAGGGAAAAAGCCTGGGTCTGGCCACCGGCAACGCCAGCAGCAGCATCGTGGTCCAGTTTTTGGGCGCGGAAGGCACGACGGCAACGGTCGGCGTGGACACGATTTCATGCCGCTACAGCAAGGACGGCGGAGCCACCTGGTCAAATACGACGGTCGGGACGGACGGAGTGCTGGACATGGGTGGAGTCAGTCTCACCCTTGCCCAGGATTACGAGGCCGCCCTCTCGCCCGAGACGAATGATTCGACGTCAAAGGGCTCCTGGCTGACCATCGCACCCACGGCCGTGTACAAGGGGGATCACGAGTCCCAGTCCGCCGTGCTTTACACGGACGGGAGTCCGTCCATTTCGGCTTTGCCGCTGGGCGGGTTTGAAAAGGACGTGCAGGTGGAGGTTTTGGACACGGGCGTCACTGCGGGTGCCGGTGGCACGTTCGCGGCGAGGTATTCCCTCGACGGCACGAACTGGGTCAATGTCACGGTCCGCAACGACACGGACACGCCTGTCATCGAGACGCCTTACGGCGGGATTCAGCTCTCCGGTTCGGGCAATTTCGACGATCTGGCGTTCATGGTCAAAGCCGGGTCCACCGGCGTGATGCAGATGGGCGCGACGGTCAATGCCGAGGGCAGGGGGCTTTTCGCGGGAGACGTCATGGTCCGCATCGACAATGATCCTTCCGAGACGATCGGTTCCGGGAATGCCATCGAGTACTCCTACAGCACGGACGGCGGCGTGAACTGGTCCACCGGGCATACGTCCGGCAACGCGGCCGGAGGACCGGCCGAATTGCTGGTGCCGGGCGGCAAGCTTGTGCTCTCCGAGCGGGATGGCACGGGAGCGCTGGTCAAGAATGCCCAGTTTGTCATCCATCCCCAGACTGCCGCGCATAATGTCGAGATCTCGGCGGGCCAGTATCTGCAACTGAACAACATCGGCAGCGATGTTTTCGGTGGGTACTACGAAAGTGGAACTGAGCCCGTGTTCTCGGATTCCGATACGAACAAGAATATTTTCGTGACAGTGGGCAAATTGGTGGCCGCTCTGGAAAACAACGACCAGCAGGGGTGTGCCGAGGCCTTGGAGGGTCTGAAGGAAGGGCAGGAATATTTCACCACCCAGTTGGCCTCCGTGGGGGCGCGCGAAAACAGGCTCGATGTGGCCTCCACCGTTCTTTCGGGCCTGAAACTCAATGAAACCGAGCGCATGAGCAATATCGAGGATGCGGATCTGGCCACTCTCATGACGGAGCTCGCCAACCAGCAGCTGTCCTATGAAGCGGTGCTCAAGTCTTCGTCCATGATCATGAAGATGAGCCTGGTCAATTATCTCTAGGAAGGGTTTATGCTCATACTTTCCCGTCGCCCCGGAGAGAGCGTGCATGTGGGTGATGACATCAAGATAACGATCTTGAGCATCAAAGGGCAGCAGATCAAGATCGGTCTTGACGTGCCCGAGCATATGCCCGTTTACCGGGAAGAAATTTATTTGAAGGTGCAAATCCAGAACGCTTCGGCGCTGGACCTCGACAACAACGATCTGATGATGGCGGCAACACTATGGACAAGCAAAGACAAACAATAACTTCACGCATCGGCCCGATGGTGATTTCCGCCGACAAGACGATCCGCTTTCCGCGCGGAATCATCGGCTTCGAATCCCTGCGGGAGTTCGCCCTGGTGGAGTTCAAGCCCGGAACGCCCTTTCATTTCCTGCAAAGCCTCGAGATGCCGAGCATGGGCATGATGCTGGCCGATCCGTTTTCTTTTTTGCCGGAGTACGAGATTAAGCTGGCGGCGGCCGAGGAGCGCATCCTGAAGGTGCGCAGCATCCGCGACCTGGTCATTCTGGTCAGCGTGACCGTGCCCAAAGGCGATCCCCAGGGCAGCACCCTCAACCTGACCGGTCCCATCTGCGTCAATGTCCAGGAGCGTCTGGGCCTGCAGTCACCGCAGGTGGAGCTGGGCTTTCCCTCCCGGGTGCTGCTGCGCGACCTGGGCGACGGGGACAGACGCCTGGCGAATTCATGAAAAAAGCCTGGCCGGGGAACCGGTCAGGCTTTTTTTTTTACATCCCATCATGGAGTTATCCCCAGATGTCGAGCTCTTGTTTCAGTAGGCTGGCCGCGATGTCCTTGCTGTCTGGATTGTACTCACCCGCCTCGATCCTGGCCTTGACGTCGGCGACCTTGTCGGCCCGTACCCCGTCATTTTCCTGCGCGGCCTTGAGCATGTTCATCTTGAGGCGGCCTTCCTCGGATATGGAAATCCGGTCGGCCCCGCTCTCCTGAACGACGGCGGCCTTCTGGCTTTCCTGCCGCTGCTGTTCCTGCTGTTCCAGACGGCGCGCTTCGTACCCGCCAAAAGGTGTGATGGTATTTATGGTCATGGTCCTCTCCTGCCGGTTTCTCCGGCCCTGCCGACTTTTTCAGGCAGCTTCGGCGGTTGTTACGCCTGTATTAAAAGCTAGAGCATTGTTTCGTTGACCCGGCGTAAAGACACTTCCCATAGCCGCCTCATGAAAGCATCCTTTTCCCCGTTGGTCAATTCGGCAACGCCTTGATCTGTTTTCTTGAGAATCTGGAGGCCGCCTCCGTCGGAAGGATATCTGAAAACCAGATCCTGTCCGAACTCTTTGGTCAATTGCTGTTTGATGTCGTTGACGACCGGATTGGAGCTGTCCGAACCGATCAGGTTGTCCACTATCTCGCCCGCAACTTTTTCGACCAGCTGGCGTCTTTTGGCTTCACTTGAAATGGAAACGGAATCCCCCTGTCCGGCGCGGTCCATATATTTTTTGAACCTGGCGATGCGGCGGCCTGTGTCTTGGTGCTGGTCATACGTCCGCACCACGTTTTTGACGAGAAAGGGATTCACTGTCACGGCCGATACCTCTTACTTCACCCTATCGGATATTGATCGGAGAACTTTAGATAATTTTACAAAAAAAACAGCAGCCTCCTGCGCGTGTTGAAGATGCCGGCAATAGGTCGTTTTTCAGGTCATTCAGGGCAAATCCCGGCGCGGCTCTTCTTGAATCCCCGTGCCCTTTTGCTTACAGTCCCGCAAATGGGCAAAATCATCACCAAAATCGTCATCGTTCACGCCATCGGGAACGAATTCGCGGGCAACATGGCGGGCCAGATTCGAGACTGGCTCTCAAACGAAGGCCGCTCGGCGCGGATAGTCGCCTCATCCAAGGAAAAGGTGCACTGCGTTTCGACCTGGGAGGACGCGGAAATGATCCTGACCCTGGGCGGGGACGGCACGCTGCTTGCCGTGGCCCGCGCGGTGCAGGACCTGGGCATCCCGATTCTCGGGCTCAATCTGGGCAAGGTCGGGTTTTTGACGGAGCTTTCACCCACAGACTGGCGCGAATCCCTGACCGCCATCCTGCGCGGCGAATACGACATGTCCGAGCGGCTGGTCATCAGCTTCAGCGTGCTCAGGCAAGGGCAGGAATACTATCGGGGCTGCGCGATCAATGATCTTGTCATCAGCTGCGGAAGCCTCGCGCGCATGATCCGTCTCGACATGTGGTACGGCAGTGACCATCTCGGCACGGTGCGGGCCGACGGCATGATCGTGGCCACGCCGACCGGGTCGTCGGGCTACTCCATTTCGGCCGGCGGGCCGCTCATCTATCCCGAGCTCAACGTGTTCGCGCTCACGCCCATATGTCCCTTCCTGCATGCCTTCAGGCCCATGGTCCTGCCCTTTGAAAACGATCTGCGCATTCTGGTCCTCGACGCCGACGTCGACGTCTATCTGACTCAGGATGGTCAGACCGGAGTGGTGCTGGCTCCCGGCGACAACATCTTTGCCTCCAGGGCCGAAAAGAGGCTCAACCTGATCCGGCCCCTGCATTCCCATTACGCCCACAAACTCAAATCCAAAGGCTTCGTCCGGGAGAGCTGATGTCCAAACTGCCCGATTTTACCAGTGTCCGTGAATTGCGTTATGGCCGGGACCCTTATCTTGACGCCTGGCTGCTGCATTTCATGACCGAGAACAATATCGAGCCCACGGTCAACCCGGCTGAGAACGCCCAGCAGGAGCAGCTGCGTTTCATGGTCGACGTCGATGACGACCAAGTCTTCGTGCCCTGTTCGGACGAGATGTTCGAGAATCTGCTGCACACGCGCCTGTCCAGCACCTTGCTCCAGGAATATCGGGAAAAGTGGCGGCTGCTCGTGCATCTGGTGCGCATCAACATCAAGGACCGTTACACCCGGCGCAAGATTTTCGCCCTGTCGAGGCACAAGGTCCGCCAGGTGCTGCATGCCCCTTTCCTCATTCCTTCGCGATTTTTGAAGCAGCTGCTGACAATTTTCATGGCCATGAGCGGGGTCCATGACCCGCAACGTACGGAAAAGCAGCTGGCCAACAGGCGCGCTCTGGATTTCATGGCGAGTCCGGCCATGAACCAGTGCCTGTACGCCTGCCCCGAATCCAACCTGGGCTGCACCTCCATCAAGCATCTGCGGTGGGAACTCGATCTGCTGGAACTTGCCCGGCTCTGCCGTCTGTCCCTGCACAGCGAGATATGGGAGAAGCCGTCCGCCGTTGCCGACACGGACTGCTTTCTGGAAGGGGTCTGCGCTCCTTGGCCGGAATTTGCGGGCATCATGAACAAGGTCATGGGGCCGGACAGCGGGCAAAAATCGCTCAAGATCCTCTTTTTGCCGGCCAACAGCGGCGAGATTATTTTTGATCTGCGTTTCATCCGGGTCCTGGTTCGCCTGGGGCATAAGGTTATTCTGGCCCTGAAGGAAGGGTACAGCCTTGACAGCCCCGTGATCTGGGACGTGGAGCATGACAGCGCGCTGCAAGGCTCGGTGGGCGACGCCCTGTTCGTCGAGAACAGCCGCATGAGCAAAAACGAGCTGCTGCGCGCCCAGCGCGAGAACTCCCTCCTGGTCATCTCCGACGGCAGCCGCGAGCGGCTCAATCTGTGGCGCACCAGCGTGACCTTCGCCCGCTCATGGAAAGAGGCAGATCTGATCATTGCCAAAGGTTTTGCCCATCATCGCCGACTGATCAAGAATTCCCACCTCTTCACGCGCGATATCGTCTGCCTGTACCGGGACCGCGACGGGCTGGACCAGGTGCGCTTCAAGGAGAAATCGCCGCGCGTCACCAAAATCACGGAATCGCAGGTCATGGCCCAGGCGGACGCGATCATCGCCCGCATGCGCACGGCGCGCGGCATGAGCAGGCAGGTCATGTTCTACAGCGCCATCATCGGGAGCATCCCCGGTCAGACCAAGGTGGCGCTCGGGGTCGTGAACACCTTTGTCGCGCATCTGCGGGCCAAGCATGCCAATCTGCTGATCATCAACCCGGCCGAGCATTTCGTCGAAGGCATGGACGGGGATGATCTCATGTACATGTGGGAGCGGGTCCAGCGCAGCGGCTTCATCGACGTCTGGCGCTTTCAGACCGTGGCCGATATCGAGACCAGCTTCGAGCTGATGGGCGAGGCGGTTCCGGCGGAATGGCACGGCAAGGATTCGACCTTCTCCACCGGCTGCACCAAGGAGATGAACATCGCCCTCGACATGCAGCAGAAGCACACGGAGATGCAGATCATCGGGCCGGATCCCAAGCGCTTTTTCCGGCGCATGGAGTACGGGGTGGGCAAGTATTTCGATGCCCGCATTTCCGACAAGGCGCGCCTGTGAGGATGGTTCTGGCCGCCCTGTGCCTGACGCTGCTGTGCGCCTGTGCAGCCCCGACCAGGCAAGCCCGGTTGCTTGAGAGCGCCCCGAGCCGGGAACTTTCGGAGCGGCTGGCGGCGACGGCGGCTGAGAGCCCAGAGGCTCTGGCCCATGCCCTTGAGCAGTCCCTGGCCTACGTGCGCACCCGGCCGCAGGAGGGAAAGCCCTTCGCCGCGGACGGGCCGGACTGCACCTGGGCCGATCTGGCCGCCTCCCTGGAACATCTGCGCGCCCTTCTTCCAAGGCTGGACGCCGACCCCGGCCTGCTGGGCCGGGAGTTCGCGTGGCATGAGGTGCGCCCCGAGCCGCTCATGACCGGCTATTACGAACCGCAAATGGCGGGCAGCCTTGAGCCGCATCCCGATTACCCCGTGCCTATTTACGGCCTTCCCGCCGCGCTGCGCAGCACGGACCTGGGGCGCTTTCATCCGCGCTGGAAGGGGCAGACCCTGACCTACCGTGTGGAAGGACAGGAGATTTTTCCATTTTATTCCAGGGAAGAGATCGATGGCCACAGTGCCCTGAACGCGACGCAAATTCCCATTGCCTGGACTCGCGACCTGGTGGACGTGTATTTTCTGCAGGTTCAGGGCTCGGGCAGGCTGCTGTTGCCCGACGGCACGGTGCGGCATGTCCTCTATGCGGGCAAGAACGGGCATGAGTATGTTTCATTGGGGAAAGTCATGATCGAGCGGGAGCTCATTCCCCGCGAAGAGATGTCCATGCAGCGCATCCGGGCGTATCTGCGCGAGCATCCGGAGCAGGTCCGCGAACTCTTGAACACCAATCCGAGCTACGTCTTTTTCCGTCTGGCCGCGGACGGACCCGTGGGGGCCACGGGCCGGACATTGACGCCGATGGTCAGCATGGCTACTGATTCAGCCTTTCTGCCCCTGGGCAGCATCCTGGCCGTGGACGCCGTCTTGCCGGAAGCGGACGGGACGGGCGAGCGGACGGCGCTCTTGGCCCTGGCCCAGGATCGGGGCGGGGCCATCAAGGGCAGTCGCCTGGATCTTTTCTGCGGGGCGGGGGAGCGGGCCGAATTTCTGGCCGGACATCTGCAGGAGCGCGCCCGCGTCTATCTTCTGCTCAAAAAATAGGAATCATCATGCAGACCATAGAACCTTCGGCCCTCAAGGCTCTTTTGCGCGAAGCCTGGACGGCCCAGCTCTCCCATGTCGACCTCTGGCATGCCGAGGAGCCCCCGGCGGACATTTCGGCGAGGAAGGGCGACGGGCTGGTGGAGCTGATCGTGCGCCAGCATCTGAAAAATTTTCTGCTCTGGCATGTCGAGGACCGGGCCCGTCGCACGGACGTGGACGACCATGTCATCACGCTGTGCAAGCGCGAGATCGACGGCCTCAATCAGCAGCGCAACGATCTCATGGAACAGGTCGATGCCTGGCTTGTACACGCCATCGAGTCTTTTCCCGTTCAGCAACGCATCCCGGATGGGTCTCGGCGCTTCAGCACCGAGACTGTTGGCGCGGCCCTGGACCGGCTCTCCATCCTGAGCCTCAAGATTTTTCACATGCGCGAACAGACCGTGCGCTCCGATGTGGATTTGGCGCATCTGACCCGCTGCCGAGAAAAGCTGAGCCTGCTCGAAGCCCAGCACGGCGACCTGTCCCGCTCCATTCTGGAACTCGTCGATGAGTACGCCATGGGCGTCAAAAGCCCCAAAGTCTATTTTCAGTGCAAAATGTATAACGATCCGGCCCTGAATCCGGAATTGTACGCGGCAACGCCCGTCGCGGGCTGAAGCTGCGAGGAGTCCCCATGCGCGATTATGAGGTTGTCATCGGCCTGGAAGTCCATGCCCAACTCAAGACCAGGAGCAAGATATTCTGCTCCTGCTCGACGGAGTTCGGGGCCGGTCCCAATGAAAACACCTGTCCGGTCTGCACGGGCATGCCGGGGATGCTGCCCGTCCTGAATGGCCGGGCCGTGGAATACGCGGTCAAGATGGCCATGGCCGTGGACTGCTCCGTCAACCGGCGCTCGCTTTTCGCGCGCAAGAACTATTTTTATCCAGATCTGCCCATGGGCTATCAGATCTCGCAGTTCGAGCTGCCTGTGGCGGAGCACGGCCACATCTTCATCCATACGGACAAGGGGTCCAAGCGCATCGGCATCACCCGCATCCACATGGAGAATGATGCCGGCAAGAACATCCACTCCGCGACGGACAACGCCTCCTACGTCGATCTGAACCGGGCCGGGGTGCCTCTCATCGAGATCGTCAGCGAGCCGGACATGCGCTCGGCCGAGGAAGCCGTGGCCTATCTGAAGAGCCTGCGCGCCATCCTTGTGTACCTCGGCATCTGCGACGGCAACCTGGAAGAGGGCAGCTTCCGCTGTGACGCCAACGTCTCCATCCGTCCTCGCGGCCAGGAGGAGCTTGGCACCCGCGCGGAGCTCAAGAATATGAACTCGTTCCGCAACATCCAGCGCGCCATCGAGTACGAGGTTGAACGCCAGATCGATCTGGTCGAGGACGGGGAGAAGATCGTGCAGGAGACGCGTCTGTTCGACGCTGCCAAGGGTGTGACCCGCTCCATGCGCGGCAAGGAAGAGGCGCACGACTACCGCTATTTTCCGGATCCTGACCTGCTGCCGCTCATCGTCGAGGAAGAGTGGATGGAGAAGTGGCGCGCCGAACTGCCGGAGCTGCCCGTAGCCCGCTGCCGTCGCTTCCAGGACGGGCTGGGACTGCCTGAATACGACGCCGAGGTTCTGACCGCAGAAAAAGAAGTGGCCGATTATTTCGAGACGGCGCTGGCCCGCTACAACGAGCCGAAGAAGATCTCAAACTGGGTCATGGGCGAGATCATGCGTGAACTTAACGACCGGGGCGCGACGCTGGCCGTCTGCAAGGTCCGGCCAGGGGATCTGGCCCAGCTGGTCAAGCTCGTCGATGACGGGATGATCAGTGGCAGCATGGCCAAGAGCGTTTTCAAGGAACTCTTCGAGACCGGCGGCGATCCGGAGGCCCACGTCAAGACCAAGGGGCTGGTGCAGATTTCCGACACCTCGGCCATCGAAGGGCTGGTCGATGAGGTCCTGGCGGAGAATCCGTCCGAAGTGGAGCGGTTCAAGGGTGGCGACAAGAAGCTGACCGGCTTTTTCGTCGGCCAGGTTATGAAAAAATCCAAGGGCAAGGCCAATCCGGCCCTGGTCAACCAACTGCTCGCCAAGAAATTGGGCTGACCCATCACATTCATTGCAAAAAAAGAACGGGCGGCCTGGATAGGTCGCCCGTTCTTTTTTTCAGAAGCATCATGCGAGAGCGCTGAAAATCGATTGTGGCAAGGCGCGAGTCGACTTTTGGGAGTGAAGTGTCGCCGACTCCATGAACTCCTCAAAGTCGGCGAGCAACGCAGTCCAGAATCGATTTGTAGCGCTCGCCTATCGCTGCATGAGCGCCGCCGTCAGCTGGGCGGCCTTCCTGATGTCTTCGACGCGGATGAATTCGTCCGTGGTATGTACCCGGCTCATGCCGATTCCCAGGTTGATGCAGGAGAGCCCCTGGCCTGAAAAGATGTTGGCGTCGCTGCCTCCGCCCGTGCCCTTGACCGCGGCGGTCAGTTCCAGGTCGTTGCAGACGTGCAGGGTGCGGTGCAGGAGCATGCTGTCGGCGCTGACATTCATCTCCGGGTAGGAGATTTCGTGGCTGAAGTCGAAGTTGCCGCCGAACTCCTGCACAGCCTTGACGCAGCAAAGGCGCATGTGTTCGATCTGGGCCATGAGCTTCGCGCTTGTCTGGGATCTGGCCTCGCCGGTCAGCGTGACGCAGTCGGAAACGATGTTGGTCGGTCCGCCGCCCTCGATGCGTCCCAGGTTGGCCACGGTCTCCTCGTCGATGCGCAGCAGATGCATGCGGTTCACGGCGTAAGCGGCCATCTGGATGGCGCTGATCCCCTTTTCGGGTTCGATGCCCGCGTGGGCCGCGCGACCGTGAAAGGTGATGGATATATCGGCCTTGCTCGGTGAGCGGACAATGATGGTGCCCACATCTCCGCTGGAGTCGAGGACGACGATTTCCTTGGCCTTGATGCCGGAGAAGTCCAGTTGTTTGGCCCCGAACATGCCCGCTTCCTCGCATACGGTGAAGAGCAGGTAGATTTCCGGGTGGGGGATTTTTTCTTCCTCCAGATGGAAAAGAGCCTCAAGGATGGCGGTGATGCCGGCCTTGTCGTCGCCGCCCAGGACCGTGTTCGTGGCGGCGCGGATGATGCCTTCGGCCAGGACGGGCTCGACGCCGAGGCAAGGGGGAACGCAGTCCATGTGCGCGGAAAAGGCGATGGCCTCGCCCGGTCCTGTTGCGGGCACGCGGACAATGACATTGCCCGTGTCACCGCCGATGAACGCCCCTGCATTGTCGACATGGATATCGTAGCCACGGGGGGAGAGCAGGGCGCAGAGATGGTCGGCCACGCCCTTTTCGCGCCGTGATGGGCTGTCGATGCGGACCAGGTCCAGAAACGTGTTCGTCAGTCTTTCTGTATTGATCATCAGGTGGATATGTCCTTGTGTATGGGAATTGCCAGGATCATTGTCTTTTGAAAAAAAAAGGTCAACCATGACGCACGAAGTTCTCTTCAGCGCGCAGGAATTTGGGGTTTGGAATTCATGGAGAAAGAATGAAAGCTCTCTTTTTGGTTCTGCTTCTGGCCCTTGGGGGCTGCGACATGTCATCGCCCCAGGATTTGCGGGACATGATCGGCCGCATTGTCGGTGACAAAGTCGTCGCAACCCCGGAATTGGGCAATGCCACGGTGCTAGAAGGCGGCATCGCCTGGTATGAGACGCAAATTGTGCAGCCCGATGGATACAGTCTGCGGGTTTGGTCCGCGATTCCTTCAGGTGAAGGCGAAATACCGGTTCTGATCTGGCTCCCGACCTCCATGGCCTGGAAAATCGGGGGACGGCTCGGGCCTGAGGACAGGGAGCAGATGCTGCTCTTTGCCCGGGCGGGGGTAGGCGTCGTCGGAGTTGACGTGCCTGGGGGATGGGAGGACAACGCCACTCTTGACGAACTGGGGCAGGAAGTGGATCGTTTTATGAAATCCCAGGGCGGAGTGGAAACCGGCAAGGCGACTCTTGATTTTGTCCAGACCAGGCTGCCTCGGGTTGATCCAGCCAGGACCTGGGTAAGCGGCGAGGGACCTGCGGGAACCCTGGCCCTGTTATTGGCCCAGGCGGATCGGCGCGTGCGGGCTGTGGTCGCCTTCGATCCCGTGACGGACATGGCCGCGTATGCGGCGAGCGAAGAGGTGCGGTTCCTGGTCCACCTGCGTCCGGATTTGAAAGGGAACCTGTCGCTCCGTTCCCCCATGGCCGGATTGGAGCGATTGCGCTGCCCGCTTCTGCTCTACCACGACACCGTGATCCATGGTGGCAATTTCGAGTCGCTTGATCTATTCTACATGCAATGTCTGCGTTATCAAAAGGAAGTGACCATGATCGACACGCTGGATGTGAATCCTGACCACGCGGGTTTGGGGCTGCGCACCTCGCGCACGCTGGCTTGGCTGAAAAGTTTGGGGGGGCGCATATGAGAGGTGGGTACAACGAGGAAACGCACAGCACCTTCATGGGCTATCTGCTCTGGATCTTCGGATTCACGGGCGCGCATCGTTTTTATTACGGGAGGCCAATCTCGGGGACGATCTATTTTTTCACCCTGGGCCTTCTCCTCATAGGCTGGATCGTTGACCTCTTTCTCATTCCGTCCATGGAGCGCACGGCCGGATTGCGCTTCCAGGCCGGTCGCATCGACTATTCCCTGGCCTGGATTCTGCTCACGTTTTTCGGGATATTTGGCGTGCACCGCATGTACATGGGTAAATGGATCACGGGCGTGCTGTATCTCTTGACCGGAGGCTTTTTTCTGATTGGCTACATCTATGATTTCTGGACGCTCAATGACCAGATCACGGTCATCAATAGCCGTGAGACGTTCGGCTCATAAGACCTTGCCATCGCCGTGCGGCGGTGTCTCCCTGTCAGGGAGTCTTTAGTCCTGCGCACTCGGATTTGCCGAACCATTTGAGGGTCAGGGCGTCCAGTTCGCCGCTGGCCCGAATTTCCTCCAGAGCCATGTTCATCTTTCGCTTCAATTCGGGCTGATCTTTGCGCAGCGCGAAGGCAACTTCTGAACCCGGATCAGGGTTGATCAGCACTCGAACCTTGATTCCCATCTCTTTGGCCAGATGCCTTCCCACCTCCAGAGGCATGATCGCCGCCACACTTTGGCCCTGAACCATGAGGCTCATGGCTTCTTCTTTGGTCTTGGTCTGCATTATCCTGATTTTCTTGTGGATTCCCTGCGCCATCCATTCCAGTTCCACAAAGGAGTGCCGGTCTCCGGTGATGATGCGGCCAAAAAGGTCTTCCACTGTGGAGAATGTGCTGCTGGCCGGGACAAAGACAGCATCGTGGCGTTTGGAATACGGCGCGGTAAAGTCGAAATAGTCGCTCCGGAATGAATTGACTTCCATGCCGGCGATGAAGTCGACTTTTCCGAAACGCAACATATTCAGTACATTTTCCCACTCAGACTGCGCGAAACTGACGCTCAGTCCAAGCCGGGCGCAGACGGTCCTGGCCACATCCACGTCGAATCCGGCCGGCTCGCCGGCAAGAACAAACTGATAGGGCGGAAATCCGGAAGCGATGCCGCATGAAACGGCCTGGTCCTGCGCACTGGCAGGCTTGGCGTTCAGCAGGAGGAGAAAGCTCAATGTCAAAAAAAATCCCTTCATTGGAGCTCCGAAGAAAACTTTGAATCTCCTTATGAAGATACGCTGTTTACGATTGTTGAACAAGGCGGGGAACAAAGAATTCATGAGATTTTGATTTGTTCCAGTTCCATGACCAGGGTCGAAAGACACTGGTGCAGGTGCTCGATGGAGGAGATGGACACGCATTCATCCAGACTGTGCCCGGTGCCGAACCCCTGTGCCCCCCAGATGGCGCCGGGAATGCCGTGCTCCATGAGATAGCGGGCGTCGCTGGCGCCGTGCTCGCGGGTCAGTACCGAGCCGGGGGCGATCTGCAGCAGCTGCTGCGTCAGGGGTGAGGGAAGAGAGGCAAAGACGGGCGCCACGGCGAGCACTTCCACGCTGCTGTGCACCCGCGACCTGATTTCGCTCACGATGGCGTCCGGGTCGTCATTTTCCGTGAAGCGGATGTCGAACCAGCCCCTGGCGGTCTGGGGAACCTGATTGATGGAGTGTCCGGCCCTGATTTTTCCGAAATTGATGCTGCGATGCCAGTGGTCGCCACCCTGGTCGGCAAAGAGTTCCCGAATGCGTTCGTAGTCGCCCAGCAACAGGTCTATGGCATTGACGCCCAGCCAAGGCCTTGCACCATGGGCCGATTTGCCCGTGGCCGTCAGCTTGATGTCGATGATGCCTTTCTCTCTGGTCACGATCCGTTCGGGACTGCCACCATCAAGGGCCAGGGCGTAATGGGCCTTGACCATCCCCAGCGCGTGGGCTGCCCCGTTTTCCCCGCCCGTTTCCTCATCGCCGCTGATGAGCAGCCCCACGGCCATGTCGTCCTGAGTCCCGCCCATAGCCTTCAAGGCCAGCAGGCGATCCCGGAAAAGAACCAGTGACAGGGCCACTGCGTATTTGTCGTCAATGGCCCCGCGCCCGAACAGACGATCTCCTTCGATACGGGGCTCAAACATGGATTCAGGAGCGTCCACCACGTCAAGGTGGGTCATGAGCAGCAGGCTGACGGTTTTTTGAGGCATGACCACTATGGACGGGACGCCGTTATGCACCACCTTGCGAGTGGCTATGGCGTGCGCCGCGCACCATTCAAGGACGAAGTCGGTGCAGCGCATGATTTCCTTCGGCCGTGAATGCATGGACGGAATCCGGATCAGGTCTTGGGTCAGGGCGATGATTTCAGTGCATGCGTTCATGGGTGGCGTGAGGTATCTGCTGCTTTTTATGGTGAATGTGAAGTTTCCGTGGCCTGGAAATGACAAACCCGGCTGGGCCGGGTTTGTTTCCTATTTTTCTTCAGGATTGAGTATCTTTTTATCCAGCACAATCACCGCGCCAATAAGGAGCAGTACGAAGATGATGAAGGAGAAGAACCCGAATCCGCCGGAGGCAGGTTTTTCTTCTCCGTGGGCGGCCTGAGCCTGGTCGTGTCCCTCGGCGGTCTTTTCCACTGCGGGCTCTGCATGAGTGGCGTCGGCGGGCTTTTCGGCGTGCGCGTCCTTGGCGGCTTCGGCGTGCGCGGGCTCCGCGTGTTCTTCCGCATGGCCGGCCCCATGAACGGCTGGGGTGGCGCCGCCCAGAAGCTCAGTCTGTCTTGGGTGCGAACCGAGAATTTCAACCTTGCCGCTCAGAATGTCGTACTTGGCTCCGACAACGACGACCTTGCCCGCGATTGCGCGTTCGGCGATGGCATGGCTCTTGGTCAGGATGTCTTCGATGGCCTGCCAGATGTTTTCGTCCGTGGCCTTGGTGATGAGTTCAGTTTTTTCAGCATTGGGGAGGGCGAGCTTCGCCTTTTCCACTGCCGGAATGATGTTGTCCACCAGCTTCGGGATGCTGCCATGGACTTCGGCCCCCGTGGTCACGGCTGTGACCGCGCCGCAATAGGTGTGGCCGAGAACCATCAGCACCGGGGTGCCGAGGTGGTCCACGCCGTACTCTGCGGAGCCGATTTCGTCGGTGTCGGCCACGTTGCCTGCGACCTTGATGACAAACAAGTCGCCCACGCCCTGATCAAACAGGATTTCCACAGGCACGCGGGAATCCGAACAGGCGATGACTGTGGCGTAAGGCGCCTGTCCTTCCGTGGTGGTCAGGAGGCGGCGGGAAAAACTGATGTTGGGGTGGGTCGATTGGCCCAGGGAATAGCGCAGGTTGCCTTCAGTCAGCATTTGCAGACCCATCTCCGGGCTCACGGGGTGGTCCGCATTGGACGATGCGAAGGCAAAAATCGGCGTCAAAGCGAGCAGAAGGATCAGGATAAGTCGTTTGGCAAACATGATAAACCCCTGTTTTAATGTTTGATATGAATGACGTTGTGTTGCTCTTGTCCCAATGTCCGGGTCTGGTTTGGGAAAAGTTTCTCAAGCTTAGCGTAGCTGAGTGCGCATTTCAAGGATTCTTGTACTTAAAAGTCGCTTTGAATGATGAGGTGCGATGTGAAAATAACCGGGGATAAAAAAAGGCGCAAAGCCTGAGCCGTGCGCCATTGGAAGACATGCGGGATTGAGAATTTTAGGGCTTGAGGACGGTCTTGTCCATGAAGATGACCGCGCCAACGAGAGCCGCGACGAACAGGATGACGAGCATGACGCCTGAGCCGCCGCCGGAGGTCTGCGCCTCGCCTTCGGCCTTGGGCGCTTCATGGGCTGCTTCGGTCGGGGCGTCGTGGTTTTCGGCCGCCGCGGGCTCAGCTGCCGGGGTTGCCTGCTCACCTGTGTCGGGTGTCACTGCCGCTGCCGTCTCGGGTGCCACGCCAAGCAGGTACTGGCCGACCAAGGTCTGCAGGTTGGGATGAGCGCCGAGGATTTTCACGGTGCCGGTGTTCGCATCGACTGTGGCGCCAAGGGCGGAAACCTGACCCTTGAGCACTGCGTGGATCAGTTCCGGAGAGGCTTTCAGGGCATTGGCATAAACGGCCCAGACGGACTCTTCGTCCAGTCCGAGGACCAGAACCACGGGCGCGACGAGATCCTCGGCTTCCAAGGCCGCCGATGTCTCGGGGCCAAAGGCTGCTTCGGTCCGGATTACCTTTACCTGGGACTCGCTCAGGCTGAACAGGGCTTCGGGATTCTGGGTGATGGCCGGGTCGGCGATGACAATGGCCACGGGGCCGGCTTTCAGGGTTTGCTCCATGGCGAATTTTTCGTTGCCAAGGGTCAGGGCCTTGAGCGCGGTCTCGGGTGCGGCAGCCAGCGCGGAAGCGGCAATGGCACAAAACATTACCGTCAGGGAGATGATTCGTTTCATGTTCGTTTTCCTTACGTCGTGAAGTTTTGGGGTATTCAAATTTCCGGGACCGCTTTTGGGTCGTTCCCGGAGCAAAGTCCGTTTTTGTATGCCTCGATAGCGTTCTTGTGGTGAGCTGCCAGGACATCGCTCCCGCAGTACCTGCAGGAGATGCGCGCCACGGCTCATCTGCCCGTGATCTTAGCTGGTTTGCCGCAGATGGGGCAGGGGATGCCATCATCCTCGGGAGCCTTGCTCGCAGGCATCATCTTTCCAGTTGCTGGATGCCTTCCACGACCCAGTGGGTGCTTCCGCCGGTTTCATAGCGGCTGAAATGCCATGCCTCGCGGACCTGTTCGGCCGGGGCGGCAGCGGAGTCTTCGCGCAGCATGGTGTCGAAAAGAACGGTGGCGATGGTCTGGTTACCCACGGTTTTGACTTCCAAAAGCTGAGCTTCAAGGAGCAGGATTTCGGTCTTGCCGGGGGTCGGGTCGGCTACGGCCTGAGATTCAATTTCAGCGAAAACCTCTGTCGAGGTGAACTGGCGCAGATCATTGAGATCGCGTGCGTCCCATGCGGCCTGGAGGCGCGTGTATGCGAGCTTGGCACCATCCAGAAATTCTTTGGAGTCGAATCCGGCCGGGAAATTATCGGTTGCGGATGAGGTCTGGCTTTGGGTGGAGCGCAGGGTGTCCCAGGCTCCGCGTGGCATGTCCTGCACTCTGGCGGAGTTGCCCGCGGTCTGCGTGGCTGGCTGACGGCTGCGCAGGAAACGCATGAGCAGAAAAAGTCCGCCGCCGATGAGGAGGATATCCATGAAGCCGATGCCGGAAAATGCGCCCCCAAAAAAGAGGGAGCCGAGGAGCCCGCCCATGAGCATGCCGCCAAGCATTCCGCCGAACATTCCGCGTCCACCCATGGGGGAAGCACCGGGAACTGCCTGCTGTGAGGGGCTTGACGCCGGAGGTGTGGTTTTTTGGAAACTTTTGGAATAGGACGGCTTGCTTCCGAAGGAACCGCCGCCGCCGAGGCGCTTGGCATCGGCCAGATCGGGCATGGTCATCAGGATCAGGCCCAGGGCGAGAATGATGGCGCTTAAATACGAAAATTTTGTCATGCGTCCTCCTTGATGAGTTCTTCCCCGGAGCCGACATGGAGACGGGGGTAAAACCGGAAACGTGCTTGCTATCAGGGGTTGTCAGGGCACGATGACAATGCGGAAAGGTTGGCTTGCTGATCGAGGGGGTCACGTGCGTAAAAAAAAGGCAGGAGCGAAAATTTCGCCCCTGCCAGGGAAGCCGGGTACCCGGAAACAACTGTTACCGCTGCTTCCTTTCGGACCTGACGGGGTTGGCAGCGTTTCCGCCACCCGGCTTCGCTTTCATTTTCAAAAATGGCGGAGAGGAGAGGATTCGAACCTCCGGTACCCGCAAAGGTACACACACTTTCCAGGCGTGCGCCTTAAACCAGACTCGGCCACCTCTCCGCGTTCGGGAAGTCCGTCTCTATGTCAGTCGAATTTCTTTGGCAAGTGAAAAAATGCCATGTTGTTCATTTTTAATACGGACGTGCCTGCTCTTGTTATGCGTTAAGGATCATGCATTTTTACAATTGTTGCCGCACCCAGGCCTGAATTTGAGCGGCTGGCATGGCTCCCGCCGTGCGGGCGATTTCCTTGCCCTGGCGGAACAAGACAAGGCTCGGCACGGACTGGATGGAAAAGCGTGACGGAATGGCGCGCTGCGCTTCGGTATCCATTTTGGCCAGGATAACCTGTCCCTGAAGAGCGGAGGCGGCCAGAGCGAAGGCAGGGGTCATCATTTTGCACGGTCCGCACCAGGGTGCCCAGAAGTCTACGAGCACAGGCAGGGCGGAGCGGGTGGTGAAGCGCTCAAAGGTCTGATCGTTAAGTTCGACAGGATGACCAGGCAAGAGGGGCGTGGCGCATTTAGCGCATACTGGTTGCTGACGGATGCGTTCCGGGAGGACTGCGTTGACGGTTTGGCACTTCGGACAGACGGCGTGTATTTTTTCCATGAGGTTGGACTCCGGTTTGTGGTGTGGTCGAATTTTCTGGAAATAAACATCTTTGGGCGTAGGGCAAGGTGGCGGGAGGAAATGAAGGAGGTGCGTATGTGGTGCGGTATGAGATATGAGGTATGAGGTAGGAAGTATGAGGTATGTGGTATGCGCAAGGCGGTCCGTTGGCGGCGTGGGGCGTGGGGCCGCCGGAACTCCTTCTCCGGCCTCGTAGAGTTGAACCGTTGTGTGCAGGGCGCAAAGCCCGGGAAGCTTGCCAGACAACGGTTCAACAAACGATGCCTGGCTCAGTCAGACAGCCGACGGTCCCACGCCCCACGCCGCCAACGGACCTTGAGGCGCTGACTGTTGGCATGATTGGCTCGGTTGGCTGCAGGAAGATGAATTGCCGGCGCTGAGCTCGCGGGGCACTCTGCGATGGACCTTGAGGCGCTGACGGTCGGCATGGTTGTCTTGGTTGGCTGCAAAGATGGATTCCCGCCTTCGCGGGAATGACTTCGTGCTGCGTGTACGGTCAGTGTTCTTCCGTCAGAGCGGACAGAACACAAAATTAACGGTACCAAAGGACGTCATTCCCGCGAAGGCGGGAATCCATCTTCGCCGAGGCCGAAGAGGAAGTGTGCGGCCACGCTTCGCGATCTCGCATCATGAACAAATCGGGAAGCAAAACGGAAGACGAAAAAAAACCCCTTCGCGGGAAGGGGTTGATGTTGGCAGTTGTCCGGGAAGGGCTCAGATCCCCATGATGTTGTAGCCCGAATCGACATAGATGACCTCGCCGGTGATGGCGCGGGAGAGGTCCGAGGCCAGGAAGAGGCCGGTCTTGCCCACGTCTTCCTGTACGATGTTGCGGCGCAGCGGAGCGCGCTCTTCGATGGTGGCCAGGATGGTCTTGAAGCCGGAGATGCCGGATGAAGCCAGTGTCTTCAGGGGGCCGGCGCTGATGGCGTTGACGCGGATGCCGCGCTCGCCCAGGTCCATGGCCAGATAGCGCACGCTGGCTTCCAGTGCGGCTTTGGCCACGCCCATGACGTTGTAATGGGTGATGACCTTTTCCGCGCCGTAGTAGGTCATGGCCATGACGGAGGAGTTGTCGTTCAGGAGGCTTTCATAGGCCTTGCAGATAGCCACCAGCGAGTAGGATGAAATGTCCAAAGCCAGGTGAAAACCCTCGCGGGACGTATCCACATAGCGGCCCTTCAGGTCGTCGCGGTTGGCAAAGGCTACGGAGTGAACCAGAATGTCGAAATTTCCCCATTTTTCCTTTACCAGTTCGGCGGACTCGGCGATGGCTGCGTCATCCGACACGTCGCACTGGAACAGGAAGTCGCTGCCGAGTTCTTCGTGGATGGGCTCGACCCTTTTCTTCAGCGCTTCCCCGGCATAGCTGAGCGCGATGGATGCGCCATTGTCTTTGAGTTCCTTGGCAATGGCGTAGGCGATACTCTTGTCGTTCGCCACACCGAAAATCAGGGCCTTTTTCCCTTGAACGAGCATGGGTATTCTCCAGTTATGGTTGCGCCTTACGGCAATTGCAAAGGGGAGCCGGTCAGCAGTTCGTATGCTTCCAGGTATTTTTTTTGTGTTTCGGCAATGACTTCAGCGGGCAGCGCCGGCGGCGGTGGGGTCTTGTCCCAGCCCGTGCTGCTGAGCCAGTCTCGCAGATACTGCTTGTCAAAGCTGGATTGCGTCTTGCCCGGACTGTACTGGGCTGCCGGCCAGAAGCGGGAAGAATCCGGGGTCATGACCTCGTCGATGAGCAGGATATCCTTTCCGTCCAGGCCAAACTCGAATTTGGTGTCGGCGATAATGATCCCGCGCGCTGCAGCCAGATCCCGGCCCTTGGAATAGATGGCCAGGGACAGCTCCTGGATTTTTTTGAGCAACCCGTCACCGATGCGCGATTTTGCGTCGGCCAGAGTGATGTTTTCGTCGTGGGCACCCAGATCCGCCTTGGTAGACGGGGTGAACAGAGGCGTCTCAAGCTTGTCCGAGTCGAGCAGTCCGGCCGGAAGTTTGTAGCCGCAGACGGAACCCGTAGCTTTGTAATCCTTGAAGCCCGAGCCGGTCAGGTAGCCGCGCACGATGCATTCAATGGGCAGGGGCTTGGCCTTTCTGACCAGCACGGAGCGGCCTTCGAGGTCTCCTGCGTGAGGAGCCAGGGCAGCGGGAAAGTCGCGCACATCCGTGGCCAGGAGGTGATTGGCGACCACGTCCTTGAAGGCGTCCATCCAGTAGAGGGTGATCTGGTTGAGGACCACGCCCTTGTAGGGGATGGGCTCCTTCATGATAACGTCAAAGGCGGACATGCGGTCCGTGGTCACGATCAGCAGGGTTTGCGGATCGATTTCATAGATATCTCGAACTTTACCACGAGACAGGAGCGGATATTCGCGAATTTGCGTTTTAGTGACGATGTTCATGGTTTTTTCTCCATACGTTGTTCGACGCTGCGGGCATGGGCTTCCAGGCCTTCCAGGCGGGCCAGGCGGGCCACCTTGGAGCCGTGTGAGCAGATATAGCCTTGGTCCGTGCAGATGAGGCTCGTTTTTTTGCAAAAGGTGTCCACGGACAAGGCCGAGGAAAAGCGGGCCGTGGACAGGGTTGGCAGCACATGATTGGGTCCGGCGAAATAATCGCCCACGGGCTCGGGCGTGCTGTGCCCCATGAAGACGGCCCCGGCGTTGCGTACGGAGCCGACCCAGGCCCAGGGGTCGGCCACGCTGAGTTCAAAATGTTCGGGAGCCAGCAGATTGATGAGTTCCATGCCTGTCTCCAGACTGGGCACGTGAATGAGCGCGCTCCAGTCGGTGATGGACTTGGCCGCGATTTCATTGCGCGGCAGAGCGGGGAGCTGGACTTCAAGTTCTTTTCGAACCGCATCGAGCAGCGCTTCGTCCGGGGAGATCAGGATGCTTGAAGCCAAGGGATCGTGCTCGGCCTGGGACAGCATGTCGGCCGCCAGCCACTTGGGGTTGGCGGTGGAATCGGCCAGGATGGCGATCTCGCTCGGGCCTGCGATCATGTCGATGCCGACTTGGCCGACCAGCAGCCGCTTGGCCGTAGTCACGAAGATATTGCCCGGACCGGCGATGACGTCGACCCGTGGGATGGTGGCCGTGCCGTAGGCAAGGGCGGCTATGGCCCAGGCCGAGCCGCACACGTAGACCTGCTCAAGACCCAGAATGGCTGCCGTGGCCAGGATGTAGGGGTTCAAGGTGCCGTCGCTGCGCGGCGGACTGACCACGCAGATAGTCTTGACTCCGGCCACTTGCGCCGGGATGGCGTTCATGAGCAGACTTGAGATGAGCGGAGTCTCTCCGCCCTGACCACCGGGTACGTACAGTCCAGCTCGGTCCACGGGCAGCACAAGCTGGCCCAGTGTGGTTCCGGGGGCGGGGGTGGTGATCCAGGAATTTTGTTTCTGCTTGAGATGAAAATCGCGGATGTTGGCGGCAGCCTCGCGGATGATGGCTGCATCCGTGTCAGGAATGTCTTCAAGGGCTTTGTAAAGTTCCGACACGGGGACAGCCAAGGCGTCCATCTTCAGAGATGGACAGTCGAATCGTCGGGTATATTCGACTACGGCCTCATCCCCGCGCTGACGTACCTGCGACAGAATGTCGCGGACCAAGGGTTCGACATTCGCTTCGGAGGCGTCCCGGCGGGAAAGCCAGGAAGAGATGGCAGGCCAGTCTTGGGAAGAAGTATAGGATATGGTATTTAAGGGCATCGATATTCTCATGTTGCTGTTCCGGGCATGCGGATTGCCCAGGCAAAGACATGGATTCCCGCCTACGCGGGAATGACGAGCACAGAGACACACATCTCCCTGTCATTCCCGCGTAGGCGGGAATCCATCTATTTGTACGGAAGGCTTTGGCTGCGCAAGTTTCTAAGCTTTGACCCGTCCGAAAGTCAAACCTTTAGTGGGTTGATTTCAAGCATGCGAGGGATCGCCGGGCAACAAAAAAGGGCCGGAGTTTTGCGTCTCCGGCCCTTGTGGCGTCAGGTGTGAAAACCCGAACTAGAACTTGTAAGAGAAGCCGACGGTGGCGAAGTAGGAAGCATCCAGGTCGTAATCGGCGTCTTCCAGAACTTCGCTGGAGCCCTTAAAGTAGCCCAGTTCGTTGATGGCGGCCAGGTTTTCATAAATCATGTACTTGTTGACAAAGTAAACTTCCCAACCGTTGTCTTCTTCGGTGAAGTAGCTGGTGTCTTCGTCGCCGGTGCCCTGGGCATAAGCGATGACCAGCTTGTGGGACAGGTTCTCTACGAAGGTGATCTTGTCCAGCACCAAGCCAACGGTCCAGAGGCCGGTGCCGTCAGAACCAACACCAAGGGTGTCGGTAGCAAAGGAGTCATAGGTGGTGCTGAAAGCGCGCGCGCCACCGATGTAAGGAGTCAGGCCCCAGCCTTCTGCCAGTGTAGGCATAACATCCTGGTCGTCGTCACCATCGTCGTTCAGGCCAGTGGCGTAAGTTCCGAACAGGGTGGCGGTCAGCATATCCATTTTGTAGGAAGCAGCCAGAGCACCGTACCAGCCGGCGCTTTCATAATCGTCTGAATCTGCTTTGCCATAGATCAGGTCGGCGGCAAAGGTCAGAGGATCGAACATGGTCAGTTCAGCATTGGCACCGACAACCCACACTGTGGCGTCATCTACCAAGTCAGTATCGGTGTTTTCGCCGATCCAAGCATAGCCAAAATAAGGCGCTACGCTGAAGCCGTCAAGCTTGATCGGGGCGGCCAGGAAAGCCATATCTTTGTCGTCCTGGTCGTCTCCAGCAATCGGCGCATCATTGGCATCTCTATCAGTGTTAGCATCGAGATCGGTGCCGCGAGTATAGCCAACAGTCAGGCCGAACATGTCGTTGATGGGGGCGCTGACTACCAGTGCGGCAGCGTCGTCATCGAAAACCGGGTTGCCGAAAACGCTGGGCAGGGCCACGTACTGCAAGCCAGCTTTAACGTTGACGGTGGTGTCGGGGAAGTTGAAGTCCATATACGCGTGCTTAACTTCGATGTTGCCCTTTCCGTCGGTGCCCCAATCAGCCGCAGTGCCGGAACCCCAGATGTTGTCGATTTCCAGGCCCAAGACGGCCTTCAGGTTTTCGTTGGCAACATAGGTGAAGTAATTGCGCATGCGCTGAGTGGTCATGTAGTTGTCACCGTCAGCGACATCTGAGTTGTGATCTACCAAGTTGGCGGACCACATTCCATAAACATCCAAGTTTCCCTTCACCTTCAGTTCGGTGGCGGAAGCGCTGGAGGCAACGCCGAACAGCATGGCTGCCAGCAGAGCTACGAGTGCAAAACGTTTCATGTTCTTTCTCCTTTTGCATTGAAAAAAATCAAATCATCTGACGCCTGGAAATGAGCTACGATAAATCTTGTCCAAAAAGCAAGCCTTTTTTGAGCCTTTCAGGGGAAAAGTAAAATTTTTTTTACTGTACAGTTTTTTGAATTTCCGTTCCGGCCTGCGAGAGATCAAGCGGGTAGGCCACGACCATGGTCTTCTTCTGGCTTGTTCCGGCCATGCCGGTATGGGTGTTGATGTTGACCACCAGATCGACGGCCCCGTCGTTGTCCATGTCGGCCAGGGCGTAGTCAGTGACCGTGCCCTTGATGCGGGCGGTCTTCCACTGCAGGCTCATGCCCACCCCGTCCCAGTACAGGGAGTGGATTTCACCCTGGGGATAGTCGCGGTAGTTGGAGAAAAACTGCGCGGAAACCGAGATGTTGCGGCTGATGATCACTTCGAAGCGGTTGTCCTTGTCCAGATTGGCGGGAATGGCGCGCAGCGGGATATAGACCATGTCCTGGGGTGCCTGCTTTCCGTCGGGCGCCTTCATGCCAAGGGCGGCGGAATGATACTCGATTCCCAGGTTCGAGCCGGCATAGGTTTCGTCGGTGACGGTCATCAGCGTTTCGGTGGAGCTGAACACGCGCATGCGGTCATAGTCATCGACCATGATGATCTGGTAGTCGTTTTCGTGCGGGACGAAGGTCACGTTGAAGACATTTCCGCCCATGGGCAGGTTGACTGCCGGACCCGGTTCGTATTTGCCTCCGGACTTGATCATCTGATTGATCGTGCTTTCCATGTATTTAACCCTGCCGACGCCCTGACCCACAAGGGTGGGAGTGAAAGCAGGAGGCATGTTCAGCACGCCCAGGAAATAGGGAATGAAGTCCTGCTGGATGGAGAATTTGCTGCCATCGAATTCAGCGATGAGAGACTTGGGTTCCTTGTCGATGGCTGCCGCGATGACGAATTCATGACGGCCGTCGCGATTCAAGTCTATGGTGTTCAGGCGAACATAGTTGCGGCCTTTGGGCAGCTCCAGCTCCGCTATTTGACGCATCTGGCCTTCGGACATCCGATACGCGATGAGGGAACTTGCCGTCATCAGGAAGATTTCATTCTTGCCATCCCCGTCGCCGTCACACACCACCATGCCACGCGAGGCGAAGGGCAGTGTCTGGCTGCGCCAGCGGCCCATGGAGGTATCCGCGTCTTCGTATTTGAGGGACGGGTTTGCGTACGCAGTTCCGGACTTGGTTTCATTGACGATGAGGCCCTGGTTCATGGGCTGGACCACAGGCTGGTTCTTGGCCGTGGCGGTTTCCGGTTTTCCGAAGACCTGGGCATTGATGTCCGCGGCCACGGTTTCAAGGCTCGGAATGACCTGATTGAGCTGTGTCTGCACGGGTCTGGGCTGGTTTGCGCCCTTGGGATCGATGGTGTTCACGTCCAGGCTGCATTCCTGGCCCATGACGGTCATCGCCCCCCAGAACAGATAGTCCACGCCCAGCTTCTGACGGATCTTCTCGGCCGCGCCGGCATCGGCGGGCAAGGTGGCGGCCGCCTTCTTTATGGCGCCGGCATCCAGGGGGGTGAAGTTTTCAGGCCAGGTCAGGCGGGTGGTCAACATGCTCTGAATGCCCTGACTCAAATATTGATATTCCTGCGGTCCGTGCACGCTAAAGGGCAGCACCGCAAAGGTCTTGGCCTCCTGGGCCATGGCCGGGGCGCCACACAAAAGCAGGACGGCGAGGCTGATGAGAAGTCTCTTGAACATTGTCTCCTCCGGGAATACAGATTTCGGACTTTGCCGGTTATTTGTCTCACAATAAAGTGGCTCTTCATGGTAAGGAATCCAGGGAATGTCAACAGCCTGGGGCGAATGGGGCTGGTGAGGCAGGGGGCAGTTTCGGGGGAGCAGGAAATGTCCAAAGTCGGGAAAAGCGATGGATCCCCGCCTTCGCGGGGATGACATCGAGGTGGGGTACAGGCTTTGAAACAATGAGATCGAGATGGTGCGGTGGCTTCGAAGGGTGATGCAGGGGCATTGAGCAGACTGAATGGAAATGTCTCGCCCCTCCGCCTTAGCCGCTCGTCATTCCCGCGCAGGCGGGAATCCATGATTTTGCTTTCATTTGCAGTTTGCAATAGCCCTGCCCGGATCCGGCAACTTTTTAACCGATCATAACAATACATAGAGGTCTTCCATGATTTCCAGACGCGATCTTCTCTTCGGAATGGCCAGACGCTTGCGTGAGTCTGGCGGCGACAAGCCGGTTTCCGGCATCGGGGTGGACATCGGCGCCGCCGATGCCGCTTATGTGCGCAAGGAGTTCGCCGTTGCCCGCGATCTCTACAAGGAAGTCCTCAAGGCGAACAGGGCGCACAAGGAGGCTCGAATCCGGCAGGGTTTGTGTCACTATCATCTGGGGGAATTCGTGCAGGCCAAGGACACGCTGCTCCTGGTCTACAAACAGCATCCCGGCGAATACCTGGCCTGTCTGTATCTGGGTCTGGCCTATGCGCGCCGGGAGCAGCTCGACAAGTGCATGGAGGTCTGGAAGGGGTTTGTGAATCGTGACCACATCGGGGTCATGCGTGAGATCAACGTGCACCGTGCCCTGCACGAGACCGGTGAAACCATGACCGGGGCCGAAGTGGCCGACGCTGTGGAAAATGCCCTGACGCAGGCCTAGGGACGATTTTTTTCGTGCGCTGCGCCGAGTTGGCTGCTCACCGCACTTTCGATTGGGGCGAAACGCCCCGCATCTCGTTTTTTTTCACAATATAGTTCATGTTTTCAACTGGTTTGCTTGTTGTTCGCATCCTCTGGGGCGAAATGTCCCTCTGGGGCGAAACGCCCCGCTTTTGCTTCCTAAACCACGTCTTGGCTACCTGAAAATCCTCTTTTTTTCATCCCTCGCTTCCAACTCGTTTCTGTTGCTATTAATAAATTCATGATGTTATAGGATGTTGTCGCTGGCGTCAGCGAAGTCTGTCCTGTCCGCTTTGGCACACGAGTTGCGTTAGGCCTTCAACCAGCGGGGACAGTGGGTTCCCGGTCACAGGGGGCAGGCCGAGGGGCAGGCCCGTCAAGGAGGACGCGGAGTGACGGACGCCAATATTTTGCTTGTCGATGACGATGCACAGTTCATCGACATCATGAAGAAACGCCTGACCATGCGCAGCATGGAGGTGTTTCACGCAAGCAGTGGCGAAGAGGCCATGCAGAAGCTTGCGGTGCACGGCGAAATCGAGGTCGTCATCCTTGATGTGAAGCTGCCGGGCAAGAGCGGCATAGAAATGTTGCAGCTCATCAAGCAGCAATACCCTCTGGTGGAGGTTATCATGTTGACCGGACACGCCACCGTGGAATCTGCCATCGATGGCATGCGGCTGGGGGCTTCGGATTACCTGATGAAGCCTTGCGGCATCGAGGTGCTGGTCGAGAAGGTCAAGGAAGCGGTGGAAAAGAAGCGCCGGCATGAAGAAAAGATAGTCGACGCACGGGTGCGTGAGATCGCCAGCCGTCGCGGCTGAAGCGATCCGGAGAGCGGCCATGGCAGGGATCAGAATTCTTCTCATCGACGACGAGGCGCAGTTCGTGGCCACCATGGCCAAGCGGCTGCGCAAGCGGGGTTTTTCCGTCCTCGAGGCTGACAGCGGTCGTGAAGGGCTGCGTCAGTTGGAAGGTGATCCGGTCGATGTGGTGGTCCTTGATGTGGGCATGCCCGACATGGACGGCATCCAGGTGCTGCGGGAGATCAAGATGCATTTTCCGCGCGTGCAGGTGCTCATGCTGACCGGGCATGCAGACATGGAGGTCGCCATTTCGGGCATGGCCATGGGTGCGTTCGATTATCTGATGAAACCGGTGGAACTGAATGTCCTGGTAGGCAAGATCCAGGCGGCCTGTTCCCGGAACAGGAAAGTGGGAGAGGGAAGCGGGCTGGGTTAGCCACCTGCGCACGGATCATGGTCCTGTAGACACAAGATTACGAGGAGGCGGTAACGCGTATGGGATTCTTCAAAGAATGGGGTTCATACATGGTGGAGGGCTCAAGGTCCTTTGCCCAGTGGGAAGTGGAAAACGCCCGAATCATTTTGGGTGATAAAAGACGTATCTGGCTGCTGGCTCTGATGCTCATTCCCGCCTTGCTTGGCGGATGGGCCTACGCCGACGAAATCGGTCAAGCCCTGCCGACCGTCATCGGCGGCAAGGAAGCCTACAGTCCATCCTATTACAGTATATATATCTTCTGCGTGTCAATTTTCGTCGGCGTGGGCGCGGGCCTCATTTCCGGCTGCATCGGCGCGGGCGGAGGCTTCATCATCGCTCCGGCCCTGATGAGCGCGGGTGTCAAGGGCATTTTGGCCGTTGGTACCGACCTTTTTCATATCTTCGCCAAGGCCATCATGGGCTCCGTGCTGCATCGCAAGATGGGCAATGTCTCCGTGCCCCTGGCCTTTGTCTTCCTCATCGGTGCCATCATCGGCACGACGGTGGGTGCGGGCATCAACCGCGCACTTTACAACATCAATCCCGTGCTGAGCGATGCGTTCATCACCACCGTATACACGGTAATGCTCGGTTTCCTCGGTTTTTACGGCATGTACGACTATTTCAGCGCCAAGAAGGCCGGCCATTCCGGCGGCGCGCATGACACCGGCGAAGGCACCGGCATGACCGGCATCGCCCAGAAGCTGCAGGCCGTGAACCTGCCGCCCATGGTCTCTTTTGATCAGGGCCTCATCCCCGGCGGCCGCAAGATCTCCTGGCTCTTCCTGGTCCTTTCCGGCGCATTGGTCGGTATGGCCGCGGGCATCATGGGTGTCGGCGGCGGCTTTTTGACCTTCCCCATCTTTGTTTACATCTTGGGTGTATCCTCGCTCACCACCGTCGGCACGGACATTTTCCAGATCGTGTTCACCGCCGGTTACGGCGCCATCACCCAGTACGCCATCTACGGCTTCATCTTCTACACCCTGGCCATGGGCATGCTGCTCGGTTCCCTGGTGGGCATCCAGGTCGGCGCCCTGGTGACCAAGGTCGTCCCTGGCATCACCATTCGCGGCTTCTTCGCCCTTTCGGTCATGGCCGGTTTCGTGAACCGGTTCTTCGCCCTGCCCAAGAAGATGGT
>DHWB01000010.1:0-199359 GCA_002412965.1 Desulfomicrobium sp. UBA5193
TGTTGTTTCCGAAATCGTGGAGTAATGGGGCAAGGTCATCATGAACAGTGACAAAATTCGTATAAAATTGAGAGCGTACGACTACCGCATTTTAGATAAGGCTGTAGCCGAGATCGTCGATTCTGCACGTAACACCGGTGCATCTATTGCCGGACCGATTCCGTTGCCGACTCGTATCCATAAGCAGACCGTTCAAAAGTCCGTACACGTGGATAAGAAATCTCGAGAACAGTTTGAAATGCGCGTGCATAAACGTCTTTTAGACATTCTTGAACCCACCCAACAGACGGTTGATGCTCTGGGTAAGCTGAATCTTCCCGCAGGCGTTGATGTAGAAATCAAGCTGTAGGGATAACGAGAGGCTATCATGAAAAAGACTTTAGGACTTGTTGGGCGAAAGATCGGCATGACCAGAATTTACGGAACTGACGGAAACGTTATTCCCGTAACGGTCATTCAGGCTGGTCCTTGCCCCGTTATTGAAAAAAAGGTCAGTGAAAAAGACGGGTATACAGCTTTGCAGGTAGGTTTTGAAGAAGTTGCAGCGCATCGACTGACTAAACCCGAGCAAGGCCATCAGCAAAAGGCAAATTGTGGCTTTTACAAAATGCTGAAGGAAATCCGTCTTGGAAGCGTAGATGAATATGAAATTGGGCAGAAGTTGACTGTCGAAATGTTTACCCCCGGCGAAAAGATTCGCGTCACTGGTACCTCCAAGGGCCGTGGTTTTGCCGGTGTCATCCGTCGCTGGAATTTTGCCGGTGCGCCTGCCTCTCATGGACACGAACAGGTCCACAGAAAGCCTGGTTCCATCGGTCAGTGCGCATGGCCAAGCAAAGTGTTCAAGGGTAAGAAAATGCCGGGTCAGCTTGGAAACAAGACAGCAACGATGCTTAATCTTGAAATTGTTGATGTTCGCCCGGAAGACAATGTCGTGCTTGTACGCGGCCAAGTTCCAGGACCCAAGCAGGGGATCATCATCCTCAGCAAGTTGAAGTAAAGGGGTAAAGATAATGGCAAACGCGAAAGTATACGATCAAAACAAGCAGGAAGTCGGCGAGATGGCTTTGGCCGACGATATCTTCCAGGTCGAAGTACGGCCCGAGCTGCTGCACCTCGCGGTGAAGTCTCACTTGGCGAAGCTTCGTTCCGGTACTGTCGGAGTGAAGACTCGCGGACTTGTCAGAGGTGGCGGCAAGAAGCCGTGGCGTCAGAAGGGAACCGGTCGGGCCCGCGCGGGTTCCAGTCGTTCGCCCCTGTGGCGGAGCGGTGCTGTTGTGCACGGACCGAAGGCTCGCGACTATAGCTTTAAAATCAACAAGCAGGTCCGAAAGCTTGCACTGAAGATGGCCATTTCTTCCCGGTTCACCTCCGAGAATTTGCTTGTGGTCAATAAACTTCAGTTCGACGAAATCAAGACCAAAAATTTCGTTGCTTGCAAGAATACCCTTGGCCTGAAAAAAGCCTTGATTGTTGTTGCCGAAAAAGATACCAACCTTGCTCTTTCGGCCAGGAATGTTCCTGGTTTTCTCGTGTTGGATCAGCAATCGATCAATGTGTACGAAATCCTCAAGTATCCTCAGATGGTCCTGGATCAGGGCGCTGTTTTGGCCCTACAGGAGAGGTTGAAATAATGGAAAGCACGCAAGTATTACTCAGGCCGTTGATTTCTGAAAAATCCACAGGCCTCAAGGAACTTGGAAATCAGGTTGCTTTTTTTGTTCATGCCGACGCGAACAAAATCGACGTGCAGCGGGCCGTGGAGAACGTGTTCAAAGTGAAAGTCTCCGCAGTCAATATTATCAATTATCGTCCGCGCACGAAAAAGAAATTCGGTCGTGCGGTTGGCAAGATCAGCGGATACAAAAAAGCATATGTATCTCTTGTTGCCGGCGAAAAGATTGATTTCTTTGAAGGGGTGTAATCATGGCAATTCGGAAGCTTAAACCCACATCGGCCGGACGCAGGGCTCAGACTGTTCTCACCTTTGACGAGATCACGTCCACAACCCCCGAGAAGTCCCTGACAAAGGGTTTGAATAAAAAAAGCGGTCGCAACAACAACGGCCGTATCACCATGCGCCGACGCGGTGGTGGAAACAAGTCCTTGTACCGCCTGATTGATTTCAAGCGGAATAAGCTCGACATCCCCGCCAAGGTTGCCACCATCGAGTATGATCCGAACAGAAGTGCTCGTATCGCTCTGCTGCATTATGCCGATGGTGATAAGCGCTACATCATTTGCCCTCTTGGAATCAGCGTCGGCGATCAGATTCTTGCTGGCGACAAGGCTGATATCAAGCCGGGCAATGCGTTGGCTTTGGCCAGAATTCCTCTTGGAACTCTGGTTCACAATATTGAGCTTTATCCCGGTCGCGGCGGTCAACTGGCTCGTTCGGCCGGAGCGTACGCCCAGGTGATCGCCAAGGAAGACAAGTACGCACTGCTGCGGCTTCCTTCCGGTGAGGTTCGCAAAGTATTGGCTGTTAACATCGCAACGGTTGGTCAGGTTGGCAATATCGAGCATGAGAATGTTTCCATAGGTAAGGCCGGTCGTAATCGTTGGCTGGGCAAGCGTCCTAAGGTTCGTGGCGTGGCGATGAACCCCGTTGACCATCCGTTGGGCGGTGGCGAGGGGAGAAGCTCTGGTGGTCGTCATCCTGTTACACCTTGGGGCAAGCCGACCAAGGGATACAAGACCCGTTCACCCAAGAAGACTTCGTCCAAGTTAATCGTAAAACGCCGTGGAAGTAAGTAGGAGTTTCTATGCCTAGGTCTCTGAAAAAAGGCCCTTTCGTGGATGGCCATCTGCTCAATAAGGTGGAAAAGTCCCACGCTGATAGAAGCCGTCAGGTGATCAAGACTTGGTCTCGCCGGTCTACGATTTTGCCAGAGATGGTCGGACTTACCTTTGCAGTTCATAATGGAAAGAAATTTATCCCGGTGTTTGTCTCTGAGAATATGGTCGGACACAAACTTGGTGAATTTGCACCCACCAGGACATATTTTGGCCACGCTGCTGATAAGAAGAAGAAATAGACAGGAAGTTTCATATGGAAGCAAGATCAGTTGCCAAGTTTATTCGCGTCTCCGCGCAGAAAGCCAGGTTGGTCGCACGTAACGTGACCGGCAAACCCGTGGAAGATGCGTTGAATGTCCTGAAATTCACACCCAAGAAAGCTGCCCGTCTGATTGAAAAGGTTCTGACGACTGCGATTGCCAACGCGGAACACAACTCCAAGCTGAATGTAGACAACCTCTATGTGAAGGAAGTTCGCATTGACGGCGGTCCGAGCTGGAAGCGGATTCAATCGCGTGCAATGGGCCGGGCTTACAGAATTATCAAGCGCAGCAGCCACATCACTGTGGTTGTCGATGAACTCTAGGAGGGCAGTGCTTTGGGTCATAAAGTTCATCCTTACGGATTCCGTTTGGGATACAATAAAAACTGGAAGTCCCGATGGTTCAGCGACAAAAAATATGCCGAGTATGTTTTCGAAGACAGTAAGCTTCGGAAGTATGTGAAGGAAAAGCTGTTTCATGCGGGAATCTCCAAGATCGAAATCGAGAGAGCTGCCGACAAGGTTCGTTTGATTCTTTTCACTGCGCGTCCCGGTATTGTTATCGGAAGAAAAGGCGTAGAAATTGAAAAGCTCAGAGCCGAACTCAAAGGGAAATTTGCTCGCGAATTCGTGATTGAGGTGAATGAAATTCGTCGCCCGGAAACAGATGCTCAGCTTGTCGCGGAATCTATTGCGCAGCAGCTTGAGCGCCGGGTAGCATTTCGTCGTGCCATCAAGAAGACGCTGGGCATGGCCCAGAAGTTCGGCGCGTTGGGCATTAAGGTCCAGTGCGGCGGTCGTCTCGGTGGCGCTGAAATCGCTCGTTCAGAATGGGCGAGAGAGGGTCGTGTTCCCTTGCATACCTTGCGTGCAGACATCGATTACGGTGTTGCTACCGCCAAAACCACCTATGGTGTCATTGGTGTCAAGGTTTGGGTGTTCAAGGGTGAGATCCTGAGCGAGGTAGATAGCTGATGCTGAGTCCAAAAAAGGTCAAATTTCGGAAGCAGCAAAAAGGTCGTATTCGCGGTCTTTCCGGACGCGCGACCACAGTTGCTTTTGGCGATATCGGTTTGAAGGCTATGGAATGCGGCAAGCTCACGAGTCAGCAAATTGAAGCCGCTCGTATCGCAATGATGCGGCACATCAAAAGAGGCGGCAAAGTTTTCATTCGTGTTTTTCCCGACAAGACGATTACTGCTAAACCTTTGGAAGTTCGTCAGGGTAAAGGAAAAGGCTCGCCCGTTGGTTGGTGTGCACCAGTTCAGAGAGGTCGCATTATTTACGAGATAAAGGGTGTAGATGTTGAGCTGGCCAAAGAAGCATTGCAGAGAGCTGCCTACAAGCTGCCTATAAAGACTACCATAGTCGAAAAGGAGTAAGACAGGATGAATGCTCAACAGTTACGTGAATTGGATTCCGTGAAGCTCCAGGAAAAGCTTGGTGAATTCCGCAAGGAGCTTATGAATCTTCGTTTTCAGCATGCTACGGCGCAGCTTGAAAATAGTCAGAGAATACCGCTTGTTAAGAAATCCATTGCTCGGATTTTGACGATTTTGAAAGCGAAGGACATGGAGACAGGTGATGAGTAACAGCGGAAAGACATCAAACAAGAGAACTCTTGTTGGCTTCGTAGTGAGCGATAAGAACGACAAGACGATTGTCGTACGTGTCGAAACACTGGTCAAACATCCTGTTCTTAAAAAATATATCCGCCGCAGAAAGAAATTCATGGCTCATGACCCCAACAACGAATGTCACATTGGGGATAAAGTTCAGATTGTCGAGCACCGCCCCATGAGTGCGCGGAAGAATTGGCATCTGATGAAAATCATTGAAAGAGCTTTGTAGGGGATTGTAAAATGATTCAAATGCAGACGACTTTGGATGTCGCAGACAATTCCGGAGCCAAGAAGGTTGCCTGCATCAAGGTGCTAGGCGGAAGTAAGAGGCGGTATGCACGTGTCGGTGACATAATCATGGTCTCCGTCAAAGAAGCCATTCCTCATGGAAAAGTAAAGAAGGGCGATGTTCTCCAGGCAGTAGTTGTAAGAACAACAAAGGAGATCGGACGTCCTGACGGTACTTTCATCCGTTTTGACAATAATTCAGCGGTACTGCTGAATAAAAACCTTGAGCCGATGGGCACTCGTATATTTGGGCCTGTTGCACGAGAATTGCGGGCAAAGAACTTTATGAAGATCGTATCTTTAGCCCCTGAGGTATTGTAAACTATGTCTACTCATGTCTGGAAAATTCACAAAGATGATAATGTGATGATTCTTGTCGGAAAAGACAAAGGAAAGATTGGCAAGGTTGTCAAGATTCTTCGCAGCAAGAAGCAGGTTATTGTCGAGAAGGCGAATATGGTAAAGAAACATACCAAGCCTAATCCGTATAACAACCAGCCTGGTGGAATAGTTGAGAAGGAAATGCCGATGGATGTTTCCAATGTTCAACTGGTTTGCAATGCTTGCTCAAAACCGACAAGGTTGGGTTATAAGTTTACCGATGATAACAAGAAAGTTCGTTATTGCAAAAAATGCAATGAAACGATTAGTTAAGGTGCAGCAATGAGTAGTCTCGAAAAGATCTACAAAGATAAAGTCGCTCCTGAACTCGCGAAGGAATTTAATTACACTACAGTAATGCAAATTCCTTCGATAAAGTTTGTCTCATTGAATATGGGACTGGGTGAAGGTAGCCAGAATAACAAAATCATTCAGGATTCTGTACGCGATTTGTCTCTGATTGCTGGTCAGCGGGCTGTTGTAACGCGGGCAAAAAAATCCATCGCCGCATTTAAATTGCGCGAAGGAATGCCTGTAGGCTGCCGGGTATCGCTTCGAGGAGACAGAATGTGGGCTTTTTTGGAAAAGTTGCTGACCATAGCACTTCCCAGAGTCCGCGACTTCCGGGGTGTTCCGGACAGAGGATTTGATGGCCGTGGAAATTATACCCTTGGCATTAAGGAACATACTATCTTTCCAGAAATTGAGATCGATAGGATTGAAAAAGCAGTGGGTATGAATATTTCTGTTATAACTACTGCCCAGACTGACAAAGAAGGCAAGATGCTGTTGAAGCTTCTTGGAATGCCCTTCAAGAAGTAAGGAGGAGTTTAACTTGACTCGTACATCTTTGATGGTCAAGGCTCAGCGGAAGCCCAAATTTTCCACACGCCAGTACAACAGATGCCCTATTTGCGGTCGGCCCAGAGCCTTTATGCGTAAGTTTGGCATTTGCAGAATCTGCTTCAGGAATATGGCCCTTGCCGGTGAACTGCCAGGCGTAAGAAAATCTAGCTGGTAAATGAGGTACGCTCATGTCTGTCATAGATCCTATTGCAGATTTGTTGACTCGAATTCGTAATGCATACAAAGCTATGCATTCTACTGTTTCTATTACTCCCAGCCGCACCCGCGAGGCGCTGCTCAAAATATTGAACGAAGAAGGCTATATCAAAGGATATACCGTCGAAAGCGACGCCCTTTTGGTTGATTTGAAATACCATGAAAATAAGGCTGTCGTTGCTGGCTTGAAAAGAATTAGCAAGCCTGGTCGTCGTATTTATGTGGGTGCGAAGAGCATTCCTTCTGTACAAAATGGTCTTGGAATTTGCATCTTGTCGACTTCCAAGGGTGTACTTGAAGGTAAAAAGGCTGCCGAAATCGGCGTTGGCGGCGAACTTCTTTGTGAGATTTGGTAGGAGATCGCTATGTCTCGAGTAGGAAAAATGCCGATCAGCATCCCCGGTGGTGTTGATCTTAAAATCGCAGAAGACGGGATTGAAGTGAAGGGGCCCAAGGGGGTTCTGAATCTGGCCACCCATCCTGCCATCGCTGTAAATGTTGACAACAATACGGTGTCGGTCAGCCCTGTTAACGACAGTCGCATCGCACGTCAGCAGCACGGGTTGCGGAGAACTCTCCTGGCCAATGCAGTGGTGGGTGTAACCAAGGGTTTCGAAAAATCCCTTGAAGTCATCGGCGTTGGCTATAAGGTCAATGTGCAGGGCAATACGGTTGTGCTAAATGTCGGTTTTTCTCACCCGGTCAATTTTGATCTCCCTGCAGGTATTCAAGCCAAGGCAGAGGGCAACAAAATTATTATTACCGGATGTGACAAACAGGCTGTCGGCGAAGTGGCGGCACAGATTCGCCGTGTCCGTCCGCCGGAGCCGTACAAGGGCAAGGGTATTAAGTATACTGATGAGACTATCCGTCGCAAAGCCGGCAAATCCGGTGGCAAGAAATAGGATAAGCTATGAAATTATCAAGAGATGAAGCCCGTAAAAAGCGTAAGACGCGGATTCGTAAAAAAGTCAATGGTACTCCTGAGCGACCAAGACTTGTTGTATTTCGGTCCAGCAAGCACATTTACGCGCAGATAATCGATGATTTGGCTGGAGCAACTCTGGCCTCTGCCTCTACATTAAGCCTTGAAGGCGATAATATTCGACTGACTGTCGAAAATGCGAAGTTGGTAGGAATGAAGGTTGCC
The DNA here is from genome assembly GCA_002412965.1 of Desulfomicrobium sp. UBA5193. GTDB lineage: Bacteria > Desulfobacterota > Desulfovibrionia > Desulfovibrionales > Desulfomicrobiaceae > Desulfomicrobium. The sequence continues at coordinate 7,565 of DHWB01000010.1, forward strand.
GAAGAAGCGATTAAGAAGAGCATCACATCAGTGGTATTTGATCGTAACGGCTTCGTATACCATGGCCGAATCAAGGCCTTAGCCGATGGAGCCAGAGAAGGCGGCTTAAATTTTTAATCGAGGACATCCATGCAACAAAACGAATTTGAACTCATTGAGAAAATAGTCTATCTCAATCGCGTCGCCAAAGTTGTCAAGGGTGGCCGTCGATTCAGCTTTAGCGCATTAGTAGTGGTCGGCGATGGCAAGGGTACTGTCGGTTTTGGCCTTGGAAAGGCGAACCAGGTTCCTGATGCCATCAAGAAAGCTACTGATAGGGCTCGCAAGGACATGCAGAAAGTAGAACTTCTGGATGGAACCATTCCTTACGAGACCGTGGGGAATTTTGGTGCAGGTCAGGTCATGCTTAAGCCCGCTTCCGCAGGTACCGGGATTATCGCAGGTGGGCCTGTCCGTGCCGTCATGGAAGCCGCTGGTGTTCATGACATCCTGACCAAGGCCATTGGCACGAATAATCCGCACAATGTTCTTCGCGCTACATTCGCTGGATTGCGCTCCCTTCGCAGCGCCGAACTCGTTGGACGGATGAGAGGCAAGACTCTCACCATCAAGAGAAAATAGGTGAAGTTATGATAAAGATCAAACTGACGAAGAGCCTGATCACGCAGAATCCTGGCCAGAGACGAACCGTCAAGGCTCTTGGTTTTACCAAGCTCAACCAGGTCCGCACTCTTCCCGACAATGAATGTGTTCGAGGGATGATCAATAAAGTTAAGCATCTTGTAGAGGTTATTCAATAATGAATCTGCATGAATTGTATCCATACCCCGAAGAGCGCGCCAAGGTTAAAAGATTAGGACGAGGAACTGCGTCTGGTCAGGGCGGTACTTCAGGCAAAGGTCACAAGGGTCAGAATGCTCGAAGCGGTGGTGGCGTTCCAGCTTGGTTTGAAGGCGGTCAGATGCGTCTGTATCGCAGATTGCCCAAACGTGGTTTTAAGAATCCTTTCCGAGTGACGTACCAGACTCTTAATCTGTCTACGATTTATGCTGCTTTTGCTGATAAGTCGGAAGTGCTGATCGAAGACCTGTACTTATCCGGTTTGGTTGGCCGGGATCTTCCAGTGAAGGTTCTTGGCGATGGTGATGCCAGTAAGGCCCTCAAGATTACTGCGCACAAGTTCAGCAAGCAGGCCGTTGAGAAAATCACTGCGGCTGGCGGCGAAGCCATTTCGATCGAAGGATAACATTGTGAGTATATCCAAAGGCGCAAATACTGGTATGTCAGAGCTGAAAAGCAAGTTCATTTGGACTTTCCTTTTGTTGGCTGTTTTCCGTGTAGGAGTACATCTGCCAATACCGGGGGTTGATGGCAATGCTCTCGCAGATTTTTTTGCCAACGCCCAAAACACTCTTTTTGGCTTGTTTGATATGTTTTCGGGCGGCGGATTGATGAATCTGTCCATTTTTGCTCTTGGGATAATGCCGTATATTTCCGCATCGATCATCATCCAACTTTTGACCGTCGTCAGTCCTGAACTCAAAAGGCTGAGTAAAGAAGAGGGCGCGGCCGGGAAGAAGAAGATTACGCAATACACCCGTTACGGAACGGTGCTTATTTCTGTGATTCAGGGCCTTGGAATCGCCATCGGCGTAGAAAGCATGACGAGCCCCACAGGGGCTCCCATTGTCTATATGCCAGGATGGGGATTCCGGTTGATCACGGTGTTGACTCTGACAGCCGGCACCGTTTTCATCATGTGGCTGGGCGAAAAAATCACGGAAAAAGGGATTGGTAACGGGATAAGCCTCATTATCTGCGCAGGCATCATTTCCGGCCTGCCGAGTGGTATAGGTAAATCCTACCGTCTTGTTTCTGCTGGAGATGTTTCGCTGTTCACGGTTTTGCTTGTTGTGATTGTCATGGCAGGTGTTTTGGTGGGGATCACCTTCATGGAGCGTGCGCAGAGACGGATACCCATCCATTACGCCAAGCGCATGGTCGGCCGGAAAATGTATGGTGGGCAGACAAGTCATCTGCCGTTGCGGATAAACACGGCAGGAGTCATCCCGCCGATTTTTGCCTCATCGATTCTGATGTTCCCCGCAACGATCGCTAATTTTTCAAATGTTGAAATTCTGAACAAGATGTCTGACTATTTCAGGCCAGATTCATTAGTTTACAATATTTGTTTTGTTAGTTTCATCGTATTTTTCTGTTTTTTTTACACAGCCATAGTTTTTGATCCCAAGGAAATTTCCGAAAACCTAAAGAAACAAGGGGCTTTTGTTCCGGGAATTCGGCCTGGTTTCAAGACAAACGAGTACATAGACAGGGTTCTGACACGTTTGACTTTGTGGGGAGCTTTGTATATCTCGACCGTCTGTGTTTTGCCGATGGTTTTGATGAGTCAGTTTAATGTCCCCTTTTATTACGGGGGAACGTCACTGCTGATTGTTGTTGGCGTGTCCATGGATACCATGGCTCAAGTCCAATCGCATATGATTTCTGGCAGATATGACGGCTTGCTGGCCAAGGCTAAAATCAAGGGCAGACAGGGTTGAAAAAACATAGAGGCATTTTTCTGAAAAATGATCAGGAAATTGCCATACTCCGAGAAGCAAACCGAATAGCAGGTACAATACTTGATGAGCTTGGCCGTAAAGTTGTCCCAGGTGTAACAACTTGGGAATTGGAAGAGATAGCCAATCAACTATGTACTCAATTCAACGTTACTCCGGCATTTAAGGGTTATCTGGATTTTCCGTATGCCCTTTGTTGTTCCGTCAATGAAGAGATTGTGCATGGGTTTCCATCACACCGTGTGCTTCTTGACGGAGATATTTTGTCGATAGATTTCGGTGTTAAGTTTCAAGGTTTTTACGGAGACACCGCGAGAACCTATCCTGTAGGAAATATTAGTGAAGGCGCGGCCCATTTGCTGGATGTTACGCTTCAGTCTCTTTTCAAGGGCATTGAGCAGGCTGTTCCAGGAAATGACCTTTACGATATATCCCGGGCTGTACAGGATTGCGTTGAGACTCAAGGGTATTCCGTTATAAAGCGATTTGTTGGGCATGGGATAGGTCGGATGCTTCATGAGAAGCCAGAGGTCCCCAATTTTGTACCCAGAAATTGCTCAAGATTGCCTTTGAAGCCGGGAATGGTGATTGCAATAGAGCCAATGGTTGCCATGGGGTCTGACCAGGTCGAAATCCTCTCCGACGGTTGGACTGCAGTAACCAAAGATCGAAGCCTTTCTGCTCATTTTGAACATTCAGTGGCAATTACCAAGGACGGACCATTCATTCTCAGCCAAGTGTGACTTGGGTTGAGTTTCAATTGAAAATCTTCGGGGGATTCAATGAAAGTTAGACCTTCAGTTCGTAAAATTTGTCCCAAATGCAAGGTGATCAAGCGCAAAGGCGTTCTCCGGGTAATTTGTGACAATACACGACATAAACAAAGACAGGGTTAAGGATAGGGGGATATTGTGGCAAGATTAGTTGGTGTAGATTTGCCGAGAAATAAAAGGCTCGATATTGCATTGACATATATTTATGGCATCGGCCGAGCTACAGCTCTCAAAATCCTTGATGCTACAGGTATTGATTGGACCAAAAACAGTGATGAACTCACTGCTGACGATATCAACACCCTGCGTAAAGAATTGGAAGCCAAGTACAAAGTCGAAGGTGATTTGCGCCGCGAGGTTGTGGCGAACATCAAACGGCTTATGGATATCGGTTGCTACAGAGGGTTGAGACATCGACGCGGCTTGCCATGTCGTGGACAGCGTACGCATACCAATGCGCGCACACGAAAGGGTCCACGCAGAGCCATTGTTGGTAAGAAGAAAAAGTAACTGGGTGGAGACAGACAAATGGCAAGACCTCAGAGAGTAATCAAGAAAAAGGAAAAGAGAAATATCCCAACGGGTATTGCTCATGTGAACAGCACCTTCAATAATACGATTATTACCTTCACCGATCCGACGGGTAATGTTATCAGTTGGGCAAGTTCTGGAGCCTCCGGCTTCAAGGGATCTCGTAAGAATACCCCCTTTGCGGCCCAGAAAGCAGCTGAGACTGCTGCTCGCAAGGCGATGGACTGCGGCATGCGTTCCGTTGGCATTCTTGTGAAGGGACCAGGCTCTGGACGCGAGTCCGCAATGCGTGCGATCAATGCAGTTGGTTTGCGCGTCGCTTTTATCCGCGACGTGACCCCCATTCCGCACAACGGATGTCGTCCGCCCAAACGTCGTAGAGTATAGGGGGAATTTACCTTGGCTAGATATACAGGCCCTAAATGCAGAATATGTCGCAGAGAAGGCGGAAAGCTTTTTCTTAAAGGCGACAGATGTTATACAGATAAGTGTGCTTTTGAGCGTCGTGCCTATGCGCCTGGCGATCATGGAAAGGCACGCAAGAAGCCTAGCGATTACGCTTTGCAGTTGCGTGAGAAGCAGAAAGTCAGAAAGATGTATGGAATTCTTGAAGGTCAGTTCCGGAGATATTTCGAAGAAGCTGAGCGTCGCAAAGGAATCACCGGTACGAACTTGCTGACTTTGCTCGAGACGCGCCTTGATAATGTCGCGTACAAGCTTGGCTTTGCGAATTCACGCAGCCAGGCCAGGCAGATGGTTCGTCATGGTCTTTTCACCCTCAATGGTCGTCGTGTCAGCGTACCTTCGATTCAGGTGAAGACGGGTGATGTTCTTGAAGTGCGTGATCGCACCAAGAAGAACCTCGTTATCACTGAAGCCCTGGAAGTTGTCGCTCGTCGTGGCGTGCCTGCATGGCTTGAGATCGATGCTCCTGCCCTCAAGGGATCTGTAAAGGCTCTTCCTACCAGAGAAGATATAACGTTCCCCATGACAGAGCAGCTGATTGTTGAACTCTACTCCAAATAAAGGGCGGTAAACATGAGTTCTACGTATAGCGGAGACAAAAAAGTTTACGTCCGAAATTGGGCAGAGCTTGTCAGGCCGGAGCAACTGGAAAAGGATTCGAAGTGCAGCGACATGTACGGTCGTTTCGTGTGCGAACCTCTGGAAAGAGGTTTTGGCACGACGATTGGCAACGCGTTGCGTCGAGTTCTTCTTTCTTCTCTCCAGGGGGCCGCGCCTGTTTCGGTCAAGATTCAAGGCATTCAGCATGAATTTACGACCATTCCGGGCGTCAACGAAGATGTCACTGATGTAGTTCTGAATCTTAAGCAATTGCGCGTGGCGATGAATACTCCTGAACCGCAGCGGGTTCAACTCCTTGCTAACGTCAAGGGTGAAGTTACGGCATCCGCAATTGTTGAAAACCAGCACATCAAGATACTCAATCCTGAACTGCACATTGCGACCCTGTCTGAAGATATCGACTTGGTTCTGGATTTGGAATTCAGAATGGGCAAGGGATATGTCCCGGCTGAGATGCACGAAGATTTGGACAATGAGATTGGTGTGATTACGCTTGATTCGAGCTTTTCACCCATTCGTAAGGTTGCGTATGCGGTCGAGCAGGCTCGTGTCGGCCAAATGACCAACTACGACAAATTGATTATCGAGGTTTGGACCGACGGCTCTATTACTCCCGACGATGCCCTTGCTTATAGCGCCAAGATTCTTAAGGAACAGCTGACCGTGTTCATCAATTTTGATGAGGGTTCGGCAGATATTGAGAAGGCTAAATCCAAGCCGCAAGATAAAGTCAACGAAAACCTTTTCAAGAATATCGAGGATCTCGAACTCCCTGTCAGGGCAAGTAACTGCCTTAAGAGCGCCGGCATTCATATTGTCGGCGAGTTGGTCCAAAAGACCGAGGCGGATCTGCTCAAGACGAAGAATTTCGGCCGCAAGTCTTTGGAAGACATTCGCCGTGTTCTTGAAAGCATGGGGCTGGATTTTGGAATCAGAGTCGATAATTTTGATGAATTGTACCAGGATTGGTTAAAGAGGAACGAAGAAGATGAGGCATAGAAAATCTGGTCGAAAACTGGGGCGCACGTGGGAGCACCGCAAGGCCCTGATGAAGAATATGGCTCGCTCTTTGGTCGAACACGAAAGGATTCGCACTACTGAATCTAAGGCCAAGGAATTGAGTATTTTTGCTGACAAGCTCATCACCATGGCCCTTCAAGATACCTTGCATGCCCGCAGACAGGCATTTTCGGTTCTTGGCAGCCACCATAGTGTCAAAAAGCTTTTTGATGAGATTGGGCCTCGCTTCAAGGAAGTACCTGGCGGGTATACCCGAGTCGTCAAGTTTGGCATCCCCCGAGTCGGCGACAGTGCCCCAATGGCACTCATCGAATTTACTCGCTTGAGTGATCGATTCGCAGAGGGATCCTCCTCGACTGAGGCCACCCCGGTCGAAGCATAAAGACAGTTCTAAATAAGGCAGCCACGCTGCCTTATTTTTTGCGACAATGCATCGTTTTTATCTATACCAGGAATAAGCATTCATGGATATCCGAAAGATAGAGGCATTTTCCAAAGTTTTTGAACATTGCAGTTTTTCAAAGGCTGGGAAGGCTCTGTACCTCTCACAGCCAACAATAAGCGCTCATGTGGCCGCTTTGGAACAAGAGCTTGAGGTCCAGCTTTTTGACCGCATCGGCAGAACTGTCGTGCCTACAAAGGCCGGAGAAGTGCTTTATCAGCACGCCCAGAAAATATTTGAGGCTTCGGAACTTGCGATTACGGAGCTCAGAAAGTTGCAGGATCGGATCACGGGAAAGCTTGATCTTGGTGGAAGTACCATTCCGGCAAATTACATCATGCCCGAGATTCTGGCGAAGTTTTGGCAGAAATATCCTGAAGTGGTCATGGATTTACGTATTGGTGATTCGGAAGATATCGTCAACCAAATCCGTGATAATTCACTCATGCTTGGCGTGGTTGGAGCCGTATTCGAAGGGCAGGATCTTCACTTTGAACCCATAGTACGCGATTCACTTGTACTTGTGATGACTCCTGCATTATATGCGAAATACAGGCACCTTGGTGTAGAGAAATTGCTGCGATCTCTGCCTTGGGTCCTGCGCGAGGATGGCTCTGGAACTCGACTGGCCATGGCATCCAGTTTGGCCAAATTCGGAATAGATATTCATTCGCTGCAAGCAGTCATCGTGGTGCGTAATGCCGGCGCCATGGCGCGATGTGTTTCTGCTGGCATGGGTGCAGCCATTACGTCCGCTATTACTGTGAATGCTGAACTTGAATCAGGATCTTTGATTTCCGTTGACCTTCCGGAGCTAAAAATGGATCGTTCCTTTTATGTTGTATTTAATCGGAAAAGGTCACTGTTCCCGGCGGCCATTAAGTTGATTGAATTTTTAAAGACAAATACACAAAATTTTCAGGTGAGGTCAGTGTCTTGAAGCATACGCGATTGGTTGAAACCGTATCTGCCGCTGGTTGAGCTTCCAAATTGTCTCCAGGGGACCTGGAGCAGGCTTTGCGTGGACTCAACATCCCATTTGACGACCGCATCCTTACCGGGATGGGTAACAGCGAGGATGCCGCTGTGGTCCATTTTCCTCCAGGCAAGGCACTGGTCCAGACGCTGGATTTCTTTACCCCCATCGTCAACGATCCGTTCCGCTTTGGGCAGATAGCCGCGGCCAATTCCCTTTCCGATATCTACGCCATGGGTGCCGAACCGTATTCGGCAATGAATATCGTATGTTTTCCTATAGCGACCATGGACGTCTCCGTACTACGTGAAATACTGCGTGGAGGTTTGTTCAAGATACAGGAAGCAGGCGCAATGCTGGTTGGGGGGCACAGTGTTCAGGACAAGGAGATCAAATACGGACTGTCTGTCTCGGGTGTTGTGGACCCTGATCACTATGCGACAAATGCAGGACTGGCCCCGGGAGACGTTCTGCTTCTGACCAAGCCTATCGGGTCCGGAGTCCTCGCCACGGCTATCAAAGCCCAGTGGGAGGGCAGCAATGACCACGAAGAGGAAGTGTACCGCTGGGCATCCCGGTTGAATCGTTTTCCCGGAGAAGCTGTTGCTGTCTTCGGGTTGCGGGGAGCTACCGACGTGACCGGTTTTGGCCTTGGCGGACATTTGCTGGAAATGGCCACCGCTTCGCAATGCACGGTTGCTCTTGATGTTTCGGCGGTGCCGCTCATGAATCACGCCTTGGAACTGGCCAGCATGGGCCTCTTGCCCCTAGGCAGTCACGCCAACAAGCATTTCTGTCAACAAATTGTCCATTCTTCTGCCGGCCTTGATCCGGTACTGGTAAATCTGATGTTTGATGCGCAAACCTCTGGAGGCATGGTCCTGGGAGTGCCGCAGGGTAAGGTCAATGAGGTCCGTTCGTGGCTGTTCGATCGCGGCGAACTGGTCGCGACCATCGGATTTGTGGAATCAACGCGCCTGGACGGAAAGCGGTTAATTCTGTGCTAGAGATAGAAGTTGTCCAAGAGGGTGGCGCCAAGAAAACAGTTTGGGCGGAGCCTGGACAACAATTTTCGCACCTGCTCTTTGAGGCTCAACTCAGCAGGGGGAATTTCCTTTGCGCCGGGGCTGGACTTTGCGGAAAATGCAGAATCCGTTTTGCCACCAATCCGCCTGCTCCCCGCGAAGAGGAGAAGGCACGGCTGAGCCCCGAGGAATTGTCCCTTGGTTGGCGTCTGGCCTGCAAGCATCTGGTGCTCGATTCGTGCCGCATTGAAATGCCAGCTCAAAGCTTGCCCGCAGTCAGCTGCGCACGAGGAGAAGGACTGGCGGTTGACATAGGGACAACCAGAATCAAATGGGCCGTTCGTACTCAAGGCAGCAATAGCCCTGAATACGCCATGGTTAATCCGCAGATGGGTGCGGGCAGCGAGATCATGTCCCGGTTGCGATACGCACTTTCGGGCGATGTCGCGCGTGCCAGCTTGCGTCAGTCCGTTGTCGCGGTTCTGCAAGATCTGGTGCGCATCAGCGGAGCCTCGTCCTTGGCCGTTGCGGGGAACAGCACGATGATAAGCCTGCTTCTGGATATGCCCCTGATTGGACTCGCATTTTCCCCGTACAGCCTGCCCTGGCTGGGCGGACAAATGGTGGTCCTTGATCCCGCATTGCCTCCGGCCTATGTCCCACCATTGCTGGGCCCTTTCATCGGTGCTGATATTAGCGCGGGGCTTGCGTATATCTCCACTCTGAAGCCCGAATATCCTTTTCTGCTCGCGGATCTGGGAACGAACGGAGAGTTTGTAGTGGCCCTGGACCCGGACCACTATTATGCCTGCAGTGTGCCCATGGGGCCAGCTATTGAGGGCGTGGGGCTTTGCTGCGGGTCCGTGGCTGGGCAGCAGGTGCTCAGTCGTGTCAGCCTTGGCCCCAAAGGTCTACAGTGGGCGGGCGGCCCATTGCAGGGCATATCGGGGACCGGATATGCTTCCGTTCTCGCATTGCTGCGTCGCCTGGGAATTGTTGATGAGGCAGGGCATTTTCAGACCCCATCCATGCCTTTGGCCAGCAGAATCGCGACACGGATTCAGGATCATCCCCTGGGGCGGATTTTCGCGCTTGAGGAGGATGTCTTTGTGGCCGAACGGGATATCGAGGAATTTTTGAAAGCCAAGGCGGGCGTCAATGTGGCCTTGCGAGCTTTGGTCCGCAGCGCCGGTGTCACCGAAGGCGATTTGGCGCGGATCTATCTGGCTGGGGCCCTGGGAGAGCATGTTGATCCCGGGGATCTGATCACGCTGGGTTTTTTGTCCGAAATATGGAGAGAAAAGATCGAAGTGATCGGGAATTCATCTCTTGCGGGAACGCTGTTGGCACTGGAAGACGACGGAATCCGCAACTGGCTTGCGACATTGTCTGAGCGTGTTTCGGTGTTAGGCTTGGTGGAGCAGGAAGATTTTGGTCCGATGTTTCTGCAGGCCATGCGTTTCGCCTGGGACTGATGGACGGAGAATTTTCAAGCGGCCCCCGTTTGGGGGCCAATACGTTTAGAACTTGGCCTGTATGGCGTCGTGAATGCGTCGGGCCACTATTTCGTCGCCAAAATAACCCACGCGAATGGATACCACCGTTGTGGTGGAGCTCTGCGCTTTGAGATTTATCCACACGTCGCGCTCCCCGTCCTTCGTTTTGACCGAAGCTCTGCTCAAGTCCTTCTGGGGTTCCAGCACGGGCAGGCCCAATGAGGTGCAACCCGCCTTGGTTGCTTCAAACGTCTGGTCAAGATTGCCGTTATAGGTTTTTATCAATTCACCCGCTTTGTACGTGTAGGTTCCAACAGCGGCCGCACCTCCGACCACCACTGCCGCACACCCGGTGCTTAAAAGCACAAGGATAATCATCAGATTTCTGAGGCTGTTCATACGTTCCTCCATTATTCTGCAGCTCAATACGTGGAATCAACGCCATTGAAAAGGACGATCATTCTAAAGAAAGAATGTCCTGCACGGCCAATTCAATCTGCAGCAGTCCGTTGAATTTGGATAGGCGCGGTGTATAGGCGATTTTGAGCTGTTTGCGATCAAAAGATGCATTCTGCCAGCGCTCGCCTTGCCGCCATGCCACGGCGCGCATGTTCGTGCCGTCACTGGAATCGGAAAGGTGCAGCTCCAAGTGTTTTTTTTGCCCGAAAAAACGATGCTTAAGCACATTCAGGGGTAGCGACAGAAAGATCGGGCGGGGGTTTCCCTGGCCATAAGGTTGGAGCAGCTCCAGCTCTTTGAGCAGGGTGGCGGTGATCAAGGAAAAGGGCAGCTCCACATCGAGTTCCAGCACGGGAGGGGCCGGGTTGGCGCCCAGTTGCTCTTCCACGGCCCATGCAAAGAGATTTTTCAGATTCGCCAGTTGGAAGGGTTCGAGCTTAAGTCCTGCGGCTTGGCGGTGGCCGCCGAATTTGTATAGGCACTGTTTGCAGGACAGTAGGGCCTGATACAGATCAAACGAGGGCGTTGAGCGGCCGGAACCTTTGAAGATGCCGTTTTCCTTGGTCAGGATCAGACACGGGCGATGAAATCGCTCCACGATGCGCGACGCCACGATACCGATGATGCCGGAGTGCCAATGCTCGGAATGCAGCACCAGCCCCGGGAGATGGAGCTGTGATTCCGCCTGGAGGATGGCCTCCTCCAGGATGCGCTGTTCTTCGAGCTTGCGTTTGGCGTTGAGTTTGTCCAGTTGCGCGGCGAGTTGGCGCGCCTCGTCCCTGTCTTTTGCGAGCAGTAGGCGCACAGCCAAATCCGGATCGCCGATCCGGCCGGCGGCATTGATGCGCGGCGCCAGCGCAAATCCGATGGCCCCTGTGCCCACGCTCTCCTCCGGGGCAAGCCCGCTGATTTCCTTGAGGGCCTGGATTCCCGGCCGGCGGCCCTCTTTGATCAGGAGCAGGCCGTTTTTGACCAGAATCCTGTTTTGTTCATCCAGCGGAACCACGTCGGCGACGGTGCCAAGCGCGACCAGATCCAGAAAATCGCGGATGTCGGTCGGGGGGCCGGGGAGGATACGGTTCAAGGCTCCCATGAGCAAAAAGCTGACACCGACTCCGGCAAGATTGGGGGTGGGCCATCCTTCAAGCTTGGGGTTGATGACGATGTCCGCATCCGGCAATTCCTGGCCGGGAAGGTGATGGTCGGTGACAATGACCTGCATCCCAAGGGCTTTGGCTTCGCGGATTTCTTCAATGTTGGCGATGCCGCAATCCACGGTCAGCAGGAGGCCGATGCCCTGCTGGGCAAGTTCTCGAATCCCGTCGCTATGCAGCCCGTAGCCGAAATCAAGCCTGTCGGGGATGTAATGGACCACATCTATTCCGCGACTGGCCATGAAATCCTTGACCAGGGCTGTGGCGGTGATTCCGTCCACGTCATAGTCGCCCCAGACGGCAATTTTTCGTTTCGCTTCGATTGCCGCTCGCAGGCATTCCGCACCAGCTTCAATGCCCGGCCATTGGTCCAGGGGCAGCAGATACCGAAGTCCCGGGCTCAGGAATTTGTCCATGTCCGCTTCGCTGGCCAAGCCGCGCAAGGACATGAGGTGCACCAGCAGGGGGCTGACCTCCAGACGTTCGGCAATACGCAGTTGCTCGGCTTGGCTTGAGGCTGCGCTTGGCGATGGAGTTTTGAGCCTCCAGGTGGGCTGGGTATCTGGCATAGAGTATTTCCAAAAAATCGTGGTTTGGCGCTTTGACAGTCGAGGGTCACAGAGTATAATTGTTTTTGCCTCAACTGCAAGAGCTTTGATTTCTTGATTTTTTGATCTGGGCCAAACTGGCCGTAATTCTTGCGTATCTTATGGTGGAAGGACACATGGACATGACGTTTCGACCCATCTCGCTCGAGGGGCAGGCAGAATACACCAGGCTCCTGGCCCTGTGCAGCCAGAAACCTTCAGACTACAGCTTCGTCAACCTCTGGGGCTGGGGCCGGGAATATGGCCTGGAGTGGTGCTTTTTCGACGAGTTTGTGCTCATTCGGCAGACGTTCCCGCACACGCTCTATTGGGCTCCGGTCGGAAATTGGCAGGACGCGCATTGGAGTGAACTGCAGGCCGCTCTGCCCCGTGACACCTGCTTTATCCGCATTCCCGAAGAATTGAAGAACATCTGGGAAAGTACGCTGAGCGGACTGCAGGTCGAGGAATGCCGGGAGCATTGGGATTATCTGTATGATGTGACCGAGTTGACCGAGCTCAAGGGGCGCAAGTTTCACAACAAGAAAAATCTGCTCAACCAGTTTCTGCGTGACCACGACGCCAAGTTTGTTCTTCTGGACGAAAAGACGGTGGAGTGCGCCCTGGCTTTGCAAACGGACTGGTTTCTGTGGCGCAACACGGAAAATGACCAGACTCTGGATGCCGAGAACCGGGCCATCATCAAGGTCATGCACGACTGGTCCAGGCTTGGAGGGCTTGTCGGAGGCGGGCTCGTGGTGGATGACAAGATGATCGCCTACACCATCGCGGAAGCCCTGGACGACACAAGCATCGTCATCCACTTTGAAAAGGGCTGCCCCAATTTCAAAGGGGTATATCAGGCCATCAACCAGATTTTTTTGGAGCAGTGCTGTCAGGGTTTCAAGGTCGTCAATCGGGAGCAGGATCTTGGCGATGATGGCTTGCGCAAAGCCAAGCTCAGCTACAATCCGGTGGGATTTTTGAAGAAATACAAGGTCTGCATGCAGGGCGGGCTTCTTTAGTCCAGCTTTTCCCAGAATCCGCAGTCCTTGACCGGGCAGGCCAGGTGCATCCCCCTGGCCTTTGTCTCTTTGCGAACCAGGATCTTGGAGTCGCACAGGGGGCAGGGTTTGGCCACTGGGAAGTCCCAGACCGCGTAATCGCATTTGGGATATTTGCTGCAGGAAAAGAAGGGCTTGCCGCGACGGCTGGTTTTTTCGACCAGCTCCCCGGTACATCCGTCCTTGGGACAGGCTACGCCCGTGCCCACGGATTTGGTATGCCTGCATGCGGGATAATTGGAGCAGGCCACGAATCTGCCGCCGGTCTTGGTTTTTTTGACTACCAGCCGTCCGGCCTCGCATTTTGGGCAAGGGCCGAGGTCTTCGGGGATATCTTCCTTGACCAGCTGGATTTCGCCGGCGCTGTCGCGGGTGTAGTTGCTGGTGAAGGCGCAGGCGGGGTAGTTCGCGCAGCCCAGAAACATCCCGTTTTTGCCAAATTTGACCACGAGGTGCCCTTCTTCGCATTGCGGACAGGCCAGGCCCGTGTCCATGCCCGCTTTGACCTGGGTCATGTTCTCGCGGGCTTTGTCGAGGGTCGGATTGAAGTCGAGCGTAAAATTTTTGAGCAGGTCGACCCAGTCCGTATCCCCCTCGGCGACAAGATCCAGGCTTTCCTCCATGCGCGCCGTAAAGCCCGCATCCATGAGCTGGGCGAAGTGCTCGACCAGCAGGTCGCAGACTATGACCCCAAGGTCCGTGGGTTCGAAATGCTTTTCCACGACGTGCACGTAGTCGCGGTCGGTCAGGGTGGAGATGATGGCCGCGTAGGTGGACGGTCTGCCGATGCCCAGCTCTTCGAGCTTGTGGACCAGGGACGCTTCCGAAAAGCGTGCCGGGGGTTGGGTGAACTTTTGTTCCTTATGCAGTTTTTCCAGCCGCAGTTCCTGCCCTGCGACAAGTTTGGGCAGCGTGGAGCTCTCGGCATCCGCCGAATGGGGCCAGATCTGCAGAAATCCGGGAAATATGAGACGCTCGCCTTTGGCTCGCCACTGCGCCGGGCCGCTCGCGATGGTGGCGACGGTGTCCCAGAAACGGGCCGAGGCCATCTGCGAGGCCATGAAGCGCTCCCAGATGAGCTTGTACAGCTTGTACTGCTCCGGGGGCAGGGCGTTCTTGATGGAGTCGGGAGTCAGGCTCGGATCGACGGGGCGAATGGCCTCGTGGGCGTCCTGCGCGCTGCCCTTGCTTTTGTAGACGCGAGGTTCCTTGGGGTAGAAATCCGGTCCGAGGGTCCGGGTGATCCACTCGCGGGCGCCGTCGCGGGCCTCGTCAGAGATGCGGACCGAATCCGTACGCATGTAGGTGATGAGCGCCGTGGTTCCGAGTTCGCCGAGTTCCACGCCTTCGTAAAGTCGTTGGGCCACGGACATGGTCCGCTTGGCGTTGAAGCCGAGCTTGTTGCTGGCGTCCTGCTGCAGGGTGGACGTGATAAAGGGGGGGCGCGGGTGACGCTGGCGTTCCTTCTCAACGATGCCTTCAACCAGGTAGGGCAGGCCGCTGACGCGGTTTTCCAGGGTCAGGGCCGCACCTTCGTTGTCCAGGACAGGTTTTTCTCCGTCCACCTTCCACAGATCCGCGTCAAAGGGCGGAGGTGTCTCTCCCTGGACCGTGATCTTGAAAACCCAGAATTCCTCGGAAATGAAAGCCTGCCGTTCACGTTCCCGGTCGACGATGAGGCGCAGGGCCACGGACTGGACCCGGCCTGCGGACAGGCCGCGTTTGACTTTCTTCCAGAGCAGGGGGGAAATTTTGTAGCCTACCAGCCGGTCCAGAATACGCCGGGCCTGCTGTGAGTCGAAAAGCGGCTTGCGCAGCTCCGTCGGGTTGGCCAGGGCTTCTTTTACGGCTTTGGCCGTGATCTCGTTGAACTGGATGCGCTTCAAATTCGGATTCGAGCTGCGGATGATCTCGGCCACGTGCCATGCGATGGCCTCTCCTTCGCGGTCCGGGTCCGGGGCCAGATAGACTGTATCGGCGGCCTTGGCTGCGGATTTCAGTTTGCTGACAACCTTGGTCTTGCCGGGAATGATCTGATAATCCGGGGCGAAATCGTTGTCCTCGTCCACACCAAGAGACTTGGTGGGGAGATCGCGCACGTGTCCCACGGATGCTTCCACTTCATACCCGCTGCCCAAAAACTTTTTGATGGTTTTGATTTTGGCGGGAGATTCAACAATGATTAAGTCCTTGCCCATAATGTTTGGGGCCTATATCCAGATTAGGAAGCGCAGGGCAAGGGGTATTTCCCGTTATTTCCGTTCGCTTTCCCGCGACGGGTTTTCAACCCGTCGGTATCCTTTTACAAAGATCAATGGAAACCATGTCGTCAACCTATCGAGCCGGATTCATCGCACTCATCGGGCCTCCCAATGCAGGGAAGTCCACATTTTTAAATAAAGTTCTGGGCGAGAAGATCGCCATTGTCTCGCCCAAGCCCCAGACCACCCGCACCAGCATCACCGGCATCCATACCACCGCCGACGAGCAGGTTGTCTTTCTGGATACGCCGGGAGTTCACACGGCCAGGGGCAAGCTGAACCGCTTTCTGGTCGATGCCGCCTGGGGCGCTCTGCAGGAGGCCAACGGGGTCATCCTCTTTCTTGACGGCGCTAAGTATGCGGGAAACGAGAGGGCCCTGGAGCGCGATCTGCGTCCGCTGGCCAATCGTCTGGGCACCTTGGGCGTTCCCATGGCGGTGGCTCTGAACAAGGTCGATCAGATCAAGCCCAAGGAGCTTTTGCTCGGGCTTTTGGCCGACTGCGCGGCGCGTTGGCCCGGCGTGGAGCTGGTCCCGATCTCGGCGCGCACCGGCGTGGGCATTGATCGCCTCTTGGCCGTGATCCGAGAATTTCTGCCACTCGGACCGCAGCTGTATCCGGATGATCAGTTGAGCACCGCCTCGGTGCGTTTTCTGGCCTCGGAGATCATCCGCGAAAAGCTGTTCCTGGCTTTGAACCAGGAACTGCCTTACAATATCGCTGTGGAAATAGAAACTTGGGAAGAATTGCCGGAGCAGAACATGACCATGGTCGGCGCTATGATCTATACGTCAAAAAACAGTCACAAGGGCATGATCGTCGGCAAGCAGGGACAGAACCTGAAGGCTGTCGGCCAGCAGGCCCGTCAGGAAATCAAGGTTTTGCTCGGTACCAAGGTGCACCTCGAACTCTGGGTCAAGGTGCGCGAAGGCTGGACCGAGGACGGTCAGTTCATGACGTCCCTTGGCCTTGGATCATAAGCGCTAGAGGGGCTGGGCGTGGATCACTCAAGTATCACGGATCGATGGCGCGAGGTCCTGGAGCAGATGGCCGCGGCGGCTTGCAGGGCTGGCCGGACGCCGGACAGCGCGCGTTTGCTGGCCGTGTCCAAGCTGCATGGCGCCCAGGACATCCTGACTCTTTTTGAAGCCGGTCAGCGCATGTTTGGAGAGAACTACGTGCAGGAAGCCCAGGGCAAGATGGCAATCTTGCCTCAAGGCATCTCCTGGCATTTTATCGGGCACCTGCAAACGAACAAGGTCAAGAGCGTGGTCGGCCGCTTTTCTCTGATCCATGGGGTCGATTCCTTGAAACTGGCCCGCTCGTTGCATAATCACGCCGAGGACTTGGGCGTGGTTCAGGACGTGCTGGTGCAGGTCAATCTGGCCCAGGAAAAGCAGAAAAAAGGCATATTCGAGGCTGATCTTGGGCCCTTGGCCGAATTCCTGGCGGCCGGCACCCATCTTCGCTGGCAGGGGCTCATGCTCATGCCCCCTTTTTTTGACGATCCCAAGAGAGCGCGCCCTTATTTTGCCCGGTTGCGGGAACTTGCCGGCGCCTTGCGCGCCGAATTCGGGCTCCCGCTGCCGGAGTTGTCCATGGGCATGACCGGCGATTTTGAGGCGGCCATTGAGGAAGGGGCCACTTTGGTGCGCATCGGCACCAGAATATTTGGAGAACGCGGCACAATCTAGGGCCACTGGAGTTGGGTGTTTTATGGATCTGGCCACCATCATCGGAATCTTGGTCGCCTTCGGGCTGGTCATCGCGGCGTTGGGCGGAGACGCCGTTTTGTTTTTGGATTTCGCCTCGGTTCTGATCGTCGTGGGCGGAACCATCGGCGCGGTGCTGGTGACCTACCCCCTGGAAAGTGTCTTTGGCGTGGTAGGCATCATCAAGAAAACGTTCATGTCCAAGGCGGATGACTCCGGCGCTCTTATCGCCCAGTTCGTGGATTATGCCACTCGCGTCCGCCGCGAAGGGATCTTGTCCTTGGAGGCCCACCTCAAGAACATCCCGGACGACTTTCTGCGCAAAGGCCTGCAACTGACGGTGGACGGGCTTGATCCGCAACTCATCCAGGAGATTTTGGAAACCGAGATCACGTGCCTGGAAGAACGGCATCTCAAAGGCGCCGAGATACTGCAGACCTTTGGGAATCTGGCTCCGGCCATGGGCATGATCGGGACGGTCATCGGCCTTGTGCTCATGCTCAAGCGCATGAACGACCCCAGCACCATCGGCCCGGCCATGGCCGTTGCGCTCCTGACCACGTTCTACGGGGCTATTCTGGCCAATCTCATTTTCATCCCCATGGCGGGCAAACTGCGCGCGCGCAGCCGGGAAGAAGTGCTGATCCGCACCATGATCGTCGAAGGGATCATGTCCATTTCGCGGGGCGAGAATCCGCGTATTCTCGAAGAAAAGATGAACAGCTATCTGCCGCCCAGGGAACGCAAGGTCAGGGCCTGAATTCGGGGCGAGGGGCAGTCATGATCAAAAGAAAGCCGAAGACCGAGCAAGCCGGGTCGGAACTCCCCCTCTGGATGATCACCTTTTCCGATCTGGTGACCCTGCTGATGACATTTTTCATTGTGCTGGTATCCATGGCTTCCTTGACGGACGTCTATAAGCGCAAGGTCGCCATCGGCTCTGTTTCCGGCACGTTCGGGACCGGCGCGCCGAGCCTGGATGACCTGACCACCAAGGACTCGAGGGAGCGGGTTGATCCCGGCCCCATGAATGTTTTCAAAGACCTCTCGCCGGTCAAGGATAAGCTCTGGGATGATCCGGAAAAGGATCTGCGTTTTGAGTCCAATAGGTTCATGCAGCGCTTGTCCATGGATGCGGACGCACTTTTCGCCCCCGGGTCCGCCGAATTGACCGACAAGGGCCGGGCGCTGCTTGAGCGCTTGCGGCCGGTCGTGGCGGAGAGCTCGCACCCCCTGGGCCTTTCGGGGCACACCTCCGAGGGGCTGGAAGAGTTTGGTCCGGAGTATCAATCAAAACCCTGGGTCAAGGTTGATTTTTCCTGGGAACTTTCCCTGGCGCGGGTTGTGGCCGTGTACCGCTATTTCGTGGAATCCGGAGTCGAGCCCGAGAAGCTGCGGCTGGAGGCGTTCGGCCGGTATCGGCCACGAGTCGGCGCAGCGGGCGGCGAGGAGAGGAAAACCAACCGCAGGGTCGAAATCACGCTCGATCGGCGTATCGGTAGCTGGAGCCATGAGGTTGCTGCTGAGGAGATGCGCGAGCAGAACTCCGGGACCGCCGGCGACAGTTACCGTGTGAAGGATTTTCTGTTTCGCTTTGATCTGCCGGGAGAAAAGTGATGGCCCGCAGGAAAAGATCAGCCCAGTTTTCCGCGCCAAGCGCGACCTGGATGGTCACGTTCGCGGATCTGATGACCCTGCTGCTCAGTTTTTTTGTGCTGCTCCTGTCCATGTCGTCCATGGACAGGTCGATCCTGCGCGATGTGGTGTCCCATTTTGTGGGCGACATGGGACTGGCCCCGAAGAAAGGCGCGGGCAGAGTCGCGACCCGATTTGAGTTCATGAACGTGGTCATTGAGAATCCGGCGGAGGTGCTGCACAATCCGCAGCGTATCAAGGACCTGCTTTTCCCCGACGAGGTTTTGCCGGCGGGGATGGCCAGGAGCACCCTGAATGAGAATCTGCAGGTTCTGGTGCGCCCCGAAGGCATAGCCCTTGTGCTTTCCGATGGATTGCTCTTTGCTACAGGCGAGAGCGAACTGGGTGAGGAGAGCCGCAAGCTGTTGTCCGAATTCGCCCAGTTTTTGGCTGGCGTGACCATGCCGGTCAATGTGGCGGGATATACCGACAATGTGCCTTCGGGCGAAAAAGATAATTATGTCCTGTCCACGGAAAGAGCCATGGCCGTGTTGTCCTTTTTTTTGCAGTTTGGCTTCGACCCGGAGCGGTTTTCGGTCTCCGCCTATGGGGAGGCGTTTCCCCTGGGTGACAACACTACCCCCGAAGGCAGGGTCAAGAACAGAAGAGTGGAGATCCTGCTCAAGACCACGGGGCGAACGTATCTTTAGGCCCGTTTTTCGCATGGATTATGAAGGAGGAATAAATGGCCGAAAAAAAGACGCCGGCACCGGAAAAGGCAGAAAAGAAGAAGGGCGGAAAGCTCAAGCTCATCATTATTGCGCTCGTTGCACTGGGTGTTCTTGGCGGCGGCGGATTCGCGGCCTGGAAGTTTTTCCTGCAGCCCAAGGCCGCCGAAGAGGCGCACGGCAACGAGACCGCTCCCGGAACGCCCGCCGTGCCGGAAGCCGTGGACACGGGCGGCCAGCTGGTGACCCTGGATTCCTTTGTGGTCAATCTCTCCGATCCCATGGGACGCAGATATTTGAAAGCCACCCTGGATGTGGAGGTGGCTGATGCCGCCGCCGCGGCAGCGCTTACGGCGGCCATGCCCAAGATCAAGGACACTTTGCTGCTTCTGCTCTCCAGCAAGACCTTCGCGGATATCAGCAGCATGGACAAGAAAATAGAGCTGAAGAACGATATTGTCGACCGTTTGAATTTGATCATCGGCAAGAACAAGGTGCGCAATGTCTATTTCACGGAATTTGTGGTCCAGTAAGGGCTCGGTGGACAGTCTATGAGCAAGATCCTGAACCAGGATGAGGTCGATGCCCTGCTGCGCGGAATTTCCGGCGGGGAAATTGAGACCGAAGAAGAGATCACAGAGGCTCCAAGCGGGATCGTGACCTTTGATCTGGCCAATCAGGACCGGATCATCCGTGGCCGCATGCCGGTCCTTGAGATCATCAACGACCGCTTTTCCCGGCTTTGCACCAGCGCCCTGGCCAACACCATGCGCAAGCGGGTGGATGTGAACCCTATCTCCATCGACATGTCCAAGTTCGGGGATTTTATGCGTTCCTTGCCCGTGCCAACGAGCATCAACATCTTCAAGATCGATCCCTTGCGCGGCAATGCTCTGCTGGTGGTGGACACCCGCCTGGTATTCTCTCTGGTGGAAAATTTTTTCGGCGGCGCGGGCAGCCAGCCCAAGATCGAAGGCCGCGATTTTACGCCCATAGAACAGTCCATCATCGTCAAGGTGGTCAAGATCATCCTGTCCAACCTGGAAGACGCCTGGCGACCGGTACACGAGGTCAGTATCGAGCTCCTGCGTTCCGAGATCAACCCGCAGTTTGCCACCATTGTTCCGCCGAGCGATGTGGTGGTGGTCATTTCGTTCGAGGTCGAACTGGAAAACGCCTTGGGGTCCATGGTCCTGGCGCTGCCGTATGCCACGATCGAGCCCATCAGGTCTAAATTGTACGCCGCCTTTCAGACCGAGCGACTGGAAATTGACCATGCCTGGATTTCCCGGTTCCGGGATCGGCTCATGGAGACGCCTGTGGATCTGAACGTGACCTTCGGCACGACGCAGATGACGGGACGGCAGCTTCTCGATTTAAAAGTTGGAGACATCCTGCTCCTGGATCAGGATGAAGACGACCTGCTCACGGCCCGTATCCATGGGATACTCAAATTTTTGGGCCAGCCGGGTTTTGTCAAGGGAAACAAGGCGTTCAAGATTACGAAAGAACAGGAACTCAATTATTAGGGGAACGGTATGGTCGAAGATCAGGACAAGCTGGCGGCGGAATGGGCTGCGGCGCTTGAACAGCAGGATGCCTCGGAAGCAGGGGGCGCAAAGGGCGATCAGGCCTTGGCCGATGCCTGGAGCGCCGCGCTCGGAGAACAGGAGAAAGGCGGCTCCGACCAAGCGCTGGCGGATGAATGGGCCAAGGCTCTGGCCGATGAGGAAGAGACCAAGATCCAGCACGAAAAAAAGCAGAAGGTTCTTGCCGCTCAGAGCAAGGATTTCGAGTACAAAGATTTGACAGGTGAGGCCAAGGCTCCCCGGTCCGAAGGCCTGCGCAAGGATCTGGATTTCATTCTGGACATCCCGCTGGAAGTCTCGGCTCAGCTCGGGAGCACCAAGCTCCTCATCAACGAACTGCTGCAGCTCGGCCAGGGGTCGGTCATAGAGCTGAACAAACTGGCCGGGGAACCCCTTGAAATTCTGGTCAACGGCAAGTTGGTGGCGCGTGGCGAGGCGGTGGTCATCAATGAGAAATTCGGAGTGCGGCTCACGGACATCATCAGTCCCATCGAGCGGGTGAAACAGCTTGGATAACGCGACATTGACAGGTACCGAAGTCGGGCTGGGGCTGGTATCGCTCAAGATGGCGGCCGCTTTGCTCCTTATTCTGGGGCTCATTTTTTTGGCCTTTGCGCTGCTGAAGCGTTACGGGCTGGCAGCTCGCCTGCAGGGTCGCACCACCAGCGCCCTGCGGATCGAGGAGCGGATTTCCCTGGGTCCGCGCAAACAACTGGTGGTGGTCCGCTTCTTGAATAAGCTCCTGGTGTTGGGCGTCACCGACACCAACATCAACCTGATAGCGGAGCACCAGGCAGACCATGAACCCACCCCGGATTTTCAGACCGCATTGGATCACGAGAGCAGGGAGAATCCTTCTTCCTAGCCTGTTTTTTTGTCTTTTGCCTCTTCTGGCCCTGGCCGCCGACGGCCCGAACCTCCCCTCCCTTTCCCTGCAACTCTCCAGCGGTCAGGCGGAGCCGCAAAAAATGGCCGTGGCTCTTGAGATCATGGCCCTGCTCACGGTGCTGTCCCTGGCGCCGTCCATTGTTCTGACGGTCACCTCCTTTACACGCATCATCATCGTCTTTCATTTCCTGCGTCAGGCCATGGGCACCCAGCAGATGCCGCCCAACCAGGTTCTGGCGGCGCTGGCCATTTTCATGACCGTGGTCATCATGATGCCCACGGGGCGAGTCATCAATGACACGGCGCTGCAGCCGTATCTGAAGGAAGAGATTGGTTACGGGGAGGCCTTGGAACGGGCGGAGACGCCGCTGCGATCCTTCCTGTTCAAGCACACGCGAGAAAAGGATCTTTCCGTATTTTTCTCTATAACGGGATTGGAAAGGCCTCAAAACAAGGATCAAGTCCCGACCATGGTGCTTGTCCCGGCCTATGTCATCAGTGAGCTCAAGACAGGATTTCAGATTGGATTCCTGATTTACATCCCCTTTCTCATTCTCGACATGGTCGTGGCGAGTATCCTGCTCTCCATGGGCATGATGATGTTGCCGCCGGTCATGGTGTCCCTGCCATTCAAAATTCTTCTCTTTGTCATGGTGGATGGCTGGAATCTGATCATCGGCTCTCTCGTCAACAGTTTTGTTTAGCCTTTACCTTGGAGTGGAACATGACCCCCGAATTCATCATTGGTTTTGCACGTCAGTCCATCGAGCTTACCTTGGCCATTTCCATGCCCATGCTTGGCGTTGGGCTTGGCGTTGGCGTCCTGGTCAGCATTCTGCAGGCCGCGACCCAGATCCAGGAGATGACGCTGACATTCGTGCCGAAGATCATTGCCGTTTTTTTGGCGCTGCTCATCTCTTTTCCGTGGATCATGGACAAGCTGATCACCTTCACGCAGGACATTTTCTTGAACTTCCCGCAATATATCAAATAAAGCCCGCCTTCAGCCCTGTTGGCGCAGCATTTCCGTCATGATCATGGCCCCGGCCTGGGCCACGTTCAGGGAATCAAAGCCGCCCTTCATGGGGATGGACAACATCTCCGTGCAGCGTTTGCCCACGTTGGGTCGCATCCCCTTGTCCTCATTTCCAAGCACCAGCACCGCCGGGAACGTCAACCGAGCCTTGAAGAGGTTTTGACTTTCCGGTCCGGCACCTGAACCATAAATCGCAAGCCCCGCTTCGGCGCAACTGTCCAGGGCCCTGGCCAGATTGACCACTTGACACAAGTCCAGTCGATCCAAAGCGCCGGCCGCGGCCTTGGCCGCCGCCGGGCCGATGAACGCCGTGCGGTCCTTGGGGAAGAGCAGGCCCGCTCCGCCGAGGGCCAGCAGGGTGCGGGCCAGGGTTCCCACATTGCCGGGGTCCTGCACCTGGTCGAGCGCCAGGATGAGGGGAAAGGCGCTCCGGCTTGCCGTGGCGATGAGATGATCCAGTTCGACCAGCTGCCGGCCGCGCAAGCGGGCCACCACGCCCTGATGATTCCCGGAATACATGCGGTCGAGTTCAGAGCGCCGCACCTTGCGAAAGCGCACTCCGAGCTCACGGCATTTGCCGACGACATCGCCGAGTCCAGGCACGTCTTCGGCCAGGAAGACAGTGTCCAAAGTCTCCGGATTGGAGAGCAGAAGCTCGAGAACCGGCTTGCGGCCAGGGGTGAGGTGGTCTTCGCGGGGTGTTTTCTCATTCATTTGGTGATCCATGATCGGCTCAGGGCTTCAGGTTTGCAATTTGAGTTTTTTTTCGGTAGCACGACAAAATGCTCGATCTCGCTGAACCGAATTTCTGCGGTTCAGGGGCCAACTTTTGACCAGGAGATTGTTTTGACAGTAGATATACGTGTAATCCTGCTCGTCGTCGTGCTTGTCTTGGCCGGTTGTATGCCTGCCAAGAAGGCCCAGGGGCCGTCTATGGCCGAACCGGCCGTGCCCGTGACGAGACAGGAAGCCGAACGTGGACAGGCGCCGGGTGCGTCGGACACGTCCGGCGCCAATACCGCCGAGACCGCCAGCCAGGATGAGGATGTTGACCCGCTCGACGTTCTGCAGGACCGGGAGGAGCTCCCCGAGGCCGAGGCCTTGTCCGCCGAGGAACAAAAAATCCTCGATACGGAGACATCCTTTCATGTCGGTCTGGATACCGAGGAAAACACGGATGTCCAGCGCTATTTTCACTACTATACCCACACCCATCGCGGCACGATGGAAGGCTGGCTCAAGCGGGCGCAGCGCTATCTGCCCCACATCCGGGAACGTTTCCTGGCTGAAGGCCTGCCCGAAGATCTTATCTACCTGCCTTTTGCCGAGAGCGGTTTCAACCCCTTCGCCCTTTCCCGTTCGGGCGCCAGCGGAGTGTGGCAGTTCATGCCCCAGACCGCAATCAATTACGGGTTGAGCGTGGACAACTGGGTGGATGAGCGCCGTGACCCCTACAAATCCACGGAAGCAGCCATCAAATATCTGAAGAAGCTGCATGAGGATTTCGGCGACTGGTCGCTGGCCCTGGCCGCGTACAATGCGGGCGAAGGCGCCATTGGCCGCGCCCTCAAAAAGACAGGCACCGAGGATTTTTTCAGCCTCTGCGAGGCCTCCGGAGACCTGAAGCAGGAAACCAAGCTCTACGTCCCCAAGTTTCTCGCCTTGGTCAAGGTTGCCCGAAACCTGGAGAAGTTGGGATTCGAGCCTCTGGACCTGGAAAAGCATGCCGCTGCGCCCGTGTACCTTCAGGCCAAGCCGGGAACGGACTTGCTGAGTCTGGCCCAGAACGTGGGCATGGACTGGAAGTCATTCAGGGAACTCAACCCCGTTTTCCGAAAGCAGGAGGCGCCGCCTTCACGCTCTGTGCGAGTGGCGTTGCCGGGCCATCTCGTGGCCAAGGCTGAGGAATATCTGAAGCGCCCCGTGACTCCCAAGAGGACCGAGTACGCGTCCTACAAGGTCAGGTCGGGGGATACGTGGTGGGGCATCTCCAAAAAACTCAATGTGCCGGTCGCCGCTCTGCATGAGGCCAATAACGCAAGCGGCAACAAGACGCTCATTGTCGGACAGTCATTGCGCATCCCTGGACGCGGTCCGGTCGAAAAGCCGGAAGCCGTGGCGGATGCCAAGAAGTGGGCTTCCAAAAGAGCCAACTACGTCGTTCAGCAGGGTGATACGGTCTGGTCCATTGCCAAGCAGTTCAAGACCGATCCTTCCACCCTGTTGCAGAGTAACGGTTTGAAGAAATCCTCGACCCTGAAGGTCGGACAGAAGCTGTTCGTGCCCGATGCCGGAACCGCCGAAGTCAAGGTGGCCAAGGCGCAGGCCGATGCTGTTCGCCAGGAAATGGTTAGCTATCAGATCCGGCCAGGTGACAGCCTGTGGAATATCGCCAAGCGCTTCGGGGTCACCCCGGGGGAATTGCGCAGCTGGAACAAATTGGCGGAAAACGTCCCTCTGCGTCCGGGGGCTCATATCAGGGTATTTACGCGCTGATTGCCCTCGAAACGAAGTAAATGAAACGGCAGGCCCCAGGTCTGCCGTTTTTATTTTGGCTGGGAAGCCATCGGCAGGTCGATGATGAAGCGGGTCCACTCGCCAAGGGTGGTCTGCACGCTCATTATTCCCGAATGGTCTTCGGTGATGATGAAGTAGGAGACGGACAGGCCTAGTCCCGTGCCTTTGTCCACGGATTTGGTGGTGAAGAAGGGCTCGAAAATTCTTTTTCGCACGGATTCCGTCAGCCCCGGTCCGTTGTCATCCACCTCCAGGCGCACCCAAGGGCTGTTGCGGCGCAGTCGCAAGACGAATCTGGGTGCCTGGCCTGCGGGATATGCCTTTTCCCCCATGGCTTCGGCCCCGTTTCTGAGCAGATTCAAGAATACCTGCTGCAGCTTGCTTGACGATCCCAGAATCTTGGGAAGATCGCTCTCGTATTCCCGAACAATCTGAATTTTCTTGAAATCGTAATTCTTCTTCAGGTCATAGTCCGTGTTGGCCAGTTCGAGAGTCTTGTCGAGCAGGGCGGCAAGATTCTCGGGGATCAGCATCGAGTCGCTCTTGCGGCTGAAGCTGAGCATGTTGCTAACGATCTGGGCGGCCTGTGCGCCTGAACCGCGAATGGAGCCCAGCATTTTCGGAATGCCGCGCAGCTCCAGGTATTTGTGCAGCGCTTCCAGTGTGAGGCCTGCTTCCCGGGCAGCGTCCTGATTGTGGGCGACGGGCAGGAGCAACCTCGTCTCCATGACCTGGGCATTGCCCATGATGGAGGCCAGCGGGTTGTTTATTTCATGGGCCATTCCCGCGGCCAGTCCACCGACGGAAAGCATCTTTTCAGATTGAATCAGAACTTCTTCTATGCGGACCTTGTCCGTCACGTCGTCGATGCGGATGACCGCTCCGTCCACGCCGTTGGTGATCAGCGGATAGATGGTCACATCTTCGAACAGGGTTTCCCCCTCCTCGATTCTGCGCAGTTTTCCGCCAATGAACGGCCTTTTGCTGGTTATGGCTTGCCGCACCTTGGTCATTTCCCCGGCCAGCCAAGGCACGACCTGATCCAGCGGCCGGCCTTGGGCCATGTCCTCGCTGATTCCGGTCACGATCGCCGCCTGCTGGTTCCACTGCGCAACGCGTCCATCGGCGTCCACTCCGATCAACATCGAAGGCATGGAATTGATGATGTTGGACAGCAAGGTCCTTAAACGCAGGGTCTCTTTTGCTGCCTGGTTGCGTTCCGTGATGTCGACGAACGATCCGATAATGCCGTCGGCATGCTTGAACTCATCATAAAAAACCTGTTTGGCGAAGATGACCTCGCGGAGCTCTCCGTGTTTGTCGCGGACTTTGGATTCAAACGTGCATTTGCGTTGATCCCCCAGCACCGCGAGATCCTTCTCTTCATAGGAGAACGCTAGGTCTGGCCAAAAGTCGTAGGCGGTCTTGCCGTGAATCTCTTCGGAAGTAAGCCCCGTGACCTCGGTGAATGTTTGGTTGCAACCGAGATAACGCCGTCCAGAATCCTTGTAAAAAATGGGGATGGGAAGCGCGTCGAGGAGGACTTCGGTGAAGCGCAGGCTGCGCGTCAGATTGGCATGGGCTTTCTGGAGCTGTTCTTCCGCCAGACGTCGGCGCTGGCTGGCCAGGATGAGCGCCACCTGATCGGCGATGCGGCTGGCGAAGGTGATTTCGTCGGGCTGCCAGGTCCGGGGCGCCCCGATATGATTGAAGCAGATGACCGCGGAGAGCTCCCCGTCGATGAGCACCGGCACGTCGAGCATGGACGCAAAGTCGCCGGGATCGATGTAGTGGTCGGCGATGTCCCGTGTGCGAAAGTCCTGGCGGGCGTCATCCGCGATGACGGCGCCCTTGCTGATCGCTTCGAAATAGGTGGGGTACGAGGCGCAATCCAGGCAGGAACCGGAAGAGTGGGCGCCGTTTTGCGCATCAAAGTTGTCCAGGCAGCATAACCGTGTGTTATGCATGAGCCATAGGCTGGCGCGGCTAACGTCCATGGCATGGGTCATCTTGTGCGCGATCATGGGCGCGGCCTCATTCAGCCGGCCATGAAAGACGCTCGGATGGGTCGAGATCTCGGCGATGACGGCCTGCTGTCTGGCGATGCGATCCAGGGTTTCGCGCAGGGTGTTTTCGGCCCGGTGGCGATCGGCTATCTCATTCTGCAGTTCTTTGATCTTCTGTTGCAGTATCGGATAGTAGCTCTTTCGTCCCGAAGACTCGCTCAGCCCAACAATCTTGTCGCGCAGCGAGGTTGGGCTTGGCTCTTCAGGTTGCTTCTTCATAGATTACTTGAATGTCGCGCTTGTCCGCGTTTTTGGGATTCGTGACCAGACAGGGGTCGAGCACGGCCTTGTCCGCGAGTACGGGAATGTCGCCGATCCGGATGCCCTTGGAGGTCAGGTTGTCCTTGATGCCCAGGGCGGTGCGCAGTCCGCGCATGGAGTCGAGGAGCCAGGCCCGGACTTCCGAAGTGGACATGCCGCGGGGATCAAGGCCCATGGCCTCGGCAATGATCCGGAAGCGTTCCGGGGCGGCCGAAAAATTGAAGTCGATGACATGAGGGAGCAGCAGCGCGTTGCATTCGCCGTGGGGGAGATCCTTGTATCCGCCCAGGCTGTGGGCCATGGCGTGCACCGCGCCCAGGCTGGCATTGGAGAAGGCCAGGCCGGCCTGCATGCTGCCGAGCATGGTCTTGGCTTTGAGTTCCATGTCTTCGGGCTGCATGAACGACGCCAGGAGGTTGCCGTGCACCAGGCGAATGGCTTCGAGGGCGTGCACGTCGGTCATGGCCGAGTGGGCGCTGGAGACGAAAGCCTCGATGGCGTGGGCCAGGGCGTCCATTCCTGTGCAGGCGATGAGGTATGGGGACTTTGTCATCAGGGTCTGGGGATCGATCAGTGCCACGTCCGGGATGATGGTCTTGCTGATGATGGCGATCTTTGTCTGGCGGTTCGTGTCGTTGATGATCGCGAATTGGGATACGTCGGCGGAGGTGCCGGCCGTGGTCGGGATGCAGATGAGCGGCGGCATGGGGATGATGATTTTGTCCACGCCCTCGTAGTCGAGGATATGTCCTCCGTTGGAGACGACGATTCCGATGCCCTTGGCGCAGTCCATAGGGCTGCCGCCGCCGACGGCGACGAGTCCGTCACATTCGTTGGCCGTATAGGCGTCGACTCCGGCCATGACCTCCGCAGCCTTGGGATTGGGGGTGACCGCCGAAAAGAAGACGCCCACGATATCAAAAGCCGCGAGGCTCTCCATGACCCGGTCGCCCCATCCGGCGGCCATGACGCCAGGATCCGTGACGACCAATGGTTTGCTGATGCCGAACTTGCTCGCATACTGTCCGGCCAAGTCCACGGCGCCCACTCCGAAAATGGTTTCCGGAGCTACGAATTTGCGCAGTTCGGTGAAGCTCATGTGTCCTCCTTGGCCGCATTGCAATGGCGTATAGGATGTCGTCTATTTTCGTCGAGTATCAATTTCAGAATTGAAATACTAGGACAAACTTGTTTTTCACCGTCTGGTGAAGCAGCAAGAAGGTTCTGTAAGGGCCGTCAAAAGGCTGGGAGCAGTTCTCTTCTGCGAAAGCAGTCCAGGCTGTGATCGTTGACCAGGCCCACGGCCTGCATGAAGGCATAGCAGGTGGTGGATCCGAGAAAGGCGAATCCGCGTTGTCTCAGGTCCTTGGCCAAGGCGTCGGACTGGGATGTGGTGGCGGGGTAGTCCGACATGGAGGTGAAGGCGTGAACAATGGGGCGGCCGTCCACGAATCGCCACAGGTAGGAGGCGAAAGAGCCGAAACCGGCCTGAATCTCCAGAAAGGCGCGTGCGCTCACGATACTGGATTCGATTTTGCGACGATGGCGGATGATGCCGGGATCGAGCAGCATGCGTTCTACGTCCTCCGGCGTGAACTCGGCCACGACCTGCGGGTCGAAGCCGGCATAGACGGCCCTGTAGCCCTCCCGCTTGCGCAGCACCGTGTACCACGAAAGCCCGGCCTGGGCCGACTCCAGGACCAGATATTCAAAGAGCGTCCGGTCGTCGTGGACCGGCACGCCCCATTCCTCGTCGTGGTAGCGGAGGTAGTCGGGCTTGGACAGGTCCACCCAGGGGCAGCGGATCATGGCTTGCGTCCCGCCAATGTTTCTTCCAGCAAGGCGATGGCGTCGGGCAGGGCGAAGCGCCGGCCGGTCCAGCGTTCGAACTGGGCCAGCCCCTGGTTCACGAACATGGGCAGGCCGTGGATGACCGCCACGTTTTCGCGCATGGCCTGGGCCAGCAGCGGTGTTTCCCTGGGATTGTAGACCAGGTCGTAGACCAGCGAAATCCCGTGCAGGGATTCCTTCCAGGGTGAGAGAGCCTGGAAGGGGCCGGACATGCCAAGCGGCGTAGTGTTGATCAGGAGGTCCGGCCGCAAACTGTGCCGCTCGGTCCAGGGCACATGCTCGGCCTCAAAGGAATGGGCCAGGCGGTCGGCCCGTCCTCCCGTGCGCGAGGACAAGAGCACCTTCCATCCGGCGCGGTGCAGGCCGCAGACCGCGGCGCGGGCCGCTCCGCCGGCGCCGAGGACCAGGACCGTGCCGGCTTTTGTTCCACGCTCCAGGAGCGGAGCCATGAACCCGGTCACGTCCGTGTTGTCGCCCCACACGACCCCGTCCTGCCAGTACAGGGTGTTGACGGCTCCGATGTCGCGGGCGTTCTGCGTCAGCTTGTCCACCAGGGGCATGACCGTTTCCTTGTGCGGGATGGTCACGCTGGCTCCGTGGATAGGCAGGGTGCGCAAGGCGGCCATGAAGGCGGCCAGTTTTTCGGGTGGGGTGTCCCAGACGTGGTAGGAGGCCTGGATGCCCAGTTCCCGGAAGGCCCAGTTGTGCAGAACAGGGCTTAAGGTATGCGAGAGGGGGTGGCCGATGATGCCAAGAAGAAGCATGGTCGCACCTCGGACGGTTCAGGTGAAGAGTGGTGCGGAAAAAAATGGGGCCCGCGAGGGCCCCGGAGAATCGCTACACGTACTGGCCGTGGGCGATGACGTAGTCCGCGCCGGCCTGGATGGCGGCGGCGTTCTTGGGGATCATGTGGCTGTAGTGTTCGGAGATGACCGAGCTCAGGCTGTCCTGCACCTGCTTGACCGGCATCACGCCAGTGGCCTGCACGTAGGCGCCGATCGCCACCATGTTGGCCATGCGCGTATTCCCGAGGCCGTCGGCGATCTCGTTGACCGGCACTGCATAGACCTTGACCCGGTCCTTGTCCGTCTTGACCGGATCGATGAGCGAGGAGTTCAGGATCAGGATTCCGCCGTCCTGCAGTTGGGGCTGGAATTTGTCCAGTGACGGTCCGTTCATGATGATGAGGCTCACGGGCGAGCGGATGATGGGCGAACCGATGACGTCATCCGAGACCACGACCGTGCAGTTGGCTGTGCCACCGCGCATTTCGGGACCGTAGACGGGGATGTAGGTCACGTTGAGCCCCGCGTTCATGCCCGCGTAGGCCAGGAGATTGCCGATGAGCATGACGCCCTGGCCGCCGAATCCGGCGATGATTGCATCCTGGTAAATGCTCATTTCTCCTCCTTTGCCAGCACGTCTTTGAAGTTGCCCAGTGGGAAGTAGGGGATCATTTCCGTTTCAATGCGCTTGTTGGCCTGCAGCGGGGTCATGCGCCAGTTGGTGGGGCAGGTGGCCAGGACCTCCACAAAGGAGAAACCGACCTCTTTTGTCTGGTACTCGAAGGCCTTGGTC
Organism: Desulfomicrobium sp. UBA5193; assembly: GCA_002412965.1. Lineage (GTDB taxonomy): Bacteria > Desulfobacterota > Desulfovibrionia > Desulfovibrionales > Desulfomicrobiaceae > Desulfomicrobium. The sequence goes on from DHWB01000010.1 coordinate 38,882, forward strand.
ACGGCCTTCCTGGCTTTCTTGATGTTCTTGATGTTGTTCACCGCGACGCGCTCGGCAAAGGCCACGCCGCCCAGTGAGGCGATGATCTCGGTCATGCGGATGGGCATGCCTTCGTTCTCGCGGCAACGTCCGCCGGGACAGGTGGTCGTCTTCTGGCCGACCAGGGTGGTGGGGGCCATCTGTCCGCCGGTCATGCCGTAGACGGTGTTGTTGACGAAGATCGTGGTGATGTTCTCGCCACGGTTGGCGCAGTGCATGATCTCGGCCATGCCGATGGAGGCCAGGTCGCCGTCGCCTTGATAGGTGAAGACGATCTTGTCCGGCCGGGCGCGCTTCACGCCCGTGGCCACCGCCGGAGCGCGGCCGTGGGGCGATTCGATGGCGTCCAGGGTGAGGTAGTTGTAAATGAAGACCGAGCAGCCGATGGAGCCGATGAGGATGGTCTTGTCCACCAGCCCCAGGTCCGTGATGGCCTCGGCCACCAGGCGGTGGGCCGTGCCGTGGTGGCAGCCGGGGCAGTAGTGCGAGGAGCGGTCCGTGAGGACCTCCGGGTAGTTGGTGACGCGAATTTCCTGGGTCATGCTCATCCCTCCAGCGCCTTCAGAATGGGTTCTTCAAAATCATCCGGGGTGGGAAGATTGCCCGGCAGCTGGCAATGAAACGCCGAGTCCGCCACGGTCCGGATGGAGAGGCGCACGTCTTCGACCATCTGCCCCATGTTGTGCTCGATGGTCAGGAAGCGCTTGCCCTGTTTGGCCAGGTCCAGCAGCACTTGCGATGGGAACGGGAAGAGGGTGATGGGCCGCACGAGCCCGACCTTGTGCCCCTGGGCGCGCAGCTTGCGGACCGTGCTCTTGGCGATGCGGCCGATGGAGCCGAAGGCCACGACGATCAGTTCCGCGTCCTCGGTCAGGAACATCTCCTGGTCCACTTCGGCCTGCATCGCCGCGTATTTGGCCTGCAGCTTCAGGTTCTGTCCGGCCAGGGCGCCGTCATCGAGAAAGAGCGATTTCAGGAGGCGCGGGGCGCGGTCTTTGGCGCCCTGCAAACCCCAGTCCTGCCCTTCGTCCGGGTCCAGATTCTCGGGGACCCACGGCACCACGGGCTCTTTCATCTGGCCGATGATGGCGTCGGCCAGGACCAGAACCGGGTTGCGGTACTTGAAGGCCAGGTCGAAGGCCTTGATGGTCAGGTCGTAGGCTTCCTGCACCGTGCCGGGCGCGAGCACCAGCAGCTTGTAGTCGCCGTGACCGCCGCCCTTGACGGACTGGAAATAGTCGCCCTGGGAGGGGCCGATGTCGCCCAGGCCCGGGCCTCCGCGACTGACGTTGACGATGACTCCGGGGATTTCGCTGCCAGCCATGTAGGAGATGGCCTCCTGCTTGAGCGACATGCCGGGGCTCGACGACGAGGTCATGGCCCGGATGCCGCATGCCGCCGCGCCCAGGAGCATGTTGGCCGCGGCCACCTCGCTCTCGGCCTGCACGAACTGTCCGCCGGCCTCGACCATGGCCGAGGACATGAATTCGGGGATGTCATTCTGGGGGGTGATGGGGTAGCCGAAAAAGCATTTCGCTCCGGCGGCCAAAGCACCGCGGGAGATCGCCTCGTTGCCCTTGACGAAGATGCGCTTGGGAGTGCTCATTTTTTTCCTCCTTTGGCCGACTTCGTCGTGTAGACGTTGATGGCATAATCCGGGCACATCATGGCGCAAAAGGCGCAGCCCTTGCATTCGGCCATCATGTCGGGCGTGACCTCGGTCACCTTGTACCCTTTCTGATTGAACCGGCTTGATTGCTGGATGATGCCGCTCGGGCAGACTTCGGTGCAGAGCAGGCAGCCCTTGCAGCGGTCTTCCCGGAATTCGACTCTGCTTGGCATGGAATACCTCCACGGGGGGGATAGTGGTGACAAGGAAGGCCTCAGACGGGCGGAATCAGCGGATGAGCATGGCATCTCCATAGGAGAAAAAACGGAACCCCTGCTTCACCGCATGATTGTAGGCATCGATAATCTGTCGCCTGCCCGCGAGTGTGCAGACCATAATGATAAGGGAGGAGCGGGGCAAGTGGAAGTTGGTGATGAGCTGATCCACGACCTTGAAGCGGTACCCCGGGTGGATGAAGATGCTCGTCCAGCCTTTGAACGGCCCTATTTCCCCCAGGGCGGTGGCCATGCTCTCAAGCGTCCTCGAGGTGGTCGTGCCCACGGCGATCACGGGCCGCCCCTGGGCCTTGGCCTGGGCGATGGCCCGGGCGGTCTCGGGGGGCACCTCCGCGTATTCGGCGTGCATGACATGCTCGCGGATATCGTCGCAACGCACCGGGCTGAAGGTCCCGTAGCCGACATAGAGGGTGACCTCGGCGATCTGGATGCCTTGCTGCGCCAGGGAATCCATGATCTCCGGGGTGAAGTGCAGGCCGGCCGTGGGCGCGGCCACCGAGCCGAGCTTCTCCTCCCGCGCATAGACGGTCTGGTAGCGGGTGCGGTCCTCTTTTTTGTCTTCGCGGCGGATGTAGGGCGGGAGTGGAATATGGCCCTGGCTCAGGAAGTGCTCGGCCAGCTCTCCCTCCCAATGCAGCCGGACCTTGGCCCTGCCGAACTCGCCCTTCTCCAGGACGTGCAGCTCGATGCCCGGAAAATGGAGCACTTCGCCCGCTCTGGGGCCCTTTGAGGCCTTGAGCAGGCCTTCGGCCAGCGCCGTTTGCGTCCCGTCCACGCCGGGCTCGGCTTCGATCAGGGCCAGGGGCGTGAGCAGCAGAAATTCCACCCGTCCGCCGGACTCCTTGTGTCCGATCAGACGGGCCGGGAGCACTTTGGTGTTGTTGACCACCAGGAGCGCGTCCTTGGGGAGCAGCTGCGCGATCTCGGCGAACATGGCGTCCCGCAGTTCGCCGCTGGCCCGGTCCAGCACCAGCAGGCGGGAGGCCCCCCGTTTGTCCGTGGGGTCCTGGGCGACCTGTGCTTCGGGCAGGTCGAAATCGTAGGATTGCAGATTGAATTCCGGTGGAATAGCGGTCATGTTTGTCCTCGTGTCCACGTGCTGCTAGCCCAAGCGGCGAACAAGCGCAATTCTCCCAAACAGCCAAAACACATCGGTTCCGCCATGACCAAAAGCATCCTTGATTTTGACCGCGACCACGTCTGGCATCCCTACACCTCCACGACCAGCCCCCTGCCCGTGCACGAGGTGGTCTCGGCCTCCGGCGTGCGTCTGAGGCTTGCGGACGGCCGGGAACTCATCGACGGCATGTCCTCGTGGTGGGCGGCCATTCACGGCTACAATCATCCGGTCCTGAACGCGGCGGTCACGGACCAGCTCTCCCGCATGGCCCATGTCATGTTCGGGGGGCTGACCCATGAACCGGCCGTGGAGTTGTGCCGGACGCTGGTGGACCTCACGCCCGCGCCCCTGACCAAGGTCTTTCTGGCCGACTCGGGCTCTGTGGCCGTGGAGGTGGCCATCAAGATGGCCTTTCAGTTCTGGATCTGCCAGGGGCGAAGCCGAAAGAACCGTCTTTTGACCATCCGGGGCGGATACCACGGCGACACCTTTGCGGCCATGAGCGTGTGCGATCCCGTGAACGGGATGCATGAAATCTTTCAAGGCGTCCTGGCCATGCAGCATTTCGTGCCCAGGCCTCGCTCCCGGTTCGGGGACGAGTGGGACGAGGTCGACATCATTCCCATGCGCGAGGCCCTGGAGCGCCATCATCATGAAATCGCGGCCGTGATCCTTGAACCCGTGGTCCAGGGCGCGGGCGGCATGTATTTTTATCATCCCATGTATTTAAAGCGCGTGCGCGAGCTGTGCGATGCCTTCGACGTGCTCCTCATCGCCGACGAGATCGCCACGGGCTTCGGCCGCACGGGCAGGCTTTTCGCTTGCGAGCACGCCGGGATCAGTCCGGACATCATGTGCCTGGGCAAGGCCCTGACAGGGGGGTACATGACCCTGGCCGCGACCTTGGCCACGGACCGGGTGGCCGAAGGCGTGTGCGCCGGATCGCCCGGCGTGTTCATGCACGGGCCGACCTTCATGGGCAACCCTTTGGCCTGCGCTGTGGCCAGGGCTTCCCTGAAATTATTGGAAAAAAACGATTGGGCCGCGCAAGTGTCCAGGATCGGACGCGTACTTGCCGAGGGGCTTGAACCGTGCCGGAAATTGACATATACTATTGATATACGAGTTATCGGTGCCATCGGTGTGGTGGAACTCCGGGAACCCGTGCGGATGGCCGAAATTCAGACCGCTTTTGTGGAGCAGGGCGTCTGGGTTCGTCCCTTTGGCCGTTTGGTGTACGTGATGCCTCCATACATCATGGAAGACCAGGACCTGGCCGTATTGACCAAATCCTTGGTTCGGGTGGTGGAAGGGCATTGCAGTTGATGTTCTCCTCCTCCCGTCCACAAACGACCGGCTGTCGCAGTGGGTGGCAGCCAAAAAGGAGAACATCGGATGCGGAAAATTTCTGTGTGGTTTGTTTGCTTGGCGGCCGTTGGCCTGGGATGGCTTGGTTTGGCACCTGAAGTCTGGGCCGCCGGCGGTCTGCATCATGCGGCAGATGAGATAGGCAAGCAGATGGGGGTGCTGTGGGTTGTGCCCTTTGCCGGGCTGCTCCTGTCCATTGCCATCATGCCGCTGGCGATCCCCCATTTTTGGCATCACAACTACGGCAAGGTGGCCGCTTTCTGGGGCGCTGCCTTCATCGTGCCTTACGCCTTGGTGTACGGCTTGAATCTGGCCATCTACAATGTGCTGCACGTCCTGTTTCTGGAATACATCTCCTTCATCATCCTGCTCTTTTCCCTGTTCACCATTGCCGGTGGCGTTTGCCTGCGCGGCTCCCTGGTGGGCAAACCCCAGGTCAACACGATCATCCTTCTGATCGGCACCCTGCTGGCCAGCTGGATGGGGACCACCGGCGCGGCCATGCTGCTCATCCGGCCGCTCATGCGGGCGATTTCGCACCGCAAGTACAAGGTGCACACCATTGTCTTTTTTATTTTTCTGGTGGCCAACATCGGTGGCAGCCTCACGCCTCTGGGCGATCCGCCGCTGTTCCTGGGCTTCCTGAAGGGCGTGTCCTTCTTCTGGACCACGGTGCACATGTTCGTGCCCTTCGCGGTTTTGTCGGGCATCCTGTTGGCTCTGTACTTCGCCCTGGACACCTACCTGTTCAACAAGGAAGGCCGCCCCGAATCCCCGGACGCGGGCCAGGATGGAAAGCTGCGGCTTGAAGGCACCCTCAACCTGCTGCTGCTGGGCGGCGTGGTCGGCGGCGTCCTCATGAGTGGCATGTGGAAGCCCGGTTTTGAGATCACTGTTTACGAAGTCCACGTGGAACTGCAGAACATCCTGCGCGATGTGCTGCTGGTGGCCCTGGCCTTTGTCAGCCTGAAGATCACGGCACCGGAAATCCGCCGCCGCAACGAGTTCGATTGGGAGCCCATCCGCGAGGTGGCCAAGCTCTTTTCCGGCATCTTCATATCCATGATCCCGGCCATCTCCATTCTGCGCGCAGGCATGGACGGCGCCTTGAACGGCATCATCTCCATGGTCAAGACCGCCGAAGGTCTTGACAACCACACCATGTACTTCTGGCTGACAGGTGCCCTGTCCGCCTTCCTGGACAACGCCCCGACCTATGTCGTGTTCTTCAACACGGCGGGCGGCGACGCCCAGCGGCTCATGACCGAGGTGGGTACCCTGCTGGCCATCTCCGCGGGCGCGGTGTTCTTCGGGGCGTGCACCTACATTGGCAACGCGCCCAACTTCATGGTCCGGTCCATCGCTGAAACGGGCGGCATCAAGATGCCGAGCTTCTTCGGCTACATGGCCTGGTCCGCAGGTATTCTGGTGCCATGCTTTGTGCTCATGAACATCCTTTTCTTCCACTAATCAACAGCCGTGAGGCGGCCAGGCCGCCGTGGAGATGCGACTATGATCAAGGTTGAACGTGTTTTGATACCCGTGGACGGTTCGGATTCCTCCAGAAACGCGGCCAAGTACGCCGCACATCTGGTCAATTCCAGAAATCCCAAGCTTTATCTGCTCAATGTCTGGGAGCCGGTCAACATGACCATCGGCGGCGAGATGGCCGAGAAGCTGCGCGAAAATGCCCTGGCGCGGTCCATGGCGCTTCTGGAAGAATACAAGAAGCTGCTGGAGCCTTGCGGCATGGACGTGGAGCTCATCTCGCGCAGCGGACGCCCGGATTACGTCATCCTGAACGTGCAAGACGAGCTGGACTGCGACCTCGTCGTCATCGGTTCGCGCGGTCTGTCCGTGCTCGAGAACGTGATCATGGGCAGCGTGGTGACGCGTGTGCTGGAAGGGGCGACGTGTCCGGTGCTGGTCACGCGCAACCTGCGGCTCAAGTATCTGCAGGATGCCTGCGGGCTCTAGCTCGGATCTTCAGGTTTTACCCGTTGAATGGCGGTCGCTCTCCAAGAGGGGGGCGGCCGTTTTTTTGTGCGACAGGTCTGGTTTTCGAACCTGTTTTGTACGAATTGACAAAAGATTTCGGGAACTCTCATCCGTGTCATACGCACCATACGCATTATCCCCGCTTACCGAGAGAAACAGCGGGCTCGTGGGGGTATTGCTCCGGGAACGGATATGGCTTATGCACCCGCCGTGCACAAAAACAGGTTTAACATCCTGAACTTGCGAGAGTCTGTGCGCATGGTCGAGAATCGGGTCGTCTTGCATGGATCAGGACGCCAATTTGAGTCCTGTAGGCCGTCAACGGAGATGATCCTGGAATTCATCGAGAACGGTCGGGGCTTTTTTTGATTCAAGTTTGTGGGAGGGGGAGAGGCTGGGCATCGTTCATGATGCCTTCAATGTGCACGCGAAAAGGCTGTCGCCGATGGCGGCGGTACAAGAGGAGAACATCGGATGCGAAAAAGTTCTGTCTGGTTTTTTTGCCTAGCGGTCATCGGTCTGGGAGTTCTTGGCATATTGCCGGAAGTGTGGGCTTCCGGCGGGGATTTGCACCATGAGGCCGAGGAGATCGGCAAGCATCTGGGCGTACTCTGGGTCATGCCATTTGCCTGCATGCTTCTTTCCATCGCCGTCATGCCGCTGGCCGTGCCCCATTTCTGGCATCACCATTACGGCAAGGTGGCCGCCTTCTGGAGCGTGGCCTTCCTCGTGCCTTTCGCCCTGTTCCATGGTTACGAGCTGGCCCTCTATTCGGTCGTCCACACGATTGCCTTGGAGTACGTTTCGTTTCTGATCCTGCTCTTTTCCCTGTTCACCATCGCCGGCGGCGTGTGCCTGCGCGGTTCCCTGGTGGGCAAACCGATGGTCAACACGGTCATCCTGCTCATCGGCACGCTGCTTGCGAGCTGGATGGGGACCACCGGCGCGGCCATGCTGCTCATCCGTCCGCTCATGCGGGCCATCTCCCACCGTAAGTACAAGGTCCACACCATCGTCTTTTTCATCTTCCTGGTGGCCAACATCGGCGGCAGCTTGACCCCCCTGGGCGACCCGCCGCTGTTCCTGGGTTTCCTGAAGGGCGTGTCCTTCTTTTGGACCACGCAGCATTTGTTCATGCCCTTTGCGGTCATGTCGATCATTTTGCTGAGCCTGTATTTCGTCATCGACACGGTGCTTTTCAGCAAGGAAGGCAAGCCCGAGTCCCCTGACGCCGGTCAGGACGGCAAGCTGCGTCTGGAAGGCAACTTCAACCTGCTCCTGCTGGCCGGCGTGGTCGGCGGCGTGCTCATGAGCGGCATGTGGAAGCCCGAAGGTGGAGTGACCGTTTATCACGTGCACATGGAGCTGCAGAACATCGCCCGCGACATCCTGCTCCTGGTTCTGGCCTTTGTGAGTCTCAAGACCACGTCCGCCGAGATCCGTCGCCGCAACGAGTTCAACTGGGAGCCCATCGTCGAGGTGGCCAAGCTCTTCGCGGGCATCTTCCTCACCATGATTCCGGCTATCGCCATCCTGCGTTCGGGCATGGACGGAGCCCTGAGCAGCCTCATCGCCATGGTCACCACCGATGGCGTGGCCAACAACGCCATGTACTTCTGGCTGACCGGCGCCCTGTCGAGCTTCCTCGACAACGCCCCGACCTATCTGGTCTTCTTCAATACGGCCGGTGGCGATGCGCAATTCCTGATGGAACACGTGCATACCCTCATGGCCATCTCGGCCGGTGCGGTGTTCATGGGCGCCAATACCTATATCGGTAACGCTCCCAACTTCATGGTCCGGTCTATCGCCGAATCAAGCGGGATCAAGATGCCCAGCTTTTTCGGTTATATGGCGTGGTCCGTGGGAATTCTGATTCCCTGCTTCGTGCTCATGACCTTCCTTTTCTTCTAACCGAATGCGAAGACGGTTTTCAGCCGTAATGGAGATATGTTTATGATCAAAATTGAACGTGTTTTGATACCCGTGGACGGTTCGGATTCCTCCAAAAACGCGGCCAAGTACGCCGCCCATCTGGTCAATGCCAGAAACCCGAAGCTCTACCTGCTCAATGTCTGGGAGCCGGTCAACATGACCATCGGCGGCGAGATGGCCGAGAAGTTGCGCGAAAAGGAGCAGGCCAAGGCCATGGCGCTGTTGGAAGAATACAAGAAGCTGCTGGAGCCCTGCGGTCTGGAAGTGGAGCTGATCGAACGTAGCGGCCGTCCTGACTATGTCATCCTGAACGTGCAGGACGAGCTCGACTGCGACTTCATCGTTATCGGCTCGCGCGGTCTGTCCGTGCTCGAGAACGTGATCATGGGCAGCGTGGTCACACGCGTGCTGGAAGGGGCGACGTGTCCGGTCCTGGTCACGCGCAACCTGCGGATGAAATACCTGCAGGACGCCTGCGGTATCTGATTCTGTTCTGTGAAGACAAGAGAGGCCGGTTCCCGCGAGGGAGCCGGCCTTTTTTATCTGCTGGTCAGTCCGTATTTTTTGAGGCGGTATTGCAGGGTGCGGCGACTGATGCCCAGGGCTTGGGCCGTGCGTTCCCTATGCCCTGCGTATTTGCGCAGGGTTTCTTCGAGGGCGTTGCGTTCAGCCGCCTCCAGGGGGTTTTCGAAGGGCGCGGTGCCGGGTGAGGGCACAGCCGGCCGGCCTGGTGCAAGCAGATGGTCCGGCAGGTCCCGCAGGTCGAGGATGTCCCCGCGGCAGAGAATGAGGGACCGCTCGAGAATGTTCTCCAGTTCGCGTACGTTGCCCCGCCATTCGTGCCGGGACAGGGCGGCAAGGAATTCCCGGCTGACGGAGCGGACCGGGCGGTTGTTCTTGCGGCAGAGTTTTTCCAGCAGATAATCGACGAGCAGGGGGATGTCCTCGATGCGCTCCCGCAAGGGCGGGATGTGGATCTCAAGGACATTGAGGCGATAGTACAGATCTTCGCGGAATTTTCCTTCGCGGATCATGGTCGGCAGGTCGCGGTTGGTGGCCGCGATGAAGCGCACGTCGATGTTGACCGGGGCGACACCGCCGAGGGGCTCGACGATGCGCTCCTGCAGGGCGCGCAGGATCTTGGCCTGCAGGGTCAGTGGCAGTTCGCCGATCTCGTCCAGAAAAAGGGTGCCGCCTCCGGCGAGCTGGAAACGGCCGGGCTTGTCCTGGGCCGCGCCGGTGAAGGCGCCGCGCACATACCCGAAGAGCTCGCTCTCGAGCAGGTTTTCAGGCAGGGCCGCGCAGTTGACCTTGACCAGCGGGCCTCTGGCGCGCGCGCTTTGCTCGTGCAGCTGCTGGGCCACCAGCTCCTTGCCCGTGCCCGATTCGCCGAGGATGAGCACGTTGGCCTCGCTCGGGCCGACCTGTTCGATCAGCTCCACGACCTTGCGCACGGCCGGGCTGTTCCCGATGATCCTCGTTTCGCGCATTTGCCCGATCTGCTTCTTGAGGTCGCGATTTTCGCGCGTCAGGCGCACATGTTCCGCCGCCTTCTGCACCACGGCCAAGAGTTCGTCGTTGTCCGTCGGCTTGGTCAGATAGTCCCAGGCACCGATTTTCATGGCCTCCACGGCGCTGCCGACGTTGCCGAAGGCCGTGAGCATGATCACGGGCGGAAAATTCCCCTCTTCGTGCAGTCGCTGCAGCACCTCCTGTCCGCTCATCCCCGGCATGCGCATGTCCAGGAGGACGACGTCCACGGATTTGCTGCGCAGCGTGGCCAGGCCGGCCGGCCCGTTGTCCGCCTCCAGGACCTTGAAGCCGGCGTCGCCCAGGACGACGCGGACCATGAGCCGGTGCGCGGGTTCGTCATCGATGATGAGTACGGTTGGCTGTGGGATCATGACGCGCTCTCCGTGTGGTTGTCGGGAAAGAAGAGGCAGACCGTGGTGCCCCGGGATGGATCGGTTTCGATGGAGATGCTTCCGCCGTGCTCCTGCATGATGGTGTGCACAATGGCCAGGCCAAGGCCCGTGCCCTTGTCGCGGGTGGTGAAGAATGGCTCCAGGGCGTGTTCCCGCTCTTCGGGTGTCATGCCCCGGCCGTTGTCCCGCACCCGGACCCACGTGCCCTTGTCGTCCGCCTGGCCCATGAGTTCGATCAATCCGCCTTCGCCTGGCAGGGCCGCGATGCTGTTCATGAGCAGGTTGATGAGGGCCTGCTTGAATGCGTCCCTGTCGGCCATGGCGGTCTGCGCATCCGCATTCTGTTCCAATCGGCCGCCCTTGGCGGCGATGTCCATGGACAAGAGAGTATGCACTTCCTGAAAAACCTGCGCAAGAGGCACTTGGGCAAAGTCCAGCTGCCTGGGCCGGGCCAGGAAAAGCAGATCCGTGATGACCCGGTTCAGTCGGTCTGCTTCCTGAACCATGGTTTTGGCATAGAGTTCCTCGGGTTCGCGTCCGGCCAGTTTTTTGGCGAAGAATTGGGCGAAGCCGCGCAGGGCCGAGAGGGGGTTGCGGATCTCGTGGGCCACGCCTGCAGCCATGCGTCCGATGGCGGCCAGCTTTTCGTTGCGGTGCAGTTCCCGCTCAAGGCCAGCCAGTTCCGTTCGATCGCGAACCAGGATGAGGCTTTGTCCTGAACCGTCTTTCAAGGGCAGCTGCAAGATCTCCAGGTGCTTGTCCCTGGTTTTGAGCGTCGTCCACTCCTGATTGCGTTGTGTGCCTTCATCCAGGCCGAGCGTGGCGAAAAGGCGGGTCAGAGGCTGCCCGACGAGGTTCAGGCCGTCCATGAGGCTGGAGGCGGCGGGGTTGGCGGCCACGATCGTGCCATCGGCGGCGAGGGTCAGCAGGCCGTCCGGCATGTTGTCCAGCAGGCGCGCGTTGAAGGATTCAAGACGTTGCAGGCGCTGGCCCTGCTCCTTGCGCTGCAGAAAACCCAGGAGCAGGATCCAGAAGACGATGGTCACGGCCAGTATGTAGCCGGTCTGCAGGATGGCCGTGCGCTTGTATTTGCCGAAGGCCAGAAGATGCTGGGTCATGTCCACGCCGACCAGCAGCAGCGGGGGCTGGTGATCGGGCGGGCACTGCCCGTCATGGCACGCGGCGCCCGTGGTCAGGTGGCTGATGCGGCCCAGGACCATGATCGGCTGGCCCTCGAAATTCATCTCGCCGCTCCACTCGCCGGTGTGGCCCATGTTCTCCCAGGCAATGGTCGGCAGCTGTCCCTGGATGGATTTGGGATCGCTGTGCGAGGAAAAGAGGATGTGTCCCAGCGGGTTGTAGAGGCCTATGAAACGGGCATCGGTGCGCGTGATGTAGTCTTGGAGCAGATCCTTGGCCAAGGCGCGCTGAAGGTGCAGGATGGCGTTGGCGTGTTCGGCGGTCGCGGGCAGGTGCAGCTCCCGGCGCAGGTTGATCTCTATCCCGGCCGCGATGGACCGGGCCGTGACCAGGGCGTGTTCGTGAAAGGATTCCTGCTGCTGACGAAGGTTGTGCCACGTGGAAAAACTCAAGGACAGGCCGAGCACGAATACCGCCATGGTGGCGACCATGATGGTGCGGTTGCTGCGGATCGGGAGCGCGATTTCCATGGGCAGCCTCTTGAATCAAAAGGCAAAGGCCGCAGGGGGTGCGGCCTTTGCCAGGTACAGGGAGGGAGAGAAAGGTTTACAGGGTTTGTGTGGCGGGGCAGCAGGGCGCGGAGCCGGCACCTGGGGTGGCGCCGCTGGAGTTTGCTCCGCACTGTGCCTTGGGACCACAGCCTCTACCGGATTCGAGGGGAACGGGCTTTCCGGCGATTTCGGACAGTTCGACGCGGTAGTCGGCGTTGAGCTTGGCTTTTTTCGCCTGCAACTCGTTCAGTTCGGCCACGGCTTTTTCAATGGCTGCCTTGTCCGCAGGTACGGTGGCAAACAGGGCTTCCATTGCGTCATGCTTGGCCTTGAGCTCTTTTTGGAGGGTAAAGAGCTCTTCATGATGCGTGTCAGTCAGTTTCTGTACTTTTTCCTGCTGTTCGGGAGTCAGCCCGGACATGAAGTCCTGGTAGTGTCCCTGTCCCGGACAGCCGCCTTTGTAGGCCTGGACCCCGGCTGCGAGGGCCAGGACCAGAAGGAGGGAGAGGATGAGGTGTTTGAGATGCATTGGGGCTCCTGTCACATTCTGGAGGTAGTAGAATGTCTTGGTTTGATCTGGCTAAAGCATGTGATGTGCCAAAATTCGAAGTGATGTGATTTCAGTATGTTGTCACGATATACCTGGAAAGTTGGCCGCATTGTCTGTGTGGATGTTTGCACGATGTGTAAATTTGTGCATTTATTTGCACATTCTTTCGCCCTTGCCATTGAGGCTGAAAGGATTAAAAAAATTCGTACATTTTAAGAAGCGGCCTGTCAGGCCCAAGGAGGCTCATATGTGCAAGGGATGCGGATGTCTGCGCGGCAAGACCACAAGCACGGTGGTCAAGCACGACCACGAACACAAGCACGGGGATTTGACGCACAGTCACCCCCATGACCACGATCACGACCACACCCATGACGACAATGCGAAGCCGGCCCACGAGGACCACAAGCACTAGGATGTCCGGGGAGAGAGGGTCCGGGCTGCCTGCGCTCGCGGGTGGCCTTTTTTTATCTCGGGAGGACGGATGGCAAAGACGGGAATGATCGTGCTCGGGCACGGCAGCAGAAGGCGTGAAGTCGGCGAGGTGTTCACGGCCATGGTCGGCCGGGTTGCGCGGCAGGTGCCCGGTGCGCCGGTGCTGCCGGCCTTTTTCTCACTCGGCGAACCGACCCTGGAAGATCAGGTCCGGGCGCTGCTTGGCCAGGGCTGCAAGCGGATCGTGGTCATGCAGTATTTTCTCTACAACGGGGTGCACATCGAGCACGACATCCCGGAGCTGATAAAGGCCCTGCGCGGGGAATTCTCCGAGGTGGAGTTTGTGCTCCAGCCCACCCTGCAGGATGATCCGGCCATGGAGCGGCTGATTGCCGACCGACTCCTTGCGGATGCGCATGGGTAGCGCTGTCATCAAACCTCAACGACGCTGACGCCGATTCGCAACACGCTCGGCGTAGGGTGCTTCAACGGCGAAAAGGTTTTGTCCGGATGGTCCGGTCGGCCTGGCCACAACGCATGAGGTGCCCCATGTCGAACAGCAGGAATTTGCATTTGGGAATCGAAATCAGGTTGCGGGAAAAGTCCAGAAAGATCGAGGATGAGAACGCCGTGTTGCGAGAGCTCATGAGGCAGGACATGACCGCGGAGCCGGATTTTGCAGACCAGGCGAGCACCGCTTCCTCCCGCGACTGGAACATGATACGATACAATCGCAATATAGCGCTGCTCAAAGACATCGCCGTTGCTCTCAAGGCCATTGACAACGATTCCTACGGGACTTGCGAAATGTGCGGCGAGCACATTTCCGACCGCAGGCTTCTGGCAATCCCGAGCGCATTGTTCTGCATCGAATGTCAGGAGATGGTCGACAGGCATCCCGGAGAATTTGGACGCACCGGGCTTGGGGACGGGATGTCGGCTGCAGTCTGACCGGCCGCTCTTTTCCTCAACGGTCCCGACCGGGGCTTGACGCCTCTAAGGATTGATCCCGTCCATGCAGAAGAACTACGTGCTCGACACCAATGTGCTCATTGACAACCCCTACTGCATCAAGACCTTGCGCAACGGGCAGGAGAATCGCGTCATCCTCCCCTACACGGTCCTGCGCGAGCTGGACAAGCTCAAGCGCGAGCCGCGCGTGGCCCATGTCGTGGCCCAGGCCATCACCGCGCTGCAGGACGACTCCGACATCCTGTTCCTTCCTCCTTGCTCTTTTCCGGATTCGGAAAGCAAGAGCGGCGACGACCTGATCCTGGAGGAGCTCATCGGCAGCGGCGTGGAAGCGCCCATTCTGGTCACCAACGACCGCATCCTGCAACTGAAAGCTCGCATTCATTCCATTTCCTGTGAAGGCTACCGCGACTCCAATCCCTTCCGCTCGGAGTCCCAATCCTACACCGGGTTTGTGCGCGAGGGCGAAGAGCCGATCCCCAACAGCTTCGCCTGGATCGGCGGGCAGCCTTTCATGCACGCCACCTCCGGCTCCCGCTTCATCGATTATCAGCACAGCGTCTGGAACGTGCGGCCGCGCAACGTCTATCAGAATCTGGCCCTGGAGCTTCTGCTCGACGATGCCGTGAACCTGGTCACCATCCAGTCCGAGGCAGGCTACGGCAAAACCTTCCTGGCCCTGGCCGCCGCCCTGTTCATGGCCCTGGAGCAGAAGGACAATCCGTACCGCAAGATCTACCTGGTCAAGCCGGTCATCGAGATCGGGGCCAAGCTCGGCTACCTGCCCGGCGATCTCGAGGAGAAGATGGCTCCCTACGTGCGCTACGTCGGGGATCTGCTCATGAAACTGCACGACCTGCGTCCGGCCAATCGCATCTTCGCCGACAGCGAGGGCGGGAATTTCCGTTTCAACCCCAAGCGCTTCGAGATCCTGCCCATCGCCTTCATCCGGGGCATGAACCTCGAAAACGCGGTGGTCATTGTCGACGAGATGCAGAACCTGTCCCGCTCCGAGACACGGGCGCTTTTGACCCGCATGGGCGAGAACGTGAAATGCATCTGCCTTGGCGACACGCGCCAGGTCGACAACCCCTACCTGAACGAGTCCAACAACGGTCTGAACTGGACCGTGAAGATGCTCAAAGGCCTGCCCGGATACGGACACATCGTCCTCAAAGGCGAACGCTCGCGCGGTCCGATCACGGACATGGTCATCAAGACCGGGCTCTGATTCGGCGGCGTCACGCCGCGCAATCAACCTGTCTCCATCTGATCCGACATGTCCGCCGCGTGAGGTTTCCCTCACGCGGCGGGCGTCGATGCGTCCTTGTAAATCTCCCAGGTGGCCAGAAACGCGGAGCCGAAGCTTCGCTCTTCGGCGAACGTGCGCGCATGCTCGCCCATGCGCTTGACGCGCTCCGGATCGGCGCACAGCTCGAGCACGGCCTCTGCCAGGGCGCTTGCGTCCCGTCCGCGAACGATGAGGCCGGTTTCGCCGGGCTCTATGTTTTCCATGGGGCCGCCCATGTCGGTGACGATGACAGGCAGCCCCGAGGCCTGGGCTTCGAGCACCACATTGCCGAAAGTGTCCGTGGTTGATGGGAAGACGAAAAGATCCGCCGAGGCATAGGCCTCGGCCAAAGCCTCGTCACGCAGGACCCCGGTGAAGAGCACCGGCTGCCCCGCGAGCTCCCGCTCCATTTCTTCCCGATACGGTCCGTCGCCGACGATGACGAGTCTCACGTCGCGTCCGCTCATTGCCGCCTGCGCCTTGCTGAAGGCTTCGGCCAGGACGTCCAGATCCTTTTCCCTTGAGACCCGTCCAACGTAGAGCAGCTTGAAGGCGTCCATTCCCCGCCAGTGCTTGTAAAAACCGTTCCGCTTGGCTGGATCAAAGCGCGTCGTGTCCACCCCGCGTGGATACACTCGGATGGCCCCGCGCTCCACACCAAAGGTCACCAGCTCCTCTGCGATGGCCTGGGATGGCGCATACACGACATCCATCTGTTTGTAATACCACGACATGTATTTGCGGGTCAGCTCCTCAAGTCCGGAGTCGCCGGTCATGGATGCGACATATTGGGGAAAGGCCGTATGGTAGGTGCCGTGGATGGGTATCTGCAGAATCCTGCTTATGGCCAGGGCGGCCAGACCCACGGGTCCCGGTGTGGCGGCGAGGATGAGCTTTGTGTCCACCTCCAGCGTGTATTCGAGCATGCGCAAAAAGGGCGGATAGGAAATGGAAAGTTCCGGGTACTCGGGCATCGCGAACGTTCCGATGGGGTCGAAGACCTTGAGCCCGGGCGCGCTCTCGCCCTGTCCGCAGGTGATCACGGTCATGCGCTTGCCGTGCTCCAGGGCCATGTCCAGCTGCTGCCGGATGGTCCAGGACACGCCGTTCACGTCTTCAAATGTGTCCGTGAAATGCAGCAGCGCGAGCGGTTCGGATTTGGCCTGCCCGAAGGCTGTTGCACATTTGCGGCTGAAAGACCTCTCGCGGGCGAAGAGCCCGAAGGACACAAAATACGGGGCCAGCAGCGCATACAGGGACCCTGCCGTGCCGACGGTGCTGAAGATGTCGAAGATGTCCGCGCCCACCGCGCTGGTCAGGAGTCGATTCAGAAACGTGGCGATGAGTTTGTCAGAGGCCAGTCCTACGCAGCGGAACCACTCCTGATCAAAGTCCGCGCCGGACTCTCCCTTGGCGATGGCCGTAAAGGTCGGATCGGTCTCGATGATGCGCGTGACCTCTTTCAAGAGCGCGGCCTTGACGCCGTCGGCATCGGCCAGGCGCAGATAGGTGCTGCTTTTGCGCGTGCCTATGGCTGCGTGCAGCCGGGCCAGAAAGCCGTGCCCGGACGCTTCGCTTACGCCAAGCATGCGGTCGGCGAACTGCATGCAGAGCATCTTGGAGCGCCCGCGCCTGGTCTTGGCCAGGTAGTACTGATAGGCGATGGCGTAGAGATTGCGGGCCAGAGCATGGCCGGTGGCCGTTCGTCCTGACGGACGCGTCCGGCCTTCACGGACCGCGTCAAGGAAGCCGTCCAGGCCATTCGCCCCGGCCAGGGTGTGCATGCTTGCGATGTTCAGGCTCGAATGATCGTCGGATCCTCCGATGAGCCCTTTTTTCCAGGGCGTGCAGCCGAGCGGTTCCAGGCCGTGCCGGTCGGCCAAAAGCTCAATCGTGACCCGGTCCAGATCGGTCAGGATCGTCCGCAGGACTTGGTTTTGCATTTCGTCCCGGCAGCCGTTCATTTCGAAGATGTCGAAAAGAAGCAGGGTCTGCTCGAAATGGTCGATGCCGAGTTTGTCGTTAACTGCGAACAGGGGATGGGCCAGCGCGTGCACGAGCGCTTCCCTGCGCAGGTAGCCGCAAAGGTCGAATACATTCTCCCGCAGTCGCTCGATCTCCCTGTGCTGAATTTCGGTGATGCCGTAGACCAGGACATGCAGCTTGCAGCGGTCCTCGGGGAAATAGGTGGTCACCTCCTCGCTTAAGAAAACTCCCGGTAGATGGGCGATTTGAAGCCCCCCCTCGATGACGTTGTGATCGGTGATGGTCACATAATCCATGCCTGCGGCCCTGGCCTGCTCATAAATGTATGCGGGTTCCGTAAAGCTCTCCGGGCAGCCAAGCTTTTGTAAAATCCATTGCGATGGTCTGCTGGAAAATTTCGAATGGACATGCATGTCCGCTTTTTGCTGTGCGATCATATCCGTACCTCACTTTGGTTTGCGCACATTATCCGGCACCGGCGTCATTTCTGTTACGTTTTCATGGCGGTTGGACAAAAATTTCGGGTGCATGGACATGCCAAATTGGCTCGTCACACAACTGTGACGCAAATGTCACAGTATCGGAATTGACTTTGCGACTCAGTTCGCAGAGAAAATCTGCATTTCCCCACACCTTTCACCAAGGAAATTTGCATGGCTCCGAAACTCAAACACAATTGGCATCTCACCAGATCCGAGG
Source organism: Desulfomicrobium sp. UBA5193 (assembly GCA_002412965.1). GTDB lineage: Bacteria > Desulfobacterota > Desulfovibrionia > Desulfovibrionales > Desulfomicrobiaceae > Desulfomicrobium. The sequence goes on from DHWB01000010.1 coordinate 56,796, forward strand.
CGGCCGGCCTGCTGCGCAAACTGGCCGACACTCTCGAACATGAGTCCGACGATCTTGGTGAATACGGGATCAGTCTGGCGGAACTGGTCAAATTCAAGATCAAGGTCGACCTGGGCCTAGATGATGCGCTGGAAGTGAAGTTCACCGGCAAGGGTCTCAAGGTCTGCGAGGCTGATAGTCCCTGCGGATCGGGAGTCGTGTGTGAAAGTTATTCAAAGCTGAAAAAGAGGATGCAGGTCTATTTCAAGGCCATGCGCGAGAGCGCGGCCAAGGCGGAGTTGCCTTCGCGGGAGATCGTGTCCGTCTTTCTTTCGGACTCCGAAACGATGATGACCTATCGCGGATACGGGGACGAGTTCTACCCCGCCTACGCCGAGCTCTGCCTGCGTCTGCGCACGGCCTTTGACGAAGAGAACCTGGCCGAGACGACTGCGGTGGTCGCTGAAATGGCTCAATCTCGAAAAACCTGCCACGCCCGCTACAAATAGGCAGACTCATGCGCGCAATCGATCCCATGAATCCGGCGGCCTGGGACCCGGCCATCACCGAGCAGGATCAGGCCCTGTTTGATCGTGTGGTCAGCACGGACCTGAGCGAGGAAAATCTGACGGCCCTGGCATCTCCCCAGCTCGTTATCCACGGCCAGCAGAGCGTCATGGCCGTGCACTGGCATCCGGAGTTCGTGCCCATGCCGGTCGTCAGGCAGCGCATCCGCGCCATGTTTCCGGACATGACCGAGAGCCTGATCATACCGACTCAGCACAATGAACTGCTGGAGTACGACGAGTTCAGCGGCGTGGAGGTGGACTGCTATTCCCACGGGTTCAATCTGAAGGTGCAGCTGCTGCTGCATTTCAAGACCTCCCGGCTGGAACACGCCCACACTCTGCGGGCCATGCTCCGGCACACCTTGACCTATCGCGCCTCGCAGCTTTTTGATTTCATGCACACCATCACGGCCCCGCTGGAAGACCGCATCGAACAGGCTGCGCGGGAAACGGGCGCGGACCTTGATCTGGTCGAATTCGTGCGGCACCACGTGACCAAGGTGCAGCGCATGGTGGAGGAGAATCATGCGCGCCTGCCCCAGGACGCCCTCAAGAACAAGCTCCTGCGCAACTATTTCGACGCCCTGCGGCCGCTCCACGACGGGGATCTCATCGATCGCATCCAGACCTACCTTTCGGCGGTCAAGGCCATCGTCAAGACACATTTCTCCCTGCGTTATTTCTACCGCACCTCCGAGGTCATCGAGGAGGCGCGCGCCCTGGGCGGAGGCGTGATCATCCCCCACCCCGAACAGTTCTGGCCCATCCTGCTGGCCGACTACGACGTGGACGGCTACGAGGTCTGGAACCCCCAGTCACAACGCTACACGGATTTTCTGATCACGGCCGTGGGCCGGGCCAACACATGCGCGGGTTTGTCCGCACGCCGCAAGCTCGTCTTCATGGGCGACGACACGCACATGGGCGAAAAAGCCAAATCCATCGCACTGCAAAATTCGGAAAAGGTTAACCGGGAGATCGGGTATCAGCCCGCCTGGGATGACCTGGAGATCTCCAAGCGTCTCATCCTGTCGGGCATGAGCCGTGAAATCGTCATCCGCGAATATCGCGAGCGCCTGCTGGGCTGAAACAGAGGAAAGCATCATGTCTCAAGACGACAAGTTCGAATTCGAGTCCGTGCAGGACTGCCGTACCATCCAGAAATATCTGCAGGCCTTGCAGGAAGGGTTCGCGCAGGGCCGGATCGTGCTCAACTCCGAGGGTTCCGAAATCTGCATGCATCCTGGTGGCTACATGAAATTCGAGGTGGCGGTGAAGAAAAAGGGCACGGAAAACAGGCTGGCCCTCAAGATCAGCTGGAAGGACAAGAGCGACGACTCGCCGGCATCGGGCACCATTTCCATCACCTCCTAGGACTCGCCATGCTTAAAAGTTTCGAAGGGCTCGATGAAAATTTCAGGTTTTTGATCATGGAGGTGCAGAACCAGATCAAGGCCACGTTCGAGTTTCTGCTCGCCCCAACCCCCTCGACCTACGACAAGATCTTCAGCAAGGACGACTACATCGACAACCTGAAGAACGTTATCGAGAACAAGTGCTTCACGACACTGAACCAGACCAAGCTCGCTCCGGAGCAGATGAAGCATCTTCGGGCCGTGCACGTCATTACCGTCAATCTGGAACGCATCGGCGACTATTGCGTGAACATCGCCAAGCAGATGGGCTATCTGTCCACCCCGCGTTTTCTGGAAAATTTCGACTACAAGGACAGCTTCCTGAAGATCCACCAGACGGTGAGCGACATCCTCCCGGTCCTGCAAAAGGCCAATCTGTCCGGCGCGCTGGGTATCTGTCGCATGGAAGACGAACTCGACGCCATGTACAAGGAGAATTTCGACAAGATCATGATTCATCTGCGCATTGGCCGCAACGTGGAGGATCACATCACGTCGCTGTTCATCATCCGTTACATGGAACGCATCGGTGACAGCCTGCTCAATATCGGGGAAGCGCTGCTCTTTGTCATCATCGGCGAGCGCATCAAGATCCAGCAATTCAAGGCCCTGCAGCGCAACCTGAACACGTCGGGCCTGCAGGGCGACGTCACCGATGTCGATTTTCAGGGCATCTGGGGCTCGCGGTCGGGCTGCCGCATCGCCCGCGTGGAAGACAGAAAATCTCCCCAGGCCCGGGACTCCATTTTCAAGGAAGGCAACCTGCGCAAGATCCGGCAGGAGAAAATCAATCTGGAATGCTGGAATGAAATTTTTCCCGGACTGGTCCCGCGAGTCTTCAGCTATCAGGAAGAAGGGGAGAACGCCTCGCTGCTGACCGAATTCCTGTCCGGCTGCACCCTGGACGAGACCATTTTCAACCCGGACAGGGAGATCCTCAAAAACGCCCTGTTCATCTTTGAGCAGACCATTCAGCTTGTCTGGGAACAGACCATGAATCAGTTCGCCCTGCCCACGAACATGATGCGCCAGGTCGGGGACCGCATGTCCTCCATCCTGCAGGTCCACCCGGAACTCATGCGGCCGGCCATGGGCATCAACTCCGTCCACATCCCCTCGGCCAGTGATTTGATTAAAGGATGCATGGATATCGAAGCCAGATATCCGGCTCCCTTTTCGGTGTTCATTCACGGCGACTTCAATATCAACAACGTCATCTACAACCACTTGGATCAGAAGATCTATTTCATCGATCTGTATCGCTCGCAGCATGCCGATTACGTGCAGGATGTCTCGGTCTTTCTCGTCTCCAATTTTCGGCTGCCCGCCTTCGACCCGGAGTCGAGGGAACGCATCACCGAGACCATCAGGAGCTTCTACTCCTTCGCCAAATCCTTCGCCAAGGCCCACGGGGACGACAGCTTCGACATCCGCCTGGGACTCGGCGTGGCCAGGTCATTCTATACCTCGACCCGGTTCGAGCTGAACCGTTCCTTTGCCCACGCCATGTACAACCGCTGCCTTTTTCTCATGGAGCGGCTCACGGAGCAAAGTCCGGAAGAATTGGCACAGTTTTCTTTCCCTCTGGAAATACTCAACTACTAGGACATGCACATGAAAATAGGAGTGGTTGGCACACGCGGGGGATGGTCCTCGGAGCTGCTGGCGGACACGGTGGCCGCCAAGACCGGATTTCGGCTGCTGGTGGACATGGAGCAGGTCTGCCTGGACCTGGACAGCGGCAAGGCCTGGATCGGGGGCGTTGACCTCGGAGAGCTGGATGGGCTGATCATCAAGAAGATCGGCGCGCGCTACTCCCCGGACCTCCTCGACCGCCTGGAGCTGCTGCGTTTTCTGGCCCAGCGGGGGCTGCCCATTTTTTCTTCGCCCCTTTCGATCATGCGGGTTCTGGACCGCCTGAGCTGCACCGTGACCTTGCGGCTTGGCGGCATCCCCATGCCGCCCACGACCATCACCGAGTCCGTGGAGGAAGCCCTGGGCGCGGTGGAGCGCTACGGCGCGGCCGTGTTCAAGCCGCTTTTCACGTCCAAGGCCCGGGGCATGACCGTCATTGATCATGGCCCCGAAGCGAGGGACCTCATCGCGGCCTTTCACGCTGAAAATCCGATCATGTACCTGCAGCAAAAAATCGAGCTGCCGGGCCAGGATCTGGGGATCGTCTTTTTGGGCGGCAAATATATGACCACCTACGCCCGTTGCGGGACAGGGGCCTGGAACACGACCATCGAGTCCGGGGGAAAATACGCCCCGGCCACGCCTTGCGCGGAAACCATCCGCATGGCCGAAAAGGCCCAGGCTCTCTTCAACCTCGATTTCACCTGCGTCGATGTGGTGGAAGCCGCCACCGGCCCTGTCGTCTTCGAGGTGTCGGCCTTCGGGGGCTTCAGGGGCATTCAGGATGCCTGCGGCCTGGACGCCGCGGCCATGTACACAGACTATGTCATGGAGAAGATTCGTGGAAGCTAAGCATGACTGCGCCGAACTCATAGGCCGCCTGACCGCCGGCATCGAAACGCCGCACCAGGTCTGCCTGACCATGGGCGACTGCAGGTTCCGGATCAAGACCAACTCCGAACGCCTGGCACTGGAGTTGACTACGTATTTCGCGCCTTTTCTCAGTACCGGGGGTGAGGCGGAAATTCTCATCACGGCTCTGCAGGGCGAGGTTCCGGAGCTGGGGCTCGCATTTCAGGTCAAGGAGCCCGATCCGGGCAAGACCAAGATCAAGGAAGAATGGATCGATATCCCCGGCGGACGCGTCATTCGCAAGCGGCTGACGGGCGTGCACTTCCTCTTCGGGGAGGGGCGGAATCTGGCCGTTGGCGACTGCGAGGGCAACCCGAACCAGATCGTCAACTTCGTCAACAATCGCTTCATCGAGCGCAAGTTGAACGATGGCTGTCTCCTGGCCCATGCCGCGGGCGTCGCGGTTTGCGAGACCGGCATGGCCATGGCCGGGTTTTCGGGCATGGGGAAATCCACCCTGGCTCTGCATCTGGTCAGCAAGGGGGTGACCTTTGTCAGCAACGACAGGCTGATGATCCGTCCGGGCAAGCCCTGTCCGACCATGTTCGGCGTGGCCAAACATCCGCGCATCAATCCCGGCACCGCGTTGCACAACCCCGACCTGACCGGGATCATCAGTCCCGAGGATTCGGTCCGTTTTCAGACCATGCCCCCGGAGGAGCTCTGGAACCTGGAGCACAAATACGACGCCCTCATTGACCAGATCTTCGGACCGGACCGCTTCATCCTGCAATGCCCCATGCGTTTTCTGGTGCTCCTGAATTGGCACCGGGACGGCTCGCCCACACGCATGGAGGAGATCGACATCCGGACGCGGCATGACTTGCTGGCTGCCTTCATGAAGGACACTGGCCTTTTTTTCACTCCCGGGAACGGATATGCCCCCACGACTTCGGACTATGCCGAGGCGCTCGACGGGTGCAGGGTTTTCGAGGTCGCCGGGGGAGTGGACTTCGACCAGGCCGCGGCCGACTGCCTGCATCTGCTGGAAAACGCATGACCAAAACAGCGATCCGGGTCACCAGGGAAATCAGCGTTCCCGATCCCGTCCGCGTGGCCAGGGCTCAACGCAGCCCCGACCTCGGGCCGCGCATTCTTTTTTTCACTGGTGGGACGGCCCTCAAGGAGACAAGCCAGGCTCTGGTCGGCTACACCCACAACTCCGTGCATCTGGTCACACCTTTTGATTCGGGCGGCAGCTCGGCCGTACTGCGCCGGTACTTCGCCATGCCCGCCGTGGGAGACCTGCGCAACCGGCTCATGGCCTTGGCCGACCGCACCCTGCACGGATATCCCGAGATCTACGATCTCTTCGCTCACCGCCTGCCCAAGACCGCAAGCCCTGCGCAATTGCGCGACGAGCTGGCCGCCCTGGTTCGGGGCAGCGATCCCCTGATCACCCGTGTCTCGGACCCCATGCGCAAGATCATCCGCCATCATCTGCAACTCTTCGAAAATTCCATCGGCGCGGATTTCGATCTGAGTGGGGCGAGCGTCGGCAACCTCATTCTTACGGCCGGATATCTGGAGAACAGGCGGCACATAGACCCCATCGTCTACATCTACTCCAAGCTGGTCCAGGTGCGCGGTGAAGTCAGGATCCTGATCAACTCCAATCTGCAGTTGCGGGCAGTGCTGGAAGGCGGCGGGCACCTCATCGGCCAGCACCTGCTCACGGGCAAGGAAACCGCGCCCCTGAACCGCGCCGTGACCGAACTTTCCCTCGTCGACCCGGCCAAGGGCAATGCGCCTGTCCGTCCGCTCATCCGGGACAAGATCCGCGAGGCCATTAGAAACGCGGATCTCGTCTGCTATCCTGTGGGCAGTTTTTACAGTTCCCTCGTGGCCAACCTGTTGCCCAGCGGCGTGGGCCAGGCCATAAGCCAGGCTCCCTGCCCCAAGGTCTTCATCCCCAACACGTTTGCGGACCCCGAATCCGTGGGCCTCTCCCTGGCGGGCCAGGTCCGCACCCTGCTTCGCCATCTGCGGGCTGACGCCCCGGACAGCATCGCCATCAGCGATGTGCTGGGCTTTGTCCTGCTCGACCCTGCCATCACCTATCCGGAAACAAAAAATCCGGAGCGGGAGCTGGCTTCCCTTGGCATCCAGATCATAAAGACGCCCCTGACTGTCAGGAATACCGGCGCCATCGACCCGCACCTGCTTTGTCAGGCGCTTATCTCCCTGGCTTGATACAAAAAAGGAGGACACTATGGGAAAAGACAAGTTCAAATCGAAGAGCATCATGAGCAGGGAAGACCTGATCGCGTATCTGGAGACCGTGCTCGCGGGCTTGAGGCAGGGTTCTCTCATACTCGACAACGAGGAGCGGCCCCTTATTCTGCGTCCATCCGACTCCATTGAGGCCGAGCTGGAGATAAAGCAAAAAAGCGACAAGGAAAAACTGGAGCTGAAGCTGTCCTGGACACCCAACAAAATGCAGCCGCTGATTCAGGTCGCAGCTCCGGTGAACGCGTCCATCCCGCCTTCGAACCCACTGGGAGACGAAGCAAAAAAAAAATGAGCTGAAGGAGCCCCTACGGGTGGAAGAGAATGGGGATGATGGGATGCTGGTCTCATCAACATCGAGACAAACACAGATGGTGGAAGATAATGGGAAGGATGGGAATTTTGGGATGTATGAAAATACAGAACTCCCTGCAGCCCATACGTCCCATGATTCCGATGACTCCCAGAATTCCCATTCTTCTCCGAAAAAGGCCCTTCTTGCGGTCCTCTGCGAGGCCTTTGCCCAAGGGGAGAGGGTGGCCTTGCCGGGGCTTGGCTCCTTTTCGGTCGTGGCCCATGACGCGCACATGGGGCGCAATCCGCGCACCGGAGAGAGCATCGCCATCCCTGCCCGCAGGCGGGTTCATTTCAAGCTGGCAAAAGGGCTGCGCCTTCTCCTCAATAGTTAAAAATAGCGGCTGAAAATAGATCTGCCCGTGCAGGGCGCCGTGGTTGTTTCGCTGGGTTGAATGTTGCCAAGGTCGTCTTCAGGATCACGCTGGGCTTGCCTGTAACCGCAGGGCCTTCGGGCAGTCACGCAATCGTCACATCTTTCGCCCATTCTGAAAACTAACTCGTTTTCAGGAGCTTTCCATGGGACTTCTTTCCACCTGTCGCAGCCTGTTCCGGGGACGGCTTCCCGGCCAGGCCGTGATCCAGATTACCACCCGCTGCAATGCGCGTTGCGTGCAGTGCGGCATGAGCGCGGACCATTCCTACACTCGTCACAGCCTTGATCCGGAGCTCGTGGACCGGATTTTGGAGACCGTCTCCAGATTGGGGATGCAGGCCGTGTCCTTCACCGGAGGCGAGCCTCTGCTCGATTTTCCGCGTCTGACGGGCATGATTCGACGCGCCAAAAAGCTCGGCATCCCGTATATCCGCACCGGCACCAACGGCTTCATCTTTCAGCGTCACGAAGCGCCGGATTTTGAGGATCGCATGCGCCGCACGGCCGACGAGCTGCTTGAAAGCGGCATCCGCAATTTCTGGATCAGCCTGGACTCAAGCGACCCCGGCATCCACGAGGCGAACCGGGGCCTGCCCGGAGTGGTGCGGGGCATCGCCAAGGCGCTGCCCATCTTTCATGGCCGCGGCCTTTTTCCCTCGGTCAACCTGGGCATCAACCGTCTTTGCGGAGGCCGCATCCCGGCCCTGGAAGGACCCTTCGATCCGCTCGGATTCCGGCAAGGATTCACCGAGGCCTTCACCCGCTTCTTTTCCTTCGCAACGGAATTGGGGTTCACCATTGGCAACTGCTGCTATCCGATGAGCGACGAAGATGAGGCCGTTTACAAAGCCACCTCCTCGGACCCGTTCATACGGTTCAGCCCCGAAGAGAAAAAGGCCATGCTGCAGGCGCTCAAGGATGTGGTGCCGGCCTTCAGGTCACGCATCCGCCTGTTTACGCCCATCTCCTCCCTGGACGCCCTCATCAGTCAGGCGGGCGGCAACGTTGAACAGACATACCCCTGCCGGGGCGGACTGGATTTCTTTTTTGTGGATGCCAGCGGAGGGCACGCCTATCCCTGCGGCTACCGCAGCGGCGAAGATCTGGGCCCTTTCTGGGAACTGCGAGAGCTGCCGGACAGGGACCCGTCCTGCAGACGTTGCGACTGGGAATGCTTTCGCGACCCGTCCGAGCTGCTCGGTCCCTTTGGGATGGCGTTGACCAATCCCCTGGAGGTGCTGCGGAGGTTCTCATCCCATTCGGGTTTGTTTGGCACATGGTTGACGGATCTGCGCTACTACATGGCCTGCGACATCTTCGACGGGACCAAGCCAATGCGACCGGAGAAGCTGGCCCGCTTTGCTCCGCAGCCAGGGGCGCCGGAGGTTTTTGTTACGCAATGCGTGTCGTCGTGAGCCGCGTCGATGGAGGTGGCCAAGGCCTGCTCATCAAGGCCGGATTTTGAGACGACCCTTGAGCAGAAAGCCCAGGCCGATCAGGATCGCCGCCCCTGCGCCCAAGAGAGGCAGCCGGGCGGCTGCCGAAGGATCGGTCAGAAATCTGGTGGCATGCAGGCCCAGCAGGGTTATGAGCACGGACCAGAGCGTGGCCGTGAGCAGGTTGGCGATCAGAAAGAAACGCCAGCACAGATTCGAGACACCGAAAGCGAAGGGGATGACTCCGCGCAATCCGTAGATAAAGCGGTAGCTGCAGAGGAGCAGCAGGCGGTGGCGTACCAGCATGTCGCCGACCCGCAGGACCTTCGCCCCGAAGCGGGGGTGACCATTGAGATAGGCCGAGCCCTTCATGCGGCCGAGCCAGAAAAAGAACTGATCTCCAGCCAGGCTGCCCGCGATGGCTGCCGCGACAATGGTCCAGAAGTCGAGCACGCCGACGGCAAGCCCCGCTCCGGCAAGGAGCAGGGCGGTCTCCCCCTCCACGAACGTGCCCACCGCAATGACCAGCGGGCCGAGATGGGCAATGGTGTCGTTATCCATGACCTCCATGTCCCCGATATCTCCGCCACGGGCATGACAAGGCGATGACGCTGCGGTGACAGAAGGGACTTGCGGCCAGGGCATGTCCAAAAGCTGTCACATGCCGGTCACCCGATCTTCGCACCACCTCCATATTGATCTGATGAATGCAGGGAAACAAGGTGGTGTGCATGTTTTTTGACGGGACAATGACGTGGACGGGCATGGAAACGCGATTGATCAGGGTGATGGGGTTTGAGGGCGCATGGAATGAGCGCATGCTTGACCGGCTTCCCTTTTGTCCCGATGACGCGACCGCCGGCAGTGAGAGCGAGCTGCAGGTCGCGGTGCAGGGCAGCCCTGACTGCGTGGATCTGCCAATCACGATCCGGGATTCGAGTTACTACCAGAACGTGGCCCGCCGCACCACGGCCGGGGACACGTCCAGCCGCACCCTGCTCGAACTGGAGCGCTATCTGCACGCCGGCGACGACGCGGTCTGGGAGAACAGCTGGGTCCGCTTTCCTCTGTCAAGACTCAACGCCTTCGCCCGCCACACCCTGGAGCGGGACCTGCTGGCCGATAAAGGCGATCCGGCATCAGGGCGCAGGAAGGACAGCGCGGATTTTTTCGTTTCCAAGGACGGCGAGGACTGGCTGCGAATCCCGATCAGTTATCTCCTGAAGCTCGCCCTGGCCGATCTGGCCGGCTCAAGCATCACCTCCCAGGCACGCAAGCTGGCCGAATCCTTTCTCGACCATTTCCTGAACGACAACACCTCGCCCGAGACATTCTCCCTGTATCCCGCGCCCATGAACTCCGCCTTTCAGGGCGGACGGGGCATCGCGCGGGAGACCAGCCAGCGTTTTCTTTTTTCCCAGCTGCTGCTCGACCACGCCAACGAACGGTTCGGCCTCCTGGAGCACGGGCAGCGCGCCCTGATCTATTTCGCGCCGCTGCCGCCGGCCCGGCAGAAGCAGTTGAACGAGCTCATCCCCGATGCCCATTACCGGGACCTGTTCATGAATCCGTGCCTGTCCGGATGGGACCGGGGAGAGGCCAAGAAGGAATACATGGGTCTGTGCCACCGCATGCTCTCCCGCAGCCAGTTGAACACCATCGCCAAGCTGCGCGAATCCGGCATCCTGACCAACAATCTCGTCGTGCTGCCCAACACCTCCAATACCTGCCTCGCCAACAACGGAACCCATATCTCGCTCGGCAGCGCGCGTCTGGGCGAACTCATGGGCGGCACCGGGGATTTTGGCGCTGCCGAGGAGAAATTTTTGGGGGACCTGATCATAAAGATCATGGAGCATTTTCTGCCCCTCTTTGTCGGCACCTACAGCGCCGCGCCCCTACGCATGGACTTTGAGGATTTTCACCCCGAAAAGGCGCTCGGGTTCCTGCCGCATGAACTGGATTACACCCATCTGCGCATGATCTGGCGGCGGTGGAAGAAGAAGGCCAAGCTCAAAGTCTGCGGCCGTCCCCTGACCCCCTTCGGGCCGCCGCTCATGGACCGGGCCATCGCCCGCATCTTTGGCCTGCGTGGTGATTTCATCCCGGATTTTCGGTTGCTCGACTACATGACCACGCTGATGAGCACCCACCGCTGCGCAGCCCTGGACGGCGAGGTCGGCAACGACATGCGCCTGAAACGGGATCTGGCGGCCCTGGGTGTTTTTCACGAATCCATGTCCACCTACCTTCTCTACAAGCAGCGCGCTTTTGGCGTGATGGGCTTTTCGGGGTTCGAGGGACGCTTCTACAGCCTCTTCGACTCCCTGGAGCAAGACATGCGCCCTGCAGCCGAGCTGCAGCAACTCCTGAGCGCCCTGGCCTGCAAGCTCATTGTCAGCGGCCGGGTCAATCGGACGTCGATTCCCGACACTCCGGAGGTCGAGAGTGAGCGCCGCCAGATATTTTTTGCCTCGGCCATCTCCCTGCCCACGTTTTTTATGCGCCGGGATTCGGGCAATGTCGTGCTGTCGGACCTTGTCTCCCGTGCGCCCCGGGTGCGGGGCAGCAGCCGCTATCCCGGACATCTGCGCGTGCACGTGCAGGAGTATCGCCTGGCATTGATTGATTTCATTCACGCCGAGGGAGCCGATCTGGTCGAGCTTTTCGGAGCGGAAGAGCTCCTGCGGAACCTGCGCGCTCGCATTCTGGATCCAAGCCAGGGCGCGTCCGGTAAGCTGACCCGCCGCATTCTGGACCGCACCGGCGCACGCTCCCCGCTGTCTCTGCGCGGCAGGGAATTCAACATGGCTGCGGAAGACGTTTATCGGGGGGAGTTGCGGCGGGACTATCTTGAGGAGGCTCTGGATTATCTGGCGGAGGACTGCGAGACGGTCAGGAATTTCGGGTGCCTGCCCGAGCAATTCTGCCGCACGGGGCTGCCGGCCCTGCTCGGTGGACGGGATCTTCTGGACTTTGTCCGCCAGGCACGGGGCGAATTGCGGCAAACTGGGGAATTTGGCGGCAGTCGCCTTGTGCTGACCCAGCTCCTGATCCTGGTCATGGGCATGCACCGGGACAACGCCCGCATCCGAGGAAAGAAAAATGACGCATCAGTACGTAACTAGGGATTCGGGGCGGGTCCTCGACGAAGAGCTGTTTTGCGACCGGGTCGTCACGTACCTGTATTCGCGGGTCCGTGAACAGGCTCCGGCCTTGTTCCGGGCCGTGGTTTCGGCACGCGGCTCGGCGCTGCTTGGTTTCATGAATTATGACCTGTCGCTCGGTATGCGGCTCTCCGGGCCCCAGAGCCTGATCAGGCGCCTTGGGATCGATCTGTCCGAATGCGTGGAGGAGGCCGCCTACTACACGACGCCGCGCCGCATTTTCGAGCGCCGGATCCGGTATGAAGAGGTCCGGCCCATGGCGGACGATGCCCTCGCCGTGGTCTCGCCGGCGGATTCGCGCATGTTCGCGGGTTCTTTGGGTGCGGAATCCACGCTCTACATCAAGGACAAATTTTTCGCCTTTGACGAGTTTTTGGGCCGCGCGGTCTGGGCGAACACGTTCGCGGGCGGCGATTTCGCAATTTTCCGCCTCACGCCGGACAAGTACCACTACAATCATGTCCCGGTCAGCGGGGTGGTGTGTGATTTTTACGAGATCGAAGGCCGCTTTCATTCCTGCAACCCCACGGCTGTGATCAGCGAGGTCACGCCTTTTTCCCGCAACCGTCGGGCCGTGACGGTCATCGACACGGACGTGCCGGGGGGAACGGGCTGCGGGATGGTGGCCATGGTCGAGGTCGCGGCGCTGATGATCGGCAAGATCGTGCAAGCCTATGCCGCCTCCGGCTACGAGCAGTCCAGGCAGATGGTACCCGGACTGTTCGTGCGCAAGGGACAGCCCAAAAGCCTGTACAGGCCGGGCAGCTCCCTGGATGTGCTCGTGTTCGAGCCGGGGCGCGTTGAATTTTCCCCGGATTTGGTTGCGCATCAGTTTCGCAGGGACGTGGGCAGCCGGTTTTCGAGCTGGCTGGGCCGTCCCTGGGTGGAGACGGATGTGCGGGTGCGGGAGAGCATCGCGCGGGTTAGCGCCATTGAACCGTAAGGGGCGCCTCGCGTCCCGATACCATTGAGGTGACAATGCTTGAATACATGTGGATCGTGGGCTTCGGATCGGCCCTCTTCGTTTTCATCTGCTGGGGCGGCCGGGTTCTGCCGGGCGAGCGCTGGCAGATGCTGGCCAGCGTACCGCTCGCCAAGAACGAGGACGGGACCTGGCGCGGCCTGAACCTGACCTGGTACGGACTCCTGAGCGCCCTAGCCTACACCCTGGCCACTGCCACGGCCATTGCGCTGCTTGGCTCCGTGGGCATGGGGCTGACCGGCTTGACTCTCATGGTGGCCGGAATGCTCGGGCTGTGCATTCCGGCGGCCAAGATTATCGCCCGCATGGTCGAGGGCAAACGCAACACCTTGAGCGTGGGCGGAGCGGTCTTTGTAGGCATCCTGGCCGCGCCCTGGGTGGCCTGGCTGGTGACGAGCCTGACCGGCGCGGGGGCCGTGCTGCCTGCGCTGGCGGCCCTGGCCATCGCGTACGCAGTGGGCGAGGGCGTGGGGCGCATGGCCTGCCTGAGTTTCGGCTGCTGCTATGGCCGCCCTGTGCGCAGCTTGCCGGAGCCGTGGCGCAGGATCTTTGGCGGCTGGAGCATCGTCTTTCAGGGGCAGACCAAGAAGGCCGCCTACGCCCATGATCTGTGCGGGCACGAATTGGTGCCGGTGCAGCTCATGACCGCCTATCTGTATTGCGGGGCGGCCTGCCTGGGGATGCTTTTTTTCGCGGAACACCATTTTGCCATGGCCATGACGGTGCCATTGGTGGTCACGCAGGTCTGGCGGGTGCTGTCGGAATTCCTGCGGGCCGACTACCGGGGCGAGCAGAAGATTTCGGCATACCAGATCATGGCCGGCGTGGGCGTCCTGTACGGCCTGATTCCCGCGTGGACCCTGACCGCCGGAGACATTGCCGTGAACATGGGCCAGGGGCTTGCCGCCCTGTGGACCGTTCCGGTCATGCTGCTTCTGCAGGGGGTCTTTGTGGCCGTGTTTCTCCATACCGGACGCAGTTCCGTGACCGGGTCGGCCGTCCGGTTCTTTGTCAAGGAGGGTGAAATCTAGGATGCCTTCTTCCTCTCACGCGGGGCGGGGGTGGGTCTGCGGGCTCATCCTCTTTTTTTTCTGGGCTGGCCCAGCCGGGGCCGTGGGCCCGCATGACGCTCCGCCCGGCCTGGAGCGGGCGGTGGAGCATCTGTGTGTGGAGGTCCTGCGCGGGCAGAGCCCGGATCCTGAGCTTATCGCGCCGCTGCTGGCCTTTGTGCGCAGCAACGCCGACGCTTCCCTTGGGCTGCCGAAGTTCAGTGGTGCGCCCGGCGCGTATCAGGGTTTTCCCATTCATCTGCCCATGCAACGCCTGCTGCGCTATCTCTACAACCCTCAAATTCCGCAGGAGGTCCTCAAGCCGTTCTCGATCCGCTCCTCGGTCTGGACCACGTCGGGATCGGCTGAAGAGCAGCGGCGGCTGTGGGCCCATTGGCCTCCGGCCGAGCATGTGCTCATTCGCGGCGAGCAGTACGACCGGACCACGCCGGACCCGGCAACGGGCGGATGTTACGGCATGCGGCTTCAGCGCGTGATTCTGTCTCTGCCCGCGGAAAAGGCGGTGCTCTCCGTCAGCGTGCAGCCCGAACCTTCCGAGGTGGGCCGCAAGGGATATGCGTTGGGAACGGATGGCGACGGCAGGTACGTCTATTCCGAGGATGAGGGGCTGACCAGGGCCGGGCTGGGCTGGGTTTCGTCGCGGATTCAGACCAACGTCTCCATCGGGGTCTATCTGGAGGAAGGGGACGGTTTGGTCAAAAGCGGCATCTTTCAATGGATGCGGGCGGGCTGGTCCGGGCTGTCCGTGGTCAAGGAGAGCCATGTCGCCGCCTCACTGGTGCGCTACAGGGCCTTGCTGACAGTGGCGCTCAACTCTGCGCTGCCTGCGCCGGAGCAACTGGAGGCTCTCTTCACGCAGGCCGCGAGCCTGTCCGAAGAGAGCCTGCGCAGCCATGCGCAGGGCGTGCTCAGGCAGTGGCTTGCGCAGGCCGGTCAGGAGAAGAGCCCGGTCGCCGTGAAGCTTCTGGAGGACGGCTTTGTCCGGCGGCTGGACCTGGGCGAGCTGATCGCCCTGCGCATGCGCCAGACCATGACCCGCCCCGAATAGTTATTTCGATTCGTCCGGGGCGCAGACGTCCGTGCTCGCCCCGAGCTTGTTCTTCCATCCCTTGAGGACCTCCAGGTACGCGCCGAAGCGCTTCCGGTCGTCCTCGTTTTCCGCTTCGCGCAGCTGTGTTTCGGTCTTGGCGATCATCACTTCCAGATATTTCGGGTCCGTGAACCCATGCAGGATATTGCTCATTTTTTTGTGCCGTCCGGGCGCTGCTGCACCCATTTGTTGATGGTTTCCAGATACAAAAAGGTCTCCGTGTTCTGGATGCCGCCGATGGCCGAAAGGTCGTCCACCAGGAAGCGACGCAGGTCGCTGCGCGAGGACACGTGGATTTCAACCAGCAGGTCGAACCGTCCTGAAACATTGGACACGGACTGCACCCCGTCGAGGTCTGCGATTGCGCGCATGATCTGCGCGTTGGCCCGTCCTTCCAGGCTGACCCCGACGGTTGCGGTCAGACCATCCTCGAAGAACATGGGGTTAACCGACGCCGAGATGCGCAGGTAGCCGCTTTTCAGCAGCCGCTCCGTGCGCAGCCGCACCGTGCCGTCGGACACGCCCAGCCGCTGGGCGATGCTCGTGTAGGACTCGCGCCCATTGTCCTGCAGGGCGTCGATGATCTGACGATCCATCTGATCCAGAGTTATTTCTTTCTCGCTCATGTGTGCCTTGCTCCCGCGCAGCTCTTATTCAAGTCCTCAAGCAAAGACAAAGTCTTGGCGAAGGTGTCTGTTGACGAGGTGGTGATTGTGGTATCCGTTAATATATTGCTCTTTGATTCCTTGACAAGAAATTTTATGGCGATAAAATTGCGCAAATCGAATTTAGCGGGGGATCGGCATGAAACGAATACTGGACGATCTGGCGCGGCAGACTGCCGAGCTGCGGGAAAACGGGCTTTTCAAGGCGGAACGGGTCATCACCTCGGCCCAGGGCGCGCGCATCACGGTGGCGGGCGGCCGCGAGGTGCTCAACTTCTGCGCCAACAATTATCTTGGCCTGGCAGGCGACAAGCGCCTCGTCGAGGCCGCGCACAAGGCCCTGGACCGCTATGGCTACGGCCTGTCCTCCGTGCGCTTCATCTGCGGCACCCAGGACGTGCACAAGGAGCTTGAAAGCCGCTTGTCCGAATTTCTGGGAACCGAGGACACCATCCTGTACAGTTCCTGCTTCGACGCCAACGGCGGCCTCTTCGAGACCCTGCTCGGCGCGGAGGACGCGGTCATCAGCGACGCCCTGAACCATGCCTCCATCATCGACGGGGTGCGGCTGTGCAAGGCCAAGAGGTTCCGCTACGCAAATAATGACATGGCCGATCTGGAAGCGCAGCTCCGCGATGCCGCGGATTGCCGGTACAGGCTCATCGTCACCGACGGGGTCTTCTCCATGGACGGCAGCGTCGCCAATTTAAAGGCCATCTGCGACCTGGCCGACAGACACGACGCCTTGGTCATGGTCGACGATTCCCACGCCGTGGGCTTCATGGGCGAGAACGGACGGGGAAGTCATGAGCATTGCGGCGTCATGGGCCGGGTGGACATCATCACCGGCACCCTGGGTAAGGCTTTGGGCGGGGCCTCCGGGGGCTACACGTCCGGCCGCAAGGAGATCGTCGAGTGGCTGCGGCAGCGCTCCCGACCGTATCTTTTTTCCAATACGCTGGCCCCGGTCATCACCGCCACATCCCTGGCAGTGCTGGACCTGATCCGGGAAGAGCCGGAATTGCGCGTGAGATTGGAGGAGAACAGCCGGTATTTCAGAAAGGCCATGACCGAGGCCGGATTCACCCTGGTTCCGGGCGAACACCCCATCATTCCCGTCATGCTGGGGGATGCCGTGCTGGCCCAGCGCATGGCCGCGAGGATGTTGGAGGAAGGGATCTACGTGGTGGGCTTCAGCTTCCCGGTGGTGCCCCAGGGAAAAGCCAGGATACGCACCCAGATGAGCGCGGCGCATACGCGGCAGCAGCTGGAGCAGGCGGTGGCGGCGTTTGTGAAGGTTGGGAAGGAACTGGGAGTGATTTAGAAGAGGGGAGAGATGGCGGTTGGCGAGGGAGGCTGGGCGGGTTGCCGGGATGGCGGCTCGTCGAAACTCCTTCGCCGGCCTCGTAGAGTCGCAGTGTCGCTGCTGTCGAACAACGGCCTGCGCTCCGGGCGGAAGGCGACAATGCGACAAACGATGCCTGGCTCAGTCAGACAGTCGACGCCCACCATCCCGGCAACCCGCCCAGCCTTGAGCGTTGTCCCGACAGGCTTCTCGCAAAGCCTTGAATGTCTTATCCAGTGATAAAATGGGCGATGATTTCTCTTTCAGTTACCGGCTGACCGGTCTGGAACCGTCATTCCCGCGCATGTGTGTCCAGCATGGGTCGGCGGGAATCCATCCAGACAGGGCCGCAGCCGAGGTTTACAGAGTCCGTCATTCCCGCGAAGGCGGGAATCCATCTTCAAGATTTTGCAATGATGAGAAAAAAATTTCAGAGGAGATGAGGAGAAGGAAATGGAAAAAATGAAAGCGCTGGTAAAGGCCAAGCCCGAGGTCGGGATCTGGATGGAAGAGATTCCGGTACCCGAGGTCGGCCATAACGATATTCTGATCAAGGTCGGCAAGACCGCCATCTGCGGCACCGACATTCATATTTATAACTGGGACGCCTGGGCCGAGAAGACCATTCCGGTGCCCATGGCCGTCGGGCATGAGTTTGTGGGCCGCATCGTGGACATGGGCTCTGAAGTGCGCGGGCTCAAGATCGGGGACCGGGTCTCCGCCGAAGGGCACATCACCTGCGGCCACTGCCGCAACTGCAAGGCGGGCAAGCGTCATCTCTGCCGCAACGCCATCGGCGTGGGCGTGAACCGTCCGGGCTGCTTCGCGGAGTATGTCTGCGTTCCGGCCGTCAACGCCTTCAAGATCCCCGACACCATCTCCGGTGACGTGGCCGCCATGCTCGATCCCCTGGGTAACGCCACGCACACGGCCCTGTCCTTCGATCTGGTCGGCGAGGACGTGCTCATCACCGGGGCCGGGCCCATCGGCATCATGGCCGCCGGCATCGCCCGTTTCTGTGGAGCTCGCCACGTGGTCATCACCGACGTCAACGACTATCGCCTGGACCTGGCCCGCAAGATGGGAGTCAGCCGCGCCGTCAACGTCGGCAGCGAATCCCTGGCCGAGGTCATGGCCGACCTGCACATGTCCGAAGGCTTCGACGTGGGCCTGGAGATGTCCGGCAACCCTCATGCCTTCCGGGAAATGCTCGCGCAGATGAACCACGGCGGACACATCGCGCTCCTGGGCATCATGCCCTCGGACACGGCCATCGACTGGGGACAGGTGATCTTCAAGGGCCTCAAGCTCAAAGGCATCTATGGCCGGGAAATGTTCGAGACCTGGTACAAGATGACGGCCATGTTGCAGAGCGGACTGAACATGGCCCCGGTCATCACCCACAACTTCGCGGCCGAGGATTTCCAGAAAGGCTTCGACGTCATGCGCTCGGGCAAATCGGGCAAGGTCATATTGGACTGGAACGCCTGAGACCGGGTGGCTTGCGCCGCGAATACGAAGGCTAATGGGATGGATTCCCGCCTTCGCGGGAATGACGCATCTGTGGCTCGATGGGATCAGGCTTGTCCGAATCTTCGAGAAATGCACGAGCCGTCCGTTCTCCACAGTGTCATCCCCGCGAAGGCGGGGATCCATGCCTTTGCGTCCTTTAACCTCCGGTCCGAAACAGGTACTTTGGCATCGTCTTGATTCAAAACGCAGACCCTGACATACTTCTCAGGCACCCACCATCCCCCCAGCAAGGAGCCTCCCATGCGTCACACCATCTCCGCCCTGGTCCAGAACAAGCCGGGCGTCCTGGCCGCCCTGGCCTTGAGCTTTCAGCAGCACGGCATCAACATCCGCTCCATCTCCTGCGCGGAGACCGAGCGCGAAGACGTGTCGCGCATGATCATCTGCGTGGAAGCGCAGGCCGATGACGTCCGGGCCATCACCGAGGAGATTCAGTCCAAGGAATTCGTGCTGCGCATGGAAGACCTCTCGGAGCAGGACCTCATGGACCGCGAGCTGGTCATGATCAAGGTCCGCATCACCAAGGACACGGTCAGCCAGATTCTGCAGATCTTCGAGGTCTTCCGGGCCAACGTCATCGACATGGGCAACGAGACCATCTCCGCCGAGCTCTCGGCGCCCCAGGGCAAGGTGGCCGGACTGATTCGTACCCTGGCCCCGCACGGCATCCAGTCCCTGAGCCGGACCGGGCTCATCGCCCTGTCGCGGGGAGACGCCTGATGGCCGCCGGGCCCGTGCGCTCCCTGGAGCAGATGGTGGAGCTGGTCCGTTCCAGGCGCACGCCCGCGCGCGTGGTCATCGCCGCCTGCGCCGAGCCCAATGCGGTTCTGGCCGGGCTTGAGGCCTCCCGTCAGGGCCTGGCCGAACCCGTTTTTGTCGGGGATGTTCTGCGGATGCAGGCTCTGCCCGAGCTTGCGGGGGTGGATTTCTCGGCCTTTACGTGCGTGCATGAGCCCGATGTCGCGGCGGCCGTGAAGGTTTGCCTCGACATGCTGGAGCAGGGCCGCGCCGATTTTCTGATGAAGGGCGGGGTCAAGACCGATGTGCTGCTGCGAGCCGTGCTGGGCCGCAAGCGGGGGAGCGACGGGCTCCTCAGCCATATCGGCGTCTTCCCGCACCCGCGTGAGGAGCGCCTCGTCATTGTCACCGATGCGGGAGTGAACATCGCGCCTTCGCTGACGCGCAAGATCGACATCATCAACAACGCTGTCGCCGTGGCCAAGAAATTGGGCATGCAGCCGCCCACGGTCGCTGTGCTCTCGGCCACGGAGAAGGTGTCCTACAACGACATGACCTCAAGCAAGGATGCCGACATCCTGGCCAAGCTCTGCCGCATGGGCATCTTCGGCGACGCCATCGTCGGTGGGCCTTTCGCCCTGGACATCGCCGTGTCGCACGAGAAAGCCCTGGCCAAGGGCGTCGTCCATCCCGCCGCGGGCCGCGCGGACATCCTCTGCGCGCCCAACATCGTCACCGGCAACGTGCTCTACAAGGCCGTGACCAGCCTCATGGACCTGCCCATGGCCGGGATCGTGGTCGGGGCTGTCTATCCGCTGGTCGTGCCCTCGCGCGGTGATTCCGACCAATCCAAATTCTACGCCCTGGCCCTGGCCGCGTACCTGGCCGGGGTGTGATCTGAAAATCCTGGTTCGAGTCATCCCCGTGAAGACGTAGGATCCATCCTGCAATATCCGCCATCCAGAAGCTGCTGCGATCTTGACTGACCGCGCCCGCGCTTTATGTTTTATGCGAACCGGGATCGTCCCGGAACCGTGAAATGAATAAAAGCTGGTCACGGAAGGAGGTTGGCCATGACACTGATGAAATGGGATCCCTGGCGGGAAATCGAGGACATGTTTGATCGGTACACCAAGGCCGTTGGGTGGCCGCGTGGTGGGCAGGAGGCTTTGGCCTCCAGTGACTGGAGCCCGCGGGTGGATATTGCCGAGACCGAAACGGAGTTTTTGATCAAGGCCGATATTCCCGGCGTGGAGAAGGACCATGTAAAGGTGTCCGTGGAGAACGGGGTGCTGACGATTCAGGGTGAGCGCAAGACCGAAAAGGAAGAAAAGGACAAGAAGTACCATCGCGTGGAACGTTTCACCGGCAGCTTCGTACGCCGCTTCACCGTACCGGAGAACGTGGATCCGGACGGCATCAAGGCGGTGTTCAAGGACGGTATGCTCCATCTGCATCTGCCCAAGACAGAGAAGGCGCGGCCCAAGGCCATCGACATCCATGTCGATTAAGTGACCTTGGCGGAGAGTACGCCTCCGCTCACCCTTTAGGACCGGCCTTTGCGCCGGTCCTTTCATTTTCGGGCTACGGCGTCCGCAGCCCGGCCAAGCAGATCGCGCAGCAGCCTCTGCGCGGCTTCGGCGTGTTCGGGCAGCGTGTCCAGTTCGTGCAGGAGCTGACGCAGCTCAGGGTCATGAGCCTGCTCGGGTCCAAGCAGGCAGGGCCTGTGCGTTTCTTTTGTGCTGAAAAAGTTCCAGGCCAGGGGCGCCTGCCTGTCGCGGAAAGGCCAGCTCAGCTTGAGACGCAGCAGCTCCGCCAGCGCGATGCGGCCTCCCTCGGAAAGGCGCTCGGGATCGATGGCAGAGCCCAGGCGGCCTTCAACGGCGCCAAGCAGGGCGGCAAGGAAGCGATGCTCCGGGATGATCAGCCCGTATTCGTACCAGTCGTCCAGCACTTCGCGCGTGATGCGTTTGTATCTTGGCTCCATCTCATCATAGGTCGGGCAGAAGAAGTATTTGCAGGCCGCGCCGCCATAAAAGCTGAGGCCCCGCCAATCCACGCCGCCATTTCCCAGGGCCAGCGGATGCAGCAGGCAGCCGATGCGCTCGCCGCCGTCCTGAATCATGCCGACAAAGACGCAGTGATGAAAATCAGGGATGGGAAAGTCCGAGCCCTCGACCCGCAGGCGCTCCTGTTCAAAGGCGAGGATGGCGTCGATGGTGCGGGGCGTCACGGCAAAGCTTCCGGTGCGCTCGGCCAGGATGGCGTGCATACGGTCGCGGGACAGGCCCGGCATATTGTAGAGCCCGCAGCAACTGCCGCAGGAGACGCAGGCCCCTGTCTGGCAGAGGTACACTCCGCCCCGGACCTGCTCATCTTCGGGAAGAATCGGCATCGTGTCCCCCTGTTTGTCGCTTGCCGATGGCGATCAGGCGGCCTTGCTGCGATTCTGGATGATGCTGGTCAGCACTCCGGCGCCGAGGATGACCATGCTGGTCAGGCCAGTGGTGATTTCGCCTCCGGGCAGGTGGTGCCCGGCCGCGGACATGAACATGACCAGGACCAGAAAGCCGATGGCCCAAAATGCGGCCGGTTCCAGGTAGATGTACTGTTCAAGGGTGCCTTTGGACACGAGGTATACGGTCATGGAGCGCACGAACAGGGCGCCGATGCCCAGCCCGATGGCGATGAGCCAGAATTTGTTGGTGATGGCGAAGGCCGCCACCACTCCGTCAAAGGAAAAGCTGCTGTCCAGCACTTCCAGATACAGGAGTCCGACCAGCCCGTTTTTTCCCGCCACGGTGACAATGTCTCCGCCGCCGACGACGTGTTTGAGCACGTCGATGAGCGCGTGCACGGCAAAACCGCTCAGCGCGCTGATAAGAAAGATGTACTTGTCGGTGGAAGGGATGAAGAGGGTCGTGACCATGACCAGACCGATGGTCAGGCTCGCGGCCGCATTGTCCACGCCTCCGACCTTGGAGAGCATTCTTTCAACCACGGGCAGCCAGTGCGTTTCCTTTTCCTTGTTCAGGAAATAGGTCAGGGCCACCATGAGCAAAAAGCTGCCGCCGAAGCCCATGATGCCGAGGTGGCTTCCTTCCATGATCTGGCGGTATTCGTTGGGCCTTGTGGTGGCGATGATCCAGGCCTGGGTGAACTCCATGTGTCCGGCCACGGAGATGATCAGAATGGGGAACAGGATTCTCATGCCGAACACGGCGATGGCGATGCCCACGGTCAGGAACATGATGCGCCAGAACGGGGTCATGACCTTCAGCACCGTGGCGTTGACGACGGCGTTGTCCAGGGACACGGAGGTCTCCAGGCAGGCCAGGAGGCTCGTGGTCAGCAGAAATGCCAGGGCCATGGGCAGGCCGCCGCTATGGTATCCCAGGTAAAAAGCTCCGGCCAGGCCGAGCAGGGAGAGGATGATGGATTCGAGAAAATAGCTGATGGTGCTGCGCTGTGCCATGATTGCCTCATACGGGAACTGTCTGCGGAAAGAAACTTCGAGGGCGGGTAGCTTGCCGCCGAACCTGCGTCAAGCCGTAGAGCGGGAACAAAAAAAGGGGATCGCTCCCCTTTGTTACAGGCATGTCTGGCGGAGTCACCATTTGCGCTCGTACTTGTTGCGCAGCATGATGGCCACGGCATTCATGGATAGGAGGACGACCAGTAGCACGATGATGCCGGCGGAGGTGCGCTCGGTAAAGGCGCGAATCGATTCCGAGGACCACACATAGATCTGGGCCGGGAGCACGGTGGCCGCGCTGGTCAGGCTGCGCGGCATGTCCTGGATGTAGGCGACCATGCCGATGATGAGGAGCGGTGCGGTCTCGCCGATGGCCCGGGCCAGGCCGATGATGGTGCCGGTCAGGATGCCGGGCAGGGACAGAGGCAGGATGTGGTCCCAAACCACCTGCCAGTGGGTTGCGCCAAGGGCCAGGGCCCCCTCGCGGATGGAGTCGGGGATGGCCCGGATGGCGGCGCGCGTGGAGATGATGATGACCGGCAGGGTCATGAGCGCCAGCGTCAGCCCGCCGACCAGGGCCGAAGATCGGGGCAGCCCCATGAAATTGATGAAGATGGCAAGGCCCAAAAGACCGAAGAGAATGGATGGGATGGCCGCCAGGTTGTTGATGTTCACTTCGACGATTTGCATGAGCCGATTGTCAGGAGCGAACTCTTCCAGATAGATCGCGGCCATTACCCCGGCCGGAAAGCTGAAAATGAACGTGATGGCCAGCAGGTAGACCGTGCCCACAGCTGCGGACAGGATGCCCGCCATCTCCGCCAGCTTGGAGTCGCCGTTGGAGAAGAATCCGACGTTGAAGACCTTCTTGATCGAGCCTTCGGCCACAAGCTCGTCCACCAGGGCGATTTCCCTGGGCTTCAAGCGGTTGGGCTTGCCCTTGATGTATTGATCCACCTCGGCGTTGGCCAGGACCCAGATTTCGGATGTTGTGTCCAGCAGTTGTGGGTTTTCGCGCAGCTGCATGGGCAGAATGCGGGTCACGCCGCGACTGACCAGGGGGTCGATCCGCTTGTCCAGGGCGGACCTCGGGTTATCGAATATCGACTGCGAAAAGGTGACGCTGGTCCGGATTTCCGTTTGCATGAAGGCGGTGTATCCTTGACGGATTATGTCCGCGAAGAAAACCACCAGGAAGATTCCGGCAACGGAGATGGCCATGTAGGAGAGAGCTCTGAACTGGCTCTCCCCGTTTTTGCGTTTGCGCAGGCTGCGCGGGTCGATGGGCATGCTCATGGCGGCTCCTATTCGTATCTTTGGCGGAACTTTCGAATGACTGTCAGGGACACGATATTCAGGCACAGGGTCAGGACCAGCAGTACCAGGCCGAGACCGAATGCGGACAGGGTCTCGGGGCTGTCAAAGGACTGATCGCCGGTCAGGGCGTCGACGATGCGCACGTTGACCGTGGTCATCCCCACCAGCGGGTTCCAGGACAGGTTCGGTTGCAGGCCGGCGGCCATGACCACGATCATGGTTTCCCCGACGGCGCGGGACACTGCCAGCAGGCAGGCCGAGACGATACCCGGCAGGGCGGCGGGCAGGATGACCCGTTTGATGGTCTCCGAAGGATAGGCGCCCAGCGCCAGTGAACCTTCGCGCAGGCTTTGCGGCACGGAGCTGATCACGTCGTCGGACAGGGACGAGACCAGGGGGATGATCATGATACCCATGACCAGGCCTGGGCTCAATGCGTTGGTGTAGTCGGCGCTTATGCCCACCTTGTCGGCCAGGTTCACGATCAGGGGGCTGACCGTGATGGCTGCGAAAAATCCGTAAACCACGGTGGGGATGCCGGCCAGGATCTCCAGCGCGGGCTTTGCAACACGTCTGACCGCCAGTGATGCGTATTCGGACATGCAGATGGCCGATAAGAGGCCCACCGGGATGGCCACACACATGGCGATGGCCGTGATCATGAACGTGCCGGCAAACAGGGGCACTGATCCGAAGAGGGGCTGAATCTTGCCGTCTTCACCCACGGTAGCGGCATCGGGATTCCAGGTCGTTCCGGTCAGGAAGTCCCAGAAATTGACGATGCGAAAAAAATGAACCGCCTCGAAGACGATGGACAGGACGATGCCGATGGTCGTCAGGATGGAAATGAGCGATGCCACCAGCAGAATGCGGATGATCGTTTTTTCCAGAGCGGTGCGTACGCGCAGGCTCGGACGGATGGCCTTGAGCGCGATCCAGATGCTGCCGGCTCCGAGGAGCAGGGCCGCGGCCGCGAACATGGGCCAGGGCACCTCGGCCAGGTCAAAAAGGTCGAGAATCGAGCCGATCAGGCTGATCAGCACGGCAGGCATCAGCATCTTGCTGACGGCAAACCAGCCGAACAGATTTTCCGATGCCTTGTATCTGGCATTGGGGTCCTGCTGAACGCGGATTTTCCTGCGGCCAAGGAAATAGCCGAACAGGGCCAGGGGCAACAGGCCGGCGAACAGGTATTGGGCCAGGTAGGTTGTGGTCACGAGGGTCCTCGCATGTTGGCGGGCGCGACGAAGGGCCGATCCGTAAGCTCACGGCTCGGCCCTTCGCGGGTTTCTCTTTCTTGACTATTTTTTCTTCAATTCGTCCAGTGCCAGCTTCTTCTTGCTCAGCACGTTCTCGCGGACCTTGGCGAGTTCATCTGCGGGCAGCGGAATCAGGCCGATGGTCTTCAGCAGGCCTTCCTTGCCGATCATCTTGTCGCTCATGAACAGCTCCACGTATTCCTTCAGACCGGGGATGGCGTCATAGTGAGCGTTCTTGATGTAGAAGTACAGGGAGCGGGAGATCGGGTACTTGCCGGAGGAGACGGACTCGGGATTCGGGGTCACGCCGTTGATGGCGGTGCCCTGGATGGAGTCGGCGTTTTCTTCCAGGAAGCTATAGCCGAAGATGCCGAAAGCGTCCTTGTCCTTGGCCAGTTTCTGCACGATCAGGTTGTCATTTTCACCGGCCGGGACGTAGGCGCTGTCCTGACGGATGCTCTTGTATCCTTTCTCGTATCCTTCGATCTTGCCGCACACTTTTTCAACAACCATTTCTTCAAAGGCGTCGCGGGTGCCGGAAGAGGTGGGCGGTCCGTAGAAGACGATCTTGCGGGCCGGCAGCTGGGGGTTGATCTCGTTCCACATCTTGTAGGGGTTGGGAACGATCTTGCCGTCAACCAGGACATCGGCGGCCACAGCCATGGCCAGTTCCTCAAGGGTGATGCTCATGGGAGCGTTGTCCTTGCTCTGGGCGATGGCGATGCCGTCAAAGCCGATCTTGGCTTCGGTGATGTCGACAACGCCGTTCTTGGCGGCGGCTTCGAATTCAGAGTCCTTCATGCGGCGGGAAGAGTTTGCGATGTCGGGAGTGTTCGCTCCCATGCCGGCGCCGAAAAGCTTGTGGCCTCCGCCGGAACCGGTGGATTCGACGACGGGTGCCGCGAATTTGGTGGTTGCGCCCAGTTCTTCAGCCACATAGCTGGAGAAGGGGAAAACGGTGGACGATCCGGTGACTTTGACCTGATCGCGGGCGTGGGCCATGCCCGTGCCGACCAGCAGCAGGGCGAGAGCGAAAATGGCTTTGTTCAGAAAACGGTTCATGGGATTGCCTCCTTGGCTATGTTTCAAATTCAGGTTTGTGTCGTGCACTGGAGGACTAACTAGGCGCTGATTGTTACAGGATGTTGAGGCGATTGTGACAGGGGTGTGACAGCGTGCGGGTGTGAATGTTCGCGCCTGGCCTGGCCGATATGAAGTTGAGAGAGAGAATAGCAGAATATCGGCGTTCAAGGCAAGCTCCTGCCATTCGGGCTCACTCGATGCGGCGTCTTTGCGCCCCTTGAAACTTTAAGACATGGTTATCCGGAGCTTCATTATTTTAGTTGCCATGTTTATTAAAATTGAAAATGACAGCCCCCATGAGTAAAATAATGACCCCATCTCTAAGCGAAGCCTTCTGGACCTGGCTGCGTATCGGTCTCTTGAGCTTCGGTGGCCCCGCCGGGCAGATCGCCATGATGCACAAGACCCTGGTCGAGGACAAAAAATGGATCTCGAATGACCGGTTCCTGCACGCCCTCAACTATTGCCATTTTCTGCCCGGCCCCGAGGCCCAGCAGCTGGCCACCTACGTCGGGTGGCTCACGCACCGCACCTGGGGCGGGATCATGGCCGGGACCCTCTTCGTGCTGCCCGGATTTTTCGTCATTCTGGCATTGAGCGCCCTGTATGCGGCCTACCGGCAGGTTCCGGCGGTGGATGCGCTCTTTTACGGCTTGAAGCCCGCCGTGCTGGCCATTGTCATTGGCGCGGTGCTGCGGGTGGGGGGCAAGTCCATCAAGACCAGGTTCGCCCTGGGGCTGGCCGCTTTCGCCTTTGTGGCGCTTTTCGCGTTCGACGTGCCCTTTCCGCTGGTGGTTTTTGGCGCCGCCCTGCTGGGCTGGCTCAAATCCAGAAGCACGGTGGAGCCGGGCTGCACGGCTCATTGCGAGGAGGAAGAGGACGTCCCCGAACATGCCAGGCCCAGCGCGTCCCGCAGCCTGCTCGTGCTGGCGACGTGGGTTCCGCTGTGGCTCGGGCCGGTCCTTGTCATCGGCCTGCTCTTTGGGTGGGATGACATCTATGCCCGGCTGGCCGTGTTTTTCAGCAAGATGGCAGTGGTCACCTTCGGCGGGGCTTATGCCGTGCTGAGTTACGTGGCCCAGCAGGCCGTGGAGGGATATGGCTGGCTTTCCCCGGTGGACATGATCAGCGGCCTGGCCCTGGCCGAGACCACCCCCGGTCCGCTCATACTGGTGCTCGAATATGTCGGTTTCATGGCAGCCTTCGCCAGCCCCGGAGCCTTGCATCCTCTGCTGGCCGGAGCGCTTGGGGCGGCGCTGACCGTCTGGGTCACGTTCACGCCCTGCTTTTTGTGGATTTTTCTGGGCGCGCCTTACATGGAGGCCATTCGCGGCAACCGCAACCTGTCCGCGGCCCTGGCCGGGGTGACGGCCGCCGTGGTCGGCGTGATCCTGAACCTGTCCCTGTGGTTCGGGCTGCACACCCTTTTTGGCGAGGTCGGTTCCTGGCATGGACCCTTTGGCCTCAAGCTGCCCGTGCCGGGCCTTGGCAGCCTGGATGTGTGGGCGCTCATGCTCAGCGCGGGAGCACTCCTGGCCCTGACCCGCTTCAAGATCGGCATGGGCACGACCCTGGCCGGGTGCGCGGCGCTGGGGTGGGTGGTGCGGATGCTGGCCTAGCAGGACGTATCCGGCGTCACCCAAGTTATACTTTTGGTTCGAAATCCCGATCCAAACGACGAAACCCCGCATCGCGGGGTTTCGTCGTTTGGATCGGGGTAAACCGGGGAGATGGCTTGGCGCGCGTTACGCGGCTTCGGCCATCTGCGTTCTGCGTCCGGTCCACATGCTGCCGAGGATGATGCCTGAGCCGATGAGCAGCGCCAGGCACATGGAGCCGAAGCTGACCTTGCTGAGGAGACTCAGCATGTCCGGACCGACTTCCATCAGGCCGAGCTTCGCCAGGTACGTGGGCAGTGCCAGGCCGCGGCTGACGGCGACGATGAGCATGATCGTGGCCATGACCATCTTGATCATGTGCGGGCGGACATAGGTGGTGCCGATGGCGCCGAGCTGGACGCCCAGGAGGGAGCCGCCGAGGATGATGAGCACGAGCCGGATGTCGACCATGCCGTGCATGGCCCAGTTGATGGAGCCGCCCAGGCCCATGGCGAAAGCGATGACCAGCTCCGTGGCCGAGGCCATGAGGCCGGGCACGCCGAGCACGTAGATCATGCCGGGCACGCCGATGAAGCCGCCGACGGCGATGGTCGCGGCCAGGATGCCGGTGGCGAAGCCGACGGGAATGGTGAACCACAGGGAGATGCGGATGCCGGAGCGGGGAAAGTTGATCATTGGCGGAAGCTCGATCTTCTGCAAACGCAGGGCAAGGGGCGCGACCTGTTCCACGCCGCCGCTTCTGGCGCATTTTATGGCGTCACTCATGACGTATCCGCCCACGGTGACCAGCACGAGCACGAAGGACAGGCTGACATAGAGGTCGGATCCGGCCTGGCCCCACAAGGCCAGGATCACCTGCTGGATCTTGATGCCGATCTGCACGCCGACTCCGGCCGAGGCGGCCATGATCAGGCCGAGCTTCACGTCCACCTGTCCGTACTGGAACCGCTTGATGGCACCGACCAGGGCCTTGGGGAATTTGTGGCACATGTTGCTGGCCACGGCCACGGTGCCGGGCACGCCCAGGCTCATCATGCCGGGGGTGAGCACGAAGGCGCCGCCGGAGCCGATGAAGCCGCTGACGAGGCCGCCGATGAAGCCGACCAGAAACAGGAAGGTCACGTTCATCGCCGTCAGATCAATGAATTTGGTAGGGTCAAGAGAGAGTATGTCCATTGTGATGTATCCTTCTTGTGGCTGTATCAGGTGTTGAGGACGGGGCGCTGGGCCGGACGCTTGGTGACTTCCACGGTCTTGCGCACATCTTTGCGGATGGCGGAAATGCCCAGCACGGCCCACAGGTTGCCCGCGAATTCACCGTGCAGGTAGGATACGGCAAAGACCGTCGCGATGGGTCCGGCGGCCCAGAGCGAGCCTTGGGCGAAATGCGCCGCGATGGTGTCCCCGTAGGCGAAAAAGCCGGTGTACAGGGCTGCGGTCAGTGTGCCGAAAACGATGGTCCGTCCGATGGGTTTCTTGTCTGATTGAGGTGTGGCCATTGTATTCTCCATGTTGGTGTTATCCGCATGCTGCGGGTGTTTTGTGTTGGGAATGCTACGGTCTTTCGTTGCGGGAAACTCCGGCGGTCGCGTAGGCGCGAACCCTGGGCGGCTCGACATGCGCGCGCTTGGGCAGCTGGCAGGCCGAGGTCAGAGGGCAGCGCGCTTCGTCGCTTTCGCGGTGGGCGGCGGCGTGCACCGTGCACAGGGCCTTTTCCATGTTGGCGTAGATGTGGTCCCGTCCGATCTTGTCCAGGAGGCCGCTGCGGGTCAGGATGGCCATGACCGTGTCGTTGACACCGGCCAGGGAGATGTCCACGCCCCGGCTGCGACAGCGGTCCACGACCAGGGAGAGGGCCTCCTCGCCGGAGGCGTCCATGTCGTTGATGCCCTTGGCCACCAGGACGATGTGCCTCAGGCGTTTTTTGGAGTGCAGGCGGCCGGTGATGATTTCGTCCAGGAAGCTCGCGTTGGCGAAAAAGAGGGGGCCATTGAAACGGACCATGTCCACATGCGTGCAGAGGTCCAGCCCGAAGCGGGTGGCGTCGCGCAGTTCGCCCTCTTCGGTCCGGGCCAGGGAGCTGACCGTGGGCCGCATGTTGCGGTACAGGAAGGCGCCAAGGGATAGCGCCACGCCGATCATGATGCCCTTGTCCAGGTGCGGAGCGAAGGCCAGGGTGGCCAGAAAGGTGATGATGGAGATAATGCCGTCATATTTGGCGACTCTCCAGGAGTGCAGGAAGCCGGCGGGATGGATGAGGCCCATGACCGCCATCATGATCACCGCGGCCAGGGTGCACTGGGGCAGGTGATAGAGGCGCGGGGTGAGGAAGAGCAGGGCCACGAGCACAACGGCGCTGGTGAAGACGCTCGAGAATCCGGTCACCGCCCCGGCCTGCAGGTTGACCGCGGAGCGGGAGAAGGAGCCGGACACCGGGTAGCTCTTGCTGAACGCGCCCAGGATGTTCGCGAGGCCCTGGCCGATCAGCTCCTGGTTCGGGTCCAGGCTCTGGCCTGTCTTGGCAGCCATGGCCTTGGCGATGGAGATGGCCTCCATGAACCCGAGCAGGGCGATGATGGCGGCATTCGGAAGGAGGCGGGCCATCACGGAGAGATCGAAATGCGGAATGGACAGGGCGGGCAGACCGCCGGGCACTGTTCCGACCACGGAGCCGCCGCCAATCATGGTCAGGGACGTGGGATCAAGGGGCGAGTTGCCGACCCGGATGCGCCAGGTCCGGCCATCGTTGCCGGCGCCGTCCGGGATGGCGCTGTCAGCCGGATAGAAGGTCATGCCGCCTTTGGCGGTGGGCACGGCCTGGAAAAGCATGCCGCGCAGTACGGCTTTGACGTTCTTGGCCTCGCTTTTCGCAATCTCCATTTCCAGGGCCAGGCGGCGCAGTTCGTGTTCGTCGTCGGCCACGGCGAATTGCTCGCCGTTTCTCCTGGCTTCTTCCATGGCGGCGTTGAGGGCCGTGCGTCTGGTGGCCAGCTCGGTCTGGGCCTGCATGGCCGTGTTATAGGAGGCCAGGGCTGCGCTCGCTTCGGGCGCGGACAGGGACTGGACGCTGATGGTGGCGTTGTGCTCGAAGCCGGTGGCCCAGGAGAAGACCGTGGTCAGGGCCACGGCCACCAGGACGCCTGGGATGCGCGGGCTTATGCGCTTGAGGACGAGCATGAGCGCTAAGGCGAAGACGCCGAGCGCCAGTGTCGGCCAGTGGGTGTAGCGCATGGCCGCCTGCGCGACCCGCAGGATGGTCTCGTAATGGTGCTCGGCGCTGTCCACGGACACTCCGAACATCTTGGACAGCTGGCTGGTGGCGATGATGATGGCTGCGGCGTTGGTGAAGCCGGCCACAACCGGGTGGGAAAGAAAATTGACGACCAGCCCCAAGCGCAAGACACCAAGGGACAACTGAAAGATGCCGACGGCCAGGGCCAGGAGCACGGCATAGGCGATGTAGCTCTCGCTGCCGGCCGTGGCCAGGGGTTCGAGGCAGGCGGCGGTCATGAGGGAGACCACGGCCACCGGCCCGGTGGAGAGTTGCCTGCTGGACCCGAACAAGGCGGCGACCAGAGGCGGCAGAAAGGAGGCGTACAGGCCGTAGTACGGAGGCAGGCCGGCGAGCTGGGCATAGGCCATGCTCTGCGGAATGAGCACCAGGGCTACGGTCAGTCCGGCCATGAAATCCATTTTGAAATGTTCGGCGGAATACGTTCTGATCCAGCCGAAAAACGGGACAACTTTCAAGACAAGGGTGGCCATGTAACCTCCGTCGATGCCGAACCGCGACCTGCGGAAAATGTGCCCCGGGATCGAGCGGGGGCGTGGGTGAGGATGAGTGGTTTGTGTCGCCTCATTTGACCGTGAACAGGGCCAGCCCGGTTTGGCCATGGACCTGTTCGCCCTCTTCGGGCTCGCTCAGGATGAATTCAATGCGGCCGCAGGAACGCACGAGCTCTCTGACGGCCTCCTCAATGCATCCGAACCGGACTTCATGCTGGACTTTCAGATTGTGTCGTGCGGCAGCTTCCCGCCAGGAAGCGGCCGCGCTCGAGGCTAATTGCGCAAAGGACTCCCTCCAAGCCGGATCCGGCTTGGGCAGGCCGATGCTCAGGAGCAGGAGGTCGCTGCCCATGCGCTCCGCTACGCTCACCGCATATTCTCCGAGACGCGTCGAGAAGGTGCAGCCGTGGCCGATGACCAGGATGCGTCGTCGGCCCGCGCCCGCGTGCCGGACGACATCCGCGGCGAGCATGAGTTCCCCGGCTTCAGCCAGGGCAACCGCCTCGGTATAGTCTTCGAGACGATCCCTGAGTGACTGGGCGCGGCGCAGGGCCGGAGTGGGTGCTGGACTGGCGGTTCGTAACCAATTGCGAGGCATGTGTTCTCTCCTGATGCTGGGGCGGGATCGCCTACTTTGCCTGCAAAGTCGGGCGGGGGCGTTTTTCAACCTGCTTGACCGCTTCGGTCTGTGCCGTGGGCTGTGGACGGTCTCCTTTGAGCAGGAGCTTCGCGTCGGCGCTCAGGTTGCGTTCCGCAAAGACGGCGGCGGCGTAGGTCGTTTCGATTGTTTCACGGATGGTGCTCATTTTGCTTACCTCGTGTTAGATGTGATGCGAGGCTCTAAACAAGGCCCGTGCCAGAATGCTCGTATTCCTTAATATACTGAAATTATGAAGATTGTCTGGTAGTGGAGAAAAGGCGGGCTTTCGTGCTATGTTGCAGATTGCAGCGCTTGAAACGTGAAACGCTAACGAGGTCCAGTTCGCCGGGGATGTTGCGGATTGCAGCACTGTTGCAAATGGCAACGGCAGGGGCGATGGCGCATGGAACTGGGCACAGGGGATTGGACGATGTTTTTTCGCAAGCAGGAAATCGAGGTGCCGGTGGCGCCCGCTGACCCCACGGGGCTGCGGGAGAAATGCCGTCAGGCGGATTTGCCGGAGAGTGTGCGTGGCGCGCTTGAATCCGAAATTGGCCGCATGGAAAAGACCGATGCGGCGGTGGCGGAGTATTCCATTGCGCTTAATTATGTGGAGACGGTGCTCGCCCTGCCGTGGAGCGCCCTGACCCACGACAATCTCGATCTGGCGCAGGCGGCGGAAGTCTTCGACGGCAGCCACGCGGGGCTCGGGCAGGTCCGGGAGCGGGTGCTGGAGCATCTGGCCTCCAGGGTGCTGCAGGCCAAGCGGCAGGCGTCGCTGCTCGTTGTCGATGACGAACCCATCGCCCGCTCCAACCTGCGTCATGTGCTGTCCCGGGAGGGGTATTCGGTCGAGGTCGCGGCCAACGGCGAGGAGGCCATGGCGTGTCTGGCCCGGCAGGAGTTCGACTGCATCATCACGGACCTGAAAATGGACCGCATGGACGGCATGCAGCTTCTGGAAGCGGCCCGGCACGTGGCACCGGAGACCAAATTCATCCTGGTGACGGGCTATGCCACGGTGGACACGGCGGTACGCGCCCTGAAGACCGGGGCCGTGCACTATCTTTCCAAGCCCATCGATCTTGCGGAATTGCGTGAAGCCGTGCGTTCGGTCCTGCTCTCTCGCACCCACCGCTACGCCAGCCGCGCCCCGATCCTGTGTTTTGTCGGGCCTCCGGGCGTGGGCAAGACCTCGGTCGGGAAGGCCATCGCCGAGGCCCTGGGGCGACGCTTCTACCGCATGTCCCTGGCCGACCTGCGCGACGAGGCCGAACTGCGGGGCCATCGGCGGACCTATGTCGGGGCCATGCCCGGGCGCATCATCCAGGCGCTGAAAAGCGTGGGCGTGCGCAATCCGGTCTTCATGCTCGATGAGATGGACAAGATCGGCCAGGATGTGAAGGGCGACCCGGCCATGGCCATGCTCGAGATCCTGGATCCGGAGCAGAACGCGCGCTATGTGGACCGTTATCTGGAGATGCCCTTCGACTTGTCCGAGGTGCTCTTCATCGCCACGGCCAACGGGGTCGAGCGCCTCGCCGGACCGCTTTTAGACCGGCTGGAGGTGGTACAGTTTTCCGGATATTCCGAGGCCGAGAAGCTCGATATCGCGACCCGTTTCCTCCTGCCTCGCCAGTTGCGCGGGCACGGGCTGGTCGGCCCGTATCCCACGGTGCTGCCCGAAGCCATGGTGCGCATCATTCGCGAATACACCAACGAGTCCGGGGTGCGCGGCCTGGAGCGCGAGATCGCCCGCCTGTGTCGCAAGCTGGCCAGGCTGCGCCTCGATGGCGGCGCCGAGGCCGTCGCGGCCCCCGTCAGCGCCGAAGGCGCGGCCGTGCTGCTCGGGCCGCCGCGCTATCGCCACGACGCGGCCGAGGCCGGCAGTCTGGTCGGCACGGCCACGGGGCTCGTCTGGTCGGAGACGGGCGGCGAGATCATCTTTGTCGAGGTCACGCGCATGACCGGGCCGGGTCAGCTCATCCTGACCGGCTCCCTGGGCGGGGTGCTCAAGGAGTCGGCCCAGATCGCGCTCAGCTTCATCCGCAGCAACGCGCAGGCCCTGGGCGTCGCGCCCGATTTTTTCGAGGGCCACGACATCCATATCCACATTCCGGCCGGCGGCATCGCCAAGGACGGCCCGTCAGCCGGGTTGACCATCGCCGTGGCCCTGGTTTCGCTCTTGTCCGGCCGCCCCGTGCGTTCGGATGTGGCCCTGTCCGGAGAGTTGTCGCTGGTCGGCCGGGTGCTGCCGGTCAGCGGGGTGCGCGAGAAGATCCTGGCCGCTTTGCGCGGCGGCGCTTCCACGGTGATCCTGCCCGCGGCCAACGCCGCGGATGTGGCGGCCTTGCGTGAGAGCGTCGGGGATTTGCCGCCGGTGGTGCTGGTGGAGCGGGTGGAACAGGCCTTGGCCGTGGCCCTGGCCGCTCAGGAGGATTCGCCATGCAGGGGTTGATCGCGCGTTTCGCCAGCGGCAAGATCCGCAGGATCGTGCTCGTCGGCATGATCCTGTCCATCCTCGGCTTTTCGGTCCTTGGGGGCATCTCCTACAAATACCTGCTGCAGATCGAAGACGCCCTGGCCCTGGCCGAGGTTGTCGATGATTTGAGCAGCGATATCCTGGAAATTCGCCGCTATGAGAAGAACTATCTGCTCTACATGAGCGAAGGCGACTACATGGAGACTCTGAGCTACTGCGACCGCGCCCTGATCATCATCGACCGCATCGAAAACCCGGAGGGGGGGGTCAGCAGCTCTGATCGCGTGGGCCGGGCGACACTGCTCGAACTGCGGCAGGACCTGATCTCCTACAAGGAGACCTTCGCCGCCCTGAGCCGGGTCGGAACTGCGACGGACATGGTCCAGGCCTCGGCCCTGGCCCCGCATCTGCGCGACCAGGGCAAGGACCTCGTGGACCTGGTCCATCAGTTCGTGGCCACTCAGCGGGCCCGGATCCTGGGCATCGTCGTGACCCTCAAGCACCAGCTGTCCCTGTCCATCGCCTCCTTTACGGGCGTGGCCATATTTTTTTCCTGGCTGGTGGGCCGCCGGATATTCGGCGCGCTGTCGGTGATCGAGCGCTCCGCCCGCCAGATCGTGCAGGGCAATTTCGAGGCCCTGCCCTTGCCCGACACCAGCGACGAGACGCGCGGAGTGGTTGCGGCCTTCAACCACATGATCGTCGAGCTTGAGCGCAGGCAAAGCCAGCTTCTGCAGGAAAAGAAACTGGCCTCCCTAGGGGTGTTGACCTCGGGCATCGCCCATCAGCTCAACAACCCGCTGAACAACATCTCCACGTCCTGCCAGATTCTGCAGGAAGACCTGGAGGCGGACCTCCCCGTGGACCCCGCACTGACCAGACACATGCTCGACAACATTTACCAGGAAGTCAGCCGCTCCCGGGACATCGTCAAGGGGTTGCTCGAATTCGCGCGGGAAACTGAGTTCTGCCTCAAGGCCGTGCCGCTGCATGTGGTCGTGCAGCGGGCCGTCTCTCTGGTTTCGAGCGAAGTGCCCACGGGCGTGCGCATCCTGACCGAAATCCCGCAGGACATCGCGCTGCCCCTGGACAGCCAGCGTTTCCAGGAGGTGCTCCTGAATCTGATGATAAACGCTATCCACGCCATCACCCCGCCGGGCATGATCTCGCTCTCCGCGCGCATCAACAGCGCCTCCGCGGAGGTCGTGCTGCAGGTGGCCGACACCGGGTCGGGCATTTTGCCCGAATACATGGGCCGCATCTTCGACCCGTTCTTCACCCTCAAGGAGACGGGCACGGGCCTTGGCCTGTCCGTGGTTTTCGGGATCATCAAGAAACACGGAGGCACCATCGGCGTGGAGAGCACCGTCGGGCAGGGCACGTGTTTCACCATCCGTCTGCCGCTCGGCAATGTTCGGGCGGAGGCCGCATGAGCACTCCGCGCGGGGGCGCGAAGGCTGTGGACAAGGCATCCGAAGTCAAGGCCGGCCGGATTCTGGTGGTCGATGACGAAGTCATTGCCCGCGACAATCTGGCGCTGGCACTGGCGCGGCAAGGCCATGAAACCGTGGCCGCCGGGAGCGGGGCCGAAGCGCTGACCCTGCTCCAGGGCGGGGATTTCGACATGGTGCTGACCGACCTCATGATGGAAGGCATGGACGGCCTGGCCCTCTTGCGCGCGATCAAGGAGCGCCATCCCGACATCGAAGTCGTGGTCATCACCGGGTACCCCACGGTGGACACCGCCGTGGACGCCATGCGCGCTGGGGCCTACGACTATCTGGCCAAGCCGTATCGCATCGACGAGGCGAGGCTCCTGGTGCACAAGGCGCTGGAAAAACGCCGCCTCAAACTTGAAGTGACCCAGCTGCGCGAGCAGTTGCGCGAGCGGACCCTGCCCGTGCCCATGCTCGGCGCGGCCGGGTGCATGGTGGAGCTCAAGCAGACCATCGCGCAGGTCGCGCCCTCGGACGTGACCGTGCTCATCCTCGGCGAGACTGGCACCGGCAAGGAGGTGGCGGCGCGCATGGTCCATCTGTTCAGCCGCCGCTCCGAGGCCCGTTTCCTGGCCATCAACTGCGGCGCGTTCAATGAGGAGCTGCTGGAGAGCGAGCTTTTCGGGCACGAGCAGGGCGCCTTCTCCGGGGCTGCGCGGCAAAAGAAGGGGCTGTTCGAGGCCGCCGAGGGCGGGACGCTTTTTCTGGACGAAGTGGGCGAGATGTCCCTGGCCATGCAGGTCAAACTGCTGCGTGCCGTGCAGGAGCGGACCATCCGCCGCGTGGGGGGCACGGCGGATATCGCCGTGGATGTGCGCCTTGTGGCCGCGACCAACAAGAACCTCAAAACCGAGGTCGAGGCGGGCCGCTTTCGTCAGGATCTTTATTTCCGTCTCAATGTCCTGGTTCTGAACATGCCTCCGCTCGTGCAGCGGCTTGAAGACCTGCCGCTTTTGGCCCGCTATTTCGTGGAAAAGGCTTGTCGGGAAACGGATCGCCCAGCGCCGGGAATCTCCGGCGAGGTGCTCGAGATTTTGGGCCGCTACGCCTTTCCGGGCAATGTCCGCGAACTGCAGAACATCATTGAACGGGCGGTGGTCTTTTGTTCCGGCGATGAAATCCGTCCCGTGCATCTCTCTGCGGAACTGCTCGATGCTCCGCTGCATGTCGTCCGGGCCGGAGACCGCCAGCCCATGACTCTTGAGCAATGCGAGCGGGATCAGATCGAGTGGACCCTGCACTATGCGGCGGACAATCGCACGCTGGCCTCGAAGCTGCTGGGCATCGATCGGGCTTCCTTGTGGCGCAAGATGAAGCGCCACGGGCTGTGACAAGGAGATGTCCGATGAACCCTGAGTGACCGTGCCGGACTCTGCCGGGATTGCGGCCGCGAGCATGCGTTCCCGACAGGACCGGCTCTGCCCCGGGCCTGGAGTTGATGGCCGCGCTTGATCGAAGCCGCGACCATCATTGCCGCTCCGTTCTCCACCAAGAGCCGGCAAGGCTCGCGCGATTCCGTGATGCAACAGACAAAGAAGGGGAATCCGTGGACCTTCGACACGAAGGAACCACGCCCGACGATGCATCCACTCCAGCATGGCATGATCGTGGCCATTGTATTTTCACGTTCTTGTTACCCGCATGTTGCGGGTGTTTTATGTTGGGATGCTACGGTCTCGTTGCGTGAAACTCTGGCGGTCGCACAGGTCTGATCATGGACGGCTCGGCCTGCGAGCGCGTGGGCAACTGGCAGACCGACGTAAGGGGGCAGCGCGCTTCGTCGCTGTCGCGGTGAGCGGCGGTGTGCACGGTGCACAGCGCCTTTTCCATGTCGGTGTAGATGTGGTCCCGGCCGATCTTGGCCAAGAGTCCGCTGCGTTCCATGATGGCCATGACCGTGTCGTTGACTCCGGCCAGGGAGATATCAACGCCCCGGCTGCGGCAGCGGTCCACGACCAGTGACAGGGCCTCCTCGCCCGAGGCGTCCATGTCATTGATGCCCTTGGCCACCAGGACGATGTGCTTCAGGCAATTCTTGGAGTGCAGGCGGTCGGTGATGATCTCGTCCAGGAAGCTCGCGTTGGCGAAAAAGAGAGGACCATTGAAGCTGACCATATCCACATGCGGGCAGAGATCGAGCCCGAAGCGGGTGGCATCGTGCAGCTCACCTTTTTCAGTCCGGCCCATGGAGCTGACCGTGGGCCGCATGTTACGGTAGAGGAAGACGCCGAGGGACAGCGCCACGCCGATCATGATGCCTTTGTCGAGGCGGGGGGCGAAGGCCAGGGTGGCCAGGAAGGTGATGACGGAGATGGCGCCGTCATATTTGGCGACTTTCCAGGAGTGCAGGAAGCCGGCCGGATGGATGAGGCCCATGACCGCCATCATGATCACCGCGGCCAGTGTGCACTGGGGCAGGTGATAGAAGAGCGGGGTGAGGAAGAGCAGGGCCACGAGCACGACGGCGCTGGTGAACACGCTGGCGAATCCGGTCTGCGCCCCGGCCTGCAGGTTGACCGCGGAGCGGGAAAAGGAGCCGGACACCGGGTAGCTCTTGCTGAACGCGCCCACGATGTTCGCAAGACCCTGGCCGATCAGTTCCTGATTCGGGTCCAGGCACTGACCTGTCTTGGCGGCCATGGCCTTGGCGATGGAGATGGCCTCCATGAATCCGAGCAGGGCGATGATGGCGGCGTTCGGGAGGAGTAGGGCCAGCGTGGACAGGTCGAAATGCGGGATGGACAGGGCGGGCAGACCGCCGGGCACGGCTCCAACCACGGAGCCGCCGCCGGTCATGGTCAAGGCCATGGGGTCAAGGGGTGCGTTGCCGACACGGATGCGCCAGGTCCGGCCATCGTTGCCGGCGCCGTCCGGGATGGTGCTCTCCGCCGGATAAAAGGTCATGCCCCCTTTGGCGGTGGGCACGGCCTGAAAAAGCATGCCTCGGAGTACGGCCTTGACGTTCTTGGCCTCGCTTTTCGCAATCTCCATTTCCAGGGCCAGGCGGCGCAGTTCGTGTTCGTCGTCGGCCACGGTAAATTGCTCACGGCTCCTCATGGCTTCTGCCTTGGCGGCGTTGAGGGGCGTGCGCCTGGCGGCCAGTTCGGTCTGGGCCTGCATGGCAGCATTATAGGAGGCCACGGCTGCGCTCGCTCGGGGCGCGGCCAGAGACTGGACGCTGATTGTGGAGTTGTGCTCGAAGCCGTTGGCCCAGGAGAAGACCGTGGTCAGAACAACGGCCACCAGGACGCTTGGAATGCGCGGGTTGACACGCTTGAGGATGAGCATGAGCGCAAAGGCGAAGGTTCCGAGCGCCAGTGTCGGCCAGTGGGTGTAGTGCATGGCCGCCTGCGCGACCCGCAGAATGGTTCTGTAATGGTGCTCGGCGCTGTCCACGGACACTCCGAACATCTTGGACAGCTGGCTGGTGGCGATGATGATGGCCGCTGCGTTGGTGAAGCCGGCCACCACCGGGTGGGAAAGGAAATTGACGACCAGCCCAAGGCGCAAGACGCCAAGGGACAACTGGAAGATGCCGACGGCCAAGGCCAGGAGCACGGCATAGGCGATGTAGCTCTCGCTGCCGGCCGTGGCCAGGGGTTCGAGGCAGGCGGCGGTCATGAGGGAGACCACGGCCACCGGCCCGGTGGAGAGCTGGCGGCTGGACCCGAACAACGCGGCGACCAGGGGCGGCAGAAAGGAGGCGTACAGTCCGTAGTACGGAGGCAGTCCCGCGAGCTGTGCATAGGCCATGCTCTGCGGAATGAGCACCAGGGCCACGGTCAGCCCGGCCATGAAATCCATTTTGAGATGTTCGGCGGAATACGTTCTGATCCATCCGAGAAACGGGACAATTTTCAAGACAGGGATGGCCATGCAACCTCCGTCGATGCCGAACCGCGACCTACAGAAAATGTGCCCCGGGATCGAGCGGGGCGTGAGTGAAGACAAGCGGGTCGTGTAGCCTCATTTGCGAGGCATGTGCTCTCTTCTGATTCTGGGGCGGGATTGCCTGCTTTGCCTGCAAAGTGGGTCGGGGTGGCTTTTCAACCTGCCTGACCGTTTCGGTCTGTGCCGTGGGCTGTGGACGGTCTCCTTTGGGCACGCTCTGTATGCTCAATACAAGGCCCGTGCCAGAATGTTCGCATTCTTAATATGCTGAGATTATGAAGGTTCTTTGGGATTGGAGAACAGGCGTGCTTTTGTGTTTTGTTAGATATAGCGGCGCTGTTGCATATGGCAACGTTTGGGAGATGGTCGTATGATCTGGGCACAGAGGATTGGATGATGTTATTTCGCAAGCAGGTAGTCGAGGTTTCCGATGAACCCGAGCTGTGACTGCGCCGGATTCTGCCGGGATTGCGGCCTCGAGCATGTGCTCCCGGCGGAGCCGGCCTTGCCCTATGCCCAGGAACTGATGGTCGCGCTTGAGCTGCGGGGAAGCATCGGCCTCGATGCATGCGCCGACCCGCGCCTTTCCCTGGAGTATCTTTTCGGTCCGGCCAGAGGGCAGATGTTCGGGGTGCTCGCGTACCGGGATGCGTCCGGTCAGGCTGGCGTACTGAAGGCTTTTTCGGGACAGTACAATGGGGTCTGGGAGGTGCCGGGCTGGGTTCCTCCCATTCTCGACCCGGCGGAGTTTGCGCGGACCATCGCTCTCGACGAGCCCCGCATCAAGGACTTGACCCGGCGCATGCACGGCTTGGGCGTGGACGATCCGGCTCGTCTGGCAATGCTGGCTGAGCGGCGCGGATTGTCCCGAAATCTCATGGATCGTATCTTCGGCCTGTACCGGCTGACCAATTTTCACGGGCAGACCAAGCCCCTGGCCGAGGTCTTCACGGGTAAGGCCATGCCCACGGGCACGGCGGAATGCTGCGCGCCCAAGCTGCTGCACCATGCCGCCGTGCATGGGCTGATCCCGCTGGGACTTGCGGAATTCTATTTCGGCCGCGAGAACCGCTCCGCCACCCGCCGGCATGGGCAGTTTTTCGCCCCTTGCGCTGAAAAATGCCGCCCCATTCTGGGGTTCATGCTGTGCGGGCTGGAGGGGAGAGTGGACGGGTGAACGTTTTCCGGTAATCAAACGATCACCGGTCGACCTGGAATCATGGGCGGTCGTCACGCTCCCGCTCTTGCTTGTCCGCCGCTCTTGCGGCACTCTTTTGCCATGTTCCACCCTTCCCCGGCCACCGCCGTCATTTATCGACGCATCCTCAAGGTCTCCATGCCCCTGGTGTTGAGCCTGGGCGCGACCACGATCATGGAGTTCACGGACCGCCTCTTCCTGGCCCGCTATTCCCTCGACGCCATCGCCGCGGCCACGCCCGCCGGGATCATGGCTCTTTTGGCGATGACGATTTTTTTGGGCACCACGAGCTATGTGTCCGTGTTCGTGGCCCAGTACACGGGTCAGGGGCGGCCCGAGATGGTCGGCAGGGCGGTCTGGCAGGGCATCTACGTGGCCCTGCTCGGGACCGTTGTGCTTGGGGGGCTTGCTTTTTGGGCCGAGGACATCTTTGCCCTGGCCGGACATTCCGAAGAGATCCAGGGGCTTGAATCCATTTATTTCCGGACCCTGTGCCTGGGGGCGGGGATTCATCTCGCCGGGGGAGCCTTTGGCGGTTTCTTTACCGGCCTTGGACGCACGAGGGTGGTCATGCTGGCCAACATGGCGGGCATGCTGATCAACATTCCCCTCGATTATTGTCTCATTAACGGCATCGGGCCGTTTCCGGAGCTGGGTATTTTCGGCGCGGGTCTGGCGACGGTCATCGGCTGGACGGTGATCACGGCCATCCTGTTGATCGCAATGCGGCGCGGCGAGCATGCACGTTTCCGCCTGGGCAAAGACCGGCGTTTGCGGCTGGACCTGTGGCTGCGCCTCATGCGTTACGGGCTGCCGAGCGGGATGGAGTTTTTTCTGGATATCTTCGCCTTCACGGTCTTCATCTTTGTGGTCGGCAGGCTCGGGACCATGGAACTGGCGGCGACCAATATCGCGCTCAACATCAACGCCCTGGCCTTCATGCCTCTGGTCGGGTTCGCCATGGGCACGAGCACCCTGGTCGGGCAGGCCATGGGCGCGGGCAAGCCGGACGATGTCAAGGTTGTCGTGCGGGCCAGCCTCGTGCTGACCTTTGTCTATCTGGCGGTCATGTCGGCGGTGTTCCTGTTCGCCCCGGAGCCTGTGCTCCACCTGTTCCAGCCCCGCGACATGGACCCGGCCGCCTTTGCGGCCGTGGTCGGCATGGGCCGGACCCTGCTCATGATCGTGGTCGTCTATCTGTTCTTCGACGGGGTCAGCTTCATCATCTACGGGGCGTTGAAGGGCGCGGGGGATACTTTTTTCGTCATGACCTCGCGTTTTGCGCTTGTCATCGTGGTCATGATCCTGCCGCTTTTGATCGGAGTGCGTCTGGGCTTCGGACTGTATTATTTCTGGGCCGTGAGCTGTTCGTTTCTGGTGGTTCTCTCCGTGGTCGCCCTGTGGCGTTACCGCCAGGGAAAATGGCGCGGCATGCTGGTCGTGGAAAAAATTCCGCCCGAATGAGTCCGTGCGGCGTCCTCGTCTTCTCCCGTACTCTTCTGGATGCTTGCTGCGGATGAACGCCCAGGTTCAGGCCGACCGTCTGACCCCGGCTACTGAGAAAAGTTCACGGCGGGCAGTATCAAAGGCTCCATTCGGGGCGCGGGCTCCTGGTCAGACACCTGATGGGCGTTTCGAGCGAGTGTCGCTTCCCCGCAGGATTGTCCTCGCCGGTCCCGAACGAAAACATTCCCAGACAGGGACTTGGCGTAGCCTTTGACCTGGGCTGCCTTTTCTCCCAGAGCT
The DNA here is from genome assembly GCA_002412965.1 of Desulfomicrobium sp. UBA5193. Taxonomy (GTDB): domain Bacteria; phylum Desulfobacterota; class Desulfovibrionia; order Desulfovibrionales; family Desulfomicrobiaceae; genus Desulfomicrobium. The sequence continues at coordinate 100,283 of DHWB01000010.1, forward strand.
TGCAGGCTGCACGGCCCCACGCAGTCCACGATGCCGATGGACACGGAGACCAGCGGAAATTGCTGCTCCTTGCCGTCGCGGCTCTTGCCCATGATCCAGCCTCGGCTGCGGTCTTGCGGATGGTAGCAATTGCGGATGAGGCGCTTGAAGCAGCGGACGACCGCCGTGCAGATGCGTTCAGCCTTTTCCGGGTCGACCATGGCCACGAAATCGTCCCCGCCGATGTGGGCCAGAAAGTCTCCGCTGTGGCCGTGCCGGGCGATGGCCCAAGTCATGATGCGGCCGATGAGCAGGATGACAAAGTCTCCGTCCTTGAATCCGTAAACATCGTTATATACCTTGAAGTTATCCAGATCCGCATACAGCATGCAGAACGGCACTCCGCGGCGCAGCCTGGTTTCAATTTCTTTTTCAAGGGCCACATTGCCGGGAATTCCCGTCAGGGGGTTGGTGCCCTTGGCCATCTCCACCTGTACCTGGGCCAGGGTGGTCAGCATCTTCTGAACGGTGACCACTCCCATGAACTGGCCGCTGCGGGTGACGATGACCTCATCGTAGGCCTTGAGCATCTCGCGGGTATTGGCGTTTTTGGCCACGGACTCCACGGGTTCGCGTTCATCGGCGATCATTGGGGAGGAGTCCATGAGTACGGATACGGGTTTTTCCGCATAAAGCGCCCGGCCATACAAGGTGGCCAGATGACGATCCAGACTGTACCCCATGACCAGCCCGATGGGTTTGTCCTCTTCCACGACAACTACGCTTGAGAGGGTCGGGTTTGTGGAGAAGATGCGCTGCACCGACTGCACAGGAATGCGCGGGCTGACCGTCAATGTCTTCTGGACCAGCTGACCGATGGGGATCGAGCAGGACAAGCGGCTGAAGTTGTCGTGGCGCAGCGGAGTCAATTCCTTCATGTCCAGGTGGGTCTCGGGCTTCGGGAAATGGGGTCTGCTCAAGAAATACCCTTGCCCGAAATGGACGCCGATTTCGGTCAGGGCACACGCTTCGCCCTTGGTTTCGATGCCTTCGGCGATGATCTCCGAGCCGATGCGGTTGGCCAGCGTGACCATGGTTTCCATGAGGGCTCTGCGCACCGGATCCTTGTCGACGTCACGGACCAGGGACATGTCGACCTTGATGAAGTCCGGTTTCAAAGCCGCGATGGTGGACAGACCCGAATATCCCGTCCCGGCGTCGTCAACGGCGATCTTGAAGCCCTGGCTGCGATAGTGGTCCAGGGTTTTGTGAAAGGAGGTGAAGTCCTTGATGGAGTGGCGTTCGGTTATCTCGAAGACGATGTTGTCGGGCTCCAGCCCGTAGGTCTGCAAGAGCTCCAGCGTCTTGCCCGGGGCGAAGGTCGGGTCCACGACCGTGCGGGGATGAATGTTCAGGAACAGTCGCTGTCCCGGCGCGAGAGCCCCCACTGTTTCCATGGCCTTGGAGCGGCATGCCTGCTCCAGCACGAAGAGTTGCCCAAACTGTTCGGCAAAGTCGAAGAGGATCGCAGGCGATTCGAATTCGGAGCCTCGCGGCCCGCGCGCCAGGGCCTCCCAGGCCATGACCGTCCCGTTCTTGAAATCGTAGATGGGCTGGAAGAGCATCCGGATCTGGCCGTTACGGATGATGGACCGGAAAATGGAGGAGAGTTTGATGGCTTCAAGGTCGATGGTGCCTTGGGCCATGCGCCGCGCGTCGGTGATGGTTTCGTGGAAGACGCGTTCTCGTTCAAACACGGATGATTCGTGCAGGAGCGCGAATCCGACCTCGATTTCAAACTCCCTGCCAAGGTTTGAGATGGTATGTTTCCGCAATGCGGATTGCAGCGTCATCTTGAGGCTGAAGGCCTGGTCCATGAGGTGCGACTCGCCTCCTGGGCACAGGGTGCGCATGAGCAACGCCTCGCCGGGGGCGAGACGCAGTGCATGTCTGACCTGAAGCGGCGCGTTATTCGCGCCGTGCAGGTTCAGGGTGCTGATCAGGAGGTTTTCCAATTCCTCGGCGACATGCTCGCCGTAAAGTTCCCTGCACAAGGTGAAGTCTTTGAGCCGAAAGATGAAAATGCTCAGCGCGCAGTGGGTTTGCAGAAATTTCTTGAGTTCAAAAAGGGGCCTGGCTGGCTCCTGGCAAAGCGCTTCCCGGGAAGGGGGCATGATCTTTTCCTCGTTGTGTTTAATGTCGCGTATGGTGAACTTGCGACGCTCCTTATAAGGCAAATCGTGTCAATTCGGCGACAGGTCTGAGACATGTGAGCGGCATTTGCATTGAGTCCTTTCGGGGCGAATGTTACAGGAACTTCATGTCGGTGTCACAATGCTGTCACACAACCCCTGTAGCCCATGTGGTGTTCGAAGGGACTTGTGTCGTTCTCGGCGGGGTGCCTTTCGTCAACAAGGGGGAAACATGGCTCACAAGATTGTCGTCATCGAAGACGAACCGGATATCGCCAACCTGCTGGCCTTTCATCTCAAGTCGGGCGGATATGACTGTTTCGTGGCCCGGGATGGGAAAAAAGGGCTGCAGCTGGTCCAGAGCGAACGACCGGACCTCGTCCTTCTTGATCTCATGCTGCCCGGCATGAGCGGCACCGATGTGTGCAAGGCCGTCAAGGGCAGCGCGGAGTGCGCCCACATACCGATCATCATGCTCACCGCGCGGGGGGACGAGGTCGACCGGATTCTCGGCTTCGAGCTCGGCGCGGACGATTATGTCATAAAGCCCTTCAGCCCACGGGAGTTGATGCTGCGCATCAAGACGGTCCTGCGCCGCAATGTGAACGTGCTGCCCAAGGTCTCCCATTGGCAGCGAGAGGGGCTGGTGGCCGATTTCGCGGCCTATACCCTCCTGGTGGACGGGGTGGACGCGCACTTGACCCCTACGGAGTTCAATCTGTTCGGCGAGTTCGTGCGCAACGAGGGCAAGGTCCTGTCGCGCGAACAGCTCCTGAGCAACGCCTGGGGCTACGAGTTCGAAGGCTATTCACGCACCGTGGACACCCATGTGCGACGCCTGCGCAAGAAGCTCGGCGCCTATGCCGAATGGCTGGAGACGGTCCGCGGCATCGGCTACCGCATGCAACGTGAAAATCAGGCCGATTAGGACAGGGCATGATCACACCGACTATTTCCCTGCGGCTTCGGCTGCTTCTGGCCTTCGGGGTCATTTTGCTTCTGGCCCTCGGGGTGCCGGCCTACTATCTGCACCAGAACCTTGGCCAGGCCATCGAACGGGAGGCCAGAGATGGTGCCCTGCGCGATCTGCGCTCTGTGGAATGGATGCTGTCTTCCGGGGGCTTCGCATCGCTCGAAGGCGTCAATGAAGCCTTGCGTGACCTGGCCGCGCGCATGGATATCCGCATTACCTACATGACCCTCGACGGCACGGTGCTGACGGACTCGGGAGTCACGTTTCAGCAGCTGGGCCAGCTGGAAAATCATCTGGGCCGTCCGGAAGTGGAGCAGGCCCTGCAGGGTTCGCCGGGGGTGAGCCTGCGCTACAGCGACACCCTGGGGCAGGGGCTCTTGTATGCTGCGCAGCGTGTGCCGGGTACCGGGGTCGTGCCGGAAGGGATCGTGCGCATCGCGCGGCCCCAGAGTCAGATGCGCAAGACCCTGGACCGTCTTTATGGGAGCACCGGCTGGGTTTACGGGCTCAGCATCCTCTGCGCCTTCGGTCTGATCTCCTTGACCTCGCGGCAGGTCGCGCGTGCCATCGCGAGCGTGGCCCAGGCCGCCGCAGGCATCGGGCAGGGCGAGCCGGGCAAGCGCATCCGCTTCTCCCCGAGCACGGAGCTCACTCCGCTGGTCGTGGCCTTCAACAACATGGTCGAGCGCATCGAGTCGAACATGCTGACCATCGTCAAGCAGAAGATGGAGTCCGAGGGCGTGCTGAACGGGATGAAGGCCGGGCTGATCGTTCTTGATGGTCACGGACGTATCCTGCGCGGCAACTATGCGGCCCAGGAGATTTTTCCGGGTTTGTCCACCTTCGCGGGGCGCAAGCCCATGGAATTGTCCCTGCTCCAGGATCTGCAGGATGCCTGCGACATGGCCCTGGCCAAGCGCGGAGCCGGAGATTTTTCACAGATCAATGTGGTTGTGACGCTTCAAGGCGGGAAAAGCTTCGACGTGTCCATCGTGCCCATCAAGGGCGATGCCGAACTTGGCGCCATCATGGTTTTTCACGACATCACCGAGATCAAGAGAGTGGAGCAGATCCGTCGCGACTTCGTTGCCAACGTGTCGCATGAGCTGCGTACACCGCTCACATCCATCAAGGGATACGCCGAAACTCTGGTCGGCATTGAAAAATGCGATCTCGAGCAGAGCAGATCCTTTCTGGAAGTCATCCTGCGCAACGCCAACCACATGAACGCCATGCTGGACGAACTTCTCCAGCTCTCCCGGCTGGAGCATGGCAAGCAGCGAGTGGATCTGGTTTCCGTGGATCCGTCCTCGGCCCTGTATTCGGCCTGGAAGAGTTGCCATCCCTTGAGCAAGAACATCGAGTTCGTGAATGAGCTGAGCCCCGCCACGCCTCGGGTGAAGGCAAATTTCGAGCAGCTGGTACAGGTCTTTCGCAATGTGCTGGAGAACTCCGTCAAATACGTTCCGGACGATTCGGCGGTGATCCGTGTGCATGCGACGAGCTGTGGGCAGGAGTTGGCCGTATCCATCGAAGACAACGGTCCGGGCATTCCCGCCGAGGATCAGGGCCGTATTTTTGAACGCTTTTACCGCGTGGAAAAGGATCGCAACAGCGCCATTGGCGGCACGGGTCTGGGGCTTGCCATCTGCCGCCACATCCTGGCCAACCATCGCGGTCGGATCACCGTGCAGAGCCCTGTGCCGGAAACCGGGAAGGGCTCGCGCTTCATCATCACCTTGCCCCTGGCCGGGCAGATTTCAGAGGAATAGACATGACAGAGACGGTCAAGATTTCGTCCAGAAATCTCAACTTTTATTATTCGGATTTTCATGCGCTGCAGGACGTCACCTTTGACATGCTCGAGCATCAGGCCACGGCCCTGATCGGTCCCTCGGGCTGCGGCAAGTCGACATTCCTGCGCTGCATCAACCGCATGAACGACCTCATAAACGGGATCCGGGTTGAAGGGGCGCTGACCATGGATGGTCAGGACCTGAACGACCCCGCCCATGACGTGGTCGTGCTCAGGCGGCGGGTGGGCATGGTCTTCCAGAAGCCCAACCCGTTCCCCAAGAGCATTTTCGAGAATGTGGCCTACGGATTACGCGTCAACGGCGTGAAGGACCGGGAGTTCATCGACTTCAGGGTGGAGGAGAGCCTGAAGCTCGCCGCGCTGTGGGAAGAGGTCAAGGACCGCATGGATCAGTCGGGTCTGAGCCTGTCCGGCGGGCAGCAGCAGCGGCTGTGCATCGCCCGCGCCATGGCCGTGGAGCCCGAGGTGCTGCTCATGGACGAGCCGGCGTCGGCGCTGGACCCCATCGCCACCCAGAAGATCGAGGAGCTCATCCACGAACTGAAGAACAAGTTCACCATCGTCATCGTCACGCATTCCATGCAGCAGGCCGCCCGTGTCTCCGATCGGACCGCCTTTTTCTACATGGGTCGCCTCATCGAGGTCGGCCCTACGGACAAGCTGTTTACCAGGCCAGAGAAAAAGCAGACAGAGGACTACATCACCGGCCGTTTCGGTTGATGCGTGTTTTCTTTGTTGGACGGTCCCGCGAAATTTTGAAAGGAAGTGAAGCATGTATACGCATTTGCATGAAGAAATCGAAGTGTTGAAGTTGAAGGTGCTGAAGATGGTGGCGTTGACCGAGGAAGCGGTGAGCAAATCCATCAATGCCTATGTCAATCAGGATCTGTACCTGGCGGAAGAGGTTCAGGACGGCGACGTGTGCGTCAATCGCCTTGAGGTCGAGATTGACGAACTGGGCCTCAGGCTTCTGGCTCTGGAGCAGCCCGTTGCCGGGGATCTGCGTTTCATCCTGGGCTGCATGCGCATAAGCGTGGACCTGGAGCGCATCGCCGACGAGGCCGTGAATATCGCCGAGCGGTCGATCATGCTCAGCTCCCGTCCGGCACTGCCCTTTCATCAGGATGTGCGAGAGATGGGCGACAAGGCCTTGGCCATGCTCCGACATGCGGCCCAGGCATTCAGCTCGGGCAATGTGGAGGAGGCCCTGCAGGTTTGCGGTCTGGACAACGAGGTGGATGTCCTCAATCACAAGAACATGCGCAAAGTCATCGAATACATGATCCATGAGACACCGGCCATAGAACGCTCCGTGCACACCATTATCCTTATTCGCCGCATCGAACGCATCGGCGATCTGGCCACCAATGTCGCCGAGTCCGTGGTCTTTATCTCCCAGGGCGTGAATATCAAGCACAAGCTGTACTTCGACGAACGCTGAGTTCGCGTAAAGCGCGATAGAGGGGCGCCTGCGGGCGCCTTTTTTTTGCTCAATGAGATGGCGCTTGCGCTGTAGTTCCCAACTGGCTAGGAAGCCAAGATACATTTTCGCGGAGGACAGCGCATGCATCGCGCCCTAATTTTATGTTTGTTCCTATTGGCCGGATTCCAGTCCGCCCACGCCTATGACTATCCGTTCAAGGACCCATACGCAGCCACGGTCCTGGGCACCCTGCCCAAGGACCAGTTTCCGCTCGGCTCGATCCGTCCGGTCGGGATCGCGGATCTGAATCCGTTCAAGGATTTTGGCCGGATCCGCAACCGGGAGTTCCTGCTGCATGACCGTCCAGTCCCTCCCGTGCTCTGGTATAACGACACTCTGCAATATTCCGTGGCGCTGCAGCGCAGCGGCGCGCCTCTGCTCTTCATCATCGCGGGGACCGGTTCCTCTTACGAGGCCGCCAATTGCCTGTTTCTGCAACAGGTTTTTTTCCGCGCGGGCTTTCACGTGGTCAGCATGTCTTCGCCGACCTATCCCAATTTCGTGGTCAGCGCGTCCTCGACGCAAGTGCCTGGCTACATCCCGCAGGACGTGGCCGACTTGTACCAGAGCATGGACGCCATCGTGAATCAGATCGGCCGTGAGCGGATCTCCTCCTATTCCCTGACCGGGTACAGCCTGGGCGGAACGCAGGCCGCGTTTCTGACCGAACTGGACACGCGTGAAAAGCGCTTTGACTTCCGCAAGGTGCTGCTCCTCAATCCGGCCGTGAACCTCATGACTTCAGCCACACGGCTCGACCATCTGCTGTCTGACAACGTGACCGACCGGGCCGAGGCTGCCCGCACGGTTGCTGGATTGGTGCGCGAACTCTCCGCGGCGTATCGCGACAGCGACGTGGTCAACTTCAACGATGATTTTCTCTTTGCCTTACACGGCAGCCGCCCCTTTTCCGAGAAGGAACTCAAGATCCTGATCGGCGTTGCCTTTCGCCTGTCGCTGGCCTCCATGGTGTTCGCCAGCGACACGTGCACGGGTGCCGGATACATCGTGCCCCGGGGGCACCGGGTCGAAAAGGACGAGCCTCTGTCTCCGTATCTGGATTCAGCCGTCGGCGTGAGTTTTGAGGAATATGTCAAGGAGTACCTGCTGCCGTTCCTGCAGTTCAAGGACCCCTCCATCACTCTGGAGAAAGCCGCCGCAGCCAGCAGCCTCGAAGCGATTGCCCCGTTCTTGCGCAACGCCGCGAACGTGGCGGTCATGACCAATGCCGATGATCCCATCCTGACGGAGGAGAACTTCACCTTCCTGGCCCGGACATTCGGCCCTCGTTTGACGTTGTATCCCGCCGGCGGACACTGCGGCAATCTGCGTTACAAGGACAATGTCGCCGCCATGCTGGACTTCTTCCGAAAATGAGAGACCCCATGCCCATAATCATACTGCTTCTTCTCCTTTGTCTGGGCGGTTGCGCCACGACCACGGAACATCAGCCGGGACCTTTCCAGGCTCCTGTGCACAGGGGGCTGGCCGAGAATTCCACGGTGGAGCGGCCCTTCCTGGTCGAGGATCCGTGGGAGGGCTTCAACCGCAGCATGTACCATTTCAACGCCAAGTTCGATCGGTACGTGTATCTGCCGGTGGTTGGCGTGTACGAGCAGGTACTCCCGGACAGCGTGCAGAATGGTATTTCCAATATTTTCAACAATCTGAAGGAAATCCCCATCTTCGTGAACTCCGTCCTGCAGGGCAAGGCCAAAAAAGCCTCGGTCTCTCTGGGACGTTTTGTCTTCAACACGACCATCGGCCTGGGCGGCGTCTTCGATGTGCTCGGCAACGGGGGCATCCCACAGGAGGATGAGGATTTCGGGCAGACGCTCGGCGTGTGGGGCGTGCCGTCCGGTCCGTACCTGGTGCTCCCCGTGTTCGGCCCTTCCGGCGTACGCGATGCCGGCGGACTGTTTGCGGACGCGCTCATGACGGTGAACCCGTCGTACGGACTCTTTCAGGACATGAGCTGGGTCGCCCAAGGGGGCGCGAGCACCGGCGTGTACACCGTCAAGGCCATCGATGCGCGCCATCAGATCAAGTTCCGCTACTACGAGACGGGGAGCCCCTTCGAGTATCAACTGGTGCGCTTTGTCTACACCAAGATGCGCGAGCTCGACATCGAGAAATAGCTTCTTTTTGAGGCTGCATGTTGAAAGGCATGGCGTTCCGCAAGGGGCGCCATGCCTTTTCGCATCCTGGGCGGCGATTTCCCGTTTCGTGTTCGCGCCGTGTTGCCCGTGACTCCGGCGTTCCCGAAAAGGTGGCGGACCGCTGCAAACTTTTGTTTGCAGGTGTAAATGCGGGGTTGCAGGAGCCGAGGGTTAATTTCTACGCAATATGCCGTGATTATGGTTGTTTTTGATTTCAAGGCGCTGGCATGGGTTTTGTAAACGGGACGGATGAAAAGGTGCCCCGCAGAGGGGATTCGGCGTCAATCAAAAGGAGGAACAAACACCCATGTCCCAAGACAGCAACATCGTCATCGATCACGGCAAGAGCCAGTGGTCGGATCTGTGGAAGAAAGAGGATTTCCTGGCCATCTGGCTTGGTTTCATCATCATTGCCGTGTGCATCCTCGCGTATACCACTTTCGGGCCCAAGGTCGAGTTCGCGGAAAAGATCGCGGCCGCCAACCAGATTCAGGAAGCCGAACTGGCCAAGGCCCCGTTCAAGACCATCGTCTGGCACAAGGCCCAGGACGACAAGGGCAAGCTCAAGGGCACAAGCACCCCTTTCGGCAAGTTCGCAATCCACTGGACCGTGACTCCGGGTTCCTGGAAGACAAATCCCCTGGACGCCCTGGTCCGTTCCGAGGATCAGGCCAAGGCTCTGAACGAGAAGGCCATGCCCAAGTACGAAGAGGCCAAGGGCAAGGCTGAGGCCGCCCTGGCCGCCGCCGTGACCGCCGAAGCAGCGGCGGCGGGCGCCTCCTTCCAGGACCAGGCATTGAATGACGACGCCAAGGCCAAAATTTCGGAATGGCGCACCGCGCACAAGGATGCGGGCGAGGCCAAGAAGAAGGCCGAAAACAAACCCTATAACTACATCCCGTCCCTCATCGCCCTGTGCATTTTCCTGGCCGCCATCTTTGGCGCGGGCATTGCGCTGATGGGCAAGAGCATGCCCGCGTTCATGCAGGGTTTCACGGTCGTGTTCCTGGTCGCGGTTCTGGCCTATATGCTCGGCGGGCAGGCGATCTCCAAGCAGTACGGTTTCGGCGCCGAAGCCTGGGGCGTGGTCCTTGGCATGCTCATCGCCAACACCCTCGGCACGCCCAAATGGGTGCTCCCTGCCTGTGAGGTGGAATTCTTCATCAAGACCGGTCTTGTGCTCCTGGGCGCGGAAGTGCTCTTCAACAAGATCGTGGCCATCGGCATCCCCGGCATCTTCGTGGCCTGGGTGGTCACCCCCATCGTCATCGTCTGCACGTACATCTTTGGCCAGGTTGTGCTGAAGATGCCCTCCAAGACCCTGAATATCGTCATCTCCGCCGACATGTCCGTCTGCGGCACCTCCGCCGCCATCGCCACGGCGGCCGCCTGCCGGGCCAAGAAGGAAGAGCTGACCTTGTCCATCGGTCTGTCCCTGGTCTTCACTGCGATCATGATGATCGCCATGCCCGCCTTCATCAAGGCCGTGGGCATCCCTGAGGTCCTCGGCGGCGCCTGGATGGGCGGCACCATCGACTCCACCGGCGCGGTGGCCGCGGCGGGCGCGTTCCTGGGCCAGAAGGCCATGTACGTGGCCGCGACCATCAAGATGATCCAGAACGTCATGATCGGCGTGACCGCCTTCTGCGTGGCCATTTACTGGTGCACGAAGGTGGACTGCGTGCCCGGTAAGTCCGTGGGCGCCGGAGAGATCTGGCATCGTTTCCCCAAGTTCGTGCTCGGCTTTATCGGCGCATCCATCATCTTCTCCCTCCTGGATCAGGGCATGGGCAAGGATATGGGCGATGCGGTCATGGAACACGGCATCGTGCGCGGCGGCACCAAGCTGCTGCGCGACTGGTTCTTCGCCCTGTCGTTCGCGGCCATCGGACTGTCCACCAACTTCCGCGAGCTGGCCAAGTACTTCAAGGGCGGCAAGCCTCTCATCCTCTATGTCTGCGGTCAGAGCTTCAACCTTGCCCTGACCCTGGCCATGGCGTACATCATGTTCTACGTGGTCTTCCCGGAAATCACGGCCAAGATCTAAACATTGTCAGCCTCAAGCCGGGAGGATTTTTCCTCCCGGCTTGCACAGGACGCAATTTCATGACTGAACAAAGTTTTCCGATTCGACTGAGAAATTTCGCTCTGGCCACGGGTGTGGCCCTGGCCTTTGTCTACCTGTTCCTGCCCATGCTGACCAATTCCTTCGGGATTCTGCACCGCATGTCCGTGTATCTGGACAATAACGGCATCGATCCCACCCGCTATTATTATACCGACGTCGAGCAGGTGAAGGAGGCTGAGAATTATTTGCGCATCGCCCTGGAGAAATAGGAGCGCCTCCTGAACTGTTCGGGGCATTAGGCCCTGGCCTAATGATTTTCTGTCCGACGGGTCTTGCTTGATGGCGCACTTGCACACTATCAAAGGGGCGGCGTCTGTGACTCCTGGTCCGGGACGCAGTCTCCCGACCGATATCGTTTCCGTTTCTTTGCGCATCAGCTCCCCGTTTTCGGCGCGGAACCAATCATTCCAGGCAAGCCCATGCATATCCCCAAGCCTTCAAAGATCCAGACCAAGTTCATCTCCGGGCTTCTGCTGGCGTCCATGATTCTGGGCATCGCCTTTTCCACGGGTTTTTATCTGCACATGAGGAGCGTCCTGGAGGAAGAAGTCAGGGACAGGGCCCGGCTCATCTTCATGCACGTCGACTCCATCCAGCACTATGTGCGCGACGTCCTGCGGCCGGCCATGTACGAACGCCTGCCCTCGGCGTTTGTGATCGAGGCCATGTCGTCATCCTACATCTCCCGGAAGGTCATGGCGCCGATCAACGATGATGGGGGCGGCACCGTCTACCGCCGCGTGGCCATCGACGCCCGCAACCCGGCCTACGAGGCCAATGCCCTTGAGCGCGAATTGATCAGTCATTTCAGGGCCAACCCCGCGCAGGAGCTGTGGCAGGGGTACAAGGCCATGGGCGGGGAGAGATATTATCTCAAGGTCCGGGCCGTGCGTTTCGAGGAAGGATGCATGTACTGCCACGGGGAGCCCGGGGACGCCCCGCCCGAACTGTTGTCCCTGTACGGGGGGCGGGGGTTCGGCAAGGAGCTGGGCTCCATTGCCGGTGTGGATTTTGTGGGCATCTCCGTTGATCGGAGCGTGGGGCGGGTGCAGCGGACCATCCTGACCTACTACGCGTTCTTCGCCCTCGGGGCGCTTCTTTTCTTTTCCGCGACCAACGTGCTGTTTCGCGTCCTGGTGGCCAACAACATCAAGCGGCTGACCAGCGTGTTTCGCCGGAATGTGGCCGACACCGAAGGCAGCAAGCTCCTGCTCAAACTTGAGCAGGAAGACGAGATCGAGGAGCTGGTCGAAGGCATGGAGCTCATGGGCGACCATCTCTTCGAGGCCCGCCGCCAATTGCAGGACTATGCCGAGAATTTGCGCAAGATGGTCGACGAGCGCACCGACGCATTGTCCAGGGAGGCCAGCGCCCGGCGCGCCGACGTGCGTCTTTTTGTCCGCCTGCTGGAGGACATGCGCCAGAGCAGCTCGCGTTCCGAGCTGTGGCGGTTGGCCCTGCCCCAGATTTGCAAGCGTTTCGATGCGCGTAGCATCGCCTATGTCTGCACCATGTCCTCCCAGAATTTCTTTGTCTGGCCTGAATCGGAGATGCGTCCAGAATTGCCGGAAAATTTTGTGGGCGTGCTGACGAGCAGCACCTGCGTGCTGTCCGGTTCACGCATCTTCGTGCCTGTCGAATCAAGCACCGGCAACGCCGAGGGCATGCTCTGCCTGTATTGGGACACCGAGGACGAGGCTGCCCGGCACGATCAGGGAGTGCTGCAGGCGCTCGGCCGCCAGCTCGGCACCGCCGCCGAGAACCTGACGGCCATTGACAGCCTGCTGCGGCAAATGAGCGTGCTGGAGACCATTGTCGAGGGCATCACCGACCCGCTGGCCCTCATGGATGCAAGCTGTGCCGTGCTGACCGTGAACCAGGCCGCGCGCCAGCTGACCTCGGAGCTGACGGACGGGGCGCGCACAGATGGAAACATGCTGACCATCTTTTTTGATCCCGAAGCGGGACAGTGCCCCATGCTTGAGGCCATCCGCCGTGGTGCGCCGGACCTGCGCGAAGTCGAGCTGCCGGGAGGCCGGTCTTTTTCGCTGTCCATGTATCCGGTGCGAGGCCAGGACGTGCAGACCGACCGCGTGGTCGTCTATGTCCGCGAGACGACCATGGAGAAGCGCATGCGCTCCCAGGTCTGGCATTCCGAGAAGATGGCCACCGTGGGCCAGCTCACGGCCGGATTGGCGCATGAGATCAACAACCCGTTGGGGGTTATCCTTTGCTATGCGGGCTTGCTGCGCCAGACCCTCACGGCCCCGCAGCAGGCTGCCGATCTGGACATCATCGAACGCCACACCCGTCAGGCGCAAAGGGTTCTGCAGGAACTCCTGAATTTTGCCCGGCCCAAGGCCGCCGGATCCGGGACGGCGGATGCCTGCAGCGTGGCCGCCTCCGTGACGGAGGTTTTTTCGTTGCAGGCGGCCAAGAAGAGGGCGCGCTTGAACCTGGATTGCCCCGGTGATCCGCTCTTTGTGCGCATGGGCATCGGGGAACTGGAACAGGTCATCAGCAATCTGGTCATCAACGCCCTGGACGCGGTGGGCGAACAGGACGGGGAGATCGTGGTCCGGGTTGCCCCCGACGAAGGGCACGTGGCCATTGTCGTGGAGGACAACGGGCCGGGAGTCGCGATGTCGGATGCGCCGCATATTTTTGATCCCTTTTATTCCACGAAGCCCATCGGCGCAGGCACCGGCCTGGGATTGGCCGTCGTCTACGGAATGGTGCGGGACGTTGGCGGGGAGGTCAGAGTGGAGCATTCGGGGCTGGGTGGTGCCCGTTTTGTCGTGACCCTGCCTTCGGCGGTGGATGAGTCCGAGCCGCAACCTTGAGTATTGAGGAGCCAATGAGCATGAGCGTCATCAAATCTCCAGGCCAGACCCTGGGAACCCACGTCGTCATTGTCGATGACGAGCAGGATTTTGCGCGTGGCCTGGCCCGGCTCATAGGCGGCCGTTTTCCGGAGCTGGACGTTGTCGCCGTGCATAGTGGGGTGGAAGCGGTGCGCGTGCTGACGGAGAAGCCCACGCAGCTTGTGGTTACGGATCTGCGCATGCCCGAAATGACCGGATTGCAGCTGCTCAATCAGGCGCTGGCGTTGCAGCCCGAGCTGAGCATGGTCGTGCTGACGGCCTACGGAACCATCGAGACCGCGGTCGAAGCCCTGCGGGCCGGCGCCTATGATTTTCTGACCAAGCCCATTGAACCGGAACAGCTCTTTCGCGTGGTGGAGAAAGGACTGGAGCGCAGCCGCCTGCTCGAAGAAAACAACCGCCTGCGCCAGATTCTGGCCAGCAAGGAATCAGGCGGGGAGCTGATCGGAGAGGGCGCGGCCATGCGGCAGCTGAAGCGCAGCATCGCCGCCGTGGCTCAGTCCGACTACACGGTGCTCATCCGGGGCGAGTCGGGCACTGGCAAGGAGTTGGTGGCGCGCCTGATACATCATCTCGGGCCGCGCGCGGAAAAGCCTTTTCTGGCGGTCAACTGTCCGTCCATCCCCGAAAATCTGCTCGAAAGCGAGCTCTTCGGGCATGTGAAGGGCGCTTTCACCGGGGCCGATCGCGACCACAAAGGCTTGTTTGCCGCTGCGGACAAGGGAACCATGCATCTTGACGAGATCGGCGACATCACGCCGGCCATTCAGACCAAGCTCTTGCGCATTTTGCAGGAGGGGGAAGTCCGGCCGGTGGGTTCCAACCGCTCCATGCGGGTGGATGTGCGAGTGGTCGCATCCACCAATCAGGACCTGGAAGCGGGGATCAAGGCCAAGACCTTTCGCGAAGACCTCTACTACCGTTTGAACGTGCTCTCCATCACCCTGCCGCCCCTGCGCGAGCGGGCCGAGGACATTCCGCTCCTGGCCGCGCATTTTTTTCGTGTGGCCTGCCGCGAAATGGGGCTGCCCGAGAAGGGCGTGGATGCGGAGGTCATGCACTGGATGGCGGGCAACCCATGGCCTGGCAACGTGCGGGAATTACAGAATTTCGTGCGGCGTCTGACGGTTTTCGCGACCACGGAGCGGGTCGACATGAATCTGGTCCGGCTGGTGTGCCAGGGCGGGTCCCTGCCCGCACCGAGCGCGATGTGCATCCCCGTCCCGCAAGGACCGCTCGGGGAATACAAGGTCGCCAAGGCCGAGGCCGTGACCGGCTTCACTCTGGCCTATGTGCATGAGCTTCTGGCCCAGACCAGGGGCAATGTTTCCGAGGCCGCGCGGGTTTCGGGCCTGTCCAGGGTCGCCCTGCAGAAGATCCTGTCCCGCATGGGCGAGAGCGCGGCCCGGTATCGGGATTAGCCGGAATTTTTCGCGGCGCTGATTGCCTTTTGTCCCGCCTGCACGCAAATTCCGGCCAGCTCCCCAAGGGCCGCGTCCATGCGCATGGCATCCGGAAAACGATCCAGAATCGCCGTGTGCTGAATATCCCAGCCCTCTTCCAGGCTTCTGCCCAGCAACTCCTCGCAGTACAGTGACGCGCAGACGAGTCCCTCTTCGGGGATGCTCGTCAGAAAGCCCACGTCCTCGATCATGCCTTCCTCGACCGTGACGAAAATCTCCACGAAACGCATCTGCTCCTCCCAACGTCCGGCGTGGCTGGGCCTTCCCGGCATGCCTAGCCATGGAGGGTCGAAGGAGCGCAGCTCCAGATCATCCATGCTCATCGGTTGTTCTCGAAGCGTTTGTGATACGTGAAGTCGAAATTGGGTGGCAGCGTGCGGGGAGGCTTGCGCCTTCCGAGCATCACCACCGACAGGGCAAGCCCTGTGCTCCCCGCTAACAGCAGGAAGATGCCGATCTGTTCCATGATGTCCATCCTGTTTGCGGGCAGGATAGCTTCTGGTGAGGCGGGCGCAACCTTGTCGGATTCGTCCGACAGAGGCCGGTCAGTCCCAGCTTTTTTTCCACCGTTCATATTCGGAAGGGCGCAGACGGTGGCGGGCGATGTTGCCCTCGGTCAGGCTCATGAGCTGGGTCTCGACCACCTCGACGAAGCGGCCCTGGTCCTGCTTGGGAACCAGTGTTTCGGACTGGAGCTGAATGAAGGCGATGGCCTGGGTTTTGGTCATGGGGGCGCGCACCACGGACGCCACGACCTCGGTGATGACGGTCCGGTAGCGCAGGCGGAACGGGTCCGGTTCGCCCAGCGACTGGCGCACGGGGGAATATCTGGCGCAGGAGCGCTTGTAGGCCCAGACGAAGACATCGCGCAGCAGCTCAATGCGGCCGAGTTCATAGACTGCGATCATGGCGCCGAGGTAGGTTTGCTTGGGCACGTCCACAAAGGATAGGGGGCACAGGTTGCTTCTGATGAGCGGGATGTTGGCCGCCAGCCGCGAGACGCGCTTGTTCACGTCCTCGAAGGGCTGGAGGTAGGGCAGATGGACCATGGCGAAGAAGGCCTGCTCAAAGGGGTCGGTGATGGCGGACGCGATTTCGAGCACGCGGTCGAAGCATTCTTCGATGAGCAGCGGGTTTTCCAGCGGGTGAAAGACCGAATGCCCGATGCCGACGGCGATGGAGCGCAGCCGCCCGGAGGCCGTGGGGTCGGGGAGCAGGTTGTCCGAGAGCAGGGCGTGCAGGTTGAGGATGGTGTAGCGGTTGAATCCGATCTCCGAGGCCGATGCGATCAGAAATTCAATGGCCTCCTTGTGGTTCAGGATCATCTGCGCGTCAAAAGCCTCCTTGCCGTCGGCCATTTCGCCGCCCGAGAGCAGCCGCTCGGTTTCGAGCAGCGAGTAGGTGTTTCCTTCCAATCGGCTGGAGTTCCAGGACAGGTCGATGAGCAGGCGGCTTGCGACGATTCGGGCATGGGTGCCGGCCGGGGCCTCGACACTGACCGCCTGTCCGCTGGCCATAAGCTCGGCGCGAAGTTGCTCGGAGAGGTACAAGGTCGTGTTGGGGCGGTAGCGATCCAGAAACGTGCGGTCATAGCCTACGGGAGTGCGGCTTTGCAGCGGCGCGCGGACCTGCGCCTCAAGAGCCAGCCCTTCGCCTGAGAGGGTCAGGAGCGGCTTTTCCGCAGCGTATTCGGCTATTGGCGAAAACGCCGCGTTGGCCGGTGCCACGACGGTCCTTGCGCGGTAACGGGTGGCCCGGCCCTGGCCCGTCTTGAGCAGCACGCCCTGGCTGACCAGCTCCGCCAGCCTGCGTTGCAGGGTCCGGTGCGCGAGCGGTGCAGACAGCGCCCTTGCGATCTGTTCGATGCTTGCGCCGTCCGGAGGCGTGGCCGCTGCCCGCACGATATTTTCCAGGGTCTGGTGTGGTGTTTTTTGTATCATGGCGTTTCCTGGCGCGAAAACAAATTACGCGCCATTTTGTGGCGCGATTTACGCATATCGCGCCAATATGGTGGCGCGCAAGGAAAAATATGGCGCGAAAGTATTACAGCCCAGGCCGGATACGGCGCGGAACCGGCACGGAAGCGGGTCCTGCCTATTCGATGCGCAGGGGCCGGGTCACGTGCAGGCCGTGGCGCTTGATCTTGTTCAGCAGGGCGGTGTGGGACAGGCCCAGGGACAGCGCCGCCTGGCGCACGCTTTTGGAGCGTTTGAGCGTGGATTCGAGGATCTCCTTTTCCAGCCTGTCCACCTGGCTCTTGAGCGGTTGCCCCGGTTCGGACTTGGGGGAAGGGAGCAGCTGCCCCGGAATGCGGTCGCCGAGTTCATGGGCCAAAATGATGAAGCGTTCGTCGATGACGTCTTCGGTGCAGAGGATGGCGGCCCGGTCGACCACGTTCTTGAGCTCGCGTACGTTGCCCGGCCAGTGGTGGGCGCGCAGCTTGGCCAGGCCCTGGGCCGCGATGGACTTGGCCGGGCGGCCCATGCGCGAGGCCAGCGTAAAGAGGAAATGCTCGGCCAGCAGCGCGATGTCACCCGGCCGTTCCTGCAAGGGCGGGATATGGATGGGCAGGACATTGATGCGGTAATAGAGATCCTGTCGAAAACCGCCGTCCTCGACCATTTTTTCCAGGTTGCGGTTGGTGGCGGTGATGATGCGCGCCTGGATGGGAATCTCCCTCGATCCTCCGATGCGCCGTACGCAGTGGTCCTGCATGACCCGCAGGATCTTGGCCTGGGAGGGCAGCGGCATGTCTCCGATCTCGTCCAGAAAGACCGTGCCTTCCCCCGCGACCTCGAACAGTCCGGGCTTGCCGTCCTTGAGCCCGCCGGTGAAGGCGCCGCCCACGTAGCCGAAGAGCTCGCTCTCCAGGAGCTGCTCGGGCAGGGCCGCGCAGTTGATGGGCACGAAGGGTCCGGGCCGGCGGCTTGCCGTGTGCATGGCCCGCGCGAAGAGCTCCTTGCCCGTGCCCGACGCGCCCCGGATGCAGACGATGGAGTCCGTGGCGGCGATGAGCTGGGCATAGCCGATGAGGTTGTTGATGGCCTGGTTCTGCCCGACGATGTCCGAAAAACTGATCTGGGCCGGCTCGGAGATGCTGCGGGCCAGCATCCGGATTTCCTGCATGTCCTTGGCGATCTCAACGGCCCCGATGATGTGTCCGCCTCCGTCGCGAATGGGCCTGCAGGTGGCGAAATACTGGAAGCGGCCGGAGTTCGTGACCAGGGTCTTCTTCACATCCGTGCTTATCCGGCCGGAGAGGCTTTCGAGGATGGTCGCGTCGCCCAGGTTCAGGTCGCGCAGGTCGCGGCCCAGGGCTTCGTCGTGGTCGAGCCCGAGGATCGTGCACGCCACCTTGTTGATGGTCGTGACCCGGCCGCGTGTGTCCACGGCGATGACCCAGTTGGCGATGTTGTCCAGGACCACGCGCAGCCGCTGGGCCTGTTCCTCCTGTGGCAGGGTCTCGATGGCGCGGGAGGTCAGGAGGCCGGGGATGTCGGCCAGGGCCAGCGCGAGGTCGGGGGACGCGCCCTCGGCCTGCCGGTTTTCGGCTTCCACATAAACATGGGCCAGGTCGGCTACGCGGTCCACTTCCATGGCCACGATGTTGAACATGCGGTCGGCGATGCGCCGGGACAGGTCGGCGACAATGCCGACGCGGTCCTGAAAGACGAGATGGAGCTTGATGGGCATGGAGCCTCCGGGTTGCCCCTGCCTATCAGGGGCTGCCCCGGCTGCCAAGATCGGCCTTGTGCGGGAATTGCACGCTGAAGGGGGTCCGTGCGCTGCGGCCCAGGTCGTCGGTGACGACGGCTTCATGGATTCCTTCGCGCAAGGGGATGAAGTGCGGAGTTTCGGGCGGGGTCTGCCCCACGTAGCGGCCGTCGACATACCAGTAGTGGATCTTCGCGCCTTCCGCCCCGGCGGCGGACAAGGCCAGCCGCTGGAACTCGGGAGGCGCGTCGGGCCGGGACAGGTAGGGAGTTTCGGGCGAGGGGGACTGGATGACCGGTCCGGCCTCCTGCGGCACATCCTGGCAGTCCGGATGCACGGGGGGCAGGCCGGGCAGGGTCGCGCCCTGGGCGCGGCGGTAGGCCACCAGCTCGGCGGGCCAGACCAGGGCCGTCTCCTGCCGCGAGGGGCGGGTCAGCAGGCAATCTCCGTGCAGGCGCAGCCCCGTGTCCTCGTCCACGAAGATCGGCGTGTGCATGCCGCAGGTGGGGAGGTTTGTGCTGCCCGCGATGGCCGGGCTTGTCGTTTTCGGACAGAGGGGGCCTGGCTTCTGCCCGCTGACGGCGCATACATGGACGCGCTGCAGCGCGGGCGCGGGAAAGGCCGGCAGCTGCGTGACGCCGGGAGCCAGGGTGCGGAAGAGGTCGAAGAGCAGGGGCGCGGCATGGCGGGAACCGGAGATGTCCTTGCACTGCGAGCCGTCCGGGTTGCCGACCCAGACCCCGATGGCCAGGTCGCGGTTCACGCCCACGGCCCAGGCGTCGCGGTGGCCAAAGGAGGTGCCGGTCTTCCAGGCCACGGCAGGCGTGCTCAGCGTGAACTCCCAGGCGTCGGGCAGGTTCGGGCGTCTGGTCGTGGCCAGGATGTCCAGGACCATGCGCGCGGCCTCGGGGGAAAAAATCTGCACGCCGTGCTCCGCTTCGCCGTCCGGCACGGCCAGGGGCTGGACGGGCTTGTGCACGCCGCCTGCGGCCAGGGTGGCGTACAGGTTGGTCAGCTCCAGGAGGCGCACCTCGCAGCCGCCAAGGGCCAGGGGCAGACCGTAGTGGCTCGCCGGCCGGTCCAGCGTGGACAGGCCGCCCCGCCGTAGCAGGTCATGAAAGGGGACCAGCCCGCAACGGGCCAGCAGGCGCGCGGCGGGGACGTTCAGCGATGTGGCCAGGGCCATGCGCGCGCTGACGAGCCCCTGAAAGTTCTGGCCGTAGTTTTCGGGCGCGTAGCCAGCAAAATCCGTGGGCACGTCGAGCAGCATGGAGCCGGGCACGAGGTGACCCTGGTCAAAGCCCAGGGTGTACAGGAAGGGCTTCAGGGTCGAGCCGGGCGAGCGTCTCGACAGGACATTGTCGACCTGCCCCTGGCGCAGGGGATCCCAGAAATCGGCCGAGCCGACGTAGGCCAGGACCTCGCGGCTGCGGATGTTCAGCACGACCACGGCGGCGTTGCCGATGGCCTCCCGGCGCAGGCTCTCCATGCGGCCGCCGACCAGGGACTCTGCGATGCGCTGCGCCCGCGCGTCGAGGCTGCCGGCGATGACGCTTGGCCCCGGCAGCCGTGAGCGCACCCATTGGCTGAAATGGGGCGCGTTTTGCGGCACTGCGGCGCGGGCGGCCAGCAGTGGGCGGGTCCGGCTTTCGGCGATGCGCGCGGGAGCGAACGTCCCGTGTGCCGCGAAACGTTCCAGGACCCGGTCGCGGACCGCGCGCGCGGCGCCGGGGTTTCGCAAAGGGTTGTAGCGGGCGGGCGAGCGCGGCAGGACCGAGAGCAGGGCGATCTCCCCCAGGGACAGGGCGCGCGGATCCTTGCCGAAATAATGCCAAGACGCGGCCCCGACCCCGACCACGTTGGAGCCGAAGGGGGCGAGGTTCAGGTACCAGGTGAGTATCTGCTCCTTGGAGAAGCGGCTGCACAGCTGCAGGGCGCGGAAAGCCTCCACCGCCTTGGCGCCCGCCGTGCGGGGGCGCGGGTCGGCCATGCGCGCGACCTGCATGGGGATGGTCGAGGCCCCGCTGACGACCCGGCCCTCGCGGATGTTGCTCCACAGGGCGCGCAGGACGGAGAAGGGGTTGATGCCGGGGTGCCGGAAGAAGTGGCGATCCTCGGAGTCGATCATGGCCGCGATCAGCTCCGGGGAGATTTCGGACAGCGTAAGTGGGAAGCGCCACATCCCGTCCTCGGCCAGAAAAAAGCGCAGGGGCTTGCCGTCCCGGTCCAGGACCCGGGTCGAAGCTGGAGGCTCAAGCCGGTCCACGGGAAAGGGGAAGAGGTGGTCCAGTATGAACCACAGGCCACCGCCAAGGATGAGGACGAGAATCAGGATCGTGGCGGCTCTGCGCAGGCAGGCCGCCACGATCCCTTGCGTCATCTTCATGGGGTAGGGGCATCCCGCACGATGCGCACGCTTCCGAGCGGACCGCTGGCGCGCAGGCTTGGGGTGTACATGGCCTCGGCCTGCGCCGGAGGACAGGCGAAGAGCCCCGGAGTCACGGCCCGCAACACGCTGTAGCGCACGCGCCAGGCGGCGTCTTCAAGGTTGCAGAAGACCAGGATGCGGTCGTCGCGCAGATCCTGATAGCCTTCCAGGGATTCTTCCTCCTCCATCCAGTCCAGCTTTTCCGTGGTCGCAAGGCGCGGGTTCTCCACCTCGAGGCCTGCAGGTAGCAGGCTCTGCACGACCACGTTGTCCACCCTTCCGCTGGTGCTGCGGACCCTGGTCTTCATGACGATGAGCTCGCCCTGGCGCACGGCGTTCAGGTCGAGAGGGCCGCCGTCCTCGCGCAGGAAGGTCTGCTCCACGTCCACGCCCTCCTTGAGCGGCGTGTGCGAGCTTGTCTTCGGAGCGCCCGAGGTCAGCACGGTGGAGAAGACGACGCGGTCGGTGGGCGACTTGAGCAGGGTGAATGCGCCCAGGGTCTTGATGTCCTCGGCCACGAAGACTTTTGTTTCGGGGAACATCCTCGAACTTTCCGGCCAGGTCAGGGTGCCCGCGAAGGGGCGGCTGTCGTCCAGACGAGACAGGTATTTGCCCAGCGCCATGAAGGCCAGACTTGTCTCCTGGGTCGAGTACCGTTCATTGCGGCTCAGGTCCGCGCTGATGCGGGTCGTCAGTTCGGCCAGGCGCGGGTCGTCGGGCATGGTCCCGAGCAGAATGAGCGCCGCCAGTGCCCTGTCGCGCAGGCCCGAACCGAGGTTCCCGCCGCTGTCCCGGCGCGAGTCGTCGAAGGCCGGGGCGATGTGCAGGAGCTCGAAGGCCGTGCCCTGATTGCCGGTCTCCAGATAGGCTCCGGCCAGGAGGGTCCGCGCGACGCCGGTCAGCGCCTTGTCGAAGGTCGTGCGCAGATAGTCCTGGCTTCCGAGGTTGCCCCGTTTGCCCAGAGCCAGCACATAGAGCGCGTAGGCGGCCTGTTCGACCTTGTGCGTGGGGCTGCCCGGTTCGGGAGAGGACAGGGATTCGAGGTAGTCCAGGCCCGCGCCGGACATGCGCTCTGGCACGGTGTGCCCGGCCAGATTCGCTTCCAGGAGGAAGTGGCAGACGTAGGCCGAGATCCAAGGGTCCGCCTCGCCGGCCCCGGGCCAGAAGCCGTAGCCCCCGGAGGAGGTCTGCATGGTCTGCAGGCGGCGGATGGCGGTCTGGACCAGCCCTGCCGGGCCGGTGACGTTAAAGCGGCCCGGTGCCAGTTCGCGGGCCAGGGCTCCGAAGTGCAGGAGCGGGAAGGCCTTGGACACGGTTTGCTCGGCGCAGCCGTAAGGGTAGCCGAGCAGGTTCTCCAGATGCCCGGAGAAGCGCATGAGCGGCACGGTCGAGAGGCGGACCGTGCGCTTGACCGTGCCCGGCAGCAGGCTGTCCGGAACCGGACCGCCGATCGTGCCCGATTCTCCTTCCAGCACGCCGGATTCCATGAGCCGGGTCACGGGCAGGGGCGAGCGCTGGTCCAGCTCTTCCCCGGCCGTGGCGGTTTCGCCGCCGCCCGTGGCCGTGAAGGAGAGGGTGACCTTGCCCTCCTCCTCGCCGCAGCGCAGGGGTAGGTAGACGGTGCCCTGCTGTCCCGGCTCCAGGGACAGCGGGTCGGGCAGGGCGCCGAGAGTGGCCGGTCCGCTCACGGTGGCGCTGATCTGGAAGGCCGCGCCCGCGGGCGTGTCGTTGCGCAGGGTCAGGGGGATCTCCACCTCGTCGCCCAGGGACAGGAAGCGGGGCAGGGTCGGGGTCAGGACCAGGGGCGTGCGCACGCGGGTCAGGGCCGCGTCCGTGCCGAAGGATTTGCCCTCGTTGCCCACGGCCACGATGCGCAGCGCGCCCTGGAAGTCGGGCAGGCGCACGCTGTGGGTGACGGCCCCGGACGGCCCGGCCGTGAGCACTCCGGACCAGAAGGTCACGGGTTTGACACGGCGGATGCCTTCCGTGCGCATGAAGGCCGACGCCCCGCCAAGCTCGTCGCCGCCTCCGGCCAGGGGCCTCGCCACGCTCAGGTGCGGGAACATGAAGGCGAAGTTGTCGTAGCTGATCACATCAAGGGCCCGCTTGGCGTAGAAATGGGCGAATGGGTCCGGATTCTTGCCTCCGGCCAGCTGCATGATGCCCTCGTCGACCAGGGCCACGGTCACCCGCGCATGGGGCGCGGCCTGAACCTGGACCTGTAGATCGGTGAGCGGGCGCACCTCGGCCGGCGCGCTGACGCGCAGATCCATCTTGTTGGACAGGCTGTCCACGAAGAGGGCGACCGCTCCGAAGGCCCGGCCAGGGCTGCCGGGCAGGATGTCCGTGCCCTTGCGGACCAGGGTGGCCGTGAGGTGGACGTTGGGCTGCCAGTCCTCGCGCACCGGGATGCGGAGCTGGCCCGTGTTTCCGTTCAATTCAACGATCTCGTGATATTCCACATCCCGGCCTTCGACCGTGATCAGGGCCTTGCCCGCGAAGGGCGAGCGGATCTGGATGGAGGCAGTCTCCCCGGCCAGGTAGCCGGTCTTGTCGGGAACCAGTTCGAGGCGGGCCGGATTCTTGACCGCCCAGGGCGAGTAGCCCCAGCCGCCGCAGTAGAATTCAACCTCCGAGGCCGCGCCGCTTTTCGGATCGGCCAGGCGCACCCGGTATGAGCCGTAGTCCGGCGGCGTGACGGAAAAGGAGCCGCTGCCCTCGCCAGCAGTCACGCGCTGGGTCGAGACTTCCACCGGGTTGCGCACGGACTCGTAGCTGAATCCCGTCTCGGTCCTGCGCATGACCGTCTGCCATCTGTCCTGAAACAGGGTGGCGATCAGCTCTGGATGATTGGTCCGGTTGCCTTCGGGGCTGACGGTCACGAATTCGAAGACCGAGCTCTTGCGCGGCTCCAGTTCGAGGGAGTCGGGACGCTTGATGCCGGGATAGAGGGCGTAGATGTGGACCGGGATGCGTTTTCTGGCGGTCACGCCCCGGCCGCCCTGCTCGCGCACGCGGCTGGTCAGTTCGGCGGTCAGCGCCAGCGGCGGGGTCAGGTCTCGGGGGATCTCCACGCTGAACCCGGCCTGCCCTTCGCTGTCGAGCCGGGCTTCCGTGGCCAGCAAGGGCAGGGGCTCGAAGCTCTTGCCCGGATCGCCGAAGCTGTAGGCCTCGAACCCCTTGGGCGCGAAGTCCGCGCCGAGCAGCCGGGCCTTGGCGGATACGGCCAGGTTCGATGCGGGCGGGCCGAAAAGGTAGCGCGAGGCTACGGCAAAGGGCAGGCTCTGTCCCGGTCCGGCCTGCTCGGGGGCGTCTTTGATCTCGACGCTGATGCGGTCGGGGATGAATTCCTCGACCTGATAGGTGTAGGACCCGATGATCTGCCCGCCGCTCATGGCCTGCAGCAGGTAATGTCCGGTCAGGGACCAGTCCGGGATGTCGAGGCTGAAATCCGCCATGCCCTTGCCCAGCGCCAGATTGAGGGTGCGCAGGATGCGGCCCTCGGGGTCGCGCTGTTCGATGACTATGGGCAGGTCGGGCGGGGTGCCGATGCGGCCGTCGCGGACCAGCATCGCCCCGTCCAGGGTCTCGCCGGGACGGTAGATGTCGCGCTTGCCGTAGATGTATGCCTGCAGGCCGGCCGCGCCCAGGGACGCTCCGCTGACGTCGAGTCCGGTGGTGTCGATGCGGAAGCGGTCCAGAAAGATGAAACTGAAGTCGTCGCCGGACCGCGCCAGGATCATGGCCGGTGCGCCCAGTTCGTCATTGCCGCCCGTGTAGGGGATGCGGGCCAGCCCCGCCGCGTCCGTGCGGGCCGTGCCGAGGAGCTGGTTGCTGACGCTGAGCAACTGCAGCTCCACCCCGTCAAGAGCCTGCAGGTCGCGGATGGAATTGGACCAGACCAGAAAGCCCGCGCCTTCCTGCTTGGCGACCAGGCCGATGTCCGTGCGTAGGACCCAGCGCGTGGCTCCGCGATAGTCCGAGGGCAGGTTCAGGCCGAGCTTGTACAGGCCCGGACGTTGGTCCGGGATGAGCTCGGACAGGGACAGGGTCCGCTCCTGCACGGCGTTTGGTTCGGAGGACAGACTGATGGTCTCGCGGTGGATTTCGCTGCCCAGATGGTAGGGCACGGACTCTCCGGCGTAGCCCCCTTCGAAGATCGAGTAGCCGTAGTCCTGGAACAGCACGCTCAGATTGTTGGGAAAGATTCGGCTCACGGTCAGCTCGACAGAGTCGGCGTTGACATGCTCGACCCCCAGAAGACCCTGGCCCTGGCGGGGCAGGAACATGCCTCTGGCCGCAAAATCCACGCTCGGAGGCAGGTCCGGCATGCGCAGGCTCTGCTCGAACTGGGCTTCGAGCACGGCCCCGTCCTCGGCCGACATGCCCTTGTCGATGCGGACCACATAGGTGCGGCCGGGCTCGAGCTTCCCGTTCAGGGTGGCGGTCTTGCCGTGGGTCGAGATCGAAATTTCGGTTTCGGGCTCGACCCTCAAGTGTTCTCGCAACCTGGACGCATGGACCGGCGCGGAGAAATCAAGGTCGATGCGTGACTGACCCTTGTCCGCCTGCGGGCTCACGTTGCCCACGCGCAGCACCGGGTCGAGGATGAGCTCAACCTCCCGCCGGAATTCCCGGCCAAGCGAGAGGGACTTGTCGGCCACGGTCAGGGCCGGGTCCAGACGCAGGGTCAGGGTGCGGCGCGCGCTCTCCTTGCGGATCGGCGCGCTGCGGAAACCGAAGCTGGTGGTCCGCCACTGGGTCTGCAGCAGGAGCTCGATCCTGGTGCCGTTGCTCTCGGTCAGTTGCAGGGCGGGGAGGAGCTTTTGCGGGTCCACGGGGGCGTTGAAGACGATGCGGCCTTCGAGTTCGACCATGGTAGGCCCTGCGTCAGAGCTCAGTTCGTTCAGGGTCAATTCCTGCACGGCGAAGTTGCCGGTGCGAACGACCGTGCTGCGCTCCCTGCGCAGAGCGGTGTCAGGGAAGACCTCGGAGCTTAGGGTCAGGGTGTATTGCATGTCGAGCGGCAGGGGCGTCTGGGCCAGGAACTTGAGCGTGTAGGGGTTGGTCCAGACCCACTGCCCGGAAGCTTCGGGCTCGATGCGTGCGGGTTTGGGCTGCTCCCGCACGGATGTAGGGACGGGCTGGTCGAACTCCACGGCGAGGGTGGTGCGCATGGAGCTGTCCAGGCTGACTGCGTTCACGGCCAGACCTGCCGACTTCGTGCTTAGGTACTGGTCTTTGAGCAGCCAGGCCTGCGCGGCGACAACAAGAACGAGCAGCACGATGATCCAGTTTTTGGCGGCGGACATGGGAACCTCACGCGCGAAAGAGTGTGTTTTGAATGTTTATGGTCTGGCAAGGACCGGCCCAAAAAGCAAGGCTTTGCTTTTCAACGGGATGGGTTTGCTCTACAGGATGGGCACATACATTTTGCCCCGGAGGGACTATGACAGCTTTTCTCGTGTTGCTCGCCCTGGTTGCAGGCGTTTTGCTGTGGGCTATCCTGCTTTACAACGGTCTGGTGCGGATGAGGAACATGGTCGAGGAGGCCTGGAGCGGGATCGATGTGCAGCTCAAGCGGCGCACCGATCTGATCCCGAACCTCGTCTCCACGGTCAAGGGCTATGCGGCGCATGAAAAGGGGACCCTGGAAGAGGTGATCCGCCTGCGGGGTCTGGCCCAGAATGCCCACGGCGTCGGGGAGACGGCCCAGGCCCAAGGGCTCCTGGGGGCCGCGCTCGGCAAGCTCTTCGCCCTGGCCGAGAACTATCCGGACCTCAAAGCCAACGCCAATTTCGCGCAGCTGCAGGCCTCCCTCGGCGAGATCGAGGAACAGATCCAGCTGGCCCGGCGCTATTACAACGGGGCGGTGCGCAACCTGAACATCGCCGTGGAGTCCTTTCCGTCCAACCTGATCGCCGGACGCTTCGGGTTCGTGAAGGCCGAATTTTTCGAACTGGAGAACATCGCAGAGCGGGCCGTTCCCGCCGTGACTTTCTAGGAGGCATGGATGCGTGCCCGGATTCTTCTCGCCGCGTTTTTTCTGCTGCTTGCCGCCGCGCCGCTCTGTGCCCAGCAGGAGCGGATTCTCGATTTCGCATCCACGGTCTCCGTCGATCCGGACGGCTCCCTGCTGGTCTTGGAGACCATCACGGTTCAGGCCGCGGGGGATGAGATCAAGCGCGGCATCGTGCGCGAGTTTCCGACCGTCTATCCGGGGCGAAACGGCGGCACGGTCCGGGTCGGGTTCACGCTGCAGGCGGTCACGCGTGACGGCCGGCCCGAACCCTACCACACGGAAAACCGGTCCAACGGGGTGGCCATCTACGTCGGCCACAAGGATGTCTTTCTCCCGCCGGGCCGCTACTCCTACACCCTGACCTACACCACCACCCGGCAGCTCGGCTTCTTCGCGGACCATGACGAGCTCTACTGGAACGTGAACGGCAACGGCTGGCGGCTGCCCATCGACCGCGTCAGCTGTGTCGTGCGCCTGCCGGGCGAGGCGACGGCGCTGGAGGCCGTGGCCTATGAAGGGCCCCAAGGCAGCACGGACAGCCGCAGTTTTGCCGGAGGCGGCCGCGAGGCTGTTTTTTCCTCGTCGCGGCCCTATGCCCCTGGCGAGGGGCTGACCATCGCCGTGTCCTGGCCTAAGGGGTTTGTCGCGGAGCCTTCGCCCGCGGAGCAGGTCGCTCAGATGGCGGCTGAGGGTGGGGGGCTGCTGCCGGTGGGCATAGGGGCGGTCCTGCTGTTTGCCTATTACCTCCTGGCCTGGATGAAGGTTGGCCGCGATCCTGCCAAAGGCGTGATCATCCCCCGTTTTGCCGCGCCCAAGGGCTTTTCTCCGGCCATGGTGCGCATGTTGTGGCGCATGAAATTCGACAACACGGCCTACACCGCGGGCATCGTCAACATGGCGGTCAAGGGCGCCCTGACGATCGTGGATAACGGGCACATGCGCCTGGATTTGGCCGAAACAGCGCCGCCAAGCCTCTCCCACGGCGAGCGGGCGGTTTGGGACGAGCTGCGCAAGGCCGGGTCGAGCATCGAGCTCAAGAATACCAACCACCGCGCGCTGGGCCGGGCCAGGCAGGCCATGCAGGACAGGCTGCGCAAAGAGCTGGCCTCCTCGTATTTCGCGACCAATTCGGGCTGGGTCGCGCCGGGCGTGGTCATCACCCTGGCCACGGTGGCGGCCCTGGCCTGGACCGCGCCCATTCCCCCGCTCCTGCTTTTCATCAGCGTCTGGCTGACCGGATGGACTTTCGGATGCTTCACCCTGGTGCGGCATGCCTGGATGGCCTGGCAGGCGCGGGGCGTCAAAGGCAAAATTGCGGCCCTGATGCTCTCGTTGTTCGCCATTCCCTTTTTGGGCGGTGAGGTGGCGGGCCTGGGGGTTCTGGTCAGCCAGGCCGGGTTCGTGGCGACGTTGGCATTTTTGGGCATGATCCTCATGAACGCCCTTTTTTACGAGCTTTTGAAGGCTCCGACACATATCGGGCGGCAGGTTCTGGATGAGATCGAGGGC
Source organism: Desulfomicrobium sp. UBA5193 (assembly GCA_002412965.1). Lineage (GTDB taxonomy): Bacteria > Desulfobacterota > Desulfovibrionia > Desulfovibrionales > Desulfomicrobiaceae > Desulfomicrobium. The sequence goes on from DHWB01000010.1 coordinate 129,034, forward strand.
TTCAGGCTCTACCTGTCCGTGGCCGAGGAGGATCGACTGAATTTCATCCACCCCCCGTACGAGACTCCTGAGCTGTTCGAGAAATTCCTGCCCTACGCCATGGCGCTGGGCGTTGAAAACGAGTGGGGGGAGAGGTTCGCCCGTCTTCTGGACAAGGCCGGGTACGAACCCCGCTGGTACGCGGGACATCATTGGAACCACATGCACCCCGGCAGCTTCGCCTCAAGCCTGGGCAGCGGCATGCAATCGGCCGTCTCCTCCGCGTCGTCCGCTCCGGGAAGATCCTCAGGCATGGGGGGAGGGGGATCTTCCGGCGGCGGAGGCGGCGGTGGAGGCGGAGGCGGCTGGTGATGCCGGTTCGAGCTCCGGCCGTGATGGTTTTTCCTGGCTAAGGCATGCAACGCGAAGGGCCGGTTCAAACGAACCGGCCCTTCGCGCTTTTGATGGGAGAATTGCGCGCTGCAGGGGGGCTAGCTGACTGTTGAAAATTCAAAATTCGCAGGCTGTTCAAAAATGGTGAGATGCAAGGAAGCGAAAAAATCCAGGGCGCGCAGTGTATTGGGCATACATAAGCGGTCTGGATTTTTTCGCTGACGCAGCAGATCGCCATTTTTCAACGGCCTGCTAGTCCACGTCCTTGATGAAGGCCACGTAGTCTTCCACGGTCAGCTCCAGTTCGGCGACCTTGATTTCGGACATGTCGAGCTGGATCGCCTCGGGGCTGGTGGCCAGATCTATGTCGGGGGTGTGCATGATCCCGATTCCGGCTTTGGCCAGGACCTTGTTGGCCAGGCTGACCATGAGCAGGACGACGTCGCGGTTTTCCATGTCGCTGTCATGGTGGTGGCGAGCCACGGTGCAATAGATTTCGGGCAGGTTCCAGGTTTTGAGCAGCTGCGCCCCCAGGGCCTGGTGCAGGGTTTCGAGGACTTCCTCGATAAAGGTCTGCGGCACGTTTTCGTCCAGCTGCCCGCTTTTCCTCAAGTCCGAGATGGCCATGAGCAGAAAGGCCTTGCCGATGTCGTGCATCAGGCCCGCAAAAAAGGCTTCGTTCATCTTGCTCGGCAGGCGGCACTCCTTGGCGATCCACTTGGCGCCGAGAGCGCAGGCCACGGAGTGGACCCAGAGCTGCTCCATGTAGTCGAGGATGAAGGGGTCCTGCGCGGAAAATGTCTTTTTCTGGGTCAGCATGGTCACCAGGTTGGAAACCTCGGCTAGGCCGAGGCGGACGATGGCGTTTCTGACCGTGGTCACTTCGACCATGCCCCGATAGAAGGAGGAGTTGGCGACCTTGAGGAGCTGGCTGGTCAGGGCCGGGTCGCGCAGGATCTGCTTTTCAATGGTCTGCATGTCCGGGTCCGGCTTCGCCATCTCCTGCTGGATGGCGAGCCCCGTGCGGTCGAAAGCCGGGATCTGGGCGTTGCCCGAGACCACATGCTCCTTGAGGGTATCGATAAAGGACTTCGTTTCGTTCATCTCTACACTCCGAGCAGGCGGCGGGTTTCTTCCAGCGGGCGGGGTTTCAACACCAGGGGCAGGCAGCGCATGATCTCTTCCAGGGTGGTCAGGCCTTCGGAGGCCTTGACCAGCCCCTCCTCGAACAGGGTCACGAGCCCGGCGCTATCCAAAGCTATTTTGCGAATGTCGAAGCTGGTGCGCCGCTCCAGGATGGCCGCGCGGACCATTTCATCGAGGATGAGCAGTTCGAACACAGCGATGCGCCCTCGGTATCCTGTGTAACGGCAGTGCGCGCATCCCGTGCCTTTGCGGAAATTCGTGCCCTGGATCGTAGCCTGGGTGTAGCCGAAGAGCTGCAGCTCCGCAGGACTTGGCTTGTACGGTTGGGAGCATTCCGGGCAGATCCGCCTGAGCAGGCGCTGGGCCACCACGCTGACCACGGTGGAGGAGATGAGGAAGGCCTCGATGTCCATGTTCATGAGCCGGATCAGGCCGCCGATGGAGTCTTCCGTGTGGAAGGTGGTCAAAACCTTGTGCCCGGTCAGGGCCGCCTGCACGGCCACCTCTGCCGAATAGTTGTCCCGGATCTCGCCGATGAGGATGACGTCGGGGTCCTGGCGCACGATGTGGCGCAGGGTTTCTTCGAAGGTCAGGTTGATCTTGGGGTCGATGGAGCACTGGGAAATGCCGGGGATGACGTATTCGACGGGCTCTTCGGCGGTGATGATCGACAAAAGCGGGGTGTTCAGGTGGTGGATGCAGCTGTACACCGTCGTCGTCTTGCCCGATCCGGTGGGGCCGGTGATGATCACGACGCCGCTGGGTCTGGACAGCGCACCGTCGAGGAAACGCTTGAGAATTTTCGGGTACATCCCGACGCTTGCGATGTCGATGAGGTTGCCCTGCCGGTTCAGCAGGCGCAGCACGACGGCTTCGCCGTGGATGGTCACGTAGAAGGAGGCCCGCATGTCGAGCTCGCCGCCGGGGTACTCGAACAGGATGCGGCCGCCCTGATGGCGGCGCTTCTCGGCGATGTCCGCCTTGCACATGATCTTCAGGCGGCTTGAGATGTTGGGGATGATTTCGCGCGGGAATTCCTTGTAAGGCTCGAGTACGCCGTCCCGGCGGAAGCGTATGCGCAGCCGGTCCGGGAGGGGCTCCATGTGGATGTCGCTGACATCGAGCTCGATGGCGTCGAGGATGATGCGCTCGACAATGCTCATGGCCGAGTCGTCGTCCACGGCCTCCTTGAATTGGGCTCCGCGCTCGAAACGCTGGTATGTCTCGACGATGGCTTCCCTGGTGGCGATGGCCGGCAGGATGCCTTCGGGGAAGATGGTGCGGGCCTCTTCGATGTCTTCGAGGTCAAGGACGTTGGCAAAGGCGACAACAATCGAGTTTTCCTGCCGTTCAATGGGCACGTAGGAGCCCTTGGCCCTGTACGCCATCGGGACCTGATGCAGGAGGGAGATGTCAAGGCTTGTGAACCTTGGGTCGATGAACGGATAGCCGAGCTGGAGGGAGAGCGCTTCGAGCAGCTTGAATTCTTTGATGAAATTGTTGTTGACTAGGACCTCCCCCAGTTTCTGGGGGGTCTCGCTCTTGCGCTGGATCTCGAAGGCGGCTTCCAGGTCTGTTTCGCTGATCAGCCCCAATTCCAGGAGCAGACTGCCGATGCGCATGGACAGCTTGTGCTTGCGGATGGCCTTGGTGACCTGCTCGTCAGTGACGTAGCCAAGTTCCTTGACGATCTCGAGCAGCGGCTTGGAACGCACCAGCTTCGCCTTGAGCCGTGCCGCATGGGTGGCCTGCTTTTCGGAGATGAGCTCTTCCTTGATCAGGATGTCGATGAGTTCGCCATGGACTGACGTTTGGCTTGAATTGGGGCTGGCCTCGGGCATGTGGGCTCCGCGGTGAGAGGTGGATACTGGGTTTTGGTAGTATAGATAGAAAATTGTCGAGTCAAATGGCAGAGCTGGAATATGTACTCTAGGCAGTGGTCCTGCTCAGGCCCTGGCGCGTAGCGGCAGGCGGACATGGAACGTGCAGCCCTTGCCGGGCGTGGAGTCCACGGTGATGGTGCCGTTCATCTTCGTGATGATGTCCCGGCATATGGCCAGCCCCAGGCCCGTGCCCTTGCCTGCCGGTTTGGTGGTGAAGAAGGGCTCGAAGACGCGGGGGAGGATGTCCGCGGGGATGCCTTGCCCGTTGTCCTGGACATCAATGTACACGAAATTTCCTTCCCGGAGGGAGCGGAGCTGCACGAGGCCGTCGTCTTTCTCGATGGCGTCGATGGCGTTGTTGACGAGGTTGAGGATTATCTGCTGCAGCTCCGTGGCCGAACATTCGACTTCTCCCGCTTCAGGGTCCAGGCTGAGCCTGACCTCCACGTCCCGATACTTCGCTTTTTGGCGGGCGAAGCCGGCGATGTCTTCCAGCAGAGTATTGACCTGAACCGCCTGCGCGGTGTTGTCGGTCTTGCGGGCAAAGCTGAGGAGCTTGTGCGTGATCTCCCGGCAGCGATGCCCCTGGATGCCGATAGCCTGCAGGGAGGACTCGATCTCCGTCATGTTTTCTTCGCTGTAGGGGTCTTCGGATTTCAGCAGATCCTGGATCCAGCCCGCATTCTCCATCATGATGGCCAGGGGATTGTTGATTTCGTGGGCTATTCCAGCAGCCAGTTCGCCAATGGCGGCCAGCTTGCCGGCTTCCACCACCTGCTTTTGCATCTGCTGCTGGTTGTATTCGGCCTTGAGCAGGCGCTGCTCCGTGCGTCTGGCCATGGCCAGCGCGGTGGCCACGATGCCCACGCAACCCACTATTATAATCGTCAGGGCGAGCAGGCGGGCCTTGGACAGGGCCTGCAGGAGTTCCGCTTTGGGCTGGTGAAATACCAGGATGCTGCCCGAAGTTTTGAGTGGAGCGCAGGCATACCATTGCAACTCGCCGGTGCCGTCCATGGCCTTAAGCACGACGGGTCGCCCCTCCGGAAAGACTTGTCCGGCGAGAAGACGGGATATTTCCGGCGTGTTTGACGTGTTTTCTCCCATTGCAGCGGGACCGACGCCGTTTGTGTCCAGGATGAACGCTCCTCCCCTGCCGCCCGGATGAAAGGCCCGGATTTTGTCCTCAATCTGGCGCGGATCGAGGTGCGCCCGCAGCAGCCAGAGTTGCTGCTGCGCAGTGATGCGTACGCTCAAAAAGAGTTCCGCCCTGCGGGAGGCGAGATCGCTGATAAAAAAAGGACGATTGATGGCCTGCGGGAACCAGGCTTCCATGGATTTTTCGCCAAGGGACGTGGATGTCCCGGCGCGCGCGACGATGTTGCCCGAGGAATCGACGAGATTCAGATCGGTGAAAACACCCTGATAGGCGTTCTGCATGGAGTGCAGGCGTTCACGCAGGAGGTGCGGATTGGACAGGTCTTCGAGGGTGGACGTCCCTGCCTCCTGGCGGAGGTTGGACAATTTTTCGTCGAGGAAGGCGTCAATGCTCTGCGCGTTGCGCAGGACCTGTTCGCCCAAGTGGACGCTGGTTTTTTCCTGGTAGGAGACGTCGTAAAAGACATAGAGAAGAGTCCCGAGACAGAGCAGCGGGACGATGGCCACAAGGATGGTCATGACGGTCAGTTGGCCGCTCATGAGCCGAGGAGAGGGAGTTTTTTCTGTCGACACGGGATTTTCCTGATCCAGACGCTTTAAGTAGTCCGGATGGGATGAGGGTCATTTGTCCCTGTTTCGAACGTCGTTGCGCCATGGGTTGAGAGGGGCGCAGCATCCGAGGCCCGCATGCTGATTGTGCCGGACTGCATCTCCGGATTTGCCTTCGAGCATGGTTCTGCAGACGTAGCGCGCCGCTGTTTCATCCCACGACAATTCCGGGCAGCGAGGCAGATAGCCGTGACGCCGCATGGAGTCCGTGCACTGGTCATTCAGACAGCACCACCCGCAACCAACGCAGGGGAGATACGACATGGCGATACTCCTCTGTGTTTTTGTGGGGGGGTCCGTCGGGCCGAAGGGTCTTGAGGCACCCTGACTGCAAAGCTAGCTCAGCCCCTTGTGCCGGTAAAGGGATTTCTGGGGTTTGTGCGAATCGGTTCACGGGGTCGGTTCAAGAATCGAGCGGCCGGTTGAACCTGGCCCTGTCGCATGAGCCGCGTTTGTCTGCCGGTCCTGACTCAAAACGTCACTCATTGCGCGTGTGAGTTCCCCTACTCCAACCGGTTTTGCCAGATATCCATTCATTCCGGCGAGCAGGAATTTTTCCTTGTCTCCATGCATGGCGAAGGCTGTCAGTGCGATGATGGGAATGGTCCGTTTTTCGCCGAGATGGACGGATTCGCGGATGATCCTGGTGGCTTCGGTTCCGTCCATGACAGGCATCTGCACGTCCATGAGGATGATGTCGAAATCTTCATTTTGGAACCGGGCAATGGCCTCTTGCCCGTTGCGCACGACACTCACTACGTATCCGGACTTCTCGAGCAGCCTGCTCACCGCGAAAATGGTCACTTCATCATCTTCGGCCAGGAGCACCCGTCCGGTCCGGGGTGTGTCAAACTGGCGAAGCGCGGGCTTATCTGCCATGCGGATTTGTTCGGCCGCTTCGAAGGGTATGCAAAAATGAAAACAGGTGCCGATTCCGAGTTCACTCTCCACGGACATGTTGCCACCCATGAGGGTCACCAGATGCTTGCAGATGGTCAAGCCCAGTCCGGCTCCCTGGTGGCTTCTCGCATATCCCTGGCTCACCTGGGTGAAAGGCTGGAACAACGTGCCCAGAGCATCATCCTCAATGCCGCACCCTGTGTCCGAAATGGAAAAGAAAATCCGTGTCTTTCCGGGCTGGACCGAAGGCAGCGGGCTGGCTTCCACGGATACATGGCCTTTGGGCGTAAATTTGAAGGCATTCCCGATCAGGTTCGTGAGTATTTGCTGCAGGCGGATTGAATCCCCGCGTATCCAGTCCGGGAGGGATGGGTCGAAATGATACTGCAATTCCAGTCCGGATTGCACGGCCATGGGCGCGAAAAGATCGATGGTTTGCGCCAGCATCTCCCGCAGGTTGAAGGGCTCTGCGCGCATCTGTGTCTTGCCCGCCTCAACCCGGGACAGGTCGAGTATATCCGAAAGAAGACGTGTGAGCCGTTCTGTGGATTGAATGGCCAGATTGCATAGCTGTTGCCGTTCCTGCTCCGTTGCGGATGTTTCCAGAAGCTGGAGCATGCCCATGATGCCATTGAGGGGAGTGCGGATTTCATGGCTCATGTTGGCCAGGAATTCGGACTTTGCCTGATTGGCAGCTTCGGCGGCTATTTTTGCGGCCACCATGGCCGCCTCGGCCTGCTTGCGCGCAGAAAAGTCAAATCCGGTCCCCATGAGATAGGTTTTGCCCTGCGTCTCAAATTTGACGCCGGAGAGGATGAAGGGAATGGCTCGGCCATCCTTGGCCAACAGCGAGGATTCAAGCGACCATTGCCCCTTTTCCATCACTGTTTCCACGGCCTGCAAAACAGCATCCTTGGTGTCCGGATCATGCCACTGGAGAATATGGCGTCCTTCCATCTCCCATCCCTGATATCCCAAAAGAGACTCATGCTGTTTGTTCCAGAGCACAAGTCGCAGTTCCGGGTATGAGTACATGTAAAATATGCCAGGAAGGCTATCTAATGTAGACCTGGAAAATTGCTTTTCTTGCAGAAGTGCGTTCTCTGTTCGCTTTCGATCAGTGATGTCGCGGGTGTAGCACACGAAAATGCCACCATACATGTCAAGCCACGTCGCTGAAATTTCAACATCAAACAAGCCGCCGTCTTTTTTGCGATGCTTGCTTTCGAAGAGCTCCGACCCTGTATTGATGATATGCTCGATATGCGCAGCTGTCGCGTCGGGATCTTCAAGAGCCTCGATGGCGAAAAGGCTCTTGTTCAGGAGTTCTTCCTTGGAATAGCCCGACATGCGGCAATACGCCTCGTTGACGCTTTTGATCGATCCCTGGCGATCAACCACCCAGAAGCCGTCTTGCGTGGTTTCGAGGATGGTGCTCAGGTAGCGCTCTCGTTCCCGAAGTGCGTCTTCGGCGATGCGTTCCCTGGTGATATCCCGGAAGACGCAATAGGTCTGCCTGAATTGGCCATCCGGATCCTTGCCGATGCGCCCGGTGAAGGAGACAAGGATGTAGTCCCCGTCCTTCCTTTTCATTTGAAATTCGACGCCCAGAATTTCGCCTATCGCCTTGAATCGGGGAAAGTTCTCTTTGAAATGTTCACGCCAGTCTGGGTGGAGGAGGTACTTGAAGTTGGTCCCGACAAGTTCTTCGGCAGCATAGCCCAGCGTTTTGCAAAAGTGCTTGTTGACCTCGAGAAAATTTCCATCTGAATCCAGAGACTGGTAGGCAACAGGGGCATCCTGGAAAAAGAGGCGAAAGCGCTGTTCGCTTTCCCTGAGCGCTTCTTCGGTGCGCATGCGTTCACGGATGCTCGCCGACAGTGATTCCGCCATGCTGTTGAATGACTTTGCCAGCACGTCGATTTCCGTGATTTCAGGGGCGGGTTGAATCCTGATCGAGTAGTCCCCTTCTCCAATCCGTTTGGAAGCCTTTGCCAATTCCTCAAGCCTGAATCCCAGCGTTCTGCCACCTAGGTACCATCCGCTGAGCAACGTCAGGCCTATGGTCAAAAACAGGATGGTGAAATTTCGGAACATGCCAGCCTCGACGGGAGCATGGATCTCGGATTTGGGCGCGCCTACAAAAAAATACATGTAGGGAGGTGCGTCCGGATTGAGGCGGAGCTGGTGAAAAGCGATGATGCGTTCCACGCCGTCCGAGCCGACTTCTATGGTCAAGCCTGTAGCTGCTTCGCTGCTTGCCGCGGCGTTGAAAACTTCAGGTTTTATCGGCTTTCCAAGCGGGATGGAGGGACTTTCCGGAAAACGGAAAACCCGGGCACCGTGTTGATCGCAGATGCCGACGAAAGAGTTTTGCGGGAAGCGGGTGTGCTTGAACAGTTCGCCATAGCGATCCAGCCGAAGGCTGGTCAAAAGCACGCCTTGCACCTGACCCTGATCGTTCAGGACGGGGAAGCCGAAAGTAAAGACAGGCACGCGCAGGGTCACGCCGAGAATGTATTCACCAGTGGCGAAGGACTTGGTGGCGAGCGCATCCTTGAAGTGCTTCGTGTGCGCGAAGTTTGCCGGCAGTCGCGCATTGCCGGAGGCGATGATGTTGCCTTGAGGGTCGACCAGATGGAGGGCCCCGTAGGAGGGATTTATTTTGAGCACGCTGGCGAAGAGCTGCATGCATGCGGGAGCATCGGCGTCTCGTACTTCAGGCAGGTGCGACAGCCCCTCCAGAAGGACGCGGGTGTCCTGGGTGGCATGAGTCTGGATGTCAGCGATGTGCCGGGAAAATTGGAGCAATTCCTGCTCGGCCTTGGCGGTGGCCTCCTGGTGGTTGTTCAGGCCCGCGAGAAGAATGATGAGAAAGGCCGGAAGCGCCGAGAGGAGAAACAGGAGGGCGAGTTTCTTTCGAATTGAGCCGTGGAGCAGGCGTGCCAACATGTTTTCTCCGAGGAAGCGCGTGTTTGGGGATAGTCACGCATGTCAAGCTGAAGCAGGTAAATTCGTGAAGAAAATATGTACTGCAGGAACCCTGAAGTCGAAACATATTTTTGCTGTAGTAATTTGGTCGCGAAACAGGGGGAACTGGACCGCTGTGGACGTCGGGATGATTTGTCTTCTGAGTGGAGCCGCACCGATGAATCCGGTCATTCACCCCCTCCTCATGCCCCGCTGCTGAAGAGCTTGGTCTGGAATGGCCGGGGCTTTGGCGGTCATGAGCTTGATCTTGAAGTTTTTCCGATTGCGCTCATCAGTTCTTCGATCACAACGGGCTTGGCGACATAGCCGCTCATGCCCGCCTCCAGGAACTTCTCCTTGTCTCCGGTCATGGCGTAGGCCGTCATGGCGATGATGGGGATGTCCTTCATGTCCTCCCCTCCGTGGCCGCTGCGGATGGCCCGTGTGGCCTCGACGCCGTCCATGACAGGCATCTGCACGTCCATGAGGATCAGGTTGAAAGGTTCTTTGCGCAAGATGTCCAGGGCTTCTCGTCCGTTCTCGACGTGCTTCACCGTGGCGCTGAATTTTTGCAGGAGTTTGGTCATGGTGACTGCGCTGACGAAATCATCCTCGGCCAGGAGTATGTTCAGCCCTGTCAGCGCTGCGGAGGCGGTGTATCCGCGGCCAGCGAGGTTGCTTTCGAGAGTTTTTTTCAGTTCGAAGGGTATGCTGAAATACATGGTCGTGCCCGCTCCTGGTTCGTTGACCACGGATATGTTGCCGCCCATGAGGCCGACCAGACGCTTGCAGATGGACAGGCCCAGCCCCGCGCCCTGATAGGAGCGCGTATAGCCCGCATTGACCTGGGAGAAGGGTTTGAAGAGGGCGGCCAGCTTGTCGTCGGGGATGCCGATCCCGGTGTCGCTGACGGAGAAGAGCACCCGGCATTGTTTTTCCCGCAGGGGCGAGAGCAGGGTGGCCGTCATCGCGACGCTTCCGGCAGGGGTGAACTTCAGGGCATTGCCCACCATGTTGGTCAGGATCTGCTGCAAGCGCGCCGCATCTCCCATCACCTGCGCCGGGATGGAGGGGTCGAGGTCGAAGCGCAGCTCGACGTTGCTGTTCCTGGCGATGGGGGAAAACAAATCCCTGGTTTGCCAAAACAGCTCGGTCAGATTCATGGGCGCGGGCTGGAGGCTCAATTTGCCCGCCTCGATGCGCGAGAGGTCGAGAATGTCGGTCAGCAGCCGCGCGAGCCGTTTGCAGGACTGGATGGCGGTGGTCGCATACTCCTCTTGCTCGGAGTCCAGGCGGGTCATTTGCAGAAGCTGGAGCATGCCCATGACCCCGTTGATGGGGGTGCGGATCTCGTGGCTCATGTTGGCCAGAAACTCGCTTTTGGCCTGGTTGGCGGATTCCGCTGCCTCCTTGAGTCTGAGCAGAGCCTCTTCAGCCTCTTTTCTGCTGGTCAGGTCAATATCAATACAGAAGAGCACAGGCTCGCCGCCCGCCTTTTCGACAAGGGCGTGACTTGAGAAGACCACGATCCGGGAGCCGTCCTTGCGCAAGAGCGTGAGCTCGCTGGCCGGGATGGGGATTTTCGTTTCCGCCATGGAACGCATGGCGGCGTTCACCTCCTCGCGCATTTCCGGCGGGATGATCAGGTCGATGAGTTTTTTTCCGAGGGCTTCCTGCGCGGCGTAGCCATAAAGATTTTCAGAGGCGAGATTCCAGTACAGGGTTGTGCCGTCCATGCCGTATCCTTGGACAGCCACGGAAGGCACCTGCTCGAAGAGATTGCGGAACCGGGACTCGCTTTCCACTAGGGCTTTTTCGGCTTCCTTGCGCTCGGTGATATCCTCAAGCGTGGCGATTACAGGCGATGGGGTTTGCTCCGGCGATATGGGGTTGAACACGACCCGCAGGCTTTTCGTTACCCCTCCGGTGATGGAGGTGTATTCGTCCTCGAAGACGGCAACTTCACCGGCCAGGGCCTTTTTGATGGTATCGCGCATTTTCGGGGAGCTCTGTCTGGCCGTGTTGAAACCGATCAATTTTTCGCGTGTCGAGCCCATGATTGTTATGAACGGCTCGTTGCAATCGACGATCGTTCCTTCGTGATCGAAAAAGAGTATGCCCAGCGGGGAATGTTGAAAAATGATTTTGTGCTTGTGCTCACTTTGCCGCAGCGCGTCTTCGGCCTGCGTGCGTCTGACAATGTCTTGCGCCAGGGATTCGGCCATGTTGTTGAACGCTCCCGACAGCATATCAACCTCGGTGATTTCGGGAGCCGGGGGTACCCTGGCCGAGAGGTCCCCCTGGCCGATACGCTTTGAGGCCTCGGCCAATTCTTCAAGGCGCACTCCAATCGTCCTGCCGCCAAGAAACCAACCGCTTATGAGAGTCAGGCCGATTGCCAGAAAGAGGATGCCCAGATCGCGCAGCATCCCGTTTTGTGCTTCGGCGTAGAACATGGCGCTGGGCGCGCCGACAAAGAAATACATGTAGGGCGGCTGCTCCGGATCCAGGCGCAGTTGCTGGAATGCGACGATGCGCTCCACCCCGTCCGTTCCGCTTTCCTGGAGCAAACCTTCCGGAGCGTCCGATGCGGCATGTCTGAAGATCGACTGCTGGATGGGCTCTCCAAGGCGTATCGCGATGTTTTCGGGGAAGCGGAAGAGGCGCGTTCCGTTTCTGTCGCAGACTCCGACAAAGGAATTCTCCGGGAAGCGGGTGTGCTTGAACAGGTCGCCATACCGGTCAAGCCTGATACTGGTCAGCAGGGCGCTCCGGACTTCGCCCTGGTCGTCGAGGACGGGATATCCGAAAGTGAAGACCGGGACGCCAAGGGTCACGCCGAGCAGGTATTCTCCGGTGGCGAACGCCCTGGTGGTGAGCGCCTCACTGAAATGCCTCGTGTGGGCGAAGTTCGCAGGCCCGCCAGCACTGCCGGAGGCGACAAGCTCTCCATTCCGGTCGACCAGATGAATGGCCGCGTAGACGGGATTGATTTTGAGCAGGCTGGCGAAAAGACGGTTACACCCCTCGGCGTCGGCCTGTCGGACTTCAGGCAAGAGGGCCAGACCCTCGAGAAAGGTTTTCACGGCCTGGGTGGTTAGTGTTTGGGTTTGCGCAAGATGCCGAGAAAAGGCCTTGAGTTCCTGCTCGGCGCCGGCGACGGCCCGCCTGTGATTATCCAGCCCGGCGAAGACAATGATGACGATGGTGGGGAGCGCCGCCACGAGGAAGAGGATGGCGAGCTTTTTTTTGATTGAGCCTTTCGACAGGCGAGATAACATCGGGGCCTCCGAATATGCGCGGTGGCATAAGGCGGGGTTTGATCACGCGCCGACTGAGGAGATCGCGCTGCATCGGGAATTTTGGCCGGAGTCGCGCAGGCGTGTGGCTTCCAGTGCTTTCAAGTATGTAACGTACCTTTGGCGCTCATGAAAGGGGAATTTTGAGACCGCCTCGTGTCCCTGGCTGGTGCAAGCCGGGCAGGAGGCCCTGCCGGGTGTCCCGCCCTAGGATCGATGGTGTCTGTAAGGCTTTGAAAACAAAAACCCAGGGCTTTCTGCCCGAGGCTTGCTGTCGGAGAAATGGCGTCCCCAAGGGGATTTGAACCCCTGTTATCGGCGTGAAAGAATCGTCGCTGATGAAACAATTTTTCCTAAACCGATAAAATATTTTGGAAAAAATAAATCTCCTTAAGCTCCAAAACGTCCCAGAATCCTGTGGTCGGAAAGGTGCTTTTTTTTAATTACGAGTGGTGGGCGTTTTGAGCGTTGCCTGATTTAATGACAAAGAGGGATGTCTTCAAAAATTGACATTCACGCCCATCTCCCCGCCGTAGGTCTCCATCTGCTGGTTGCCGAACATGGTGGAGAACGAGGCTCTGAGCATTACCCGCTCGCTCGCCTTGAAAGAGGTGCCGAGTATCATGGTGCCCCAATCGTTGGCCACCGGGACGGCGTCCATGGAATAAGCCGGGGCGGCGATTGTGGTGAGGTCGGCCGTCACCTCACGGTCGGAATCCGCGAATTCATGGTTCCACTTCGCTTCCGCGAAAGGCTGGAACCTGCCTACGTCCGCCAGGATGCGCCAGCCCAGCTGGCTGACAGTGGAATCGCGCTTCTGCTTGCCGTAGGACAGGGCTGTGACGCCGCTTAAGCCGGACTCGGTGAACCCCTTGATGGTCACCCGCTGCAGCACCAGGCCCGCCACCGGTCCGGTGGTGACCAGCCCCCATTTCAGGTCTCCGCCCAAGCGCAGGGCCAGGCCCAGGGAATCGCCGGTGGTGTCGGCGCTGTTCCGGTCCCTGAACGCGCCCAGGGCCACGTTGCGGCTGATCTTGTCCTGGTAAAGGCTGAAGGAGGCCACGGCGTTGCCCCACAACGGCCCATGCTTGTAGGCGGAATACAGGCTGAAGGTTTGGTCGTTTTGGTCGTAGTGGCCCGCATCCTGGGAGAAGTCCTGGGTCTGGGTTCCGGCCGCGAAGGCAGCGCCCAGGGTGAGTCCGAAGGACGTCAGGTAATCCGCGCCCACCGACCCCTCGAAAGGAGTGCCGGTCCCTTCCGCAAAGCCATCGTCGTTCTTGATTTGCAGCGAGCTGGCCCTTCCGCTGGTCCAGACGTTGATGCCGTTTGGTCCGCGATGCTGTCCGGAAAGGTCGATCTGTCCCTGGATGGTGGCCGCGCGCGCCAGGCCGTCCTGTATCGGTCCTTCGGCAAGCAGAGACATCTGGCTGGGTGCTGCGAGCAGGCTGTACTCGTAATCCGATTCGATTTGCTGGCCTGCCGTGGTCAGATGCTTGCCATCGATGAACAGATAGGTCTGCATCTGAAGAGGGGTGATGTCGGCCCAACTGGTCACCAGTGCGGCCACAGGGGATGGGGCGTTGGACGCCAGCACCGAGGATGGCGTGAACCCGAAGGAAGTGGGATTTATGGACACGAACCGAAACAGGCTGGTAAGGTCGGCGGGAATGAAACGCACGCCCGCAGATGTCAGGGCCGACCATTTCAAATTTCCGTATGCAATGGCCCGCGCGTAGGAAGCGGCGTTACTCAGGGGCAGGACACCCTCAAGGTCGGTCAAGGCCGCAGTGTAAAACGTATTGGGAACGATGATGGTGCGGGCTCCGGTTGCCTGCAGGGTGGCCACACTGGCGGCCAATTGGGAGGCCACCCCATTGAGAAAGTCGGGGTTGGCGGCTATCCAGGCTGCGTCCCGGTTCTGCACGAAGATGAGGTCGTTGTTGCCGGTGTTGATCACATACAGTGCGTGGGGATTGGCTACGCCTCCTGCGGAGGCAAGGTAATTGGCGATCTGCTGGACCGTGTCCACGTTCCCCGGCAAACTGCCGGAAGCATACGCATCGCCTTCGGATGGACGCAGGGGAGCCGTATAGGTGGCTCCATTGGCGTAATTGCTCCCGCCGGCGCTGACCGGCTCCGCGTCCAGGCCGAACCGTCCGGCCAACATGGTGGAGGTCATCACCCCTGGCCCGGCGAACCCGCCCTGGGCTCCTGCGGCGATGGCGGAGAGAAGCATTCCATCCAGTAATGTGTTTCCCGATGAAGCGTAGCGGAAATACCCGCTGTCCAGCGTGCTGTCTCCAAATCCGACGAACTGGTTGAACTTCCCTGTCGCGCCTGCCGGAGTATGAGTCCCGAGCAGGCTGAACGCAAACAACGCAGTGATCAGGACGAATCGCTTCATCTGGAACTTCTCCCTACGGTCAATCGAGATGTATTCAGTTTGTCCTAACTTGTTGATATGAAAGCCTACACGCAAAGTTCCCACCGCTCAACATGAAATAAAATCATGAGATTGACCACGCTGGCGCTGAACATCATCTGAAATTATCGTCGATGTTTGGACTCAAGCACGGACAACAGCGTTTGGGGCGGGTCTGATGGACAGAAGGTCCCTCATTTTTCAAGTCATCAAAAGCATGCGCGGGCTTTGGTCAGGGGGCGGGATGTGGACTTCGTGTGGACCAAAGAAAAAACGGCTTACGCGGTGAACGTAAGCCGTTGATTTTCTGTGGCGTCCCCAAGGGGATTTGNNAGCTAGACGATGGGGACGCATGGCTGGGTGACTTAGATTCGAACTAAGATTGACGGAGTCAGAGTCCGCTGTCCTACCGTTGAACGATCACCCAGTAAAAAACAAGAAAAGTGGCGTCCCCAAGGGGATTTGAACCCCTGTTATCGGCGTGAAAGGCCGGTGTCCTGGACCTAGCTAGACGATGGGGACGCATGGTTTGCGTCAATATGAAAAAAAAGTGGCGTCCCCAAGGGGGTTTGAACCCCTGTTAGCGGCGTGAGAGGCCGCCGTCCTAGGCCACTAGACGATGGGGACGCATTTTGGTGGGCCGTGAAGGGATCGAACCTTCGACTCTCTGCTTAAAAGGCAGATACTCTACCGTCTGAGTTAACGGCCCGTAAAGAGAAGACGCTTCTATAGGGGGGCCACTAGCTTGTCAAGCTGGAAACTCAGGCTTTTTTCAACTCGATTCGATCCTGTCCATTCATGTACGGACGCAAGACTTCGGGCACGATGACGGAACCGTCCTCTTGCTGGTAATTCTCAAGAATTGCAACCATTGTTCGGCCTACGGCCAGGCCCGAACCGTTGAGCGTATGCACGAGGCGGCTCTTCTTGGAGGCCGCCGGCTTGAAGCGGATCGCGGCCCTGCGGGCCTGGAAATCCTCGAAATTGGAGCAGGACGAGATCTCCCGATACTTGTCCTGGCCGGGCAGCCAGACCTCGATGTCATAGGTTTTGGCCGAGGAGAAGCCCAGGTCCCCGGCGCAGAGCGTGACCACCCGGTAGTGCAGGCCAAGCTTTTGCAGGATGCTCTCGGCGTGGCCGAGAAGCTTTTCCAGTTCATCATATGATGAATCGGGGTGGACGAAGCGCACCAGCTCCACCTTGTCGAACTGATGCTGGCGGATCATGCCCTTGGTGTCCTTGCCATAGGAGCCCGCTTCGGAACGGAAGCAGGCGGTGTAGGCGCAGTGGGCTATGGGCAGCTGGGCTTCAGCCAGGGTCGTGTCGCGGTAGATGTTGGTCACCGGGACTTCGGCCGTGGGGATGAGGTAGTAGTTGGTGTTTTCGAGGTGGAACAGGTCCTCCTCAAATTTCGGGAGCTGCCCCGTGCCCATCAGGCTCTCGCGGTTGACGATGACCGGGGGCATCACTTCGTCGTAGCCGTTTTCCATGGTCTGCACATCAAGCATGAAACTGATCATCGCCCGCTCCATCTTGGCGGCCCAACCTTTCAGGATGACAAAGCGGCTGCCTGTGATCTTGGCCGCCGTCTCGAAATCAAGTCCGCCCAAGGCGGTGCCCAGCTCCCAGTGCTCCTTGGGGGCGAAGGGCAGTGCGGGCTTCACGCCCCAGGTGCGGACTTCGCGGTTGTCGGATTCGTCCACGCCTTCGGGCACGGAGGCATGCGGAACATTGGGGATGGACATGATCCAGTCCGCGGTCTGCTGGTCGATATCCTTGAGTTCCTCGTCCAGCGCCTTGATGCGGGTCGACATGGCGGTCAATTCCGCCAGCAGCGGCTCCGCGTTCTCCCCGGTCTTTTTCATCCGGGCGATATCGCCCGAGGCCTGATTGCGGTGGGCTTTCAATTCTTCGACTTCGAGCAGCAGGTCACGTCGCTTCTGATCTATGGAAAGGAATTCAGCGAGGTCGAGCTTACTGCGGCGTTTGCGCAGGCCGCTGATGACGTCGTCGGCGTTGGAACGAACAAATTTGATGTCGAGCATGGAAGCATCCTTGTCGTGGTCTCGCGGCCAGCCGTGAAAGGGGCTGTGCTTGCGGTTTCGAGGCAAAAAGCATAGCTTGCCTGAATAAGAATCACAAGCCGTGCTGTCCGAGGCGGCTTGATTTTTTTTTGTCGTCGTCTCTTGACTTCACTGAAGCAGGGATTATTTGGGCCTCTGTCTTACGCGGACTGGATTTTTTTTCACCAGCTTCGCGTTTTGGCGCTCTATACGAGCGAGCGCCAAAAAAATTATCTACACGGAAGAAATTCTTAAACATCTTGGAGGAAAAACATGAAACTCAGACCACTGCACGACCGTATTCTGGTCAAGCGTCTCGAAGAGGAGCAGGTAACCAAAGGCGGCATCATCATCCCCGATTCCGCAAAGGAAAAGCCCATCAAGGGTGAAGTGGTTGCCGCGGGTCCCGGCAAGGTCGCCGATGACGGAAAGCAGATTCCCATGGGCGTCAAGACTGGCGACAAGGTGATCTTCAACAAGTACGCCGGCACTGAAATCAAGATCGATGGTGACGAACTGCTCATCATGCGTGAAGATGACATCCTCGCTGTAATCGAAGCCTAATTTTTTAAGAATTCAAGGAGACGCACACATGGCTGCTAAAATTATCAAGTTTGATGCCAAGGCCCGTGAAAAACTGAAAATCGGTGTGGACACCCTGGCCAATGCCGTCAAGGTCACCCTCGGACCCAAGGGACGCAACGTCGTCATCGAAAAATCTTTCGGTTCCCCGATCATCACCAAGGACGGCGTGACCGTGGCCAAGGAAATCGAACTGGAAGACAGATTCGAGAACATGGGCGCCCAGATGGTCAAGGAAGTTGCCTCGAAGACTTCCGACATCGCCGGCGACGGCACCACCACCGCCACCATCCTTGCCCAGGCCATCTTCACCGAAGGCATCAAGCTGGTTGCCGCCGGTCGTAACCCCATGTCCATCAAGCGCGGCATCGACAAGGCTGTCGAGGCCGTCATCGCGAGCCTGGACAAGCTGGCCAAGCCCACCCGCGATCAGAAGGAAATTGCCCAGGTCGGCACCATTTCCGCCAACAACGACCCCACCATCGGCAACATCATTGCCGAAGCCATGGGCAAGGTCGGCAAGGAAGGCGTCATCACCGTTGAGGAAGCAAAGGGCCTGGAGACCAACCTGGATGTCGTCGAAGGCATGCAGTTTGATCGCGGCTACCTGTCCCCCTACTTCGTGACCAATCCGGACAAGATGGTCTGCGAAATGGATGCCCCGCTGATCCTGATCAACGAGAAGAAGATCTCCAACATGAAGGAACTGCTCCCCGTTCTGGAGCAGGCCGCCAAGATGGGCAAGCCCCTGGTCATCATCGCTGAAGACATCGAAGGCGAAGCCCTGGCCACCCTGGTTGTCAACAAGCTGCGTGGCACCCTGCAGGTCGTGGCCGTCAAGGCTCCCGGCTTCGGCGAGCGCCGCAAGGCCATGCTGCAGGATATAGCCATCCTGACCGGTGGCGAAGTTGTTTCCGATGATCTGGGCGTGAAGCTCGAGAGCATCGTTCTGAACCAGCTCGGTTCCGCCAAGCGCGTTGTCATCGACAAGGAAAACACCACCATCGTTGACGGCGCCGGCGAAGCCGAAGCCATCAAGGCTCGTGTGAAGCAGATCCGCAACGAAATCGAGGAGACCTCCTCCGATTACGATCGTGAGAAGCTGCAGGAACGTCTGGCCAAGATCGTTGGCGGCGTAGCCGTCATCAACGTTGGCGCAGCCACCGAGACCGAAATGAAGGAAAAGAAGGCCCGCGTGGAAGACGCCCTGAACGCCACCCGCGCTGCCGTTGAAGAAGGCATCGTGCCTGGCGGCGGCGTGGCGTTTGTGCGCTGCCAGTCCGCCCTGGACTCCGTCAAGCCCGCCGACGACGACGAGGCCGCCGGCGTACAGGTTGTCCGTCGCGCCATCGAAGAGCCCATCCGACAGATCTGCAACAACGCAGGTGTTGAAGGTGCCGTGGTCATCGACAAGGTCCGTCACGGCAAGGATGACTTCGGTTTTAACGCCGCCACCGGCGAATACGAAGACCTGCTCAAGTCCGGCGTCATCGATCCCAAGAAGGTGACCCGCATCGCTCTGCAGAACGCCGCTTCCGTGGCGTCCCTGCTCCTGACCACCGAGTGCGCCATCGCCGAGAAGCCCAAGGAAGAGTCTGCCCCGGCCATGCCCGGTGGCGGCGGCATGGGCGGCATGGGCGGCATGTACTAAGCCGTTCATATCCCAGAATGTCAAAGGGCCGGAAGCGATTCCGGCCCTTTTTTGCGCCCTGCGTTTGCCCGCAGGCTGCGAACTGGCCAGCCCCCCCGTTTTGGGTGGTTTACAAATTTTTCAGTCAGTATCCGCAGGCTGTTCAAAAATGGTGAGATGCAAGGAAGCGAAAAAATCCAGGGCGCGCGGTGTATTTGGCATACATAAGCGGTCTGGATTTTTTCGCTGACGCAGCAGATCGCCGTTTTTGGGCGGCCTGCTACAGGTTGTGTTTGGGTAGGCGGTCCAGCAGGCGCAGGAATCCGTCCAGGATGGTCAGCGGGTGCGGCGGGCAGCCGGGGATGTAGAGGTCGATGGGGATGATCGGGTCCGCCCCACCGTTGTGCTGGGCGTGGCCGACAAAGGGGCCGCCGCTGATGGCGCAGGCGCCGAGCGCGATGGCGATGCGCGGCTCGGGCACGGCCTCCCAGGTTTTCTGCAGGGCCAGTTCCATGCCTTTGGTCACGGGGCCGGTGATGAGCACGCCGTCGGCATGCCGGGGCGAAGCCGCGTACTGGATGCCGAAACGCCCCAGGTCCCAGCCGATGGTACCGAGCACGTTGATGTCCGCCTCGCAGGCGCCGCACCCACCCGCGCTGACCTGCCGCAGGCGCAGGGACCGGCCGAGCAGGCTTTTCATTTTCTTGTCCAGGGCTGCGGCCAAACGCAATTCTTCCTCTCCGGGTCTGCCCAGGATCAGGTCTTCGCGGCGGCGTACGGCCAGACGATGATCGTTTGTTCTGGTGATGGCTCCATGCGGGCAGGCCTGCACGCAGTCTCCGCAAAACAGGCAGCGGCCGAGGTCAAGGAGTGTGGCTCCTCCTGCTTCCCGGCTGATGGCCTTGGTCGGGCAGATGTCCAGGCATTCCGCGCAGCCGTCAGGGCAGACCGAGGCGTCGAGGCGTAGCGCTCCGCCGTGGCGGTCGGGCAGGGCCGGAGCCTGGCCCTTGGGGTAGGCCATGGTCATGCAGCCACGCCGCATCCGGTTCATGATGGTGTCAAATATATACATGCGCGTTCCCCTTAGCAGGCTGCTCCAAAACGGCGATCTGTTTTGTCACTGCAGAAAATCCAGACCCTCACGTATTAATGAATACCCTTTCGGGCACACGTACGCTTCGGCCCTGGATTTTCTTTGTTCCTCGCATCTCACCATTTTGGAGCAGCCTGGACATTTGTAATTTTCCGTCAGTTAGAGGTCAAAGCCGCAGTAGGACAGGTTGAAGCTCTTGTTGCAGATGGGAAAGTCCGAGATGGCCGTGCCGCGCAAGGACAGGGCGAGGCCCGTCCAGTTGTGGAAGGACGGGTCCGTGACCTTGTAGCTGCGAAAGCGGCCGAAGTGGTCGGTCAGGGCCACATGGCAGACCTCTCCGCGCCAGCCTTCGACCAGGGATACGGCCAGGGATTCGGGCTGGGGGGAGGGCAGGGGGACGCGCAGTTCCCGGTCCAAAGGTACCTCAAGCTGTTCAAGGAGGTAGCGGCCGGAACGCTGCACTTCCAGCGAGCGCACCCGCGCGCGGGCAAAAATGTCTCCGCTGGGCCAGACCGCGACCGGAGCCTGGGAAAAGCGGTGCCAGCCCGCCGGATGATCGAAGCGCACGTCCCGGACCAGTCCACAGGCCCGCGCCGCCGGGCCGACCAGGCCTATGTCCATGGCCTGGGACGGGTGCACGATGCCGACATTGCGAAAACGGACCCGGACCGAGGCCGCGTCCCAGAACCAGGCCATGGCCTGTTCCACATCGGCCATGTGGGTGATGAGCCTTTCCGTCAGTGTGTGAAGCCGTTCAAGCTCCAGATCATGCCTGCATCCGCCGGGACGGATCAGCCCCCGCCCGAAGCGGTTGCCGCACATCAGCGCCGTCAGGTTCAGGAAATCTCCCCTAATTTTTCCGCACGCCGCGGAGGTGGGCAGGAAGGCCACATCCATGGCCAGGGCGCCCATGTCGCCGGTGTGGTTGGCCAGCCGTTCAATCTCCAGGGCGATGGCCCGCAGCCACTGCGCGCGCAAGGGAGCCTCCACTCCGCCGAGGGCCTCCATGACCGAGGCATGGGCCGTGGCGTGGGCGATGGTCGTGTCTCCGGAGATGGTCTCCATCTGGCACATGGTCGCCGGGTGGGGACCGCCCGCAAGGGCCTCCTCGATGCCGCGGTGCTGGTAGCCAAGCGCGATCTCCAGATGCATGACCTCTTCACCGGCGCACTGAAAACGAAAATGTCCAGGTTCGATGACACCCGCGTGCACCGGGCCGACGGCCACCTCGTGCACCTCCCCGCCTTCCACGCGGAAGAACGGGGCATTGGCCGGGGCGTTGCCGTAGGTGCTGCGCACCGGCTTGAGCCATGGGTGCCCGACGGGAACGAGCCCGTACTGTTCCCATACCTCGCGCTCGAAGAGGTGGGCCTGTGGGTGCTTGCGGGTCAGCGAGGGGTACGATCCGCTCACCGGTTCGCTGCGAGCCACGCCGAGGATGCTTTCGGCATCCATGGCCAGCACTGCGACCAGGATGGTGCCGTCGTGATCGGGGTCGGGCACTCCGAACCAGGAGCACAGTCGTGCCCCGGATTCGATCATTTCTCCGGTCAATCGGACGAGCTTGGTCGCCGAAAAGACCGGGACCGAGGCCCACGAAATCTTCGAGGCATTGGCAAAGGAAAAAAATGGGGCGAGTGTGTTCATGGCATTGGGAAGAGTTGAAGGACTGCGGCGGACCAGGCATCCTTGAGGATGTCCGGGGTGAAAAGGCCAAGCCAGAGTGACGCGGCCAGGAGCAGGAGCGGCGGCAGGATGAGCCCTGCCGATTCCTTGAGATAAACGGGATTCGTTTTGTACTGTCTCGGGCGCCCGTCGATGACCGCGAAGACGATGCGCGAGAGCCCGAAAAAGGCCAGCAGCAGACAGGACAGAAAGACTCCGATGGCCCATCCGTGTCCGCTGGTCAGGCCGGTGCGGACGATGAGCAGTTCACTGAAAAACGGGCCGAAGGGCGGGCAGGCCGTGATGGCGAACATGCCCGCAACAAAGAGCATTGAAGAATGCGGGAGGATCTTGGACATGCCGCGCACCTCGTCCATGGACGAGGAACCCGCTGCCCGCTGCAGATTGCCCGCGCTCAGGAAGAGGGTGCCCTTGGTCAGGCCGTTGCTCCAGACATGAAAAAGGGCCGCCCACACTCCGGCGCTGCCGAAGGAAGCGGCGATGCACAGGATGCCCATGTGCTCGATGCTCGAATAGGCCAGCATGCGCTTGAAATCGCGGGTGCGCAGCAGGAACAGGGCCGCGACCAGCATCGAGAAGAGCCCCAGGGCCAGCAGGGTCCGGCTGGCGATGAGCCCTGCTCCGGAGGCATCGATGACAGATTTGATGCGCAGCAGGGCCATGAAGGCCACGGACGTGACTCCGCCGGCGAGCAGGGCGCCGACAATGCCCGGGCTCTCCCCGTAGGCGTCGGGTTTCCAGGTGTGCATGGGCGCGAGGCCCATCTTGGTGCCATAGCCCACCAGCAGCAGCACCCACGCGGTCAGGACCCAAACTCTGGACAGGCCCGGGCCGTGTTCGAGCAGGGCCGTGAATGTGATGTCGCCGGACCCGCCACCATGCAGGGACGCGTAGCCCAGGCAGATTGAGCCCAAAAGCGAGAGCGCGATGCCCGTGCCGCCGACCAGCAGGTATTTCCAGGTGGCCTCGAAGGCGCGGGGAGTCCCGCTGAAATGGACCAGGGGCACGCAGGCCAGGGTCACCGCCTCGGTGGCGATCCACAGGATGCCCAGATGCCGGGCCTGGTGCCCGGCGCTCAGGAGTCCGAGGACCAGGAGCAGGGCCGGGACAAAGACGCGGTTGTCCTGTTCCTTGAGGCGCAGGAACGACACCGCGTAGCCGGCGCAGATCAGAAAGAGCAGCGACACTCCGGGCAGTATGGCGCGCGCCAGGGGATCGAAGGCCAGCCATGCCGCAGGATCCACAGCCACAGGCTGCGCCAGGAGCCAGAAGCACAGGAGGGTGTGGAATAGGCCGACGGCGGGCAGGAAAAGCGGCCGCGAGTTTTTGTGTGGCCAGGCTGCTGCCAGTACGGCGCCAATGAGCGGGACAAGGATGAGCAGGTATGATTTCATTCGTGCAGCGCCGTGAGTTTGCGGGTGTCGAGGGAGTCGAAGGCCCGCTGGATGCGGTCAACGATGATGCCGATGACGAAGACGCCGACAGTGACGTCGAGCAGGATGCCGAATTCGACCAGGATCGGGGTGGATCTGATGAGCAGCAGGCCGGCGAGGTAGATTCCGTTTTCCAGAATCAGATATCCGCAGACCTGGGAGATGGCCTTGGTGCGTCCGATGAGCAGGATGAATCCGGTCAGGATCAGGGCGATGGCGCCTGGAATGTGGAGCGTGCCGACGTGCTCCGGCAAGAGGGGCAGATGGCGGGCCAGGGCGACCGCCGCGATGGTGCCGCCCGCGCCGAGCAGCAGGGATGGAATGTAGCCGATGAAAGGCTCCAGTTCGCGGGCGATGTTGGAGGTACGCATGGCCCGGTGCAGCAACCCGGGAATGAGGAATCCCTTGCCCGCCACAGTGGCCAGGGTGATGAGCGCGAGCCGCCAGTCAAAAGCATGGGCTTCAAGGACCAGGGGCAAAAGGCCCAGCAGCACGCCCTGCACGGCCACGGCACGGATGAGCACCGGCAGGCGGCTTGTGCCCAGCGCCAGAAGGTTGAAGCCCATGGCCAGGCCGATGATCAGGTTCAGAGCGTCGTTCATATTTCACCGATCCAGGTCAGAAGCAGGGGAAAAAGGCAAAACAGAAAGCCGATGGTCAAGAGGAGCGGCACCCGCCGAAAGGCCAGTCGCGCGGTCAGGGACTCGACCAGCCCCACGGCCACGGTGACAAGGAGTACGCCGAGGATGAGGGCCGCCATGGAGGCCAGAAGCGGCAACTCTGCCAGGGGCAGGACCGCCTGGGTCAGGAGGGCGGAAAAGAGCAGCAGTTTGACCGAGGCTCCATGCAGAATCAAGGCAAAGGGCGGACCGCTGTGATCCAGAACCATGACTTCGTGGATCATGGTCAGTTCTAGGTGGGTATTTGGGTCGTCAAAGGGCACGCGGCAGTTCTCGGCCAGCAGGATGATGAAGAGTCCCACGGCCAGGAGGGCCGCGCCCGGACCGGGCAGGGGCTCGAACATGGACGCGAGGGCGATGCTCCCGGACTGCACCACCAGAGTCAGGATCGCCGTGATGATGCCGATTTCAGCCAGCACGGCATAGCTGACCTCGCGCGCGGCGCCCATGCCCTCGAAGGCCGAGCCCGTCTCCATGGCTCCCCAGGCGGTGCAAAAGCGGGCCAGGGCCAGGAGATAGACCAGCAGCAGCACATCACCGTCAAAAGAGACTGCCGTGCCCGCCCCGGCGAGGGGCAGGAGCAGGGCGGCCCCGGCCACGGCCACCCAGGCCACGGCCGGGGCGATGACGAAGCCGGGTGAGGCCAGGGTGCTCAGGACCACGCCTTTGCGCCATAACCGAGCCAGATCATAGTACAGCTGCAGCACGGGCGGACCCTGCCTGCAGGCCACCCAGGCCTTGACCTTGTTGATGATGCCCGGAAGAAGCGGCGCAAGAAGAAGCCACGCTAGCAGGCGCAACGGGATATCAAGATAAATGGGCATTACAATCCTCCCTGGAAGACCAGAAATCCGAGAGCCGTGACCCCGAGAAAGACATAGAGAATATAGAGATGCAGACGGCCGTCCTGCATCTTTCCGGCCTTGTCGGCGGAGAAGGCGACGGCTCTGGCGGCTGGCTGGATGACCTTTTCCAGCACGGTTTCCGGGACCCGTTGCAGGACCAGGGCCCTGCCCGGAAAGTGGCCGCGGACCCTGCGAACCAGGTTTTCCGGCCGCAGCAGCCATGCAAACCATCCGCCCGCGATGCCGGCAAAGGATCCGCTGGTGTACTGCATGTGCGCGGTCGGGGCCGCGTAGCCGCAGTCCCAGGTCAGGGCACGGCGCGATCCGTTTGCCCTGATTTTGCGCACGATCAGAAATCCGCCCGCAACCAGGGCGCAAAGCAGGATGGTATGCGCGCCTCCCAGGGCTTGCGTCGGCAGGAGGAGTGTCGTTCCAGACCACTGCGGGGCCCAGGCTGTGATGGCGGTCAGAATCGGTCGAAAGAAAAGGCCCGGCAACAGACCGATGCAGATCATGATTCCGGCCAATGCGAGCATGGGAATGCGCATCAGCCAGCCGCATTCGATCGCCATCGCGGCCATTTTGTTGCGCGGGGCTCCGAGGAAGACGATGCCCTGGGCCTTGGCAAAGGCGGCCAGGGCCAGGGCTCCGGTTCCGGCGAGAACGATGACGGCCGGGAGCACCCCGGCGGCGGCCCCTTTTTGGGCCACGGCGTGCAGCAATCCGGAATAGATGGCCCACTCGCTGACAAAGCCGTTCAGCGGAGGCAAACCGGACACGGCCGCGGCCCCGATGCCGAAGAGAGCTGCTGTCCAGGGCATGACCCGCCACAACCCGCCCAAGCGGCTCATGTCACGGGTGCCCGTGGCGTGCAGCACGGAACCGGCGCCGAAAAAAAGCAGGGACTTGAACAGGCCATGGTTGATGATGTGCAGAAAAGTTCCGGCCAGGGCGATCTGTCCCCAGGCGGCGTGTCCGTTCTGGCCCGCCAGCAGGGCGAGGCCGAGCCCGATCAGGATGATGCCGACATTCTCCACCGAGCAATAGGCCAGCAGACGCTTGATGTCGTTTTGGGCCAGGGCGAAGGCGATGCCCAGGAGCGCGCTCGCGCAGCCGATCCACAGCAACACCCAGCCTGCTTGGGCGGGCATGGGCAGCCATCCGCTGAAGCGGACTATGCCATAGACGCCCATTTTGATGGCCACGGCGGACATGATGGCCGAGACGTGGCTCGGGGCGCCCGCATGGGCCGAGGGCAGCCAGATGTGCAGGGGGAACATGCCCGCCTTGACTCCAAACCCGAAGAGCGCGAGCCAGAAGAGCGGGGCCAGTTCTGCCTGGGTGTGCATCGGTCCGAGATCCCAGGTTCCGGCGCGGGCGGCCAGGGCGGAGAAGAAGGCGAAGAGGGCCATGGTCCCGGCATGGGAGGCCGCCAGATACAACCAGCCGGCCTTGCGCACTTCCGGGCGGTCGTGCTCCAGGGTGATCAGGAAATAGGCGCTCAGGGCGAAGGCTTCCCAGGCGAAAAGAAAGTGCAGGCCGTTGCCGCAGGTCAGGACCAGCCCCATACTGAGCATGAGCGTGCTCCACCAGAGCCGTCCTCGTGGCGCGGAGCACGGGTAATGGTGCTCGGACCAGTATTCGCGGGAGTAGAGCGCGCCAAGCCCGCCGACCAGACAGACCAGGACGAGAAAAAGGGCGCTGATGCCGTCGAGGCGCAGAAACGGGTTTTCTCCACCCAGCGTGAACGCGCCGCGCCAGACCCAGCTCCTGCCCGTGGCCAGGACGGTCACCGCCGCGCCAAGCCCGCAGCAGGCTCCGGTCATGGTCAGGCCCAGCCAGAGGCGTGGCAGCGCGCGGCCCGTGGCCATGGCCAGGACTAGCGCCAGACAGGAAATACCCAGAAATGCGGCGATCATCGGGTCACTCCTTTTGCAGGAGCCGGCGTTTGATCGGGGCTGGCGGCGAGGGCCTGATACAGCGCGTTGTCGTCCGCGCCGTCATCCAGCGCCCGCGTCAGTTGGCCGGAGGCGATGCTGCGCGCCAAAAGGCCAAGCATGTTCACATGCAGGCGCGGAGTGGGGGAGATGAAAAACAGCAGACGGGTGATGGGAACTGCGTCGGGCGGCTGGTTTCCGGTCCAGGGCGCATCCAGTTCGATCAGGGCGATCAGGGCGCTGGTTTCGCCCAGGGAGACGCGCATGGACGGATGGGGGAGGGCGAAACCGCTGCCCACCGGAGCCATGGTCACTCCTCCCGGAGCGCAGATGCGCTGCACGAGCATCCCCAGGATCGGCGCAGGCAGCCCCGGCAGTTTGCGCACGATGCGCTCGAAGACGGAGGGCAGATCACTGGGCTTTACGCCACGCCAGATTCCGCCGCGACGAAGCAGAATGTCCAGTTCCTGGGATTTCGCCAGGGATGGGGACGGCTCCGAGAGAAATCCGGCCTGGCCTCCGAGGCCGTGGCTGGCGGCCCAATCCATGACCTGGGACCTTTCGAAGAGGATGCGTTCGCGATCATGGACGTGGGGCATGCCTTCGTTGCGGACCCACTCGGTGATGACCTGTTCGGCCACTCCGAAGGATTCGGCAATCTGAATGAGGTTCAAGTACATGGCTGCGGCGGGTGTGTGGATGTTTGGTGACATGGCTGATTTTACTCGGTGCTGAGGATCACGGCGACGGCCAGGGTCAGGATGGCCGCGCAGAGGTAGAGGAGATAGGACTGGACCCTGCCGTGCTGGAAGCTGCGGGCGAGGTCCGCAAGGCCGAGAACACGGTTGCCCAAAGGTTTGACCACTTGATCCAGAACCGTCTCGGGAGTGTGCGATTCAATGCTGGCCTTGGACGGAAAAAAGGTTACGGGCAGCTCCGCATGCACGGATGGCCGCAGGATCCAGGCGAACCAGGAGGTGATGATCCCGGCAAAGGAGCCGGCGGTGTACTGCATGCGCGCGCTCGGCGCGGCATAGCCGCAGTCCCAGGTCAGGCTTCGGGTTTGGCGATGGCGAAGTCCCAGGACGATCAGGCTCGCCGCTGCGATGGCGAGGATGGCGAGGATCAGGTGCGCCCTGCCGAGGGGTTCCAGATAATTGGGCGTCTGGAGCAGGGCACCTGTGCGGAACCAGTTCCCCGCGACCCGCGACAGCGCCGGCCAAAAAAATGCCGGGGCGAGGCCGATGATGACGCAGCCCGCAGCCAAAATGGCCATGGCGCCGCGCATGCCCGGTGCGCATTCGCTTGCGCTTGCGGCCGACTTCGATCTGGGTGCGCCCAGGAAGACCACGCCGCAGACCTTGATGAAGCAGGCCAGGGCCAAGGCACCGGTCACTCCGAGGAGGATGGCCGCGGGTACAGCGCCCAGGGCCGCATCGGCTTTCAGCCGGCTGGCGTCGAAAAGTCCATAGTACAGGAGCCACTCGCTGACGAATCCGTTCAGAGGAGGCAGGCCGCAAATGGCCACGGCCCCGAGGCCGAAGAACCCTGCGGTCCAGGGCATTCCCCGCCACAGTCCGCCCAGGCGGCTCATCTCGCGGGTCCCCGTGGCATGCAGCACCGCTCCCGCAGCCAGGAACAGAAGGGCCTTGAAGAGCCCGTGGTTCCAGACATGGAGAAGCCCGCCGGTCAGGGCCAGCATGGCCCATCCGGGGCGGCCCTGGTCCACCGCGACCATGGCGAAGCCGAGTCCGATCAGGATGATGCCGATATTCTCCACGCTGTGATAGGCGAGCAGGCGCTTCAAGTCATGCTGACCCAGGGCGAAGGCCACGCCCAGGACCGCGCTGGCGCAGCCAAGCCCGGCAACGACCCATCCCGCGCCCCAGGGCAGAGGCAGCCAGGAGCCGAAGCGGACCAGCCCGTAGATGCCCATCTTGATCGCGACGCCGGACATGAGGGCCGAGACGTGGCTCGGGGCATTGGCGTGGGCGGACGGCAGCCAGATGTGCAGCGGAAAGGCACCGGCCTTGATGCCGAATCCCAGCAGCGCAAGCCAGTAAAGCGGGGCCACGGCTCTGTCCTGCACGGGGCCGAGTTCCCAGCTGCCCGTGTGCGCGGCCAGGGCGGCAAAAAAGGCGAAAAGAGAGAGGGTTCCGGCATGAGATGCGGCCAGGTAGAGCCAGCCGGCGGCCCGGACTTCCGGAGTCGTGCGGTCGAGGGTGACAAGAAAGTAGGCGCTCAAGGCAAAGCACTCCCAGGCCAGGAGGAAGTGCAGTCCGTTGACCAGGATGAGCACCAGCCCCATGCTGACAAGCATGATGTTCCACCAAAGCCGGCCTGTTCGTGCGGAGCGGGGGTGCGCACGCTCGTGCCAATACGTCCGGCTGTAGAGCGTGCCTGCCCCTCCGACAGCGGCAAGCAGCAGCAGGAAAAAGGCGCTCAGTTCATCAAGGCGTATAAAAACATGTTCACTGCCAATGGTCCAGCTGCTGCGCCATTCCCAGACAGGGGCTCCGGCCAGAAGCATTGTCGCGGCCAGGAAGGCGCATGTTATCCCTGCCAGGGTGGAAGTAATCCACCAGCGGGGAGCGCAGTGACTAGTGCTCATGCCAATGAGCATTCCGATCAATGCGCAGAATAAGAGAAATGCAGTGTTCATTTTTGTACTGAGTGCAAAAAAACTCTTTTCGCGTTATATATTTTTTAATTTTTCAAAGAATTGTGTTAAAAATTTCTGTCTACTTCTGCATGAAGAAGGATCGTATTGAAAGTAGAGGGTCGTATATTGGTCCGTATGCGTATTGAAGTATGAAATGCGATATTGCTTGCCTTTCCAGCCGCTGCGCATACGTTCTTGAATCCAGTCCAGTGGATATGCCTCTCAAAATTGAGAGTCAAGAAATTGGGGCAAAACAGTTGAAATTTGTGCGCCAGGACCGTTTTCGGCTGGCTCCGCCTGGCCGGTTCCGTGCGCAGGGGCGAAGCCGTGTGGAAAGGATGCGCCTTGGCCGGTGCTTTTTATGAAAGAATGTCGGGCCTGTGCACTTTATTCGTGCCTCCGGGGCGATATTTCTCGTTTGTGCAGGGGGGAAGAAGCTTCATTTTATTATGATGCAAAAACGCAAAAAGTGGAGGAATGGCTTGACTCCCTGCGAGGTGCGTGGGTAAGAGTGGTAAAAAGTGGTAAAAAGTGGAAATAAGGTGAGGGAAGACTCATGTTCAGAGGGCATTCACAACGTACACAAGATCCAAAGGGACGGCTCATGCTGCCCCCGGATTTTCGTGACGAAGTGTTTGCCAAGTCTCCTGAAGGAAAGATCATTCTCACCAATTTTGATGACTGCGTGGCCGCCTATCCATTGCCGGAGTGGGAGATCATCGAAGAGAGTTTTTCCAAGCTGAACATGGCCAGCCGCAAGATTCGCGATTTTCATCGATTTTTTATCTCCGGAGCCGTGGAAGTGACCTTGGACAAGCAGGGACGCATCCTTATCCCGCCGCATCTGCGCAGCTACGCCGGGTTGCAGAAGGACCTTATTCTGGCCGGAGTCGGGCGTAAATTCGAAATTTGGGATCAGGAGCGTTTTGAGGCTGGCCGGAGCGCCATGCAGGAAAATTTCGACCCGATCATGGACGATCTGGCCGACAGCGGCTTTGAACTGCGGTTCTGATCGGAGAAACCTATGGACGCATATTCCGATCATATCCCAGTCATGCTCGAAGAGGTCATGCACTGGATCGCGCCCAAGCCGGGTGGCGTTTACATGGACGCTACCCTGGGGCTTGGAGGACATTCGGCCAGACTCATGGAATTGACTGGAGGCCAGGCGCGGCTTTTGGGGCTGGACCGGGACGAGCAGGCCTTGGCGAGGGCTGGGGAGAGGCTCGCCTGTTACGGTGACAACGTTCAGTTGGCACACACCTCCTTCCAGCATTTCTTTCGGGTGGTGCGGGAAGCGGGTCTGGATCTGTTCGACGGGGTCATCGCGGATCTTGGCGTCTCTTCTTTGCAACTCGACAGCCCCGATCGCGGTTTTTCCTTTCTTCACGACGGTCCTCTTGACATGCGCATGGATCCTGGTTCAGGCGGTGAGCCCGCGTCGGGCATCGTCAACAACGCCTCCTACGAGCACCTGCGGCAACTCCTGTGGGACTACGGCGAGGAGCCCATGGCGGGGCGCATTGCGCGGGCCATCATCAAGGCCAGGGAGACCGCTCGGATCGAGTCCACCCTGGAGCTGGCCCGCATCGTGGCCGCGGCCTATCCGGCCAAGCGACGGGCTCTGTCCCGCAACCATCCCGCGACCAAGACCTTTCAGGCCCTGCGGCTGGAAGTGAATCAGGAGTTGCGGGAGATTGAATTTTTTCTGGAGCGCATCGTCGATTATCTGCGCCCCGGAGCGCACATAGCCATCATCTCCTTTCATTCGCTGGAAGACCGCATCGTGAAGCGTGCCTTTCGCAAGGAGAGCACCGGCTGTCTGTGCCCTCGGGAATATCCCCTGTGCCAGTGCGGACATGAGAAAAAGCTCCGGCTTCCTTTTCGCAAGCCGCTCATTCCAGGAGAGGAAGAGATGCGCGCCAACAGCCGCAGCAGAAGCGCGAAACTGCGCGTGGCGGAGCGCGTAGCCGTGGAGGAGCGTTGAGCAACGCCGGTTCGGGATATCTGAGCGTGGGGCTCATGTTCGTGGTGACCATCATCCTCGGGTTGGGGTTGGTCTGGGTCAACATCGAGCGGGTTGACCTCGCCTATGAGCTCAAAACCCTGGATCGTGAACTTCAGGAAAAGCAGGAACAGAATTCCAAATTGCAGGTCGAGCGGCATTACCTTCTGGCTCCGGCAACTCTGCGCGACAGGGCTGAAAAGGCGGGACTTCGTCCGCCGCGCAGAGACCAGATCCGCACCGTGCAGGAATAGGCAGGCAAAAGAGTGGCAAAATCCGGAAGCAAACCACCCAAGGACAGAAGCCGCGGCAAGATCATATTTGCCGGGGTTCTTTTCGGTTTGGCGCTGATGGGGCTCTGGGCTCGCGCCTATTATGTGCAGGTGGTCAAGGGGCCGGAATATGCGAAGATGGCCAACCGCCAGTATTGGGCCTCGGAAACGATTTCCGGCAAGCGTGGTGAAATTTTTGATCGCAACGGCCTTCTTTTGGCCAAATCCATCACGACCCCGTCGATCTATGTACGCGTAAACGAAATCAAGGATCCATGGACTGTTTCTCAGCGTCTGGGCGCGATTTTGGGGCAGAATCCAAAGAGTATCCGGGAACTGATGGGCGCCAAGAAGCGCTTCGTGTGGGTGGCCCGGAAGATCAGCGACGCTCAGGCCCAGGCCGTCAAGGACGAGATGCTTCCCGGAGTGTATCTGGATGCCGAAAATTCCCGGCAGTATCCTCAGGGGCAAATGGCCGGGCAGTTGCTCGGGTTCGTCAATATGGACGGTCAGGGCATCGAGGGCATGGAAAAAAGTTTCAACGAGATGCTGTCGCCGTCCTCCACCAAATACACGGTGCAGAAGGATGCCGCCGGCAACAGGATGTCTTCGCTGGAAAGCGGAGACAGAGCCTCTTTTGACGGTCAGAATCTGCGCTTGACCATAGACAGCCAGGTGCAGCTGGCTACGGAAGAGGCCCTGGAACGCAGCGTCATCAAGGCGCGCGGCAAGTCCGGCATGGCCCTGGTGGTCGAAGTGCCCACTGGCGATATTCTTGCCTGGGGGCATTATCCGCTTTTCAATCCCAACTCGGTCAAGAAAAACAACGGCGAGTGGAAAAATCGCATCGCCGTGGACATCTTTGAACCGGGATCGACCATGAAGCCCATCATGGTCGCGGCGGCACTGCAGGAAAAAGTCTGCACCCCGTCGACGGAGTTTTTCTGCGAAAACGGCAAATGGAGTGTGAGAGGACGCCGGGTCAAGGACACGCACAAATACGAGAACCTGACTGTAAGCAAGATCATCCGCTATTCCAGCAACATCGGCGCGGCCAAGATCGGTTTGACGCTGGGGGCGTCCAAGTTCAGTCATTACCTGCAGGAGCTCGGTTTCGGGCGCCCGGTTGGGCTTCCGCTGCCCGGTGAGTCCGCCGGCTTGCTACATCCGGTCAAGCAGTGGAAGGAAGTCGAGTTGGCCAACATCTCCTTTGGTCAGGGCCTGGGCGTGACCATGCTGCAGATGGCCGAGGCGTATCTGTGCATCGCCAACGGCGGGGTCCGCCTGCCCATGCGTCTGCTGCACGAACCAGCAAGGCCTGTCGAGGGCAAGCGGGTCTTTGACGCGGATGTCGCCAAAATGGTCATGGCCATGCTTGAAGAGGTGGTTCAGGAAGACGGCACGGGCACGCAGGCCCGGATCGAAGGGGTGCGCGTCGCAGGCAAGACGGGCACTGCACAGAAGGCCAGCCCCACCGGCGGATACGGCGGGGAGTACGTGGCCTCTTTCATAGCCGTCTTCCCAGCCGACAACCCGCGCTATCTGGTCTGCATGATGGTCGATGAACCACAGGCCGGACATTACGGCGGCGTGCTGGTTGCGCCGGAAGTTCGCAACATCGGTGTCCAGCTGCTGACATCCTCGGGCATGCTGTCCGAACCGGTAGACAAGACCCATGTCGCCCAGGTCACGCCGGACCGATTCACGGCTCCGGTGCAGCGGGTGGAAAGCATACTCGTCGATCAGAACACCATGCCCAACCTTCAGGGCGCGACCGTGCGTCAGGCTCTGGAAGTCCTCGTGACCCACGGCATTGTGCCGATGGTCAGCGGGCAGGGCGTGATCATCGAAAAGCAAAAACCTCTGCCGGGCGAAAAGTGGCCGGCGGACAAGAAGTGTCAGCTCTGGCTCGCGCATCAGCCCAGTTAGGAAATGAAATGAAGCTTGAACTCGTACTTGAAATGCTCAGAAACGGAACAGGACTTCGTACCCATTCGGGTACGGTGCAGTCTGGCGACGTTTTTGTGGCCCTTTCGGGTACGCGGGTCGACGGGGCTCGGTTCATTGATGAGGCGGTGGCGCGCGGTGCCCGCGTGGTGGTCCATGCGCAAGGCGTGGCCGTGACGCGGCATGACGGAGTCTCCTACCTGCCGGTGGACAGTCCCGCACGCGTTCTTGGCGTGATGGCTCGCGCCGCATGCGGGACCGAAGCGCATTTGCCCAAAGTTATCGGCGTGACCGGCACCAATGGCAAGACGACAACGGCGCACCTGATTCATTTCATGCTCAGCCGGAACGGATTTTCAACCGGGCTGATCGGTACCGTGCATTGCTCCTGGCCCGGTGTGGATATTCCCGCGACCATGACCACCCCGGATTGCCTGAGCCTGCACCAGCTGGTCGGTCGCATGACCAAAGACGGTGTGGAGTGTCTGGCCATGGAGGTTTCCTCCCATGCCCTGGATCAGGAACGCATGGCCGGTTTACCCGTGGAAGTGGGCGTGTTTTCGAATCTGACTCAGGATCACCTCGATTACCACGGTGACATGGAGCGGTATTTTGCAGCCAAGGCGCGCCTGTTTCTCGACGACCAGACGCGTTGCGCCAAGGGCGCCGTCAACGTGGACGATGAATACGGCCAAAGGCTCAAAGAGCTGCGTCCCGACCTGCTTGGTTTTGGAATCGATGCGCAAGACGCTGAGCTGCGGGCTGAGATTGTTTCTTCCGGGACATGGGGCATGCAGCTGACGATCAGCCATGGCGACGCGCGTTGGGAACTAGGGACCACGATGGTGGGCCGGCACAATGCATACAATCTGCTTGCCTCCCTGGGCGCTGGCCTGCTGCTTGGACTCAACCCGGAGCAGATGGATTGCCTTGGACAGACAAACGGCGCTCCGGGTCGTCTGGAACGAGTGCCCAACACGCGGGGGCTCGACATTTTTATCGACTATGCCCACACCCCCGACGCTTTGGAAAAGGTTTCCTTGGCGTTGAAATCAATGGGTTTTAGCCGCCTGATCACGGTTTTCGGCTGTGGCGGGGACCGTGACGCAAGCAAGCGTCCGCTCATGGGGCAGGCCGTGGCCCGCCACTGCGACGTGGCCGTGCTGACCTCGGACAATCCTCGGACCGAAGACCCCGAGTCCATCCTGGATCAGGTCGAGCCCGGTCTGGTCAGTGCAAGACAGGTGCTGCGCGAAGTCGATCGGCGCAAGGCCATCGCCTTGGCCGTGAGCGTCATGCGCTCCGGTGACGCGCTGCTCATCGCGGGCAAAGGGCATGAAGATTATCAGATTATCGGAATGGAAAAACGCCATTTTTCAGATTTCGAAGTCGTGCGGGAGTGTCTGTCATGAGAATGACTCTGCAGGACATCGCCGCTGCCATGGGCGCAAGCGTTGATCAGGACCGGCAGCGGATGGTGGAGACGGTCCGCATCGACAGCCGGATCGTGCGCGCCGGAGAACTTTTCTTCTGCATCGTCGGCCAGAAGCTCGACGGGCACGAATTTGCGAAGCAGGCCGTTGACAACGGAGCCTGCGCCGTGGTGGCGAGCGCTCCGCTTGAGTTGCCCGTTCCCGTGCTGCTCGTGCGGGACACGACCTTGGCGCTGGGCAATCTGGCCAGGATGTGGCGTGAGCGCGCCTGCGCCCGCGTCATCGGAGTCAGCGGTTCGGCAGGCAAGACTACAGTAAAAGAGATGCTGGCCCAGGTCCTGTCCGAAGCCGGCACGACAGCGAAGAATTTTCGCAACCTGAACAACCAGATCGGCCTGCCTCTGTCCATCCTGGAGATGAGCGGCGACGAGGATTTCTGGGTTCTGGAGCTTGGCATCAGCCGCCCCGGAGACATGGACGAGCTCGGATACATACTGGCCCCGGACGCGGCGCTTCTGGTCAACATCGGGGCCTGCCACCTGGAAGGCCTCGGTAGCCTGGCCGGAGTGGCCGCCCAAAAGAGCATAATGCTGGATCACGTAAAGCCAGGCGGTTTTGCCTGCATAAATTCGGATTATCCTCTTTTAATGGAAGAGAGCGCGAAACGTTCCCTGCGAAGGGTCACATTTTCCGGCGCGGGGGCACAGGCGGACTATTCCTGTCTTGCGCAGGAAGTCGGCGAAAAGGGCATTGTTTATACCCTGCGCGCCAAAGGCAGCGAGGTTCGGTTCAACGTTTCGGCCAATGTGCACGTGTCCGAGAACGTGGCGGCAGTGACCGCCATGGCCATGGAGCTGGGATTGTCGGCGCAGGTCGTTGAAGCGGGCCTGGCCGCATACAGCCCCGTGGCGCAGCGTTTTGTGCAGAGCCGGGTCGGGACATGGATTTTCATCGACGACACGTACAACGCGAACCCCGTCTCCATGGCCCGTTCCATCAATGAGGCATCGCGTCTGGCCAAAGGCAAGCGCCTGGTGCTGGTCCTGGCCGACATGCGTGAACTGGGCGAAGAGAGCGGGCGGGCTCACCTCGAATTGGGGCAGCTCGTCGCCGCATCCGGCGCCTCGCATTGTTTTTTTCATGGCAAGCACGCTACGGATGTGCACGCCGGACTGGCCGGTTTCGACGGTAAATTTCTGCCCGTGAACGGGCCTGAGGAAGTTCAGCAGACGATGAACGCCCTGCGCGGTGAATCGGGTGTGATGCTCTTCAAGGGCTCACGCGGTTGTAAAATGGAACAGTATTATTCTTTCCTGGAGAGGAACTGGGCGTGATCTATCATCTGTTGTACCCCTTAAGCGATCAAGTCAGCATGCTGAATGTCTTTCGCTATATTACATTCCGCTCGATCTATGCCATGCTGACGGCGCTTATCCTGTCCATCATCATTGGACCGATCTTCATCAGATGGTTGCGCAAGCTGAAATTTGGTCAATACATCAAGGAGGGCGGCCCGGATCATCAGGCAAAGAGTGGCACTCCGACCATGGGCGGATTACTGTTCGGGTTTTGCATGCTGTTCAGCACATTTTTGTGGAGTGATTTGACCAACAAATACGTGTGGCTGACGGTCATGGTTTTTGTCGGGTTCGGGGCCGTGGGCTTTGTCGACGATTACATAAAGGTGGTGCGCAAGCACAATGACGGCCTCTCAGCCAAGGTCAAGCTGATTGGACAGCTGGTCGTCGCTCTTGGCGCGGTGTCTTTGCTGGTGTCATTCCCGGAATATTCCACCAGACTCATGGTGCCGTTTTTCAAGAATTTCAATCCGGATCTGACCTGGTTCTACGTGCCGTTCGGGATCTTCGTGATGATTGGCGCCTCCAACGGCGTAAACCTTACGGACGGCCTGGATGGGCTGGCCATCGGGCCGGCGGTTGTTTCAGCCGGGTGTTTCGCTCTCTTCGTGTACGTGGCGGGGCATGTGAACCTCGCGAATTACCTGCAGGTTTCCTACATCGCCGGGGTCGGCGAGGTGACGGTCATCTGCGGCGCCATGATCGGTGCGGGCCTTGGGTTTCTGTGGTTCAACGCCTTTCCGGCCCAGGTTTTCATGGGCGACGTGGGCAGCCTGAGCATCGGCGGAACCTTGGGGTTCATCGCCATCCTCTGCAAGCAGGAGCTTTTGCTGGTGGTCGTGGGCGGTCTCTTTGTGGTCGAAACGCTGTCGGTCATCCTGCAGGTCGGCTACTTCAAGGTCAGCGGGGGCAAACGAATTTTCCGCATGGCGCCCCTGCACCATCATTTTGAGAAGAAAGGCATTCACGAGTCGAAAATCATCATCCGTTTCTGGATCCTCTCGCTCTTGTTGGCGGTCATGGCTCTGGGAACACTCAAACTGCGGTAGGTTGCACATGCGCGAATTCATCCATGGCGATCAGCTTCGCGGACACAAGGCCGTCGTGCTGGGTGCGGGCACTTCCGGTGTCGCGGCGGCGCGGTTATTGGTCCGCCTGGGTGCTTCGGTGCGTTTGCTGGAAAAGAACGAGGTCAGCGCGGCCGCTGTTCCGGGTGATCAGGGTTTTGAAGTGCATGGCGGCGAGCACAAGCCCGAACATTTTGCCGGAGCCGATCTGATCGTACTCAGTCCGGGCATCGCCCGCGTGAAGATCGCACACCTCCTGCCCCCGCAGGTGCAGGTGGTCTCGGAACTGGAGTTGGCCAGCTGGTTCGTGTCCGAGCCCATCATCGCCGTGACCGGAACAAATGGAAAAACCACGACCACGACGCTCATCAGCCGCATCCTCGAGCACAACGGCAAGCGGGTCTTCACCGGCGGCAACATCGGCACGCCCTTGAGCGAGTATCTGCTGGGCACGGAACAGGCGGACATTCTCGTGCTCGAAGTGTCGAGTTTTCAGCTTCAGAATTCCCCGTCGTTTCACCCACGGGTGGGCGTGCTGCTCAATTTTTCGGCCAATCATCTCGACTATCACGAGACCATGGAAGAGTATCTGCAGGCCAAGCTCTCCATGTTCGCCCACATGGAGGCCCCGGATCTGGCCGTCGTGCCGCTGTCGATGAAGAATGAACTCGAAGCAGGGAATTTCACCCGCGCCAAGCGCGTCTATTTCGTGGCCAGCAAGCGTTTTGAATGTTCCGGACTGCCCGGTGAGCATAACCGTGAGAACATGGAGGCCGCATATCTGGCCTGCCGTTATTTCGGTCTTGACGAGGAGGAAGTGCGCCAGGGAATCGAAGGCTTTTCCTCTCTGCCCCACCGCTTCGAGGCCGTGGCAGAGCATAAGGGGATCGTGTTCATCGACGATTCGAAATCCACGACTGTCGACTCCACGATCGCCGCGCTCAAGAGTCAGGACCGTCCCGTGCGCCTCCTGGCTGGCGGCGTGTTCAAAGGCGGGGATCTGGCCGCCGTGCTGCCGCTGCTGCGCGAGCGGGTTCGCGGCGTGTATCTTTTCGGGCGGTCGAGGGAGATCTTCGAGGCGGCCTGGAACGAGAGCGGAAAGGAGATCAGCTGGGACGCGACCCTGGAAGAGGCCGTGTTCCGGGCCGCATCCGATGCGCGCAGCGGAGAATGCGTGCTGCTGTCTCCGGCTACGGCCAGCTTTGATCTCTTCGCCAACTACAAGGAGCGGGGCAAGACCTTCCAGCGCGCAGTGCGCGACTGGGTGGAGGGAACGGCATGAAGATCACGCAGCGCGAAGCAGCCCGTCAGCTCATGAGCTTTGACGTGGTCCTCCTCGGAGCGATCATCTGTCTGGCCTCCCTGGGACTGATCATGGTCATGAGCGCAAGCGGAATCATGGCGGAGAAGGTTTATGGCGACAAGTATGCCCTGTTCTGGAAGCAGGTCCTGTACATGATCGTCGGCTGTGGTGTGTTGCTCTTCGCGGCCCGCTCGAACATGAATTTTTTCTATCGCAACACCTATGTCTGGCTTCTGGTTGCCGCAGGCCTCCTGATCCTGACGGTGTTTTCGCCCTTCTCGACGACG
This sequence comes from Desulfomicrobium sp. UBA5193, assembly GCA_002412965.1. Classification (GTDB taxonomy): domain Bacteria; phylum Desulfobacterota; class Desulfovibrionia; order Desulfovibrionales; family Desulfomicrobiaceae; genus Desulfomicrobium. Next base: position 168,076 of record DHWB01000010.1, read on the forward strand.
GCGGGCGGAGCTAGCCGCTGGCTGCGGCTGGGACCATTTTCGATCCAGCCGCTGGAAGCGGCGAAGATCGCGCTGGTCTTTTATCTGTCCTATTTTTTCGCCAACAAGCAGGAACTGGTCAAGACGTTCAGCGTGGGATTCCTGCCGCCCATCATCATGACGGGGGGGCTGTGTTTTCTCCTCCTCCTGCAGCCTGATTTCGGCGGTGCGGTGTTTTTGGCGGGTCTTCTTTTCCTGATGTGCCTTGTCGGCGGAACACGGATCATTTTTCTCGGCTCGGCCATCATGCTCGCCCTGGTCTCGGCGACGCTTCTGGTAGTCAACTCTCCGTACCGCTTCAGGCGTGTTTTTTCGTTTCTCGATCCGTTCCAGGATGCTCAGAATTCGGGGTACCAGCTTGTGCAGTCCCTTTATGGACTGGGCTCCGGTGGATGGCTGGGGCAAGGCCTCGGCGAAGGCAAGCAGAAGCTTTTTTTCCTGCCCGAGGCCCACAATGACTTCATCATGTCCGTGGTCGGGGAAGAACTCGGGTTCGTCGGGATCTCGCTGATCGTCATCCTGTTTGGGGTGGTGTTGTGGCGGATCGTCATGATCAGCATCCGTCAGGATTCCATGCACGATCGCATTACGGCCTTCGGCATGGGCGCCATCCTGATCATTGGCGGCATTCTGAACATGGGCGTGGTCATGGGCGCGATCCCGCCCAAGGGTGTGCCCATGCCCTTTATCAGCTACGGCGGCAGCCATCTGGTTTCCGGATTCTTTTGCGCCGGAGTGCTCCTCAACCTCTCACGCAAGGCCAAGGCATGAAACGCCTGATTCTGACCACTGGCGGCACCGGAGGCCATATCTTCCCGGCCCTGGCCGTGGCGGAGTCCGTTCGCGAGACGGTTCGGGACTGCGAGATCCTCTTTGTGGGAGGAGAGCGCGGGCCTGAAGGCGAGTGGGCGCGGGCGGCCGGAGTGCCCTTCGTGGCCTTGCCGGCGCAGGGCGTCGTTGGCCGGGGGCTGAAAAGCGCGGCCACGGCCTGGTGGCTGGGCCGGAGCCTGTTCAAGGCGTGGAGGCTGCTGCGGAGTTTTCAGCCGGACGTGGTGCTGGGCCTGGGCGGATACGCCGGATTTTCCTGTCCCCTGGCCGCGAGCCTGATGGGTATCCCCTCGGCCATTCACGAGCAGAACAGCGTGCCTGGCGTCACCAACCGGATTTTGGCGAAGCGTGTGGATCGGGTCCTGGTCAGCTTCAAGGACATGGAATCTCCGCTTTTTTCCGGTCAGAGCGCGGTCGTGACCGGAAACCCGGTTCGCACCGAGATCCGCCGCCTGCGGGACGCGCGCCGCGCGCCGGGCCGCAACATCCTGATCGTCGGTGGCAGCCAGGGCGCGTCGGCCCTCAATCGTTTCGTGTTGCGGGAACTCGACAGCCTGAAACAGCTGGGCTTTGGAATTTGGCATCAGACAGGGAAGGACGAGTTTGAAAGCGTGCGGGCGGCCTACGCCGAAAAATTTCCCGAGGCCCGCGTGGAAGCGTTCATCAGCGACATGCACGCAGCCTATCGCTTCGCGGATCTGGTCATCTGCAGGGCCGGGGCTACGACAATCGCTGAGCTGATGGCGGCGGGCAAGCCGAGCATCCTGGTGCCATTCCCTTATGCCACCCACGATCATCAGCTCAAGAATGCGCGGTCGCTCGAAAAGGGTGGAGCGGCCCTGCTGTTTCAGCAGCGTCAGCTCGAAGAACTCAGTCTCTCCTCTGCGGTCGGCGATCTTTTTCAGATGCCTGAAAGCCTGGCCCGGATGGCCAAGGCCGCGCGGGAAATGGGCATCCCCGATGCAGGCGAACGGGTGGTGGCTCAATTGCAGGATCTGGCGTCAAGCAAATCAAGGCGCGGATGACGGTGAATATGAAATCGAAAATCAACAAGATACATATGGTTGGCATTGGCGGCGCAGGTATGAGCGGCATCGCTGAAGTGCTGCTTACGCTCGGATATCAGGTTTCGGGTTCGGATCTGGTCAAGGGGCAGGTGGCACAGCGTCTGGAGTCTCTGGGGGCCACGATTCACGCCGGGCATGCCCGCGAGAATATGCGCGATGCCCAGGTGGTGGTCCGTTCCACCGCAGTGCGGGATGACAACCCGGAGCTGGTGGAAGCCCGCGCCAAAGGCGTGCCCATAATTCCCCGTGCCGAAATGCTGGCCGAACTGATGCGCCTCAAGGTTGGCGTGGCCGTGGCCGGGACGCATGGCAAGACCACGACCACTTCGCTTTTGGCCACGATTTTCATGGAAGCGCATCTTGACCCCACGGTCATAATCGGTGGCCGCCTCAACGCCTACGGCTCGAACGCAATGCTCGGCCAGGGGCGCTATCTTATCGCCGAGGCCGATGAGTCCGACGGGTCCTTTTTGTGCCTGCTGCCGCGCATCTCCATCGTGACCAATGTCGACGCGGATCATCTCGATTTTTACAAGGATCTAGACGAAATTCGGGACAGCTTTGTGGAGTTCATGAACAGCGTGCCGTTCTACGGCCTGAACGTGGTGTGCGGCGACGATCCGGGTGTGCAGTCGATTCTGCCCAGGGTGCGGCGCCCTGTGCTGACCTATGGCTTTGGCGAAGGCAACGTGCTGAGGGCAGAGATCATCACATGCGAGGCGGGATCGCGCTTCAATGTGTATCGCCACGGCGAGTTTTGGGGTGAGGTCTCCCTGACTCATCCCGGCAGGCACAATGTCCTGAACGCCCTGGGCGCCATCGGCGTGGCCATGGAAGCCGGGGTACCGATAGAGGATATCATTCACGGTCTGGGCGCGTTCGCGGGAGTGGGCCGCCGGTTTGAGCACAAGGGTACGAGAAACGGCGTGCTGGTTGTTGACGACTACGGCCATCACCCCACGGAAATCGCGGCCACCCTGGAAACCGCGCGGCTGTGTTATCCGGACAAGCGCCTTGTGGTGGCTTTCCAGCCGCACCGGTTCACCCGGACCCAGGCCCTTTTCGGCGATTTTTCAAAGGTCTTCGCGGGAGTGGACCAGCTTCTCTTGACGGAGATCTATCCGGCCAGCGAATCACCCATTCCCGGAGTCAGCGGGCAAAGCCTCGCTCAGGCCATCCGGCAGGTGACGAGCACCCCGGTGCAGTTTTTCGAGAACTTCGCAGCCATGCAGGCCGCCCTGGGCGATATCCTGCGCGAAGGCGATCTGTTTCTGACGTTGGGTGCGGGCAGCATCTGGACAGTTGGCCAGAACTATCTTGACGGCAATGGTGGAACGCCTTGAGCACGGCGGTACTGGGAAAGAAGGTTCGCCGGAACGTGTCCCGGCGTAACGATCGCAAGAAGTCTGCGGACGGCGGGGCCATGGTCGGCGGGCTCGTCTCGGGCCTGGGCCGCACCGTGGTCACCTTGACCCAGTGGATTTTTGGAATCGCTTTTGTGGTGGTCATCAGTTTCGGGATCCTGTTTGCCTATCGCTGGGTGACGGAGCATGAGTTTTTCGCCTTGGTGAATTTGAACATCGTGGGTGGGCAACGGCTCAGCCCCGAGGAGATCGCCTCCATGGGCGGGGTGAGCGTCGGCGTGAACGTGCTGAGCATCAACATCGCCGAGGTGCAGCGCCGTATCGCAGCCAGCGAATGGCTGGAGAGCGTGTCCGTGACCAGAGTGCTTCCGGACGGGCTGGTCATCGAGGTCAAGGAGCGCGAGCCGGCCTTCCTGGTCCGCCGTGACGAACATCTCTATTACGCGGATGTGAACGGGCAACCGATCGTGACCTTGGGTGTCGAGAAGTTCATTTCCCTGCCGCTGCTGGAAAAGGAAGATGGCGTGCCGGTGGGCAACGGGATCAGGCTGCTGCTCGATGCGGTCTCCCGCAACTCGCTGCCCTTCGGGATGAGCCAGATCGCCTGGCTGCGGCAGGACAGCGCGGAGCAGTTCAGTATTTTTTTGGAGAAACCACGGGTTCTCGTACAATTGGATGGTACGGATCTGGATGCCACAATGGCATGTCTGATCAAGCTTTGGGCTGATTTGGAAAGCCGGGGCGAGCTGGGCCGCACCGCATTCATGTTTGTCATGCCGGGTCGGGCATGGATCAGGCTCAATGCCGATCAAACACTCTAGGATAGCATGCCGGCCTGTGCCGGGAGAAGAGGGGGAGTATGGCCAAGTCTGAATTGATCGTCGGTCTGGATATTGGAACGACCAAGATATGCACCGTTGTGGGTGAAGTGGGAACGGACTCGCTGGTGGACATCATCGGCATCGGCACCAGCCCGTCCACCGGGCTGCGCAAGGGCGTGGTCGTCAACATCGAACAGACCGTGCAGTCCATCAAGAAGGCTCTTGAAGAAGCCGAACTCATGGCCGGGTGCGAGATCCGGGCCGTCTATGCCGGGATCGCGGGCAGCCACATCAAGGGCTTCAACAGCCACGGCGTGATCGCGGTCAAGGGTGGTGAGGTGACGGCCCGCGACATCGAGCGGGTTATCGACGCGGCCAAGGCCGTGGCCATTCCGCTCGACCGCGAGGTCATCCATATTTTGCCGCAGGAGTACATCGTCGATGACCAGACCGGCATCGCCGATCCGCTCGGGATGGCCGGAGTGCGCCTTGAGGTGAAGGTGCACATCGTCACCGGCGCCGTGACCAGCGCCCAGAACATCGTCAAGTCCTGCCACAAGTCGGGTCTCGACGTGGAAGACATCGTGCTCGAAGCCTTCGCCTCTTCCAAGGCAGTGCTGACCGATGAGGAACGCGAGATCGGCGTGGCTCTGGTCGATATCGGCGGGGGCACCTCGGACATCGCCATCTTTCACGGCAACTCCATCAAGCACACCGGGGTCATCGCCCTCGGCGGGACCAACCTGACGAATGACATCGCCTTTGGTCTGCGCACGCCGACCCAGGCCGCGGAGAAGATCAAGATCAAATACGGCTGCGCGTTGGCGGAGCTGGTCAGAAAGGAAGAGATCATCGAAGTGCCGAGTGTTGGCGGTCGCGAGCCGCGAAAACTCACTCGGCAGGTTCTGGCGGAGATTTGCGAGCCGCGCATGGAGGAGCTCCTGGCGCTGGTGGATCAGGAATTGATCCGTTCCGGGTACAAAAAGCTCATCGGGGCGGGCGTGGTGCTGACCGGAGGCGCCTCGCGCATCGAAGGAATTCAGGAATTGGCGGAGCAGGTCTTCAACCTGCCGACCAGAACGGGCTCGCCCACCGGAGTGGGCGGACTCAAGGACGTGGTGGACAGCCCCATGTACGCGACTGCGGTGGGACTGCTTCTTTACGGCGCGGAAAAGCACGGGCGGGACAGCAAGATCCGCATCCGCGACAAGAACATCTTCCACTCCATTCTGGCGCGGATGAAGAAATGGTTCGTGGATATCAGCTGATTGCTTTTCAAGGGAAAGGGAAAGGGAAGATCGGAGACTGGGAACAACGTCAACGTTAGGGGGAAGTATGGATTTCCTGGAAATCGAACGCGAAGACAACGCTTTGATCAAAGTCATCGGAGTGGGCGGAGGCGGCGGCAATGCAGTGAACAACATGATCAAGGCCGCCATGCAGGGTGTGACCTTCATCGCCGCCAATACGGACATGCAGGCCCTGAAGCATTCCAAGGCCGAATACAAGATTCAGCTCGGCGACAAGCTGACCAAGGGGCTGGGCGCGGGCGCCAACCCTGACATGGGCCGGGACGCGGCATTGGAGAGCCAGTCCCAGATCCGTGACATCCTCGGTGATTGCGACATGGTCTTCGTCACCGCGGGCATGGGCGGCGGAACGGGCACCGGCGCGGCTCCCGTCATCGCGCAGGTAGCCAAGGACATGGGCGCGCTGACCGTGGCCGTTGTCACCAAACCATTCTTTTTCGAAGGCAAACGCCGGCAGCAGCAGGCCGAGCGGGGAATCAAGGAACTGCGCGACATCGTCGACAGCATCATCACCATCCCCAACGACCGCCTGTTGACCCTGGCCTCCAAGAAGGCTTCCTTCGTGGACATGCTGGGCAAAGCCGACGAAGTTCTTTTTCACGCAGTGAAGGGCATCTCGGACCTGATCATGGTTCCCGGCCTCATCAACCTCGACTTTGCCGACGTCAAGGCGGTCATGGAAGAGATGGGTCTGGCCATGATGGGCACGGGCATCGCCTCCGGTGACGGCAGAGCGCGTGAGGCGGCCCTCAAGGCCATCACCAGCCCGCTCCTGGAAGACGTGACCATCGACGGTGCGCGCGGCGTGCTCATGAACATCACCTGCGGACCCGACCTGACCATCGAAGAAGTCAGCGAAGCCGCGAGCATCGTCCATGAAGCCGCACACGAAGATGCCAAGATCTACTTCGGTACCGTTTTCGACATGGATTGCGTGGACGAGATGCGCATCACCGTCATCGCGACCGGTATCCAGGACGGAAACGTGCCTGTGGAAAAAGGCAGCAAGATCTCCCAGTTCGCTGGTTCAGGCGGTAGCCGCCAGAGCGCCGAGAGCGAAGGCACCTTTATCCGCCCGCGGACACGCAAGATCACAGTCAATGAAAACACCGACTTGAGCGTGCCCGCCTACATACGCGCCAAGACACAGCCCGGTGTCGAGGACCGGCGGCACGAGCCCCGCAAGTGCGTGAATGGCGGCGATGATGCGGAGTTCCTGTTTGAAGAGGAGGAATTTGAAATTCCGTCATTCATACGCATGCAGGCTGATTAGGGCTCTGCCCTTTTTTCCGAGCCACCCACACCCCGGGAGGGACCTGTGTCCGAGCTGTATTATGGCCGAACAGTCCCCCCGCTGAAGGATTGGGGAGGCCGGTTGCCCGTGGCTCTGGTATTCCCCGAGGCCGCGGAGCACGGACTCTCCACCCTGGGATGGCAGGTGGTGTACCGGCTGCTCGCCTCGCGCGAGGAGTTGGCCGTTGAGCGTTTTTTCTGGAATCCCACTTCCCCGAGGCCCAGGTCCGTTGACTCCGGACGCGACCTGGGCCTCTTCCCCCTTATTCTCTTCAGTCTGAACTTCGAAGGGGATTTCCCCATCGTCCTGAAGCTCCTGCAGGATGCGGATATTCCCGTCAGAGTCGAAGATCGCGAACTCTGGCCCATGATCCTGGCCGGCGGCCCCGTTGCATTTCTCAATCCCTTTCCCCTTTTGCCTGCGTTTGATGGAATCTTTGTCGGTGAGGCCGAGGCCGGCCTCCTGCCCGTCATGGACGAGATTGCGCGGGTCTGGACCACCGGCGCGGACAAGGCCCAGGCTCTTGAGGCCATCGCTCCGTTGCCCGGAATGCTGATCCCCGGCAAAAGCCGCGAGCCCGTGCGCCGGGTGGTCAACATAAATGCGACCGGGAGCCTCGATGATCCCGCCTTTTCATGTTTCGTGAGTTCCGAGGCCCAGTTTCGGGACATGCTGCTCCTCGAAGTCAATCGCGGCTGCCCCTATGGGTGCCGTTTTTGCGCAGCGGGCAGCATCTACAAACCTCCACGCCATGCCGAGCTTGCAACGCTGCAAGACATCGTGACGCGCAGCGCGCCGCAGAAGGTGGGTCTGGTGGGCACGGCCCTGACCGATTGGCCGGACCTGTTGCCCTTCCTGCAGTGGCTGCAGGAGCGTCGGGTCAAATTTTCCCTGTCCTCCCTGCGCGCCGATGGATTGACGGATGAGCTGCTCGGATTCCTGCGTCACACCGGAACCAGGTCCGTGACCCTGGCCCTTGAAGGCGCGAGCCGTCGTCTGCGCCGGGCCATGAACAAGCATTTTTCGGAAGAGGCCTTTCTGGAAGCCGTGACACGCATCAGCCGCCTGCAGTTCGGGACTTTAAAGCTGTACATGATTACGGGGTGGCCGGACGAGGGGGAGGATGATTGGGCGGAATTCGAGTCCTTTCTGACCCGCATAGACGAGGCCCGGAAGCTGGGGCAGGGCAACCGCAAAAAAGGGGTCGAACTCATTTCCCTCTCGGTCAGTTGCTTAGTGCCCAAGGCCTGGACGCCCCTGCAATGGGCCACGATTCCCGATGAGGATTGGTTCAAGGGCGCCATGCGCCGTTTCAAGTCGGCGGTCGGTCGGTACAAGGGGATGCGTTTTGCAGGTGAGAACCCTGCTCAGGCCAGGGTGCAGATGTTTCTGGCCAGAGGCGGGGAGGAAATTTTTCCCTGCCTGGAACGGGCCGCGCACATCGGTTTGACCAGGGCCGTCAGGGAACATGAGGATCTTGTGCGCGACGTGCTTGAGCGGCCTCTGGACCGGGACAGCGTCTTTCCCTGGGAGCGGCTCGACATCGGGGTTTCACGTAAATTTCTGTATTCGGAGTGGATCAAATATCACCACGCCATGGTCACCGATCCATGTCCCGTTTCTGGCTGCCAGGGATGCAAACTCTGCGGCATGGACCGTTTTTTGTCACTGCCGCAAGGGCGTTAAGGCCAGACAATGATCCTTGTAGAAGAAACAGTTCCGGCCGATGCGCTTGGCTTGGTAGAGAGCCTGATCCGCTGAGAAGAGGCCCGAGTCGATATGCTGGTCTGTCTGGGGGCTGAATGTCGAGATGCCCAGGCTCACGGTGATCCTGTCCGAAAGGGGTGAGCCTGGGTAGGGGATGTTGGCCATGAACAGGGCCTGTTGAATTTTTTGAGCCACCTGCTCAGCACCGCTGCGGTTGGTGCTGGGTAGGATGATCACGAACTCCTCACCTCCATACCTGCCGACGAAATCCTCCGGCCGCTTGAGCGTGGCGCTCAAGGTTTGCGCGACGGTGCGCAGGGCCTTGTCGCCTGCCTGATGGCCGAAGCGGTCGTTGAACCCCTTGAAGTAATCGATGTCGATCATGAGCACCGAGATCTGATGGTTGCTCCGTTTGCAGCGGCTTTTTTCAGCTGCGAGCGCTTCCTGGAATTTGCGCCGGTTGGGTACCCCTGTCAGCGGATCCTGCATGACCAGATTTTCGAGCATCTCCTTGCGGATTCGGGTTGTCTGCAGCCGTGCGAACAGGAGCGAGGAGCCCAGGAAAGCGAGCACGAGAGCTAGCGCGTACCCGGTTTTGGCCCATGCGGTGAGCCACCATGGCGGGTGGATGGTGATGCTCATGGATTCGGTGTCCGTGCCGCCGTCCCCGCTGTCCTTCAGGTGAAACTCGTACTGCCCTGGCTGCAGATGTGCGTAGCTGACGGACGACTGTGTCCCGGCATCGATCCAGGCCGGATCCACGCCTTCGAGTTTGTAAACGTATCGGGGCGCACTGAGGGCGCTGATTTCAGGGATGGAAAAGGAAAAGGTCAGATAATTCTGAAGATAATCAAGGTCCAGGTTTTTGGGCATCCGGCCCAGTGGGGTTACGGGCACCGGCTGGCCGAAGATGCGCACTTCGGAAATTTTGGGCAGGGTCGGTTGGCGTAAAAGGAGTTTTTGCGGATCAATAAGCAGAAGCCCGTCTGAATGCCCGTAAATGACCATTTGCCCCAAAACAGCGGGCGATGCTGTGATGCTTGCGGAAGGGTGTCCCGCGCCGGTGGCCATCTCACGCGCATGCTCCGACCCGGCTGGAAGCTGGTAGATTTTTGCGAGGGTGTGCATCCAGATGTTTCCGCTGTTGTCGGACCAAAGAGACAGGACGCTTGGGATCAGCTCGTTGTCCATAGTGCGTACGGGAGTGAGAGCGCCTGATTTGTGGTTGTAGCGGAACAGCTGTTGTGTTGTTCCAAGGATCATCTCTTCGGAGTTGATGGGAAGCATTGACCTGATGTTGTTCGAATCTTTCGTCTGTGCTGATTCCGGAAGCGAAAACCGGCTCTGTTGGCCGGACTGGGTGTTGATTCTGGTTATGGTCGTGCCGTAGCCGAGCCAGAGATCCCATCCTGAGCGGGAGAGGCATCCTCCCCCGGGGTTGGAACGAAAGCTCATTTCCTTGCGCACGGCGGGTTCACCGGGTTTCCAGGAATACAACTCGTCCGTGTTGGAGATCCATATTCGTCCATCACCCATGGGTGTAATATGGCGGGCGAAATTGGACAGCAAATAAGGATTGGTGTCGGCGAAAACAAGCGGGACGCCCTTGGTTTCGAGGTTGGGGCCGATGTGCAGCAACGCGTTCTGCATGCCGCAGATGAGGGAGTTGTCGGATGTCCAGGCTAGAGACCTGATTCTCGGCGTGTCGAGAAAGGGTTCGATTGCGATGCTGGTTGAAAGGGACAGCTGATTGGCGTCGAGCGGTTCGGAACGGTAAAGTTTTCCGTTCCGTGGCGCGACGTAGATGCGAGAGTCCAGGGGACTCACCGTGGAGACCACGTCGGCATCCCGCAACGGTTCGCTCTCGCCTTTGATCTTCAGATCCAGCAGTTTAGCGCCGGGATAGGCCGGACGGTGCAACACTCCATGATTGAATGTTCCGATCCACAGTGTCCTGGCCTTTGTTTCCATGATCGATGAAATGTAAACCGGGACCTTGCCTCGCTGATTGTGGATACGGAAGGGATGACTGAAGATGATGCCATCGCGGTAGGAATGCCGGAACAGACCCTGGCTTGTGGAAATCCAGACGTCCCCTCTGCTGTCGGTGTAAAGATCGAAAATAAGATCTGCCGGCAAGTCTTTGACGGCGACGAGTTTTTTTTGAGAGGCATGCGCGGGCAGAGTCCAGAGACCTTTGCCCGCGATTCCGACCCAGAGGTTGCCGGCCCCGTCAAAGGCGATGTCTTTGGCGGAGTACTCCTCCCCCGTGGAAAGGGGGAGGGCGGTGACCGGGCCGCTGGTGCCGGTCAGCCGAAGCACGCCCTGCCCAGTGGCCAGCCACATGTCCCGCTGGTCGTCCACGCGGATATCGAAGACAGACAATGGTTTGTCCGGGTTTGGGGGGATGATGTCGACCATCTCGAATCTGTCGAAGGCCGGCTCGTAGCGATGCAGACCTCCGTTAACCGTTCCCGCCCACAAAGAACCCTTTTGGTCCGAGTGCAGCACATTGACGGTTCTGGTGGATCGCCCCGCGAGGGTTTCGCCTGTCCTGTGCCACCGGGGGGTGCTGGTACGCAGGGAGTAGGCAAGCACTCCGGAGTTGGTTCCGAGCCACAGGACGTCATTCTCGTCGATCCGCATGTCCCGGATTTTGGTGCCATGCAGGACATCCTCGAGCACGCGCCGGACCATTCGGCCGTCATACACATGCAGGCCTCGGATGGAAGCCAGCCAGATATAGCCGTGGGAGTCCTGAGCGGTTGCGATGACGCTGTTTTGGCTGTTGCGTTCAACGGAGATGTCCAACATGCTGACATCAAGGGGGATATCCTGGATGGCAAGGGCGTTGTGCGGAAGAAGCAGCAAAGTGATGACAACAATCAGGGTTCGCATGGAGTGCTTGATCTTTTGTAATACATACTTCAAGGAGGATTCTGCCCTAAATACCTACTTAAAAATAGGTGCGTGGCATTTGTCGGAAAAAAGAGCAACAATCAATCTTCAAAAAAATGCGGGCGCGGTAGCGTGCTTAATATCCTCCTTGTTTTCCTTTTGTTTTTTTTGTCGTCAGGTGATGTCCGGGCTGATGGCGCCGAGAATGCCTCGCTTACGCCGGTAGTTGATGGCGAGCGATCCAGTCAGTCGAATGGCCACGCCGGGACCGCTGCCCACGGAACTGCCGCAGGCTGGGCTGCTGGAGACTCCGAGCTGCTTGAACCCCAGGATGAGGAGCACCCGCGTGCGTCCCTGAATGCGACGGATGACATTGTTTACCATTTGGACCCGGTTAACGTGCTGGCGGAAAAGCATCAGGCCGGCACGGCGAGCATCAAGGGCCGGGAACTGCAGTCCATGCCCTCCCACACGGGGGCCATCACCGAAGCCCTCAAGGGCCAGTCCAACGTCCAGTTCTCCAACGAGGAGACCTCCGGCCTCACGGCCGGCGAAATCCGCCCGCCCCGCGTGTCGATCGCAGGAGCACGGCCCTACGAGACCAACTACCTCATCGACGGCCTGAGCGTCAGCAATACCCTGAACCCCACCGGGCTGGACAAGGACGGCGACTCCGTGCTGCCCAGCCGTCTTGACGTTGGCGGGGCGGACCAGACGATTTTTTACGATTCGAGCCTGATCGATTCCGTGACGGTCTATTCCAGCAACGTGCCGGTCAAGTACGGCAACTTCGTGGGCGGCGTGGTCGACGCCGAACTCGCGGACCCGCGCACGGACCGGTGGCACGCCGTCTTCACGAACCGGCACACGCGCAGCGAATGGTTCGACATGCGCGGCACGGACGACGAGTCGGTCTCTTCGGCCAACCAGCCCCGTTTCCGGTCCAACAGCCTGTTCGCCTCCACCGACGGCCCCGTGACCGACAAGCTCGCCCTGCTGTTCGCCACCTCGAAGCGCTGGTCCGTCATCCCCCTGCAAATTGAGGAAAACGACGGCTCTTTCAGCGACCAGGACCAGTATCGCTCCAACGAGAATTTTTTCGCCAAGACCCTCTACACGCCATCGGGCGACGTGAAGCTGACCCTTGACGCCACCTATGCCCCCTACACGGAGGAACGCTGGCGGCCGGCATGGCCCGACAGCGAATGGAAGATCGAGAACGAGGCCGTCCGGATGGGCGGTTCGGCCGTCATCGGGACCGGGTGGGGCGAACTGACGGCCAAGGCGGCCTGGTCGCAGAACGGGTTCAGCCGTGATTCCTCCAACAACTTCAGGAGGCAGGTCTCGGGCACGGGGGTGCCCGAAGGCGACCAGATTTACGAGGGCGGGCTTGGCGATGCCACGGCGGAAAACCGCGGCATCGACGCCAGCCTGGCCTTCGACCTGGAGGAGTTCGCGACGCGGGAGCTTCTGTGGCGGATTTCCACGGGCCTGGACATCAGCAACGTGACCACGGACATGTGGAACGAGGACGCCCGGATTGAATCGCTGGTGGTCATCAAGCCCACAAAGCCCACCCTCCCCCCGACCTGGACTCTGACGCAGGCGGACTATCCGGAGTACGACCAGACCAAGACGCTCAACACCGTGGGGTGGTACGCCCAGACCGAGGTCCAGTGGGCGCGGTTCACCCTCACTCCCGGTTTGCGCGTCGACTACGACGACTATTCCTTCAACACGAACCTGGCCCCGCGCCTGAAGGCCGAACTGGACACCATGGGCGACGGTGCCCTCCGGCTGGTCGCCGGCGCCAGCCGCTATTACGGCGGCCAGTTGCGCGCCTACGCCTTCGATCGGTACAGGCCGTCATTCAGCAGGATAGAGCGATCGAACGGCACGGTGAGATTCTCCGAGGGGACGGACCGCAGCTACCTGGCCAAAGACCTCGACACGCCCTACTCCGACGAGGTCATGGGCGGCATCCTGGGGGACGTGGCTGATTTCGAGTATGGGCTGGAGCTGGTCCACCGCGACCACCGGAACCAGATCATCAGCAAGACCATGGGCGACGACCTCTACGAGATGACCAACGACGGGGAGAGCTCCTACGACGGTCTGACCCTGACCCTGGCCCGGTCCTTCGAGACGGAACGTTTTGGCACACACCGACTCGCGCTGGGGGTCACCAAATCCCGGACCAAGACCTTCAACGGCGCCTTCGACAGCGAGATCGTGGCCAACAGGGTCACGGGCGGCTACGAGTACGATTACGACAGGGTCTACTACGACGGCGAGATCATCGACCGCAGCGACGTGCCCGCCGACGACTACAACGCTCCGACGGTGGTCACCCTGTCCTGGCTCGGGAGCTTTTTGGAGGACAGGTTCCGGGTCAATTGCGTGTCGCGCTGGAAGGATTCGGCCACAGGGCTGATCAGCGATTCCCGTCCAGCCGACGAGACCCCCTACGGAACCACGGCCGCCAAGCCGACGACGCCGAGTTCGCAGTGGCTCGACGCCGAGAGCCAGTACCACGATGCCTACAGGGAGGGCGTCATCTCCGGCGGGCTCGTCACCGACGTATCTTTCGAGCTGGATGCCTTGAAGCGCGATCTCTTCACCTTCAGCCTGCTCTTCGACGTGGTCAACGTCTTCAACTCCGACCTTCACACCGGCGTCGCTGAAATGGCCGTCCCGCGGGAACATGTGCGCGGGCGGGGCTACTACGCCGGCATCCGCTGCGAGTTCTAGGCGACCGTCAAGAACGCGTTATGGACGGTCGCCTGGATTGATCCCTCTGTGAGCCAATCGACCCCGGACACGTTCCGGAATCCCGTCTAGGTCGTGTACCTGCGGCGCAGCCGATGCTCCAGATGACCCGCTCCCAGTGAGCAGGAAAACGTCAGCACGAAATACAGGACCGCTACGCAGGTCCAGACTTCCATGGTCAGATAGGTCGTGGCCATGAGTTGCATGCCCTGAAAGGTCAGCTCCTGAATGGAAATGACGGAGACGATGGAAGAGTCCTTGATCGTGGAGATGATCTGCCCGGCCAAGGGCGGGATCATGTTCCGCACAGCCTGGGGCATTATGATGAAGATCAGCAGCTGCGGGCGCGGAAATCCCATTGCCCGTCCCGCCTCCCACTGGCCTGCGTCGACTGATTTGATGCCACCGCGAACAATCTCGGCCACATAAGCCCCTTCATAAAGCCCCAGGGTAAGCGCCGCTGTCACAAAGGCATCGACCTGGTCCAATCGCCCGATGAGTACTCCTGCGATTGCCTTGACCGCCTCCGGTGCCGCGCGCAGCCCGTCCTGTAATCCGAGGGACGGGGCGATCTGGTCGGCCAAAAAGAAATAGCACAGGAAAACAAGGACCAGCGGCGGGAGATTGCGGCACACTTCCACATAGGTGCCGCCAACGAGTCGCAGGTAGAGGCTGGGGCTTGTCCGGGCCAGACCGGCCAGGGTGCCGAGGACAATGGCGATGAGGGCGGACCAGCAGGTCAGGCGGATGGTGGTGAAGAGGCCCTGCAGGAGCAGGCCCGGACGGCCATCGCTGCGCAGCAGATACTGGCCGAGCACGGCCCACTCCCAGGCTTTTCCGCCTTGGGCCTGCACGGTCAGGACGACATGAACAAGCCCTGCGGCAAGGAGAGCCAGCAGGGCGAGGTCAAGTTTCGTCAGCCTTGGGCCGGGGCGCGATCCTGCCCGGAGCCTGTGACCGGTTTCCGGGCGAGGAGCCTGTTTCACTTGATTTTTGATTCCCAATCCATGGTCTTGAACCAATAGTCATACCTTTCGGCCAGCCAGCCCTCGGATTCGGCCACCAGCACCCAATTGTTCAGGAAGTTCAGAAAGTCCGGATCTGTCTTGCGGATTGCGAAGCCGATGGGCTCCTTGGTGAAGGTTTCGCCGCCAAGGGGCAGGTACAGCTTGTCCTTGTTGCGGATGGCCTGCTGCTCCGGAAAGGGCGCCGATGCGACCATGGCCTGCGCCCGGCCGTTCAGGACCTCCTGCAGGGCCTGCGCCTCGTCGTCGAACATGCGCATGCTGGCTTGCGGCATGTGTTTCTTGACGGCGGCGACGGAGGTCGCGCCGGTCTTCACCGCCAGGGTGATCTCCGGCTTGTTGAAGTCGGCCAGGGACGACAGGCCGGGTGCGGCTTGTGTGCTGGCCACCATGGACATCCCTGAGAATTCGTAGGGGTTGCTGAAATTGACCTTGAGGTTGCGGGCCGGCTGGATGCCCATGCCACCGATGATGATGTCGAACTTGCCGGTCAACAGGGCGGGGATGATGCCCGACCATTTGGTGGGTACGAATTCGATCTTGACGCCCATATCCTCGGCCACCCGCCGCGCGACATCAATTTCGAAGCCGATGTATTCGCCGTCCTTGTCCTTCATCGCCCAGGGCACAAAGGTGTCGAAGCCCACTCGCAGCACGCCACGCTCCATGACCTGATCGAGCACGCTTTTTTCGGCGGCCGATCCTTCAACGGGTTGCAGGCTTGCAAGCAGGCCGAGGCAAAACAATAAGATGGCAATTATTCTGTGCATGAGTCCTCCAGATGTGGTGACGGTGCGTTTCTTTCGAGCAGACGGGCCAGTGACGACAGGCTGATCGTGAAGATCAGGTAGATGGCCGCAACCACGAACCAGATCTCGAAGCTGAGGAAGGTTTCCGCGATGATGGCCTGACCGTGCATGGTCAGATCGTAGATGGCAATGGTCGAGACAAGGGCCGAGTCCTTGATGAGTGACACGCCCTGGCTGGTCAAGGGCGGGAGGACGTTGCGCAGGGCCTGGGGCAGGATGACCTGCATGTAGATGCTTGTCGTGCTCATGCCGAGACTCAGCGCGCCCTCCCATTGACCGCGAGGGATGGCCAGGATGCCGGCGCGGATGATTTCCGAGGCGTAGGCCCCCTCGAACAAGGCCAGCGCGAGGACGGCCGAGGGCAGCCGTCCCAGGCCCACCGCCGGGGCGAAAACAAAATAGATGAAGAAGATCTGCACCAGAAGCGGGGTGTTGCGGATCAGTTCGAGATAGCCGCGGGCGATGGCCTTTCCGACCACGGATTCGGACAGCCGTACCAGGGCCGTGCCCAGGGCCAGGATGGCCGCGCCGACGAGGCCCAGTCCGGAGACCAGCAGCGTGATTCCCGCGCCCTGCAGCAGGGGGCCGGGGCTGCCGTCCGGCAGCAGGATGAAGCGCGGCACCCGATACCACTGCCAGTTATAGCCCATGTTCTCCGCACCGCGCAGCACTGCCCAGGCCACGCAGAGCATGGTCAGGACATAGGCGACGATGGAGCAGGCGGTGCCGCAGCGGCAACGCAACGCGTGGAGTTTGGCTATCATTGGAAAGGGTCCTGCGGCCAGGGGCACCGCAGGAGAGCGGTTTCTATTGCGGACGAAGGGTCATGACCGGCACTGGGGATGTTTTGACGACCTTCTCGGCGACGGAGCCGAAAAGAAGCCGGTTCAGGCCTTGCCTGCCATGGGTGGCCATGATGATGATGTCCGCGTTTTCAGCCTGGGACAGGTTGACGATAGCCTCGGCCGCGTCGCCGCTGACAACCTTTCCCGTGGCCCTTACATCGGGGAAATGCTTGGCCACGAAGTCGGTCATGGTTTTTTCCGCGCCGCTGACGATGTCTCCCACGAGCTGAGGCAAGGAGGCGGCCGGCAAGTCGAAAATTTCATATTGGATCATTGACGGGGCAACGTAGACAACGAGAACGTCAGCATCGAATTTGAGCGCAAACTCACGGGTCGTCTTGGCGATGGCCGTGCTGGCCTCGGAAAAATCCACAGGGCAGAGAATCCTTTTGAACATACTCATTACTCTACCTCCTGGCAGATGGTTGGTTACCATATCGGTTCGATTTCATGATTCAAATTTACCACAGCTGAAAAACATTGCAAGGTCGAGTGTTGGGAAGAACGCCAAGGCGGATAATATTCAGCCTTGCCCGCAAAGTGAAAGCGGCAGTTATGGATGAGCCGGCTTGACGCTGTCGTGTCGGTGCGTTTTGAAATCCCTGTCGCGGCAAAAGGAGGATCACGGCAGCGCCCTTCAAACACGAATAGTCAGTAAAGGGCGCATCGACTCATGCTCTGACGGATCGACGGTTTCCTTGTTTTATGCCGCAAGAAAGGGTTATTTTTGAAAAAAACACCGCATGACGTGGAATAAATCTACCCTTTTCCAAAAAAATAAAGTAAAATTATCGCATAAAAATAGTTGGGTGAGGATTCGTTAACGTTTTTGCAACCGGGGGAAGTCATGAGAAAGTTGAGTCTTCTTGCATTGATCGTGCTGGTGTTCAGCCTGGCAATGGCTGGCGGTTGTTCCAAAAAAGTGAGCTCAACCCCCGCCGGAACCACGGCCGCTGGTTCGGGCGCGGGCACCGCTGCCGCTCCGGGCGGGTTGACTGCCGAGCAGCTTGCCGAACAGCAACGCCAGGCAGTTGCCAAGATCGGAGCCGAACGGATCTATTTTGAGTTTGACAAGAGCGATCTCTCTGACGCATCGCGCCAAGCCCTGACGGATAAGGCCGAATTGCTGAAAAAGTATTCGGCCCTGAATGTGCTGATCGAAGGTCACTGCGACGACAGGGGCACCAATGAGTACAACATGGCCCTTGGAGAGCGTCGTGCACGCGCCGCCTATGAGTTTCTGATTCTTCTGGGCGTTGATCCCTCCCGTCTGAGCATCATCAGCTACGGTGAAGAATATCCCGCCGTTCCCGGCGCCACCGAAGACGCCTGGTCCAAGAACAGACGTGATGAGTTCAAGGCGAGCGTGAACTAGGATTCCTGTTCAGGGGCTGTGTCAAGGGCTTCGCGTCGAAGCCGGGAAAACACGTCGTCCCTGAAGCCGCAGCGTAAAACCCGTTTCTTTTCGGAGGCGGGTTTTTTTTTGTCCAGAATTCGGGGCATCCGTCTCGCGCCTGAAGAATTCAGCGCGTTGCACCGGGCGCTCTTTGACACCCACTCGGCGGCAGACAGGCAGGCGGCTTTAGACCTTGAATCGCCCCACCATGCTTTCGAGCTGTTCCGCCAGGGCCGACAGGTCCTGCACGCTGAGCTGTAGATCCCGGCAGCCGGAGTTGATGCCTGTGGCCACCTCGTCCACGCTGGCGATGTCTTCGGCGATTTCCCTGGAGGCGCCTGACATTTGCGTTGCGCGGGTGTTGGCGTCGTGTACGCCTGCGGTCGCGTCCGCGATGTTGGAGGCCAGTTCCCTGGTCACTGCGGACTGTTCTTCGATGGCCGCCGCGATGGTGGTCACGAATTCGTTCACTTCGCCGATGACCTGCACGATTTTCGTGACGTCGGTCACGGCGTTGCCCGTTGCTCGCTGGATGCCCTCGATCTTGGACCTGATGTCGTCCGTGGCTCGCGCGGTCTGCTGCGCCAGCTCCTTGATCTCATTGGCGACCACCGCGAAGCCTCGACCGGCTTCTCCGGCCCGGGCTGCCTCGATGGTGGCGTTCAGGGCCAGCAGATTGGTCTGCGAGGAGATGGTGTTGATGGTCTCGGTGACCTTGCCGATGTCCTGTGCCGAAGAGCCCAGGGACTTCAGCATTCCGGCAAAGCTGTCGATCTGGGCTGCGGCGTTGTCGGTCGAGGAGCGCGCCCGTTCGGTGCTTTGCGCAATCTCTGCGATGGTGGAGGTCATTTCCTCAGTTGCGGCGGCGACGGTGGTCAGGTTCGAGGAGGCGTGTTCCATGTCCGCAGCCACAGAGACAGTGGAGGAGCTCATGTCTCTGGCGGTCGCGGTCACGGCGGAGGTCCTCGCGGACAGTGTGTGCACGTTCCGGGAAGACTCCGTGCTGACGGCGGAGAGGCTCACGACCGCGGATGCGACGGTCTGCACGCCTTCGTACATGTTTTGAATCAGGCTGCGGGTGTTGGCGATCATGGTCTGGTAGGCGCGCCCGAGGTCGCCGATTTCATCGCCGCGCCGGTGGAGCGTCTCCGGAACTTCCCTGGAAAAATCGCCTTGGGCAAGCTGGCCGGTGAAGGCGACGCAGGCGCTGATGGGGCGGATCATGCTGCGTGCAAAGAGCAGGATCGCCGGGAGCACGACAATCGTTATCAGTCCGAAGCAGAGCAGCATGTGCCACAGTATGTCGCGCGACATGGCGTTGATGCTTTCCAGGGAGATGTCGACCCCGAGCACGCCGTCGAATTTTCCGTCGGGGGTGTGGATTGGGGCATACGCGCTGAGGAAGGTTCCCCACTGGTCCTCGACGAAGTCAGCCTCGACCACCGGCGCAGCGAGATTGCCGACCGCCTCTTTCAAGAGTTCCGTTGCATCCTCGTACACATCGCCCAGATGGGACTTGTCGGCTTCGCTTTCTTCCGCATCGGCGATAAAGACCACCTCGCCGCTCTCTCCTTTTCGTATGGTGTAGACGAAGTGGATGTCTGTGCTGTCGTCGCGAATGCGTCGCAACGTATCAACGACACGTGTATAGGCTTCCGTATTCTCGTCTTCAGGGGCGATCAGGCCGCCATGATCTCCCGTTGAAACAAGCATGGCTCCAAGGGCCGCATAGTCGCGCACTCTTGTCCGGATATTGTCCATTTGCTGGTTTTTGGCGCTCTCGTAGGACAGAAAGACGAGGAACGACGCGCCAATGGCCCAAATGGAAAACACGATGAGGATGAGTTTAATCCGGATGTTCATTTTCAGGCGCACAGTGCTCACTCCTTTTTAGGCAATTGATGGTACATGACCAGCTCGTTCAAAATGCAGTAGGCAGCTGTGAGCGCATAACTCCACATGCGCGTATGACACAAGCATGATTTGAAAAATTTGCCAGGTCGAATGCACGCGTCGTGTATGACGGCTGCCCGTTCGCTCTGGCCTTGACCATTTTGCCCCCGAATTTCCCAGCTGTCCGCTACGGGCAGCCATGTACGATTTGCCTTCAGGGCATCCTGGCGATACTGTACACAATCGGGGGCCATGAGCCGTCGAGAGCGAATGTGCCGTGAATTCGTCATGCGGCGGGACGTTTCTTGATTGTCGAGCCAATGGTTGCAACAGGAGTGATGGAAATTGAGCCTTTCTGATATATTGAACGCCTCGTTTGCGGTTTTGCGTGTGCAACGGGGCAGATGCCTTGCCTCCAGCCTGAGGTTGCTCCTGGTTCTGGGCCTGATGCAGGGCGGCGTCGCGGCAGCGGAAGGGTTGACCTGGTTTGACGGGAACCAGCCAAGGGCCGAGGCGTGGCAGGCCATCGACGTCTTGTCCCGGGCCGCCGAAGAGGGCTTGGATGCGGCGCGTTATGGCGCCGAACCGCTTCGCCGCGTTTTTGACGGGGCCAGGAACGATCAGCCCCTGTCGGCCGAGTCCGTCGCGCAGTTCGACCTGGAGCTGACGGAGGCGATGCTGCGCTATCTGTACGATGTGCATTTTGGTCAGATCGACCCGCGTAGGATCAGAGAAAATTTTTCCGTACGTTTGCCCAACGGGTTCAACCCGGCAGCCCACCTTCAATCCGTCATGCGGGAGAATCGCCTGGACGAAGTGGCGATCCTGGCCGCGCCGCCGCTACCGCTTTACGCCAACCTGCGGCTGGCTCTGGCGCATTATCGAAAACTGGCGGAAGATCCCGTTTTCAGCCAGTTATGGCAGACGACGCTGCCTCCCCTGCCGAATCGGAAGCTTGAGATTGGAGAGTCCTACGCCGGGCTGCCTCTGGTGACGCTGCGCCTCATCGCCCTTGGCGATTTGCCAAACGAGACCGTCGTCACCGAACTCTATGAAGGCCACATCGTGAAAGGTGTCATGGATTTTCAGACCAGGCATGGGCTGACGCCGGATGGCGTCATCGGCCGGCAGACCTTCACGGAGCTCAATGTGTCGCCATCCGGCCGCGTCCGGCAGATCGGACTGTCCATGGAGCGGCTGCGCTGGACACCGCTCGTGCAGTCTGCGCGCATGATCGCCGTCAATATCCCCGAGCACATGCTTGAAGCCTACGAGGTGCGTGACGGCGAGATCGAGGTGAAGGTGAGCATGAGGGTCATCATCGGCAACGCGCTGGACACCCGCACCCCGCTCTTTGACGAGGACATGCGTTTCATCGAATTCAGTCCCAACTGGAACGTGCCCATCTCGATCGCGCGCTCGGAAGTCATCCCCAAGATTTATCGCGATCCGAGCTATTTCGATCGCCAGGGGTTCGAGTTTGTTTCCGGCGACGGCCAGGTCAGCACGGTTCTCTCCCACGAGTCCCTGGAGGCCGTGCTGCGTGGGCAGATGCGGATCCGTCAGCGGCCGGGGCCGAAGAATGCCCTGGGCGACATAAAATTCATATTTCCGAACAAAGACAATATATATCTGCATCATACCCCGTCGCCGGGCCTGTTCGAGAGGGATCGCCGCGACTTGAGTCACGGTTGCATTCGTGTCGAAGAGCCGGTAGAGCTTGCGAAATTTGTGCTCGAGAATGATCCGGTGTGGGACGAAGCTCGCATCCGCGAGGCGATGACAAAACAGGTCTCCTCGACGTTGCGCCTGCGGGAACCGGTACGGGTGGTGCTCGCCTACAACACGGTTCAGGTCAGGGATGGCCGCGTCTACTTTTTCCCGGACATTTACGGGCAGGACAACCTTCTGGACCAGGCGCTGCGCAGGTCCGTTCGAGACAGCGACATAAAATAATCAACATATGAAACATTCCCGTCGTCATTTCCTGTCACACATGGTCAGCCTGGCGGTTGCCGGCGCCGCTTTTTCTCTTGCTTCGCCTGCGCTGGCGGCCAAAATCGGCACCCGCAGCCTTGCTTTCGAGCATACGCACACGGGCAAACGGCTCAGCATCGTCTATGTCCGTGGCGATCGATACGTGCCCGAGGCCTTGAGCACCCTGAACGCATTTCTGCGCGATCACTATTCCGGTCAGATCGGCCGGATGGACCCGAAGCTTTTCGATCTCCTGTACAAGCTCAAACTGACACTCGGATGCGACCAGCCCTTTCAGGTCATTTCCGGCTACCGCTGCCCGGAGACCAATACGAAGCTGCGCAAGAAGGGGAGTGGAGGGGTCGCCAAACAGAGCCTGCACATGGAAGGCAAGGCAATTGACCTGCGCCTTCCCGGCGTCCCTCTTGCCGACCTGCGCGACGCCGCGCGGGCCTCACGTGTAGGCGGCGTGGGGTACTATCCGCATGAAAAGTTCGTGCACGTCGATACCGGGGATGTTCGCAGCTGGTAGCACGCGACGGGAAATGCCGACCGGTTGCCGGACTGCAGTTCATCGGCGAATGTGCATGATAAAAGGCTCCCGACACGTGGAGCTACCCGGCGAGGAGAAAAAAACCGTCCAGAGGATCTAGGGCGGTTTTTTTGTGTCGAGTCGCCGGCGAGCGTCGAGATCATTGACCGTGTCCGGTGATGGGGGATGTTGGTCAACCCCCCCGGAATTAAGAGAGTTTCCTTTTGCTGAAAACTGCTGGAAAAGTAGAGGGCTCCATTCGCATATTCGGCGTGGGCCGCAGGATTCCGTTCTGGATGTTCGGATGTTTGTGAGGCAGGGCGAGTTGGAAATGCAGATCCATTCACAATCATCGTCCGGGTTTGCGGGACCAATAACGTGCTGAACTTGCCGCGTGACAGCGATTATTTGCCGTGACCTGAGTGCAGGCCGAAGGCCGGATCGATGATGAAGCCGGCGGAAATGTCCCCGATCACCGGATCGAAGAGTACCTTAAGGGATGTTTCGTATGTGAGTTCGAAGGTGGCCAGCACCCCATCGGCCAGGATCGACCTGCGATAGAAGATCGTGTCACCCGTGTAACCGGAGAGCACGAAAAAGTCGCTGCCCGCATGCCTGTAGGTCGACTGGCGGCCTGGTTCGGCCTGGGCCAGCGCCTCGGGGATTGTCAGCCGCGGGGTGTCGTTTATGCTTCCCCAGCAGCGCAGTTCGGCCCGACCGTCCGATGCGGCGAATACCTGACCGTCTCCTGCGTCCGATTCACCCATGGGGTTCAGGAGCCTCTTCGGCCATGCCAGGGCGTATCCGTATCTGTGATTGACGTAGCAGCCGTATTCGTCCGTACGTGAACAGACGTCCTCAAACGCCGCCATTTTCTTCGGCGATGTACTCCCGGCCCCAATCGGGCAGGCCGTAAGCAGCATCAAGGCCGTTAACAGGATGACCGTGTTTTTCATCTGCCACCTTCTTGCCCTGGCCCAGGTCAAGGCTTGAGCGATCCTCATTGTTGTCCGCATGACTGTCATTATCCGTGTTGACCGGTCGCCAAGAGCGGCTGCCATTTCGAGGCGGCCTCGTCTATCCCCTCCGCCCGATTCGATAGGACATTTGAACTATTCCGGATGGTTTGAGCAAGAAGTAAACCATGGGGGGGAGGGGGGCAAGGACAGGATGTGTGAGTGAGCTCTCGTACTGATGCAGCCCATGCTTCCGGACTGCGGGTTTGTGGTGCTGGCAAACCTCTTTAAGCGATGAGCCCTGGAGTCATAAATTCCTGGACTTTTCGCATTAGGAGGACTGATGGTCAACACAATAACCGTGATGCGCTCGCTTCGGTTGACAGGCGGGCACTCCGCACCCCGTGGAATGGCTGTCCGACAATGGTTCCTGCTACACGGCCAAGGATACAGTAGAATTTGCTTCGTGGTTGGGCCTTCTAAGCAGGTTTACTCCAGTCAGAAGCCCTGAAAGCAATGGTATGGCAGAAGCGTTTGTTAAAACGTTCAAGCGAGATTACGTCCACGGCAATGAGTGCCCAGACGCAGTGACCGTGATGAAAATGCTCGCCGGATGGTTCGAAGATTACAACGAACTTGCTCCACACAAAGGCTTGCGGATGCTTTCTCCAAGAGAATTCATCCGGCTTTCGTCAACTGCGGAGTGTCCGGTTTCATAGGGGCAACTCCAGCGTGGCAGTGGCAGGTTCAAGAAGATCGATCTCGTTCAAGAGGAAAAGACCCCCAAAACGCATAGCTAAAGCCAGTGGGCCGTACTGGAACTCCATATTGCCGTCGCGAACGGACAGGTGACCGACCAGATCCGGGAATTCCAGCCGGCTGTGGCCGGTGACTTCAAATACTGGGTAGTTCAGGCGTGCGGCCAGCTGCTTGATGAGGCTCGTCTTGCCGCTGCCCGTGGGGCCGAAGACGTAGAGCGGGTCCGATGAGTTCATGAGCCAGACGATTACGTCCCGGCTGGTCTCGTGAAAGATGTAGTCCGGATCGGGAGAAGGAGTGTAACTGCAGGGGCCGGAGTATCCGGAGACGGTCCTGCCCGAAGGCGTTCCGTTGAAGACGCTCCCGGCGTCGAGATCAAGGGGCTGGAGGTTGCCCAGTTCGGCATGCAACGTGATAGTCATGTGTGTCTCCTGTGAAAAAGCCCGGTTCCTTTCTCTTGAAGGAGCCGGGCTTTGCGTTCGGGCATCAGGCTGCCGCCCTTCGCATGTGTTTGAGTACGGTCGATAACTTTGCCTGGTGAGGCCTGGAGCCTTTGCGCTGCCAGCGTTCCCAAAGGTACGCCGCTGTGTGGAACAGAGTGCTGAACGGTGTGAGCATGGTTTGTCCTTGGTGGTTAGTCCGTGAATCTGCCGGTGATCCAATTCTGGGCCTTGCGGGATGTCTCGGCCAGATTCTGTGCCGCCGCCCCATCTCCGCTCATCTCCGGCGATTCTCAGGAAGTGCCCATCAAGGGCATGGTCACCATGGTCGACATCGGCGCCAAGGCCTGCATCCCATGCAAAATGATGATCCCGGTCATCGAATCCCTGTCCGCAGAGTACGAAGGACGAGCCGGCATCGTGTTCATAGACGTCTGGAAGAACCCCGACGAAAAAGAAAAATTCGACATCCGGGCCATCCCGACCCAGATATTCTATGACAAGGACGGCAAGGAGGTCATGCGCCACCAGGGCTACTTCGTCCTCTTCGGTCTGGGGCATTGCATTCCCATCGTCATCGCCGGCAGCTCCACCGCTTTGGCCCGGCGCCTCATGGCCAACGCGTCCTGGCAGCGCGGCGGCACGGCCTTCCGCCGACTGGCCGGGATCATGATCGGTCTAATGGGCCTTTATTTCGTGGCGCGCCCTTTTCTGTCCGCCTGAGCGGCTCTCCGCACGATGGAGGCTCCGCCGGCATGCCGGGGAGCCATTTTTTCGCCCAGTCAGGACAACAGCACGCATCTCCCGTCTGGCCGCTTCCAGGAGCTAGGGTTTAGTCAATGTTGATAACGTGTTCTCCACCGGTTTCAGCGCCCAGCACGTGCACTGCACAGCCCAGTCACGGGTCAAAGGCGTGTCATCGCGAGGGTTGCAGTTCCAGAGGGTGGCGGGCATGATCTGGTAGTAGTCGATCTTCTTGTCCTTGGTATTCAGGTAGTGCAGCAGCGAGCCGCGGGGGGCTTCGGTGAAACCTGTACCTTCGGATGTATCCGGGATCTCAGACTTGGCGTAGGTTTCTTCGCCCGGCTTGATGTCCTTGAGCCATCTCTCAACGGCCACCTAAACCATATCCCCCCTAAAAAAATACAAGATGTCATGTCAGCCCGTGCTCACTCATTTTGATATACAACGCCCGGCGGGAGATGCCGAGCAGCTTGGCGGCTTTGGTGCGACTCCCCTTGGACTCCTTCAAGGCCTCGCGTATGGCACCCCGCTCCACCTCCTTCATGACCGTTCGCAGTGGCACAGGTTCCGGACTCTGAGGGCAGGCACCTGGCAGCGCGACGCCGATAGAGCGCAGAGTAATGATCTGCCCGTCGGAAAGAAGGACCGCCCGTTCGATCAGATTCTCAAGCTCCCGGATGTTTCCAGGCCAGGACGCCTCCATAAAATGCTTCAGCACTGCCGGATCCACCTTCGAGACGGTCTTGCCGTAGCGTTGAGTGGCTCGGCGGATGAAAAAATCAATCAGTTCCGGCAACTCATCCCTACGTTCACGCAGAGGGGGCAGGGTCACGGGAATGACTGAGAGGCGGTAGAAGAGGTCAGAGCGAAATCGTCCAGCCAGGACTTCCTCCTGGAGATTACGGTTGGTGGCGGCGATAAAGCGCACATTGATGCTGACCCCTTTGTTGGCACCTACCGGCCTGATTTCGCGCTTCTGCAACGCATGCAACAGTTTTGCCTGAGTCGCGAGACTTATCTCGCCGATCTCGTCCAAAAAAATCGTCCCTCCCTGGGCCTGTTCAAGCAGACCTCGCCGGGCCGACAGGGCGCCCGTAAACGCGCCCCGCACATGGCCGAAGAGTTCGCTTTCAAGCAACGTTTCAGTCAGGGCAGAGCACTCGATGGTGTAGAACGGTTTGTCGCGCCGATTGCTCATCGCGTGAATTTTTCTGGCCATCAACGTCTTTCCTGTTCCGGTTTCTCCCTCGATGAGGATAGACACATCGGAATCGGTCACTCTGGCCATGTCGTCCATGAGATTTTGCAAGCGGGAGTGTTTTCCGACGACCACCCCTTCATCGTCCTTCCCGCGCGGGCCCGACAGGTGTCGCTGAAGTCGCCCGAACTCAACCCCCCGGGCACAGATATCTTCAAGTTCATTGAGTTCGAACGGCTTGGTTATGTAATGAAAGGCACCATCCTGAATCGCTTCCACGGCCATTTTGATGTTGCCGACGCCCGTCATCATGACGATCGGCAGGCTGGTCTTGTTGAACCTGATCCAGTTCAGCAGTCCCATTCCCCCAATACCCGGCATGGCCACATCGGAAAGAACCAGGTCCACATCATGCTCGACGAGAAGCACGAGGGCGATTTCGGCGGATTCGGCGCAAAGCACCCGGTACTGCTTGCACCTGAAGTATTTTTCAAGAACAGAGAGCATGTCTCGCTCATC
Organism: Desulfomicrobium sp. UBA5193; assembly: GCA_002412965.1. Taxonomy (GTDB): domain Bacteria; phylum Desulfobacterota; class Desulfovibrionia; order Desulfovibrionales; family Desulfomicrobiaceae; genus Desulfomicrobium. Next base: position 195,266 of record DHWB01000010.1, read on the forward strand.
GTCGACAAGAAGAATGGTCGGCTTTATCACACCTCGCTCCTATCGTTACTGACCGGCAACTCCAGAATTATCCGCGTGCCCTTGCCTTCCTCGGATTCGACATAAATGACACCCCCATGCTGCTCGATGATCCGCCCTACAACGAAAAGCCCCAGGCCAAACCCTCCGGGCTTGCCGGTCTTCATGAATGGATCGAAAATAACGGGCAACATTTCTCGCCGGATACCGCACCCGCTGTCCTGAACACTGACCCGGACATAATCGGGACTTGGATAGTCGCAAAATATGATGACAAGTTTTTTCTCCTTCACCTCATCCATGCTCTGCAGGGCGTTCAGGATCAGGTTAATGAACACCTGCAGCAATTGGTCCGGGTCTCCGGTTATGCGCTGCGGTTTAACCGGTTCAGGCATGGACAGCACAACACTTCGCATTTTTGGCGCCAAAAAAGACAGGCTGTCCCGAACAACCGCCAGCAAATCCACCTCCTGCGCATGAAACTCTTTGGGCTGGGCCAGGGTCATCAGTTCCCGGGTAATCTTTGCGGCACGCTTTGCGTTGCGAACGATTGCGTCCAGGCAACTCTCGGACTCGGATTCAAATCCGGGGGTGCTGAGCAGGGAAGCATTGGATGTGATGACGCCCAGAGGGTTGTTGATCTCGTGCGCGACGCAGGCCGCCATCTTGCCGATGACAGCCAGACGCTCGGACTGTATCAGTTCGTATTCCAGACGCTTTCGAGTCGAGATATCCCGAACAAAACAGCACAGGGTCTCTTCTCGCCCCCTGTACTTTACCATCCCAGCCGCAATTTCGACATCCCGTTCACCTTCATGCCCTGCGCGAAACCGAAATTGCTCCACGCCGACGGTCTTGCTTCCTGCGACACTGCGGAGAAAATTTTCAAGCCCGGGAACGTGTGCATCCACGACAAGATCGAAAAGGGAAGCAGGGCTGCCCGGATCATTGCTTTGCAAAATGCCCCCTGAACTGTCCACCACATAGATGCTGTCTGGGGAGGACGCGACCAACTGCTTGAACTGCTGTTCCGAATCTTCGAGGTTCGAGCGTATGCTGGCCACCCTCCGGCGCAAGGCCCAATTCCATGCAATCGCCAGCAACAAAACACCCACGACAGTAAAAATGTAAGGGCGCACGTACGAACCATAGTGATCCCAGAATTCGTAGGCAGCCATCCTGCCTCTCCACTTGCTTATCAACGACTTATGAAAACCGCTTGCATCAATAACCTCGTATGCGGCCTTGAGCCGCTCGCGCAAACGCAGGTTTCCCTTACGGACCAGCATTCCCGTGGAATGCGATTCCAGAGGCTGGCCGACAATTTTCAGGTTTTTGAGACCCTCACGCTCAATGTTGGTCAGGGCGACGACGTCCGTCGGCGCCAGGAAGACGTCGGCCTCTTTCCTGTCCAATCGGATTACGGCCTCTCTGTGGGAATTGACTTCGATAACAGAGGTCAACTCCGGGTGCGGAATGAAACGCGCGTAGCCATCCCCCTTGATAACAATAACGCGCTTCCCTTCGAAATCATCCGGTCCACCGATGGTGAACTGGGCTTTATGCACAATAATGACACGTTGGAATGGAGGGAGGGAAAACTCGATATACTCGAACGCAGACGTGGTCCTCTCGTCCAACAACTCCGCAACGCAGAAATCAAGTTCCCCGCGCTCCAGCGCTGCGAGCCGATCCCCTTTGTGCATGGGAGTAAAAGCCACATCGACACCCATGAGTTGCGCCAATTCGCCCGCCAATTCGGGAGAGGTCCCGCGTAATTGACCGGTTGCATTGTCGACAAACGACTGGGGGGGGGACTCCTTGGCCAATCCCACCCGCAGCACTTCCTTGTCTTCGGCCCGGGAAGCGGGGCAAAGGCTGAACAGAAGCGCGATAACGGTCACAGTGACGCGCAGGAGATATGCCGACATAAGACCCTCAGGAATGGGAAGTTGACCGGAACCGGCCGAGTCCGATGGGTATCGCGCAACCAGCGAATCGGTCTACCCAAAAAGATCATTGAGTCTTTCAGAAATCACGCTGGAAAGAAAGGCCGGAGCATTGCCGCTCCGGCCCATAGGACGCGCATGTCACTGAATCATAGGCCAAAAGGCATATGCTCATTGTCATCGGAAAATACGCCGCGCCCGAAGGCGCGGCGATCACATCAATCGAGTTCGACAACTAATACCCAGCGCCGATGCCGCCGGTTCCTGCGGCCCCGGCGCCACCGCCGCCGACGCTGATCCCTCCGCCGAAACCGAACCCTTTGAAGTATTTGTTCCACTTCTTGGGATCATTGAGCGGACCGAGCGGCTTCAACTTCTTGCCTTTGAAGCCGCTGAAGTTCGGGCTGTAGCGCCAGGCGCGGAAGACCTGGCCATCCACCCCGGCGGGCCGATATTTGTACATTGTAGCTGTTGGCGTGTAGTGAGGATCAGCCGCCAGCATCGCCTTCTGATCATTTGCCCGGGGCATGCAGTAGGGATTCACAAAATCCCAAACCACGTCGCTATTCATGCAGAACAAGTCCGTATTCCAAACGCCTGTCTTGGTCGGGGTGATCTCGAAGATATGCCCAGACTCGCCAGAAATGACCATGGTGTTTCCATTGGGCATGCGCTGGACGCCGGAGATATGCCAGCTGTAAAATCCCTGGCGCTCGTATGTCCCCCATGCCAATTGCGGGGTGAAGTACATGACGATTTGGTTGGAGATGGAATTGCTTGTTCCTACACCTGCCACATCTTGACGAACATAGGACGCCGTCTTCCAATTATCCTTCGGCGCGTTGTACGAACTGGCATTAGTCGTATATGGGTTGATTTCCACGATCGCGGATGCGCCATCTAAATACGGAGAGCCTACCGTCTTAGGTTTGGGGCCGGAATTGGAAAAAAGGAGAAAGTTGCCTTCTCCCGGCAAACCTTCAGGAATCCAGTGTACAGTATGCGATCCACCGATTTGACTGTCGTTCTTGCCAAATGAGGTCTTTCCGCCGACCGACTTTATGCCTGCTGGATATTTTGCAGGATTGTACTCACTCGGGTCTCCCCAACGATACGCAAAATCGCCAGCAGCGCCTTGCGCTTGCTCCGTTGTAATGTTGTGTTTAAAAACGTAGAATGAATCCATGAAAAATGGATTCAACAAAAGTTCGTCACGATCAGGATTGTAAAAAACTGAATTGCCGTGTACAAAATCACCGCCGATAGATGTTGCATTTTTAACATAATACTTTCCATAATCTGTAATATTTTCGCTGTAGCGAGAACCTGTAGTATTCTTGTTCTGAATCATTCGATCCCAAAATTCCCATTGCCAGATCAAGTTGCCTTTCATGTCGAATTCAAGAATGGCATCTGTATCGGCCAATCCTTTTACAGCGCCAAAGCCTGTCTCAAGGTCTCCACACGTAAAACCTGCGGCCTCCACCTCCGCCTTTGAGCGCAGGACGCGAGCAAGGATGAAAACCGTCTGCGATCCATCCTTCTTCTTTGCAACGCGCCACTCATGATGAAAAACAGTCTGTCGTGTCACTCCATCGGAACAGACAATGCCGGGGATCTTCGCCTCGGTTGAGTTGCCTGGCGCTATGAATTTCTGAACGATCTTGCCGTTCCAGTCCATTAACACCAGAGGGTTGCTGTAGTTGTGGCGATCTCCAAAGATACCGAACAAATACCCATCTTCCGTCAGCATCGGATTACCTACGCCGGGCCACTTATTCACAAGATTGCCCTGCATGTCGATGAGGTAGGTGTCAGTGCCTTGTTCGGGATAATACAGTGTGTAGCCTTTACTGGCCTTGTTCTTGTCCCAGTAGAGGGTTCCCGTTGGGCCTGTCAGAGACTCGTACGCGAAGGCTTGACCTGCCATGAGCAGGGTCAGCATCACCGCGACGAGAAATCTTCCTTTGTTTGTCATATTCCTTCTCCTTTGCGATTAATCTTCGGAACCGAAGCGGCAGGTGAGCTGCAGGCCCACTTCCCAAGGATCGGCGGCGTCATCGGCTTCGATGCTGTCGGCGTAGTTCCAGGTCGTGGCGTCGCCGGCGAAGAGGTAGGCGCCGATGG
>DHWB01000010.1:199555-199758 GCA_002412965.1 Desulfomicrobium sp. UBA5193
AAGGTCGTCTCTTCATCGTCCAGGCTGTCGTCGTCGCCCGTGGCGTAGAAAGCCGTGCCGTGCAGGCCGAAGTCTCCAAAACCCTGCTCGAAGCCGGCGGCCACCAGGTAGGCGTCCACGTCCAGCTCTTCGCTCGTGGTCACGATCTCGGCCTCGCCGAATTCGTACACGCCCAGGGCCCAGAGGTTCGTTTCGTCGACCTT